>CAWJJD010000001.1:0-2225000 GCA_963843075.1 uncultured Actinomycetota bacterium | reverse complement strand
TGCTGGTCGCCTCCGCCGTCGACGGCCGCTACCGCCAGGCCACACTGAACGCGGTGAAGCGCTTCCAACGGCAGCACCACACCACCGCGACCGGCCGGGTCGACCGGCGGACGTGGGTGATCCTGGCGCGCGAGGTGGCACGCCGTGCGCACCCTCCAGCCGGTCCGGCTCCGAGCGTGATCGGCCACCGCGGCGCGAAGCGGCCGGGGCTGGCGGAGAACACCCTCGAGTCACTGCGCTACGCCCACGGGTGGGCGAACGTGCTGGAGTTCGACCTGCGGCTGACCTCGGACCGCGAGGTCGTGCTGATGCACGACGCGACCCTGAACCGGACGACCAACTGTGCCGGGCTGGTGGCGTCGTGGACGTCGGCCGACCTGCGGGCACAGTGCCGCGTCGGTGACCAGCCGATCCCGACCCTGACCGAGGTGGCGGCGTACGCCTCGACCGTCCCGGAACCGATCGCGCCGGAGCTGAAGAACCCGACCTTCACCAACGAGGACATCGGCCGGGTGCTGGCCATCCTCGACCACTATGACCTCACCCGTCGCACGTTCGTGCAGTCGTTCACCTCGGAGGTGCTCAAGCGGGTGCACGCGATCCGCCCCGGCCTCACGCTGGTGCTGGCGTCCACCAATCCCCCGTCGGTGCCGGCGGTGAAGGACGCGGGTGCGACCAGGGTCGCGGTGGACATGACGAGGCTGACTGCCCCGAGGGTGCGGCTCTACAAGCGCAACGGGCTGAAGGTCTGGACCTTCACGGCGCTCAACCGGGCGGGGCTCGTCACCGCACGGTCGCTCGGTGTGTCGGCCGTGGTCACCGACATCCCGCGCCAGGCACGCAACTTCTACGACTAGCTGCCACCTGGCCGGGAGTCTGCGTCGCGGCTAGCGCGGCCGCGGCTTCGCGGCGACGTAGCGGCTGACCGTCGGATCACCGGTCACCCAGAAGCGCCAGGGCCGCTCCGCTGCCTTGCGCAGCCCCACCCGCGGGCCGGTGCTGATGTCGTCGACAGCGGGCCCGGGGACCAGCACGTCGCGCAGGTCGAGGCCGTCGTCGGTACGGTCGATGCCGAGCGCCTTGCACAACCGACCCGGTCCACGGGCCAGGTCCCGGTCGTTCGACCCGGGTCTCCTCTCGCGGGCGATGGCGAGACCGTCGACGACCTCGCCGGCGCGCAGCAGGATCGCGCTCGGCTCGCCCTCCGGGCCGCAGGAGACGTTGCAGCAGTGGTGCATCCCGTAGGTGAAGTAGACGTAGAGGCGGCCGGCCGGACCGAACATCACCGCGTTCCTGTCGGTGCGTCCGTTGTGGGCGTGGGAGCCGGGGTCGTCCGGTCCGTCGTACGCCTCGACCTCGGTGAGCCGCAGGGTCACGCCACCGTGCGAGAACCTCGCGCCGAGGAGGAGCGGTGCGGCCTCGAGGACCGGGCGGTCCAGGATCGCGATCAGGTCAGCCATGCCCGATGGTCCGCGATCGCGGCGCGCAGCTCGGCCAGCTGCTCGGTCACGCGGTCCGGAGCAGTGCCCCCGCGGCCGTTGCGCGAGGCGACCGAGCCCTCGGCGGTGAGGACCTCGCGGACCTCCGGCGTCAGGCGGGGGTCGAGCTCGGCGAACTGCTCGTCGGTGAGCTGGTCGAGCTCGATGTCGAGCTCCTCGCAGCGGCGTACGCAGGCGCCTGCCAGCTCGTGGGCCACCCGGAAGGGCACGCCCTCGCGGACGAGCCACTCGGCGATGTCGGTGGCCAGCGAGAAGCCCTGGGGGGCCAGCTCGGCCATCCGGTCGGTGTCGAAGACGAGGGTGGCGACCTGGCCGGTGAACGCGGGCAGGAGGACCTCGAGGGTGTCGACGGCGTCGAAGACCGGCTCCTTGTCCTCCTGGAGGTCCCGGTTGTAGGCCAGCGGCAACGCCTTGAGGGTGGCCAGCAGGCCGGCGAGGTCACCGATCAGGCGGCCGGCCTTGCCACGGGCGAGCTCGGCGATGTCGGGGTTCTTCTTCTGCGGCATGATGCTCGACCCGGTCGAGAAGGCGTCGTCGAGCCTGACGAAACCGAACTCGCGCGTGGCCCACACGATGATCTCCTCCGCCTGCCGGCTCACGTCGATGCCGACCATCGCGGCGACGAAGGCGAACTCCGCGACGAAGTCACGCGAGGCGGTGCCGTCGATGGAGTTCGCGGTGCTGCCGGTGAAGCCGAGGTCGCGGGCCACCGCCTCGGGGTCCAGGCCGAGGCTGGAGCCGGCGAGCGCACCCGAGCCGTAGGGCGAGTCGGCCGCGACCCTCGTGTCCCAGTCACGGATCCGCCCGACGTCGCGCACCAGGGGCCAGGCGTGCGCCATCAGGTGATGGCTCAGCAACACCGGCTGGGCGTGCTGCAGGTGGGTGCGGCCGGGCATGATCGCGCCGAGGTGGCGCTCGGACTGGTCGGCGAGAGTGTCGGCGAGGTCGAGGACGAGACCGGCCACGACCTGGGCGTGGTCACGCAGGAACACCTTGAACAGCGTGGCGATCTGGTCGTTGCGGCTGCGGCCCGCGCGCAGCTTGCCGCCGAGGTCGGCCCCCACCAGGTCGACCAGGGCGCCCTCGAGGGCACCGTGGACGTCCTCGTCGGACTCCTGGGGCAGCAGCTCGCCACTCGTGACGCGGCGGTCCAGCTCGTCGATGCCGGCCAGGAGGCGGTCGCGCTCGTCGTCGCTGAGCAGGCCTGCCTGGTGCAGGGCCCTGCTGTGCGCCCGGGACCCGTCGAGGTCGTAGGTCGCGAGCCGCCAGTCGAAGTGCGTGGACCTCGACAGTCGCTCGAGCTCGGGGCTCGGCCCGCCGGCGAAGCGCCCGCCCCAGAGCTTGCCCGCGTTGGTGCCGCCGCCTGGGCTCTCGCTGCCGTTCACGTCGTTCAGGATGTCAGTCCAGCGCCCGTCCCACCGACCTGGCCCGGATGTCGGGAGCGGCGAGCCGCTCGGCCTGGGCCGCACGGTCGTCCGGCTCGTCCTGCGACTCCCTCTCGGCAGCCACCCGGGCACGGTAGGCCGCGACCTCGTCCTCCACGCGGCGCTCGTCCCAGTCCAGGACCGGCGCGACGAGCGCCGCCGCCGCGTCGGCGCAGGAGTCGCCCCGGTCGTGGGCCTCGATCGAGATCCGGGTGCGTCGGGAGAGCAGGTCGTCGAGGTGCAGGGCGCCCTCGTGGCTGGCCGCGTAGACGATCTCGACCTTGAGGTACTCCTCAGCGTCGGGGAGCGGCTCGAGCAGGGAGGGGTCCTCGTCGGCGACGGCGAGCACCTCCTGGGTCAGCGAGCCGTAGCGATCGAGCAGGTGGGTCACCCGCCAGGTGGGCAGGTTGCGGTCCCGAGCGATGTGCTCGACCTGGTTGCGCAGGGCCTCGTAGCCCTCGGCGCCCACGAGCGGGATCCGATCGGTGACACTCGGTCCCACGCCGGCAGGCAGGTCGGCCAGTGCCGCCTCGACGGCGTCGGCGGCCATCACGCGGTAGGTGGTGTACTTCCCGCCCGCGATCGAGACGAGCCCCGGCTGCGGCCGCCCGACGGCATGCTCCCGCGACAGGCTCGAGCTCGCGTCGCTCTCCCCGGCCAGCAGCGGTCGCAGGCCGGCGTACACGCCCTCGATGTCCTCGTGGGTCAGCGGGATCGCGAGCACCTCGTTGACGTGCTCGAGGAGGTAGTCGATGTCGGCGCGGCTGGCCGCCGGGTGGGCCTTGTCCAGCTCCCAGTCGGTGTCGGTGGTGCCGATGATCCAGTGGGTGCCCCACGGGATCACGAACAGCACCGACTTCTCGGTGCGCAGGATCATGCCGGTCTCGGAGTTGATCCGGTCGCGCGGGACGACGATGTGCACGCCCTTGGACGCGCGGACGTTGAACTGGCCACGGCCGCCGGCGAGCTTCTGGATGTCGTCGGTCCACACGCCCGTGCAGTTGATCACCACCCGGGCCGAGACCTCCGCGGTCTCCCCGGTCTCGACGTCGGTGACCTCGACGCCCACGACCCGCTCCCCCGCGTGCTGCATGCCGGTCACCTTCGCCGAGCTCAGCAGGGTGGCGCCGTAGGTCGCGGCGGTGCGCGCCACCATCATCGTGTGTCGCGCGTCGTCGGCCTGCGCGTCGTAGTAGAGCAGCGCGCCGGCCAGGGCGTCCTTGCGCAGGCCCGGCGCCAGCTGCAGCGCCTTGCGCCGGCTCAGCTGCTGGTGGCGTGGCACCGAACGGGCACCCCCCATCGAGTCGTAGAGGGTCAGACCCGCCGTGACGTAGGGGCGCTCCCAGATCCGGTGCCGCAGCGGGTAGAGGAACGAGATCGGCTTGACGAGGTGTGGCGCGATCCTGGTGAGCATCAGCTCGCGCTCCCGCAGGGCCTCGCGCACGAGGGAGAAGTTCAGCTGCTCGAGGTAGCGCAGGCCGCCGTGGAACAGCTTGGAGCTGCGCGAGGACGTGCCCGAGCCGAAGTCACGCTGCTCGACCAGCACCACCCGCAGGCCGCGGGTCGCGGCGTCCAGCGCCACCCCGGCACCGGTGACGCCGCCGCCGACGACCACGACGTCGTACTCGCGCTCGGTCAGGTCCTGCCATGCCTGGGCGCGCTCCTGCGGTCCGAGCCGTGCTGGTGTGAGCATCTGTGACTTCCTCGAGATGTCGCTGCGCCGGATGGCCTTCGTCCAACCCTAGGTGGCGGCCGGGTGCGCGATCCGGGTGGTCTGTGCCAACATGCAGACCGGCGCGATGTGGCCCAGGTCACTGCCAGGCCGGCTGTTTTCTCGGAAAGGTACGGCGTGCTGACAGACATCTTCCTCCCCGAGGTCATGGGGACCGCGATCCTGATCCTGCTCGGCACCGGGGTCGTGGCCAACGCCCTGCTCGCCAGGACCGCGGGATCCGGCGGTGGGATCCTGCTGATCAACTTCGGCTGGGGTCTCGGGGTCTATGCAGGCGTCTACGTCGCCTACAAGTCGGGAGCACACATCAACCCGGCCGTCACGCTGGGCCTGCTCGCCGCCGGGAACTCGGGACTCTCCTTCGCAGACGTGCTCGTCTATCTCTCCGGGCAGCTGGTCGGCGCGATGATCGGGGCGGCGTTGTGCTGGCTGGCCTACAAGAAGCACTTCGACCGCCGGGAGACCGATCCCCAGGACAAGCTCGCCGTGTTCTGCACGATGCCGAGCATCTTCGCCCCCGCGTGGAACTTCGTCACGGAGGTCATCGGCACCTTCGTGCTGGTCTTCGTGCTCCTCTCCTTCGGCAAGACCCCCACCGAGGTCGGGCCGCTCGCGGTGGCCCTGCTCGTCGTCGGCATCGGCGCGAGCCTCGGCGGCCCGACCGGCTATGCGATCAACCCCGCGCGTGACCTCGGGCCGCGCATCGTGCACGCCCTGCTGCCGATCCCCAACAAGGCATCAGCGGGGTGGCACTACGCCTGGATCCCGGTCGCCGCGCCCTTGGTCGGCGGCGTCCTGGGCGGACTGCTGGGCCGCGCCGTCGGCTTCGTCTGACCCCACCGCTCCCCCACGACCGCCCGCACCCACACCCACCGGAGGCACCGCAGATGGCTGACAAGAAGACCTACATCCTCTCGATCGACCAGGGCACCACCAGCACCCGCGCGATGATCTTCGACCACGCCGGCGAGGTCGTCGCGGTGGACCAGATCGAGCACGAGCAGATCTTCCCCAAGGCGGGCTGGGTGGAGCACGACCCGACGGAGATCTGGAACAACACCCGCGAGGTGATCGGCGGGGCGGTCGGCAAGGCCAACCTGAGCAGCGGCAACATCGAGGCCGTCGGCATCACCAACCAGCGCGAGACCGCGGTCGTCTGGGAGAAGGCGACCGGCAAGCCCGTCTACAACGCCATCGTCTGGCAGGACACGCGCACGCAGAAGATCGTCGACGAGCTGGCCGGCGACGAGGGCGTGGAGCGCTACAAGGACGTGTGCGGGCTGCCGCTGGCGACGTACTTCTCCGGGCCCAAGGTGAAGTGGATCCTCGACAACGTCGACGGAGCACGCGAGAAGGCCGACGCCGGGGAGCTGCTCTTCGGCAACACCGACACCTGGCTGCTGTGGAACCTCACCGGTGGCGCGGAGAACGACGGCGTGCACGTCACCGACGTCACCAACGCCAGCCGCACGATGATGATGAACCTCGCCGACCTGACGTGGGACGAGTCGATCGCCTCCGACATGGGCATCCCGATGTCGATGCTGCCGGAGATCAGGTCCTCCTCCGAGATCTACGGCGAGTGCAAGCCGGGGGTGCTCAACGGAACTCCCATCGCCGGCATCCTCGGCGACCAGCAGGCGGCGACCTTCGGCCAGGCCTGCCTGAGCAAGGGCGACGGCAAGAACACCTACGGCACCGGCAACTTCATGCTGCTCAACACCGGCACCGAGCAGGTGCCCAGCGAGAACGGGCTGCTGACGACGGTCTGCTACAAGATCGGCGACCAGGACACCGTCTATGCCCTCGAGGGATCCATCGCCGTCACCGGCTCGCTGGTGCAGTGGGTCCGCGACAACCTCAAGCTGATCAGCTCCGCGGAGGAGATCGAGGAACTGGCCAAGAAGGTCGACGACAACGGCGGCGCCTACTTCGTGCCGGCCTTCTCCGGACTCTTCGCGCCGCACTGGCGCCCCGACGCCCGTGGCGCGCTGGTCGGGCTGACCAGGTACGTCAACCGCAACCACATCGCCCGGGCCGTCCTCGAGGCGACCGCCTTCCAGACGCGTGAGGTCGTCGACGCGATGAACGCCGACTCCGGCGTGCCGCTCACCGAGCTGCGCGTCGACGGCGGCATGGTCGTCAACGAGACGCTGATGCAGTTCCAGGCCGACATCCTCGGCGTGGACGTCGTCCGACCCAAGGTCGCGGAGACCACGGCACTCGGGGCGGCGTACGCCGCTGGGCTGGCCGTGGGCTACTGGGAGAACGAGGACGACATCTTGAACAACTGGGGCGAGGACAAGCGCTGGAGCCCCGACATGGACGACGACGAGCGGGAGCGCCTCTACCGCAACTGGAAGAAGGCCGTCACCAAGACCCTCGACTGGGTCGACGACGACGTGGACTGAGTCGAGGGTCCCGGTGAACACCGGGATCAGTCGGTGCCGATCTCCATGGCCACGTCGTCGAGCACCCGGTCGCTCTCGTCCCCCTCGGCGGCAGGGTTGCTGGCGATCCGGTCGCCGCCGCCCTGCTCGATCTCGCCGAACAGGGTGCCGTTCTCGACGAGCACCTGGCCCTGGTCCAGCGGCTGGGCCGCGTAGGCCTCGAGCTTCGACCGCGAGTCGGCGATGTCGAGGTTGCGCATGGTGAGCTGGCCGATCCGGTCGCCCGGGCCGAACGCGGCGTGCTCGGTGCGCTCCATCGAGAGCTTGTCGGGGTGGTAGGAGAAGGCGGGGCCGTCGGTGCGCAGGATCGTGTAGTCCTCCCCGCGCCGGAGCCGCAAGGTCACCTCGCCGGTCACGAGCGAGGCGATCCAGCGCTGGATCGCCTCACGCATCATCAACGCCTGCGGGTCGAGCCACCGGCCCTCGTAGAGCAGGCGTCCCAGCCGGCGTCCTTCGGCGTGGTAGTTGGCGATGGTGTCCTCGTTGTGCACGGCGTTCAGCAGCCGCTCGTAGGCGATCCAGAGCAGCGCCATCGCCGGCGCCTCGTAGATGCCGCGCGACTTGGCCTCGATGATGCGGTTCTCGATCTGGTCGGACATGCCGAGCCCGTGCCGACCGCCGATCGTGTTGGCCTCGTGGACGAGGGACACCGGGTCGTCGTAGGGCTTGCCGTTGATCGCCACCGGGCGACCGGCCTCGAAGCGGATCGTCACGTCCTCGGGGTCGATGAACGTGTCGGGGTCCCAGAACTTCACCCCCATGATCGGCTCGATGCTCTCGAGCGAGACGTCGAGGTGCTCGAGCGTCTTGGCCTCGTGGGTCGCGCCCCAGATGTTGGCGTCGGTGGAGTAGGCCTTCTCCTTGCTGTCGCGGTAGGGCAGGTCGTGCTCGGTGAGCCACTGGCTCATCTCGGCGCGTCCACCGAGCTCGTGGACGAAGTCGGCGTCCAGCCACGGCTTGTAGATGCGCAGCTCGGGGTTGGCGAGCAGGCCGTAGCGGTAGAACCGCTCGATGTCGTTGCCCTTGAACGTCGAGCCGTCGCCCCAGATGTCGACCCCGTCGGCATGCATCGCACGCACGAGCATGGTGCCGGTCACCGCACGGCCCAGCGGGGTGGTGTTGAAGTAGGCGCGGCTGCCGGAGCGGATGTGGAAGGCCCCGCAGGCCAGCGCCGCGAGCCCCTCCTCGACCAGGGCTGTCTTGCAGTCCACCGAGCGCGCGATCTCCGCGCCGTAGAGCAGCGCCCGGTCCGGGACGTGCTCGATGTCGGGCTCGTCGTACTGCCCGATGTCGGCGGTGTAGGTGCACGGGATCGCACCCTTGTCGCGCATCCACGCGACCGCCACCGAGGTGTCGAGGCCGCCGGAGAAGGCGATGCCGACCCGTTCTCCGGTGGGCAGTGAGGTGAGGACCTTGCTCATCGTGTTTCCTTCATGGGGTTGCGGTGGTGGTGGGTCCGAGGCGTCTGCTCGGCCACCGATGTCAGGAGGCGGGTCGGGCTCAGCCGGTGCTCGAGAGGGACCCGAGGGCGCGGCCGGCCAGACCCACGAGTCGTCGTACGACGTCCTCGCCGCCGGCCGGGTCCCGGGAGATCACCAGCACGGTGTCGTCGCCGGCGATGGTGCCCAGCACGTTGCCGAGCTCGGCCTTGTCGAGGGCCGAGGCCAGGAAGTTCGCGGCGCCGGGCGGCGTGCGCAGCACGACCAGGTTGGCGCTGGCCTCGGCGGAGACGAGCAGCTCCTCGCACAGCCGGGCGAGCCGGCTCTCGGTGGCGGCGGTCTCGCGCGGCGCGACCGGTGACCGGTCGCCACCTTCGGCCGGCACGGCGTAGACGAGCGCGCCGGAGGCCGAGCGGACCTTCACCGCGTCGAGCTCGACCAGGTCGCGACTGAGAGTGGCCTGGGTGACGACGACGCCGTTGCCGGCGAGCAGCTCGCCGAGCTCGCTCTGCGAGCGGACCTCGCAGCTGGTGAGCAGGTCGATCTCGAGCTGCTGACGGGCATTCTTGGTCGGCGGGATGTGGGCGTGCTGACTCATGAGGAGCCTCCGGCGGTCTCGCCAGACTCGACCAGGGAGAGCAACCACACGATCACGGCCTTCTGGACGTGCCTGCGGTTCTCGGCCTCGTCCCAGACGACACTGCGTGGACCCTCGAGGACCTCGGCGGTGATCTCCTTGCCCCGGTAGGCCGGCAGGCAGTGCAGCACGATCGCGTCCTCGGCAGCGTGCGCGAGCAGTGCGTCGTTGAGCTGCCACGGAGCGAAGACCTCGGCGCGGGCGGCGGCCTCGGCCTCACGGCCCATCGAGACCCAGGTGTCGGTGACCAGGACGTCGGCTCCCAGGGCGGCCTCGGTCGGGTCCACCACGAACACGGCCGAGCCCCCGGTGCACTCGGCGACCTCCGCCGCCTTCGCCAGGACCTCGGGCTCGGGCGCGTAGTCCGCCGGACCGCTGACGCGCACGTGCATCCCCGCAGTCGCACCGGCGAGCAGGAGACTGTGGCCCATGTTGCAGCCGGCATCACCCACGAAGGCGAGCGTCTGGCCGGCCAGCGCGCCGCGGTGCTCACGGATGGTGAGCAGGTCGGCCAGCGCCTGACAGGGGTGGAACTGGTCGGTGAGTGCGTTGATCACGGGTACGCCGGCGCGCTCGGCCATCTCCTCGAGCCGGGCCTGCTCGTGGGTGCGCCAGACGACGAGCGAGGCCTGCCTCCCGAGCACCCGTGCGGTGTCGGCGATGGACTCGCGCACGCCGACCTGGGCGAGGGTGCCGTCGATGATCATCGGGAAGCCGCCGAGCTCGGCGATGCCCGACGCGAACGACGCCTGGGTGCGCAGCGTGGGCTTGTCGAAGAGCACCGCGGCGGTGCGCGGGCCGGCCAGCGGCTGCTGGTCGTAGGGCTTGGCCTTCAGCTCGAGCGCGAGGTCGAGGACCGCGGACTGCTGGTCGGGCGACAGGTCGTCGTCGCGAAGGAAGTGCCGGAGAGGGCGCCCGGTCATGGCTGCGCCTGCAGTCTCTCGTAGGCCACGTCGAGGATGCCTGGCCAGGCCGCGAGGAAGGAGTCGGCCTGCTCGGTGGTCAGGATCAGCGGCGGGGCGAGCCGCACCCGCTCGGGGGTGGGGTTGTTCACGATGAAGCCGGCCTCGAGCGCAGCGGCGAACACCTCGGCCGACGCGGCCTCGGTGAGGTCGAGCCCGATCAGCAGGCCGGAGCCCCGGACCTCGGTGACCCGGTCGTCGGCCGCCAGCCCGTCGCGCAGACGCTGGCCGATCTGGATCGCGTGGTCGAGCAGGCCGTCCTTCTCGATGGTGTCGAGCACCGCCAGCGCCGCGGCCGCGGCGACCGGGTTGCCCCCGAACGTGGTGCCGTGGTTGCCGGGCTGGAGCAGGTCGGCTGCCTCACCGGTGGCCAGGCAGGCGCCGACCGGGAACCCGCCGGCCAGGCCCTTGGCGACCGTGACGATGTCGGGGACGCCGTCCATGCGGTCTGCGACGGCAGGGTTCTGGTGGGCGTACCAGGCACCGGTGCGACCCACCCCGGTCTGGATCTCGTCGAGCCACAGCAACGCACCGTGCTCCCGGGTGATCTCGCGAGCGCGGGCGAGGTAGTCCAGCGGAGGTGCGACGACACCGGCCTCCCCCTGCAGCGGCTCGAGGACCACGGCCGCGGTCTCGTCGGTGACAGCCGCGGCGAGCGCCCCGGCATCGCCGTACGGCACGAACGTGACGCCGCCGGGCAGCGGCTCGAACGGCTCGCGGTAGGCCTCCTTGGACGTCAGCGCGAGCGCGCCCATGGTGCGTCCGTGGAAGGCGCCCTCGGTGGCCACGACGTGGGTGCGGCCGGTGCGCCGGGTCAGCTTGAGGGCGGCCTCGTTGGCCTCGGCGCCGGAGTTGGCGAAGAAGACCTTGCCGCCGACACCGAGCAGGCCCAGCAGCCGTTCGGCGAGCGTCACCTGGGGGTCGGTGGCGAAGAAGTTGGACACGTGGCCGAGCGTCTGGAGCTGGTCGGTGATCGCGCCGACCAGCGTCGGGTGGGCGTGGCCGAGGGAGTTCACGGCGATCCCACCGAGCAGGTCGAGGTAGCGCCTGTCGGCGTCGTCCCAGACGTAGGGACCCTCACCGCGGGTGAGCACCAGCTTCGGCGGCCCGAAGGTGTTCATCATCGACTCGGCGTAGCGAGCCTGCAGGTCGCTCACTTCGACCCCTTCCGCTCGCCGGTGGCGTAGGCCTTGCGCAGCCGGGTCTCGACCCCGGGCAGCACCTGGGTGCCGACGCCCTCCTTGGTGAACAGCTCGAGCAGCACCGCGTGGGGCTCACGCCCGTCGACCACGGTGGCGCGTGGCACCCCCCCGGTGACGGCGTCGTAGCAGGCCTGCATCTTGGGGACCATGCCGCTGTCGAGGTCGGGCATCAGCACGGCCAGGCTCTCGGGGCTGATCTCCTGGATCACGTCGTCGCTGTCTGGCCAGTCGCGGTAGAGACCCTCGACGTCGGTGAGCACCATCAGCTTCTCGGCGCCGAGCGCGATCGCCAGCGCGGCCGCAGCAGTGTCGGCGTTGACGTTGTGCACCAGGCCGTTCACGTCGGGCGCGACGCTGGAGATCACCGGGATCCGGCCGGCCGCGACGAGGTCCTCGACGGCCTCGGGACGCACGTGCGCCACCTCCCCGACCAGGCCCAGGTCGACCTCCTCGCCGTCGACGACGGTGTTGGTGGCCTTGGCGGTGAACAGCCCGGCATCCTCACCGGACAGCCCGACGGCGATGTGGCCGTGCTGGTTGATCAGTCCGACGAGCTCGCGCTGGACCTGGCCGACGAGGACCATGCGGACGACGTCCATGGCCTCGGGAGTCGTGACGCGCAGGCCGCCCTTGAACTCCGACTCGATCCCGAGCCGGTCGAGCATCTTCGAGATCTGCGGCCCACCACCGTGCACGACCACGGGTCGGAAGCCGGCGAACCGGAGGAAGGCGATGTCCTCGGCGAAGGCCTTCTTCAGGTCGTCGTCGATCATCGCGTTGCCGCCGTACTTCACCACCACGACCTTGTCGTGGTACTTCATCAGCCACGGCAATGCTCCCGCGAGAACCTCGGCGGGGTGCAGCGAGTAGGGCTTCTGGTTGTCTTCGCTCATCTCGGGGCCCCCGCGGAGTGGGCAGCGAAGCGAGTCATTTCGTGGGGTGAGCTCATGAGGAATAGGCGCTGTTCTCGTGGACGTAGGCGTGGGTCAGGTCGTTGGTCCAGATGGTCGCCCGTTCCGAACCGCTCTTGAGGTCGATGGTCACGCTGACCTCGCGGCCACTCAGGTCGACGTTGGCCGGGTCCTCGGCCGGCGTGGAGGCCCGGCAGACCCACACGCCGTTCATCGCGACGTCGAGGTCGGCCGGGTCGAAGGCGGCCCCGGTCGTGCCGATGCTGGCCAGGACCCGCCCCCAGTTCGGGTCCTTGCCGAACACCGCCGCCTTGAACAGGTTGCTGCGGGCGACTGAGCGGCCGACCTCGATCGCCTCGGCTTCCGTGGCGGCGTGCAGCACGGTGATCGCGATCTCGTGGTCGGCCCCCTCGGCGTCCTTGAGCAGCTGCATCATCAGGTCGGTGCAGGCCTGGCCGAGTGCCTCGGCGAAGTCGGCCGCGCTGGGGGTCACCCCGCTCGCGCCGCTGGCCATGATCGTGACGGTGTCGTTGGTCGACATGCACCCGTCGGAGTCGAGCCGGTCGAAGCTGGCGCCGGTGGCTGCGCGCAGGGCCGTGTCGAGGTCGGCCGCGGGGACCACGGCGTCCGTGGTGAGCACGACGAGCATCGTCGCCAGCTGGGGTGCCAGCATGCCGGCACCCTTGGCCATCCCGCCGATCGACCAGCCCCCACCACTTCCGGGGCCCTCGACGACGACCTGCTTGCTCACCGAGTCGGTCGTCATGATCGCCTCGGCCGCATCGGTCCCCGAGTCCTCGCTCAACGCGGAGAGGCAGTCGTCGACGCCCCGGAGCAGGTTCTCGCGGGGGTTGCTGAGACCGATCAGCCCGGTCGAGCAGACGACCACGTCGCCTGCGCCGATGCCGAGCCCGGAGGCCACCTGCTCGGCCACCGCGTGCGTGGTCTGGAAGCCTTCGGCGCCGGTGTAGCAGTTGGCGCCGCCGGAGTTGAGCACGACCGCCCGGACGATGCCGTCCTTGACGACCTCCTCGCTCCAGAGGATCGGGTTGGCCTTGCAGCGGTTGGCGGTGAACACCGACGCGGAGTCATGGTGGGGGCCGTTGTTGACGACCAGGGCGACGTCCTTGCCGCCGCTGGTCTTCAGGCCCGCTTCGACGCCGGCTGCGGTGAAGCCCGCTGGGTGGGTGACGCTCATGCGCGTTCTCCTAGGGGGCTGACGCCGAGGCGGGACGACGCACATGAGACTCGACACGCGCTGTGCTGAATTGTTCGCTCGCTGCGCTCGCTCATTTCTGCTTCTTCTCCTTGGCGGTGACGGGTACGGCGAGGGCGACGTCGTGCCCTCGTCGTCGCCACTCCTCCGCGGCGCGGTCGGCATCGCCGATCGGGACCAGGATCCAGTCGGTGTCGAACGTGGAGATCGTGAAGACGCTGATCTCGGCCTCGGCCACCGGCTGGAGCAACGAGGCGAGGATGCCGGTCAGCGAGAAGTCGAGTGGCCCTTCGACGGCGAAGGCGATGAACGGCCCGGCCTGCTGCGCCTTCTTCGGCACGCTGCGGGCCGCGCACACCACGCTGGTCTCGAGAGCCGTGGCAGTGATCGAGAACAGCGAGGACGACTCGGCCCAGCTCGGGACCTCGGCACCGGGACCGAGCCGGACGACGGCGAGCTTCTCCGGGAACTGCTGGAGGGTCAGCGACTCGTTGAGCGGGGTGGAGGTCATGGTGCGAGCCCGACCGTCGAGAGACCGGTCTGCTCAGGCAGTCCGAGGGCGAGGTTCATGCACTGCACCGCCGCGCCGCCCGTGCCCTTGGCCAGGTTGTCGACGGCTCCGACGGCGACCATCCGGCCGGCGGCCTCGTCGAGGGTCACCTGCACGTGCACGCTGTTGGACCCGATCACCGACTTCGTCGCCGGCCACTGTCCCTCCGGAAGCAGGAACACGAACGGCTCGTCGGCGTAGGCCTTCTCGTAGGCCGCCCGCAGGTCCTCCGCCGTCACCCCGTCGTGCACCGAGGCGCTCGCGGTCGCGAGGATGCCGCGCGGCATCGGCACGAGCACGGGCGTGAAGCTGACCCGCACCTGCTCGTCGGTGATGCCGGAGAGGTTCTGGATGATCTCGGGGGTGTGGCGGTGCGTCCCGCCCACGCCGTACGCCGAGACCGAGCCCATCACCTCGCTGCCGAGCAGGTTCGTCCTGGGCGCCTTGCCGGCACCGCTCGTGCCGGACGCTGCGACGACCACCAGGTCGTCGGCCTGCACGAGTCCCGCTGCGACGGCCGGGGCGAGCGTCAGCGTCGAGACGGTCGGGTAGCAGCCGGGAACGGCGATCCGGCGAGCCCCCTGGAGCACCGCACGTTGTCCGGGCAGCTCGGGCAGCCCGTAGGGCCAGGAGCCGGCGTGCGCGGAGCCGTAGAACTTCTCCCAGTCACCGGGGTCCGTCAGTCGGAAGTCGGCACCGCAGTCGATCACCACGACGTCGTCGCCCAGCTGCTCGGCGACCGGTCCGGACTGCCCGTGCGGCAGTGCGAGGAAGACGACGTCGTGACCGGCCAGGGTCTCGGTGCTGGTCTCCTCGAGGACGCGGTCGGCGAGCGGGACCAGGTGGGGCTGGAGGGTGCCGAGGCGTTCCCCCGCGTTGGAACCCGCAGTGAGGGTGCCGATCTCCACCTCGGGGTGGGACAGCAGCAGCCGGAGGACCTCACCCCCGGCATATCCACTCGCTCCGGCAACGGCCACTCGTGTCGGGGACATGTGCATGACTATACAGATCCCTGTATGTGCGGTCCACTGGGGGCTCGCCATGTGGCCGTCCCGGGGAGACCATGGGGCGAGGACCCGGGGGGAAGGCGAATCGTGTCGCACAGCTGGTCGCAGGGCAACGCCTACGAGGACTTCATGGGCCGCTGGAGCCGCCTGCTGGCGCCTCGGTTCGTGCGTTGGCTGCACGCCCCGGTCGGCCTGCGCTGGGTCGACCTCGGCTGTGGCACCGGAGCGCTCACCACGGCCGTGCTGGCCCTGGCCTCCCCCGTGTCCGTGCTCGCCGCCGACCCCAGTGAGGAGTTCGTCGCCGAAGCCCGGCGCCGAGTCGACGACCCGCGCGTCCGGTTCGAGGTGTTTCCCGCCGAGGCCGTCCCGGCCGGGGCAGGCGACGTGGTGGTCTCAGGTCTGATGCTCAACTTCCTGACCGATCCCCTCGTCGCCGTGCGGACGATGGCCGCCGCGGCGCCGCGGGGGACGGTCGCGGCCTACGTCTGGGACTACGGCGGCCGGATGCAGCTGCTCCGGACGTTCTGGGACGTGGCCTGCTCCCTCGACGTGGCAGCGATCGACTTCGACGAGTCGCATCGGTTCCTGGTCTGCGAGCCCGGGGCGCTCTCCGAGCTGTTTGCAGAGGCGGGGCTCACCGGCATCAGGACCACCGGCCTCGAGCTCACCATGGAGTTCCGCGACTTCGACGAGCTGTGGGCACCGTTCCTCGGGGGCACCGGGACAGCGCCCACCTACGTCGCCACCCTCGACGACAGCGCCCGCGAACGGCTCCGCGGGGCCATGGCGCGGATGCTGCACACGGATCCCGACGGCCACATCCGGCTTCCTGCCCGGGCCTGGGCCGTGCGCGGAACCGCGGCCTGAGCGGTCAGCCGACCTCGAACTCCCCGAGGCGGTCCCAGTGGTCGCCCTCCATCTGCACGTTGCGGACGAGGGGCGTCTCCTGCACGTAGCGCGGGAGGTCGGCCTGCGCCTTCGTGAAGTGGTCACTGGTCACGTGCGCCTCGGCGGCGTCGTCCTCGAACGCCTCGATCAGGATGTATTCGTCGGGGTCGTCGACGCTGCGCGACCACTGGAAGAACAGGTTGCCGTCCTCGGCCCGGGTCGCCTCGGTGAACTCCCGGGTCAGCTCGACCCACTGGTCGGCGTACTCCGGCTTCACCTTCCACTTGACGCAGATGAAGATCATGACGTGCTCCTTCTCGGCTGAGGTCAGGTGCGCTGCTGCGCCCCGTGACGCTGGGTGGCGAGCTCGACCGCGGCGTCGCGGGCGGCGGCGGTGTCCTTCTCGGTCAGCGTCCGGTCGGGAGCCCGGAAGCGCAGCGCGAAGGCCAACGACTTGTGGCCCTCTCCGACCTGCCGGCCGGTGTAGACGTCGAAGAGCCGCACGGACTCGCACAGCGGGCCGGCCCCTTCGCGAAGGGTGGCGGCCACCTCAGCGGCGGGCAGGTCGTCGGCCACGATGAGCGCGACGTCCTCCTTGGCCACGGGATAGGTCGAGAAGTCCGGGGCCCTGGGCACCGCGGCGGCGCGCGCGAGCAGGGCGTCGAGGTCGAGCTCGGCGACCGCCGTCCGCGCCGGCACCCCGAAGTTGCGGCAGACGGTGGGGTGCAGCTCACCGGCGTGACCGACGGTGGTCTCGCCGAGCAGGAGCTCGGCGCACCGGCCGGGGTGCCACGGGGCGACGCTGGCAGCGCGCGCGGTCAGCTCGAGACCGAGAGCGTCGGCGACGACGCGGGCGGTCTCGATGACGTCGCTCCAGCTCGCGGGGCGGCCGGGGCCCCACCACCCGGCGCGGTCGCGGTCACCGGCCAGCGCGAAGGCGAGGTGCAGCGGCTGGTCGGGCAGCGCCTTGTTGAGGTCGTCCCACTCGCCCTCGGTCGGGCGGCGGTCGACAGGCAGGATCGGCGCACCGACACCCGAGTGCGGCAGCGTCACCGGGGCGGCCTCGAACAGGGCCAGGTCGCTGGCACCGCGGCTGACGTTGCGGGCGACCGTGCGGAGCAGGCCAGGCAGCAACGTCGTGGTCATCAGGGGCTCTTCGCTGCTCAGCGGGTTGGCGAGCCGGAGCGTCGTACGACGGGAGTCGGCGGCGTCGATCCCCAAGCGGTCGAGGTCGGCCTCTCCGATGAAGGGGAAGTTGAGCACCTCGACGTAGCCCTCGCCCGCGAGCGTGCGACCGACTCGACGGCGCATCGACTGGGCCTGCGTCAGACCGCGGCCCGACGGCGCCTGGGGCAGCACGCTGGGCACGTCTTCGTAACCGACGACGCGGGCGACCTCCTCGACGAGGTCGAACGGGTCGGAGAGGTCGGGTCGCCAGGGCGGGACCGTCGCGGTCAGCTCATCGGCACCGACCACGACCTCGCAGCCGACCGCCTCGAGGTCGGCGATCGTGGTGGTCGAGGCGATGTTCATCCCCGTGATGCGCGCAGGCAGGTCGATCGGGATGGTGATCGTCGGCTGCGCGGGAGGCGTGCCGACGACCGTGACGCCCTCCTCGATGGTGCCGCCGCCGTGCTCCGCGAGCAGCTCGGCGACCCGGTCGGCCGCGGCCTCGCAGATGGTCGGGTCGACGCCGCGCTCGTTGCGCTTGCCCGCCTCGGAGGTGAGCTTGTGCCGGCGACCGGTGCGGAACATCGACACGGGGTCCCAGTGAGCCGACTCGATCAGCACGCGCGTGGTCGTCTCCGACATCTCGGTGGTCTCGCCGCCCATCACGCCACCGAGTCCGATGATGCCGGAGTCGTCGGTGACCACGAGGTCCTCGGGCGAGAGCGTGCGGTCGGTGCCGTCGAGGGTGGTGAGGTGCTCCCCTGCGTCGGCACGCCGGACCCGGATCGGCCCGGAGAGCTTGTCGGCGTCATAGCCGTGGATCGGCCGGCCGAGCTCGAACATCACGTAGTTGGTCACGTCGACCGCCAGCGAGATCGGTCGCTGTCCGAGGAGCAGGAGTCGGCGGGCCATCCAGTCAGGGGTCGGCGCGGTGGGGTCGAACCCCGAGACGGTGCGGGCGACGAAGACGGGACAGCCCTCCGGGTCGTCGACCACGACTGGGTAACCCTCCCCGTTGGGGGGCGGCGTGTCCCGGTCGGCGGGGTCGTGGAAGGCAGCGCCGTAGGCCAGGGCCGCCTCGCGGGAGACGCCGCGCAGCGAGAGGGCGTAGGCACGGTCGGGGTTGATCTCGAACTCGATGACCTCTTCGCGCAGGTCGAGCAGGTCGAAGACGTCGTCGCCGGGCTCGCCCGCATCTGCCGGTAGCACGAGGATGCCGTCATGATCCTCGCCGAGGCCGAGCTCCTGGGTCGAGCAGATCATGCCGGCGGAGACGTGGCCGTAGGTCTTGCGCGCGGAGATCTCGAAGCCGCCGGGGAGCACGCCACCGGGAAGCACGACGACCACGAGGTCGCCGGGCTCGAAGTTGTGCGCACCGCAGACAATGCCTTGTGGCTCGCCGGTCCCGTTGGCGTCGCCAACATCCACCTGGCACCAGTTGATCGTCTTGCCGTTCTTCTGCGGCTCGGGCTCCATCGTCAGCACACGACCGATCACCAGCGGGCCGGTGATGTCGTGCCCGGGGCGCTCGAGCTGCTCCAGCTTCAGGCCGAGTGCGGTCAGCCGGTGGGCGAGGTCGTCGGTGGAGACGTCGGCCGCAAGGTCGGCGTACTCGCGGATCCAGGAGACGGGGGCTTTCATTCGGGGCCCCCGGCGAAGCGGGAGCGCAGCGAGTGGTTCGTCGGGGTGTTCACAGGTCTGCTCCGAACGGGGTGGAGAAACGGACGTCGCCCTCGAACATGTCGCGCATGTCGGCGACACCGTGGCGGAACATCAGGGTGCGGTCGATGCCCATGCCGAACGCGAAGCCGGTGTAGCGCTCGTGGTCGATGCCGCAGGCGGTGAGCACGCGCGGGTTGACCACCCCGCAGCCGCCCCACTCGATCCAGCCCTCGCCCTTGCACGTGCGGCAGTCGTCGACGGCGGGGTGCTGGCCGCGGCAGACGAAGCAGCGCAGGTCGACCTCGGCGGACGGCTCGGTGAAGGGGAAGTACGACGGACGGAAGCGGGTGCTGATCCCCTCACCGAACATGGAGCCGGCGAAGTGGTCGAGGGTGCCCTTGAGGTGGGCCATGGTGATGCCGTGGTCGATGACGAGGCCCTCGACCTGGTGGAACATCGGGCTGTGCGTGGCGTCGTACTCGTCGGTGCGGAAGACGCGACCCGGCGAGACGACGTAGATCGGCGGCGTCCGCGTCAGCATGGCGCGCGCCTGGACCGGGCTGGTCTGCGTGCGCAGCACGAGGTGGTGCTCGGCAGGCTCGGTCCAGAAGGTGTCCTGCATGGTGCGCGCCGGGTGGTCGGGGCCGAGGTTGAGCGCGTCGAAGTTCAGCCACTCCGCCTCGACGAGCGGACCCTCGGCGACCTCCCAGCCCATCGCGACGAAGACGTCGGCGATGCGCTCGTGCATCATCGTGATCGGGTGGCGGGCGCCCTTGGTCGTGCGGTCCCACGGCAGCGTGACGTCGACGGTCTCCTCGACGAGCATCCGGGCCTCGGCCTCGGCCTCGAGCTCGGCCTGGCGCTCGGCGAGCGCCCGGTTGACCGCGGCGCGCGCCTGGCCCACGCGCTGGCCGGCGTCCTTGCGGGCCTGAGGGGGAAGTGCACCGATCTCGCGGTTGGCGAGGGCCAGGGGTGAACGGTCACCCGCGTGCTCGGTGCGGACACGCTTGAGAGCCTCCAGGTCGGTGGCCCCGGCGATCGCCGCGAGCGCGTCCTCGCGCATCGCGTTGACGTGCTCCTCGTCGAGCGGGGTCACCTGGACCGGGTCGTACTCGGAGTTCGGGCCCGACATCTGCTGCCTTTCGCTTTCCTCGCGCACGCGGCGTGCGCGGGCCAGTCTAGGAACCGGGTCGTGAGGACGGCCACGGGGATTCGCCAGAACCGTCGAACACCCCCGATCACCGCCTGTCGTCGCTCGGCCAGCGGATCTCGAGGCGGGCGCCGCCGGCGTCGGAGTCACCGATGGTGACCTCGCCACCGTGGACGCGGGTGAGGCCGTTGACGATGTACATCCCCAGGCCGGTGCCACCCCGGACGCCGTGCTTCCAGAACTTGGTGAAGACCCGCGACCGGATCGACTCGGCGATGCCCTCGCCCTCGTCGTCGACGCGGATCAGCACGCCCGGGAACGGGTCGGTGATGCCCTGGACCAGCACGCGGACGGTGCCGTCGCCGTGCCGGATCGCGTTGTCGACGACGTTGGTGACGACCTGGGTCAGCTTGTCGGGGTCCGCGAAGACCTGCGGCACCGGATCGACGTACGTCGACTCGATGGTGCGTGTGGTCCCCGCACGGACCGACTCGACGCAGCGCTCCACCAGCGTCCGGGTGTCCACGTCGCGCGGGTAGAGGGGCAGTCGTCCGGTGTCGATCCGGGCGACGTCGAGCAGCTCGGTGATCAGCCGGGAGAGCCGCTCGGAGTCGGAGTAGACCGTGGTCAGCATCAGCTTCTTCTGCTCGTCGTTGAGCCGTTCCCACTTGCTCAGCAGCGTGCCGACGAAGCCCTTCACGCCCGTGAGCGGCGATCGCAGCTCGTGCGCCACGGTCGCCACCAGGTCCGACCGGTCGCGGTCGAGCCGGGCGCGTCCACGCCCTGACCGGACCACGAGGGCGACGCTCTCGACGGGTCCGAACCGGCGGGACCGGTTGATCCGACCGGTCACGAGCACCTCGGTGCCGTCGGTGGTGATCCAGGACTGCTCGGTGATGCCGATCCGGCTGCGGAGACCGTCGTAGGGCTTGTTGGAGGCATACCAGTCGCAGCTCTCCTGGTCCTGGAGCGCCATCACCTCCGCGAGCTGCCGGCCCACCCCCACCGCGTCGCCGAGCAGGCGCCGGGCCTCGAGGTTGACCGCCGTGACGACACCGTCGGCGTCGGCGATGACGACACCATCGGGCAGCCCGTCGAATTGGCCAGGCACGGCGGCGTCGGCATCCACGCCGCCAGCGTAGGTCACCGCAGGGGGTCGACGACCTCGTTGCAGGCAGCACTCGCCGGGAGTTCGACATCGGCGAGCGCGTCGAAGGCCCGGGCCCGGGACAGGTTCCACCCGGCCCAGGTGTCCCCCTCGGGCGAGGTCTCCCCCAGGGCACACGCGGCCTCCGCGGGAGGCATCGCCACCAGGACCTGCGTCGCGTCGAAGCTGAGGCTGCGCAGGTAGGAGTAGTCGATCTTCCCGGTCGCCTCGTAGCGGTCGACGTTGTGCTGGGCGATCCAGGCGTCCGGGTTGAGCCCGGCCAGCCCCAGCAGCAGTGCGGCCCCCGAGAGCAGCGCCATCCGAGGCAGCCACGCACCACGCATGGCGACGCCCGCGACCAGCACCGCGAGGACGATCAGGCCGAGCCAGCCCTCGAACAGGTCGACGAGCAGCCGGAGACGGGTGAAGCCGTAGGCGTCCTGGTAGAGGTCCATCCGGTGCAGCGCCGACGCCACCACCACCAGCGTGAGCAGCAGCAATGCGCCGAGGGAGCCGCGCAACCACCAGCGGTCGGCCGCCGTGTCCAGCCGGGCCTTGCGAGCGGCGGCCCACACCACCAGCAGCGTCAGGACGGTGGCGATGGTGAGCTGGGCGAAGCCCTGGTGGACGTAGCCGGCGTAGGTCAGCCCCGTCGCCCGCCGGATGTAGTCGTGGCCGCCGAAGAAGGCCGCTGCCTGCGCGGCGAGGAACAGCACGAAGACCGCGTCGACGAGCAGCACGGGAGCCAGCCACTCGAAACGGTGCTGCGCCGGGCGGCGTACGACGGGCCGCTCGACGGGTGGCGGGTTGATGGCGAGGTACGCCGCAGCGAGGACCGTCCCGCCCACGGCCACGACGAGGAACAGTCGGAGGGCCAGGCTGTCCTGCACGTCGGGCAGCACCGATCCGACCCAGTGGCCCACGATCGCGTCGCCGCTGGCGAAGAGCAGCCCGAAGACCAGCACCCCGAGCGCGGAGAGCACGACCGTTCGCGTGACCGCCGCGGCGTTCGCGCCACCGCCGAAGGAGCGCATGGTCCTGCCGAGCCACGGCAGCCCGCGCAGCCCCGCGAACGGCCAGGCCACGGCACCGGCGAGCATCCCCCACACGCTTCGACCCGCGGTCAGCGCCGTGGTCGTCAGCACGGCACCGACCAGCAGCCCGAGCACGCCGAGCCAGGGAGCATCCCGGAGGACGAGCACCAGCGCGAAGCAGAACGCCAGCCCGGCGGAGGCCCACGTGAACGGGCTTCGGCGGTGCCGGGTCAAGGTCAGCACCAGGACGCCCGCGGCCACGAGGACCATCGAGGCGGCCAGGCCGATCCGCGCGAACGGCAGCGTCACCCCCGCGAACACCCCGATGCCGAGACAGGCCAGCACCACCCAGCGCCGTGGTGGCACGCTCCGGTCGACCCAGAAGGAGCCGAAGGTGTCGTCGACCAGTGACCCCGACCCGGAGGTGAGCGGAGCGGCCGGCGGCGCCATCGGCGCCGGCGGGGGGGACGTGTGCGTGCTCATGAGTGGGGTCCTCTCTGCGATGGATGGGGGCAGCTCGACGCGGAAGCGAGCACCTGTCTCGCCCGGGACGGGGTCGACGACGGTGATGCGTCCTCCGTGGAGGTCGGCGACCCAGCGGGCGATGGCGAGTCCGAGACCGGTGCCGCCCCCCGAGGAGTCCGGCAGCGTGCCGAACCGCTCGAAGACGCGTTCCCGGTCCTGGGGCGCGATGCCCGGGCCCTCGTCGGAGACCTCGAGCCGGGTCACGCCGGCCGGCGCGCCTGCCCAGACCCGGACGACTCCTCCGGCCGGACTGTGCCGGGCCGCGTTGTCGAGCAGGTTGGCGAGCAGCTGGTGCAGCCGGGCCCGGTCGGCGTGCACGGTCAGGTCGGTCGGCTCGACGCGGACCTCGAAGGTCACCCCGCGCTGGCTCGCCCCTGGCCCGGACCTGGCCTCGGCGACCACGGCGCGCAGCAGCGGGAGGGCCGGCTGGTCGACGCGGTCGAGCGGCACCACCCCGGCATCCAGTCGCGAGAGGTCGAGCAGGTCGTCGACGAGGTCACCGAGGCGCTCGGCCTGCGTCCGGGCCACGTGGACGGCCTCGGGGTCCGGAGCGATGACGCCGTCGTCGAGGTTCTCCAGGACGGCCACGAGCGCCGTGAGCGGCGTACGCAGCTCGTGGGACACGCTGGCCACCAGGTCCCGGCGCTGCCGGTCGACCGTGCCGAGGTCGGCGGACATGGTGTTGAAGGCCCGGGCCAGCTCGCCGACCTCGTCGGTGGACCCGGTCTCGACGCGCACGTCGTAGTGCCCGGCCGCCATCCGCCGCGCCGCATGGGTCATCTGTCGCAGCGGAGAGGTCATCCCGACAGCGAGCAGCTGGGTCACCCCGAGCGCGAGCAGGACCGTGACGGGGATGCTCAGCCAGGCCGGCACGGTCCCGGCCCCGAGCGTCGCGAGCACCGCGGCGACGAGCACGCTGGCCGCGACGAGGAGCCCGAGCTTGACCTTGATCGAGGTGACCGGACCCAGGAGCTGACGCTGCGGAACTGGCGCAGCGGGGTCGGTCGTCACCGCTCCTCCAGCGCGTAGCCGACCCCGTGCACGGTGCGGACCCGGTCGGCGCCGATCTTGGTGCGCAGTGCCTTGACGTGGCTGTCGACGGTGCGCGTCGCTCCCGCCCCACCGTCCCAGCCCCAGACGTCGGCGAGCAGCCGTTCGCGCGTGAGCACCTGCCCCGGGGCCGCCGCGAGGGTGACCAGCAGGTCGAACTCGGTGGGCGTCAGGTGCAGCTCGTCCCCCTCGACCCACACCCGGCGTGCGCCCGGGTCGACCCGCACCGCGCCCACGGTCACCGGTGCCGGCGGCGCCTCCCGGACGAGCTGCGCGGCGCGGTCCACCCGGCGCAGCAGCGCAGCGACCCGGGCGACCAGCTCGCGCATCCGGAACGGCTTGGTGAGGTAGTCGTCGGCCCCGACCCCGAGCCCCACGAGCACGTCGGACTCGTCGTCGCGCGCGGTCAGCATCAGCACCGGGACAGGCCGGCGCTGCTGGATCTGCCGGCAGACCTCGAGGCCGTCGAAGCCGGGCAGCATCACGTCGAGGACGACCAGGTCGGGCTGGTGCTCGTCGTAGGCCGCCACCGCACCGGGCCCGTCGTACGCCGAGACCACCCGATGGCCCTCGGCACGGAGCCGGTCGCCGACCGCCTGGTTGATCAGCGGCTCGTCCTCGACCACGAGGATGGTCGACCCGTTCGACCCCGAAGACTCCATGTGAGGAGCCTAGGGACGCGGCTGGTCGGGGGGCGTGAGCGTGAGGTGAAGGTTGTGTGCAGATCGCGGCCGGTCAGGCCGACGCGGCATAGCGACCCGGAGTGACCCCGAGCATCCGTCTGAAGTGCCGTGTCAGGTGCGCCTGGTCGTGGAACCCGACCTCCACCGCCACCTCGGCCGGACGGTTGCCGGCCAGCAGCAGCCGCCTTGCCCGGTCGAGGCGCCGCCCGGTCAGGTAGCGGTGCGGCGGGATCCCCACCTCCCGCGTGAACGCTCGCACCAGGTGCGTCGGGCTGGCGCCGAGCAGCTGCGCGGCACGGGCCAGGCTGATCCCGTCGTCGACGTGGGCGTCCAGCAGGTCCTGGAGCCGAGTGGCCAGTCCCGGGTCGGGGCGCACCTCTGGCTCGGCCAGACGCTCGAGATGGGCCGACAGTCGTTGGGTGACCAGCGCGAGCCGGCTCTCCGCCTCGAACTCGTCGCCGGGCCGGCGCATCGCCTCGTGCAGCAGGTGGAGCTCCTTGCGCAGGGCGGGGTCCTCCCACCCGGGATGGTCGACGGCCCGCCCGGTGCGGCGTACGTCCAGGCTGTCGGCATCGAGGTAGACGACTCGCTTGTGGAAGCCTGCAGCCGTCACCGAACGCCCGTCGTGCGGCACGTGCGGCGGCAGCAAGGTCACCCTCGACCGCACTGCAGCGTGCTCGTGCCGCTCGAGGTCGAACCGCACCGCCCCCGTGTCCACCACGAGCAGGGTCCATGTGTCGTGCGTGTGCAGCGGGTAGGCGTGGCTGGGGAAGTGCGCGTGCAGCACCTCGCTCACGCCGGGCACCGCCGGGCGCCAGGCCCGGACGGTGGGCTGGGGCTGCATGTCAGGAACGTACAAGACCCTTCCCCGACCGTCGCAAGACGATGGACGCATGAACGACGTGCTCACTCCCCCGTTCGACACCAAGGTGGCGGTGCTGGTCCGAGACGACCTCGAGACCTGGCAGCGGCTCAACGTGACCGCCTTCCTCGCCAGCGGGATCGCGGCGGCCAACCCGCAGCTGGTGGGCGAGGCGTACGCCGACGCGGACGACCAGGCCTACCTCCCGCTGCTCGGGATCCCGGTGCTGGTCTTCGAAGGGGCCCAGGAGCACCTCGTCGCCGGCCGGGAGCGGGCACTGCGCCGGAACCTGCCGATCGCGGTCTACACCTCCGAGATGTTCCGCACCGGCTTCGACGCGGCCAACCGGGCGGCGGTCCGCGCCGTGCCCGGTGCCGACCTCGACCTCGTCGGCCTCGCGGTCCACGGGCCGAAGAACGCCGTCGACAAGATCCTCAAGGGTTCGCGCCTTCATCCCTGACCGGTCGTAGGGTCGCCGCATGGCGCGCCAGGCCCGCATCGACGACGTGCACCGGATCGCTGCCGGGATGCCGCACGCGAAGGTCTACGACGGCACCCAGCAGAACCCCGTCTATCAGGTCGGGCAGAAGTCGTTCGTCTTCTTCCGCAATCCACGTCCGGACGCGTTCGACCCGGAGACCGGTGAGAGGTATGCCGACGTCATCGTCATCTGGGTCGCCTCCGAGGTCGACAAGCAGGCACTCGTGCTCGACCCGGGCTCGCCGTACTTCACGACACCGCACTTCGACGGCCACCCCTCGGTGCTGGTCCGTGGCAGTCGGATCGGCGAGGTCGACCTCGACGAGCTCACCGAGCTGATCCAGGACGCCTGGCTCTCCCGGGCATCCCGGCGCCGCGCCGAGGCGTGGCTGGCGGAGCACTGACCTAGCGTCGAGTGCGGGCCCTGGCGCTCGCGTAGAGGCAGACAGCGGCGGCGGTCGCGAGGTTGAGGCTCTCGGCCCGGCCGAAGATCGGGATCGACACCCGGTGGTCGGCCAGGGCCGCGAGCTCCTCGGGCAGGCCCCACGCCTCGTTGCCGAGCAGCCAGGCCACCCTGCCCCCGAGCAGGCCCGAGGACTCCGCGTCGAAGAGGTCGGTCTCCCCCGCCCCATCTGCAGCGAGCACGACGAACCCCGCGTCCTGTGCCCGACGGACCACCTCGGCCGGGTCGTCGTGCAGGGCCATCGGCAGGTGCCACAGGCTGCCCACGGTCGCGCGGACCGTCTTGTCGTTGTAGGGGTCGACGCTGTGTCCCGCCAGCACCACGCCATCGGCACCCGACGCGTCGGCGCACCGGATCACCGTGCCGGCGTTGCCGGGGTCGCGAGCGTCGGCGCAGATGACGAGGGTGCGCGCTGAGTCCTCGAGCACCGAGGCGAGCGGGACGTCGAGGAAGCGGCAGACGGCGACGATGCCCTGGGGGGTCACCGCCCCGCTGAGCGAGGCGACCGCGTCGTCGCCGGCCAGCAGCCAGGGGATGCCGGCGTCGTCCACGGCCTTGCGGAGCGCGGCGTACTGCTCGCTCGCGGCCGCGGTGGCGACGACCTCGACCACGCCACCGACGTGCAACGCCTCGGTCAGCGCCTTCGCTCCCTCGGCGAGGAAGAGGCGGTGCTCGACCCGGGCATGGCGACGGGCGAGCTTGCGCGCCGCCTTCACCCGACCGCTCTTGGCGGACAGTGGCGCGGACAGGGGCGCGGCCGGGGGTGTGGTCATGGGCGGTGCGGGTGGCTGCCGGTTTCCCAGGTGATGAACCCAAACTGCCTCTTCACACACGTTGCGCGGTGTGTGAAGAGGCAATACGGGTTCTTAACCTGGGAAACCGTCGAGGCCCAGCTTCAGGCCGAGGCCGGCGCGTTGACGTCCTCGGGCAGGTTGGCCTTGGCGGTCTCGACGAGCGCGGCGAAGGCCGGCGCGTCGTTGACGGCCAGGTCGGCCAGGATCTTGCGGTCAACCTCGACGCCCGCGGCCTTGAGGCCCTGGACGAAGCGGTTGTAGGTCAGTCCGTTGGCGCGGGCTCCTGCGTTGATGCGCTGGATCCACAGCTTGCGGAAGTCGCCCTTCTTCTTGCGCCGGTCGTTGTAGCTGTAGACCAGCGAGTGGGTGACCTGCTCCTTCGCCTTGCGGTAGAGGCGCGAGCGCTGACCCCGGTAGCCGGAGGCGCGCTCGAGAGTGACCCGACGCTTCTTGTGGGCGTTGACTGCCCGCTTGACGCGTGCCATGTGTGTTGCTCCTTGGTGCTAGAACGTGTGCCCGTTGCTCAGTGATGATCCGGGCCTGGATGTGGGGCGGATCAGAGTCCGAGCAGCTTCTTGGCGCGCTTGACGTCGGCCTTGGCCAGCTCGGTCGTGCCCGACATACGGCGGGTCATCTTCGACGACTTCTTCTCCAGGTTGTGGCGAAGACCGGTCTTCTGGCGACGGATCTTGCCGCTGCCGGTGACGCGGAAGCGCTTGGAGGCACCGGAGTGCGTCTTGTTCTTGGGCATGTGATGGGTTTCCTTCTACTCGTTACGCGTCGATCTCGGGGTCGAGGTTCTCGGAGCGACCGCGCTCCTTCTTCGGCGCGGGCGCGGCGTGGGCGGCGCGACGCTCTGCGTGCTCCTCGGCCCGCTCGGCCTCGCGAGCGGCAGCACGCTCCTGCTTCTCCGCCTTCACCTCGGCCTTGGCCTCGGACTTCTTCTTGTGCGGCCCCAGGACCATGATCATGTTGCGGCCGTCCTGCTTCGGCGAGGACTCCACGAAGCCCAGCTCCGTGACGTCCTCGGCGAGCCGCTGCAGCAACCGGTAGCCCAGCTCGGGACGGTGCTGCTCGCGACCACGGAACATGATCGTGATCTTGACCTTGTCGCCCTGGCGAAGGAACCGCACGACGTGACCCTTCTTGGTCTCGTAGTCGTGCGCGTCGATCTTCGGCCGGAGCTTCATCTCCTTGATCACCGTGTTGGTCTGGTTGCGGCGTGCTTCACGGGCTTTCTGCGCGTTCTCGTACTTGAACTTGCCGTAGTCCATGAGCTTGCAGACCGGCGGCCGCCCCTGGGGTGCGATCTCGACGAGGTCGAGGTCGGCCTCCTGGGCCAGCTTGAGGGCCTGGTCCGTCGGCACGATGCCGACGGTTTCGCCGTTGGGGCCAACGAGCCGGACCTCGGGCACCCGGATCCGGTCGTTGATGCGCAGCTCAGTGCTGATGTGTCCTCCTGTGTAGAACTCGTGGTCTGACCTCGGGAGAACGTCCTCGCCGGTGTATTTCTGCCCGACATGAAGGAAGGCCTCCGTGCGACGCACGGAAGCCTCAGTGACGGGCTGTCGGACGACACCTGTCGCCCTGCCCGTGACCTTGACCCGACGACCTGGATGCTGCGTGCGGTCGATGCGGGTGGGAGGAGGCCTCCGCTTGTCAGATCCCCACGGCAAGCCGCGAGGATCGGTCAGGCACAAGGGTACAAGGGATGGCTGCCGAGCGCACATCGGGTGCGTCCGAGGCTCACTCCTCGAGCACCGGGCTGGACGCGGCCCAGCCCCAGCCCCGCTCGAGGCGGACCAGCCGGTGGCCCGCGGCCAGCGACCGCAGGTCGTCACCCTCGACCACGAACATGACGGGACCGGCCACGTCGACCAGCAGCGCCTCGGCCCCGTCCTGGAGCGCCGACTGGGCAGCGTGCTGCACGGTCACCGGGACCGGGCGACCCTCCGGGCTCCACTGCTGCAGCGAGGCCGTGCCGGTGAAGGCGAGCAGGGCGGTGCGTCCGTCACGTCCGGTCATGAGTACGGCGGCCATGTCACTGGTCTTGTCGTGGGCCAGCCCGTTCTCGTCGTGATCCACCTCGCCGAGGACCGCGACCACGGGCACCAGCACGCGGGTGTCCTGGAGCAGGAAGAGCACCTCGTGGTGCGCCTCGGACTGCGATGACGGCCCCGCCTGGTCGTAGGCGGCGAGGGCGGCCGCCAGGTCGGGGTCGACCGCACCGGTGTCGCCGGCGAAGCCGGAGTCGGGGATCGTGCGCATCGACCCATCCTTGCAAAGCGCGCTGCAGGACTGGTCCGTAGGCTGGACCCATGGTCCTCACCGCTCCGGGAGCGATCCCCCTGGACGTCAACCTGACGCTCGACAGCTCGACGTGGGCCGCGCTCGCCCTCGTGCTCACGGTCATCGGGGGTGTGCTGAGCTGGGTGGCATGGCGCCGCCGCGGTCTGGCCGCCGGTCTTCGCGGTCTCGCCTGGACGCTGGTGCCGATCGCGGCCTGGCTGACCGGCACCCTGAAGCTGGCCGCCAACCTCGTCGAGGACGTCCTCAACTGGGCCACCCGGCTGGTGTTCTCTCCCAGCGTGTGGCTCGGGGTCTCGGTGGCAGGGGTGGCCGCGGTGCTCTGGGTCGTCTCCGGGGTGCTGCGATCGCGCGGCATCGGCACGCGCGGCGAGCCGGCGGAGGGCACCACCCGCCCGAAGCGGCTGGAGGCGAAGGGTCCCGCGTCCGTGAAGGCACGCAAGCCCGCCGACGACGACCTCGACGACATGGCCGACATCGAGGCCATCTTGAAGAAGCACGGCATCTGAGGGTGGCCGCCGAGAGCGCCCCGCCCAGCAGCGACGCCGCCCGCCACCAGCTCGCCCGCCGGCTGAACCTCGCCGTCTCGCGGCTCGAGGACCCGGCGACCCCGATGACGGTCGTCGACCTCGACGCCTTCGACGCCAACGCCGCCGACCTGGCCCGACGCGCGGCCGGCAAGCCCGTCCGCGTCGCGTCCAAGTCGCTGCGCGTCCCCGCCCTCGTCGAGCGTGCGCTCGCGGCGCCCGGTTTTGCCGGGGTCCTCGCCTACTCCCTGCGCGAGGCGACCTGGCTGGTGCGCCAGGGCATCACCGACGACGCAGTGATGGGCTACCCCACGGTCGACCGGGTCGGGCTGATCGACCTCCTCGGGGACGAGGAGGCGCGCGGCCGGGTGACGCTGATGGTCGACGACGTGGCGCACCTGGCCCTGATCGAGGCGGCGGCCCCTCCAGGCGTCCGACCCAGGATCGCCATCGACATCGACGCGGGCCTGAGGATGGGGCGCTCCCACGTGGGTCCCAAGCGGTCGCCGCTCCACGACGCCGCCGAGATCACCGCCTTCGCCCGCGACGCCGTGGAGCGCGGGTTCTCGCTGGTCGGGGTGATGACCTACGAAGGGCAGGTGGCCGGTGTCCCGGACGACGTGCCCCACCAGCGCGCCAAGTCGCTCGTCGTACGCAAGCTCAAGTCGGCCTCGGTCGCCCAGCTCGAGGAGCGACGACTCGAGATCTCCGAGCGGCTGCGCGAGGAGGTCGAGCTGGAGTTCTGGAACGCCGGCGGGTCCGGGAGCGTGGAGTCGACGGTCGGCGACCCGGTCGTCACGGAGGTCGCGGCGGGCTCCGGGCTCCTGGTGCCGGGGCTGTTCGACCACTACCTGAGCTTCGAGCCGCACCCGGCCGCGTTCTTCGGCGTCCCGGTCGTACGCCGCCCGACGGACGGGCTCGTGACCGTGGCCGGCGGAGGCTTCATCGCCAGTGGACCCACCGGCAAGGACCGCGCGCCGATCCCCTGGGCGCCGCCCGACCTGCACCTGACCGGGCTCGAGGGGGCCGGCGAGGTGCAGACCCCGCTCACCGGTCCCGGGACGCACCTGCTCCAGATCGGCGACTGGGTGTGGTTCCGGCACGCGAAGTCGGGTGAGCTCTTCGAGCACACCAACCGGGTGCACCTGCTCGCCGGTGAGGAGTTCGTGGACACGGTGCCGTCCTACCGCGGTCACGGTCTGGCCTGGTGAGCACGCCCGGTCGGGTGCTGCGACTGCTCGGAGAGCGACCGCCCACGCTCGGCGAGGGCCGGCTGCTGTGCATCGACGGTCCGGCGGGATCCGGGAAGACGACGCTGGCGGCGGAGGTGGCGCAGGGTTTCGACAGGCTCGACCGGCGGGAGGGGCCTGCCGCGCGGGTCGTGCACATGGACGACCTCTATCCCGGGTGGTCGGGGCTGCCCCGGATCGACGAGCAGCTCGACGGGCTGCTGAGCCCGCTCGGCGAAGGCTGCTCGGGGAGCTACCGCCGCTACGACTGGGGCGTCGGCGAGTTCGCCGAGTCCGTCACCGTCGAGCCGGTGCCGCTGCTGGTCCTCGAGGGCGTCGGCAGCGGGGCGAGCCGGTTCGACCCGTTGCGGACGGTGCTGGTGTGGGTGGAGGCGTCCTACGACGTGCGACTGGGTCGTGGCCTCGAACGCGACGGCGACGCGTTCGCGCCGCACTGGGAGCAGTGGGCCCGCGACGAGACCGAGCTGTTCGCTCGCGAGGGCACCCGCGAGCGGGCGGACCTGGTCGTGCAGACGTGAGGTCGGCTCAGTCCTCGAGCCTGTAGTTGGCCCAGCGCTGCCGCGTCCGGAAGCCCACGCGCTCGTAGACGCCGAGAGCGCCGGTCGGGTTCTCGGAGTCGACGTCGAGCATGGAGCGGTCGAAACCGGCGTCCCGAAACCGCTGCAGGGCGATCCGCAGCAGGGCATCGGCCAGACCACGACGACGGTGCTCCTCGAGCGTGCCGACCTTCGCGACGTAGGCCTCACGGAGCCCGGTCGCCTGGAGGACGGCGTCGTACTCGCAGGTCTGGACGTACGCCGCGACGCCGCCGTCCCGGTCACGGGCGAGGAAGCTCAGCGCCGGTCGGAAGTTGCGGGTCCCCGAGACCCACTGGGTCCACATCTCCTCGCTCCACGGGCTGAAGCCCGGGTGCCCGACGAACGCGAGGTTGTGCGCCTCTCGCAGCTCGCGATGGTCGGCCCGCTCCCAGGTGGACAGGGTGTAGCCGTCGGGGAGCCGCGGCGGGGCCGATGTCGACGGGTCGGCGAGCAGGTCCGCCTCCATCAGGAACGACCACCGCGTCGCGTGCAGACCCGCACGCCCGAGGATGGCACGCGAGATCGGTGTTCTCCACGGACCCCTGCGCCGTGACCACCGGTCGCAGGTGGGCCCCGCGCTCACGCACGTAGGCGCGGGCCCGGGACACCATCAGCGGGACGAGGTCTGAGCCGATGCCCTGCCGGCGGTGGTCCGGGTGCACGGTGCCGTCGACGGAGACGCTGAGCGAGGTGTCGGAGGGCGCTCGAGGCATCAGCCGCGACTGCGCCACCACCTGACCGTCGCGCTCGACGACGAGCCAGTCGCGGGCGAGGTCGATCATCGGGTTCTCGAGCTCCTCGACGACGTCGTCGACGGTGTAGTGCTCCTCGGTCCGGTCGACGGACTCCGCCGCTGCGATGAGGTCGTTGACGGCCGACGCGTCCTCGGGGGTCACCGGTCGGGTGCGGAAGTCAGCCACGCCCCGGATCGTAGGTCCCTGCGCCCTGCGCCGGCACCCGGTTTTCGGCTCAGTCCGGGGTGTTCGCCGCGATCGCCGCGCGGATCTCGCGCACCGCCCGGCGGGCTCGGGCACCGTCGGAGCCCTGCACGCCGAGCAGCGAGATCGTCGTACCGTCCGAGAGGTCGAGGGTCCCCCACGGCGCCCCCCGCCGCAGGGACACCCCGATCAGCTGCGACCACTCGTAGGTGTGCTTGCGATAGCCGTTGACGACCGTCAGCCCCTCGCTCGTCGCTGTGACCCGTGAGCGCATCATCGAGTGGTAGGCCGCGCCCAGCAGCAGGCCGATGAAGACCATCGTGCCGCGCTGGAACGGCGTGAACTGGGCGCGGATGTCGTCACCGAGCTCGAGCCAGACGACCACGACCAGGGCCAGCAGCAGCCCACCGAAGACCCACACGGCGACACGGACCCCGAACGGCCGCCAGGTGTGCGGCAACGGCGGTGCGGTCACGCGCCCCGAACCGGGGTCAGAGCCTGCAGGCATGGATGTCGGTGAGCAGGATGGCCCGCGCACCGATCTCGTAGAGGTCGTCCATCAGCTTCTGGGCACCGGCCCGCGGGACCATGGCGCGTACGGCGACCCAGCCCTCGCGATGTAGCGGCGACATGGTCGGCCCCTCGAGGCCGGGAGTCAGCTCGACCGCCTTCTCGACGCGGACCTCGGGGATGTCGTAGTCCATCATCACGTAGGTCCGGGCGACGAGCACGCCGTCGAGCCGACGCTTGAAGACCTCGAAGCCGTCGGGGTCGGGTGTGCCGGCCCTGGTGATCAGCACCGCCTCGGACTCGAGGATCACGCCACCGAAGATCTCCAGGCCGGCCGCCTTCAACGTGCTGCCGGTCTCCACGACGTCGGCGATCACGTCGGCCACCCCGAGCTGGATGCTCGACTCGACCGCGCCGTCGAGCCGGATCACCTCGGCCTCGATGCCGCGCTCCTCGAGATGACGCCGCACCACGCCGACGTAGGAGGTGGCGATCCGCTTCCCGGCCAGGTCGTCCGACGAGGTCAGCGTGCCGGGTCGGGCGGCGAACCGGAACCGGGAGCGTCCGAAGCCGAGCTGGAGCGCCTCCTCCGCCTTGGCGCCGGAGTCGAGCAGCAGGTCGCGGCCGGTGATGCCGATGTCGAGCGTGCCCTCACCGACGTAGAGCGCGATGTCGCGTGGTCGCAGGTAGAAGAACTCGACCCCGTTGTCGGTGTCGAGGAGGGTGAGCTCCTTGGAGTCGGTGCGTTGCCGGTAGCCGGCCTCGCGCAGGATCTCGGAGGCGGACGCGGAGAGCGAGCCCTTGTTGGGGATCGCGATCCGGAGCAGGGGGGTCTCGGCCCCCTCTGTGGTCCTCGGGTCGGGTGAGCTTGTCGAAACCATGTGTCCTCTAGAGGTGTGCGTAGACGTCGTCGAGCGAGACTCCGGCGGCGAGCATCAGCACCTGCGCGTGGTAGAGCAGCTGGCTGATCTCCTCCGCCGCCCGCTCATGGCCCTCGTGCTCGGCGGCCATCCACGACTCGGCGGCCTCCTCGACCAGCTTCTTGCCGATCTCGTGCACGCCGGCATCGAGCGCGCGTACCGTCCCGGAGCCCTCCGGTCGGGACTCGGCCTTCTCGTTCAGCTCGGCCCAGAGCTCCTCGAACGTCTTCACGGGCATCAGCCTAGGTGCAGGTGGGGGAAGGCCCGTCGCAGCGTCCGATACTGCGCCCGGTCGACGTAGGACGGGTTGCTACCGGCGGGCATGCGGATCACCTCGAGGTCGCGCAGGTGCGGGTCCTCGAGAAGCTCCGCGCGCTCCACCACCGGGTCCACTGGTCGGAGCCGCACGGGCATCGACACCTCGCCGACGATCTCCACCGGGCCGGTGGTGGACCCGGCCGCGTAGATCCCTGAGGGGTGCCGGGGGTCGCCTCCACTGACCCACAGGAGCACCGGCTGGCCCTCCGCGACCAGTTCGGTGCGGTAGGTCGGGTGCACGCACCGGCTGACGAGGTCGCGGAATCCGGTGCGCAGCATCTCCTCGACCGGCAGGTGGGCCGGGCTCGCCTTCAACAGCCAGGCACCCAGCGAGTCGAGCGTCACGGCACGTCCCACGGTCGACCGCTCAGCGAAGGTCTTCGCCGGCTGCCAGCTGCCGCAGGACCTGTGCGGTGCGCAGGGCGGCGGCCGTGGCCTCGTAGCCCTTGCTCTCGCTGCTGCCCTCGAGCCCGGCGCGATCCAGCGCCTGCTCCTCGGTGTCGCAGGTGAGCAGGCCGAACCCGATCGGCACTCCCGTCTCCAGCGCCACCCGGTTGAGGCCGTCGGTGGCCGCGCTGCAGACGTAGTCGAAGTGCGGCGTGCCCCCGCGGATCACCACTCCGAGCGCGACCACGGCGTCGTAGCCCTGCCGGGCACAGGCCTGCACAACCAGGGCGAGCTCGAACGAGCCGGGCACGCGAACGACCTCGGAGGCGGTGACCCGGTAGGCGGACAGCGCCTCCTGCGCCCCCGCGACCAGTCCGCCCATCACCTGCTCGTGCCAGCTCGCCGCCACGACGGCGACCCGCAGGTCGCTGCAGTCGATCGGCTCGTCGTTCGGGCTCCCGTCGCCGCTCACAGCTCTGCTCCTTCGGGGTCGACGCCGGCTGGTCTCGCGACGCGCGCTGCCTGGTCCTCGACGGGTGCCGAGCCGAGGTCGAGGGCGCCGAACTGGTGGCCCATCCGGTCGCGCTTGGTCAACAGGTATTGCAGGTTGTGGTCGTTGGGGCGAGGGGTCAGCTGCACGCGCTCGGTCACCGGCACACCGTAGGACTCCAGGCTGGCGGTCTTGTCGGGGTTGTTGGTCAGCAGCCGGACCGAGGTGACGCCCAGGTCGCGCAGGATCTGCGTGGCCGCGCCGTAGTGGCGGGCGTCGGCAGGCAGACCGAGGTCGAGGTTGGCGTCGACGGTGTCCCGACCGCCGTCCTGCAGCTGGTAGGCCTGCAGCTTGGCGAGCAGGCCGATGCCGCGACCCTCGTGACCGCGCAGGTAGATCACCACTCCCCTGCCCTCGCTGACGATCAGGTCCATCGCCTCGTTGAGCTGGGGACCGCAGTCGCAGCGCTCCGAGCCGAAGACGTCACCGGTGAGGCACTCGCTGTGCACCCGGGTGAGGACGCCTTCACCGTCGACGATCGTCTGCGGGTCGCCGTACACCAGCGCGACGTGCTCGCTGCCGTCGACCGTGATCCGGTAGCCGAACGCCGTGAAGTCGCCGTGGCTCGTGGGCAGCACGGTCTCGGCGACGCGCTCGACGTGGGACTCGGTGCGGCGCCGGTAGTGGACCATCTGCTCGATCGAGATCATCTTCAGGCCGTGCTCGTCCGCGAACGCGCGCAGGTCGTGTCCGCGCTTCATCGTGCCGTCGTCGTTGACGACCTCGACCAGTACACCGGCGGGCGTGAGGCCGGCCATCCGGGCCAGGTCGACGGCGGCCTCGGTGTGGCCGCGACGCACGAGCACCCCGCCTTCGCGGTAGCGCAGCGGGAAGACGTGTCCCGGACGGGTGACGTCCCACGGCTCGCTCGCCGAGTCCGCCAGCACGCGGGCGGTGTGCGCACGGTCGGCGGCAGAGATGCCCGTCGTGACGCCGTCGCGGGCGTCGACCGAGATGGTGTACGCCGTGCGCAGCCGGTCCTTGTTGTGCGGTGTCATCAGCGGGATCTCGAGCCGGTCGAGCATGTCGCCGGGCATGGGCACGCAGATCACCCCGCTGGAGTGGCGGATCGTGAACGCCATCAGCTCCGGCGTCGCCTTCGACGCGCCGAAGATGATGTCGCCCTCGTTCTCGCGGTCCTCGTCGTCGACCACCACGACGGCCCTGCCCGCGGCGATGTCGGCGATCGCCTCCTCGACGCGATCCAGGCGGATGCTGCCTTGCAGGTGGGGCTCGGTCATCGGTGGCTCACCATCTTCTCGACGTACTTCGCGATCACGTCCACCTCGAGGTTGACGACGTCGCCGGGTTGCTTGAAGCCCAGGGTGGTGCGGGCCAGGGTCTCGGGGATCAGGCTGACGGTGAAGCTCTCCGGCCCCACGTCGACCACGGTCAAGGAGATGCCGTCGACGGTGATCGACCCCTTCGCCACGAGGTAGCGCTCCAGGTCCGCCGGCAGCGCCACCTCGACGAGCTCCCAGTGCTCACTGGGCTCGCGGCGAACCACCGTGCCGGTGCCGTCCACGTGGCCCTGCACGATGTGGCCGCCGAGCCTGGTGGCAGGGGTGACCGCGCGCTCGAGGTTGACGCGGGTGCCGGGGGCGAGCGCGCCGAGGGAGGTCTTGGCCAGCGTCTCGTGCATCACGTCGGCGGTGAACGTGCCGGTCCCGGACGCCGCCACGGTCAGGCAGCAGCCGTTGACACTGATGGAGTCACCCAGACCTGCATCGCTGGTCACCAGCGGCCCACGCACGGTGAGCCGGATCGCGTCCCCCTGGTCCTCCAGCGACTCGACGGTCCCGAGCTCCTCGACGATTCCGGTGAACATCTCAGCCCTCTTCCTTCTGGTCGGTGGTTGAGGAGCGAGCGCCAGCGAGCGTCTCGAAACCCATGGTCAGGCGCACGTTGGCCTCGGCGCCGGTCCCGACGGTGGTCACGTCGGTGATCCGCAGCCGCAACGCGTCCGCGATCGTGGTGATTCCGAGATCGCCCACGGCACTCGTCCCCGCTCCGAGCAGGGCAGGAGCGACGTAGGCCACCACCTCGTCGACGAGCGCGGCGCGCACGAAGGCGGCAGCCAGGTCGGGCCCACCTTCGAGGAAGACGTGGCGCCGGTCGAGGGCGTGCAGCCGGTCGAGCGCGATCCGGGGGTCGTGGGTGTCGAGGCGGATCGTCTCGGCACGGTCGTTGAAGACCCGCCGTCCCGGATCGAGGTCACGCACGCCCATCACGGCGCGGAGCGGCTGGTGGACCAGCAGCTCGTCGTACTCGTCCCGCACGGTGAGCTCCGGGTCGTCAGCCTCCACCGTGCCGGTGCCGACCAACATCACGTCGCACTGGGCGCGCAGCCGGTGAGAGTCGACCCGCGCAGCCCTCGAGGTCACCCACCGGCTGCTGCCGTCGGCCGCGGCACTGCGGCCGTCCAGGGTCGCGGCGAACTTCCACGTGACGAACGGTCGGTGGTGCTCCATCCCGAAGGTCCACGCGCGGTTGAGGGCCCTCGCCTCGCGCTCCATCAGCCCCCACGCCACCTGCACGCCGGCCCCGCGGAGGGTGGCCTCGCCTCCCGTGGCCACCGGGTTGGGGTCGGGCTGGGCGAAGACGACGCGGCGCACGCCGGCGTCGACGAGCGCCCGGGAACACGGTCCCGTCCGGCCCGTGTGGTTGCAGGGCTCGAGCGTGACCACGGCGGTCGCTCCCCGGGCGTCCTCGCCGGCCTCCGCCAAGGCTGCCGCCTCCGCGTGCGGGGTCCCGGCGCCGCGGTGGTAGCCCTCCGCGATCTCGGCACCCCCGGAGTCCAGGAGGACGCAGCCGACGCGTGGGTTGGGTCCGAGGGGGACGCCGGGAGTGCGCGCCAGGTCGAGCGCACGACGCATCGCGCGCTGCTCCGCTGCGGTGAACTCCATCTCGCCTCTCCGTGGGTCCGCTCACGGACTCCGGGGCGAGGGCGCATCTGCCGGAACGCCGACAACGATGCGACTCGTGCGTGCTTCTTCTCATCCGGACTTTGACCGTCGGTCCAGGAGTTCCACCTGGTCAACCGGCCACTGGCTGCGGCCGGGTCGCGGACTTCTGGGCGAAACAGCTTCCCAGTCACCGCCGGTGCGGAGTTTCACCGCCCCCAGAGCACGCGAGCATCTCTGCTCGTCGGACCAAGCCTGCCACATCGGGCCAGCACCCGGCGTGTGAGGCGCCTCACCCCGGCCTGCGCCGACGGATCCCGGGTGGCCGCGCATGGCACCGCCCAATGTCGTCTGGAGGGAGTCCGAGCGAGCTCGTGGCGTGATGGCGCGCTCGCCTTCCTCCCCCGCGAAGGCGACGAGGTGCTGGGCGCGCGCGCCTGGCTCGAGCTGTGGCGCTCAGAGGAGTTCCTGGAGCGCACCATCGGCCATGCCAGGCTGGCCGAGCTCGACCTGCTCGCGTCCCTGACCGGGCACCAACTGGCGCGGCCGCAGCTCGATGCCGCGGTGGCACTGATCGACGGGTTGCTGGTGGCGGTGTGCAGTCCCACGGCACCGATGCGTCTCGGATTGGCCAGAGCGCTCCTGCGCACGCACCTGGGGGCGTGCGCCGATGTCACACCTCGCGATGCGCACGGGTCCTCCCTGTGAAACCCCGATCAGGAAAGGTGACGACCGATGACCACCACCCCACCGCCGAGCTCCGTGTCCGCGCCGACCCGCTCCGCCCGCGTGCCGCTGGAGCACCCCGGCAGCCTGCTGGCCAAGACGATGAACGCCTACTCGCGACGGCAGTTCGGCCTCGAGGCCGAGCCGATGCTGGCGCTGCTCCACAACCGCAGGGTGCTGACCTCGATCGCCCGGTTCGAGATGCGCGTGGCGAAGTGGTCCAGGCTCGAGGACGGCCTCAAGGAGCTGGCCCAGCTCTCGGTCGCGAGCCAGATCGGCTGCAGCTGGTGCATGGACTTCGGCTACTACCTCTCGCGCACCAACGGGATGCCGATCGAGAAGCTCGAGCAGGTCTCCTGCTGGCGCGAGAGCGAGGTCTACACCCCGCTGGAGCGCAAGGTGCTGGGCTACGCCGAGGCGATGACCGCCACTCCCCCGACGGTCACCGACGAGATGGTCGAGGGCCTGCGCGCCGACCTCGACGACGCCCAGCTGGTCGAGCTGACTGAGATGATCTCGGTGGAGAACCTCCGCTCGCGGACGAACTCCGCCCTGGGCCTGACCAGCCAGGGCTTCAAGGACCAGTGCGACCTGCCTGACCGAGGACGAGGATGAACCAGGATCCAAGCGCACTCCCCGAGCCGACACGGGCGTTCGAGGAGCACCGCCCGGCGCTCATCGGCGCGGCCTACCGCATCCTGGGCAGCCACTCCGACGCCGAGGACGTGGTGCAGGAGGCCTGGATCCGGTGGTCGGGGGTCGAGCACGGCACGATCGAGGAACCGCGTGCGTTCCTGCTGACCATCACGACCCGGCTGGCCTTGAACCGGATGCGGCAGCTGGCCCGGCGCAAGGAGAGCTACGTGGGCCCGTGGCTGCCCGAGCCGGTGGCCAGTGACCCCCAGGTGGACGGCGAGGCGGCGGCACAGCTGGCCGACGAGGTGTCCATGGCCATGCTGATCGTGCTGGAGTCGCTCAGCCCGCTCGAGCGGGCGGCGTTCGTGCTCACCGAGGTGTTCGGCATGTCGGCGCCGGAGGTCGGCGAGGCGCTCGACCGCAGCGCGGCCGCCGTACGCCAGCTCGTCCACCGGGCCAGGTCTCACGTCGAGGCGCGGCAGCCACGGCAGGCCGTCTCCCAGGAGCGGCACCGCGAGATCACCGAGCGGTTCATGGCGGCCGCCGCGGGTGGTGACATCGCGGGGTTGATGGAGATCCTCGCGCCGGACGTCGTCCTGGTCACCGACGGCGGCGGGATCAAGCAGGCGGCCCTGCGACCGATCCACGGGTCCGAGAAGGTGCTGCGTTGGCTGGCGGGCACGCTCGGCAAGCCGGAGAGCGCGCTGTTGGAGTTCGCGCTGCGGCAGGTCAACGGCGAGCTGGCCATCGTGGCGCTCACCGACGAGGGCATCGACGGCGTCATCTTCGTGACCGTCGAGGACGACCGGATCACTGCCCTCCACGGCATCCGCAATCCCGAGAAGCTCGGTGCCGTCTGACCCATCTCTGGGCAGACGGCCCCGAGCTCCCGGTTCCTTCGCGGTCCCTCCGCGGGCTTGGGGGCTGTGCTGCTCGAAACGCCTGCGTCAGCGCACCGCCGCGGCAGCCGCCACCACGTCGACGAGGCCGTAGCCCTTGTCGAAGCTGGTGGTCCCGAGCGCACCGGCCTCGTAGGGAGCGCCGTCGGCGTACTTGTGGGCCGTGGTCTTCAGCGCGTTCTCGACCTGCGCCGGCGTCGCCGACGGGTTGGCCTGGAACAGCTGGGCGACGATGCCGGCGATGTGCGGGGCCGCCATCGAGGTGCCGCTGATCGTGTTGAACGTGCCGATGTCCGTGGGACCGGGGCCGTTCTGCGGGTCGAGGCCGGTCGAGCAGATCGGCAGGTAGAGGCGGCAGGAGGAGGTGATGTTCTCGCCGGGCGCCGAGATGTCGGGGTAGGTCGACTGGTCCCCGGCCTTGCCGCGCGAGGAGAAGTCCGAGACGGTCCCTTCGCGGGTGCCGGTGTCCGAGTCGTTGTACGACGCCACGGAGATGACGCCGCCGGTCGGGTCCATGCCGGGCGGGTTGGACAGGTTGGCGGAGCCGTCTCCGCCGTCGTTGCCGTTGGCCCAGACGGTGACGACGCCCTCGGCGGCCAGCGCACGCTGGATCTTCACCGTGGCGGAGTTGGGGTCGAACGCGCCGCCGCCCGTCGGGCCGTAGGAGTTGTTGGTGACCTTGATGGGCGGGCAGGTGGACGCCGGGACGCCCGCGCCGCAGGGAGCCTCGTGGTTCTCGAGCACCCAGTTGAGGGCGGCGTCGGCGCCGATGATGACCAGGCCGGCGCCGGTCGAGAGGTCGACCAGCTTGGCGCCGGGAGCAGCACCCTGCTGGACGCTTCCGCCGACTGCCGTTGGGCGACCGGCGACGATCCCGTTGACGTGGGTGCCGTGGCCGCCGAGGGAGAGCGTGTCGGTGTCGATCGAGTTCGGCACCTTCTGGACCGTGCACAGGCTCTCGGTCGGCTCGCACAGGGTCTTGTAGCTGGCCACGACGGCGCTGCTGCCGTCGGCCTCCTTGAAGTAGGGGTGGGTGGGGTCGACACCGGAGTCGATGACCCCGACGGAGACGCCCTTGCCAGTCAGCGGGCTGCCGTCGGCACCGGTCACGCTCTGCGTCGCCTCGAGACCACGGGTGGCCTTGTTGGAGGTCTCGGCGAAGAACCGGATCGGCTGGGCCCCGGCCTCGACGTAGGTGACGCCGGGCTGGCTCCGGACCGACTGGATCTGGGCCTTGGTGCCGCGAGCGCCGACGACCCCGATCTTGCGGAAGGTGACGACCTTGGTCAGCCCGGCCGCAGAGACGGCGCTGTTGGCGTCGGCCAGCGTGGCGCCGTGGACGAGCACGGTGGTCCTGCCGGTGAGGGAGGTCAGCTGCTTGCCCAGGTAGGGCGAGACGGAGGCCAGCCCCGTCGAGGCCGACGCCGGGGTGGACGCCATGCCCAGCGGGAGGCCCAGCGGGAGGCCCAGCGCGATGACGGCGGCGGCTCCGGCCGCCAGTGACGTGAGGCTGCGTGAACGCACTCGGTGATCTCCTTGCCGAGGCCGCCCCCACTGGGCGGCTCTGCAGGCGACAACGACCGATTCGTCCTCGGGCTACGGCTCCCTGATGCCGGTTGAGCCTGTCGAGACCCCCTGGGCGAGCGCCCGGAGCTCCTGGACCGCGGCATCGGGGTCCTCGGCGGAGTAGACGGCCGACCCCGCGACGAAGACGTCGGCGCCGGCCTCGGCGCAGCGCTCGATCGTCTCCAGCGAGACACCGCCGTCGACCTGGAGCCAGACTTCGAGGCCGGACGCGGAGATCAGCTCCCGGGCGCGCCGGATCTTCGGCAGGCAGATGTCGAGGAACTTCTGGCCGCCGAACCCCGGCTCGACGGTCATCAGCAGCAGCATGTCGAGCTCACCGAGCAGGTCGGCGTACGGCTCCACGGGGGTGGCGGGCTTGAGCGCCATCGACGCACGTGCCCCTTTGGCCCGGAGCTCGCGGGCGAGGCGCACCGGGGCTGCGGCGGCCTCCGCGTGGAAGGTGACCGACCCGGCACCCGCCTCGGCGTACGCCGGAGCCCAACGGTCGGGGTCCTCGATCATCAGGTGCGCGTCGAGCGGCAGGTCGGTGGCCTTCGCCAGGCTCTCGAAGACCGGCAGCCCGATGGTCAGGTTGGGGACGAAGTGGTTGTCCATCACGTCCACGTGCACCCAGTCCGCGCTCGGGATGCGCGCCACCTCGTCAGCCAGGCGGGACAGGTCGGCGTTCAGGACGCTCGGCGTGATCTGCACGGTGCTCCTCGGTGTGGCCATGATGGGCCGATCCTAGAGAACCCCGAGGGGCGGTGTCGGCACCAGCCGGTCAGCGCCTGCGCAACAACGCCATGAACATCGCATCCGTGCCGTGCCGGTGCGGCCACAGCTGGACGGCGCCGGGCAGGTGCGGCGAGGCCGCGTCCTGGGCCTCGGGCACGAGCGTGCCGGTGTCCTCGAGTCGTACGTCGGACCGGGCGTCCAGCACCGCCTCGACCACGCGCACCGTCTCGGCGACCACCGGCGAGCAGGTCGCGTAGAGCACCACCCCACCCGGCCGCACCGAGTCGACGGCGCTCTCCAGCAGCGCACGCTGGAGCGGCACGAGCGTCCCGATGTCCTCCGGCTGGCGCCGCCAGCGACTCTCCGGGCGGCGTCGCAACGCGCCCAGCCCGGAGCACGGAGCATCCACCAGCACCCGGTCGAAGGACTCGCCCGACCACGGGGGCTGGGTCCCGTCACCGACGACCACGTCACCCTGCGTGGCGCGAAGGGCCTGGGCGACCAGCTTCGCGCGGTGGGGCAGGCGCTCGTTGGCCAGCAGCCGGGCATCCCGCTGCGTGGCGAGCGCCGCGAGCAGGGCCGCCTTCCCACCGGGTCCGGCACACACGTCGAGCCAGTGCTCGTCGCGGCCCTCGACCCGAGCCCGGGTCAGTGCCAGTGCGACGAGCTGCGAGCCGGCGTCCTGGACTCCCGCCCGACCCTCGCGGACGGCCGGGAGGGCACCTGGATCTCCGGACTCCATCGTCACCCCCAGCGGGGAGATGCTCCCGCCGGTTGAGCCGCCCCCGCCGGATGAGCCTGTCGAAACCCCGCCCAGCTCCGCCACCGTCGACAACCCCGGCCGCGCGACGAGAGTGACCAGCGGCCGTTCGTTGTCGGCGGCCAGCAGCGCCTCGAGCTCGTCGGGCCGGTCCAGCGCACGGGCGAGCTCGTCGACGATCCACTGCGGGTGCGAGAAGCGCACCCCCTGCGGCGCGTCCAGCAGCTCCATCCACGCGTCGAGGTCCCGCTCGGAGATCCGGCGCATGAGCGCGTTGGTGAACCCGGCGGGCTTGTGGCCGACCCGCTTGCGGACCAGCTCGACGGTGCTGGTCACCGCAGCGTGGTCGGGCACCCGCATCCCCAGGAGCTGGTGGGCGCCGAGCCGGAGGGCGTCCCGAACGGCGGGATCGGGCTCCCGACCGGAAACGTGGTCGATGACCGCGTCGTACGACCCCTGGCCGCGCAGCGTCCCCCCGACGAGCTCGGTGGCGAACGCGGCGTCGCGGCCCCCGATCCCCTGTGCCCGGAGCAGCTGGGGCAGCACCAGGTTGGCGTAGGCGTCGTCGACCCGGACCGCGACGAGCACGTCGTAGGCGACCAGGCGGGGTGCGTCGATGCGGCTCACGCGAGGAAGTCCTTGACCAGCTTCTTGGGTGCGGTCGCCAGCCAGGCGTCGGTGATGACCTCGGCGAGCTCGTCGCGGGTGATCTCGCCGAGCCGCGACCGCTGCACGAGGACCGCGTTGTAGCCCCGGAAGTGGTCGATGGTGAAGAACGGTCCGTCCCCGTCGACGAGTGCCTGCTTGTCATCGGCGCTCGCGGTGCGGATCACGAGCAGGTCGTCGTAGGGCTCGCCGGTCCCCGGGTCGATCGCGGACCTGTGCGGCTTGCGGTAGAGCACGAAGCCACGGCCCTTGTCACCCTTCACCCGCAGCGGCACCAGCCAGGTCGGCACGTCGCCCCAGGAGGTCCCGAACCAGGTCTCCGGCAGACCGCCGCAGAGCTCGTCGACGTCGGCGGGACGTGCCGTGCGCGCTGCCATGGGTGTGAAGTTACTCGCCGAGGCGGGAGCCGGCCCCGAGACGTACGCCGCGGGCCCAGTCGGCGGCGTCCATCTCCTTCTTGCCGAACGCCTTGACCCGGCCCAGCCGCACCGGACCGCTGCCCGTGCCCACGAACACGTCGTTCTTGGCCACCTCGAGCAGCCCGGGCTCGAGACGCTCGCGGCCGACCGGCTGGACCGGGCCGAGCTTGATCCGCTCCCCCGCCCAGGTCGACCAGGCACCCGGGCCGGGAGTGCACGCGCGGACCCGACGGTCGACGGCGATCGCCGGCTCGGTCCAGTCGACGCGTGCGTCCTCGACGCTGATCTTGGGCGCGAAGCTGACACCCTCGGCCGGCTGCTCGCGAGCCTCCAGCGACCCGTCCTCGATCCCGTCGAGGGTCTGCACCAGCAGCCCGGCGCCACCCTCGGCGAGCCGGGCGAGCAGGTCCCCGGCCGTGTCCCGCGGGTGGATCGTCTGCGTCATCAGCCCGAAGGTCGGTCCGGCGTCGAGCTCCTTGACGATGCGGAACGTGGTCGCCCCGGTCACCTCGTCACCGGCCCAGATGGAGTGCTGCACGGGCGCGGCACCGCGCCAGGCGGGCAGCACGGAGAAGTGCAGGTTGACCCACCCGTGCGCGGGGATGTCGAGCGCCGACTGGGGCAGCAGCGCCCCGTAGGCGACGACCGGGCAGCAGTCCGGCGCGAGCGCACGCAGCTGCTCCTGGAAGTCGGGGTCGCGCGGGTGGCCGGGCTTGAGCACGGGTACGCCGAGCTCGTCGCCCCTCTCGGCGACCGGGGACGCGACCAGCTTGCGGCCCCGGCCTGCGGGTGCGTCGGGGCGGGTGACCACGCCGACGAGCTCGTGGCGGCTCTCGGCGACCGCGTCGAGGGCCGGGACGGCGACCGCGGGGGTGCCGGCGAAGACGACTCTCACGGACCCGTCAGATCCCGAGACCGTTGGTGGCGTGGGGCGAGAGCTTCACCTGGGGCTTGGGGTCCCCGAACCACTCCGCCTCACGGATGTACTTCATCGCCTCCTTGCGCGACTCGCGGTCGAGCCGGTCCACGAAGATGATGCCGTCGAGATGGTCGGTCTCGTGCTGGATCGCGCGGGCGAGCATCTCGGAACCCTCGAGGAGCACCGGCTCGCCGTACATGTCGAAACCGTGGGCGACGACCGAGAGCGCCCGCTTGCAGTCGATGGTGAACCCGGGGATCGAGAGGCAGCCCTCGGGGCCGTTCTGGATCTCCTGGGACAGGGTCAGCGTCGGGTTGACCAGGTGGCCGAGCTCGCCGTCCACGTGCCAGGTGAAGACCCGCAGGCCGACGCCGATCTGCGGGGCCGCGAGCCCGGAGCCGGGCGCCTCGATCATCGTGTCGGTCAGGTCCTGCACCAGGGTGCGCAGCTCCTTGTCGAAGTCGACGACCGGGACAGCGGGGGTGCGCAGCACCGGGTCGCCGAAGAGCCGGATGGGCCTGGTGGACACGGGGTTCTCCCTCGCGGTGGTGATCGAGCCTGCGGAAACCGCCAGTGTAGGAGCGATGAGTTCATCAGCCACGCCCGGTCGACAACCGTGAGAACACCGCCACTCCCGGGAGGACCCATGCGCACGCTCGCCCTCACCCAGAACGTCACCCTCGACGGCTCGATCGAGTTCCTCGACGACTGGTTCGACCCGCAGGCGCGCGGACTGGGAGACATGAGCGACCTCCAGGAGGAGGTCCAGCGCCAGAGTGCGGCGTCCGACGCCTTCCTGACCGGGCGACAGACCTTCGAGGACCTGCGCTCCTACTGGCCGCACCGCGAGGACGACACGACCGGGACGAGCGCCTATCTCGACGGCGTCGCGAAATACGTCGTCTCCACCACCCTGACCGAGCCCGGCTGGGAGAACACCACGGTGCTGGCCGGCGACCCCGTCGCCGAGGTGGCGGCGCTGAAGGCCACCGAGGGGGCCGACATCGTGGTGACCGGCAGCATCCGGCTGTGCCACACCCTCATCGAGGCGGGCCTCGTCGACGAGCTCAGGCTGTTCACCTACCCGGTCGTGCAGGGCCGCGGCCGGCGGCTGTTCCCGGACGGGTTCAGGTTGGACCGGCTGCGGTTGCTCGAGGCCCGTTCGTTCGGCTCGGGGATCGCGTTCACGGCGTACGCCCCGGCTCAGCCAGCGTGACCTGGGCTCAGCCGAGCTCTGCGGGGTCGACCTCGACCCGCAGGTGCGGCAGCTTGCGCGCGGAGCGTTGCGCCTGGAGCTGTTGCAGGGCGGCGGACAGGGCCGGGCCGGAGGCCCGTGGCACGCGGACGACGTAGCGGACCTGTTGCTCGTCGCGGGCGTCACGGGTCTCCACGGGGACGGGGCCGAGCACCTCGGCACCGGTGGGCAGCTGCAGCGCCGGCAGGGCGACCTCCAGGTCGTCCGGCTCCCCCGTGACCGTGGCGACCCTCGAGGCGGGTGGCAGGTGGGCGGACTGGCGCTCGTCGATCTCGCGCCGGGCCAGGCCGGCCGGGTCCCAGCGGATCAGTGCCTGGAGCCCGGGGTGCGTCGACTCCCCCACCGCGAGGACCGCGCCTGCCTCGGCCGGTGCGCGGACGAGAGCCGCCGCGTTGGACCAGCGGCGCAGCGCCTCCTCGGTGGCGCGCAGATCAGCCCTGCCGAGCAGCAGCCAGGTGTCGAGCAGCAGGACGGCGGCGTAGCCACCGCGCGCCACCGGCTCGGCGCCAGGCGTCGCCACGATGATGGCCGGCTTGTCGTCGACCTCGGCGATGACCCGCTCCCCCGACGACGACTGCTTCACGGTGACGCCGGGCAGGGCCCGGCCGATCTCCTCTGCGGTCCGGGCATCGCCCAGCACCGGTGCCCGAAGGCCGCGGCCACCACACTCGGGACAGGCCCAAGCCGGAGCCGTGGTGGCGCACCAGGAGCACTCCGGCGGGCGTGAGGGACCGCGGAGGCGCAGGGGCCCGTGGCAGGTGGCGCACAGGGCCGGTGTGCGGCAGTGGTCGCAGGCGAGCCGCGTCGCGTAGCCCACCCGCGGTGCCTGCACGAGGACCGGCCCGCGCTGCACCGCCTCGCGAAGCAGCACCTGCGCCTCGGTCGGCAACCGCGCGGAGCGGGCGGCTGGGTCGCGCATCAGGTCGCGGTCGGAGTCGCCGGTGAGGCCGACGGAGATGCGCTCACGGACCAGGTCGCGTGGGGCGACGACCTCGGTCGCCCAGCCGGTGCGGACGAGGTATTCGGCCTCGACGCTGCGCGCGTGGGCGGCGAGCACGGCCGCGCAGCCTGTCTCCTGGGCACGCATCAGGAGAACCTCGCGGGCATGGGGATAGGGCGCTCGCGGCTCGTCGTGGAGGTCGTCGCCGTCGTCCCAGATCGCCACCAGCCCGAGGTCCTGCACCGGGGCGAAGGCGGCGGCCCGCGTGCCGACGACGATCCTGACCGCCCCGCGCGAGATCGCCAGGAATGCGCGGTAGCGCTTCGCGGGGCCGGTCTCCGCGGTGAGCTTGACGTGCCGGCCCTCGCCGAGCCTGACGGTCAGGGCGGCATCGAGCCGGTCGAGGTCGCGATGGTCGGGGACGCACACCAGGGCGCCGCGCCCGGCGACCGCGGTGGCGACGACTGCCTCGGCGAGGATCTCGGCCCAGTCGTCCCCCGGGACGACCGTCCACACGACGCGCGGGGCCTCTCCGGCGAGGAGCCCCTCGAGGACCTCGGGGCCACCGGGATAGTGCTCCACGAGCGCGGTGTCGCTCTTCGCGTCGACCGGGAGCGCCGTCGCGGACGGCTGCTTCTCGACGGTGGCGTGCCGCGGCGGCACCGCGAGCCGGAGCACGTCGGACCGCGTGCCGGCATATCTCGCGGCGACCGCGCCGGTCAGGGCCGCCACGTCGGCGCTCAGGACGCGCTCGGGGCTGACCACGCGCCGCAGCGGTTGCAGTCGTCCGGTGTGCTCGGTGGTGGCCGCGCGCTCGATCACGAACCCGTCGACGTCCTGGCCGGCGAAGCGGACCTTGACCCGGGTGCCGGGGTGGGCGTCGTCGGCCATCGTGGCCGGCACGGCGTAGTCGAAGGGACGGTCGAGGTGGGCCAGCGGCACGTCGACCAGGACGCGCGCAACCGGGTCGACCTCGGCGGGCTCGATCGGCTTGCGCTCCTTGGGCGGCTTGGCCTTGCGGGCCACCGCCCGGACCCTCGCGGGGGCAGGGAGCAGCTCGAGCTGGTCCTCCCCGTCCGCCTCGGTCACGGGGTCATGCTGTCACCCGGGTGGGACAGCCGCGCGCGTCGTACACAGGAACGAAGCGGACAGGGCTGGCGGCCGGAACTGGAGCCGGGTGGGCGAAGTATCGGCCTACCGGTGGCAGTTTCCCCGGGCGCCCGGGGAAACCACCGGCGACACCCCTCAGACGCCCGCAGCAGCCCGCAGGGCGTCGGCCCGGTCGGTCTTCTCCCAGGTGAACTCGGGGAGCTCGCGACCGAAGTGGCCGTAGGCGGAGGTCAGCGCGTAGATCGGGCGCAGCAGGTCGAGGTCACGGATGATCGCGGCCGGGCGCAGGTCGAAGACCTCGAGGACGGCCTTCTGGATGACCTCGTCGGAGACCTTGCCGGTGCCGAAGGTCTGCACGAAGACACCCACGGGCTGGGCCTTGCCGATCGCGTAGGCGACCTGGACCTCGGCACGCCTGGCGAGCCCGGCGGCGACGATCGTCTTGGCCACCCAGCGCATCGCGTAGGCCGCGGAGCGGTCGACCTTGGACGGGTCCTTGCCGGAGAACGCACCACCACCGTGGCGGGCCATGCCGCCGTAGGTGTCGACGATGATCTTGCGGCCGGTCAGGCCGGCGTCACCCATCGGGCCACCGGTCACGAAGACCCCGGTCGGGTTGACCAGCAGGCGGTAGTCCTCGGACGGGATCTCGAAGTTGCCGAGCACGTGGTCGATCACGTGCTTCTTGATGTCCGACTCGAGCGTCGCGAGGGTGGTCTCCTCGGAGTGCTGGGTGGAGAGCACCACGGTGTCGACGCGGACGGGGTTGTCCTGGTCGTCGTACTCGATGGTGACCTGGGTCTTGCCGTCGGGGCGGAGGTAGTCGAGGGTGCCGTCCTTGCGCACCTCGGTGAGCCGCTCGGCGAGCCGGTGGGCGATCGTGATCGGCAGCGGCATCAGCTCGGGGGTGTCGTCGGAGGCGTAGCCGAACATCAGGCCCTGGTCACCGGCGCCCTGCTTGTCCAGCTCGTCGTCCGAGGAGCTCACGCGCGACTCGTGGCCGTGGTCGACACCAGCCGCGATGTCGGCGGACTGGCCGCCGATGGCGACCTGGACGCCGCACGACTTGCCGTCGAAGCCCTTGACCGAGGAGTCGTAGCCGATCTCGAGGATCTTCTTGCGGACCAGCTCGGCCACCGGGGCGTAGGCGTTGGTGCGGACCTCGCCGGCGACGACCACCAGGCCGGTGGTCAGCAGCGTCTCGACCGCCACGCGCAGGTTGTGCGTGTCTCCGTCGTTGGCGAGCAGGTAGTCCAGGACCGTGTCGCTGATGGCGTCGGCGATCTTGTCGGGGTGACCCTCGGTCACGGACTCGGAGGTGAACAGTCGACCGGTCACTACGTTTGCTCCTGCTCAGTGGGTGCGGGCTGGGAAAAGGGCGATGCATGCGGCCGGATCCCGACCGCCCAGAAGCCTAACCGAGGCTCCAGAACGTCCTGACACGTCTCATGGTGTGGTGGTCGCGCGCGTGCCCAGGACCCGGTCCCAGATCACGTGTGCCAACGCGGCCTTCGACCCGAGTGGCACGTTGAGCGCGGTCCCGTCAGCGGCGAGTACGACGGCCTCGTTGTCCTCCGAGCCGAAGACGGCTCCCCCGCCGACGTCGTTGACGACCAGCAGGTCACAACCCTTCCGGGCGAGCTTGGCCCTCGCATGGTCCATCACCGAGCCGGTGTCGTCACCGGTCTCGGCCGCGAACCCGACGACGACGATGTGGTCGTTGGGTCGCTCGTGGGCCAGGCCGGCGAGGATGTCGGGGTTCTGGACCAGCCGGATGTCCGGGCTGGTGCCGTCCTCGGACTTCTTGATCTTGGAGACCGCCAGGCTCTCCGGCCGGAAGTCTGCGGGGGCTGCCGCCATCACCACGGCGTCGGCGGAGGCGCACGCCTCGATCACCCGCTCCTGGAGCTGGGCGGTCGTCTCGACCCTGACCACCTTCACCCCGGCCGGATCGGGCAGCGTGACGTTGGCCGCGACGAGGGTCACCTCGGCTCCCCGGGCCGCTGCGGTGCGGGCCAGGGCCTGACCCTGGAGCCCCGAGGAGCGGTTGCCGATGAAGCGCACCGGGTCGAGGTACTCCCGGGTGCCTCCGGCGGAGACCACCACGCGGAGACCGGCCATGTCCTGGGCCGCGGCACCACCGTGGTCACCACGACGAGCCAGGAGGTCGCTGGCGAGGGCGAAGATCTCGGCGGGGTCGGGGAGCCGACCCTTGCCGGTGTCGGCACCGGTCAGGCGCCCCTCGGCGGGTTCGAGGACCACGGCACCTCGCGACCGGAGGGTGGCCACGTTGGCCTGGGTGGCGGGGTGCTCCCACATCTCGGTGTGCATCGCCGGCGCGAACACCACCGCGCAGCGGGCGGTGAGCAGGGTGTTGGTGAGCAGGTCGTCGGCCAGGCCGTGCGCGGCCTTGGCGAGCAGGTCGGCTGTGGCCGGCGCGACGACGACCAGGTCCGCCGCCTGGCCGATGCGGACGTGGGGCACCTCGTGGACGTCGGTCCACACCTGGGTGCTGACCGGCTTGCCGGACAGGGCAGCCCAGGTGGGGGCGCCGACGAACTCGAGCGCCGCCGCGGTCGGCACGACGGTGACGTCGTGGCCGGACTCGGTGAACTGGCGCAGCAGCTCACAGGCCTTGTATGCAGCGATCCCGCCGCTCACGCCGAGAACGACATGAGGACGGGACTCACTGTTGACCATTACCGGCCCTGCTGGGTCACTCAGCCGGCTCGGCGGCAGGGGCAGCGGGAGCCGGAGGCGTCGCGGCGGCCAGCGCCTCGGCGGCGACCTCGTCGGGGTCGATGTCCTCGCAGGTCAGGAGGTCCTCGTTGATCTCGCGCAGGGCGATCGAGAGCGGCTTCTCCTGGACGTGGGTGTCCACCAGCGGACCGACGTACTCCAGCAGGCCCTCACCCAGCTGCGAGTAGTAGGCGTTGATCTGGCGCGCGCGCTTGGCGCTGTAGAGCACCAGCTTGTACTTGGAGTCGGTCTTGGTCAGCAGGTCGTCGATCGGGGGGTTGGTGATCCCCTCGGCAACGGGCTGGTTGGCGGACGCGCTCATGGAGCCTCACTCAAGGATTGGGGTCTTGCGAAACTGACGGTCGGGGCACTCAGATGGTCCCGGACCTCATCAAGCCTACCAATTCCTCACCCGCATCGTGAATCCGACGGTTGACGATGGTCACGTCGAACTCCCGCTCGGCGGCCAGCTCCTCGCGCGCGGTCTCGAGCCGGCGGCTGCGCTCGGCCTCGTCCTCGGTGCCCCGGCCGACCAGGCGGCGTACGAGCTCCTCCCAGGAGGGCGGTGCCAGGAACACGAACCTCGCCTCGGGCATTCGCTCCCGCACCTGCCGCGCACCCTGCAGATCGATCTCCAGCAGCGCGGGACGCCCCTCGGCGAGAGCGTCCAGGACCGGCTGCCGGGGGGTGCCGTAGCGCGCTCCCCGGTGTACGACGGCCCACTCGAGCAGCTCGTCGGCCGCGACGAGCCGGTCGAACTCCGCGTCGGAGACGAAGTGGTAGTGCACGCCGTCCTCCTCACCCGGGCGACGCCGCCGCGTGGTGGCCGACACGGAGATCCAGATCTCCGGGTGGTGCTCGCGCACCCAGGCCGTGATCGTCCCCTTGCCCACGGCAGTGGGTCCGGCGAGAACGGTGAGTCGAGAGGGCGTCAGGACCACCTGGTCACTCGGTCATTCCTGGGTGGCGAACTCGTCGACCAGCGCCGCCATCTGCTTGGCGCCCAGTCCACGCACCCGGCGGGTCTCGGAGATCTTGAGCTTCTCCATCACCTGGCGGGCACGCACCTTGCCGATGCCCGGCATCGACTGGAGCAGCTCGCTCACACGCATCTTGCCGATGACCTCGTTGACCCGGCCCTCGGCGACGACGTCGGCGAGCGACGCGCCGGAGTGCTTGAGGCGGTTCTTCACCTCGGCGCGTTCCCGTCGGGAGGCGGCCGCCTTGTCGAGCGCGGCCTGGCGCTGTTCGGGCGTGAGGGGCGGCAGGGCCACGGAGGACTCCTCGACTTCCTGCTCATCTTCTTGAGCGGGTTGGGGAACGAGTGCACAGTCCGGGACGGATCACCGGACACCGGCAATCTAGCGACGGGCCACGACCTGCTGCAACGCGGGAGGCCGTCACATGGGCAGGCGGAGACCAACGTCACTGTGTCGGTGCACCGACCCGTCGCGCACCAGCACCGAAACGCGCCTCAGGTGCCGAAGTTGACCTTGCAGACGTCGCGCGCCTGCTGCTCGACGCCGGTGGCCGCCTGGACCACGTCGTCGGTCTCGATCTGCCCCACCGCATCGGCGATCGCCTTCTGCTCCGCGGCGCTGAGGCCGGCCGGCGCCTTGCCGTCCTTGAAGTCCGACGGCTTCACCCCGGCGTCCTTGATCGCCTCGTCCAGGTCGTCCAGGGCCCCGGTGAAGGTCCGCCACTCGTCAGCGAGGTCCTCGGGCGCCTTGTCGGCCAGGTCGTGGAGCATCGGCAGGTTGCCCAGCAGCGCCGACGCGGACGTCGAGTCGACCATCTCGGCCAGCTGCTTGCGGTGGGCGGTGACGTCGGCGCAGTAGTCGTCGACGCTGTTCTCGCCGCATCCGGCGAGCGGCGCGAGCAGAGCCACGGCGACTGCCGCCCCGGCGAGACGTCGGCGTGCCATCAGCCACCCGTCCGGAGCGCGGTGAACGCGTCGATGGATCGGCTCACGGCGTCGTGCAGGGCCCCCGCGTCCGGTCCGGCGGAGAGGATCTCGCGCGAGCTCGAGGGCAGCACCTGCTCGAGGACCTTGCCGAAGATGCGGCGTACGTCGTCGGCCGTGCCACCCTGCGCGCCGATCCCGGGCACCAGCAGCGGTCCGTTGATGTCGAGGTCCTCGCCGGTCTGCTCGATGGTCGCCCCGACGACGGCTCCGAAGGACCCCAGGGGTGTGACGTCGTGGTTGAGCTCGGCGAGGTCGGCGAGGACCGTGCCGGCCACGCTGCGCCCCTCGGAGGTCGTGGCGTGCTGGAACGGCGGCGCCTCGGGGTTGGAGGTCAGGGCCAGCACGAAGACGCCGGTCCCGTGCTCGCGGGCCGTGGCGATCATCGGGTCGAGACTGCCGAAGCCGAGGTATGGCGCCGCGGTGATCGCGTCGACCGCGATGGGTGAACGCGGGTCGAGGTAGGCGTCGGCGTAGGCCTGCGCGGTCGAACCGATGTCACCGCGCTTGACGTCGAGCACGACCAGCGCCCCGGCCTCCCGGGCCGTCGCGATGACGCGCTCGAGCACCTCGATCCCCCGGGAGCCGAACCGCTCGAAGAACGCGGACTGCGGCTTGACCGCCGCCACGTGCGGGGCGAGGGCCTCGGTGGCGGTCAGGGCGAACCGCTCCAACCCGTTGACCGAGTCGGTCAGCCCCCAGGCGTCGAGCAGCGCCGCATGCGGGTCGATCCCTGCGCAGAGCGGCCCGCGGCCGTCCATCGCGGCCCGGAGCCGGGCGCCGAAGGGCTGGGTCATCGGTTCTCCTGTCGCAGCGCGGGATTCCTCGTGAGCGCAGCGTTGATCCGGGTCGGCCACCAGGGACCTTCGTAGATGAACGCGGTGTAGGCCTGCAGCAGGTCGGCTCCGGCCTCCAGCCGCTCGCGAGCGTCCTCCGGCGAGCTGATGCCGCCCACGCCGATCAGCACGAGGTCCTCACCCACCCGGTCACGGAGCAGCCGCATCACCTCGGTGGCCCGCGAGCGCAGCGGGACACCGGACAGTCCGCCGGTGCCGGCCGCCTCGACCTGCGCGGCGGTGCTGGCGAGACCCTTGCGCCCGATCGTGGTGTTGGTGGCCACGATGCCGTCGAGGTCGAGCGCGGTGGCGAGGTCGGCCACGGCCAGGACGTCCTCGTCGCTGAGGTCGGGCGCGATCTTGACGAGGAGGGGTACGTGCCGGTCGGAGAGGTCGTCAGCCCGGCGGCGTACGGCCCGCAGCAGCGGCTCGAGACGATCCACTGCCTGCAGGTCGCGGAGGCCGGGGGTGTTCGGCGAGGAGACGTTGACGACGAGGTAGTCGGCGTACGGCGTGAGCAGGGTGGTGCTCTTCTCGTAGTCGCGGACGGCGTACTCCTCGGGCACCACCTTGGTCTTCCCGATGTTGATCCCGAGCGGCACGCCGACCCGCCTGCCGGTGCGGTCGAAGCGGCGCTCGGCGAGCCGGCGCGCCACCACCGCGGCACCGTCGTTGTTGAAGCCCATCCGGTTGACCACGGCGCGGTCGGACGGCAGCCGGGCGAGCCGGGGCTTGGGGTTGCCCGGCTGCGGCTCGCCGGTCACCGTGCCGATCTCGACGAACGCGAAGCCCATGTTGGCCAGCGCGTCGATGCCGACCCCGTTCTTGTCGAACCCCGCGGCGAGCCCGAGCAGTCCGGGGAAGTCCAGGCCCATCACCCGGGTGGTGCCTCCCCGCCCGATCCGGCTCCGCCGTCCGCCGACGAGCCGCGTCACCGGCTGGGCCGCGCGGATCGCCCGGAAGGCGGCGTGGTGGACCGCCTCCGGATCGGTGCGGCTCAGGACCTTGTCGAAGAGCTGTTGGTAGAGGGTCACCGGCGCCTCCCCCACCCGCCCGGGACGTCATCCGAGGTGGTTGTCCGGGCGGCCAGGTCGGATGACGTGTCGGCGGACGTCATCCGAAGTGGTCCTCGGAGCAGCCAGTTCGTATGACGCTGTCGGCCGCGGATCACTCAGAACTCTCCGTCCGGGTCACGGCTGTCGTCGCTGTGCATCCGGGCCCAGTCCTGCAGCGAACGCACCCCGATGTCCGCGGCCCGCATGGCCTCGATCCCCTGGACGGCCGCGCCGAGCCCCTGGACCGTGGTGATGCACGGGATGTTCGTGAGGATGGCGGCGGTGCGGATCTCATAGCCGTCGAGCCGCGGCGACCCGCCACTCGTGGTCCCGTGGGGGGTGTTCACGACCAGGTCGATCTGGCCGTCGAGGATCATCCCGACGATGGTGCGTCGGCCGTCGGGCCCGTCACCCTCACTGTGCTTGCGTACGACGGTCGCGGACACCCCGTTGCGCCGCAGCACCTCCGCGGTGCCCTTGGTCGCGAGGATCTCGTAGCCGAGGTCGGCCAGGCGCTTCACCGGGAACACCATCGTGCGCTTGTCGCGGTTGGCCATCGAGACGAAGACCCGACCCGACAGCGGCAGCGAGCCGTAGGCGGCGGTCTGCGCCTTCGCGAACGCCTTGCCGAAGTCGGCGTCGAACCCCATCACCTCGCCGGTCGAGCGCATCTCCGGGCCGAGGATCGCATCGACCGTCTTGCCGTCGATGGTCTTGAACCGGTTGAACGGCATCACGGCCTCCTTGACCGCGATCGGGGCGTCACCGGGCAGGTCTCCCCCGTCGCCGACGGCAGCCAGGACGCCCTCGGCGCGCAGGTCGGCGATGGTCTCGCCGAGCATCACCCGTGCGGCGGCCTTGGCGAGAGGCGTGGCCGTGGCCTTGGAGACGAACGGCACCGTGCGACTGGCCCGCGGGTTGGCCTCGAGGACGTAGAGCACGTCGGAGCCCAGCGCGAACTGGATGTTCAGCAGCCCGAGCACTCCCACCCCCTTGGCGATCGCCTCCGTCGCCTCGCGGATCCGGTCGATCTCCTCCTTGCCGAGCGTGATCGGCGGCAGCGCGCACGACGAGTCGCCGGAGTGGATGCCGGCCTCCTCGATGTGCTCCATCACGCCGCCGAGGTAGAGATCGGTCCCGTCGTAGAGCGCATCCACGTCGATCTCGACGGCGTCGTCGATGAACCGGTCGACCAGCACCGGGTGCTCCGGGCTGATCTCCGTCGCCCGGTCGATGTAGCCCCGAAGGGACTCCTCGCCATAGACGATCTCCATCCCGCGCCCACCCAGGACGTACGACGGCCGCACCAGCACCGGGTAGCCGATCCGGGTCGCGATCTCCTGCGCCTCGAAGAAGGACGTCGCCATCCCGTGCTTGGGGGCGGTCAGGCCGGCCTCCGCGAGCACCCGACCGAAGGCTCCACGCTCCTCGGCGAGGTGGATCGCGCCGGGCGGAGTGCCGACGATCTTCACGCCGGCGTCCTCGAGCCCCTGGGCCAGGCCCAGCGGAGTCTGGCCGCCCAGCTGGCAGATGACCCCGGCGATGGGCCCGGCCTTGCTCTCGGCGTGCACGATCTCGAGGACGTCCTCCAGCGTCAGCGGCTCGAAGTAGAGCCGGTCGGAGGTGTCGTAGTCGGTCGAGACCGTCTCGGGGTTGCAGTTGACCATCACGGTGTCGTAGCCCGCGCCACCCTTTGACGCAGACAGGGCGAGGCTCGCATGCACGCAGGAGTAGTCGAACTCGATGCCCTGGCCGATCCGGTTGGGGCCCGAGCCGAGGATGATCACCGCCTCGCGCTCCCGCGGCGCGACCTCGTTCTCCTCGTCGTAGGAGGAGTAGTGGTAGGGCGTCCGCGCCGCGAACTCGGCCGCACAGGTGTCCACCGTCTTGTAGACCGGCCGCACGCCCAGCGCGTGCCGGACGCCTCGGACGACGTCCTCCTTCATGTCGCGCATCCGGCCGATCTGCGCGTCGGAGAAACCGTGGCGCTTGGCCCGGCGCAGCAGCGTCGGCGTCAGCTCCTCGGCGTTGATCACCTCCTGGGCGACCTCGTTGATCAGGCAGAGCTGGTCGACGAACCACGGGTCGATCCCCGTCGCCTCGAAGATCTCCTCCGGCGTCGCCTCGGCGCGCAGGGCGTCCATCACCTTGCGCAGCCGCCCGTCGTGCGGCGTGCGGATCTGCTCGAGCAACGCGTCCTTGTCGAGCTCGACGACCCGGTGGCTCCAGTCGAAGACGGCTTTCTTGTCCTCGAGCGAGCGCAGCGCCTTCTGCAGGGCCTCGGTGAAGTTGCGCCCGATCGCCATCGCCTCGCCGACCGACTTCATGTGCGTGGTCAGCGTCGGGTCGGCCGCCGGGAACTTCTCGAACGCGAACCGCGGCACCTTCACCACGACGTAGTCCAGGGTCGGCTCGAAGCTCGCCGGCGTCTCCTTGGTGATGTCGTTCGGGATCTCGTCGAGGGTGTAGCCGATCGCCACCTTGGCCGCGATCTTGGCGATCGGGAACCCGGTCGCCTTGGAGGCCAGGGCACTCGACCGCGAGACGCGGGGGTTCATCTCGATCACGACGACGCGGCCGTCCTCGGGGTTCACCGCGAACTGGATGTTGCAGCCGCCGGTGTCCACCCCGACCGAGCGGATGATCCCGATCGAGAGGTCGCGCAGGTGCTGGTACTCGCGGTCGGTCAGCGTCATCGCGGGCGCCACCGTGATCGAGTCGCCGGTGTGCACGCCCATGGGGTCAAGGTTCTCGATCGAGCACACGATCACCACGTTGTCCTTGGTGTCGCGCATGACCTCGAGCTCGTACTCCTTCCAGCCGATGATCGACTCCTCGAGGAGCACCTCGGTCGTCGGGCTCGCGGCCAGCCCCGCCCCGGCGATCCGGCGCAGGTCCTCCTCGTCGTAGGCCATCCCGGAGCCGGTGCCGCCCATCGTGAAGCTGGGTCGGACCACCATCGGCCAGCCCAGGTCGTGCGAGGCGTCGAAGCAGTCCTGGAGCGTGTGGCACACCGCCGAGCGCGCGACGGTCCCGCCGAGCTCCTCGACGATCTTCTTGAACGACTCGCGGTTCTCGCCCCGGTTGATCGCCGCGATGCTGGCGCCGATCAGCTCCACGCCGTACTTCTCCAGGATGCCCAGCCGGTCGAGGTCCATCGCCGCGTTCAGCGCCGTCTGTCCACCCAGGGTCGCGAGCAGCGCGTCGGGCCGCTCCTTCTCGATCACCTTCTCGATGAACTCGGCGGTGATGGGCTCGACGTACGTCGCGTCGGCGAACTCCGGGTCGGTCATGATCGTCGCCGGGTTGGAGTTGACCAGGATGACCCGCAGCCCCTCGTCCTTGAGCACCCGGCACGCCTGCGTCCCGGAGTAGTCGAACTCGCACGCCTGCCCGATCACGATCGGCCCACTGCCGATCACGAGCACGCTCTCGATGTCCGTGCGCTTCGGCATCAGGCATTCTCCCCGTTCTGGCTGGTCTGGTGGTTTCGAGACGGTTGCTGCGCAACCTCCTCAACCACCGAACCTTCGGTAGCTGAGGAGCGAGCGCCAGCGAGCGTCTCGAAACCACTGGCTCGGTCCTGCATGAGCTCGGTGAAGCGGTCGAACAGATAGGCCGCATCGTGCGGACCGGCGGCGGCCTCGGGGTGGTACTGCACCGAGAAGCTCTTCAGCCTGCCCTCGGCGTCGCGCAGCTCGAGGCCCTCCACGACGTCGTCGTTGAGGCAGACGTGGCTGACCGTGACCTCGCCGTACGGCGTGATCGTGGCCCGGTCGATCGGCGCGTCCACCGCGAACCCATGGTTGTGCGCGGTGACCTCGACCTTGCTCGTCGTCCGGTCCATCACGGGCTGGTTGATCCCGCGGTGGCCGTACTTGAGCTTGTAGGTGTCGAAGCCCAGCGCTCGACCGAAGAGCTGGTTGCCGAAGCAGATCCCGAAGTAGGGCAGCCCCGCGTCCAGGGCTCCGCGCAGCAGCTCGATCTGGGAGGTCGTCGCCGCAGGGTCGCCCGGTCCGTTGGAGAAGAACAGCCCGTCGGGCTGCACCGCCAGCACGTCCTCCAGCGAGGAGGTCGCGGGCAGCACGTGCACCTCGATGCCGCGATCGGCCATCATCCGGGGGGTGTTGGCCTTGATGCCCAGGTCGACCGCCGCGACGGTGAACCGCTTCTCCCCGACGGCGGGCACGACGTAGGCCTCCGCGGTGGAGACCTCCCCCGCCAGCTCGGTGCCGGCCATCTCAGCGGCGTCCTTCACCCGAGCCAGCAGCGCGTCGGCGTCGGTGCTGTCGGAGGAGATGCCGACACGCATGGCGCCACGCTCGCGCAGGTGCCGGGTGAGCGCGCGGGTGTCGATGCCGCTGATGCCGACCACGCCCTGGTCGCGCAGCTCGTCGTCGAGCGAGCGCGCCGAGCGCCAGTTGGAGGGCACCCGGGAGGGGTCGCGGACGACGTAGCCGCTGACCCAGATGCGCCGCGACTCGGGGTCCTCGTCGTTGATGCCGGTGTTGCCGACGTGGGGGCTGGTCATCACCACGACCTGCCGGTGGTAGGACGGGTCGGTGAGTGTCTCCTGGTAGCCGGTCATGCCGGTCGAGAACACGGCTTCGCCGAAGGTCTCACCGGTGGCACCGTAGGACTCGCCCCGGAACACCCGTCCGTCCTCGAGGACGAGGATCGCCTCTGTCATTGGTCTCCCCCAGCTGTCGTTCGAGCCATCTTCGAGATCGTGCGTACCCAGCGGTCCACGTCTGGTGCGGACGGGCCGGTCTTCGGCTGCTTGGTGGCGTCCATCCGGAAGCCGGTGCGCCACTGCTGCTCGCCGTGCTCCCACCGGACCACCAGCAGGGACTCGACCGGCTTGCCGTCGAACTCACCCGACGTGGTCGCGCCACGCAGGGCTGCGGCGGGGATCCGGAACGACCCGGCCATCCGCACCACGTCGAGCGCCTCGGGCGAGAGGTTCAGTCGCGAGGAGCTCTGCGCCGAGAGGGTCTGGCCCACCACCCGCTCGCCCGCCTCGGTGACCGTGCCGAGGTAACGCGCCGGTGACTCGAGCTTGGCCTTCGGCAGGTCCGCCATCGAGGGGACGGGGACCAGCTCGGGCACCGTCGAGTCACGCTTCCTGCGCAGCAGCCGCATTCAGACCAGTCCCCCGTCCAGGACGGTGGGTGTGCCGCGCAGCACGGTCGCCACGACGGCACCGGTGAGCTTGCGCTCGTGCCACGGGTTGTTGCGCGACAGCGAGGCCGAGGCGGCGCCGTCCACGACGACGACCGCAGCCGGGTCGACCAGCGTGATGTTGGCCGGTTGCCCGACGGCCAGCGAGCCCCCGTGGCCCTCGAGGCCGGCGATCCGCGCGGGGTTCTGCGACATCACGCGAGCGACGTCGGTCCAGGTCATCGCGCCCGAGGTGACCATCACCTCGCTCACCACGGAGAGTGCCGTCTCCAGGCCGAGCATCCCGAAGGCAGCGTCGACGAAGGCGTGCTCCTTGTCGTGGCGGGCGTGGGGAGCGTGGTCGGTCGCCACCGCGTCGATGGTGCCGTCGGCGAGCGCGTCGCGCAGGGCGGCGACGTCCTCGTCGGGACGCAGTGGCGGGTTGACCTTGAAGACCGGGTCGTAGCCGGAGAGCAGGTCGGTGGTCAGCAGCAGGTGGTGCGGAGTGACCTCCGCCGTCACCTCGATGCCCTGTGACCTGGCCCACCGGATGACCTCGACCGAGCCGGCCGTCGACACGTGGGCGACGTGGACCCGGCTGTTGGTGTGCCGCGCGAGCATCACGTCGCGCGCGACGATGGTCTCCTCGGCGATGCCGGGCCAGCCCGGGAGGCCGAGGCGCCCGGAGAGCTCACCCTCGTGGCAGCAGGCCGTCGGCCCGGCGAGGTCGGGGTCCTGGGAGTGCTGGGAGATGACGCCGCCGAAGGCACGGACGTATTCCAGCGCCCGGCGCATCACCCGCGGGTCATGGACGCACCGGCCGTCGTCGGAGAAGACGCGGACCCTGGCACGAGAGCGGGCCATCAGTCCGAGCTCGGCGAGCTCCTCACCGGCCAGGCCGCGGGTGACCGCACCCACGGGCTGCACGTCGACCAGGCCTGCCGCCCGGCCGAGGTCCAGGATGCGCTCGGCCGCCTCGGCGGTGTCGGTGACCGGCGAGGTGTTGGCCATGGCGAGCACGGCGGTGTAGCCACCGAGCGCCGCGGCGCGCGACCCGGTGAGCACCGTCTCGGCGTCCTCGCGGCCGGGCTCGCGCAGGTGGGTGTGCAGGTCGACCAGACCCGGCAGGGCGACCAACCCGTCGGCGTCGACGACCTGGGCCTTCGCCGGCTTGTCGGCGACGAGGATCCCGTTCGCGACGTAGAGGTCCTGCACCTGCCCGCCCAGCGGGGCAGCCCCCTTGACGACCAGCGGCTGACTCATGCGGCGCTCCCTTCTCCGGCGAGCAGGTGGTAGAGCACGGACATCCGGATCGCCACCCCTGCCGACACTTGGTCGAGCACGGCGGACTGCGCGGCGTCGGCGGCGTCGGCGGCGATCTCGAGCCCTCGGTTCATCGGCCCGGGGTGGCAGATCGGGGCGTCGGGCTTGAGCACCGCGAGGCGGTCGCGGGTCAGGCCGTAGCCGACGGTGTACTCGCGGGCGCTGGGGAAGTAGGCGCCGCTCATCCGCTCGCGCTGCACCCGGAGCATCATCACGGCGTCGGCCTCGGGGAGCACCTCGTCGAGGTCGTAGGTGGCCGAGAAGCCGGCGTCCTTGGCCCAGCCGGTCACCCCGGCCGGCATCAGCGTGGGGGGCGCGACGACGGTGACGTGGGCACCGAGCTTGGTCAGGAGCAGCACGTTGCTGCGGAAGACCCGGCTGTGGGTCAGGTCGCCGACGATCGCGATGTGCTTGTCCTCCAGCGAACCCATCCGCCGCTGGAGCGTGTAGGCGTCGAGCAGGGCCTGGGTCGGGTGCTCGTGCATGCCGTCGCCGGCGTTGATCACGACGGCGTCGGTCCACTGGCTGACCTGCCTGGCGGCCCCGCTGGCACCGTGGCGGATCACCAGGCCGTCGACGCCCATGGCCGCGACGGTCAGGACCGTGTCGCGCAGGCTCTCGCCCTTGCTGACGCTCGACCCCTTGCCCGAGACGTTGATGACGTCGGCCGAGAGCCACTTGCCGGCGATCTCGAAGGACGAGCGGGTGCGGGTGGAGTCCTCGAAGAACAGGTTGACCACGGTCCGGCCGCGCAGGGCGGGCAGCTTCTTGACCGAGCGGTGCTGCACGTCGTGCATCTCGGCCGCGGTGTCGAACAGGGTGGCGACGTCGTCGACACCGAGGTCGTCGATGGAGAGCAGGTGCTTGCTCCTGATGGGCTGGGTCATCGGTTCACTCCTGTCCCGGAGGACGTCGCGATGCGGACCTCGTCGTACGCGTCGGACTCCTCGAGGCGCACCATCACGCGCTCGTTGCGTGCGCTGGGCAGGTTCTTGCCGACGTGGTCGGCGCGGATCGGGAGCTCGCGGTGCCCCCGGTCCACGAGTACGGCGAGCCGCACCGTCGCGGGCCTGCCGAGGTCGTTCATCGCGTCGAGGGCGGCGCGGACCGTGCGGCCGGAGAAGAGCACGTCATCGACCAGGACCACGACCTTGCCGTCGACCCCGCCGGGGGGCATCAGGGTGTGCTGGGGGTTGCGGGTGGGGTGGTTGCGCAGGTCGTCGCGATACATCGTGATGTCGAGCGTGCCCAGCGGCACCTCGACCCCCTCGACCTTGGCGATCCGCTCGGCGATGCGGCGCGCGAGATGGACGCCGCGGGTCGGGATGCCGAGCAGGACGAGGCCTTCGGGCCCCTTGTTGCGCTCGAGGATCTCGTGGGAGATGCGGGTCAGTGCCCGGGAGATGTCACGGGCGTCGAGGACGGTTCGTCCTTCTCCAGGACCCTCGGGGGTGACCCCGTCGGCAGCGCCGTCCGAGGCAGTCGGAACAGATGCGGGACGGGCAGGAGCCATCGGCACCGGACCTCCTTCTCCGCCTCACAGGACGGCTCGTTAAAGGATGTCGATCGGGGCCGACAGTAGCAGCCGTGGCGGCGTGCCGGGGAACCGGCACGGCGGGTCGGGACGGGGGGCTTCAGTTTCCCCGGACGCACCTCTACTCCGGGATCGGCGGCCCGATGACCTCGAGCCCGTAGCGCGGACCCACCTCGTTCCAGCGGCCGATCTCCTCGTCCATGGCGAGACCCTCGCCCTCGCCGGGCAGGCGAACGGCAGCGGCGGGCACGCCGACCTCGTCGTAGAGCCCCATCAGGCCGCCGGGTGTGGTCAGCGCCAGGAACCGGGCCGGCTTCACCCCCCGGATCCGGAACGCGTGCGGCAGCCCTAGCGGCAGGTAGAGGAAGTCGCCGTCGGAGAGCTCGTGGAGCTCCTCGCCCGCGCGGTAGTCGATCCGGCCCTCGAGCACGAACAGCGCCTCGGCCTCCTTGGTGTGCCGGTGCAGGGGGGTCGCGATCCCGGGCGGCTGGGTGACCATCGACATGCCGATCGCCCCACTCGTGTCGGAGGCACCGACCAGGTGCTCGAAGAGCGAGCCCATGGCCCAGGTGCCGGGGCCTTCTCCTGCACGGTGCACGACGACCTGCTCGACCATGACTGTCTCCCTTTTGATCCGAAGTGACTTCGGACGAATGCTGCTACGGTAGGTCGCGTGCCTCGTCCGGTCAAGCCCCGCCCCTACCGCTCTCCCCGTCGCGAGGAGCAGGCTGCGGCCACCCGTAAGGCCGTGCTCCACGCGGCGCGGGACCTCTTCACCACCCGGGGCTACCCCGACACCACGGTCGCGGAGGTGGCCCGTCGGGCGAAGGTGTCGGTGGACACGCTCTACGCGAGCGTCGGCCGCAAGCCGCAGCTGCTGCTCGCCGTCCACGACATGGTGCTCGGCAGCGCGGACGAGCCGATCCCGGCCGAGCAGCGCGACTACGTGGCCGCGATGCGTGCGGCCGAGGGCGCGCGGGCCAAGCTGGCGACGTACGCCGACGCCATGGCACGGCTCCTCCCCCGGACAGTGCCGCTGGTCGAGTCGCTGCGTGTCGCGGGGCAGGACGACCCCGAGTGCCGCCGGGTGTGGGAGGAGCTCAACCAGCGTCGGGCCGACAACATGCTGCTGCTCGCCCGTGACCTGCGTGCCACCGGGGAGGTCCGCGACGACCTCACCGACACAGACGTCGCCCACCTGGTGTGGATGACGAACAGCCCGGAGTTCTACCGGCTGTCGACCTCCGGCGGCCGGACCCCCGAGCAGTACGCCGCCACGGTCCTCGACCTCTGGACCCGCACCCTGCTGGCGTGAAGCCGGGCGGTCCTAGTCTGGCGGCATGGCCACCGGGACCCACGACCACGCCGACGACCCACGCAACGCCGAGATCCTGATCTGGGTCAACGGCGACCTGCTCCCACGCGAACGCGCCGTCGTGTCGGTCTTCGACTCCGGCTTCGTCCTCGGTGACGGGGTCTGGGAGGGACTGCGGGTCGCCGGCGGCCATCCCGCCTTCCTCGAGAAGCACCTCGACCGGCTCGAGGAGGGAGCGCGCGCGATCATGCTCGACCTCGGGCTGAGCCGTGAGGAGCTCACCGAGGCGATCTACGCGACCCTGCGGGCCAACGAGATGACCGACGGCGTGCACGTGCGGCTGATGGTGACCCGGGGCGTGAAGTCGACGCCCTACCAGGACCCCCGGATGACCATCGGCCCGGCGACCGTCGTGATCATCGCCGAGCACAAGGAGCCGATGCCGGCGACCGTCACCGACGGGATCACCCTGTTCACCACCCACGTCCGTCGGGCGACGCCGGACACGCTGGACCCCAGGATCAACGCTCACAGCAAGCTCAACGACATCCAGGCGTGCATCCAGGCCTACACGGCCGGCGCCGACGAGGCACTGATGCTCGACCCGCAGGGGTTCGTGGCGACCTGCAACAGCACCCACTTCTTCATCGTCACCCGCGACGGCGAGGTGTGGACCTCCGACGGCCGCTTCTGCCTGGCCGGCATCACCCGCGGCAACGTGCTCGAGGTCTGCCGCTCCGCCGGCATCCCCGCCCGCGAGACGACGTTCAGCCTGACCGACGTCTACAGCGCCGCCGAGGCGTTCGTGACCGGCACCTTCGCCGGCGTCGTGCCGGTGCGCACGATCGACGGGCGCACCATCGGCACGGGCGCACGCGGCCCCGTGGTGCACCGGCTGCAGGAGCTCTACCAGCGCCACGTCGCGGCGGACGTGGCAGCGCGCTCATGACCGTGCGGGTGGCCATGTGGTCGGGACCGCGCAACATCTCGACCGCGATGATGCGTTCCTGGGAGAACCGGACCGACACCGTCGTGGTCGACGAGCCGTTCTATGCCGCCTATCTCCACCGCACCGGGCTCGACCATCCCGGCCGTGAGGACGTGATCGCCTCCCAGCCGACCGACCCCGACGAGGTGGTCCGGGACCTGCGCGAGGACGACTCGGCGGCCGTCCACTACGCCAAGCACATGACCCACCACATCCTCGACGACATGCCGCTGGACTGGGTGGGCCAGTTCCGCAACGTGCTGCTGGTCCGCGACCCGGCGGAGGTGGTCGCGTCCTACGTGCGCTCCCGGGAGGCCTGCGAGCCCGACGACATCGGCCTGCTCCAGCAGGTGCGACTGCTCGAGGAGCTGCCCGAGGTGCCGCCGATCATCGACGCCGGCGACTTCCTGCGCGACCCGGAGTCACACCTCCGCTGGCTGTGCGACTGGCTCGGCATCGGGTTCACCGACCGGATGCTGCACTGGCCGGCCGGGCCACGGGCGTCCGACGGAGTCTGGGCACCGCACTGGTACGACGCGGTCGCCCGCTCCACCGGCTTCGAGCCGTGGCGTCCCCGCCGGGTCGAGCTCAACGACCACGACGCGGCTGTCGCGGAGGCCTGCCGGCCGGCGTACGACGAGCTCCACGCGCGGCGGCTGGTCCTCAGCTGAGCTCGGCCAGGGTCGCCTCGACCGCTCGGTGGAACGTCGGGTAGGCGTAGATCATCGAGCGCAGCGTGTCGGTGGGCACCTCGGCGTGGATCGCGGTGGTCAGCATCGAGAGGATCTCGCCACCGCTGGGTCCGACGGCCGTCGCGCCGACGAGCACGCCACGGTCGGCGTCCTCGACCAGCTTGATCAGACCCCTGGCCTTCGCGATCCAGCCGCGGGTGGACGCCGCGAGGTCGGTCTGGCCGACCCGCACGTTCAGCCCGGCGTCGCGTGCCTGCTTCTCGGTCATCCCGACCGAGCCGACCTCGGGGTCGGTGAAGGTGACCCGCGGGAGCGCGCGGTAGTCGGCGGTCGGACCGTCCTGGTCGAGGACGTCGCGGACGCAGATGGACGACTGGTACATCGACACGTGCGTGAAGGCTCCCTTGCCGGTCACGTCGCCGATCACCCAGAGACCCTCGCCCGCGCGCATGGAGTCGTCGACCTCGATCGATCTGGCCGACGGGTCGAGCCCGACGGTTTCCAGCCCGAGGTCGGAGAGGTTCGGCCGCCGGCCCGCCGCGACGAGCAGCTTCTCCGCGTCGAGGGTCTGCCCGTCGACGATGACGCGGAACCGGCCGTCGTCGTACGACACGGACTCGATCTTGACCCCCGAGAGCACCTGGATGCCCTCCTGCGCGAACACGTCCGCCATCAGGGCGCTGGCCTCCGGCTCCTCCGGTGCCAGGATCCGGTCGGAGGCCTCCAGGACCGTGACGCGCACGCCGAACCGCGACAGCCCCTGGGCCATCTCGGCACCGATCGCCCCTCCACCGATGACGATCAGCGACCCGGGCACGGACTCGATGCGCAGGACGTCGCGGTTGGTCCAGTACGGCGTGTCCGCGAGCCCCTCGATCGGCGGGGCCGCGGGAGCCGTCCCGGGATTGAGCACGACCCCGCGCTCGGCCTCGAAGCGCTCCTCCCCCACGACCACGGTCCGGGGACCGTCGAGCCGGGCGTGGCCGTGCACGACCCGAGCGCCCGCGTCCTCGAGCCGGTCGACCGCGACCTGGTCGTTCCAGTCGTCGGTGGCCTCGTCGCGGATCCGGGCGTGCACCGGAGACCAGTCGGGCTGCGTCTGCGCGGTCCCCGCGAAGTCCTCGACCCGCCCCGCCTCGGCGAGCACGTCGCTCGCCCGCACGATCATCTTGCTCGGGATGCAGCCGAAGTAGGGACACTCGCCCCCGACCAGCCGCTCGTCGATGCCCACCACGGAGAGACCCGCCTTGGCCAGCTGGGTCGCCGTCGCCTCCCCGCCGGGCCCGAGTCCGATCACCACCACGTCGCACTGGTTCGTCGCCATGGCAGCAGTCAAGCACCCACCCCTGAGGGCGGCTGCTCGACCGTCGTGACGAGGCTCGTGACCGACGGCGCCCGCGGGGTGGAGCCGAAGCCGAAACCGGGCTCGGGTGCCACCGGGGCGAGGTCACCGAGGTCGACGCCCTGCCAGCTGCCCGACATCCGCGCCACCCGATGCAGGTCGGTGGCACCGTAGAACTCACGGCGTCCGTTGCCGGCCGTCCCTCGGGTGCGTACGCCGCGCAGCACGACCCTGGCCACCGGGTCGGTCACGCGTGCCCAGCCGGGAGAGGTGGCCACCCGGCGCGGGACCAGCCGCAGCAGCCAGCCGAGCCACGCACGCGCACCGACCTCGATGCGCAGCTCGAGACCCGGCGCCGTGACCTGCCAGTCCGGTGTCACGGTCACGGGGCCGATCTCGACCCGGTCGAAGCGGTAGGTCGAGGACACGAACTCGGCCACCTGCTCGTCCGGGGCCAGCAGCACCCTGGTGCCGTCGGCCCGGGCGAGCATCACGTCGGCGAAGGAACCCATCGGCGACTCGTCCCAGCGACCCACGACGACGCGGACTCCACTGGTGGACCCGACCCCGGCGATCGCCCCACGGAAGCGGTCTCGTCTCCTCACCGGTCGAGGTGCCTGGCCCGGGCGAAGCAGAACAGCCCGTAGCAGGCGATCCCGGCGCCGATCGCGATCAGGAGCACCTGCCCGAAGGGCTGCTGGAGCACCTTCTGCAGCGCCTCGTCGAGGCCACCGGACTTGCCGGGTTCGTGGCTGACACCGGCATAGACGAAGAGTCCACCGACGAGCGCCAGGGAGATCCCCTTCGCGATGTGGCCGACCTTGCCGAGGATCAGGTAGCCCGCCCCCGAGTAGCCGAGCCTGCCCTCGGTGTCGAGGTGCTCGGCGAACTTCTCCGTCCAGCCACGCCAGGCGACGTTGGCGGCGTACGCGATCACTGCCAGGCCGGCCGCGGCCACCAGCCACTGACCGGCGGGCAGGTCCATCACCTTCGCGGTCAGTGTCTTGGAGCCCCCACCGGAGCTGCCTGCGCCCATGGCCACGCGGGTGGCGGTCACGCCCACGGCGCCGTAGATGACGGCCTTGAGTCCCGACGCCACGCGCTTGCGGACGCGGTCGGAGCCCTCCTCGTCGCGGTGCCCGAAGGCCGCCTCCAGCACCCGCCACACCACGAGCAGGAACAGGCCGACCGCGACCGCCCAGACCAGCACCTTGCCGAACGGCTGTTGGGCCAGCTGGGTCATGGCGCCCTGGGCGCTGGCGTCCTCGTTGTGGTCCCCGAGCGCGAGCTGGATGGCCAGCCAGCCGATCAGCAGGTGGACGATGCCGTAGGCCACCAGTCCCGCACGAACAACCTGGTCCAGCCAGTCGCTCTGCTCGGCCTCGCGCCCGAGCTGCCCGGCTTCACTCATCTCGTTCCTCCCAGTGATCCCCCGGCCAGACTGTGCCACGACCCTGGTCTCACTGTGCCCCGTTGACCCCGGTTTGTACGCCGCGTCGCTGGGGAATCGTCCTCCACGACGGCGTGGCCGTCTTCGACGACGGGGGTCCAGATGAGCGAGACCATGGCCGGGCAGCGTGCGATGTTCACCGCACCCGCCGGTCCCGAGGCGTTGCGCATTCCGGCCGAGCCTGCGCGACTGTCCCACGCGGCCCAGCAGCTGCGCGAGCTCGCCGACGCGCTCGGGCGCGCCGGTGAGGAGCTCAGCGGTGCGGAGGGCCGTCACCAGGACCGCGACGGGAGCACCACCTCGACGGTGCTCGGAGTCGCGCGCTGGAACGGACGCCGCCTCGGCAAGGACGCGGCCCTGCTCACCGAGCTCGCGGAGGCGACCGAGCACGAGGCCCAGCTGCTCGGCGACGTGCAGGGGCACGACCTCCCCGCGCTGCGACGGCGCTGGGAGCAGGCTCGCGGCGACTTCCTGGCCGCGATGCGCGGCGCGGCGGATGCGGTGGCCCAGAACCAGGCCCAGAACCAGGCCCAGAACCAGGCCCAGCACCAGAACCGGGCCCAGGCTCAGGGTCCGGCGCACGGGGGCGGCCAGGGTCACGGCGGCCAGGGTCACGGCGGCCAGGGTCACGGCGGCCAGGGTCACGGCGGCCAGGGTCACGGCGACGCGAGCCCGGCCCCCCACCAGCCCGCTCCCGACACCCACGCGCTGATGCAGCACATCGACGAGAACCAGCTCCACGAGCACCACGACCTCTTCGCCCGGCTGCTGGGGACGCAGGTGGCCGGAGGCGGTGGCAGCCAGGGTGACGCGACGTTCCTCGACGCCCGCAGCGAGCAGGCGGTCGCGGGCTACCGCCAGGCCGTGCGCGGCGTCCTCGACGAGTTCGCGGCGATCGTGCAGCGGGTCCGGCAGGCCGAGCGCCGGATCGAGGAGCGCGAGGTCTTTCCCCGCACCGAGCGCGACGAGGACGAGGGCGCCGAGGCGATGATGGTCGCCGCCGGTGGCCTGGTCTCGGCCTACCCCGTGCTCCGTGACCTGGTCAAGGACCTGCATTCCGGCGCCCAGGCGAGCCGGCACGCCTCCGAGAGCGTCGCCCGCATCGGCCAGGCCCTGCGCGACGGCCAGCTGCCGGACCGCTCACGCGAGCACGAGGCCGGCGAGGGCTTCCGGGTCGAGTGGCAGCGCCACTTCGACCGTCGGCACGACCGGCTGCGCACCGTCGGCGACAAGGTCGAGGACGTGCTGCAGCGCTTCCAGCGGCTCGACGAGGAGTGCGCGCGGGCGATCAGGGCACGCTAGGAAGCTCCGCCGCCGAAGTCGAGCTCCTTGAACCAGGACTCGAGGACGTAGTCGGTCTTCCATCCCATCGAGCGGTAGAGCCCGTCGGCGCCGGTCGGCGAGTCCGCGTCGACCTCGAGCCCCACCCGGTCGCGGCCCCGGCGAGCGGCATCCGCGATCACCGTGTGCAGCAGGGCCTTGGCGACCCCGCGTCCGCGCGCGTGGCGGTGGACGCCGATGTACTCGATGTAGCTGCCCTCGTGGCCGGCCGCGTTCTCCTGCAGGACCGTGCTCACCACCGCACCAGCCGCCAACGGCTGGCCCTGGTCACCCTCGACGAAAGCGAGCCACCAGTGGTCCCAACGGTGCCCGGGGTCCTCGCGCAGGCGCTGGAGGAACTCCGGGAAGCTCTCGCGGTAGGAGTTGAAGTGGTCCTCGAAGGAGTACTCCAGCATCTCGTGCACCAGGTGCAGGTCGCCCGCGACGGGCAGCCCGTTCTCGTGGGTCTCGACGCGTCGGACGGTCACGCCCTCGCGGGGCCCCGGCAGGGAGGTGGCCTCCTCCGGCTCGACGGGGCGGGTCATCTGCGGCCACGTACGTCGCTTGGAATAGCCCGCTTCGGTGAGCCACTGCTGCTGCACCTTGTCCTCCGCGAACGGGCTCGCGTCGAGCCGGGTCTCGTCGACCTCGCGGAGCGCGCTGATCTCGCGGGCCTGCTTCTCGGCCCAGGCGTAGAACTGGCGCGCGATCAGGGCAGCCTCCTCGACCGCCCGGTCGACGTAGAGCATCACCATGGTGCGGCGAGCAGCGCGGTCGTGGACGATGATCCATCCGCGCGGCCGGCCGTCCGGGTCGATGGCCAGTGCCTGTCGGCGCGTCCACGACGCGGGGCCGGCCACCTCGGACTCGATCTGGTCGCGGTCGACCGACGCCGATCCGGTGAACGCCACGCGGTCGGCTCCACGCAGCGCGACCAGGGCCTCGAGGTCGTCGAGGACCGGGACCCGGACGGTCCACCCGCCCGGGAGGGCCGGGAGGGGCACCGGGGTCGGGTCGTCGGCTCGGGAGCTCACCGGCTCATCCTGCCCGGTCGTCATGCGCGCCCGGCCAGTGTCTCGCGGTCACGCACGATGTTGCCGAGGACACCGTTGACGAAGGCCGGCGACTCGTCGGTGGACAGGTCCCGGACCAGGTTCAGCGCCTCGGAGACAGCCACGGCGTCCGGCACGTCTTCGACGTAGAGCACCTCGAAGGTGGCCAGCCGGAGCACGTTGCGGTCCACCGCCGGCATCCGGTCGAGCGTCCAGCCCTGGACGTAGGTCGAGATCACCTCGTCGAGCCGGGCGCGGTTCTCGACCACCCCGTGGACGAGCTCGACGGTGTAGTCGTTGACCTGGTTGCTCTCGACCTGCTCCTCGAGCGCCTCGACCGCCGAACGCCGCCGCATGTCCGAGGCGTAGAGCAGGTCGAGAGCTCGCTTGCGTGCCTTCGAACGTGCGCTCATCCCTGGAATCAGCTGCTGACGCGGCCGAGGTAGGAGGAGTCGCGGGTGTCGACCTTGATCTTCTCGCCGGTGACGATGAACAACGGGACCGCGACGGTGGCGCCGGTCTCGACGGTGGCCGGCTTGGTGCCGCCGGTGGAGCGGTCGCCCTGGAGGCCGGGCTCGGTGTAGGTGACCTCGAGCTCGACCGAGGCCGGCAGCTCGATGTAGAGCACGCGACCCTCGTTGGTGGCGACGATCGCCTCCTGGTTCTCGAGCATGAAGTTCTTGGCGTCCCCGACGATCTCGGGGGCGACCTCGAGCTGGTCGTAGGTGCCGGTGTCCATGAAGACGTAGGAGGTGCCGTCGTTGTAGAGGTACTGCATCGTCCGCTTGTCGACGTTGGCCACCTCGACCTTGACGTCGGCGTTGAACGTCTTGTCGACGGTCTTGCCGGACTCGATGTTCTTCAGCTTCGAGCGCACGACCGCCCCGCCCTTGCCGGGCTTGTGGTGCTGGAACCAGATGACCTGCCAGAGCTGCCCGTCGAGGTTGAGCACCATGCCGTTCTTCAGGTCGTTCGTCGTAGCCATGCGTCTGTTCGCGCCTTCACAGTCGGGAGATGAGGGGGCCCACGCGCTGGCGGGCACAGCGGCCGAGTCTAGCGGGAGTCAGGCCCGTCGCTAATTCGCCGACCGGGGGGTTTTGGTTGGCTGGAGCGAGCCGACCGGGCGGTGCTGGTTGGTGCCGGTAGGCCGGTGCGGTGGCGAGGAGGTCGTGGCCAGCGCCAGCAGGGGGCCCCGGGGGCAACCAGGATCGCCCTCTCGGCGTACTCCAGGCAACCAGGATCGCCCTCTCGGCGTACTCCAGGCAACCAGAACTGCCCTCTCGGCGAGCTACGGACTGACCTACCGGCTGAGGATGAGGCCGGAGGTGGGGACGCCGGTGCCGGCGGTGACGAGGACGTGGTGGGCGTCGTCGACCTGGTTGACCGAGGTGCCGCGGACCTGGCGGACCGCCTCCGCGATGCCGTTCATGCCGTGGATGTAGGCCTCGCCGAGCTGGCCGCCGTGGGTGTTCAGGGGCAGCCGGCCGCCGAGCTCGATGGCGCCGTCAGCGATGAAGCCCGGCGCCTCGCCGCGACCGCAGAAGCCGAGCTCCTCGAGCTGCATCAGGACGTACGGCGTGAAGTGGTCGTAGAGGACCGCAGTCGCGATGTCCTCGTGGCGCAGCCCGGACTGGCCCCACAGCTCACGGGCGACCACGCCCATCTCGGGGACACCGATGTCGCCGCGGTAGTAGGAGGTCATCACGAACTGGTCCGCCGCGCTCCCCTGTGCCGCGGCCGTGATCGACACCGGCGGCTGCTTCAGCGAGGCCGCACGCTCGGGTGAGGTGACCACGATCGCGACGGCCCCGTCGCTCTCCTGGCAGCAGTCGAGCAGGCGCAGCGGGTCGGCGATCATCCGCGACGCCTGGTGGTCCTCGAGCGTGATCGGCTTCCCATAGAAGAAGGCGCTCGGGTTGTTCGCCGCGTGCTTGCGGTCGGCCACCGCCACGACGCCGAAGTCGGCCGAGGTCGCGCCGTACTCGTGCATGTAGCGCCGCGCCTGCATCGCCACCGTCGCCGCCGGGGTGGAGAGCCCGTGGGGATAGGTCCAGGCGTTGTCGAGGCCGTTGCTGTTCACCTGCTGCGCGGCCCAGTTCTGCACCTGCCCGAAGCGTTGACCGGATCGCTCGTTGAAGCCGCGGTAGCAGACCACGACGTCGGCGACGCCGGTCGCGACCGCCATCGCGGCCTGCTGGACCGTCGCGCAGGCGGCACCGCCGCCGAAGTTGACCCGGCTGAAGAACCGCAGCTCGCCCATCCCCAGCTCACGCGCCAGCGCGATCTCGGAGGTGTTGTCCATCGTGAACGTGGTCAGCCCGTCGACGTCGGCGGGTGTCAGGCCGGCGTCGGCGAGCGCGTGCAGGGTGGCCTCGGCCGACAGCTGCAGCTCCGATCGTCCGGACTCCTTGGAGAACTCCGTCGCACCGATCCCCACGATGGCCGCCCTGCCACCGAGACTCCCGCTCGCGCTCATCGGGTGATCGCCACCTTCGCCGTGACGTGGTCGCCGAGGGACACCCGGCCGACGACGTCGATGGTGAGCAGGCCGTCGGTGTCGTCGACGACCTCGCCGGCGAAGCTCAACGTGTCGTGGGGATGGGCCGGCGCACCCAGCCGGAGGGCACAGGAACGGACGACGAAGTCAGGCCCGATCGCCTCGCGCGCCCAGTCGCCGACGTACTTCTGCACCAGCCCGGTCGTGGTGAGGATGTTGACGAAGATGTCCTTCGAGCCGTGCGACTGCGCCAGGTCGCGGTCATGGTGCACGTCCTGGTAGTCGCGCGTCGCGATCGCCGTCGAGACCACCAGCGTGGTGGTGATCGGGAGGGCCCACTCGGGAAGGGTCGTCCCCTTCATCGGGCCACCTCCCAGATCGGCAGCGTGAGCTCGTCGTCGACCCGGTCCCAGCCCACGACGACCGGGTCGCCGATCGCGAGGTCCTCCGGGTTTCCGCGTACGTCGGCCACGAACCGCACCCCCTCCTCGAGCTCGACGAGCGCGATCGTCAGCGGCAGCTCGCGGCCCGGCATCTGCGGGGCGTGGTGCACCAGGAAGCTGAAGATCGTGCCGTGGCCGCTGGCGACGACGTGGCCACGGTCCATCGCGTGACAGCTCGGGCAGACGGGCCCGGGCGGGTGGCGCAGCTCCCCGCAGGAGCTGCACGTCTGCAGGCGGAGCTCACCCAGCTTCGTGCCCTCCCAGAAGAAGTCGGTGTCCTGGTTGCGCACCGGTCGGATGATCTTCGAGCGGTCGGGGGCGGCAGAGCTGACCCGAGGCTTGGGCTTGGGCTTGAACTTGAGCACCCGGAACAGCATCGTGCCGACCACCTCGTCGCCCACGCGCCAGATGTTGCGGGTGGTGACGAAGTAGCCCTCCCCGACACCGGTCTGCTTCGGGCCGACGACGTCGTCGAGCCGGGTCGTCACCGAGACCTGCTCGCCGACCCGCAGGTAGCGCTCGTAGGTCTGGTCGCAGTTGGTGCCGAGCACGGAGGTGTAGCCCGCCGCGTCGAGCACGTCCATGGCGAGCGACAGCGGGTCACCCGCCCCGCGAGTGCCGCGCAGGCCGGGCATGGTCCAGACCTGCGCCATCGCCGGGGGCGCCAGGCCCTGGGTGAAGCGCCGGTCGGTCTCGTCCATCGCGTCCAGCCAGGCGTTGATGATCGGCTGGTTGACGGGGTCCCGCGCCTCGCGCGGCTCGGCCTCGCCCAGCGCCTTGAGCCGCTCGGCCTCCCGCATGATCCAGTCGCGGTCGTGGGTCTCGGTCCCGGCGTCCGTCCCCGTCATCGCGGCACCTTGGGGAGCCCGAGCCCGAACATCGAGATCAGCTCGCTCTGCACCTCGTTGACCCCGCCGCCGAAGGTGAGCACGAGGTTCCGCTTGGAGGTGGCGTCGAGGTAGTGCATCAGCCGTGCGGTGTCCGGGTCGGCCGGGTCGCCGTACGACGTGACGATGCGCTCCAGCGCGAGTCCCAGCACCTGCACCTCGTCGGAGGCGAACACCTTGGACGCCGAGGCGTCGGCCACCGCCTCGCGGCCGCTCGCGCCGGTCCGGGCGACCTGCCAGTTGAGCAGCTCGTTGACCCGGAACGCAGCAGTCGTGCGCGCGAAGGTGTCGCGCACCCAGCCGATCTCGGGCAACGGCGTGCCGGAGCCGTCGGTGCGCTCGGCCGCCCACTCCGCGACCAGGTCGCGCAGGCCCTCGAGCCGGCCTGCGGGACCGAGCATGACCCGCTCGTGGTTCAGCTGGGTGGTGATCAGGCGCCAGCCCTCGTTCTCCTCGCCGACCAGCATGTCGACCGGCACGCGCACGTCGTTGTAGTAGGTCGCGTTGACGTGGTGCGACCCGTCGGAGGTGATGATCGGCGTCCAGGAGTAGCCCGGGTCCTTGGTGTCCACGATCAGCACCGAGATGCCCTTGTGCTTGGGGGCGTCGGGATCGGTGCGCACCGCCAGCCAGACGTAGTCCGCTGCGTGGCCACCGGTGGTCCACATCTTCTGGCCGTTGACGACGTAGTGGTCGCCATCCCGCCGTGCCGTGGTGCGCAGCGAGGCGAGGTCGGTGCCGGCATCAGGCTCGGAGTAGCCGATCGCGAAGTGCACGTCCCCGGCGAGGATCTTGCCGAGGAACATCTCCTTCTGCTTCTCGGTGCCGTAGGCCTGCAGCGTGGGGCCGACGGTCTGCAGCGTCACGGCAGGGAGGTGTACGTCGCCCCGGGCAGCCTCGTTGGCGAAGATCTGCTGCTCGATCACGCCGAGCCCCTTGCCGCCGTACTCCTGCGGCCAGCCGACGCCCATCCACTTGTCATCGCCCATCTGCTTGATGGTGCGGTGGTAGGCCTCGCCGTGGCGGTCGCGCATCATCTCGAGCCGGTCGTCGCGGGAGACCAGCCCGGAGAAGTAGGCTGCGCACCTCGTCCTTGAAGGCCCGCTCCTCGGTGGTGAGCTCGCTGTTCTTGGACTCCGCGGACTCTCGCGCCGGCACCGCGGCGAGCGTCGCCTCCACACCCCCGAGGACACGGGCGACGTCCTTGACGCGGGCGAAGTAGCGGTGCAGCGGGTAGGTGTCGTCGACGCCCATGCCGCCGTGCAGGTGGTGGCAGGTCTGCAGCGCGGTGGGCGCCCGGTCGGAGAACCAGTACGCCGCGACGGCGAGGTCGTCGGCGGCCGGCTCCCCCGCCCCGACCCGGCGCGCTGCCTCCTCGGCGGCCAGGGTCACCATCCGCGAGGCCACGTAGACCTCGGCCATCTGGATCGCCACGCCCTGGAACTCGGCGAGCCGGCGACCGAACTGGGTCCGCTCCTTGACGTAGCCGGCGGTGAGGTCGCGTGCTCCCGCGAGCAGCCCGTCGCCGCGCAGGAGCAGGCCGGCGGTCACATGCTCGCGCAGGACGTCGGGCGCCCCTTCACTCAGGACGCCGAGCACGTGAGCACCGTCGAACTCGTAGGTCGCCTCGGCGCTGTCGCCACGCGAGCTCGGCGTGGTCGTGCGCGACACGCCGTCGCTCTTCGGGTCCACGAGCACCACGACGGGGCCGCCGCTCGTGTCCGACGCTGAGACGAGCAGCAGCGTGGTCAGGTCAGGCAGGTCGTCGAACACGGGGACGGCGATCTTGCGCCCGGTCAGCCGGTCGTCCTCGAGCCGGGTCCCGGGCCGCAGCGGGATCGCCTGGCCGGACTCGTTGAGGGCCGGTGCGACGAGGACCTTCCCGGAGGTGATCTGCGGGACGAAGATCTCCTGCTGCTCCGGCGTGGCGCTGCGTGCCAGGGTCAGCAGTCCGCACACGAGCGTCTCGTGGAACGGCAGGTCGCCCGCTCGGGTGCCGAGCTCGCGCACCAGCACGCCGACCTCCGCCAGGCCCAGCCCCTCGCCACCGTGCGCTGCCGGAGCGGCGAGCCCGAGCAGGCCGGCCTCGGCGCAGGCGGCCCAGCTGGCGGGCGCGTCCTCGGGTCCCTTGTCGAGAACGTCGGTGAGGACCGAGCGGATCTCACCCAACACGTCGTCGCTCATGCAGGCCCCTAAGCTCTGGAAAACTGTAACCTGTTCTAGTCTAGGGATCCGCCCGACAACCGCAACCGGAGGCGCACGTGATGTCGAAGGTCGTGAGCTGTGTGGGCAGGGCCGTGCGTTCGCAGCTGGACCCCTACGTCGCTCTCCCCGACGTCACCATCCCGCCCGGTCGCTGGCTCCAGCTGCCCCGTCGTGGCCGCACCTGGCTGACCGAGCTCGAGGGACCCCCGGGCGCGAGGACGATCGTGCTGCTGCACGCCGTCGGCTGCACCGGCATGCTCACCTGGTTCCCGCTGGTGCACGCGCTCGCCGAGCGCTACCACGTCGTCGTCTTCGACCAGCGCTGGCACGGACGCGGGATCATCTCGGAGAGCTTCTCGCTCCACGACTGCGCCGACGACGTGGCCGCCGTGATCACCGAGCTCGGCCTCGTGAACCCGATCGTCGCGGGCTACTCGATGGGCTCGGTGGTCGCGCAGCGCACCTGGCGCCAGCACCCCGACGTCGTCGGTGGGCTGGTCCTCGCCGCCACGACCGACCACTTCCGGACCAGGAACACCGAGGCCGTCTTCCACGCCGGCATGGAGCTGAGCATGGGCGCGCTGCGGACGCTCTCGAAGTCCCGGACCGTACGCCGCGCCACCCGGTCGACCGCCGAGGTGCTCGACCTCCCCGAGATCGACCTGGCCCAGTGGGCCCTCGAGGAGTGGCGCAGCACCAGCCCGTGGGCCGTCGCCCAGGCCGTCGCCGCGCTCGGTCGCCATCACTCGACGCCCTGGATCTCCCGCATCGACGTGCCGACAGCAGTCGTGATCCCGAGCAAGGACCGGGCCATCCCGCCCGCACGGCAGCGCCGGCTCGCGGCGAGGGTCCCCGGCGCCACGGTGCACGAGGCTCCGTGCGGCCACGCCGGCTGCGTGATCCAGTCCGACCGGTTCACCCCGGTCTTCCTCGAGGGCGTGCACGTCACCGCCGCGCGGATCAGGGACCGGGAGCGGCTGGACGCCTAGGCCCGGCCTCAGGCCGCGGGCTCGTCGGAGTCGATCAGGAACCCGCCGTCGTCGGAGGCGACCAGACCCTCGACCTTCCGCTCGGTGCTCGTCCGGCCGTCGTTCGAGTGATAGACGAGCGTCACCCGCACCGAGTCGTTCCCTGAGGTCGCTTCGACCGACTGCACGTCCACAGACTCGATGGTGCGCCAGAACGCGTCGTAGCGGTCGCGTCCCTGCTCCTGCATTTCCGGACCGAGCATGGCCCAGGCCTCGTCGGTGCCGCCGGGTGCAGCCGCGTAGTAGTCGCGCACGAGCTGTTCCTTCTGGGCCCCTTCCGAGCCGGAGGAGTCCTGATCGTTGCCCGAACCCGACTCCCTGCCGCTGTCCTGGGCACCCTTTCCGCCGCCGTCCTTCTTCTGAGCAGCGCCCGCTGCGGGCGGTGAGCCCTGCTCGTCGTCGGAGAGCTGGCGCAGGGCCAGCAGCGCCCCGCCCATCACCAGGAGCAGGACCACGAGACCCGCAAGGATCCGTGTCCCGTGCGGGCGCCGCCTGGTCGCCGGTGCGGGCGTCGGTGGCGCGGACCGAACGGGCTCGGGCACTGGCTCGGGCACTGGCTCGGCACTGGCACTGGCACTGGCTCGGGCACTGGCTCGGGCTGGGACTCGGTCAGGACGGCGGGAACCACCGCCCCGTCCGGGCGGGTGCTGCGCAGGGTGTTCTCGGGGCGATGTTCGTCCGCGAGGCGCCGCAGCACGTGAGCCGCGTCGTCCATCGACCACCGCGAGGCGGTGTCCGGGTCGATCATCCGCTCGAGCACGGGTGTCAGGAATCCGGCTCGCTCGGCTGGAGGCGGTGTCTGGGTCGCGATCTCGTGCAGCACGCCGACCGGATTGGCTGCGGGACGAAACGGGGGATGCCCCTCGACGGCGGCATAGAGCGTCGCCCCGAGCGCCCACACGTCGTTGGTGAAGCCGGGCTCGCCGCCCCGTGCGAGCTCGGGCGAGAAGTAGTGCGGCGTGCCGGTGACCAGGCCCGACTGGGTGAGGGCAGGGTCGCCCGCGGTGCGCGCGATCCCGAAGTCACTGATCTTGGCCACCCCGTCGTCGCTGACCAGCACGTTGCCGGGCTTCACGTCGCGATGGGTCGTGCCGGCCGCGTGTGCCGTGGCGAGACCGTCCGCCACCTGGGCGCCGATGTCCGCGACCGCGGCCGGGTCGAGGCGGCCGTCCTGCTTGATCATGTCGGAGAGCGACCGTCCGGCGACGTACTCCATGACCAGCCAGATGCGGCCCTCTTCCTCGACGACGTCGAAGACGGTCACCACGTTGCGGTGGCTCAGGGCGGCCGAGGAGCGAGCCTCGCGGAACGCGCGGGCCGAGTCCGTGGCGGTCTCACCGGGGAGGAGCCCGACCTGCTTGACGGCGACCTCACGCCGCAGCACGTCGTCGCGACAGAGCCACACGGTGCCCATGCCGCCCTGTCCGATCGCCCGCTCGACGCGGTAGCGGTTGCCGATCAGCTCGGGCTGCATCGTGTCCTCTCGGGTGTGGGCATCAACCGCACCCGTACCCAGGACGACACCGGTCCCACACCCGGCGTCTCAGGACTAGCCGCTCTTCGCGGCCGCCTTCTTCGCAGCGGTCTTCTTCTTGGACGCGGACTTCTTCGCCGCGGCCTTCTTCGTGGCGGGCTTGCCGCTGCCCGTGGCGGCCCGGTGCAGCGAGGCGAGCTCCTCGGCGAACTTCTCGGTGAGCTTCCAGGGCTGCGGCACGAGCTCGCGGCACGCGATCGCGCCGACATGGACCTTGCCGTCGCTCGACATCACCGTGATGTTCAGGCCGGCGCCGTGGAAGACCGGGCCGAGCGGGTAGAGACCCTCGATCCTCGCGCCGATGAAGTAGAGCGGCACAGGCGGACCGGGGACGTTGGAGATCACCAGGTTGTGGATCACCGGTCCGGTGTCGGCCAGCCGCAGCGAGGAGACCATCCGCACGGCCAGGCCGAACGTGCGCGGTGCGGCGAACTCCGCCCAGTCCTGCAGGGTGTCGGCGGGGATCGCCTTGTGGTGGTCCTTGGCGTTGGTGTTGCCCTCGGAGACCTGGCCGAGCCGGTCGAGCGGGTCCTCGATGTCCGTGCCGAGCCTGGAGAAGATCGTGGAGACCTTGTTGCTGCCGCTCTCCTTCTTCGACTTCCCGCGCACCGAGACCGGGACCGAGGCGACCAGGGAGCTCTCGGGCAGCTCGTCGCGGTCCTGGAGATAGCGACGCAGCGCGCCGCCGCACAGCGCCAGGACGACGTCGTTGACGGTGGATCCCGGGACGGCGTTCTTGATCTCCTTGATCTGGTCCAGGGACAGGTCCGCGAGCGCGATCGTCCGGTGACCGGTGATGGTGCCGTTGAACGACGTCCGCGGCGCGGTCAGGGGCGCGGCCATCGCGGTGCCGCTGCGCGCACGTCCGATGGTCTTGGTCAGGACACCCGCCGTGGGTCCGACCAGCTTGGCGACGGCGACCGGCTTGCCGAGGTTGGCGAGGACCCCGCGGGCGAGCAGCTCGGCGTCGCCCGGCGTACGCAGGTCCAGCCGGCCCTTCGGGGCACTCTCCAGCGGAGGTGCGTCGGGCTCGAGGCTGCACAGGAAGGAGATCGCGTTGGCTCCCGAGACCCCGTCCACGGTGCAGTGGTGCATCTTGGTGAAGATCGCGACCTTGCCCGACTCGAGGCCCTCGATGACCACGAACTCCCACAGCGGCCGCGACCGGTCGAGCGGGATGCCGGCCATGTGGCCGCAGAGGTCCGCCAGCTCGCGCTCGCCACCGGGTGACGGCAGCGCCATCCGGTGCACGTGACGGTCGATGTCGAAGTCGTCGGCGGTGACCCACACGGGGTGGTCGATGCCGAGCGGCACCTGCTTGAGCTTGCGGTGGAACATCGGCACACCGTCGATCCGGCGCTCGAGCTCGTCCTTGAAGGCCTCGAAGGAGTAGCCACCCGGGATGGTCTCCGGGTCGAGCACGATCACCCCGCAGACGTGCAGCAGCTGGGTCGAGCTCTCCAGGTAGAGAAAGCTCGCATCGAGTCCACTCAGGCGATCCATGGCCGGATTCTAGACTGGATCCTGAAACACGTTCTAGTTTTCTCGGCGTCACCCTTCTCACACGAAACCGGGCGTTCCAACCCGTAACCTCGGAGCATGGGTTACCTCCGCCGCCAACTCGTCACGGCCGCCTTGACCGCCAACGCCCTGCGCCCGCTCGGGGGTCGCTACGCCTCGATCCCGGCCTTCTTCGCCGGGTGGCTGGCGAGCGAGCTGGCGCCGCAGCTGCTGGCGGCCAGTGCGCTGGACACGGCCGCCGAGCTGTCCCTACGCCGCCGGCGCAGCGCCCATCCGGGACTGGACACGCTCGACCGTCGCCTGGGGCTGGCAGCCGCCGCCGTCTCGACGGCGGGTCTCGGCTACCTGATCGTCAACGCCAACAGGGCCGCCACACACGTCGAGACGACCCTGCGCGACGGCCTCGGGGAGGACTACCTCGAGGCCCTCGAGGAGCCGCCCTCCGCCGAGGACCTCAAGACCCCGCTGCGTGAGCTGGCCCGGCCCTTCAACCTCTCCCGGCCGGACGTCGAGGTGGTCCGTGACATCAACTACACCGAGGGCGGCAAGCGCGCGCGGCTCGACATCTACCGGCCCAAGGGGGTCGACCTCGAGAACGCACCGGTGCTGGTGCAGGTCCACGGCGGCGGCTGGACCATCGGCACCAAGGAGCAGCAGGGCCTCCTGCTGATGAACCGGATGGCGGAGCGCGGCTGGGTCTGCGTGGCGATGAACTACCGGCTCGCCCCCAAGCACCCCTTCCCCGCGCAGATCATCGACGTGAAGAAGGCGATCGCCTGGACTCGCGAGAACATCGCGTCCTACGGCGGCGACCCGTCCTATCTCGTGATCACCGGCGGCTCGGCCGGCGGCCACCTCGCTGCCCTGGCCGCCCTCACCCCCGGTGAGGCTGACTACCAGCCCGGCTTCGAGGACGCCGACACCAGCGTGGCCGGCTGCGTCCCGTTCTACGGCGTCTACGACCTGGCGGGGCTCACCGGCGACAAGGCCGCCACGGACATGCGCGACTACTTCCTCGGTCCGCGCGTGTTCAAGAAGGACCCGAGCACGCACCTCGACGACTTCGTCAAGGCGTCCCCGCTCGCCCACGTCTCCCCCGACGCCCCCGACTTCTTCGTGCTGCACGGCGCCAATGACTCGCTCGTCCACGTCGGCCAGGCGCGCGCGTTCGTGGAGGAGCTGAAGGCCGAGTCGAAGGCGACCGTGACCTACGCGGAGTTCCCCGGCGCGCAGCACGCCTTCGAGGTCTTCGGATCCATCCGCAGCCACCACGCGATCAAGGCGGTGGAGCGCTGGTTGCTGCACCACCGCGCCCGGTGGCTCCACGCTCAGGGACCCGAAGCAGAGGCCTCAGCCGCGGGGTAGCCCGAGGATCCGCTCGCCGGCCACGTTGCGCAGCACCTGGGTGGTCCCGCCGGCGATCGAGAGGCACCGCGTCATCAGCTGCTCGTGCAGCGCCTCGCGCGCGAGGTCGTCGCCGAGGAACAGCCGGTCGCCGAGGAGCGTGACGACGAGCTCGGCGGAGTCCTGCCGGCTGCGTACGCCGACCAGCTTGGCCACGCTCGACTCCGGGCCCGGCCCCTGGCCCTCCAGGGACCGCAGCGTCGACCTCGTCGCCAGCAGGGAGACCACCGTCGACCACGCGACCGCCCGGCCGATGTCGCTGCGCGCATCCGTCGTTCCTGCGGCGAGGAGCGACACGGCACGTTCGGGCGAGTCGCCGAGGTGCGACCCCGCCATCGCCACCCGCTCGTTGGCCAGCGTCGTGCGGGCCAGCTTCCAGCCACCGTCGACCTCACCCACGACGAGCTCGTCGGGGACGAAGACGTCGTCGAGGAAGACCTCGTTGAACATCGCCTGGCCGGTGAGCTCGCGCAGCGGTCGGGTCTCGATGCCTGCGCTCTTCATGTCGACCAGGAAGTAGCTGATGCCCGCATGCTGCTTCACGTCGGGATTGGTGCGCGCCAGGCAGATGCCCCAGTCGGCCCGGTGCGCCAGCGAGGTCCACACCTTCTGGCCCGAGAGCCGCCAACCGTCGCCGTCCCTGACGGCCTTCGTCCGGAGCGAGGCCAGGTCGGAACCGGCTCCGGGCTCGCTGAACAGCTGGCACCACTCGATCTCGCCGCGCAGGGTGGGCCCGACGAAGCGGTCACGTTGCTCGTCGCTGCCGTGGGCGATGATCGTCGGAGCCGCCCACGCCCCGATCTTCAGGTCGGGACGACGTACGCCGGCCCGGAGCAGCTCCTCGTCGATCAGCAGCTGGAGCACCGGGTCGGCGCCGAGCCCGTGCGGCACCGGCCAGTGGGGGGTCAGGTAGCCCGTCTCGGCGAGGGCCACGCGCCGCTCGTCCTCCGGCAGGGCGGCGATCCGCTCCGCCTCGGCGTGCACCTCTGCGCGCCGGTCGGTCTCGACGTCGTCGAGGTCCACCTGCAGGTGACGACGGGTGCCCCCGGCCGCGAGGTCGGCCAGCCGGGCGGCGTACGAGCCCGAGGAGTCGAGCATGCCGCGCAGGGCGATCGCGCGGCGGAGGTAGAAGTGGGCCTCGTGCTCATAGGTGAAGCCGATCCCGCCGAGCACCTGGATGCAGTCCTTGGCCACCGAGACGGCGCCGTCGAAGCAGATCGTGCCGGCGACGAGCGCGGCGAACTCGTGCTGGTCGGCGTCGTCGGCGCCCGCGCGCGCAGCGTCCCAGGCCGCCGCGGTGACCGACTCGCTGGTCTCGAGCATCTGTGCGCACAGGTGCTTGATCGACTGGAACCCGCCGATCTTCTTGCCGAACTGCTCGCGCACCCCGGCGTAGTCGACGGCCGTGTCGAGGCACCAGCGCGCCACCCCCGAGGCCTCCGCGGCGGCCAACGTCACGACGAGCGCTCGCAACCGCGCAGGCGAGAGTCCGGGGACGACGGTCGCCTCGAGACCGGCGAGGTCGGCGAGGTCGGCGACGCAGACGCGGCGGCTGAGGTCGGGGGTCATCCCTGGCGCCAGCGCGGCGCCGTCGAGAGAGACCAGGGCAACGTCGTCGTCGCGCACCACCAGCGCATGAGTCGCACCGGGCGCGTCGTGGACCGGGCCTGCGCCGAGGGAGAGCGCGACGCGCATCTCCCCCGCGGCGACCGGACCGGCCAGCTCACCCAGGGCCACCGACGCGACCGCGGTGCCGAGCAGCGGACCGGGCACGAGCGCTGCGGCCACTGCCTCGAGGGCGACGGCCAGGTCGACGAGCGAGCCACCGGCTCCCCCGTGCTCCTCGGGCACGGCGATCCCCGCCAGTCCCATCTCGGCCACGGCCGCGGACTGCTCGGAGAAGGGGGCGGCCGGGTCGTCCTCGGCCGCGCGGGCCGCCTCGATCCCACGGAGGGAGGACGCCCACTTGCCGAAGGCGTCCGCCAGCTCGACGTGGTCGTCACTGATCCCGATCGGCACGTCGTCCGCCTTCCGAGGGGTTGTCAGGGTTCGAAAACTAGAACGTGTTCCAATGATGCCATGGTCGCCTCCGGACGTCATACGACGTGGTCGCCCTGTGAACCACCCCGGATGACCTCCCGCCGGACGTCATTCGACCTGGTCGCCCCCACCGCCAGTTCGCATGACGCAGGCGTCGGCCTAGGCTTCCGCGCGTGACCGCAACCTCCCCTGGCACCCCCACGGGGATCCCTGCCGACCTGCTCGAGCACGCCCGCGCCGCGAAGGGGTTCATGCCCGAGGACGAGGGCGCTTTCCTGCACGCGACGGCTCTGGCCCACCTCGGGGACGGCCCGGCGCTCGAGATCGGCAGCTACTGCGGGAAGTCGGCGATCTGGCTCGGTGCCGCCGCGCGGGCGACGGGGAGCACCGTGTTCACCCTCGACCACCACCGCGGCTCGGAGGAGAACCAGGCCGGCTGGGAGCACCACGACACCACCCTCGTCGACGACGAGTCCGGGCTGATGGACACGCTGCCGGTCTTCCGGCGGACCATCGCCCGCGCCGGGCTCGAGGACGAGGTGGTCGCGGTCGTCGGGCGCTCCACGACGGTCGCCGCCCACTGGCGTACGCCGCTCGCGCTGCTCTTCGTCGACGGTGGACACGCGGAGGTGCACGCGCAGAACGACTACAGCGGCTTCGCCCGGTGGGTGCAGCCCGGCGGCGTCCTGGTCATCCACGACGTGTTCGAGCGACCCGAGGACGGCGGCCAGGCGCCCTTCCACGTCTGGCGGCGCGCGGTCGCCGGCGGATCGTTCACCCCCGCCGCCACGGTCGGGTCGATGCGCGTCCTGAGGCGTTCGTCAGGTGCGGCCGGAGAGGACGTCGGCTGACGCGTCGTCGGGACAGCCGCACTCGAGCGCGATCGCGCGGAAGTGCTGGGCCAGGGTCTCGCCGCGCATGATCCCCGAGGCCGGAGTGGTGCGCGCGAGCTCGTCAGCGGCCAGGATCACGGCCGCCGCCGTGTAGGTCGTCTGCTCCGCCGGCCAGAACACGTGCTCGGGATGCACCGACCCGGTCCAGTAGCTGCCGTTCTCGTGGCGCAGGTGCTGCATGTCGGCATAGAGACCGAGGGCGCGGTCGTGGTCGCCGAGGCAGTCCAGCGCCATCACGAGCTCACAGGTCTCGGCGCCGGTCACCCACGGGTTGGTGTCGACGCAGCGGATCCCGAGCCCGGGCACCACGAAGTCGTCCCAGCGCGTGGCCAGCAGGTCGAGACCGGCTTGGCCACGGACGGCGCCGCCGAGGACCGGGTAGTACCAGTCCATGGAGAACGTCGACTTGTCCAGGAACAGGTCCCGGTGGTCGCGCAGCGCATGACCGAGACGGCCGCCGGCGAGCTCCCACTCGGGCTGGGGGTCGTCCATCAGGTCGGCCAGCGCGACCCCCGCCCGCAGCGACTGGTAGATGCTGGAGGATCCGGCCAGCAGCGCGGCCCGGTTGACCCGAGCGGGACCGTGGTCGTCCCACTCCTGGGACCAGGCGATGCCACCGAAGGGCAGCTGCATCCCGACGACGAAGTCCAGCCCGCGGCGTACGACGGGCCACATCCGTTCGACGAAGGCCAGGTCGCGCTGCAGCATCCAGTGGTGCCAGACCCCCACGGCCAGGTAGGCCGACATGTTGGTCTCACCGCTCGCGTCCTCGACCTCGCCGGCGACCGTCTTCATCGCCCAGGAGCCGTCGTGGCGCTGGTGGCGGAGGCACCAGTCGTAGGCAGCCTCCGCGGCGGCGACCTCGCCGGCCACCATCAGCGCCATCGCCGCCTCGACGTGGTTCCACACGTCGACGTGCTCCCCGACCGTCCACGGGACCGCGCCGTCGGACTCCTGCATGGAGGCGATCGAGGCAGCCGTCTGGGCCACCTGCGCGCTGGAGAGCACGCCGGCGACCGACGGGACCGGGTGGCTGCGATTCACAGCTCCGGCGTCTCCGGCTTGCGGAGGTAGAGCACCATGCTCTTGCCGATCAGCGGGTTGAGCGCCTTCTCGGCGCCGCGGGTCAGCGTGCTCCACCCGCGCGTCCGCATGATGTCCCACACCAGCACCTGGTGATAGGCCTTCACCAGCGGATTGTCGTCGTTGGTGACACCGACTGCGCACTTGATCCACCAGTACGGCGAGTGCAGCCCATGGGCGTGGTCCTTGCCCTCGAAGATCATCCCCGCGTTGACCAGCTTGCCGATCAGCTCCTTGTCGGAGTAGATCCGGATGTGCCCGCCGGGGACGTTGTGGTAGTCGTCGGAGAGCTTCCAGCAGACCAGCTCCGGCAGCCAGCGCGGCACCGTGACGGCCATCGTGCCGCCCGGCCTCAGGACCCTCACGAGCTCCTCGATGGCCTGGATGTCGGCCGGGATGTGCTCGAGCACCTCGGAGGCCACGACCCGGTCGAACTCGCCGTCGGCGAACGGCAGCGACAGGGCGTCACCCTCCTTGATGTCCGCGGCGGCCCCGGCCGGGACCTCGCCGGCCTCCTTCATCGCGCCGAACAGCTCGAGCACGCCGGCGAGCTCGTCGGCGTCCTGGTCGAACGCGATCACGTCGGCGCCGCGGCGATACATCTCGAACGCGTGCCGTCCGGCGCCGCAGCCCATGTCGATGACCCTGTCACCCGGCTGGAGCCCCAGCCGCTCGAAGTCAACGGTCAGCATGCTCGTCCCCCTTGCGCGTCGTGCTCGCCTCGATCACTCGTTCATAGGCGTCGGCCGTCGCCACCGCCACCGCGTGCCAGCTGAACCGCTCGAGGACCCGGGCGCGGCCGGCCTTGCCGAGCCGCTCGCGCCGCTCGGGGTCGTCGAGCTGGGCGGCGATCGCGCGCTCGAGCTCACCGACGTCGCCGGGAGTGACCAGGTCGGCGCACTCGCCGTCGGGCCCCACGACCTCGGGGATGGCGCCGGCCCGGCTCACCACGAGCGGTGTCTCGCAGGCCATCAGCTCCGCCGTCGGCAGCGAGAAGCCCTCGTAGAGCGAGGGGACGCACGCCACCTCGGCGGAGCCCATCACCTCGACGAGCTCCTGGTCGCTGATCCCGTTGACGAACCTGACGTGCTCGGCGATGCCGAGGTCGTCGATCAGCCGTTCGGTGCGGCCGCCCGGAGTCGGCTTGGTCACCAGCACCAGCTCGACCTCGCGCTCGGTGCGCAGCTTCGCGAACGCCTCGAGCAACGTGGCGATGCCCTTCATCGGGGCGTCCGCGCTGGCCATCGCGACGATCCGGCCCGGGGTGCGCGGCTTGGTGGGAGGACCGAAGACGTCGTCGACGCCGAGCGGGATGACCTGGATGTTCGCGTCGTCCACGCCGAAGTCGGCCACGATGTCGCGGCGGCTCGACTCGGAGACCGTGAGGATCTTGCCGACGCTGCGCGCGACCTTGCCCTGCATCCGGAGGAAGCCGTACCAGCGGCGCAGGGTCAGCTTCTTGCGCCACGTGGGGGCGGCCTCGATGTCGATGCGCCGGTCGAAGGTGATCGGGTGGTGGATGCTGGTGATCAGCGGGAGGCCCATCTCCGCGATGTCGAGCATCCCGTAGCCGAGCACCTGGTTGTCGTGCACGATGTCGAACTCGTCGAGGCGGTCGCGGAGCAGGCGGGCTGCCCGCTTGGAGAACGTCTTCGGCTCGGGGAACCCGGCCGTCCACATCGTCAGGACCTCCTCGACGTCGATGAGGTCGCGGATCTCGGAGGGTCGCGGCGTCCGGAACGGGTCGGGCTCGCGGTAGAGGTCGAGGCTGGGCACCTTGGTCAGGGTGACGCCCGCGTCGAGCTCGGGGTAGGGCTGCCCGGAGAAGACCTCGACCGAGTGACCGAGGGCGACCAGCTCGCGACTCAGGTGACGGATGTAGACGCCCTGGCCGCCACAATGTGGCTTGCTGCGGTAGGACAAGAGTGCGATGCGCAAGTGGCGCCTTCCCGGGGACCCGTCCGGAATGCCCCTTGCAGGACCGGTGTGGGACCGCCATGCGGTAACTGGAACGTGTTTCTATTATGCCGGACCTGACTGGTAACCTCAGGGCGGGTCCGCAGACACAGTCTGCGGGGGAGGCTCAGCAGAAATCACGTCCGGGAGGTTGAGATCTTGGCCACCGTGAGCTCCTTGACCCATGACGACCTGGGCTCCGCCGCGCAGCGTGACCGCCGCCGTCGCATCCTCGACGCCACCGTCGCGCTCGCCTCCAAGGGCGGCTTCGACGCCGTGCAGATGCGGGCCGTCGCCGAGCAGGCCGACGTCGCCCTCGGCACGCTCTACCGCTACTTCCCCTCCAAGATCCATCTGCTCGTCTCCGCGCTCGCGCGGCAGTTCGAGGAGACCGAGGCCAACCTCGGCCGCCGCGTGATGCCGGGCGAGACCCCGGCCGACCGGGTGCAGTACGTCCTGACCCGCGCCACCCGTGGTCTGCAGCGCGAGCCGCAGCTGACCGAGGCCCTCACCCGTGCCTTCATGTTCGCCGACGCCTCGGTCGCCAGCGAGATCCACGTCGTGGGTCTCAAGCTGACCTCGATGCTCAACCGCGCCATGCAGGGCGACGCCTACGTCGAGGGCGCCGAGCCCACCGACGAGGAGATCGCCGTGGCGCGGGTGATCAGCGACGTGTGGCTGGCCGCCCTGGTCTCGTGGGTCACCGGCCGGCTGAGCGCCGAAGAGGTCTCCGAGCACCTCGCGACCGCCGTCCGCCTGATCCTGCGCTGACCCAAGCGTCCGCCCGGCTCCTCGTCGTCGACAGGCGAAGACGCTTGTGCTCGCTCCTCACCCACCGCCCGAGGCCCTGTCCCGGTTGTTGGAGCGTGTGATCAAGCCGCAGTTTGATCACACGCTCCAACAACGCGGATCACTGTTCCCAGCCACATCGACGCGGCCGGCTGTGGAGAACCTGGCCCGACTGTCCGACCTGCATGCTGGGCTCTGGTCATGCCCATGCTCATCGACACCGACTCCCGCACCGGGGTGCTGGTGCGCGCCATCAACGACGTGCTCATCGAGCACGGACCCGCCGGCCTGTCGTTGCGGCGGATCAGCAGGTTCAGTGGAGTGAGCACCTCGTCGATGCTCCACCACCTCGGGAGCCGTGAACACCTGCTCAGAGTCGCCGCGGCAACCACCGCGCGACAACGTCTGCAGCACCTGCTGCTCGAGAGCGAGCGGGACGGTGTGCTTGCGTTCCTGCCGCGCAACGGCGACGAGCTGTTGGACACCAGGGCGTGGCTCGCGTGGCTCGAGCTGTGGCGGTCCGAGGACTTCCTGGCCCGCTGGATAGCGGAGAACCGTGACGAGGAGATCGCGCTGCTCGCCGCACGCACCGACTACCGGCTGTCCCGGCACGAGCTCGACGGACGGATGGCGCTCATCGAAGGTCTCCGCGTCGCCCTGTGCGCACCCGTGCGACCCATGCGCCTGGACGTCGCCCGGGAAGTCCTGAGGTCCGTCAGCAATCGGTGAGCCCCGTCAGCCACCAAAGGCGTGCGTGGCAGTCGCTCCCCCGTCGATGGCGAGCTCTGCCCCGGTGACGAAGCTCGACTCGTCGCTGGCGAGGTAGACGTAGGCCGGCGCGACGTCGACCGGGTGGCCGACCCGCTTGAGGGCGACCTTGCTGGCGCCGAACTCCATCGCCGCGTCACCGCCGTGGATGCGGGTCATCCCGGTGTCGATCATCCCGGGATGCACCGAGTTGACCCGGATGCCCTTGGGGCCGAGCTCCATCGCCGCGGCCTTGGTCATGCCGCGGATGGCGAACTTCGTCGCGGAGTACGCCGTGCACAGGGCCATCCCGCCGAGCCCCTCGATCGAGGAGGCGTTCACGATCGAGCCGCCACCGTTCTTGCGCATCGTGCGGGCCACCGACTTCATCCCGAGGAAGCAGCCGAGCTGGTTGATGTTGACCATCAGCATGTATTCGTCGACCTCCATCCGCTCCACCTCGGCGAAGCGCAGGATGCCGGCGTTGTTCACCAGGACGTTGACGGGCCCGAAGCGCTCGTTGGCCTCCTCGACCAGCGCCTGCCACGAGGCCTCGTCGCTGACGTCGTGACGGCGGAAGTACGCCACGTCCGGTCGGTCGGGATCACGCGCGTTCAGCTCGTCGGCCAGTGCCTGACCAGGCTCCTCGGCGATGTCGGCGATGACGACCTGGGCGCCCTCCTCGACGAAGGCGCGCGCGATCGCCGCACCCTGGCCCTGCGCGGCACCGGTGACGATGGCGCGCTTGCCGGTCAGTCTGTTCACTTTCGCTCCTTGGGCTGCAGCTGCATGACTGCGTCGGCGGCGAAGCCGACCGCGGGGTCGCGGTCGGCGAAGTAGGACCCGAGGCTCTGGTCGAGGGAGTCGAGGTCCCAGAGGTCGCCGGTCGCGTCGAAGCGCTGCTCGACGACCGGGGCGGCGAGCAGGGCCACCATCCCGCCGTAGACCACGAACACCTGGCCGGTGATCCGCGCGGCCGCCGGCGAGGCCAGGTAGGCGACGAGCGGGGCCACGTGGTCCGCGGAATAGGGATCGACCGCCTGGCCGGACTCGTCCTCACCGAAGACGGCAGCGGTCATCGCGGTGCGGGCCCGCGGGCAGATCGCGTTGGCCCTGACGCCCACCCGGGAGAGGCCCCGCGCGGTCGAGAGGGTGAGCGCGGCGATGCCGCCCTTGGCGGCCGCGTAGTTCGCCTGGCCGGGAGAGCCACCGAGGAACGCCTCGGACGCGGTGTTGACCACGGCGGCGTCGACCGGCTGGCCGGTCTCCTTGAAGCGACCGCGCCAGTACGCCGCTGCGTTGCGCGAGAGCAGGAAGTGTCCGCGCAGGTGCACCTTGAGGACGAGGTCGAAGTCCTCGTCGGTCATGTTGAAGAGCATCTTGTCGCGAGTGATGCCGGCGTTGTTCACGACGACGTCGAGACGACCGAGCTTCTCGGTCGCCGCCGTGAGCATGGCGTCGGCGGTCTCCGGCTCCCCCACGTCGCCGGGAACCACGACGGCCTCGACGCCATGGGTGCGGATCTCCTCGGCGGCCTCCTCGGCGGCACCGGGCAGGTCGTTGAGCACCACACTGGCACCGGCCCTGGCCAGGGCGAGGGCGTCAGCGCGGCCGAGACCGGCACCGGCGCCGGTGACGATGGCCACGCGTCCCTCGAGCGAGGTGGTCGGATCAGGGTTTTCGGGCATGGTGTGGCCGGCTCCTTGCCGTGTCGGGGTGGTGGGCGGGGCGGGTCAGGTGTTGCGTCGGGTCAGGCGTCGATGATGCTGAGCGCCGACTTGGGGCACGAGGCGACGGCCTGCTCGACGGTCGCCAGGTCCTCGTCGGAGACGTTCTCCTCCAGCACCTGCAGGTAGTCGTCGTCGTCGATCTGGAAGTGGCTGGGGGCGAGCGCCTCGCACATGGCGTTGGACTCGCACAGGTCCCAGTCGACCTTGATCTTCTTCATGCTTCCTCCGTCTTGTCGCTGCCGCCGGGCGGGCCCGCCATCTTGCGGTGGTCCCAGCTGGCCACCTTGACCGGTTCGACGACGATGCCGACCCGCTTGTGTGCCTGCTTCTCGACGATCTGGTCGCCGAAGTCCCCCAGATCGCTCTGTTCACCAAGTTGGGCCCCAGCCATCCGCTTGGCCACCCTGGCGCCGAGGGCGCGGATCTCGTCGTAGTCCTCGACGAGCCGGGCCTTGCCCTGGATGCTCACGCCGCGCAGCTCGAAGTAGTCCTCACCGTCCTCGACCAGGCAGGTGATCCGCGGGTCGCGGCGCAGGTTGACCACCTTCTGGGAGCGCCCGTAGGTCCAGAACGCGAGCTGGCCGTCCTCGAGCACGTAGAACAGCGTCGTCAGGTGCGGCGTCCCGTCCGGGCCGATCGTGGCGATCTGCACCTTCATGTTCTCGAGGAGGAACTGCTCGATCTCCTCCTCGGACAGCTGGACCGAGTTGCGACTGGATGCCATGGGCTAGGAGCCTTCGCTGGAGTGGCCGGGGAAGACGTGCGCGTCCGGGTCGACGAGCACGGCCGAGTTGTTGACTGCGGTCGCGACCTCGCCGAACCCGACGGCGATCAGGCGCACCTTGCCGTCGTACTCGGTGATGTCGCCGGCCGCGAAGATCCGGGGGACGTTGGTCCGCATGGCCATGTCGACCTTGATGTGCCGCTTCTCGAACTCCAGGCCCCACTCCTGCATCGCGCTGAGGTCGGCGATGAAGCCGAGGGCGGCGACGACGGCCTGAGCGGGACGGGTGAGGACGTCCCCGTCGTTGGTGGTGATCTCGACGCTCTCCACGTGGTGCTCCCCCTGGAGAGCGGTGACCTGGGCCTGGGTGATCACCTCGGTGTCGCCCGCGAGCACAGCGTCGACGGTGGCCTGGTGGGCCCGGAACTTGTCACGCCGGTGCACCAGGGTCACCGACCTGGCGATCGGCTCGAGGCTGTGCGCCCAGTCGAAGGCGCTGTCACCGCCGCCGACGATGACGACATCGCGGCCGGCGTACTCCGCGAAGGACGGCACGAAGAAGACGAGCCCGCGGTCCTCCCAGCCCTCACCTGCAGGCAGGGCACGAGGGGTGAACTTGCCGATGCCGGCGGTGATGATGACGACCTTGGCGTTGATGACCGTGCCGTCGTCGAGGTCCATCCGCACGCCCTCCTCGTGGGACTTCAAGGCGGTGGCGGTGCGGTCCAGCAGGTAGGTCGGCTTGGCGCTCGCGGCCTGCTTGACGAGCTCCTCGACCAGCTCGCGTCCCTTGATGCTCGGGAAGCCGGCAACGTCGAGGATGAGCTTCTCCGGATAGAGCGCGGACACCTGGCCGCCGAGCTCCGGGAGCGAGTCGACGACCGCCACGCTCATGCCGCGGAAGCCCGCGTAGTAGGCGCCGAAGAGACCTGACGGGCCCGCGCCCACGATGAGCAGGTCGGTCTCCAGCTCGGACGAGGACGCTGGGTCGGTCAACGCTCACCCTTTCTCCGGCAGAACTGGAACGTGTTCTAATTTATCAGAACGGCTTCAACTTCGATATCCGCCAGTCTCCATCACCGCGCGTCAGCGTGACCAACACCCGGCTGCTGTCGACCCGGCTGTTGGTGCCCCGGACGGTCGTGGCCTGGTCGACGAAGACGAGGGCGACCACCTGCTTGTCGGTCGCCGAGACGATCGACGTGGCCGCGGCCGTCGCCGCCAGCTTGACCTGGTTCTTGATCGTCTGGGCCTTCACCCCGGCCATGGTCTTGGCGTACTCGGTGCGAAAGCTGGGGGCGAGCACCGCCTGGTTGGCCTTGATGTCCGCATCCAGGGTCTTCCAGTTGTAGGACAGCACCTTCTGGGTCAGCCGGGCGGCGGCCTGCATCCCGTCGTCGCGCGCACCCGAGGAGGTGATCGCGCCGTTGGGGGCCGCACCGTCGTCCGGGTTCTCGCTGCGCCACCACGCGAAACCAGCGACTCCTGCCAGCACGAGGCAGAGGATGACCAGGCCGGCGAGCAGGCGGGAGCTCGCCAGGAACGGGACCGCTGGCTTCGTCGCCTCGGGAGCGGGCGGCGGTGCCGACGAGGGCGGCGGCGGGGACTCCTCGGCGCCCTGCTCACGCGCTCCTGAATCATCGCGAACGTCTGGCTCGTCGCGAACGTCCGGCTCGTCGCGAACGTCTGGCTCGGCAGTCTCGGCGGCGAGCTCGCTCTGGCAGTAGCGGCACTTCACGGCCGCGGCCTTGATCACCTCTGCGCAGAAGGGGCAGACCTTCTCGTCGGGCTCGAGCGCACTCATGTCAGCCCAGGATCTGCAGGTCGGAGGTGAGCCACGTGTCGCCCTTGCGGACCATCGTCAGCTTGAGCCGGTAGGAGCGCGGCTGGGCCTTCTTCGTGGTCTTGTTGGTGACCGACCCGTCGGCGGCGACGAACGCGATGGCCGTGTCACCGTCGATGTCGCCGATGCCCACCGCCTTGACCTCCCCGGTGGCCACCGACTGGCCCTGCTGCACGGTGGCCTTGAGCTTGGCCTTGGCGCTCTCGTACTGCTCCTTGAAGGTGCCGGTGGCACCCGCCAGCACCTTGGCGATGAGGGGGTCCATGTTCTTGTAGTCGACCGTCAGGAAGGCCAGGGTCTCCTCCCGCGCCGCCTTGGTGACCTGGGTGTACTGACGCGACAGGGTCTCGGCGCGCGAGTCCCCCGGCGCGGCCGAGGCTCCCTTGGTGAACAGCAGGACGGTGGTGACCACCAGGACCAGGGCGAGCACGATCAGCACGATGTTGGCCCATCGCCATGAGGTCTCTGCTGGTCCTGCGGGCCCGGACGGGCTGGTCGAGGGGTCGACGGCAGGATCAGTCATCGGCCGTCACCGGTCCCGTCAGCATCCACTTCCAACCGTCGTCCCCGAACACCGTGCGTGGCCCCCCTCCATTGCCGATGACCAGCGACTGCCCGTCGCCGGTGTCGACCCGTCCCGTCGTGGCATCGTACGACGACACCCGGTAGGCGCGGCCCGACGACGCGGCGGCACCCGACTTCGGGGCCTCCCGGAAGCCACGCATCTCCAGGGGCGGTCCGGACTTGCACTGTGCGGGATAGATGGGAGCGTCGGTCGTGTCCGTCGCGGGGCGCCACTGGGACGGCGGCTTGTAGCCCTTGGTGCACGCCGGGACGGAGTTGTTGAACTGCAGGTTGATGTGGCCGTAGCCGTCACCCGGGGTGCCGGTGAACCCCGCCGCGATCACGTGCGGGAACACCACCAGCATCTGCTCGAGCGCCGGGAGGTTGGCGGTCAGCACCTGGTTGGTGGTGACCAGGTTGGACAGGAAGATCGGCAGGGTCGGCTCGAGGCCGTCGAGCAGGGAGTTGACCTCGCGCACCGCGGGCGGCCCACCCTGGAGCAGGGTGCGGATGTCCTTGTCGGAGGTGCGCAGGGTGCCGGTGAGATCGGCGAGGCCCTTGGCGAAGGTCTGGATGTCCTTCTCGTGCTTCGCCTGCGTCTTGAGCACCGTCTGCCCCGTGTCCAGCAGCGCGATGGTCTCTTCCTTGTTGGCATCGGCCACGTCGACGAAGTGGCCGCCGGAGTCGACCATCCGCTGGAGCGAGTTGGCGGTGCCACGGAACATCGTGCCGGCCTCACCCACCACGGTGGACAGGTCGGCGCCGTTGACCGAGTCGACCATCGCGTCCATCTGGGTCAGCAGCACCTCCTCGCTCGTCGGCAGGCTGGACTCGTCCCCGTGGATGGTGTCTCCGGCCTTGGCGTACGGCGGCTTGTCGTCGGCCGGCTCGAAGTCGAGGTACTGCTCACCGACCGCCGAGAGGTTGTGCACGTGCATCTTCGTGTCGAGCGGGATCCTGGTGCCGTCCTCGAGCGCGATCCTGACCAGCAACCCCCTGCGGGTGACGTCCATCGCGGAGACCTTGCCGACCTTCACGCCCCGGTAGGTCACCTCGCTCCCGGTGAACAGGCCACCGGAGGCAGGCAGGGTGGCCTTGATCGTGATCCCGCGGCCGAGCAACCGGTCGGTGATGCCGAGGAAGCTGCCTGCGACGTAGACGATGCCGACCGCGCTCAGCACCACGAACGCCACCAGCCTGACCTTCACTCCGCGCTTCATGGACTGCCACCTCCGAGGCCCAGGAGGCCGCCGAGGCCTCCGCTGCTCCCCGAGGAACCCGAGGAGCCGGAGCTGCCCGAGCCGGTGCCGAGGTCAGGCAACGGCAGGGGCGTCTTCTGGGAGGCCTTGCTGCCGGGAGGACACAGCAGCTTGATCACGCTGGCATCGGCGACGGCACAGATCGTGCCCTTGAGCACCGGCGAGAGCGCCTCGCAGGCCGGAGCCAGGGGCAGCGTGCTGCACAGGTTGACCAGGTTGGGCAGCTGGCTGTCCGGCGACTTGATGATCTCGTTGAGGTTGATGTCGAGGTGGAAGAGCGCGTTGGCGTAGTCGCCGCGGACGATGTTGGCTGCCTCCCTGGGGAAGGGGAAGCTGGCGAGCATCGACAGGCCGGGAGCCAGCGCGTCTCCGGCGTCACCCAGCTTGGTCAGCGTGGGCTGGAGGTGGCGCAGCGAGGCCACGATGTTCTCGGTGCTCTTGTCGAGCACCCGCGTGCCCACGGTCCCGAGGGTGTCGAGCTGACGCAGCATCGTGATCAGCGCCTTGTGCTGCCGGTTGAGCACCTTCAGCGCCGGCCCCATGCTGTCGATGGCGTCGCCGATGACGCCCTTCTCCTTGACCAGCGTCGAGGAGAGTCGGTCGATCGACTCCATCGCGGCGATGATGTCGCCCTTCTGCTGATCCAGACCACCGATCATCCGGTCCAGGTTGCCCAGCAGGTGGCGGGCCTGGTCGGTGCGGCCGTTCATCATGTTGTTCAGCTCGTGACTGATCGTCTTGAGCTGCCCGACGCCGCCGCCGGAGAGGAGCATGGATAGCGCGCCGAGGACCTCCTCCACCTCCGGGTTGCGGCTGGTGCGCGAGAGCGGGATGAAGTCGCCCTCGGAGAGCTGCTTGGTGCTCGCGGTGCCGGGGGCCGGCTCGACGAGGGCGATGTACTTCTCCCCCAGCAGACTGGTCTGGCGCACGTCGACCTCGACGTTCTCGGGAAGCACGATGTCCTTGCGGATCAAGAAGGTGACCCGTGCGTGCCAGCCGACCCGCTCGACGTCGGTGACCTGTCCGACCGGGACGTCGTTGGCGAACACGGCGGTGCGCGGCACCACGTTGAGCGCGTCGGCGAAGTCGGCAGAGACCTTGTAGGCGTCGTCGGCGCTGACCTTGTTGCCGGGCAACGGCAGGTCGTAGGCCCCGTCGAACTTGCAGCCCGAGACCACCATCAGGCTCACCAGCAGCAGGACCAGGGCAGCGACGGGCCGGGCCGTCAGGTCGCGCAGGAGGCGGCTCATGACGCGTTCCCCGCCTTCAGCGAGTTGAGCAGACCCTCGAGCGACGTGATCGGAGTCGAGCCGCCGAGCTTGAGCTGGGCGGGCTGGCTCTGGTTCTGCGACGGGTCCGCGCCGATCTGGTCGGAGAACGGCGCGACGATGGTCTTCAGCAGGTCACAGGTGTTGTCACCCGTGGCACCCGGGAACTTCCCGGAGTTGTGGACGATGTCGCAGAGCATGTTGCCGAGGTTGGCTCCGTTGGGACCGGTCTGGATGCGCGAGCCGATGGACTTGGTCTTGTTGTCGAAGGCGACGGTGAGGTTGTCCAGGCCGAGCGCGCCGATCCGGGCCAGCGTGTTCAGGTCGTTCTTGTGCCGGGCCAGCACGCCGAGGAGCCGGGACAGCTCACGGACGTCGGTCTGCACCATCGACTTGTTGTCGTGGACGAAGGTGCGGACCGTCCCGACCGCGCGTGCGAGGGCGTCCAGCGCCTTGGCCAGGTTGCCGCGGTCGGCGGCCAGCTGGGTGGACACCGAGGTCAGGTCGGACATGAAGCCGTCCACGACCTGGTCGTTGGCGGCGAGGGTGTCGGTCAGCTCCGACATGTTCTTGACCGAGTCGAAGAGCGGACCGCTGTTGTCACCGAAGGTCTGCACGGCCTGCGACAGGTTGAGCAACGTCTCGTTGCCGAGCTTGCCGTTGCCGCGCAGGGCTTTGGCCCCCGCCGTCAGGAGCGTGTTCAGCGAGCCGTCCTTGTTGGCACCGTTGGGGCCGAGGGCCTGGGTCAGGTCGGAGAGGCTCTGGTAGATCCGGTCGAGCTCGACCGGGGTCCCGGTCTTCGGCAGGTCGATCCGGGCCTTGTCGGCCATCACCGGACCGCCGGTGTAGGCCGGGGCGATCTGCACGAACCGGTCCGCGGTCAACGTCGGAGTGACGATGGCCGCCTTCGCGTCGGCGGGAAGCTTGTACTCCCCGTCGTACTCCATCGAGACCCGCACCCGGTCCCCCTCGGGGACGACGGCCGTGACCGTGCCGATGTTGACGCCCATCACCCGCACCTCGGAGCCCTTGTAGAGGCTCACCGTGCGGTCGAAGTACGCCGTGACCGTGCGGGTGCTGCTCCCGCCCCGGAAGACGAAGAACGCCGCCGCCAGCAGCAGCACTGCCGTGCCGATCGCGATCGTGCGGAGACTGAGACGACTCATCACTTCCGCCTCCCCGCGGTGAACTCGGGGGTCCCGATGCTGGCGAGGTTGGGCACGAAGGCGTCGAACCACGGTCCGGTGCCGATGATGTTGATCAGGATCGAGGCGTAGGGGCCGAGGTTCGTCAGGGTCGTGTCGATCTGCTTCTCCCGCTCCCGGAGGAAGCCGAGCGCCTTGTGCAGCTGCTTGAGGGCGTCGCCGATCTGGGCCTGGTTGTCGGTGGCCACCCCGCGCAGCTCGACGGCCAGCTTGCGCGAGTTGACCAGCAGCGCGTGGATTGCTTCGCGACGCGCGATCAGCTCCTGGAAGACCAGCTCGCCCTGCTTCATCAACGTGACCAGGTCACCACGGCGCTCCGAGAGCAGCTTGGTGACGCGGTCGGCGCGGCCGAGCAGCTGCTGGATGGACTCGTCCCGGCTGGCGATCGCACGGGAGATCTTCGAGAGCCCGGTGAAGGTCGCCTCGATGTGCGGACTCGCGGAGTTGACGGTGTCGCCCAGCGTGGTGAGCGCCTGCGAGAGCTGGGGGATGTCGATGGCCTCGGTCGTGGTGGTGAGCTCGCTCAGGGTGGCCACGATGTCGTAGCTGCCGTTGGTCCGGCTGACCGGGATCGTGTCACCGGCCTTCATCTCGCCGCTCCCCTTGGGGGTGAGCTCGAGGTACTTCTCGCCCAGCAGGTTCAGCACCTGCACCGACGCCTGGGTCTTCTGGCCCAACGTGGCGTCCTTGACGTTGACGTCCACGGTGACGTGGTCGCTGTGGATGCGCAGACCGGAGACGCGCCCCACCCGGATGCCGGCGATCTGCACCATGTTGCCCTTGTGCAGGCCGCTCGCGTCGGCGAGCTGCACGTGGTAGTCCGTGCCCTTGAAGCCGGGGAACTTCTGCAGGTTGAAGGCGGCCGCCATGACCACCAGCAGCACGACGAGGCTGATCGTGCCCAGCCGGAGGATCGACCCTTCTGTGTGCCGCGCCATCAGGGATCACACCTCTTGGCCGTGCTGTAGAAGGAGAGGTCGTTGAGCTTGGCCTGGATCGGCTTGACGAGGTCGTTGAGCTCCTTCGAGCCCAGGTCGGGCAGGATGATCCGGCCGTCGAAGTCGCACAGGTAGTACTGGTACCAGGAGCCGTAGGTGCCGGTGCGGGTCTGGCGCTGCAGCATCAGCGGCAGGCGCTGGAGCACCTCGTCGAGGGCAGCCTGGTTGCTCGGCTTGTTCAGGGTCGTCATCACACGTCGCAGCTGCGCGACGTCGGCCTTGAGGTAGGGACGGCCCTGGGTGAGCAGGTTGGCCACCTCGGCGGTGAGGCCGGAGAGGTTGGCTACGGAGGCGCCGATGGCCTTGCGGTCACGCGACAGGTTCGTCATCCAGTTCTTCAGCTCGACGACCAGCGTGCTGAGCTGCTGGTGGTGGTCATCGACCGTCTTCAGCATCGAGGAGAGGTTGTCGATCACGTGCCCGATCAGCTCGTCGCGGTCGCCGAGCGCGTTGGTCAGCGAGGCCGTGTTGGCCATCAGGCTGCCGATCGTGCCGCCCTCGCCCTGGAGCACCTTGACGAGGTTCATCGACAAGTCGTTGACCTCGCTCGGTGTCAGTGCCTGGAACAGCGGCTGGAACCCGTTGAACAGCTCGGTGAGGTTGAGGGCGGGCGTCGTGCGTGACGTCGGGATGATGGCGTCGCCGCCGAGCTTCGGGGCCCCCGGCTTGCCCTCCTCCAGCGCCATGTAGCGGTCGCCGACGAGGTTGAGGAAGCGGATCGAGGCGCGCGTCGCGGTGGTGACGGGCACGTCCTTCTTGATCGTGAACGTCACCTCGGCCTGGTCGCGGTCCTTGATCTCGACGCCCTTGACCGAGCCGACGGTCACGCCCGCGACGCGGACGTCGTCGCCCTTGGTGATCAGGCTGGCCGAGGTGAACGCGGCCTTGTACTCGGTCTCGCTGCCGAAGGCGAAGGAGCCCATGATCGCGGTCAGGGTTCCGGTGACGATCACGCTGACGAGGACGAAGATGCCGAGCTTGATCGCGGCCAGGGTGGTCTGCGCGTTGCGGGAGGCGCTCAATTGGGGTTGCCTCCCGCTTCGGTCTCCAGGTCGGTGCCGTTGGCGAAGTCGACGGGGCCGGGCAGGGGCTGCTTGGGGCTGGGGAGGCCGTAGCAGGCCGGTCCCCTGCGCTCTCCGTAGACAGGACGGTCGCGCCCGTCGTAGGGACGGCGCTGGGTCGCGGCCAGGGACATGCTCTGGCGGACCCGGCCCCCGGAGAAGATCTCGTTGAGCCGACCGGCGTACTTCGCCGCACCCTTGATCAGGCACGGCAGCTCGGGCGAATAGGTGTCCAGCAGGGCGAGGAGTGGGCGGGAGACCGCGGGGGCGCGAACGATGTTGGTCTCGTTGTCGGTCAGCACGCGGGTCGAGGTCTTCCCCAGACCGGTCACGTCCTCGATCAGACCCTGCAGCTGGGACTCCTTGGAGGTGACCGTGCGGGCAGTGGTCGTGGCGTTGCGAAGCAGGCTGACCAGGTCAGGGGCCGCGATCGCGTAGGACCGGCTGACCCGGGCGAGGAGCACGAGGTCCTGCTGCAGGGTCGGCAGGTGCACGTTCATCGTGGTGAGGTAGCCGTCGAGCTTCACGAAGGTCTCGCCGAGCTCGTTGCCGCGTCCCCGCAGCGCCGTGGCGAGGGCGTAGAGGGTCGAGCTCAGGTCTGCCGGCCGGATCGAGCGCAGCAGCGGGAACAGGTTCGCGAGGATCTTCTGCAGCTCGACGTTGGTGTGCACCCGCGAGGTCGGGATCACGTCGCCGTCGCTCAGCGACTTCGTGGAGGGCTTGTCGGGGTCCACGATCGAGATGTACTTCTGGCCGAACAAGGTCGTGGGCAGGATCTCGATGCTCACGTTCTCCGGGATGTTCTTGGCCGCCGACGGCACCAGGGCGAGCTGGATGACCGCGGACTTGCCGTCGTTGCCGATGTTGCGGACGTGACCGACCAGGGCGCCGTGGCGGCGTACGTCGCCGAACTTGGCGAGCTGGAGTCCGGCGTTCTCGGCCTTGATCGTGACCATGGTCGGGTGGGAGAAGGACTTGTTGTAGATCGCGATCGAGAGGCCGACGAGCAGCGCCATCACCGTGATGAAGGCGACCCCCGCCGCGAAGAGCCGGGCGTGCTCGGCCTTCGTGTCGTGGGTGATGTTGACGAACATCGCGACTATCCGGTGATGCGCACGGTCGTGGTGGAGCCCCAGATGGCGAAGCTGAGGAAGAAGTCCGCCACGACGATCGTGACGATCGAGGTGCGGATCGCGCGGCCGACCGCCGTGCCCACGCCGGCCGGGCCACCGGAGGCCGTGTAGCCGTAGTAGCAGTGGATCAAGATGACGGCGACGGCGAGGAACATCAGCTTGAAGAACGACCACAACATGTCGATGGGCGGCAGGAACTGCAGGAAGTAGTGGTCGTAGGTGCCGGCCGACTGCCCGTAGATGAACACCGTGATCAGGCGGGGTGAGAGGTAGGAGGCGGCGAGCGCGACGATGTAGAGCGGGATGACCGCGATGAACGCCGCGACCATGCGGGTCGTCACCAGGAACGGCAGGGACGGCACCGCCATCACCTCGAGCGCGTCGATCTCCTCGGAGATCCGCATCGCGCCCAGACGTGCGGTGTAGCCGCAGCCGACGGTCGCGGCGAGCGCGATGGAGGAGACCAGGGGCGCCACCTCGCGGGTGTTGAAGTAGGCCGAGATGAACGCGGTGAACTTCGCGACGCCGATCTGGCTCAGGGACGCATAGCCCTGGATGCCGACCTCGGTCCCCGCGAAGAAGGCCATGAACGCGATCACGCCGACGGTGCCGGCGATCACGGAGAGGCCCCCGACGCCGAAGGCGACCTCGGCGAGGGTGTTCATGATCTCGCGCTTGTAGCGCTTGATGGCGATGGGAGTCCACGCGAGCGCCTTGACGTAGAAGAGCAGCTGGTCGCCCCGCTGCTCGATGCCCATCCGTCGCTCCCGGACGAACTCTCGTCCGACATCGGAAATGGTGGTCATCCCTACAACCCGTTCTGCGGAACGACTTGGAAGTAGATGGCGGTGATGATCGAGTTCAGCGCGAACAGGATCATGAAGGCGATGATCACGGCCTCGTTGACGGCCCTGCCGACCCCGCTCGGCCCACCACCGGCGTTGAGCCCCTTGTAGGCCCCGACGATGGCGGCCATGTAGCCGAAGAGCAGCGCCTTGATCATCGAGATGTAGAGGTCGGGCAGGCTGGCCAGGGCGGTGAAGCTGGACAGGAACGCACCGGCGTTGCCGCCCTGCACGATCACGGTGAAGAAGTAGCCGCCGCCGATGCCGGTGGCGATCACGATGCCGTTGATCATCACGGCGACGAAGACCGTGGCGAGCACACGTGGCACCACGAGCCGCTCGATCGGGTCGATGCCGAGGACCTCCATGGCATCGATCTCCTCGCGGATCTTGCGGGCCCCCATGTCGGAGCAGATCGCGGAACCGGCGGCGCCGGCGATGATCATGGCGGCAGCGATGGGCGCGGCCTCACGTACGACGGCGAGCACAGCGCTGGCGCCCGCGAACGACTGGGCACCGAGCTGACCGGTCAGGTTGCCGACCTGGAGCGAGATGACGGCGCCGAACGGGATCGAGACCAGGATGGTCGGCATCAGGGTGACGCTGCAGATGAACCAGGCCTGCTCGATGAACTCGCGGGTCTGGAACCTGGTCGTGAAGACCGCCTTGGTGACGTCCACGACCATCGCGGCGATCTCGCCGGGCCCGCGCACGACCGACGCAGCAGTCACGCCCATCGTTGCCTCCCTGGCTGGCCGAGCGGCCACAATCCCCTGACGGACCACCCCCGCGGCCGCCCAAACTTAGAACGTGTTCTCGTTTTGCGCAACACGCGTCTCGCCGTTACGGAAGCGTTCAACGATCCGTGCTGGCGGAGGTCACGTCGTCGGGCCAGCACAAGGTACGGCCCTAGACTCCGGCGGGTGAGCGAATCGGGAGTAATGACCAGCAAGTGGCCATCGGTCGTCCAGCATCCGTCCGCTCTTCTCCTGATGGCCCAGCTGCTGGCCGTGGTCGCCTACCCGTTCCTGGACCCCTCACGGGTCGGGTCGGCCGTCATCGGGGTCATCTCGATGATCGCCGTCGGGCTCGCGCTGTGGGTGGTCCGGAGCACCCCCGCGCTGACCGTGATCGCCGTGGCCTTCGGCCTTCCGGCGGTCGTGATGACGATGCTCGAGGCCGTGCTCCCCGGCGAGGACTGGGTCAGCCTGACCAGCGCGCTCCTGCACGCGCCCTTCTACTTCTACGTCGCCTACAGCCTGATCCGCTACCTGTTCCACGACGACCGCGTCACCACCGACGAGCTCTATGCGATCGCGGCGGCCTTCACCGTGGTCGCCTGGGGCTTCGCCTACGTGTTCCTGGCCGTGGTCATCCTCTCCCCCGGATCCATCGAGCCGCTCAGCGACGGCACCTCGCGCTTCTTCGACCTGTTGTTCTTCTCCTTCACCAACCTCACCAGCGTCGGCCTCTCGGACATCCTCCCGACGGGCAGCCACGCGCGGTCGTTCGTGATCCTCGAGCAGGTCGCCGGGGTGCTGTACGTCGCCATGGTCATCTCGCGGCTGGTGGCCCTCACGGTCCGGCAGCGCCGCTGATCCCACCGGGCACGCCAAGGACTCGTGCCGGGTGAGGCCGGGCTCGAGCTGACCGGCTACTCGGCGGCCGTCAGTGGGTCACGAAGCACGCCGAGCTCGTCGGCCTCGGCGCGCTGCTGCGTGATCAGCGCCCGGGTGCGCCGGCGGTAGCGCCAGATCTGCACCACGCCGACGCCCCAGAGCAGGTACTGCACGCTCATGGCCCAGCGGAACGCGGACGCCGAGTAGTCGGAGCCGCCTCCCGGCGTACGCCAGTCGAGCACCAGCCCGATCGCGACGACCAGGAACAGGCTGGCGTAGAAGCCACCCTGGTTGATGATGCCGGTGGCAGCGCCGAGGCGGTGGGCCGGGTTGGAGGTGCGGCCCAGGTCGAACCCGATGATCGAGGCCGGTCCACCGAGGCCCGCGACCAGGACCAGCAGGACCAGGAGGGCGAGCGGAGCGTCCCCGGGCCAGGCGAGGACGATCGTCCACACCGTGACGAGCGCACCCACGATGGTCAGCACCATCGTGGAGCGGTGCCACGGGTGCGCACCGACGAGCCAGCCGAGGATCGGGCCCGAGGCCATGATCGCCACCACGATGAGGGTCAGCAGCAGTCCGGCCGTCGACGGTGAGCGGCCCTCGCCGCGCACGAAGAAGGGGTAGCCCCACAGCAGGCTCATCGTGGTCGCGCTGAATTGCGAGGTGAAGTGCATCCAGAACCCGAGCCTGGTCCCCGGGTGCGCCCAGGAGTCCGACAGGTTCTGCCGCACGGTCGCCAGGGACAGCCGCGGACCCCGCAGGTGGCGTTGGCCGGGAGCATCGCCCATCACGAGCAGCAGCGCCACGACGAGCACGACCCCGATGCCGGCGGCCCCCAGGTAGGCCGTGGTCCAGCCGAGGTGGCCCAGCGCCCAGGTCATCGGGATCGCGGCGACCACGGCCCCGAGCTGGCCCAGGGTGCCGGTGAGCTGGGTGACCAGCGGGATCCTCCGGGCGGGGAACCAGCTGGTGACCAGCCGGAGCACGCAGATGAAGGTCATCGCGTCGCCGATGCCGACCGCGGCCCGGGCGAGCAGGGCGATCAGATAGCTGTCGGCGAAGGCGAACGACGCCTGGGCCAACGTCATCAGGACCAGCCCGGCCAGCAGGACGCTGCGTGACCCGAAGCGGTCGACGAGCAGGCCGACCGGGACCTGCATGGCGGCGTACACCAGGAGCTGGAGCATCGTGAACGTCGCCAGCGCGGTCGCGGAGATGTCGAACCGCTCGGTGGCGACCAGCCCGGCCACGCCCAGGGAGGAGCGGTGGAAGACGGCCAGGACGTAGATCAGCATCCCGACGGTCCACACGACCCAGGCCTCGCGGAGGGTGGATCGGGTCGGCGCAGTCACTGTCCGAATTCTACGCGTGCGGGCGGCGGCTCCGGACAGCGTGGGTGGTGCGCGGTTTGGCCGGGCGCCCGGCCAAGCTTTCAGTGGAGGGGTGAAGTTTCACCCCTCCACTCACAGTTTGGCCGGGCGCCCGGCCAAACCGTCACACCCGGACGAGCTCAGTCGAGGCAGAACTCGTTGCCCTCGGGGTCGCCCATGATGATGTGGCCGGCGCTGACGCCGCCGGGCTCGTGCCGCTGGAGACGGGTGGCGCCGAGGGCGACGAGGCGCTCCGCCTCGGCCTCGAGCGCAGCCATCCGCTCGTCGCCCTGGAGCCCCGGGGCCGCACGCACGTCGAGGTGGACCCGGTTCTTGACGGTCTTGCCCTCGGGCACCTTCTGGAAGAAGATCCGCGGGCCGACCTTGTCGGGGTCACTGATCGCGCCGTAGTCGTTGCGCCGGTCAGCCGGGATCCCCCAAGCGTCCAGCGCCTCCTCCCAGGTGGTGAACGGGGCGGGCGGCGCTTCGGGCGGATAGCCGAGCACCTCGCCCCAGAACACGCTCAGGGCTCCGGGGTCGGCGCAGTCGAAGGTCACCTGGACCGTGCGGATCGTGCTCCTTGCGGGGTCGCTCATCGGGTTGCCTCCATCATCTGGCGGAGTTCCTTCTTGAGGTCGGAGATCTCGTCTCGGAGCCGGGCGGCCAGCTCGAACTGGAGCTCGGCGGCGGCAGCATGCATCTGCTCGGAGAGCTGTTGGACCAGCTCGGCGAGGTCGCTCGAGGGGATGCCGGCGGTGTCGGGCAGTCGCTCGTGCATCCGCTCGACCTTGCTCGCCCCCATCTTGGAGAGGCCGGGGACGGGCGCCTTCTTGCTGCGGTCGCCGCGCGCGCCGGTGCCCTGCCAGGTCTCGAGGAGGGCCGCGGTGTCCTCGTCGTCGCGGGCGAGCATCTCGGTGATGTCGGCGATCTTCTTGCGCAGCGGCTGCGGGTCGACCCCGTGGGCAGTGTTGTAGGCGACCTGCTTGGCCCGACGACGGTTGGTCTCGTCGATCGCCTTCTCCATCGAGGGCGTCATCCGGTCGGCATACATCGCCACCTGGCCGGAGACGTTGCGCGCCGCACGGCCGATCGTCTGGATCAGCGACTTGTCGGAGCGCAGGAATCCTTCCTTGTCGGCGTCGAGGATGGCCACGAGCGACACCTCGGGGAGGTCGAGTCCCTCGCGAAGCAGGTTGATGCCGACCAGGACGTCGTACTCTCCCAGCCGCAGGTCGCGCAGGAGCTCGATGCGCTTGAGGGTGTCCACCTCGGAGTGGAGGTAGCGCGTGCGGATGCCGTTCTCGAGAAGGTAGTCGGTGAGGTCCTCGGACATCTTCTTGGTCAGCGTCGTGACCAGGATCCGCTCGTTGCGCTCGACCCGGGTGTTGATCTCACCCATCAGGTCGTCGATCTGTCCCTTGGTCGGCTTCACGATGACCTCGGGGTCGATCAGTCCGGTCGGCCGGATGATCTGCTCGACGACGTTGTCGATGCCGCCGCCCTTGCTGATCTCGTAGTCGCCCGGGGTCGCCGAGAGGTAGATGGTCTGCCCGATCCGGTCGAGGAACTCCTCCCAGCGCAGCGGTCGGTTGTCCATCGCGCTCGGCAGCCGGAACCCGTGGTCGACCAGGTTGCGCTTGCGGGACATGTCGCCTTCGTACATGCCGCCGATCTGGGGAACCGCGACGTGGGACTCGTCGACGACGAGCACGAAGTCCTCGGGGAAGTAGTCGAGCAGGCAGTTGGGTGCACTGCCGCGGCTGCGGCCGTCGATGTGCATCGAGTAGTTCTCGATGCCCGAGCACGAGCCGACCTGGCGCATCATCTCGACGTCGTAGGTCGTGCGCATCCGGAGTCGCTGGGCCTCGAGCAGCTTGCCCTGCTTCTCGAAGGAGGACACCTGCTCCTCGAGCTCCTTCTCGATGCCGGCGATCGCACGCTCCATCCGGGCCGGCCCGGCGACGTAGTGGGTGGCCGGGAAGACATAGAGCTCGTCGTCCTCGGTGATCACCTCCCCGGTGACCGGGTGGAGCGTCATCATCCGCTCGATCTCGTCGCCGAAGAACTCGATCCGGACCGCGTGCTCCTCGTAGACCGGGAAGATCTCGAGGGTGTCGCCCCGCACCCGGAAGGTGCCGCGGGTGAAGGAGAGGTCGTTGCGGGTGTACTGGATCTCGACGAGCCGGCGCAGTACGTCGTCGCGGTCCATCTCCTTGCCGACCTTGAGCCGGAGCATGCGGTCGACGTATTCCTGCGGGGTGCCGAGACCGTAGATGCAGGACACCGTCGAGACCACGATCACGTCACGACGGGTCAGCAGCGAGTTGGTCGCCGAGTGACGCAGCCGTTCGACCTCCTCGTTGATCGAGGAGTCCTTCTCGATGTAGGTGTCGGTCTGCGGGACGTAGGCCTCGGGTTGGTAGTAGTCGTAGTAGGAGACGAAGTACTCGATCGCGTTGTCCGGGAACAGCTGTCGCAGCTCGTTGGCGAACTGGGCCGCCAGGGTCTTGTTGGGCTGCATCACCAGCATCGGCCGCTGGAGCTTCTCGGCCACCCAGGCGACGGTCGCGGTCTTGCCGGTGCCGGTCGCACCGAGGAGCACGACGTCCTTCTCCCCACCCTGGACGCGCTTGGTGATCTCCGCGATCGCCGCAGGCTGGTCACCGGAGGGGACGTAGTCCGACTGCACGTCGAAGGGCGCAACGCGGCGCTCGAGATCGGTCACTGGACGCATACGACGAGCGTACTGACCAGCACTGACAAGGGCCGCGCGACCGAGCCTCCGAGGAGTCGGGCGCAGCCAGAGCCAGCGACCGAGAAGGCGGCTCGGCCCATGACCTCTGGTTGGATGGCCGCGTGACCCCCCGGCACCCGCTGATCAACTACTCCCACCCCGTGGCGATGGTGGTCAAGCGGGCACTGTTCGTGGTGTTCGGGATCCCGCTGATGGTGGCGATCGGGATGAGCCTGGTCGACTCCTACCGACGCCGCGGCAAGAAGCCCAAGCCGTTCCCGACGCGGACGGCCCAGGAGACACCGGTGGGCCAGGGCGCCGTCACGACGTACACCTTCGGCCAGGACCTCTACGACGACATGCTCGCGGCCATCGACGGCGCGAAGAAGCAGGTCCTCCTCGAGACCTACATCTGGAAGAGCGACGCGGTCGGCCAACGCTTCAAGAAGGCCGTCATCGACGCGGCCGACCGGGGCGTGGAAGTGCGGGTGATCTACGACCAGTTCGCCAACATCGTGGTCCGTCCTCCCTTCAAGCACTTTCCGCCGAACGTGAAGGTGCTCGCCTACCCCGTCTACTCGGCGGGCTGGCGGTTCTTCGACCTGCGTCGCTACGGCCGCGACCACCGCAAGATCCTGGTGGTCGACGACGCCGTGGCCTTCGTCGGCGGCTACAACATCGGCTCGGCCTACGCCACGGAGTGGCGCGACACCCACTGCCGCATCACCGGCCCGGGCGTCTGGGACCTGGCCCGCGCCTTCGCCGACTTCTGGAACCTCCACCGCGACAAGCGCTTCAGGCGCAGCGAGCCGCCGATGCTGATGACCACGGCCTCCACCTGGGAGCCGCGGATCCGCGTGCACCGCAACGTGCCGAGGTTGTGGATGTTCCCGATCCGGTCGATGTACATCGAGGCGCTCAACCGGGCCCAGCGCAACGTCTGGATGACGCATGCCTACTTCATCCCCGACGAGGGGTTCGTGGACGCGCTCGTCGATGCCGCCCGGCGAGGGGTCGACACCAAGCTCCTGCTGCCCGCGAAGTCCAACCACATCGTCGCGGACTGGATCTCGCGCGGATACTTCCGACGCATGCTCGACGCCGGCATCGAGATCCACCGCTTCCGCGACGCGATGGTGCACGCGAAGACCGCGACCATCGACGGGAACTGGACCACCATCGGCACGGCCAACGTGGACCGGCTCAGCATGAGCGGCAACTACGAGATCAACGTCGAGATCATCGACACCTCGCTGGCCGAGGAGATGGAGCGGATCTTCCAGACCGACCTCACCAACGCACTGCCGCTGACGATCGCCGAGTGGGAGGCGCGCGACGTCTACAGCCGCTTCACCGAGATGATCCTGAAGCCGCTTCGACCGCTGCTCTGACCGGGTCCCCCGCCGGTCGATCGGAGTCCTCGAGGGGCCGACTTGTGGACTCAGCGGCGCGCGGCGGATACTGGCCACAGACCCCCATTACCCGAACTGATCCCGTTGTCGGAGGGCTCCATGACGACTGAAAACGCTGCCGTTCCCACTGTTGGTGGACCAGATCTGCCCCAGGAACGGCGAGTGGTCACCGAGATCCCCGGACCGCGGTCCCGCGAGCTGCACGAGCGCAGGGCCGCCGCCGTGGCCTCCGGGGTCGGCAGCGTCCTCCCGGTGTACGTCGCCGCAGCCGGCGGAGGGGTCATCGTCGACGTCGACGGCAACTCCCTGATCGACATGGCCAGCGGGATCGCCGTGGTCAGCGTCGGCAACAGCGCACCCAAGGTCGTGCAGGCGGTCCAGGACCAGGTCGCCGCCTTCACGCACACCTGCTTCATGGTCGCGCCCTACGAGAACTACGTGGAGGTCTGCGAGGCCCTGGCCCGGCTGACCCCCGGCGACCACGCCAAGAAAGCCGCGCTGTTCAACTCCGGTGCCGAGGCGGTGGAGAACGCCGTGAAGATCGCGCGGGCCCACACCGGTCGCGACGCCGTGGTCGTCTTCGACCACGCCTACCACGGCCGCACCAACCTGACGATGGCGATGACCTCCAAGACGATGCCCTACAAGCACGGCTTCGGGCCGTTCGCGGGCGAGGTCTACCGCGCCCCGATGTCCTACCCGTTCCGCGAGCCGGTCGAGATCACCGGCGAGCAGGCGGCCGCGCGGGCGATCGACGTGATCGAGAAGCAGGTCGGCGCCGACAGCGTCGCGTGCGTCGTGATCGAGCCCGTGCTCGGCGAGGGCGGGTTCGTCGTCCCGGCCGAGGGGTTCCTGCCGGCCATCTCCGAGTGGTGCACGAAGAACGGCGTGGTGTTCGTGGCCGACGAGATCCAGTCGGGCATGTGCCGCACCGGCGCGTGGTTCGCCTGCGAGCACGAGGGCGTCGTACCCGACCTCGTGACCGTCGCCAAGGGCGTGGCCGGCGGCATGCCGCTCGCCGGCGTCGTGGGCCGCGCCGAGATCATGGACGCCCCGCACGGTGGCGGCCTCGGCGGGACGTACGGCGGCAACCCGGTCGCCTGCGCCGCAGCACTCGGTGCCATCGCGACCATGGAGGAGCTCGACCTCAACGCCGCCGCCAGGCGCATCGAGCAGACCATGGGCGACCGCCTCCGCGCGCTGGCCGAGAAGGCACCCGCCATCGGCGACGTGCGCGGCCGCGGGGCGATGCTCGCGATCGAGATCGTCGAGCCCGGCACCACGAAGCCGGATGCGGCTCTCACCGGCAAGATCAGCGCCGCCTGCCACCAGGCCGGCGTCCTCACGCTGACCTGCGGCACCTACGGCAACATCCTGCGGTTCCTGCCGTCGCTGGTGATGCCCGAGCACCTGCTCGACGAGGCGCTCGACGTGATCGAGGAGGTCACGCTCGGGCTGGTGTGAGTCAGCCGGCTAACCGACCTCGAGGATCCGCCGCAGGAACTGACGGGTCCGGTCCTGCTGCGGGTCGGTGATGACCTCGGCGCCGCCGCGCTCGGCCACGACCCCGTCGTCGAGGAAGAGCACCTGGTCGGCGACGTCGCGGGCGAACCGGATCTCGTGGGTGACGATCACCATCGTCCAGCCCTGCTGGGCCAGGTCGCGCACGACGGCGAGCACCTCCCCCACCAGCTCGGGGTCGAGGGCCGAGGTCGGCTCGTCGAGCAGCACCACCTGCGGCTTGAGCGCCAGGGCACGCGCGATCCCGACGCGCTGCTGCTGGCCGCCCGAGAGCTGGGAGGGGTAGGCGTCCTCGCGGCCGTTCAGGCCGACCTGCTCGAGCAGTCGCCTGGCGTCGGCCGTCGCCTCCTCCGGCTCCCGCTGCTGCACCTGCACCGGGCCCTCGAGGAGGTTCTCCAGCACCGTCTTGTGCGGGAACAGGTTGTGGGACTGGAAGACCATGCCGCTGCGCGATCGCAGCGCCGCGACCTGCTGGCGACGCAGCTTCTTGTCCTCGGGGAGCGAGTCGAAGTCGACGGACGCGTCCGCGATCCGCACGTTGCCGGCGTCGGGGGTCTCGAGCACGTTGAGGGAGCGCAGGACGGTGGTCTTGCCCGACCCCGAGGGCCCGAGCAGCGCGGTCGCCGTACCCTCCTCGGCGGTGAAGTCGATGCCCTTCAGGACCTGCTGGTCGCCGAAGGCCTTGTGCACCCCGTGGACGTCGATCAGTGAGCCGGATCCCGTCCAGCCACCCGTGCCTGTCTGCTGCGCGGCGGTCATGTCGCGAACCTCTCGAGTCTGGTCTCCAACCGGTCCTGGGCCAGCGAGATCAGCCAGCACACCACCCAGTAGTAGAGCGCGGCGAAGGCATACAGGGGCAGGAACTGACCGCTGGACGACGCGGCGTCACCGGCCCTGCGCAGCAGCTCCGGCACGAGTACGACGGACGCCAGCGAGGTGTCCTTGACCAGCGAGAGCAGCGTGTTCGACAAGGGCGGCACGGCGATCCGGGCCGCCTGCGGCAGGATGATCCGTCGCATGCTCTGGGCATATCCCATGCCGATCGTCGTGGCCGCCTCGTACTGACCTCGCGGCACGGAGAGGATCGAGGAGCGGATGATCTCCCCGGCGTACCCACCCACGTTGAGACTCAGCGCGATGATCGCCGCCGGATAGCTGGGGATCTTCAGGCCGATCTGCGGCAGCCCGTAGAAGATGATGAACAGCTGCACCAGCAGTGGGGTCCCGCGGATCACCGAGGTGTAGAACCGCGCCGGCAGTCGCAGGAGCGGCCGGGATGACATCCGGGCCAGCGCGACGCCCAGGGCGATGACCATCCCGACCAGGAAGCTGGTCACGGTCAGGGGGATGGTCCCCACGACGAGGCCGCGCAGCATCGGCCAGGCCGTGTCCTTCACCACCTCGGCGGTGCTGCGGGTGTCGGAACCCTTCAGCGTCACCTTGCCCGAGTCCGGCACGGACACGTCGGCATCGAAGTACTTCTCGGAGATCTTGCGCAGGGTGCCGTCGTCCCTGATCTCCGCGAGCGCCTTGTCCGCCTCGCCACGCAGCTGGGGGTCGGACTTGCGGAAGGTGAAGGCCTGGCGACTGACCTCGCCGCCGGCATCACCCCGGATCTTGATCTTCTTCGACCCGGTCGACGCCAGGTAGTCGAGGACCGCGATGTTGTCGTTGACGATGACGTCGACCCTGCCCTGCACCAGCAGCTCGGCGGCCTGAGCGAAGCCCTCCACCGACTTGACCTTCGCGCCGGCGTCGCGCGCGACCTGGGCCCAGTTGCTGGTCTCCGACTGCGCGGCCGTCTTGCCCTTCAGGTCCGCCAGGGTCGTGATGTCGTCGGTGTCGGCAGCGGTGACGATGACGCCGTGGGAGTAGGTGTAGGGCTTGGTGAAGAGATAGCGAGCCTGGCGCTCGGGGTTGATCGTGACCTGGTTGGCGATCACGTCGATCCGGTTGGCGTCCAGCGCCGGGAAGATCGCGTCGAAGGGGCTCTGCACGAACCTCAGCCGCCAGCCGGCCTTCTTCGCGACCGCCTCCATCACCTCGATGTCGTAGCCGGTCAGCTGCTGCGAGCGGGGGTCGACGTAGGTGAACGGCGGATAGGTGCCCTCGGTGCCGACCCGGACCACGCGGTCACCGTCGGCGGCGTGCGCTGTCCCTGCTCCGAGTCCGAGCAGGGCCGCGGTGGCCAGCAGGGGCACCAGCAGCCACGACGCGACTCGAGTTTTGTGCACCAAATCACTTTAGTTTCATCGACGGCGGGTCGTGCACCCGGTACCCCGGTTGTCCGCGATGACCCCTGGCCCTAGTCCGAGGGAGGTCGCGGCGCGATGTCGACCGCCGAGCCGGACTCGCCGGCGGCCTGCTTCTCGCTGCCCTGCTGCGCCGGGTCGGACTCCGCAGCGCGCCGGGCGCGTTCGTCACGAATCGCGTCGGCGTACTCCTGGGGTCTCATCCCGGCACGGATCACGACGTGCCGTCCTCGCGCTGGCCCCACGGGCTTCCGTAGGCCGTGAGCAGGTCGAGGAACGGTACGGCGTCGAACGCCTCGGGACCGAGGACGCCGGAGCCGTGCCACACGTCGGTGGCGAGCAGCTCGAGTGCCACCACGGGGTTGATGGCGGTCTGCCAGACCACGCACTGGTGGCCGTACTCCCGCATCGCCCACTCGTTGTCGACCACGTGATAGAGGTACGTCGCCCGCGGCTCGCCGTCCTTGCCCGTCCCCGTGACATAGAGGCCGGCGCAGGTCTTGCCCGACATCTTGTCGCCCAGGGTGGCCGGGTCGGGAAGACAGGCTGCGACCACGTCGCGGGGACTGACCTCGACACCGCCGACCGTGACCTTGTCGGTCTTGTCGAGCCCGATCTTGTGCAGCGTCTTGAGCACCTCGATGAACTCGTTGCCCAGGCCGTACTTGAAGGTGGCGCGCTTGCAGTCAACCCAGCGCGGCATCAGGAGCACCTCCTCGTGCTCCACGTTCACGCACTCCACCGGACCGATGCCCTCGGGGAAGTCGAAGACCTCGGGTTCGCTGAACGGAGGCGTCGTGAACCAGCCACCCCCGGGATTCGACGGAGTCTTCTCCCAGATCACCGGGGGGTTCAGGCACTCCTCGATCGTGGTCCAGATCGAGAACGACGGCGCGAACTCGTAGCCCTCGACCTCGAGGTTGGCCCCGTCACGCGTGCCGAGCTCGTCGATCTCGGAGAACAGGTGGTCGGCGGCATATCTCGCGAAGACGTCGGAGAGTCCCGGCTCGACACCCATGCCGACGAGCGCGAGACGTCCGGCCCGCTCCCAGTCATCGGCGACGGCGAACTGCTCGTCGCCGAGCTTCACCCCCGTCTGCTCGTACGGCGCTTCGGGGTGCGGACGCGACAGGCTCATCGCCATGTCGAGGTAGTCGGCACCGCCTGCTGCCGCGCCGTCGAAGATCGACATCACGAACCGTGGGTCGACGGCGTTCATCACGTGGGTGATCTCGTGCTCGCGCACCAGCGCCTCGACCGACGCGGCGTCGGAGGCGTCGACCTGCGCGACGACGAAGCGGTCGTCCGCCCGCCCATCGACGGCCAGCGCGTCGACTGCCCGTCGCGCACGGGTCTCGTCGTAGTCGGCCACCACGCAGCGCTCGAAGAAGTCTCGCCGGGCTGCGATGGCCGTGAAGGCCGACCCGACGCCACCGGAGCCGACCAGCAAGATCCTCATGTCGTGGGTCCTACTCCCCGATGAAGGACATCACGTGCTTGATGCGCGTGTAGTCCTCCAAGCCATACATCGAGAGGTCCTTGCCGTAGCCCGAGTGCTTGAAGCCGCCGTGAGGCATCTCGGAGACGAACGGGATGTGGGTGTTGATCCACACCGCCCCGAAGTCGAGCAGTCGCGACATCCGCATCGCGCGGCCGTGGTCCCTGGTCCACACGCTCGACGCCAGGCCGTATTGCACCCCGTTGGCCCAGCGCAGCGCCTCGGCCTCGTCGCTGAACTTCTGGACGGTGATGACCGGGCCGAAGATCTCGTTCTGGATCTGCTCGTCGTCCTGCTGGAGACCGGAGAGCACCGTCGGGGTGTAGAAGTAGCCCTTCTCGCCCTGACGGGCGCCACCGGTCTCGAGCGTGGCGTGGTCGGGCAACCGGTCGACCATCCCGCTCACCCGGGCGAGCTGGTCACTGTTGTTCAGCGGACCGTAGAGGACGTCCTCGTCGTCGGGCATGCCGGTCCTGATGTCCTTGGCGGCCGCAGTCAGCGCGGCGACGAAGTCTGCGTGCACGCCTGGACCGGCGAGCACACGGGTCGCAGCCGTGCAGTCCTGCCCGGCGTTGAAGTAGCCGGCCTCGGCGATCCCCTGGGCGGCCTTCTCGATGTCGGCGTCGTCGAAGACGATCACCGGGGCCTTGCCGCCGAGCTCGAGGTGCACCTTCTTCAGGTCGGAGGCCGCGGACTTCGCCACCTCCATGCCCGCTCGCACGGAGCCGGTGATCGCCACCATCTGCGGCACCGGGTGCTCCACCAGCGCACGGCCCGTGTCACGGTCGCCGCAGACCACGTTGAACACCCCCGGCGGCAGGAACTCCTGGCAGAGCTCGGCGAACAGGGTGGTGGACGCCGGAGTGGTGTCGCTGGGCTTGAGCACGACGGTGTTGCCGGCGGCGAGCGCCGGGGCCACCTTCCAGATCATCATCAGCAGCGGGTAGTTCCAGGGCGTCACCTGCCCGACCACGCCGATCGGCTCCCGGCGTACGAAGGAGGTGTGGTCGTCCATGTACTCACCCGCGGACCGACCCTCGAGCACACGACTCGCGCCGGCGAAGAACCTGAAGTGGTCGGAGGCGTAGGGCATCTCCTCCGACATGGTCAGGGCGATCGGCTTGCCGGTGTCCTTGCACTCGACCGCGTTGATCTCCTCCACGCGTTCGTCGACGGCCTCGGCGATCTTCAGCAGTGCGGAGGCCCGGTCACGGGGGGTCATCCGGCCCCACTGCTCGAAGGCACCCTCGGCGGCGGCATAGGCCCGGTCGAGGTCCTCCCGGCCCGACATCGGGGCGGTCGCGTAGACCTCTCCGGTGGTCGGGTCGAGGACGTCGTAGGTCTCCCCCGAAGCGGCATCGACGAGCTCTCCGTTGACGACATTGCGGAAGGTGGTGTCGGCCATGCGGCGAGCGTAGTCATCTCGCAACGGATTCGGTAGGTGTTGAGCCCATTTGGCAACGAATCCATCGGTGAACACGCGGATGACCTCTGAATCGTTTGCTAGTCACCGTTGTGGAGGGCAGACTGGAGCCAATCAGCGAGTCGAGAACACCGAGGTGCGCAAATCATGACCAACCCCCAGTCCGAAGAGGGTCGCCAGCAGGCCGCCAAGGACCACCTCTGGATGCATTTCACGCGCCACTCGACCTACGACACCCACCAGGTGCCGACGATCGTGCGCGGCGACGGCGTCCACATCTGGGACTCCAACGGCAACAGGTACATCGACGGGCTGGCCGGGCTCTTCGTGGTCCAGGCAGGGCACGGTCGCACCGAGCTCGCCGAGGCCGCCGCGAAGCAGGCGGCCGAGCTGGCCTTCTTCCCGCTCTGGTCCTACGCCCACCCCGGCGCGATCGACCTGGCCGAGCGCGTGGCCGACTACGCTCCCGGCGACCTCAACCGGGTCTTCTTCACCACCGGAGGCGGCGAGGCCGTCGAGACCGCGTGGAAGCTCGCGAAGCAGTACTTCAAGCTGACCGGCAAGCCGACCAAGCACAAGGTGATCAGCCGCGCGATCGCCTACCACGGCACGCCACAGGGAGCCCTCTCGATCACCGGCCTGCCCGGCATGAAGGCGCCGTTCGAGCCACTGGTGCCCTCGACGTTCCGGGTGCCCAACACGAACTTCTACCGCGCCGCCGAGACCTCCTACCTCGGTCCTGACGACGAGTACGCCTTCGGCCAGTGGGCCGCCAACCGGATCGCCGAGGCGATCGAGTTCGAGGGCCCCGACACGGTGGCGGCGGTGTTCCTCGAGCCGGTGCAGAACTCCGGCGGCTGCTTCCCGCCGCCCGCAGGCTACTTCGAGCGCGTGCGCGAGATCTGCGACGAGTACGACGTGCTGCTGGTCTCCGACGAGGTCATCTGTGCCTTCGGACGGCTCGGCCACATGTTCGCGGCCGAGCGCTACGGCTACCAGCCCGACATGATCACCTGCGCCAAGGGCCTGACCTCCGGCTACTCCCCGCTGGGCGCGATGATCGCCACCGACCGTCTCTTCGAGCCGTTCTCCAAGGGCGATGCCTCCTTCGCCCACGGCTACACCTTCGGTGGCCACCCGGTCTCGACCGCCGTCGCCATGGCCAACCTCGACATCTTCGAGCGCGAGCAGCTCAACGAGCACGTCCTGGCCACCGAGGGCGACTTCCGCGCCACCTTGAACAAGCTCAACGACCTGCCGATCGTCGGCGACGTGCGCGGCGACGGCTACTTCTACGGCATCGAGCTGGTCAAGGACAAGGCGACGAAGACGACCTTCGACGACGCGGAGTCCGAGCGCCTGCTGCGCGGCTTCCTCTCCGGTGCGCTGTTCGAGGCCGGGCTCTACTGCCGCGCCGACGACCGCGGCGACCCGGTGGTGCAGCTGGCTCCTCCGCTCGTCGCCGACCAGGGCACCTTCGACGAGATGGAGCGCATCCTCCGCGACGTGCTGACCCGGGCCTGGGACCAGCTCTAGGCCCCACTTCTCGCAGATCGACGCTCGTTCCTCGTGCCAGCCGACGGCACTGTGCTCCACCGACTGTCCCTGTGACCGAATTCACCCCATCATCAGGGACATTCGCGCCGCTTTGCGAAGTTGCGAGCGACATCCCTAGGTGGTGGCCCGAAGCTGTGCTGCACTCGATGTCTACCCCTGACCCCGGTAGTGGGCATGCAACACAACTGTGGAGGGCGGGGTTCTCGTGTCACACAGCACCAGCACCAGCACCAGCACCAGCACCAGCAACGAGACCGTGATCGAGCTGATGGGGCCACGCGAGGTCATCGGGCAGGCGATCGACGTGCTGATCGAGCGGCACGAGCTGAGCCGGGACGACGCGTTCGAGATGCTGGTGCAGCGGTCTGCCGACTCGCGCCACAAGGTGCGCGACGTCGCCGAGACGATCTGCCGCCAGCGACGAGGATAGGCGCGAGCGGCGGGTCAGGAGTCGAACCCGAACCCCAACCGGTCCATCGCCTTGAGCCAGAGGTTCTCCTTGCCACCGTGGGCGTCGGCGCGGGCGAGCGAGCGTCGCGTCGCCTCGATGCCGACCCAGCGCAGCGGCTCGGGTGGGAACGGGACGGGCTTCTTGCGCACCATCTCCAGGCGCGTTCGCGGGGTCTCCTGGTCCGACAGGAGGTCGAGGACGACGTCTCCGGCGAACCGGGTCGCGGCCACGCCCAGACCGGTGAACCCGAGCGCGTAACCGACACGGCCGGACATCGCCGTGCCGTAGAAGGCGGCGAAACGCGTGCAGGTGTCGATCACTCCGCCCCACGCGTGCGAGAACCCGAGGCCCTCGAGCTGCGGGAAGGTGGTGAAGAAGTGCTCGGCGAGGACCTCGAAGGTCTCCTGGCGCGCGTCGTAGTCATCGGCGATGCCGTTGGCGTAGTGGTAGATCGCGTCGTAGCCACCCCACAGGATCCGGCCGTCGCGCGTGGTGCGGAAGTAGTGGAACTGGTTGCCGCTGTCGCCGATGCCCTCGCGTCCCTCCCAGCCGATCGCCTGACGCTGTGCCGGGGTGAGCGGCTCGGTCATCAGGGCGTAGTCGTAGACCGGGACCGTCATCAGCCGTAGGCGGCGCAGCAGGGACGGATAGGCGTTCGTGGCGAGTACGACGCGCTCCGCGTGCACCCGCTCCTCCCCCACGTGTACGCCGACACCGGCACCGGACCGGGCGATGGACGTCACGCGACTGCCCTCCGCGATGCGTACGCCGGAACGCAGGCACGCCTCTCGCAGACCCCAGGCCAGCCGGGCCGGCTCGAGGATCGCGGCATCGGGATCGTGCATCCCGGCCAGGAACGTCGGCGAGTGGACCCGCTCGCGCAGGGCCTCACCGGGAAGCCAGGTGGTGGCCATGCCGTGGACGCGGGTCTCGTCGTACTCCTCCCGCAGCGGGGCGACCTGATAGTCCTGCGTGGCCACGGCGAACGACCCGGCCCGGACGAAGTCGCAGTCGATGCCGTGCTCGTGGACGGTGCGCTCGATCTGGTCCAGGTTCTCGCGACCCATCGCGAGCATCGTGTCGAGCTCGGTCGGCCACCGCGCGAGGCCGTTGCCGAAGCCGTGGGTCAGGCTGGCCTCGCAGAAGCCGCCGTTGCGGCCGCTCGCCGCGTGTCCGCAGGTCTCCCCCTCGAGCAGCAGCACCTCACGTCCAGGATCGCGCTCCTTGGCCAGCAGCGCCGTCCACAGACCGAGGTAGCCACCGCCCACGACGACCAGGTCGGCCGTGTCCGGGCCGTCGAGGTCGGCGAGCGGCGGCAGCGCGGCGGGTCGCTCCGGGTCGTCGAGCCAGTAGGGCGTCGGGCTCGCGTCAGCCAGGGAGGCGGCCGCCGCCGCCGTCGAGCGGGGTGACATCAGGCGAGCGCCTTCTCCTGACGCCTGCGGTTGAGCTCCGCGCCGATCACGATCGTGATCGAGATGATGAACATCAGCGTCCCGATCACGTTCACCTGCATCGGCACTCCGCGTTGCGCCACACCCCAGACGTACATGGGGAACGTGGTGGTGTTGCCTGCGTTGAGGTTGGTGATGATGAAGTCGTCGAAGGACAACGAGAACGACAGCAGGGCGGCGCCCAGGATCCCCGGGAACACCAACGGCAGGGTGATCCGCCGGAACGTCTCCGCCTCGGTGGCATAGAGATCCATCGCCGCCTGCTCGAGGTTGGTGTCCAGGCCGGCCAGCCGGGCGCGCACCGTCACCACCACGAACGACAGGCAGAACATGATGTGCGCGATCAGGATCGTCCAGAAGCCGAGCTGACCACCGAAGCCGGACGCGACGAACAGCGCGAGCAACGAGGAGCCCATCACGATCTCGGGCGAGGCCATCGGCATGAAGATCACCAGGTTGGCCGCCGAACGGCCCTCGAACCGGTGACGCACGAGGGCGAAGGCCATCAGCGTGCCCAGGATCGTGGCGACCACCGTGGCCAGCAGGCCGATCTCCACACTGCGCACGACCGCGTTGCACATGCTCTTGTCGGTGCACGGGTGCAGCCAGTTCTGCAGCGTGAAGGAGTCGAAGCGATAGATCAGCTTGCTCTTCGGCTTGTTGAAGCTCATCAGGACGACGACGGCGATCGGCACGAACATGTAGACGATCACCAGCAGCCCGCCGATCAGGACGAGGTGCTTGCCGATCCAACGACCCAGGCGTTGCAGCGGGGAGTTCACAGGAGCTCCTCCGTCCCTGCGCGGCGGACGTAGAAGAGCACCATCACCAGGATCAGCAGCATCAGCATCACCGAGAGCGCCCCGGCGGCGGGATAGTCGTTGGCGTCGGTGAACAGGTTCTGGATGACGTTGCCGATCATCCGCTGGCGCGGGCTCCCGAGCAGCTCGGCGTTGATGTAGTCGCCGACGGCGGGGATGAAGGTCAGCAGGGTGCCGGAGACGACCCCGGGCAGCGAGAGCGGCCAGGTGACCTTGAAGAAGCCCACGATCGGCCGCGAGTAGAGGTCACCGGCAGCCTCGATCAGGCGGTGGTCGATCTTGTCGATGCTCGCGAACAGGGGCAGCACCATGAACGGCAAGAAGTTGTAGACCAGGCCGGCGACCACGGCGATCGGGGTGGCCAGCAGTCGCCCGTCGCCGCCCACGATGTGCAGGAACTGGAGGGTGTTGACGATGACTCCGTCGTCGCGCAGGAGCAGCTTCCACGACAGCGTGCGGACCAGGAAGCTGGTGAAGAAGGGCGCGATCACCAGCACCAGCATCAGGTTCTTCCAGCGGCCGGACTTGAACGCGATCGCGTAGGCGAGCACGTAGCCGAGCACCAGGCAGATCAGGGTCGCGATCCCGCCGTACCAGAGCGAGCGGAGCAGCGGGCGCCAGTAGGCCTGGACGGCATCGACGTAGTTGCCGAAGGCCCACGTCATGTCGTAGCCCTGCAGCACCGAGCCGTCAGGGTCGTAGAGGCTGGTCGCGACCAGCGAGTAGAACGGGACCACGAAGAAGACGACCAGCCACAGGGCACCCGGCAGCAGCAGCCAGTAGCCGGTCAGCTTGCGCTTCTCGCGGTGCCGCTCCGGCTCCGGGTCCGGCGCCGCCGTCGCCCGTGGCGGGGCCGCGGTGGAGGCGGTCACGGCGCCGCGTCCTCCTTGTCGACACCGGCAGTCGCATCCTGGTTGTGGTCGAGGAGGAAGGAGTACTCCGGTCGCCAGGAGACGTCGACCTTCTCTCCCTGGCGGAACAGGCGGCGGCGTCCGGTGTTCTGCTCGAAGACCTGCACCTCCTGGCCCCAGGGCATCCGGACGAGGTATTGCGTGCTCACCCCGACGAAGCTGACGTCGCTCACGATGCCGCCGGGGATGCTGCTTCCCGGAGCGTCGAGCGACTCCCCGACCTCGGCGATGAGCACCTTCTCCGGCCGGATCCCGACCCACCCGAGCTCGCCGTCGGTCCCGGTGACGTGGGAGCGATCGGCAGGGATGGAGGCGACGGTGCCCTGCATGTCGACCTTCACGAAGTCGCCGTCACGTCCCCGGATGGTGCCCTCGATCAGGTTGGACTGGCCCAGGAAGTTGGCCACGAACGTGGTCTGCGGGTTGTCGTAGAGCTCGGCCGGAGCGCCCATCTGCTCGATCACTCCGGCGTTCATCACCGCGATCGTGTCGGCCATCGTCATGGCCTCCTCCTGGTCGTGCGTCACGTGGACGAACGTCAGGCCGACCTCGGTCTGGATGCGCTTGATCTCGATCTGCATGGACCGCCGGAGCTTCAGGTCGAGGGCACCGAGTGGTTCGTCGAGGAGCAGCACCTCGGGGCTGTTGATCAGGGCCCGGGCGAGGGCGACGCGCTGCTGCTGCCCGCCCGAGAGCTGCGGTGGCTTCTTGCGCGCCTGGGACTCCAGCTCGACCAGGCTGAGCATCTCGCGGACTGATCGGTCGACCTCCTTGTTCTTGCGGCGGCGCAGACCGAAGGCGACGTTCTCGTAGATGTCGAGGTGGGGGAACAGCGCGTAGTTCTGGAAGACGGTGTTCACCGGGCGGCGGTAGGGCTTGTCCCAGGTGATGTCCTTGCCGCCCAGGGTGATCGACCCGGAGGTGGGAGTCTCCAGCCCAGCCACCATGCGCAGGGTCGTCGTCTTGCCGCAGCCCGAGGGCCCCAGCAGTGCGAAGAACGACCCCGTCGGCACGTCGAGGTCGAGCGACTTGACGGCTGTGAACGCGGCGAACTCCTTGGTCAGGCTCCGCATCCTCAGCCCGTCGAACCCCCCGACGTCGGAATCCGTGGGAGCTTCAGCCACCTGTGACATCCGACCACTCTCCTTCGTACTGCTGGTTCTGCTTGTCATCGAGCACCATGAAGTCGAACGTGTCCTTGAGGTCTTCCTCGTCGGGGAAGATCAGCTTGTTGTCCACGAGGGAGTCGTCGATCTTGACCATCGCGTCGCGGGCACCCTCGACCGGGCAGATGTAGTTGACCCACGCGGCCAGCTTCGCCGCGACCTCGGGCTGGTAGTAGTAGTCGATCCACTTCTCGGCGTTCTCGCGGTGCTCGGACTTGTTGGGCACGAGCATGTTGTCGCTCCACAGCGACAGACCCTCTTCGGGTACGACGAACTTGATGTCGGGGTTGTCGAACTGGGCCTGGATGACGTCGCCGGACCATGCCTCGCAGGCCACGATGTTGCCGGCGGTGAGGTCCTGGATGTACTCGTTGCCGGTGAAGGCGCGCACCTGGCCCCCCTTGACGGCCTTGCGAAGCTCGTCGATCGCGTTGGACCACTCGTCGCCGGTGAACTTGTCGGGGTTGCCACCGGTCAGCTTGATCATGAACGCCATCGTGTCCCGCATCTCCGAGAGCAAGGTGATCTTGCCCTTCAGGTCCGGGCGGGTGAGCAGGTCCTTGAAGCTGCCGACCTCCTTGGTCAGCTTGGCGTTGTAGGCGATGCCGGTGAGACCGCTCTGCCAGGGCGCCGAGAAGGTGCGGTCCTTGTCCCACTGACGCCCCTGCAGCGGCTTGATCAGGTTCTTGTGGACGTTGGCGATCTTGTCGGCGGCGAGCGGCTGCACCCAGCCGAGGCCGATCATCTTCGCGGCCATCCAGTCGGTGAGCACCATGATGTCGCGGCCGATCGGCTCGCAGCCGCCGAGCTGGTTGCGCACCTTGGCGAAGAACTCGGCGTTGTCGCTCACGTCGTCGGTGTAGCTCACGGTGATGCCGCTGGCCGCCTCGAAGTCCTCGAGGGTGTTCTTCTTGCCCTTCTCGGCAGGGTCGAGGTAGGCGGGCCAGTTGGAGACCACCAGCTTCTTCCGGGTCGCCGACATGTCCTTGGCGTAGCACTTCTCGGGGTCCTGCACCTGCGACGGTGAGCCGAACAGCGGGAGCACCGCGGCACTTCCCAACCCGAAGGCGGCGACCCCGGCGCCCTTGAGCAGGGTGCGTCTGTTGGGGCCTCTCGACCCTGTGCCTGTCGCGACCACCCGGACTCCTCCCGTGTCGGGGAAACCTTCGCACGGAGGGTAGCCCTGCGACAAGGGATTCCGTTGTCACGACACATGAATGCCACGGAACCGTTACGCCTGGGGTAGTAGCGACACGGTTTCTTGCGTCTCGAGGGCCTTTCAGCCTTGCCAGGCGACGGCCGTAGCGACCACGATGCTCGACATGAACGACAAGTCCGCAGCCGCGAAGGGCACCCCCGTGCTGGACGAGGTGTCCAAGTCGATCATCGAGCAGCTGCAGCAGGACGGACGGCGTTCCTACGCCTCCATCGGCAAGGCGGTCGGGCTCTCGGAGGCGGCCGTCCGGCAACGCGTCCAGCGACTCTCCGAGGCCGGTGTCATGCAGATCGTGGCGGTCACCGACCCCCTCCAGCTCGGTTTCGGCCGGCAGGCGATGGTCGGCATCCACGTGGACGGGAGCGTCCAGCCGGTGGCGGACGCCCTGGCCGCGATGGAGGAGGTCATCTACGTCGTGATGACGGCCGGCACCTACGACGTGCTCTGCGAGGTGGTCAGCACCGGCGACGAGGAGCTGCTCGAGCTCGTGTCGGGTCGCATCCGAGCCGTGCCCGGCGTACGCACCACCGAGACGTTCGTCTACCTCAAGCTCGCCAAGCAGACCTACTCCTGGGGCGTCCGCTGAGCACGCACGTCGACTACCGCTCGCTCTCGCTGTGGCACGCCACCGCCGGGGACGACTTCCTCCCCCGGCCTGCCCTGCCCGGCCCGGCGTCCTACGACGTCGCCATCGTGGGCGCCGGCCTCACCGGGCTCTGGTCGGCCTACTACCTGAGGCGGGCCGACCCGACCCTGCGCATCGTCGTGCTCGAGGCGGAGGTGGCCGGCTTCGGCGCCTCCGGGCGCAACGGCGGCTGGTGCAGCGCGCTGTTCCCCACCTCCTGGGAGACGCTGGCGGACAGGTCGTCGGACGGCGAGGACGGAGCTCTCCGCCTGCACCGGGCGATGCAGGCGTCGGTCCGCGAGGTCGGCCGGGTGGCCGAGGCGGAGGGCGTCGACGCGCACTACCACCGCGGGGGCACCGTCTCCCTGGCCAGCAACCAGGTGCAGCTCGAGCGGCTGCGCACATCGGTGGAGCTCGCGCACGCTCGCGGGTTCACCGAGGAGGACGAGCGGCTGCTCGAGCCGGACGAGGCCAGGGGCATGCTCGCCGCCTCACCGGTCCTCGGTGGCTCCTTCACCCCGCACTGCGCCGTGATCCATCCCTCCCGGCTGGTGCGGGGGCTCGCCCGTGTCGTCGAGGCCAGCGGCGTGCCGATCTTCGAGCAGACGCGGGTGCTGTCCATCGCTCCCGGCACTGTCCGGACCGAGCAGGGCACGGTGCGCGCGGAGGTGGTCCTGCGCGCGACCGAGGGATACACCCCGCAGATCGCCGGGCTGCGTCGAGCCGTGGCACCGGTCTATTCGTTGATGGTCGCGACCGAGCCGCTGCCGGACTCGATGTGGGGCTCCATCGGGCTGGCCGACCGGCCGTCGTTCACCGACGCGCGCCACCTGATCATCTACGGCCAGCGCACGGCTGACGGCCGCCTGGCCTTCGGCGGTCGCGGAGCGCCGTACCACTTCGGCTCCCGCATCGACCCTTCGTACGACGCGGAGCCGCGGGTCTTCGCCGACCTGCGGACGGTGCTCCGAGAGATGCTTCCCCAGCTCCACGACGTCGAGTTCACCCACCAGTGGGGCGGCTGCCTCGGCATCACCCGGGACTGGGCCGCCTCGGTCGGCCTGGACCGGAGCACCGGGCTCGGCTGGGCCGGCGGCTACGTCGGCGACGGGGTCGGCACCACCAACCTGGCCGGACGCACCCTCGCCGACCTGGTCACCGGTGCGGACAGCGACCTCGTGACCCTCCCCTGGGTCGGCCACCGCAGCCGACGGTGGGAGCCGGAGCCGCTGCGCTGGCTCGGCATCAACGCCGGTCTGCAGGCGGCGACGCTCTCCGACGCCGAGGAGAGATGGACCCGTCGGCCGAGCCGGGTGGCGCGCCTGATGGCGGGCCTCACCGGGGGGCACTGACCCGTTCGCCGGGGGCCTCGCGCGTCGAGCCGCGCTGGGCCCGTTGTGGCCACGACGGGCGAACGAGGCGAGTATCGTGCCCGGCGTGTGGACGCCGGGGACACACGCGAGGGACGGGTCGGCAACGTGATCAAGGGCGAGCGGAGCGATGACGGCGCGGGAGTGCATCCGCGCCTCCCCCATGCCGGTCCCCCGAGGACCACCATCGACGCGATCTCCAAGGCGATCATCGAGCAGCTCCAGCAGGACGGCCGTCGTTCCTACGCCTCGATCGCCGAGATCGTCGGCATCTCCGAGGACGCGGTGGTCAAGCGGGTCAAGCACCTCGAGGACACCGGCGTCATGCAGATCACTGCGGTGACCGATCCGCTCCAGCTCGGGTTCGCCAGGCAGGCGATGCTCGGCGTCAAGGTCGAGGGTCCGCGCAAACCCGTCGCCGAGGCGCTCGCCGAGATCCAGGAGGTCGACTACGTCGTGATCACCGCGGGTGAGTTCGACATCCTGGCCGAGGTGGTCGGGGAGAGCGACGCGCACCTCCTGGAGCTGGTGACGGCCCGGATCCGCCCCATCGCCGGCATCGTGTCGATCCACACCTTCCTCTACCTCGAGCTGCAGAAGCAGACCTACACGTGGGGCGTGCGGTAGCCCTCGTCAGCTCCTGGCGTTCTCCACGTCGATCTCGTGGTCGGCGTACCACCTGCGGATGACCTTCTTGTCGAACTTGCCGACGCTGGTGCGGGGCACCTCGTCGATGAAGGCCCACGAGTCGGGCAGCTGCCACTTCGCGAAGTCCTTGCTCAGGAACTCGACCAGCTCCGCCGGAGTCAGGGTGGCACCCTCGCGCACCACCACCGAGGCGAGCGGGCGTTCGCCCCACTTGTCGTCCGGGATCCCGATCACCGCGGCCTCGACGACGTCGTCGTGGGCCATCAGCGCGTTCTCGAGGTCGACCGAGGAGATCCACTCGCCACCGGACTTGATCACGTCCTTGGCCCGGTCGGAGAGACGGATGTAGCCGAGCTCGTCGATCGAGCCCACGTCGCCGGTGCGCAGCCAGCCGTCGTGGAACTTCTGGTCGACCTCGGGGTCGTCGGAGTTGTAGTAGCCCCCGGTCACCCACGACCCACGCACCTCGAGCTCCCCGACCGCCTTGCCGTCCCACGGCTGCTCGCTGCCGTCGTCGGCGACGATGCGACCCTCGACACCGCAGGCCACCCGGCCCTGGCTGCCGCGATAGGCCCACTGGTCCTCACCGTCAGCACCGACCGGCGGCAGTCCGGCCGAGGCGACCGGCGAGGTCTCGGTCATCCCCCAGGCCTGCAGCACGAGCAGGCCGTGCCGATCCTGGAGCGCCTGCTGCAGCGAGACGGGTACGGCGGAGCCGCCGCACAGGATCAGCCGGAGCGAGTCGGGCACCCTCTCGGGGTTCTTGTCGAGGTAGCCGAGCACGTCGTTCCAGACCGTCGGCACCGCGCCGGAGACCGTCGGCTTGCTCTCCGTCATGAACCGGCACAACGGCTCGGCCTGCAGCCAGCGGTCGGGCATGCACAGCGAGGCCCCGCTCATCAGGGCGGCGTAGGCCAGGCCCCAGGCGTTGGCGTGGAACATCGGCACGATCGGCAGCACCCGGTCGTGGAAGCTCAGGCTGCCGATGTTGCCGGTCGTGACCATCTGGGAGTGCAGCCACGCGGACCGGTGGCTGTAGACGACTCCCTTGGGGTTGCCGGTCGTGCCGCTGGTGTAGCACATCGCAGCGGCGGAGTGCTCGTCGATCTCCGGCCAGTCGAACTCCTCGGGCTGGTCGGCGAGCAGGTCCTCGTAGAGAGACACCTCCTTGCCGCTCTGGCGCAGCGAGTCGAGGTCGGACGAGGCGGCATCGGGGCCGGCGACGAGCACGTGCCGCACCGTCCTCATCTCCGGCAGGTGGGGCGCGAGCAGGCCGACCAGGGAGTCGTCGACGATGACGATCTGGTCCTCGGCGTGGTTGGCGATGTAGACGAGCTGCTCGGGGAACAGCCGGATGTTGAGCGTGTGCAGCACCGCACCCATCGACGGGACCGCGAGGTAGGCCTCGAGGTGCTCGGCGTTGTTCCACTGGAAGGTGCCGACGCGTTGGTCGCCGTCGATGCCCAGCGAGCGCAGCCCGTTGGCGAGCTGGGCCGCTCGCCTGCCGAGCTCGGCGTAGGTCTGGCGTCGGGTGCCGTCGGCCGTGGCGGTCACCACCTCCGAGTCGGCGTGGACCGTGGTGCCGTGCTTCATCAGTGAGCCGATGGTGAGCGGGACGTCCTGCATGGTGCTGCGCATGGTGTTGGCCTCCAGAGGTGCTGACCGGGCGGATGTCTGGATCAGAGCCTGTCGCACCGGGCAAGCGATATCCAGACCTGTGCCCCGACGCCCCATGTGTCCGCATCTAGGCTCGACCCCATGCGACCACGCCGACTCCGGGATCTCGACGGGCCCAAGCAGCTCCTCACGCACCGGCGGGGAGACCGATGACCGGGTTCACGACCCGTCCCACGCTCAGCGGCACCTTCGGGATGGTTTCCTCGACGCACTGGCTGGCCTCGCAGTCGGCCCAGCGGATGCTCGAGCTCGGCGGCAACGCCTTCGACGCGGCCGTCGCCGGAGGCTTCGTGCTCCACGTCGTCGAACCGCACCTCAACGGTCCCGGTGGCGACCTCCCGGCGATCGTCGCCACGGCCGCCGATCCCGCGCCACGGGTGCTCTGTGGGCAGGGACCCGCGCCCGCCGGTGCGACGCCCGAGGCCTTCGCGGCGATGGGGCTCGACCACGTGCCCGGCTCCGGTCCGGTGGCCGCGGCGGTCCCCGGCGCCGTCGACGCGTGGCTGCTCCTGCTCCGCGACCACGGCTCGCTCCCGCTGGCCACGGTGCTCGAGCCCGCGATCGGCTACGCGCGCGCCGGTCACCCGCTCCTCGGCCGTGTGGCCGCCACGATCGACCGGGTCCAGGACCTGTTCCGCGACAGCTGGACGACCTCGGCGGACCTGTGGCTGCGCGACGGCGTGCCGCGTGCGGGAGAGCTCTTCGCCAACCCTGTCTATGCGTCGGTGCTCGACCGGCTCGTCGACGCCGCCACCGCTGCCGGCCCCGACGTGTCAGCCCAGGCACAGGCTGCGCGCGAGACCTGGAGCCGCGGCTTCGTCGCCGAGGCCGTCGAGGCCTTCCGCACCACACAGTGGCGCCACTCCGGCGGCGAGGTGCTGCCCGGGCTCGTCGGTGGTGACGACCTGGCCCGGTTCTCCGCGACCTGGGAGGACCCGGTGGTCACCGACTGGCACGGCGTCCAGGTGGCCAAGACAGACCTGTGGGGACAGGGACCGGCGCTGCTCCAGGTCCTGGCGATGCTCGACGTCCTCGAGCCGGCGGCGCTCGACCCGGGCACCGAGCAGGGCATGCACGCGGTCGCCGAGTGCTGGAAGCTGGCGATGGCCGACCGCGAGGCGTGGTTCGGCGACGACAGCCCGCTGACCGCTGGCGAGCTGCTGGCCGCCGACTACGTGACGGCTCGGGCTGCCCTCGTCGGGGAGACCGCCGATCTCGGCGTACGCCCTGGGTCGCCGGGCGGTCGTGAGCCACGCCTGGCCCGGCACGTGCAGCGCCTGCTCGCCGGCGAGGCCACCGGTCGGGCGGCGGACGCCACGACGGGTGAGCCGACCGTGCAGCGCGACGGCTCGGTGAGCGGCGACACGTGCCACATCGACGTCGTCGACCGTTGGGGCAACATGATCTCCGCGACGCCCAGCGGCGGCTGGCTGCAGAGCTCGCCGACGATCCCGGAGCTGGGTTTCTGCCTCGGCAGCCGGTCGCAGATGTTCTGGCTCGACGAGGGTCTGCCGGCCTCGCTGGCTCCTGGTCGGCGACCGCGTACGACGCTGACCCCGACGCTCGTGCTGCGCGACGGGCAACCCGTGCTGGCCTGCGGCTCCCCCGGCGGCGACCAGCAGGACCAGTGGCAGACGCTCTTCCTGCTGCGTCATGTCGTCGGAGGGATGGACCTGCAGGAGGCGATCGACGCGCCGATGTTCCACACCACGAGCTTCCCCGGGTCGTTCCACCCGCGCGAGATGGAGCCTGGCGTGCTCGTGGTGGAGGACCGGATCGACCCCGAGGTCCTGGCGGCGCTGGCTCGCCGCGGGCACGAGGTCGTCGCGGAAGGCCCGTGGTCGCTCGGCCGGATGTGCGCGGTCAGCCGCGACCCGGGCTCGGGACTGCTGCGTGCCGGCGCGAACCCGCGGGGCATGCAGGGCTACGCCGTCGGCCGCTGAGCCGGCTCGGGCGGTGCAGCTCAGCTCTTGCGCGGCTCAGGAGGCACCATCACCGCGTTCAGCGCCAGTGCCTTGGCACGGTCGCCCTTGACCTTGAGGGCACCGGTGAGCACTCCCCGCACGGGGTGGAGCTGGCCGGTCGCGAGGCGCAGGAAGTCAGCGCCCTCGACGGTGATCGTCGCGTCGCGGCGCTGCCCCTCCGGCGGATCGGTCTCGATGGTGCAGGCGCCCTCGGCGATGTGCACGGTGTAGCGGTCGACCTCGCCGTCCTTGCGGCCGCCGATGCGGAAGCCCACACACAGCTCCAGGTCACCTGCCTTCTCCGCGTCGATGAAGTCGGGGAAGCGGCGGAAGACCTCCTCCAGCACGATCGGCCGGAAGCCGCCCTCCATGACCGACCGCATGTGCTTCCCGGACGTGGTCGCCACGGCCGTCGCGACGTCCACGGGGTCGAGCGCGCTCGGGTCCACGGCTGCCCGCTCGCTGCCCGGCACGGTGAACACGCTCCCGACGGCGAGAGCCAGCAGCTCCTCGCCCTCGATGGCCAGCGCGGCGCCGAGATAGAGCAGGGCCGCGTTGGACTCCCCCGTCACCAGGCGCACGAAGTCGACGATGTCGGCCGCGATCGTCACGTCGGGCTCGGCCTCCGGGTCGAGACTGACCGTCCCACCGTCGAAGCGGGTGGTGTGCCGCTCCTTGTCCTTGCGCGAGCGCGCGAGCTCGAAGCGGACGACGCCCTTGATCCCGGCCAGGCGCTCGGCGTCGGCGAACTCGGCGAAGCGGTCCAGGATCGCGACGACGCCCTCGGCGCGGAAGTGCTCGATGTCGATCAGCGCCCGGAGCTCGTCGTCGGTGGCCGACCTGATCACCTCGGTGATCTCGAGGACGTCGGAGGTCCGGAAGAACTCCCTGATCTCGCTGGCCGACATGGCGGAGAAGCGGTCGAGGACGGGCACGCACGGGCTCCTGTTCGGGCTCAGGGTCGGGTGAGCGATGAGGTGCTCAGGTTAGGCGTTGGGGCCCCGTTCGCGCCGGACCTCAGTGAGGCAGGTGTCGCCGGGGCGCCATCCGGGGGCCGTGCCGGGGTCTGCCCAGGTGAGCCAGCTCCACCAGGCGCTGGACCCGATGACGGTGTCCGGCGTACGGCTCCAGGAGGGTCGCGAGCCCCTCGTCGTCCACTGGCTCACCGGTCAGCACGTAGCCGATGTTGGCGGGGATGTGGTAGTCCCCGAAGCTCACCGCGTCGGCATCGCCCAGCGCGCGGAAGCGCACCTCCGCGCTCGTCCAGACCCCGATGCCGGGAAGCGTCCGCACCCTCCGGTCGAACTCCACCGGCGTCTCGCGGCCGGCACGCTCCAGCGAGGTGGCCACCCGCGCGGCGTGCTGGATCGGCCGCGACCGCGCACCGTCCACGGGCAGCCGCAGCCACTCCCAGGACGGGATCGCGCGCAGCTCCTCCGGGGAGGGCTGCACCCAGAGGCGCACGGCCGGGTCGGAATCGTTCGGCGGCCCCGGTGCACGCTCGCCGAAGCGGTGGACCATCGCACGGAAGGCCGCGAAGGCCTCCTTGCCGGTCACCTTCTGCTCGATGATCGCCGGCACCAGGGACTCCATCACCAGGTCGGTGGCTCCGAGCCGCCAGTGCTGGTGACGACGCCAGGCATCCGCGATCGGCTTGTGCAGCGGCACGAACCCGGTCGGGTCGTCGTCGGCGCCGAGCATCCGCGGCAGCCGGTCGAGGACCCAGGAGGCGCCGTCGCCCCAGGCCTCGCCGGTCACGGTGCCCCGGTCGGGCTCCGGGAGGATCCGCAGGGTGGTGGTGCCTTCGGGGGTGCGGATGCCTCGCCAGGTGGCGCCGTCCGGCGTACGACGGAACGTGGGGTCCGCGGGTCCGCGGCGGTGGTGCGAGATCACCGCACCCACCGGGCACGGCCAGTCCGGTCGCCACACCCGCGTGCGCGGGGCGGAGACCATGGTGCTCATGAGCGCAGAGTATGTCGGCGCCGACTGACACCATGACCGGCATGTTGCTCGCCAGACTCGTCGAGGCCTCCTCCCAGGTGGCTGCCACGCGCTCGCGGCTCACCAAGCGCGACCTGATCGCCGATCTCCTCCGCGAGACCGCGCAGGGGGGCGGCGCCGACGAGATCGACATCGCTGCGTCCTACCTGTCCGGCACGCTGCGCCAGCGGCGCACCGGCGTCGGCTGGCGCGGCCTCGCCGAGGTCCCGCCACCGGCCGACCAGGCCTCCGTGACGCTGACCGAGGTCGACGCGACGCTCGAGGAGATCAGCACGCTCTCCGGCTCCGGCTCCGCGGGTGCCCGAAGGTCAGCGGTGGCCGAGCTGTTCGGCCGGCTGACCGCCCCCGAGCAGGAGTTCCTCCGCAACCTCGTCACCGGCAACGTGCGCCAGGGCGCGCTCGACTCGGTGATGCTCGACGCCATCGCCGCGGCAGCGGAGCTCCCGGTCAAGGCCGTCCGCCGCGCCGCGATGTTCAGCGCCCCCACCGGCCCGATCGCCGTGGCCGCGCTGACGAGCGGCGCGACCGCGCTCGAGGATTTCAGCATGCTCGTCGGCCGGCCGGTCCGGCCGATGCTGGCCGGGACCGCGCCCGACGTCGCCGCCGGGGTGGAGAAGCTCGACGGGGAGTTCGCCGTCGACACCAAGCTCGACGGCATCCGGATCCAGGTGCACAAGCACGGCGACGAGGTGTCGGTGTTCACCCGCAGCCTCGACGAGATCTCCGGTCGCCTCCCCGAGGTCGTCGAGCTCACCCGCGCACTCCCCGCCCACGACCTGATCCTCGACGGCGAGGCACTCACCCTCGACGAGTCGGGTCGCCCCCGCCCGTTCCAGGAGACGGCGTCGACCACCTCGACCAAGGCCGGCGCCACCGGCATCCGCCCGTTCTTCTTCGACCTGCTCCTCCACGAGGGCGACTCGCTGATCGAGGCGCCCACCCGCGAACGGCTCGACCGTCTCGACGCGGCGGTGCCCGAGGGCCTCCGGGTCCGGCGACTGGTCACCGACTCCCCCGACCAGGCCCAGCAGTTCTTCGACCGGGCCATCGCCGACGGGCAGGAGGGCGTCATCCTCAAGCGCCTCGATGCGCCCTACGACGCCGGCCGGCGTGGGTCGGCCTGGGTGAAGGTCAAGCCCCGCCACACCCTCGACCTGGTCGTGCTCGCCGTCGAGTGGGGCAGTGGCCGCCGCCAGGGTTGGCTCTCCAACATCCACCTCGGCGCGCGTGATCCCGCGACCGGCGGGTTCGTGATGCTCGGCAAGACGTTCAAGGGCATGACCGACGAGATGCTGGCCTGGCAGACCGAGCGGTTCACCGAGCTGGCGACCTCGTCGACCGACAATTCGTCGTACGTCGTCGACGTCCGGCCCGAGCAGGTCGTGGAGATCGCCTTCGACGGGCTGCAGCGCTCGACCCGCTATCCGGGCGGGGTGGCGCTGCGGTTCGCCCGGGTGCTGCGCTACCGCGACGACAAGGGTGCCCACGAGGCGGACACGATCGACTCGGTCCGTGCCCACCTCGGTCCGCGCTAGGCGATCCCTTCCAGAGCGTGCCGCGTTCTGGATGCCGATCTGAGTCAGTTCATCGCCATCCCGACGATGATCGTCCCGAAGATGATGACGAAGATGATCACGAGCAACGGGTCCTTCTTGAACATGGCTGGTCGTCTCCCATCGTTTGCGAGGTGCACCGCGCGAAGTGGTGCGTGGCAAGACCCGCCAAGGTACAACGAGCGGCGATGGCGACCAGGTGTGTCCCCTCGTCGGGCACCTGCGCAGTGTCATGCCGAAAGCCGGCTGTTCGCACTACCCTCGACCCATGCTGCACATCATTGTGGCCGGCGTGGCCGGGCTGTTCGTGGCCGCAGTCGCCGTCGCCTGTCTCGTCCTGGTGGTCAGTGACGTCCGCAGGTCGAACGGCGAGCCGCTGGACACCGACGCACGGCGCAACCTGGACGCACACCGTGAGGCTGAGCGACGGGTCAACAAGGGCGCTCGCGGCGGAGTCTGGTAGCGACAGCCGAGCCCCCCCTCTCAGGGGCCGCACCGTAGAAGGACCGAAGACGCTCGGCGTCCTGTGGCTGCGCTGCGCCGTCCCACGTCCCCATGCACCATCCTGGCGGGAGCCCTACTTCTCTTGCCTGGCGATCCCGTCGTCGGGCTCGTCGTACTGGGCACCGGCCTGGTCTTGACTGGTGTCGCCTATCACCGGCTCCACAGGTCCTACGTCCCTCCTCAGCGTGAGGCGTTGTTTCGTCAACTCTTGGGACGGGGTCCTGGGTCGTCGTCGGTACCTGCATTGTCGCGTGCCGTGATCGATGGATGACACAGCGCCATACGCGTGTGTAAACGGGAGTTGCACTACGATCGCTGCATGACGACCGCCCGCACCTCGACCCGCCAGCCGGCCGCGGCACGTCGCCGCGCCCGCGAGCGGGAGATCCTCAAGGCGACCCGCGAGCTCTTCGACGAGAACGGCGTCCGGGACGCCCAGATCGAGGACATCGCCCGCGCCGTGGGCGTGAACCGGGCGATCATCTACCGTCACTTCAGCGGCAAGGAGGAGCTGTTCGCGCTCACCCTGGTCAGCTACCTCGAGGACCTCGAGACCCGGCTGGCGGCCGCGGCGAAGAGCAAACGGACCCCGGCGTCGCGGCTCACCGCCGTGGTCGAGGCGTTCGTCGACTTCGGCCTGGAGTACCCCGCCTTCGTCGACTGCGCCCAGACCCTGATGCGCCGCCCCGGTCCTGAGCTGCTCGAGGAGATCAGCGAGAGCTCACTGTTCAGGCTCGGGCGTGGCATCTCCGCCTGCCTCGCCCAGCTCAGCGAGGTGCTCGAGTCGGGCAACGCCTCGGGCGACTTCCACGTGAGTGACCCGACGCTGCTGGCCAACCACATGTACGCCAGCGGTCTCGGCGCCCTCCAGCTCGCCCGCGTCGGCATGCTGGTCAAGGAGTCCGCCCCCGGCATCCCCGCGATCTCGCCGGTCTCCCCCGACGACGTACGCGCCTACGTGGTCGCGACCGCGAAGGCGCTGTCCACCGGCTGACGGCCCCGGACAACGTCATCCGAAATGGCTGCCTCGGCGACCATCTCGGATGACGTCCCGCGTGACGTCATCCGAAGTGGTCACGCTAGCAACCAGCTCGTACGACGTCCGGCGCAGCAGGCAGGCGCCTACTTCTCCAGGATCGCCGTGACGCCCTGGCCACCGGCGGCACAGATGGAGATGAGGCCGCGGCCCGAGCCCTTCTCGTTGAGGATCTTGGCGAGGTTGGCGACGATGCGGCCACCGGTCGCGGCGAACGGGTGCCCGGCCGCCAGCGAGGAGCCGTTGACGTTCAGCTTCGACCGGTCGATCGAGCCGAGCGGGGCGTCGAGACCGAGGCGCTCCTTGCAGAACACCGGGTCCTCCCACGCGGCGAGGGTCGAGAGCACCTGCGAGGCGAAGGCCTCGTGGATCTCGTAGTAGTCGAAGTCCTGCAGGGTCAGACCGTTGCGCTCGAGCATCCGCGGGACGGCGTACGCCGGAGCCATCAGCAGGCCCTCGCCACCGTGGACGAAGTCGACCGCCGCGGTCTCGGCGTCGACGAAGTAGGCCTGCACCGGCAACCCGTGCTCCTCTGCCCACTCCTCGGAGGCCAGCAGCACCGAGGAAGCGCCGTCGGTCAGCGGGGTCGAGTTGGCAGCGGTCATCGTGGCCGCCTCCCCCTTGCCGAAGACCGGCTTGAGCTTCGCGAGCTTCTCGATCGAGGAGTCGGCCCGCAGGTTCTGGTCGCGCTCCAGACCGTTGAACGGCGTCACGAGGTCGTCCTGGAAGCCGCGGTCGTACGACGCGGCCAGGTGATGGTGCGACGCGACGGCCAGCTCGTCCTGCGCCTCACGGGTGATCTGCCACTCGAGCGCGGTCAGGGCAGCGTGCTCGCCCATCGACAGCCGGGTGCGGGGCTCGCCGTTCTGCGGGATCTCGATGCCGATGTCGGTGGGCCGGATCGCGCCGAGCGCCTTCAGCTTGCCGGCGGTGTCCTTCTGCTGGTTGACCTTGATCAGCTTCTTGCGCAGCTTCTCCGAGATGGCGATCGGCGCGTCCGAGGTGGTGTCGGAGCCACCCGCGATGCCGGCGTCGATCTGGCCGAGCGCGATCTTGTTCGCGACGTAGATCGCCGCCTGGAGGCCGGTCCCGCACGCCTGCTGGAGGTCGGTCGCGGGGGTCTCGGGCGCCAGCTTCGAGCCGAGCACCGACTCGCGGGTCAGGTTGAAGTCACGGCTGTGCTTGAGCACGGCGCCGGCCACGACCTCGCCGAGGCGCTCGCCCTCGAGCCCGAAGCGGGTCACGAGCCCGTCGATGGCCGCGGTCAGCATCTCCTGGTTGGAGGCGGTGGCATAGACGGTGTTGGAACGGGCGAAGGGGATCCGGTTGCCGCCGAGGACGGCGACGCGGCGAGTGGTGGGCTGCATCAGGTGATCTGCTCCTACGAGAGTCGGATGGCTCGCCCCATCCTCCCGCCACGTGGGGTGAAAACAAACCTGGTGAGGGGCAGATCACGAAATCTGGACGCCGAGTTACACCGATCGTTACATTGAGTGTCTACTGACCGGTAGCGCCATCCCCACCTGGCCGCCGTACCGTGGACCCGAAGACTCCCCGAGCAGACCAGAGGAACGCAGAAGAAGATGACCGACCACTACCAGTCCTTCGTCTCCAGCCCCGTCGGCAAGCTGTTCGTGAAGAACCTCGGCCTGCCCAACCCGACCGCTCTCGAGCGCTGGACCGAGGGTGCCCCGGTCGTCGACGGCACGGTCGTGACCGGCGGCAGCGGCCGCCTCGGCAAGGCTCTCACCGTCGCCCTCGACAACCTCGGCGTCAGCAACGTCGGCGTCGCGCCGGAGGGCGAGAAGTTCAAGGCGCTCGTCTTCGACGCCACCGGGATCACCCACTCCTCCGAGCTGATCGCGCTGCAGCAGTTCTTCACCCCGCTGATGCGCAGCCTCCGGAGCAACGCCCGGGTGCTCGTGCTGGGCACCGTCCCCGAGCAGGTCGAGGACAAGGAGGAGCGCGTCGCGCAGCGTGCCCTCGAAGGCTTCACCCGCTCGCTCGGCAAGGAGATCGGCAAGGGCAGCACGGTCAACCTGCTCTACGTCGCCTCCGGCGCCGAGGAGACCCTCGAGTCGACGCTCTCGTTCTTCCTGTCCCCCAAGAGCGCCTATGTCTCGGGCCAGGTCGCCCGTCTCGGCGCCACCGGGACCACCGAGGCCGCCCCGGTCGCGGACCCCGCCAAGCCGCTGACCGGCAAGGTCGCCATCGTGACCGGCGCCTCGCGCGGCATCGGTGAGCAGATCGCCCGGGTCCTGCACCGCGACGGCGCGACCGTGCTCGGCGTCGACGTGCCCCAGGCCGCCAGCGAGCTCCAGTCGCTGATGAAGGAGCTCGAGGGCGACCACCTCACCCTCGACATCACCGGCAAGGACGCGCCGCAACGGATCGCCCACCACGTGAAGACCAAGTTCGGGCAGGTCCACGCCGTCGTGCACAACGCCGGCATCACGCGTGACAAGAAGCTGGCCAACATGGCCGAGGACCGCTGGAGCTCGGTGATCGCGGTGAACCTGACCGCACCCGAGCGGATCACCCGCGAGCTGCTCGACCAGGGCCTGATCGAGGACAACGGCCGCATCGTCGGCGTCTCCTCGATCGCGGGCATCGCCGGCAACGTCGGCCAGACCAACTACGCCGCCTCGAAGGCCGGCGTCATCGGCCTGGTGGACAGCTTCGCCGGGGACCTCGACAAGGGCATCACCATCAACGCCGTCGCGCCGGGCTTCATCATCACCCAGATGACGGCCGCCGTCCCGTTCGCGACCCGCGAGGTCGGGCAGCGGATGAACGCCATGAGCCAGGGCGGTCTGCCGGTCGACGTGGCCGAGGCGATCGCGTGGTACCTCTCCCCCGGCTCGACCGCCGTCAACGGCAACGTTGTCCGCGTCTGCGGCCAGATGATGCTCGGCGCCTGAATCCCCAACGAAACGCTCGCTTCGCTCCCGCTTCGCCGGGGGCCCCGGAGGAGACCAGTTGACCGACAAGACGATATCGGGCCAGCCGAGCGCGCTGCCGACCATGCTCAAGGCGGCGCTTCCCGTGCTGCCCGGCGTGAACCTGATCCCCGGCGTCGGAAAGAAGGGCGGGACGCTGCCCGACCTGACGCTGCACCGCAAGGACGTGGCAGTCGACACCGACCACGTCGCGGCGTACGCCGAGGTCTGCGGGTTCGCCCCCAGCCAGACGCTCCCGTTCACCTACCCGCACATGCTGGCGTTCCCGCTGCACATGGGGATCATGACGGACTCCTCGTTCCCCTTCCCCGCGATCGGGACGGTCCACCTCGCCAACCGGATCACCCAGCACCGGCCGATCTCCCCGGCCGAGACGCTCGACGTCTCCGCCAGCGCGGTCAACCTGCGCCCGCACGCGAAGGGTCGCGTCTTCGACCTCGTGACCACCGTGACGTCGGGCGGCGAGACGGTCTGGGACTCGACGTCTGAATACCTCCGCCTCGGCAAGGGCGACAAGGACGCGAAGGCCGAGCGCGAGCCGTTCGACGTCGTGTCCGGCACCGGCACCGTCTGGAGCCTGCCGGGCCACCTGGGCCGGGACTACGCCGCGGTCTCGGGCGACCACAACCCGATCCATCTCTACCCGCTGACTGCGAAGGCCTTCGGCTTCAAGCGGCAGATCGCGCACGGCATGTGGAGCAAGGCGCGCTGCGTGGCGGCGTTCGCCAACCGGTTGGGCGACGAGTCGACGGTCGAGGTCGAGTTCAAGAAGCCGATCTTCCTGCCCGGCAAGGTCGCCTTCGGGTCTCGGGTCGTGGAGGGCGGGCTGGACTTCTCCCTGACCAAACCCGGCAGCGACGCACCACACCTGGTGGGTCGCGCGCGCCAGGCCTGAGGTCAGCGCCTGTTGCCGAAGACCAGGGTCTTGGTGACGTAGCTTCCCGACGCCGTCGGGGTGCGCATGTAGAACGTCGCGTTGCGCGGTCGCCAGACCGTCAGCTCGTCGATCCCGTCACCGTTCCAGTCACCGGCGAGCGGCAGGTCTCCCTGGACGCCGAAGGTGATCCTGCGGATCACGTAGGTCGACCCAACGGGCTTGCGCAGTGTCCAGACCCCCGTCAACGGGTTGAACGTGCCGAGGTCGACGTGGCCGTCGCCGTTCCAGTCGCCGGTCAGTCCCCGGTCCCCGGCCGCACCCCAGGGACGGGGGCTCAGGGTGCCGTTGGGCTGACGCAGGTAGAAGGTGTGGTTCTCCGCCCGGTAGACGCCGAGGTCGTCGACCCCGTCGGCGTTCCAGTCCCCGGTGAGCGGGCTGTCCATCGCCGAACCGACCCCGGTGACGTTCTGGGACGTGGCGTTCCAGAGGCGCTTGGTGAACACCGTCGTGCCCAACGGTCGTCGACCGACCTCGGTGACGCCGTCACCGTTCCAGTCGCCGATGAACGGGGTGTCGCTCGGTGCGCCCCAGACGAACGCCCGGATGGTGTCCGGCTTCTTCAGCCGGAACTCGCTGCCGGTGGGCGTCGAGCGGTAGACGCCGACGTCTCCCTTCCCGTCACCGTTCCAGTCGCCCGAGATCGGCCGGTCGCCGCAGTTGGCTGAGCTGGCCGTGCTGCCGAAGGAGTACCGCGCGCGGTGGAAGTACGGCGGGAAGTAGGCCCCGTCCTTGCGCTCCTCGAAGTGCAGGTGTGGACCGGTGACGTTGCCCGTCGCCCCGACGCGCCCCACCAGGTCTCCCTGGTCGAGGAAGGTGCCGACCGTCGTGCTGATGTTGCGCAGGTGCGCATAGAGCGTGGTGAAGCCGCCGCCGTGGTCGATGACGACGTACTTTCCATAGCTGTCCTTGAGCGTGACGGCCTTGATGACCACCCCTGGGGCGCTGGCCACGGCCTTCTTGCCCAGGTCGTCCGGGGTGTTCCAGTCGACGGTGTAGGCGCTGGGCGAGTGGGACCCCCGGGTGGTTCCGGTCCAGCGCTCGCCGCAGACGAACGGCATCTCGAAGTCGGGCCCACTGGCGGGACTGACCGCCGTGGTGCGCGCGTTCGCCGGGCCCATCCTTCCGAAGCCGTGACCGCCGTCGCCGACGGCCCCGGCGGGCGCGGCGACCAGCGTCGCGGCGGAGGCGACAGCAGGCACCGCCAGCCACAGGACGGCCAGTCTCGTCACGTCCACGTATCGACCACGCACAGTGCACCCCACTCGTCACTTGAGCCCCAGAGAGTGGCAAAAGTAACTCAAGTCACGGCGTGTCGGAACGGCTACCGCAATATTCGTGCGTTATTGGACATCGTGGCGCAGCCGGATCAGGCCCTCCTGCGCCACGCTGGCGACCAGCCTGCCGTCGCGGCTGAACACGCGGGCGATCGCGAGCCCGCGCCCGCCCGTGGCCGACGGCGTGACCTGGTCATAGAGCCACCACTCGTCGGCCCGGAAAGGACGGTGGAACCAGATGCTGTGGTCGAGCGAGGCGGCCTGGACCTCCGGAGATCCGATGTGCAGCCCGTGCGGGACCAGGGTGGCTCCGAGCAGGGTCATGTCGCTGGAGTAGGTGAACGTCGCGGTGTGCAGCAGCCGGTCGTCGGGCAGGGCGCCGTTGACCCGGATCCAGAGCCGGGCCCGGGCCGCCACCGAGTCGTCCTCGATGCCCCCGCCCGGACGGGTGCTGCCCGCGTAGCGCACGTCGAGCGCGGCCCATTCCTGCTCCCAGGCCTCCGCGTCGGCGCTGGAGCCGGGAGTCACCTCCGAGAGGCTGGGGCAGTCCTCGGGGTCGGGTACGTCGGGCATGGGGTCCTGGTGGTCGAGCCCCTCCTCGGGCACCTGGAAGTTCAGGGTCATCGCGAAGATGGGACGGCCGTGCTGGCGGGCGATCACGCGACGCGTGGCGAAGCTGCGCCCCTCACGCACCGACTCGACGTCGTAGACGATCGGGACCGCGGTGTCCCCTGGCCGCAGGAAGTAGGAGTGCAGCGAGTGCACCTCGTAGCGCTCGGGCAGCGTCCGGTTGGCCGCAACGAGCGCATGGGCGGCCACCTGGCCACCGAAGACGCGTTGCATCCGGGTGCGGGGCTGGCGGCCGCGGAAGAGGTTGTCCTCGATCACCTCGAGGTCCAGCAGCGCCATCAGCTCCTCGACGGAGGCGGGCATGGGTGGCCTATTCCTCTGGCTCTTCGAGCCGGGCCAGGAACTGCTCGAACTGGGCGCCGATCTCCTCGCCGCTGGGCAGTGGCTCGTCATCGGCGAGCAGGTTGGCCGCCTTGCTGTGGTAGGCGTCGTACTGCTGCTCGAGCCCGGTGACGACGTCACGAACGTCGTCGGAGTCGGCGATCTGCGTGGCGATCTCCACCTGCCGCGCCTCGCCGGCCTCCTTGAGGGCATCGAGGTCCCACTGCAGCCCGGTGACGTCCTCGAGTCCCTCGAGCAGTGCCAGCGCGGCCTGCGGGTAGTCGAACTGGGCGACGTAGTGCGGGATGTGCGCGACGAAGCCCATCGCGTCGTGACCCCACTCCCCCAGCCGCAGCTCGAGCACCGACTGCGCGCTCGCCGGGACGCGGATCTCCCCGCGCCACACGTTCTCCTGCACGAGCAGGCGGTTCGCGGTCGCGTGGTTGGTGAGCTGGACGGGTCGGGTGTGCGGCACGGCCATCGGCACCGACCCGAGCGACACGACGAGCCGCACGTCGAAGTGCTGCACGACGGCGCGGGCAGCCCTGGAGAACGCCTCCCAGCGGATGTCGGGCTCGGGACCGGTGAGCAGGAGGTACGGCGAGCCCAGACGATCCTCCATCAACCGCACCACCAGGCGGGGCGCCTCGTAGTCGGCGTAGTGGTCCTCGACGAAGGTCAGGGGTGGGCGCCTGGCCCGGTAGTCGTAGAACTCGTCCACCTCGAAGCTCGCCACCACCCGACCGTTGCCGGCCTCGGTGAGGTGGGTGCTGGCCAGGGCCGAGGCGTTGCCGGCGTCCAGGAAACCGTCGAGCGCGGTCACGAGCACAGGCCCCTCGGCGCGTCCGGAGAGCTCCGGGACGTCATCGACGATGTGCACGAACCGGGCGTCGGTCACGTTGGCTCCTCCTGCGGGTCAGGTCAGTGGCTGCGGTCCCATCCACCTTAGGGCGTGCAACAGCGTGACCGTCCCCGGTATGCCCTCCACCCCTGCCCGGGTGTCGGCCAGCGGCTCAGGACCCGGAGCCGGACTCCGAGGGACGCACCGAGTAGTCCTCGGCCGGGAGGCCCTCGCCCCGGCCCACCATGCTGTTCCTGTAGCCGTAGAGGAAGTAGATCGCGAAGCCGAGCACCATCCAGATGAGGAACCGCAGCCAGGTCTCGATGCTCAGGTTCAGAGCCAGGTAGGCACACACCACGGCGGCGAGGATCGGCAGCCAGGGGTTCCACGGCACCTTGAACGACCGCTCGAGATCGGGACGCCGCTTGCGCAGGATCGGCACCGCGAGCGAGACGAGCGCGAACGCCGTCAGCGTGCCGATGTTGACCATCTCCTCGAGCTTCCCGATGGGCGTCAGCGAGGCGACGATCGCCACCAGCGCACCGATCGTGAGGGTGATGTTGATCGGCGTGCCGGTCCTCCGGTTCACGTGCGCGAAGGCCCGCGGCAACAACCCGTCGCGGCTCATCGCGAACAGCACCCGGATCGCGCCGATCATCAGGGTCATCACGACCGTGGTCAGACCGGCCACGGCCCCTGCCGCGATCAGGGTGGCGAAGCCGTCCTTGCCCTGGTCACGGAACGCACTGGCGAGCGCCGCCTCGGTGTCGATCTTGTCGTACTTGATCATGCCGGTGATGACGAGGGCGACAGCGATGTAGAGGAACGTGCAGATCACCAGGGACCCGATGATGCCGCGGGGAAGGTCCTTCTGCGGGTTGCGGGCCTCCTCGGCCGTGGTCGCGACCACGTCGAACCCGATGTAGGCGAAGAACACGATCGAGGCGCCCGAGACGATGCCGAGCACGCCGTAGGTCTGGGCCTGGAAGCCGAAGATCCACTGGAACAGCGGCTGCGTCAGGCCGGTCGACCCCTCGACCGGTCCGGCGTTCGGCGGGATGAACGGGGTGTAGTTGGCGCCCTTGATGTAGAACAGCCCGGCGACGATCACGAACAGCACGATGAACAGCTTGATGCCCACGAGCACGAGGTTGACCCGCAGCGACTCCTTGATGCCGACCGCCACCAGCACCGTCAGGATCGCCACCAGCAGGAAGGCCGCGAGGTTGAAGTGGCCGAAGGAGGCATCGGCCGAGGGCCCGAGACTGTCGGGCCAGCCGAGCCCGATCTCCTCCATGAACGTCACGAAGTAGGTGCTCCACCCCTGCGCGACCACGGACGCACCGAGCATCAGCTCCAGGATGAGGTCCCAGCCGATGATCCAGGCGACCAGCTCACCCAGGGTCGCGTAGGAGAAGGTGTACGCCGAGCCGCTGACCGGCACGGTCGAGGCGAACTCCGCGTAGCACAGCGCCGCGAGGCCACAACAGATCGCGGCGATGGCGAAGGAGAACACGACGGCCGGCCCGGCGAACTGTGCCGCGGCCTTGCCCGTCAGCGTGAAGATGCCCGCACCGATGATGACGCCGATGCCGAAGACCATCAGGTCGAGGGCCGTGAGGTTCTTCTTGAGCTTGTAGTCCTCGTCCTCGGTGTCGCTCATGGACTGCTCGACGGACTTGGTCCTCAACACGTTCATTGCAGCACGCTAGCGCTCCAATCGGCGCCATCGGCGCATGGCTGCGCAAGAACTTGAGCCGGTCGGTTTCCCAGGTTATGAACCCGAACTGCCTCTTCACACACGTTGCGCGGTGTGTGAAGTGGCAGTTTCCCTTCATAACCTGGGAAACCGGCAGCCCGCTCAGCCGTAGATGTTGCGGATCCGCGCAGCGGCCCGTCGCGCCAGCTCACGGCTGTCGAAACCGAGGACCTGGTCGAGCACGCGGTCCTCGTCGGCGTCCTTGGTGCCCTCGCCGCCGTTGTGCATGGCGTCGATGATCTCCCAGAGGCGAGACTCCCCGAACGTGTCGGCGATGTAGTCGCACGCCATCCAGCTGAGCGCGTAGTGCCATTCCTGCTCGCTGTCGTTGAAGTCCTTCGACTCCGGCATGCCCTCGTCCGCACCCTGCGCCCGCTGCAGTGCCGCGGTCGGGATGATGCGTTCGCGCACCGGCACCTCGCGGGCGCCGAGATACTCAGCGATGCCCTCGGAGACCCAGGTCGGCGAACCGTCGTCCCGGACGCCGATGGCGACATGACTCAGCTCGTGCCGCGTGATCCGCCCGAGGAACACCTGACCGGCGCGCACCGAGCTCGGCATCAGCAGCATCCTGGTGGAGGCGACCTCGGACCGGGCGGAGTCGGAGTACGTCGGGAAGGTCATCGCACCGAGGTGTTCGATCGCTCCGCCGGGGACGTCCCGGAAGGAGGCCAGGATCCGCGGGCTCTCCACGCTGTAGACGACGACCTTGCCGGACCACGTGAACGGCAGCGCCCGGTCGAGCTGCTCGATGCCGTCGCGCACGGCCTGCGTGACCACCGCCGCCGACGACCGGGTGCGGCCGTCGAAGATGCCCAGCACCCCCGGCTCCTGCCGCACCGTGATCGCGCTCAGGTCCCAGGGTGCCGGGGTTCCCCGGAACAGCATCTTCCCGGTGCTGGTGCGGTCCGAGACGATCGTGGCCCGGCCGTCGCGGAAGGAGAACACGAACCCGACGGTTCGCTCGGTCGGCACCGCGTCGAAGTCGCCGAGCTGCATGCTCACCACGACCTGCGGGATGTGCACGTCGTCACCCCACCGCGCCGGGGTGGAGACGTCGTCCCACTGCTCCTGCGTCACGCGATAGCCGAAGGTGGACAGCGGGAGCTGGACCAGGTTGCGGTAGTACTGCCGCTGCCGCGCCATCAGCCCGGCATCCTGGTGGTCGACCCTGCGCAGGAAGAGACCCAGGTCGCGCTCACGGATGGCACGCGCGCGCTGGTTGAGGATCCGCTGCTCCTGGGCCACGGCGTCGGCGACGCTGACCTTGCTGGCTCCGTCACCGAGCAGCTGGTCGTTGTCGTCGTCGCTGCTGCCACCGCAGCCAGCGAGGCCGAGCACCAGCGCGAGGACGGCCGCCAGCGCAGCCGGCCAGAAGCGGCCGGCGCGTCGGGATTCAGTCCAGCGGGTCGCGGTCGACCGTGGACGCCACATGGATGCCGTCCTCGGCCTGTGAGTGGTCCTCGCCGGGGTCGCGGTCGAGGGCGGTGACGTCCTCGACGATGCCGCGAGCGAGCGCCTGGGCGGTGAGCCCGATGCGCTCGAGAATCGCATCCCGCTTGGCATGGTCGAGAAACTCCTGGGGAATTCCGTGCTGGCGGAAGGGTGTGTCCACCTGCTCGTCGTTGAGCAGCTGCAGCAGGGTGGAGCCGCAACCGCCGACCCTGCCACTGTCCTCAACGCAGACCACCAGCCGATGGTCACGCGCCATGTCCACGACTGCAGGATCCCAGGGCTTCACCCACCGTGGATCGACGACGGTGACCCCGATGCCCTGGTCGGCCAGACGCTGGGCCACCTCGACGCTGACGGCGGCCATCGAGCCGACGCCCACGATCAGCACGTCGCGCGCACCGTCACGCACCAGCACATCCATGTCGCCGGCCTTGTCCACGGCGGCCAGGTCCGCCGGCGGGGCGCCCTTCGGCAGGCGCAGCACGGTCGGTGCGTCGTCGACCTCCACGGCCTCGCGCAGCAGCTCGGCCACACGGGCGCCGTCGCGCGGTGCGGCGAGCCGCAGGCCGGGCACCACCTGCAGGATCGACATGTCCCACATGCCGTTGTGGCTGGCGCCGTCGTCGCCGGTCACCCCGGCACGGTCGAGCACGAAGGTCACCCCGCACTGGTGGAGCGCGACATCCATCAGCACCTGGTCGAAGGCCCGGTTGAGGAAGGTCGCGTAGATCGCCACCACCGGGTGCATCCCACCCATCGCCAGCCCGGCCGCGCTGGTGACCGCGTGCTGCTCGGCGATGCCGACGTCGAAGGTGCGCTGGGGGTACGCCGCCGCGAAGCGATCCAGGCCGACCGGGTAGAGCATCGCGGCCGTGATCGCCACGATGTCCTGGCGCTCCGAGCCGAGGGCGACCATCTCCTCGGAGAAGAAGTCGGTCCAGATGCGGCCCTTGGGGGTGCCCACGCCGGTCTCGACGTCGAAGGGGCCGATCTGGTGGAACTGGTCGGCCTCGTGCCGCTCGGCCGGGTCGTAGCCGAAACCCTTGCGGGTGTGCACGTGCACGATCACCGGTCCGCCGAAGCGCTTGGCCTGGCTCAGGGCATGCTCGAGGGCGGCGCGGTCGTGGCCGTCGATGGGGCCGACGTACTTCAGCCCCAGGTCCTCGAAGAGTCCCTGCGGCGCGAGGGCGTCCTTCATGCCCTTCTTCATGGCGTGCAGTGCGTCGTAGACCGCCGGCCCGACGCCGCGGACGCCGTTGAGCCGGCGCTTGACCAGGTCGAGGATCTGCTCGTAGCGCGGGCTGGTGCGCAGGGCCGTGAGGTGGTTGGCAAGCCCGCCGACCGTGGGCATGTAGGAGCGGCCGTTGTCGTTGACGATCATCACCAGGCGACGGTCGTCGCCCTCGGCGATGTTGTTCAGCGCCTCCCAGGCCATGCCGCCGGTCAGGGCGCCGTCGCCGATGACCGCCACGACGTGGCGGTCCTCGCCACGGATCGCATAGGCCTTGGCCAGTCCGTCGGCGTAGGACAGCGAGGTGGAGGCGTGTGAGTTCTCGACGATGTCGTGGTCCGACTCCGACCGGCTCGGGTAGCCGGAAAGCCCGCCCTCGGTGCGGAGGGTGTCGAACTGCCCTGCGCGGCCGGTGAGCATCTTGTGCACGTAGGCCTGGTGGCCGGTGTCGAAGACGATGCGGTCGCGCGGCGACTCGAAGACCCGGTGGATCGCCATGGTCAGCTCGACGACCCCCAGATTGGGCCCGAGGTGACCTCCCCGCGGGGCGCAGGTGCGGATCAGCTCGTCGCGGATCTCCGAGGCGAGCTCGGTGAGCGCCCGGTCGTCGAGCGACTGCAGGTCCTGTGGACCTGTGAGGTGCTCGAGGTGACCCATCGGCTGCTGCTCCTTCCCGCGGATCGAGGACGTCGGGTGATCGCTCTGGCGGAACGTCTGAGTCTAGACGCCGACGTCTGCCAGGCTCACCACGGCCAGCGCCGGCTCCTCGAGGCTGCCCAGCCAGACCTCGCCCTCGTGCTCCCGCACTCCGGTGACCATGTGATAGCTCCCCGCATCGGCGTCGACGTCGTGGACCAGGGCGCCCGTGGCGTCGAAGGCCTGGACACGCACGGTCTGCTTCGGCTTGGGCTGGAGGGCCGACGGCACCCGGGTCACCGTCTTGCGCACGACCATCGGCGCGCGCTCCCGCAGCCGTTCGACCAAGGGGTCCACCGGCGAGGCGATGGTGACCCAGATCAGGCCGTCGCTGCCCAGCGCGATGTTGTCGGGGTAGCCGGGCAGGTCCTCGACCAGGAGGTCCCTGGTGCCGGCCCGCTCCCCCCGCAGCCACAGTCGTACGACGGTCCGCCGCGCCGTCTCCGCCACGCACACGAACGACTCGTCCGGGGCCAGGGCCACCCCGTTGGCGAACGCCAGCCCGCCGAGGTGCACCTCCACGGTTCCGTCGGCTCGCCGGCAGATCAGGCGGCCGGTGCGGGTGTTCTCGACGAAGTCGGCCTTCCACTTCTCGATCGGATAGACCGTGCTGCTGTCGGAGAACCAGATGTCCCCGTTGGACCCGACCGCGGCGTTGTTGCAGAAGACCATCCGGTGACCGTCCACCTCGGTCACGAGGCGCTCGAGGACACCGGTCGTCGTGCTCATCGTGAGCAGCCCCGAGTGGGCGTCCGCGACCAGCAGCCGATCGTCGCCGTAGAGCTCGAGGCCGAGAGGCCGGCCACCGGTGTCACCCACCTTGCGGACAGCACCGTCCTTGGAGACCCGCCAGATGCTGCCGTCCCCGGTGCCGGTCCACGCGGTCCCGTGCTGGTCGACGACCACGTCCTCGGCGCCCATCGCGGGCACCTCGATCCGGCGCGGCTTCGGCTTCCTCATCGGCGGATCCCTTCGGTGAGCTGGTGGTAGAGGTCGGAGGAGAGGAACAGCGGCAGGAAGTGGGCGCACGACTCGGCCCGGTCGAGCGCGGGGGTGTCGGCAGGATCGACGAACACGATCGCGCGCCCCTCGCCGAGCACGATGTCGTCGTCGGTCAGGTCCACGCGTCCGGCGTACACCCGGTAGTCGTTGTGCAGCCCGTCGGAGTAGTCGAACTCGGTGGCCTGCCAGAGCGTGAGGTCCTCGGCCGCGACCTCGATCCCGGTCTCCTCGAGGATCTCCCGCCTCATGGCAGAGTCGAAGTCCTCGCCGTCCTCGACGTGGCCACCGACCATCCCCCATTGGTTGGCCGCCCGGGGTGCGTGCTCGTCACGGTGCTGGAGGAGCACGTGGCCGCGCGCGTCGACGAGGAATACGACAGCGATCCGGGGCATGGGTTTCACCCTAGGTCGCGGTGCCCACCGAGGTTCAGAGCCGGGCCACGAAGCGGCGGCCGCGCAGGGCCTCCTCCACCAGTCCTGCGGCCCGGCGGACGCCGAGCAGGCGGGCCGACTCCCGTTGCCAGGTCTCCACGGCCGCCTCGACGACGAGTCCGTCGGCCACCTCGCGCAGCCCGCCTCGGGCCTCGCTCAGGCCGCGGTTGACCGCCGCCTGGCAGGCCTCGACGTAGAGCACCGCGAACCGGGCGAGCACGACGGGGTGCCGGCGCAGGGCCGGGTAGGTGCGGTATTCCGGCGGGCACAGGTCGAGCAACCAGCCCATGGCGGTCGACTCCCAGTCGGGGGCACCCGGCGGTCGCACGGCGGCGGGCCAGCCCGGCGGACTGACGGGTCGGTTCGGTGGGGACGACACGGCCACAGGATAGCCGTTGTTCGAACAGGTGTTCGTACCAGCCCGTGAAAAGTAGCCCACCTGTCCGGATTAGTTAGACCAGTTCGGGGAATCGTGTCATGGAAAGAGTTTTGGCTCGTTGCACCACCACCAGGCAGCACTTCACGAACCAACGACCAGCTCGAGGACTCACGATGGAGCAGCACCCCGCCACCTCCGGCCAGACCAGCGAGACCACTGACGTCGTCCTTCGGACCGCCGTCCCGTTCCTCTCGGGCGAGAGCGCCATCGAATGTCTCGATGGTGAGTTCTCCTACGATCCCGCTGATCCCTATGCAGTCACGATGAAGCTCGAGGCACGCTCCGGCAGCGTCACGTGGACCTTCGCCCGTGAGCTGCTCGCCGACGGCCTCTACCAGCCCAGCGGCGACGGCGACGTCCAGGTCTGGCCCTGCCTGAGCAACACCGGCGAGGCGGTCGTGATCGTCGAGCTGTGCTCACCCGACGGCACCGCCCTCCTGCAGACGGCCTCCCGCGCGGTGCAGCGCTTCGTCACCTCGGTCTTCGAGGCCGTGCCGGCGGGCAGCGAGAGCGCACACGTGCGCATGGACGCCCTCGTCAGCCAGCTCCTCGCCGACTGATCGTCCGGCTCGTCGCCGGTCCTCTGCGGACCGGTCGAAAATCCGATCCCCGGAACAGTCGATTTCCGCAGGCCCGGTTCGTCACAGTGGTGTGGCGAACCCCGCCACGGAGCTGACTCGACTGATTCGAAAGGGATGCGGCCATGACCGACACCTACATCTACCTGATCCGCGAGGGCGACTGGGACTCCGACCGCTTCATGCCCGGCGGTGAACCGGCCAGCCAGGAGGAGATGGCCGCCACCTTCGGCGAGCACAAGGCGTTCCAGGAAGCCGTGGCCGAGCTCGGGGCGCGCATGGTCGGCGGCAACGCCCTGCAGAGCGCCAAGCACGGCGGCGTGGTGACCCCCGGCCAGGGCGACGCCAAGGTGGACGACGCCGTCTACACCGACAGCCCCTACGCCGACTCGAGCGAGCTGATCACCGGCTTCTACGCCGTCGAGGTCGACGACGAGGCGACCGCTCGCAAGATCGCCGCACTCGTCCCGACCGGCGGCACCATCGAGTGGCGCAAGGTCTTCCCGACCATGTGACGAGGCTGGTCGGCGCACGCGGCTGACCTGCCCGCCCCACATGGGCGAGCATGGTCACGTGCGCCCGACCAGTCACGAGTTCCGGGCCGCCTGGCCGCGCATCGTGCGCGTCCTCGCGGCGTGGTCGGGCAGCCTCGACGATGCCGAGGAGTACGCCGCGGAGGCGATGGCTCGCGCCGTCACGCACGACGACATCGACGACCTCGCAGCCTGGTGCGTCCGCGTCGCCAAGCGTGCGTGGATCGACGACCACCGCCGACGCGACACGTTCGCGCGCCTCGCCCCGGAGCTCGCATCCCAGGAAGCGACAGCAGCCGTGGAGACAGGTGAGCTGCCCGACGGGCTCGACGACCGACTGGCCCTGCTCTTCGTCGCCTGCGACGAGGCACTCGCGCCGGGCGCCCAGATGGTGCTCGCCCTGCGCGTGGTCTGCGGGCTGAGCATGAACGAGACCGCGATGCACCTCGGGATCCAGGAGAGCGCGGCAGCGGCCCGGTTGACGCGCGCGAAGAAGATGCTCGCGCAGGCCCGCGGTGAGTTCCGGGTGCCGGACGCCGCGGAGCGCACCGCCAGACTTCCCATCGTCCTCGACTGCGTGGCGGGCATGTTCACCGTCGCCCACCGCAGCGTGCTCGAACCGCACGACGCGCTGGCAGACCTGGGCACGCAGGCGCTCTCGATCGCGGAGGCACTCGTGGTGCTGTTCCCCAGCGACACCGAGGTGCGCGGACTGCGCGCAGTCGTGCGGCTCGGCCTCGCCCGGCGCCCGGGGCGCGTCGACGACGCCGGTGTCGCCGTCACCCTCGACGACGTGGACCGCTCCCGGTGGGACCGGCGACTGCTGCGCGCGGGCCTGGCCGATGCCGCCTACGCCGCCTCGGGCGATGGCCGTTTCGCCCTGGAGGCCGCGATCTCGGGGGTGCACAGCGTGGCTCCCTCGGTCGCCGAGACCGACTGGCCCCGCGTCGTGGACCTCTACACCGCGCTCGAGCGGCTGTGGCCCTCTCCGGCCGTGCGGGTGGCGCTGCTCAGTGCGCAGGCCCAGGTGTCCCTCTCCGGTGGCCAGGACCTCACGAGCATCGAGGCCGAGCTGGAGCGGCTGGCCGACGAGGGGCCGTCGTACGCCCGGAGGGACGCGAGCTTCGCGCTGGCCGACCTGTGCTGGCGCACCGGCCGCCGGGAGAGAGCGGCCGCGGTCTACCGGCTGCTCGGGAGCAGGACCACGAGCGAGGCCGTCCGGCGATTCTGCGAGACCCGCAGCGCGGGCTGACCCGTGAGGTCAGGCCCTCATCGGTCCCCCGGGACGGCCGTAGGACTCCGCGACGATCTCGGCCACCACCGACAGCGCGATCTCCCCCGGCGCCTTGCCGCCGATGTTGAGGCCGGCCGGGAGATGCAGCTTCTCCAGTCCCGGGACACCCTCGTCGCGCAGCTCGGCGAGAAGCCCGTCGGCCCGGCGCCGGCTGGCCATCATCGCGACGTACGCCGCCGGTGAGCCCAGCGCGTCGCGGAGCACCCGCGGTGCATCGGGAGCGTCGTGGTCGCAGAGCACGACCGCATCCCCCTCGTGCAGGGCCAGGCCGGCGACCTCCGCGGCGCCACGACCATCGGTGTCCTGCGCCACGATCACCACCTCGCGCCCCGTGATCGCCCCGATGGATGCGATCGCCTCGGCGATCGGGTTGCGGCTGAGGACCACCACCCGCCCCTCGACTCCGGCGTCCGACCAGGGCTGCTCGCGGTTCGTCGTCATGGAGCCACACTGGCACGGGCCGATGCCCGTCGAGAACACCTCCGGCTACAGCAGGCTGCGGACCAGGAGCACCAGCGCGGAGGCCGCGCAGATCCCCAGCACGGCATACCGCACGTGGTGGTCGGCCAGCACGTGCTGCAGCCGGCTGCCCGCCCAGGCGCCGAGCGCGAGACACGGGGTGAGCAGCAGCGCCAGCGGCAGCGCCTGGGTGTCCAGGTGGCCGCTGAGCCAGATGCCCACCAGACTCATCGCGGCCCCGACGGTGAAGAGCACCGCGAGCGTCGAGCGGATCTGCGCCGGCGGGCGGTGCTGGTAGAGCAGGGCGACGGGCGGACCGCCGACCGACGTCGCGGTCCCGGCGAGGCCCGAGAACAGGCCGGCCAGGCCGAGGGTCACGCGGCGCACCGGCACCTCGACCGGCGCCATGGTGATCAGCACGGCCACCAGCACCATCAGCGCCACGGCGATCGCCACGGCCCGGTCGGAGAACAGCGCCAGGAACAGCACCCCGAGCGCCACCCCCGGAATGCGCGCCGACAGCACCCACCCCAGGCCGTGCCAGTCGATGTCGGACCTCGACCTGGCCAGGGTGAAGAACGGGAGCACGACGGCGAGGAACAGGGGGACCTCGGGCATCAGCGACGGCGCCACGATGGTGACGATCGGCGCCGAGACCAGGTTGAGCCCGAGGCCGACCAGCCCCTGCATCGTCGCGCCGAGCATGACGACGACGGCCAGGAGCGCCACGACCTGGGTGCTGAAACCGAAGATCACCCGCGAGCCCGGATCAACCGGCCAGGAAGGAGAACCGCACCTGCCGGTCGGGGTTGTCCACGTTGAGGTCGACCACGCAGATGCTCTGCCAGGTGCCGAGCGCGAGTCGACCGTCGAGCACCGGCACCGTGGCGTACGGCGGGACCAGCGCCGGCATCACGTGCGACCGGCCGTGGCCCGGAGTGCCGTGCCGGTGCCGCCAGCGGTCATCGGCGGGGAGCAGGTCACCGAGCGCGGCGAGCAGGTCGTCGTCCGAGCCCGCACCGGTCTCGATCACCGCGAACCCGGCCGTCGCGTGCGGCACGAACAGCTGCAGCAGACCGTCGCCCTCCCCCGACACGAAGCCGGCGCAGTCGTCGGTGATGTCCAGGACCACCTCGGCGTCGCCGGTGTGGTAATCACGGATCTCGGACCTCATCGGTTCTTCTCCTCGAACTCTTCGTCGATCTGTCCCTCGAGCTGTGCCAGCACAGGGTCGCGCAGGCCTGCGGCGTCGTGGCGCCACCACACGTCGCGATAGACCAGCGGCCCGATCATCCATTCCTCGTGACTCTCGAAGCGCACCACCTGGAACGCCTGGCCCGGCGTGCGCACGGAGGCGGGTGCGAAGCCGTGCCGGTCGGCACGCTCGAAGCCCCTCGTCCCGTAGTACCCGGGGTCGCCCTCCAGGAACAGCAGCGGCGTCCCGCTCGCCCGGGCGCACTCGACCGCCGCTTCCACCAGACGGGTGCCGATCCCGTGCCCCTGCTCCCGGGGTAGGACGCTCAGCGGACTCAGCAACCACACGTCCACCAGCTGGCGTCGAGCATCCACCCAGGCGTGCGAGAGGCCGACGTGCCCGACGACCTCGCCGTCCTGGTCGGCGACGAGGCTGTCCCGCAGGGCATCGGACTGCTCGATCTCCGCCCAGAGTGCCGCGACCTGCTCGCCCTCCTCGCCGAACGCCGCCCGGATCACGGAGCCGACGTGGTCCTTCGAGCGGGCGGACCTGAGGGTCGGCTCAGCGCTCACGCAGATGCTCCTCCACGCGTTCCACCTTGGCGGCCAGCTGTCCGTCGTACCCGGGCCGGATGTCAGCCTTCAGCACCAGGCCCACCCGCGGATAGTGCGCGGCGGCGACGTCGACGGCCTGCTTGACCACGGTCATCACCTCGTCCCACTCACCTTCGATGTTGGTGAACATGGCGTTGGTCTCGCTGGGCAGCCCGGACGCGCGGATCACGCCCACGATCTCCGCCACCACCTCGCTGACCCCGCCGTCGGAGCCTGAGGTCGAGGGGTCGGCCCCGTCGAGCGGGCGTCCGGACGGGCTGATGCTGATCGCGACGAGCATGCAGACAGCCTCGCACGGGTGAGTTGGTCCCCACGGGCGGCCTGTTCACGGCACGATGAGGAGCGGCGAGCAGAGCCGAAGGAGCGGACATGTCGCGCAGGGAGTGGCTGCAGTGCGCGTTGCTGCTTGCCCTCGCGACGATCCCCCTCTCGATCCCGAGCCTGCAGGCCACCTCGTTCGGGGGCTGGCCGGCCATCGGCTTCGCGGCCGCGCTCTTCCTGGTTGCCGGCCCCTCCCGGCGATGGTGGGTCTTCGGCGCCGAGCTCCTCTTCATCAGCGTGGCCCTGACCTACAGCTATGACGTCTCCTTCCCGCTGGGCGTGCTCGGCAGCCTGGCAGTGATCCTCCCGGCATTCCTCACCGGCCAGCTGCTCGTGCACCATGGCGGCGGTCTGCGCCTCGACGAGGTCGACAACCGCCGCTACCACGCGGTGACCCTCGCCTCGGGCGTCCTGTGCGGAGTGGCGGCCGGCGCGGCGGTGGCCGTGGGTCTGGACCCCCAGGACGCAGGCGTCGCCGGCCTGATCTCGTTCCTGGCAGCCCTGACGGCCCAGCTCGTGGTGCTGCCCCTCATCATCGCGACGACGGGTCGGCCCGCCGCGGCCGGCCAGGGCGAGCTGATGGTCCAGAGGATCCTGCTGGGGGTGGTGACCCTCGCCTCCTTCTGGCCGCAGACCCGGCTCGCGGTCGCGTTCGCGGTCTTCCCGGTGCTGGGGTGGGCTGCGGTCCGGGCCACCCGGCGCGAGACCCACGTGCAGCTCTTCCTGGTCTGCGTGACGGCGTACGCCCTGACCTTCAACGGGCGCGGCCCCCTGGCAGGAACCATGCGGGGTGTCCCCGACGACCTGGCCCCGGCACTGGTCTACCTGTTCGTGGCCGCCGCCTGCTACCTCACGGTCCCGCTCACGCTGACGGTCGAACGGCTCTTCGCGATGACCAACCAGGCCACCCGCACAGCGACCACGATCCAGAGACTCCTGGACTCGGCCAGCGGCACCGTGATCATCGCGACCGATGCCGTCGGGCGGATCACGCACTACAACGCCGGCGCGCAGAAGCTCCTCGGCTTCGCGCCGGCGGAGGTGATGGGACTGAACCCCGCCATCTTCCACACTCCCGAGGAGATCGCGCGGCACGCGGCACACTTCGGCGTACCCCCGCAGCACCTCCGGGTCGTGCTCGCCATGGTCGAGGCGGGCGAGCGACGCGACTGGGAGTTCACCCACAAGGACGGCAGCCGGCGGATGACGTCCCTGACCCTGACCGCGGTCACCGAACCGGACGGGACCGTGGTCGGCTACATCGGCGCGGGCGAGGACATCACCGAGCGACTCCGGGTGCAGGCGTCGTTGATGGCAGCCCTCGACCGCGAGCACGCCTCGGTGCTGCGGTTGGAGGAGGTCGACCACGTCAAGCAGGAGCTGGTCTCCAACGTCAGCCACGAGCTGCGTACGCCGATCACCAGCATCGCGGGCTATGCCGAGCTGCTCGGCGACGGGAGCCTGGGCGACCTCAACGAGGGCCAGGTCGACGCCGTGCAGCGGATCGAGCGCAACACCACCCGGCTGGGACTGCTCGTCGAGGACCTCCTGACTCTCTCCAAGGCCGAGTCGGGGCAGCTCGAGCTCGAGCACGAGCAGGTCGACCTGCGCGACATCGTCCGGGAGGGTCGGGAGCTGATCGACGACCTGTCCCGGGCGCGCGCTCTCGACGTGCACTACGAGCTGCCGGGGGAACCGGTCGTCATCCACGGAGACGGGCCGGCCCTGGAGCGCGTGGTGATGAACCTGATCAGCAACGCCATCAAGTTCACCCCCGACGACGGTCGGGTGGGCGTCTCCGTCAGTCAGGACGGAGACGGCGCGGCGCTCGTCGTCAGCGACACCGGCATGGGCATCTCCGAGGAGGACCAGGAGCACCTGTTCACCCGGTTCTTCCGGTCCGCAGCGGCGACGGAGCGGGCCATCCAGGGCACTGGCCTCGGGTTGAGCATCGTCCACGCGATCGTGAGCCAGCACGGTGGCGCGGTGTCCGTCGACTCGGCGCCCGGGCGCGGGACGAAGGTCACGGTGATCCTTCCCCACGGATCGCCCCGGCCGGCCGACCGATGACCCGCCGGTCGGCACCAGGCCCCGCAACGTCATACGAAGTGGTCGCCGCGGCGACCAGTTCGTATGACGTTGTGCTCAGGCCTTGCGCAAGTTCCGCAGCACGTAGGGCATGATCCCGCCGTTGCGGTAGTAGTTCGCCTCGCCCGGGGTGTCGATGCGGACCAAGGCGTCGAACTCCACGTCGCCGGCCCTGACCTTCACCGTCTTGGGGGTCTTGCCCTCGTTGAGCTCGGTGACACCGGTGAAGGAGAACTCCTCCTCGCCGGTGAGCCCCAGCGACTCGGCGGTCTCCCCCTCGGGGAACTGCAGCGGCAGCACGCCCATGCCGATCAGGTTGGAGCGGTGGATGCGCTCGTAGGACTCAGCGATCACGGCCTTGACGCCCAGGAGCGCCGTGCCCTTGGCCGCCCAGTCGCGCGACGAGCCGGAGCCGTACTCCTTGCCGGCGAGCACGACGAGCGGGATGTCCTGCTCGAGGTAGTTCTCCGAGGCCTCGAAGACGGTGCTCTCCGCGCCGTCCCGGGTGAAGTCCCGGGTGAACCCGCCCTCGGTGCCGGGAGCGAGCTGGTTGCGCAGCCGGATGTTGGCGAACGTCCCGCGGATCATCACCTCGTGGTTGCCGCGCCGCGAGCCGTAGGAGTTGAAGTCCCGCTGCTGCACGTCGTGCTCGGCGAGGTACTTCCCTGCGGGGCTGTCCTTCTTGATCGCACCCGCCGGGCTGATGTGGTCGGTCGTCACCGAGTCACCGAGCTTGAGCAGCACGCGTGCGCCCTCGATGTCCTGCACGTCCTCCGGCTCGTCGGGCATGCCGTCGAAGTAGGGAGGCTTGCGGACGTAGGTGGAGTCGGGGTCCCACTCGAAGGTGTCCCCCTCGGGCGTCGACAGCGACTTCCACTGCTCGTCGCCGGCGAACACGTCGGCGTAGTCCTTGGTGAACATCTCCGAGGTGATCGCGCTCGCGATCACCTCCTCGACCTCCGCCGCGCTCGGCCAGATGTCCTTCATGAAGACGTCGTTGCCGTCCTCGTCCTGACCCAGGGGGTCGTTGTAGAGGTCGACGTCCATCGAACCGGCCAGCGCGTAGGCGACCACCAGCGGCGGGGACGCGAGGTAGTTCATCTTCACGTCGGGGTTGATCCGACCCTCGAAGTTGCGGTTGCCGGACAGCACCGAGACGACAGCCAGGTCGTTCTCGTTGACCGCGTCGCTCACCTCGGGGATGAGCGGGCCGGAGTTGCCGATGCACGTCGTACAGCCGTAGCCGACGAGGTTGAACCCCAGCTTGTCGAGGTAGGGCGTGAGCTCGGCGCGCTCGTAGTAGTCGGAGACGACCTTCGAACCGGGAGCCAGCGTCGTCTTCACCCAGGGCTTGGTGGTCAGGCCCCTCTCCACGGCGTTCTTCGCGAGCAGGGCCGCGCCGATCATCACCGAGGGGTTGGAGGTGTTGGTGCACGACGTGATCGCAGCGATCGCGACGGCGCCGTGGTCGAGGTCGAACTCGGTCCCGTCGCCCAGCTTCACCTTGGCGGGGTTCGACGGGCGGCCCTCGCCGCTGCCGGCCGGGTGGTTGCGCCAGTCGTGCGGGGCGCCGTCGCCGTTGCCGCCCTCGGAGTGGGCCGGGGCGTCGCTCGAGGGGAAGGACTCGTCGGACTGCTCGTCGACCTTGGAGTGCTCGGCCTCCTCCGGCTTCTCCTGCGCCGGGACGCCTTCCTTGTCGGAGCCGCCTTCGGGCTCGCCGTCGTCGACGTAGTCGGCCAACGCGGAGCGGAACGCCTCCTTGGCGTCGGTCAACGAGACCCGGTCCTGCGGCCGCTTCGGGCCGGCCAGCGACGGCACCACCTCGGCGAGGTCGAGCTCCAGCCGCTCGGAGTAGCGCGGCTCCGCGTCGGGGTCGTGCCAGAGGCCCTGCTCCTTGGCGTAGGCCTCGACGAGCGCGATCTGCTCGTCGTCGCGACCCGTGAGCTTGAGGTACTTGGTGGTCTCCTCGTCGATCGGGAAGACTGCGATGGTGGAGCCGAACTCGGGGCTCATGTTGCCGATCGTGGCGCGGTTGGCCAGCGGGAGCGCGGAGACGCCGGGTCCGTAGAACTCCACGAACTTGCCGACCACGCCGTGCTCGCGGAGCATCTCGGTGATCGTCAGCACCAGGTCGGTGGCCGTCGCACCCTCCGGCAGGTCCCCGTTGAGCTTGAACCCGACCACGCGCGGGATCAGCATCGACACGGGCTGGCCCAGCATGGCCGCCTCGGCCTCGATGCCGCCGACGCCCCAGCCGACGACGCCGATGCCGTTGACCATGGTGGTGTGGGAGTCGGTGCCGACCAGCGTGTCGGGGTACGCCGTCAGCTCACCGTCGATCTCACGGGTGAACACGACGCGCGCGAGGTGCTCGATGTTGACCTGGTGGACGATGCCGGTGCCGGGCGGCACGACCTTGAAGTCGTCGAAGGCGCCCTGGCCCCAGCGCAGGAACTGGTAGCGCTCCTTGTTGCGCTCGTACTCGATCTCGACGTTGCGCTCGAAGGCCTCCGGCGTGCCGAACACGTCGGCGATCACGGAGTGGTCGATGACCATCTCGGCAGGGGCGAGCGGGTTGATGCGCGACGGGTCGCCGCCGAGCTCCTCCATCGCCTCACGCATGGTGGCGAGGTCGACCACGCAGGGCACGCCGGTGAAGTCCTGCATGATCACGCGTGCGGGGGTGAACTGGATCTCCTTGTCGGGATCCGCGTCCGCGTCCCAGCCGGCCAGCGCCTTGATGTCGTCCTCGGTGATGTCGGAACCGTCCTCGGTGCGGAGCAGGTTCTCCAGCAGCACCTTGAGGCTGAACGGCAACGACTTCACGTCGAGGCCGTCGCCCTCGACGGCGTCGAGACGGTAGATCCCGTAGGACTTTCCGTTCACGTCCAACGTGCCCTTGGCACCGAAGCTGTCCGGCCGTTCTCCTGGGCTCGCCATGGTTCTCCTCAAGTCTGCGGGTGGTCCCGGTCTCTGTTCCCCATCTTGCCCATCCGCACGCGCGGCGGGAAAGGTAGGCAACCCTTAGTCAAAGTATCTTGACGTCAAGAGACTACCACGACCGCCACCGCGCGAGAGCGGCCCCTACGCTGGCCACATGCGCTACCGAACCCTGGGCAACAGCGGGTGTGCCGTCTCCGAGCTCTGCCTCGGCACGATGACCTTCGGCAACGAGACCGACGAGGAGGGCGCGCACGCACAGCTCGACCTGTTCCTCGAGTCCGGCGGCACGTTCGTCGACACCGCCGACGTCTACACCGCCGGCGTCTCCGAGGAGATCATCGGCCGCTGGCTCGCCAGCCGCCCGGCCGAGGTCACCGATCGGGTCGTCCTGGCCACCAAGGGTCGGTTCCCGATCGAGCCGGGTCCGAACTCGGGCGGCTCCTCCAACCGACACCTCTCTCGCGCCCTCGAGGCCTCGCTCACCCGGCTCGGCGTGGACGGCGTCGACCTCTACCAGGTGCACGCCTGGGACGCGTGGACTCCGATCGAGGAGACCCTGCAGACACTGGACGGGTTCGTGCGGGCGGGTCTCATCCGCTACTACGGCTTCTCGAACTTCACCGGCTGGCAGCTGACCAAGGCGACTCACCGCGCTCGCGAGCTCGGACTGGCCACACCGGTGACCCTGCAGCCGCAGTACAGCCTGATCGTCCGCGAGATCGAGTGGGAGATCGTGCCCGCCGCGCTCGACGCAGGGCTCGGCCTGCTCCCGTGGAGCCCCCTGGGCGGCGGTTGGCTCACCGGCAAGTACCAGCGCGACCAGCGCCCCACCGGCGACACCCGACTCGGCGACGACCCCGGGCGTGGGATGGAGGCCTGGGAGCGCCGCGGCACCGAGCGCACATGGGACATCGTCGAGGCCGTGCAGCGCGTCGCGGACGGGCGCGGCACCACGATGGCTGCCGTGGCCCTGTCGTGGGTCACCAACCGTCCTGGTGTCACGTCCACCATCCTCGGCGCCCGGACCGTCGAGCAGCTCGGGGACAACCTGGGCTCGGTCGACGTCGAGCTGGACCCCGACGAGCTCGCCGCGCTCGACGAGGCGAGCGACCTGCACGCGACGGACTACCCCTATGGCGAGCTGGCCGTCGACCAGCGCGCCCGCGACCTGGCGACGAGCTGAGGCGGGGCTGACCCATCCTTGTTCTCTACCTAGGGGCTAGGTAGAGTACGAGCATGACCTCGCGTCCCCGGATGACCACGCCGACCAAGCTGGTGCTCCGCGCGCTCCTCACCGATCCCGGCCAGGAGAGCTATGGCCTGGAGATCGGCGCAGCCGCCGGCCTGGCCAGCGGCACCGTCCATCCCATCCTGGCCCGCCTCGAGGGCATCGGCTGGCTCAGCTCGACCTGGGAGGACATCGACCCTGCAGCGGCCGGCCGGCCGGCACGCCGCTACTACCGACTCACCGCCACGGGCGCCGAGGAGTCCCGAGCAGCCCTGGCCGAGACCTGGCGGACGCCGAGGCGCGTCGTCCACCCGCACCCGGGGACGGCATGAGCAGGCGCGGGCCGGTCGGGCGCCTGGTCGCCACGGCCCTTCGGGTGCTGCCCGCCGGCGCGGTGCGCGAGCGCTATCGGCAGGAGCTGGCCGCCGAGCTCCACGACCTCGAGCCCGCGCGCCGGCTGCGCCACGCGCTCGGCTTCGCCTGGTCGGCCTGGTCCCTGCGCCGGGCCGTGTCCGGGTTGGCCCCGGTGATCGAGGGCGCCCCCCTGGTCTTCCACGCACCAGTGCACTGCCGGTGGCACCTCTACCACCACTACCGACTCAACTCGACCGAGGACGGGCACCGCTACCTGCGGTGCCGCGATTGCGGCAAGGACTACCCGGGCACGGGCAACGGACCCGCCGACGTGGGTGGGGCAGGCGTCATCGTCACGAGCCCCGGCATCCACTGACCCGATCAGCCCTGCGCGAGCTTCGCGACGTCGTCCCAGGCCTCCCAGGTCTTGATGCGCGAGGCGTAGTCGGCCTTGGCGATGTCCAGCGGTGCCGCCCCGAAGAAGACGCGCAGCGGCGGTTCGTCGGCGTCGACGACACGCAGCACGGCCTCGGCCGAAGCGACCGGGTCGCCGGGACCGGAGGTGTTGCGCGTGGCTCGCGCTTCCTCGAAGCCCTGGCGGACCTCGTCGTACGCCGGAAGCGGCGCGGCCTGCTTCGACGACGGCCCCGCCCAGTCAGTGGAGAAGCCGCCCGGCTCGATCAGGGTGACGTGGATGCCGAAGCTGGCAACCTCGGCCGCCAGCGCCTGGGAGAAGCCCTCGAGCGCCCACTTCGACGCGTGGTAGGCACCGATGTTCGGGAACGCGGAGATGCCACCGATCGAGGAGACCTGGAGGATGTGCCCCGAACCCTGCTCCCGCAGGAAGGGCAGCGCTGCCTGGGTCACCCACATGGCACCGAAGACGTTGGTCTCCATCTGCGCCCGGAAGTCCTCCTCGCTGAGCTCCTCGACGAACCCGAACTGGCCGTAGCCGGCGTTGTTCACGACCACGTCGAGCCGCCCGAACCGATCGTGCGCGGCCTCCACCGCAGCGAAGTCGGCCGCCCTGTCGGTGACGTCGAGCTCGATGGGGAGGATGGCGTCGCCGTAGCTGGAGACGAGATCGTCGAGGGTCGAGAGGTCGCGCGCCGTCGCTGCGACCCGATCCCCACGCTCGAGTGCCGCGATGGACCACTCGCGGCCGAAGCCTCGCGAGCAACCGGTGATGAACCAGACCTTGCCGGCACCGGACGAGGACGTAGAAGAAGTCATGGTCCGACGTTAGGACTTCGAGTGCACTCCACGTCAAAACGCTCAGGTGGGCAGTCGGTCGCCGCGCTCCTCGACCAGCCGCGCCGGGGCCGTCAGCCGCCACGCCTCGAAGGTGAGCTCGGCCAGCTCGTCGCGCTCGACGTGGTCGAGGTAGACCACCACCCAACCGAACCCGCCAGCCGTGAACTGCACCTCGAAGACACCCGGGCGCTCCCCCACCAGCGCCGCCTGCTCGGCCAGGGTCTGCTTGAGACCCACGGTGCGGGTCGGCTGCCACAGGTAGCCGAACGTCCGGCCGGCGACCTCGCACTTGGACCAGCGCGACTGGTCGAGGACCTCGACCTCACCGAGCTGGCCCACCAGGTCGACGAAGTCGTCGATGGTGGTCACTGCTGTCCCTGCCCGGACCCCGCCCGGGGCACCAGCAGCGCGACGCACTCGATGTGGTGTGTCATCGGGAAAGGGTAAATGGCACTGAGCGTGAGTGCGATCGGTTGCGACTGGCCGCCCACATCGGACCAAACTGGCCGCTGAGCTGCGACGATGCCGCTGTTTCGCCTTGACATCGGCAGAACGCCTTTGAGGGAGGGTGCGAATCAAACCGGGCCCATCCGAGCCATCCGGTCATCGGGCGCCGGCAGTCGCAGACGACAGCATCTTCAGATCTCCCCCCGAGCGCGGGCCTCGAGGTACTGATCCATCACCGCCGACGGGATTCGGCCACGGTCGGAGACGACGATGTCGTTCGCGAACGCCCAGCGACGTACGTCAACGGGCGTGGGTGGCGCTGGCGCAAGCGCAGGCGCCGCTTCGAGGGCTCGCATGGCGAGGTCGCCGACCATCTCCTCGGCCAGCCCGACGCGCGCAGCGGCGAGGAAGCGGTAGGTCCACTCCTGGGCGAGCTTGCGGGTCTCGCAGAAGACGATAGGAACGGTCGGGAACCGGACCTGGCACTCGGCTATCCCGTCAGCCACGACGTTGGGCCGAACGCGGTCCAGCTTGAAGACCCGGGAGTAGCCCTCCTCAACCACCACCGCAGCTCGTGGGATCGAGGCCAACTCGGTGAGCTGGAACTTCAGCTTTCCCGTGGTGAGCGAGGAGACGAGGTCCGCAAGAGACTTGCGCTCCACCGTGGCCTGCAACAGGCCGTCGACGAGGAGTCCGTAGTCACCGGCCTTGAGCGGCTCGCGGCGGGTCGTCGCCTGACGGTCGGCGAAGGTGAACGGGTACCGCTCCCGGATGTCGACCGCGATCTCCAGGTCCGCAACCCCACTGGCGCGGGCGCCCGGAAGAGAAACCGCGGGGCGCGCTTGCTTGGACGTGCGCGCGGTCTGCCAGAAGATCATCTGCCGCCCGCGGGCATTGGTGATGATGATCTGGGAGCGGTTCTCCCGCCCGCGATCGAGCACGAGGTCGATGGCCGCGCCCCGCCTCACGCAGGACCGCACCGCCACCCGCTCGATGATCTCGGCGGCGGCCGGCCACTCCTCGACACGGTGGCAGTAGACCTTGCCGGTGCGCGGCCAGGTGTCCTTCGCCTTGAGGATGATCCCGTCTCCGAGCGGGATACGGAGGAGGTATGGCAGCGTCGACCCGGGTTCGGTGTTGCGGGCGATGACGAAATCCTCCTGCATGGCTACAGCTCCCCCGCCGTCACGAGACGATCGAGCGAGTTCTCCGCATCGGGCACCTCGAGCAGCAGCCCGCGGTCCTTCTTGGCCGCGGCAACCATCGCCCGCAACCGCTGCCGATCCTTCTTCGTGAGCTCTTCGTTCCTGAAGTCACGCGCCCTGAGCAGCCCAGCGAGGACGACGAAGTCGCGTCGGTGGCGACCGAGGCCCGGATCGCCCGTGTTGCCGAGCGCTGCCGCCTTGCCGATGAGGGCACCAACCAGATTCGGCCGACGTACAGATCCTTCGCGACCCGCGACAGTCACCGCAACGGTCTCGCTGCGCTGCAGCGCTTGTGTCCCGCCAGCGGTCGGGAGGGTGGGACTTCCCGTGACTCCGGGGCGGAGGCTCGCACGCTCGCCGATGCCGTCGGGCAGGAGTACGTCGATCGAGGCGTCGCCCCGGACCCAGCGATGCTGGAGCCCCTCGGCCGAGATGCCCGCTGAGGTGAACCCGAGGTCGGCCAAGACGCCGGTGAACGTGGCGAGCATCGTGGGGTCGGCGCGTACGTCGATCACCGTGTCTGCGTCGTTCGTGGGGCGCACCGGGAACTGCCCCCGCTCAGCGCAGTGCACGTGGACGAGCTGGCCGCCGATCAGAGTCCAGCCCTCAGCGAGCCGCTCGTGCAGGTCCAGCAAACCCAACCAGGAGGCGGTCTGCCCCGCGGGCATCGCAGGCAGGACGATCATCGCTCGCCTGTTTTCCACTCCAACGCGAGCTCATGCAGGAGCTCAGCTGCCCTGGCCTCCTCGCGCGGCCCACGATGCTCCGCGAGATCTGCCGCGAGCCGCAGCCGTGAGTCCGGGAACGGGTACTGCCCGTCGGGAATTACGTGGAGTACGACGTTCGCATCACGATCGGCCTCGACCAAGAGGTAGTCCTTGAGGACTCCTTCCACGAGCGACTCGGCGAGATAGCCCTCCACGTCGGGCGAGGCGATGCCACTCGAACCCAGGTCCACGATCATTGCCCAACGCTCGTCGGCCCTGAGATCGGCAAGGTCGGCCGACGCTGCACGCAGCAGGCGCCGTCCGGCCCTGTTGCGGAACACCGACCGGAGCGACACCACAAGTTGCCTGACGACTTCCTCATCGGCGACGGGCTCCGCGGCCGGCTCGAGCAGACGCTTCAACTGCATCCGCGCCCGCGCCGACACCGCAGGCCCGCTGACGCCCACCCGGTCGCGGTCGTCCTCGGACGCCCCGATGACCGCCCATGCGGAACGCGACGAGTGCGGGCGGCCCGCTTTGCTGCGCTCCTGGATTTGCAGGAGGGAACGCTCGTCGACCACCCACTGGGAGCCGATCCGCTCAGCGGACACCGAGCCGTCTGCGATGCGCTGGTGGATCCGGGGCACGCTGACGCCCAGCCGCTCCGCGGCCTGTGCGACGCTGACTGCTCCCATGCGCACAATCCTAGAAGAGTTTCAAGGATTGTGGAAGACTGCTCGGAATTGCCAAACCGAGCCCAAGGTGAGCCTGACGGCCCGTTCGCGGGCTCGTGCTCACGAGCCCCGATCACATCACCGCAGGCCAGAGTCGCTCTTCACAAGGTGCGCGACGCACTCGACGTGGTGCGTCATCGGGAACAGGTCGAAGGCCCGGAGCTCGGCGAGCTCGTAGCCGGCTTCGGCGAAGTACCCCACATCGCGAGCGAGTGCGGCCGGGTCGCAGGCGACGTACGCCACGGCCCGAGGCCCGAGGGCGGCGATCGCCCGGACGACCTGGCGCTTGGCGCCGGCCCTCGGCGGGTCGAGCACGACGATGTCCCCCCGGCCCACGCCCCGGTGCAGCACCCGGTCGACGCGGCCGCTGACGGCGCGCGCCCACGGGAAGGCAGCCAGGTTGGCCTTCGAGTGCTCCGAAGCTCTTCGGTCCCCCTCGACGGCGACGACCGACCCGTTGTGTCCCACAGCCTCGGCGAGGAACGAGGCGAACAGGCCCACGCCCGCATAGAGGTCGATGACCGACTCCCCGGGCTGCGGCTCCACGAGGTCGAGCACGCACTCGACCAGCGTCCGCGGCGCGGCCACGTGCGGCTGCCAGAACCCGTCGGCCGCGACCTGGAACTCGCGAGCCTGCTGGCCCGGGATCTCGACACGTTCGACCGCGGTGATCCCGGGCTCGGGCTCCCGTGCGTCGGAGTGGGCGATCAGGCAGCGGTCGATCTCGACGAGGTCGTGCGACCTGTGCTTGCGCAGGGCGATGCCACCGCCTGGAAGGTGGACGTACTGCATCCGGCTGCGCCACGCGAGACCGTCCGACGGCGGCACCGCCTGCACGGTCACCTCGCGGTGCACTCCCGCCAACCGCGCGAGCTGCTCCTCCACCACGGCCGCCTTGAGCCGGCGCTGCTCGTCCAGTGAGATGTGCTGGAAGTCGCAGCCACCACAGGCGTCGGGTCCCGCATAGGGGCATGGCGGAGCCACACGTGCCGGTGACGGGGAGAGCACCTCGACGGCGTCGGCGCGCAGGAACCTGCCGTCGTCCTCGGTGACCTCGACGACGACCCTCTCCCCCGGCAGCGCGTGCCGGACGAAGACGACCTGGCCCTCGTGCCGCGCGACGAAGTGACCGCCGTGGGCGACCGGGCCGATCTCGAGCTCGAGCCGTCGTTCACTCATAGGGATGCATCGCCTCCCGACGCCATCGCTTCGCCGCAGCGCCGAGCTCCCGCACGACCTCCGGGTGCTCGTCGGCGACATTGTCCGACTCCTGGGGATCGTGCACGAGGTCGTACAGCTCGACGGGCTTTCGGTCGAAGTTGTCGATGAACTTCCAGGGCCAGTCCTGGACGCCCATGCAGATGCTGTCGTAGCCGCAGTCGAAGTACTGCCGCCGGTGCGAGCCCCCGCGGGGGCCGAAGATGTCGACTCCCGGGTAGGGCGTCCCTTCGAGGGCGAAGCCGGCAAGGCTCGCCAGGGTCGGCAGTACGTCGACCTGGCTCGCCGGCGTCTCGACCACACCGGGAGGCACACCCGGCCCGGAGAACACGGCCGGCACCTTCATGACCTCGTCGTAGGGCACGCCGGTGTGGAAGTCGAGTCCGTGCTCGCCGAAGGCCTCACCGTGGTCACCGATCACGAGCACGTCGGTGTTCTCGTAGCGACCGGTCCGCTTGAGCATCGCGATCACGTCTGCCACGAAGGTGTCGGAGTAGTGCACGGCGCTCAGGTAACGGTTGCGGGTGTCGTCGGACACCCAGGAACCCACCCAGGAGCTGGGGATGGCGTAGTCGTGGTGGGCGGCCAGGGTGCTGTACCCGAGCACGACGTGGGTGTCCGCGGGGACCTTCCGCAGCCACTCCTCGCTGGGAGCGAGTGCCGCCTCGTCCTCGAGACCGAAGTAGTTCACCGTCGCGAAGCCCTTCTCGTCGAGCTCCTCGCGCCCGACCACGGTCTGGAAGCCGAGCTGCTCAAACATCGAGGTGTCGTTCTCGAAGTAGGTGTAGCCCGACTGGAAGAAGCCGGTGCGGTAGCCGCGCCGGGACAGCAGCTTCGGCAGGCACACCCGGCTCGGGCCCGCGGACGATGCCGCAGCGTTGTCCGAAGCAGGCTTGGGCCACGTCCCGCAGAGCACCGCAGTCGTCGCCTGGCTGGTGTGCGAGACGACCACGTTCATGCTCTTGACGTCGGCGCCGGCGCGCGCGATCCGGGCCAGGTTCGGAGTGGTGCCGAGCCCCGGGTTGCCGAGGGTGGTCGCGCGTCTGGAGGTCGACTCCAGGAAGATCACCACGAGGTCGCGAGCCGGGCCGTCGGGCACTGCGCGTGCCTGCCCGACCAGTGCGCTGCCCTCGCTGCCACCGACGGTCTGGGCAGCCGAACGTGCCATCGACTCGGCGATGCCGACCGGGGCACTCTGGCCAGCGTGGCGGTCGGGTACACCCACGGGGAAGACGAAGGCGACCACCAGCACCCCCACCGCCACCCCGAGCAGGATCGGGCGGTTTGCCCGAGACCTCGTCCCGCGCCGGCGCTGCAGCCACGCGACGCACGGGGTCGTGACCAGCGGCTGGGCCACCACGGCCACCAGGAGGACCTGCAGGTAGCGGGGCGTGGCGACGGTGGCCATCGGCACCATGATGTTGGGGTGCTCCACGAAGACCGAGAGCATCGGCCAGTCGAGGTAGGCCGTGGTGGAGAACAGCACACCGACGCTGGTCAGCTCCAGGAAGTTCCACAGACAGTGGCACAGCACGAGGACCGCGAGCCACCCGCGCGGACGGCGGCCGCCCAGGACGGTGAGGGCGAAGAGAGTCAGCGCGATCCAGGTCGCCGCATCCCCCACCGAGAGAAGGACCTGACGTCCGATCCCGGCGTCGGGCGCGACCAGCTGCAGCATGGCCAGCCGGCCCATCAGCACGAGGAGCATCGTGGGCAGGGCCAGCGCCCACAGGTACACCAGCTGAAACCTGTTCAGCTCGGCGAAGCGCTGGCTCCGCTGCGGTGGTTCGAGGCTCATCTACCGCCCGACCGGGTGCGGCCCCGGCGTACGTCGCCCGGACGGACGCGCTCCAGCTCCCAGTCGTCGCGCTCCCGGCCGACCTCGGACCCGCGCAGCTGATAGGGAACCGAGGTGACCATCACGCCGGGCGTGAACAGCAAGCGACCCTTGAGCCGCAGGGCGGTCTGGTTGTGCAGCAGCTGCTCCCACCAGCGGCCGACGACGTACTCCGGGATGTAGACCGCCACCACGCCGCGCGGGTTGGCCTCGCGCAGCTCGATGGCGTAGTCGACGACCGGACGGATGATCTCGCGGTAGGGCGAGTAGAGCATCTTCAGGGGTACGTCGATCCGCTGCGCATCCCACTCGTCGAGCAGCTTGCTGCCGCTCACGCCGTCGGTGTCGACGAAGACCGCCTCGAGGATGTTCGGCCGCGACGCCTTCGCGTAGGCCAGCGCCCGCATGGTCGGCTTGTGCAGCTTGGAGACGAGCACGATCGCGTGCACCCGGGTCGGCAGGATCGGGTCGCTGTCCTTGATCGTCAGCTCCTCGGCCACGCGGTCGTAGTGCGCGCGGATGGACCGGAGGATCGCGAAGAACACGACCATCGCGAGGATCGCGATCCAGGCACCAGCGAGGAACTTGGTCAGCAGCACGACCACGAAGACGACGGCGGTCATCACCAACCCGAAGGTGTTGATGGCCCGCGAGCGGAACATCCGCCGCCGAGCCGCGTGGTCGGTCTCGGTCCTCAACAGCCGCGTCCAGTGCCGGATCATCCCCAGCTGGCTGAGGTTGAAGGACACGAAGACCCCGACGATGTAGAGCTGGATGAGTCGGGTGGTCTCTGCATGGAAGGCCCAGATCAGGATGATCGCGAACCCGGCGAGGATCAAGATGCCGTTGCTGTAGGCGAGTCGGTCGCCGCGCGAGCCGAGCTGGCGGGGCGCGAACCCGTCCTGGGCCAGGATCGAGCCGAGCACCGGGAATCCGTTGAAAGCCGTGTTGGCAGCAAGCACGAGGATGATCCCGGTGACGGTCACCACGAAGTAGAAGCCCGGCGGGAAGTTGTCGAACACCGCTCGCGCGATCTGCGCGATCACCGCGTGCTGGTCGTAGTCGGACGGGAGTGGCGAGCCATCTGCCCGGGTGAGTCGGTCGAGGTCGTGTGGATCGACGTAGCGCAGGTTCATCTGCTTGGCCAGCACGATGACGCTGATCATCATGGTGATGGCGATCAGGGCGAGGAGGAGCAGGGTGGTGGCCGCATTTCGACTCTTCGGCTTGCGGAATGCCGGGACCCCGTTGCTGATCGCCTCGACCCCGGTCAGAGCGGCACATCCGGAGGAGAAGGCGCGCGCGAGCAGGACCAGCAGCGCGAGCGTGGTGAGCGGCTGGTCCCACCCTGGCGCCTGGGCGATGCGTAGCGAGGCGCTCTCCACGTCGGGCAAGGATCCCTGCACCGCGCGCACGAGCGCCCACAGGCACATGCCGATGATCGCGACGATGAACAGGTACGTCGGGACCGCGAAGAAGGAGCCAGACTCCCTGACGCCTCTCAGGTTCATCGCGGCCAGCAGCACGACCAGTCCGATCGCGAGCTCGGTCTCGTGCCCGGAGAAGAAGGGCAGCGCCGATGCGGCGTACTGAGCACCGGAGGAGATCGAGACGGCCACAGTGAGGACGTAGTCGACGAGCAGCGCGCTGGCGACGGTCACACCGGCGGTCTTGCCGAGGTTGACCGACGCCACCTCGTAGTCGCCGCCACCACTCGGATAGGCGTGCACCGTCTGGCGGTACGACGCGATGACCGCTGCCATCACCAGGCCGACGGCGAGCGCGATCTTCCAGGACCAGGCGTACGCCGACACGCCCGCGACCGAGAGCATGATGAAGACCTCGTCCGGCGCGTAGGCGACCGAGGACAGCGCGTCGCTCGCGAAGACCGGGAGGGCGATCCGCTTCGGAAGAAGGGTCTCCCCCAGCTGGGAGCTGCGGAGCTTGCGCCCGAGCAGGATCCGCTTGGAGACATTTCCGACGCCCACATGACGAGGCTAGGGCACAACTCCCCGCGGTGTGGCGGGACCCGGGAGCTGGACCTACTACTGTGCGGGGTGTGCACGTCGTGATCATGGGCTGTGGCCGCGTCGGTTCGACGCTCGCCCGAAGCCTCGAGGACCGCAACCACACCGTGAGCATCATCGACAGCAACCCCGACGCGTTCCGGCGGCTCGGTCCCTCGTTCAACGGCACCAAGGTGACCGGCTACGGCTTCGACCAGGCGGTCCTGAGCGAGGCCGGCATCGAGCGGGCCGACGCCTTCGCTGCCGTCAGCAGCGGCGACAACTCCAACATCATCGCCGCGCGCGTCGCCCGCGAGACCTTCGGGATCCAGCAGGTGGTCGCGCGGATCTACGACCCCGGTCGCGCCGAGGTCTACCAGCGGCTCGGCATCACCACCGTCGCCACGGTGAAGTGGACCGCCGACCAGGTGCTGCGCCGGATCCAGCCTGCCGGTGCGGAGCCGGACTTCCGCGACCCCTCCGGCACGATCCGCGTCGACCAGGTCCCGGTCCCCGAGACCTGGGTCGGTCACCGGACGGTCGCAGTTCCAGGAGCAGGCGGTCTGCCGGATCGCCTGGATCGACCGGCTCGGCGAAGGCATGCTCCCCAGCCGCGAGTCGGTGCTGCAGGAGGGCGACATGCTGCACCTGGTGATGCGCGAGCAGAGCGCCAACGGGGTCTACGACGTACTCAAGAAGGGTCCGGAGGACGAATAACCAATGCGCGTCGCCATCGCAGGAGCTGGAGCCGTCGGGCGGTCGATCGCCCGAGAGCTGATCGGCAACGGTCACGACGTGCTGCTGATCGACAAGGAACCGGGCTCGATCAAGCCCGACCGGGTGCCCGACGCCGAGTGGCTGCTCGCCGACTCCTGCGAGCTCTCCTCGCTGGAGGAGGCGCGGCTGCAGGACTGCGACGTGGTGATCGCGGCGACCGGCGACGACAAGGCCAACCTGGTCACCTCGCTGCTCGCCAAGACCGAGTTCGGCGTCCCCCGCACGGTCGGTCGGGTCAACCACCCCAACAACGAGTGGCTGTTCACCGAGGCGTGGGGCGTGGACGTCAACGTCTCCACGCCACGGATCATGTCGGCACTGGTCGAGGAGGCGGTGACGGTCGGCGACCTGGTGCGGCTGTTCACCTTCCGCAAGGGCAACGCCAACCTGGTCGAGATGACACTGCCCGCCGACTCGCCGTACGTCGGGAAGCCTTCGGGCCTGATCCCGTTCCCCGAGAACTGCTCGCTGGTGACGATCCTGCGCGACGGGCAGGTCTACACCCCCGACCCTGACCAGCCGGTCGAGTCGGGCGACGAGCTGCTGTTCGTCGTCGCGGCCGAGATCGAGGACGAGCTGGAGAAGATGCTCGCCCCCGACGAGCACGGCGAGGGCTCGCGCGGCAGCAGCTGACCGGTCTCCGGAGCCGTCTAGTCCACGTCAGCGAGACCGGCATCGCCTCCGTAACGTGCTGGAGGGGCGGTCGTCCGGCCGTCACGGACCGGGGAGGCACCCATGCTCACCACGGAAGAATCCATCGTCATCGACAAACCACGGGCCGTGGTGGCGGAGTTCTTCGCCGATCCGGCCAACACCGAGCTCTACAGCAGCAACATCGTGGACTACGAGGTCATCTCGGGAGGAGCCAAGGAGGTCGGCCGCCAGGCGAAGTTCTCCATCAAGGTCGTCGGGGTCCGCCTCGACTTCACCGACGAGCTGGTCGAGTACGTCGAGGGCGAGCGCGCCAAGCTGGTCTCCAGGCAAGGGAAGATCCCCTACTCCATGACGCTGGAGTTCGCCGACGAGGGTGCCGGGACCAAGGTCACGTGGCACCAGGAGTCGGAGTCGCTCGGCGGTGTGTTCAAGTTCGCCGACGGTCTGGTGCTGAAGATGTACGCCAAGGACGTCCACTCCAACCTGGAGAAGGCCAAGGCGCTCATCGAGGCCTGACTGAGCGGTGCCGTGCCCGCAGCTCAGGCGTGCAGGTGCGGCTCGGGCTCGCCGGGCTTGAGCGGCGTCGCGTTGCGGGTCAGCAGCCACACCATCAGGGCCAGCGCGGCCACCTGGAGCGGCCAGCCCATCACCAGCTTGGCGACCCCGAGGGCCGCGACCGCGGAGTCGGTCGACCACCAGCCGTTGCGGCCGGCGAGGTAGATCGGGCCCTGCACGGCGACGCGGACGACGCAGGGCAGCGCGAGCAGCCAGGTCAGCCGGCTGCACAGCCGTACGACGTGGCGGTCCTCGTGCCAGGCCGTCGGGTCCCCCGCCACGCTGCCCACGATGAAGCCCACGAGCGGCCAGCGGATCGCGATGGTGAACACCATCACCACGGCGTAGCCGAGGTTGTAGAGCAGGCCGGGCAGGAAGTACGCCAGCGCCTGGTCGCCCTCGTCGCCGCCTCCGCGGGCGGCCCGCCAGGCGAACAGCGCGCCGATGCCGATGCCGACCAGGGCGTTGAGGACGAACTGCACCGAGGAGCGCTGGACGATGCGGACCACGAGCAGCACGCCGGCACAGGCGAGGCTGACGATGATCGCCAGCCTCAGGTCGTGCTGGGTCAGGAAGATCACCGTGAAGGCGATCGTCGGCACCGCCGCCTCGAGCATCCCGCGGACCCCGCCGAGGGCGTCGGAGAGCTGCTTGCGGACGACCTCCTCGACGGTGTGATGACCCTTGCCCGGCACGGGCAGCTCGCCACTGGTCACCCGCAGATCACCGCGCCCTCAGGTCGTAGCGCGGGTTGTACATCACCCGCTGGCCGTCCTGGACGCCGATGCGCCCCTCCGACCCGGATCGCGCGGCCCGGTGAGATGCCGCCGATGCGTCGCCGACCGAGCCAGACGAGGTTGATCGAGCCCGAGCCGTCGTAGAGCTCGGCCTCGAGCGCCGGCACCCCACCGCGAGGCCGAAGCGTGACGGTGCGCAGCGTGCCCTGCACGCAGACGCGCTCGCGGTCGGGGGCCTCGTTGATCGGGACCAGGCCGGCCTTCTGGGTGTCCTTGCGCAGCTCGCGGGCCTCTTCGCGGTCCTGGTTGGCCCAGCGACTGATCGAGGCGCGCAGGCGGCTCTTGTGCTCGGGCATGGGATGAGCGTAGTCAGTGCCGGTTGGTGCGGGTCTCGGCCCGTCGGGGGGCCCTCACTCGACCGGCCGGGCGTCGGGAGGCAGCGTGAGCGGCAGGGGGGCACCGGGTGCCATCGCCTCGCGCCCACGGCGTACGACGACCGACCGGATCGTCTCCTCCCAGACGCTGCCCGGCTCCGGCTCGGCCGCGGGCTGGCCCATCAGCGTCGCCCGGAGCAGCCAGTTGGGCCCTTCGTGGCCGCTGATCCGGCTCACCTGGGTCGCCGGCTGCCCCTCGGGTGTCTGCATCGGGACCACGCACACCAGCTCGGTGCCGAAGGTGCCCTCCTCCTCGGTCGCGGTGCCGCCCATCCGTGCCGTCTCGGCGGAGATCCGCGGGCGCAGCTCGTCCCAGGAGCCGCCGCCGCGCGAGGCCGCGAAGGCGCGCAGCTCGAGCGCGCCGTCGCTCGTCGACCAGCACCGCCGCGATCACGTCGCCGCTCTCCTCGTCGACCTGGAGCCGGATCTCCATGGGGCCAGCGGGCGTGATCACCAGGCTGCCGAGGTCGATGCCCTCGCGGGCGTCGAGGTCCTCGACCTCGGAGGCGTCGAAGGGACCGGTCTCCGGCCCCGCCTCGGACTCCGCGGCCGGCTCCGCCGCGCCCGGGACCTCCTCGAGTGCCTCCTCGGACTCCTCGTTGCGTCCCTTGCGGCCGAACCTCACCTGGCTGTGCCTCCCGACCGATCTCCTCCGACTGCTGCCGGACCTGGACGAATCCTCCGGTCGAACCGTAGCCGCCGTCACCGCGGGCGGAGTCCGGCAGGTCCTCGGCCTCGACGAAGGCGGCGGTCTCGAAGCGCTGGATCACCAGCTGGGCGATCCGGTCGCCGCGTCGGACGGCGAACGGCTCGCCGCGGTCGGTGTTGACCAGGCACACCTTGACCTCGCCGCGGTAGCCGGCGTCGATGGTGCCCGGCGCGTTGACGATGGAGATGCCGTGGCGGGCGGCCAGCCCCGAGCGCGGGTGCACCAGGGCGACGTACCCCTCGGGCAGCGCCATCGCGATGCCCGTGGGCACCAGCGCCCGCTCCCCCGGGTCCAGGGTCAGGTCGACCGCGGAGTGCAGGTCGGCGCCGGCATCGCCGGGATGGGCGTACGACGGGAGCGGGAGCTCCGGGTCGAGCCGCCTGATCGAGATCTCCACCATGGCTCGCGACCCTACCCGCGGCACCGCCGCCCGCTGAATGACAGGCTTTGCCCGTGCCATCCTCCCCGTCGCCGCGCGACGCCCGTGCGTCCACGGGCAGCTACCAGGAGCGCCTGTTCGTGCCGCTGCGCTGGTGGGTGCAGGCCACGATGCTGCTGGCCAGCCTGTGGCTGGCCTTCATCGTGGCGATGCCGGCGGCCGCGGCCTGGGCGGCCACCGCCCTGCTCGTCCTGCTCACCTTCGGCGGCTTCGCCTGGCTCGGCAGCGCGCGGATCGAGGTCCGCGACGGGGTGCTGTACGCCGGACGCGCCCACATCGACACCGGCCTGCTCGGCCCGGTCGAGCCGCTCGACGCGGAGGAGACCCGGCGCGTGCACGGCGTCGACGCGGACGCGCGGGCCTTCCTGTTCACCCGGCCCTACCTGAAGCGGTCGGTGCAGGTGGCGGTCCTCGACCCGGCCGACCGCACGCCGTACTGGCTGGTCTCCACCCGTCATCCCCAGCGTCTGGCCGCGGCCCTGGCGGCCCGGGGCGTCTGACTAGGGTTAGTGGGTACTCCCCGGAGTGCACCCTGAAAGGCAGGACATGGCCAAGGACAAGAAGAAGAAGCAGGACAGCTCGAAGGTCTGGTCGATCCTCTCGCTCGTGGCCGCGCTCCTCGGCGCGACGGTCGCGCGCAAGACCCTCACCAGCTCGTGGCAGGCAGCCACCGGCAAGAACCCGCCGGCCAACCCGGCCGACCCGGACGTCGACCTGTGGGAGGCCGTGCTGTGGGCGGCGGTCAGCGGCACGGCGGTCCAGCTGGCGCGGATGCTGGCCACCCGCAAGGCCGCCAACTACTACGCCAAGTCCACCGGCCACCTGCCGCCCGGGCTCGGCAAGGACGACCAGGACGACAAGGCGCCCGCGCCGACGACCTGATCGCCGGCTCCACCGGCGCGCACGACGAAGGGCCGCTCCCCGTGGGGAACGGCCCTTCGTCGTGTCGTGGTCGTGCGCGCTCGTCAGGCGCAGTCGCGGCAGATCAGCTTCTTCTCGTCCGCGAGCTGGCTGCGGTGATGCACCAGGAAGCAGCTCATGCAGGTGAACTCGTCCAGCTGCTTGGGCTTGACCTCGACGGCCAGCTCCTCGTGTGAAAGGTCCGCACCGGGGAGCTCGAAGGACTCGGCAGCTTCTGCCTCGTCCTCGTCGACCTTCCCGGAGTTCTTGTCGTGACGGCGCGCCTTGAGCTCTTCGAGGCTGTCCTCGTTCTGCTCTTCCTCGGTCTTCCGAGGTGCGTCGTAGTCGGTTGCCATTCCTTCTCTCCTGCTCCCAAGTCCCAGTGGTTCCCGGGTGTTCGGTCGGGCCGTGACCCAGATCGAGCCCCGATGCTCTCCCTGCCCCCCGAATCCGCGTGACGGCGCAGATTGTGCACCACTCAGACCGAATGTGCACACTCGCTCCGTCGAGTGGTCTTGCTGGAGGGCAAGCCCCTCGTGAACGCACGCCGCTGCCGGGTTGTTCCCGACCGGTCCGCAAGTATGCGACGACAATCGCGGCACGTCACGCAGTTGGGTCACCCGGGAACCCACAGGCCCGCACGAGTGCGGAGAAAGCGGGCCAACCGGGCGTGGTCGAGCAGACCACCAGGTCCTGCCCGGTGAGCGTGGTCCAGACCTCCACGGTCGCTCCCGCCTCGCGCGCGACCAGCCCACCCGCCGCGTAGTCCCAGATGTGCGGACCCTCCTCGACGTAGGCATCGGCCTGCCCACCCGCCACGGCACACAGGTCCAGCGCGCACGAGCCCAGGCGCCGGATGTCGCGGACCTGCGGCAGCATCCGGGCCACCGCTCGGGCCTGGCGCTCGCGCACGGAGGCCTCGTAGCCGAAGCCGGTGGCGACGAGCGACTCCGCGAGGGGCGAGGTCGGTCGCACGTGGAGGGGTACGCCGTTGCAGGTGGCTCCCCCGCCGAGCGTGGCGGCGTACTCGACGCCGAGGTCAGGGCCGAGCACGACTCCCGCGACCACCTCGTCACCGCGCGCCGCGGCGATCGACACGGCGTAGTGCGGCAGCCCGTAGAGGTAGTTCACGGTCCCGTCGATCGGGTCGACGATCCAGCGGACCCCCGAGGTGCCCTCGACGTCGTCCCCCTCCTCGCCGACGAAGCCGTCTTCCGGACGCGCGCCGAGCAGCCGTCCGAGGATCAGCTCCTCGCAGGCCCGGTCGGCCTCGGTGACCACGTCGACCGGGCTGGACTTGGTCTCCGCCACGTCGACCCCCCGCGCGCGCATCGCCACGACGAGGCGAGCGGCCTCGCGCGCGGTCCCCAGCGCCAGGTCGAGCAGGTCGGTGTCGGAGTCGGGACGACCGTCGCTCACCTGGTTCAGTCCTGCCCGCACAGCGCGGGTCGTTGGCCGCGGGGGTTGGGGCAGCAGCCCGCCGCGCACACGTCCCAGGACGCGTCGGTGCCGACCGCGGCCCGTTCGGGCGACTCGCCCCGCTCGACCGCGCTCCGCTCGAGGAGGAGGTTGCGCACCATCGCCACGAACCTCGGGTCCACGCCGGCGGTCGCCGCCCGGGCGAACGGCAGGCCGATCTCCTCGGCGGTCGCCCGAGCCTCGGTGTCGAGGTCGTAGATGACCTCCATGTGGTCCGAGACGAACCCGATCGGGACCACCACGACCCCCGGCACCGACCTCTCGTGGAGGCTGCGCAGGTGGTCGTTGACGTCCGGCTCGAGCCACGGGACCTGCGGCGGCCCGGAGCGCGAGCAGTAGACGAGCGCGGAGGGGTAGCGGTGCCCCGTCTCCTCACGCACACGCTCGACGATCTCGGCGGCCACCAGGCGGTGCTGGGAGACGTAGGCACTCCCCCGCGGCCCACTGGAGTCGTTCATCGCGATCGGGATCGAGTGCGTGACGAAGACCAGGTGGCCGCCGTGCCGGGCCTCCTCGGGCAGGTCCGCCAGCGCGGTCAGCGTCGCGTCGACCATCGCCTCGATGAAGCCAGGGTGGTTGAAGTAGTGCCGGAGCCGGTCGATCCGGGGCGCCCCGGGAACCGCTTCGACGGCAGCGGCGAGGTTCTCGCGGTACTGCCGACAACCGCTGTAGGACGAGTAGGCGCTGGTCAGCAGTGCCGCGGCCCGGGTGATCCCGTCGGCCTTCATCTGCTCCAGCACGTCGCGCAGGTAGGGGTCCCAGTTGCGGTTGCCCCAGTAGACGGGGAGGTCGACGCCGTTGGCCTCGAAGTCACCCTCGATCGCGGCGATCAGGGCGCGGTTCTGGTCGTTGATCGGGCTCCGCCCGCCGAAGTCGTAGTAGTGCTGGCCGACCTCCTCCAGGCGCGCGTCGGGGATGTCCTTGCCAGCGGTCACGTTGCGGAGGAAGGGCACGACGTCGTCGGGCTTCTCCGGGCCGCCGAAGGAGACGAGCAGCAGGGCGTCGTACGGCTGCAGATCCGGCATGTGGTCCAGCCTAGGGTGGCGGCAAATGCTCACCTCCTACCGCCGTGTCTTCGCCCACCCGGGCGCTGCCGCGTTCTCGGCCACCGCCCTGGTGGCACGGCTGCCCATCTCGATGATGACGCTGGGCATCGTGCTGCTGGTGAGCACGACGAGCGGGTCCTACGGACTCGCCGGCCAGGTCTCGGCGGCCTACATCGTCGGCAACGCGGCGTTCGCCATCCCCCACGGCCGGCTCGCGGACCGCTTCGGCCAGGGCAAGGTGCTGTACGTCGACACGGTCGCCTTCGCACTCACCACGGTCCTGATGATCATCTCCATCGTCGAGGACTGGCCACTGCCCTGGCCGCACCTCCTGGCTGCGCTGGCGGGTGCCGCGATCCCCCAGATCGGCACCATGGTGCGTGCGCGCTGGGCCCACCTGCTGCCTGTGGCCAGCGAGCGCCACACCGCGTTCGCCGTCGAGAGCGTCGCCGACGAGGTGGTCTTCGTGACCGGTCCGGCAGTGGTGACGCTGCTCGCCACCTCCTTCGCCCCCCAGGCAGGACTGGTCGCCGCCGTCACCGTCGGGACGGTGGGTGCCCTGGGCCTGGCGGTCCAGCGGCGCACCGAGCCGCCGGCCCACCCGCCGGACCCGACGACCGCGCGGGCGCGGATGCCGTGGGGCTTCCTGGTGCCGCTGACGATCGGTGCGGCCGCCCTCGGCAGCCTGTTCGGCGCCCTCGAGGTCGCCACCGTCGCGTTCGCCGACGACGCCGGACGCAAGGCACTCTCCGGGCTGATGCTGGGCGCCTTCTCCCTCGGCAGCCTGATCGCCGGGGTCGTGGCCGGCACCCTCGCCTGGCGTCGTCCACCCCTGGAGCGCGCCCGCATCGGCATCGCCCTCCTGGCCCTGGGCACCGTGTCACTGCCGTTCCTGCCCAACCTCCCGGTCGCCACCGTGGCCCTGTTCGTGATCGGCCTGACCCTGGCGCCGACACTGATCACGCTGTTCTCGCTGATCGAGGCGTCGGTGCCCCGGTCGCGCCTGAACGAGGCGATGGGGTTCGTCCAGACGGGCATGAGCGGCGGCATCGCACCGGGCGCGTGGTTCGCCGGCGTCGTGGCCGACAGCGCCAGCGGGTCAGCGGCGTACTGGGCCTGCACGGTGTCCGCCGTGCTCGCCGTGCTCGCCGCCTTGGTGGTCCGCGATCCGGGACCCGACCACGGGGGCTAATCTCGCGCCATGGCGACATGGACCAACTGGTCGCGACTGAGCACCGCGCACCCGACGCAGGAGGTCTCGCCCCACGACGCGGGCGAGGTCGTCGACGCCGTCGTGGCCGCGCGCCACCAGAACCTGACCGTGAAGATGCCGGGCACCGGGCACTCCTTCACCGACATCGCCCTGACCGACGGACTGATGCTGCGGCCCGGCAGCCTGCGCGGGATCGTGGGTGTCGACCGGGACGCCATGACCGTCACCGCCCTCGCCGGCACCACCCTCGCGGAGCTCAACGAGGCCCTGGAGAAGCTCGACCTGACGCTGCACAACATGGGCGACATCGACGAGCAGACCATCGCGGGTGCCATCTCCACCGGCACGCACGGCACGGGTGGCCAGCGAGCCTCGCTCAGCGACCAGGTCTCCGGGCTCGAGCTGGTCACCGGCACGGGCGAGCTGATCCACACCGACGCCCGGGAGAACCCGGAGGTGCTCGACGTGGCGCGACTGGGTCTGGGCGCCATCGGGATCATCACCTCGGTCACCCTCGACGTGGAGCCGATCTTCACCCTGGAGGCCCAGGAGTCCCCGATGCTGTGGGACGAGGCCCTGGACCGCTTCGAGGAGCTGGCCACCGACAACCAGCACTTCGAGATGTTCTGGTTCCCGCACACCGAGCGGCTGCTCACCAAGCGCAACAACCGGACCCTCGACCCTGCCGAACCGCTCTCGCGGGCGAAGCGCTGGCTGGACGACGAGTTCCTCGCGAACAGGGTCTTCGGGTGGGCCAACCGGCTCGGCAACCGACGTCCCGGCCTGGTCCGTCGCATCAACGACCTGTCCGGTCGCGCCCTGAGCGAGCGCCGCTACTCCGACGTGCCGCACCGGGTCTTCACCTCGCCTCGCCGGGTGGTGTTCCGCGAGATGGAGTACGCCCTCCCGCGCGAGGTGGCCGTCGACGCCCTGCGCGAGGTCCGCTCGGTGATCGACCAGAGCGACTGGGTGATCAGCTTCCCGGTCGAGATCCGGGTGTGCCCGGCCGACGACGTGCCGCTGTCGTCCTCCTTCGGGCGCCCGTCGGTCTACCTCGCCTTCCACGTCAACCAGCAGACCGACCACACCGGCTACTTCCGGACCATCGAGGACGTGATGCGCGGCTACGACGGGCGTCCCCACTGGGGCAAGCTGCACACCCGCACCGCGGCCGACCTCGAGCCGGCCTACCCCCGCTGGGCCGACGTCCAGGCGATGCGCGACCGGATCGACCCCGACCGGGTCTTCACCAACCCCTACCTCGACCGGGTCCTCGGCGCCTGACCCTCCCACCCGTGGTCGCGGAGGCGGGTCAGACGCTGGCCGACCCCGTCGGCAGCGGCGCGTGCCAGTTGCGGCGCAGGGCGAGCACGCGCAGCCCGAAGCAGATGATCACGCCAGGGATGGCCACGTAGGCCACCGACAACCCCCACCCCTGGGCGAGCACGGCCCAGGTGGCACCGAGCAGTGCCGGCGTCGCGTAGAGCTCGCTGGAGAACACCACCGGCACCCGCCCGGCCAGCAGGTCGCGGGCCATACCGCCACCGATCCCGGTCACCATCCCCATCAGCGCGGCCGGCACCGGACCGAGGCCGTAGTCGAGGGCCTTGAGGGCGCCCGTCACGCAGAACAGTCCAAGTCCCGCCGCGTCGAAGACGTTGATCACCCGCTCGAGGCGACCGACCGCCGGGTGGAAGACGAACGTGACCAGACCGGCGACGACCGGGACGATCAGGTAGCGCCAGTCCGCGAGCGCCGCGGGCGGCGTCGCGTCGATGAGGACGTCACGCAGGAACCCACCACCCAGGCCGGTCGTGCCGGCCAGGACCAGCACGCCGAAGATGTCCAGCTGCTTGCGTACGGCGACCAGGCCGCCGGTGATCGCGAACACGAAGATCCCGGCCAGGTCGAGCACCAGCAGCAACGTGCCCTGATCACCCATGCGCGAAGCGTAGGACGCTTCGGTCCCGACTCGGCGAGTCGGCCTGCTCAGCCGCCCCGCACGCTGAAGTAGGCTCTGGCCGCAAGTGGAAGTGAAGGAGCGGCGGAGCATGCAGGACCTCACTCCGGTGGGGCTCGACGAGGACGGCACACGACTGGTCCTGGTCAGCCCTTCGGGCGAGGAGTTCACCGTTCCCGTGGACGCCCGGCTGCGCGCGGCAATGCGTGGTGACAACGCACGACACGGTCAGTTGGAGAAGAAGATGGACAGCGCACTGCGCCCCCGAGACATCCAGGCGCGCATCCGCGCCGGCGAGTCCCCCGAGGACGTCGCCGCGGCCGCCCAGACCACTGTCGAGGCGATCATGCCGTTCGCCGGGCCCGTGATCGCCGAGCGCCAGCACGTGGCCCAGAACGCCCTCAAGGGCTCGCTCCGCCGCCGCACCGGCGACACCACCACCGCGGCACGCACCCTCGGCGAGGCCGCGGAGCTCTACTTCGCCGAGCACTCGCTGCACGACGAGGACGTCGAGTGGGACGCCTGGCGTCGCCCCGACGGACGCTGGCTGTTGGTGGCGGCCTACACCGTCGGCGGACTGCCCCGACGAGCCGAGTTCACCCATGACCTGCCTGGCCGCTACGTCGTGGCCGACAACGACGACGCGCGCATCCTGACCGGCGAGATCCAGCAGCCGGAGGCTCCCGGGATGACCGGTCGTCCGGTGCAGGCACGCCGGCTGAGCTCGGTCCACACCCAGGACGAGCTGCCGCTCGGAGACGACGCGATCGAGCTGGTTCGCGACGCCGCCACCCAGGAACCGGCCCCGCTCGAGGACGTCGCGGACCCGACGGCCGACAGCGCCGACGCCGACTGGCTGACCGACACCTCCGTGCCGGCGCCCGACGACGTGCCCCTGATCGAGGAGCCGGCCGGGACCCCGGCTGCCGAACCCGTCCCGGAGGCCCCGGCCGAGGCCGAGGTCGACCCCGACTCCGCCGCTGCACCTGCGACCGAGTCCGACCCGGACACCGAGGAGACGGCCGAGGTGCCCACCGGGGAGAAGCCGTCCCCGTCGAAGCGCAAGGGCCGCTCGTCGGTCCCGTCCTGGGACGAGATCATGTTCGGTGGCAGCGCCAAGGACGACTGAACGTCCTACCCTCTGGTCCATGACCGACGCCTGGCTCTCCGAGACGCGCTCGTCGTACGACATCGACGCCGCCGGGTACGCCGACAAGGTCCGCGGGCTGCTCGACGAGATGCCCTACCTCCGCGCGAGCCTGGCGTTGTTCACCGGGCTCGTGCACGACGCCGGGGGCGGGCCGGTCGTCGACGTCGGTTGCGGGCCGGGGCACGTCACCCGCCACCTCCACGAAGCCGGGCTGGACGTGAGCGGCATCGACCTCTCCCCCGAGATGCTCGCCCTCGCGCGGCGCGACCACCCCGGCGTGCGCTTCGAGGTGGGCACGATGACCGACCTCGACCTGACGGACGCCTCGGTGGTCGGGCTCCTCGCGTTCTGGTCCGTGATCCACGTGCCGGACCACGCCGTCCCCGGCGTCTTCGAGGAGTTCCGACGGGTGGTGCGACCGGGAGGTGTGGTGCTCGTCGGGTTCCACGTCGGCGACGGGACCCGCCACACCTCCGAGGGGTACACCGGTCGTCCGATCAGCGTCGACAGCCACCACCGCAGGCCCGGCACGATCATGGGCTGGCTGCGCGACGCGGGGTTCACCATCGAGGCCGACCTGGTCATCGGACCCGACCAGGACGTCCCGGGCGCCGTCGTCTTCGCCCGCCGGCCCTGAGCTCGTCGTACGGCGGACCGGATGGGTGAAACGTCGAGTGGAGGGGTGAAGTTTCACCGCTCCACTGGAAGTTTGGCCGGGCGCCCGGCCAAACTGCAGCCCCCTGAGCCCCCTGAGCCCCCTCAGCCCCTCCCCCGGGTGACCACCCGCACGCTCCCGACGACCACAACCGCGGTTACCGGACAGTAATATCAGGCCGACCGCGTGACCGGAGGTGCCGCGGCGAGTTGAATGACCCGAAGACACTCCCCCATCGAGAGCGGTGCACTCACCATGGCCTACTTCGTCACCGGCGCCACCGGCTTCATCGGACGATTCCTCGTGCAGGAGCTGGTCGACAACCGTGAGGGCGAGATCTTCGCGCTCTGCCGGGAGGGCTCACGTGACCGGCTCGAACGCCTGATGGAGGAGTGGGGCACCGACCGGGTCACCCCGGTGATCGGCGACCTCGGCGAGCCCGACCTCGGGATCGACCCGGAGTGGATCGAGTCCCACACCGGCAGCATCGAGCACTTCTTCCACCTCGCCGCGATCTATGACATGACCGCCTCGGACGAGATGAACGAGACCATGAACGTCGGTGGCACCCGCAACGCTGTCGGCCTGGCCGGCAAGCTCGACGTGGGCCACTTCCACCAGGTCTCCTCGGTCGCGGCGTCCGGCGACTTCCGCGGCGTCTTCGACGAGTCGATGTTCGACGAGGGGCAGCGGCTGCCCTCGCCCTACCACCGCACCAAGTTCGAGTCGGAGAAGATCGTCCGCGAGGAGTCCGAGGTGCCCTGGCGCGTCTACCGGCCGGCCATCGTGGTCGGGCACTCCGAGACCGGGGCGATGGACAAGGTCGACGGCCCCTACTACTTCTTCCCGTTGCTCAAGCGGATGCGCGACAACCTGCCGGGCTGGATGCCGCTGGTGGGCATCGACCTCGGCGACACCAACGTGGTGCCGGTGGACTACGTCGCCAAGGCGATGGACCACATCGCGCACAAGCCCGATCTCGACGGCCGGGCCTTCCACCTGGTCAACCCCGAGCCGCTGAGCACCGTCGGGCTGATCAACTCCTTCGCCTCGGCCGCGAAGGCTCCCCAGTTCGCCGTACCGATCGACCGGACCGTGACCAGCAGGCTGCCCACCGCCTACCTGCCTCGGGCGCTGCGCCCGGCCAACCTGGTGGGGGCGGCGCTGCGGCTGCCGCCCGTGCACGTGGCCCTCAACCAGACCATCGGGCGGCTCGGGGTGCCTCCGGAGGTGCTCGAGCACGCGTCCTTCCCCTCGGTCTACGCCTCCCGGTCCACCGAGAAGGTGCTCGCAGGTTCTGGCATCTCCGTGCCCGACATCGAGTCCTACGCATCGACGCTGTGGTCCTACTGGGAGGAGATGCTCGATGACACCATCAAGGGCGACTCCGCCACCGTCAAGGCACTTTCGGGCAAGACCGTGGTGATCACCGGAGCCTCCTCCGGCATCGGTCTGGTCACCGCCGTCCAGGTCGCCAAGGCCGGCGCCATCCCGATCCTGGTCGCCCGGGGCCAGGAGAAGCTCGAGGCCACCAAGCGGCTGATCGAGAGCCAGGGCGGCACCGCCCACAGCTATCCGTGCGACCTCTCCGACCTGCACGCCATCGACGCGCTGACCAAGCAGCTCTCCGAGGACTTCGACCATCTCGACTTCGTCGTCAACAATGCCGGCCGGTCGATCCGGCGCTCGCTGAAGCTCAGTGAGGACCGGTTCCACGACTTCGAGCGCACCATGCAGCTGAACTACTTCGGCGCGATCCGGCTGGTGATGGGCATCCTGCCGAAGATGCGCGAGAACAAGTCCGGGCACATCGTGAACATCTCCTCGATCGGCGTGCTCACCAGCCCGCCGCGGTTCTCGGCGTACGTCGCCTCGAAGGCCGCCCTCGACGCCTGGAGCAACGTGGTCTCGAGCGAGCTGATCAGCGACGGCATCTCCTTCACCAGCATCCACATGCCGCTGGTCCGGACGCCGATGATCGCGCCGACCAAGATGTATGACCGCTTTCCCGCGATCAGCCCGGCGCAGGCGGCCGGCAAGGTGATCAGCGCCCTGGTCGACCGGCCGCACGAGATCAACACCAAGACCGGCAACCTCGGCGCGCTCGCCCACACGCTGGCACCCAAGGCCGCCTTCCGCGTGCTGCACGTCGCCTACCAGGTGTTCCCGGACTCGACGGCAGCGCGCGGCGACAACTCCGACGCCCGGGTCGAGAAGGTCAGCCTGCAGAAGGCGCTGGCCCGCGCCTTCCAGGGCGTGCACTGGTAGCCCGACGATCGTGCAGATCTTCCACATCGCGACCGCGGCAGACTGGACCGAGGCCCGAGAGACCGGCGCCTACACCACCTCGACCCGTGGCGTGACCCTGGAGCAGGAGGGCTTCCTGCACGCGTCGCGTGCCGACCAGGTCGGTGACGTCTACGACCGCTACTACGCCGACGCCGACGAGCCGCTGGTGCTGCTCACCATCGAGACCGACCGGCTCGAGGTGCCCTGGCGCGAGGACCCCGTGGGCGAGGACACCTTCCCGCACGTCTACGGCCCGCTCGCGCCCGCCGCGGTGCTCGAGGCGAGGCCGATCAGCGCTCGCCCCTAGCGACCGGGCGGCCGGGATCGGCCACCCACTCGCTCCACGAGCCGGGGTAGAGCCGGGCCTCGATCCCGGCGATCGCCATCGCCAGGATGTCGTGGGCCGCGGTGACCCCGGAGCCGCAGTACGCCGCCACCTGCCGGCCCCGCGCCTCCGCATAGACCTCGGCCAGCTCCTCGGCGCTGCGGAAGCGGCCCTCCGCGGTCAGGTTGGCACCGGTCGGCACGTTGAGCGCGCCGGGGATGTGCCCCGCGACCGGGTCCACCGGCTCGACCTCTCCGCTGAACCGCTCAGGGTTGCGCGCGTCGACGAGCACGCCGTCGCCGGCGAACGCGAGGGCACCGTCGGCCTCCAGGACGGGCAGCTGGCCCGGCCGGGCGTGGAAGTCACCGGGCGTGGGCGTCGGACGGGTCGCGGACACCTCGCCTCCCGCTGACCGCCACGCCGACCAGCCTCCGTCGAGCACGCGGACGTCCGGATGGCCCGCCCAGCGAAGCAGCCACCAGCATCGCGCGGCGGCTCGACCCGCCCAGTCGTCGTAGACCACGACAGGGCCGGTGTCGCTCACGCCAGCGGCCCGCATCGCCTGCTCGAAGACGGGCCCCTCGGGCAACGGATGGCGGCCGCGCTCCCCCGGCTTGCCCGCGAGGGCGGTGTCGAGGTCGACGAAGACAGCGCCCGGGACGTGGCCGGCGTCGTACTCATCGGCTCCCGGAGGGCCACCCATCCGGTAACGGACGTCGAGGACGGTGACCGTGCCTTCGGCGAGGAGCGCGACCAGCTCGCCGGGGTCGATCAGGGGGCGAGGGGGTGGTTGCTGCATGGCATGATCCTCCCCGATGGCTGAACTCCAATTCTTCACCGGCACGATGGATTCCGGGAAGAGCACGCTCGCGCTGCAGACCAACCACAACCACGCGGCCCGTGGCCGGATCGGCCGGATCTTCACCACCCACGACCGCGCCGGGGAGGCGCTGGTCTCGTCGCGGCTCGGGCTCACCCACGAGGCCCTCGAGGTCGACGACGGGTTCGACTTCTGGCGCTTCGTGGTCGACGAGCTGACCCACGGCGCCCGGATCGACTACCTGATCTGCGACGAAGCGCAGTTCTACACCGCCGCGCAGATCGAGCAGCTGGCCAAGATCGTCGACGAGCTCCAGATCGACGTGTTCGCCTTCGGCATCCTCAGCGACTTCCGGACCGACCTCTTCCCCGGCTCCAAGCGGCTCGTCGAGCTCGCGGACCGGATGAACGTGCTCCAGGTCGAGGCACTGTGCTGGTGCGGCCGCCGCGCCACCCACAACGCCCGCACGGTCAACGGCGAGATGGTGACCGAGGGCGAGGTCATCGTCGTCGGCGACGTCGAGGACCAGCAGGCACCCGCCGAGGTCGCCTACGAGGTCCTCTGCCGCGCCCACCACCGGCGCAAGATGACCGCCGCCCGGGCTCGCGCCATCTCGATGATCGCCGAGCCGCTGCCGTTCGCGTGAGGGGGGCGGCGGTTTCCCCGGCCGCCCGGGGAAACTGGAGGCGGGCGGGCGATACTTCGGCCCTCCGGCTCCAGAATCAGGTGCCCGCCCGGTCCGGTTCGTTCCGCTAGCCCACCAGGATCGGGATCTGCATCTCCCGGGCGGTGAGCGAGCCGTGCAGGCCGACCAGGGTCATCTCGTAGGAGAAGTCGACCGAGCTCATCAGGGCCCAGTTGTCGTGTGCGGCGACCACCACGTCGCCGAGGCGGCGACGGACCTGGGAGTCGACGGTGCCGAACCAGCCTCGCGCGATCGCCTGGTCGCGGGTCAGCACGGTCGCGCGGTCGCCGAGCACGGAGCCCCACGTGGCGGCGACGTCCTCGACCGCACCGCCACGGCAGTAGACGTGCCGGAACCGCGCCTCGCCACCGAGGAGCTCCACACCGTCACGCAGCGGCGGGTGGTCGTCGATGTCGATGTGGCTCTCCTTCGTGGAGTCGACCATCCCGTGGTCGGCGACCACGAGCAGCCGCACCTCGTCGGGCAGCTCCTCACGCAGCTCCTGCACGTCCTCGTCGATGTCGCGCAGCTGGGCGCGCCAGCGCTGCGAGTCGACCCCCGCCCGGTGACCGTGCCAGTCGAGATCCCCGTCGTAGACGTAGGTCACCGAGGGTCGTCGTCCGGCGCCGGCGACGGCTCCGGCGATCCGCTCGCTGACGTCGTCGGCCCCCACGTACGCCGCTCCCCGCTGCCCACACCTGGTCAGCCCGGAGTCCCGGAACTCGCGCTTGCTGACCACGCTCGTGTGCACGCCCGCCGCCTCGAGGCGCGCGAACGCGGTGGGGTTCGGCTGCCACTCGAGCGGGTCGACGGGCCGGTCCCAGAACAGTGAGTTGAGCAGCTCGCCGGTCTCGGGCACCCGCGAGGTGAACCCGACCAGCCCGTGCTGACCGGGCGTCAGCGCCGTGCCCAGCGAGGTCAGCGAGGTGGCGGTCGTCGACGGGACGCCGCAGGTCGCGGGCGGCAGGTCGTTGACGGGCTCGCCCAGCAGCGAGTGGAGATAGGGCGCCTGCGCGCGGTGCTCGGCCAGCAGGTCGTAGCCGAGCCCGTCGACCAGCATCACGACGTACGCCGGAGCGGGCGGCAGCCGCAGCGCGCTCCCCTCGAAGCCGATGGAGACCCCCAGCGCCCCGGCGACGGCCGGCAGGACGTCGCCGAGCGAGCGGCCGGCGTAGTCGGGCTCGACGAACCCGGGGTCGAGCTGTCTCCCAGCCACCAGGCTCAGCCCTGGGTGCGGGAGGAGAGTGACTCGGCGAACGCGAGGAGAGCGTCCACGGCGTCCTGCCCGTCGGCAGCGGAGCTGACCCGCAGGGAGAAGTCGTCGGAGGCGAGCACTCCGGTGTAGCCGTGGTCGGCCTCGCACTCGGGGTCCGCGCACGCGGCCGGCTCGAGGTCGATGCGGTTGATCCCGCCCCAGCCCACGGTGACGACGGCCTCCGTCGGGGTGGGCTCCTCGCCACCCTCGATGGAGGCCGGGTTGGCCACCATCCGGTTCACGACCACGGAGCGCACCTCGGCCAGCCGGATCGCCTCGGTCGAGGTCGAGGTGTAGGGCTCGGGCAGGAGGTCGTCGGGGGCGTGCTCGTCGGTGTGGCACAGGATCAGCCGGGTGCCGGTGAGCACGACCACGGTGATGTGGCGCCGCACCTCGTCGCGGTCGATGGTCGGCTCGTGGTGCACGAGGTAGGACGCCACCGGCTCCCCCGCCACGGCGGCACGCACACCGGCCGCCACGACCTGGGGGTAGTAGCCGGTCTTCTCGATCGCCGCCACGAGATCGTGGAAGCTGTCTCGGGAGGCAACAGAAGGCATGCGGTCAGTCTGTCACGCGTCCCACCAACCGGCTGACGCGCGGACGGCGGCTGCAGCCTCAGTTGTGCAGGGTGTCGACGGCCGGGGCGGTGAGCCGGCGCACGAACAGGTCGGAGCGCGCGTCGGCGACCTGCTCCACCCGGCCGGTGGCGTGCAGCACGTCGACGCCCTCGGCGGTGGCGTGCACGAGCATCAGGTCGATCTGGCTGACCTGGGGGAGGTCGATCTTGAGCTGCGCCACCCGGCGGATCAGGTCCTCCACGGCGGCGACGTCCACCTGCTCGCTCCCCCGGTAGCCGAAGAGCAACGGCGCAGCCTTGATCGAGCGCACGGTCTCCGCCGCGTCCAGCGCGCTGATCGGCGGGATCCGGTAGACGCGGTCGCCGACCAGGTCGGTGAGCGCACCGGAGATGCCGAAGGACACCGCGGGGCCGAACAACGGGTCCTCGAGCCCGGCGATGGCGACCGGGACGCCGGGCGCGGCGGTGCGCTGCACGACGAACTCCGCGTCGGCGGGGTCGGTGATCAGGGCCATCAGCGAGTCCCAGGCGTCGCGCATCTCCTCGGCCGTGTCGATGTTGCGCCACACGTGGGCCTGGTCGGGGCGCTGGCGCAGCCGCTCCGCCGTGGCCTTGAGTACGACGTCCCAGCCGAGCCGTTCGCCAGCCGCCACGGCCTCGTCGGAGGACGCGACGGCGACGCGCTCCCAGAGCCGGACACCATAGCTCCCGAGCAGCTCCACCAGCTCCGCGTCGGTCAGGTCGCGCCCCTCGGGGCTGTCCATCAGCACCGTGTTGACCTGGCGCTTGGCACTCTCGGGGTCGATGTCCTCGACCACGCCACCGGAGTCGTCGTGGCGCTGCAGCCAGGCGGCGTACTCCACCACGCGGGCCAGCGCACGGACCGCGGCCTCGACCGCGGGGTAGGACGGGACCGACCCGCGCCCGGCGGTGTGGCCGGCGAGGTCGGGCACCCGGAGCAGCTCGGGCACCCCTTCACGGCCGAGGAAGGTCGACACCAGGGGCTTGTCGGACTGCTCGCCGACCGCGGCGAGCACGTTGGCGACCTCCTCGCCGCCGGCGTCGAGCGGCGGGATGTAGACCGCAACCACTGCGTCGACGTGGTCGTCGTCGATCGCCGTGTCGAGGGCGTCCTCGAAGTCCTCGGCCGTCGCGTCGGCACCCAGGGCGGTCGCGCTGGTGACGGTGAGCCCGCTGGCCACGGCCGCGTCGACGGCCAGCAGCCCCAGCGCGTCGGAGTTGCCGACGATGGCCACCCGGGAGCCGCTCGGCAGCGGCTGGTGCGCGAGGAGCTGCGCGACGTCGAACATCTCGTCGAGCGTGTCCACCTGGATGATCCCGGCCTGGCGGAACATCGCGTCCACCGCTTCCGGGGGCGCTGCGATCTGCCGGACCGCGTGGCCCATCGGCACGCCCTGGGTGGTGCGTCCCGAACGCACGGCGATGATCGGCTTGGCACGGGAGACGCGGCGGGCGATGCGGGAGAACTTGCGCGGGTTACCGATCGACTCCAGGTAGAGCAGGATCACCTCGGTCGCGTCGTCCTCCTCCCAGTACTGCAGGAGGTCGTTGCCGGAGACGTCTGCACGGTTGCCGGCGCTGACGAACGTCGAGAGGCCCAGGCCGCGGCCGCGCACCTTCTCCAGGATCGCCGTCCCGAGGGCGCCGGACTGGCAGAAGAACCCGGCCCGCCCGCGTGGGGGCATCAGGGGCGCCAGGGAGGCGTTCAGCGACACCTCGGAGGCGGTGTTGATCACGCCGAGGCAGTTGGGCCCGATCAGGCGCAGGCCGTAGGAGCGCGCGAGGCCGACCAGCTTGCGCTGGCGCTTGCGGCCCTCCTCGCCGGTCTCGGCGAAGCCGCTGGAGATGACGATCAGGCCGTGGACCCCCTTGGCGGCACAGTCGAGCACGACGTCCTGGACGGACTCGGCCGGCACGGCCACGATCGCCACGTCGACGTCTCCGGGGATGTCGCCGACGGACGGATAGGCGGGCATCCCGGCGACTGCGTCGGCGGCCGGGTTCACGACGTAGACCCGTCCCGCGTAGTCGCCGAGCACGAGGTTGCGCACCAGCGCGGCGCCGATCGTGTCGCTGCGCCGCGAGGCGCCGATGACCGCGACGTTCCTGGCGTGCAGGAACGCGGCGATGGAGGCCGCCTCGGAGCGGTGCTCGCGCGCCGAGATGACGCCGATGGAGGTGTCGGTGGGGTCGATGTCGAACTCGAGGTGCATCACCCCCTCCTCCCAGCCGCCCTTGACCTGGTAGCCCTGCTCGCGGAAGACCTGGATCATCCGCCGGTTGTCGGGCAGCACCTCGGCCATGAAGCGGCGCACACCGCGCTCGCGGCCGGCCTGGGCGAGGTGCTCGAGCAGCAGCTGGCCGATCCCGCGGCCCTGGTGGGAGTCCTGGACGAGGAACGCCACCTCGGCCCGCGCCCCGCTGGCGTCCTTGTCCACGACGTCGTAGCGGCCGACCGCGATGATCTTCTGCGCCACGGTCATCACGAAGGCGACCCGCTCGCGGTAGTCCACGTTGGTGAACCGCTGGACGTCGCGGTCGGAGAGGTTGGGCATCGGGGCGAAGAACCGGAAGTACTTCGAGCGCTCGGAGACGTTGGCGTAGAACTCGACCAGGCCCTCGGCGTCCTCCGGCACGATCGGGCGCAGGTGGGCGGTGCGGCCGTCGCGCAGCAGGACGTCGGCCTCCCAGTGCTCCGGGTAGTCCCGGGGCGTGGGAGGGGTTTCGGCGTCCGGGGCGGTCACGACTGAAATGTACCGTCCGGCTGCGTACGGCGTGCCCGGCGGACGATGTCCCCGGCGGTTGGGGAGAATCACCTCATGGCTCGCCGTACCACGACCCCACCCCCCGAGGACTTCGAGGAACACATCGTCGACATCGACGTCGGCGACGAGATGCGGGCGAGCTTCCTCGAGTACGCCTACTCCGTCATCTACTCCCGGGCGCTGCCCGACGCGCGCGACGGGCTCAAGCCGGTCCAGCGGCGGATCCTCTACGCGATGCACGACATGGGACTGCGGCCCGACCGTGGCCACGTGAAGTCCTCCCGCGTCGTCGGCGAGGTCATGGGTCGCTTCCACCCGCACGGCGACGGCGCCATCTACGACGCCCTGGTCCGGATGTCGCAGTCCTTCTCGATGCGCCTGCCCACCGTCGACGGCCACGGCAACTTCGGCTCACCCGACGATCCGCCGGCGGCCATGCGCTACACCGAGGCCCGGATGGCCCCGGCCGCGGTGGCGATGACGGCATCGATCGACGAGGACACCGTCGACTTCCGCCCCAACTACGACGGCCGCGAGCTCGAGCCGTCCGTGCTGCCCGCTGCGGTCCCCCACCTCGTGGTCAACGGCGCGGCCGGCATCGCCGTGGGCATGGCGACCAACATCGCCCCCCACAACCTGGTCGAGGTGATCCAGGCGCTGCGCCACCTCGTCACCCACCCCAAGGCCGACCTCGACGCGATCATGCGCTTCGTCCCCGGCCCCGACCTGCCCACCGGCGGCAAGATCATCGGGCTCGACGGGGTGCGCGACGCCTACGAGAGCGGCCGCGGAAGCTTCCGGATGCGGGCCACCACCCGCATCGAGTCGGTGACGGCACGCCGCAAGGGCATCGTCGTCACCGAGCTGCCCTACGGCGTCGGCACCGAACGGGTGATCGCCGCCATCAAGAAGCTCGTGCAGACCAAGAAGCTCCAGGGCATCGCCGACGTCAAGGACCTGACCGACCGCGCGAAGGGCCTGCGGCTGGTGATCGAGGTCAAGAACGGCTTCCACCCCGAGGCGATCCTGGAGCAGCTGTTCAAGAGCACCCCGCTGGAGGAGTCCTTCAGCATCAACGCGGTCGCGCTGGTCGACGGCCAGCCCCGCACGCTCGGGCTCAAGGAGATGCTCGACGTCTTCCTGGAGCACCGCTTCGAGGTCGTACGCCGGCGCTCGGCCTACCGCCGGGGCAAGGCGGCCGACCGGCTGCACCTGGTCGAGGGACTGCTCACCGCGATCCTCGACATCGACGAGGTGATCCAGCTGATCCGGTCCAGCGACAACGCCGAGCAGGCGCGCGAGCGGTTGAGGTCGGTCTTCGACCTGACCGAGATCCAGGCCAACTACATCCTCGACATGCCACTGCGCCGGCTGACGAAGTTCTCGAAGCTCGAGCTCGACAAGGAGTCCGAGGAGCTGCGGCGCACCATCGAGGAGCTCGACGAGATCCTCGGCGACGACGCACGGCTCCGCAAGGTGATCTCCGAGGAGCTCGCCGACGTGGCCAAGACCTACGGCACGCCCCGGCGGACGGTCCTGCTGGAGTCCTCAGGCCAGACGGCCACCTCGACCGCGACGCCCCTCGAGGTCGCCGACGACCCCTGCTACGTGTTCTTGTCCTCCTCCGGCCTGCTGGCCCGCACGACCACCCTCGACCCGCCGGGCGACGGCGGCAGCCGCACCCGCCACGACGCGATCGTCTCGGCGGTCACCGGCACCGCGCGGGGCGAGGTCGGGGTCGTCACGTCGGCGGGTCGGGTGGTCAAGCTCGGCGTCCTCGACCTGCCCACGCTGCCCAGCACCGCCAACCACCCCAACCTGCAGGGCGGTGCGCCCGTCGGGGAGTTCCTGACGCTGGAGGGCGAGCGCGTGCTGGCCCTGACCAGCTTCTCCCCCGACTCTCCCGGCCTCGCAGTCGGCACCCGGCAGGGCGTGGTCAAGCGGGTCAACCCCGAATACCTCTCGGCCAGGGACGACTGGGACGTGATCTCGCTCAAGGACGGCGACGAGGTCGTCGGGGCCGTCGAGCTGCGCACCGGCGACGAGGCCCTGTGCTTCGTGACCAGCGACGGCCAGCTGCTGCACTTCGGAGCCGGCACCGTGCGCCCGCAGGGACGCTCGGGTGGTGGCATCGCCGGCATCAAGCTCTCCGCAGGAGCACGCGTGGTGTCCTTCACCGCCCTGGACCCCGCCGAGTCCGTGCTGGTCTCCGTGTCGGGATCGGCCTCGGCGCTGCCCGGGACCGAGGCCGGCTCGGTGAAGGTGACCCCGTTCGCCGAGTACCCCGCCAAGGGTCGCGCGACCGGTGGTGTGCGCTGCCACCGCTTCCTCAAGGGCGAGGACGACCTGGTCTTCGCGTGGGCCGGCGCTGCCCCTGCGTTCGCCGCGGCCGACAGCGGTGCGCCGGTCGACCTGCCCGAGCCGGTCAACCGCCGCGACGGGTCCGGCCAGCCCGGGAGCCAGCCGATCGTCGCGTGCGCGGGTCCCGTCACCTCAGCCCTGCCGCCCGCCACCTCGTGAGCAGGTGGGGCGGGCCACGCCCGGCCGCATGGCAGGCTTGGCCCATGCTGCCTCCCCTCACCGCGCCACGGTCCCTGGCGAGCCGGGCCCTCATCGTGCTTGTCACGACGCTGGTCTCGGCCCTGCTGCTCTCCGGCTGTGGTGGAGGCAGCAGCGAGAAGAAGGCTGCGACAGAGACTCCCGCCGACGTCATGAAGCAGGCGAAGAAGCTGCTCGACGACGCCTCGAGCGTCCGCATCGCACTCTCGACCGACTCCACCCCGAGCGGCGGCAACGGCGTCCTCGCCGCGACCGGCGACATCACCCACGACCCCGCTTTCGCCGGTGACGTCAAGGTCGTGCTCAGCGGTCTCACGGCGACGGTGCCGATCACCTCGACCGGCGGGAAGGTCTACGCCAAGCTGCCGCTGCAGACCAGCTACTCCACCATCGACCCGCAGGAGTACGGCGCCCCGGACCCCTCCGACTTCGCCGACCCCGACGACGGTCTCTCCGCGTTGCTGACCCAGCTCGACGGGCTGAAGAAGGGCAGGAAGGCACGCAGCGGTGAGGCGATCCTGACCAGCTACTTCGGCACCCTGCCCGGCGCAGCGGTGAAGAAGATCATCCCGAGCGCCAGCGCCAAGGAGACCTACGAGACCGTCGTCGGCATCGACGAGAAGGGCTACGCCCGGACCGTCAAGATCACCGGGGTCTTCTTCAGCGGCAACGACGACGTCACCTACGACGTGAAGCTCAGCGACTACGACAAGGGCGTCAAGATCACCGCTCCCACGGGCTGATCGGACCACCCATGCCGAGCACGGTGCCCGACGCCGCAATTCCCGACCGGGCTGCGCGGTTGCTGCTCGGTCTGGCCGCGGTCGCCGTCGCGTTCGCTGCGGCAGACACCTACGTCGTGGTGCTGTCCCTGCCCGACATGATGGGTTCGGTCGGCCTCAGCATCGACGAGCTCCAGCGGGCGGCCCCGATCGTCAGCGGGTTCCTCCTCGGCTACGTGGCGATGCTCCCCCTCATCGGCCGGATCGCCGACCTCCGTGGACGCACGCCGGTGCTCGTCGCTGCGCTCGTGGTCTTCGCCTTCGGCTCGCTGGTCACCGCTGCGGCCTACGACCTGGGGTCGCTGGTCGCCGGACGCTTCCTCCAGGGCGTCGGCGGCGGCGGGCTCGTCCCCGTCACCCTGGCGCTGGTCGCCGACCTCTACCCGGCCGAGCGGCGAGGTGTCCCCCTCGGGGTCGTGGGGGCGGTGCAGGAGCTCGGCAGCGTGCTCGGGCCGTTGTACGGCGCTGTGGTGCTCGCCTTCGGCACCTGGCGCGACATCTTCTGGATCAACCTCGCGATCGGGCTGGTCCTGGCTGCGGCGATCGTGAGCCTGGCTCGCCGAGAGCCCGACCCTCCCCCGTGGCCCCGCTGGCGCCGGCTCGACTGGATCGGACTGCTCCTGCTCGCGCTCACGATCGCCGCCATGCTGCTCGTGATGCGGCAGCCGCGGAGCCTGGTCGCGTCGGTCGCGCTCGGCGGCCCCTTCGTCCCGTTCCGCGACGGGGGCTCGATCTGGTGGTCCCAGATCGGCGTGGTCACCATCGCCCTGGCACTGCTGCTCCTGGTCTGGCTGCTGGTCGCCAGGCGACCTCTGGTGGACCTCCACGACTGGTCACGCTCCGCTCGGGAGGCCGACCTGGTCGGCGCCGGACTGCTGTCGGTCTCCCTCGGCGGGATCATCCTCGCCTTCGCCACGGCCGACCCCGAGGTGCAGGTGTTCAGCCCGGCCGGTGCGTGGTACCTCACCGTCGCCGGGGTCGCCGCCGTGCTGTTCGGCCTGCACAACCGGCGCTCGAACGCCCCGTTGATCCCGCACGGTGCGTTCGCGCAGCGTCCGGCGTGGGGCGCGATCCTGGTCAGCTTCTTCGTCGGCGCGGCGCTGATCGCCGCGCTGGTCGACATCCCGATCTTCGCCCGGATCACCGTCGCCGACGGCTCGCAGATCAAGGCTGCCCTGGTGCTCGTGGAGTTTCTCGTCGCGCTGCCGATCGGGGCGCTGCTGGGCGGCGTACTCACCAGGAAGCAGGCTGCCGGGCCCATTGCCGCCGTCGGGATGATCCTCGCCGGGACCGGGTTCTGGCTGATGGCCGGCTGGGGGTTCGAGTCGCTGCATCATCTGGGCTCCTCCGCCGTCCTGGCCATGACCGGCCTCGGCTTCGGCCTCGCGCTCGCCCCGGTCAACGCGGCGCTCCTGGCCACGACCAGCGCCGCGGTCCACGGCGTCACCAGCGCCCTGCTCGTGGTGGCCCGCATGGTCGGGATGCTGGTCGGGATCTCCGCCCTCACCACGATCGGGCTGCGCCGCTACTACGCCGTCGAGACCGACATCCCCCCACCCAACGACGTGTGCGGCGGCACCAAGACCCGCTGTGCGGCCTACACCCGACTCATCGAGCAGGCGGGCATCGAGCAGCTGCACGCGATCTTCCTCGGTGCGGCGATCTGCGCCGTGGTCGCGGGGGTGCTGGCCATCGTGCTGTTCCGTGGCGCGGCGACCCGCGGCACCTCCACGGCGGAGATGATGCGGGCGGCGGGCTGAACCCGGAGCGGGCGTGCTCCCGGGCTACTTCAGCTCGAAGACCTTCGCCGGCCCGGCCTCGAACCGCAGCGTGGCCAGCCTCTCCAGCTCGGGTGAGACCTTGCCCGCCCGGCTGTCGGCGAGGAGCCAGCGGACGTGGTGCTTCTCCCGGAAGGCCGCCAGGCTCTCGGCGGTGGGGTCGGTGAAGCTCCGGTCGTTCTCCTCGAGCAGCGCCGGGTCGTCGAACGGGAAGAGCGGGAATCCCGTGGGGAACCGGCCGATCTGGTTGAGGTTCTCCTCGGTGTAGGCCCAGCTCTCGACCACGGCACGCCGCTCGGAGAACGCCGTGACCCAGTAGGCCCTGGAGTCACAGGCGTCCACCCTCGGCCTGTAGGAGCAGTGCACGTTGGTGGCGATGATGTCGTCCCGGGGCGTGTGCTGCGCCACCCACAGGGCGGCCCTGGTCTCGCCGGAGGTGAGCTTCGTGCTCGGCAGCGGTGCGGGGTCATGGCGTACGCCGTCCCAGACGGTGTTCCAGACCGACTGGGTGCCGTGCACCAGGAACAGCGCCGACACGGCGACTCCGAAGAAGGCGAGCCCCGCCCCCTCGAGCCACGGCACCGCGATCCGTCTCGTCAGCCACCAGACCACGAGCACCACCCCCGTCAGCAACGTCAGCACTCCCAGCGGGATCCCGATCTTCTCGGGGTAGTCGGCCACTGCGGGCCGCCCGCCGTGCGCGGAGAGATCCACCAGGACGAGGACGAGCAGACCCACGACGAGCCCGGCGGCCACGACCGCAAGGGTCCCTCGGACACCGACGCGCGTCCGCGCCCGGACCACCCCGACGTGGAGACCCCAAGCGGCCAGCACCGCTCCGAGCGGGACCGCGGTCCTCTCGAAGTAGATCTGCGCCATGGCGGCGTGGTCGAGGAGCAGGGTCGCAGCAATGCCACCCGCCACCGCGCCCGCCAGCAGCGCTGCAGCGGGGTCGAGCCGGCTCGGTCTCCCCACGAGCGAGACTGCTGCGAGGACCCAGCCGAGCTGCAGCACCGTCCACACGACCAGTGCCAGGGCGAGGAAGAGGGCGCTGGGGTCACCGAGCCCGGCGAGGAGGAGGCCGCCGGTGCCCGGCCTCTCGACGTTCGGCGCGTAGGTGGTCCAGGGGGACTGGAAGACCAACAGCCCGAAGAGCTTGACGCTGGACGCGGCCGCCGACTGCGCCACGAGCGGCCAGAGGCCGACCAGCCCCAACCCCATCAGGGCCATGGCTGCGGCGACGCGGAGCACGGGCTCGCGCCGGAGCAGGTTCACCAGCAGCGCGAGACCCGTCCCGCAGAGCAGGATCGGGAGCACCGAGGGTTTGCTGCCCGGCGCCATCGCGACCGCCAGGGCGAGCACCCACCACCCTCTCCCGATCCGCTCGTTGCGCACCACGTCCACCAGGACGACGGCGGCCAGGAGCAGCGGGATCAACCCGAACACCTGGGACGGGCTGCCACTGCCACTGAGCGGGTAGGGGGTCACCGGCGCGAACCACTCCCACGGTCTCAGCTCGCCGGGGGCGACGATGAACAAGGCAGCGACGCCGGCCGGCCAGGTCGCGCCGGACACCTTGCGCGTGAGCGCCAGCGTCAGCCCGAGGATGATCGCCACGACCGGGATCGGCCACAGCCGCAAGATGATGGTCGGCAGGTCGACACCGCTGATCAGGCTCGCGTGGGCCATGTCCGCGTTGGAGAACCAGTGGTAGCGCAACGTCCGACCTGCGACCGAGGGCACCTCCGGTGGCAGGCGTCGGGTCAGCTCCGCCGCGTTCGAGAGGTGCCAGTAGACGTCGATGTAGTAGAGGTTCGCGTGCGGTGGCAGGGGTTGGCCCCGCATCGCGAAGAGCTGCGGAACGCTGTAGCACAGCAGCGCCACCGACAGCAGCCAGGACGTGACCCGGCTGCGTTCGGTGTAGCCGCCGAGCCGCCAGTGGCGACGGAGCCCCGGCACCGCGGCGAACGGGACGAGCACGGCCAGCGGCCAGAGCCAGAGCACCTGCTGGATGCCGACCAGCATGAAGGCGGCCCAGGCGGCCAGCCCCAGCGCGACACCTGTCGCCGCTCCGAGAGCCAGGTCGACGAGCATCATCGGGCTGCGTCCGCGTAGTGCCCGGTGCACCAGCGTGCCCGGGAGCAGCACCGTGAGGACGAGGTAGAGCGCGTAGCGGACGAGGTCCCACACAGGCGTGTGGATCGCCAGCAGCCCCGCCACCACGACCACCACCACGACCACCCCGGGCGCGACGTCGATCGCCCGTGCGGCGATCGAGCGGACCGGCCGGGCCTCGGCCCCCGGGGTGTCCCCGGGTGCGGTCGAGGTCTCCGTGGCTGGTGGGTCCTGAGGCATCGCCCGCAGGCTACACAGACGAGCCGGTCAGTCCGGGCAGCACACCAAGCAAGCACCAGCTCGTCACGGGGGTTGCCCGTCGGGATGCCGTGGGATCGGCTGCACTACCCTCTGGCCTTGTGAGCAACCAGTTCGACGACATCATCGCGGCGAACCGCACGTTCGCCGAGACCTTCGACCTCGCCGGCTTCGACGGCGTCGCCCACGCGGGCGTCGCGGTCGTCACGTGCATGGACTCGCGGATCGACCCGCTGGGCATGCTCGGGCTGGTGCCGGGTGACGCGAAGATCTTCCGGAACCCGGGCGGACGGGTCACCCCGCAGGCTCTCGAGGCACTCGTCCTCGGCACCCACCTGCTCCAGGTCGACCGCATCCTGATCATCCCGCACACCCGCTGCGCGATGGCGTCGGCCACGCTCGAAGAGCTGCGCGAGCGCGTCGGCCGGTCGGCCGGTCTCGACGCGACCTGGCAGCCGTTCAACGTGGTCGACGACCAGCGCAGGGCGCTCGAGGACGACGTGCACAAGGTCCGTGCGCACCCGTTGATCCCGGGCACGGTGGCGGTCGGTGGCTTCCTCTACGACGTCGACACCGGCCTGATCGACCAGCTCTTCTGACGATGTCCCGTCCCCGCGCCGTTGGGCCTCACCCGAGGGCAGGCGGGTGGCCGACGTCATCGCGCACGTTCGTCTCGGGCTGCTGGAGATGCTGCCCGGCCCGGTGAGCCCGACCGACGATCCACCCGACACGGACGCGGCGTCGTGCTGACAGCGCCACCGAGCGCCTGGCGCACCTGCGGCTCAGCAGCGACGGGCTGCGGCGGGCGAGCTCACGGACCGGTGGCCGGTGCTCGGCTGAGGGTCCTGACCGGTCGGTGCCGCGGCCGGTCAGTGCCCGTCGGGCTGGTCGGGCGCGAACGGCCACTCCTCGAACTCGACGCAGCGCCCGTCCGCCGCGAACCGCAGGACCCAGAGATCGCGCCACCGGTCGCCGGTCGCGGCGTACTCCACCTGCGCTCGTACGACGGCCACGTTGCCGTCGACCGCCACGACCTCCGAGGTCATCGTGAACTCCTCGTCGGGACCGTCGCGCTCGGCCTCCCACAGCTCGCCGATGGCCGCGACCCCGGGGACGGGCTGCTCCCACGGGGACATCAGATAGGTGGCGTCCTCGGTGAACAGACCACCGAGCTGACCGGTCCCCGGGGAGCGCCACACGCGCTCGTAGTCCTTCACCCAGCGCGCGACATCCCGGTGGTCCATGGCTCCACCATGCCCGCAGAGGTGGTCGCGGAGCCAGCGCAGGTGCTCGCCTGCGCGCGTTGACCTGCGCCGGCTCCCCCGGCGCGCCACACTCGACCCATGGACCTCGACCACGCCCGCGACTTCGTCCGCACCCACCACCGCGCCGTGCTGGCGACCCGATCGCCCCACGGCATCCAGCAGAGCCCGGTGCTCGTGGGCGTCGACACCGAGGGCCGCCTGACGATCAGCAGCCGCGAGACGGCGTTCAAGACCAGGAACCTGCGCCGGGACCCCTGGGCCCAGCTGTGCGTGCTCGAGGACGGCTTCTTCGGCGACTGGGTCTACGTCGAGGGCGAGGCCGAGGTGGTCTCGCTGCCGGAGGCGATGGAGCCGCTCGTGGAGTACTACCGCGACATCAGCGGCGAGACCGACTGGGAGGACTACCGCGCCGGCATGGAGCGCGAGCAGCGCGTCATCCTGCGGGTCACCCCGACCAAGGCGGGACCCGACCGGCAGGGCTGAGGCCGTCCCTCCGCCGCAGCGTCATACGAGGTGGCTGTCGGGCTGACGTCCCGCGCGGACCCCAGCTCACGCATCGATCGCGTCGGCGTCCACTTCGTAGGCGCCGGCGACGATGAAGTCCTTGCGAGGTGCCACGTCGGTGCCCATCAGGAGCTCGAACACCTCGGCCGCCTGGGCCGCGTCATCCGCGGTGATCCGGCGAAGGGTGCGCTGGCGCGGGTCCATCGTGGTCTCGGCGAGCTGGTCGGCGTCCATCTCACCGAGTCCCTTGTAGCGCTGCACCGGGTCCTTCCAGCGCACGCCCTTCTTGGTCAGCTCCGCCAGCTTCCGCTGCAGCTCGGGGTCGGAGTAGGTGTAGACGTACTTCGGCATCCCCTTCTTGGGGTTGGTCAGCTCGATCCGGTGCAGCGGCGGCACGGCGGTGAAGACGCGACCGGAGGTCACCAGGTCGGGCATGTACTTGAAGAACAGCGTCGCGAGCAGGCAGCGGATGTGGGCGCCGTCGGAGTCGGCGTCGGCCATGAAGATGATGCGTCCGTAGCGGGCGGCCTCGATGTCGAACGTGCGGCCCGAGCCCGCGCCGACCACCTGGATGATCGAGGCGCACTCGGCGTTCTTGAGCACGTCGGCGACGGTGGCCTTCTGGACGTTGAGGATCTTGCCGCGGATCGGCAGCAGTGCCTGGAACTCGGAGTCGCGCGCCAGCTTCGCCGTCCCGAGCGCGGAGTCACCCTCGACGATGAACAGCTCGGAGCGGTCGACGTCGTTGGACCGGCAGTCGGCGAGCTTCGCCGGCAGGGCCGAGGTCTCCAGGGCGTTCTTGCGGCGCTGGGTCTCGCGGTGCTGCCGTGCGGCGAGCCTGGTCTTCGCCGCGCCGGCGACCTTCTCCATGACCAGCTTGGCCTGGGCCTTCTCCGCGCGCTTGGTCGAGGTCAGGAAGCTCTTCAGCTCCGCCGCCACCACCTTGCGTACGACGGAGCGCGCGGCCGGCGTGCCGAGCACCTCCTTGGTCTGGCCCTCGAACTGCGGCTCGGCGAGCCGGACGGTCACCACCGCCGTCAGGCCCTCCATCACGTCGTCCTTGATCACGTCGGTGTCGTTGGCCTTGAGCACCCGGGTGCCGCGCATCGACTCGTTGAACGTCTTGGTCAGCGCCGCCTCGAAGCCGGCGACGTGCGTGCCGCCCTTGGGCGTCGAGATCACGTTGACGAACGAGCGCAGCTCGGTCTCGTAGCCCATCCCCCAGCGCACCGCGACGTCGACCATCAGCTCGCGCTCGACGTCCTGCGGCGTCATGTGGCCCTTCTCGTCGAGCAGTGGCACGGTCTCGGTGAACGAGTCGGATCCCTGGAGCCGGAGGACCTCGGTGACCGGCTCGTCGTGGCTCAGGAAGGTGCAGAACTCGGTGATCCCCCCGTCATGGCGGAAGGACTCCGTCACCGGCTCCTGTCCACGGAGGTCGGTCAGGGTCAGCTCGAGGCCGGGGACGATGAACGAGGTCTGGCGAGCCCGGGTGACCAGCTCGTCGTAGGTGAACTTGGCGTCGCGCGTGAAGATCTGGCGGTCGGGCCAGAAGCGCACCCGGGTGCCGGTGACGCCCTTCTTCACCCGGCCGCGCTTCTGCAGGCCCGACCGGGCCTCGAAGGCGGCCGACGGTCCGTCACCGGAGAAGGCGCCGGGGAACCCGCGCTGGAACGAGATGGCCTGCGTGGCCGGGGACCGGTCCACCTCCACGTCGAGCCGGGCGGAGAGCGCATTGACCACGGAGGCACCGACGCCGTGGAGGCCGCCCGTAGCGGCGTACGAGCCACCGCCGAACTTCCCGCCGGCGTGCAGCTTGGTATAGACAACTTCGACGCCCGAGAGACCGGTCTTGGGCTCCTTGTCCACGGGGATGCCGCGACCGTTGTCGTGGACCTCCGCGGACCCGTCGGGGTGCAGGGTCACGTCCACCTTGGTGCAGTGCCCGCCCAGGGCCTCGTCGACGGAGTTGTCGATGATCTCCCACAGGCAGTGCATCAGTCCGCGGGTGTCGGTGGAGCCGATGTACATGCCCGGCCGTTTGCGGACGGCCTCGAGCCCCTCGAGGACGAGCAGGTGCTGGGCGTTGTAGGTGTTGTCGATGGGTCTTACCTCTGTGCGCGACGGTTGAGCGGGTCGGAACCGGTCTGGTCCGAATCTACCGACCCGACCGCACCTCCAATCCGCGACGCGCCACGTGACGAATGACCGGTACGGCAGTTGGCACTTGTGCTGAACTGTCCAGAAGGGGTGATTCCAAGGCGAGTTGGTCCGTTTCGCTACGTATCTTTGCGGAGGGGAGCACACTCGTCTCTACGACGTGTGAGGAGCGCCACCGGTCTCATCGGTGGAAGGCGTGCACACCGGGAAGCATCCACCGTGGTTGACTGTTGTGACTGAATGAATGAGAGAGCAAGGGGAACCATCTCCTCGCCGACTCGTTGAAGCAGTTACCCAGACGAGAGTGAGGCCCGACGTGACAACTGCGACAGCCCCCACCGCCGCACCGCTCACCGCGGTCGACAGGTGTGACCGATGCGGCGCCCAGGCCTACCTCCGCGTACAGCTCAAGACCGGCGGTGAGCTGCTCTTCTGCGCCCACCACGCTCGCGAGCACAGCGAGAAGCTTCGCGAGATCGCGGAGCACGTCCACGACGAGACCGACAAGCTCGCCGACACGCCCTCCAGCAAGGCGCAGGACGAGGTCTGAGCCAGACCCCCAACGACGCACCAGAGGCCCCGGTCGAGAGACCGGGGCCTCTGCGCTTTCCTGACGTCCCCCGGTGAGAGAGTCACCCCGTGAGCGGAACCGAAGTATTCGTCGCGCTGGCCATCGCGGTCGGCGTGGTCGGCGTGGTCGTCCCCGTGCTGCCAGGCTCCCTGCTCGTCCTGGCCGCGATCCTGGTCTGGGCCTGGAACCTCGGCGGTGCCACCGCCTGGGCCGTCTTCGCCGTGGCGGCCCTCTTCCTCGCCATCGGGGCGGTGGTGAAGTACGTCGTGCCGGGTCGCCGTCTCAAGGAGGGCGGCATCCCCGCCTCGACGTTGCTGCTGGGCAGCGTGCTCGGGATCGTCGGGTTCTTCGTCATCCCGGTCATCGGCCTGCCCATCGGCTTCGTGCTGGGCGTCTACCTCGCCGAGCTCAACCGGGTCGGTGGCCAGCAGGCGTGGCCGGCCACCAAGCACGCCCTGCGGGCCGTGGGCCTCTCCCTGCTGATCGAGCTCGTCGCCAACCTGCTGGCCGCGGTCACGTGGGTGGTCGGCGTGGTGCTGACATGACCGTCGCCGGGCCAGGCGTGACCACGCCATGATCACCGTCCTGCTCTCGCTCGGAGCGGCGCTGGCCTACGGCCTCTCCGACTTCTTCGGCGGCGTGATCTCCCGTCGCACGTCGGTGTGGCCGGTCGCCCTGACCGCCTGCGGCGGTGCCGCGCTCGGCACGCTCGTGCTCGCCCTGGTCCTGCCCGGCGACCCCACCGGGGCAGACATGGCCTGGGGACTCCTCGGCGGAGTCGGCAGCGGACTCGGGACCGCCTTCCTCTACCGCGGTTTCGCCCGCGGCCGGATGGGTGTCGTCGCGCCGGTCTCAGCCGTGGGGGCAGCCCTGCTGCCTGCTGCGATCGCCGTCATCACCGGTGAGCGCCCCGGTGCGATCGTCTGGGTCGGGATCGTCTTCGCGCTCCCCGGCATCTGGCTCGTCTCCCGTGAGCCACCCACCGACGTCGAGCGCACGGGCAGCGCCGAAGGGTTCGTGGACGGCATCCTCGCGGGCCTGGGCTTCGGCCTGCTGTTCGCCGCGCTCGGGCAGGTCCCCGACGGTGCCGGCTACTGGCCGGTGATGGGGACGCAGCTCGTCTCCCTGGCGGCCGTCACCCTCGCGGCGGTGCTCCTCGGCGGCGACCCGCGACCACGCCACGTCGAGGAGTGGTGGGGGCTCGGCGCGGGTGTGCTCGCCAGCGTCGCCGTCGTCGGCTTCCTCCTGGCCCAGCAGCAGGGACTGCTCAGCGTGGCTGCCGTGCTCACCTCGCTCTATCCCGCGTTCACGGTGCTGCTGGCCACGCTCCTGCTCGGCGAACGCCTCCACCGGGCCCAGGCGGTCGGCCTCGCCCTCTGCGCGGTGAGCGTGGCCTGCGTCGCCGCGGGCTGAGCACGTGTGCGAGGTCACCACCCGCGACGGATGAGACCGGGCCCTGGGGTTGTTTCCAAGGAAGACAACTCACCGAGGAGAAGACATGCATTCCCTGCTCGACCTGGCCCTGGCCGGTCAGCTGCACCGTGACCGTTCGTCGGTCATCATCAACCACTCACACCTGCGCCTGCGCTCGCTGTTCTCGCGCCACCACGACGAGAGCTGAGCCCCTGACCGGCCTCGCGACCCGCACGGCCCGACCCGTTCCAGGACTCCTGGGGCGGGTCGCTGTCCAAGTGGCCGGTCGTTCCTCGGTGGGCTGAGAGGATGGCGCCATGTTCACCAGGTTGCGGCAGCCAGGAGGCACCCTCGGCAAGCTGAGCGTGGCCGCGTTCCTCGTGCTGGGGATCCTCGGGGTCCTCGGCGTGGTGACGCTGTGCCTGGCCGCGGCCACCGGCAGCGACTTCTGGTCCGACAGCCAGAGCGAGCAGCTGGTCAGCGCGGTGATGTTCGGCTTCATCGCCGACGGAGCCGTCGGGTTCCTGATCATGGACCGTCGCCCCTGGCTGGGGGTCGTGCTGGCGGTCTTCGGCTGTGTCGTCTTCACGTTCCTGCTGCTGTGGGCACTGCTGCCGCTGGTGCTGGGACCGCTGTTCGCGGTCACGGCCATCAACCGCGCCAAGATCCTCAGCGACCTCGACGGCGCGGCGCCCGCAGGACCGGACCCCGCCTGACGGCTGGTCGCCTCAGACCGGCACCGACAGCGAGAGCGCGAAGTCGCCGGCGGCATCGGTCCACCAGTGCGTGAGTCGCAGTCCAGCGGCAGCGAGCTCCGCCTCGACACGCTCGCGCCGGAACTTCGCGGAGATCTCCGTGCGGATCTGCTCGCCGGCCGCTAGGTGCACGTCGAGGTCCAGGGCGGCAACGTGCACGCGCTGGTCCTCGACGGACTCGAGGCGCATCTCGATCCACTCCTGCTCCGCCACCCACACGGCACGGTGCTCGAAGGCCTCGGACTTGAAGTCGGCCCCGAGGTCGCGGTCGAGCACGGCGAGGACGTTCTTGTTGAAGGCCGCGGTGACGCCCTGCGCGTCGTCGTAGGCCGCCACCAGCCGGGCCGGCTCCTTGACCAGGTCGGTGCCGAGCAGGAAGGCGTCGCCGTCGCCCAGGGTCTGGCGTACGCCGGCCAGGAAGTCGGCCCGTTGACCCGGATCGAGGTTGCCGATCGTCGACCCCAGGAACGCGAGCAGCCGACGCGGAACCCGCGGAAGCTCACCAAGATGGCGCTCGAAGTCGCCGACCACCGGCACGACCTCGAGCCCCGGGTGTTCCTCGGCCACCGCGACGCTCGCCTCCTCGAGCACCACCGGGTCGACGTCGAACGGCACGAACCGGCGCAGGGTGCCGAGCCCGGTCAACGCGCTCAGGAGGAGCCGGGTCTTCTCCGAGGTGCCGCTGCCGAGCTCGACCAGCGTCTCGGCGGCGGTCAGCGCCGCGATGTCGTCGACGTGGGCCTCGAGGATGGAGCGTTCGGCCCGGGTGGGGTAGTACTCGGGCAGCCGGGTGATCTCGTCGAACAGCTCAGAGCCCCGCGCGTCGTAGAAGTACTTCGGCGGCAGCGTCTTGGGCGTCGAGGTCAGACCGGCCCGGACGTCGGTCGCCATCTGGGCGGCCAACGCGCCCGGGTCGAGGTGGACGTGGGCAGGCACGCTCGGCATCAGCTCTCCAGTGAGGTCACGGTGACCCCGTCGGAGGTCACCTCCAGCAGGTGATGGTCGGGGACGTCGACCCAGCGGGGGTCGTCGTCGAACGGCTCGCTCGCGACGACGACGCCGTCGTCCGTCGTGAGATGGCTCAACGCGTCGCCCCACGTGGTGGCGAGGATGCGGCTGCCGTCGGTCAGCAGCAGGCTGAGCCGCGCGGCCGGGTCGAGGCGAGCCACCTCGGTGACGATCCTGGCGAGGGGCTCGGGGTCAGGTGTCGTCATCCGGGCGAACACGTGCGCTGCCAGGACCGCGGAGTCGCACACCGACTCGGCCTCGGCACACGAAGGCAGCACACCCCGGTCGACCCGGCCGTTGTGGGACAGCAGCCAGCGCCCATCGGTGAAGGGCGCGGAGGCGCTCTCGTCGGTGGGCATGCCCGGCGTCGCCGAGCGGACGGCCGCCAGCACGCAGCCCGAGCTGAGCACCGGCGCCACAGAGGCGAAGGACGCGTCGCTCCACAGCGGCCTCGAGGAACGCCAGCGCACCGGCTCGGCCCGGCCCGGCACGAGGAGACCCACGCCCCAGCCGTCGGCGTTCATCAGGCCGTGGGACTGGCGGCGCGGCTGGTAGCTCTGCCGCAGCAGGCCGTGCTCGGGCTCGAGGACCAGCGAGGCGACGGACCGCGGCCGCCCCAGCCAGGCGAGGTGCCTACACATCCCAGGCCAGCCGGAGGCCGGTGAAGATCTGCCGGCGGATCGGCAGGTCCCAGTTGCGGAAGGACGGCCGGACGGAGGCGCCGCCGACTGCCCACGAGCCACCGCGCAGCACCCGGTAGTCCCCGCCGAAGAACGGCGCGCTGTAGTCGGCATAGAGCATCGTCTCGAAGCCGGGCCACGGCTCGAACCCCGACGACGTCCACTCCCAGACGTCGCCCATCATCTGCTCGACCCCGTAGGCGGACGCCCCCACCTCGTAGGCACCGACAGGCGCGGGCCGGAGCGCCGCGCCGCCGAGGTTGGCGAGCGCCGGTGTCCACTCGGAGTCGCCCCACGGCCATCGTCGACGGCGCTGGGCGACCGGGTCCCACACGCAGGCCTTCTCCCACTCCTGCTCGGTGGGCAGCCGGGCGCCCGCCCAGGCGGCATAGGCCTCGGCCTCGAAGAAGCTGACGTGCTGCACAGGCTCGTCGGGTGGGATCTCCTCGACGTGGCCGAAGCGCCGCCGGGAGCCGTCGGCCGACCAGAACAGCGGCCGCTCGAGACCCGTGTCGACCCGGTGGCGCCACCCGCGCCCGGACCACCACTGGGGCTGGTCGTAGCCCCCGGCGTCGACGAAGGCCCGCCACTCACCGTTGGTGACCGGGACCCGCGCGATCCGGAACGCGGGCAGGTCGACGGTGTGGGCGGGGCGTTCGTTGTCCAGCGACCACGGTTCGGCGTCACCGTCGACGCCGAGGGTGAACGGTCCCGCAGGGACGAGCACGGAGTCGGGCGGCACCGGGCGCCCCGCAGGAAGAGGGGCGCCGGCTCCGAGCAGGGGCTCCCCGTCGCGCAGCTGGTGGGTCGCGAGCATCGTCTCGACGTGCTGCTGCTCGTGCTGCTCGACCATCGCGTAGGGGAACAGCTGCTCGGGCGTCGGGTCGTCGAGGCGGTCGAGGCCGTCGAACACCCGCCCGCGCACGTCGGCGATGTAGCTCCGCGACTCCCGCGGGGTGAGCAGGGGCAGGTTGATCCGGGTGGCGCGCGGGTGCTCGAAGGCGTCGTACAGCTGCTCGATCTTGCACGTCAACAGCCCCTGCGCCGCGGCGTTGCCGCCGCGCAGCAGCCAGAGATCCTCCTGCTGCCCGATGTGGGCGAGGTCCCAGACCAGCGGGCTCATCAGCGGGCTGTGCTGGGTGGTCAGCTCGGCCTCGTCGATGTCCGTCAGCTGCAGGGTGCGGCTGCGAGCGGCCTCCAGGCCGCGTGCGGTCTGCTCACGCACGTGCTTCCTCCTCGAGCGCGACGAACGGGTCGGCCGCCTCGACGCGGCGCCTGAGCTCCTGGCTGGGACTGCTCCCGGAGTGGAGCAGCTCGACGAACGCCTCGACCTCGGCCTTCAGGGCGGGTGCGCAGCGTCGCGCCGCGAGCTCAGCGCAGCCGATCACGGCCGCGCGGATGGCGTCGTCGAGCAGCCCGTGGCGCGCAGCCGTCTCCCAGCTGTCCGCCACCGGCGCGCACAGCTCAGCCGCCGAGTCGGCCGCGACCGGGTCGTCGATCAGCGTGACCGTCAGGGCCGCCAGCGCGGGCCACCAGCGGTCCGGGAGAGCATCGAGACACCGGAGCTCGATGTAGCCGCGCGGCCGCACCGGCGGGAACAGCGTGGTCAGGTGGTAGTCGAGGTCGGCCATCGTCGGCCGACGACCGAACGGCGCTCCCCCACGCAACCACTGGGCGAACGGGATGCGCTCGGTCACCGGGACCAGCTCGGCCCCCTCGCGCACCAGGAGCACCGGCGCGTTCAGGGCGTACGTCGCCCACGCCGCAGTCGGCTCCCCCAGGGGCACGGGATCGCTCCGGCCGTGGTCGATGCCCTGCCAGGTGCCCTGCCGCATCGAGTGCCAACCCGACGACACACCGCCGAGGTAGGGCGAGGTCGAGGAGGCGGCCACCAGCATCGGCACCATGGACCGGATCAGCGAGAGCCGGTCGGCCCACCCCTCAGCAGTGCCCGCGTCGAGGTTCACCTGGAGCGCGGCGGTGGCGGTCATCATCTCCTTGCCGGCCCCGGCGCAGCCGAGGGCGTCGAAGTGGGCCTCCATCGCCTGGTAGCGCGGGCTCGGGTTGATCCGCGCCACCGGACGGGCGAGATCGGTGCCCAGCGGTGCCGCGCCGAACCCTGACTCCCGCAGTCGGGCGCGGAGCACCTCTTGGTCCGCCCGCAGCGCGGCGACCGCGCCCACGACGTCGTCGGCCGGGGGCGTGGACAGCTCGATCTGGCCGCCCGGCTCGAGCGTCACCAGGCTGTCCGACGGGAGCCGTCCGATGCCGGCGGCGAGTCCTTGGGCCTGCGCCCACGTGGGCCGACGGGCTGGGTGGGCGAGGTCGACGAGGTGGAACTCCAGCTCGAGTCCCACGCGCCCTCCGGGGGCGTCGGTCAGCGCTCCCTCAGCAACGTGTCGGCGAGCCGCCTCGAGCGGGTCGGGTGCGTTCAGCAGCAGGTCGTCGGCCAGGTCGGCCGAGGCCTCCGCAGTGAGTCCTTGAGCGGTCATCCGCCCCCTCCAGGTCCGGACCGGCTGGGTCACAGCCGCGGGTCGGTGCGGGGGCGGCCATCAGGTCAGGCCGTCCTCGTGGTGCATCCCCTGCAGCCTTGCAAAGGGCACTGACAATTCCAACCCGGGCCGGCTCCCGACAGCCGTTGTTCACACTTCCGTCAGGACTCCGACAAGGCCCTGGCCAGCCGTTCCAGGTCCTCGTCGGTGAGATCGACGTGTGGACTCAGACGCAGCCACGAGCCGCCGGCGGGATCCATCTCGCGGGGCGCCCGCCAGGGCTGGCACAGCGTGGTGAGGACGCGGCGCTCGTGCAGCAGCCAGGCGTGCGCCCTGGCCACGTCCTGGTCGCTCGTGGGACGCAGCGCCGTGATCGCGCCGGCGGGCGCATCGGGGTGCACCACCTCCCAGCGGTCCAGGCCCGACACCAGCTCGCGCACCGAGCGTCCGACCTCGGCGAGCCGGTCCGCGACCACGTCGGTCCCGTGGGAGAGGTGCTCGCGCACCGCGACGCCCAGTCCCACCCGACCCGCGACGTGTGCCTCGTCCGACTCGAGCTGCTGGACGACCGGCCGGTCGGGATGCTTGGCCGGGCGTCGTACGCGCAGGTGGTCGCGGTGCTCGGCCGCCACCGCGAGCATCCCGACGCCACGGGGGCCGGTCAGCCACTTGCGGCTGGTCGCGAAGACCGCGGCGGCCCCCGGCGGCACGACGACGTGACCGACGGACTGAGCTGCGTCGAGCCACACCGGCACGCCGTACGCCCGGGTGAGGGTGAGGATCTCGGCAGCCGGCTGCACCAGCCCGCGGTGGGCGGCCACGTGGTCGACGAGGACGAGGTCCGGCGCGTCTCCGGCCAGCACGGTCTCGAGGGCTGCCAGGTCGAGCACCCCCTGGCCGTCCACCGGGAGCGGCTGCACCTCGAGCCCGTGCTCCTCGAGCAGCTCGAGGTTGGGGCCCCACTCCGTGGCTGCCACCCCGATGCGGGCTCCGGGCTCCAGCGGCCAGGCGTGCACCAGTGACTCAAGGGCGCCCATCGCACTCTCCACGAACGCCACCCCGTCGGCGTCGGTGCCCAGCAGGCCGGCGACGTCGTCACGCAGCGCGCCGAGCCGGTCCTGCACCCGATCCTCGGCGACGTAGCCGCCGACCTCCGCCTCCAGCCGTGCGTGGGCCGCCACGGCGTCGAGGGTGGCGGTCGAGGAGCGCCCCACGGCAGCCGAGTCGAGATGGAGGGTGTCGGTCTCCGGTCGGGACGCGGCCCACCCGGACCAGGCGCGTTCAGTCACCGGACAAACCTGCCACAGCCGGGCCGGCGATGTCGGCCGGGCTAGGACCTGGAGATCGCGTACTTCACGTGTGTCACGGCCGGCGAGCTGACCACCTCGACGAGTTCGAGGTCAGTCGGCGGGACCCCCTCGAAGAGGCGCTCGCCGGGTCCGCCGAGCACGATCGGCGCGATGTGCACGTGGAGCTGGTCGATCAGGCCCGCGGCGAGGTATTGGTTCACCGTGCTCGCTCCCCCGGCGATCGCGATCTTCTGCTCCCCGGCCACCTCACGGGCGCGCCTCAACGCGGCGTGGATGCCATCAGTCACGAAGTGGAACGTCGTCCTGCCGACCGGCACCGACTCGCGGGTGCGGTGTCCGAGGACGAAGACCGGCACGCCGTACGGCGGCTCCTCGCCCCACCAGCCGGTCCAGCCGAGGTCCCACTCGCCGCGATCGGGGCCGAACATGTTGCGCCCCATGATGAAGGCGCCCACGTCTCGCTGCCATTCCTCGACGATCTCCCGGTCGACGCCCTCGGGGTCGAAGTGCCACTCGTGAAGACGCAGGCCGCCCTCGCCGATGGGGTTCTCGAACGACTGGTTCGGACCGGCCACGTAGCCGTCCGCGGAGATCGCCAGGTCACACGTCACGGTGCTCATGCGGGTCGGACCTCCGTCAGGACGCGGAATCATCGGTGACGCGGGTGGCTTCCTCGGCCCCGTCGCGCTCGGGCGTCCTGGCTGCCTTCGCCGCGCGGCCATAGACCATCTCGATGGCGAAGCCGATCCCCGTGAGGATCCAGCCCAGGGCTCGGGCCCACTCCTGGTGACCGATCCCCCACCCGAAGATCAGGAACAGCCCACCCAGCGCGATCACGGAGAACTCGACGCGTCGTGCGAGCACGACGCGAGGCTGGGGGCTGTCGCTCACGCCGCATGTCTACCACCCCGGGTCGCCCACCTCCGCCAGGAAGAGGCCGTCCAGCACCATCAACCCGGATCGGCCCTGGACGGCCTCTGGGCTGACAACGACCCACCAGTCCCACGAGTCACGTCCTCACCGAAAAGGACTAATCCGCGCCGTGGCGGGTAAGCGACCAGGTATCACGAGTCGGGCAGCACTTGCCCGGATCCCTCCAAGAGGGTGCCGCCCGCTGACCGGTCGGGAGTGATACGGAGCCGTCCGTGCGAATCAACCCCGCGCGGGCGGCTCCGGCACGTCCGCGCCCTGTCCGCGCCCTGTCCGCGCCGGGCCCTGTCTAGAACGCACCACCGCGGCTCTCAACGAAGCACCGCTGGCGCAGTATTTTGGCTGTGCTCTTCTCGGGGAGCAGGCCACCCGATGCGCCCATCCCCCGAGGGCCTCGGGTGGACCTGTCGTGGCGCCCGTCGGGGCGGTTCGGATCGAAGAATCCCCGACTGGCGGAAGCACCGCCGTGACGTGTCATCCATCCTCCCCGGGTGCCGTCTCCAGCCAGAGTGAGACGGCTGCGTGGTGGTGCGGCCACGCCGAAGTCCCATGTTGCCGGGGCCGCGCGGAGACGCGGCAAGTGACACAGGCTTCCGCGCAGCGTCCGCAGGATCAGCGAGAGACGACCCGGGATGCCGTTCCAGCTGCGTGCCGTCCCCGCGCTCACCACGCGGTACCGATACGTGCCCTGGGCGACAACGCGGAAGGTGGCCACGCCCTTCTTGTTCGTCCGTGCAACCTTGACACGTCTCCAACTGCCCGTGTTGCTCGCAGGCCGACGCTGAAGGGTGACTCGGACGTTCTTGGGGTCCCGCAGCCAACGCGACACCCCCGTGTCGAAGTACTGGCCGACCGCCTGAAATTTCCGCACCTTGCCTTGGCGCCTACCCGTCAGACGAGACCAAAGATGCCCAGAAGCACGCGCATTCCCCGGACGTCCGGGGCGGGGAAACCTGCTCCTTGTCACGCCAGCGCTGCAACCAGTTGGTGTCCACAGCGCTGGTGTGACAAGGACGTGTCCACAGGCTGCCCTGGTGGGTGCGGCAGCGAAGAGTCGGGACCAGAAACGCTCCGAAGCGCGCCTCGTCCAGGGACATCCTTGAAGGACCTCAGACCTCCACGCCACTCCCCGGACTTCTCAGTCGAGGTAGTCGCGCAGGACCTGCGAGCGGCTCGGGTGGCGCAGCTTGGACATCGTCTTCGACTCGATCTGGCGGATCCGCTCGCGCGTCACGCCGTAGACCTTGCCGATCTCGTCGAGGGTCTTCGGCTGGCCGTCGGTGAGGCCGAAGCGCATCGAGACGACGCCCGCCTCACGCTCGGAGAGGGTGTCGAGGACGGCGTGCAGCTGCTCCTGGAGCAGCGTGAAGCTGACCGCGTCGGCAGGCACGATGGCCTCGGAGTCCTCGATCAGGTCGCCGAACTCGGAGTCGCCGTCCTCGCCGAGGGGGGTGTGCAGGGAGATCGGCTCGCGGCCGTACTTCTGCACCTCGATGACCTTCTCCGGGGTCATGTCGAGCTCCTTGGCGAGCTCTTCCGGAGTGGGCTCGCGACCGAGGTCCTGCAGCATCTGGCGCTGGACGCGGGCGAGCTTGTTGATGACCTCGACCATGTGGACCGGGATGCGGATCGTGCGGGCCTGGTCGGCCATCGCGCGGGTGATCGCCTGACGGATCCACCAGGTGGCGTACGTCGAGAACTTGTAGCCCTTGGTGTAGTCGAACTTCTCGACCGCGCGGATCAGACCGAGGTTGCCCTCCTGGATCAGGTCGAGGAAGAGCATGCCGCGGCCGGTGTAGCGCTTGGCCAGCGAGACCACGAGGCGCAGGTTGGCCTCGAGCAGGTGGTTCTTGGCGCGGCGACCGTCCTCGGAGATCCACTCGAGCTCGTCGAGCATCTTGGGACCGATCTTGCCGCCCTTGGAGAGCTTCTCCTCGGAGAAGAGACCTGCCTCGATGCGCTTGGCGAGCTCGACCTCCATCTCCGCGTTGAGGAGGGGCACCTTGCCGATCTGCTTGAGGTAGTCCTTGACCGGGTCGGCGGTCGCGCCGGCGACCATGACCTGCTGCTCGGGCTCGTCGGTCTCGTCGGCCGAGGAGACGATGAAGGTGGCGTCCTTCTCGTCCTCCTTGATCGTCGGATCAGCCTTGACGTCCTTCTCGAACTGCTCGTCGGGCACATCGGCGAGGACCTTCTTGCCGTCGGGTCCGACGGCGACCACCTCTGCCTGGATCTGCTCAGCGGTCTTCGCAGCGGTTGCCTTCTTGGCCGCCGCCTTCTTGGCGGGGGCGGCTGCCTTGGCGGGGGCTTTCTTCGCCGGAGCCTTCTTGGCCGCAGTCTTGGCGGTCGAGCTCGAACTCGAGGACACGAACTACCTCTCGTTGCCGTTCAGGGGCTTCTCAGGAATCTACTGGGGCGCGACAAGACCCGTAGGTGTCAACAGCCGCTTCGCCATTGTGTCATGCCGACAAAGGCTGTTCGACCACGCCTCATGCACGGGCGGCAGCCTTCTTCTCCTTCTTGTAGGCGCGCACCTTCTCCAGCGAAGCGGGGTCGACGACGTCTGCCACGGAGCGGTATCCCTCCTGGCTGTAGTCGCCCACGACCGAGTCCCACCCCTCGGGGCGTACGCCGAGCTGCTTGGCCAGCAGGGCGATGAAGATCTGGGCCTTCTGCTTGCCGAAACCGGGCAGGGCAGTCATCCGCGCGAGCAGGTCCTGGGCGTTCTCGGCCTCGTTCCAGATCCGCTCGGCGTTGCCGTCGTACTGCTCGACCACGATCTGTGAGACGGCCTGGACCTTCTGCGCCATCGATCCGGGGAACCGGTGCACGGCCGGCGGCTCGGAGCACAGCGAGGCGAACTGCTCGGGCTCGGCCGCGGCGATCGCCGCCGGGTCCAGGTTGCCGAACCGGTCCAGGATCTTCGCCGGCCCCCGGAAGGCGTGCTCCATGGGGTACTGCTGGTCCAGGAGCATGCCGATCAGGAGGGCGAACGGCGAACCGTCGAGGACCTCGTCCGCCTGCTCGTCGCCGGTGATGTGGATGGCCATGAGTTCATCCTGCCACCGGCGCGATGGCCATCTGGCGGCACTCTCGTCGACTGCCTGTGGAGGCCCGGGGCCGCGACGCCGACCGTGGGGCAGGGTGAGGCCATGCGTGCCGACCTCGCTGCCGCGATCACCCGGGAGCTCCGGTCGTTCGTCGCGGGCTCCGGGACGAGGCGGGCGCTGCCCACGACCTGCCACGTCGGGCACCCCCACGGCCAGCAGGTCGAGCTGGCCGGCGTGGACGACGCCGCCCTGCAGGCCGACCTCGTGGAGCGAGCGATCGACGGTCTGCTCGACACCGAGATGGCCTGCGCATGGGTCACGCGCGGCGGCGACCTCGGCGTCACCGACGCCGACGCGGCCTGGTTCGCGGCGGCTCGGGCAGGCTTCGCCCGGCACGGGCTCCCCCTGTGCGCCTTCGTGGTGGTCACCCGCACGGCCTGGGTCGACCTGGTCAGCGGGACCCGTCGCGAGTGGCGTCGGGTGCGCACCCGACCTCCCGCGGCGTGAGGACCCTCAGAGTGGCCAGGTGTGCACGGGCTCGTTGGCGTGCATCAGCTCGCGGTAGTCCTGGAGGGTCAGGCGCAGCGCCTCGGCACGGTCGGCGCCCTTGCCCTCGAGGGCCGTGACCTTGTCGACGTACCAGGAGGCGCCGTTGCGGCCGAGCACGCAGCGCTGCTCGATGATGCCGAGCAGACGCTGGGCCTCGTCGGGCTCGACCCCCCAACGCTCCAGACCCGCATGGGCCATCGGCAGCAGCCGACGCAGCACGAGCTCGGTCGCGCTCACCTCACCGACACCCGGCCAGTAGATGCGGGCGCCGATGCCGTGCTCCGCCGCGACGTGGAAGTTCTCCTCGGCCGCCGAGAAGGACATCTGCGACCACAGCGGCCGGTCGTCCTCGGCCAGCATCCGGACCAGGCCGAAGTAGAAGGCGGCGTTGGCCATCGTGTCGATGACGGTGGGACCGGCGGCGAGCACGCGGTTCTCGACGCGCAGGTGGGGCACGCCCTCGACCACGTCGTAGACCGGCCGGTTCCAGCGGTAGATGGTGCCGTTGTGCAGCTTCAGCTCCGAGAGCGACGGGGTGCCGCCGTCCTCGAGCACCTGCAGCGGGTCCTCGTCGTCGGTGATCGGGAGCAGCGCCGGGAAGTAGCGCACGTTCTCCTCGAACAGGTCGAAGATGGAGTTGATCCAGCGTTCCCCGAACCACACCCGCGGACGCACGCCCTGCTCCTTGAGCTCCTCGCTGCGCGTGTCCGTGGCCTGCTCGAACAGCGGGATCCTCGTCTCCTGCCACAGCTGCTTGCCGAGGAGGTAGGGCGAGTTGGCACCCACCGCCAGCTGCACGCCGGCGATCGCCTGCGAGGCGTTCCAGTAGGCCGCGAAGTTGTCCGGGCTCACCTGGGTGTGCAGCTGGGTGCTCGTGCAGGCCGCCTCCGGCATGATCGAGTCCGAGGTCGTCTGCAGCCGCTCGGTGCCACCGATGTCGATGACGAGGTCCTCACCGCGGGCCGCCAGGATCTGGTCGCTGAGCAGCTTGTAACGCGGGTTCGGACTGACGTTCGACGGGCTGAGGTGGCCGTCCTCGAGGGTCGGCAGGATCCCGATCATCACCATGTGGGCCTGGACCTCGTTGGCCTTGCTCTCGGCCTGGTTGAGGCTGCTGCGCAGGTCGGCCTCGAAGCCGGACACGCCCCGTGAGCCCAGACGGCGCGGCAGCATGTTGATCTCCAGGTTGAACTGCGCGAGCTCGGTCTGGAAGTTGGGGTTGGCGATCGCCTCCAGGGCCTCGGCGCTCTTCAGCGCGGGCCGTCCCTCGTCGTCGACGAGGTTGAACTCGATCTCCATGCCGGTCATCGGGTTGTCGACGTCGAAGTAGGACTCCCGCAGCATCCGGGCGAAGACGTCCAGGCAGCGGCGCACCTTCTCCCTGTGTCGCGTGCGGTCGGCGCGCGAGAACTCCTGGAGGTCGACGTCGGTGCCCATGTCGGAACCCTAGACCGGTGCGGCCGCTCCTACGAGAGTCGCGCCTCCTCAGGCTGATCGGTCACGACGCCCTGCTCGAGTCCTGACCCTGCGCCAGGCCGCCTGTGAAGATCGGGAGCTGGTCCTCCCGGATCGGCTCCCACACGTCGGGAGGCACCGCACCGGTCAGGAGCTGCGCGACGCAGTGGGCCATCGAGTAGTCGGGGTCCACCTCGAGACAGCGGTCGATCGCACACCACGCCAGGGCACCGTTGCCCTCCTGCCAGGCCGCGAATGCCAGCAGGGAGCAGGGGCCGGGAAGCAGGTCGCGAGGTGCACGGCGCACGAGCCCACGCCACAGCTCGACGTGGGCTCGCGACGACGCCCGGGTGATCTCGGCCCAGGCCACGTCACGGGTCGGCACCAGGGAGGCGAGCACCAGCACCCGGCCCACGACCACCGGCTCGATCCTCTTGCCGATGGGCAGCGAGCGGATGAAGGCCTGCAACCACCGCGCCTCGGTGCGCAGCAGGTCGGGTTCTTCGGAGGACTCCAGGTGGACGGCGTAGCGGGTCGCTGCCAGCGCCACGGCGAGCGCGTCGTCCTCGTCGGTCCCCACGAGGGTGTCGGCGAGCTCGGCGCGGTCGCGGTGCACCACCTGCCCTTCGAAGACCCCCAGCGCTGTGAAGGCGTGCACCCCGAGGTCGTAGGCCGTCCCCGGCGAACCGTCCTCCGGCAGGGAGTGCCAGCGGCCGTCGTCGACGCGCAGCGCGTCGATGACCTCGATGCCGCGGTCCAGCAGACGACCGAGGAGCAGCTGGAGCTGGGAGTGCGCGAGCTCGACGTCCTCGGTGTAGATCAGCACGGCGACCCGCTCTGCCCGGTTGGAGGTCACCGCACCGAGCAGGACGTCGGCGACCTCCTCCTGCTCGGCCACCGCGAGCGGCAGGTCGACCCGCGCGTGGAAGGAGGTGCCGGTGGTGCCGAAGGTCAGGAGCACGATCGAGTCGCGCGGATGGAAGCCGAGCATCACCGGGGCGACGGCGACCAGATCGGTCGGGGTGTGGACGTGGAAGGTGGCCGGCGTCGGCGGCTGCGCTGGGGTCATGGCCGCCACCCTCGGATCCGGAGCCGATCCCCGACAGCCCGCGTCCGGGAGCGGTGGAGAACCACCCCCGGCTGGCTGCCTGTGGACGCGAACCGGCTCCTGTGGTCTCGGGAGTCGTGGGTGGCTCGTGGCACGATCACGCCGTGCGCTCCGAGCCGACGATCCTGCATGTGGATCTCGACGCGTTCTTCGCCGCCGTGGAGCAGCGCGACAAGCCCTCGCTCCGTGGCAAGCCCGTCGTCGTGGGCGGGGTCGGAGGGCGCGGCGTCGTGGCGACCGCGTCCTACGAGGCCCGGACCTTCGGCGTCCACTCGGCGATGCCCACCGCCGAGGCCCGGCGGCGCTGCCCCAACGCCGCGTTCCTGTCCGGGCGCTTCCACGCCTACCGTGACACCAGCCGGGCGGTGATGGGCCTGCTGCGCGAGATCAGCCCCGTGATCGAGCCGCTCTCGCTGGACGAGGCCTTCGTGGACCTCGAGTCCGCCGGGCTGCCCGACCTCAGCGTGACCACGGTCAGCGCCCTTGGCCGCGAGCTCAAGGACCGGGTGCACGAGGTGACCGGCGGCTTGACCGGCTCGGTCGGCATCGGATCCTCGAAGCTGATCGCCAAGATCGCCAGTGACCTCGACAAGCCCGACGGTCTCGTCGTGGTGGCGCCCGGCATGGAGCAGGACCTGCTGCGCCCGATGCAGGTGACCGTCATCCCCGGAGTCGGACCTGCCACGGCCGAGCGCCTGCGTCGGGTAGGCGTGCACACCGTCGAGGAGCTCGAGCAGCTGACCGAGGACGAGCTCGTGCGCCTCCTCGGCCGGTCGCACGGCAGCGGGTTGTTCGCACTGGCGCGGGCCGACGACGACCGCCGGGTGGTGCCTGAGCGCGAAGCCAAGTCGATCAGCGTCGAGGACACCTACGACACCGACCACGTCGACCCGCGGCTGCTGGTCGCGCTGATCGACCGCCAGGCGGCGAAGGTCACCGAGCGGCTGCGCAAGGCGCACATGTCCGGTCGCACCGTCTCGATCAAGGTCCGGCTGCACGACTTCTCGACCCTGAGTCGATCCGCGACCCTGTCCGAGCCCTCCGACGACAGCCGGCAGATCGCCCGGGTGGCGCGCACCCTGCTCGGCGAGCTGGACACCTCGGGCGGCGTACGCCTCCTCGGAGTCGGTGTCTCCGGCCTCGCGGACTGGATCCAGGAGGACCTCTTCGCCGACGAGGAGGACGACGTGGACGTCGAGGCGGACCTGCAGACGGAGGCGGCCGTGGCCGCGGCGTCGCGGCACCGCGCCTGGGCTCCAGGCATGGATGTCGTGCACGAGGCGCACGGCCGCGGCTGGGTGTGGGGCTCTGGTCGCGGCGTCGTCACGGTGCGGTTCGAGACCGCCGAGACCGGGCCGGGCCGGGTGCTGAGCTTTGCGGTGACCGACTCGGCCCTGGCTCCCTTCAGACCACCCGAGGAGTGATCTCCTCACCCGGACTCGAGGAGGGCCAGTCGCCGAGGGCACGCATCCGGCTGTGGCGATCCTCGCAAACCGTTGTCGACGCAGTCGCCGACCGGGCAGTCTTGGACGCGGCCGTGGCGTCCCCCGACATCACCTGGTCGCAGAACTAGACGTGGGGTCTGCGGAAAGTATGAGTTTCCGCAGACCCCACTCGGTGGCACGGTGATGATGATCCGTCCCGCACCGGGGACTACCGCAGCTCCAGCCGTCCCATCACTGACGACTTCCGGCGGGTCTCCCCGCCAGCGGACCTGCAGTATTCATCCGGTCCTCCGCGGCCCTTGCGGGCTGCGGTGAAGAGATGTCTACGCGACGCCCGGGGTCCGTGACAAGAGCAATTCCGAAGATGTTCCGACCATTTTCGGCTCCCGGCCACCCCGCCCACAGCTGACCCTGAATCCTCCACAGCAGGAGGGGGTTTTCCACACGCTGTCCACAGGTTCCTGTGGATAACTCTCGCCAGCACCGGACTGGCCAGGAGGCTCGGTTCGGCCGGCCCCCGGGCGGAGCTCGTGGCCCGCTGCCCGCCGTGCCCCTGGCACCGTGCAGCCCGGGCGCTTCAGCGTTGAGATCGATGTGTGGGTGGCGATGCATGGATCCGGTCCGCCCGGGCACAGGAGCGTCACTGAGAAGTGGCTGAGAAGTCAGGTCGGAGTGCAACTTCGCGCGGGTTCGGGCCGTCACTACTCATGAGGTCGCAACACGCAGCCTCACCGGCGTCGCACCGAACCGGCGGGAATCCGCGGGCCAGGCCAAGCGTTGGACATGACAGGACCACGTAGGACAGGTCCGCCCCTGTAGGAAGGGAGAACTTCCCCATGACCACCACCGTTCGCCACGAGCGTGAGATCGAGGGCCGCGACAGCGTCGGGCTCTACCTCGACGAGATCGCCCGCACCCCGCTCCTCGACGCCATCACCGAGGTCGAGCTGTCCAAGACCATCGAGGCCGGCCTGTTCGCCGGCAAGCTCCTCGAGGAGGGCCGCGTCGGCCGCAAGAAGGGTGGCGCCCCCAAGTTCGCCAACGAGGCCGAGCTGCAGTGGCTCGTCGAGGAGGGCGAGCGCGCCATGCAGCGCTTCATCAACGCCAACCTCCGCCTCGTGGTCTCCATCGCCCGCAAGTACGGCCGCAGCCAGATGCCGATGCTGGACCTGATCCAGGAGGGCAACACCGGCCTGATCCGCGCGGTCGAGAAGTTCGACTACGCCAAGGGCTACAAGTTCTCCACCTACGCCACCTGGTGGGTCCGTCAGGCGATCACCCGCGGCATCGCCCAGCAGGCTCGCGTCGTGCGGCTCCCCGTCCACGTCGTCGAGGAGCTCAACCAGGTCGGCTCGGCCCGTCGCACCCTCGAGCGTCAGCTCGGGCGTGACCCGGAGCCCGAGGAGATCGCCACCGAGCTCGACATGGACATCGAGCGGGTCCTCGACCTGATGTCGTGGGGCCGCGACCACGTCAGCCTCGACACCCCGGTGGACGAGGACGGCGACACCTCGCTGGGTGACCTGATCGCCCAGGAGAGCTCGCCCGGACCCGACCTGACCGTGCTCGACACCGAGTCGCGCGACCGGCTGAACACCCTGGTCGACCTGCTCGACGAGCGGTCTGCCGACATCGTGCGGTCGCGCTACGGCCTCACCGACGGACGCCAGCACAAGCTGGCCGACATCGGTGCTCGCCACGGCATCTCCGCCGAGCGGGTGCGCCAGCTCGAGCGCGAGGCGATCGCCAAGCTGCGTCGCCTGGCCGACCCCGACCTCGCCGCCTGAGCAGGCCACCAAGACCGCTCGGCGGGATCGGGTAGGCCTGAGAGCTCAGTCGACCCGGCTCCCCGCCGAGACCACCTCTGCGAAGACCTCCGCGACCCGTCCGCGGAGGTCTTCGCGCGTCCCGGTGTTCTCGATCAGGTGGGTCGCGATCGCGCGACGATCCTCCCGCGAGGCCTGCGCCGCAATCCTCGACCTGGCGTCCTCCTCGGTCCAGCCGCGGTCGCCGGTCATCCGCTCGAGCTGGAGCTCTGAAGGTGCGTCGACCACGATCACCGCGTCGAAGTCGCCGCCGCGGCCGTTCTCGGCCAGCAGCGGGATGTCGTGCACGACGACCGCGTCCGCCGGCGCGTGCTCCTCGAGCTCCACGATCCGCTCGAAGACCAAGGGATGGACGATCGCCTCGAGCCGGCGCCGCGCTCCCTCGTCGTTGAAGACCAGCTTCCCCATCGCGGGACGGTCGAGCTCGCCGTCCGGACCGAGCAGCTTCTCGCCGAACTCCTCCTCGACGGCCGCGAGTCCCGGCGTACCCTTCGCGACCACCTCACGGGCGAGCGCGTCGGCGTCGATCACCACCGCACCCAGCTCGGCCAGGAACGCGGCAACGGTGCTCTTGCCGGAGGCGACTCCGCCTGTCAGTCCGACGCGTCGACGTGCCATGACGCCGAGTATGGCTGAGCCGATGGCGCCGTGGCGTCAGGAGAGGCTGCCGCGGAACACGTGGAGGGAGTCGAAGGACCCGAACCCGGTCCCGTACGCGGTGAGCGTGTCCACCCCCACGAAGAACTCCGGTCCGGCACCCAGCACGGGGTGCAGCGCCACGATCTCGTCGACGGCCGGGTCGATGGGCTGCGCGGCCCCCAGTCCCGTGGGAGTCACAGAGTGCATGACTCCGTGCGAGACGGCACCTGTGGCCACGACACCCGCGCCGTACTTGTTGATCGTCACGCCGGTGACGTCTGCCCGGTCGCTGCCCAGATCCCGAACGGGACCCGCCGTCGGGTTGAACGCCTGGGTGAGACCGTGGGCGGGATCGGCGCCGCTGACGGTGGCCCACACCACGCGCAGACGCCCGCCCGCTGCCGCGATCGACGGCGGCGACGAGGCGGTCTGGTGCCAGACCCGTCCGAGTCCACTCCCGACGCTCGCCTGCCGGAGCACGTAGCTGTCGCCAAAGCGGGGTGAGGTCGAGTTCGCGAGCTGGTAGGCGTGAGTCTGACGCCCGGTCGGTTCGATCACCATGTCGTGCCACCTGACGGACTGACCCGGGCCGGAGACCTGGTGCTGCGCCTGCCAGCCGCCGCTCAGCGGCTTGCGACGGGTCAGCAACCGATGGGTGGTGCTGCCGGTGGAGGTGACGGTACGCGCCACGGTCACGTTGCCGTGGCCGTCGATTCCCACCCGCGTCGCCGGTCGTGAGTTGTCGACGCGGAAGTCGCTCAGGCCGCCGACCGCGTAGGTGTGCCAGCTGCCGCCCCGCAGCCGGATCGCCGCATACGTGGTGCCCGTGACCGCTCCGGAGGTGAACTGGGTCCAGGAGACGGCGAAGTCACCGTCCGCGTTGCCGGCCACGTCCACCGTCGTTGCGGCCCCCGAGAGCCCTGCGTTGAGGCGCACCGGGGGCGTCCAGGAGGCGTCGGTGCGGCGGATGACCGCCACCACGCCGGTCTGGGCCGAACCCGTGACGTGGCCGACCACCATCGGCATGCCGACGCGACCCTGCGCCACCTCGGCCTGCCCGGAACCCAGCCCTGGGACGGCGTACTGCGCGCTCCAGTGGCCGTTGACGTGGCGGTAGCGGAAGTAGGCCAGGTCCTGGTTGGGTGCGATGCTACCGGCGGCCACCGCGATGGCGTTGCCAGCAGCGTCGGTGACGATGTCTCCAGTGCCCCAGAGCTGGGTGTCGAATGCAGCAGGAGCCGCGCTCGCCGGAGGCGAGACGGCCGGTGTTGCGATGGCCAGGCCGAGGGCGAGTGCAGCGGCCCGACAGAGGTGCCTCATGAGGGCACCCTAGGCCTGGGCGTCCCGGTCGCCCCTCTCCTCGCGCTCCCGGCGCAGCCGCTCCTCGCGATAGGCCCGGCGCTGCTCCTCGGCACGCTCGCGGATCTTGCGCAGGAACTCCTCGTCGTCTTCCGGGCTGGTCGCGGCGGCCCGACCCGGCCGGTCGTACTCCGGGAACTCCGGCACGGCCCGCTCGTGCTTCGAGCGGCCGGGCGCGCCGGCGGGTCGTCCCGCTGCCAGCCAGGCGACCGAGCCCGCGAAGGGGAAGAACAAGACGATCAGCAGCCACCCGATCTTGGGCAGGTGGCGGATGGCACCTTCGTCACTGCTGATCACGTCGACCAGGGAGAACACCCACAGGGCGAAGACGACCAGCCCGAAGAACAGCTCGAGGCGAATCACGCCGAAAGTGTGGACGACAAAACGCCAGCCGTCCCGGGATCACCCGAAATCGCCCGGGTGGCGGTCCTGTCGGGTCCTGGGTTCGAGCGCCAGGACCACCAGCACCAGGACGGAGACCGCCCCGAGCCCGACCCAGAGCACCTCGCTGTCGGCCCACGGGCCGCTGTCGAGGTAGGGGAACACGGGCAGCCGGTCGTCCAGCGGCCGGACCAGTGCGAGGAAGGTCGCGCCGCAGACCATCCCGGTGGACGCGGTCAGCGCGGGGGTCGGCGTACCCCGGCTCCGCCGCCAGGTGGCGTACGCCGATCCCGCCGCGATCGCGGCCACCCCCTGCCAGGCGACGTGACCCGACCGGCCGAAGAACGCCTCGGACGTCCACCCCACCGAGACCAGCCACACCCCGAGGACCAGCACCACGCCGAGCAGCCGCGACGCGGTCCGCCAACCGAGGCTGCGGGGAAGCGTGTCCACCACGGCCGCGGCTGTCTCGTCGAAGCACCACGCGGCCGCGCCTGCGACCAGGCCGACGGCGATGCCCTCGAGCGGCCACATCGAGTAGGGCCACTGCTCGACGATCCGCAGCAGTGCCGGGACCGGGGCCACTCCGAGGAGGACCACCAGCCACGGCACGCCGCGGACCGCGTGCCCAGTCATCTCAGATCAGGTCCTGCTCGGCAACGGGTTGACCATGACCTCCTGGACCCCCGTCGTCATCGCGAGGACGAAGAGGACGACTGCCACGAGGCCCAGGACCGCGAGCACGCGGACCAGCGGGCCTCGTTGCTGCTCGCGGTCGTGGAGCATCGCGACGACCACGCCGATGGCGCAGAGGGCCACCAGGTAGAGGCAGTACCAGAACGGCGAGCCGGTGAAGATCAGCCAGCGGTTGCGATCCCCCTCCACGCCGTACGGTCCCCCGAAGTAGGTCCACGGCATGAACACCCGGACGTAGCGCACCGGCTCGACGAGGCCCTGGAACACGATCGTCAGCATGATCAGGACGACGGAGCTGAGGATGCCGGCCCCGCGGAACGGGAGCCACCGCCCGATCACGAGTCCGAGGATCGGGCCGCCGACGCAGCTGATCGTGCCGAGCGCGAACAGCACGGCGTAGGCCCAGGCGTCGCCGACATCACCGAACGGCACCGTGTTGGCCCCGGGCGGCTGGTCGCGGTAGGCCCAGACGGCCCAGGTGAAGAACAGCAGTCCTCCGACGAACGGCACCACGGTGGAGATGGCGAGGGCCAGGGTGCGGGTGCGCTCGCTGGCGACGACCGTCCCCGCTGCCTCGTTGGCCTGGTCGGAGGCCCGCACCAGCGAGACCATCACGAGCAGGCCGAAGACCCCGAGGAGTGTCGCCGGAACGATCACGTGACCCAGGGACGAGCCCTCGTCCGGGCCCATGGCGCAGACGGCAACGGTCAGGGCGGCACCGACCAGGAAGAGCGGGTGCCGGGCGTAGCGCTTGATCTCGTGCCGTGCCAGGGCCGGCAGCGCTGCCCTGTCGGTCGGGTGTGCCGTGGTCTGGGTCATCGGACTGCTCCTTCGTCGTTGCGGGGTCGGTTGCGCAGCAGCAGGTAGGCGTCCTCGGTCGCGGGCTCCACCGCGCGCGAGTCCGGATGGGGTCGGCCGCCGACCGATCTCACTTCGCCGGCCCCGGTCCGCCACGATGCGTGGGCGCCGGCGTTGGCCTCGGGTCCGACCCAGACCTCGCCCGCGGCGGTGCCGATCAGCTCACGGACGGTGCCGTCGAAGCAGGTCGCGCCGGAGTCGAGCACGATCACGCGGTCGCAGAGCGCGGACACGTCCTCGGTCTGGTGGGTCGCGAGCAGGACCGCACTGGTGCGCGCCCGCTCGGAGAGGATGCCGCGCAGCGAGGCGCGCTGCTCGGGATCGAGGCCGGTGGTGGGCTCGTCGAGCACCACCAGACGAGGATGACCCATCAGCGACTGGGCGAGGGCCAACCTGCGGCGCTGGCCACCGGAGAGGGACGAGATGCGCTTGGTGCCCCGGTCACCGAGGCCGACCAGGTCCAGCACGCGGCGGACCTCGGCATGTCGCGTGGAGGTGTCGCCCCACTCCTTGAGCACGGCGATGTAGTCGAGGAAGCCGAAGGCCGACATCCGCTGGGGCAGGCCGACCTCCTGGGGCAGGTAGCCCAGCACGCGGCGAGCGGCGGTGCGTTCCGGCAGGGTCCCGGTCACCTCGTGACCATCGACGTGGATCGACCCGCTCGTGGGCCGCAGCGAGGTGGCCAGCAGCCGGATCAGCGTCGACTTCCCGGCCCCGTTGGGTCCGAGCAGCCCGATGACACCGGGGTGGAGGTCGAGGTCGAGCGGGTGCAGTGCCCTCGTGGAGCCGTAGCTCTTCGAGACCCCGCGGAGCCGGGCGATGGCGTGGTCGTCGGTCATGAGCGGCCTCCCGATCCGATGGCGGAGAGTCGGCGGTCGGTCAAGCGCCAGACCAGGACAGCGGCCGACAGCAGGCCGAGGGCCAGGAACGCGCCCTGCGCGCCGATGGTCGTGACGGTCTCGAGGGAGGCCCTGGTGGCCCAGGCGGTCACCACCACGACCCAGGCCGTCCCGAGCACTCCCATGGTGGTCGGTGCGGTGAACCACGTGAGCAGCACCAGTGCGACGGTCGTCAGCGCCAGGGACGGCAGCAGCCAGCCCCCTCGCTGGCTCTCGAGCTCCGGCACGATCACCCCCATCAGCACGACCACGGGCAGCGCGGCGACGACGGCGAGCGCAGTGCGCAGCAGCGCGACGCGGAGCTTGCTGAACGGGGTCGCGGCGAGCAGCTCGCGGGAGGGGTCGGAGGCGTCGTACGCCGCCGCGACCAGAAGGGCCGGCAACAACGGCGCGACCACCGCGTAGAAGACCTCCTGCTGGACAGTGGACAGCGACCCGGAGATGGCCACGAACACCAACGCCCCAGCGACGGCCAGGGCCCACGAGACGTAGATCGCGCTCGAGGCGCGCAGCACGACGAGGTCGGTGCGCCGCACCCCGAGCTGTCCGAGCAGCCGCAAGGGCCAGGCCAGCCGGGGCGCCGAGATCGCGCCCGCGATGCCGTTCCACACGGGTTCCAGCGCCTCACGGGCCACCATCCGGGCGGCGTCGGCCCGGCACCGGGGGCAGCTGGTCAGGTGAGTCTCGACTGCTGCCTGGCTGGCACGTCCCAGAGTGCCGTCCGCGTAGCGGGCCAGCAGCTCACCGCCGGCGTGCCAGGTCGTCTCCTGAGTCATGGCGTGCTCCCGTTCCCGGCCATGAGCCCGCTGCGGAGCTGCGCCTTGGCAGCCCGCATCCGGCTCTTGACCGTGCCTTGGGGAAGCCCGAGCAGCCGCCCGGCCTCCTTGGTGGTGAGGCCGTCCAGAACGGTGGCCTGGACGACGGCGTGCAGCTCCGGGGACAGCTGGTGCAGCGCCCCGCCGAGGTCGCCGTGCTCGACCGCGACCAGCAGCTCGTCCTCGGCGCTCTGCATCACCGGGGTCGCGGAGGAGATCACCTCGGCGCTCGCCGGCGACGGCTCCCGGTGGCCGCGGAGCTTCGAGATCAGACGGCGGATCGCGATCCCCCACATCCAGGCACCGACGTCCCCCTCGCCCCGATAGCGGCGGGCGCTGCTCCACACCGCCACGAAGGTGTCCTGGAGGACGTCGGCGACCAGGTCCGCATCCGACGTGCGGCGAAGCAGGCGGAGGCGCAGCCAGGCCGCGTGTCGGTCGAACAGCTCGCGAAGCGCTGCCTCCTCACCTGCGGCGACCTGCGCGAGCAGGTCGGCGTCGGTGATCTCCTCGCGCTTCACGTCCCCACTGTCGCAACGAGACCGCCCAGCGGATCACCGGTCGGCGAACAGGTCTAGAACTGGCAGGATCGCGCTGTGTCGACGCCCGCCCTCTCCCCCGGCGACCGGGTCGCGCTGCTCGTCCCCGGATCCGTGGCGTACGCCGAGCTGGTGGTCAGCCTCCTGCGCCGGGGCATCTTCCCGGTCCCGATGGACAGCAGGCTCACCGCCACGGAGCGCGATGCCCTGCTCACCGACGTCGACCCACGGCTGGTCGTCACGCAGCGGGCCCAGCTCGAGGACCTGCTGGCCACCTTCCCGGACGACCCGGGTCTCGGACCCCCGCGCGGACGGCCGATCCACCTCACCAGCGGCACCACCGGCCGACCCAAGGGCGTCTGGTCGGGCCTCCTCCCACGCGCCGAGGCGGAGGCGCTGCTCGCGGAGGAGCGTGACCTCTGGGGCTTCGCGGCCGATGACGTCAACCTGGTGCTCAGCCCGATCCACCACTCCGCTCCGCTGAGGTTCGCGATGGGCACCCTGGTCGCCGGCGGCGAGGTCGTGCTGCCCGGTCACTTCGACCCCGCGGTCGTCACCGCGGCCATCGAGGAGCGGCGGCCCACCTCGATGTTCTGCGTCCCGGCACACCTCCAGAGGCTGTTCGCGCACTGGGACGTGCACGGCGCCCCCGACCTCTCCTCGTTCCGGCTGGTCGCTCATGCCGGGGCGCCGTGCCCGGAGCGGGTGAAGCGACGGCTGGTCGAGGAGTTCCCGGTCGGCTCGACCTGGGAGTTCTACGGCTCGAGCGAGGGCCAGTTCACCGCCTGCCGGAGCGAGGAGTGGCTGGAGCGACCCGGGACGCTCGGCCGTGCCCGCCCGGGTCGCGTGATGACCTCCGACGAGGACGGCCACCTGTGGTGCGTCGTACCTCCCCATGCGCGGTTCACCTACCTCCACGACCCCGAGAAGACCGCGGCCGCGTGGAAGCAGACACCGGACGGACCTGCGTTCACCGTGGGTGACCTCGGGCGCGTCGACGGGGAGGGCTATGTCTATCTGGACGGTCGGCGCGAGGACCTGATCATCAGCGGCGGCGTCAACGTCTACCCGGCCGAGGTCGAGCAGGTGCTGGGCGAGGTCGACGGCGTGGAGGAGATCGCGGTCTACGGCGTGCTGGACGAGCAGTGGGGCCAGCGGGTCTGTGCCGCGGTGGTCGGTGGGGTCGAGGAGGCCTCGCTGGAGGCCCACGCGCGGGCGCACCTCGCTCCGGCCAAGCGACCCAAGGAGTGGCACCGCCTCGACCTGCTTCCCCGCACCCCGACGGGCAAGGTACGCCGCCTCGACCTGCCCGAGCTGACGGGCGGCGCCTGATGGGCTTCAGCCGCGCGGAGCTCGAGTCCTTCCGCGACGTCGAGGTGCCCGACCTGCTCCCCGACGGGGAGCTGAAGATGCTCTTCGTCGGGATCAACCCGGGCCTGTGGACAGCTGCTGTGCAGACCCACTTCGCGCACCCGGCCAACCGCTTCTATCCCGCGCTGCTCGCGGCCGGGATCGTGCGCGAGCCAGTGAGCCCGTCGGGCGGGATGACCGACGAGGACCGCGACCGCTTCCGCGCCCGGGGTCTCGGCATCACCAACCTGGTCAGCCGGGCCAGTGCTCGCGCCGCCGAGCTCAGCGCCGCCGAGCTCCGGCAGGGCGGCGAGCACCTCCGGGCACTGGTCGCTGACCGGCACCCGAAGGTGGTCGCCATCCTCGGCATCACGGCCTATCGGCAGGCGTTCGGCGCGCGCAAGGCCGAGCTCGGCCGGCAGGACGACCCGTTCGAGGGAGCCGAGCTGTGGGTGGTGCCCAACCCCAGTGGCCTGAACGCGCACGAGACGGTCGCGACCCTGGCGCAGGCGTACGCCGCTCCAGCCCGGGCCGCCGGGATCCTCTGACCCTCAGGACGCACAGGAGCCCGGCCCCCATCGGGGACCGGGCTCCTGTCTCAGATCAACCGGAGGTCAGGCTCCGCCGCCGGTGAGCTTCTCGCGGAGCGCCTGCAGCGCCTCGTCCGAGGCGAGTGAGCCGCCCTCGGCCTCGCCGCTGCCGCCCTCGGCCGCGGGGGTGTCGCCACCGCTGGAGTAGGACGTGGCCTCGCCGGCCTCGACCTCGGCCACCTTGGCCTCGGCCTGCTGCTTGAGGTGGGCCTCCCAGCGGGCGTGCGCCTTGGCGTACTGGTCCTCCCAGATCTTGCGCTGCTCGTCGAAGCCCTCGAGCCACTCACCCGTGTCGGGGTCGAAGCCCTCGGGGTAGATGTAGTTGCCCTGGTCGTCGTAGGTCGCCGACATGCCGTAGAGGGTCGGGTCGAACTCCTCGCCCTCGACCGCCGTGGCGGTCTCGTTGGCCTGCTTGAGCGACAGCGAGATCCGGCGACGCTCGAGGTCGATGTCGATGATCTTGACCATCACGTCGTCGTTGACCTGGACGACCTGCTCGGGGATCTCCACGTGGCGCTCGGCCAGCTCGGAGATGTGCACCAGGCCCTCGATGCCCTCCTCGACCCGCACGAACGAACCGAACGGCACCAGCTTGGTGACCTTGCCCGGGACGATCTGGCCGATCTGGTGGGTGCGGGCGAAGTGCTGCCACGGGTCTTCCTGGGTGGCCTTCAGCGACAGCGACACGCGCTCGCGCTCCATGTCGACGTCGAGCACCTCGACGGTGACCTCGTCGCCGACGGTGACGACCTCGCTCGGGTGGTCGATGTGCTTCCAGGACAGCTCCGAGACGTGCACCAGGCCGTCGACGCCACCGAGGTCCACGAACGCACCGAAGTTGACGATCGAGGACACGACACCCTTGCGGATCTGGCCCTTCTGGAGCTGGGTCAAGAAGCCGTGGCGGACCTCGGACTGGGTCTGCTCGAGCCACGCACGGCGCGAGAGCACGACGTTGTTGCGGTTCTTGTCGAGCTCGATGATCTTCGCCTCGAGCGTCTGTCCGACGTAGGGCTGGAGGTCGCGCACGCGGCGCATCTCCACCAGCGACGCGGGCAGGAAGCCGCGCAGGCCGATGTCCAGGATCAGGCCGCCCTTGACGACCTCGATGACGGTGCCCTCGACGACGCCGTCCTCCTCCTTGACCTGCTCGATGGTGCCCCAGGCGCGCTCGTACTGAGCCCGCTTCTTGGACAGGATCAGGCGGCCTTCCTTGTCCTCCTTCTGGAGGACCAGGGCCTCGACCTTGTCGCCGACCTCGACGACCTCGTTGGGGTCGACATCGTGCTTGATGGACAGCTCACGCGAGGGGATGACGCCCTCGGTCTTGTAGCCGATGTCCAGGAGGACCTCGTCGCGGTCGACCTTCACGATGGTGCCTTCGACGATGTCGCCATCGTTGAAGTACTTGATCGTGGCGTCGATGGCGGCGAGGAAGTCTTCCTCGGAACCGATGTCGTTGACTGCGACCTGCGGTGCGTCGGAAAGAGTGGGGGTGATCGTCATGTGGAAGAGGAACCTTCGGGTGGATAGGAGTCGTGCGGGCACGCGCAGAAGCCCAGTTTCACCATCACGATTGTTGGTCGTTCGCCCATCACTGGACCGACAGCGAGCGAGAGGCTGCTCCGTCTGAGACTCAGGCAGACTTCTGGCGCACCGCCCAGTCTATCGGCCCCCGGGCGTGAGCGTCCAACCGAGCATCACGCGTGGACGCCGTGCAGGTCGCCGGTGCGGGCAACCGCGGCGAGCAGCTCCCGGGAGCCTACGACGACCTCGGTGTGGCTCGCGCGCGCAGCCAGCTCCACCAGAGCGTAGAGATCAGCCGCCCGGGCGCGGTCGAGCACGTCGCCCGGGACGCTCGGCATGAACCCTCGATAGCCGTCCAGCACCGCCTCCACGAAGTCCGGGCCGCGCTCGAAGCGGAGCAGGTTGCCCAGGTCGGTCCACGGCAACCCGCTGTGCGCGAACTCCCAGTCCACGAGCCCCGTGACCTCGAGCGTGTGCCGGTCGACCAGGAGGTTCTTGGGGTTCAGGTCGGAGTGCACCACGCACGCGCGCCGGTCCTCGTCGAGCAGGTCCTGGGCCTCCTCGGCGACGGGGCGCAGCTGCTCGACCACCTCGGCGTCCAGCGTGGTCGCATGGTGCTCGAGCCAGGTGGGCAGGTCCCTCGCCTCGGCGGGAGCCTCCTCGATCCGCAGCGTCCGGTCGGCGAAGCGACCACGCCGCGGCTGGACCATGTGGCCCAGCCGCCCGACCAGCCTCCCGAGCCGCTCCCCCACCGTCGCCACGTCCTCGGACGACAAGGACGGCAGCACCAGGTCGAGCCGTTCACCGGGCAGGAGCGAGGTGATGAGCAGCCCGGGAAGGTCCACCTCCGGGTCACCGCGGCGTACCTCCAGGACGGTCGGGACGGGCACGAGGCCCCCGACGAGCTCCAACACCGCGGCATCGACCTCGGGTGCCAGCGGACCTCGCGCGGCCGACCGTGGACCGTAGATCCGGACCACGACCTGCTCCCCTGCCACCTCCCCGAGGAAGGTCTCACCGCCGAACCCGCCCGCGAGCGGCTGCAGCGAGGTGGGGAAGGCGTCCATGTGCCCGACCCTGCCACGTCTGCGGTGGGGGTCTAGCCTGCGAGCGTGTCAGGAGTCAGGCCCGAACGGCGTCCCGTCGACGAGGCGGAGTCGCTGCGGGCCAACCGTGCCGACTGGGACGCCTACGCCGACGAGTACCAGTCCACCCACGGCGAGTTCCTCGGCGACCACGGCTTCCTCTGGGGGCCCGAGGGCGTGCGCGAGGACGACGTGAGCGCACTCGGCGAGGTGACCGGCAAGGACGTGCTCGAGATCGGGTGCGGCGCCGGGCAGTGCTCCCGCTGGGTGCTCGTCCACGGCGGCCGGCCGGTCGGCATCGACGTCTCGATGCGACAGCTCCAGCACAGCAGGCGGATCGACGAGGAGCACCGGGTCGTCGTACCCACCGTGTGCGCGTCCGCCGCGGGCATGCCGTTCGCCGACGCGAGCTTCGACGTGGTCTTCTCCGCCTTCGGCGCGCTGCAGTTCGTCGCCGACGCGGAAGCGCTGGTGCGCGACGTCGCCCGCGTGCTGCGGCCCGGCGGGGTCTTCGCCTTCTCCGTCACACACCCGACGCGCTGGATGTTCCCCGACGACCCGGGGGAGGAAGGACTGGTCGCTTCGCAGTCCTACTGGGACCGGACGCCCTACGTCGAGGTCGACGACGTGACCGGTGAGACGAGGTACGTCGAGCACCACCGGACCATCGGCGACTGGGTCGGCGCGCTGTCCCGCAACGACTTCGTGCTCACCGACCTTCACGAGCCGGAGTGGCCGGCCGACCACGACCGCACGTGGGGCGGCTGGAGCCGGGTGCGCGGAATGCTGACACCGGGATCCGCGATCTTCGTGACCCGGCTGGCAGCCCGCTAGACCCGGCCGTCGGCCTGGCCGGCAGACCTGACGGGATCGGCCAGGTGGTCGTGTGCCCAGAGCGCGGCACTGGTGCGGTCGGTGACGTCGAGCTGGCGGAACACCCGGCCGAGGTGCGCCTTGACGGTGCGCTCGCTGATGCCGAGCCGGCGACCGATCTGCTTGTTCGCGAGACCCTTGGCCACGAGCCGGAGCACCTCGAGCTCGCGTGGGCTCATCGCATCCTCGGGACGGGTCGCCCCCGAGCCCGGGAGGAGCACGCGGGCCACCCGCGGGTCGAGGGGCACGTGTCCGGCGGCAGCGGCGCGTACGGCGGCCAGCAGGTCGGTCGGCTCGCAGTCCTTGAGCAGGTAGCCGACGGCCCCCGCAGCCACGGCGTCGCTCACCCGGCCGCGGTCGGAGAAGCTCGTCAGCACGACGATCTTGACCTCTGGCCGGGCCGCCAGGATCCTGCGGGTCGCCTCGACCCCGTCGACCCCCGGCATCGAGAGGTCCATCAGCACGACGTCGGGTCGCTGGGCGGCCGCCACGGCGACGGCCTCCTCACCGTCGCCCGCCTGGCCCACCACCCGGATGTCCTCGGTCGACCCGAGCAGGGTCGCGAGTCCGGTGCGCACCATCTGGTGGTCGTCGACCAGCAGCACCGCGATCGGCTCAGTCATGGGGTGGTCTCCTCCGCGTCGAGATCCGCAGCGTCGCCCTGAGGGACGCGGAGCCGCCAGTGGGTCCCGCGCCGAGGGACCGATGCCACCTGCAGCAGCGCTCCCCCGGTGGCCGCGAGGTCGGCGAGCAGCTGCAGGCCGAAGTGCCCGGGCTCGGGGTGGTTGAGCCGCGCGTCGAGGTCGAAGCCGTTGCCGTCGTCGAGCACGTCCAGCACGACCTCGTCACCGACTCGGTAGAGAGTCACCGTCGCCGTGCAGGGAACCGCGTGCTTGGCGGCGTTGCGCAGGGTCTCCTGGGCGATCCGGTAGACGAGCCGCTCCTGGTCGGGCGTCAGGCCGAGCTCCTCGGCGTCGTCGTGGTGGAGCCGCACCTCGAGTCCCGGCGCATGGAGCGACTGGACGAGGTCGTCGAGCGCGGCTCCGAGCCCGGCTTGGGCCAGGCTGGCGGGGTAGATGTCGACGAGCAGCGAGCGCAACGCCCGGATGCTGGCGCGCACCGAGCCGGCCACGTTCTGCAGCTCCTCGACCAGCCAGTGCTGTTCGGCGGCCTTGGCCCGCGCCGTCGCGCCGGCCACCACGAAGGACGTCGCAGCGAGGTCCTGGACGGGTCCGTCGTGCAGCGTCGCGGCGATCAGTCTCCGCTCGCTGCTCGAGGCGTCCACCGCACGCTGCAGGAGGAGCTCACGCTGCTGCTGGTTGCGGCGTACGCGGGAGAACAGGTGCCAGAACAGCGGCGCGATCAGCAGCAGGAAGAGCAGCAGGCTGCTCAGCGTGACCCCGGCGAAGCCACGCCAGAGCTGGCCGGTGCGCTGGCTGACCGCGTCGTAGGGCGCGTAGATCTCGAAGAGCATCTTCTGGCCGGAGTCGGTCCAGACGGGGCGGTAGACCTCGACCAGCTTGTCGCCAGCCTGTCCGTCGAGGGTGTTCTCGTCGCGATCGAGGTTGGAGATGTCGGCGCGGGTCTCGGACTTGTCCAGGGCGGCCAGCTGGTCGTCGTCGAGGTCGAAGGTCTGGCCCACGAGGTCCGGCTCGTCGGCATAGACGACCTTGCCGTCCGGCGTCCAGAGCTTGACGTGCGTCACCGCCGAGCCGAGGACGTGCGCGTGCACCAGCTCGTCGAAGGTCTCCCGCGCCGCCGGCCGACCGGCGGCCAGCTGATCGGTGAGTGCCGGCCGGATGACGGTCTCGGCGAACACGTCCGTCAGGTTGACGGCATCGTTGACGGCCTCGCGCTCGGCGAGCTTGCGTGCGGCCAGGGAGCCACCGATGGTGACCGCGGCGAGGACGACGAGGATGCCGATGCCCAGCTGGACCACGACGCGTCGCACGGAGACCGGGGCGTCGCCGCCCGCCTCCCCGTCGGGACTGGCGACCGTGCGCCACGCGACGTCGGGCGTCTGGTCCTCGGGCGTCCCTTCGCCCTCGTCGCCCGTGGCGGACTCCCCGGCGCGGGGGGTCGCCGGGGAGTCCGGGTCGGGGTGGACCTCAGTCGTCGGATCCGTGCCCACCGGATCCGCCATCGTCCGAGCCGCCACCGTGGTGGCCGCTGTCGTCGCCACCGGAGTGGTGGCCGCTGTCGTCGCCACCGGAATGGTGGCCGCTGTCGTCGCTCGACCCGCTTCGGCCCGAACCGCGACCGGAGCTGTCGTCGGCGCTGCCCGAGCCAGAGCTGTCGTCGCCACCGCGGTTGCGGTCACCGCCCCGGTCGTCCCCGGCGTCGTGGCCGGGTCCGTCGTCGGATCCGTGGCGGCCGTTCAGCCCGCCATGGTCGTCCCCGGCGTCGTGGCCGGGTCCGTCGTCGGATCCGTGGCGACCGTTCAGCCCGCCCCGGTCGTCCCCGGCGTCGTGGGTGGCGTCGTCCGTCGGTGAAGGGGTGGCAGTAGGGCTGGGCGAGTCAGTGCTCGTCGTGGCCTGCCGGGGGACCTGCACGGGCACCGATTGGGAGAAGGACGCGTTGCCGGTCAGGCCGACCACGGCCGGGACCAGCGCGACGACGATGCCGGCCGCGTAGAGCTCGATGCGCTTCATGGGTGTTCCTCCAGGTCGTCCGAGGGCTCAGGAGTGGCCCTCTGGGACAACCATGGATCCGGGAACGGACGGTTCGCCATCGCGCAATGGTCGTAGTACCCCCGGCTGCCCGGTCGAGGATCAGCCAGGCATCAGACCCCGGAGGTTGCCCTCTCGCGCGTGTCGCGCGCATCCGTCGTCGCCGAGGAACGTCGCGAGAGGAAGAGCACCAGGGCGGCGAGGAGGGAAAGGAGGCCCCCGATGAATCCCACCAACGGCACCACCCGGGTGATCAGGTTGAGCAGCGACATGTTGCTCTTCGTGTCATCGGCGCTCGTCCTGATCTGCGCGGGGGTGAACTGAGCCTGGAGGTTCAGCGCCTGGGTCCCGTCCTCGAGGTAGCGCTGCTGGTCCTGGCTCTGGTTCTGGATCGCTCCGGTCTTCGGCTCGACCCAGATGACCACTTCGTTGGTGTAGGTGCCCGGGACACCTTCGGCGATCTCGATGGGGGCGTCGTCGATGTTGATCTTGTAGCGGTAGGTGTCCACGCCGCCGACCTCTTCGGTGCCGTCGAAGACTGCGTCCACGGCCTTGCCGACAGTGCCGTCCCAGTAGGGGTAGGTCTTCTTCTTGGAGTCGAAGGGCCACTTGTTGACCAGGCCTTCGTACTGCGGAGAGCCCTTCGGCAGGTAGTCGCCGTTGTCGACCGCGAGAGCGGTGACCCGGTCGGTCGCGAAGGTGGTCTCGTCGGCCGAGACGAGACGGGGGTCCTCACCGTCGACACAGTCCGGAGCCTTGCCGTCCTCGTTGACCACCACGCACGACCCGGCCCTGAACACGACGACCTTGTCGTCGGACTTCTTGCCGTCGGCCTGGGTGATGCTGACGATCCTGATCTTTGCGGGGTCCCCCAGCTTTCCGGTGGCGGTGTCCAACCGCTGCACCACGCCGCTGAGCAGAGTCTTGTTGTTGACGTCCGTCGGCGTCTTCTTGACCACCCCCGGTGCCCACGTCGTAGCCAGCACTGCTGTCACCAGCAGGAAGCTCCCGAGCCCCACCAGAACCAGGATGATCTTCTGCACTGTGTCCCCTCCCAAGGATCAACTCGCCGAAGAGTAGCGCATGCCCGTGCGGTGGGAACCAGCCGAAAGCCACAGCCTGTGACGTGTCGGAGCAGGGCGGGTCCACGATCTTCGGGAGCGGCCCACCCGCGAGCGCCGACCCTCGGCACCGCTCGGCAGGTGGTCGTGGCCGGGGCGGTCCCCGCGGGCAAGGTGCCGCGGGCCGGGATCGGCTCGGGTCGCGGCCCTCGTGGCATAGTCGGACGGTGCCCAGCCGTGCTTGCGAGCCCCACCGATGACTGCGACCGTGGGGCCGGCCGAAGCGGTCGCTGGCCGAGGACGTCCCACGAGGACCCTTCCCGCCCTCGACTCCATGCGGGCGGTCGCGGCCGTTGCTGTGATCGCCACGCACGCGTCGTTCTGGGGCGGCGCCTACTCGCGCGGCCTGTTCGGCACCGCGCTGGCCCGGCTCGACATCGGGGTCGCGATCTTCTTCGTGCTCTCGGGCTTCCTGTTGTCGCGACCGTGGTTCGACCGCTTCGGACGTCGGCTGCCGGCACCGTCGACGTCTCGCTACCTCTGGAAGCGCGCGCTACGGATCGTCCCGGTCTACGTCGTGGCCGTCGTGGCCGCCCTCGTGCTCCTTCCGGGGAACCGTGGAGCTTCACCCGCCCTCTGGGCCAAGACCCTGCTCCTGAGCAACATCTACGTCGACGACCACCTGCCCCACGGGCTGACCCAGATGTGGAGCCTGGCGACCGAGGTGGCCTTCTATCTCGTCCTGCCCGGAGTCATGTGGCTGGCGTTGTCCCGACGCAGACGCGGAACTCCGTCGCGGAGCAGGCTCGGTCTCGTCCTGGCCGGCCTCGTCGCCCTCAACGTCGCCTGGCTGCTCGGTCTGGCGGAGCGCCTGGACTGGGGCGGATCGATGATCGGGCTGTGGCTCCCGTCGTACCTGACCTGGTTCTCGGTGGGGATGGGGATCGCCGCCTGCGACGTGCATGTCCAGCGCCAGGACCAGGACGCCGAGGTCGGGTCGGCCAGGTTCGTGTCGGTGGTCCGGCAGATGGGACTGGCTCCCGGCGCCTGCTGGACCGCGGCCCTCGCCGTGTTCGTCATCTCGGCGACCCCGATCGCCGGGCCGTCCTCGCTCACCGCCCCGGCCCTGGGCGAGGCCATGACGAAGAACCTCCTCTACGCCCTGTGTGCGGGCCTCCTCGTCCTGCCCGCTGCCTTCGCCGACCCCCGTGGTCGTTTCATCCGCGTCATGTCGCTGCCCCTGCTGCGGCACGTCGGCCACATCTCCTACGGGCTCTTCTGCGTGCACCTCGTCGTCCTCGAGCTCGTCGCGCGGTGGCGTGGCATGCGGTTGTTCGAGGGCGGGACCGTCGAGCTGTTCACGATGACCCTGGTGATCAGCCTCGTGGTCTCCGAGCTGCTCTACCGACTGGTCGAGCGGCCCGTGATGCGTCTGAGGAACGTGGGCGGGCTGTCCCGGACCAGGTCGACGGACAGCAACACGCCCAGGGCAGCCGCCACGAGGAGCTGAGGCGCGCTCAGCGTTCCCGCCCACCCGTCGGCGGACCCCAGGGGGTGCAGCCAGTAGAACAGTGACGCCGCAGCGACCAGCAGGCCGCTCGCCCAGGAGAGGAAGTCGGAGTCGACCCGTCGGCGGACCACGACCGCCACGACCAGCCCGGCCGCACCACAGGCCAGGGCCCACCACCCTGCGATCACCCCGAGCGCCAGCAGGCCGCCGGCCGCCCTGGCCATCGGGTGGATCCACCGCGGCCCGGTGGGAGGGGCTGTGTCCGACCGACGCCGGCTCCGTCGCAGCACCACGGCGGCCCCGGCCAGCAGGGCCAGCAGCACCGCGCCGCCGCCCAGTGCCAGACGGTAGAGACGGTCCGGGGCGTAGGTCAGCTCCAGCCGCTCCACCGGTCCTTGCAGACGCCAGCCCTGCTGCCAACCGTCCACGGTCACACGGGTCGCCGTGCCGCCGCCCGGGGTCGACGCCACCCACCCCCGGTTCTGGTTCTCTCGCACGGCTGCGATCACCGGGTCGCTGCCGGAGGGGGGCGTGACCACGCGCCTGACCGGAGACCTGTCGTCCAGAGATGCGGCGGCGACGTCCGGACGTGTCGCCTCCCGGCTGCGCAGCACGAGTCGAAGCCCGCGAAATGCCGGGGCGGGCGCCAGGACCACCCTCGTCGGCTGCGCGGGTATCTCCACAGACGGCGGTCCACACACGGTCGCCGACAGCATGCCGCCCTCGAAGAGGCCACGCGGCGACGCGACCACGGTCGTGGGGAAGAGATCAGCCCCGACGCGGAGCGTCGGGCCGAAGGCACAGCCGATGTCGACCGGCACGTCGGACAGTGTGATGGGCAGCAACCCGGTCCCGCCGAGCCGGAGCTCGCTGACGCCGACGCCGAGCTTGTGCTGCTTGCCCCGGGTCGGCAGGTCGGTTGTCGGCCGCACGTCGACGAATCGCACGTCGACACGACGTGTCCGGAAAGGGGCGACTCGCGCCATGCCGTCGTCGTCCAGCTCGACCGACTGGCGGCCGCCCGGATACTCCAGCACGACCCGGCGGGCGCGGGCCCCGGCGGCCTGCCGGTCGAGCGACACCTTGATCGAGCGCACGGTGCGCGTCGCCAGCCAGCTGACCGACAGCCTCGGATCCTTGTCCGACGCATCGGCCACCCAGGTCGTTCCCGGGTCACCGTCGATCGCGGCGACTGCCGAGCCCCGCGCGTCCGCGACCGCGGTCGACGACGCCTTCACGTTCACCAGCTGATCGCGCTGGATCAGCCCCTGGAGCGCGTCCCCGTCCACGGGCGTGACCGCCGCCGACACGGCGTACGACGCACCGACGCCGAGGCGGACGGTCCGATCGAGAGCCCCGGGCTCCTCGCCGACCGTGCCCCGTCCGGCTCCGCACCTCGTGTCGTCGTCGACCTTCACGCACGCCTCTCGCCAACCGTCCGTGGATGACAGCAGGATGGAGTCCGGGGCGCCCCAGCGAGCCGGCACCTGCGGCAGGACCAGAGTCCGATCCACGTCGACACCCGGTATCTGGATCTCGGCAACCGCGAGCTCTCGATGCGAGGTCCCCGCGCGCTCGACCCGGAGCCCCGAGGTGCTTCCGGGTGGCACCGGGATCGAGACCGGCTGGCCCGGCACGGCCAGCTGGGCCCGGCTCACCCCCCTGTCGGTCCGGACGCGAATGCGTTCGGCACCGCCGGTGCCTTCCTCCGAGGGCAGGACGACGGTCACGCTGGGGACAGTTCTGGGTGAGGTGAACCGGATCCCGATCCACGGGCGGGCACTGCTCGGCGGTCCTGACCGCCACGACGTGTCGAGAAGCCCGTCGAAGGCGGCGAACGGGAGCGCCTCCGGGAGCACGGGGCCCGCGGTGTCGGCAAAAGCGCGCGAGGAGGACGCGTCCAGGCGCTTGGCCCCGAGAATCTGTTCCTGGGTCTCCCAGCGGTCGCCACCCATCGAGTAGTCGCGCGCAGGCGCCCCGCGCCTGCCCTCCTCCCCCGCCGCGAGCGTCGCGGACGTGGCGTCCCGGATGCGTGCGAAGTTCGCCTCGCGCCGGCGAAGCCCGTCGGTGAGGACAAGGTTGTCGCTGTCGATGTCCTTCGGCGCGTCGACTGCCAGGATCGCGGGTTCGTCACCCAGCAGCTTCGTCTCGGTCAGCTCCAACAGGTTTTCCGGGCCGCCCACGACGAGGCGACTCCCCGAGGCGACCACCGCTCGGTGCGCACCATCCACCGCGTAGACCTCCACCGCCGGGTAGTGGCTCACCCAGCCGTCGTCGATCACCGTCGACAGCCGACGGCTGGAGACGCGCGCGGGACTGCCGACCCGGGGGCCGAAGGCAGCGACGCGTCGGAGACCCGGCGAACCGTCGAGCGCCTGGTGCACGAGCACGGGCTCGGGCTCGTCCTGTGACCGGAGGTCGTTGCGGACGACTAGGTGCCCGATGCCTGCGCGGCGAAGATATCCAGCCAGGCCGGCCGAGGGCCGTCCGGAGCTCAGCTGGTCCTCGATGGCGTCGAGCATGCGGATGTTGCCCGCGGGTGCAAGGGGGATCGCGTTTCGGACGGCCCAGGGCGCCGCGGCCAGGGGCTGCAGTGGCTCGTCGTCGGGATCGCCCCAGTTGTAGAAGGCGAAGCTGGATCCCGGCACGAGGACGGCAGTGGTGTCGTGCGAGTTCTGGTCCAGCCAGTGCGCCGCGCGAGTCCAGTAGCCGGGGATCGACGCGAAGTCGTTGGCGGGGCCGAGCCTCTCGACGAGTGCCGGGCTGGCGGCTCCGACGACCGAGATGACACAGAGCGAGAGCACGCCCAGGTAGGCGATCCGGTCCCCGACGAGCTTGGCCGCACGACCGCGGGACTCGGCGTCGCGCACGGCCTCCCTCGCCCGGTCAGCACTGACCGCGAGCAGGTGCGCCAGCCCGAGCACGAGCGGTAGCCGGATCACGAGGTCGAACTTGTGCACGTTGCGCAGGGGTGCGAGGGGACCATCCAGGGCATGGCGCTCGAGGCCGCCGAACCACCCCTCGAGCGGTCCTCCGTGGCCGGCCGTCACCATCAGCAGGCCGACGAAGGTCCCGAGCACGAGGAACTGCCGGTGCGGGTTCCTGCGCAACGTCATGCCGACGACGCCGAACAGGAGCAGGACGCCGCTGTTCAGGGCGATGTGGCCCGTCGAGACGAGGTCGTTGCCCGCCTGCCAGGTCGGGTCGACGTAGGGGACCCAGTGCGAGGTGCCCCGCAGGGCGTCGAAGAGGGTCGTCGGGACCGTGGTCACCGAAGCGGTCTCGATGTAGTCGAGGAACGGCGGACTGTAGCGCCCGAGCAGCAGCAGGGGAACCAGCCACCAGGCCGTGCCAACCAGGACGAGCGGAGGCCACCAGATCATCAGCGAGCGTCGTCGCCTCCCGGGCTCGAGCGTGAGCAACCACAGGGCTGCCAGCGGGATGACTGCGAAGGTGGCGGCGGCGTTCACGCCGCCAGCGGCGGCCACGGCCAGGGCGGAGAGCATCGCCGCGCGCCGCGTCGAACCACCTGCGGCACCGAGCACGAGCGGCACCAGCACCCACGGGGCGACGGCGCTGGGCCAGGCCTCGACCGAGATGGGGCCGAGCAGAGTCAGGATCCTGGGCGACAGTGCATAGGCGAATCCAGCCACGATGCGGCTGGTCGGCGTACCGAGGCCGAGCGCTCCGCAGAGCTTGACCACTCCGAAGAACGCCACCACCAGCAGGAGAGCCCACCAGAGCCTCTGCACCACCCATCCCGGCATCGACACCGCGTGCCCCAGCCAGAAGAACGGCCCCATGGGGAACAGGTATCCGTAGGCCTGGTTCTGGACCTGCCCGAACCCTCCCTGCGGATCCCACAGGTGCAGCGATCGAGCGAGCATCCGGGCCGGGTTCACGACGAGGTCCAGCTTGGTGTCACCGACGAGCTGACCCGGTCGCTGTGAGAAGGCCAGCGCGACCAGGACCAGGGTGCAGGCGACGAGCCGGAAGCGCTCGGTGAAGCGGTTCGACTCGAGCGGGGAGGGGCTGCTCATCGCCTCTGCAGCACGATGACCAGGTTCCAGGTGACCAGCTCACGAACGACCGGGACCCGGGTCAGCCAGTAGGCGAAGCGCGGGTTGTAGCGAGGGATGACGTCCAGGATCTCGCCCTCGGACTGTCGCCTGGCCCAGTCGATCCCAGCCTTGACGGTGACGGGGAACAAGGACTCACCGAAACGGTTCTTCGGCTCGCGGCCGTGCCTGCGTCGATAGCGCTCGCGTGCCCGACGTCCTCCCAGGAAGTGCCAGGGCGCGGTCTCGTGACCACCGTGCGGGCCGTACCAGACGGTGTAGGACAGGAAGACCACACCGCCGCGCTTCGTCACGCGAACCATCTCGTCGGCCATCCGCCACGGCTGCGACACGTGCTCCAGGACGTTGGACGAGTAGCAGATGTCGACCGCCTCGTCGGCGAAGGGAAGCTCCATGCCACTGCCGATCACGGTGCCGGACGCGATCTCACCCAGACCGGAGAGCTCACCGACGTCGGCGTCCAGGGCGAAGTACCTCAGCCCTCGGTCCTGGAAGGCGTCCCGGAAGTACCCTGGTCCCCCGCCCACGTCCAGCAGGGTCTTCCCCGCAGGATCGACGTAGTGCGACAGCTGCTCGGCCGAGTCGGCGGCCAGGGCCCCGTAGAACACCGCGGGTCGGGTCTGCTCGAGACGGAACGCACGGAAGAGCCGCACGGAACGGCGGAGGGTGGGTGCCCAGGCCGACGGGTTCCGGGACACCTGCTCTGGCACCCGGCGACTGTAGCCGATGCCGCGTCCGCCGCGGCCTCGCCGGCTGGGGTGCACCGGTCGAACGATCCGGCGGGTCGTCCGGTCCGGCGGAGGGTGCCCCCGCCGCGACCTCAGGGCAGGGGGACGCCCACGTAGGTGTGCACCAGGCAGAAGCTCGTCCGCGGCTCGGTCGAGCTGAGCTCGATGAGCGCGGGCCGGCCAGAACCGAGTCGGCGCTGCACCACGACCAGCTCGCCCGTCAGGTTGAGCACGGACGACCCACTGGTGACGGGGATCTTCTCACCGTCCTCGTCGAGGACCGTCATGGTCACCACGTTCGCCCGTGGCTCGTAGAGCTGGAACTGCAGGAACCACTGCTTGGTCTCGCTCACGGTCGACAGTGGGATGCGGGTGGTGCCCACCCCGTGGACGTAGATGCCGCAGCCCTGTTGCCGCGGTCCTGAGAAGTCAGCGACGTTCACGAACTTGGCCGGCACGAGCCCACCGAACTGGTTGACGACGAGGCGGTTGTTGGACTGCCCGCCGAATTCCGCAGCGGCGCCTCCCAGTCCCAAGAGGTCGGAGACATACATCTTCGAGATGGAAGGGACGACCGCCTCCGGGAGCTGCGTGTCGTACATCGGAACGCCGGGACTCCGCTCCCCCACGCTGCGCAGCAGGGTCTCGGTGTAGCTCTTCGCGGGGTTCTTCCAGAAGGGCCGTGCGAACCCGATCGTGGAGAGGGCGCTGGAGACCACGAGCAGGGCCACGGCGCCTCGCACGAGGGCCGTTCGTCGAGGCTCGCCGAGCCACGCGGGAGTCGACCACCTGCCGGGCGGCGACGCGGACTGGGACGCGGACTGGTTCGCCCCGAAGGCGAGAACGACCCCGAGTGCCAGGGTGGCGGGCACGTAGTAGCTGTAACGCAGGATGCTGGGGATCAGCTCACCGAGGAACGCCCATCGCCCGGTCCCCACGAGCACGAGGCACGCCACCGCGGTCCACGCCGGGATGAACCAGGCGACCAGGGCGAGCCAGCCGGTGCGTCGCACGCTGAGCACGATCAGCCCCACGAGCACGACCTGTCCGAGCACGAGCAGGACGACCGGCGGCTGGGCGTACGCGCTCCACTGGTGAGGGAACGTGACGAAGTGCCACGGACCTCCGACGAGCGCTGGGCCGAGGACCTTGAGCCACGCCTGTCCCGCGAGCCAGAAGCCGTCGCGCACGGTGAACTCCGACGACGGGCTGTTGTAGTCACCGCTCAGGTAGAGACCCGCGAAGACCGCCAGCGCGACCGCCAGCACCAGCCACCCGCGCCACAGGCGGAGTCCGCCTCGCAGGCGCTCCCGCCACGAACCCCCCTGCAGGAACACGAAGGACAGGATCGGCAAGATGGCGAGCGTCGGGAAGGTCTCCTGGGCAAACGCGAGCATGACCAGGATCAGTACGGCGACGACGGCCGCGTCGACCAACCGGCGCTCGCGGGTGTAGCGCACGTGTGCCAGCAGCGCGCCCACGAGACAGGCCTGGCTGATGCCGAGGCCGAGGCCACTGTTGAGGGCGGCCAACCCAGGCACCAGGTAGGCGCTGGACGCATAGCCCACGAGAACGACCCAGAGCCAAGGGCGGAAACCCACCAGGGCGCGGAAGAGCTTCCAGAGCAGGACGGTGCTGAGAGCCTGGAACCCGACCCGGATCAGCACGGTGAACCACCACTCGAGTGGCGCCGTCCTGTTCAGGAGCCAGTAGACGAACCGCTGAGCGACACCGAAGTGGCCACCGAGCGTGCTCGTGAGATAGCCCCAGTCGAGGCTGCGCCCGTTGGCGAAGGCGAGGTTGGGCAGATCGGCGGCGCTGTACCAACCCCGCATCATGACGAACCCCAGCCACACCGCTTGGGCGAGCACGATGACGGTGAGCAGGAGTTGCTCTCGTGAAACCGTCATGGACAGGGTCGGCGCCGTTGGCCCTACGGACTCGTTCGAGACGCGAGTCGCAGTGCTCGACATGGCGCACACGCTATCCCACAGCCCGGGTCCGGTGGCGCACGCACGGCTCCCCCGTGCGCTCCGGCTGCGGGCCGCCCTGCGGCAGGTACGGTCAGCCACATGGCGAGCGAAGAGCATCCAGCCCGCGCGGCCTCGTGACCTCGATGCTGGCCCGGGCGCTGGCCTCGGACAACCGAGCCGTCAGCAGGCTCGTGAGCAGTGCGGGCAGGCTGCGCGACCGCCTCGACCACCCGCAGCTGCGGGATGCCCGGCGGATCCTGCGCACGTCACCGGACGTGGTCTTCATGGGGGAGTCGGTCCTGAACTTCGTCGGACCGGACGACGCCGACCCCCGCACGCTCGCAAGGATGGTGGCTGACGGTCTCCCCGGGCTGACCACGCTCGCCCTGCACGGTGGCGGGTACCACGCGGAGCTGCTGACGGAGTACGTGCGGCTGCTGGCGACCCGGCCGTCGCGGCCGAAGGTGGTGGTGGTGCCGCTGTGGCTGCGCGGCCGTCTGCTGCCCTGGATCGAGCACCCCCGCTTCGGGCACGCGGAGGCGATGCGGCGGCTGCGAGCACTGGAGCCGTCGACGCCGCCGTGGCGCGTCCGCGGGTCGCTCAGGCGCGAGACCTCCGCAGACTTCGAGCGCTACTACGCGCTGCCGTACACATCGCTCCTGGGTGAGCGCCCCATCGGGGACTACGCCCGCCCGCTGAAGCGCCCCGGCATGGACCCCGCCGAGCGGCTGCGCGTGCTCTACGCCTTCCACCACGGGTGCACCGGTGCTGCCCGAGGGGCTGGTCGCGGTCACCGCGCTCGGAGAGGCGCTCCGGGACCTGGGTGCGCCTCGTTCGCCTACGAGACCCCCGTGTCCGTGCAGACCGGGGAGCGGGTGCTCGGCCCCGACTTCCGATCCACCGTGGCGGAGAACTTCGCCGCCATGGGCAGGGCCTTCGGTGGTGACGTCATCGAGACCGGGACCGCGTTCGGCGAGGACGAGTTCATCGACCCGGCCGATGGCTCGGAGCACCTCAACGAGAGAGGTCGGACCCGGCTCGCCGCGCATCCTGCTGGAGCAGATCAGCAGGCGCCTGGACCCGTAGCGGACACGAGCGTCGTCGTGGCAGGTCGAGCGACACCCGTGAGGTAATCTCTGCCCGATGGCTGCCGGCGTCCGCTCGACCAACCTGCAGCCCCAGGAAACGGGCCCGTCGCGCTCGCGACGGGCTTTCGCCTTCCCGCTCGTGGTGCCGCACTGCTCGTCCTGCTGGCCGTGCTGCAGGCGCCCGGCCGCGTCACCTTCGACACCGACCTCGGGCTGGCGCTGAACCCGGGCCACCTGCTGCAACGTGCCTTCCACCTGTGGAGCGCCGAGGCCGGCTTCGGCGGGGTGGGCGACCAGACCTACGGCTTCCTGTTCCCGATGGGGCCGTTCTTCGCACTGGCCCACCTGGCCGCCATCCCCGACTGGCTGACCCAGCGACTGTGGTGCGGCCTGGTGCTGGTGGTGGCCTACGAGGGCGCGCGGCGGCTGACCCACCGGATGGTGAGCCCGCACCTGCTGGTGGGGGTGCTGGCTGGGGTCGCGTGGGCCCTGTCACCCCGGATGCTCACCGTCGTCGGGCCCTTCTCGTCCGAGGCGCTGCCGGTCGCGCTCGCGCCGTGGCTCCTGCTCCCGCTCGTCACCTACCTGGCGCATGACGTCCGCAAGGCAGCCTGGCTGTCGGGCCTGGTGGTCCTGTTCCTCGGCGCGGTCAACGCGGGGGCCACGGTGGCGGTCCTCCCCATTCCTCTTCTCTACCTCGCGACCAGGAGCACGTCCGTGCGGACGCGCCTGCGTTCGATCGCCTGGTGGTCAGCCGCCGTGGTGCTCGGCTCGCTGTGGTGGGTGGGTCCGCTCCTGCTGCTCGCCTCCTACAGCCCGCCTTTCACCGACTGGGTCGAGTCGGCCCGCACGACCACCGACCCGGTGAGCGCCCTGGCGGCACTGCGGGACGTGACCGACTGGGTGGCCTACGTTCGGGCGGGCACACAGGGCTACTGGCCGGCGGCGTGGGATCTGGCGACCTCGAAGGGACTGGCGCTTGGTCACGGCCGCCGTCGCGGTGCTGGGCATCGCCGGTCTCACCAGCCGGCGGCTGCCGGAGCGACGCTTCCTGGTGCTCACCGCGCTGCTCGGCTTCACGGCCCTCACCCTCGGCCATGCAGGCTCACCGGGCAGTCCGCTTCGATGCCGCCTTCAGGGGCCTGCTCGACGGACCTGCAGTGCCGTTCCGCAACATCTACAAGTTCGACCCCGTCCTGCAGCTCCCGCTGCTGCTGGGCTTCGCGCATCTGCTGCACCGCGCCGTGACCGTCACCTGGCCGCGGCGCGTCAAGGCTGCTGCGACCGCGTCAGTCTCGTGCTGGTCGCCGCCCTGCTCGGCGTCTGTGCGGTGCCGGCGTTCCAGGGGGACCTGCGCCCAGGGCCGGGCTTCGCCGCCGTGCCTTCGTGGTGGACGCAGGCCGCCGACTACCTGGCCCGGGACAGCGTCGCCGGCCGCACGCTCGTGGTCCCCGAGGCGACCGCCGGCCGCTACACCTGGGGCAGGACCATCGGGGAGCCGTTGGAGGCCATCGCCACCAGCCCGTGGGCTGTCCGCAACCAGGTGCCGCTGACGCAGGCGGGCAACACGCGGCTCGTCGACGCCATCGAGGCCGTGCTCGCCTCCGGCCGCGGCTCCACGGCCCTGGCAGACGTGCTCGCCCGTAGCGGGGTCAGCCGGCTCCTCGTGCGCAACGACCTCGACCGTGACGCGGCCGATGCTCTGCCGCCGGTGCGCGTCAGGCAGGCCCTGCACCGCTCACCGGGCCTGACCCTGACCGCGACGTTCGGCCCCCACCAACGCTTCGGACCCCGCACGAGCACCGTCGACGGCGGGATCGACATCGCTCCGCCCGCGCTCGAGGTGTGGACCGTCCACCGCGCTGTCGCAGGTCCGCACGCCGTTCCGCTCTCCGAGGTCGCGGCCCTGGGCGGCGGGCCGGAAGATCTGCTGTCCCTGCTGGAGTCCGGCGTCGTCGCCCCCGGTCAGGCGACGGTGCTCGGCGCCCAGGCACCGTCGGGCACGTGGACCGGTCCGCGCGTCATCACCGACGGCCTGCAGCGTCGCGAGCTCTCCTTCGGACGGGTGCACGCCAACACGGGTCCTCTGCTCACCGCGCGCGAGCCCTACCGGCAGCAGCGGGCCGCCCACGACCTCCTGCCGTTCGAGGCCGAAGGGCTGCAACCAGTCGCGGCCTACGACGGGCTGGTCGGGGTGACGGCCTCCTCGTCCGCCGGCTACCCCGACAACTTCGGTGGTGTTCGGCTGTCCGCGCAGCCCAGCGCAGCGCTCGACGCCAACGCCGTGACGGCCTGGCGCTCGGGCAGCCTCACCGCGCCGGTCGGGCAGTGGCTGGAGGTCCAGCGCCAGCAGTCGACCGACGTGGACACCGTGAGGGTGCGCCTGGTCGACCAGCCGCTGTTCGGACCGGCCATCACGAGCCTGCGACTGTCCACAGATGCTGGGTCCGTCGTCGTGCCCGTCGCGGGCACCGAGGAACCGCAGGTCCTCGCCCTGCCCCAAGGACCGTGGAAGCGGCTGCGGATCACCGTCGCCTCGGTGGCTGGCGGCCCCCGGTTCGGGGTCGTCGGGATCCGCGAGGTCGTCCTGCCTGGCCTCACCCCGACCCGCACGGTCGTGGTTCCCTCCAAGCTCCCCGCAGGCTCGGCGGCACCGGACCTCGCCTTCCGCGCGCAGGAGCCGACCGAGCCCTGCGTCCAGCTCCGCACCCAGCGCTGCGACCCAGGCTCCACCGTCCCGGGAGAGGAGGCTGCGGCGCTCGACCGGACCTTCACCCTCTCCCGGGAAGCGACCTACCAGCTCGACGGCACCGTCCTGCCGTCCAGCGGCCTTGGCGTTGCCCGGTTGTTGCAGCCACCGGGCAACGCGCTCAATGCCTTGGCGAGCAGCAGCCTCGACGGCGGTGGGGCGGCCGGCGCAGCCGCGGCCGTCGACGGCGACGTCCGGACCTCCTGGGTCGCCAACCCGGCGGAGCGGTTGCCCGCACTGGCTGTGAGCTGGCCGACCGCGCGCGTCATCAGCAAGCTCCGACTCGTCCATGCCGCCCAGCCGGTGACCTCCGCCCCGCGACTGGTACACATCCACAGCACGGCTGGCGACCGAGAGGTCGCTGTCGGCGCAGATGGCGTCGCGCGGTTCGCTCCGCTGCGCGTCCGATCGGTGACCCTGACCTTTCCTGAGCTCCGACCGGAACCGTCGACGAGCTCCAGCTCCATGCTCACCGGTCAGCTGCCCGTGGGCATCGCCGAGGTGCGGGTGCCACAGGTCGCCGCGACCGCCCGGCCGCTGCCCGACATCGCGACGACCGGTGCCGTCTGCGGCTTCGGTCCGACCCTCACCATCGACGGCACTCGCTACGCCACGCAAGTGACCGGCACCCTCGAGGACGTGCGTACCTCCTCGCCGCTGGCGCTCACCCTGTGCGGCGACACCAGCCTGCTCCGGCTCGCGGCCGGGACCCACCGGATGCGCATCGAGGCCACCGGCGAGTTCCAGGTCCGCACCGCGGTGCTCAGCTCTCCCGATCCCGACGCGCCTGCAGCCTCGCCTCGTGCAGTCACGGTGCGACGCTTCGACGCGACGCACCGGAGACTGGTCGTCGCCCCGGGTGCAGCGTCCCTGCTGGTCGTCCCGGAGGCGGCGAACCACGGCTGGAAGGCCACCCTCGACGGACGTCGGCTGGCCTCGACGATGGTCGACGGCTGGCAGCAGGCGTGGGTGCTTCCGACAGCCGGGGGCACCGTGCACCTGGACTACGCGCCGGACCGGCCCTACCGGATCTCCCTGCTGCTCGGGCTGCTGGCTGCGCTCCTGCTGGTGGCGCTCGTGGTGCTCTCGCTGCGGAGGCCGCGACCGGAGCCCGTCGTGACCCCTCGGCCGGACCCGGTCCGCAGAGGCCTGGCGCGGACGGTGGTGGCCACCGGGTTGCTCGCCCTGGTCTCCTTCGCCGCCGGAGGGCCGGTGTGCCTGGCCGGGCTGATGCTCGGGGCATTCGCGGTGCTGATGCGGCGCGACCGGCTGCTCGCGCCGGTCACGTGGCTGCTGGTCGCGGCGGCTGGCGTCGTCGTGGCCTTCAGCTCCTCGACGGTGCCGGTGGCTCAATCCGGCGCTGCACCTCAGTTCCTGTGCCTCCTCGCGGTGGGCCTGCTCGCCTCGCAGCTCGTCAGGCACCACATCACGAGTCCGCCGACCGATGTTCGAGGTGCCTCCACGGGTTCCTCCCTGGGTTCTTCGTCGGGTCCCTCGTCGGGCGAGCAGCACGACCGAGGCCGACCAGAGGCGCTCACCGCGGGTCCACGAGGAGGACAGGGAGACTGACCAGCGCCCCGGCCGGTCGGACACGAACCCGCCTCCCTGTCGGCGCATGCGGGCGCGCGGACTCTATAGGCTGCCCCCCACCGCGATCCAACTTCTGAGACGAGGAACGTCCTTCATGCCCAACGCCGCGACCCCGCAGTACGACACGGCCTGGGCACTCGCCTCGGAGATCCCAGGCTGGTTGACCGAGGCGCAGGCAGCACTTCTCTGGGACACGGCCAGACAGCTTTCGGGGCGGCCGCTGGTGGTCGAGATCGGAAGCCACCAGGGCAGGTCCACGGTGATGCTTGCCGCAGCGGTGCGGGACGTCGGCGGAGAGGTGGTGGCCGTCGACCCGTTCGTCGACGGTCGGATGTTCGGGGGGTCGGCGACCCGAGCGATCTTCGAGCAGAACCTCACCAACGCGGGTCTGACCGAATCGGTGGAGCTGGTGCCGGAGTACAGCACTCGTGCGCTACTCGGGTGGACGCGCCAGATCGACGGCCTCTACATCGACGGCAAGCACGACTACTGGACCGCCTCCAACGACCTCAAGTGGACCTCCCACATGCCGCCGGGTTCCCCGGCGCTGGTCCACGACTGCTACTCCTCCATCGGGGTCACCCTGGCGATCCTCGCGCACGTGCTCCCCTCTCGCACACTCACCTACGAGAGGAGGGTGGGGTCTCTCGCGCTCTTCCGCGTGGAACCGCCCACCTTCGCGGACAGGATGCGGATCCTCGCCGAGGTCCCGTGGTGGCTGCGCAACGTGGTGATCAAGGTGTTGCTCAGGCTGAGGCTCCGCTGGGTGGCGGCGCGCGTGTTCGGGCATCGCGGCCCCTACGACCCCTACTGACCACGTCGGCGGCACACGTTCCGACGCCGCAGTCGACGCGTCTGGATGTTGACGCGGATCCAGGCAAGGGGACCCGAATGAGGACATGGAAGACATGCGCCATGTAGCGTGCGCTCCCATGCAGGGAGGGAGCCCCGCGTCTGTACGAAATCGTCACGTTGTCTTCTTCAACTGGCGTGACACCGCCAACCCAGAGGGCGGTGGTTCAGAGCGGTACGTCGAGACGATGGCTCGCGGGCTGGTGAAGAGCGGCGCGCGAGTCACGATCTTCTGTGCTGCCCACGACGAGGCGGTCTCGGACGAGGTGGTCGACGGCGTGCGCTACGTGCGTCGAGGCGACCACATGCTGGTGTATCTCCTGGGCATCCGGAACCTCCTGCTGCGCCGATTCGGCAAGGTGGACCTCATCGTCGACGTGCAGAACGGCCTGCCGTTCTTCACGCGTGTGGCGACCCGCAAGCCCGTGGTGGTGCTCGTGCACCACGTCCACCGTGAGCAGTGGCCGGTGGTGTACCCGGGGACGCTCGGCCGGGTGGGCTGGTGGATCGAGCGCCGCCTGGCCCCGATCCTCTACCGACGCTCGCAGTACATCGCCGTCTCCCACGCCACCCGGGCAGAGCTGGTGAGCCTCGGTGTGGACAAGAAGCGGATCGCGATCGTGCACAACGGTACGGCGCCACCGCCGGCCGTCGTGTCTCGCCGCAGCCCGACCCCGGAGCTCGTCGTCGTGGGCCGCCTGGTGCCGCACAAGCAGGTCGAGCACGCCATCGACGCCGTCGTGGCCCTGCGCGAGGACCACCCCGACCTGCACCTCTCGGTCGTCGGCACCGGCTGGTGGGAGGACGACCTGCGCAAGTACGTCGCTGAGGCGGGCGCCGGAGATGTCGTCACCTTCGAGGGACAGGTCTCCGAGCAGCGCAAGCACGAGATCCTCGCGCGCTCCTGGCTGATGTTGCTGCCGTCGCTGAAGGAAGGATGGGGGCTGGTCATCGGCGAAGCGGGCACGCACCGAGTCCCCACGATCGCCTACGCCTCGGCCGGCGGCACGCGCGAGTCTGTGCGACACGGCCGATCCGGCCTCCTCGTTGCCGACCGGGCCGAGCTGACCAGCGCGGTGCGAGACCTGTTGAGGGACACCGACCGACGACACCGCCTCGGAGACGGCGCCCACGACATGTCCCACGCGTTCGCCTGGGAGCACTCTCAGGCGTCGTTCACCCGGGTGCTCACCGAGGTCCTGGCCGGGCGCCGGGTGTGCGCGGAGGACCCGGAGGGTCCCTGAACTGTCGCCTTCGGGCTCCCAGACAGGAGCGGAGACGATGGGGACGCAGCACGTGCCGCGTCAGGACGCGGCTACCCGTTGGCGCCGTACTGCAGGACGGAGCCCTTCGGCTGATAGGACCCGGACGTCTGGCTGTTCACCACTCCGATCGTGGTCGCCGCGGCCAAGCCGACGCCGACCAGCACGGAAACTCCGCCAATGATCAATCCGCGCACGCGCACTCCCACCCTTCAAGGTCCGCGCGAAACATACCACTGACTCCGCCCTCAATGAGACAGATGCCGGCGTCTCCTGAAGAAACCCGCTGCGACGAGGCCGCCGGAGAGCGTCACCACCGAGCCACCCACGAGCCATGCCGCCCACACCGCGACCTCGGACGCGGTCCGGGAGTCGTGGGTGACGTCGCCCGGAAGCTCCCACACGATCAGCCGTCTTCCCTCGTGCACCACCGGGAACCCGTCGAAGCGTGCCGTCGGCACGGATGGAGGAACCACCCTCTGGGCGTCCCGGTCCAGGAGCACCCAGCCGATGCCCTCCTGGCGCAGTCGGCGCGCCAGCTCCTCCGGGTCTCCGCCCCTCTCCAGCAGCCCGGCGACACGACGGGCGCGCTGGTCCTCGCCCGCCACGGTGACCCCGGACACGACGAGGGTGTCGCTGGCCAGGTAGTTGGGAGTCATGAAGCGCCCCAGCGGGTCCAGGCTGCGCCGACCATGGTTCCAGGTCGGGATGCGGTAGGAGTTGAACGGCAGGAGCAGGAGGTCCCCTTCACCGCCCCGGTGCCGCAGCCGGTCATCCAGGCTCTGCCGGGCGGCGGTGTACTCGGTGGGGAGATGAACGCTTCGCAGCTGGCCTCCCAGGGCGAGACCGAGGTCTGGCAGCAACGCCACGGGCAGGAGGACCAACATGGTCGTGACCGCCAGTCGGACCGGGTGGGCGGGCACCAGGTCGGCTACGGCCCTCGCGCCCAGACCGAAGAGACAGGCCAGGAACGGGGCGAGCAGCGCGAGGAAGCGCGAGCCGTCCCTGAGCAGCCCCCCGCCGGGCACGTGGGACCCGAGCCAGACGAACACCTGGGGCGTCAGGCTCCCCAGCAGCGCGATCAGCAGCCCGAGTGCTCCAGCGGCCAGGAGTGAGTGCCGGTCACGACGCTCCACGACACCCCGGAAGGCCCGCAGGCCTGCGGCCCCGAGCCCTGCGGTCATGGCGAGCGCCGCCACAGCGGCCCATCCGGTGCGAGAGACCGGCACGACCTCGCTGTTCCAGATGCCACCCAGACCGAGGAGAGTCAGTGGCAGCGGCAGCAGCCCCTCGGCACGCGCCGCGAAGGCCTCCACCCCGCCCGGATCGGTCAGTGCGGTGTTTCCGTGCAGCGCCCCGGAGACGATCCAGGGGGCGTTCACGGCGAGGGCACCCAGGAGCACGATGAGCGACCTCCTCAGGGCGCCCCGCCCACGGCCGACCACGCACGACAGTGCGAAGACCGCGGCCAGCACTCCCCCCGCAGCGCTGGTGGCGGCGAGTGCCAGCCACAGCACGACCGCCGGCATCGACGCCTCTCCTGCCCGGGCGCGTCGCGCAGCGTCGTAGAGCCAGGGAAGCGACGCGTAGGCGAGCAGCAGTGGCCAGTGCCCGATCCCCAGTCGCTCGGCGACATAGGGATTCCAGACGTAGAGGGAGGTTGCCGCGAGCTGCGCTGCCAGGCTGTCGGAGGGCACGAGCCGGCGGGCACCCGAGCCCGCCAGCACGAGGGCGCCGAGCAGCAGCGCCTTCTCCAGCCACTGGCCGGGCACCAGCTCGTCGAGGAGCGAGACCAGCGCGTCCGAGGGCACTGCCCGCGGGAGTCCGGAGCCCAGCCCCATGAAGTCCGAACGGAACGCGAGGTCGGGGACGAACACCATGTCGTAGCTGAGGACGAGACCGGGCCGCAGCAGCGGCCCGAGGATGACCAGGCTCAGCACCCATGGCCAGGCGCGCGCGAGGAGAACCTTGCTGGCACTCACAACTCATCTGCTCCCGGTCAGGCCGACTGGGGAGAACGTATCGCCCCGGAGGTGCCAGCCCCGACACGTGACCCGAGCGCAACGACCCACGAAGGGTCGACACCTGACCCCGTACCCTCGCCGGTGTGAACGGCGAACGGAAGCAGGACCTGCGAGGAGGCACCTCGCTCGCCGTGGCGATGGGCGTGATGAACGTCGCGACGTACGCCTTCACGATCCTCGCCGCCCGTGTGCTCGGCCCCAAGGACTACGGCGCCTTCGCCGCTCTCATGGGCGTGCTGCTGGTGATCACCGTCGCCTCCCTGGCTCTCCAGGCGACCGCCGCGCGCCGCATCGCCGCCACCCCGGACCACGTGCACCAGATCGAGGGCGTGATCCTGCGGGTCGGCGTCCAGGCGTCACTCGGGATGGGTGTTCTCTGCCTCCTGCTCGCGCCGGTGATCAACGCGGTGGCCCGTCTCGACAGCCTCGCGACCGCCGCTCTGATCGCGTTCGCGGCGGCGCCGCTCACGATGATGGGCGCACAGGCCGGAATCCTGCAGGGCGAGCGCCGGTGGTTCCCGCTGGCGATGGTCTACGTCGGCGTCGGAGTCCCCCGCCTCCTCGTCGGGACGGCCATGATCCTGTGGCGCCCGACCGAGTTTGCAGCGCTGCTCGGAGTGGCCATCGCGGCCTACGTGCCGTTGGTGGTCGGCTGGCTAGCGCTGCGACACACGCGCGAGCCCGGCGAGCACTCGGCCGAGCACACCGACCGGGCGCTGTGGAAGGAGACCTTCCACAACTCCAACACCCTGCTGGCGTTCTTCGCGCTCTCCAACGTCGACATCCTGGTCGCCCGCAACGTCCTCGACGAGCACGACGCAGGCCTGTACGCCGCGGGCCTGATCCTGGTCAAGGCGGTGCTGTTCCTCCCCCAGTTCGTGGTGATCCTGGCGTTCCCCTCGATGTCCCAGGCATCGGCGGCACGCTCGACCCTCTACAAGAGCCTCGGGGTCGTCGTCGCGCTCGGCGGGATGATCGCGCTCGGGGCCATGATCCTCTCCGGGCTGGCGGTCATCTTCGTGGGCGGGCACAAGTACGCCGAGATCCAGGACCAGCTGTGGGTCTTCGCCCTGCTCGGCACCGTGCTCTCGATGGTGCAGCTGCTCGTCTACAGCGTGCTCGCCCGGCAGGCGCGCCGTGCGGTCGTGCTGGTCTGGCTCGCGTTGGTGGGTGTGGTGGGACTGGGGCAGCTGGCAGGCTCGGTGACCGGGCTGATGGTGACCGTGCTCAGCGTCTACGCGGCGCTGCTGCTGGCACTTCTGGTCCTCAGTGCGGTCCACAACCAGCGAGCCGTGGCCGACCTCGAGCCGACCGGCGGTGACGCGAGCGACTCAGTGGGCGGCGGCGTGCCAGCTGCTCCCCGTGCCCACGGAGACGTCCAGGGGAACGGTCAGCTGCGCGGCTGAGGCCATCTGCTCGCGCACCAGCGCCTCGAGCTGGTCGTGCTCACCCTCGGCGACCTCGAAGACGAGCTCGTCGTGGACCTGCAGCAGCATCCGGGAGGCCAGCCCGTCCTCGCGCAGGGCCTGGTCCACGTTGAGCATCGCCACCTTGATGATGTCGGCGGCCGAACCCTGGATCGGGGCGTTGAGCGCCATCCGCTCGGCCATCTCCCGACGCTGACGGTTGTCGCTGGTCAGGTCGGGCAGATAGCGGCGACGACCCATGATCGTCTCGGTGAACCCGCTGCGACGAGCCTCGTCGACGATGCCACCGAGATAGTCGCGCACCCCGCCGAACGTCTCGAAGTATTCATCCATCAGCCCACGCGCCTCGCTGGTGTCGATGCGCAGCTGCTGGGAGAGCCCGAACGCCGAGAGCCCGTAGGCCAGGCCGTAGTTCATCGCCTTGATCTTGGCGCGCATCTCGCTGGTCACGTCGTCGGGCTCGACGCCGAAGACCCGGGCAGCGGTCACGGAGTGGAAGTCGTGGCCCGACCGGAACGCGGCGATGATGCCGGCGTCCTCGGAGAGGTGGGCCATGATGCGCATCTCGATCTGGGAGTAGTCGGCGGTCATGAGTTCTGAGTAGCCCTTGCCCACCACGAAGCCCTCGCGGATGCGCCGGCCGGCCTCGGTGCGGACGGGGATGTTCTGGAGGTTGGGGTCGGTGCTGGAGAGGCGGCCGGTCGCCGCGATCAGCTGGTTGAAGGTGGTGTGGATGCGGCCGTCGTCCGCCACCGTCTTGAGCAGACCCTCCACGGTCTGGCGCAGCCGGATCGCGTCGCGGTGCTCGAGCAGGTGCTCGAGGAAGGGATGCCCGGTCTTCTCGTAGAGGCCCTGGAGCGCGTCGGCATCGGTGGTGTAGCCGGTCTTGGTGCGCTTGGTCTTCGGCATCCCGAGCTCCTCGAAGAGGATCACCTGGAGCTGCTTGGGCGAACCGAGGTTGACCTCCTTGCCCACCACGGCGTACGCCGCCTCGGCAGCGTCGCGCACCCGGACTGCGAAACCCTGCTCGAGCTCGGTCAGCAGGTCGTGGTCGACGGCGATGCCCACCTGCTCCATGCGGGCGAGCACGTCGATCAGTGGGAGCTCCACACCGGTGAGCAGGCCGGTGCCGCCTCGGTCGTCGAGCTCGGAGTCGAGTGCTGCGGCGAGGTCGAGCACCGCGCTGGCGTGCAGCATGGCGGTCTCCGCACCCGTGTCCTCGTCGAGGCCCTCGAGGCTGAGCTGGCCGTCGTCGACGGTGCCCTGCTTGAGCTCGCGCTTGAGGTAGCGCACGGTCAGGTCGGCGAGGTCGTAGGAGCGTTGGTCGGGCCGGGCGAGGTAGGCCGAGAGCGCCGTGTCGCGGTCGAGACCGGTCAACGGCCAGCCGCGCGCGGCGAGGGCGAGCATCGGCCCCTTGGCGTCGTGGAGCACCTTGGGCTGCCCGGGGTCGCCGAACCAGGAGACGATCGCCGCGTCGTCCTCGGGCGTCACCTGCTCGACGACCACGTGGGCCGCCGTGGCGTCGGCGGTGGCGAACGAGATCGTCTGCACGTCACCGGTGCCCGAGCGCCACGAGCCCTCGACGTGGACCCCGACCCGCCGCTGGTCGTGGGCGTTGTCGGCCAGCCAGCCCGCGACCTCGCCGGGCGCCAGCCGCGACATCTCGAGGGCGAAACCGGAGTCGTCGATGTCCTCCTCGGACTCGAGGGTCTCGAAGAGCCGGTCGCGCAGGACCCGGAACTCGAGGCCGTCGAAGAGGGTGTGCACCTCCTGGCGGTCCCACGGCTGCATGGCCAGGTCGGCGGGCTTCAGCGGCAGGTCGAGGTCACGGACGAGGGCGTTGAGCTGGCGGTTGCGGATCACGTCGTCGAGGTGCTCGCGCAGACTCTCCCCTGCCTTGCCCTTGATCTCCTCGGCCCGGTTGACGACGTTCTCCAGGCCGTCGTAGGTCAGGATCCACTTCGCCGCGGTCTTGGGGCCGACCCCGGGGACACCGGGCAGGTTGTCGGACGACTCCCCCACCAGTGCCGCGAGCTCGGGGTAGCGGTCCGGCGGCACGCCGTACTTCTCCTCCACGGCGGCCGGAGTCATCCGCTTCATCTCCGAGACTCCGCGCATCGGGTAGATCACGGTGGAGTGCTCGCCGACCAGCTGGAACGAGTCGCGGTCACCGGAGCAGATCAGGACGTCGAAGTCCTCGGCCAGTGCCTGGGTGGTCAGGGTGCCGATGATGTCGTCGGCCTCGAAGCCGTCCTTCTCCACGAAGGGGACCCGCAGAGCGCTGAGGACCTCCTTGATCAACGAGACCTGCCCCTGGAACTCGTCGGGCGACTTGGACCGGTTGGCCTTGTAGTCGGAGTAGGTCTCGCTGCGGAAGGTCTTGCGAGAGACGTCGAAGGCCACGGCCAGGTGGGTGGGCTGCTCGTCGCGCAGGACGTTGATCAGCATCGCGGTGAAGCCGTAGACCGCGTTGGTGTGCTGTCCGGTGGTCGTGGAGAAGTTCTCGACCGGCAGCGCGAAGAAGGCCCGGTAGGCCAACGAGTGGCCGTCGAGCAGGAGCAGCCGCGGGCGACCCCCTGGCGCGGCGTCGGTCGCGGTGTCGGCAGAGGTCTCAGGAGCAGTCGCAGGCACGGATTCGACCCTAACTGGTCCCACCGTCAGGTTCTCCGGCGAGACCGTGCGGGCTCCTATGCTCGGCGCGTGGAGAGCTACGCATGGCGCGGACGCAGCGTCGCCTGGGAACGCCTCGGGCAGCCCGACTCCGGTCCCGCGCGGTCGGACGTCGTGCTGTGCCACGGCACACCGTGGTCCTCCGCGCTGTGGCGCCCGGTCGCCGAGCGGCTCGCTCGCACCCACACCGTGCATCTGTGGGACATGCCCGGCTACGGGCAGTCCTCGAAGGACCCGGCCCATCCGGTGGACCTCGGCGTCCAGGGCGAGCTGTTCGCCGATCTGCTCGAGGAGTGGGGACTCGAGCGCCCGCACGTCGTCGCCCACGACTTCGGCGGGGCGGTCAGCCTGCGCGCGATGCTGCTCCACGGTGCGTCGTACGCCTCCCTGGCGTTGGTCGACGTCGTGGCGCTGAGGCCGTGGGGATCACCGTTCTTCAGGCTCGTCCGCGACCACGCGGACGTGTTCACCCAGCTGCCGCCGGCGATCCACCGCGGTGCCGTCGAGGCCTACGTCCGTGGCGCCTCCCACCGCGGCCTGAGCAGCGACCAGCTCGAGACCCTCGTCGGACCATGGCTGGGCGAGCTGGGGCAACGAGCGTTCTACGCCCAGATCGCGCAGGCGGACGAGCGCCTCACCGACGACGTCGAGGCCCGCCTCGGCGAGATCAGGGTCCCGGTGCACGTGGTGTGGGGCACCCAGGACACCTGGATCCCCGTCGACCGTGCCGAGCGGCTGCGCTCACTCATCCCGGGCGCGACGCTGCGCCTCGTGGACCAGGCGGGTCACCTGATCCAGTACGACGCGACCGGCGAGCTCGGCGACATCCTCGCGGACTGGTTGTCCTCGGCCCAGGAGTGACCGGGGCTGCTAGCCCGCACCCTCGCGGCGCCGCATCGAGCGACGCTGCGCGAGCACCTCGACCAGGTGCCGGTTGCCGCCGGCCGCCCGACCGCGCTCGCTGGACAGCTTCTTGCGGAGGGCGGCGGTGTTGGCGTAGCGCACGTTGCCGAGCGTGGAGAGTCCCAGCCGGGCGAAGAACCGGTTGGTGTCGCGGTTGCCGTCGGTGACCACCGTCACCTGGCTGAGGTCCTTCTCCTCCGCCCAGGCGAGCGCGGCCTCCAGGAGGGCATGCCCGTAGCCGTGGCGGCGGTGCTGTGGCAGCACCAGCAGGAAGGAGCTGTGCACGGCCTGCTCCAGGGCCAGCGGCCACAGGGGCCCACGGCTGAGCTTCATCGCCGCGACGATGTCACCCTCGTGCTCCGCGACCAGCAGCCGCTGGTCGGCGTCGAGCGCGATCGTGGCGAGCGCCTGCTCGGCGTCTGCCAGGGAACGACCCTGGGCGAGGTTGTCCGCCATGCCCGAGACAGCGGTCCAGAGCTGCAACAGCGCGGTGGCGTCCTCGGGGCGCGCGTCGCGTATGCGCGGTGGCTGACGTGGCATCGAACCTCCCGCCCGCAGGCCTCGGACAAACATGAGCGGTGAGACACTGTCTCGCCGCAGTCGTTCAAATATAAAGGAGATCGGGTGATCCCCGGAATCGGTACGGCCGTGAACGTTGTCACGGTGCTCTCGGGAACCACCGTCGGGGTCCTCGTCGGCCACCGGCTGCCCGAGCGGACCCGCAAGGTCGTGACCGACGGGCTGGGCCTGGTGACCCTCCTGATCGCGGGCACGTCAGCCGCCCACGTCACCGACGGCGTGCTCAGCGACGCGGTGGGGTCGTCGGCCCCGATGCTGATCGTGCTGGGCTCGATCCTGCTCGGCGGCATCGTCGGCTCGCTGCTCCGGATCGAGGACCGCCTCGAGGACTTCGGCGGGGTGCTGCAGCGCACCGCCGTACGTCGCTTCGGGGCCGGAACCGACAACGCAGGCAGGGAACGCTTCGTCCAGGGCTTCGTGGTCAGCTCTCTGGTCTTCTGCGTCGGGCCGCTCACGATCCTGGGGGCGATCAACGAGGGACTCGGCAACGGCGCGGACCAGCTGCTGCTCAAGTCGGCCCTGGACGCCTTCGCCTCGATCGCCTTCGCGGCCTCGTTCGGATGGGGCGTCGGGTTCAGCGTGATCTCGCTCATCGTGATCCAGGGAGGACTCACCGCTCTCGGTGCCGTCCTGGGCAGCTTCGTCCCCGATGCGCACCTCAGCGCACTGACCGCAACCGGTGGTCTGGTCCTCCTCGGGGTGGCGTTCCGGCTGCTCGACCTCAAGCAGGTCAAGGTGGCCGACTTCCTGCCCGCCCTGCTGGTGGCCCCGCTCCTGACCGAGCTGGTGATCTGGCTGCGCTGAGGACTCTCAGCCCTCGCTCGAGCCGCCCGCCATGCCGGGGCCGTGGGTGACGACACCCTCCGCGACCTGCCTCATCGAGAGCCGCAGGTCCATCGCCGTCTTCTGGATCCAGCGGAACGAGTCCGGCTCACTCAGGCCGAGGCTCTGCTGGAGGACCCCCTTGGCCCGGTCGACCAGCTTGCGGGTCTCCAGGCGTTCGGTGAGGTCGCCGACCTCCGACTCCAGCTGCCGCAGCTCGGTGAACCGGCTCACCGCCATCTCGATGGCGGGCACCAGGTCGGTCTTGTCGAACGGCTTGACCAGGTAGGCCATCGCCCCGGCGTCCCGCGCCCGCTCGACCAGGTCGCGCTGGCTGAACGCGGTCAGGATCACGACCGGGGCGATCCGCTGCGAAGCGATCCGCTCGGCGGCGGCGATCCCGTCCAGACGAGGCATCTTCACGTCGAGGATGACCAGGTCGGGCCGGTGCTCGATGGTGAGCTCGACGGCCTTCTCCCCGTCCTCGGCCTGCCCGACGACGTCGTACCCCTCCTCGACCAGCATCTCCGCGAGGTCGAGCCGGATCAGCGCCTCGTCCTCGGCGATCACGACGCGTCGCCGTGGTGTTCCGACGGGGTCCGGTGTGGCAGTCACATCCCGGAGGTTATCGGTCAACGGCTCGGGTAGCCTGTGCGGTCGCGACGCCCCGGTAGCCCAACGGCAGAGGCAATGGTCTCAAACACCATCCAGTGTGGGTTCGAATCCCACCCGGGGCACGCAGTTTCGTCGGTGCGGCCGCCGAGACTGCTGACATGTACTCGATGCCCGACCGCCGTCGAGCCCTGCAGCTCCTCGACGAAGGTCAGTCGCTCAACCGCGTGAGCGGAATCCTCGGGATCAGCCGAGCTGCACTGCGTGACTGGCGGGACAACGGGATCGAGCGGGCGGAACCACATGACTGCCCGGCCCGACCGAACTCCGCGTCGCACGGTGCATCCGGGACGTCCACCCAGCTCGCGGGGTTCATCGGGTCAAGGCGCCCGGTGTCATCGTGGTCCAGAACTCCTGGAAGCACTGGCCGTGCCTGTTCCCCCAGCACGGTCCGGGACGCAAGCACGAGCGCAGCCTGGGCATGCAGCGGTGGCAGTGGGAGATCGTCGAGGCCCACCCGGGCGACTTCCTGCGGGGGCTGTTCCACTCCGACGGAGCGCGGGTCCGCAACTGGGCCACGGGTCGTCGCTGGTCAGGTCAAGCGCTACGACTACCCGCGATGGCAGTTCGTGAACCACTCGCCCGAGATCCGCGCCTGGTGCTGCGAGGCCCTCGACCTCGTCGGAGTGGAGTGGCGACACTCTGGTCGCTACACCATCTCGGTCTCCCGGCGCGAGTCCGTGGTGCGCCTCGACGCGCTGATCGGGCCCAAGGCGTGACCGTTCGGGCGGACCCCCGCGGCTAGACCAGTTGAAGGGCGAATGTTTCGACTCGGCCACGACCGGCCCGGTCGCTTGACTCTGACCCACCCTGCGGCAACTCTGCGACCAGCGGTCTCACCCGAGGCCTCTTTTCGCGTGGCCCTGATGGGCCCCGGCAACGGAGGAATTGCATGCGGACTCGCCCATTGGCGAAGCTTGCTGCGGTCGGAGTCATCGGCGCTATGGCGCTCACCGGTTGTGGCAGCTCAAACGACGACAGCGGCGGCGGTCTCAGCGGTGGTGACAAGGGTGGCAGCGACAGCGGCCAGACCTACACCGTCGCCTTCCAGGGCCCCCTGTCGGGAGACAACCAGCAGCTCGGCATCAACGAGGTCAACGGCGTAGCACTCGCGGTCGACGAGGCCAACAAGGACAGCAGCCTCGGCTTCAAGGTCAAGCTGATCAAGGCTGACGACGGCGGCGTCCCCGAGAAGGCTCCCGCCGCAGCGGCCCAGGTGATCCAGGACAGCAGCGTGATGGGTGTCGTGGGCCCGTCCTTCTCCGGCACCTCCCAGGCCGTCGGCAAGAAGTACGGCGACGCCGGGATCTCCATCGTGAACCCGTCGGCGTCCAACGGTGAGCTCCAGGACCAGGGCTTCGCGACCTGGCACCGGGTCATGCCCAACGACTTCGCCGAAGGCCCTGCCGCCGCGGACTGGCTGGCCAAGAAGGCCAAGAAGGTCATCGTGGTCAGTGACAAGTCCGCCTACGGCGACGGTGTCGCCAAGGCCGTGGCCGACGAGCTGAAGAAGAAGAGCGTCAGTGTCGTCGAGCAGGCAGCCGACCAGACCTCGACCAAGGACTACGGCCCGATCGCCCAGACCGTCAAGGGCTCGGGCGCACAGGCGTTGTTCTACGCCGGTTACGACGCCCAGGGCGCCCAGTTCGCCAAGGCCCTCAAGGCCGTCGGCTACAAGGGCATCCGGATGTCCGGCAACGGGGTGAAGTCCCAGGTGTTCCTGGACGGCGCCAAGGCTGACGGCGAAGGCTGGTACATGTCGTGCGGCTGCCAGGACGCGACGGTTGCGCCTGCTGCCAAGGACTTCACGGCGGCCTACACCGCGATGTTCAACACCCCGCCGTCGACGTACTCCCCCGAGGCCTACGACGCGGCCAACATCGTCATCCAGGCGATCAAGACGGCCAAGGAGTCCGGACAGGTCACCCGCCAGTCCGTCAACGAGGCGGTCAACAAGATCGACTACAAGGGGATCACCGCGGACATCAAGTTCGCTGAGAACGGCGACCTGCCGCCCGGCGAAGGAACGGTCAACCTGTTCCAGGTCAAGGGCGACGAGATCGTCAGCCTCGGGGACATCACCCAGGCTCCGTGACGTAACAACTTCGTCACGTGCGCCAGCAAGCATGAAGGGCGCCGCTGCCACATCGTTGTGGCAGCGGCGCCTTGCTCGTCCTCCGTGGTTTGATTCCTCCTACGGCAGCCCACCTGCAGGTCCTCAGAGAGGATTCTCCCCGTGCAAGACTTCTTGAACTACCTCATTCTCGGGCTCACCCGTGGGTCGCTCTACGCGCTCATCGCGCTGGGCTACACCTTGGTCTACGGCGTCCTGCAGCTGATCAACTTCGCACACAGCGAGGTCTTCATGTCCGGCGCCTTCGGCAGCTACCTCGTGGTCAACGTGTTCGTCGACGACGGCAGTCGGCCACCGTGGTACGGCGTCCTGGGCATCCTTCTCCTGGGGCTGAGCTGCGGCGCCTTGGTCGGGGCAGCGGTCGCCTGGTCCCTCGAGCGCGTCGCCTATCGTCCGCTTCGGCGCCGGGGAGCGCCCAAGCTCGCGTTCCTGATCAGCGCGATCGGGGCATCGTTCTTCCTCTCCCAGCTCGCGGGCAAGCTGTTCAACCGGCTGAACAACAACAACTTCCCGTCGTACTTCAACCAGAACAAGCACGTGATCGACATCGGCGGTGTCTACATCACAGCGATGCAGGCGATCATCATGGTCTCTGCGCTGGTGATGATGCTCTTCCTCGATGCGCTGGTCTCCCGCACCAAGCTCGGGCGAAGCATCCGGGCGGTTGCCGAGGACGCCCCCACGGCCGCGTTGATGGGCGTCAACATCGACAAGACGATCTCGCGGACCTTCATCATCGGCGGCGCCCTCGGAGGGGCGGCCGGTTTCCTCTACGGAAGCGCACTGTTCTTCTCCAACACGATGGGCTTCATCCCCGGCGTGAAGGCCTTCGCGGCCGCCGTGCTCGGCGGCATCGGCAACATCCGTGGAGCGATGCTGGGCGGTCTGCTGCTGGGTGTCGTCGAGGCCATCTTGCCGACCGCCCCATGGGTCAGACCCGGGTGGATAGGCATCCAGTGGACCGACGTCGTCGCCTTCCTCGTGCTCGTCCTGGTCCTGGTCGTCAGGCCGACCGGTATTCTCGGCGAGCGTCTGGGGCGTGCGGCATGAAGCGCCGTTCGATCGAGGCCGAGGCCCGGATCGCGAACTTCCAGCGTCTGCTGGCCTGCCTGGCCGCTGGCTTCGTGCTGGCCCTGATGGTCGGCACCCAGGAGGGCACCCAGTCGGACTTCGGCTATGCCTTCCGCGAAGCGGTCCTCGGACCACGGATCTTCCTCTTCCTGGGCATCGGGGTGCTCCTCTACCTCGCGATCACCTACGGTCCGCGGTTCAAGCCCTACCTCACCCGGCCCGGCCTGCGCCCGCTCGCGGCCGGCGCTCTCACAGTGGTGGTCTCCTTCACGCTGCTGAAGTGGACCGACAGCCCACAGATCGACACCGGGAAGTTCCGACCCCTGGCGATCGCCGGTTCGGACACCGGCAGCCTGGACCCCATCGCTCGACTGTTCTTCGGGTCCCAGCTCTCGGTGCTGCCGTGGGTGTTGCTCATCATCGTGACGGTGCTCGCGGCAGTCGGCATGATCCGCCGTAGCGCCCCCATCTGCTACTCGGCTGCCGTCCTGGCGGTCATTCTCGGGGTCTGGGCCGAGTACACCTCAGCGACTGTCAGCAACTTCCTGGACTACCCCAGCCACGCCACGGGTGGCGCCGTCGCGATGCTCGGGTACTTCACGATCGCCGTCGCGGCCGTGGTCTCCGCCCGCAGCACTGCCGAGGTGGCCGACACCGACGGCTTCATCGACAGGGTGCTGGCGTGGCGCCCCGGGATGGCGCTCGTCGGTCTGGGCCTGGTGGTCGGCCTCGTCGGCGTGTTCAACGCCGCGTGGTTCTCCCCCGGCGACCGCAACGCCACGTTGGGCACCACCGCCACGATGTTCCACGGGACCGGGCTCGGTGCCTTCTCGGCGGCCTACCTCGACTGGCTCGGCTACGTGTTGTTCTTCGTGACCCTGGCGGTCGCCGCCGCGGGGTCCTACCTGCGCCATCGTGTGCTCGGATACGCCGCCATCGCCCTCGGCGTCGTCTCCACGGCGATCACCCTGGTGGTCGTGCACGACTTCTCGGGTCTGGCCGCAGGTCAGGGTTTCGATGGTGCGTCAGGGGCCTGGGACAACCTCGGGACGGGTGCCTGGATGACCTGTGCCGCCCTCTCGCTCTTCGCCGGGGGTGGCTACCTGGTCGTGAAGGCGATGAACGTCAAGTCGACCACTTTCGACTCCGACCAGATCGGCACTGGAACCCTGGCCGCCCCCGGGCAGCTGGGTGCGGCGACCCTCCTGGTGGTGCTGGTGGCGGCACTGTTCTTCCCGCCCACGGCTACCCAGTTCTGGCAGACCGTGCTGGTCTCCGAGATCGGCATCTACGTCCTGCTCGCCGTCGGCCTCAACGTCGTCGTCGGGTGGGCGGGCCTGCTCGACCTCGGATTCATCGCGTTCTACGCCATCGGCTCCTACACCACGGCGTACTTCACCGGTCGGCTCCCGGTCCATCCCCCCGACTGGCTGCTGCTCAGCCCGCTGGCGGCGATCCCGTTCGCCGTGGCGGTCTGTCTCGTGGCGGGCGTCGCGCTGGGATTCCCGACGCTGCGGCTGCGTGGCGACTACCTGGCCATCGTCACGCTCGGCTTCGGTGAGATCATCAGGGTGATCGCGAACAACGCCAACGCGTTCACCAACGGGCCACGCGGCGCGTTCAACATCCCCGCGCCCCAGATCCATCTCGGCCCGATCCACTTCACCTGGGGTGAGAGCGCGCTGGGCTTCTGGTACCTGCTGCTGGTGCTGATCGCGATCATCGTGATCCTCTTCAACCGGCTCGAACACTCGCGTCTCGGCCGCGCGTGGGCTGCCGTTCGCGAGGACGAGGTCGCCGCGCAGGCCACGGGCATCAACACCACCCGGGTCAAGCTGCTGGCGTTCGCGATCGGCGCTTCCACGTCCGGCGTCGCCGGCGTCTTCTTCGCCAGCCAGGTGGGGTCGTTCACACCGGAGAACTTCGTGCTGAACAACTCCATCCTGGTCGTGGCCTACGTCGTCTTCGGCGGCATGGGCTCGCTTCCCGGCGCGATGGCGGGTGCGGCGGTGCTCACCTGGCTGCCGGAGTTCCTCAAGGACCAGGTGCCGGCCGAGGATCGCCAGATGTGGATCGGCGCACTCATCCTGCTGATGATGATCTTCCGTCCCGCGGGCCTGATCCCGGCGCGAAGACGCAAGGCTGAGCTGTCCGGCCTGGACAAGCCATCCAGTGCCGAAACCACGGCGGTACCCGCCGGCGAAGGGATGTGACGGCATGACTGCCACGGCACCCGAGCAGAAGACCTCCGAGGTGGTCTACGACGTCAAGGACGTCACCCTGCGCTTCGGTGGAGTCACCTCGCTGAACAGCGTGTCCCTGCAGATGCTCCGCGGCGAGATCCTCGCGGTGATCGGCCCGAACGGAGCCGGCAAGACCTCGCTGTTCAACTCCCTCACCGGCGTCTACACGCCGCAGGAGGGGTCGATCACCCTGGCTGCCCGCCAGGGGGACTCGATGGAGTCGGTGCTCGGGAAGAAGACCCACGTGATCAACCACATGGGGGTCGCCCGCACGTTCCAGAACATCCGCCTCTTCCCGGCTCTGACCGCCCTGGAGAACGTCAAGGTGGGCGTCGAGACCCGGCAGAAGTCCGGCCCCATCGCCTCCATGCTCGGGATGCCCTGGCAGCGCCGCGAGGAGCGGGAGTCCACGGAGAGGGCCTATGAGCTGCTCAGCTTCGTGGGCCTGACCCGCCGGGCCAACGACCTCGCCGGCTCGCTGGCCTACGGCGAGCAGCGCCGTCTCGAGATCGCCCGGGCCCTCGGCACCGAGCCGGGGGTGATCCTCCTCGACGAGCCCGCGGCGGGCACCAACCCGGTGGAGAAGCAGGAGCTTGCCGCGCTCATCCGCAAGATCAACATCGAGGACGGCATCTCGGTGCTGCTGATCGAGCACGACATGAAGCTCGTGATGTCGGTGGCCCACCGGCTGGTGGTGCTGAACTTCGGCGAGAAGATCGCGGAGGGGACGCCGGAGCAGATCCAGAAGGACCCGGTCGTGATCGCGGCGTACCTTGGGACCTCCGAGGACGAGGCCCAGGCCATGACCGAGGGTCTCGAGGTCAGCGCGATCGACGTCGGCGGTCCGTCGGCGGACGAGCCCCGGGGCGCAACCGCCACCGACAACGAAGGAGAGCGGTCATGAGCCTGCTCGAGGTCGACGACATCGAGGTGCGCTACGGCGCCATCCGCGCCCTCAAGGGAGTGAGCTTCCACGTCGAAGAGGGCGAGGTGGTCGCGCTGCTCGGCGCCAACGGAGCCGGCAAGACCACCACCCAGAAGACCGTGTCCGGGATGATGCGCCCGACCCTGGGCGAGATCCGCTACGACGGGGAGCGCATCGACGGCCTCCCGGCCCACGACCTGATCTCCCTCGGGATCTGCCACGTCCCCGAGGGGCGCCGGGTGTTCCCGCTGATGAGCGTCGCGGAGAACCTCGAGATGGGCGCGTTCCGCTTCAAGAAGCCGGACCTCGAGGTGCTCGCCCAGTGCTATGAGATGTTCCCCCGGCTCAAGGAACGCAGCACCCAGTACGCCGGCACGCTCTCCGGCGGCGAGCAGCAGATGCTGGCCATTGCCCGTGCCCTGATGGGCAAGCCACGGCTGCTCCTGCTCGACGAGCCCTCGATGGGCCTGGCCCCGTTGATCGTGCGCCAGATCTTCGACATCGTGCGCGAGATCAACTCCACCGGTGTGACCGTGCTGATCGTGGAGCAGAACGCCGCCCAGGCCCTGGGACTGGCCAACCGTGGCTACGTGCTGGAGACCGGCGAGGTCGTCCTGTCCGGCACCGGCACGGAGCTCCTGGCCGACGACCGCATCCGCGCGGCGTACCTCGGCGAGGAGATCACGGCCTGAGGTCGCTGGCCAGAAGTCCGTCAGCGACGGCGGTAGGCCGGCGCGACCTCGTTGATCGCGTCGCCCATCCGGTGGATGCGAAGCGCGTTGGTCGAGCCAGGGATGCCGGGAGGACTCCCGGCGATGATGACGACGAGGTCGCCCTCCTTGACGCGCCCGATCCGGAGCAGCTGCTCGTCGACCTGGCGCACCATCTCGTCGGTGTGCTCGACGAAGGTGGTCAGGAACGTCTCGATGCCCCACGTCAGCGAGAGCTGCGAGCGCACGATGGGCTCCGGGGTGAAGGCCAGCACCTGGATCGGGCCGCGGTAGCGGGCCAGGCGTCGCGCGGAGTCGCCGCTCTGGGTGAAGGCGACCAGGAACTTGGCACCGACCCGGTCGCCGACCTCGGCAGCGGCCTTGGCGATCACGCCGCCACGGGTCTTGGGCTGCCAGTCGATCGCCGCCATGTGGTGCAGCTCGTGGTCCTCGGTGGAGGCGATGATGCGTGCCATCGTCTTGACGGTCTCGATGGGGTACTCCCCCACGCTCGTCTCGCCGGAGAGCATCACCGCGTCGGCTCCGTCGAGCACAGCGTTGGCGACGTCGGAGGCCTCGGCCCGGGTCGGCGCGGGATTGCTGATCATCGACTCGAGCATCTGGGTGGCCACGATGACGGGCTTGGCGTTGCGGCGGGCCTTCTCGACCACCCGCTTCTGGAGGAACGGGACGTCCTCGAGCGGACACTCCACGCCCAGGTCCCCACGGGCCACCATGAAGCCGTCGAACGCCTTCACGATCTCGTTGAGGTTCTCGATCGCCTGCGGCTTCTCGATCTTCGCGATCACCGGCAGGAGGACGCCCTCCTCGCGCATGATCCTGCGGACGTCCTCGGCGTCCTTGGCCGACCGCACGAAGGACAACGCGATGAAGTCGACCGTGAGGTGCAGTCCCCAGCGGAGGTCCTCGATGTCCTTCTCCGACATGGCGGGCACGCTGACGGGTACGCCGGGCAGGTTGATGCCCTTGTGGTCGCTGATCCGGCCGCCGGTGACGACCTGCGTGTGCACGTCGGTCCCGTCGACCTCGGTGACCCGCAGCCGCACCTTGCCGTCGTCGATCAGGATCTGGTCACCGGCGGAGACGTCACCGGGAAGACCCTGGTAGGTCGTCGAGGCGATCTCGTTGTTGCCGGCCAGCTCGCGGGTGGTGATCGTGAAGGCCTGACCCGTCTGCAGTCGCGACGAGCCCTCCTTGAAGTTGCCGAGCCGGATCTTCGGCCCCTGGAGGTCCACGAAGATCCCGACACCGTGGCCGGTCTCGTCGGAGGCCTCGCGCACGCGGTGATAGATCTCCTCGTGCTCGGCGTACGTGCCGTGGCTCAGGTTGAGACGGGCGACGTCCATCCCTGCGTCCACCAGCTCACGGATCCGCTCCTTGGACGACGTCGCCGGCCCGAGCGTGCAGACAATCTTGGCTCTACGCACGGATCGACCCTATCGGCATTTACTTGAACGTTCCAATGTCTGGCCGGTTTCCCCGGTCGGCCGGGGATCCATGCACTTGTCGAGGGTTGTGTCCCTCGACAGGTGTCGGTTTTCCCGGTCAGCAGGAAACCGATCCACCGCCGCCTCAGACCGTCAGCGGCCGCTCGGTCGGGGGGATGGGGGCGGGCAGGTTGGTGGTGCCGGAGAGCCAGGTGTCCACGGCGGCGGCAGCAGCACGGCCCTCGGCGATCGCCCAGACGATGAGCGACTGGCCGCGGCCCGCGTCGCCCGCGACGAAGACGCCGTCGACCGAGGTGAGGTAGCCGTTGTCGCGAGCCACGTTTCCGCGCTCGTCGAGCTCGACACCGAGCTGCTCGATCAGGCCCTCCTTCTCGGGACCCGTGAAGCCCATCGCGAACAGGACCAGCTCCGCGGGGATCTCGCGCTCGGTGCCCTCGATCTCCTGGAACTTGCCGTCCTTGAACTCCACGTCGACCAGGCGCAGCGCGCGCACGTTGCCGTCGTCATCGCCGAGGAACTCCTGCGTGGAGACGGCATAGACGCGCTCGCCGCCCTCCTCGTGGGCCGAGGAGACGCGGAAGATCATCGGGTACGTCGGCCACGGCTGGTTGCCCGGCCGCTCCTCCCCCGGTCGGTCCATGATCTCGAGCTGGGTGATCGACGCTGCGCCTTGGCGGGTCGCCGTGCCCAGGCAATCGGCCCCGGTGTCACCGCCACCGATGATCACGACGTGCTTGCCGTCGGCGCGGATCTGGTCGGACCCGTCCGACGTCGCAGGCTCGCCGAGCGAGGCCCGGTTGGACTGCGGGAGGTACTCCATCGCCTGGTGGATGCCGCCGAGCTCGCGCCCGGGGGCCTGCAGCTCGCGGGCCACGGTGGAGCCCATCGCGAGCACCACCGCGTCGTAGCGGTCGCGGAGCTGGTCGCCGGTCAGGGTCTCGCCGACGTTGACTCCCGCACGGAAGACGGTGCCTTCGCGGCGCATCTGGTCCAGGCGCCGGTCGAGGACCTTCTTCTCCATCTTGAACTCGGGGATGCCGTAGCGCATCAGCCCGCCGATCTTGTCGGCTCGCTCGTAGACCGCGACCGTGTGTCCGGCGCGGGTGAGCTGCTGCGCGGCAGCGAGACCGGCCGGGCCCGGAGCCGATCACGGCGATCGTCCTGCCCGAGAGCCATTCCGGTGGCTGCGGGCGGACGGCGCGGGACTCCCACGCGCGGTCGGCGATCGCCACCTCGACGTTCTTGATCGTGACCGCGGGCTGGTTGATGCCGAGCACGCAGGCCGTCTCGCACGGCGCCGGGCAGAGCCGACCGGTGAACTCCGGGAAGTTGTTGGTCGCGTGCAGCCGCTCGATCGCACCGTCCCAGTCGTCTCGCCAGACCAGGTCGTTCCACTCCGGGATGATGTTGCCCAGCGGGCAGCCCTGGTGGCAGAACGGGATGCCGCAGTCCATGCAGCGTCCGGCCTGCTCGGTGATGATCGGCAGCAGCGCCCGCCCGGGTCCCCCCGGGTAGACCTCGTTCCAGTCCTGCACCCGCTCCTCGACCGGGCGGCGCTCGGCCACCTCGCGGGTGCTCTTCAAGAAGCCCTTGGGATCAGCCACGTCGGGCCCCCTCCGTAGGTCGTAGGGATGTCCGGCCAGCCATGAGCGGTGCTTTCGACCGCCTGCGAGGCTGCCAGGGTCGAGGTGAGACCGGCTCATCTCATCCATGAAGCGAATCCATCATCGCGTTGGCGACCTCGTTCTCGTCGAGGCCGTCGGCCTCGGCCTTCGCCTTGGCGTCCATCACGATGCGGAAGTCGCGCGGGATCACCTCGGTGAAACGGGTCAGCGCCGTCTCCCAGTCCTCGAGCAGCTCCTCGGCGACCGTCGACCCGGTCTCCTCGAAGTGCGCGCGCACCAGGCCTTCGAGCTCGGCCGCGGCGCTCTCCGTGACCGGGCGCGAGCTCGACGAGCTCCTTGTTGACGCGGTGGTCCTTGAGGTCGAGCACCCAGGCGACGCCGCCGCTCATGCCCGCGGCGAAGTTGCGCCCGGTCTTGCCGAGCACGACCGCACGGCCACCGGTCATGTACTCGCAGCCGTGGTCGCCCACGCCCTCGGTGACGAGGTGCGCTCCGGAGTTGCGTACGGCGAACCGCTCACCCACCCCGCCGCGGATGAAGATCTGACCCGACGTGGCGCCGTAGGCGATCGTGTTGCCCGCGATGATGTGCTCGCTGGCCTCGAACTTCGCAGACCGGTCGGGCCGTACGACGAGCCGACCACCCGAGAGCCCCTTGCCGACGTAGTCGTTGGCGTCCCCCTCGAGCCGCAGGGTGATCCCCCGCGGCAGGAATGCGCCGAACGACTGGCCGGCGGAGCCGACCAGGGTGATGTCGATGGTGCCGTCGGGGAGGCCCTCGGCCCGGTAGCGCTTGGTCACCTCGTGACCCAGCATCGTGCCGACCGTGCGGTTGACGTTGCGCACCGCCACCTGCGCCCGGACCGGCTCACCGTTCTCGAGCGCGTCTGCGCTGAGCCGGATCAGCTCGTTGTCCAGGGCCTTGTCGAGCCCGTGGTCCTGCGGGTGCACGTTGCGCCGCGCGGTGTCCTCGTGCAGCTCGGGCACGTGGAAGATCGGCGTGATGTCGAGCCCGGCGGCCTTCCAGTGGTTGACCGCCTCGGTGGCGTCGAGCACGTCGGCGTGGCCGATCGCCTCGTCGAGGGTGCGGAACCCGAGCTCGGCGAGCAGCTCGCGCACCTCCTGGGCGATGTACTCGAAGAAGTTGACGACGTAGTCGGCCTTGCCGCTGTAGCGCTCGCGCAGCACCGGGTTCTGGGTCGCCACGCCGACCGGGCAGGTGTCGAGGTGGCACACCCGCATCATGATGCAGCCCGAGACCACGAGCGGGGCGCTCGCGAAGCCGTACTCCTCCGCGCCGAGCAGTGCTGCGACCACGACGTCGCGGCCGGTCTTGAGCTGGCCGTCGGTCTGCACCACGATGCGGTCGCGCAGGCCGTTGAGCAGCAGTGTCTGCTGGGTCTCGGCCAGGCCGAGCTCCCAGGGACCGCCAGCGTGCTTGAGCGAGGTCAGCGGTGCCGCGCCCGTGCCGCCGTCGTGCCCGGAGATCAGGACCACGTCGGCGTGCGCCTTCGAGACGCCGGCGGCGACGGTGCCGACCCCGACCTCGGCGACGAGCTTGACGTGAATGCGCGCCCGGGGGTTGGAGTTCTTCAGGTCGTGGATCAGCTGGGCGAGGTCCTCGATCGAGTAGATGTCGTGGTGCGGCGGCGGGGAGATCAGGCCCACCCCGGGGGTGCTGTAGCGGGTCTTGGCCACCCACGGATAGACCTTGTTGCCCGGCAGCTGGCCACCCTCGCCGGGCTTGGCACCCTGCGCCATCTTGATCTGGATGTCGTCGGAGTTGGTGAGGTACTCAGAGGTCACCCCGAACCGGCCGGACGCGACCTGCTTGATCGACGAGCGGCGCTCGGGGTCGTAGAGACGCTCGGCGTCCTCGCCACCCTCACCGGTGTTGGACTTGCCGCCGAGCCGGTTCATCGCGATCGCGAGGGTCTCGTGGGCCTCCATCGAGATCGAGCCGTAGGACATCGCCCCGGTGGAGAACCGCTTGACGATCTCGGAGACCGGCTCGACCTCGTCGATGTCGATCGGCTCACGGCCGGTCGCGTCGGCGTCCTTGAAGCGGAACAGGCCGCGCAGGGTCATCAGTCGCTCGGACTGGTTGTTGACCCGGGCGGTGTACTGCTTGAACACGTCGTACTTGCCCGCCCGCGTGGAGTGCTGCAGCCGGAAGACCGTCTCGGGGTCGAACAGGTGCAGCTCGCCCTCGCGGCGCCACTGGTACTCACCGCCGATCTCCAGCTCGCGGTGGGCGGGGGCGATGCCACCGCACGGGGTAGGCGATCCGGTGGCGGCGGGCCACCTCCTCGGCGATCACGTCGAGGCCCACGCCGCCGAGCTTGGAGGTGGTGCCGGTGAAGTACTTGTCGACCAGCTCCTGGGAGAGCCCGAGCGCCTCGAAGATCTGGGCGCCGGTGTAGGACGCGACCGTGCGAGACGCCCATCTTCGACATCACCTTGAGCACGCCCTTGCCCAGCGACTTGACCAGGTTGGCGACGGCCTTCTCGGGCTCCTGCTTGACGTAGAAGCCGTCGCGGGCGAGGTCCTCGACCGTCTCCATCGCCAGGTAGGGGTTGACCGCCGCGGCGCCGTAGCCGATCAGCAGCGCGACGTGGTGCACCTCGCGGACGTCGCCGGCCTCGATGATCAGGCCGACCTGGGTGCGGGTCTTCTCCCGGACCAGGTGGTGGTGCACGGCTGCGGTCATCAGCAGCGACGGGATCGGCGCCTTGGTCGCGTCGGCGTGGCGGTCGGAGAGCACGATCACGCGCGCGCCGTTGGAGATCGCCTGGCTGACCTCCTTGCAGATCTCGTCGAGGCGTGCGGCCAGGGCGTCGCCGCCACCCGCTGACGTCGTAGAGACCTCGCGAGACGTGGGTGATGAAGCCCGGCATGTCGCCGTCACGGTTGATGTGGCGGATCTTGACCAGCTCGTCGTTGGTGATCACCGGGAACGGCAGCACCACCTGACGACACGACGCGGGGGTCGGGTCGAGCAGGTTGGCCTCCGGACCGATGGTGCCGTTGAGGCTGGTCACCAGCTCCTCGCGGATCGCGTCCAGCGGCGGGTTGGTGACCTGGGCGAACAGCTGCGCGAAGTAGTCGAAGAGCAGCCGCGACCGGTCGCTGAGCACGGCGATCGGGGTGTCGGTGCCCATCGAGCCGATCGGCTCGGCGGCGCTGTTGGCCATCGGGGTGAGCAGGAGGCGCAGCTCCTCCTCGGTGTAGCCGAAGATCTGCTGGCGGCGCGTCACCGAGGCGTGCGAGTGGATGACGTGCTCGCGGTCGGCGATGTCGGCGAGCTTGATCAGGCCGGCGTGCAGCCACTCGTCGTAGGGGTGCTCGGTGGCGAGCTCCTCCTTGATCTCACCGTCCTCGATGATGCGGTGCTCCTCGGTGTCGACGAGGAACATGCGGCCCGGCTGGAGGCGACCCTTGCGGACGACCTTGTCCTGCGGGATGTCGAGCACGCCGACCTCGCTGGCCAGCACGACGAGGTCGTCGTCGGTCACCCAGTAGCGGGAGGGACGCAGGCCGTTGCGGTCGAGGACGGCACCGACCTGGGTGCCGTCGGTGAACACCACGCACGCAGGTCCGTCCCACGGCTCCATCAGCGCCGAGTGGAACTCATAGAACGCCCGGCGCTTCGGGTCCATCTCGTTGTGGTTCTCCCACGCCTCGGGAATCATCATCAGCACCGAGTGGGGCAGGCTCCGGCCGCCCAGGTGCAGGATCTCGAGCACCTCGTCGAAGGACGCGGAGTCGCTGGCCCCGGGAGTGCAGATCGGGAAGATGCGGTCGAGGTCGCCCGGGATCAGGTCGGACTTCAGCAGCGCCTCGCGCGCCCGCATCCAGTTGCGGTTGCCCATCACCGTGTTGATCTCGCCGTTGTGGGCGATGAACCGGAACGGGTGGGAGAGCGGCCAGCTCGGGAAGGTGTTGGTCGAGAAGCGTGAGTGCACGACGGCGATCGCGGACTCGACCCGCTCGTCGACGAGATCGGGGAAGACGTGGTCGAGCTGCTCGGTGGTGAGCATGCCCTTGTAGGCGATGGTCCGGCTCGAGAGCGACGGGAAGTAGGCGTCGGTCTCGTGCTCGGCACGCTTGCGCAGCACGAACGCCAGCCGCTCCAGGCCCATCCCGATGATCCGGCTGCCGGTGGCCGAGACGAACAGCTGCACGAACGAGGGCATGCAGTCCAGCGCGGTCCTGCCGAGGGACGAGGGGTCGGTGGGGACCTCGCGCCAGCCGAGGACGGTGAGACCCTCCTCGGCAGCGATCTCCTCGATCCGCTTGCGGGTCTTGGCCACCTGCTCGTCGTCCCCGGGGACGAAGGCGGTGCCGACGGCGTAGGCGTGCTTGGCGGGCAGGGTGAAGTCCACGACCTCGCGGAAGAACGTGTCGGGGACCTGCATCAGGATCCCGGCACCGTCGCCCGAGTTCGGCTCGGCACCCGCGGCACCACGGTGCTCGAGGTTGCGGAGGGCCGTCAGCGCCTGGCTGACGATGGCGTGGCTGGGAACCCCGGTCATGGTGGCCACGAAGGCGACACCACACGCGTCGTGCTCGTGAGCCCCGTCGTACAGCCCCTGAGCCGGCGGGAATGCCTGCATGTGCACTCTCCCGTCGTCGGTCATCGCATCCCGGGGTGAGCCCGGGGTGTGCGGCGAAATGTGAGCATGCTGGTGCTGGGACGACATTGGCCCATGCGGAGATTTCAGCCTACAACAGGGTGCTGGGGACACCGCGTGCCGTTTCGCGAGACGAACGCCTCACTCGGCCTGGGCGGGGGCGGCTTCTGGCCGCGGCTCGGCGTACGGCGAGAGCTCGCGGGTCTCCGGAGGGCGGTGCCGCCGGCCAGCCACCACGAAGTAGATCGCCGCGGCGATGAACAGGATGATCGACATCCAGACGCCCCACCGCAGCCCGAGCACGTTGTCGAGCTCGATCGTGTCGATCCGCAGGGACTCGATCCAGCCTCGGCCAGAGGTGTAGATCATCACGTAGAGAGCGAACACGCGCCCGAAGCCGAGCTTGAAGCGCCGGTCGACGTAGAGCAGGAGCGCCAACCCGGCCAGGTTCCAGAGCGCCTCGTAGAGGAAGGTCGGGTGAAAGGTCGTGCCGGCCGGGAAGGTGAGTCCGCTGGGCCAGTGCTGCGGGTCGATCTCCAACCCCCACGGCAGCTTGGTGGGACGGCCGTAGAGCTCCTGGTTGAAGTAGTTGCCGAACCGCCCGATCGCCTGCGCCAGCAGCAGGCCGGGGGCGAGGGAGTCGGCGAGCGGGCGCAGCCGGATGCCGTGGCGGCGGGTGTAGAGCCAGGCGCCGAGCAGCCCGCCCGCGATGGCGCCCCAGATGCCGAGCCCGCCGTGCCAGATCTCCAGGGCACCGACCAGGTCGCCACCCTTGCCGAAGTAGAGGTCGTGGTCGGTGGCGACGTGGTAGGCGCGGGCACCGATGAGACCCGCGGGCACGGCCCACAGGGCGATGTCACCGATCTGTCCCGGAGTGCCTCCACGCGCCGCCCAGCGCTTCTCCCCCACCCAGATCGCAGCGACCACGCCGAGGATGATCGCGAGCGCGTAGGCCCGGATCGGCAGCGGACCGAGATGCCAGACCCCCTGGGACGGGCTGGGGATGGAGAGCACGATCATGCGTCCGCCTTCAGGATCTTCTCGAGGTCCACCGCGATGTCCGAGGGCGAGGTGCTGGCCGTCCAGACCAGGTCGCCCTTGCCGTCGTGGACCGAGATCACGTTGGTGGTGTGGTTGACCTCGTAGCCGCCGCTCGGCAGCTTCTGGCCCTTCATCACGTCGACGCCCATCGGCTTCCCGAGCGCCTGGATGTCCGCCAGCGAACCGGTCGCGCCGCGGAAGGTGGGGTTGAACCGGTCGAGGTAGGTGCGCAGGACCTTCCCGGTGTCGCGCGCAGGGTCAGTGGTGACGAAGAGGACCTGGACCTGCTGCTGGTCGCCCTTGGGCAGCTTGGCCACCCCGGAGGCGATCGAGCTCATCACCACCTGGCAGATGTCGGGACAGTTGGTGTAGCCGAAGAAGACGAGCGTGCGCTTGTCCTGGGTGGCGAGGTCGAGCGGCTTGCCATCGGTGTCGGTGAGCGCGATGTCGGGCACGACGTAGGGCTGGTCGAGCTTGATGCCGCGGTAGCCGTCGTCGTCTGAGGAGCTGACCCCCGTGACAGCCGGACCGTTGTCGGTGGAGCCGCAGCCGACGAGGAGGAGGCTGACCAGGACGGCGAGAAGGAGTTTCCTAACCACGGCGTACTCCGGCCGCCAGGTCCTCGGTGAGCGAGGCGAGTGCCTTGAGGCCACCGGCCGGGTCGTCGGCGTCGAGCAGCGCTCGGACGAAGGCCGAACCCACGATCACACCATCGGCGTACGACGCGACCTCGGCGGCCTGGTCACCGTTGGAGACCCCGAGCCCGACGCCGATCGGCAGGTCGGTCGCGCGGCGGGTGCGCTCGACGAGCGGACCGGCGAGAGCGGAGGTCGACGCCCGAGCACCCGTGACGCCCATGACCGCCGTGGCGTAGACGAACCCCCGGCACGCCTCCACGGTGTAGCGCAGGCGCTCGTCGGTGGACGACGGCGCGACCAGGAAGACCTTGTCCAGGTCGTGGGCGTCGGCAGCGGCGATCCACTCGTCGGCCGAGTCCGGCGTGAGGTCGGGAGTGATCAGGCCCGCTCCCCCGGCGTTCGACAAGTCTGTGGCGAACCGCTCGACGCCGTAGCGCTCGACCGGGTTCCAGTAAGTCATCACCACCGTGGGGGCACCCGTCGCGGCCACCGCCTCGACGGTGCGCAGCACGTCGGCGGTGCGGGTGCCGCCCTCGAGCGCCCGTTGTGCGGCGGCCTGGATGGTGGGACCGTCCATCACCGGGTCGCTGTAGGGCAGGCCGATCTCGATGATGTCGCAGCCGGAGTCGACCATCACCTGGATCGCCTCGATTCCGCCCGCGACGGTGGGGAAGCCGGCCGGGAAGTAGCCGACCAGGGCGGCCCGCTCGTCCGCACGGGTCTTCTCGAAGACCGTCGCCGTGCTCACTTCGCGCCCTCGGCGATCTGCTCCTCGGTCGCGGGCTCGGGGGTGCCGTCGGCGTCGGCCTGGCCCAGGCCGAACCACTCGATGGCCGTGCCCATGTCCTTGTCGCCGCGGCCGGAGAGGTTGACCAGGATGGTCGAGCCCGGGAGCTCCTTGGCTAGCTCGAGGGCACCCGCGAGGGCGTGTGCCGACTCGATCGCCGGGATGATCCCCTCGGTCCGTGACAGCAGCGCCATGGCGTCCATCGCAGCGGTGTCGGTCACCGGCCGGTAGGTCGCCCGACCGGTGTGCGCGAGGTGGGCGTGCTGCGGGCCCACCCCGGGGTAGTCGAGGCCGGCGGAGATCGAGTGGGACTCGACGGTCTGACCGTCCTCGTCCTGGAGCACGTAGGTGCGCGCCCCGTGGAGGACACCGACCTCGCCGGCCCAGATGGTGGCCGCGTGTCGCTCCGTGTCGACGCCGTCGCCACCGGCCTCGTAGCCGTGGATCGCGACCGAGGCATCCTCGAGGAACGCGGTGAACAGGCCGATGGCGTTGGAGCCCCCACCGACGCAGGCGACGACCGCGTCGGGCAGCGCGCCGGTGAGCTCGAGACACTGCTCGCGGGCCTCGTCGCCGATGCCGCGGCAGAAGTCGCGGACCATCGCGGGAAACGGGTGCGGACCCGCGGCCGTGCCGAAGCAGTAGGCGGTGTGGTCGACGCTGGCCACCCAGTCGCGGATGGCCTCGTTGATGGCGTCCTTGAGCGTGCGGGACCCGGAGGTCACCGGGATGACCTCGGCACCGAGCAGCTGCATCCGCGCGACGTTGAGGGCCTGTCGTTCGGTGTCGACCTCGCCCATGTAGACGGTGCACTCGAGACCGAGGTAGGCAGCGGCCGTGGCGGTCGCGACGCCGTGCTGCCCGGCCCCCGTCTCGGCGATCACCCTCGTCTTGCCCATCCGGCGGGTCAGCAGCGCCTGACCGAGGACGTTGCGGATCTTGTGCGCACCGGTGTGGTTGAGGTCCTCGCGCTTGAGCAGGATGCGGGCGCCTGCGAGCTCGCTGAGCTTGGTCGCGTCGTAGAGCAGGCTCGGCACGCCGGCGTACTGGCGGAGCATGCGGTCGAACTCGCCGGTGAACGCCTCGTCGGCCATCGCCTCCTGCCAGGCGGCGGTGAGCTCGTCGAGCGCAGCCATCAGCGCCTCGGGCATGAAGCGGCCACCGAAGTCGCCGAAGCGGCCGGCCTCGTCGGGTCCCGGAGAACTCACCGGGGACGTCATCGCGGAACTCATCGGGCCACTCCTGCGGCATGCTTCATCGCGGCGACGGCAGCCCGGGGGTTGCCGTCCTTGACCAGCGCCTCGCCCACCAGCACCACGTCGGCGCCCAGGGCTGCGTAGCGGGCGGCGTCGTCGGGACCCGAGACGCCCGACTCCGCCACCTTGACGACGTCGTCGGGGAGCAGCTCCACGAGCCGCTCGAACGCGTCGGGGTCGACCTCGAGTGTCTTGAGGTTGCGGGCGTTCACCCCGACCAGCTCGGCGCCGATGGCGAGGGCACGGGCCACCTCGTCCTCGTCGTGGACCTCGGTCAGCACGGTGAGCCCGAGCTCGCGGGCCTGGTCGTGCAGGTCCTTGAGCAGGACGTCGTCGAGTGCCGCCACGATCAGCAGCACCAGGTCGGCGCCGGCCGCCCGCGCCTCGACAACCTGGTAGCCGGTCACCATGAAGTCCTTGCGCAGCACCGGGGTCGCCACGGCCGCGCGCACCGCACGCAGGTCGTCGAGGCTCCCCCCGAACCGACGGGACTCGGTGAGCACGGAGATCGCGTCTGCTCCGCCCGCCTCGTAGGCAGCCGCCAGTGCGGCCGGGTCGGGGATGTCGGCGAGCGCCCCCTTGCTCGGAGACCTGCGCTTGACCTCGGCGATCACCGACAGCCCGCTCGACCGGAAGGCGGGCATCGGGTCCCGCGGCGGTGGGAGCATCTGCGCGACGGCCATCAGGTCGGCCTCGGACCGGGCGGCCGTGCGGACGGCGAGGTCCTCACGCACACCGGCGACGATGTCGTCGAGCACGGACATGCGAAGACCTTCCGGGAGCGTGAAACCTGGGACCGGCGCGGGTTCCGCGCGGCATCTCAAGGTTCTCACACGCCCCACAACGATAGGTTCGGGCCGTCAACGCCGCGCCAGGTGGCCCACGTCTCGACCCGACCCCGGAAAGGCCGACGAAGATGAGCGACGACTACCCGCCACCGCCGCCGGGCTCCGAGCCCGACCCGAACCAGCCGCCGGCCGGCCAGCCCGGCTACGGGCAGCCCGGCTACGGGCAGCCCGGCTACGGGCAGCCCGGCTACGGCCAAGTCCCGTACGGCCAGCCGCCGCAGCACGGTCAGCCGCCCAGTTACCCGCCGGTGCCGCCCGGAGCCCCGGGTGGCTACGGCCAGCAGAAGACCTCGCCGCTGGCGATCACCTCGCTGGTGCTCGGGATCATCGGCATCCCGTGCTGCTCGCTGTTCGTCCTCGGCATCGCCGCGGTCGTCACCGGGTTCCTCGGCCGCAAGCAGATCGCCGAGTCCAACGGCCTGCTCAAGGGCGAGGGCATGGCGCTGACCGGCCTCGCGCTCGGTGTCCTCAGCATCGTTCTCGCCGTGGTGGTGTGGGTGCTCAACCTCACCGGAGCCGTCGACAGCAACTTCTCCTTCGACACCAACGCCTGAGTCGGCGCACGTGGCTCAGGGGGCCAGCCAGCTGCCCATCGGCAGGTTGCGCAGCACCCCGAAGACCACCAGAGCCACCGCGAGCACGGCGATGGCGACGCTCGCCCGCCGACCCGCGACACCTCGGGCCGGACCACCGGCCCAGGCGCGCCCGGTCCAACGGATCCACCACAGCACGATGAGCGGGATCAGCGCCACGAAGACGAGGTTGCTGCTGGCGGCACCGAGAAGGTTGGCGTCGGTGAGGTCGTTGACGGCGCGCAGACCACCGCACCCCGGGCAGTAGAGGCCGGTCATGGCGAAGAACGGGCAGTAGCCCCAGCTGCCGGAGGAGTGCGGGTCGCGGAAGTGCAGCGCGATGGTGAGCCCCGCGACGAGCCCGCCGGTGATCAGCGGTCCCTGGAGGCGCTGGAAGCGGGTCCGCTCACGCGGCAGGAAAGGGTCGTCCGTGGTGGCGGCCGTGGTGTCGTGCTTCGTAACGCCGTCCATGGCACGCGCCCTAGGCGTTGAGCCCCATCTTGGACAGGATCAGGAGCAGCACGACGGCCAGCGGAGCCAGTGCGACGCCGATCCAGAACATCAGCCAGCTGCCCACCATCAACGCGATGCCGGCGACGACGAAGGCGAGAAGTGCCACGACGACTGCCGTCCAGGCTGCCGGGGTGTTGCCGTGGTGGGCCATGGGGCTCCTCAGGTCGAGCGAGAGTCGGTCGGCGCCAGTGTAGTGGGAGGCCTCCGGGCGATCAGGGCCGCTTCGTGTCGGTCGGGTCACGTCCTTCGTCGAGCGCCTGCCAGAGGTCCTGCTCGCGTGTGGGTTGCTCCTCCGTGGGCTGCTCGCGGGTCCCCGGCGCGTCGTACCGGCTCCCCATCTCGGGCCACGACGGGACCAGGCGTACGGCGAGCAGCGTGGGCGCGAGGGCCAGCACGGCGCAGGCTGCCGTGGTCCAGTACCACCCGGTGAAGCCCTGCTCCTGCCCGCCGCGACCCATCAGCTGGGCGTAGGAGTCGCGCGCGGAGTCCGGGAGGGTGAAGTACGCCGTGACCACGGCCGCGACGAGCCCCACGGCGGCGACCGCCGCGATCCACGCGAACACCCGGCGGACGGCACCGCGGGTCACGAGCAGGACCCCCCATGCGGCCAGGAGCACGAGGCTCACCGCCGAGGCGAGGGGGTAGCGGGTGCCGGCGTCGAGCGCCGTGATCGCACCGTCGCCGGACCCACCTCCGGAGCCGACCCAGGGCTTGGCTGCGGCCACCGCAGCGAGCCCCGAGGTCGCCAGCCCGAGGAGCACGACCGGCCCGAACGACCGGCGCCGCGAGGGGGCGGAGTCCTCAGCCATCGCCGGCCGCCGCGAGCAGGACGTCGGCGTCGAAGCAGGTGCGGGCGCCGGTGTGGCACGCCGGGCCGGTCTGGTCGACCGTGAGCAGCACCGTGTCGCCGTCGCAGTCGAGGCGCACCTCGACCACGCGCTGGGTGTGCCCGGAGGTCTCGCCCTTGACCCAGTACTCCTGCCGCGAGCGGCTCCAGTAGGTCCCCTGCCCGGTCGTCAGGGTGCGGTGCAGCGCCTCGTCGTCCATCCAGCCCAACATCAGCACCTCACGGGTGCCCTGCTGCTGGACGACCGCCGCGATCAGCCCGTCGGCGTTGCGCTTGAGCCGACGGGCGATCGCGGGGTCGAGGTCGGATCTGGTGGTGCTCACTCCTCCAGTATCCGTGACCGGGCAGTTCTGGCCGGCAGGAGTACGCCGACCGGGCAGTTCTGGCCGGCGGGAGTACGCCGACCGGGCAGTTCTGGCTGGTCAGAGGTCAGCGGGACGCAGGACGCGGTTGATCCCGTGGGCGATCTGCCGGTTGCCCTTGTTGATGTTGCTCGCCGAGCGCTTGATCATCGGGTTGGCGTCGTTGAAGTCACGGTCCCGCAGCCGGATCCCGTACCTGCGGACGTCGACCTGGATGACCGGGCCGAGGGCCGACTTCAGGGCAGCACCGTCGGACTTCCTGGCCTGGGCGTAGGTGATGGTCGCGCCGGGCACCACGTGGTAGAGCAGCACCTGCTCGATGGTGTCGACCCCTGCTGCCTTGGCGAGCTGGTTGAACGTGGCCCGCTCGGTCCGCGGCCGCTTGCCGGTCAGGTCGTGCACGAGGCGTCGGAACGCGCGGTCGGTCGGCAAGAACGCCGTCAGCGCCGTCGAGCCGTCCGCCAGCACGCCGACGGCGCTCTTCGGCTTCGCCTTCAGCACCGTGGAGACCGCCTTGTCGAGGATGTCGAAGTCACCCCACTTGTGGTCGAAGTGGTGCCCGTCCGCGGCCAGCACCGTCGCGAGGCTTCGCTGTCCCTGCGCGGCGGACGCCGGAGCGGCCGGCAACGCAGTCACCGAGGCGCCGACGGCGAGCGTCGTCAGGACCGAGGCGAGGAGCTTCTTCTTCATGGTGGTTCCTTTCATCGGGGGGTGGTGGTGGAGGTGGTGCCATCAGGAGGGAGTCTTGGCCGGGTCGGCGTACGTCGCGCGGAGCACGGAGGTGACCGAGTGCCCGGGATCGCCGTCGTCGGACTCGAGACTCACGTCGATCGCGGAGTAGGACTCGACCAGTGACTCCGGGATCTCGAAGGTGGCCACACGTCCGGCCGTCACCTGGCCGAGCGGGAGCATCTTGTTGGTCCGCGGGTCGAGGAGCCAGGCGTAGTAGAACTCCCCGCGAGGCGCCTGGGGCAGGGCGCTGGTCATCATCCGCATCCGGGTGATCGCGTGGCTGGTGCCCATCGAGACCTTGCCGGTGGCCGACCCCTCGACAGGTTCGAGGGTCGCGACGCGTTCCGGGATCGCCTGCGGAGCCGGCGGGTCAGTGCGAGTCGCGAGGTTGCGGGCTCCGAGGGCGGCACCCGCGCCGGCCGCGATCAACGTCACTGCGGCGACGCCCGCCAGGAGCGCTCGGTTCCGGCCGGGCCGGCGCCCCAGCTCGCGCCTGAGCTCATCGGGCAGCGCGGTCGCCTGGATCGGCTGCATCGGCACGGGGGCGGTCCGGTCACCCAGGGTCCGGCGGGCCCGGCTGAGCAACCCGTGCCCCAGGGCATCGTCCACCAGACCGTCCCGGCAGGCGTCGCACCCACGGACGTGCCCGGCCGTGGCCAGGGCCTCGGCGTTGGTCAGCTCCCCGCGCAGCAACGCGGTCAGGTCCGGGTGTTCGTCGTTCATAGTCCGCTCCTCGAGGTCGCCGGGCTCGGCGTGCTCATCAGCGTGGCCAGTCGCCGGATCCCCCGGGAGGCCCGCGCCTTGACGGTCCCCAGAGGAGCGCCGATCGCGGTGGCGATCTCGGTCTGGCTCAGCCCGGAGAAGTACGCCAGCTCGATCACCCTCCGCTCGTGCTCGGGCAGGCGCGCCACGGCGGCGCGCACGTCGGCCGCGTCGGCGTAGCGCTCCGCGGTCTCCCGGCCGTCCTCCCCCACGAGGTGACGCGCCTGGTCGACGTCCACCACCTCGTGACGCCGGCTGCGCAGGCTGTCGATGGCCCGCCGACGGGCGATCGTGAACAGCCAGCCGGTGAAGCGCTCAGCGGGGTCGTAGCGCGAGGCGTTCCGCCAGACGTCGAGGAACGTGCGCTGCACGACGTCGTCGGCCTCGCTCGGCCCGACGAACCTGGTGACGTAGGCACGCACGGCGCCGCCGTAGACGGTGTAGGCCTCTTCCAGCGCACCGGCCTCCAGGCGCGAGATCCGCAGGCCGATGGCCTCGCCGGGTTCCATACCCGTGCTTCGTGCCGGCGACCCGGAACGGTTGCCGGTTCGTGGAAGTTTCTTTCGACCCTGTGACCCAAGCAGGCACCAACGGGGGCAAGCGGGACACAAGTGTCCTGGGTCGGAGGTCCCGGGGTGCGCACACGGGTGGTGGACCTCCGACCCAGGACACTAGAGCGCTTGCTGGGCCATCCAGGACTGGTGCAGCCGGGCGTAGACGCCGGGGGCCCCGTCGCCGTTGGTCTGGTTGACGAGGGCGGCGTGCGACCCGCGTTGCACGACGCGACCGCGGTCGAAGACAAGGACCTCGTCGGAGTTCTCGGCGGTCGAGAGCCGGTGGGCGATGGTGACGCTGGTGCGGCCCGCCATCAGTCGCTCCAGCGCGCGCCCGATGCGCATCTCCAGGGCGGGGTCGACCGCACTGGTCGCCTCGTCGAGGACGAGCAGGTCGGGGTCGGCCAGGTGCGCCCGGAGCAGCGCCACCAGCTGCCGCTCCCCCGCGGAGAGCGACTCGCCGCGCTGCCCGACGCGGGTCTCGAGACCGTGGGGCAGACCGTCGAGCCAGTCCCCGAGACCGAGCTCGCTCGCGGCCGCGCGGACCTCGTCGGGGGTGGCGTCGAGGTCGCCGTAACGCACGTTGGACAGCAGGGTCGAGTCGAACAGGAAGCCCTCCTGGGGGACCAGCACGACCCGCCGCCGGAGGGAGGCGAACTCGACCGACCGGATGTCGACGCCGTCGAGGAGCACCGCACCCGAGGTCGGGTCCATCAGGCGGGTGAGCAGCTTGGCGAAGGTGGTCTTGCCCGACCCGGTCTCGCCGACCACGGCCACCTTGCTGCCGGACTCGATGTGCTCGGTCACGTCCTGGAGCACGAGCGGGCCGCCGGGGTAGCCGAAGGACACCTTCTCGAAGGCGACGTCCATCGCTCCGCGTGGCAGCGACTTCCCGGACGGGCCGGGGTCGTCGAGATCGGCCGGGGTCTCCAGGATCCCGATCACCCGGCGCCATCCGGCGATGGCGTTCTGGGCGTCGGTCAGCACCTGGGTGCCCATCTGCACCGGTCCCACGAACAAGGTGACCAGGAAGGCGAACCCGATCACCTGGCCCGAGGTGATGTCGTCGGCGAACCCGAGCCAGATGCCGACGATCAGCACACCTGCGTTGGCCAGACCGGCCGAGACTCCCCCGAGGCTGAACGAGAAGGCCGTCAGGCCCTGGGCCCTGGTGGCCGCGACCTGGTTGACGGAGATGGCCTCGTCGATCCGGTCCTGGGTGCGCTTCTCGATCGCGTAGGTGCGCACCGTCACCGCACCGACGACCGGCTCGGAGATGGCCGAGAGCATCGCGCCCACCGAGCGGCGTACGACGCCGTAGGCAGCCGACAGTCGTCGCTGGAAGTAGCGCAGCGAGAGGAACAGCGGGAGGAAGCAGACCCACACCAGGATCGTCAGCTGCCAGGAGTAGAACAGCATCACCACGGTCGCCAGCAGCACCTGCCCGACGCTGATGATGCCGAAGACACCGCCGAACACCAGGAACTGCGAGACCTGGTCCACGTCGCTGGTGACCCGCGAGACCAGGGCACCGCGGTGCTCGGTGTTCTGGGTCAGCAGCGGCAGGTCGTGGACGTGCCGGAACGCCTTGATCCGCAAGGTCGCCAACCCGCGCTCGGAGGCGGTGAACAGCCGCGCGGTCATGAAGTACGACGAGACCCCCGTCGCCAGGATCGCCAGAGCCGCCAGCACCGCCATCTGCGCGACGAAGGAGACGTCCACGCCGTTGGGTCCGTTGATGCCCCGGTCGAGGGTCTGCTGCACCGAGATGGGTACGACGACCCGGCCGCCCGTCCCGATCAGGGCGAGCAGCAACGTCCAGCCGAAGCCGGCCCCGAGCTCGGGTGAGAACCGCAGCCCGCTCCGGATGGTCTCGATCGCGGAGATCTCGTCGCCGCTGTCGACGCTCGTGCCGAGGTCGGTCAGCTCCTCGGACTCGACCTTCACCGTCATGGCGTGACCCCCTCGGAGGCGTAGGCGTTGACCAGCGTGGCGTAGGCCGGGTTGCGCTCGAGGAGCTGCTGGTGGGTCCCCCGGTCGACGACGCGACCACCGTGGAGGAAGAGCACCTCGTCGGCCAGCGCGATGGTCGCCTTGCGGTAGGCGATCACGAGCAGTGTCGAGTCCCCACCGCGCTGGCGCATCGCCGCGAGGATGCGTGCCTCGACCTCGGGGTCGACCGCCGAGGTCGCGTCGTCGAGCACGAGCAGGCGCGGGTGGCGGACCAGGGCGCGGGCCAGCGAGAGGCGCTGCCGCTGCCCGCCCGACAAGGTCGTCCCACGCTCCCCCAGCTTGCTGTCGAGACCGTGCGGCAGGGCGGCGACGAACCCGTCGGCCTGGGCCGTCCGGAGGGCCTCCCAGACCTGCTCGTCGGGGATGTCCGCCCCCAGCGTCACGTTGCCGCGCACCGAGTCGTCGAAGAGGAACGCGCTCTGCGGCACCAGCGAGACGTGGGCGGCGAGCTGGCCCGGAGCGAGCTCACGCAGGTCCTGGCCGTCGATCCGGATCGCGCCCGACTGCGGGTCGACCAGACGGGTCACCAGCGAGGTGAGCGTGCTCTTGCCCGAGGCGGTCGCACCGACCACCGCCACCGTCCGTCCCGGCTCGATGGTGAAGTCGACGCCGTCGAGGAGCACCTGACCCTGCTCGTAGGTGTAGCCCAGGCGGTGGACCTCCAGCGCGGCGCCCCGCGGCGAGTCGGCCAGCCTCCCGTCGCCGTACGTCGTGTCGCTGACCGTGTCGAGGACCCGGTGGACCCGCGTGTAGCCGACCACCGAACGGGGGAACTCGCCCAGCATCCAGCCGATCGACCGGATCGGGAAGGCCACGATCGTGAGCAGGTAGGCGACCGTCACGACGTCGCCCGGGTCTGCCGTGCCCGACCGGACCCGGAGGATCCCGACACCGAGCACCGCGAGGACGCCGAGGTTGGGCAGGCTCTCCAGGAACGGGTCGAACGCCGCACGGATGCGGCCGGCGCGGATGCCCTCGTCACGCAGGACACGGGCCTTGGCCGCGAAGCGATCGGTCTCCTCGCTCTCCCGGCCGAGGGTCTTGACCACCATGGCGCCGTCGAAGGACTCGTGGGCGATCTCGCTGAGCTCGGCGCGCAGCGCCTGGATGCGGGTGAAGATCGGTGAGGACAACCGCTGGAAGACGACGTTGACGACCATCACCAGCGGGAACACCAGCAGCCCGACCAGCGCCATCGCGATGTCGGTGAACAGCATCTGCACGATCGCGATCACCATCATCGCCAGCGTGCCGACGGCCATCGGCAGCGGCGCGATCGGAGCCCACGCGGCCTCGACGTCGGAGTTGGCGTTGGAGAGCAGCTCTCCTGTCGGGTGTCGCTGGTGCCACGACATCGGCAGCGTCAGGTATTGCCGGGTGACCTCGCGCCGGTAGGCGGCCTGCATCCGGTACTGCATGATCCCGGCACCCAGGCGTCGCGCCACGATGCCGACCGCGCGGAGGATCGCGACCCCGAGGAACAGAGCCAGGATCGCGACCAGTCCCCCGGCCGTGGTGGTGCCGGTCTCGAACGCAGGCAGCACGACGTGGTCCGTCGACCAGCCGAGCACCCAGGCGTCGGCCACGGTCAGGGCGCCGAAGAGGATGCTGCCGAGCGTCGACAGGGTGAAGACCCATGGCTCACGCCGGATGGCGACCCTGAGTACGCGGAACCCGGCCAGCAGGGTGGAGTCTCTCGAGGTCTTCGTCACAACAGCCCAACCCTAGGTGGGGGTCCTGACATTCCGCACATCGATGAGCTGGACCCCACCTTAGGATCGGCGCATGGAACAGATGTCGCGCACGGAACGTGCCGCGTTGTGCAACTCCGCGCTCGAGGCGGGCGAGGACGCTCCCACCCTGTGTGGCGAGTGGGACGTGAAGGACCTCGTCATCCACCTGCTCGTGCGCGAGCGCGACCCCCTGGCCTCCCCCGGCATCTTGATCCCCCGGCTCGAGAAGCTGGCCCGCCGCGCCGCGAGCAAGATGGCTGACCAGGACTTCTCCGCGCTGGTGGAGCGGGTCCGCAGCGGTCCGCCGCGCTGGTCGCCGATGGCTCTGCCGCCCGTCGACCGGACGCTGAACACCCTCGAGTACTTCGTGCACCACGAGGACATCCGCCGTGCGAGGCCCGGTTGGGAGCCACGTGAGCTGACCGACCGGGAGAAGCGGATCCTGTTCAAGAGCGTCAGCCTCGCCGGCAAGGCCCTGGCCCGTCCGGCCGGCGTACCGGTGGAGATCCGGTGGAGCGACGGCGAGCGGGAACGCTCAGCGGTGCTGCGCAAGGGCGACGACCCGGCCGTGGTCACCGGCGACCCTGCGGAGCTGACCATGTTCCTGTTCGGGCGCGACCAGCACACCGGGTTGGTCTTCGACGGCCCGCAGGCCCGCGTCGAGGCTCTCAACAAGGGCAACCTCGGCCTCTGAACCGGTCTAGCCACCCAACAGCTTCCGAACGAAGCCGTGAGCCGTCCCTGACGGCTCCATGACGAGTTGGTCATGTAAGCACTGACGCGCCCTTCCGGGCACACCTTGTGATCCAACGAGTTCAGCTCGAGGGGTGACGTCAATGCGCGCAGGGTCGAAAACTTCGCCGACAAGGGTGGGGTCCAGGGTGTGGCGGACACGCCCGCGGATCCGCAGGCATCTCGCCATCGTGGCCGGTCTGGCCTCGGTCGTCGTCACGACGGCCATGCTGGCCGTGGTTCCCCTGGCGCCCCCCGCCTCCGCGGCGACCACGAACACGCTGCACCTGAACGTGACGAGCGCTCGCACCGAACCGCTCGCCCTCGACGGGACCGGCGTCACCAAGGGCGCCCACGTGCCCCACTTCAAGTTCCTGATCAACAAGGACGCCACCGGGACCACCGCCCAGCGGAACCCGAACCCGGGCTCCGGCTGTGCCGCGACCGACAACAACTACCCGACGAGCTGCCACTGGCCCTCGATCGAGGAGCCGTCCGGATGGGCCCCGATCGTGACGCAGGGAGACGAGAGCGACCTCGCCAGCGGCCTCGACCTGCCCTCGGGCCGATACCTGATCTCGGTGCTCGCGGACGGATACGCCATCGACGGTGCGCACTTCACGATGCCGCTCACCGCCCCCGGCGTGGTCGATGTCGGGCTCCAGCCGGACCCGCTGCCCGACACCACCCTCAAGGGCCAGGTCTTCATGGACAACGCGCCCACCAACATGGGTCCGGACACCGGTGAAGAGCCGCTGCCAGGCTTCCTCGGCCACGCGTTCGACACCCTCGGCGAGATCCAGACCGACGTGTACGGGAACCCGCTGTGCACCACGTACGTCGGTGAGAACCCCGTCACCCACGAGATCCCGAGGACCAGTCCCCCGCTCGACGCCGACAAGGTCCCGGTGGTCGACAAGGTCGGGGGGAAGTGCCTCAGCGACGCCGACGGCATCGTGACCATCCCCCACCTCGGCCCGAACCGTTACACGCTGTCGGTGACCCCGCCGCCGACCGGGCCGTTGGCCGGGAGGAAGTGGGTCCAGACCAGCACCCTCGAGGGCAACCACGACTACGACTCGTGGCAGCTGCCCGGCGACACCGGCTTCGACCCCACGTTCACCGTCGGCGGCGAGATCGCCCCGCTGCCCATCTTCGGCTTCGTGAACCCGCTCAAGGACGGTGCGCCGCTGAGCACCGCGGCCTCGGCGACCGCGCACATCAAGGGCACCGTGGTCGGCATCAGCACCTACACCCCACCCAAGGGCGGTTCGTTCGACTTCTGGGGCGGCAACACCGGCACCAAGCTCAAGCACCCCATCGACACGCCCTGGCTCTCGCTGACCGACCTCGACGCCGGTGACGTGGCGGTCTGGGTCGGGCACGGCAACGCCGACGGCAGCTTCGACATCCCGGGCGTCCCCGACGGCAACTACCAGCTGGCCTGGTACGACGAGCCGCAGGACTACAACCTGAACTTCAACAACATCACCGTCAAGAACGGGCAGACGCTGAACCTCGGGAGCCTGCCACTCAACGGCTGGTGGACCGAGTGGGACGGCTACGTCTTCGACGACCAGAACCGCAACGGCGTCAAGGACCCCGGCGAGAAGGGGATCCCGAACTACACCCTCACCCTGCGCCGGCGCGAGAACAACCTGATGGACCGTGGACAGAACACCGCGAGCACCGAGGGAACCGTCACCACCGACAAGAGCGGCCACTACTACTTCGAGTCCGGCTACCCCGTCGGCGAGTGGTACGTGATGGAGGCCTACAACGACCGCTACTACACCACCGGCGTCACCTACCAGGCCGACAACCAACCCTCGCCGACCACGGTCAAGGGCGCGGGCGTGGACGTCAGCACACTGCCCATCATCGGCCTCGGCGGCAGCATGGACTGGGGCGTGCACGCCTACAGCGCTGCCGGCAACGGGGTCGACCCGCGCAACGGCGGAATCGTCGGGACGGTCTCCTACGACACCACGCGCAACGAGCTCGACCCGCAGTACGCCGCCTCGGAGGACTGGCAGGTCGGCATCTCCGACGTGCCGGTGAACCTGTACCTCCCGGTGGACTGCCCTGCCGCCGGCTATCCGTGCGACCCGAGCGGGCGCTACCAGCTCGACACCGACGGCTCGCTCCTGCACGGGAAGCTGCTGAACACCTACGTCAGCGAGTCGTGGGAGCGCCCCAGAGGGTGCACCGCACGCGACGTCGAGGGCAACAAGCTGGTGCACAAGGCGGACAACGCGACGAACTTCGACGAGGACGTGCTCGTTCCCGACCAGGAGACCTCCGGCGAGTGCATCTCCAGCTTCATGCAGGGGATCCAGTACGCGCCGTACGCCACGGACCAGGGCACGCCTGACGCGAACTTCGGAGCTGCCGTGAACGGCAACTACGGCTTCGGCGACGGCTGCTTCGTCGGCACCCTCGGCAAGAACGCCGGCGGCGACCCCACGTGCAGCGGCCCCAACGGCTTCGAGCCGCTGACGGCCCAGGACTACCTCGTCGAGGTGGACATCCCCAAGGACGAGTTCGGCAAGCCGATGTACAAGGCGACCTCCGAGGAGGACATCAACATCGGCAACGGAGACCAGATCGTTCCGCAGGTGCCACCACCGGCCTGCGCCGGCGCCCTGCACACCGTCGACCTCGCCGGGACGGTGGACGACACCGACGCCCCGACGGACAACTATCCCGAGATCGTCGGCGACGGAACTGCCGACGACCCCGGCAACGGCGTGCCGCAGGGCGTCACGGTCCCCGACTCCACGCCGGTCGACAACGCGACGTTCCTCGACATCGGCGGCTCGCCGTACGAGGGATCACCCAAGCCGACCTGTGAAACCAAGCTGGTCGAGCTGAACAACGGCAAGTCGATCGTGCCGATGTTCAACCTGTTCACCGACGTCCCGATCCCGGCACGGCTGCGCACGGTCATCATCGACGACCTGAACTTCTCGGCCGACCCCAAGTCGATCATGTACGGCGAGAAGGCCGGCCTGGCCTTCGCACCCGTGGGCATCTACGACTTCATGAACCGGCTCGTCTACACCACCGAGACCGACTACAACGGCATCTACGACGTGCTGATGCCCTCGACCAACCACATCAGCTGTCCGACCCCGTCGGGTGTCTGTGCGGGGATGTACCGGATGGTGGCGAACGATCCCGGCGCCTCGCCCAACCTCAACGTCAACTACAACCCGCGCTTCCGGACCCATGCAGCCGGCGCCGAGGCGATGCCGGGCATGACGACCTTCGCCGACCTCGCACCGACGCAGGTCGGGCTCAACATCGAGTCGCCCAGGACCGGCCAGTCCCAGGCGGTGACCTGCCCCGTCGCTGACACGACGCCGAACCTGCTCCGGGTCTCCGACCCCTACGTGAACAGCGGCCGGCGCACGTTCACCATCACCGGCACCGGCTTCGGGACCACTGCCGGCTCGGTGACGCTGGACGGGACCCCCCTGCCCTCGACGGCCGTGACGTGGGGCGCGACGAGCATCGCTGTGAACGTGCCGACCACGGTCACCCCGGGGGCCAAGCAGCTCAAGGTCACCGCTGCCAACGGCCAGAGCACCGCCAACGGGCTGACCCTGCACGTCCTCGGCACGGGGTACAACCCTGCCCTGCGCACAGTCGGCCCGGGCAAGACCTACGCCACCATCCAAGCGGCGCTCGACGCCGCCCAGGGCACCTCCGCGGACGACCTGGTGATCGTCTACCCGGGCACGCCGACCCCGAACAACCCGCGGCTGAACCCCCGCGGCGCCTACTACGAGAACCTGATCATGACCTCACCGGTCAAGCTCCAGGGCGTCGGACCGGGCGGCTTCCAGGGGAGCACCTACGTCCCCGGCTCGATCATCGATGCCAGCGCGTTCGGTAGCGACACCGACACCGCGACCGCCTGGTTCAACAAGATCGCCGACTACACCTGGTCCGGGAGCCAGGCCATCGCCGACGCGGAGGCCGTCTACGTGCTGGCCTCGGCCACCGCAGGGTCGGGGGCCGGCCGGGCACAGGTGTTCGGCTCCACCTACAAGGCCGCCATCGACGGGTTCGACCTGCGCGGCGGTCAGCAGAACGGGTTCCCCGGCAACGTCAACGACCTCACCGGTGGCAACACCGGGCTGCCGCCCACCATCGAGACCCAGGGCGGCGCGATCTTCGCCAACGCCTACGCCCGCTACCTGCAGGTCACCAACAACGTGGTCCAGAACAACGGTGGCGGCTACGGCACCATCCGGATCGGCACCCCGGACCTCACGGGGGCCGACACCAACCAGCACAACGAGAACGTGAAGATCGCCAACAACCGGATCCTGTCCAACGCGGGCACCAACCTGGCCGGCGGCGTGGGGCTGTTCTCCGGCTCGGACAACTACGAGGTGACCGGCAACGACATCTGCGGCAACTACTCGCTGGAGTACGGCGGCGGCATCGGCGCCTACGGGTACAGCCCGGGCGGCAAGATCCACCACAACCGGATCTACCTCAACGAGTCCAACGACGAGGGCGGCGGCATCATGATCGCCGGTGCGCTCCCCGCCACGCCAGGTGAGCTCTCCCCCGGCAGCGGTCCGGTGAACATCTACAACAACCAGATCCAGGGCAACCTGGCCAACGACGACGGCGGCGGCATCCGGTTCCTGATGGCCGGGAACTACGCGATGAACGTCTACAACAACATGATCGTCAACAACGTCTCCACCCACGAGGGTGGTGGCACGAGCCTCAACGACGCTCCGAACGTCCGGTTCTACAACAACACCGTGATGAAGAACATCACCACGGCGACGGCTGTCACCTCTGACGGACAGCCGGCCCCCGCGGGTCTCTCGACCTCGGCCAACAGCACCCAGCTGCAGCCGACCCTGCCCGCCGGGTCGCCCTCGTTCAGCAAGCCCGCCCTGTTCAACAACATCTTCTGGGACAACCGTGCCGGCACCCGTGCCGGGACCACGGTGACCGGCATCGGCCTCGCCGGCGACAGCGTGCCGATCAACTACTGGGACCTCGGGGCCTTCGACGCCAGCGGCCAGCTCGCGCCGACCGACTCCGTGATCCAGCAGCAGAGCACGGCTGCGCACCCCTACACGGCCAGCGCCACCAACAGCTCGGTGGCACCCGACGTGGTGAGCACCTACGACCTGTCCGTCTCCTTCCAGACCTGGCGGCAGAACCCGGCCTTCGTGGACTCCACCCTGGTCGCCGTCGAGGCACCGCCGGACCAGATGGGCAACTACCACCTCAGCGGCTGTCCCGCGGGCGCCTCCGCCTGCAACCGGGGTGCGGCCAGCGCCGCCCTACCGATCGGCACCGGCACGGTCAGCGCACCGGCGACGGACATCGACGACCAGGCACGCCCGGCCATGGGTGGCTTCGACGCCGGGGCCGACGAGTTCTCGACGGCGACGGGCCCACCTCCGCCCCCGCCCACGGCCTCCGACCTGTACTTCTCCACCACCGGCAACGCCACCGTGCCTGGTGTCACGGGATTCGGCGACGACTCGGACATGTACAAGTGGGACGGCTCTGCCTTCAGCGGTGCATGGGACGCCACGGCGCACGGTGTGCCCAGCCTGTCCAACATCGACGGCTTCTCCCGGGTCGACGACACCCACTTCTACGTGTCGTTCGCCGCCACCACCTACCTCAACGGACCCGGGATCGTCGCCGACGAGGATGTCGTCTACTACAACAACGGGACCTGGGAGACCTGGTTCGACGGCAGCGCCCACGGTCTGAGCAGCAGCATCGACCTCGGAGCCACCAGCGTGGTCGGCAACACCCTCTACTTCTCGACGAACAACGCCGGAGTGCCCCCGGGTGCCGGCTCGTCCAGCTCCGGTGACAACGCCGACATCTACCGCTGGAACGGTGGCAGCACCTACACCCGCGTCGTCGACGCGACCACGGCGCCCTACCAGCTGCCCAACTCGGGCTCGGCGACCGGCTCCACGAACCCCAACGTGGACGGGCTGATCTGGAAGAGCAGCTCCGACTTCTACCTGTCGTTCAGCAACACCACGACGACGGTGCCGGGGCTCGGGTCGGTGGCGGACGAGGACATCATCCACTTCAACGGCAGCGCCTGGGAGATGTACTTCGACGGGTCGACGCACCAGCTGACCAGCACCAACCTCGACCTGGACGCGATCTCGTTCACCGGCGGCGCACAGCCACCGGTCGCGGCCACGACCCCGCCGTTCAGCCCGCTGTACTTCTCCACGGCCGGCGCAGGGCAGGTTCCCGGCCTCCCCAACCCGGACAGCGCCGACGTGTACCTCGGGAACGGCACCGCCTACAGCCGGTTCTTCGACGCCTCCGTGTCCGGCATCCTGGCCAGCGCCCTGTTGGTCAACGTCGACGGCTTCGACCGCGTGGACGACACCCACTTCTACGTCTCCTTCGACGGGATCGCCCTCGTCGCAGGGCCGGGCGTCGTGCAGGACGAGGACGTCCTCTACTACAACAACGGGACCTGGTCGATGTTCTTCGACGGCAGCGCCCACGGCCTGAGCAACAGCAACCTCGACCTGGACGCGATCCAGGTGGTCGGCAACACGCTCTACTTCTCCACCGTCGGCAACACCGCACCACCGGGCATCTCCACCGCCGGCAACGCCGCCGACGACGCGGACATCTACAGCGTCAACCTGACCAGCTTCGCCTACTCCAAGGTGTGGGACGCGACCTCCAACGGCCTGCCCTCAGGCGCCAACGTCGATGGCTACGTGCGGGTCGACCCCACGCACTTCTACCTCTCCTTCAGCAACGCCACCACGACAGTGCCCAGCCTGGGGACCGTCCAGGACGAAGACGTCGTCTACTACAACGGCGCCGCCCGGTCCGTCTACTACGACGGCACCGCCCAGGGCCTGACGGCCGACAGCCAAGACGTGGATGCCTTCGATGTCCCGTGAACGCGCCCCCAGGATGAAGGGACCAGGTGACCCCATGAGCCACTCAGAGAACGTGGCCGGGAGGCCCGACGACTCGGGCGCCGCGCCACAGCGACGGCTCCACCTCGGACGACGAGGTTTCCTGAGGCTGGCGGGAGGGGCGGTCGTCGCCACGAGCGTGCCGTGGTCGGGCAAGGTGCTCCGGCCACAGCTCGCCGACGCCGCCGACCTCCCGCCCGATCTGGTCATGGGCGGCACCGACGGGTGGATGTACCTGCCCAAGACGCCCGCCATCGCGCCCTTCCACCCGGACAACCTGGCACCCTCCCCGTTCACCACCTACATCTTCGGCTTCCGCAACATCACCGGGCTGTCCGCCGTACAGCGCAACAACCAGAAGAACCACGCGCAGCACTCCGCACCCCTGCTGTGGCTCGACGAGTACGACCCGGCCGACCCGAAGGAGTTCCGGATCGAGCTGACCAACCTGGGTCTCGCGGTGCGCCCGGACCTCTTCGACGCTCACACCCTGCACTGGCACGGGTTCCGCAACGTGATCCCGTTCTTCGACGGTGAGCCGACCGGATCGGTCTCGGTGCCGACGGGAAGCAGCTTCACCTACGCCTACCGCCCACGTGACGCTGGCACGTACATGTACCACTGCCACGTCGAGGACGTCGAGCACGTGCACATGGGCATGACCGGGCTGGTGTTCGTCCGCCCGAAGGGACAACCCAAGCGTCTCTACAGCGGTCCGGAGACCGCCTTCGACCGCGAGTTCGCGATGTTCCTCTCCGAGGTCTGGGCGGAGTCACACTGGTCCGACGCGCACATCCAGCTGCCGGAGTGGAGCGACTACCGCGCCGACTTCAGCCTGCTCAACGGACGCGTCTACCCGGACACGATCCTCCCCAACGCCCCCGTCAACGCGGCCACCTCGCTGCACGCGCTCGACGTCCAGACGAACGGCGCGGGCGATCTGGTGGCGCCCGCCGGGCATCCCGAGCTGCAGTACCAACCGCACTCCTCGCTGGTGCGGTGCCTGCCGGGCGAGAAGGTCGCGCTGCGCTTCGCCAACCTCGGGTTCCGCGAGCAGGCCATGACCCTGGCCGGCATCCCGATGCGGGTGCACGGGCGCGACGCGACCCCGATGCGAGGTCGCGACAACACCGACACCTCCTACGAGACGGAGACGCTGAACGTCGGTCCCGGCGAGAGCTACGACGTCATCTTCACGGCGCCGTCCTACTCGGGCGGCACCGGAAGCACGGGCCAGGGCTACGACACCTACATGCTCTACAACCGCGCGTACACGCGGGCGAACAACCGCGCCGCCGGCGGCTTCGGCGGACAGGCCACCGAGGTCCGGGTCTACCCCAGCGGTGTCTATCCACAGAGGTACCCGAACGACTGGGGGCTGACGCCATGAGCAGAGTGGGCAGTGACGTGACGGTGCGGTCACCCCGGCGACGGCTCCGCCGCCTGGCGGTGGCGGCGCTCTCCGCCGCCTCGCTGGCGGCAGCCAGCCTGAGCCCGCACGACGTGGCCTCGGCCGCGCCGGCGAGCAAGGTCGGCATCGAGTGCACGACGGGTGTCGGCGGTAGCGCCACCGCACCGATCTTCAACCTGAGCACCAAGACCGGCTACATCAACCTGCCCGATGGCAACACCGCGTTCATGTGGGGCTTCTCGAGCGGCTTCGACGCCTTCCAGCACCCCGGTCCCGTCCTGTGCGTGAACCAGGGCGACCAGGTCACGGTGATCCTGCACAACGACACCCCGCTCGTCGCGGACCCCGTCTCGATCGTCTTCCCGGGCCAGCAGGACGTGCTCGCCGACGGAGCTCCCTCCCAGCACGAGGTCGGCGGTGGACGGATCACCTCGCTGACCAAGTCGGCGGCCGCCGGCGGAGGCGCAGTCACCTACACCTTCACCGCGGGGGACCCCGGCACCTACCTCTACGAGTCCGGCACCAACCCGGAGAAGCAGGTCCGCATGGGTCTGTTCGGCGCGATCATCGTGCGCCCGACCGGCGCGGGCGTCGGCCCGGACTTCGCCAACGACCGGACCGACAGCCGGTTCACCCCGAACGAGGAGTTCATGGTCCTGCTCTCCGAGATCGACCCCTACCAGCACCAGGCGGTCGAGCAGGGGAAGTCGTTCAACCTCAACAACTACAAGCCGCGCTACTGGTTGATCAACGGCCGCGGATTCCCCGACAGCATCGCCGACAACCACGCGTCCTGGCTGCCCAGCCAACCCTATGGCGCACTCGCCCAGGTCACCGAGTTCGGCGGCACCGATCACCCCTACCCGGGTCTGGGTCGCTACCTCAACGTCGGGACCGAGGACTACCCGTTCCACCCGCACGGCAACAACGGCCTCGTGGTCGGGCGTGACGGTCGCGCGCTCGAGGGGGCCGGCAGCCAGGACCTCTCCTTCGAGAAGTTCGCCATCAACATCGGTCCCGGGCAGACGTGGGACGTGCTGTTCAAGTGGTACGACGCCGAGCACTACAACTCCACGAGCCGGAAGGTGCCGGTGCCCGAGCCCGACCTGCAGACCACGGTGATCGGCACGTTCTACAGCGGCAGCCCGTACCTGGGCACCAAGAACAACCTGCCGCCAGGAACCCAGAGCCTCAACCAGTGCGGGGAGTTCTACATCATCTCCCACAACCACGCGCTGTTCCAGATCACCTCGTGGGGCGCGAACATGACCGGCCCCATCACCTACATGCGGATCGACCCGCCGAACAAGCCTGCGAACTGTGGATGAGGAAGAGGCGGTGAAGACGATGTCGCACACGATCACGAAGATGAGGGCAACCGCCTCGTTCCTGATGTGCGCTGCCCTGGCGGCTGCTGCCGTCGTGCTGGGGCCAGTGGCCCCGGCCCGGGCTGCGGACGTGAACCTCGAACTGTGGACCAAGTCGGCGACCATGACGATGCCGGGCGGACAGAACGTCATGGTCTGGGGATACTCGGCCACGAACTCGGCGATCACCAAGCCCGGCGGCCCGACGCTGACGGTCAACCAGGGCCAGACCGTGCAGGTCGTCCTGCACAACGCGACCGGTGAGACCAGCGGTCTGCTGTTCGAGGGACAGCAGATGCCGACCGACCAGACCGGGGTCGCCAGCGGCGCCAAGACCTACACGTTCACCGCCTCGAAGGCCGGCACCTACCTCTACGAGGCCGGCCTGACCCCCAACGCCCAGCACCAGGTCGCGATGGGGCTCTACGGGGCCCTCGTGGTCAACCCCGCCGCCGCTGGACGCGCCTACCCCGCCTCCGCCACCGATCGCGACACGTCCTTCGACACCCAGGCCGTGGTGCTGCTCAGTGAGATCGACCCTGCCCTGAGCAGCACGAGCACCACGCTCGCGACCAAGCAGGCCTTCGACTTGCGCAAGTTCAACCCCCGCTACTTCCTGATCAACGGGCAGCCCTACCCCGACACCACGCCGATCACGGGTCCCGGCGGTCAGCCGATCGCCGCCGGGCAGCGAGTGCTGCTGCGCTACGTCAACGCCGGTCTGAACCAGCGCTCGATGGGTGTCCTCGGCGCCCACCAGACCGTGGTCGGCCTCGACGGCAACCCGCTGGCGTACTCGCGGCGCTACGTGGCGGAGACGTTCGGGCCGGGCCAGACCGCCGACGCACTGGTGACGGCACCCAGCGCGCCCAGCGCCACCAAGCTCACCATCCTGGACAACAGCCTGACCCTGCACAACACCAGCAGCGCCGGTCTCGGCGGCATGTTGACCACCATCGACGTCGCTGCCGGAGGACCTCCCGGGGACACGGCTGGCCCAGGCACCCTCCACGCGGCCTTCGCGGCGGGGTCGTTGACCGCCACCGTCGACGACACCGCCTCCGGCGGCGGCAACGTCAGCGCGGCCGAGTACTTCGTCGACACCGTGGGCGCACCCGGATCCGGCGCTGCGATGAGCGGCACCTTCGGCACGCCCTCCGTCGCCGTGTCCGCTCCCGCCACCGTCGGCGCGGGCGAGCACGTCCTCTACGTCCGCGGGCGCCAGGGCACCAGCTGGGGTCCACTCAGCTCGGTGCTCGTCAACGGCGGCGACGCGGGCGGCCCGGCCACGAAGTCCCCCACGCTCACGCCGAGGCTGACCAACCACAGCAGCGCGGGGGTGGCCGTCCACGCCACCGCTGACGACACGGCAACGGGCAACTCCGACATCACCGCCGCCGAGTACTTCATCGACCCCAGCACCACCACCCCGCCGGCCGCCGGCACGGGCACTCCGATGACTGTCAACAGGGCGGCACCCATCGCCAGCGTCGACGCGACGATCTCACCGGAGACCATCAACGGGACCACCACTCCCCCCGCTGCGGGCTTGTCGGAGGGCAGCCACGTGGTCGCCATCCGCAGCAAGGACACCGACAACTGGGGTGAACTGGTCAACATTGAGCTGGTGGTCGACACCACCGGACCGGACTCCTCCGGGGTGACCATCGATCCCAACCCGACCAACGGCCTGATCCCGTTCACCAACGGCACCCCGTCGATCCGGGTGATGGCGCAGACCCTGGCCGACCCCGTCTCCGGCGAGGTGAACAGCACCATCAAGCGCGCCGAGGTCTTCATCGACACGGTCGGAGCGGACGGCAGCGGCATCCCACTCACCGCGAGCGACGGCGTGTTCAACGACGCCTCCGAAGGTGGATACGCGGACATCCCGCTGACCACCGTCCAGCAGCTGAGCCAGGGCAACCACCCGATCCGGGTCCACGCCCGGGACGACGCAGGGAACTGGGGTCCGATGAGCCCGACGGTCAACCTCGTCGTCGACCGCGCCGGGCCGACGACCGCCACGGTCTCGGCCGCGCCGAACCCCACGCTGGGGGCCGCCGCGACGACCCTGTCGGCCACCGCGACCGACACCTTGTCCGGCATTGCCGCGGGCGAGTGGTTCATCGGCACGGACCCGGGGGTCGGCAACGCCACCGCGATGACGGTGACCGGGACGGGTGCGACCACCGCCTCCCTGTCGGCAACGATCAACACGCGCACGATGAGCGAGGGCAGCTACACCGTCCGGGTCCGGGTCAAGGACGCGGCGGGCAACTGGGGTGGCCTGACCAGCACGACGCTGGTGGTCAGCTCGCGGTTGTACTTCTCCACGCTGGGCACCACCCCGTCGCCCGGGGGCCTGAGCAACGGCGACGACGCCGACATCTACTACTGGACCGGCAGCGGGTTCAGCCGCCTGATCGACGCCAGCGGAACGGGCAGCCTGCTCAACCTGGCCGCGAGCGCCAACGTCGACGGCTACGACCGGGTGGACGACACCCACTTCTACCTCTCCTTCAGCGCCGACACCCCCGTGCCGACCCTGGGGACCGTGGCCGACGAGGACGTCGTCTACTACAACAACGGTGTCTGGTCCATGTTCTTCGACGGGTCGGCCCATGGCCTGGGCGGCACCGGCACCACCGCCAACAACCGCGACCTCGACGCGATCAGCGTCGACGGGAGCACGCTGTACTTCTCCACCCTGGGCAACGCCTCGATCCCCGGGGTCTCCACCGCCGGCAATGCTGCCGACGATGCCGACATCTACAGCGTCAACACCAGCACCTTCGCCTACTCCAAGGTGTGGGACGCGACGTCCAACGGGCTGCCCTCAGGCGCGAACGTCGACGGCTACGTGCGGGTCGACTCCTCGCACTTCTACCTCTCCTTCAGCAGCACCACCACGAACGTTCCCGGCCTCGGGAACGTGCAGGACGAGGACGTGGTGTTCGACAACGCAGGCTCCTGGTCGGTGTTCTTCGACGGCACCGCGTCTCCCAAGAGCCTGACCAACAACAACCAAGATGTGGATGCCTTCGATGTCCCTTGACGAGGCCGGCGACCACCTCGCCACACCCCCCGCCGTGTCCCACCCCCCGGGGACCGGGCTGGCCGGCCCGGCGACCGCCCAGGTCGACCGGGCGGCCACGCCGGTTGCCGCCGCCGCGAGGACGCGGCGATGGCGTGGCACTGCCCTGCTGGTGCTGCTCGTGCTGGTGGCGGGCGCGTTCGCCGTGCGGAGCCTCACGCGGCCAGATGACATCAGGGCCGGCACCACGCTGGTGGACGCCAAGGGCATGGCCGCGCGCTACGGAATCTCGGTCACGCTGATCGCAGTCACCGCCGCCGGCGGGCTGATCGAGTTCCGCTACCAGGTGGTCGACCCTGACAAGGCCAACCGCCTGCTGCACGAGCGCGAGCTGTCACCGGCCCTCGTGGTCGAGGAGACCGGCGAGACCCTGGTGATGTCCTCCCCCGCCCACCACCATGGTGCCGAGCTCAGGCTCGGGGGGACCTACTTCTTCCTGCTGGCCAACGCCCACAGCGCCGTGCAGCCGGGGCGTCACCTGACCGTGGTGATCGGCGACGCACGGCTGGAGCACATCGCGGCGCAGGCATGATCATCACCGGGGGGCGGGGTCGGATCCGCGGCGGCATCGTCGTCCTGGTGGCGGCCGTGCTGGTGGCCCTGGCCGCACCACCGGCGTGGTCGCACAGCGAGCTCGACCGCTCCGACCCCCCGAACGGGGGGATGGTCGCTCCCGGACGGACCACGCTCCGCCTGTGGTACGGAGAGCCGGTCAACCTCGATGCGAGCCGGTTCGACCTCCGGACCCTCGACGGCAGCCAGGTCTCGGCGCTCCTCTCCCCACCGCTCCCGGGCGACGACACGGTGCGGCTGGAGACCGATCCCCTCCCGCTGGGAACCTACGAGCTCAGCTGGCGGGTCCTGTCGCTGACCGACGGCCACTCCTCGAGCGGCACCCTGGTCTTCGGCTCCGGGCTGCGACCCAACGTCGTGCCCGCGGCCGGGGGCGGCCTGCCGCCTGTGCCCGTGCTGCTCCTCCGGTGGTTGGACCTCACCGCGCTCCTCGTCGCCATCGGTGCGCTGGCCGTGAGCGGCCGGGTGCTGGACTCCCTGGGACAGCTGGGCCGTCGTCCCCGCCGCCTGGCTCGCACGGTCGGGCTGGTGTCCGTGGTGGCCTCGGTGTACGCCGGGCTGATCACTCCGTTCATCCGGACCCAGCGCAGCGGGACGCCCTACGCGACCTGGCTGGGGGACACCTGGGCCACCCTGACCGAGACGCCTTGGGGCCATCTGTGGATCGCCCGCGAGGTCGCGGTCCTCCTCGCCGCCGGTGCGATGTGGTCCTGGGCCAGGGGATCACGAGGTGGCGTCCTCCGGACCCGGTTTGCCCTCGCGTCGCTGGCACTTGCCGCCCTGCTCGAGTCGCTGGCAGGACATGCGGCGTCGCTCCCGAGAGCCGCCGGACTCGCGGCGGTCGTCTCAGCGACGCACGTCGTCGCCGCCGGAGTGTGGGCCGGTGGACTCATCGTGCTGGTCGTGTGCCTGGTGCCGCTGATGCGCCGGACCCCGGAGGTCAGGGGCGTGGTGCTCTCCTCGGTCTGGCGCACGTTCAGTCCGATGGCTGCCATCGCCTCGATCGTGCTGCTCGCCACAGGTCTCTACGAGGCCGGGCGACACGTCCCGAGCATCCGGGTGCTGACCTCCACTGCGTACGGCGGGGCGGTGGCCGGCAAGACGGTGCTCGTCGTCGTGGCCCTGGTGCTGGCCGGGACCAACCTGCTGCTGGTCAACCCCGGGGTGGCTGGCGAGGTCGGCAGGATCCTGCGACGGCCACCGGGCTGGAGGCCCGTGTCGGCCGGCAGGTTCACCCGGGTCGTGACCATCGAGGCGGGCACGCTCCTGGTCGCCGTCGCCCTCGCAGCATTGCTGACCTCGGCCCCCACCTCACGTGAGGTGGCCGACGCCAACCGGGTCACGGCGCCGCACAGCGAGAACATCGACGGCTTGTTCATCAGCTTCGAGCAGGCACCTGCCGGACCTGCCCGCAGCCAGCTGCTCGCCCGCGTCCGGTCGACGATCCTGCCCCCGCCGCACCGCCTCCTCGGAGTCGACGTCGCACTGGTGGGACCATCCGGGCGGGAGCGGACCGTGTCGCTGGAGCAGGTCGAGGAGGGCCGCTTCGAGGCCGAGACCTCCGTCGCGACCCCGGGCCGGTGGACAGCGGCTGTGCAGGTGCACCGGCAGGGCGTCCCCGACACGATCAGCCGGGCCGGCTGGACCGTCCGTCCTCCGGGTGAGACCCGCGTGACGCGGTTGGAGATCGCCACAGACCTGGCTGCCGTCCTGCTGCTGGGCCTCGTGGGACTGCTGGCCGTGCGTCTGGTGCGCAGGCGCCGCGTCGAGACCCTGTCGAGCGCCGACAGTCCAGCACCGGAGAAGGAGGCGAGCCTGCGATGACGCGACGAGTCGGCGGATGCGGCCTGGTGGTCGCGCTGATGGCCCTGGCACTCAGCACGATGGCAGGACCGGGCGCTTCCGCTGCCCCTGGGTCGGCGGGGACGACCACGGTCGTCGTCACGCTCAAGGACCGGGCGGATCTCGGCTCGATCCGTGCGGGGAGCCGGCGGGCACGGCTCGCCAAGGTGCTGGCGGCCCTCCAGTCGAAGTCCGACGTCTCCCAGCGCGGTCTGCGGGCCCGGCTGCTGTCCTGGAAGGCGCAGGGCAAGGTGACCCGCGTCAGACCGCTCTGGATCTCCAACGCGATCGTGGTGAGTGCCACGGCGGACGTGGTCTCGGCCCTGGCGTCCCGCTCGGACGTGGCCTCGGTGGTCCCGGACCAGATCACCCTGACACCCACCGCGGCGCCGCCCACGCCCGACCAGCAGGCGATCCGGGCCGGTGACGCCTGGGAGGCCGGGTTCTCCGGCCAGGGCACCGTCGTGGCCACGCTCGACAGCGGGGTCGACGACTCGAACCCCGACCTCGCCGGGCGCTGGCGCGGTGGGGCCAACAGCTGGCTCGATCCGTACGGCGAGCACGCCGCGCCCTACGACAGGACCGGGCACGGCACCGGGGTCACCGGCCTGATGGTCGGTGGCGATGCCGGTGGCTCCTCGATCGGCACGGCGCCTGGCGCATCCTGGATAGCTGCCCGGGTCTTCAACGACGCCGGCGGATCCACCATCTCCGCGATCCACGAGGCGTTCCAGTGGGTGCTGGACCCCGATCACGACCCGGCCACCAACGACGCCCCCCAGGTGGTCAACGCCTCGTGGTCCATCGGCACCGGCCCCGGCTGCAACCTCTCGCTCCAGCCCGACGTGCAGGCGCTGCGCTCCGCAGGCATCCTGCCGGTGTTCGCGGCAGGCAACTTCGGGTCCTCGTCAGGATCGAGTGTCAGCCCCGCGAACTACCCCGAGTCGCTCTCGGTCGGTGCCGTGAACAACACGGGAGCGATCTACTACAAGAGCAGCCGCGGAGCCTCCGGCTGCGGTGGACGGACCCGGGTGTACCCCGACGTCGTGGCTCCCGGCGTCAACGTCTTGACGACCGACCGCGGCAACTTCTACCAGTACCTCACCGGGACCTCCGTCGCCGCCCCGCACGCGGCCGGGGCACTGGCAGTGCTCCTCGGCGCGGCACCTGGCCTGACGGCCGACCAGCAGCAGGCGGCCCTGACCACCACCGGCCATGACCTCGGGGCGGCTGGACCCGACCAGGTCTACGGCAACGGCTTGATCGACGTCGTCGCTGCCTACGAGTCGCTCGGCTCGCCGCCGCCCCCTCCACCGCCCCCTCCACCGCCGCCACCGCCGCCACCGCCGCCGCCACCGCCACCACCGTCTCCGGACTTCGAGGTCGGGCTCGCCCCGGCACAGGCCACGACCCAGGCGGGGGGGTCAGCCACGCTCACGCTCTCGGTCACGCCGGTCAACGGCTTCACCGGTGAGGTCTCGCTCTCGCTCTCCGGAGCCGCACCGGCGACGACGTGGACGTTCTCCCCGGCGGTCGTGGCGGGCGGGAACCCAACCTCGTCGCTCACCGTGCAGACCACCACCAGCACCCCTCCCGGCAGCTACCCGCTCACCGTGACAGCGAGCAGCGGCGCCACCACCCACGCGGCGGTGGCTGCCCTCGAGGTCACCGCCGCCCCGGTGGTGCAGCCGCAGCTCTACTTCTCCACCGTCGGCAGCACCAACCCACCGGGCGTCGCGGGCAGCGCCGACGACGCCGACGTCTACAGCCCGAGCGGCACCGGCTTCGTCCGGGTGATCGACGCGAGCGGATCCGGGAGCCTCGGACTGCCGGCGGCCGCGAACATCGACGGCTTCGACCGGGTGGACGCGAACCACTTCTACGCGTCGTTCAGCGCGTCGACCACGGCGGTGCCGGGTCTCGGCAACGTCCAGGACGAAGATGTCGTGTACTACGACAACGGCACCTGGTCGGTCTGGTTCGACGGCACCAGCCACGGGCTGACCGCCAGCAACCTGGATCTCGATGCCATCTCGATCGACAACGGCACGTTGTACTTCTCCACTCTGGGCAGCACCAACCCGCCCGGTGCCGGTGGGACCGCCGACGATGCGGACCTCTACCGCTACAACGGGGGCAGCTCCTACACGCGGGTGTGGGATGCCTCCGCCAAGGGTCTGGCGTCATCCGCCAACGTCGACGGCCTGGTGTGGGTCGATGCGACGCACCACTACCTCAGCTTCGCCGCCACGACCACGACGGTTCCGGGGCTGGGCAACGTGCAGGACGAGGACGTCGTCCTCGACTCGGCGGGCACCTGGTCGGTGTGGTTCGACGGCACGGCCAAGGGGCTCACGGCCACCAACCACGACCTGGATGCCTTCGACGTGTCGTGAAGCCCGTCCGGAGGGCGGTCAGTTGATCTTGATGTGCACGTGGTCGTAGTGGTTGGCCGTCGCCGACCCACGGTCTCCCATGGACCGGAAGCCCTCACCTGAGCGCTGGATCGTCCAGATGTGCTGGCTCCAGATGATGTCGAACAGATCGAGCTCCGCGTGGTGCGCGTAGAGGAAGTCCGCCAGGCGCTGGCCGGTCCCGGAGTCGGGCACCATGAAGTCGATGGCCTCGCCGTTCACGTGCTCGCCGTGACCGTCCTGGCCGCCGTAGGTCGTGAGCTCGGGGAACGCGGCACAGGCAGCGCGGTAGACCCTCACGGCCTGCGGCTGGATGGCCGACTCGATCGAGGATCCGTCGGGACAGGGTGCGTCGCTGAGGCCCATGGCCGCCGGTGACTTCTCCTTGCTCAGGTAGTCCGCCGTCACCCACCGGGCCGCGCCCTTGAAGATCACCTCGGCATAGGCACCGGACTTCTCGCCGGTGACCGGCACCTTCTTGCCGGAGTCGAGCAGGCCCACGGTGCGTGCCTTCGCACGCGGCTCGGTGCGCAGGTTCAGGTCGGCCGTGGTCCAGAGCTTGCCCTTGGGCTTCGGGACCCGGGTGTTGACCAGCGGGACGCGCTCGGTCGAACGGGTGGTGCCGAGGGTGCGGTCCCGGTCGATCGACGGGACCGCTGCGCTCACCGAGCCTGCGGCGGCCGTGGACGGCGCCGGGCTCGGAGTCTTCAGGCCACTGGTCGCGACTCCGGCGCCGACCGCCAGCGCGGTGACCAGTGGTGCGGTCAGCAGGGCCAGGCGGCGACGGTGGAAGACGGTGTGGAACGAGGCTGACCTGGTGTGCTCCAGGCTGTGCCTGCCTTGGTAGCCGCCTCGGTCGTGGCCTCGGGAGAGTCCTCGGGGCACGGGGGATTCCTAACGTTCGGGGCGTGGAACCCATCGATGCAACCACGATCCCCGGCTACTACCAAGTCGGGCCGTCGGATGCAGTACGTGACCCTCGACACGTGAACGCGTTCACAAGCGCCCCTTCCCCGGCCGCTCCCGCCCTCAGCCGCCGCTGGTTTCCGACGCCTCCTCGCGTATGACGGACCCGGTGCCGTCGGTGTCGTCGAGCCACCCCTCCGGCAGCGCGACCCCCTTGCGCGGACTGCCCTGCCGCCCTCGGGGAGTGCCGAGCTCCACGACCGGGAACTCTGCGGTCGGATCGAGCTCGCCGAGGAGACCGTCGAGCTCGGCGAGCGTGCTCACCAGGGCGAGGGCGCGCCGCAGGTCGCCCCCGACGGGAAAGCCCTTGAGGTACCACGAGACGTGCTTGCGGAACTCCTTGCAGCCGCGCTCCTCCCCCATGTGCACGACCAGCAGCTCGGCGTGGCGGAGCATCATCGCCGCGACCTCGCCCAGCACCGGGAGGGCGGAGGACTCGACGGGCTCGACCGACGTGGTCGAGAACGCCGCTGCCAGGTCCCGGAACAGCCACGGCCGACCGAGGCAGCCACGGCCGACCACGACGCCGTCCGCGCCGGTCTGCTCGACCATCCGGACCGCGTCCGAGGCCTCCCAGATGTCCCCGTTGCCGAGGACCGGGATGTCGACGTGCTCGACGAGGCGGGCGATCGCGTCCCAGTCGGCGGTGCCGGAGTAGCCCTGGATCGCCGTACGCCCGTGCAGGGCGATCGCCGCGACGCCCGACTCCTGCGCGATCCGGCCCGCGTCGAGGTAGGTCAGGTGGTCGTCGTCGATGCCCTTGCGGGTCTTCATGGTGACCGGGACGTCGTATCGAGACCCGGCGGCGACCGCAGCCTCGAGGATCTCGCCGAGCAGGGTGCGCTTCCACGGGAGCGCGGCCCCGCCGCCCTTGCGGGTCACCTTCGGGACCGGGCAGCCGAAGTTGAGGTCCACGTGGGCCACGCCGTACTCCGCGCACAGGATCTCGGTCGCCTTGCCGACGTAGGCCGGGTCGGTGCCGTAGAGCTGCACCGAGCGGACCCGCTCCTGCTCGTCGAAGACCAGCATCTGGCGCGTCATCGCGTCGCCCTCGACCAGTCCGCGGCTGGTGATCATCTCGCAGACGTAGAGACCGGCGCCCTGCTCGCTGCAGAGCCGGCGGTAGGCCGCGTTCGTGATCCCGGCCATCGGTGCGAGCACCACGGGCACCGGGACCTCGAGCGCACCGAGGCGGAGCGGAGAACGGAGTGTGGCCGACGTCAGGGCTGTGCCTTCTTCTTCTTCTTGGCCGGCTTCTTCACCACCGCGGGCTTGATCGCGCCCTTCCAGGTGATCGGCTCGAAGGCCTGCAGCGGTCGGAAGCTCATCTCCACCAGCGACTTGCCCGGCGGGATCAGGTAGGTCAGGCAGCCGTTGGCCGTCTTGCCGTTGGTGAACCCGGCGGGCAGCGGGGTCGAGGGGCACTTGGCGAAGGTGTTGTTGAAGCTCGAGGGCAGGACGAGCGCGTTGCTGCTGTCCACGGCGTAGAGCGGGATCGCGGACCGACTCACGTCGCCCGTGCCGACGTTCTTGACCCGGACCCGGGCGTAGTAGGGCGTGGCCTTCTTGGTGGCGTCGTCGAGCTGGTAGGCCGCCAGGTCCGCGATGCGCCCGGTCTGCACGGAGAGCACGGTCAGCTCGAGCACGGAGCTGCGCTGCGTGTTCGGCTCGTAGGCCACGGTCGCGGTCTCCCCGAACTTCAAGGCGCTGCCGGCCTTGGTGAGCGTGACGCCGTCAGGCACCTCGACGTTGCCCGTCGGCAGGTCCGTCGAGGGCTTCGCCGTTGGCTTCTTCTCGCTGTCCGCCCCGCACGCGGAGAGGACCAGCGCGGGGGCGACCAGCAGGGCCACGACGGCCCTCCGGGCGCGCTGAGCATGGGCGAGTCTCGTCACGCGGACATTGTGCCCGTCGGCCGGGCGCTTCGTGGGCATTCGCCGGCGCGGCCCTCCCGCGACTTCTCCGGTCAGCACCCGACGAGTCGCTCGGCGAACCACGAACGCACGCCCTCGAGGGGGATCCGCTCCTGCTTCATCGTGTCGCGCTCGCGGACGGTCACCGCGTCGTCCTCGAGGGTGTCGAAGTCGACGGTGACGCAGTACGGCGTGCCGATCTCGTCCTGGCGGCGGTAGCGCCGACCGATCGCGCCGGAGTCGTCGAAGTCGACGTTCCAGAGCCCGCGGAGCTCGGTGGCGAGCGCCTTCGCCTTGGGGGTCAGGTCCTCGTTGCGACTCAGCGGGAGCACCGCCACCTTGACCGGTGCGAGACGCGGGTCGAGACGCAGCACGGTGCGCTTGTCGACACCGCCCTTGGTGTTGGGTGCCTCGTCCTCGGTCCAGGCGTCGACCAGGAAGGTCATCAGGCTGCGGCTCAGGCCCGCCGCCGGCTCGATGACGTAGGGCAGGTAGCGCTCGCCGGCTGCCTGGTCGAAGTAGGACAGGTCCTGGCCGGAGTGCTCGGAGTGCGTCTTGAGGTCGAAGTCGGTGCGGTTGGCGATGCCCTCGAGCTCGCCCCACTCCGAGCCGGCGAACTTGAACCGGTACTCGATGTCGACGGTGCGCTTCGAGTAGTGGCTCAGCTTCTCCTTCGGGTGCTCGTAGTGACGCAGGTTGTCGGGGTTGACGCCGAGGTCGACGTACCAGCGGGTGCGCTCGTCGATCCAGTACTGGTGCCACTCCTCGTCCTCGCCGGGCTTGACGAAGAACTCCATCTCCATCTGCTCGAACTCGCGGGTGCGGAAGATGAAGTTGCCCGGCGTGATCTCGTTGCGGAAGCTCTTGCCGGTCTGGGCGATGCCGAACGGCGGCTTCTTGCGGGAGCTGGTCACCACGTTGGTGAAGTTCAAGAAGATGCCCTGGGCGGTCTCGGGCCGCAGGTAGTGCAGGCCGCTCTCGTCCTCGAGGACACCGAGGTAGGTCTTGAGCAGGCCGGAGAACTGGCGCGGCTCGGTCCACGCGCCGCGGGTGCCGCAGTTGGGGCAGGCGAGGGTCTCCAGATCAACACTGTCCGGATCGTCGATGCCCTTCTTCTCGGCGTACTCCTCCTGGAGGTGGTCGGCCCGGAAGCGCTTGTGGCACGACTGGCACTCGGTCAGCGGGTCGGTGAACGTCGCGACGTGGCCCGAGGCCTCCCAGGTCTGCCGGGGCAGGATCACGCTGGAGTCGAGACCGACGATGTCCTCGCGCGACTGCACCATCGAACGCCACCACTGGCGCTTGATGTTCTCCTTGAGCTCCACGCCCAGCGGGCCGTAGTCCCAGGCCGACCGGGTGCCGCCGTAGATCTCGCCGCACGGGTAGACGAAACCCCGGCGCTTGGCGAGGGAGACGACGTTGTCGACGGCAGAAGCCGGGGCCTTGGCCATGGTGGTGCTCCTTGCAGAGGGCGTGCCCGTCCGCTGGCTGCGGCGGGCGAAGATCCCACCCTACCGAGCGCGGCTGAGCACTCTCACCGGTGTGCGGTTTGGCGGCTGCGGTTTGGCCGGGCGCCCGGCCAAACTGCGAGTGGAGGGGTGAAACATTGCCCCTCCACTGAACAATTGGCCGGGCGCCCGGCCAAACCGCCGACCCCCCTCACCACCTGCTCACACCACGCGAGGGCGCCACTCGTTGAGCTCACCGTCGAGGGACTCGTAGGCCGACGGCTCGTCGACGGCCCGGCCCAGGAGGCGGACCGCACCCACCTTCACGTCGTACGACGAGAGCGCGCGCCGGTAGCTGCCGACGTCCTTCCACCGGGTCACCATCACCCACAGGGTCTGGTCGTCCACGTTGCGGCCGAGCCGGCCATCGGCGTACCCGCGTTGCTGAGCGAGCACCCCGAGGGCCGCCTCGAGCTCGGCACGGAAGTCCTCCGCCTCGTCCTCGGGGACCCGGAACCTGTTCACGACCAGCACGTGCCGACCCTAGAGGAGCCGGGTCCGGTTGACAATGATTCTCATTCCAGATGAGAATCATTGTCATGTGGCGACCCCTCCTGCTCCCGCTCGCGCTGCTGCTCCCGGCGGCGACACTCTCCGGCTGCGCTGCGAACGGCAGCAGCGACGGTGAGGTGGTGGCGTCCTTCTATCCCCTGCAGTACGTCGCGGAGCGGATCGTGGGTGACCACGCCAAGGTCACCAACCTCACCCAGCCCGGGGTGGAGCCGCACGACATCGAGCTCTCCCCGCGCCAGGTCGCCCGGATCTCGGGAGCCTCGGTCGTCTTCTACGAGAAGGGCCTGCAGCCCGCCGTCGACGAGGCTGTCAAGAACAACGGTCCTGACCATGTGGTCGACGCGGCCACCACGGTGAAGCTCCGGCACGCGGACGGCGATGGCGAGGGCGGGGACGTCGACCCGCACTTCTGGCTGGACCCGACCCTCCTCGGCAAGGCGGCCGACGCGTTCACCGACCAGATCAGCAAGGCCGACCCCGAGCACGCGTCGGACTTCGCGGCCGCCAACGAGAAGCTCCAGGCCGACCTGACGAAGCTCGACGGCGACTACCGCGCCGGACTGCGCGACTGCACCACACGGACCGTCGTGGTGAGCCACGACGCCTTCGAGTACCTCGGAGCCCGCTACGACCTCCAGATGCATCCCATCGCGGGCCTCTCCCCCGACGCCGAGCCCTCCGCCCGCCACCTCGCCGAGCTCGCGGACCTGATCCGCTCCGACAAGATCACGACGGTCTTCAACGAGCGCCTGGCCAGCCCCAAGCTGGCCGACACCCTCGCCAGCGACCTGGGCATCAGCACCGAGGTCCTCGACCCGATCGAGGGGCTGGCCTCGGCGAAGGACGACGACGACTACCTCAGCCTGATGCATGAGAACCTCGGTGCCCTACGGAAGGCAGGTGGGTGCGCGTGAGCCCCTACGAGATGCACGCGTCCGACGGACCAGTGGTCGACATCGTGGGTGCCGGGGTCTCGCTCGGCGGTCGGCCGATCGTGCGCGACGTCGACGTGGCCGTGCACCGCGGCGAGGTGGTCGCACTCATGGGCGCCAACGGCTCCGGCAAGTCCACCCTCGTCAAGGCGACGGTCGGCCTGCACCCGTTGAGCACCGGGAGCATCAGCCTCTTCGGCGAGCCGTTGACGGGCTTCCGGGAGTGGCACCGGCTCGGCTACGTGCCGCAACGATCGACGATCACCCAGGGCGTCCCGTCGACGGTGGCCGAGGTGGTGGCCGCCGGACGGCTGTCCCGGCGCCGGCCGATGGTGCCGATCCGGCGCAGCGACCGCACCGCCATCGCGGAGGCCCTGGAGGCCGTGGGGCTGGCCGACCGGGCCCAGCACCAGGTCTCGACGCTGTCCGGCGGGCAGCAGCAGCGGGTGCTGATGGCACGCACGCTCGCCGGCCAGCCGGAGCTGCTGGTCCTCGACGAGCCGAACGCCGGTGTCGACCACGACAGCCAGGAGGCCATCGCCGAGACGCTCGCGTCCCTGACCGCCGCGGGGGCGACCATCGTCGTCGTACTCCATGAGCTCGGGCCGTTCGCCGACCTGATCCAGCGCACGCTGGTGCTTCGCGAGGGGCGGGTCGCCTACGACGGACCACCCCTCGATGCCGACCACCCGGATCACCATCACCACCACCGTCCGACGACGCCGCCCTTCCTCCGCCCCCCGGTGCAGGCACCCCTGGACGGAGGGCTCTGATGGACATCCTCTTCGCGCCGTTCATGATCAGGGCACTGATCGCCGCAGCCGTCACCGGTCTGGCGGCCCCCGCCGTCGGGACCTTCCTCGTCCAGCGCCGACTGTCCCTGTTGGGCGACGGGATCGGCCACGTGTGTGTCACCGGTGTGGCTCTCGGCCTGCTGACCGGCACGTCACCCACGCTCACCGCCGTCGTGGTCGCCATCCTCGGCGCCCTGCTGATCGAGCTGATCCGGTCCACTGGCAAGGCCACGGGAGACGTGGCCCTGGCGCTGCTGTTCTACGGCGGCATCGCCGGCGGGCTGATGCTGGTCTCGCTCAGCGGCGACGGGGTGTTCGCCCTCCAGCAGTACCTCTTCGGCTCGATCACGACCATCTCGCTGTCGGCAGTGGTGGTCAGTGTGGCGCTCGCGCTCGTCGTGCTCGTCACCTCGTTCGTGCTGCTCCCCCAGCTGTTCTCGGTCGCCAACGACGAGGACTACGCCCGCACGACCGGCCTGTCGGTGCGGTTCTACAACGTGCTGATCTCGGTGCTGGCGGCGGTGACGGTGAGCGTCGCGATGCGCACCGTCGGGCTGCTGCTGGTGAGCGCCCTGATGATCATTCCGGTCGCGACCGCCCAGCAGTTCTCGCGCGGGTTCAAGGTCACCATGATCGGTGCGATGGCGGCCGGGACGCTCGCCTCGGTCCTGGGCGTCACGATCTCGGCCTTCGCCGACGTGCCACCGGGAGCGACGATCGTGCTGGTGTCGCTGGCCGGCTTCGCGCTCACCTTCCCGCTGGGACTGGTGGTGCAGAACCGTCGTCGGGCGCGGATCCCCTTCCCGGTGCACGAGGACGTCGAGGCTGCCGTGGCACGGGCCGCGGCCCACGACACCGTGCACGAGCCGCACCGCCACGAGCACGGACCCCGTTGCGGGCACCCGGCCGTGGAGCACGGCGACCACGTCGACTACATCCACGGGGGGCGCCGCCACGCGGCGCACGGAGGTCACTATGACGAGCACTGAACCGACCACCACAGGCGTCTCCCGTCCGACCCGGCAGCGCCGGGCCATCGCCGGGGTGATGGAGGCCTTCGACGACTTCCGCAGCGCCCAGGAGATCCATGCCCTGCTCTCCGACCGAGGCGAGCAGGTGGGGCTCTCGACGGTCTACCGGGCGCTCCAGGCGATGGCCGACGCCGGCGAGATCGACTCCCTGCGGACCGAGAGCGGGGAGAGCAGCTACCGCCGGTGCAGCGACAGCCATCACCATCACCTCGTGTGCCGCTCGTGCGGGGCGACGGTCGAGGTGGAGGGCCCGACGGTCGAGAAGTGGACGCGCTCGGTCGCGGCGGCACACGGCTATTCCGAGGTCAGCCACACGCTGGAGATCTTCGGCACGTGCAGCTCCTGCTGAGCGCGGCGTACGCTGGAGGAGAGCAGGAGGTGACGGCATGGACACCAGGGACACCGAGGGCACCCAGGACGAACAGCCCGTCGAGAACAAGTACGCCCACCTGCCTGCGCCCATCCGGCGCGAGGACCTGCGCACGTCTCAGGACGTGGTGCCCTCCGGCGAGATGGTCGGCGAGGCCGACCGCGAGCGCGACTGGCTGCTGCGCACCACCGGCCTGTTCATTTAGCGCCTACTCAGTAGTCCATCGACATCACCTGACGGACCTCGGTCAGCGTCTGCTCGGCCACCGCCGACGCGGCGGCATTCCCGGCGTGCAGCACCTTCAGCAGCTGACCAGGATCGGCGGCACACGCTGACCTGCGTTCGCGGTGTCCACGAAGACCCTCGTTGACCGCCTCGGTGACCAGCCGCTTGAGCGCGCTGCCACCGCCGGCACCCAGCGTGCCGGCCAGCTGCTCCGGTGGGACTCCGGTGAAGCCGGAGGCGATGGTGAGCAGGTTGGCCACCTCGGGGCGACGCTCCGGTTCGTAGGTGATGACCGACTCCGAGTCGGTGCGTGCCTTGCGGATCAGGGCGGCGGTCTCATCGGCCGTGGCGGAGAGCCCGATGACGTTGCCCCTGCTCTTGGCCATCTTGTGTCCGTCGAGCCCCAGCACGAGCTGCTGGTCGTTCACCAGGGCCGCCGGCTCCGGGAAGACCTCCACGCCACCTGCATAGCGCTCGTTGAAACGCCTGGCCACGACCCGGGTCTGCTCCAGGTGTGGCAGCTGGTCCCTGCCCACCGGCACCACGTCCGCCTTGCAGAAGAGGATGTCGGCAGCCTGGTGCACCGGGTAGGTGAGCAGCAGGCCCGACAGGCTCCGACGGCTGGCCCTGAGCTCGTCCTTGACCGTCGGGTTGCGCTCAAGCTCGGACCGGGTCACCAGGCTGAGGAAGGGCAGCATCAGCTGGTTGAGGGCCGGCACCGCCGAATGCGTGAAGATCGTGGAGCGCGCAGGATCGAGCCCGGCCGCGAGGTAGTCAGCCAGCAGGGAGAGCGCGTTGGCCTTCAGCTGCCCGACGGAGTCACGATCGGTGATCACCTGGTAGTCGGCGATCAGGACGAAGGACTCCACGCCCTGGTCCTGGAGCGCCACGCGGCTGCGGAGGCTGCTCAGGTAGTGCCCGATGTGCAGGTCACCCGTGGGCCGGTCTCCGGTGAGCATCCGGTGGCGTCCGGGACAGGTCTCGATGGAGGCCGCCAGGTCTCGACTGCGGTCGATGGCGGCAGAAACGGTGGTGGTCATGCGTGCTCCTGGGGATGGGTGCCCTCGGGCAGGCACGCACCTGATCCCAAACAGCGCGAGCCGCCCTCGGGCGGCTCGATGGGTCGTGACAATCGGTGGCCGCCTAGTCGGTCGGCCACCACCACTGCGTTGCGCGGATCAGCACGCATCGATTCTACCCAGTCCTCGGGACCCCTCCTCCGAAAAATGGTGCCGTCCCCCCGATCAGGCACTGGTGTCTGATCGGGTGATGATGATCGTGCCGGCCCAGCCAGATGTGACCGAGCTGAGGGCGGCTGTGGACTCGCGCGAGTGGCAGCGCGACACGGCGTTCCAGCTGCACCCCGGCGACCGGGCCTGAGCGGCCCGTGGGACGGATCAGGCGGTGCCGTAGCGGCGGTTGCGGCGCGCGTAGGTCTCGATCGCGGCCCACAGGTCGCGCCGGTCGACGTCGGGCCAGAGCACGTCGCTGAAGACCATCTCGGAGTAGGCCGCCTGCCACAGCATGAAGTTGCTGAGTCGCTGCTCGCCCGAGGTGCGCCAGACGAGGTCGGCGTCCCCGACCTCGGGAACGTAGAGGTATTTCGCGAAGGTGCGGTCGTCGACCCGGTCGGGGTTGAGCAGCCCGGCCGCCACGTCGCGACCGATCGCGCGGACGGCGTCGACGATCTCCGACCGACCTCCGTAGTTGACGCACATCGTCAGCGTGAGCACGTCGTTGTCGCGGGTGAGCTCCTCGGCGACCTGGAGCTCCTTGATCACCGAGCGCCACAGGCGCGGAGCGCGACCGGCCCATCGCACGCGTACGCCGAGCTCGTGCATCTCGTCGCGCCGGCGTCGGATCACGTCGCGGTTGAACCCCATCAGGAACTTCACCTCGTCGGCTGACCGCGACCAGTTCTCGGTCGAGAACGCATAGGCGGAGATGGCCTTGACGCCGATCTCGATGCCGCCCTCGACCACGTCGAACAGCGAGTGCTCACCCTGCTCGTGACCGGCCGTGCGCGGCAGCCCGCGGTCGCTGGCCCACCGACCGTTGCCGTCCATGATGATCGCGACGTGCCGCGGCACCAGGTCTGCGGGCACCTCGGGGGGTGTCGCGCCGGACGGGTGCGGGTCAGGTCGACGGACGGCACCTCGGGCGGACCGGTGGTCGGACCCCTTGCTCCTGCGCGCCACCGTTCACCCTTCGCTGACGTAGGGGAACGATCGCAGGCCACGATCGAGGTGCCAGGCGACATAGGCAGCGACCAGCCCTCGCGCCTCACGACGGTGGCGCTGCTCGGAGCCGTCGACGACCAGCCAGTCGCCGGCGAGCAGGGCTCCGAGGAGGGCGAGGGTCTCCATCGCAGGGCTCGCGGACCCGGGCACCCGGCACGTCGGGCACAGCGACCCACCAGCGGCGGGGCTGAACGCGCGGTGCGGGCCCTCCAGCCCGCAGTTGGCGCAGGCAGCGAACGAGGGCGCGTAGCCCGCCACCGCCAGCGATCGCAGCAGGAACGAGTCGAGGACGTCGCCCGAGCGGTGCTCCCCCGAGGTCATGGCGCGCAGGGCCCCGACCAGGAGGAGGTATTGCTGGAGCGAGGGCTGACGCTCCTCGGAGACCAGCCGCTCGGCCGTCTCGAGCATCACGCTGGAGGCGGTGTAGCAGTCGTAGTCCTCGACGATCCGGGCGCCGTAGGGGGCGCGGGTCTCGGCCTGGGTGATGACGTCGAGGTTGCGCCCCACGGCGAGCTGGAGGTCCACGTGCGTGAACGGCTCGAGGCGGGAGCCGAAGCGCGAGGACGTGCGGCGTACGCCTTTGGCGACCGCCCGGACGATGCCGTGCTCGCGGGTGAGCAGCGTGATGATGCGATCGGCCTCTGCCAGCTTGTGCGTGCGCAGCACGATGGCTTCGTCGCTGTACAGGGGCATGAGGTCATTGTCCCCCGCGGCTGTGACAACCCGCAGCGACCCGCCGCGCGACCGCGCTCAGGCAGCGGGGACGAGCGGTGGCTCGGCGAGCGGCAGGCGCACCTCGAAGGTCGCGCCCTTCCCGAGCTCGCTGGTCACCGTGATGCTGCCGCCGTGCGCGTCCACGATGGTCTTGGTGATCGCCAGCCCCAGCCCGACGCCCGGGATGGCGTCGGTGAGCACCGTGCTGCTGCGGAAGAACTTGTTGAAGATCTTGCTCTGCTCGGCCTCGGCGATGCCACGGCCCGTGTCGCGGACCCGGACCACGGCAGCGTCGCCGTCCCGCCCGGCTGTGCCCTCGACCCGGCCGCCCCGCGGGGTGTACTTGATCGCGTTGCTGAACAGGTTGTCGAAGACCTGCGCGAGCCGCTCGCTGTCCCCGTTGATCGCGAGCCTGGACTCGGCACCGGTGTCGAGCTCGAGCTCGATGCCTGCGGCGACGGCGGCCTTGCGCGCCTCGACCGCGGACCGTTCGAGCAGCTCGGTCACCGAGACGCGCTCGATGTCGAGCACCGTGGCGACCGACTGCAGCGCAGTGGAGAGCAGGTCGTCGACGAGACGGTGCAGGCGTCGGGCGTTGCGCTGGACGACGTGGAGATGGTTGCGGACGTCCCCGGGCAGCTGCTCCTCGGTGTCGTCGAGGATGACGTCGACGTAGCCGATGATCGAGGTGAGCGGCGTACGCAGCTCGTGGCTCACCGAGGCGACGAACTCGTCCTTGATGCGTGAGGCCACCACCAGCTCGGTGATGTCGTGATAGGCCAGCACGGCACCGCCGAACTCGCCGTTGTTGCGGAAGTACGGCGAGGACGACACCGCCAACGCCCGTCGATCCGCCGGGACCTCCCCCACCCAGATCAGGTAGTCGCGGAACGCCTCGCCCCGCGCGGCCATCGTCGTGGGCATGGCGTCGCTGGTCAGCAGGGTGACGCCGTCGGCGGCGTAGACGAAGCCCTCCTGCCCGGCCATCCCCCGGTGCCCGTCGGGATAGGCCAGGGCCATGAACTCCTCGTGCCGGGGGTTCGTCGAGTCGTAGGCACCGAAGGCGTCCAGGGCGACCAGCCCGACGTCCACGCCGTTGACGATGGTGCGGGTGAGCCGCCGCTGCTCGATGACGTCGGCCATGGCCAGCTCGAGCCGCGCGTTGCTGTTGCGCGCCTGCTCGAACTGCGCCTTCCACAGGTCGGCGACGAAGGCGACAGCGGCGGAGCAGATCACCGCCATCATCGTCATCTGCGAGACCCGTGAGATGGCGTCGAGCAGCGTGAGGCTCAAGAAGAAGAGGGTCGGCAGGACGAAGGAGAGCAGGACCACGACCGTGGTGACCAGCACCCCCTTGCGGCCGTACTGCAGGCCGAGCCAGATCGCCGGGAAGACGACGGCGACGGCGATAGCCGTGGGCTCGGAGAAGCGGTAGATCCCCAGGGCGACGATGTCGAGGACCGGCAGCCAGATCGTCCACCGATGGCTCAGCAGGTCCAGGCCGATCAGGACCGCGCCCAGGGTCGCCACCGCGACGACGAGAGAGGCGATCACGAAGTAGCGGTCATAGCTGACCCCGACGAGGGCACGCAACGCCAGCTCCATGAGCACCGGCAGCAGGAACAGCCCCTGGGCAGCGCGAGGATCAGCCCGCTCCCCTGTCAGGAGCTGCTGGATCTCCGAGACAAAGGACGAGCGCGACCGCATGCCGGTTCATACCTTCCCGACGCTGACGTCGTTTGACGGCAGGTTAACGCGTGATCTGCCGCAGATCAGCCGATCGCCACGGTTCGCGCCCACCGGTCGGTCAACCGTTCAGCCGTCTCGCAGGGGCCTCGCCTTCGAAGCACCGGGTGACGAAGTCCTCGGTGAGGGCATCGAGCCGACCCGGTCGCAGCCGCCACTCCAGGATCCCGTGAGCCTCGACGAACGTGCTGTGGGGAAGCTCCTCGGCCAGCATGGCCGCATCTGCGGCCGGGTGGATGGGGTCGCGTGGGTGCCCGATCACCAGGGCAGGTGCCTCGATCCGTCTGCGCAACCGCGACGACGGCGCGATCCGGCCGAAGAAGATGCCGTGGATCGCGGCAGCCATCGGCGCCGGCCGCTGGTCGAGGGTGTCCAGGGTGATGCCGGTCCAGAACGGTACGACGCCCCGCGGCACCACTCGTGTCACCGCACGCAGCCCGCTGATCGACAGGGGCACGAAGCGCGCGAGGAACAGCAGCGGCGCGAAGGCCAGGATCCCGGCCTCGAGGGCGTTGTCGAGCACGGGCATCTCGGCGATGATCCCCCGGACCCGTTCCGGCGCGAGGCTGGCGACCTCGAGCGAGACGTTCGCCCCCAGGGAGGTGCCCCCGATGACCGCCTGCTCCACGCCGAGCTCGTCGAGCAGCGCGATCACCTGCTCCCCGAAGGCGGTCATGGAGTACACCAGTGGGTCGTCGGGTCGGTCAGAACGCCCGTGGCCCAGCAGGTCGACGGTGACGACGTGGGAGCCGGCCGCTGCGAGATGACGTGCCAGCGGTTGGTGCATCCGGCGTGGCATCAGCTGGCCGTGGATCAGGACGACCCAGTGGTCGCCGCCGCCGTACTCGGTGTACTCCAGCCGGTGGCCGTCGTGGAAGAACTGCCCGATCCGCTCGGAAACCAGGGTCATGGGGCAACTCTGGCACGCCGGACAGCGCCTCGGGTGGAGCAGTCCGCGGCGCGGCCGGGACGAATCTGCCCCGGTTGACCCCGGACTGCGCGAGAATCAGGGAGTGGAACGGGACACGGCGAGCTCAGCTCGGATGCTGCTCGTCTGCGGGCTGGTTCTCGCGGCCTATGTCTCCGGCGCGGCCGCGCTGGGCATCGGGCAGGCAACAGGCGCCGTGGCCGCCTGGTTCCCCGCCGCCGGCGTCGGTGTGCTGGCCCTGCTCGCGACTCCCAACCAGCGTCGGCGAGCGACCCTCGGCGCACTCACGATCGCGTTCTCGCTGGCCAACTTCACGGTTGGACGGTCGGTCGGGGTCTCGGTCCTGCTCGGCCTGGCCGACACCATCGAGGTGGCCCTGGTCGGCTGGTTGGTGCTCCGGTTCATCGGTCGCCGCATGCGCGACGTCAACGACGTCTGGCGACTGTTCGCCATCGCCACCACAGGGGCCACGACCGCCGGTCTGCTCATCTCGCTGATCTACACGGCCTTCCTGGACCGGTCCTTCTGGACGACCCTCGGCCTGGTCGTGCCCTCCCACGGCGCCTCGGTCCTGATGCTGGCACCCCTGGCACTGCTGGGTTTCCGCACCCACGGCCGGTCTCTCGGCGTACGCCGCGTCGAGCTCGTCGCGCAGGTGCTCACCCTGGCGAGCGCGACCCTGCTCACCCTGGCGCCCGGACACCTGACCCTGGGGTTCGCTCCCCTGCCGGTGCTGGTGTGGGCCGCTGTGCGCTTCAACGCCTGGGTCGTGGTCCTCGAGCAGGTGCTGTTCGCGATGGCCATCTCGCTGCTCACCCAGCTCGACAGCGGACCCTTCTCCGACATCATCAACACCACCGCCGCGGCCAGCAGCACGCGTTACGCGCAGCTCTACCTGATCTGTGTCGCGCTGATCGGGCTCCCCCTCGCCATGGCGATGCAGCAACGCGAGCGCGCAGTCGCCCGCTTGCGCACCAGTGAGCGGATGTTCCGGGCCAACTTCACCGAGTCCCGCATCCCGATCGTGCTGGTCACCTGCGAGCAGGGCGAGGCGCGCTTCTCCGACTGCAACCTCGCGAGCGCCGACCTGCTGCACCGCACGGTCGAGGAGCTGGTCGGTCAGCCGGTCGCCGGTGCCCTGGCCTCCCGAGAGCTCTTCGACGCGCTCGATGACCTCAACAACGGCTCGATGACGGGCTGGACCGGACCGGTCGGGGTCGTGGGTCAGCCCCGGACGCGCCTCGAGGCGACCCTGTCCCTGCTCGAGAGCGACGAGGACCACACCTCGTTCTCGCTGCACATGGTCGACGTCACGGAGCCCCTGGAGCTGCAGGAGCGCCTGCAGGCGGAGCGCGACTACACGCGGTCGGTGATCGACACCGCCAGCAGCATGATCGTGGTCACCGACGTGAACGGGGTCGTGATCGCGGCCAACCCGGCCACGACGAGCCTGACCGGGTTCAGCGAGCAGGAGCTCGTGGGCCGCCCGTTCTGGGAGAACCTCCTCACCGAGGACCAGCGCGAGCCGGCGGCCGAGCTGTTCGCCGATCCCGGGCAGCTGCCCACCACCGGCGAGGCGCAGCTGGTCACCAAGGCCGACGGGCTGCGGCTGGTGGTGTTCTCGGCCGACGTCTACCAGGCCAACTCCGACTCCCCTGTCACCTACGTGCTCTCGGCGACCGACGTGACTGCCGCCCGCGAGAGTGCGGGCATGATCGAGCACCTCCTGAGGTCGGCTCGCACGATCGCGTTCGTCGGCACCGACCTCCACGGCGGGATCACGCTGTTCAACACCGGCGCCGAGCACATGCTGGGGATCGCCGCGACGGAGGCCACCGGGCGCGACCTGGTCGAGTTCATCGGCGCGGAGGACCTCGACCGCCATCCGCGCGAGAGCGGGCAGGGCGCCTTCGACGCGATCGTCGGGACCGCCTCCGGCGAGCTCACCCCGGAGACCCGGGACTGGACCTGGCTGCCCGTGGGCCGCTCCCCGATGAAGGTGTCCATGACGACCAACCCGGTCACCGACACCTTCGGACAGGTCATCGGCTACCTGTTCGTGGCCAGCGACATCACCGACACCCGGCGCAGCCAGGAGATCCTGGTCAAGGCTCTGCGTCGCGAGCGCGAGGTGGTCGCCCGGCTCAAGGACCTCGACCGCGCCAAGGACGACTTCGTCTCCACGGTCAGCCACGAGCTGCGGACGCCGATGAGCAGCATCATCGGCAGCGCGGAGATGCTCGAGGAGGGCATGCTCGGTGAGCTGCTCCCCGAGCAGCAGCGCATGGTCAACGTGATCTCGCGCAACGGCGACCGGCTGCTCGCGCTGGCCGACGACCTGCTCGTGCTGGCCACCTTCGACCACGAGTCCTGGCAGGACCTCGACAGCGAGGTCGATCTGCGCGAGGTCGTCGACGAGAGCGCCCACGCGATCGCCTCGATGCTGGCCACGCGCAAGCTCGACGTGACCTTCGCGCTCCCCCCTGACCCGGTGATGGTCAACGGCGACGCGACCCACCTCGAGCGGGCGGTGACCAACCTGCTGAGCAACGCGGTGAAGTTCACCCTCGACGGCGGCAGCATCGTGGTCTCCCTCGCCGTCGAGGTCGCCGGCCGCTCCGCCGTGCTGAGCGTGACCGACACCGGCCTCGGCATCCCCGAGTCAGACCTCGAGGCGGTCTTCGGACGGTTCTTCCGGACCGCGGTCGTCCAGCAGCACGCGATCCAGGGCTCGGGTCTCGGCCTGGCGATCGTGAAGACCATCGTGGAGAGCCACGAGGGACGGGTCGACGTACGCTCCGCAGCCGGTGAGGGCACCACGTTCACGATCACCCTGCCGCTGACCCGCGCGGCCGTGCGGGCCTCGGGCGGCGACCGCGTCAGCCGCGGTTGACCGCCGAGATCACTGCCTTGAGCGAGGCGGTGACGATGTTGGCGTCCAGGCCCACGCCCCAGCGGATGTCGTCGCCGACCGCGCACTCGACGTACGCCGCGGCGATGGCGTCGCCACCGGAGGACAGGGCGTGCTCGGCGTAGTCGAGCACGCGCACGTCGAAGCTCTGCGGGAGCCCGTTGATCGCGTCCACGAACGCGGAGAGCGGACCGTTGCCCGACCCGTGGAGCTCCCGCATCTCGCCGTCGACGTAGACGTTCACGGTGAGCTGGTCCTTCTCGCCGGCCGCCGAGGACGTGTGCACCGAGTTGAGCTTGAGCGGCGCCTCGCGGGTGAGGTACTCGTGGCGGAACGCGTCCCAGATCGCGGTCGGGGACATCTCGCCGCCCTCCCCGTCGACCTGCTCCTGCACCACACGGCTGAACTCGATCTGCAGCCGGCGGGGCAGGTCCAGCTTGTGCTCGGACTTCATCACGTAGGCCACGCCGCCCTTGCCGGACTGGCTGTTCACCCGGATGACGGCCTCGTAGCTCCGGCCGACGTCCTTGGGGTCGATCGGCAGGTACGGCGCCTCCCACGGGTGCTCCCCCACCGGATGGCCGGCCCGCTCCGCCTCCTCCTCGAGCGCCTCGAGGCCCTTCTTGATCGCGTCCTGGTGCGACCCGGAGAACGCCGTGTAGACCAGGTCGCCGGCGTAGGGGTGGCGCGGGTGCACGGGCAGCTGGGTGCAGTACTCCACCGTGCGGCGGATCTCGTCGATGTCGGAGAAGTCGATCTGCGGGTCGACGCCCTGGCTGAACAGGTTCATCCCCAGAGTCACCAGGCACACGTTGCCGGTGCGCTCGCCGTGGCCGAACAGGCAGCCCTCCACCCGGTCGGCACCGGCCATCATGGCCAGCTCGGTGGCGGCGACCGCGGTGCCGCGGTCGTTGTGGGGATGCAGGCTGATCGTCGTGAACTCGCGCCGGGTCAGCTGGCGGGAGAACCACTCGATCTGGTCGGCATAGACGTTGGGCGTCGCCATCTCCACCGTCGCCGGCAGGTTGAGGATGATCTCGCGTCCGTCATCGGGCTGCCACACGTCGGAGACGGCCTCGCACACCTCGACGGAGAAGGGCAGCTCGGTGCCGGTGAAGATCTCGGGCGAGTACTCGTAGCCGATCACGGTCTGGCCGAGGTTCTGCTCGGCGTACTTCATGAACAGCTCGGTGCCGCGCACGGCGATGTCCTTGACCTCGTCCTTGGTCGCGCGGAAGACCACGCGCCGGAACAGCGGAGCCAATGCGTTGTAGAGGTGGATGTTGGCGTGGTGCACACCGACGAGCGACTGGGTGGTGCGCTCGATCAGGTCCTCGCGCGCTTGGGTCAGCACCGAGATCGTGACGTCGTCGGGCACCTTGTCGCGCTCGATCAGCTGGCGCACGAAGGCGAAGTCGGTCTCGCTGGCCGACGGGAAGCCGACCTCGATCTCCTTGTAGCCCATCGCCACCAGCAGGTCGAACATCCGGTGCTTGCGCTCTGGCGACATCGGGTCGATCAGCGCCTGGTTGCCGTCGCGGAGGTCGGTGGAGAGCCAGCGGGGCGCCTGGGTGATCTGGTTGCTCGGCCAGGTGCGGTCGGGCAGGTCGATCGGGGGGAACGCCTGGTAGCGGCTGACCGGCATGCCACCGGCGCGCTGGGTGTTCCTGAATCCTGAGTGCTGCAGAGTCATGAGGGTCCTTCGTCGGCTGGTCAGTCGCCGGGCGCTCGAACTCTCCGCAGCGAGGAGGTCCGGCTGGTTCAGACCCCGCTGCGGCAGCGAAGGAGGAGCAGGCTGCGCATCATGACCCGCTCACCCTAGCAGCGCTCATTCTGCGTGCGGGAGACGGACGGTGACCGTGGTCCCCTGGGCCTCGACCGAGTCGACCTCGACCGTTCCTCCGTGCCACTCGACGACGGTCTGGACGAGGGCGAGCCCGAGCCCCGCGCCCTGGATCTCGTCAGCGACCGACAGCGAGGAGCGGTAGAAGCGCGTGAAGACCCGCTCCTGCTCGTGGGCAGGAATGCCGATCCCGGTGTCGGAGACGGTGAGCACCACGCTCTCCTCGTCGGCTCCGACACGCACCGTGATCCGCCCACCACGCTGGCTGAACTTCAGTGCGTTGCCGAGCAGGTTGGCCACCACCCGGTCGATGTGGCTCCGGTCGGCCAGCACGGGCGGCAGTCCCCGCTGGGCGATGATCTTCAGGTCGACCCGCTTCTCCTCCGCGAGGCTGGTCATCGACTGCTGGCACTCGAGCACGAGCCCGGCGAGGTTGACCGGTTGCGGGTCGAGCTGGACCACCTCAGCGTCGTACGCCGAGAGGGTGAGCAGGTCCTCGACCAGGTCGCGCAGCCGGACGGCGTTGCGCTCGATCACCGAGAGCCCGGCGTGCATGCCCTTGGGGAGCGGGCCCATGCCGCCGTCGTTCATCACCTCGAGGTAGCCGACGATGCTCGTCAACGGGGTGCGCAGCTCGTGGGAGACCGTCGAGATGAAGGTGTCCTTGGCCCGGTCGAGCTGCTGGAGCCGTTGCATCGACTCGCGCTGCTGCTCGAAGGCGCGCACCTGCATCAGCGAGGTCACCAGGTCGTGGGCGAGTCCGGCACACATGGCCAGCTCGCGGGGGTCCCACGTGCGAGGGACCACCGACTGCACGATCATCCAGCCGACGACCTCGTCGCCCATCGCGATGGGCGAGGCCGCCATCGAACGCACCCCGAGAGCCTCGACGATCTCCCGGGCGCCCTCCTGGCCGAGCCGCGCGTCCTCGTCCACGTGGGCGATCTGCAACGGCTCGCTGTTCTGCGCGGCCTCGATCAGGAGGGTGGCCAAGGGCTCGGGCAGGTCCACGAACGAGCCGACCCGCGGCAGTCGGGCGACCTCTGCTGAGGCACACCAGGTGCCCTGCACCGCGGTGTAGCGATGGGAGTCCACCGGCAGCACGTCGCAGCGGTCCACGGCGATGGCGCGCCCGACGGACTCCGCGGCCCGGTTGACCAGCTGACCGGAGCTGAGGTCCTCGCTGAGCGCGGTGTGCAGCTCGTTGCCCACGTGGGGCTGGTCGGCGTGGTCGAGCAGCTCGGCCTGGGCCGAACGCATCTCGAGCACGGAATCGTAGAGGTCGGCACTGGCGCGGGCTCCCACCGACTCGGCGGCCAGCCGGCGGGCGCGCTCCCGGCGCAGCTCGCGACGAAGGCGGCGTACTTCGGCGACGGGATCGGCGGACCCGGTGGGCGGGTTGATCAGGTCCATGAGCGCCCAGTCTGCCCCCAACGTCGCCCTTCGCGGCACTGGTGTGCGACAGATGTCGCAGATGTCCACAAGATCCGTGGGATTGAGTCCGGCTCGGCACCAATTGTCATCCACGGCTTCGTCCCACGATTTGGCATCATCGGCCCATGCCTCGGCTCCTGGTCGTCCACCACTCCCCGACGCGGTCGTTGTCCGAGCTCACCGACGCCGTGGTCTCCGGGGCCCACGACGACGCGATCGAGGGCATCGAGGTGAGGGTGGTCGAGGCGCTGGCCTTCGCCCGAGGAGAGGCCGACCACCAGGACCTGCTCGACGCTGACGGCTACGTCCTCGGGACCACGGCGAACTTCGGCTACATGAGCGGCGCCCTCAAGCACGTCTTCGACTCGACCTTCCTGCAGATCGGTGGAGCGCTGTCGGACGACGGCACCGGCCAGCCCTCGGCAGGAGCGACTGCGCGGCGGCCGTTCGGCCTCTACGTCCACGGTCGCTACGACACGACCGGGGCGGTCCGATCGGTGCTCTCGATCACCGGGGCCCTCGGCTGGAAGCAGGGTTTCGACGTCGTCGAGGTGATGGGCGATGTTTCGGGCGCGGACAGCGCCTCTGCCTACGAGCTCGGCGGTACGATCGCCGCGTTGCTCGCCGGGTGACGAGAGCACTCTGCCCCGGGTCGACATCCAGCTCACCGACCGAGGAGAGGCGCACGTGCTTCGTCGTACTCCTGGGGCTCGGGTGGGGTGGACCGCACTGGCAGGACTCCTCGCGGTCGTGCTCGTGCTCGGCGGTTGCTCGGCACCGCTCCAGCCTCAGACGGCAGCCGACAAGACCAACCCGCCGAAGCTCGGCGCGTGCTACCGGCTGACGCCGCAGGACACCGACGCCCGCACCAACACCTCCGAGCCGGTCTCGTGCAGCACGCCGCACACCTCCGAGACGTTCGCCATCGGCGACCTCCCCGCGTCGACCGGCACGAGCTATGACTCGGCCGAGCACGGCAAGTGGGTCTTCACGACGTGCGAGAAGGCGTTCGAGAAGTTCATCAGCGCCGACGAGAGCCTCGCGATGCGCGTGCAGCTGAGCTGGGCCTGGTTCCGACCCTCGACGCGCGGCTGGGACAAGGGCGCCCGCTGGTATCGCTGCGACCTCGTCGGTGGGCCGGCCGACGCGACGTCGTACGCCGAGCTGCCGACCACCGCCAAGGGCCTCTTCCGGGCCAAGCCGCCCGAGCAGTGGCTCACCTGCGCGCAGGGGCCGAGCGTGCTGAAGTCGAAGAAGGTCGCGTGCACCGAACAGCACGACTGGCGGGCGGTGACCACGATCAAGCTCGGCGGACCGAAGGACCCCTACCCGGGCGACCGGCTCTCGCAGGTGCGCACACGTGACTACTGCTCGGACTCCGTGGGAGCGTGGATGAACTATCCGGTGGACTACGAGTTCGGCTACACGTGGTTCCACGAGGCCGAGTGGCAGGCAGGCAACCGGCGCTCGGTGTGCTGGGCGAAGACGGACCGGTGAGGCGGATGAGGGCAGGACTGGCGACCATCGCGGCGCTGCTGGTGCCCGCGATGGCGGCGTGCTCGTCCGGCAGCTCGGACAGCGCCGAGAAGCCCAGCGCAGGGGCCTCCGTGAGCTCTGCACCACCGGCTCCCGCAGCGCCCCGGGTCGGCGCCTGCCACGAGCTGAGCCTCGAGCAGGCGACCGACCCGGTCGACTCCGGGAAGTCCGTGTCGTGCGCCCAGCCGCACACCGCCGTGACGTTCAAGGTCGGCCAGCTCGCGGCCCTCTCCGACGGACACCTCCTGGCCGTCGACTCCCCCACCGTGCAGGCGCGGCTCGCCAAGGCATGCCCGCCGGCACTCGCGCCCTTCCTGGGCGGTGACCAGACCACCCAGCGCCTGAGCCGGCTCGAGGCCGTGTGGTTCGGTCCGTCACTCGAGCAGGCCGACGCGGGGGCCGACTGGTTCCGCTGCGACGTGGTGGGACTGCGCAAGGAAGGCGCCCTGATCACGCTGCCACGCAAGATGAAGGGCGCCCTCGACGCCCCGGGCGCACTCGACCGCTTCGGCACCTGTGGCACCGCGGCCCCCAGCGCGAAGAAGTTCCAGCGTGTCGTCTGCTCCGAGAAGCACACGTGGCGCGCCGTCGACGACGTCGACCTCCCCCGCGACGCGCGTTACCTGGCCAAGGACGTCGCCGCGACCGGTGACTCCGCCTGCAAGGACGTCGCAGCCAAGCGTGCCAACGGCGCCCTCAAGTACACCTGGAGCTTCGAGTGGCCCACGCGCGCCCAGTGGAGCTCGGGGCAGAGGTACGGCTACTGCTGGGTGCCTGAGGAGGGGTAGGGGTTTGGGGTCGGCGGTTTGGGCTCGGCGGTTCGGGCTCGGCGGTTCGGGCTCGGCGGTTTGGCCGGGCGCCCGGCCAATTGTTCAGTGGAGGGGCAAAGTTTCACCCCTCCACTCACAGTTTGGCCGGGCGCCCGGCCAAACTGGCGGCCACTCAGCGCACCGGATGACCGGCCCCCCTCAGGGCGGCCTTGACCTCGGGGATGCGCAGGGTGCCGAAGTGGAAGACCGTGGCGGCGAGTACGGCGTCCGCGCCGGCGTCGACCGCCGGGGCGAAGTGCTCGATGTCGCCCGCGCCACCGCTGGCGATGACGGGGATCGACACCGCTGCCCGGACCAGACCGATCAGCTCGAGGTCGAAGCCCTCGGTGGTGCCGTCGGCGTCCATGGCGTTGAGCAGGATCTCGCCGGCGCCGAGCTCGGCGGCGCGGACGGCCCACTCGATCGCGTCCAGGCCGGCGGAGGTGCGGCCGCCGTGGGTGGTCACCTCGAAGCCGGAGTCGGTGCCCTCCGCCCGACGCGCGTCGACCGAGAGCACCAGCACCTGGTTGCCGAACCGGTCCGCGATCTCGGCGACCAGCTCGGGGCGCCGGATCGCTGCGGTGTTCACGGCGATCTTGTCCGCGCCGGCGCGCAGGAGCCGGTCGACGTCTGCGACGCTGCCCACCCCGCCACCGACGGTCAGCGGGATGAAGACCTGCTCGGCCGTGCGCGAGACGATCTCCATCGTCGTCGAACGTCCCTCGTGCGAGGCGGAGATGTCGAGGAAGGTCAGCTCGTCGGCCCCTTCTGCGTCGTACACCTTCGCCAGCTCGACCGGGTCGCCCGCGTCGCGCAGCTGCTGGAAGTTGATCCCCTTCACCACGCGCCCGGCGTCGACGTCAAGGCACGGGATCACGCGTACGGCGAGACTCACGATCCGGCTCCCCGCCCCGGCCAGGTGAGGTCGAGCGCGTCGGTGAGGGTGAAGCGGCCCTCGTAGAGCGCGGTGCCGATGATCGCGCCCTCGACGCCTTCGTCGACCAGGCCCATCAGGGCCTCGAGATCGGCGAGCTCGGTGATCCCGCCCGAGGCCACGACAGGTCGGTCGGTCTGCGCACACACGTTGCGCAGGAGCTCGAGGTTGGGCCCCTGGAGCATGCCGTCCTTGTTCACGTCGGTGACCACGTAGCGCGCGCAGCCCTCGGAGTCGAGACGCGCCAGCACGTCGTAGAGGTCGCCCCCGTCGCGGGTCCAACCGCGCGCCGCCAGCGTCCGACCGCGCACGTCGAGCCCGATCGCGATGCGGTCACCGTGGGAGGCGATCGCCTGCGCGCACCACTCGGGCTGCTCGAGCGCCGCGGTGCCGATGTTCACCCGGCGACAACCGGCCTGCATGGCTGCCTCGAGCGAGTCGTCGTCGCGGATCCCGCCGCTCATCTCGACATCGATGTCGAGGGTGCCGACGATCGAGGCCAGCAGGTCGCGGTTGTTGCCCCGGCCGAAGGCCGCATCGAGGTCGACGAGGTGGATCCACTCGGCGCCCGCCTGCTGCCAGCGCAAGGCCGCCTCGACAGGGTCGCCGAACCGCTTCTCCGAGCCGGCGACGCCCTGCACGAGCTGAACGGCCTGGCCGCCCGCGATGTCGACGGCGGGCAGCAGCTCGAGGTGGTCACTCATCAGGTGGGCCCCTTCATGGACGGCGGAGTCATCGACGGAACAGTCAGCGTCTGAACAGAAGCGTGTGCAGGACAGGTGCAGCCAGGACGCTCACGAACAGCACCATCGCCCGGGTCGGCCAGTCGGGGAAGAGGACGAGGACGAGCAGGTTGACGGCGACCACGAGGGCGATGGTGGTCGTGGCCTGCTTGCGGCGACGCGCGGCCAGCACCCCGGTCTGGCGGGAGTGGCGCCGGGGCACGAGCCCCGTCACGGCCCGCCTCCGCGCGACCTGCCGCTCTCTCCGCTCGGCCGTGCGCGCCCGCGCCGCCTGCACGATCGCCGCCTCCCGCTCCCTGGCCTCGCGGCGGCGCGCTCTCTCCTTGCTCATGCGCTCAGAGTCCCTCGACCCAGTTGCGCAGCAGCCGCGCCCCGGCGTCCCCCGACTTCTCCGGGTGGAACTGGGTGGCTGTGAGCGGGCCGTTCTCCACGGCCGCGACGAAACGGTCGCCGCCGTGCTCGGCCCAGGTCACCAGCGGCGGCCGGGTGTGTCCGGTGGTGACGAGCTCCCAGCGGCGTACGCCGTAGGAGTGCACGAAGTAGAACCGCTCGTCCTCGATGCCCGCGAACAGCGCGCTGCCCTGAGGAGGCTCGATGGTGTTCCACCCCATGTGGGGTACGACGGGCGCCTGCAGCCGCTCGACCACACCGGGCCACTCGTCGCAGCCCTCGGTCTCCACCCCGTGCTCGACCCCGCGCTCGAAGAGGATCTGCATGCCCACGCAGATGCCCAGCACCGGTCGGCCACCGGCCAGGCGACGCCCGATGATCTCGTGACCGTTCACCGCCCGCAGCCCCCGCATGCAGGCTGCGAAGGCCCCCACCCCGGGCACGACGAGACCGTCGGCGTCCATCGCGGCGGTGCGATCGGAGGACAGGGTGACCTCGGCACCGGCCCGCTCGAGGGCACGGACGGCTGACCTGAGGTTGCCGGAGCCGTAGTCGAGGACGGTGACCTTGCGCACTACCTCGACCACGGTTCGGGGTCCCCGCGGCGTTGTTCGTCGGAGGAGCGCAGCGGGGGAGGCGAAGAACGTCGTGGGGTGATCAAAGCGAACCCTTGGTGGAGGGCACCCCGGACTCGCGCGGGTCGAGGGCCACCGCGTCGCGCAACGCACGGGCGACGGCCTTGAACTGCGACTCGACGATGTGGTGCGGGTCGCGGCCGCTGAGCACGCGCACGTGCAGCGCGATCTGGGCGTGGTGGGCGAGGGTCTCGAAGACGTGCCGCGTCAGCGAGCCGAGGTAGGCATCGCCGATCGAGACGAACTCCTGGCCGTCGGGCTCGCCGACGTGCACGCAGTAGGGACGGCCGGACACGTCCACGGCGCACTGCACCAGCGCCTCGTCGAGCGGGACCAGTGAGTCACCGAACCGACGGATCCCGGACTTGTCCCCCAGCGCCTCGAGCAGCGCGTCACCCAGGACGATCGCGGTGTCCTCGACGGTGTGGTGGGCGTCGATGTGGGTGTCGCCGTCGGTCTGCACGGTCAGGTCGAACAACGCGTGCCGGCCGAAGGCGGTGAGCATGTGGTCGTAGAAGCCGACGCCGGTCGACACGTCGGTGCGGCCCGACCCGTCGAGGTCGATCTCGACGAGGACCTTCGACTCCTTGGTCTGGCGCTCGAGGCGCGCGGTCCTGCTCATGGCTTCCCCTTCGTCTGCTGCAGCGTCTCGGTCAAGGCGTCCTTGAACGCCGTCATCTCTTCCGCCGTGCCGATCGACACCCGCAACCAACCCTCGGGCCCGGTCACCCGGATCAGCACTCCGCGGTCGAGCAGTCCCTGCCAGAGTGCCTCACGATCGTCGAACCGACCGAACAATACGAAGTTCGCGTCGCTCTCCGCGACTTCGAGCCCCTGCTCACGCAACCACGCCACCGTCCGGTCGCGCTCCCCGCGGAGCTCGTCGACCTTGCCGATCAGCTCATCGGCGTGCCGCAGGGCGGCGCTCGCCACGGCCTGGGTCGTGGCGGAGAGGTGGTAGGGCAACCGCACCACGCGCAGCGCGTCGCAGATCTCCGGCGCGGCAGCCAGGTAGCCCAGACGTGCACCCGCGAGGGCGAACGCCTTGCTCATCGTGCGTGTCACCAGCAGGTTGCGGTGCTCGGGCAGGAGCTCCAGTGCCGACGGGGTCCCGGTGCGGCGGAACTCGGCGTACGCCTCGTCGATCACCACCACACCCGGGGCCAGCCGGCAGAGCTCACCGATCACGTCGTGCGGGAGAGCGGTGCCGGTCGGGTTGTTCGGCGACGGCAGCAGGATCACGCTCGGCCGGTGCTCGTCGATCAGCCGCCTGGCCTCGTCGACGTCGAAGCTGAAGTCCTCGTGGCGGCGTCCCGCGACCCAGGTGGTCATGGCGTCGCGGGCATATTCGGGATACATCGAGTACGTCGGCGCGAAGCTGATCGCGGTGCGCCCGGGTCCACCGAACGCCTGCAGGATCTGCAGCATCACCTCGTTGGACCCGTTGGCCGCCCAGACCTGGTCCGGCGTCAGCTGGGCACCCGACTCCCGGGCCAGGTAGTCGGCCAGGCCCTTGCGCAGCTCGGTGAACTCGCGGTCCGGATAGCGGTTCAAGGTCGCGGCCGCGTGTGCCACAGCGGCTGCGATGTCGGCCACGACGGCCGGCGAGGGGGCGTAGGGGTTCTCGTTGACGTTGAGCTGCACCGGCACGTCGAGCTGCGGGGCGCCGTACGGCTCGACGCCGCGGAGCTCCTCCCGCAGCGGCGGCCAGGGCCCAGCGCCGGAGTCCGTGCTCATGACTCCTCGAAGCGGACGCGGACGGCGGCACCGTGACCCGGCAGGTCCTCGGCGTCCGCGAGCGTCATCACGTGGCCGGCGACCTCGCTGAGGGCGTCGCGGGAGTACTCGACGACGTGCACCGAGCGCAGGAACGACCGCACCGAGAGACCCGAGGAGTGGCAGGCGCAGCCGGCTGTCGGCAGCACGTGGTTGGAGCCGGCGCAGTAGTCGCCCAGCGACACCGGCGCCCACGGACCGACGAACACGGCGCCGGCGTTGCGCACCCTGGCGGCGTCGGCGGCGGCGTCAGCTGTCTGGATCTCGGTGTGCTCGGCAGCGTAGGCGTTGATGACCTCGAGGCCCTGGGTCACGTCGTCGACCAGCACGATGCCGGACTGCTCCCCCGACAGCGCGGTGCGGATGCGCTCGACGTGACGCGTGGCGGCCACCTGCTTGTCGAGCTCGGCCTCGACCTCGTCGGCCAGGCGCAGGGAGTCGGTGACCAGCACCGAGGCCGCCATCGGGTCGTGCTCGGCCTGGCTCAGCAGGTCGGAGGCGACGTATGCCGCGTCGGCGGTGTCGTCGGCCAGGATGGCGATCTCGGTCGGCCCGGCCTCGGAGTCGATGCCCACGACGCCCTTGAGGAGTCGCTTGGCCGACACCGTGTAGATGTTGCCGGGCCCGGTGACGAGGTCGACGCGGCGGCAGGGGCCAGCGCCGTACGCGAACATCGCGATCGCCTGGGCCCCGCCGACGGCGTAGACCTCCTCGATGCCGAGCAGCTCACAGGCCGCCAGGATCGTGGGGTGCGGCAGACCACTGCCCCACGAGCTGAAGGGCGTCTTCTGGGGCGAGCTGGTCAGCGCGATCGAACCCACGCCGGCCACCTGGGCAGGGACCACGTTCATGATCACGCTCGAGACGAGCGGGGCCACGCCCCCGGGGACGTAGAGACCGACCCGGTCGACCGGGATCAGCCGCTGGGTGACGCGCGCGCCGGGCCCGAGGTCGGTGACGACGTCGGCCTCCATCTCGGCCTCGCAGCTGAGCCGCAGACGCCGGATGGACTCCTCGAGCCCGGCCCGGACAGCCGGGTCCAGCTGTGCCAGCGCCTCGGCCAGTGCCGCGCGCGGGACCGCGATCTCGGCCTGCTCGACGCCGTCGAACTTCGAGGAGTACTCCGCGATCGCCTCGACCCCGCGGTCGCGGACGGCCTCGCAGATCGGGCGGACGACGTGCAGCGCGGCCTCGACGTCGAAGTCGGCACGCGGCACGAGGGCGCGGTAGTCCGGAGCGTCAGCTCCAGCGCTGGCACCCCGCAGGTCGATCCGGCGAATCATGGGCCCAAGTCTAGGTGGGCCAGACCTGCGCCCCGCCCCGAGCCCAGCGCCCGGACGCGGGACCAGGTGGGGCGCAACCGGCGGGTCAGCCGTTCGTGTCCTGACCGGCCGGCTCGAGAAACGCCGGCAGCGCCCGCACGGCGTCCGGGGGCAGGGCCAGGCCGTCCTGGTGGGCAGGGTCGACCGCGAGCCACAGCTCCTCGTCGGGCCAGCCTGCGGCCAGCCCCGCGAGCGGGACGCTGACGGCAGTCTCGGGGTCCGCGCCAGCAGCCCGCATGCGGTCCTCGGAGGTGAACACCGGCACGAAGAGGGTGCCGTCCTGCTCCACCACGGGGAGGGCGATCGCGTCCTCGCCGGGAGGCTCCTCACCCTCGACCGGCGGCGACTGCGGCAACAGGGCCACGCTGCCGGCCAGGTCGCGCAGCATCTCCTGCGCAGCTGCCTCAGCGGCCGGGTCCGCAGCCTGGGCGGCGGTGTCGTTGCTGGTCTGGATGGACTGGTCGTCCGGGGTGGACGTGCTCATGTCGTTCCTCTCACAGGGATCGGGACAAACCTCCACGCTAGGTCGGGCAGGCCCAGGCTCCAAACTCACGTGCCGACGGTCCCCCGGTCTGAGGCGTCCGTTCTCACGGTCTGGGGTGTCCCATCTCACGCAGCCGATCGCCGAGCGAGGGCTCCGGGCGGCACCCTTGCGGCCGGGCACCCACCAGCGCATCAGCCAACCCAGCAACTTCGCGTGGCCGACTGGCGGCCGGGGGACCTGATCCGCCCGGTGTGGGTCAGCGGCGCTGCCTGCTCGCGCACATGAGTCAGGGGTGTGAATGTCGACCCATGGCGGTCAGAAGTGGGGTGGGTCGGTCGGTGGTGCCGGGCGATCCGGGGTGACGTCGGTGGTGCCTGCGTGGTCGCGGAGGTAGTGGTAGCCGTGCGGGCTGGTCCAGGCGAAGGACCCGGGTTCGAGGACGGTGTAGTCCCACGCGGAATGCGTCTTGAGCCGGTGATGTCGTCTGCAGAGTGGGGCGATGTTGCACGAGCAGGTGGTGCCGCCGGCGTCGTAGGGGATGGCGTGGTCGCTGTCGCATCTCCGAGCTGGCCGGGTGCACCACGGGAAGACGCATGAGAGATCCCGCAGCTCGGTCTGCTCGGCGAGGCGTTCGGGGACTTCGTAGCCCTCGACGTGGATGTGCTCGGCCAGGTCGATCACCGGCTTCACGGTGACCGTGGTGTCGGGGTTGGCGCACCAGGTGCGGACCTGGTCGGCGGTGACACCCTGGCGGTGGTTCTCCACCCGCGCCAGCTCCAGACCCGTGGAGACCTTCCCGGTGAGCGCGGCCTCGGAGAGGTGGACGTAGAGGACCACCTGGCGTGGCTTGGGGCCGTGCGGCGGTTCGGCCTCGGTGGCACTGAGGTCGAGGGCGAGCTGGCGGCGGGCGAGCTCACCGGCGGCGATCGCGCGGCGCACGTCAAGGGCCTCGGTAGATCCGGCTGCCCTGAGGGCTTCGGCTCCTCGGGTGATGGCGGCGTCCAGGTCGAGGGCATCGGCGAGGTCGAGCTCGCCCTCGATGGTGGTGGTCCCGGTGAAGGAGACCTGCTGGTGGTGGAAGCTGATGTGCCGCCCGTCGGCGGCCTTCTCGGCGTTCTCCTCGGCCAGCTCGGGCATGAACCGGGCGATCGCTTCCTCCACGACCCGGTCGAGCTGCGCGAGGCCGATCTTGTGCGCGAACGGCGCCACCTGCGCATCGACGTAGGCCGCAGCCTCCGGGGACAACCCCAACGTGGCCTGGGCGACCCGGCGGGCACGCCACGGCGCCAGCGTGGGCCGGGTCGCCGTTCTGGGTGCGGGCCCAGTGGCGCGGCAGGCGGTACTTCAGCTCCAGCGCGTGCCCGATCAGCGCCTTCCCGGAGTCGGTGGACATCCCCAGGGCGAGCGCGAACTCGGCGACGGAGAACTCACACACCAGCGGTGCACCCTCCCGGCCAGGACCAGCTCGGTGTCGCCGCCGGCGTCGCCCAGGTCGCGGCGACGTGGATGGACTCGGGTGGGTGCTGCTCGGCCCAGGTGACCGCAGCCAGCAGGACGTCGGCCTCGGCGCGGTCAGCGGTCGCGCGGGAGTCCCGGGCGAGCTCGAGCACCGCGGCAGCGGAGTCGAGGTCGGGCCGGGTGCTGGTCATGGGAGCAGTCAAGCCAGCGACCACTGACAGTTTCCGGGCCGAGTTTCGCCTTGTGGGTAAGGGATTCGAGGGTTTTCTTTGGTGCTTGCACCTGATCCACCGAGGGGCCGTGACGAGCGGAGCGACCCCGACTCTGCGGCCGCAACCACGACGGTCGAGCCGAGCGACCGTGAACCGGACGAAGGGGTCGGGGAACATCCCGGTGACCAAGCGTCCACGGACACGACGACCATCGAAAACTGAAGGCCAACCATCGGACCCATGGGGTTTCGACAGGGTCAAGCGGGTGGTGACGGTCGCGGTGCGTCCTGCGGTGCGTGGTGGGGCTCGCTCCCCCACCGAGGACCGAAGGCCTCAGTCCTCCTCGGTCTCGAACATCGCCCGGCGTTCCCGGGCCGCCGCCATCGCGGTCATGAACAACTGGTCGTACTCCGGGTCGTCGAGCCGGATCCTGGCGACGACGTGCTCGCTGAGCAGGTTCGCCCCCGTCGGCGACGTCTTCTGCAGCACCACGAGGGTCGCACCCTTGGAGTCGTAGTGCGTCGCCCGCCAGATCCCCTTCGTGGAGGCCGGCAGCTGCTGGTAGCGGACGCGGTCCAGGACCCGGACTCCGCCGTACACGACGAACCCGATCACGGCGAGCACCAGAACTGCCTCGAAGAGCACCACGGGTCCATTGTGTCGTGTGGCCCCAGCGAGCCCGGGAACCGATGAGGGTCATCCTCACGACGGAGGCGACGGGGCACGGATTCAGCCTCGCGACGGATGTGCGACAAGGGCTGCCTGCGATGTGCTTGAGGCACGACGAAGACGGTCACAGGCGTGAGGGAGACGGCCATGAGGTTCAGCGGCGAGCGACGGGTCCACACACCGGTCGAGCAGGTCTGGGAGGCGCTGCACGACACCGAGGTGCTCCGGGCGAGCATTCCCGGCTGCGAGGAGCTGGTGCCGCTCGACAGCGGCCGGTACGCCGCGACGTTGGCAGCCAGGGTCGGACCGGTGGCAGACACCTACCGAGGCACCTTCCGCATCGAGGATGCGCTCCCCCGCTCCGAGCTCCGTGTGGGCGTCGACGGGCGTGGGAGGTTCGGCCGGCTGGAGCTCGACCTGCGCGTCAGCCTGGCGGAGGCACGCTCGGGGGCGACGGTGTTGCGCTACGACGCGAACGCCACGGTCAGCGGCTTCGTCTCCCGACTGGGCAAGGCCGCGATGACCGTCGCCGGCGGACACCTCACCGGCCGCTTCTTCCACGATCTCGAGCGCTCGCTGCGCCGCGGCGCACGCACGGGGACGCTGTCCGCGGTCTGCTGACGCTCATGCGTAGCGGCGTACGTGCTCCACGATGGCCCTCTGGATCGTGTCGAGATCAGCGGCCTCCGGCAGGTGCGCTCGTCCGTCGAGCGCCGCGAGCGTGGCAGGGGAGTCCGGCCGCCAGGTCCTGTCCGCCGCCGAGCCAGATCAGTCGGTCCCCGCGGTTGTGCAGCACCAGGCTCGGCTGCTCGCTGCCCGGGAGGAGGTCGCTGACGTCCTGGGGGTGGAGGTGCTCGAGGTACGCCGCAGCCGCCTCGGCCGACGCCGGCGCGCAGGTGACGCGCTGCAGGTCGCCCAGTCCCTGGGACCGGCGCCGGCTTCGTCTCGGTGGCTGACCGGTGCCCGTGTCGGCCGCGATCGAGCGCAGCACGGACTAGGTTGGAGCCGTGACACAGGTGCCGTTGTTCCCCCTGAACACGGTCATGTTCCCCGGGGTGGTCACTCCCCTGCACATCTTCGAGGACCGCTACCGCACGCTCGTCCGGGAGCTCGTGGGGATCGACAGCGTCTTCGACCGGGTCTTCGGGGTGATCGCGATCCGGGAGGGCTACGAGGTCGGGGACCACGGCATGCAGTCGGCGCACCGGGTCGGCACCCTGGTGCAGCTGACCGAGGTGGAGGCGTACGACGACGGCCGCTTCGACATCGAGGTCATCGGGAGACAGCGGATCAGGGTCGTGGACTCCGACAACACCGGACCGTTCCTGCGCGGCGAGGTGGAGCTGCTGACCGACGAGGACGAGCCCGACGCCGTGACCGAGGCCGAGCGCACGCTGGCCACCTTCGAGACCTATCGCAAGGCTCTCTCCGAGCTGCGGGGCGGGCCGGTGCTCATGGGCGAGATGCCGCACGACCCGGCGTACCTCTCCTACTCGCTGGCCAGCACCTGCCTGCTCACGCTGCCCCAGCGACAGTCGCTGCTCGAGGCGGACACCGCCCAGGAGCGGCTCGGGATGCTGCGCCGCACGCTCCACGAGGAGATGCGGGCGATGCGGGCCATCCCCTCGCTGCCCGCGACCGAGGTGGCCCGCACTCGCTGGTCGCCCAACTAGCGGGACCGGTCGTGGCACGGAGGAAGGGTGCCGGCGGCACCCCGGCGACGGTGGAGCTCGAGCGTGCCGGGGTGGCGTTCACGCAGCACGCCTACGAGCACGACCCGGCCGCGTCGTCCTACGGTCTCGAGGCGGCCCAGGTGCTCGGCCTCGACCCGGCCGCGGTGTTCAAGACCCTGCTCGCGGAGGTGGACGGCTCGCTGGTGGTCGGGATCGTCCCGGTCACGGGCCAGCTGGACCTGAAGGCGTTGGCGGCGACCGTGGGCGGCAAGCGCGCGACGATGGCGGATCCCGCGGCAGCAGAGCGCACCACCGGCTACGTCGTCGGGGGCATCTCCCCGATCGGGCAGAAGCGGCGCCTGCCGACGGTGCTCGACGCGTCCGCGCTGGACCTCGAGACGGTCTACGTCAGCGGCGGGAAGCGAGGACTCGACCTCGGCCTCGATCCACGCGACCTCGTGACCCTGCTGGAGGCGCAGGTCGCGAGGATCAGGCGGTAGCGACTACTTCAGGGACAACCGGACCAGGCCGTGGGTGATCTCGTCCTCGGTCCACGCGCTGGCGCCGAAGGCACGCAGCACCTCGAGGTTCCTGGCCACCTCGCCTGAGTCCTCGGAGCCGTCGTCGCGGATCATGTCGATCAGGACCTTGCCCCAGTCGCCGTCGAAGTCGGCGTAGAGGATCCCCTGGGCGTCGTCCGCGTTGGGGACCGCATCCTTGAACCCGTCGTCGTCGGACAACGAGCCGTCACCGAGAAGCTGGTCGGCGTAGTCCTGGTTGCTGGCGATCACGACCTTGCCGTCCTTGGAGGCCTTCGCGACCTCGAGGTCCTCCAGGGTCGAGCCACTCGACCGCTCGAGCTTGGAGATCACCTCGTTGATCGCGTCGTCGTCGCCGCGGACCAGGGCGCCTGCGTCGAGGTCGCCCGGGCCCTGGAGGGAGGACAGGTCCGAAGGTGCCTTCCCACCGACGCTGAGGCTGAAGGACTTGCCGAGCAACGTCTTGAGGTCCTCGGGGAAGTCGATGCCGAGCATCCCTCCGAGCAGGTCGGAGCCACTGCGCTTCGGGTCGGCCTTCGCGATCGCGTCGAAGGCTCTCGGTGGGACTGCCACCGCGAGGAGCAGCGCGGTGTCACGCGGCATCGCGGCCACGTGGTCGGCCACGGTCTCCTTGCCGGTCGCTGCGTTGCCGCCGCCACCGGCGAAGGAGAGCTCGATGCCGCCGTCGGCGAACCGCATCACGGCTGCAGCGCCCTTGAAGTCCTTGTAGGCCGCGAGCGCGTCGGCCATCTCGTCCTCCTGGTCGGAGGAGCCGGAGGACCCCGTGAAGTCCTCGACGTCCGGGCCGCCGAGGAGGCCGCCTGCACCCGAGCCGAGCTCCTTGGAGGCGATGTCGACGGCGTTGCGACCGAGGTAGGCGTTGACGATGCCGGCGCCGCCGGCCTCGTCGGTCCACTTCTGGTAGTCGTCGTCCTCGGACAGCGGCGACTTCTTGCCCTCAGCCACGATCTTCTTGGCGAGTGCGGTGCTGTCGCTGATCACGATGTAGTCGTTGGTCAGGGTCCAGCCGTAGTCGGAGAGCTCCAGGCACTTCGCGAGCTGAGGGAAGCCCGTCTTCGCATTGTCGGCGTCACTGACCTGGAGGGTGGCGACGGGCTTCGGTTTGCCGTCGACCTCGACGCCGCCCACCCCGAGTCGCTGTCCGATCCAGGACTTGACGTCGCGCTCGTAGTCGACGCTCTTGCAGTTGCCGTCCTTCTGCGCTTCGTCGAAGAGGCGCTTCAGGGGATCGGAGTCGGGCTTCAGGCCGACCTCGTCGCGAAACGTGGGGAACTTGCGCAGGGTCTTGATCGCCTCGACCTTCTGCCCACCGGACGGGTCGAGGTCGAGCGTCACGAGACCGAACGTCGAGGCCGGAAGCACGTCGGCGGGACGCGGACCGCCCCCGGAGAGGAACCGCCACGCGGCGAACCCGCCCGCGGCGACCAGCACCACCACGACGACCGAGGCGACGACGGCGATCACGCCCCAGGGCCGCCGCGCTGACGGCGGAGGCCCGGGCATCGCCATGGTGTTCTCGGTCATGCTTCCCCCCAAGGTCGCTTCAGAGTCAGCGCAGATTATCCGGCGGCTCGGTGGGTGCGCCCGGCTTTGCCAGAACCCAGAGATAGACCAGCGCACCGAACGCGGCGGCGATCGGCCAGATCCAGGCGACTCCGGGAGCGTGCAGGCGCAGCTGTTGGGAGACGTGCGAACCGTCGGGCAGGCTGCGCAGGGCCGCGATCGCGTTGTCCGGGCCGAGCACCTTGCCGACCTGGACCATCAGCCACGACGCGAGCCCGCCGCCGAGCGCGACCAGTCCCACGCTGAACAGCGGGTCACGGCGCCTCCAGGCAAGCAGGAGGATGCCGGAGACCAGCCCGCCGACCAGGGCGATCACGGCGAACCAGCCGTCCATCGCGACCTGCTTGACCAGCTCCTCGGACGGCACGGTCGCGGCACCGGCCGTGCGGGTCACCTGCGGGGGATCCACGGCGTGCACCCAGATCCACCCGCCGAGCAGACCCGCGCCGGCGAACCAGCCGCCGACGACCACCAGGTCGCGGAGCACCTCCGCGACGCCCGCATGCCGACGCGGCCGGACGGCCGGGGCGGGTTCGGGCGAGCCGAACGACTCGTGCACCGGCGTCGTCATCCCAGGCACCCGGGGCCGAGCAGGTGCTTCAGGTCGCCGTAGAGCGCCGGCGACGCGGTGACCCGCAGCCGGTCGTCGAGGCGGAGCACCCGGGTGGCACCGCGCGTGACCAGCCGCAGTCTGACCTCGGTGGTGCCGGGATGGGTGCGGAGCACCTCCTTGAGCTGCTCGACCACCGGGGGCGTGCACCGGGTCGAGGGCAGCGTGATCAGCACCGGCCCGACACCGCGGTCCTCCATGACCGGTGTCGAGATGCTCTTGCCACGCAGCTCGGGCTGGTCCTTGGACTTGTCGAGCCGACCCTGGACGGTGACCACGGTGTCCTCGATGAGCAGGGTGCTCGCGAGCTGGTAGTCACTGGGGAAGAGCAGCACGTCGATCGCACCCTCGAGGTCCTCGACGGTGACGATCGCCCACGCGTTGCCGGTCTTGGTGATCTTGCGGGTCACCGCGGTGATCAGGCCGCAGATCGTCGCGGGTGAGCCGTCGCCGCGGTCCTCGTCGGTCAGCAGCTGGCCGATCGTGCAGTCGGCGGCCCCGGCGAGGACGTGCTCGAGCCCGGTGAGCGGGTGGTCGGAGACATAGAGCCCGAGCATCTCCCGCTCGTGACCGAGCAGGGTCATCTTGTCCCACTCCTCGATGTCCGGCACGGTGACGCTGACGCCGAAGCCGCCCTCGTCGGCATCCATCCCGCCGAAGAGCGAGTCCTGCCCGATGGCCTCGTTGCGCTTGATGTCGACGTACTGGTCCACCGCCAGCTCGTGGACGGCCAGCAGCGCCCGGCGGCCGTGCTTCATCTCGTCGTAGGCGCCGGCCTTGACCAGCGACTCGATCAGGCGCTTGTTGCACACCTGGGCCGGGACCTTGTCCATGAAGTCGGCGAAATCGGTGAACCGGCCCAGCTCGCGACGGGTGGAGATGATCTGCTCGACGACGTTCCAGCCCACGTTGCGGATGGCGGTCAGGCCGAAGCGGATGTCCTTCCCGACCGAGGTGAAGTTGGCCTGCGAGGAGTTGACGTCGGGTGGGAGCACCTGGATCTTCATCCGGCGACACTCGTTGAGATAGATCGCCATCTTGTCCTTGTCGTCCTTCACCGAGGTGAGGAGCGCGGCCATGTATTCGGCCGGGTAGTTGGCCTTGAGGTAGGCCGTCCAGTAGGACACCAGGCCGTAGGCGGCCGAGTGGGCCTTGTTGAACGCATAGTCGGAGAAGGGCAGCAGGGTGTCCCACAGCGCCTTGATCGCGGCGTACGAGAACCCTCGCTCGGTCATGCCGTCGGAGAAGGTCTGGAACTGCTTGTCCAGCTCCTCCTTCTTCTTCTTGCCCATGGCACGTCGCAGCAGGTCGGCCTGGCCGAGCGTGTAGCCCGCCAGCTGCTGCGCGATCGCCATCACCTGCTCCTGGTAGACGATCAGGCCGTAGGTCTCGCCCAGCACCTCCTCGAGCGCCTCGGCGAGCTCGGGGTGCAGCGGCTCGACCGGCTCGCGACCGGTCTTGCGGCGGGCGTACTTGTTGTGGGAGTCCGCTCCCATCGGTCCGGGACGGTAGAGCGCACCGACCGCGGAGATGTCCTCGAAGGTGTCGGGTTGCATGCTGCGCAGCAGTGCGCGCATCGGGCCGCCGTCGAGCTGGAAGACCCCGAGCGTGTCACCGCGCTGGAGCAGCTTGTAGGTCGCCTCGTCGGTGAGCTCGAGCTCCTCGAGGACCACCTTCTCGCCCCGGTTGGTCTCGATGTTGATCAGGGCGTCGTCGAGGACCGTCAGGTTGCGCAACCCGAGGAAGTCCATCTTGATCAGCCCGAGCTGCTCGCAGGTCGGGTAGTCGAACTGCGTGATCACCGCGCCGTCTGCCGGTCGACGCATCACCGGGATGACGTCGAGCAGCGGGGCGCTCGACATGATCACGCCGGCCGCGTGCACGCCCCACTGGCGCTTGAGCCCCTCGAGGCCGATCGCGGTGTCCACGACCGTCTTGACGTCGTGGTCGCCGTCGTAGAGCGTGCGGAACTCGCCGCCCTCGCCGAAGCGCTTGTGCTGGGGGTCGAAGATCTCCTTGAGCGGGACGTCCTTGCCCATCACCGACGCGGGCATCGCCTTGGTGATCCGGTCGCCCATCGCGAACGGGTAGCCGAGGATCCGCGAGGAGTCCTTCACGGCCTGCTTGGCCTTGATGGTGCCGTAGGTGACGATCATCGAGACGCGGTCGTCGCCGTACTTGTCGGAGACGTAGCGGATCACCTCGCCGCGCCGACGCTCGTCGAAGTCGATGTCGAAGTCGGGCATCGAGACGCGGTCGGGGTTGAGGAAGCGCTCGAAGATCAGGCCGTGCTTGAGCGGGTCGAGGTCGGTGATGCGCATTGCGTAGGCACACATGGAGCCCGCGCCCGAGCCTCGCCCCGGCCCCACGCGGATGCCGTTGTCCTTGGCCCAGTTGATGAAGTCGGCGACGACGAGGAAATAGCCGGGGAAGCCCATCCGGGTGATGACGCCGACCTCGAAGTCGGCCTGCTTGCGCACCTCGTCGGAGATGCCGTCGGGATAGCGGTAGCGCAGCCCCTTCTCGACCTCCTTGACGAACCAGGAGTTCTCGTCCTCGCCCTCGGGGACGGGGTAGACGGGCATGTAGGTGCCGTTGCCCTCGGTGAACTCCACGTCGCAGCGCTCGGCGATGAGCAGGGTGTTGTCGCAGGCCTCGGGCAGGCCGTTGCGCACGGCCCACAGCTCGCGCATCTCGGCCGGCGACTTGATGTAGTAGCCGTCGCCGTTGAAGCGGAACCGCTTGGGGTCGCTCATCACGCTGCCGGAGGAGACGCAGAGCAGGTGCTCGTGGGACGGCGCGTCCTTCTGGTGGACGTAGTGGGAGTCGTTGGTGGCCACGGGCGGGATGCCGAGGTCCTTGCTCAGCCGCAGCAGCCCGTCGCGTACGCGGGTCTCGATGTCGAGCCCGTGGTCCATCAGCTCGAGGAAGTAGTTGTCCTTGCCGAGGATGTCCTGGAAGTCGGCGGCCGCCTGCCGGGCCTTGTCGTAGTCGCCGATGCGCAGCCAGGTCTGAACCTCGCCCGAGGGGCACCCCGTGGTCGCGATCAGCCCCTCGGCGTATTCGCTCAGGAGCTCGCGGTCGGCGCGGGGCTGGTAGAAGAACCCCTCCAGCGAGGCGCGCGAGGAGAGCCGGAAGAGGTTGTGCATCCCCTTCGTGCTCTCGGCGAGCAGCGTCATGTGGGTGTAGGCGCCGGAGCCGGAGACGTCGTCGTCACCGCCGTCGTTCCAACGGACCCGCTTCTTGTCGAAGCGGGAGGTGTTGGGGGTGAAGTAGGCCTCCATGCCGATGATCGGCTTGACCCCGGCCGCTCGGGCCTTGGACCAGAAGTCGTAGGCGCCGAACACGTTGCCGTGGTCGGTCATGGCGATGGCGTCCATGCCCAGCTCGGCGGTCCGCTCGAACATGTCGCCCAGCCTGGCCGCACCGTCCAGCATGGAGTATTCGGTGTGGACGTGGAGATGGACGAAACCGTCCCGGCCAGCGGTCATGGAGCTCGATCAGCCCTTCCCGGAGCTTCTGGATGGACACGGCAGTGTTGCCCAGGCTGTCGCCTGGTGGTGCTGGGCCTGGTCGTTCTGGGGAAGGTCGCCAGCGTACGTCAGCATCTCACCCACCCCTGACAGGGACACGGGCCCGTTCACACCGGCCCCGGCGGCTGGGATTCTCCCCGGGACTCCCCCTGGGATTCCTCCCAGGCGGCCAGGCTCTCCGCGATGACTGCGTGCATGACCGCGGCGATCCGGTCACGGCCCAGTCCGGGGACGTGCCGGGCCATCCGTTCCACGATCTCGGCCTCCCGGGCGGCGTCCCGCCCCGCGTGGCCACCGACCTCCTTCTGGTCCTGGACCGCTGACGTGAGTGCCGCCCGTCGGGCGAGCAGCACGGCCAGCTCGTCGTCGACGTCGTCGATCCGGCCGCGCAGGTAGCCGAGCGGCTCCGCCCCGAGCCAGGCCATCTGCAGATCCGGCTCCCCGTCGTGATAGCTGCTGCCGTCGGTGCGCTCCAGCTCCACCAGCCCATGACGCCGGTAGAAGTCCCGGGCGCGGGTGTTGGCCTGGTAGACGCGCAGCCCGAAGCCCTGGGGGCGCAGGGCCTTGACCAGGTCCATCAGGGCGGCGCCGACGCCGCGGGCCGGCCGGTCCGGGTGCACGAAGATCAGGCTCAGCCACGAGCCCCTGAGCAGGAAGAATCCCAGGACGACCTCGTCGTGGCAGGCCAGCCACAGCTCACCCGGACGTTCGAGCAGCGACTCGATCCAGTCCAGGACCTCGTCGGGCGAACGCGTCTCCGGCGGGTGTCCGGGCGCTGCGCTCGCGGCCGTGAACACGTCGTGCACCGCTGGGAGGTCGTCGGCGAGCCCGATGCGGAACTGGATCTCGTCCGGCTCAGGTGTGGGCTCAGTGGGCATCACGGATGACCTCGAGAGCATGTGCGAGGTCATCTGGGTAGGGCGACTCGTACTCGACGTACTCGCCACTGCCGGGATGCTCGAACCCGAGCCGCACGGCGTGCAGCCACTGGCGTTCCAACCCGACCCGTTTGGCCAGGGTGGGGTCGGCGCCGTAGGTCAGGTCGCCCACGCACGGGTGCTTCAGCGCCGCCATGTGCACCCGGATCTGGTGGGTCCGGCCGGTCTCGAGGGTCACCTCGAGCAGGCTGGCGAAGCGGTGCGCCTCGAGCGTCGAGTAGTGCGTGACGCTGTGCTTGCCGTCCTCGAGCACGGCGAACTTCCAGTCGGACTTCGGGTTCCGCCCGATGGGGGCGTCGACGGTGCCCTCGAGCGGGTCGGGATGGCCCTGCACCAGAGCGTGGTAGGTCTTGTCGACCACCCGCTGACGGAAGGCGTTCTTCAGCCGCGAGTAGGCGGCCTCGCTCTTGGCGATCACCATCACGCCCGAGGTGCCCACGTCGAGCCGCTGCACGATGCCGCGCCGCTCCGGTGCTCCGCCGGTCGCGATCTGGTAGCCGGCACCGCGCAGGTGGCCCACCACGGTGGGGCCGGTCCAACCCATCGAGGGGTGTACGGCGACGCCGACGGGCTTGTCGACCACCACGATGTGCTCGTCGTCGTGGATGATCCTGATGCCCTCGACCACCTCGGCCCGGACCTCGAGCGGGTCGGGCTCGTGGGGGAAGGTCACGTCCAGCAACGCCCCCGGCAGCAACCGGTCGGACTTCGCAGCCGACTGACCGTCGATCGTGACCAGCTCACGCGCGAGGAGGTCGGCCGCCTTGCTGCGCGAGATGCCGAACATCCGGGCCAGGCCGACGTCGACACGCTCGCCGCTGAGCCCCTCGGGCACCTGGAGGGTCCGCTGCTCGCCCTCGCTCATGGCTCGTCCCGGCTCGGCTCCTCGTGACGAGAGCCGTCGAGGCGGATGCCGCGGATCAGCAGGATCACGAGCAGTGCGCCGGCCACGTCGATGCAGATGTCGGCGACGTTGAAGACCGGCCAGTTCGGGAGCGCGAAGAAGTCCACGACGTGACCGCGGAACGGTCCGGGGGCACGGAACAGCCGGTCGATCAGGTTGCCGGTCACACCGGCCAGCAGCAGCCCGAGTGCCACGGCCCAGCCGCGGTGGCGCACGCGCAGCGCGTAGCGGACGACCACGAGCGAGGCGATCAGGGCCACCACCGTGATCACCGGGGTCAGCGAGGCTCCCGCGCTGAAGGCAGCACCCGGGTTGCGCAGCAGCCGCAGCTGCAGGAAGGTGCCGACGACCTCCACCGGGGCGCGCCCGGTCAGGTCCCGGACCGCGAGGTGCTTGCTGACCTGGTCGACGACCAGGGCCACGCCTGCGACCGCGAAGGCCAGGGCCGGGGCGGGGACGCCTCTGCGGGGTCTGTTCCGGTCCGACGCGCCGGTCGTCGGGTCGTCGGAGGTCTCGCTCGCGATCAGCGACGCTCCTCGCGCTGCTTGCAGCTCAGGCACAAGGTGGCCCGCGGGAACGCCATCAACCGGTTCTTGCCGATCGCGTTGCCGCAGATCTCACACTGGCCGTAGCTGCCGTCCGCGATCCGCTCGAGCGCGTGCTGCGACTGGACGAGCATGTCGCGGGCGTTGTTGACGATGACCATCTCCTGGTCACGCTCGAAGGACGCGGAGCCGACGTCGGCCTGATCGTTGCCGGCACCCTCGCCGGAGTTCTCGATCATCCCGGCAAGGTCGCCCTCGACCTCGACGAGCTCGCCGGTCAGCCGCTCGACGTCGTCGGTCAGCTGGCGGCGTACGCCGTCGAGCTCGGCCTTGGTCCACGGGTCCTCGACCTCGAGCACCATCAGCTTCCCGGGGGAGGCTGCGCGTGCCGGCGCGGTCTTCGTGCTGGTCTTGGTGCTGGTCGTGGTGCCGGTCGTGGTGCTGGTCTTGGTGGTTGCCTTCACGGCCGCCTTCTTCGCTGGGGCCTTGTGGGCGGTCTTGGTGGTGGTCGTCTTCGCAGGTGTTGCCTTCTTGGCCGCGGCCGGCGTCTTCTTCGCCGGGGCTGCCTTCTTGGCGGGTGCCTTCTTCGCCGGGGCTGCCTTCTTGGCGGGTGCCTTCTTGGCGGCGCGCCTTCTTGGCGGGCGCCTTCTTCGCTGCCGCCTTCTTGGCGGGCGCCTTCTTGGCCGGAGCGGACTTCTTCGCCACTGCCTTCTTCGCCGCGGACGTCTTCTTGGCGACCGTCTTCTTGGCCGGGGCGGCCTTCTCCGAGGCCGACGAGGTGCGGGAGACGACCTTGCGCGCCGCGGCTCCCGCCCGGCTTGCCAAGGACTTGCGGCTCGCTCTTGCCATGGTGTGCAGCGCCCCTATCGGCTGACGGTATGACCCGGGTCATACGTGGTGGCGCGAGGATATGCGGCGCGCCGATCCCCTTCAACTCGCCGTGCGGAGCACTCTCCCACACATCTGGCACACTGGTCCCACCGCAAGGCGTGGAGGGGACGAGTACCCATCTGCACGGCCACGAGCGAGCTGGGGACGGTGTGAGCCCGGCGGCACGGCAGCAGGAGAAGATCAGCCCGGAGTCGCCGGAAGAACGCCAGAGGCACCGAGATCCCGGGTGCCCGAGGCCACTAGAACCGGCCGCGGTGGACCCGCCCGGGTCACCCACGAAGTGGGTCGGCGAGCAGGTGGCCGGCCAAGGAGGGTGGTACCGCGGGGCCCAGGGTGCGCACGCCGCACACCGGACCTCGTCCCTTCGTCAGGTTTCGACAAGCTCAACCACCGGTTGAGAGACGACGAAGGACCACAGTGACCGGCTACCGACCCGTTCCCCCCCAGGTGGACCTCCCCGCGCTCGAGCGCGACGTCCTCGACTTCTGGAAGAAGCAGCAGATCTTCGAGAAGTCGGTCGCCCGCAACGAGGGGGCCGACACCTGGACGTTCTACGAGGGGCCGCCGACCGCCAACGGCCGCCCCGGCACCCACCACATCGAGTCGCGCACCTTCAAGGACGTCTTCCCTCGTTTCCGGACGATGCAGGGCTACCAGGTCAACCGCAAGGGCGGCTGGGACTGTCACGGGCTGCCGGTCGAGCTCGCGGTCGAGAAGGAGCTCGGCTTCTCCGGCAAGGCCGACATCGAGGCCTTCGGCATCGCGGACTTCAACGCGCGTTGCCGCGAGTCGGTGCAACGCCACGTCGACCTCTGGGAGCAGATGACCGACCGGATGGGCTGCTGGATCGACATGCGCGAGCCCTACCGGACCATGGACCCGGAGTACGTCGAGTCGGTGTGGTGGGCCCTGAAGCAGATCCACGGCAAGGGGCTCCTCCAGGAGGACTTCCGCGTGGCGCCGTACTGCCCCCGCGACGGGACGACACTCTCCGACCACGAGCTCGCGCAGGGATACGAGACCGTCACCGACCCGTCGGTCTACGTCCGCTTCCCGCTGACCTCCGGACCCTACGCCGGCACTGCCGAGTCCCCGGGGGCTGCTCTGCTCGCCTGGACCACCACGCCCTGGACGCTCGTGTCCAACGCGCTGGTCGCCGCGCACCCGGAGCTGACCTACGTGACCGTGAGCAACGGCGAGGAGACGCTGATCGTCGCCGAGGTCCTCGTCGAGAAGGCCCTCGCCCCTTCTGATGGGCAGAGCGGATGGACCATCGGCGACCGGTTCACCGGCGCCGACATGGTCGGCTGGACCTACCGTCGCCCCTTCGAGCTGGTCGACTGGCCCTCGCGCACGGACACTCCGCCGGATTCGGAGGCTGACCTGCCCGACGCCCACTTCGTGGTCAACGAGGACTACGTCACCGCCGAGGACGGCACCGGCCTGGTGCACCAGTCCCCCGCCTTCGGTGAGGACGACTTCCTCTCCTGCCGACGCAACGGCGTCGCCATGGTCAACCCGATCGACCCGACCGGGCACTTCTACGACGACATCTCCCTGGTCGGCGGGCAGTTCTTCCGCCACGCCAATGCCGACCTGGTCGAGGACCTGACCGAGCGCGGGCTGCTCTTCAAGCACGTGCCCTACGAGCACAGCTACCCACACTGCTGGCGCTGCCACACGGCGCTGATCTACTACGCCCAGCCGTCGTGGTACGTCCGAACCACCCAGATCAAGGACGACCTCCTCCGGGAGAACGAGAACACCAACTGGTTCCCCGAGACCATCAAGCACGGCCGATACGGCGACTGGCTGACCAACAACATCGACTGGGCACTGTCCCGCAGCCGCTACTGGGGCACTCCCCTGCCGATCTGGCGCTGCGGGGAGGACCACCAGACCTGCGTGGGGTCACTGGCCGAGCTCTCGGAGCTCACCGGCACCGACCAGTCGGGCCTCGACCCGCACCGGCCCTACGTCGACGAGATCACCTTCCCCTGCCCCACCTGCGGCGAGCAGGCACGCCGGGTGCCGGAGGTGATCGACGCCTGGTTCGACTCCGGTTCGATGCCGTTCGCCCAGTGGGGCTACCCGCACGTCGAGGGCTCGTCCGAGCGGCTGGAGCAGGCCTACCCGGCCGACTTCATCTGCGAGGCCATCGACCAGACCCGTGGCTGGTTCTACACACTGATGGCGGTCGGCACCCTGGTCTTCGAGCAGTCGTCCTACCGCAACGTGCTGTGCCTGGGCCACATCCTGGCCGAGGACGGCCGCAAGATGTCCAAGCACCTCGGCAACATCCTCGAGCCGATCCCCCTGATGGACGAGCACGGCGCCGACGCGGTGCGCTGGTTCATGGCCGCAGGTGGTTCGCCGTGGGCGGCACGTCGGGTCGGGCACACCACCATCCAGGAGACGGTGCGAAAGGTCCTGCTGACCTACTGGAACACGGTCGCGTTCCACGTGCTCTACGCCAACCTGGCTGACTGGACGCCCGGTGGAGAGGTGCCGGCCCCCGGGGACCGACCCGTGCTCGACCGGTGGGCGCTCTCCGAGGCGCACCGGCTGGTCGGCGAGATCACCACCGCGATGGAGGAGTTCGACACCCAGAAGGCGGGCACGCTGCTCTCGGCGTACGTCGACGACCTGTCCAACTGGTATGTCCGCCGCTCGCGGCGCCGCTTCTGGGACGGGGACACGGCCGCCTTCGCGACGCTGCACGAGTGCCTCCTCCTGGTCACCCAGCTGATGGCCCCGATGGCGCCGTTCATCACCGAGCGGGTCTGGGGTGACGTCTTCGGCGCGACCTCGAGCGACCTCCCGGAGTCGGTGCACCTCTCGACCTGGCCCACGCAGGACACCGCGCTCGTCGACACCGATCTGTCCGACCAGGTGCGGCTGGCCAGAAGACTGGTCGAGCTCGGCCGGGCCGCGCGCGCCGACGCGAAGGTGCGCACCCGGCAGCCCCTGCGCCGTGCCCTGGTCGCCACCTCCGCCCACGACCGGCTCTCCGAGGAGCTGCGTGGCGAGATCTCGGAGGAGTTGAACATCGGCGGGATCGAGCCGCTCTCGGCCGCCGGTGCCGACCTCGTGGACCACACCGCCAAGGGCAACTTCCGGGCGCTCGGCAAGCGTTTCGCCAAGGACACCCCCCGGGTCGCCGCGGCGATCGCCGCCAGCGACGCAGGAGCTCTGGCGGCGGCGCTCAAGGCGGACGGCCGTGCCACGGTGGAGCTCGACGGCGAGCCCGTCGAGGTGCTGCCCGACGAGGTCATCGTCTCCGAGCGACCCCGCGAGGGTTGGTCGGTGGTCAACGAGCAGGGTGAGACCGTCGCCCTCGACCTCGAGCTGACTCCCGAGCTGCGCCGCGCGGGCCTGGCCCGCGAGGTGGTCCGGATGATCCAGGAAGCCCGCAAGTCGGGCGGTTTCGAGGTCTCCGACCGGATCGCGCTCAGCTGGGCCGTGCTGGACCAGGACGCCACCGCCGAGCTGCGCGAGGCGATCGACGAGCACCGCGAGCTGATCGCCCGGGAAGTGCTCGCCTCCACGATCGCGGAGGCCGACGTCGCCGAGGGACTCGAGCACGCCGACCCGCAGCTGGGGTTGGCCTTCACCGTCTACCGGATCTAGTCACCGGTCCCGACGTCATTCGCCCCGGTCGCGACGGCGACCGGGGCGAATGACGTCGTTGGATGCGGCGGGGCTCAGCCCTGGGGGTGCTGCTGTTCCTCGGCGCGCTCGCCCTCGGCGTGCTCGCCCTCGGTGGGGCCGGCCACGTCGGTCGGGGCTCCTTCGCCGCTGGGGGCGCTCAGGTCGCCGCCACCCTCGCCGCTGCCGTCGAGAGCCTCGAGCTGCTCGGTGAAGTAGCTCTTCAGGCGGCTGCGGTACTCACGTTCGAAGGCCCGCAGGTTCTCGATCTCGCCGTCGAGGCGGCCCTTCTCCTGCTCCATCTCACCGAGCAGCTCGCGGCGGCGGTTCTCGGTCTCGGAGTCGAGGCTCTGTGCGCGGGTGCGGGCGTCCTGCTCGAGCTTGTCGGTGCGTTCCTTGGTGTCCGCCTCGAGCTTCTCGGCCTCGGTGCGGGCCTGGACGACGATCTTCTCGGCGTCCTCACGGGCCTCCGCGACGACCTCGTCGGCGTTGCGGGTGGCGAGCTCGAGCAGCCGCGTCGCGGCCGAGGAAGCCTCGGCTGCGGTGATCACCTTGATGACCTCTTGCGGCTCGGCGGGCTTCTCCGCAGCGGCGGGCTTCTCGGCCTGCTCGGCCTCCGCGGGCTCCTGCTTGTCCTGGGGCTTGTCCTCGGGGCGGGCGACCGGGGCCGGGGTGCCGCCCTGGGCGGCAGTGAGCTTGGCCTGCAGGTCGCTGTTCTCCTTGAGCAGGCGCTCGAGCTCCGCCTCGACCTCGTCGAGGAACTGGTCGACCTCCCCCATGTCATACCCCTCGCGCAGCCGCACCGGGGTAAAGCGCTTGTTGCTCACGTCCTCGGGCGTCAGCGGCATGAACTCACCTGATCCTCAATCGTCGAAGCTTCGTCGTCTGCTCTGCGGCAGAAACGATAGCGGGGATCAGCTCAGCAGGAGCGCGCGGTTCACGGAGAGCAGGATGTAGCAGATCAGCAGCAGCGCCACGAAGCTCAGGTCGATGGCCACGCCACCGAGGCGCAGCGGCGGGATGATCTTGCGCAACGCCTTCACCGGCGGGTCCGTGACGGTGTAGATGCCCTCGAGGATCACCAGCACGGGTCCGCGAGGTGTCCAGGAGCGCGCGAAGATCTGGATCCAGTCGACGATCAGGCGCACGAACAGCAGCACGATGAAGGTGCCGAGGACCAGCTCGACGATCTGGCCGATGAAGTTCACGAAGGCGAGCCTAGAAGGTGGCTGGTCACGTCGGTCGACCGGTCAGCTCTGGTTGAAGAAACCACCCTCGGCGATGCGCTGCTTGTCCTCCGCAGCGACCGAGACGTTGGGCGGCGAGAGCAGGAACACCTTGTTGGTGACGCGCTCGATGGTGCCGCGCACCGAGAACACCAGTCCGGCGGCGAAGTCGACCAGCCGCTTGGCGTCGGTGTCGTCCATCTCGGAGAGGTTCATGATCACCGGCACGCCGTCGCGGAAGTTCTCGCCGATCACCCGGGCCTCGTTGTAGGTGCGGGGGTGCAGCGTGGTGATCCGGCTCATCGGCGCCACCGTGGTGGTCGGACGTGCCGCCTGGGTCTCCCGAGCCGACGGACGACGGCGCTCGGCGAGGTTGGCGACCGGACGGGCCGCCTCGTCGGTGTGGGGCTCGGTGCGACGCGGGGGCTCGTCGTAGTCCCTGTCGGCGTCGGCGTAGTCGCCCTCGGCGTCCTCGAGGAGGCCGAGGTAGACGCCCATCTTCCGCATCGCGCTCATGTCGTGAATTCCTCTGCTCTCGTGGCGCTTGTGAGCCGGTCTCGCTCCGTCGTCAGTTGCTCTCGGACCAGCGCTTCGGACATTACTTGACGACCGGCCTCGGACCGAGGACCGCAGACCCGATCCGGAGGTGTGTCGCACCGTGCTGGACGGCCTGTTCGAGGTCGGCGCTCATGCCGGCCGAGAGCCAGGTCGCCTCCGGCACCTGTTGGCGTACGACGGAGGCCACCTCGGCCAGCCGCTCGAAGGCCCGGTCGGCGTCCTCGCCGAGCGGCGCCACACCCATCACGCCCCGGAGCCGGAGCCCTGTTGCGTCCCCGACGCGCTCGGCCAGGGCAGGGACCTCGGTGGGGTCACAGCCGGACCGACCCGACGCCCCCGGCGGGTCCAGGCTCACCTGCACCAGGCAGTCGAGGACTCGCCCGCGTTCTTGTGCCCCGCGGCTCAGACCGCCCACCAGCTTGGGCCGGTCGACGGAGTGGACCACGTCGGCGTAGGCGGCGACCGCCGCGGCCTTGTTGCTCTGCAACCCGCCGATGAAGTGCCACCGCACGTCTAGGTCAGCACACTCGGCCGCCTTCTCCACGGCCTCCTGGTGCCGGTTCTCCCCGAGATCCCCGACCCCGAGCTCGGCCAGCAGCCGCACGTCGGAGGCCGGGAAGAACTTGGTGACGACGACGAGCGTGATCTCCTCGGTGCTGCGGCCGGCTGTGGCACACGCGGAGTCGATCCGCTCTCGGACGGTGACCAGCCCCGTCTCCAGCTCTGCGCGTCGCTCACTCGTCGGGGCGTTCATGGCCTCAACCTGATCACACCGGCCAGCCGGCCGGCGCCCGCCCCGTCACGGCGGTAGGAGTAGAGGTCGGCGGACTCCAGCGTGCACCGTGAGACGTCGTGGACGCGCACCGCCGCCCGCTCGAGCTGGCTGCGCACCCCGGCACCGATGTCGAGCGCCGGGGTGCCCCAGGACGTCGTCGAGAGCGATGCCGGCTCGTGCCCGACCACCTCCTGCTGGAGGGACTCCGGGACCTCGTAGCACGCGCCGCAGATGTGTGGACCGATCCAGGCCTCGACCTGCTCGGCTCCCAGGTCGCGCATCCGCGCCACGCAGGCCCCGACCACACCTTCGACCAGGCCCTGGCGCCCCGCATGGGCGGCACCCAGGACACCTGCCGCTGGATCGGCCAGCAGGACGGGCACGCAGTCGGCCACCCGGACCATCAGCACGACGCCGGACCGGTCGGTGACGATGGCGTCGCAGTCCTCGCGCGGACCGCCGGCCTCGACGACGGCGTGTCCGTGGATCTGGCGCATGTCGGCGAGGCTCGCCCCGGGGGCGAAGTCGCCCAGCAGCAGCGCGAGGTTGCGCTCGACCGCGGCCGGGTCGTCATCGCCGACCAGGGCCAGGTTGAGGCTGTCGAACGGAACAGCACTGACCCCGTCGTACCTGTCGGTGAACGCCAGGTCGACGGGGCCGGTGCTGCTGCGGTGGGCGAACAATCTCGGTCCGGATCCCCTACTTCAAGAAGTCGGGGACGTCCAGCTCGTCGTCCCCGTAGGTCGGCGCGGAACGCTGAGGTGCGGGACCACTCGACTGCCCGGCGGGACGCTGGGCACCGACGGTGACCGGCTCACGGCGAGGAGCGACCTCCTCGGCCTTGCGCTGCTCGGCGAGTGCCCGGGCGGCGGCGCGGGTCTCTTCCTGGGTCTGCGGCTTCGGCGTGGTCTGCGCGGGACGCGGACGCAGCCCCTGACCCTCGTCGCGACGCTTGGGCCGGCCCCCCTCGAACCCGGCAGCGATCACCGTGACGCGGACCTCGTCGCCGAGGGCGTCGTCGATGGTGGCACCGAAGATGATGTTGGCGTCGGCGTGCACCGCCTCGGACACCATCGCTGCGGCCTCGTTGATCTCGAAGAGGCCGAGGTCAGAACCACCGGCGATCGAGAGCAGCACGCCCTGGGCCCCGTCGATCGACTCCTCCAGCAGCGGGCTGGAGACGGCGAGCTCGGCCGCCTCGACCGCGCGGTTCTCGCCGCGCGCCGACCCGATGCCCATCAGGGCGGAGCCGGCGTTGGACATCACCGACTTGACGTCGGCGAAGTCGAGGTTGATCAGGCCCGGGGTGGTGATCAGGTCGGTGATGCCGGAGACACCCTGCAGCAGCACCTGGTCTGCCTGCTTGAAGGCATCGAGCATGCTCACGTTGCGATCGGAGATCATGAGCAGCTTGTCGTTGGGGATCACGATGAGGGTGTCGACCTCTTCGCGGAGGCTGGCGATGCCTTCCTCCGCCGAGGTCGCGCGGCGACGACCCTCGAAGGCGAACGGGCGGGTGACCACACCGATCGTCAGGGCGCCCAGCGAGCGGGCGATCTTGGCGACGACGGGAGCGCCACCGGTGCCGGTGCCACCACCCTCGCCTGCGGTCACGAAGACCATGTCGGCGCCCTTGAGCACCTCTTCGATCTCGTCGGAGTGGTCATCGGCTGCCTGCGCCCCCACGTCGGGGTTCGCACCGGCACCGAGACCGCGGGTCAACTCACGACCGATGTCGAGCTTGACATCGGCGTCACTCATCAACAGGGCCTGCGCATCAGTGTTGATGGCGATGAACTCGACGCCCTTCAGCCCGACCTCGATCATCCGGTTGACGGCGTTGACTCCACCTCCACCAATACCCACGACCTTGATGACGGCCAGGTAGTTCTGGGGTGCTGCCACGGCGGTGCCTCTCATGTTGCGTGCCACCCGGCCCGGTTGCCGGACGAACTCTCGGATGTGACTGGGGAAGTCCTCCGGCCGACCCGAGAACCCTAACCTTGAGGTAGAGGGTTAACGTTATGTCAACCTGAGGTTGTGTAATCAAGGTAGGTGGATCGAGCGGGTGGACCCGGGCAACACGCGGGCGCGTCGGGGAGAAAAGAAAATCTCCGGGTGTCGGGCGAGGGGGCTCGGTCTCCCGGACGCCCCGGGAAAACCGGGGGGTGGCAGGCACAGCATCACCTGCCAGGTCGCCCCGCTCGTCTCACGGGTGTGTCCCATTTTCTGCGGCGAGCGGTCCGGGCTGCGGACGCACTCTCGTGCCGAGGTCCGGGCGTTGGGTGACGGGAGGTCATCCGCCCTGGTCGTCCCACCCGCCACCTCGCATGACGTCCCGAGCAACGTCGTACGACATGGTCGCCCGGACGACCGATCGGTATGACGTCCCACGAGCCGGAGGGCCGCGGCGGCCGTGGGCGACCTCCACGCGCCAGGCGTGCCGGATGGGGCGGAAGACCGGTTCCAGCAGCGCCCGCTGCTCGTCGGTCAGGTCACTCGTGTACGACGTGCGCCGACGGTGCCGACGGTGCCGACGAAGCCGGCGCACCGCAGTGCCAACCAAATGGGACACGGCCAGTCAGCGGGTGGTGGGGCGACCCGGGACGGAGACGTCGATCTGCTGGCCCGGACGTCGCAGGAGTACGGCGAGCACGTCGGCCTTCTGGGTCGAGTCCTCGGCACTCCCCCAGAGCACCCGGCGGCCGTTGCCCAGCACCAGCTGGATCTCGTCCACGCTCCGGACCTCGACGGTGTCGACCCGGGAGGCGATCCTGGCGGGGAGCGAACCGATCACGCGGCCGCCCTCGACGAGGGCCTCATCGGCGGTGTCGGGCGGGGCGATCACGACCGGCAGCCGCTTGGGGCGGCTCTCGTAGTGGCCGAACTTCACGCCCTGGGAGTCGAGGGCCTGCAACCCCTCCCCCTGGTTGATCACCGCGATCGGGGTGCGCTCGGTGACCGCGATGTGCACGGCGTGCGGCCAGCTGCGCGAGACCTCGGCGCTCTTGACGGCGGCGATCGACTCCACGCGCGCCTTGATCACTCCGAGGTCGACCCGGGCGAGCGGGGTTCCGGTCGGGACCTGCGCTGCTCGTTCGATGCGGGCATCGGCCAGCGAGGCGGCGCCGGTGACGTCCACCTCGCGCGCGGTCACGTAGCTGGAGAAGAACACCACCCAGACCGATCCGGACACGGCGGCCACGAGCAGGAGGGCCAGGAGGACCAGCCGCACGCGGCGCCAACGGCCGGCGTTGCGCCGCCGTCGGAAGTCCTTGCGGGCGATCCGCACGGTCTCCTCGTCCGGTCCGGCGGAGGGAGGCGGCGCCACCGCGGGCGCCACGGGGGTCGGGTCCTTCGCGGACTTCTTGCGGCGGAGGCGGTCACGCATCGACATCGTGGGCACCCCGCTCCCCCAGCATCGCCAGGACCTCGGGGCCGAGCAGGGTCACGTCGCCGGCTCCGAGCGTGAGCACGATGTCGCCGGGGCGCGCCCGCTCGACCAGGTGTCCCGCGACCGAGGACCACGAGGGCTCGAACACGACGTGGGCGGGGCCGAGCGGCACCGCGTCGGCCACGAGGGCCCCGGTCACCCCGGGCTCGGGGTCCTCCCGCGCGACGTAGATGTCCATCACGACGACGTCATCGGCCGCACCCAGCGCCACCCCCATCTCGTGGCCGAAGATCCGCGTGCGCGAGACCATGTGCGGCTGGAACGCCACGACGACTCGTCCCTCGCCGGCCAGCGACCTCGCGGCCTGCAGGTCGCCGGCGATCTCCTTGGGGTGGTGGGCATAGCTGTCATAGACCCGCACACCACCGACCTGGCCCTTGAGCTCCATCCTTCGCCGCGTCCCGCTGAACGCCCCCAGCCCCCGGGCCAGGTCGCGGAACCCGAAGCCGAGCCGCAGCCCGCAGGCCAGCGCGGCGAGCGCGTCGAGCACGTAGTGCCGTCCGGGGATCTGCAGGGTGATCTCGCCGAGGGTCTGGCCGCGGTCGACGACGGTGAACGTGGACGTCGAGCCGAGGAAGCGCACCCCCTCGGCGCGGATCTCGGCATCCTGGCTCTCCCCCACGCGCACCACGGTGTGCCCGCGCTCGACCGCCGTGCGGCCCAGCGCGTCTGCGCCGGGGTCGTCGGCGCAGACGACCATGAAGCCCGCGGGCGAGACCCGGTCGATGAAGGTGTCGAAGGCTGCGCGGTAGGCCTCCTCGGTGCCGTAGTTGTCGAGGTGGTCCGCCTCGACGTTGGTGACCAGCGCGGCGTGGGGCGAGTAGACGAGGAACGCGCCGTCACTCTCGTCGGCCTCGGCGACGAAGAGCTCACCACTGCCGTCGTGGGCGTTGGAGCCGGTCTCGTTGAGGTCACCACCGATGGCGAAGGACGGGTCGGCGCCACAGTGCTGGAGCGCGACGGTCAGCAGCGAGGTCGTGGTGGTCTTCCCGTGGGTGCCGGCGACCGCCACCACGACGCGCCCCTGCATCACCGACTCGAGGGCTGCCGAGCGCGGCAAGAGGCGCAGACCCCGGGCGAGCGCCGCCACGACCTCGGGATTGTCCGCCCGGACCGCGGTGGAGACGACGACCGTGTCGGCGGCGCCGAGGTGGGTGGCGTCGTGACCCAGGAAGCAGGTGGCACCCAGGGCGCGGAGCGCGTGCAGGGTCCGGGACTCCTTGGCATCGCTGCCGGTGACCGTGATGCCGCGCGCGAGCATGATGCGGGCGATGCCGGAGAGACCGGCGCCGCCGATGCCCACGAAGTGCACGGTGCCGAGCTGGTCGGCGGGCAGCAGCGTCTCGGGGACGGGGACCCTCATCGCCGGCCCCCTGCCCAGGCGGACAGCACCATGTCGGCGAGCTTCTCGTCGGCGTCGAGCGGGATCAGGTCGGCGGCAGCCGCGGACATCGCCGCCAGCCGGTCGGCATCGTTGAGCAGGTCGGGCACGGTGCTGCTCACCCACTCGGGCGTCAGAGCCGCGTCCGCGACGAGCAGTCCACCACCGGCGTCGACGACCGGGCGGGCGTTGTGCGCCTGTTCGCCGTTGCCGATCGGGAGGGGCACGAAGATGGCCGGCAGGCCGACCCCCGACACCTCGGTCACGGTGTTGCTGCCGGCCCGGCAGAGCACGGCGTCCGCGGCGGCGTAGGCGAGGTCCATGCGGCTGACGAACGGCAGCGTGACGTACGGCGGACCGCCGATCGGGACCTCTGGACGCGCCTCGCCCTGCGGACCCACGATGTGCAGCACCTGCACGCCCGCGTCCGCGAAGGCCGGTGCCGCGGCAGCCACGGACTGGTTGAGCCGCCGAGCACCCTGCGAGCCACCGGTCACCAGCAGAGTGGGCCGGTCGGGGTCGAGCCCGAAGGTGGCGCGCGCCTCGACGCGCAGGGCGGCCCGGTCGAGGGTGCTGATCATCCGCCTGATCGGCAGCCCGATGTAGTGCGCGTGCCGCAGGTCCGTGCCGGGAAAGCTGGTCGCGACGTGGGTGGTGAACCTGGCGCCGAGCTTGTTGGCGATCCCGGGGATCGCGTTGCCCTCGTGCACGACGAGCGGGAGCCGACGCTTGCGGGCGGCGAGGTAGGCCGGGACGGAGACGTAACCGCCGAAGCCGACGACCACGTCGGGACGCACGCGGTCGATCACCTCGAGGGCAGCCTTCATGGCTCCGCGCAGCCGGCCCGGTGTGCGGAGCAGCTCGACGCCGGGGCGTCGCGGCAGCGGCACGGGCGGGATCAGCTCGAGCGGGTAGCCGGCCTCGGGGACGACGCGCGTCTCGAGTCCGCGGGCGGTGCCGAGGGCGACGACCTCCAGGTCAGGGTGCCTTCGGCGCAGTGCGTCGGCGGTGGCGAGCAGCGGGGAGGTGTGGCCGGCCGTCCCGCCGCCGGCCAGCAGGACGCGACGCGGGGCAGGGGTCTCGCCCATCAACCTCGCCTCGTACGCGAGGCCCCGCCACCGGGTCGACCCGTCTTCCCGCCCCCTGCTCGTCCCGCGCCCTGACCGGCCGTGCGGCCGCGCGTGCGTGCGCTGCCGGCCGAGATGGCGCCGGGGAGCGAGACCCGGCCCGTGGCCTTGCCGGCCGACTTGCCGCGCTCGCCCGCCTTCCGGCTCGAGCGTCGCTCGCCCCGGCGGTCACGCAGCGCGGCCGCAGCCTCCGGCTCGGCGCGCGCGAAACCGACGAGCAGGCCGAGCGCGACCATCGAGGGCACCAGCGCCGACCCGCCGTAGGAGACCAGCGGCAGCGGGATGCCGATCACGGGGAGCAACGCCAGCACCATGCCGATGTTGATGATCATCTGGGACATCAACCAGATCGTGACACCCGCCGACACGTAGCGGACGAACGGGTCCGCGGTGTTGATCGCCAGCCGGACCGCGGCGAAGGCGACTGCACCGAAGAGAGCCAGGACGAGCAGCGTGCCGATCAGGCCGAGCTCCTCACCGAGGACGGCGAAGATGAAGTCGGTGTGCGCCTCGGGCAGGTTGCCCCACTTCTGCTGGCTCGCCGAGAGGCCCTTGCCGAAGATGCCGCCGCTCGCCATGCCCAGCAGGCCGTGTCCGGCCTGCCAGCCGGCGCCCTGGAAGTCCTTGAACGGGTCGATGAAGCTCGTCAGGCGCGTACGCCGCTCGGCGTTCGAGGCGGCGAGGTAGAACGCGACCACGGCGACCAGGGAGAGCGCGATCCCGAAGAGACGGGCCGGGACACCGACCACCCAGAGCATCCCCAGCAGGATCGAGAACAGCACCAGGGCGGTGCCGAGGTCGTGCTGGAACACGACCAGCAGGCCGATCGTGGTGACCACCGGCGCGACCGGGATCAGCGCGTGCCAGGGGTTGCCGAGGTATTTCTCCTTCTTCGCATAGACGTCGGCGGTCCACACGATGATGGCGAGCTTGGCGACCTCGGAGGGCTGCACGGTCAGCGGCCCGAGGGCGAGCCAGTTGCGGTTGCCGTTGACCGCGAAGCCGAGACTGGTCTGGGTCAGGGCCAGCAGTGCGACGGCCACGATCACGGCGGGCCACGCGAGCATCCGCAGGACACGGCGGTTCATCCGGCTGGCCAGCCACGCGGCGGGCAGGCCGATCAGCACCCACGTGAGCTGCTTGAGGAAGATGTAGTAGCTGCTGTCGTGGACCTTGAAGGAGTAGACGCTCGAGGCACTGAGCACCATCATCAGGCCGATTGCCAGCAGCATGGTGGAGCCGCCGAGCAGGAGGTAGTAGGAGGTCAGCGGCCGCTCCATCGCGTGGCGGACCGTCGCGACCCGGTGAGCGATCCAGCCAGCGGTGCCGGGCTGCTGGCCGGTCTGCCGACCCGCCTCGCTGGTGACGCTCACCCAGTCCTCCTAGCCGTCCTCGCTGTCCGCTCGCCTCCGGCGGTGCACGGCATCGGCGAAGGCATCGCCGCGAGCTCCGTAGTTGGCAAACATGTCCATGGACGCGCATCCCGGGGCCAACAGCACGGTGTCGCCGGGGTGTGCCAGCGACGCGGCCCCGGCCACGACACGGTCCATGGGTCCTTCGACCTCAGTCTCCCCGGCGGCCACTTCGATCACGGGCACATCGGGGGCGTGTCGCTGAAGGGACTCACGGATCACCGGAGCGTCCCGGCCGAGGAGCACCACCCCACGCAGCCGGTCGCGGACTGCCACGACGAGGTCGTCGAACCCCGCACCCTTGGCCAGTCCCCCGGCCACCCACACCACCGGGTCGTAGGCCATCAGGGAGGCGCGGGCGGCGTGCGGGTTGGTCGCCTTGGAGTCGTCGATCCAGGTCACGCCGTCCACCACGGCGACCTCGGCGATCCGGTGACCGTCGGGGCGGAACGCCCGCAGCGCCTGCTGGACCGCTCCGGTCGAGACACCGTGGGAGCGCGCCAGCGCCGCGGCGGCGAGCGCGTTCGCGACGTAGTGGGGTGCCTGGCTGGCGAGGTCGGAGAGGGTGCAGAGCTCGGCGGCCGAGGTCTGGCGGTCCTCCACGAACGCTCGGTCCGCGAGCACGTCGTCGACGACCCCGAGCATGCCCACGCCCGGGGTGCCGAGCGTGACACCGATGGCGCGGGCGCCTTCCTGGACGTCGGCGTCGCGGACCAGCTGCTCGGTGACGGGATCGGCCACGTTGTAGACGCAGGCGCGCTCGACCCCGTGGTAGATGCGGCCCTTGTCGGCTGCGTAGTCAGACATCGCGTCCGGTCCCGCGTACCAGTCCAGGTGGTCCTCGGCGACGTTGAGCACGGCGGCGGACTCAGCCTTCATCGAGGAGGTCCAGTGCAGCTGGAAGCTGGACAGCTCGACCGCGAGGACGTCCCAGGGCTCGGGGTCCATCACGGCCTCGACGATGGGGAGGCCGACGTTGCCGCACGCGACGGTGCGCAGGCCTCCCGCGCGCAGCATCGCCTCCAGCATCTGCACGGTCGTGGTCTTTCCGTTGGTGCCGGTCACGGCGAGCCAGGGGGCGGCGTGCTCCGGGTCGCGCAGTCGCCAGGCCAGCTCGACCTCGCCCCACACGGGTACGCCGCGCTCCAGTGCCTGCGCCAGCAGCGGGGCTGACGGGGACCAGCCGGGCGAGGTGACCACGAGGTCGACCTCGTCGGGCAGCCGGTCGGTGGAGCCGGGCCCGAGCCGGATGGTGGCTCCGAGGCTCTCGAGCAGGGTTGCCTGCTCGCGGCGGTCTCCGGCGTCGGACTCGTCGAGGGCGGTCACCCGGGCGCCGAGGAAGGTCAGGTTGTCGGCGGCGGCGTAGCCGGACACGCCGAAGCCCGCGACGACGACACGGACGCCGCTCCAGTCACTGGTGCGACCGAGGTCTTTCGGAACTGACATGCCGGCCTTTCGCTCGGATTGGGGCCCCCGCCGCGGTGTGAGCGCCAGCGAGCAGCGTGGTGGGGTGATTCAGACTCCCGCGACCCACTCGGCGTAGAAGACGCCCAGCCCCGTCGCCACGAAGATGCCCGCGATCAGCCAGAAGCGGATCACCACGGTGATCTCCTCCCAGCCGAGCATCTCGAAGTGGTGATGGAGGGGGGCCATCCGGAAGAGCCGTTTGCCCTTGGTGGCCTTGAAGAAGCCGACCTGGAGGATCACCGACAGGGTCTGGATCACGAACAGGCCGCCGAGGAGGGCCAGCAGGAACTCGGTCCGGGTGAGTACGGCGAAGCCGGCGAGCGCGCCACCGAGGGCGAGGGAGCCGGTGTCGCCCATGAAGATCTTGGCCGGCGAGGCGTTCCACCACAGGAACCCGAAGCACGCGCCGGTGATCGCGGCAGCGACCACGGCCAGGTCGAGCGGGTCACGCACCTCGTAGCACTTCTGACCGGCAGCCCGACCGCACCACTGGTTGTTCTGCCAGATGTTCACCAGCGTGTAGGCGCCGAAGGTCATCACCGACGCCCCCGCGGCGAGGCCGTCCAGGCCGTCGGTCAGGTTGACCGCGTTGCTGGACCCGGCGATCAGCAGCCAGATGAACAGCACCAGCACGATCACGGGCAGGGTGAACGACCTGGGGTCGCGGATGAACGAGATGGCGTGGCCGGCCGGCGTCTGCCCGCGGCCGTCCTCCAGCCAGGGCGAGAGCGCGAGCCAGCCGAAGACGAGGGCCACGAACGTCTGGCCGATGAACTTCGCGCGGCTGCGCAGGCCGAGGCTCCGCTGGCGGGAGATCTTGATGTAGTCGTCGAGGAACCCGACCGTGCCGAGCCCGATGAACAAGAACAGCAGCAGCAGCGCGGAGGCACTCGGGGTGTTGCCGGTGACGAAGGTGGCCACGAAGTAGGCCAGCACGGAGGCCAGCACGATCACGAGGCCACCCATGGTCGGCGTGCCGCGCTTGGTGTGGTGCGTGGTGGGTCCGTCGTCGCGGATCAGCTGGCCGTAGCCGCGGGCGGCGAGCAACCGGATCGCGTAGCGCGTGCCGACCATGGTGAAGAGCAGTGACAGGCCGCCGGCCAGAAGGATCGCTCTCAACGTCCGGCCTCCTGTTCCTGCTCGTCGGTGGGGTCGTCCAGGAGCATGTCGGCGACCCGTTCGAGCCTCCCGGCCCGGGACGCCTTCACCAGGACGACGTCGGGACCCGCCACATTCTCGCGCAACCACTCCCCGGCCCGTTCGACGGTCTCGACCTGGCGCGTCGTCCCGTCGTCGCCACGCTCGGCCAGCAACGCCTCGTGGATCGCGCGCGCGCCGTCGCCCACGACCACGACCTGGTCGATGGACAGCCGCTGGGCCAGGGCTCCGACGGCGCGGTGCTCGTCGGTCGCGCTGGCACCGAGCTCGCGCATCTCCCCCAGCACGGCGATCGTGCGGCGGTCGGCGCGGGCTCCCATCCGGGCCAGGGTCTCCAGGGCGGAGGCCATCGAGTCGGGGTTGGCGTTGTAGGCGTCGTTGACCACCACGAGGCCGTCTGCGCGCTCGTGGACCTCCATCCGCCAGCGGGAGAGCCGCTCGATCGAGCGCAGGCTCTCGGCGACCCGGTCGAGCGGGAGCCCGGCGGACACCGCTGCCGCTGTCGTGGCGGCTGCGTTCGTCGCCTGGTGCTCACCGACGAGGCGGAGCTCCACCTGCTCGGCGGCGCCGGCGTGCGCCAGCACGAAGGAGGGCCGGCCGAGGTCGTCGAGCGTCACCTCGGAGAGGCGCACGTCGGAGCGTGGGGCGGAGCCGAACGTGACCGTGCCGGCCAGCGTGCGCTCGCGCATCGCGAGCACCAGCGGGTCGTCGGCGTTGAGTACGGCGGTGCCGCTGAGCGGGTCGAGCGCCTCGACGATCTCCCCCTTGGCCACGGCGATCTGCTCCTGCGACCCGAACTCGCCGATGTGCGCCTTGCCGACGTTGAGCACGACCGAGATGTCGGGGGGCGCGATCGCGCACAGCTCGGTGAGGTGACCGACCCCGCGCGCTCCCATCTCCAGGACGAGGAACCGGGTCTGCTCGGTGAGGCGGAGCACCGTGAGCGGGAGGCCGAGCTCGTTGTTGAACGACCCCTGCGTGGCGACGGTCTGACCGGCGGCGCCGAGGACCTCCGCGAGCATGTCCTTGGCGCTCGTCTTGCCCTGGGAGCCGGTCACGGCCACCACGTGGAGGTCGGGGAGCCCCCACCGGTTCGACCACCTCCGGCGCCGGCGCAGGACCCGCCGGGCGAGCCGCTGGAGCGCGGCCTGCGCGTCGGGGACGACGACGGTCGGCGCGCCCGTCGCCCGGGTGCCGAGGACGGCCGCTGCTCCGGCCTCGACGGCCGTGGCGGCGTAGTCGTGCCCGTCGGCATGCTCCCCGGCGAAGGCGACGAACAGTCCACCCCGCTCGGGCGTCCGGGTGTCGATGAAGGCGGGACCGGTGACGGTGAGGCCGGGATCGCCGTCGACCACCTGGCCGTCGACGATGTCGGCGATCTCCGCGAGCGTGAGCGGGATCATCGGCCCATCGCCCGATCCGTGAGCGCGGCGAGCAGCTCGTCGCGGTCGTCGAAGGGGTGGGTGACGCCCGCGATCTCCTGACCGGTCTCGTGCCCCTTGCCGGCGATGACGACGGTGTCACCGGTGCGCGCCATCGCGACGGCTGCCCGGATGGCGGCCCGTCGGTCGCCGATCTCGAGGACCTCGGCGAGCGATCCCGTGGCGGAACCCTCGAGCACGGCGGCCCGGATGGCGGAGGGGTCCTCCGTGCGGGGGTTGTCGTCGGTGACGACGAGCACGTCGGCGAGACGGGCGCCGATCTCCCCCATCAACGGCCGCTTGCCCACGTCGCGGTCTCCCCCGGCTCCGAGGACCAGGACCAGGCGGCCCTCGGTCAGCGGCCGCAGCGCCGCGAGCGCGGCCTCGACCGCGTCGGGCTTGTGCGCGTAGTCGACGATCGCCAGGAAGTCCTGTCCTGCGTCGACCTGCTCCAGCCGGCCCGGCACGCCACCGCTCCGAGCGATCCCGTCAGCGACGTCCCGGGCGTCGAGGCCGGCCTCGCCCGCCAGCGCGATCGCGCACAGCGCGTTGGCGACGTTGAACGCCCCGGTCAGCGACACTCGCGCCGCGATGCGCTCGCCCGTGGGCGTGACGACGGTGAACCCGGACCCGACCTTCTCCAGCGAGACGTCCTCGGCCCGCCAGTCCGCCGGCTGCCCCGACGGGGAGAACGTCGCCATCGGCACGGTCGCCTCGTCCAGCAGCCGCCGACCGAAGGCGTCGTCGACGTTGGTGAGTCCCCGGCGGGTGCGCTCCGGGGTGAAGAGCGAAGCCTTGGCGGCGAAGTAGTCCTCGACGTCCTTGTGGAAGTCGAGGTGGTCGCGCCCGAGGTTGAGGAAGGCTGAGACGTCGAAGACCACGCCCGCGACCCGCCCCATCACCAGGGCGTGGCTGGAGACCTCCATCGCGCAGGCGGTCACGCCCTGCTCGACCATCACCGCGAAGAGCGCGTGCAGGTCAGGCGCCTCGGGGGTGGTCAGGGTCGACTGGACGTCCCGGCCGGCGATCCGGGTGCCGACGGTGCCGATCACCGCTGCGGGCACCCCGGCAGCCATCAGGCCGCCCTCGAGGAGCCGGGTGGTGGTGGTCTTGCCCTGGGTGCCGGTCACCGCCATCAGCGTCAGGGCGCGCGCCGGCTCGGCGTACAGCAACGCGGCGAGCCGGCCGAGCACGGAGCGCGGGTCGTCCAGCACGAGCAGCGGCGTGGCCGTGTCACCGATCGTCGCGGCGCCGCCCTCGTCGGTCAGGATCGCGACCGCGCCGGCCGCGACCGCCTCGGCGGCGTACGTCGCCCCGTGGGCCCTGCTCCCGGGCAGGGCAGCGTAGATGTCGCCCGGTCGGACGCGCTGCGAGCTCAACGAGAGCCCGGTGACCTCGACGCCGTCGCTCGTGGTGGGCCGCAGGTCGGCCCCCGTCCACGCCGACACCTGGGCGAGCTGAGTGCGTGGGGGCGCGCCGGGACGGGTGAGGTCGGTCCCGGTCCCATGATCCTGCTCTGGCACCGTCCGAGGTTATCCAGCCGGCTCGAGGGCGTCGCGACCCCACTTCGTCGGGATGGCCGGCGGTTTCGTGGCCGTGGGAGGCACGGCGTACTTCTGGAGGACGTAGGTGAGGATCTTGCGGAACACCGGACCGGCGGTGCCGCCACCGCTGGCGCCCTCTCCCGGGTGCTTCACGACGACGTAGACGGTGAACCGGGGCTTGTCAGCGGGGGCGAACCCGGCGAAGGAGACCGCCAGACCGCCGTCGCGGTAGCACTTGCACGCGCCGCCGACCTCCTGCGCGGTCCCGGTCTTCCCGGCGACGCGGTAACCGGCGATGCCGGCGCCCGGCGCGGTGCCGACGTCCTGGGTGGTGACCAGCTCCATCATGTTGGCGGTCTGTCGCGCCGCCGTCTTGCTCACCACAGCACGGCGCTCGGCGGTCTCGGTGCCGACCTCGGCGCCGGAGCTCGTCGTGGCCCGCCCGCTGACCAGGCTCGGGCTGATCAGCTCACCGTTGTTGGCGACGGCGTTGACCGCCGACGCCATCTGCAGCGCGTTGACCGAGAGACCCTGGCCGAAGGCCACCTGGGCCCGCGTCAGCGTCGACCATGCGTCTCCGTCGCCGAGCACGCCGCGGGTCTCGCCGGGCATGCCGATGTCGGTCTTGTGGCCGAGGCCGTACTTGTCGAGGTAGCTCCACAGCTCCTTGGGCTCGAACTGGGTCGCCGCCATGGCGGTGCCGATGTTGGAGGAGCGGGCGATGACGCCGGCCAGGGTGAGGCGGATGGTGCCGTGGTCGAACCAGTCGCCGATCACGCGGTCGAGCACGGGGAGCTCCGAGGGCACCTTGAAGCGCGTGCGCGGCGTGACCTTGCCGGCGTCGATCAGCGAGGACGCGGTCAGCACCTTCTCCACCGAGCCCGGCTCGTAGACGTCGCTCAGGGCACGACTGATCCGGTCGGCCGGCTTGGCCTGACCGGGCTTGTTGGGGTCGAAGGTCGGGTAGTCGGCGAGGGCCAGGATCTCGCCGGTGCGCGAGTCGAGCACCACAGCGGCGCCCGACTTGGCCTTGGACTGCTGGACCGCGGTCCGCAGCACGCGCTGGCTGTACCACTGCACGTCGCGGTCGATGGTCAGCTTGAGGTCCTTGCCGTTGACCGGCTTGACCTCGCTGTTGTCGCCCAGCGGGATCCGGTTGCCGCCACCGACCTCGTAGGTCTCCTTGCCGTTCTTGCCGGCCAGGAGGTGGTTGAAGCTGCGCTCGAGGCCCCCGGACACCTTGGTCGGGTCGTCGCCGAGATAGCCGATCAGGTTGGCGCCGACGTCACCGGCCGGGTAGGTGCGCAACGGGTCGGGACGGGTGTCGACCCCGACGTACTCGTGGGCCTTGAGGTCGTCCATCACGCTGGAGGCGAGGGTCGAGGGGATCCGGCGGGCGACGTAGGCGAAGCGCGTCGAGTCGTTCTTCTTGGTGAGCTTCTTGAGCACGTCGAAGTAGTCGAGGTGCAGCCGGTCGGCGAGGATCTTCGCGATCGCCTCGGCGTTGGGCGTCGTGCGGGTCGGGTCGGCGACGATCATCATCCCGGCGACCGACTCGGCCAGCGGCACACCGTTGCGGTCGAGGATGCGGCCGCGCTCGGCGGGGAGCGTGAGCGTGACCAGGCCCGAGGCGGCGGCTCGTGAGGCGTAGGCCCGGGAGTCCAGGCCCTGCAGCTGGAACAGCCGGGCCCCGAACAGCGAGAGCAGCATGGTGATCACCAGGAGCCCCACCCTCAGGCGCACATGGGTCGACCCACGCAGACGTCCGGAGTTGCTGCGTCGGCTGGGTGTCAATGCGTTGCTCCGGAATCGGCTGGTGCGTTGCTGGCCTTCTTCTTATCGCCTTGGCGGGTCGCAGCCGTGGAGGAGCCGCGGGTGTCGGCCTGTGAACCGCCGGTGGTCTTGGCCGGCACGCGGATGACGCGGACCTTGCGCTTGAGCGACTCGGGCTTCGACGGGGGCAGGGAGTTGATCCGGACGGCGTCGCCGGAGGTGGCCGGTGTCGGGGTGCCCAGGACGCGGCCCGTCGAGAGCTCGATGAACGCCGGCTGAGAGGGCGGCACCATGCCGAGGTCCTTGGCGGCGACCGCGAGGCGCTGGGGGTCGCGCAGCGCGTCGAGCTCCATGTCGAGGCCCTGCTCCTTGGCGGTGAGCGTGTTGACGCGCTCCTGGAGAGCGGTGGCCTTGAACGAGGCCTGCTGCATGTTGGTGTTGAACATCAACAGCCCGACGACACCGGCGACGAGCATGGCGATGACCAGGACCGCGAACGGCGTACGTGCGGCCTGGGTGCGTCCGATCGCGCGCCGGGGAGGCACCACGGTGAGACGGGCCCGCTCGACGGCGGCCTCGGCGAAGCGCGGGACCCGGGATCGGGCCCCGGACCGTGCTGCTGCGATCAAAGTGCTCATGCTGCGTTGTCTCCCCGCTTGTTCGTCTGCTTGCTCGTCTGCTTGCTCGTCCGCGTGTCGGGCCGCTTGCCCGGCTGGTTGTCGTTGACTCGTTCGACGGCGCGCAACCGCACCGAGGCGGCGCGCGGGTTCTGGGTGATCTCCGCGGGGGACGCCTTCTCGGCTCCGCGGGTCAGTGAGCGCAGCGGCGGCTCGTGGCCGGCGGGGACGACGGGCAGGTCGTGCGGGACCGTCGACTCGGTCCCGGCCGAGAACGCCTGCTTGACCAGCCGGTCCTCGAGCGAGTGGTAGCTCATCACCACGACGCGTCCGCCGACGCCGATCGAGGCGACGGCCGCGGGGATGGCCCGACGAAGCACGCCGAGCTCGTCGTTGACCTCGATCCGCAGGGCCTGGAAGGTGCGCTTGGCCGGGTGTCCGCCCGTACGCCGCGCGGGTGCCGGGATCGTGTCGCGGAGCAGCTGGACCAGCCGCGCAGAGTCGGTGAACGGCTCGGTCTCGCGGGCCTTGACGATGGCGCGCGCGATGGGGCGGGCGAACTTCTCCTCGCCGTAGGTCCGCAGGATCCGCGCGAGCTCGGCCGCGGGGTAGGTGTTGAGGACGTCGGCCGCCGTCGGACCCTCGCTGTCGTCCATCCGCATGTCGAGCGGGGCGTCCTCGGCGTAGGCGAACCCGCGCTCGCGGAGGTCCAGCTGCATGGAGGAGACACCGAGGTCGAAGAGGATGCCGTCGGCCGAGTCGATGCCGAGCTCGGCGAGCACCTCGGGGATCTCGTCGTAGACGGCGTGCACCAGGGTGGTCCGCCCCTCGAAGGGTGCGAGGCGGGCACCGGCGAGCTCGAGGGCGTGCGGGTCGCGGTCCACCCCGACGACGCGCGCCTGGGGGCACTGGTCGAGCACCGCCTCGGTGTGGCCGCCCAGCCCGAGCGTCGCGTCGACGAAGACCGACCCGGGACGCTCCAGCGCAGGGGCCAACAACGCGACGACCCGGTCGAGGAGGACCGGGACGTGGGTGGGACTGCTCATCTGGTCTGCCGCCGCCTAGTTCCGGACCAGGAGGGTGAGGAGGACTGCTACCCCGCAGGAGGAGAGGGCGGAGAAGGCCATCACGGCGAGGGAGTCGCGCACCTCGTGGCGGACCCGTCGTGGTGGTGTGACGGAGCTGTGGCTCATCGGACTCGACCCCCTTCGCGCTGCTGTGTCTCGGACGGCGATCGCAGGGCCAGGTTCCCGTCCGCTCGACCCCCGGTTGGGAGGGAAGCGACTCATCTGACACCGGGGAAGGTGCGTCAGAGGAGTCCGTGGGAGGAGCGGACGCGAGCCTCGCCCTGCGATCACCGATGTGTAGTTGTGGTGCTGGTCGTGCAGATCAGAAGCCCGGGAAGATCTCTTCCTGGAGGTTGGCGAAGGCCTGTTCCTGATCGGTCGTGTAGGCGGACCAGGAGCGCGGCTCCCAGACCTCGATGCGGTCGTAGACCCCGATCACCACGGCATCCCGGTCGAGCCCGGCGTACTGCCTCAGCTCGGGGGTGATGGTGACCCGGCCCTGCTTGTCGGGCACCTGCTCGGAGGCCAGCGCGAACAACATCCGGCCGTAGGCCCGCAGGCGGGCGTCTGTCTGCGAGGCGTTCTGGAACTTCTCGGTGAAGACGTCGAAGTCCGACTGGGTGCGGATGTCGAGTGCCCGTTCCTGACCACGAGTGATCACCAGGCCCTCCTTCATCTCGTCACGGAACTTCGCCGGGAGGAAGAGGCGCCCCTTCTCGTCGAGCTTGGGGGTGTAGGTGCCGGAGAACATCTGTTGCTCCCCTCACCCAGCTGACCTGCTTCAGAACCGCCTTGTCCCTCCACTGCGCACCACTTTACTCCACATCCCCCCACCGTCAACCACTTTCGACCCACATCGACCCCCTTTTCCTCCCCTTCCCGCTCCCTCGCGCTCCCGGACGCTCCGGGGGGCCGCCGGCCCGGATCGCCCCTGAATCGGCCGTGGTGACCGGATCGAGACCTGCTCGCCCTGTCCGAGCAGGTGACCCGTGTGGTGGCATGGGCTTCACTTGGGGTAGGTGAGGCTTCGGTGGCCCCGGTGGCGGGCCTCTCGAAGAGACCCGTGGAGTGACGTGGGGAGCGACGTGGTGGGAGAAGTGGGACCAGCGGTGGGGACAGGCAACGAGGTGGGGGTCGGGACCGTGAGCGGGTCCGACGTCGACGAGGTGCGCGCCGTCGCAGAGCGCATCCAGACCAACATCGCCGCCGTGATCGAGGGCAAGCCGGACATCGCCCGGTCGGCGCTGGTCGTGCTGCTCGCCGGTGGCCACCTCCTGATCGAGGACGTGCCCGGCGTCGGCAAGACGATGCTCAGCAAGGCCCTGGCGCGCTCGATCGACTGCACGGTGCGCCGGATCCAGTTCACCCCTGACCTGCTGCCCTCCGACGTCACCGGGGTCTCGATCTTCAACCAGGACACCCGCCAGTTCGAGTTCCGGCCCGGCGGGATCTTCGCCAACGTCGTGGTCGGCGACGAGATCAACCGGGCCAGCCCCAAGACGCAGTCGGCGATGCTCGAGTGCATGGAGGAGGCCCAGGTCACCGTCGACGGGAAGACCTACCTGCTCGAGTCGCCCTTCATGGTGATCGCGACCCAGAACCCGATCGAGATGGAGGGCACCTACGCCCTGCCCGAGGCCCAGCGCGACCGCTTCATGGTGCGGCTCTCGATGGGCTATCCCGTGGAGTCCGCCGAGATCGCGATGCTCTCGGCACGAGACCTGGTCAGCCCGCTGGAGGAGCTCGAACCGGTCACCGACGCGGCCGAGGTGCGCAAGCTGATCGAGGTGACCAACGGCGTGCACGTCGCCCCGGCGGTGCAGCAGTACGCCGTGGCCCTGGCCACCGCCACCCGGCGCTCCCCCGACCTGCGGCTCGGCGCGTCTCCACGCGCGACGTTGCACCTCGTCCGGGCGGCGAAGGCGTGGGCCGCGATCCAGGGGCGCGAATACGTCCTGCCCGACGACGTGCGTGAGCTCGTCCCGCTGGTGTTCCCGCACCGGCTGCTCCCCACGATGGAGGCCACGATGAGCGGGCGGCGTACCTCCGAGGTCGTGCAGCAGGCGTTGGCCCAGGTGCCGGTCCCCCAGGTCAGCTGACCCGGGGCAGGGGGTGATCGCGTGCGCGACCTGACCGTTCGGGGACGGTGCTTCCTCGCGGCCGGTGCCGCGGCGATCATCTGCGGCATCCAGATCGGCGAGCGCGACTTCGTCCGGATCGGGGTGCTCGCCATGGCGATCCCCGTGCTGGCATGGGCGCTGCTGCGCCGCACCGAGCGCACCGTGTGGATCCGGCGCAACGTCAGCGCCCTCCAGGTCGAGGCCGGCGAGATCGCCCACGTCGAGGTCGAGATCGGCAACGCCGGCAAGCGCACCGGCACGCTGCTCCTCGAGGAGGAGCTCTCCCCCGTGCTCGGCGCGTCACCGCGCTTCGTGGTCGAGCCGCTGGCCGCCGGGACCTCGATCCTCCAGCGCTACCAGATCCACACCGAGAACCGTGGCCGCTATCCCGTGGGGCCGATGCACGTCCGGGTCGGGGACCCGCTGGGCATGGTGGATCTCGACCAGGTGCTGCCCTCGTCCGCGTCGATCCTGGTGACCCCCCGCACCGAGCCGCTCCCCCACATCCCACTGGTCGGACGATGGGCCGGAGCCGGCGACAACCGGACCCGAGACCTGCTGGGCGGCGGCAGTCCGGACGTCACCATCCGCGAGTACCGCCTCGGCGACGACCTGCGGCGCATCCACTGGCCGACCACCGCGCGGGCCGGTGAGCTGATGGTGCGGCGCGAGGAGCAGCAGTGGCAGTCGCGTTGCACGCTGCTGATCGACAACCGGCGCATCGCCCACCGCGGCTACGGAGCGCAGTCCTCGATCGAGACCGCCGTCCGGGCCGCCGCCTCGATCATGCGCTACCTCGTGGCCCAGGACTTCGAGGTGCGGCTGGTCAGCGCGACCGGGAGGTCGTCGGCGCACGGCTGGCACCAGGGCGCCCGCGGTGTCAACCTGCCCGAGCAGCTCGAGCGACTCGCACTGATGAGCACCACCCGCCACGAGCAGCTCTCGACCGGATGGATCGAGGACACCGACCAGGGCGGCATGCTCCTCGCGGTGCTCGGTCACCTCGGTGACGCCGACACCGAGCTGCTGGCCGGCATGGCGGCCGCCGGTGACTCGGCGTACGCCGTGGTGCTGGACGTGGCGACGTGGGACCGCACCGGACGGATCGATCCGCCGGCGACCGCCGCACTGCGCACGGCGGGCTGGAAGGCCACCACCCTCGAGCACAAGGCCTCCCTGGCCGCGTCGTGGATGGAGCTGGCCCGGTGACCGCCCAGGTCGACCCGACGATCCCCGGGCCGGTGGTGCGCGAGCCGTGGCGGCCGGGTCCGCCGCTGCTGGCGATGGCTGCCGGCTGGATCGCCCTCTTCGCCTGGAGCGGGATGGTCACGCAGCCGCTGACGTTCCTGGTCCCGACCGGCATGGTCGGACTGGCGATGGTGCTGGCCGGGAGTGGGCTGCGGACGGTCCGGGTCCCGGCGTACGTCGTCGCGATGGTCCAGGCACTGATCGGGATGCTCGGCCTCAACCTGATCTTCGCCACCCGCCAGTCGTTCCTCGGCCTGATCCCGACCGAGGAGTCACTGCGCCAGGTCTTCTACGTCATCGGCAACGGCGCGGCCACGCTGAACACCTACACGGCACCGGTCTCGGTCAACCCGACGCACACCCGCGCCCTGCTGATGGCCTGCGGCCTGGTCGTGCTGTTCTCGATCGACGTCCTCGCCTTCGGGCTGCGGCGCCCGCCCCTGGTGGCACTGCCCCTGCTCGTGACGCTCAGCGTGCCGGTCAGCATTCTCACCGACACCCTCGCACTGCCGGTCTTCGTCGGCACCGCCCTGCTGTTCATGCGCCTGCTCGCCACCGAGCACATCGACCGGCTGGGCAGCTGGGGCGGCCCCCGCCGTGGCGCGCGCCCTCCCCGGTTGGCCGTCCTGTGGCAGGCGTCCGTCGCGGCCGTGCTGATCGCACTCGTCGTGGCTCCCCTGGTGCCGGTCAGCGACCTGCTCAAGCGCAACCCCGGTGGGGGCAGCGGCGGTGGTGGAGCAGGCGGCTACCAGCTCACCACCGTCAACCCCTTCATCCGGCTGCACCGGGACCTGGTCGAGCAGACCCACACGCCGATGGTCTACGCCGAGACCGCGTCGCGCGAGACGGGCTACCTGCGCACCACCGTCCTCGACCAGTTCCAGGACGACGAGTGGCGCCCGTCGCCGCGCAACCTGCCCAGCGACAACAGTGCCGACGGCGTCTTCCCGACGCCGCCCGGCCTCTCGGTCGGGGTCGGGGTGAGGACCGAGGACTGGAAGCTGCAGCTCGCTCCGGGCTTCGGGACCACCTGGCTGCCGCTGCCCTACCCGATCCAGGAGCTCACCGTGAAGGGCAACTGGCGCTACGACAGCCGCACCCTGGACGTGGCCTACGTGGGTGGCTCGGCGCCGTCCGAGCTGCGCTACTCGGCGACCTCGCTCACCCCGAACATCACCGCCAGGCTGCTCCAGAGCGCTGCCGCCCCGGCGACCCGGCTGCGGCGCATCATGACCGCTGTCCCGGAGAACCTGCCGCAGGTCGTCCGGGACCAGGCCCAGGAGGTGACCGCGGGTGCGAAGACCGACTACGAGAAGGCGCTCGCGCTGCAGGACTGGTTCCGTCGCGACGGTGGTTTCACCTACTCCCTCGAGCAGCGCAGCGGTTCGGGGATGGACCTCCTCGCGGACTTCGTCACCGACGACCGCGTGGGCTACTGCGAGCAGTTCGCCGCGGCGATGGCGGCCATGGGCCGCGTCCTGGACATCCCGTCACGGGTGGCGGTGGGCTTCCTGGACGGGACCCGGGAGCCGGACGGCCGGATCGTCTACACCAGCGACGACCGGCACGCGTGGCCGGAGATGTTCTTCGCCGGGGTCGGCTGGGTCCGCTTCGAGCCCACCCCCGGCCAGCGTGCCGGCGCCACCCCGGACTGGACCCGGCAGGACCTCGACCCGGTCACTCCCTCCACGGGGCCGAACGACGTGCCCACCCAGGGCCCGCGGACGCAGCCGGACACGGCGCCGTCCGACGTCCAGGGCTCCGAGGGCGGATCCCCGGTGCCCTGGTGGCCCGTGGTCGGGCTGGGCATCGTGGTGCTGGCCGGGGTCGGGCCGGGCGTCGTACGCCGCGCCCAGCGTCGGCGCCGCCTCGGGGCCGACGACCCGGTCCACCTCGCCGAAGGCGCCTGGGCCGAGCTGCGTGCCACGGCCCTCGACCTCGGCCTGGCCTGGCCCGACGAGAGGTCACCGCGCGAGCAGGCGGGCAGCGTGGCAGGACAGGTCGGCACCGGAGACAAGGCCTCGCTCGAGGGACTGCTCGTGCAGGTGGAGCGTGGCCGCTACGGCCGGACCACCGGGGCGCCGGGCGAGGTGCTCACCGTCGACCCGGACATGCGCTCGCACACGGTCGCGACCGTGGAGTCGTGGCGCCGGGCGATGCTGGACAGCGTGGACCGCGAACGCGGCTGGAGGGGCCGGCTGTGGCCGGTGTCCCTGCTGACGGGGCTGCGGAGTCAGCTGCGCGACCGGCGTCGCTGACCGTGGTGCGACTGCTCGGTGCTCAGTAGCCCTGGTTGCGGCGACGTTCCCAGCGTTGTTCCATCCGCTGCATGAACGTGCCCTGCTTGGGGCTCTTGCCCGCGGAGCGGGGGCGTCGAGCGGGCCGGGGACCCGACTGACGACGCAGCTTGCGGGGACGGTCAGCGCGACCACCGTCGATCACGTCGAAACGGTGCGGGTGGTCGTCGAAGTCGAAGAGCTGGTCCTCGGTGTGCTGCGGCTGGGCGGTCGGGGCGTGGCGTCCGCGCCAGGCCGCCAGACCCACGGTGGCCGAGCCGACCATGACCACGAAGCCGAGGACCCCGAGCCAGATCTGCTGGGCGACCGCACCACCCATGAGCATCCCGATGCCGACGACGAAGACGACTGCGGCAGCGATCGAGCGCATGCGCGCCACCCGCTCCAGGGAGCTCCCACGCAAGGTGGAGACGAACTTGGGGTCCTCCTGGGCAAGCGCCTGCTCCATCTGCTCCAGCAGACGGAGTTCCTCTTCGGAGAGCGGCACGGCATCCTCCCGCGATGACTGGTCTCCTTATGAGTCTAGGCAGGCTCTGGTCAAGTCGGTAGACGGGATCGGGAAATCGTGGTCTATAACTTTCTGGCTCCCTCCGGCGGCCGGGGAATGAATCAGGGTCGGTCACCGATCAACAGCGTGGCCCGGCGTACGGCGCCACCGCCGAAGCGCAGTGCCGCCGCGTCGCTCGCCCGGTCGGCCTCCTCCCACCCCCGGTCACGTCCACCGAGGACGAGCTGGCGCTGCACCTGCTCCCGGGGGACCAGACCCTCCACGCGCACCCCCACCAGGCGGATCCGGGCGCGCTGCAGGCCCAGGGCGTCGAACAGCGCCGCCACCGTGGCATGGACCTCGCTGGTGACATCGGTGGCGTCGCCCAGCGTCCGGGAGCGGGTGATGGTGGTGAAGTCGGCGAAACGCACCTTCAGCGTCACCGTCCGACCGGCCACCCCGGCGGTCCGCATCCGCCGGGTCACCTTGGCGCAGAGCCGGAGCAGCTCGCGCATCACCACCTCGCGGTCGTCGGTGTCGCGGCCGAAGGTCTCGTCGGCGCCCATGCTCTTGTCGGGCTCGTGGGTGCCCCGTCGGGGTGTGATGGCGCGGCGGTCGGTGCCCCACGCGAGCTGGTGGAGGTGGGTGCCGGACGCGACGCCGATCCCGCGCTGGAGGGTGGTCAGCGGGGTGTGCGCGAGGTCGCCGACGGTGCGCAGGCCGAGCCGGTTGAGCTGCTCGCGGGTCTTCTCCCCCACCCCCCACAGCTCCCCGACGTCGAGCGGGTGCAGGAACCGGGTCACCTCGCGCGGCGGGACCACGATCACTCCGTCGGGCTTGGCCCGCCGACTGGCCAGCTTGGCGACCGAGACCGTCCCCGCGACCCCGACCGAGCAGGTGATCCGCTGCTCGTCGGCGACCCGGGCACGGATGTGCTCGGCGATGCGCAACGGACTGCCCAGGCGGCGGATGGATCCGGAGACGTCGAGGAACGCCTCGTCCATCGAGACCGTCTCCACCAGCGGGGTGACCTCCCGGAAGATCTCCATCACCGAGGAGGAGACGCCGTCGAAGTCGGTGTAGTCGGGTGAGAGCACGACCGCGTCCGGACACATCCGCCGGGCACGGGTCATCGGCAGCGCCGAGTGGACGCCGTACTGGCGGGCGGGGTAGTTCGCCGCCAGCACCACCCCCCGGTTGCCCCCGCCCACGATCACCGGGACGTCGGCGAGCTCGGGCCGGTCACGGATCGCCACCGAGGCGAAGAACGCGTCCATGTCGACGTGCAGGATCGGGCAGTCGCACGAGTTGTCGGTCATCGGAGGACCGCCCAGCACTCGGTCTCGACAGGGTCAGCGGGTGGCGACGACGTGCAGCTGGCTGGCCAGGGTGAGGTATTCGGGGCGCTCGGCGACCGCCCGTTCGAGGTCGAGCAGGGCCGCGCCCGCCCCGGGCTCGAGATCGAGCAGGGAGGAGGAGACCAGGTCGGCGAAGACTCGGATGCCGTGCATCGTGGTCGTGGTGAACCCTGCTGCGCCGAGAAGGTCGCCGACCTCCTCGGCGGTGAAGCGGCGTTCCCCGCGTTCGGACCGGTCACCGTCGAGCAGCGCCCTGGCCTGGGCGAAGTGACCGGCCATCGCCCGGGCCAGCACGGCGGCGTGCCGCTGGCTGACCACCAGGGAGAGGGCGCCGCCGGGACGCAGGATCGAGGTGATCGTCTCCAGCGCACCGGCCGGGTCCTCGACGAGACCGAGCACGCCGTGGCACAGCACCAGGTCGACGCCACCCCCGGGAGCCAGCTCGCGGAGGTTGCCGAGGTCGCCCTGGAGACCGGTGATCCGGTCGGCGACACCTTCCTCGTCGGCCCGGCGGGCCAGGGCAGCCAGGGCGTCGGGGCTGGGGTCGACGACCGTGACCCGGTGACCCTGGGCTGCGACGCGGACCGCGAGACCGCCGGTGCCGCCACCGATGTCGAGGACGGCCTGCTCACCACTGCCGTCGAGCAGCGCGCGGACGGCGTCCCAGACCACCGCGGTGCGGGCCGCGGTGCGGCGTTCCATCGGGCGCTCCATGGGCCCAACCCTAGGGGGTGGGGCTGTTCGCTCCTGCTCATCCGGTGCTCCCGGGGCTGCGGTGCCAGAGCTTGCGAGCCACCTCACCCGTGCCTCCGCCGGGGGCCCCGCTCTTGATGTCCAGCCCGGCGGGCTTGATGTCGGCGTACGGCGACATCCGGAACCCACTCGTGTGCACCATCACCCTGCTCGGCCCGTTGGACGGGCCACCGAACCCGGTGGGCACCCGGTCGATCTCGGCGTGCACGGCGTCCATCCCCTCGGCCTTCCACAGGTCGTGCAGCGCGCCGAGGTCCCAGGCCCCGGTCGCCCGCAGCGAGACTCCCCGGCGGCCGGTGCGGCGCAGCTCGCCGCGCACGACCAGCAGCCAGGAGCCGAACACCGTGGCTGCGTAGGGCCCCTGCACGTCTTCGAAGAAGGTCGCGTCCACCGGCCCGGTGGCGTCGTCGAGAGTGAGGAAGATGACCCGGCGGCCCGACCGGATCGGTGGGGTCTGGGTGGCCACCTTCACCCCGGCCACCAGGAGCTCGCTGCGGCTGCGGGCGGAGAGCAGGTCGACCGAGCGGGTGATCCCGAGCCGGTCGAGGAAGGGCGCGTGGAAGTCGACGACGTGGCGGCTGGCGTCGAGACCGAGGATGTCCAGCTCGGCCCGCACCCGGTCGGCGTCGGTCATCTCCGGCAGACCGCTGGCCCGGGGGGTCTCGGTCGCCCCGAGGTCGAGAGCGAGCTGGACGGAGTCGTCCCCGGACTCCGCCGAGGCAGGACGAGATCGCGGCAGCCCGCGGGCACGCCCCTTGCTCACCCGCGAGGAGGCCCGCTGGAGCCGGTCGAGATCGCCGATCTCCAGCAGCAGGTCACGCCGGGTCAACCGGTGGCGACGACCAGTGCCGGCGGTGGAGCCGATGCCGTAGACGGTGTCGAACGCGCCGGCCTGCACCAGTCGCTCGACCACCGGGCGGGAGACCTGGGCACGCTGCCAGAAGTCGGTCAGCGAGGCGTAGGGAGCTCCGTCGCGGGCGGTGACGATGCGGCGTACCTCCCCGTCGTTGATGCCGCGCACCTCGTCCAGGGCGATGCGGATGCCGTAGCCGTGCCCCATCCATGCCGGGTCGTCCGGACCTGCCTCTGCCAGCGGCAGCTTTCGGTAGATCCCTCCCCGGGGCTGGAACCTGCCGAGGGCGGCGGAGACCTCGGCCGGTGCGGGGACGGGAGTCGCGTCGGCCAGCTTCTCCACGACGTACTCGGCCTCGCTGGCGTTGACGTCGAGCCCGAGCACCTCGATGCCGAGCTGGCGGGCGTCGTCGAGGATCAGCCGCTTGGGGTACATCCCCGGGTCGTGGGTGAGGACGCCGGCGATGAAGTGCGCCGGGTAGTGCGCCTTGAGCCAGGCCGACTGGTAGGTCGGCAGCGCGAACGCGGCGGCGTGGGCCTTGCAGAAGCCGAAGGAGGCGAACGCCTCGATCACCTTCCAGACCCGCTCCACCACGGGCAGCGCGTAGCCCTGGCCGAGCGCTCGCGGGTAGAACCAGCTCTTCGTCTGCGCCATCCCCTCGGTGTCACCGAGCGCCCGGCGCCACTCGTCGCCCTCGGCATAGGTGCAGCCGGCGAACTGGGCGATCATCTCGATCACCTGCTCGTGGAAGACCACCACGCCGCGGGTGCCACCGAGGATCGGGCGCAGGTCGTCGTGGAGGTAGCTGGCGCTCTTCCAGCCGTTCTTGACCTCGAGGTAGGGCGTGATCATGTCGCTCTTGACCGGCCCCGGACGGAACAGCGAGATGTCGGCGATGATGTCCTCGAAGGTCTCGATCCCGGACTTGCCGACCAGCTCGCGCTGGCCCGGTGACTCGATCTGGAAGACACCGAGGGTCTTGGCCGCGGAGATCATCTCGAAGGTGCGGCCGTCGTCGAAGGGCACCTGCACCTCGTCGTCGAGGTCGATGTGGCGGCCCTCGACGCGTTCGATCTCCTTGACCGCGTGGGCCATCGAGGACTGCATCCGGATGCCCAGCACGTCGAGCTTGAGCAGGCCGAGGTCCTCGACGTCCTCCTTGTCGAACTGGCTCATCGGGTAGCCCAGGGCGCTCTGCTCCACCGGGGTGCGGTCGAGCAGGGTGGTGTCGGAGAGCAGCACCCCGCACGGGTGCATCGCGATGTGCCGCGGCAAACCGTCGAGGCTCTCCACCAGCCGGAAGAACATCTCGAAGCTGCCCCACTCCCCCGCCGCCGCCTCGCGGGCCAGGCCGGTGGCACGCAGCTCGGGCAGGTCGCGCAGCGCCATCCGGGCGTCCCGGGCGCGGATGTGCGGGAACGCCTTGGCGATGGCGTCGATCTCCCCCACGGGCATGCCGAGCGCGGCCCCGACGTCACGGATCGCGTGGCGGACCTTGTAGGTGTCCATCATCGAGACGGTGGCGCAGCGCTCGTGGCCGTAGCGCTCGAGGATCGCGTCGTAGACCTCCAGCCGGCGCGCGGACTCCACGTCGATGTCGATGTCGGGCAGCGAGCGCCGCAGCGGCGAGAGGAAGCGCTCCATCAGCAGGCCGTGGCGGATCGGGTCGACCCCGGAGATGCCGAGCAGGTAGTTCACGACGCTGCCCGCCCCTGACCCGCGCGCGGCACTGCGGATGCCGAGCTCGCGGATCATCGTGGTGACGTCGCCGACGGTGAGGAAGTAGGAGGCGTAGCCGAGCGTGCGGATCGTCTCGAGCTCGTCGTCGAGGCGCTTCCAGATGCGTTGCCGGGGGCCTTGGCCGTAGCGCCAGCCGATGGCTCCTTCGCAGCGCCTCCTCAGCTCCTGGTCGGCGGGGGTGTCTCGGCTGCAGGTGGTCACCGGGGGGCGGGTCGGGGCAGCATCCGGCAGGGCGAACCCCTCAGACGGTCCGGACGCCTCCGCCCCCGACGTCACCTCGAACTCGGGGAAGTGGACCTCTCCGATGCCGAGGTCGGTGTGGGGGTCGAGGACGCACTGGTCGGCGGTGGTGCGGGTCTGGGCGAGGAGGTCGAGGGCGCCGCGGTCGCCGAGGCCGGCGCAGCGGGAGATCTCCTCGGCGACCTCGTGCATCTGCTTGCCGGACTTCAAGAAGCCCTCGGCGTTGCGCCGGTCGAGGTGGCGCAGGTCCATCGGCACCAGCCGGCGGGCCGCATCGAGTACGTCGGTCGTGGGGGCGTCGAGCCGGTCGGCGAAGCGGACCGCGTTGGAGAGCACCACCGGGACCCGTGTCCTCACCGAGCGGGAGAGGCCCGCCATCCGGGCGGCGTGCGGCGAGGACCCCGGGCCCGAGCCGGGCAGCCGGTGGGAGACCACCTCGACGTTCAGCTGCTCGGGACCGACCAGGTCGAGCCACCTGGTCAGCACCTCGCGGCCCAGGTCGTCACGACGCAGCGTGGCTGCCCGACCCAGCTCGGAGGCAGGGCCGAGGAGGACCCGGACGTCGCGGCCGGCGACGTGCTCGGTGACCAGCTCGGGGGTGCACACCGGGGTGCCGCGCTCCCCGGCGGCGTGGGTCGCCGAGACCAGCCGGCACACCGCCGCCCAGCCGCTGCGGCCGCTGGCCAGGAAGGTGACCCGGGGCAGCCGCTGGTCACGGGAGGAGCCGCCGCGGGCTGGGGTGCGCGCAGACGGCACCGCGTGCAATTGCTGGTGAATCTCCGCCGATCCAGCGTCCGGGCGGGACGTCGCCAGCAGGTGCGGGGCAAAGGCCAGGTCGACGCCGAGGATCGGGCGGATCCCCATGGCCATCGCGGCCTTGGCGAACCGGACCGCGCCGTAGGTGCCGTCGCGGTCGGTCAGGGCGAGGGCGTCCATCTCCTGCTCGGCGGCCCGCTCGACGAGGACGTGGGGATGCGAGGCGCCGTGCTGCAGGGAGTAGCCGGAGGCGACGTGGAGGTGGACGAAGGGATCGGACAACGGGTCCTGCCCTCTAGGCCACGCGGAACGGGATGTGCTCGGTGAGCCCGAGTGAGGTCTCCACCAGGGCGAGGAACCGGTCGGCGTCACGCACCAGGTCGTCGGCCTCCCGTTCGGTGACCGCGCGCCGTGAGCCGGCCTCGGCCGCGGCCCGCTTGTCGGCCCCGGCTGCGAAGAAGGTCGCCCACTCGCCGAGCTCCGGGGCCACCTCCGCCAGCAGCACCCAGGCGTTCTTCTGGCGTCGCCGCCGAGCTGGGGTGACCGGCTGCGCCCTGGCCGCCAGCAGGGCCGCGGTCGCCCGCAGCGCCGCGACGTGGGCCATCGCGTAGCGCTCGGGCACGCTGGTGCTGGTGATCGCCTCGCGCAGCGACTCGGCCGCCCGCTCGAGGTAGGAGTGGGTCGCCGCCGGCAGGAAGTGCGGTGACATCTGGTGGCCCGCCGGGTGGCCCGTGGGGGCTGTTCGGTGCGTCATCTGCTGGGTCATCGCAGGTCTCCTCAGTCCATCGCCCGGACGAGCTGCCAGCTGCCCTCGGACCAGCTGAACACCAGGTCGAAGACGCCGAAGCCGGGGTCGTGCTCGGGTGAGTGCCAAGACGACTGCTGGGCAGCGACCCTTCCCCGGGCTGCTGCCACCCGCCACACCTCCCGCTCGCGCAGGAGGTCGGTGTCGACCGCGGCACCCCCACCGGAGCCACCGGAGGCCCGGGCCCACCAGGCTCCGGTCTCCACCCAGTGCGCCACCACCTCGCGCACCTGCCACAACCGTCCTCGCCACAGGAACTGGTCGGGATCCTCGTCTGCGCCCTTGCGCACCTCCACCGGGTCGTCGTAGCGCCGCACTGCCTGCTCCTTCGTCTGTGTCCCGCAGCGATCGACCCCTGTCGGTGCCCGGGTGGAGGATGGGGGTCGAGGTCACCCGCCACCCGGGCGGTGTTCGAACACTTGTTCGAACACCTTCACCGTACACCGCGCGACCGACAGCTCGTCAAGACCTGATCTGGTCGCTGTGGACGAGCCGACGGACAGGCCGGGGTCGGCGCCGCCGGATCAGCCGAAGTCGACCGACTCGGTGCTCACCGTGCCGGCCCGGCGTCCCGGAGCCTCGTGGTTTCCCCAGTAGAGGTTGGTGTGCGCGATGACCTTGTCGGGCGTGGGGGCTCCCCACTCGGACTGGTCCTCGGTGGTGTGGGCGTCACCGACCAGCGTGGCGTCGTAGCCCCGCGCGATCGCTCCGTGGAGGGTGGACCGGATGCACTCGTCGGTCTGCGCGCCGGTGACGATCAGCCGCCCGATCCGGCGGTCGGCGAGCACGGCCTCGAGGTCGGTGTCCTCGAAGGAGTCGGGGTAGCGCTTGTGCACGACGGGCTCCGCCTCGTCCTGGCTGAGCTCGGGGACGTAGGCCCAACCCTCACTGCCCGGGGGCATGTAGTCACTGGAGTGCTGCACCCACACGACCGGGACCTCCTCGCTCCTGGCCCGGTCCACCAGGGTCGCGATGTTGGCGACGACCTCGTCGCGGTTGTGGGTGCCACCCACGACGTCGTTCTGGACGTCGATGACGATCAGGGCGGTGTGGGGTCGGTCGGTCAGGGTGGTCATGACGCTCCTCGATGACGGGTCGGTCGGCAGTGGCTCTGACCCCACCCACGCTAGACACCTGCACCGACAAGGTCCCCGGCGAGATCACGGCGCGTCAGTGCGGTGCGGTGATCCCGCCCCGGTGCAGCGCCGTACCCGGATCGCAGGACAGCTCCCCCGGCTGCATCAGGACCTGAGCCGGCCGCCAGACCAGGACCGTCCCCGTCGCGCCGAACCGGACCCCGAGCACACAGTCACCGGCCGCGCCCCGGACGGACACACCGGCATCGGCCCCGGCCGTGGCCGCCACGACCTCCGGGGCGAGGCTGCCCGCCGGTGCGGGAGGCAGGGAAGCAAGGACGGCCGCCCGGACACGGGCGTCGTCGGCCCCGGACGGCAGCCCCCGGAGCGACCGACGCAGCGCCACGTCGCTCCCCACCGGGACCTTCATCACCAGCGGCGGGGGCGGCAGCACGACGGCGGAGGTGCGATCGGGGCACTCCCTCCGCCTGGGCGGCCCCAGGGCACCGTCCTGGTCGAGCTCGACGGCGTAGCAGACCGTCAGCGCCGGTGACCCCAGGTCCCAGACGCCAGCGGCGGGTTCTTCGGGAAAGTGGATCCGGTAGGCCAGGCGGGCCGTCGGGTCCTCGCGGCTGCGACCTCGGACCTCCCGGGCCTCGACCACCACCAGGCGACCGTCCCTGGCCGCTGTGGTGTCGGCGGCTGCACGGGCATAGCCGGCCGCCGAGTGCTGGCGCGGGAAGCTGATCGCATCCGTGACGACCTGGGCGACACGGTCAGCCTCGGCCTGACGAGGGTCGAAGAACGCTCCACACCCGCTGACCGACACCAACGCCGCCAGCAGCACCGCCACCAGCAGACCCATCGCCCACTTCCTCATCACGCCAACCTAGGAACGATGCCCCGTCCCCCACATGAGCGCTTTGACTCAGGTGGGAGGACCCAGGTGCTCATCGCGAGCGGCAGACCCGGAGGCGCGACCCGGCCGGCCGCCGGTACGTTGCCGACATGAGCGAGCACGCACCAGACAACGTGACCGAACCCGCTGCCGTGGCCCGGTTCCGGGTCGAGCTGGCCAGGCTCGGCGGCACCGGGCGGATCGTCGTGCTCCCCGACTCGGTGCACACCGCCCAGCTGGCCGCCGACGCCCTCGGCTGCGAGGTCGGCGCGATCGCGAACAGCCTGCTCTTCGACGCAGACGGCGAGCCGTTGCTCCTGCTCACCAGCGGCGCCCACCGCGTCGACACCGACAAGGTCGCCGCTGCCCTGGGCATCGGCGCACTGAAGCGCGCCAAGCCGGACTTCGTACGACGCCACACCGGCCAGGTCATCGGCGGGGTCTCGCCGTTCAACCACCCCGCACCGGTGCGCACCCACCTGGACCCATGGCTGCGGCAGTACGACGTGATCTGGGCCGCCGCGGGCCACCCCGCGGCGGTGTTCAGCAGCACCTACGACGAGCTCCAGCGGCTCACCGGCGCCGACGAGCTCGAGGTCGCCTGACGCCGACCGGGTGAACCGCGACCGACACCCTAGGGTTGCGGCCATGGCACGCGTGGTGGTGATCGGCGGTGGGTACGGCGGGCTCGCGAGCGCCGCCCGCCTGGCCAAGATCGGTCACGACGTCACCCTGCTCGAGGCCGGACCCCGCCTCGGTGGGGCGATCGGCTTCGTCGAGCAGGACGGCTTCCGCTGGGACACCGGGCCGACCAGCACGCTCCTGCCCGCGGTGATGCGCGACCTGTTCCGCAAGTCTGGACGCGCCCTGGAGAAGGAGGTCGACCTGGTCCCGGTGGAGCCGGTCCGCCAGCACCGCTTCCCCGACGACGACATCGTGATGGACCTGCCCGGCGGCAGCCGCGGTGCGCAGATCGCTGCCGTGGACGAGGCGTTCGGAGCGGGGCAGGGTGAGCGCTGGGCGGCGTACGTCGGGACCTTCTCCGACGACTGGGAGGCGCTGCGCCGCGACTGGCTCGAACGCCCCTACTCCGCCGAGCACGCGAGCAAGCAGACCAGGGCGCTGCTCTCGACACGGCTGACGCTGCACAAGGTGCTCCAGAAGACGTTCAAGGACGACCGGCTCCGGCAGGTCGCCGCGTTCGCGATGGAGCTCGAGGGCCACGACCTGCGCAACGTGCCGGCCTGGATGGGGATGTGGACCTACGTCGAGCAGCGCTTCGGCGCCTGGACGGTGCCCGAGGGGATGGGTTCGCTCGCCGACGCCCTCGCCTCCCGGCTCCGGACCCGGGGCGTCACCGTCCTGCTGAACAGCCCCGCCCTCGACCTCGAGCTCTCCGGCGGCCTCGTCGCGGGTGTCCGCACCGATGACGGCACCATCGACGCCGACCACGTCGTCTGTGCGATCGACCCGCGCCGGCTGCCCGCCCTCGCGCCCAGCGTCGACCGGACGATGCCGGCCATCCCCCCGGTGGTGTGCCACCTCGGCCTCGTCGGCGAGGTCCCCGACCTGCCTGCCGAGGTGGTGCTGCACGGCGACCCCCTGCTGGTGGTCCGCACCCAGGGGACGGCGCCGGCGGGTGCGCACGCGTGGACGGTCCTGGGCCGCGGTCGCCTCGCCGAGGACATCGTCACGGCGCTGCAGCGCGCGGGCATCCGGGTCCGCGACCAGATCGAGACCCGCGTCGACCGATCACCCCTGGAGCTGGTCCAGGAGTGGGGAGGTTCGCCGTACGGCGTGCTCTGGCAGGGCCGCAACACGGTCAGCCGCCGGCTGGGACCGCGTACGCCGATCGAGAACGTCTACCAGGCCGGGGCCCACGCCTCGGCGGGTGCCGGGCTGCCCGCGGTGGGGCTGTCGGCGGCCTTGGTGGCGCAGGTGATCGGGCCGGCGGCGTAGGGGCCCGCAGTTTCACAGCGCCCGCTGTGAAACTGACACCGACCGAACGAAACTTCACTCGGATCGCGTCGGTTTCACAGCGCCCGCTGTGAAACCGACAGCCCCCACCCTCAGACGTGCACCTGCAACGCCGAGTAGATCTCCCGCGTCGCCTTGGACCGGTTCAGGGTGTAGAAGTGCAGGCCGGGTGCACCGCCGGCGAGCAGCTCGTCGCACAGCTCGGTCGCGATCGCGATGCCCTCGGCGCGTACGGCGGCCGGGTCGTCCTTGAGCGGCTCGAGGCGGGCCATCACCTCGTCGGGGATCTCGCGACCCGACAGCTCGACCATCTTCGCCATCGAGCTGAAGTTGAGGATCGGCATGATGCCCGGGATCACCGGGAAGTCGACGCCGACCGCGTGGGCGCGCTCGACGAGGCCGAAGTAGTCCGAGGCCCGCAGCACCATCTCGGTGATCGCGAACTCCGCACCCGCGTCGTGCTTGGCCTTGAGCACGGCGACGTCCGCGTCGAGGGTCTCGGCGTCACGGTGGCCCTCCGGGAACGCGGCCACGCCCACACAGAGGTCGCTGACCGATCGGACGAACGCGACGAGGTCGGAGGCGTAGTCGATCCCGCCCTCGGTCGAGACCCAGTCGGTGCCTGGACCGGCCAGCGGGTCGCCGCGCAGGGCGAGCACGTTGCGCACCCCCGAGTCCGCCAGTGAACCAAGGATCCGGGTGAGCTCCGCGGTGGTGTGCCCGACACAGGTGAGGTGCGCCATCGGCAGCATCGAGGTTTCGCGCGCGATGCGTCCGGTGATGGCCACGGTCCGGTCCCGCGTCGTGCCCCCGGCGCCGTAGGTCACCGACACGAACGTGGGCCGGAGCGGCTCGAGCTCGCTGATCGAGCGCCACAGGACCTCTTCGCCGGCCTCGTCCTTCGGCGGGAAGAACTCGAACGAGAACGCGCGACCGCCCTGCGCGAGCAGGTCGCCGATCCGCACCGGGTTAGCTCCGAGGCCCTGGGACATGGACCCGAGGATACGGGTCTACGCTCGCCGGGTGACTGCGCAGCACGCTGGATGGGACGCGGCTCGGTTCCGCGCCGACATCGAGTCGACGCTGCAGGGATTCGTCACCGCGCAGGGCACCTGGCTCGACGCGCTCGGCCCCGACGCCCAGGCGCTCGTCGAGCACGCGCGCACCAGCGTGTCGGGCGGCAAGCGGTTCCGGGCGTCGTTCTGCTGGTGGGGCCACCAGGCCATCGCGGCCGGTGAGCAGACAGACCGGGCGGCGCTCCTGCGTGCCTGCGCCTCACTCGAGCTGCTGCACGCGAGCGCGCTGGTGCACGACGACTACATGGATGCCTCCGACGTACGCCGGGGCCGCCCCGCCACCCATCGCGCCTTCGAGCAGCTGCACCGCGAGCGCGGCTGGTCGGCGAACCCCGAGCAGTACGGCGCCTCCGCCGCGATCCTGCTCGGCGACCTGCTGCTGAGCTGGTCCGACGAGCTGCTCCGCACCTGCGGGCTCCCCGCCCAGCGGGTGATCGACGCCCTCGGCTACTTCGACCTCACCCGGAGCGAGGTCGTGACCGGGCAGTTCCTCGACGTCTCGGCGCAGGCCCGGGGTGCCGCCGACGTCGACACCGCGATGACGGTGCTGCGCTACAAGTCCGCGAAGTACTCCATCGAGCGCCCGCTCCACATCGGCGCCGCCCTCGCCGGCGCCACCTCGGCCCAGATCAACCAGCTCACCCGGTTCGGGCTCCCTCTCGGTGAGGCCTTCCAGCTGCGCGACGACCTGCTCGGCGTGTTCGGTGACCCGTCGGTGACCGGGAAGCCCGCGGGCGACGACCTGATCGAGGGCAAGCGGACCGTGCTGGTGGCGCTCGCCCTCGACGGCCTCGCGACCTCGGACGCCAAGGTCCTCGACGCCGCCCTCGGGACCCCGCTGTCCCCCGATGAGGTCGCCGAGCTGTGCGCCCTGATCGACTCCTCGGGCGCGCGGATGCAGGTCGAGGAGGTCATCAGCGAGCTGACCTACCGGTCGCTGAACGCCCTCGCCGCCGCCGAAGTGACCGACCACGCGCGCGTGGTGCTCGAGGGCCTCGCCAGCGAGGCCACCCAGCGGGCCGTCTGAACATGTCCGGCAGCGCGTCCGCCCGGCGCTCGAAGTGGCTCAGCCGGCACCTGCGCCACCGGCCGGACCGGATCGGGCTCGACCTCGAGCCGGGCGGCTGGGTCGCCGTCGAGGACCTGCTGGCCGCGGGTGCGGCCCACGGGATGCCGATGTCGCGCACCGAGCTGGACGAGGTCGTGGCGAGCAGCGAGAAACAGCGCTTCGCCTTCTCCCCCGACGGTTCCCGGATCCGGGCCAACCAGGGGCACAGCGTCGCCGTGGACCTCGGGCTCGAAGCGATGCCACCACCGGCCGTGCTGTTCCACGGCACCGGGGAGAGCTCGGTGGAGTCGATCCTGGCCCACGGACTGGACCGGCGGGGCCGCCACCACGTGCACCTCTCCGCCGACGAGGCGACCGCCGTTCGGGTCGGCTCACGGCACGGGAGGCCGGTCGTGCTCCGGGTCGACGCGGAGGCGATGTCGGCGGAGGGGTGCGAGTTCCTCGTCTCCGACAACGGGGTGTGGCTGTGCGAGTCGGTGCCTCCGGCGTACCTGACGGTCGTGGAGCCGCGTTAGAGCGAGAGCGCCTGGGCCCGCCGCTTCACCTCGGCGCCCCGGTTCTCGCGGAGGGCGTCGATCGGGCGACCAGGCAGCGAGTCGTCGGGGGTGAAGAGCCAGGTGAGCATCTCCCGGTCGTCCCAGCCGCCGTCGCTGAGGAGGGTCAGGAGCCCCGGGACCCCCTTGACGACGACCCCGTCCATGACCAGCTCGGCAGGGACCTGCTGGCCCGCGCCGGGGGTCGGGACCGCGGCGGCGAGCTGGTGCTCACGGATCAGCTGGCGCACCTTGCTGACGCTGACGCCCAGCTCGGCGGCCGTCGCCTTCCAGTCCAGCCAGTCGTGGATGAGCACCTCCAGCGAGGCGTCGGTGGGGCTCTCGGTGGTGGTTTCCTGCGTGTTCTCGCTCACGCCCCCATGCTGCCACCACGCTCGCAGCAGCGCGTCACCTGCCGGATGTGACGCCCGACAGCCTCTAAAGTGGCTGGTCAGTCGGGTTACCTTCCCCCACCCGGCCAGGAGGACAATCGTGAACGGCTCTGCCGACGCGCTCATCGGGCGCGTCCTCGACGGCAGATACCGCGTGGGCCCCAAGATCGCCCGCGGCGGTATGGCGACCGTCTACGAGGCCACCGACCTGCGACTCGACCGCACGGTGGCCGTCAAGGTCATGCACGAGGGGCTGGCCGACGACGAGGAGTTCGTCAACCGGTTCCAGCGCGAGGCCCGGTCCGCCGCCCGCCTGGCCCACCACAACGTCGTCTCTGTCTTCGACACCGGCGACGACCACGGCACCCTCTTCCTGGTCATGGAGTACGTCCCCGGCCTGACCATGCGCGACCTGATCCGCAAGGAAGCGCCGATGTCCCCGGCCAAGGCGCTGGCCGTCATCGAGCCCGTGCTCGCCGCGCTGGCCGCCGCCCACGACGCCGGCATCCTGCACCGCGACGTGAAGCCCGAGAACGTGCTGCTCGCCGACGACGGTCGGGTCAAGGTCGCCGACTTCGGTCTGGCCCGTGCGATCAACTCCGAGACCCAGCACACCGCCACCGGCGGCATCCTGATCGGCACGGTCTCCTACCTCTCCCCCGAGCTGGTGGTGAACGGCAAGGCCGACGCGCGAGCCGACGTCTACGCGGCCGGCGTGCTGATCTACGAGATGCTCACCGGTCACAAGCCCCATCAGGCCGACAGCCCCATCCAGGTCGCCTACAAGCACGTCCACGAGGACATCCCGCCCCCCTCGGCGAGCACCCGCGGCATCCCGGCGTACGTCGACGCGCTGGTCGCCCGCGCCACCGCCCGTGACACCGCACTGCGCCCGGCCGACGCCCGTGTCCTGCTCCACCAGGTCCGCCGGGTCCGGAACGCCCTCGACCACGGCGTCGTCGACGACCCCGACCTGCTCGCCGACCTGACCCCCACCACCCCGATCGGCAGCCACACCCCCACCGGGGAGCTGCCCGCCCAGATCATCGAGCCGCAGGAGCTCGTCGCGCTCACGGGTGACGACGTCTACGACTACGAGCGCGACGTCGCGGGCGTGCGCCCGCCACCCGGCAACCCCCCTCCGGCGGCGCGTCCCGTGGCTCCACGCCCCACTCCGCCGCCCGCCCGACGCCACTCGCGCCGCGGCAAGGTGATGCTGATCGTCGTGCTGCTGCTCGCGGTGCTGGCCGCGCTGGCCGGGTGGTGGTTCGGCATCGCTCGCTACACCTCCACCCCCGGCGTCCTCAACCTCACCGAGGCCGCCGCCAAGGTGAAGCTCGACAAGGCCGGGCTCGAGATGTCCGCCGAGCGCGCCTACTCGGAGACCGTGGTGAAGGGTCGCGTGATCGAGACCGATCCCAACCCCGGCGACCGCGTCCTCAAGGACGGCACCGTCGGCGCGACCATCTCGCTGGGGCCGGAGCGTCACAAGGTCCCCGACGTGCGCAACAAGAGCCTCGACGACGCCCAGCAGGCGCTCGACGACGCGAAGCTCGAGTACGGCGACCCGGTGAACCGCTACGACGAGAAGATCGCCAAGGGCCGCGTGATCACCACCGACCCCGCCCCCGGCACGGCCCTGCGCCGCAGCAGCGCGGTCGACGTCGTGGTGAGCAAGGGGCCGCGCCCGATCAAGATCATCGACTACACCGGCAAGATCGCCGTGAACGCCGAGAAGGCGCTGGAGGGGCGTGGCTTCGGGACCGACACGACCGAGGTGAACAGCGACAGCGTGCCCAAGGGTCGGATCGTCTCCCAGAGCCCCGACTCCGGCAGCGGCCAGAAGGGCGACGTGATCTCCCTGGTCGTCTCCAAGGGCCCGGTGATGGTCGAGGTCCCCGACGTCGTGCGCATGGGTCTCGCCGACGCCGAGGACAGCCTGACGGGCGCCGGATTCAAGGTCGAGGTGCGCCACTCCAGCGTCTACATCGGGGTTCAGTACGTCGTCTCCACCGACCCCGGCGGCGGCTCGATGGCGCCGAAGGGCAGCACCGTCATCGTCACGATCGTCTGAGTTCGGCAAACAGTTTGGATGACGGTGCGTGAATCTTTAGACCCTTCGAGAGTCCCGCGGTGCACTCTCATGCCGATGTCCGGATACTCCTCCCGGCATACTCAGGACATGGCTTCCAACGAGACTCCCTTCCTTGACGCCGTGGTGCGGGCAACAGATCAGACCTCGTCACAAGCCGCGTACAACGCCGTCCTCAGCGGGGTCGGAAACAATCACCAGGGCACGCTCTACCCGGAGGCCGAGCACGCCGTTGAGCCTCTCCTGGCCATTGCCGTCGCGACGCCGGGTTGGCCTGCAAACACAGCGTTGAACGCACTGACCGAGATGATCGGCAGCTTCCAGTTGGCGGAGCCCCAGCCCGGCCGGGAGGCCGCTGATCCCGAGATGAAGCAGAGGATGCGCAACGCGGTCTCGCGACATCGGGATGACCTGGAAACGCTGGCTCAAGGCAACGACGGGTTCGGAACGGCCGAGTGTGCGCGTGATCTGGTTACTGAGTTGGACGAGACTCAGTAGCAGTTGGAACGTCCGCTATGCCGCGATCCGCGTCATGGCGATAGGAGTGAGCATCGCTCGGTCGACCCAGCCTACGATGGGCACGCTTCCGCCCTAGGCGAGTGTGTGGTCAACCCCGCTCGTCCATGTATCAGTCAGAGCAAGGCAGCCCGTTGGAGTCGGGTCGGAGGCCACGAACGTCCGCATCTGCCGCATGGCGGTTCGCTCTGACTCGATGTGCGATGTGCTGCCAATCTTGCTGCGACACTGAAACCGTGCTGAAGAAGCCACTCACAGAAGCGTCTCCCCGTAGCCGATCTTGCCGGGTCTGGTGCTCTGCCGTTGTTGCTGGCTTGGCTCTGGTTTCTGGATGTGCGGGCACCCCGCGGGGCGCAGACTCCGCCGGCCCGCGTCCCACTACGCCGTCGCCGACGCCGGCCCTTCCCACCCTCCATGCTGCCCTCTGCCAGGCCTCCGATCTGAGTGCACGCGTCGCGGCGGTGGACAGCGTCGCCTCACAGCCGTTCGTGACCATCGCGCTGCGTAACAAGAGCCGCACAGACTGCGCGCTGCGCGGGTATCCCACCGTCGCGGCGTTCGGACACCTGCGCGTTCACGCCCCGAGGTTGCAACTCGCCATCGCAGTCCATCGAGGCAACATCATCGAACGCGCAGATCCGGGGTCTCATCTCGTCGTGCTCTCCCCGGGTGGGGTCAGCTCGTTCAACATCGGCACCGCCACCGCCTACGGGACCAGCGTCATCACGATCACCGAGTGGGACATCACTGTGCCCGGGACCACAACTCCATTTCGCATGCACACCCGCATGGACGCCTCGCGACCGCACGGTGCCCGTGTCCCGGTCCGCGTGACAGCACTTCAACGCGGGATATCCACCTGACCCGAGCGTGCCGTGATGCGCCCGTCAGAGGCGTCCGGATCTGGCTCCCCTCTGTGTCAAGGCGCTGTTGCGAAGTCCTTCTTCCGGTCGTCTTCGTGGAGTTGTAGCGTCGGTTTTGCGGGTCCGGGAAGTGGCTGATCCGAAGTGTCGATGTGCGGGGGTAGGTCGACCGCGCTGGATTGAAGAGTCGCCCCGCAGTGCCCTCCCGGGCCCGCGTCAGCGGGCTGGCGGCTGCTCGGGCGTCGGCGAGCGAGCTGGCGGTAGATCGACGTCGGAGAGCCGTCGTTTGAGGCAGCGCAGCGCTTCCATCGGGGTCTTGCCCGCGGCGAGCTTGCGCCGGTAGTAGGCGCGGCCTTCGGTGTCGTGGCGGATCTGGACGATCGCGGCGATGTGCAGGACGTGGTTCATCCGCCGGTTCCCGGCCCGGGAGAGGCGGTGGCGGATCTGCTCGCCGGAGGAGGCGTCCAGGGGTGCGGTGCCGGTCCAGGACGCGAACCGGTTGCGGTCGGCGAACCGGGCGATGTCGCCGACGTCGGCCAGGATCCGGGCGGCACCGGCGGGACCGACGCCGTGGATGTCCATCAGGGTGCGAGCCGCGGGCGAGCACCAGCGGCCCTGAGCTCGGCCTTGATCTTCTTCAGCTTCGCGTCGACCGCGACCAGGTCGGCGAGCTCCTCGGCGGCCATCCGGCGCCGGGTCTTGCCGGCGATGTCACGGGGCCGCACGGTGGCCAGCATCGCCTTGGCCTGCAGGGCGGACAGGTCCTTCTTGCGCCTGGCCGGGGACCAGTTCGGCCGAGCAGCCGCTGCAGCCGGTTCACGGTCTGCACCCGTTGGTGGGCCAGCTCGTCGCGGCGGTCGGCCAGCATCCGCAGCGCCTCGAGCTCACCGTCGACCGCCAGCACCCGCAGGCCCGTGGTGCGGACCGCGACCATCGCGATCGAGTGCGCGTCCAGCGCGTCGGTCTTGCGGTTGTGGCCGGTGTCGAAGAGCCGCACCCGGGCGGCCAGCTTGGCCGGGACGTCGACGACCTGCTCGCCGGCCTCGAGCAGCCGCTGGGCCAACGGACGTCCGGCACCGTTGGCTCCCTCGACCGCCCAGACCCGGTGCGGCCACTGCTTCACATAACGTCGCATCGCGGCATAGCCGGCCTTGTCGGTGGTGAACCGGCCCGACCCGAGCAGCCGTCTCGTGGGGGTCGACGACCTCGATCGTGGCCGACAGCTTGTGGGGATCGACCCCGATGATCACGTCTTCGCCATCGTGCTTCTCCTGCCTGCCTCGTTGGAACCGATAGGGACGGCGAGGTGGGCAGTGCTACTACGAGCTGGGCAGTCCCCTCTTGAGCCACGCCTCGTCACGGTGTCCGGCGGGTCGCAGACCAGATGAGAGCCACACCCAGCAACAGGTGGGCAGCCGCGATGAGAGCGTCCCGCCGGACACCTGGACCGAGTCTGGCCAGACACCGATCCTGCGGGAAGTCTCTAGTAGCCGCATTGAGGGCGGCTACGCTCGCCCGACTCTGCCGCGATCCGCTCGCTTAGAGGATGCCTGCACAGGGTCTAGACAGCGCCGCGTTTCGCGAGCTGATGCTGACCCCGTCGCAGCGATGCGCGCCCGGCTCGCCGATGCCGCCCTACGCCCCCTGTGGTGCAAGCGGGCCGTGTCCGGTCGCAACGTCGATGATCCTGCACGGGTGCGGCTGTGATGATGTCGTCCATGGATGGGGTTGCTGGGCATCGGGAGCGGGTGCGTCACGCGCTCGTCGAGCTGGGCATCGCCGGGGCGTGGCCGGCCGTGCTCACCGATCCGCGGCTGCCCCGATCGGCGCTGCTCTCCGGCGTGCTGGTGCTGCTAGCTGAGACGGCGCAGGACGATCCCGACGTGGGCCCGGTGGTGACCGCGGTCGGCGCCGAGGACCCCGACGGCGACTGGTTGGGGCGCAGCCGAGTGCCGTGGGAGTATCTCGCCCGGCAGCGGCTCCCGTGGACCCCGTTGACCGCCACGACCGCGGTTCGGCTGGTCACGGGCAACCCCGCATTCGACGATCGGCGGGTGGCGCTGGCGCTGCGGGGTGCCGGGCAGGTGTGCAGTGCTGGTCGTGCCGACGTCGACTTGTTGGATGCGCTGGCGGCGTTACGGCATTACCTGGACCACGTGGAGGAGTGGGTGTTCCGGCTCAAGGAGCTGCGGGCGGTTGCGGCACGCGTGGTCGCTTCCGCGACGCCACCGGACTTGCTCGACCTCTCTGCGCTGGCCGACGGCGACACGTGGGCCGGGCCGGCGCGCGCCGCCGCTCGTGACGCCCCGGCCGAGGTCGCTGCAGCGCTGGTGCGTCTGCTGGTTGAGCTGGGGCCTCGCAAGCCGTCGCGCAGGTGGCAGCGAGACGTCGAGGAGGTCTTGGCTGACCCGGCAGCACGGCTGCTTTTGCGCCGCTGGATCGAGGCGGCCGGGTGCGCCGACATCGTCCCGGACTGGCCAGGTGGCTCCCTTGAGGACAACTTGGGCACTTTGTTCGTGGGCACGAACACCGACATCGTCCGGGCCGCGGTCTGGGCCAGCGTCGGGCTCACCTCCGAGGACACGGCCGGGACCGACACGTCGACGGACGTTGACTGGCCCCTTGAGCAGCAGCTCGGCGTCCTGGCGCGGCGAGGTTCAGCGCACAATGGACTGCCGCGCTTCCCCGAGGCGCTGTCGATCAAGGTGGCCACGGCCGCGGTCGACGTACTGATTGCCCGCGGCGGACCCGAGGCGCTCCGGGTGCTGTCGGAGCTGCTGGAGGATCTGCAGCGCCGGGACCTGCTGAAGAAGGTCGGTGCAGCGCTGGACAGGCAGGACGAAGCCGCTGTCCGTGAGTCACAACTCCTGACCCAGCGCGCCCTCGAGCAGCGTCGCAAGGCGAGCCCGGCGCCACGCAAGGCTCGCGCAGCGATGGATTCCCTGATCCGCGAACACCTCGGCGCGACCCTGCGTAGGGCCGGTTTCAAGGGCGGCCCGCGGACGTGGCGGCGAGCACACGACGACCGGGTCGACGTCATTGCCGTGAGCACCTGGATGGACCCTGAATCCGGACGCAACGAGCTACATCTCACCTACGGCACCCGCTTGGACGCTCTACATGAGACCGAGCACTTCCAGCCCGGCAACGACACGAGCCGGTACCCGGCGCCGGTGGACCGCGCCAAGACCAGCGAGCTGGACCTGGACTTGCGCGTCTTCGAGTATGCAGGCAATGCCGACGATGACCCGATTGAGCAGGACGGCGACCAGCTGGACGGTACGAGCGCGGCTGGGATGGCTGCGAGCGCACGCCGGTTGGTTGAGGTCGTTGTGCCGTTCCTGGACAGCCTGGGTGCCTATGAGCGGGTTCGATGCTTGTTGGCGTTCGACGAAGGCATCCCTCCCGGTGCCGGGCTGGCCGCGAACCTGGGCAGTCCGGCCCGACTCGAACTCCTTGGCCGGATGGCGCTAAGCCACGCCGACAAGGCGACAGCGGTCGCGAGCCTGACCGCAGCCGCTGATCTCGCCTCGACACAACTGCGCGAGACGCCCGGGCCAGGCGAAGACTGGGCGCGCAAGCGCTCATCGACCTCGAACGGTGGCTGGCGCAGGCACGCGACCTTCCTTGACAGTCAGGGCAGTCCCCCGGTTCGAGGACGTCGTCATACCAGCGCTCGAGCCGGAGGTCCTGCCGACCCTCCTGTGACAACGTGACGGAACCAACGACCCGCGTCCGCAGCCGCGATCCGTTCGGCATGCCATCGAGCGTGCAGACTGCCGGGTTTCGCAGCATCACGAGCAACCTTGTCGCCCCGAACAGCCCGGTTGCTCGAACGGTTGATCAAACATCGCGCTCTTGATCGAACGTTCGATCAACGGGCATTCAGGCCGGAGACCACCCGCCCATGGCTGTCCGTGCGCGGCTTCTGCCGATGAGCGGTAGTGCCACCTACGCTGCGGATCGTGACCGATCCCGACTTCGACCCTCGGCTGGCGCGGCTCATCAAGAACCTAGATGAGTTGGCGAATCTCCTCCGAGACCACGGCGAGACCCACTGGCTCGGATGGGTCACAACTTGTCGCACCGAGCTGGCCGCGAATGACGCCGCCGCCTTCGACCATCTGCTCGGTGCGTACGGCGGCATGGGAAGTCTCAACGACCTGTTGATCTTGGGCGGCAACGGTCACGTCGTCGATCCCGGAGAGGAGTCGGCAGTCAATGTCCGGCTCGACGAAGTCCGCACAGTGATCTGGCACGATGCCACGGCGTTGAGACACGACCTCCGAGCGTCGTCCTAGCCTGGCACGAAACGCACGATCATGCCGCAGATGGTGCGCGGAGCCGATGTGCGGACGTGAGTGCCAGTGGATCCCACATGCGGTCGACGCGGAAGTGAAGTTGGCTAGGTGGGGAAGGGTGCACCCATGAACGGACGACGGGGACCTGTGCGGGTGCTCTGGATTGCTGCCGGGAGTGCCACCCTGCTTCTGCTGTTGCTGGGAGGCGTTCTGATTGCCAACGGCCACAAGGAGGGTGCTGGCCTGATCGGCGGTGTCCTGGTCCTGGCCCTAGTGGCGTCGGCGGTAGGCATGACGGTGGACATCGTCCGGACGCGCCGCGACTACCAGCGCACCCCTCCCACAGCGCAAGAACGCCGCGCTGGACGGCAGATCATCGCGGGGATCATCGGGCTGACCCTGTGTCTGGCCGCCTACGGAGCTGCATCTGACAATGCCGCGATCATCGTCTCCGGGTCGTTGTCGGCCGTTCTGCTCGCTCTGGTGATGGCGCTGTCGAAGCCGGAGTAGCCCGGCGAAAGCATCCGCATCTGCCGCGTTGAGAGTGGATGTGGTGAGACACGGACTCAAGCTAGCGACACCAACGCTGCCGAATGCCCACCAGCGGCCCGCTCGCGTGGTGCACTGTGCTGCGTGTCCGTGACCTCGATACCGTTCCCTTCCGAGGAACCGGCTCGTGGAGAGTCTGGACGCGATTCCATGGAGCTGGCGCCCAGGACCTTGGCGGATCTCGACTGGCCGCTGCGCACTGCGCGGATGCTGATCAGACCGTGCCGTGAGGAAGACGCAGAGTCGCTGTACGTGCTGCGCACTCGCCCCGAGGTGGCGATGTGGGCGAACTCGGTGCCGACCGACATGGATGAGTGGCGCAAGAGGTTCAGCGATCCTGAGATCGCGCCGCACGTGCTGACGGTAGAGCTGGACGGGAAGATCGTCGGTGAGCTGATGGCTTACGTGCGCCACGGTGCGTCGCAAAGAGAGGTGGGCGAGTTGGCCGCTCGTTCAGAGGCCGAGCTGGGATGGCTCATCGCACCGGGCACCAGGGTCGGGGACTGGCCACCGAGGCGGCTCAAGCCTTGGTGGAGCTCTGCTTCAGCGCGCTCGGCGTGCGTCGTGTGGTGGCCTCCACCTTCGACGCCAACCGCGCGTCATGGCGCGTGATGGAGAAGGCCGGCATGCGGCTCGAACGCGCTCGCGGCGCGACACGCTGCACCGCGATCTAGGCTGGCTGGACGTCGCGTCTACGCCTTGCTCGTCGAGGACTCAGCGTGTGGTGACACGCAGGCTCGAACACCTGCCGTGACCTATGCCGCTGATCAGGCGCGGACGTGCCGATGTCCGGACGTCCGCTCATCGGGGTTATGCACGCGATCTTTCGGACAAGCCTGCCGCCGGCCATGGGTTGGCATGAGTCAGTTTCTGGAGCTGTCGCTATTTTCGTTATACGATATGCATGTGGTGAACGAGGAGCAGATCCAGCAGTGGGCCGACGAGGCCGAAGCGGGATATGACGTTGATGCGCTCAAGCGTCGAGGTCGTGGGCGTCCCGGTCGCGGGGCTGAACCAATGCAGGTCGTGGCCGTGCGGCTGACCATCGAGGAGCTCGAGGCTCTTGACGTTGCGGCGGCCAAGAGCGACATGAGCAGGTCCGAGGCGATCCGGGCTGCGCTTGCCCACTTCGCTGCGTGAGGGTTCACCAGAGTGCGCTCAAGCACGGTGTCTCCCCGGAGGATGCCGTCCAGGCGGCAGAGTGGTCGCTGTGGATCGAGCCCCTGGATGAGACGGCCCGCCCAACCGCGAGCTGCGCCTGGGTTTCGACACCAGTGCCCGGCTGCTCGAGACCGTGGTCCTCATCTTCGAGGACGGTGACGAGCTGATCATCCACGCCATGCCGGCCCGCAAGACCTATCTGGACCTCCTGCCCTGATGGCTGAGATCGCCGACCGCGCCCCGTCGGCAATCCCCACCCCAACGTCCGACTCTGCCGCTGATCGAGCAGTACTCGACTTGTCCAGCGGGCCTAGGGTGGCAGTTCGAGGTGCTGACTGGCAGCTCAGGCGGGGCCAGCCGGACGACGAGGGCGAACTGCCTCCCCTAGGTGCACCGAGGCCCACCGCCTTCGTGAACGCGCCCGACTCTGCCGCATTGAGGGCGGCTACGCTCGCCCGACTCTGCCGCATTGAGGGCGGCTACGCTCGCCCGACTCTGCCGCATTGAGGGCGGCTACGCTCGCCCGACTCTGCCGCGTTGAGGGCGGCTACGCTCGCCCGACTCTGCCGCGTTGAGGGCGGCTACGCTCGCCCGGATCTGCCGCGTTGAGGGCGGCTACGCTCGCCCGGCTCTGCCGCGTTGAGGGCGGCTACGCTCGCCCGGACTCTGCCGCGTTGAGGGCGGCTACGCTCGCCCGGACTCTGCCGCGTTGAGGGCGGCTACGCTCGCCCGGCTCTGCCGCGTTGAGGGCGGCTACGCTCGCCCGGCTCTGCCGCGTTGAGGGCGGCTACGCTCGCCCGGATCTGCCGCGTTGAGGGCGGCTACGCTCGCCCGGACTCTGCCGCGTTGAGGGCGGCTACGCTCGCCCGGACTCTGCCGCGTTGAGGGCGGCTACGCTCGCCCGACTCTGCCGCTGCGCTAGCGTGCCGCGTCTGCTCAAAACCGTCCGGTGAGCGGATACCGCCTATCTGAGCTGTATCCGACAGCTGAGGGGCAGGAGTCGGGTCATAAGGTTCCAACTGAGTTGCGACGGACAGTCTGGACCTTTACGTGGCGCTTCGAGACCTGATCGTGGTCCCGCGAGTACCCACCTGCTTGGAGAACGCATTTGCTCAACGTCCAACTATGGGCACCCGACGGCGCGGACGCGGAGCTTCAACTTTCCTACGGGAAGAATCACGTCGCGATTTGGTTCCACCCCGAGGTGCGTGCCCGTGCGTCGAATAGAGCAGACGAGGAACTTGACTTCCTCATTTAGATCGGAGCGCTGACGCCTCCCGTCCTCCGCTGACTGGCTAGGCCAACGTCCGACTCTGCCGCGTTCCGTTCGCGCATGCCGATGTGCTGGCAGCTTCCGCTGTCGGCCATCAGACTGAGCGCAGAACGTCCTACGATCTGCCATATGTCACCGCGCAACCGCACCCGTGCCGCGTTCGCAGCGGTGCTGACGGTCTTGGTCCTGGGGGGCATCCTGCTTGCGTTGGTCGTCTGGCGGCCACACAGTCGGGCGATAGCAACCGAGTTGAGCTTCACGCCCGCGCAGAGATCCCGGTACTTGGCCGAGATGAAGGAGAACCTCGACGGGCACCCTGACCACCCTCGTTCACAGCTCGTTTCGAGCGAGGTTCTAGTGCAGCAGGGGATCCAGGCGTGCAGATGGCTGGCACACCAGCCCGCCGGCGATCAGTCTCAACGAGAGGACCACCTCCGGCAGAGATTCTTTGCTGATCGGCCTCAGGCTCACGGGCCATGGCCCTTCAAGCAAGGCCGCACAACGATCCGCGAAGAAGTTTTGACCAACGCATGGGGATGGCTCTGCGGCGACATCGAGCACGACCACATCGACCGCACGCCGATTCCTGAGAGCGACGACCGAAGAACGGCGGGCACTACTCGGCTTGGAGGAGCAGGGGACGCGAACCCAGTCGCTGCGGCACCACCCCCGTCGGCTGAGGAAGACGCTCTGACGGAAACGCACTGACATGCCGCGAAGCGCGGCCGTCCCGATGCAGGCCGACATCGAGGCGCGAGATGCGATCATCAGTCTTCGACCTGCGATGGTCTTGCCATGACGGACTGGGTGACAATCGAGCACATTGAGTTCCGCGGCGGCCCCCGTGACGAGGACCAACTCAAGGACGTTGGAAGCGCAGGATTACTCGAGGTCGTCAAGGTGAAGACGCCAGCAGGCGCAGAGTGCAGGTATCGCAAGTCCGGTGAGTACAGCCAGTTACGTGGAGAACGCATGGCTGAGCCCTATGCCAGGAGATGGTTCTACGACTACCTGCCCGACTCTGTCGGCAACTCCTGACACATCCGGTTCTGCCCCTGATCGGGTAACTCCGGCGATCACGAAATGCCGCAGGAGCTCGCCAGCTCGTGCGAGGCTCACATAGTGACCAGGCAACGCGGTGCTCTCGTGGCGAGGCAGGTCACGACGTGGCTACTCGAGCTTGTCGGCTTGTTCGTGTTCGCCGCTGCTGTGGCAACCATCGGGACCTGGCTCGGTTTGGGGCGGGCGAGCACGAAAGTCATTGTCCTGGGAGTCGTTGTCGGCATGGTCGTGCTCATTTCCCTGCCCGAGTTCTTCCGGCCATGGCCAAAAGGCCGGCACAAGAGGCCGCCGCCATAGCCCCGCGATGACTCGGCCCGTGCAACATCCGGATCTGCCGCGATGGGTTCATCGTGTCGGTGGACAGACGCCTAGCGTTGGGGGTGCAAGACTCACCGACATGTCCAAGCAGGTGCCATCCGCCCAGCCCGGGCCCATCAGCGAGCGCACCTTGTGGGTGTGGCTGCTTCTCGTCTCCGGGATCGGCTGCTGGCTCGTCGGGGCAGTGTGGCTCTTTCGCGCACACCTGGAAAGCGACACGAGCCAGAACATCGACTCGGGCTACGGCCTGGGGTTCTTCCTCCTGGGTTTTGCGCCGCTTGGTCTGGCGTTGGTGCTGTGGCTGCGCACAGCACTGGCCGCGAAGGATCCCACCGTCTGACGGGCCATCCGGTCAGGCCGCTGTCGGTGCGAAGCATCCGACCATGCTGCGGTCCGAGTGCGCATCACTCGCCCTGAGGGCCACCCCAGTCGTTGCGCTTCTTCCACGACTTCGCTGAGACCACGCGCACCGCACTCTCGAAGTCCTGCAACTCTCCGCGCTGGGTGGGGGTCAGGTGCATCACCAACGAGCCTCCTTCGTCGGCCAGCGAGGCAAGCTCGCCATCCACGGCCCAGACCGCAGCATCGAAGGCGTAGGGCGCGAAGCAGACGAGGGCATCCCATGCCTCACGGTCCGTCGCCGAGACCACGCCAGTTCGCTTGTACAGCGCGCTGGTTCCGCCAGGCGTGTCCGCACGCCGTGCGAGCTGCTCAGCGGCGCGGTTCACCGATTCCGGCCAGCCCCCCGCATTGCAGAGAGGGATGTCGGTCTCGAAGGTGGCTGCATCTTGCGCCACCAGCTCCAGGGCGAACCGACAAACGGCCACCACCCGCTCGTGAGAAACCTCTGACGTGTCGATGACAAACGCTTCGCGTCCCGGCATGTACGACAGTCTGACCTAGAACAGCACCTCTGATTGAACGTCCGGATGTGCCGCTGTCCGCTCGGGTCGGCGAAGTACTTCCAGGCACCGACTATCCAAACTGTTTGCCGAACTCACGATCGTCTGAGCACCTCACGCGGCCTAGCCGGTGAAACCGGTCGTGAGCATGATCGCGTCCACGTCCACACGACCGTGCCCCGTGGTCCCGGCGTTGGTGAGCTTGATGGTGTGCGTGCCGAGCGAGAGCGCCTTCTGCCACACGACGACCCGGTGGGCCGTGCTGGTCGCGTTGGTGCTGACCGCGGTGGCCGTGCCGCCGTCGACGCTGATGTTGACGGTGCCACGGTTGCTCGCCTTCTCCATCACCACGCCGACCACCTGGCCGGGGGCGTCCGAGGTGACCTTGTAGGAGAGCGCGGCGTTCCTGGCCGTGGAGTACAACGTCTTGCCGGTGTTGAAGCAGGTGCACGACGCGGCCGTCCACGTGCCGGTCCGGGTCAGCGCCAGGCCGGCCTCTCCGGCGTTCGGGGACGCGCCCTTCTCGTCCCAGACGCGCACGTGCTGGCCGACCTGGTGCGAGGCAGCCGAGTTGCCCTTGTTGTCCCGGGCGGAGACCCAGTAGCGGTTGTCGTACTCGCCGCCTCCGCCGCAGTCACCGCTGTAGTTGGTGGCCGCGAAGGTGTAGCTCGTGGCCGAGGTGCCATGGACGAGCTCGCTGACGCCGTCCCACTTCGCGCCGACTCCCCACACGTCGTAGCCGGCCAGGCCGCTGGTCGCGTCGCCACCGGACCAGCGCATCCGCAGCGGGACGTTCATGTTCCAGGGCCACGTCGCGCACATCTCCGAGGTGGGGGCGTCGGTCTGGTCGATGCTCGAGCCGACGACGAACTCCACCGGGGCGAGCGTGAGGGTCGGCGAGGTCCCGTCGTAGGTGTGGGGGTTGGGGTCGACCGCCGCGAGGTGGCCGACCACCGCAGTGGCGGGGACTGCGACCAGCACGGTCGCGGCCAGGGCGCCGGCGACGAAGGACGATGGCGAGAGGTGCATGGGAGCTCCCCGGAGAGGTGGGACCAGCAGGTCTCTCCAGAGAACGGCTGCACCGGGGCGCGGGTCAAGGAGCGCGACCCGAGAGTGCGCGACGGTATGGACCGCGCGAGGACGTTCGACCGGCGGTCGTATCCCGGGCCGACACACCCCCTCCCGAATCACTCCGGTCACACCAGCCACACTGGTAACGTCGATCGCTGCCCCTGTCCGTCCACCGACGGAGGACCGCGTGACCCTTCCCCACCCCCGCCTGACTACCCGCCTGACTGCCCGACTCACTGCCCGCCTCGCCGGCGTGCTCACCCTCGCCACCGCGGCCACGATGATGCCGACGGTGGCCCAGGCGGCTCCGTGGCCGGGCCACCCGGACCGCTCGATCGTCCGGCACGCCGTCCGTCCCGGAGAGACGGCGACCGGGCTGGCGGTCCGCTACCACGCCTGGACCGCTGAGCTGCTCCGCCTCAATCACCTGGGCACCCACGGCACCGTCTACCAGGGCCAGGTCCTGCGCGTCCCGATCGTCGTCTCCGCCTGGCGCAAGGCGAACGGCCTGACCGCCCCCCAGGCGCGCCCGCACCACGTCAGGAAGAAGCACCCGAAGAAGCACCGCGCCCACCACGCCCACCGCGCCAAGCCCCTGCTCCGGCACAGCGTCACCCCGACGTCGAAGAAGTGGCTGCACGCCGACCTGAGCCGCAACCAGGTCCGCCACCTGGTCTCCCGGATGGCGCGCGTCTACCAGGTGCCGCGGACTCTGGCCCTCGCGATCGCGTGGCAGGAGTCCGGGTGGCAGCAGCGTCGGGTCTCCCACGCCGGCGCCCTCGGGGTGATGCAGGTGATGCCGGACACCGGCCGGTGGATGCGGTGGTACGCCGGGCGCCCGCTGCGGCTGCGCGACACCCACGACAACGTGCAGGCAGGGATGCTGACCCTGCGGGTGCTGCGGAGCTGGACCCGGCGCGACAACAACGCGATCGCCGCCTACTACCAGGGCCTCGGCGCGGTCCGGGAGCACGGCTACTTCCCGGACACCAAGCGCTACGTCAGGTCGGTGCGCGCCCACCAGCGGAGGATCATCCGCACCGGCAGCCCGATCTAGGCCCACGAGCCTCGCCGCCTAGGCTGCGCGCATGGCCCAGGCACCTCGCACGTCCCGGGTCACCCTGCTCGCCACCCTCGCGCTCCTCGCCATCACCGCGAGCTGGGGCTCGACGTTCTTCCTGATCCACGACCTGCTCGACCGGGTCCCGGTCCTGGACTTCCTGGCGATCCGGTTCACGATCGCGTCGGTCGCGATCCTGCTGCTCTCCCCGCGGGCGATCGGCCGGCTCTCCCCCGAGCGTCGTCGCCAGGCGCTGGTCCTCGGAGGGTTGTACGGCGTCGCGCAGATCCTCCAGACGGCCGGCCTCGCGCACACGGCGGCCAGCGTCTCGGGGTTCATCACCGGCATGTACGTCGTGGCCACCCCTCTCTTCGCCGCGGTGCTGCTGCGCTCCCGGATCGGGGCGATGACGTGGGTGGCCGTGCTGCTCGCGGTCGGCGGGCTCGGCGTACTCACCCTCGGCGACGTCGCCAACGGGCTCGGCCTGGGGTACGGCGAGGCGCTGACCCTGGTCTCCGCGCTGATCTACGCGCTGCACATCGTCGGCCTCGGAGCCTGGTCGGAGTCGCGCGACGCCCTCGGCATGTCGATCATCCAGTGCATGGTGATCGCCGCGATCTGCGCGGTGGCCGCCGCGCCGGGCGGGATCGTGCTGCCGGACCGCGTCGGCGACTGGGTCTCGATCGGCTACATGGCGCTGTTCGCGGGGGCAGCGGCGCTGCTCGGCCAGACCTGGGCGCAGGCGCACCTGCCGCCCACGCGGACCGCGATCATCATGAGCATGGAGCCGGTCTTCGCCGCCCTGTTCGCGGTGCTCCTCGGTGGCGAGGCCGCGACGTCGCGGATGCTTCTCGGCGGCGCGCTGGTGCTGGCCGCGATGCTGATCGTCGAGCTCGTGCCGCGACGCCGGATCGAGGCCGAGGTGCCGCACATCGCAGTCTGATATCGGATGCTGGATATCGGTTCCGGCATCCGGACCCCGGCCCTAGCCTCGACGCCATGGTGGTTGTGATGTCCCCGGACGCGACGGAGGAGCAGATCGCCCACGTCACCGAGCGTGTCGAGGGGACCGGCGGGCAGGCGTTCGTCAGCCGTGGGGTGACGCGCACGATCATCGGCCTCGTCGGTGACATCGAGTCGTTCCACGGGCTGAACCTGCGGGGCATGGCCGGGGTCCACGACGTCTTCCGGATCTCCGACCCCTACAAGCTCGTCAGCCGGCAGAACCACCCCGAGCGCTCGACGGTGCACGTCGGCCGCGAGGGACACCAGGTCGCGATCGGCCCCGAGACCTTCACGTTCATCGCCGGGCCGTGCGCCGTCGAGACCGCCCAGCAGACCCTCGAGGCAGCCGAGATGGCCAAGGCGGCGGGCGCGAGGCTGCTGCGTGGTGGGGCGTACAAGCCGCGGACCTCGCCCTACGCCTTCCAGGGCCTCGGCGTGAAGGGGCTCGAGATCCTCTCCGACGTGCGCGAGGTGACCGGCCTGCCGATCGTCACCGAGATCGTCGACGCCCGCGACGTGAAGATCGTCGCGGAGCACGCCGACATGCTCCAGATCGGCACCCGCAACATGGCCAACTTCGGGCTGCTGCAGGCGGTCGGCGAGTGCGGCAAGCCGGTCCTGCTCAAGCGCGGGATGACCTCGACGATCGAGGAGTGGCTGATGGCGGCGGAGTACGTCGCCCAGCGCGGCAACCTCGACGTGGTCCTCTGCGAGCGAGGCATCCGCACCTTCGAGCCGAGCACCCGCAACACCCTCGACATCTCGGCCGTCCCCGTCGTGCAGGCGACCAGCCACCTGCCGATCATCGTGGACCCCTCGCACGCCGGAGGGCGACGCGACCTCGTCGTGCCCCTCTCTCGCGCAGCGATCGCCGTCGGCGCCGACGGGGTCATCGTCGACGTCCACCCCGACCCCGAGAACGCCCTCTGCGACGGACCCCAGGCGCTGTTCGGCGCCGACCTCCGCGCCCTGGCACAGGCGGTCCGCAAGCTGCCGTCGGCGGTGGGGCGGAAGTAGGCCGGAGGTAGGTCCGGTCCCGGGCGCCACGGATAGTCCCGAGTGATCGGACCCTCCGGCGGCCCTCTTCGGGGTCCGTGCACTCGGGACTATCCGGAACGTCGGGTCCTAGGGTCGGACCATGACGCGTCCCCGCAGCATCCCCGAAGGCCTGGTCGTCGAGCTCTCGCGGGCCAGGGTGCTGCCGGGGGCGAGCCGGGAGGCCGACCGGTGGATGCAGATGCTCGACGACCGGGTGGACGAGTGCGTGGCCACCCTCGACCGCGAGCGGATGGCAGTGGAGATCGTCTTCCGGCTCCGTGAGGGCGGCGAGGACCACCTGTTCTGGGTGGCCATCCGCGGCGAGGGCGGCGCAGATCTCGACTCCTCGACCCACCAGATCGACCTCGACCACCAGGCGCAGGCGCGGCTCACCAAGGAGCCCGGATGGGTGGAGGCCGAGCCACAGGTGCTGATGCTCCCCGACCCGGTGCGCGAGGCCGTCCTCGCGTGGGCGCTCAGGTCGTCCTGAGGATCTCCCCCAGCACCTTCGCCGCCTGCTCGACCGCGGCGCGGTCGACGTCGAGGTGGGTGAGCAGGCGGACCTTGGTGGGGCCGACGGCGCCGACGAGGACGCCCTGCTCGCGGGCCTCGGCGACGACAGCGCTGGCGTCGGGCACGTCGACCACGACGATGTTGGTCTCCGTCAGGGCCGGGTCCGTGCCGCACGCCTCGGCGAGCAGCCGGGCGTGCTCGTGGTCCTCGGCCATCCGGTCGACGTGGTGATCGAGGGCATGGAGGGCGGCCGCGGCGAGAACTCCGACCTGGCGCATGCCGCCGCCCATCCGCTTGCGACGGACGCGCGCCTCCGCGACCTGGTCGGACGAGCCCAACATCACCGACCCGATCGGCGCGCCGAGGCCCTTGGAGAAGCAGACCGCCATCGTGTCCGCGACCGCGCCGTAGGACGCCAGCGGCGTGCCGGTGGCGACGTGTGCGTTCCAGATCCGCGCCCCGTCGACGTGGACAGCGCAACCGAGCTCGTCGGCGAGCGAGCGCAGCTCCTCCAGGTCGGCGAGCGGGAGCACCGTGCCGCCGGCGAAGTTGTGTGTGTTCTCGACCGAGATCGCGGTGGTCCGGACGAAGAACGGCCCCATGTCGGCGGCGTACATCAGCCGGATCGCCTCGAGGTCCACCTGGCCCTGCTCGTCGATCCAGGTGCGACTGGTCAACCCGGTCAGGGCACCGTGGGCGCCCAGCTCGGCGCGCAGGATGTGGGCGCGCGACTCGCAGATGACCTCCTGCCCGGGACCGACCAGGGCCGCCAGGGCGAGCACGTTGGCCATCGACCCGGTGGGGGTGAAGAGCGCGGCCTCGAAGCCGAACAGGTCCGCCACCCGCTCCTGGAGCTCGGCGACCGTCGGGTCCTCGCCGTAGACGTCATCGCCGACGTCGGCGTTCGCCATCGCCTGGCGCATGCCCTCGGTCGGCTTGGTGACGGTGTCGGAGCGCAGGTCGATCACGGAGGACTCACTCGGGTTGGGGAACGGGGCGACCCGACCAGCCTAGGACGGGTCGGGTCGCCCGGGAACGGCAGCGGTGCGCGGCCCGGGTCACGCCCGCCCGCGCAGCACCAGCGCGCCGGGCAGCACGCCCGGCTGCACCACCTCACCGGGAACGCCGACGACGCGCGCCGACTGGCCGACTCCGCCCGGGAGCTGTGCCTGCGCAACGGCAACACCTGGTGGGCCGATCGCTGCGAGCGGCTCAGCGGCCCGTGAGGGCGGTCACTCCAGCAGGTCGGGGGTCTGCCAGTCCTTGCCCAGCACGTGGTGGTCGACGAACGCGAGCACCGTCTCGTACCAGATCTTGGCGTGCTGGGGCGTGAGCACCCAGTGGTTCTCGGAGGGGAAGTAGAGGAACTTGTGCGGCATCTCGCCGTCCTCGGCCTCGGCCCGGTCGGCGAGCTCCGACCAGAGCCGCAGCGCCTCCCCGATCGGCACCCGGTAGTCCTTGTCGCCGTGGATCACCAGCATCGGCGTGCTGATCGCGTCGACGTGCAGGTGGGGGCTGTTGGCCTGCTGCATCTCGGGGGTCATCTCACGCGCCCAGTACCAGGGGGCGTCGGTCGTCGGGCCGAACTGGTCGAGTGCCCAGAGGCTCGCGTGGGTGACGATCGCCTGGAACCGGTCGGTGTGCCCGGCCACCCAGTTGGCCATGTAGCCGCCGAAGGAGCCACCCATCGCGCCCGTGCGGGTCTCGTCGATGTCGGCCCGCGCGACGGCCGCGTCGGTGGCGGCCATCAGGTCCGTGAACGGCGCCTGTCCCCAGTGGCCCCAGCCGCGCGCGATGAAGTCGAGACCGTAGCCGGTGGACAGGGCGGGGTCCGGGAGGAGCACGGCGTAGCCCTGGGCCACCGCGATCCACGGGTTCCAGCGCCACGACCAGGCGTTCCAGGAGCCCAACGGGCCGCCGTGGATCCACAGCAGCAGGGGCGCCGGGCTGTCCGGTGAGGAGTCGTCGGGCACGGCCAGCCAGGAGCGCACGCGGCTGCCGTCCTCGGCGGTGGCCTCGACCTCGGTGAGCCGGCCGGGCAGGGCCGGAGACTCGCTCGGGCCGGGCAGCACCTCGGAGTGCTGGTCAGGGGTGTTCGCGTCGAGGCGGACGGGCCGCATCGGTTCGGCGTACGACGTCCGCATCGCGTAGACGTGCCGACCGTCGGGTGAGACCTGGACGTCGTGGTAGGCGAAGTCGTCGGCCGTGAGCCGGGTGAACTCACCGCTCCCGACGTCGACCCGGAAGACCGGCGAGCGGCCGTTCTCGTCGGCGGTGAGCACCAGCGCCGTGCCGTCCGGCGTCCACTCCAGCGAGCTCGCCGGCCAGTGGTCCCAGTCGCCGCTGAGGTCGCGCAGGGAGCCGTCGGTGACGGAGTAGAGCGCCAGCCGGCGGTCGCCGGGGTCGTGCGGCGTGGACCGCTTCTCGACGACCAGCGCGATGGTCTGGCCGTCGGGGCTGAAGCTCGGGCTGTCGTACTCGCTCGCGGGGTCGTCGAGCACGATCCGCTGGTCGCCGCTCGCCACGTCGATCAGGGCGAGTCCATAACGCTGACCGCCGCGCTCGGGCAGTGACCAGGTGGTGGCCACGGTCGAGCCGTCCGGGCTGACTGCGTAGTCGCCCTCGACGAGCGCTCGCCCCGGCTCCGGCGTCAGGTCGGTGAGCTCGATCCTGGGATCGAGGCCCTCCTCGGTCAGCTTGCCGGCGAAGAGCCGCGGCACGTCGGGGCCGAGATCGTGGTCCCAGAACCTGACCGGCACCCGCTCGTGCAGGATCGCGGTGACCGACTTGTCCTTGCGCTGCTTGCGCTTGGCGGCGTCGGCGTCTGCGCTCGCCGACGACGGGAACGTGGCCGAGGCGAGCACGACCGTGCCGGCGTCGGAGGCGACCTCGACGTGGTCGACCCCGCCGGGCCGGTGCGCGACCACCCGCGCCTCACCGCCGCCTGCGGGCAGCAGCCAGAGCAAGGACGCGTCGTCCTCGTCGTCGTCGGACCCCGGGTCGGGGCGCGCGGAGGTGAACAGCAGCGACCCGTCGGGGAGGAAGGCCGCGCCGCCCTCGCCCCTGGCGCTTCGGGTCAGCCGTCGTGCCGGCCGCTCGCCCGCCGGGTCGACCTCCCACAGCGCCGTGACGTATTTGGTGCGCTTGGGATTGAGGGTCTGCACGCCGGTCACCAGGCGGGTGCCGTCCGGCGACAGGGTCAACCCCGATCCCCGGGGCAGGTCGACGTAGGCGTCGAGATCGTGGAAGGGAGTGCTGGTGGAAAGGCTGGCGTCCGTCACCCCTCCTGACTATCACGGTCCCCTGCCATTCGCCGACCGGGCGTATTTGGTTGGCCCGGACGAAGCGAGAGGGCAGTTCTGGCCAACCAGAACTGCCCTCTCGGCGTACTCCGGGCAACCAGAACTGCCCTCTCGGCGTACTCCGGGCAACCCCCGTGTACCCCGTCATCGGATCTTCAGGCGACCGCGCTCTCGATGACCTCGGCCGGCTCGAGCGCGTAGGCGAGGATCTCCCCCACGTCGGCGACCGGACGGACGTCCAGCAGCTCGAGCACCTCGGCCGGGACGTCGTCGAGGTCCGGCTCGTTGCGCTTCGGGATGAACACCGTCTTGAGTCCGGCACGCTGGGCGGCGAGCAGCTTCTGCTTCACCCCACCGATCGGCAGCACCCGGCCGTTCAGGGTCACCTCGCCGGTCATGCCCACGTCGGAACGGACCGGTCGTCCCGTGGCGAGCGAGGACAGCGCCGTCACCATGGTCACGCCCGCAGACGGACCGTCCTTGGGCACCGCGCCCGCCGGCACGTGCAGGTGGAGGGCTCGGTCGAGGGCCTCCGCGGCGACACCGTGCTCCTGCCCGTGCGAGCGCAGGTAGGACAGCGCGATCTGGGCCGACTCCTTCATCACCTCGCCGAGCTGGCCGGTCAGCGCGAGACCTCGTTCGCCGTCCATGGCGGTCGCCTCGATGAAGAGCACGTCACCCCCCGTGCCGGTCACGGCCAGGCCGGTCGCGACACCGGGGACCGCCGTACGCTCCGCAGACTCCGGCAGGAACCGGGGCCGGCCGAGGAAGTCGCGCAGGTTGTCCTCGTCCACGGCGAGCGAGGTCTCCTGCGCCGACGCCAGCCTGGTGGCGACCTTGCGCAGCACCTTGGCGATCGCCCGCTCGAGCTGGCGTACGCCGGCCTCGCGGGTGTACTGCCCCGCGACGAGGCGCAGCGCCTCGTCGGAGACGGTGACCTCGTCGTCGGCCAGCGCGGCCCGCGACAGCTGGCGCGGCAGCAGGTGGGTCCGTGCGATGGCGACCTTGTCGTCCTCGGTGTAGCCGTCCAGCGTGACGACCTCCATCCGGTCGAGCAGCGCGCTCGGGATGGTGTCGGCCACGTTGGCCGTGGCCAGGAACAGCACGTCGGACAGGTCGAGGTCGACCTCGAGGTAGTGGTCACGGAAGGTGTGGTTCTGCGCCGGGTCCAGGACCTCGAGCAGCGCCGCGGCAGGGTCGCCGCGGTAGTCCGCGCCGACCTTGTCGATCTCGTCGAGCAGCACGACCGGGTTCATCGAGCCGGCCTCGGAGATCGCCCGGACGATGCGTCCGGGCAGGGCGCCGACGTAGGTACGCCGGTGTCCCCGGATCTCCGCCTCGTCGCGGACCCCGCCGAGCGAGACCCGGACGAACTTCCGGCCGAGGGTCCTCGCCACGGACTCCCCCAGCGAGGTCTTGCCGACGCCGGGTGGACCGACGAGTGCGAGCACGGCACCCGAGCCACGTCCGCCGACGACCTCCATGCCGCGCTCGGCACGACGGGAGCGCACGGCGAGGTACTCCACGATGCGGTCCTTCACGTCGTCGAGACCGTGGTGGTCGGTGTCGAGGATCTCGCGGGCACCCTTGACGTCGGTCGAGTCGTCGGTGCGCACCGACCAGGGCAGGTCGAGCACGGTGTCGAGCCACGTCCGGATCCAGCTGGACTCCGGCGCCTGGTCGCTGGCGCGCTCGAGCTTGCCGACCTCGCGCATCGCGGCCTCGCGCACCTTGTCGGGAAGGTCCGCGGACTCGACCCGGGTGCGGTAGTCCTCGGCGCCCTCGGGCTCGTCCTCGCCGAGCTCCTTGCGGATCGCGGCGAGCTGCTCGCGCAGCAGGAACTCGCGCTGGCGCTTGTCCATGCCCTCGCGCACGTCGTCCTGGATCTTCTCGGTCACGTCGAGCTCGGCGAAGTGCTCCCGCGCCCAGGCGAGCACCAGCGTCAGCCGGGCCTCGACCTCGGGGGTCTCGAGCAGCTCCCGCTTCTGCTCGTCACTGAGGTACGGCGCGTAGCCGGCTGTGTCGGCGAGCTCGGAGGGGTCGCTGATCCGCTGCACCGAGTCGATGACCTGCCAGGCGTTGCGCCGCTGCAGGATCGCGATGACCACCTTGCGGTAGTCCTCCGCGAGCTCGTCCACGTGGCCGTTGGCGGGAGCAGGGTCGAGGGTCTCCGCCTCGACCCAGAGCGCGGCACCGGTGCCGGGGACACCCGAGCCGATCCGGGCGCGCTCCCCCGCGCGCAGGACTGCCGCGCGGGCGCCGCCGGGAAGTCGGCCGACCTGCTCGATGGTGGCGATCACGCCGTGGGTCGGGTAGCGGTCGGAGAGCCGCGGGGCGAGCAGCAGCCTGCCGTCGGAGCCTGCCTGCGCCGCCTCGATCACGGGGCGGGCATCGCCCTCGAGCTCGACCGGCACCACCATGCCCGGGAGCACGACGAGGTCGGGTACGGACAGCAGAGGAAGGGAGATGCGGTCGTTCATGGGTTCCTCGATTCTTGAGTCTGATGGGCTCAACTTCGAAGAACCGAGCGGTGTTCCCGGCGAGGTGTCCGCTGTCAGCGAACGCGGCAGCCCGGCCGAACCTGGCCTGTTGAGCGGGTGGTTCGAGACGGCGGCAAGTCCGGATCACACCGGTCTAGATGGCTTTGGTCGCCTACGGCGTCATTCGTGCCCTTCGGGGCGGGTTCCGCCTAGTCTCGCCGAGCCGACACCAGTCAGCGAACACTTGTCGAGAGACCGGGGGGAATCTTGATCCGCGCCTACCTGCCACGACTCTTCGTCCTGACGAGCGCAGCGGTCATCGCACTGTCGTGGGTGCAGGTGGCCTCGGTCCCCGCGTCACCCTCGCCCTACCACCCGCGCACCGTGGGCGCCGCCCTCGACCAGGTCGGCAGCGACCTGCACGCGACGGTCGTCGGGCTGCGCCAGGAGATCCTGGCGCAGGAGTCGACCTACGCCAAGCTCTGGAAGGACACCGAGTACCTCAAGGAGCGGCTCGGGACGCCTCCCCCGCGGCGCTGAGCCTCGGCACGGTCCCCGGGTGCGCTCACACGTTGCCGATGACCTGGGTGATGGTGATCCGCAGGGCGACCCGGGCGGGGTTCTCCCGGGGCTGGCGATAGCGCTCGGCGTAGCGGCGTACGGCCTCGGCCACGGAGTCCGCGTCGTCGAGCACCTCGGCGGTCCCCTCGATGGTCGACCACCGTCCACCGTCCACCTGGCACACCGCCACGCGCGGGTCGTGCCCGGCCCGGAGGTTCGCCACCTTCTGGGAGGTGCCCGAGGTGATGCCCCACGCCAGCCCGGCCTCGGGGTCGACCGCGATGCCCATCGGGATCACGTGCGGCGAGCCGTCGCGCCGGAGGGTGGTCACCGAGCAGAGGTGACGCTCGCGCCAGAACTCGAGGTGCTCACCCGCGAGCTCGTAGGTCCTGCTCACGCCTTGCGCAGCATCTCGGCGACGAGGAAGGAGAGCTCCAGCGACTGCACCCGGTTGAGCCGTGGGTCGCAGACCGACTCGTAGCGATCGGAGAGGTCCGTCTCCAGCAGGTCCTCGCCGCCGCCCACGCACTCGGTGACGTCGTCACCGGTGAGCTCGACGTGCAGTCCGCCGGGCCAGGTGCCGATGGAGCGGTGCACGTCGAAGAAGCCCTGCACCTCCTCGATCACGTCGTCGAAGCGACGGGTCTTGTAGCCCGACGAGGCCTCGAAGGTGTTGCCGTGCATGGGGTCGCAGACCCACGCGACCTCGACGCCGGCTGCGTCGACCTTCTCCAGCAGCGGCGGCAGCGCGTCGCGGATCTTGCCCGCACCCATCCGGGTGATGAAGGTCAGTCGTCCAGGCTCGTTGGTCGGGTTCAACCGACCGGCGAGCGCGATCGCGTCGTCGGCACTCGTGGTCGGGCCGAGCTTGACCCCGATCGGGTTCCTGATGTGGCTGAGCAGCTCCACGTGGGCCCCGTCGAGCTGGCGGGTGCGCTCACCGATCCAGACGAAGTGGCTGGACACGTCGTACGGCGTCTGCGTGCGGCTGTCGATGCGCGTCATGGCGTGCTCGTACTCGAGGATCAGGGCCTCGTGGCTGGAGTGGAAGTCGACGCGGTGGAACTCGTCGGGATCGGCACCGATCGCCTGCATGAAGTTCAGCGCACGGTCGATCTCGGCGGCCATCTTCTCGTAACGTCGGCCGACCTCCGAGCCGAGGACGAAGTCGGTGTTCCAGGTGTGCACCTGGCGCAGGTCGGCGTAACCACCGGTGACGAACGCACGCACGAGGTTCAGCGTCGCCGCGGAGGCGTGGTAGACCTCCACGAGCCGCTGGGGGTCCGGGATCCGGGACTCCTCGGTGAAGGCAAACCCGTTGACCGCGTCGCCGCGGTAGGCCGGCAGGGTCACTCCGTTGCGGGTCTCGAGATCCGAGGAGCGCGGCTTGGCATATTGACCGGCGAGGCGGCCCAGCTTCACGACGGGCACCGAGGCGGCATAGGTGAGCACGACCGCCATCTGCAGCAGCACGCGCAGCTTGTTGCGGGTGTTGTCGGCGGTGACGCCGTCGAAGGTCTCGGCACAGTCTCCGCCCTGGAGCAGGAAGGCCTCACCCTTGGCGACGGCTCCGAGCTTCTCCTTCAGCGCGTCGCACTCGCCGGCGAAGACGAGGGGCGGCATGCGGCGCAGGCGTGCGACGGCGGCATCGACCGCAGCCACGTCGGGGTACGACGGCTGCTGGGCCGGCCCCATGGCGTGCAAGGCCGCCAGGTCAGGAACTTGTTCGGACACCACTCAAGACTACGTGCCGTCCTCGATCCCCCGGCCGGGTGACCCGGCGTGGTCGCTCAGCCGTCGAGCTTGCTGACGTCCTCGAACTTCCCGGCGTCCTGGCCGGTGGCGCGGTTGACCGCCCAGGTGACCAGCCAGAGCACCACGCCGAGCACCAGCAGGCCGCCGGCGATCTGGTACTGGATCCAGTCGTCGGAGTCGCGTGCCCACGGCCCGACCAGGAACAGGCACGCGACCGCGCCGATGCCGGGGGCCACCGTGGGCGCCTTGAAGGCACCCTGGTGACCGGGATTGCGGCGCAGGACGATGCAGGCCACGTTGACGACCGAGAACACGCAGAGCAGGAGCAGGCCGGTGGTGCCGGCGAGGGAGCCGATCACCTCGTTCTCGGCCATCAGGGTCACCACCACGATGACGCCCAGTGCGAGCAGCGTGGAGAAGGCGATGCCGGCCCACGGCGTACGCCGCCCGGGGAGCACCTTGCCGAGGGCCTTCGGGAGCACGTTCTGGTTGGCCATGCCGTAGAGCAACCGGCTCGCCATCAGCATGTTGATCAGCGCCGTGTTCGCCACCGCGAACACGGTCAGGAAGGGGAACAGCTTGTCGATCGGGAAGTCGGGGGCACCGGTCTTGACGACCTCGAGGAGCACCTTGCCCTCGTCGTTGACCACGCTCTCGATCCGGCCCTCGGGAATCACCGCGATCACCGAGACGGCGACCAGGATGTAGCAGATCACCGCGATGCCGAGCGCCGTGAGCATCACCTTGGGGAACACCTCGAGCGGGTCCTTGGTCTCCTCGACCATGTTGACCGAGTCCTCGAACCCGACCATCGCGAAGAACGCCACCGCGGTGGCCACGGTGACGGCGAGGAACATCCCCCGGTCGCTGGCGGAGTTGAACACCACGATCCGGCCCATGTCTGCGTCACCCTGGGCCATCACGTAGAAGCCGACGCCGATGACAATGACCAGCGCGGAGATCTCGATCATGGTCAGCACCACGTTGAACTTCACGCTCTCACCGACACCGCGCAGGTTGATCACAGCCAGCAGCAGCATGAACAGCAACGCCACGACCAGGATCGCGGTGTTGCCCCCGGGCACGTCGATGCCGATGCCGTCGAGCCCGGCCAGCAGGTTGGTCGCGAGCAGGTTGGAGGAGGTGGATGCGCTCGTGATGCCGGAGCAGATCACTCCGAAGGCCACCAGGAACGTCACGAAGTGCACGCCGAAGGCCTTGTGCGTGTAGAGCGCCGCCCCGGCGGCCTGCGGGTGGTTGGTGACCAGCTCGAGGTAGGACAGGGCGGTCAGCGTCGCCACCGAGAACGCCACCAGGAACGGCAGCCAGACGATCCCGCCGACCTCGAGGGCCATCTCCCCGGTGACGGCGTAGATGCCCGCGCCGAGGATGTCACCGACGATGAACAGGAGCAGCAGCCCGGGCCCCATCACCCGCTTGAGGTCGGGCTCGGGCCCGTTGACGTCGTGTTCCTCGACGGTCGCCGACATGGTGCCTCCCGGGGTGCGATGTCCGAACATCGTGGCCGATGCCGCTTCTGTCAGCCATTGTGGATGTCGGGCGCAACCATCTCGGTGGCCGGCGACGGCGGGCTCAGCCGAAGAAGACCTCGGCCTCGGCGTACTCCTCGGGGTCGACCAGCTTGAGCTCGCCGGTGCCCTCGATCAGCGGCACCCGGGCGATCTTGGTGCCGCGCAGCGCCATCATCGTGCCGAAGTCGCCGTCGTGGACCGCATCGATCGCGTGCAGCCCGAACCTGGTGGCCAGCCACCGGTCGAAGGCGGTGGGCGTGCCGCCGCGCTGGACGTGACCGAGTACGACGGCCCGGGCCTCCTTGCCGGTGCGCTGCTCGATCTCGCCGGCCAGCCGGTCACCGATGCCACCGAGGCGCACGTGCCCGAAGGAGTCCTTCTCGCCGGAGACCAGCGTCATGTCGCCGCCCTCGATCGGCACTGCGCCTTCGGAGACGACCAGGATCGGCGCGTAGTGGCTCTCGAAGCGCTGCTCCACCAGCGCGCACACGGCCTCGATGTCGAAGGGCTTCTCCGGGATCAGCACCACGTTGGCGCCGCCGGCCAGGCCGGCGTGCAGGGCGATCCAGCCGGCGTGGCGACCCATGACCTCCACGACCAGCACGCGGTGGTGGGACTCGGCGGTGGTGTGCAGCCGGTCGATCGCCTCCATCGCGATGTTGACCGCCGTGTCGAAGCCGAAGGTGAAGTCCGTCGCGTTCAGGTCGTTGTCGATCGTCTTGGGGACGCCGACCACGTTGACGCCGAGGTCGTGCAGCTTGGTCGCGACCCCGAGGGTGTCCTCGCCGCCGATCGCCACCAGTGCGTCGACCCCGAGGTCGGCCAGGTTCTGCTTGATCTGCTCGACGCCGCCCTCGACCTTGAACGGGTTGGTGCGCGACGAGCCCAGGATGGTGCCGCCGCGCGGGAGGATGCCGCGCACCTGCGGGATGCCGAGCTCACTGGTCACGCCCTCGAGCGGTCCCTTCCAGCCGTCGCGGAACCCGACGAACTCCAAGCCGTACTCCTTGACCCCCTTGCGGACGACGGCGCGGATCACCGCGTTCAAGCCGGGACAGTCGCCGCCTCCGGTGAGGACTCCGACGCGCATGCGATCTCCTGATGACTGGACGGATGAGTTCATGGATCCGAGAGTTGGAACGTTCAATGAAACCGTGAAGGCCGCGACCGCGTCCACCCCGCCCCCTCTCACCTAGTCTCGGGCCGCATGAGCATCCTCGCCGTCGACGCAGGGACGACAGGCGTGACCGCACTCGTGGTGACCCCCGACGGCACCGTCGCCGCCCAGGGCCACCAGGGCCTGCGCCAGCACTCTCCCGAGCCCGGGTGGGTCGAGCACGCCCCCGAGGAGATCTGGCAGGCCACCCTCGCGGCGGTGGGCGACTGCCTCACCGCCTGGCACGGTTCGAAGGCCGACCTCCTCGGCGTCGGGATCACCAACCAGCGCGAGACCGTGGTGCTGTGGGACCGCGAGACGCTCGGGTCACCCCGTCGGGCGATCGGTTCGCGGGACCGGCGTACGGCGGACATCTGCGGGCGCCTGCGCGACGAGGGCCACGAACGCCGTCTCGGCGAGCTGACCGGGCTGCGCCTGGACCCCTGCTTCTCCGCGACCCGACTCATCTGGCTGGCGGAGAACGAGCCGAGGACGTGGGCGCTGGTCGAGGAGGGTCGCTACGCGATCGGCACCGTCGACTCCTACGTGGTGGCGCGGATGACACGCGGCACCTGGCACCTCACCGACGTCTCCAACGCCTCCCGCACCCTGCTGCTCGACCTCGAGAAGGGTTGCTGGTCGGCGGAGCTGTGCGAGCTGTTCGGCGTGCCGCTGGACGCGCTGCCCGAGATCGTCCCCAGCTGGGGACGGGTCGCGACCACGGACCCGTCGACCTTCCTGGGCCTCGAGCTGCCCGTCGCCGGGATCGCCGGCGACCAGCAGGCCGCGCTCTTCGGCCAGACCTGCTTCGACGTGGGGGCCTCGAGGTGCACCGTGGGCACCGATGCGTCGATCCTCGTCAACACCGGCGCCGAGCTGCCGCGCTCCGACGCCGGCCTGCTCAGCACGGCGGCGTGGAGGTCGCCGAACGGCGAGCTGACCCATGCGCTCGAGGGTTCGATCCTCGACACGGGGACGACTGCCACCGCCGTCGCGGTGCGCGGCCTCACCGAGACGGTGCCGATCCCGCTGACCTCGCTGGCGATCGACGGCGAGGCGGTCGACGACCACCTCTGCCAGCTCCTGGCCGACCTGCTCGGCGTACGCGTGCTGCGGTCCGAGACGGTCGAGACCCCCGCCCTGGGTGCTGCGCTGATGGCCGGACTCGGCACCGGGGTGTGGCGGTCGCTCGACCACCTGCGTGAGGTGCGGAATCCGGATCGGGAGTTCGCCCCCGGGGAGAGGCCGAGCTAGAGCGCCCCGAGCACACAGCTGCTGGCGACGTCCCGTCAGATCAGCGATCCGACGGTCGTCGCCAGCAGGTGCGCGGCCGGGACGACAGGAGTTCAGACCGCCCGGTGACCCCGTGTCCCCCGAGCCACGTCGACGCCGAGGACCGTGAACAGGACGGCCGTCAGGCAGACGCCCCAGACCGTGACGCCGCTGCCGATGAAGGTCGCGGTGCCGGCGAGGGCGGCCGCGAAGGCCCACCAGCGCACGACCCCGGCGCGCCACATCGCGGCGGCCGCGAGCGGCAGGCAGAGCAGCAGACCGAGGATGCCCGGGGCTGCGAAGAAGGGCAGCGCCCACAGCGTCTTGTCCATGTGGTCGTGCAGCGAGGCGATGGCGTCCACGCCGTAGACCTGGCCGATCGACGAGTCATACCAGTCGACGGCGAGGATGCCGGGCAGGGTGGTCATGGCGACGAAGCCCGCGAACGCTCCGATGTTGGCGAGCACGGCGCCCCGGCCCTTGACGTAGGCAGCGGCCATGAACGCGGTGAGCCCCCAGAACGCGTAGGACCAGTGCAGCGTCAGTGAGTGCCACTGCAGCGCGCCGGGGTTGTCGGTGTAGGCCTGGTTCATCTCCTGGCCGGTGCTGCCGGCCCCGGGGTCGGCGACGGTCGCGACCAGCAGCAGCACGCCGGCCAGGATCGGTGAGGCGACGAAGAAGCCGCGCCGCAGGGCGGCCGAACGCGGGCTCCGGGCGGTGGGACGGGCCTCGACGAGGTCCGCGTGGGTGGTGGTGATGGCGGTCATGATCGGTGCTCCTCGGTGGTGGTGTGGTGAGCACCAGCCTTCCGGGGCGACGTCTCAACCGGATCTGCCGCGAGACCGATTCCGACCTCAGTCGTACGACGGATCCTCGACCCGGCCGCCGGGGATCACGACGGCGTTCTCGTAGGCGAAGATCACCGCCTGCACCCGGTCTCGGAGGCCGAGCTTGGTGAGCACGTTGCTCACGTGGGTCTTCGTGGTCCCCTCGGAGACGAAGAGCTTGCCGGCGATGTCGAGGTTGGACAGCCCGCGCGCCAGCAGGCCGAGCACCTCGAGCTCGCGCGGCGTGAGCTGCTCGAGCCGGGGCTCGGTGGGTGTCGCCGGCGGGGCCGGTCGGCGTACGAACGCATCGATCACTCGCCGGGTCACTCCGGGGGCGAGCAGGGACTCCCCCGCCGCGACCACACGGATGGCCGCCGCGAGCTCCTCGGCCGGCGCGTCCTTGAGCAGGAAGCCCGAGGCGCCCGCACGCAGCGCCTCGAAGACGTATTCGTCGAGGTCGAACGTGGTCAGCACCAGGACCTTGGTCTCGACGGCGGACTCCACGATCCGTCTGGTCGCCGCGATGCCGTCGAGCACGGGCATCCGGATGTCCATCAGCGTCACGTCGGGGGCCAGTCTCGAGACCAGCTCGACGCCCTCCTCGCCGTTGGCCGCCTCGCCGACGACCTCGAAGTCGGACTCACCGGCGAGCAGCGAGCGGAAGCCGGCTCGCACCATGCCCTGGTCGTCGACGATGGCCAGTCGGATGCTCATTCGGGGTCCCCGGGGCGGCGCGAGCGAAGCGAGTGGCGTCTTGGGGTGGAGCTCATGACGTTGCCTCCTTCAGGGGCAGGCTGACTGCGAGGCGGACGCCCCCACTCGACGCAGGGCCGAGCTCGACGGTGCCGCCGTAGAGCGCGACCCGCTCGCGGATGCCCACGAGCCCGTGCCCGCCGGTGGGCGAGCTCCCGTTGAGCTTCGTGCGAGCGAGCCCGCACCCGTTGTCCTGCACCTCGACCTCCAGGCGTCCGGGCGAGTAGCGGACCAGCACCTCGACCCGGGTCGCACGAGCGTGCCGCAAGGCGTTCGTGAGGCCCTCCTGCGCGATCCGGTAGGCCGCCAGGTCCACCCCCGGGCTGAGCGGGACGGGATCACCCTCGATGCGCAGATCGACCTGCAGGTCCCCGGACCCCACCTGGCGCACCAGCCGATCGAGCTCCGAGAGACCTGGTTGTGGCGACAGCGCCAGGGGTTGCTCCCCCTCGGTGCGGAGCACGCCGAAGAGGCGGCGCATCTCTGCCAGGGCCTCACGAGCTGTCGCCTCGACCGCGGCCAGGTCACGAGCCTCAGCCGCGTGCTCGGGGCCGAGCCGCCGGCGTACGGCCTGGGTCTGGATGGTCACCACGCTGATCGAGTGGGACACGATGTCGTGCAGCTCGCGGGCGATCCGGGTGCGTTCGTCGGCCGCGGCCCTGGCCGCCTCCAGCTCCCGGTTGCGCTCGAGCTGCTCGGCGCGCGCGAGCGCCTCCTCGGTGCTCGCGATGCGTCCGCGCAGGAGCTGGCCGACCGCCCAGGGGCCGATGAAGAACACCATGCCGGCGGCCAGGTCGCTCGGCTGGAAGCCGTTCACGACGCTGACCACCATGAAGGGCACGAAGACCAGGCCGAGTCCCCACCACGCCTTGGGCGGGGCGGTCTCGGCACCCACGGTGAAGGACACCAGGACCAGCGAGAGCAGGGTGGTGAACTCCCCGTTGGGGTCGGTGACCACGTTGGAGCCGACCACCAGGGCCGCGACGACCAGAGGGGCCTGCCGGCGCCAGGCCAGCGTGGCCAGGGCCAGGCCGGCGATCCCCACGTGCTCAAGCGGGGAGGTGACCGCGGGGTTGGACAGCGCCTCGGCCAGGTTCATCGCCACGAAGGCCAGCGCGATGGCGACGTCGAGGAGGGGAGGACGGCGAAGCTGCACGAGACGAAGGTAGGCGACCGGGCGCGCCCTCCACATCGGCCGCGCGACTGATCTGTGCGTCAGCCCCGGTGCTCGTCCGCCGCGGCCTGGATCTTCGCGACGAACGCGGTCCAGTGGTCGTCGTCGCCGACCTGGTCGTGATCGCGCCCGCCACGACCGTCGATCGACTCCCGCACGATGTCGGCGTGCCCCGCGTGGTGGGCGGTCTCGTCCAGCATGTGCACCAACAAGTGGCCGACCGTCGTCTCGCGCCGGTCCTCCTGCCACCAGGGAACCCTCGCCGGGGCGACGAGGCCGAGCTCACGGATGTTCCGGTCGGCGAACGCCCACGACCTGCGATAGAGACCGGTCAGCATCTCGCGGGACTCGTCGGCCAGGGCATACATGTCCTGGCCGTCCTCGAAGGCTTCCTCGTTGTCCCATGGGATCGTTTCGGGCCAGGGGCGGCCGAGACACTCACCGAAGTAGCCGATCTCGACGGTGGCCACGTGCTTGACCAACCCGAGCAGACTGGTGCCGCTCGGCGTCATCGGTCGTCGGACGTCGTGGTCGCTGAGCCCGTCGAGGGTGCCGATCAGGTGCTCGCGCTCACGCTGCAGGTAGCGCAGCTGCAGCTCGAGCTGGGACGGGTCGGAGATCTCCGAGTGCTCGCTCATGGGCCGACCCTAGGACGGCCGACCGACAGTCGGGCCGCTCAGCGTCCCTCGAAGCGAGGGCAGGGCGTCAGTCGCGCAGCCGCTTGACCTCCTCCTCGGCCGATGACTGCGTCCGACGGGCCTCGCTGAGCACGACCTGGGCGTCATCGCGGGTGTCCTCGGCCTCCTCGAGGTCCTCGTCGACCTGGTCGACCTCGTCCTCGATCGCTGCCAACCGCCGTCTCAGCTCGTCCGCGTCGCCCTGGAGCTGCAGTCGCCGGGCGTTGAGCTCCTCCACGGCCGCCCCCGCCTCCGCCAGCTCCCGCTCCGCAGAGGTGACCTGCTCGGTCGCCTCCTCCAGTGCGTCCTCCGCGGCGGCGAGCTTCGCTCCCCCGTCGGGTACGACGTGCAGCGGCACCGGCTCGACGTCCTCGTCGTCCCCCGCCACCGGAGTGGCCCGGACCTCGATCGACTCGGGCAGGGCGACCACGCTCGCCACGTCGAGGTCGGAGACGCCGGTCGAGGTGAACGCCGTGACCACCCGACCGGTGCGGACCACCTGCGCGGCCACCGGGTCGAGCATCGCGGCGGTGAGCATGCCCTCCACCTGGTCGACCACGGCGCCGGTCAGCTTGACGCCCGCGTCCTTCGCCAGCGAGCGTGCCGAGGACGCCAGGGCAGTGGTCAGCTGACGACGCTGCCGGGTCAGCGCACGCAGCTCGTCACCGTCCAGCGCCTCCGCCGCCGCGCGCAGCTGTCCCGCGAGCCCGAGCACCGAGTCGATCTGCTCACTCTCCCGCCGGACGAGCAGGTTCACCGCCCAGGCTGCGACCGACGGCTTCTTGAGCTTCTTGACCTGGGCGGAGAGCTCCTTGTCGCCGACGCCCTTGGCGGCCCGGTTGCGTGCGTCGGTGAAGGCGTCCGCCGGCCCGGCGTACAACGCGTCCGCGATCGCCGTGAGCTCATCCATCGGCTACCTCCGAGAGCAGCAGCTCGAGCGCACCGGCACACGCACCCGCTCGGATCGCAGCCCGGTCACCGGCGAGTGCCAGCCGCACGAACCGGGTCGAGTCCCGGCCGGCGAGGGCGACGAACACGGTTCCGGCGGGGTGACCTTCCTGCAGCTCCGGCCCGGCCACCCCTGTCGTCGAGAGGGCCCAGTCCACGCCCAGCAGCTCGCGGACACCGGTCGCCATCTGCAGGGCGCAGTCGGCGGAGATCACCTCGGGCGCCGTCACGCCCAACAGCCTGCGCTTGAGGCGGGTCGCGTAGGTCACCACCCCGCCGGCGAAGGTCCCGGACGCACCGGGGGTCGCGCTGAGCAGCGCGGCCAGCTCGCCACCGGTCAGGGACTCCGCACACCCGACCGTCTCGCCGCGCGCGAGGAGCGCTGCGTGGAGGGCCGCGGGAGCGTTCATGGTGCGACGCTAGCGCCGTCTCACGGGGCTGCGCGATCACCACCGCGCCGAGGGGCGGGTCAGTAGCCTGCAGCCATGCCGCTGCCCATCGAGGACTACGCCGCCATCGGCGACGGACACACCGCCGCACTGATCGGCGTCGACGGATCCATCGACTGGCTCTGCCTGCCCCAGTTCGACTCACCGGCCTGCTTCGCCGGGCTGCTCGGCACCGACGAGAACGGCCACTGGCTGATCGGCCCGTCGGGCAAGCACACCGCCACCCGACGCTACGTCGGTGACTCCGCGGTCCTCGAGACGACCTACCGGACCGACTCCGGCGAGGTCCGGGTCACCGACCTGATGCCGACCGGTGACCGCCGGGCCGACGTGCTGCGGCGCGTGGAGGGCGTGTCGGGCACGGTCTCGGTGCGGCACAGCTGGGTGGTGCGCTTCGACTACGGCAAGATCCGCCCCTGGGTGCACCGTGAGCAGGTCGAGGGGCAACCGGCCATCATCGCCACGGCCGGGCCGGACAAGCTCGTCCTCACCGGGCCACGACTCCCCCCGGCGGTCGACGGGCACCACGAGGAGACCTTCGACGTCCACGCCGGCGACCGGCTGGACTTCACGCTCACCTGGATCCCGTCCTACCGCCAGATCCCTGACGGGGTCGACCTCGACGCCCAGCTCGCCTGGACGCTCGAGGAGCAGCAGACGTGGGCCGACGCGTGCCAGTACGACGGCCCCTGGCGCCGGGAGGTGGTGCGCAGCCTGGTCACCCTGCGCGGGCTGACCCACGTCGACACCGGCGGCATCGTCGCCGCCGCCACGACGTCCCTGCCGGAGGACTTCGGCGGTGAACGCAACTGGGACTACCGCTACTGCTGGCTGCGCGACGCGGCTCTCACGCTCGAGTCGCTGCTCGCCGCCGGACGTGCCGACGCGGCCCACCACTGGCGCGGGTGGCTGCTGCGCGCCATCGCGGGCGATCCTGACGACATGCAGGTGATGTACACCGTCGACGGAGGCAGGCACCTGCCCGAGCGCGAGCTCGACCATCTCGCCGGCTATGCGGACTCGCGGCCCGTGCGGGTCGGCAACGGGGCCGTCACCCAGCGCCAGACCGATGTGCTCGGCGAGGTGATGTGCGCGCTGTCGATGGCCCGCAACCACGGGGTCGCCGAGACGCGTGACAGCTGGAGCCTGCAGCGGACCCTGGTCAACCAGCTCGCCGAGGACTGGCGGCGGCCCGACAACGGGCTGTGGGAGATCCGCGGGGCGCTGCAGCGCTTCACGCACAGCCGGGTGATGGTCTGGGCTGCGTTCGACCGGGCGATCGAGGGCGTCGAGGAGCACGGCCTCCACGGTCCTGTGGACGAGTGGCGCGCCATCCGCGACCAGGTGCGCGAGGAGATCATGACGCACGGGTGGGACGAGGAGCGGAACACCTTCACCCAGCACTACGACACCCGTGAGGTCGATGCGTCCCTCCTGGTGCTGCCGCTGGTCCGCTTCATCGACGGCGACGACCCCAAGATGCTCGGCACGATCGCTGCGGTCGAGAAGGACCTGATGCGCGACGGGTTGCTGATGCGCTATCGCACGGCCTCGGGCGTGGATGGCCTGGGGGGTGACGAGCACCCGTTCCTGGCCTGCTCCTTCTGGCTGGTCTCGGCCTACGCCCTGGCGGGTCGCACCCAGGACGCCACCACGCTGATGCACCGTCTGGTCGGGCTGGCCAACGACGTCGGCCTGCTCAGCGAGGAGTACGACGTGGGCCAGGACCGGATGGTCGGGAACTTCCCGCAGGCCTTCTCCCACCTCGCCCTCGTGGGTGCCGCGATGAACATCGAACGCTCGTCTCAGTACCAATCTGGCAATGCCGACTAAAGCGACACCGGTCTAGTCCGTGAAGGGGGACTTAGCGGGCAAATGTCCCCATCTGCCCGTCCTCGTTACATGCTGGTCCCACCGACCGGGAACGGTGGGGCCAGCTCATGCAAGACAACGGGGGATGACGAAGATGCGACACCGCGACGAACATTCGGCACCGAGCAAGACGGTCGTCAGCACCGTGACCGGCACGCTCTCGCGCTTCACCTCGCTCCTGACCGAGGAGGAGACCGCGAGCGGCAAGCACCGGCTGCCGACGGGCCAGCCCGCCATCCCGAACCAGAAGGTCCCCACCCACGAGACCATCGAGGTCACCGAAGCGCCCGAGCGCGTCGAGACGGCGCCTGTCGCGGAGCCGGTCCAGCAGCAGTCCCAGCTGCAGCTCGACCAGCCTGTCGACCAGCCCGTCGACCAGCCCGTGGACCAGGCCGCACCGGTCGCCGCCGCCGAGCCCGCCACCCGACACATCCCAGCCACCGCGCAGTGGAAGGCGGGTCACGGCCCGCGGATGTTCGCGGCAGCCCTCCTCCTGCTCGCCGTCGCGGGCACCTCGGCCCTCGGACTTCGCTACACCCAGACCCGCGGGGGGGACGAGTTCCTCTCCACCGTCGCCGGCATCGCCGTCGTCGTCGGCCTCTGGGCCCTGCTGATCGCGAGCACGCCCCAGGTGGTCAGCCTGCGCGGCTCGATCCTGACGGTGCGCAACAGCAGCGGCAGCGAGCGCTTCGACCTGGCCGACGGTCTGCAGCCCGTCGACGTGGTCGGTCAGCCACGCAGCTCAGGCTGGGCCCTGCTCCTGCACCGCCCCAACAACACCTCGGTCGTCCTCCGCCGTCGCGACGTCGACGCCGTTGCGCTGGACCCGATCGTCCGCCACTACCGAGCCATCGCCGAGCAGAGGTACTCCGAGCGCCAGGCGCGCTTCAGCCGCTGATCCCCCGTGAGCGGGAGGCTCGCGCCCGTCGGTCCGGACGGGGCGGGGCTCCTCACTGCTGACGGCCACCACGCCGGCGAGGATCAACAACCCGCCGAGCAGCTGGATCGGACGGGGCAGCTCACCGAGCAGGACCCAGGCGAGCAGCACCGTGAACAAGACCTCGGAGAGACCCACGAACGAGGCGAGCTTGGCGCCGAGGATGCGCGCGGCCAGGATGCCTGCGAGGTAGGGCGTCACCGCCGCGATCGCGCCCAGCTCCAGCACCGCCACCCACCACGGCATCGAGAAACCCGCCAGCTCGGCCGGAGCGGTGTGGAACTCCATCGGGAGCACCCGCAGGATCCCCAGGACGGCGAAGGCCAGCCCACCGACGACCAGACCGCTTCCCGCCAGGGCCAGCGGCGGCAGTGCGGTCTCGTGCGAGCGGCCCGACATCAGGTAGAACGACGCGAGCCCGAAGGCGGCCAGCAACCCCCACGCCACCCCGATGCCGTCGATCCGCGCTCCCCCGCCGGTCAACATCGAGGGCAGGTCGAGGACGAGCGCCAGCCCGCCCAGCGCCAGGGCGATGCCCAGCACGGTCGGCGGCTGCGGCAGTCGGCGCCCGAGCAGGCACTGCCACGCCACGACCAGGACCAGGCCGAGGTACTCCAGCATCAGCGCGACCCCGACGGTCAGGTGGTCGATGGCGTAGAAGAAGGCCACCTGTGGGAGGGCGACCGCGCACAACCCGTAGGCCAGCACCACGCGCCACTCCCGGCCGAGCAGGTGCCACCGGCCACGGAGGGCACGTACGGTCGGCACCAGGAGCAGCACCGCGGCTCCGGCGATCCGCAGGAAGACCACGGATCCCGGGGTCCAACCCGTGTCGAGGAGGGACTTGGCGAACGGTCCGGAGGTGGCGAAGGTGATCGCCGACAGCAGTGCGAGCAGGAGGCCGGCGCCGGTGGACCTCGTGGACATGGCACACCACCTGTCAGGAGCAAACGTTAGTTATGCCGATTACTCTAGGAGTACCCACAGTCAGGAGTCAACGTGACTTTTGCCCATGACACCGAGATCGCCCTGGGCGCTGCCGCCGCCCTGGTCAACACCGACCCCGGCGGTGGCACGGGCGAGGACATGCTGACCACGCGCGAGGAGCTGGTGGCTTTCCTCGACGAGCTCGGCTGGTCGGGCAGCCGCACGGGCGACGACGACGAGCTGGCCGCCGTACGCTCGCTGCGTCCGCGCCTGCGAGCCCTCTGGCGCCTCGGGCAGGACGACCTCGTCCTGGCCGTCAACCAGGTGCTCAGCGACTCCCGCGCGCTTCCCCAGATCGTGGACCACGACAACCTCGGCTGGCACATCCACGCTGTCCCCGACGAGGCGCCGCTCGCCACCCGGATGCTGGTCGAGGCGGCGATGGCGTTCACCGACGTGCTGCGCAGCGACGAGCTCGACCGGCTCAAGACCTGCGCTGCCGAGGACTGCGACAACGTGGTGCTCGACCTGTCCCGCAACCGTTCGAAGCGGTTCTGCGAGAGCGGCTGCGGCAACCGGGAGAACGTGCGTGCCTACCGGGACCGGCAGCGCGCCGACCAGGAGCCGTCTCAGCGTGGGGCGGTCGCGGGCTGTCCACGACGGTGACGGATCACGTCCCGGGCGAACTCCACGCCGGACGTGACGGTCAGGACCACGGCGACGGCGAGGGCGACCGCCGAGAGCCACCAGACCGCGTCCCCGACCGTCTCGAGGCCGCCGGTGAGCAGTCCGAAAGGTGCGACGAAGCCCCCGAGGGCCACGGCCTGCATGACGGTCTTGATCTTGCCGCTCTGCTTGGCCGGCATCACGACGTCCTTGGCGATGGAGAGCCGGGCGAAGGTCACGGCCCATTCACGCAGGAGCACGACGATGGTGATCGTCCACCACAGCCAGGCGGGGAAGAAGTCGTGGATGATCGCCAGCCCGATGAACGCCATGCCGGTGATCGCCTTGTCGGCGATCGGGTCGGCGATCTTGCCGAAGTTGGTGACCAGGTTGTGCTTGCGGGCGAGATCTCCGTCGATCTTGTCGGTGATCATGGCGGTGCAGAACAGGGCCCAGGCGACCCACCGCCAGCCGATGCTCCCACCGCCCTCGTGCAGCAGGGCCCAGCCGAAGAACGGCACCATCACGATCCGCAACGTCGTCAGGGCGTTGGGCACGTTCCAGTTGTTGACCTGCGGCTGCGTCGACTCGTGGGACGGTTCGGGGGCGGGCTCGGGAGTCGGCTGGTTCATCGACCCTCCTCCGCTGCTGTGAGTTCGCGGGCGACGAGATCGACACCCTCGGAGCCGACCACCACCGCCTGAATCATGTCACCCACGGCCACGCGGTCGGTGAGGCCCTCCAGCATCGTCGATCCGTCGACCTCGGGTCCCTGGTGCTCTGCGCGGCCCTCGACGACCAGGTCGCTCCCCGATCGCTCGACGGTCTCGACCAGCACCTCGACCCGTTCGCCGATGCGCTCCTCGGCACGCTGGGCGGTGAGCTCCTCGGCCAGCGCGGTCACGTGCGCCACCCGCTCGGCGATCTCGTCCTCGTCGAGCTTGTCCTCGAAGCGCTCGGCCTCGGTGCCGTCCTCGTCGGAGTAGCCGAAGACGCCGATCGCGTCGAGCCGCGCCGCACCGAGGAAGTCACAGAGCACCGCGAGATCCTCCTCGGTCTCACCGGGGAAGCCCACGATGAAGTTCGAGCGAGCGCCGGCCTGCGGGGCGTGCGCGCGGGCCTGTCCCAGGAGTCCCAGGAAGGCCTCGGAGTCACCGAAGCGCCGCATCCGTCGCAGCACCGGGTTGGAGGCGTGCTGGAAGGAGAGGTCGAAGTACGCCGCCACGCCCGGTGTCGAGGCGATCGTGCTGACCAGCCCGGGGCGGGTCTCGGCGGGCTGGAGGTAGGACACCCGCACCCGCTCGACCCCGTCCAGTGCGGCCAGCTCGGGGAGCAGGGTCTCCAGCAGCCGGAGGTCGCCGAGGTCCTTGCCGTAGGACGTGGAGTTCTCCGAGACCAGGAACAGCTCGCGGGCGCCCTGGTCGGCCAGCCACCGGGCCTCGGTGAGCACGTCGGAGGGCCGTCGGGACACGAACGAGCCTCGGAAGGCGGGGATCGCGCAGAAGGTGCACCGACGATCGCACCCCGAGGCCAGCTTCAGGGGGGCCATCGGGCCGGCGTCGAGTCGCCGTCGCTGCGTCGTCGACGGGTCGTGGCCAGGCTGGTAGGCCGCCGCGTCGGTCCGCTCCGCCGGTGAGATCGGCAGCAGCCTGCGCCGGTCCTGCGGCGTGTGGGGGTGCTGGGTCTCGCCGGCGAGGATCGAGCGGAGCTTGCCGGCGATGTCGGGGTAGTCGTCGAAGCCGAGCACGGCGTCGGCCTCCGGCAGTGAGGTGGCCAGCTCGGCGCCGTAGCGCTCGGCCAGGCACCCGACGGCCACCACCGCCTGGGTGGTGCCCGCGTCCTTGAGGTCTGCGGCCGCGAGCAAGGTGTCCACGGAGTCCTTCTTGGCCGCCTCGACGAAGCCGCAGGTGTTCACCACGACAGTCTCGGCCGACGCCGGGTCCTCGACGAGGCGGAAGCCACCGGCCTCCAGGCGACCGGCCAGCTCCTCGGAGTCGACCTCGTTGCGGGCGCACCCGAGCGTCACCATCGCGACGGTCGTCAGCGGGGAGTCAGGGGTGCGTGGGGATGTCTTGGAGGTAGTCATGAGCCGTGTCGAGTATGCCGGACGGCTCCGGGCATCACGAAAACGACGGATCTACCCGAACTGCTTGCTGGCCGCGGCCGACGAGCTGCCGACGGTCCCCTTGGGCTTGCCCAGGAAGCTCACCTTGACGCCGGTGCCGTTGCTGGCGGTCACGTCGAAGGGTGCCAGCCCGATCACCTGCTGGCGCTGGCCCTCCGCGAGCTTGCCCGCCCACAGGATGCGCCCGTCCCGATCACGCACGACCACCTGGGGACTCGCTCCGGCCGCGGTGATCTCGAGGGGCGCCAGGGTCATCTTGGGGGTCTCCGACTCGTTGCCACTGGCCAGCCCGGCAGAGTCGACCACGCCCGGAGCCGGGCTGACCAGCTCCTGCGGGGTGTCGTTGAAGACCCGGGCCACGCCCCAGATCGCCGCCAGGGCGAGCACGCACGCGGCGAGCAGGCTCCAACGCGGACCGGTGCGGATGGCCCGCACCCCGCCCCCGATGCCGGTGGCGAGCTCCGCCTCGAAGACCTGACGGGCCTCGATCTCGGCGGTGGCGTAGTGGTCGTCGTAGAGGTCGAGGAGCTGCTGGGCGTCCAGGCCGAAGATGCGCGCCAGGGTGCGCAGGTGTCCGCGGGCGTAGAAGTCGCCACCGCAGGCCTCGAAGTCGTCGACCTCGATGCACTCCAGGACGTGCGGACGGATCCGGGTGCGCTCGCTGAGGGTGTCGATGCTCAGCCGCGCCCGGTTGCGGGCGGCCGCCACCAGGGGGCCGATGACGGCGTTCTCGGCGGCGTTGGGCGCGATCGGCGCGAAGTCGTCGACGCGGGCGACCACGACCGGGCCGTCACCGTTGCGCTGGGCCGGGATCGGCGGCGGGGTGGGCAGCATCCGGACCGAGTCCCTGACCAGCTCGTTGCGTGCGGCGGGCCGCATCTCGCGGACCGGGTCGACCGGGTCGAACTCGGGCTCGGCCTCCACCTCGGGACGGGGCTCCTCCTTGGTGGCGTCCTCGGGCTCCGGTGCCGGCACGTCCTCGGGGACCTCCTCGGGGACGATTTCCTCGGCCGCCGCCTTGAGCTCGGCCCGCTCCTTGCGGCTCAGGCGGGGCGCCTTCTCGGGCTTCTCTGGCTTCTCGGGCCGCTCCGCCTTCTCCGCCTTCTCGGCCTTCTCGGGCTCCAGCCGGGTCAGGACCAGGACCGGCACCTGGCCGCTGGCCAGGGCGTCGAGATCGGCGACCAGGTCTCCGGTGAGACCGTCGAAGTCGAGCCGTGTGGTGAGCGCCAGCGGCACCACGAGGTTCTCGCTCGTCAGGGTGGTGGCAGCGGGCCGCTCGCCCTCGTCGGCCGGCTCCTCGAGGGGGCCTTCCACCGCTCGGGGGTGCACCACGATCTGCCCGTCGCGCAGCCAGGACCGGGGTGAGGCCACCTCGACGTTCTCGATGTCCTGCCACCGCAGACCGCTCCAGGTCACACCACGGCGAACGCGTACGCCGAGCTCGTCGGCCACCATCAGCGGGGCCCGGCTGTCCCGGACGACCAGGAGCTGCACCACGCCGACCACCGCGACGACCACGCACCACGCCCAGTCGCCGATCGAGCCCGACTGCAACGACCGCGCGAACCACAGCACGGTGAGGACGGCCGCCACGAGCGCCACCGCGGCCGCCAGCTTCGAGTTGTGCCGGACAGTCACGGCGGTGGGGTCACCCATCACTGTTCTCCCTGGATGTTGGCGATCACGTCGTCGAGATCGTCAGGCTTGATCAGCACGTCTCGGGCCTTGGAGCCTTCACTCGGCCCGACCACCCCCCGGCTCTCGAGGATGTCCATCAGCCGGCCCGCCTTGGCGAAGCCGACACGCAGCTTGCGCTGCAGCATCGAGGTCGACCCGAACTGGGTGGAGACCACCAGCTCGATCGCCTGCACGACGAGCTCCATGTCGTCGCCGATGTCGTCGTCGAGCTCGCGCTTGGCCGACGCGGGCGCCGTGACGTCCTCGCGGTAGTTGGGCTCGAGCTGGTCCTTGCACTGCTTGACCACCTGGGCGATCTCCGCCTCGGTGACCCAGGAACCCTGGACCCGGACCGACTTGGAGGCACCCATCGGCAAGAAGAGCCCGTCGCCCTGCCCGACCAGCTTCTCCGCGCCCGGCTGGTCGAGGATGACCCGGCTGTCGGCGAGCGAGCTGGTGGCGAACGCCAGCCGCGAGGGCACGTTGGCCTTGATCAGGCCGGTGACGACGTCGACCGAGGGCCGCTGCGTCGCCAGGATCAGGTGGATGCCGGCGGCCCGGGCGAGCTGGGTGATGCGCACGATCGCGTCCTCGACGTCGCGGGGCGCCACCATCATCAGGTCGGCGAGCTCGTCGACGACCACGCAGAGATAGGGGTAGGGCGCCAGCACGCGCTCGCTGCCGACCGGCACCTTGACCTTCCCCGCACGCACGGCCTTGTTGAAGTCGTCGACGTGCCGGAAGCCGAAGTTGGCCAGGTCGTCGTAGCGCAGGTCCATCTCGCGCACGACCCACTGCAGCGCCTCGGCAGCCTTCTTGGGGTTGGTGATGATCGGCGTGATCAGGTGCGGGATGCCCTCGTAGGCGTTCAGCTCCACCCGCTTGGGGTCGACCATGATCATCCGGACCTCGTCGGGGGTGGCCCGCATCAGCAGCGAGGTGATCATCGAGTTGATGAAGCTCGACTTTCCCGAGCCGGTGGCCCCCGCCACCAGCAGGTGCGGCATCTTGGCCAGGTTGGCCACCACGAAGCCGCCCTCGACGTCCTTGCCGAGCCCCACGACCATCGGGTGGTGGTCGTTGCGCGCGTTGTTCGAGCGCAGCACGTCGCCCAGCGACACGATCTCCTTGTCGAGGTTGGGGATCTCGATGCCGACCGCGGACTTGCCCGGGATCGGGCTGAGGATGCGGACGTCGGCGGAGGCGACGGCATAGGCGATGTTCTTCTGGATGCCGGTGATCTTCTCGACCTTGACCGCCGGGCCGAGCTCCACGATGTAGCGCGTGACCGTCGGACCGCGCGTGTAGCCGGTCACCTGGGCGTCGATGTCGAACTCCTCGAGCACCTGGGTGAGTCGCTCGACCACGTCGTCGGAGGCCTTCGAGCGGGCCTTGTGCACTGACCCGGGCTTGAGCACCTGGCTGTCGGGCAGCGAGTAGGCGATGTCACCGGAGAGCGAGAGCTGCTCGACCCGCGCGGGGAGCGGAGTGTGCGGAGGGGGCTCGAGGGCTTCCTTCCCCGCGCCGTCCACCGCTCCGGTGGCCTCGCTCTCCTCGTCCTTCGCCGCGCCTGCGGCCACTCGCGATCGCGAGCGCCGCTTCATCTCGCGGCCCTCCAGGGCCTCCCCGTCGAGCACGGGACTGTCGTAGGCCGGGTCGCCCAGGTCGGGGTCGATCTCGTCGTTGGCACTCCGGCTGCGACGACGCTTGACCGGCGTGGTGGGCTCGGCCAGCGAGTCGTCCTCGGCCGGGACGGGGCGGCCCATGATGCGGTCGCCGAGCTCTCGCAGCCGTGCCGGCACCTGGTAGACGGGGGTGGCCGTCACCACGAGCACGCCGAACAGGGCGAGCAGGAGCAGCAGCGGCACCACCACGTAGGGGGTCTGGAGGAGGTCCGTCAACAGCTTGGAGACCACGAACCCGATCGCCCCACCGGCCTGCTGCAGCGGTGCGGTGTCCCCCATCTTCGGGGTCGGCGAGCCGTTGGAGATGTGCACGATGCCGAGGACGCCGAAGAGCAGCGCGCCCCAGCCGATCACCTGACGGCCCGCAGGACCGTTGCGCTCGGGGTCGCGCAGGTTGCGCCAGGCGACGTAGCAGAGCAGGAGCGGGACGAACCACGCCAGCAGACCGACCGAACCGGCCACGACGGTCCGGGTGAACTCCCCGATCGAGCCGGGGAGCTGCCACCAGACCGCAGCAGCGACGACGACGGCGAGGCCCACGAGGAACAGACCGGCTCCGTCACGACGGTGCTCGGGGTCGAGCTCGCGGGCGGTGTGGCCGATGCGGCGTACTCCCCCACCGACGGCGTGCGCGGCGGCGAGCCAGGCGGTCATGAGGACGCGCGCGAGCGCGGTGAAGATGCGGGCGACCGGCCCGGACCCGTTGCGGACGGCGCGGGGCGCAGGACGGCTCGCGGCCCCCTTGCGGGTCGAGCCGGAACGCGCGGCGGGCTTTCGCCCTGACGCTGTCTTCTTCTGGGTTCCCGACGACCGGGAGCGCGAAGCAGAGCCCCCCTTCGGGGAGGAGCTCTTGCTGCGCGAACCCGGCGGGGAAGACGTACGGGTCGCCATGCTGGCGAATCTACCCCGAACACCACATCTGTCCCTCGCGTCACACGCCGCACGGGAGCCACGTCGTTCGGCGTGGTGACGGGTCAGCCGGCGCGGCCCATGCGCCTCGCGCCGACCTCGTCGGCGGCCAGCTCGAGCTCGATGGTGTTGTCGGGGGGCACGTCGAGCTCCTCGGGGTCGCGCAGCGGCAACCGGAGCCGGAACGTGCTGCCGACCCCCAGCTCGGAGGCCACGATGATCTCGCCGCCGTGCATCTGCGCGATCCGCCGCGAGATCGCCAGCCCGAGGCCGGTGCCCGGGATGGAGAGCGCCTCGGGGTTGCTGGAGCGGTGGAAGGCGGAGAACAGGTGCACCTGGTCGGCCGAGGAGATGCCCAGGCCGGTGTCCTCGCAGAGCACCCAGGCGTGCGTGCCGTCGGTGCCGACCTCGAGGTGAACGGTGCCGTCGGCACGGCTGTACTTGACCGCGTTGCTGGTCAGGTTGTCGATGACCTTGCCGAGCTCGTCGGGGTCGGCCGTCACCAGGACGGGCTGGTCGGGGACGCTCAGGCTCATCTTCACCCGGCCCTGCTCGGCCTGCATCGTCATCAGGTCGAGGCTCTGCTCGGCCAGCTTGCACAGGTCGACCGGGAGCCGGACGGTCTCGCGCTTGTCCTGGATCTGGGAGTAGTTGAGCAGGTTCTGGACGAGCCGGTTGAGGCGCTCGGCGTTGCGTGAGATGGCCTCGACCGACCCGATGCCGGTGTCGAGGTCCTCGAGGAGCTCGATGTGGCCGATGATCGAGGTCAGGGGCGTCTTGAGCTCGTGGGAGATCGTGGCGATCAGCTCGCCCTTGTAGCGGTCCAGCTCCTGCAGCTCGCTGACCAGGTGCCGCTCCCGCTCGTAGAGCCGGGCGTTGAGGACGACCCGGCCGAGCGTGCGGCCGACCTCCATCACCGCTTCCTGCTCCTCCGCGGTCCATGCCCGCATGCTGGCGTCGCGGGCCAGCAGCACGTAGCCGAGCAGCTCGCGACCCACGGCCACCGGGGCGAACATCAGGCTGCCGCCCGGGTTGTCGCGCACGAGCTCGCGCACCAGGTCGCGCTGCGGGTCGGTGAGGCCCTGGTCGACCTCGAAGGCCTCGCTGTGGTGGATCACGATCGGGCGCCCGGCGTCCTGGGCACGAGCGGCGAGCAGGCTCTTGACCTGCACGAGCTCACGGCTGGACTCGCGGTCGTCGGGCGGGTACGCCGCGGACTGCTCGACCTGGCCGACGTCGCCCGAGGGGGAGCAGCGGATCCACAGGTGCTCGGTGCGCAGGCCCTTGGCGATGGCCTGGGCGGCCTCGCGCAGCGACAGGTCGAGCTCGGCGAGCTGGCCGGCCGAGCTGACCGCCCGCAGCATGTCGCCCATCCGGACCTGGTCGCCGAGGCGCTCACGCTGCTGGGCGTTGTACATCGCCAGACCGGCCTGCACGACGAACATCTCGAGGAGCTCGCGCTCCTCACGGTTGGGGATCCGGTTGCCCGGGGGCAGGTCGACCGACATGTTGCCGAGCAGCTGACCGGTCGCGGAGTAGAGCGGCGCGTAGAGCGCGTCGAGCGGGTGCCAGGAGTCGGCGCCGCTGCCGGGCTCGAAGTCCGGCACCCAGGCGGACTCCTCGAGGGCGTCGGGCATCCGGTCGTGCGGGACGAAGCGGAGCACGCCCCACTCGTCGGCCTGGGCGAACTCGTTGAAGATCGAGGCCACCGGCGTACGCCGCCCGATGATCTGCTCGCGGACCTCCTCCGGGCCGGCCACCGTGGTCATCACGAAGGTCTCGCCCTCGAGCCGGGCGATCGCGGCGATCCCGTAGCCGAGCACCTCGACCACGCCTCGGGCGATCTCGTCGAGCACCTCGGACAGGTCCGTCGACGAGTTGACGCGCAGCATCAACTCGTAGAGACGGCGTATCCCCTCGGCTCGAGGGGAATCTGTCAGCTGCATCTAACGTGGCCCTTTGGACGTGCGATTAACGAGACCCGGGAGAGCCTCGCGTTTGAGTCTAGGGCGATTCGTCCGGTTCTGTCGGTGGTTTAGTCCACTCGACCGCACCGTGGTCCCAGCGTCCGTCAGACTCGCTCACGAGGGTCTCCTCATTGTGCCTGATCTCACACTCGGAATCCCCGCCGAGGATCCTGCCCGGCACCGCTGTGGTCCCTAGGCCTCGAGGACGACCGGGATGATCATCGGGCGCCGGCGGTGGGTGGCACTCACCCAGCGGCCCACCACGCGCCTGATGGTCTGCTGGAGCTGGTAGGGGTCGTCGACGCCCTCGGAGACCGCCTTGTCCAGCGCGGCGATGATCGGGTCGACGATGGCCTCGAAGGTGCCCTCGTCCTCGGCGAAGCCGCGGGCGTGGATCTCCGGCCCGCTGACCACCTTCCCGGTCTGGGAGTCGATCACCACGATCACCGAGATGAACCCCTCCTCGCCCAGGATGCGCCGGTCCTTCAGGGAGTCCTCGGTGATGTCGCCGATGGAGCTGCCGTCGACGAAGACGTAGCCGCAGTCGACCTTGCCGGTGATGCGGGCGACCCCCTTGACCAGGTCGACGACGACGCCGTCCTCGGCGATCACGACGTTCTTCGGGTCGACGCCGGTGGCCCTGGCCAGCTCGGCGTTGGCCAGCATGTGCCGCATCTCGCCGTGCACCGGGAGCACGTTGCGCGGCTTGACGATGTTGTAGCAGTAGAGCAGCTCGCCGGCGCTCGCGTGGCCGCTCACGTGCACGAGGGCGTTGCCCTTGTGCACCACGTGCGCGCCCCACCTGGCCAGCCCGTTGATCACCCGGTAGACGGCGTTCTCGTTGCCGGGGATCAGGGAGGAGGCGAGGACGACGGTGTCGCCCTCCTCGATGTGCACGAAGTTGTGGTTGCGCTGGGCGATCCGGCTCAGCGCCGACAGCGGCTCGCCCTGGGAGCCGGTGGAGATGAGCACCACCCGGTCCGGCGGCATGTCGGCGGTGGCCTTGGCGTCGATGAGCAGCCCGGGCGGCACGTCGAGGTAGCCCAGGTCGCGGGCGATGCCCATGTTGCGCACCATCGACCGACCGACGTAGGCGACCTTGCGACCGTGCTCGGCGGCGGCGTCCATCACCTGCTGCACGCGGTGCACGTGGGAGGCGAAGCAGGCCACGATGATCCGCTTCTTGCTGGTGTGGAAGACCCGCTCGAGGACCGGCGAGATCTCCTTCTCCGACGTGGTGAAGCCGGGGACCTCGGCATTGGTCGAGTCGGTGAGGAAGAGGTCGACGCCCTCCTCGCCCAGCCGGGCGAAGGCCCTCAGGTCGGTGATCCGGCCGTCCAGCGGGAGCTGGTCCATCTTGAAGTCGCCGGTGTGCAGGACCATCCCCGCAGGCGTGCGGATCGCGACGGCCAGCGCGTCGGGGATCGAGTGGTTGACCGCGACGAACTCGAGGTCCCACGGACCGATGCTGATCCGGTCACCCTCGGTGACGATGTTCTGCACGACGTCCTTGATCCGGTGCTCACGCAGCTTGGAGCCGATCAGTGCCAGCGTGAGCTGCGAGCCCACGAGCGGGATGTCGTTGCGTTCGCGCAGGAGGTAGGGAACCGCCCCGATGTGGTCCTCGTGGCCGTGGGTGAGCACGAGCGCGTCGACGAGGTCGAGCCGGTCCCGGATCGCGTCGAAGTCAGGCAGGATCAGGTCGACCCCGGGGTGGTTCTCCTCGGGGAAGAGCACCCCGCAGTCCACGATCAGCAGTCGTCCGGCGTGCTCGAAGACGGTCATGTTGCGGCCGACCTCGCCGAGGCCGCCCAGCGGGATCACCCGCAGGCCACCCTCGGGAAGTGCCGGAGGGGCGGACAGCTCGGGGTGGGGATGACTCATGTCGGGGTCCCCGCGGAAGCGCGGGCGCAGCGAGCGCCTCGATGATCTGACGGAGTGTGCGGTGAGCTCAAGGGAGAAGGCCTGCCTCGGAGAGAGTGGATCGTAGGAGGTCGACGAGAGCGTCGTCCGCCTCGACGAGCGGCAGCCGGACTGCCCTGTTGTCGTGCACGCCGAGGAGCTCCATGGCTGCCTTGGCGGTCATCACCCCCGGAGCATGACCCATGATCGCGTCGACCACGGGCACCAGGTCACCGTAGACCTTCAGGGCGCCGTCGATGTCCCCGGCGTCGACCCGGGCCACCATGTCGGCGTACTGCTCACCGGCGACGTGGCCGACGACCGAGACCACCCCGGCGCCACCGTGGGTCAGCCAGCCGAGGTTGAGCACGTCGTCGCCGCTGTAGAAGCTCAGGCCGGTGTCCTGCATGATCCTGACGCCGCGGAACAGGTCGCCCACGGCGTCCTTGACCGCGACGAACTTCTCGTCGGCGGCGATCCGCTCGTAGGTCTCCGGTGCGATCGTCACGCCGGTGCGGCCGGGGATGTCGTAGAGCATGATCCGCAGGTCGCTGGCCGCCGCGACGGCCTCGAAGTGAGCCGCGATGCCAGCCTGGGACGGCTTGTTGTAGTAGGGCGAGACCAGCAGCACGCCGTCTGCCCCCGCATCCTGTGCCTGACGGGCCAGCTCGACGGAGTGCTCGGTGTGGTTGGTGCCGACCCCGGCGAGGATGGTGCACCGGTCACCGACGGCGTCGATGACCGCCCGCAGGATCTCGCCGTCCTCCGCCACCGACGTGGTCGGGGCCTCACCTGTCGTCCCGCTGACCACGATGCCGTCGTTGCCGTGGTCGACGAGGTGGCTCGCCACCCTGGCGACGCCGTCGAGGTCCACGCTCCCATCGGGCTTGAAGGGCGTGACCATCGCGGTCAGCACCCGTCCGAACGGCGCAGCAGGCAGGCTCATGCCCCCTAGATTAGTCATGACCGCGATCCGGCGCGGGGGCACCGGCGGTGCGTTGCACCTATATTCACCTGCATGAGTGAGCCCCAGCAGCCGGATCCCAACCAGCCGCCCGGAGAGTCCCAGGGTCAGCCCTACGGCGAGTCCCCCGGCCAGCCCGGGGGTCAGCCACAGGACCCCTACGGCCAGCCCTACGGACAGGCGCCCCAGGAGCAGGCGGCATACGCCCAGCCGGGCCAGGACTACGGCCAGCAGTACTCCCCCGTGCCCCAGGTCACCGGCGCGTTCATGCTCGCCCACCTCGGCCAGGAGTACGGCCCCTACGGCTTCGAGCAGCTGCGCCAGATGGCCGCCACCGGCCAGCTCAAGGGCGACGCCAGCCTGCGCGACCAGGCGGGCGGAGGCTGGTTCCAGGCCAAGCAGCTGCCGGGCCTCTTCTCCCACCGCGAGTGGCTGGTGACCGCCCTGCTCTCCGGCTTCCTGGGCAGCCTCGGCATCGACCGCTTCTACCTCGGCTACACCGGCCTCGGCATCCTCAAGCTGATCACGCTCGGCGGCTGCGGCATCTGGCACCTGATCGACCTGATCCTGGTCCTCCTCCGCAAGCTCCCCGACGCCGAGGGTCGCCCTCTCGCCTAGTAGTGCTCCGGCCACCCTGGTGGTCGCCCTGCGAGCGGCAGCGGGCTACACCGGGGGCTGCTGATCGGCCCACGCCCGTGGACATGACCCCGGACACGGGCGAACGTGGGTGAATGGCTCCAGGAAGCGGGACGCGACGCCGGAGTGCCAGGCGCGTCGCCACGATGACAGTGACGATCGCCCTCGCCCTGGCGGGCGCGATGGCGCCGGCTGGCGCCAATGTGCGCGTCCGGAACGGAGACATCACCTTCGGGCGCTTCGACCCCAAGCTCGACGCCTTCAGTCTCTGGGTGGCCGATGCCGGCGGTCATCACCAGAAGCGGCTCACCCACGACCCAGCGAACATGTCGGACTGGGCCCCTGACGGATCCAGGATCGTCTTCGACTTCACCGACGAGGTCGGTGACGTGCACCTGGCCGTCATCAGGGCGGACGGGACCGGCCGAAGGTCGCTCACCACCGCACCAGGTGTCCAAGAGGTACCCAGCTGGTCGTCCGACGGCCGACTCATCGCCTATGACGCCTTCGACCCGGTGCAGCCTGTCTTCAGCACCTCGATCTGGGTCATGCGCGCCGACGGCACCCACCAGCGACGGCTGACCTCAGACGGGTTCGACGTCGAGCCGGACTTCTCGCCCGACGGGAGGCGCATCGTCTTCGCACGGATCATCGAGGACCTCCCCGTCGACAGCCCCGAGGCGATCTACGTCGTGAACACCGATGGCACGGGACTGCACGCGATCACGCCGCCCATCCCGGGGCTGGAGCACCCTCGGTGGTCCCCGAACGGCAAGACGATCGTGTTCGACATCGGGCCCGAGGGGTACGCACCCGGAGCGGGGTCGGTCTACTCGACTCCACCCGACGGCACCGGACGGCACGTCCTGATCCCGGCCACGAAGCACGTCGGCTTCTTCAAGCCCAGGTGGTCACCGGATGCTCGGCGGCTCCTGCTCGGCTGCTTCGACGACCGCGTGGGACGTGACCGCCTGTGCACCAGCACCGCCCGTGGCACGCACGTGCGCGTCGTTCCGCTGGGCGGCGACGCTCCACTGAACTTCCCGGGGTGGGGTCCCGCCCCACGTCACGGCTAGCGCTCCCCCGGGGCGACCGGCGGCCGGCCACACCCTCACACCTGGCGCAGGACCTCGCTGGCCACCAGCTCGATGTGGTCGATGTCGACGACGTCCAGGGTCTGGAGGTAGATCCGCTGGGTGCCGGCCTCGGCGAAACGGCCGATCTGGTCGACCACCTGGTCGGGGGTCCCGACCACGCCGTTGACCCGCATGCCCTCCAGGTCGCGGTTGGCGGCAGCGGCGCGGCGGCGTACCTCTGCATCATCCACGCCGCAGCACAGCCGCAGCGCGTTGGAGTACACCAGCTCGTCGGGGTCGCGACCGATGCGCTCGCACGCGGTGCGGGTGCGGTCGAACAAACCCCTGGTCTCCGCGAGGGAGACGAACGGGAGGTTGAACTCGTCGGCGAACTCGGCGGCGAGGGCGGGCGTGCGGCGCGTGCCCTTGCCGCCGACCAGCACGGGTGGACGCGGTTGCTGGACGGTCTGGGGCAGGGCAGGTGAGTCGGTCAGCGTGTAGTGCTTGCCGATGTGCGAGAAGCGGTCACCCTCCGCGGTCTCCCACAGACCGGTGATGATCGCCAGCTGCTCCTCGAGGATGTCGAAGCGCTCGTGGAGGTCGGGGAAGGGGATGCCGTAGGCCGTGTGCTCGGCTTCGTACCACCCGGCTCCGAGGCCGAACTCGACCCGCCCCCCGCTCATCTGGTCGACCTGGGCCACCTGGATCGCCAGGGGGCCGGGATGCCGGAACGTCGCGGACGTCATCATCGTCCCGAGCCTGACGGTGCTCGTCTCGCGGGCCAGCGCCGCGAGGGTCAGCCACGCGTCGGTCGGTCCGGGCAGGCCCTCGGTGCCCATGCCCAGGTAGTGGTCGGATCGGAAGAAGGCGCTGAAGCCGAGATCCTCGGTGGCCCTCGCGATGCGGAGCAGCTGGTCGTACGTCGCGCCCTGCTGCGGTTCGACAAAGATGCGCAGTTCCATGGCCGCCACACTAGGCGTGTCAGGAGCTCCGCCGCAGCCACCGGATCTCGTAGGCCGGCAAGTGGTCCAGATGAGTCTCGCGGTGAGTCTCCGACCAGCTTGACTCGTCGAAGTCCGGATAGTGCGTGTCCCCCTCGGGGGTGGCGTGCACCTCCGTGAGGATCTGCTGGGTGGCGATGCCGATCGCGTCGCGGTAGACCTGCGCTCCCCCGCCCACCATGACCGTGTCGTCCAGTCCGGCGCCGAGCTCGATCGCCTCCGCGACCGACCGGGCCACCAGCACGCCCTCGTAGGACCAGGCGGGGTCGCGCGTCACGACGATGCTCTGCCGGTCGGGCAGGGGTCTGCCGATCCCCTCGAACGTCGTGCGACCGAGGACGAGGGGATGGCCGACGGTGACGCGCTTGAAGTGCGCGAAGTCCGCCGGGATCTTCCAGGGGATGTCGCCGTGCAGGCCGATCACCCCGTTGGACGCTCGGGCGGCTACCAGGACGACCTGCGTCATACGGAGATCGGCGCCTTGATCCCGGGGTGGGGGTCGTAGCCCTCGACGGTGATGTGCTCGAGGTCGAACCCGTCGATCGTGGTCACCGACGGGTCGAGGTGCAGCGTGGGCAGCGCCCGCGGCTCACGGGTGAGCTGGAGCTCGGCCTGCTCGAGGTGGTTGAGGTAGAGGTGTGCGTCGCCGAGGGTGTGCACGAAGTCCCCCACCTCGAGGCCCGTGACCTGCGCGATCATGTGCGTGAGCAGGGCGTAGGACGCGATGTTGAACGGCACGCCCAGGAAGACGTCGGCCGAGCGCTGGTAGAGCTGGCAGCTCAGCTTCCCGCCGGACTCCGAGGGGGCGACGTAGAACTGGAACATCGTGTGGCACGGCGCCAGCGCCATGTCCGGCACGTCCGCGACGTTCCAAGCCGACACGATGTGGCGACGGGAGTCGGGGTTGGTGCGGATCTGCTCGACCACCTGGGCGAGCTGGTCGACGTGCCGACCGTCGGGCGTGGGCCAGGATCGCCACTGGTAGCCGTAGATCGGACCCAGGTCACCGTTGGCGTCGGCCCACTCGTCCCAGATGGTGATGCCGCGGTCCTGGAGCCACTTGACGTTGGTGTCCCCGCGCATGAACCACAACAACTCGCCGAAGACCGACCGGGTGTGCACCTTCTTGGTGGTCACCAGCGGGAACCCCCGGGCGAGGTCGAAGCGCATCTGGTGACCGAAGACGCTGCGGGTGCCGGTGCCGGTGCGGTCGGACTTCTCGACCCCCTCGTCGAGGATCCGCCGGAGGAGGTCGAGGTACGCCTGCATGAGGACAAGGTACTTCGGGGTCCCCGCGGAATCGTGGTCGACGCGATCGTAGCGAGCTCCACTCGCGATTTCGTGGGGTGTTTTACCCGTGGAAGGGTGGGCCCCATGGTCATCGGACTCGGTGCGGCGCTGCTCGCCGCCGTGCTGTTCGGTGTGGCCGGAGTGGTGCAGGCGATCGCCGCCCGCCGCTACGGATTGTTCTCCTGGATGATGGTCGGGGTCGGCATGACCTACCTTCTCGGCTGGGGACTGCACCTGGTCGCCATCGCCCACGTGCCGTTGTACGTCGCCCAGGTCGGCATCGCCATCTCCCTGGTCGTGACCGCGATCCTGGCCGCGACCGTCGTCGGCGAACCCCTGTCGCCGCGCCACTGGGTCGCCATCGCCACCATGGTCGTGGGGCTGGTGCTGGTCGTCATGGCGGCAGGTCCGGTCGGGAGCACCCACTTCGAGACCGAGCGCACCCTGGTGCTCTACGCCGGCGCGGCCGTGACCCTGCTCCTCGGTCTGGTGGCGATCCGGTTCGAGGGAGCCGGCAGCGGTGTCGCCCTGGGGGTCCTCGCGGGCGTCGCCTACGGAGGGTCGCCGATCTCGACCCGTGCCCTGGTCGATCCGCACCTGGACGCCGAGACGATCGTCCCGGCGCTGACGGTGGTGGCCTACGGGCTGCTCGGCTTCTGGCTGTGCTCGGTGGCGCTGCGTCGCGCTGCGGTCACCGCCGTCAACGCGCCCCTGATCCTGCTGGAGACGCTGGTGCCCGCGATCGTGGGGATCGCGATCTTCGACGACCAGGTGCGCTCGGGATGGTGGCCGGTCGCCGTGGGTGGCTTCGCCCTGAGCACTGCCGGCGCGCTCGTGCTCTGCGGCGCGGAGTCGCGGCTCGACCTCCTCGAGCAACCCCACCTGGAGCAGGCGACCGAACCCCAGCCGCTCTGAGCCCCGTCGGCGACCGGTGGTTGGATGGAGCCCATGCCCAGTGCCGACGTCTCCGCCCGCGTCGCGTGGAGCGAGGACGCGGCTGCGATCGCCGCGGTCCAGGTCCGCGCCTGGCGCTCGACCTACGCCGACCTGCTCCCCGCCGAGGTCCTCTCCGCCCTCGACTCGGACGAGATCGCCGCGGTCTGGCGCACCTCCCTCAGCCGACCGGAGGACGCTCGCAACCGGGTCCTGGTGTCGCTGGAGCGCAACCTGGTCACCGGCTTCGTGGTGACCGGCCCGGCGAGCGACCCCGACTGCGACCCGGTGTCGGTCGGCGAGCTCGCCGACCTGACCGTCGACCCGCACAAACGCCGGGCCGGACACGGCTCGAGGCTGCTCCAGGCAGCAGCAGACACCCTGGCGGCCGACCGCTTCACCCACGCCGTCTCGTGGCTCCCCGCCGAGGACGACGAGCTCAGGACGTTCCTGACCGCGGCCGGCTGGGGAGCAGACGGTGCGCACCGCACCCTGGACCTGCTCGGCGACGGCACGACGACCGTCAAGCAGGTGCGCCTGCACACGGCGTTGGTCGACCCTGGCTGATGTCGACCGAGGACACCACCCGGTCGATCGTCAGGGACGGCATCGCCGTGGGGGTCGCGACCGGCGCCTACGGCATCTCCTTCGGCGCGGTCTCGGTGGCCAGCGGTCTGAGCGTGTGGCAGTCGTGCGCGCTCTCCCTGCTGACGTTCACAGGCGCCTCGCAGTTCGCGCTGGTCGGGGTGATCGCCTCGGGCGGCACGCCGCTCCTCGGGGCCCTCTCCGGGCTCCTGCTCGGGACCCGGAACACGCTCTATGCCCTCAAGGTCGCTCCCATGGTCGGCTGGCGAGGCGTGCGTCGCGCGGCTGCCGCCCACCTCGTCATCGACGAGTCGTCGGCGATGACCCTGACCCGCACGACCCGGGAGCACGCCCGCGCGGGCTTCCTGTCGACCGGTTTGGCGGTGTTCGTGCTGTGGAACCTCGCCACACTGGCCGGCGCGCTCGCCGGTGACTCCCTGGGCGACCCCCGCAGCTATGGGCTCGATGCAGCGGTCGGCGGCGCCTTCCTCGGGCTCCTCTGGCCGCGTCTGAACACGACCCGCAACCGGGTCGCCGCGCTGCTCGGAGCCGGGCTGGCACTCTCGCTGGTCTCGGTGACACCGGCCGGTGTGCCGGTGCTCGCGGCGTCCGCGGTGGCACTCGGGATGGGCCTGATCGGCGCGAGGCGCGAGAGTGGGCCCACGTGATCTGGCTTGCCGTGATCGGCTGTGGCATCGGCTGCTACCTGCTCAAGCTGGCCGGGATGTCGGTGCCGGAGCAGGCGCTCGCCCATCCCGTCCTACGACGCACGGCCGACCTGCTCCCCGTCGTACTCCTGGCCGCGCTGGTCGCCGTCCAGGTCTTCGTCGCGCAGGGGCCAGACGGCCCTGGGCTGGGGATCGATGCCCGCCTCGCGGGACTGGGCGCGGCGTTCGTGGCACTGCTGCTGCGACTGCCGTTCATCGTCGTGGTGTTCGTCGCCGCACTCACCGCCGCACTGATCCGCCTCTAGTGCACCCACCGCCGGCTGGTCCGGTGCCGGGATGGGGCGGCGGCGCGTGGCGCGGTTTGGCCGGGCGCCCGGCCAAACTGTGAGTGGAGGGGTGCAACTTCACCCCTCCACTGGAGGAATGGCCGGGCGCCCGGCCAAACTGCAGCCGGCGACAGCGCACACCAGGACAGGAAGCAACGGCTCGTCCGGGGCGCCCGAGATGCCCCGGACGAGCCAGTCGGTCCGCGCTTCTTACGGGCCTGGGGGAAACAGATGGTTCGGAGAAGAAGGGCGGGGGGCCCGTGTGCCCAGCACGGGCCCTCCGCCCCGGGGACTCCTGACCTCCGGTGGGGGGAGGGAGGTCAGGACACGGAAACCGCGCTCCATGCAGCGGCGACCGTGGTGTATTGGGTGCTGCCCGCGCCGTAGAGGTCGCTGGCAGCCTTGAGGGTGGCGGTCCTGGCACCTGAGTACTTGGTGCTGGAGGTCATGTAGACCGTCAGCGCGCGGTACCAGATCTTCTGGGCGGCGGCCCGGCCGATTCCGGTGACGGCCGAGCCCTTGCACACCGGGGAGTTGTGCGCGACGCCGTTGATGGTCTTGGCGCCGGACCCCTCGGCCAGCAGGTAGAAGAAGTGGTTGCCGATGCCCGAGCTGTAGTGGACGTCGACGTTCTTGGCGTTGCTCGACCAGCAGTTCAGCGAGCTGCCGTCCGAGGCGGGGTTGTCCATCCGGCGCAGACCCTTGTGCTGCTTGAGGTCGAACTCCTCACCGATGAGGTAGTCCCCGGGGTCGCTGGAGTTGTTGGCATAGAACTCGACCATCGTGCCGAAGATGTCCGAGGTCGCCTCGTTGAGGCCGCCGGACTCACCGGAGTACGTCAGGCCCGCGGTGTTCTCGGTGACGCCGTGGCTCATCTCGTGGCCGGCCACGTCGAGCGAGACGAGCGGCCCGTAGTTGGTGCCGTCCCCGTCGCCGTAGGTCATCTTGGTGCCGTCCCAGAAGGCGTTGACGTAGTTCTTGCCGTAGTGGACGCGGTTGTAGGAACCCTTCGTGGCACTGTCGAAGATGCCGTTCCGGCCGAAGGTGCTCTTGTAGTAGTCCCAGGTCTCGTTGCTGCCGTACTGCGCGTCGGCCCCGGCCGTCGCCCGGTTGGAGTTGAGGCCGTTGCCGAACGTGGTCGAGGTGCTGGTGATCAGCGTCCCGGTCTTGCACCCGCTGCCGAAGACCTGGCAGACGAAGGAGTCCGTGGCGTTTTTCAGGTCGGTCGTGTAGGTGTTGCCCCGGATGCTGGCGTTCTTCAGCTGGTAGGTCGACCCGGACTTCGTGATGCTCAGCGGGACCGTGCCGCTGTAGAGGGTCTTGCCCTGACCGTCGACGTTGACGATCTCCTGCTCCGCGCGGATCACCTTGCCGGTCTTGGCGTCGACGAAGGTCGACAACCGGCTCGGCGTTCCGTCGGCCTGCACGCCTCCGCTGAGCACCTTCCAGGCCAGACGGGGGGTGGCCTGGGAGGCGTCGACGACGAGCGTGGAGCTTTCGAGCCTGGAGCTCTTGATCGTGCGGTTCACCGCGCTGCGGGCGAGCGCCTTTGCGCCGGCGGTAGTGCGCGTGACCGCCGGGGTGACGGCGAGATCGAGGTCCTGGCCCAACGTCTGGCTGCTGCCTTCCCAGGCACCCGCCGGGGACTGGTGGACGACCAGGTCACCGCCGACGACGTCGAGGCCGCGGTAGGTGCGGTGCAACCTGACGTGGCTGGTGCCGTCGGGGTCCACGATGGTGCTGACGGCCTCCAGGCCCTGCGCCGTGCCGAACTTGGTGGCGCCGGGGTGGGCCTTCGCTGCGGCGACAGCACTGGCGGTGCGCGAGGTGTCCGCTCCAGCCGCCGGCGCTGCGGACAGGCCCGCGGCAGCCGTCGACACCGCCAGGATGGCGGTGCTGAGGAGGGTGACACTCGGGCGCATCTGGATCCTTCTGGCTGCGGGCGAGGAGAATCCTTGCGATCCCCCGACACCAACAGCCTGCCCGCCATCCCGGGCAAAGGCACCCGCGGGCCGCCTTCACATCGTTGCTTTGCATAAACGTGCAAGGGTTCAGAAAAGCGCGAGGAGCCTCATGTGTGGGGTTTGGGAAGCGGACAAGTCGAGCATGCTGCTGGCCGCCACGTCCTGACCATGAGAGGTCTCCCTCATGCGCCACCCTCGCTCCATCGTTGCCGCGCTCACCGCTCTCGTGCTCACCAGCATGACGATGACCGGCTGCAGCAAGGGGGACGAGAAGGAGCCGTCCGCGAAGGACGACACTGCGTCGAGCAGCGCAGCGCAGCGGCTGGCCGGCTGGAAGGTCGTCACCGAGAACCTCAACACCTTCCAGGCCAGGGTCAACGCGAACTTCGAGGCCTCCACGCCCGAGGAGATCCCGGACGGTGCCGACCCGAAGGCCGTGGCAGCAGCTGTGGGCTTCAGCGCGACTGACGGAGCGCAGCTGGCCTCCTACGGCGGTGACACCGCTACCGGCACCAAGATCTGCGTGAGCGGTCCCCATGACACCTACGCCGCCTCCTGGGCCCGCGAGGAAGGGTTCACCCGCACCCTGGGGACCGGCAGGTGCAGCTACACCGACGGCGACATCGTCATCTCCCCGAGCAGGGCGGTGGCGACCGGCACCGATGACTCGATGATGTTCGTGACCACCCGCTACGCCGAAGGCATCGGCCAGCTGGTCGAGGACTACACAGCCGAGCAGGGCACTCCCCCGCCAGCCATCGACGCCACGTTCCTGGCCACCGGGAAGATCACCATGTTCGACGGCGGCACCGTGACCGGCTACACCCCGAACCGGACCGGCGGCTACCACTTCTGCGTGGTCGCCCGAGACGGCGCCTACACCACTTACGCCAAGCGGGACGCCACGACGCCGGGTGCGGTCGCAGCCAAGGGCAGCGACCGCGCGTGCGCCTACGACCAGGCCGAGGCCGACGCACCGCGGCTCGACGAGAAGCCAAGCGACTTCGCCGGCGGACCCTTCGAGCAGACCATCACCAAGGGCAGGGAGCTGGCCGGGAAGCTCCCGGGCCTCGCGGAGAACCCGCTGGTCGAGGCCCCGGCTAGAGACTGAGGAACTCCTCGAGCCCCACCGTGAGGCCGGGGTGGTCGCCGACCTGGCGCAGGCCCACCAGGACGCCCGGCGTGAACGAGACACGATCGAGCGAGTCGTGCCTGATCGTCAGGGTCTCCCCCACGCCACCGAGCACGACCTCCTGGTGGGCGACGAGACCGCGCACTCGCAGTCCGTGCACATGGATGCCCTCGACGACGGCACCGCGTGCTCCGTCGAGCGAGGTCGACGTGGCGTCGGGGACCGGACCGAGTCCGGCCTCCTCGCGAGCGACGGCGATCAGCTCCGCCGTGCGGCGTGCGGTGCCGGAGGGCGCGTCGGCCTTGTCGGGATGGTGCAGCTCGACGATCTCGACGGACTCGTAGAACCGGGCCGCTTCCGCCGCGAAACGCATCATCAGCACGGCACCGATCGAGAAGTTGGGCGCGACCAGCACACCCGTGCCCTCGCTCTCGGCCAGCCAGCCGCGCAGGGTCTCCAGACGCCCTGAGTCGAAACCGGTGGTGCCCACGACGGCGTGGATGCCGTGGGAGATGCAGAACTCGAGGTTGTCCATGACCACGTCGGGGTGGGTGAAGTCGACGACCGCCTCGACCCCCTCGTCGACGAGGGTCTGGAGGTCGTCGTCGGCGTCGACGCGCGCGACCAGCTCCAGATCGCCCTCCGAGGTCGCCGCCTCCTCGACCGCCTCGCACACGGCACGGCCGACCTTGCCCAGCGCGCCCAGCACGCCCACCTTGAGAGTCACGGGCTCAGGCTATCGACGCCGCCAGGTCCGGGGACCCCGCGGGCGTGCCGGTCCGCGTCCGCGCCCTCGGCCGCGCCCAGGGCACGGTCCCGGAGGCTGATCAGGCGTCGCCGGGTGTCGCCGGTGAGGAAGGTGGGGCTGCCCAGCTCCAGCAGCTCGGGGCAGTCGGTCGGCCTGCGGGCGGGAGGTGACTGCAGACCGCGCAGGCACACCTTGATGCGCGGTGCTCGACGGGTGGGGCTCGTGCTCAGCCACAGTGCGCGCTTGAGCACCTTCTGGGAGACGGGCGTCCGGGCACCGACGACCCCGTTGGCCCGTCCGACGAGCCAGCAGATCCCGGCAGCGATCTCGACGGCGGGGGCCTCGACGAGCAGCCCCGGGTCGTGTCGGCGTACGGCGCTCAACGCGGCTCGAGCGCCCGCGAGGAACTGCTCGTCGAAGAGCTCCCCGGCGACGTTCACGAGCAGGCCGTCCACCGACTCGGCCTCGGGTGCCCCCAGCACGGGCTCCGACACGAGCGGGTCCTCGTCGAGCGCGAGCAGGCAGACTCGTCCACCCACGACCGAGTCGAGCCAGTCGAGCACGGCGTCGTAGGGCGGACGCGGTGGAGGAGGCGGGGGCAGGGCGTGGCGCACGGGCTGCTCCTTGTCGCGGAGCTCGTCTGCCAACGCCTGGTAGGCAGTCCCCTCCACCGGCTCGGACCACGCGTCGACGAGTCGACCGTCGACGAAGACGAGATGACGCAGGCGTTCGATCGTGCGCGGTCGGTCGTAGGGCGGGTAGTCGTAGGGAAAGTCGCTGTCAGGTGACCAGTACATGGCGAGACGTTGGCACAACCTCGTCACCGGCCGCTCTCGTTGTCCACAGCCCCCTCGCCGAGCACCGCGACCGGTCGCTCAGGCAGGGCCTCAGGCCGACCAGGCGGGGTCGCGTCCGTTGCCGGCGACCACCTGGTCCAGCACGGAGGACCCGGCCGGGACCGGCAGCGCGGGACCGAACGCGTTGCCGCGCGCTTCGTCCGACCCAGGGCCCGACATCATCGCGACGAACTCCTGACTCGGCGCCAACGCCGCGTCGTCGAGCACGAGCTGCTGTCCGCTCGCACGGGCGACGTCCCAGCCGTGGACCACGAGCTCGTTGGCAGCGGTGATGCCGACCGCCGACGCGGGAGCCTCGAAGCCGGCGATCCAGGCCGTTCCCTCCCAGGCCGACGGGTCCGACCAGGTGGACTCCAGCGCGGCGAGCCAGTCGGTGGTCTCGTGACGCCAGGCGTCCGAGAGCTGGCGTGCGTCTCCCTCGGGCGGAGGCTGGGACCCACCGGGCGGCTGCTCCTTGCGTCCGGCGACGGTGAACGCCTCGGCGAGCACGCGCACGTGCTGCAGCAGGTCACCGAGCGTGTAGCTCGGACAGGGGGTCGGGGCACCGAGCTGCTCGTCGGGCACCTGTCCGATCAGGCGGGCCATCTCGCGGGCAGCGGGTCCGAGATCGTGCATCGCAGGCTCCTCATGCGTGGGGTCGACAGTCCTGACCCGCCGTCGGCGAGGAACTCATCGGTCAGACGTGCGGCGGACCGACCTGCGCGAGGGTCTGGGGCCGGGTGAACAGCTCGGCTGCGAGGTCGTGCACGTCCTTCGGGCTCACCGCGTCGAGGTGCTCGAGCACCTCGTCGACCGAGCGCAGCCGCCGCTGGAACAGCTCGGCCTCGCCGAGGCGGCTCATCCGCGAGGCGCTGTCCTCGAGACTGAGGACCAGGCCGCCACGAGCCTGGCCCTTGCCGCGCTCGACCTCTTCCTCGGACAGGCCCGTCTCGGCCACCCTCAGGAGCTCGGCGCGCACCACCCGGAGCAGGTCGTCGGCCTTGCTGGGCAACGAACCGGCCGCGACACCGACCATGCCGGCGTCGGAGTAGCCGAGGCCGAAGGAGTAGACCGAGTAGGCCAGCCCGCGACGCTCGCGCACCTCCTGGAAGAGCCGCGAGCTCGATCCCCCGCCCAGTGCGGCGTTCAGCACGCTGAGCGTGTAGCGCCGGGGGTCGGACCGGGTCAGCCCCTGCATGCCGAGCACGACGTTGACCTGCTCGAAGGGCCGCGAGGTGGAGACCTCACCGGCCTGCAGGGCTCGGGGGCGAGACGCGACCCGAGGACCTGACGGCTTGGCGTCGCCGTCGAGGAACCCGTTGCGGGAGAAGGCCTTGCGCGTCCGGCGTACGACGTCGGCGTGGTCGATGTTGCCGGCCACCGCGATGGTCATCACCTCGGGCCGGTAGCGCCGCTGGTAGTAGCCCCGGACCTGGGCCCGGGTGAGCGCCTTGATCGATTCGGTCGTTCCCGCGATCGGGCGGGCCAGCGGGGTGCCGGCCCAGGCGGTCGCGGCGAACAGGTTGTGCACCACGTCGTCGGGGTCGTCGTCGTGCATCGCGATCTCGTCGAGGATCACGTCGCGCTCGGCCTCGAGGTCCTCGGTGGTGATCAGCGAGGACGTGACCATGTCGCCGAGCACGTCGAGGGCCATCGCGAGGTCCTCGTCGAGCACGCGCGCGTGGTAGCAGGTGTACTCCCGCGCCGTGTAGGCGTTGAACTCCCCGCCGACCTCGTCGAGGGCGGCGGAGATGTCCATCGCCGAGCGGGTCGGGGTGCCCTTGAACAGGAGGTGCTCCAGGAAGTGCGACGCGCCGTTGAGCTGCGCCGCCTCGTCCCTGGAGCCGACCTGCACGAACACCCCGACCGCTGCGGAGCGGACTCCGGGCATGTGCTCGGTGACGACGCGCAGACCGCCCTTGAGGACGGTCCGGCGTACGCCGCCGGGCAGGCTGGTCACAGCGTCCCCATCGACGATGGGGGCGATGAAGGGGTCAACGAGAGGTCACTCGTCGTCGGAGGACTCGGCCGACTCGGAGTCGGACTCGCCCTCCTCCACGACCGGGACGAGCGAGAGCTTGCCGCGGTCGTCGATCTCCGCGATCTGGACCTGGAGCTTCTGCCCCACGGAGACGACGTCCTCGACGTTGTCGACCCGCTTGCCACCGGCGAGGGAACGCAGCTTGCTGATGTGCAGCAGGCCGTCCTTGCCGGGGAGCAGCGAGACGAAGGCGCCGAAGTTGGTCGTCTTCACCACGGTGCCGAGGTAGCGCTCGCCGACCTCGGGCATCGTCGGGTTGGCGATCGCGTTGACCGCGGCGCGCGCGGCCTCGGCCGCCTCGCCGTTGGTCGCACCGATGTAGACCGTGCCGTCGTCCTCGATCGACAGGGTCGCACCCGTGTCGTCCTGGATCTGGTTGATGACCTTGCCCTTGGGCCCGATGACCTCGCCGATCTTGTCGACGGGGACCCGCACGCTGATGATGCGCGGTGCGTGCACCGACATCTCCTCGGGAGCGTCGATGGCCTCGGCCATCACGTCGAGGATGGCGATGCGGGCATCGCGAGCCTGGGTCAGCGCGCCGGCCAGGACCTCGGCGGGGATGCCGTCGAGCTTGGTGTCGAGCTGCAGGGCCGTGACGAACTCGCGGGTCCCGGCGACCTTGAAGTCCATGTCACCGAACGCGTCCTCGGCACCGAGGATGTCGGTGAGGGCCACGAACTGGTCCTCGCCGTCGACCTTGCCCGAGATCAGACCCATGGCGATGCCGGCGACGGAGGCGCGCAGCGGCACGCCGGCCTGGAGCAGCGACAGCGTCGAGGCGCAGACCGAGCCCATCGAGGTGGAGCCGTTGGAGCCCATGGCCTCGGAGAGCTGGCGGATCGCGTAGGGGAACTCGTCCCGGGGCGGCAGCACCGGCAGCAGCGCGCGGCGCGCGAGCGCACCGTGGCCGACCTCGCGACGCTTGGGCGAACCCACGCGACCGGTCTCACCGGTGGAGAACGGCGGGAAGACGTACTTGTGCATGTAGCGACGCGTCTTCTCCGGGGAGAGCGTGTCGAGCTTCTGCTCCAGGGTCAGCATGTTCAGCGTGGTGACACCCAGGATCTGGGTCTCGCCGCGCTCGAAGAGCGCCGAGCCGTGCACCCTCGGGATGACCTCGACCTCGGCGGACAGCGTCCGGATGTCGGTCAGGCCACGTCCGTCGATGCGGACCTTGTCGCGCAGCACGCGCTCGCGGACCAGGCTCTTGTTCAGCGCGCGGAACGCCGCGCCGACCTCCTTCTCGCGGCCCTCGAACTTCTCACCGAGGGACTCGATCACCGAGGCCTTGATCTCGTCGAGGCGCTCCTCGCGCTCCTGCTTGCCGGCGATCGTCAGCGCCGGGGCGAGGTCGGCCTTGGCAGCCTGCTCGACGGCGTCGTAGACGTCCTCCTCGAAGTCGAGGAAGACCGGGAAGTCCTGGACGGGCTTCGCGGCCTGGTTGGCCAGCTCCTGCTGGGCCTCGCAGAGCTGCTTGATGAACGGCTTGGCGGCGTCGAGACCGCCGGCGACGATCTCCTCGGTCGGAGCCTGGGTGCCGGACTGCACGAGGTCCCAGGTGGACTCGGTGGCCTCCGCCTCGACCATCATGATCGCGACGTCGCCGGTCTCGGTGACGCGGCCGGCGACGACCATGTCGAAGACGGCGTTCTCGAGCTGGCTGTGGCTGGGGAAGGCGACCCACTGGCCCTCGATCAGGGCCACACGGGTGCCGCCGACGGGGCCGGAGAACGGCAGGCCGGAGAGCTGGGTGGACAGGGACGCCGCGTTGATCGCGAGGACGTCGTAGGGCTGGTCGGGGTCGAGCGCCAGCACCGTGATGACGACCTGGACCTCGTTGCGCAGGCCCTTCTTGAAGGTCGGGCGCAGCGGGCGGTCGATCAGGCGGCAGGTGAGGATCGCGTCCTCGCCGGGCCGCCCCTCGCTGCGGAAGAACGAGCCGGGGATCTGGCCCACGGCGTACATCCGCTCCTCGACGTCGATCGTCAGGGGGAAGAAGTCGAACTGCTCCTTGGGGTGCTTGCCGGCGGTGGTCGCCGAGAGCAGCATGGTTTCGTCGTCGAGGTAGGCGGTCACCGAACCGGCGGCCTGGCGGGCGAGGAGCCCGGTCTCGAACTTGACGGTGCGGGTGCCGAACTTGCCGTTGTCGAGAACGGTCTCGACGGCGACGATGTCGTTGTCTGACAAGAGTTTTCACTTCTCTCGTTCGCGGAGCGAACCGCGACCCGCGTGAGAGTGGCCGGTCTTCGATCGAGGTCCGCGGAACCGTCTGTTCCGAGGACCACTACCGAGGACCGAGCCGGAGGGCTCGCGGATCGCTCCTGGTTACTGGGATGTTCTGTTGTGTTCTAGCAGAAACGCACCCACCCGGCGGGTGAGTGCGTCTCGAAGGCCTAGCGCCGCAGGCCGAGGCGGGACACGATCGAGCGGTAACGCTCGATCTCGGTCTTCTCGAGGTAGTTGAGAAGCCGACGGCGCTGGCCCACGAGGAGCAGCAGACCGCGACGGCTGTGGTGGTCGTGCTTGTGCTGCTTGAGGTGCTCGGTCAGGTGCGAGATGCGGTGGCTCAGCAGCGCGATCTGCACCTCGGGGGAACCGGTGTCGCCCTCGACGGTGGCGTACTCGGCGATGATCTTCTTCTTGGTCTCAGCGTCAGTACCGATCGACACGTTGAAATACCCATCTCTCACTCGTTGCGCGGCGCGCCGGGGCCTGTTCACCCGGGCACTCTGGTTCCGCGGCCGATGCACGGCGGATGTCACCCGAACGGGCAACTTCACAAGGCTATCAGCGCACCTCTACGCGCGCGAAATCAGCAGCCCCCGTCGATCGGGTTGATCGGCAGCTTGGGCGCGACACCGGGACGGTAGGCCTTCGCCGGCGTGACGGCCTTGCTCGCCGCGAGACCGGGCAGACCGGCCGACGGGACCCGGGCCAGCGGGAACTGACCGACCGCGGGCCGGTTCGCCCCGGCGAAGGCGGCCGGGTCCGGGTCGGGGGTGTCCGGCCCCTGGACCCGGCTGGGCACGGGGAAGACGTTGCGGACCTGCCCCGCGGCCGTGGTCCAGGGGTAGTAGACCCGTCCCTGGTCGACCGGCTGCTCGCCGACGTCGTAGACGCACTCGGTCTGCGGCTTCACGTTCACCGGCTGGCCGGTCTGGTCGTAGAGCTGCACCCCGACGAGCGGGCGGCCGGCGGCGTCGTAGGGATAGATGTTGGAGACCCAGTGGCCGTCGACGTACATCCCGGCACGGTCGAGCTCGGCGCTGGCGTCGTCGTACCCCTGCTGGTAGGTCATGGCCCTGTCCTCGCTGCCGGCGAGGACGGAGACGACACTGTCGGGCGTGGCCACCCGGTCCACGGTCACCGGCAGCCAGGCCACTGCGGCCAGGTTGAGCGCCAGCAGGAGCAGCCGCCCCACCGGCCCGCTGCGCGGACGCCCCGGCCACATCTTCCCCCGGCCGACCTGGATGCTCACCAACGACACGACCGCCAGCAGGGCCCAGCCCCACCCCTGCAGCGAGGGGATCGCGGACAGTCCCAGGCTGTCGGAACCGTTGCCCCAGATCAGGTCGAACACCTGGAGCGCCACCCAGGCGCGGAGGATCCACCAGGCGGGACGGAGCACCTGCACCAGCCCCCACGGGTCACCCGGCAGGCCCGCCACCAGCGCGTCCCACCGGGCGTGAGCGGCGTCGAGGCCTGTGCTCACCCACGCGCCGGCACCGCGACGCGCCCTGACCGGCCCCATCTCCGGATCGAACCCCGCCGCTGTGCGCAGCTCGCGGGCATACTCGCCCGGGTCGGGCAGTGCCTCGACGCCTCGCTCGGCCACCAGGTCGGAGACGTCGGCGTCCAGCCCGCCGACGAGCTCCTCGCGCTCCTCCGCGGTGAGGTCGGTGAGGCGTTCACGGACCGCCGCCACGAAGATCTTGACGTCCGGGGTGGTGACGATGGTGTTCATGCCGATGCTCCCTCGAGGATGTGCGTGACGGTGGTGGAGAACGACGTCCAGTCGTCGGTCTGCTGCTTGAGCTGGGACCGCCCGGCAGGGGTGATCCCGTAGTACTTCCGGTGCGGCCCGGTCTCGCTGGCCACGACGTAGGAGGTGAGGGCGCCGGCCGCGTAGAGGCGGCGCAGGGTGCCGTAGACAGAGGCGTCGCCGACGTCGTCGAGCCCGCGGTCGCGCAACCGCCGGACGATGTCGTAGCCGTAGCCGTCCTCGTCGTCGACCACGGCGAGCACCGCCAGGTCGAGCACTCCCTTGAGGAGCTGGGTGGTGTCCATGCGCGGCACACTACTACGCGATACGTAATAGCGCGCAAGACACAAGCGCGTGTCGTGACAGGATCGCGGCATGGAGACGCCGACGCGAACCGCCCTCGCCGCCTGCAACCTCTGCGAGGCCATCTGCGGGCTCGAGCTGACCATCGAGGACCGTGCCGACGGCCCGCACGTGCTCTCGATCCGGGGCAACGCGGACGACCCCCTCTCGCGGGGACACATCTGCCCCAAGGGTGTGGCGCTGGCCGACGTCTACGAGGACCCGGACCGGTTGCGCCGACCGATCAAGCGCGTGGGCGACGACTGGGTCGAGACCTCCTGGGACGACGCGCTCGACCTGACCGCCGAGGGCCTCGCGCGAGCGGTCAACCAGCACGGTCGCGACGCCGTCGGGTTCTACCTGGGCAACCCCAACGCGCACTCCCTGGGTGCGCAGACCCACGGCGGCGCGATGATCAAGACCTTCAGGACCCGCAACAAGTTCAGCGCCAGCTCGGTCGACCAGATCCCCCACCAGTTCGTGGCGTGGCAGCTCTTCGGCCACCAGCTGATGATCCCGATCGCGGACCTCGACCGGACCTCCTACTTCCTGGTCTTCGGCGCCAACCCGATGGCCTCCAACGGCTCGCTGATGACCGTGCCCGACTTCCCCAACCGGCTGCGCGAGCTGAAGAAGCGCGGCGGCCGGATGGTGGTCTTCGACCCGCGGCGCACCGAGACGGCCAAGGTCGCGGACGAGCACCACTTCGTGCGGCCGGGCACCGACGCCGTCGTGCTGCTCGCCATGGTCCACGTGCTCTTCGACGAGGCGTTGACCGCTCCCCCGCCCTACGTCCGCGAGATCGAGTCCGTGCGGATGGCCGTCGAGGACCACACCCCGGAGTACGCCGAGCAGATCTCCGGCGTGCCCGCCGAGGAGATCCGGCGGATCACGCGTGAGTTCGCGTCCGCCGACGGGGCTGCGGCGTACGGCCGGATGGGGCTGTCCACCCAGGGCTTCGGCTCGATCTGCCAGTGGGCGATCCACTGCCTGAACATCCTGACCGGCAACTTCGACCGCGAGGGCGGCGTGCTCTTCACCGAGCCGGCGATCGACATCGTCGGCAAGGCGATCGTCGGCCGCGGCCACCACGACGTCTGGCGCAGCCGCGTGCGCGGTGCCGCCGAGTTCGGCGGGGAGCTCCCGGTGAGCACGCTGCGCGAGGAGATCGAGACGCCGGGCGAGGGCCAGATCCACGCGATGCTCACGGTGGCCGGCAACCCGGCGCTCTCCACTCCCGACGGACGACGTCTCGGCGAGGCCTTCGACGGCCTGGACTTCATGGCCGCGGTCGACATCTACCTCAACGAGACCACTCGGCACGCCGACGTCGTCCTGCCACCGACGACCGCGCTGGAGCGCGACCAGTACGACCTGGTCTTCCACGCGCTCGCGGTGCGCAACACGGCCCGCTTCACACCGGCCGTGTTCGAGAAGCCGGAGGGGGCGATGGAGGACTGGGAGATCTTCCGCGAGATCGCGCTGCGCACGACCGCCCGGCTCGAGAAGAAGAAGCCCCTGCGCAAGGCCGTCACGGAACGGGTGCGGCTGAGCGTGAGCCCGCGGATGATGGTGGCCGGGCTCCTGCTCGCCGGTCGGCGTACGACGATGCGGGCCCTGCGCGCCGACCCGGCAGGGGTCGACCTCGGCCCCCTGCGCCCGACGATGCCGGGCCGGCTCCAGACCAGGGACAAGCTGATCCACCTCGCACCCGACCGGGTCATCGCCGACCTGGCACGGCTGCGCGAGACCATGACCGAGCAGGTCGCGACCCCGACCGGTGAGGAGCTGCTCCTGATCGGGCGCCGGCACAAGTCCGACAACAACTCCTGGATGCACAACAGCACTCGCCTGACGCGCGGGAAGCCACGCCACCAGCTGCTCATGCACCCAGAGGACCTCGCCGCGCGCGGGCTCAGCGACGGCACGTCGGTGCGCGTCGCCTCCCGGGTGGGCACCGTGACGACCGAGGTGGTGGCGACCGACGACATGATGCGCGGCGTGGTCTCGCTCCCCCACGGCTACGGCCACCAGCAGGACGGCACGCGGATGACCAACGCGAGCAAGGTCGCCGGTGTCTCGATCAACGACCTCACCGACCCCGAGCGGCTCGACGTGTCCGGCAACGCCGCCCTCAACGGCGTGCCGGTGACGGTGGTCGCCGTCTAGGGTCCGCAGGCTCGGCGGTCGCGGAGGCACGTGGGGATCCTCTGCCCCGACCACCGCGGCCAGGTGGTCAAGCAGGGGCTGGGTCGCTGACGCGCTGGCGGTCCCGCAGCGCGAGGTAGACGGCCCGCACGCCCACGGCGCGCTCCATCTGGTGCTGGACCCGGGAGAAGAACTGGGCGCGATAGGTCTCGTCGGTGACCGTCGAGACCGTCAGGTAGAGCCCGGAGAACGCCGCCAGGAAGGTCGAGACCTGCACCAGCTCGACCGTCAGGTTGGGCAGGTAGCGCCACGCGTGCGGTCCCTCGCCGATCCACGCCTCGATCACGTCGTTGGTCATGACCAGGGCGCCGAAGACCATGAAGAACACGAACACGGTCAGGGCCAGCAGCAGCACCTGCACCACCTGGATGATCACCAGCACCATCACCAGGTTGGCACGCTCGTAGCCGGTGACCTCGGCGAACGACGTCGGGTGGCACTCGGGGTCGTCCACCAGCTCTCGCGACGCCTGTTCCAGTGGAGTGCCCCGGCACGCGTCGAGGACGAACGTGTCGTCGACGTGGTCGTCGGTGCGGTCCACCTCCTCGGGCAGGCGCACCAGCAAGAAGGCGACCGCGAGCACGGCGAACAGGAGCACGGTCAGCCACAGGTCACCGCCGTCCAGCCGTGACGTGACCTGCCAGACCTCGGCGTTGATGAACAGGAACGTGACGAACAGGAGCAGCAGCGGGAGCGCGCGGCTCATCATCGGCAGCAGGGTGCGCACGCCGCCGAAGGTCTGCCCGAGTGCCCACGTCACGATCGGTCGGGCCTGGAGCGCGGTGAGGGCATACCAGGACGCGACGAGCATTCCCAGCGTGAACAACGTGGCTGGGGCGAGGCTGACCTGGTCGCCGAAGACGGCGAGCCCCACGCCGGCCGCGGCCGCCACCGCACCGGTCGCCAGCACGAGCGGAAGGAGCCGGCGCGGTCGGAGGGCACGCCGCACGAGCGCCCGGCGCTCGGGGACGAAGTAGGAGAGCCCGTTGCGCACGAACCAGTCGTCGGTCGCCGCGAGGGGATCGCTTCCAGGGGTCGGCCTCACACCAGCTCCAGCAGCTCCCGAGTGCGTACGACGTCGTCGGCCATCGTCTCGACCAGCGCCTCCACGCCGTCGAACCTGACCATGCCGCGGATCCGCGCGACGAAGGAGACCTCCACCAACCTGCCGTAGAGCTCGAGGTCGGTGCGGTCGAGCACGTAGGCCTCCACGCGTCGATCCCGCTCGCCCTCGAAGGTCGGGTTGGTGCCTACGCTGATCGCGGCCGGGAGCCGGTCGCTGTCCGGCTCGTCGAGGAGGGTCAGCCAGCCGGCGTACACCCCGTCCGCGGGAGCGGCGCGCCCGTTGGTGGGCACGTTGGCCGTGGGGTAGCCGAGCTCGCGCCCCCGGTGGTCACCCTCGATGACGTGACCGACGACGGAGTAGGGCCTGCCCAGCGCCTCGGCCGCTCCCTCGACGTCGCCGGCTGCGAGGCAGGTGCGGACGTAGGTCGACGACCACACCTGCGGGCCACCGTCGAGCGCGATGCCCTCGACCTCGAAGTCATGGTCGAGACCCGTCTCGACGAGCGTGGACACGTCACCCGCGGCGCGGGCTCCGAAACGGAAGTTCGCCCCGACCACCACCTGGCTGGCGTGCAGCCCCTGCACCAGCACCCGGTCGATGAACTCCACGGGCGTCCACGCGGCGATCTCCCGCGAGAACGCGATCACGAAGACGTCGTCGACACCCGCCTCCGCGAGCAGCCTGCCCCGGCGCTCGATGTCGGTCAGGGTCAGCGGGGCGTGCTCGGGCCGGAGGACTGCCATCGGGTGCGGGTCGAAGGTGACCGCGACCACCCGTAGCCCTTCACGATCCGCGAGCTCGCGCGCCCGGCTGATGACGTGGCGATGACCGAGGTGGACACCGTCGAAGTTGCCGATGACGACGGCCGTGCGACCGAGGTCGGCGGGCACGTCGTCCAGGGAACGCCAGATACGCACGAGCCGAGGTTAGCGAGAGCCATAGCAGTGAGCTGGCGGCGCCCCTCGCCGAAGGCCGCTCGCCGCTCGCTCAACGCTCATGGCCGAGTGGCCGAGGACTCGTCGACGAGCGCAGCGAGGAGTACGCCCCGAAGACCAGCGAGGCGCTCAGGTGAACACCGCGACGGCCCTCGCGAGCTCGCCCTGCTGCTCGTAGAGCGCGAGGAAGGTGCCGTCCGGGGCGAACACCGCGACCGGCCCGGTCTGCCCGAGGTCCATCTCCAGCTTGCGTCCGAAACCCACGTCGACGGCCTGCTGCTCATCGAGCGCGTACGTCGGGAAGCAGGCTCGTGCAGCCGACTCCATGCCGAGCAACGTGAAGTCGTCGGCGAGCTCCTCGAGGGTGTGTGCCTCGTCGAGGGTGAAGGGTCCGACGGCGGTCCTGCGGAGTGCGGTGAGGTGGCCACCGGTGCCCAGCAGCTGGCCGAGGTCGCGGGCGATCGCCCGGATGTAGGTGCCGCTGGAGCACCTGACGGAGAGGCGCACGTCGGCTCCGTCGACCTGGTGCACGACGATCTCGTCGATCCGCACGCGTCTCGGCTCGAGCTCGACCTGCTCACCGGCGCGCACCCGGTCATAGGCCCGCCTGCCGTCGACCTTGATCGCGGACACCGACGACGGGACCTGCTCGATCTCGCCGACGAACCGGGTCAGGGACTCCCGGACCGAGGCTTCGGTGATGCCCTGCGTCGAGGCCGTCGCGACCACCTCGCCCTCGGCGTCGTCGGTGGTCGTGGAGACACCCAGGCGCACCGTGGCGTCGTACGCCTTGTCGGTGAGCAGCAGGTGGCCGAGCAGTCGGGTCGCCCGGTTGACCCCGAGCACGAGCACCCCCGTGGCCATCGGGTCGAGGGTGCCGGCGTGCCCGACCTTGCGGGTGCCGGCCAGTCGTCGGGTGCGCGCGACCACGTCGTGCGAGGTCATGCCGCCGGCCTTGTCGACGACGACGAGGCCGCTGGCCGGTGTGGTCACTCGTCCTCGAGGTCCTCGAGGTCCTCGAGGTCCTCGCTGCCGACCTCGCGGGGCTTCTTGTAGGGATCAGGCTCGCCGGCGAAGCTCGCGCCGGTGGCCGACTGGGCGGCGGCGGCGTCGGCCTGGCGGACCTTGTCCAGCAGGTCGTCGATGTGCCGGGCGGTCTCGGGCAGGGCGTCCTGGATGAAGTCCAGGGTGGGGACGTGCCGCATCCCGAGCTGCTTGCCGACCTCGGACCGGATCAGCCCCTTGGCCGAGGCGAGCGCGACCGCGGTCCCCTCGAGGTCCTTGTCCTCGCCGAGCACCGTGTAGAAGACCGTGGCCTGCTGGGTGTCGCCGGAGACGCGGACGTCGGTGACGGTCACGAAGCCGAGCCGCGGGTCCTTGACCCGGCGTTCGAGCATCTCCGCCACGATCACCTGGATCCGGTCGGCGATCTTGCGGACGCGTGGGTTGCTCATCTTCTGCTCCTGCTCCCTGTCGGTTTCACAGCGGTCGCTGTGAAACTGGCGCCGTCTGAGTGAAACTTCGCTCGGTTGGTGTCGGTTTCACAGCAGCCGCTGTGAAACCGACACCCACCCCAGACGTCAGGCTCGCGGGATCTCCTTCATCTCGAAGGCCTCGACCACGTCGCCCTCCTTGATGTCGTTGAAGCCACGCAGGACGAGACCGCACTCGAAGCCCTCGCGGACCTCGGCTGCGTCGTCCTTCTCGCGCTTCAGCGAGGAGAGGTCGAGGTTGTCGGCCACGACGGAGCCGTCGCGGATCAGGCGCACCTTGGCGTTGCGCCGGATCACGCCGCTGGTGACCATGCAGCCTGCGATGTTGCCGATCTTGGAGCTGCGGAAGATCGCCCGGATCTCCGCCTGCCCGAGGGTCTGCTCCTCGAACTCCGGCTTGAGCATGCCCTTGAGCGCGGCCTCGATCTCCTCGATGGCCTGGTAGATCACCGTGTAGTAGCGGATCTCCACACCTTCGCGCTCCGCCAGCTCCGTCGCCTTGCCCTGCGGGCGGACGTTGAAGCCGATGATGATCGCGTCGGAGGCAGCGGCCAGGTCGACGTTGGTCTCGGTGATCGCACCGACACCGCGGTCGATGACGCGCAGCGAGACCTCGTCGCCGACGTCGATCTTGGCCAGCGAGTCCTCGAGGGCCTCGACCGAACCGGAGACGTCGCCCTTCAGGATCAGGTTGAGCTCCTGGCTCTCGCCCTTCTCCATCGAAGCCATGAAGTCTTCCAGGCTGCGACGCACGCGACGCTTGGCCTGCATGGCCGCACGCTCGCGCGCCTCTCGCTTCTCGGCGATCTGGCGGGCCACGCGGTCGTCCTCGACCACGATGAAGTTCTGGCCCGCACCGGGTACGCCGGACAGACCGAGCACCATCGCCGGACGGGACGGGTCGGCGAACTCGATGTTCTCGCCGTGCTCGTCGAGCATCGCGCGCACGCGACCGAACGCCGGACCGGCCACGATCGAGTCGCCGACGCGGAGCGTTCCGCGCTGGACGAGGATCGTCGCCACGGGGCCACGACCACGGTCCAGGTGCGCCTCGATCACGAGGCCCTGGGCGTCCTGGTCGGGGTTGGCCCGCAGGTCCAGCGAGGCGTCCGCAGTCAGCACGACCGCCTCGAGCAGCTTGTCGAGGTTGAGCTGGGCCCTCGCGGAGACGTCGACGAACATCGTGTCGCCGCCGTACTCCTCGGGCACCAGGCCGTACTCGGTCAGCTGGCCACGGACCTTGGTCGGGTCGGCCTCGGGCTTGTCGATCTTGTTCACCGCGACCACGATCGGCACACCTGCCGCCTTGGCGTGGTTGAGCGCCTCGACGGTCTGCGGCATCACGCCGTCATCCGCGGCCACGACGAGCACCGCGATGTCGGTTGCCTGGGCACCACGAGCACGCATGGCGGTGAACGCCTCGTGACCCGGGGTGTCGATCAGGGTGATGCGACGGTCGGTGCCGTCGACCTCGGTGTGGACCTGGTAGGCACCGATGTGCTGGGTGATGCCACCGGCCTCCTTGTCGACGACGTTGGCTGTGCGCAACGCGTCGAGGAGCTTGGTCTTTCCGTGGTCGACGTGACCCATGACGGTCACGACCGGCGGACGGGCCGCGAGGTCGCCCTCGACGCCCTCGTCCATGCCGAACTCCAGGTCGAAGGACTCGAGCAGCTCGCGGTCCTCGTCCTCGGGCGAGACGACCTCGACGACGTAGTTGAGCTCCTCACCGAGGAGCTGCAGGGTCGCGTCGTTGACGGACTCGGTCGCGGTGACCATCTCACCGAGGTGGAACAGCATCTGCACCAGCGAGGCCGGGTCGACGCCGATCTTCTCGGCGAAGTCGGTCAGCGAGGCGCCGCGCGCCAGGCGGACGGTCTCGCCGTTGCCCTTGCGGACGCGCATGCCGCCGATCGTCGGGGCTTCCATCTGCTCGAACTCTTGACGACGAGCGCGCTTCGACTTGCGTCCACGACGCGACGGGCCACCGGGGCGACCGAAGGCGCCCTGGGTGCTGCCGCGTCCACCGGGGCGGCCGCGACCCGGACCACCGGGTCGTCCTCCGCCTCCACCGGGAGGGCCACCGAGGCCACCGCCGGGGGGGCCTCCGAAGCCGCCACCGCGAGGGGCGCCGCCACGTGCCGGGGCACCACCGGGACCTCCGCGTGCTCCGCCGGGTCCACCGGGACCTCCGCGTGCCCCGCCGGGGCCTCCGCGTGCCCCGCCCGGGCCACCACCGAAGGCGGCCGGGGACTTGGGCATCATCGCGGGGTTGGGGCGCGGCATGCCGTCGCCGCGTCCCGCAGGCGGGCGCGGCGGACGCTGCTGGTCGCCCGCGCCTGTGCCCGTGCCTGCGCCGGGGGCCGGCGCCGGACGACGACCCATGCCCTGGGTCGAGGAGAACGGGTTGTTGCCCGGACGCGGCGCGCCCGGACGGGCAGGACGCGGACCGGGCTTGAAGCCGGCACCTGCGCTGGGAGCGCCGCCGTCGGCGCCGTCCTCGGTCGAGGCGTCATCGCTCGCGGCAGGCGCCTCGGGCTCGGCCGCCGCCACGGGCTCCGGGTCGGAAACGACCTCGGGCTCGGGCTCGGCCTTCGCGCGGGGACCTGGCCGGGGGGCAGCGGTCTTGGCCGCTGCGGGGGCCTCGGCGGGCACCTCGACAGGCGCGTCAGCCGCGACCTCGGCGGGAGCAGCGTCCGCGCCGGTCTCAGGGGCTGGCTCGGCCTTCTTGGCGGGCGCCTTCTTGGCTGCCTTCTTGGCGGCCTTGGCCTCTGCCTTGGCGGCGAGGTCGGCACCGTAAGTGTCGTTGAAGCGCTTCTCGACCAGCGGGTTGATGCCCGACGACGGGGCCTTGACGAACTCGCCGAGATCGCTGAGGAGGCCGATCACCTCCTTGCTGGGCACGCCGTACTGCTTGGCCAGATCACTGACTCTGGTGTTTGCCACGAATTCCTCCTGGTCCGAACTGACCCGGAGGGCAGTGGACCGCTAGTTGATGTGCAGGCTCATCGCGAAGTTCTCATCGCAGGCTCATGAGCTGGTGCTCCCGCTTCTGGTTGGGATCTGTCTCATCTCGGTGCTTCCTCGTGCGGCGTGAGGTGCTCCCGCAACCGCTCCAGGCTCAGTGCTCCCCGTTGCTTCCCGGGGCCTCCGGCATCATGCCGCAGGGCTCGGGCGAAGGCACGTCTGCGCTCGGCGAGTGCAAGACATTCGGGCGTGGGGTGCAGATGCGCCCCGCGACCCGGCGCGGTGCCACTCGGGTCGGGTGCGACGAACCAGACATCGGCCTGGCCCTCCGCGTCCGTCCCTGCGACCACCCGCAGCAACTCACGCTTGGCGGCTCGCTCCCGGCATCCGATGCAGGTCCGGACGGGTCCGTCGCTGCGGGTCGAGATGTCGAGTTGTGAATCCACCGCAGACCACTCTACCGGGGTGGCGCGCCTATTCCGAACCGGGAACGACCGCCGTCGGGCAGGCACGGGCCGTTGCGGGCGGCGGGACGGGTCCGCCGAGTAGCGTCTCGGCATGCCCGAGGAAGCCGTCGCGGTCCACCAGAAGCACGTACGACGCCTCGCCGCGATCGATCCTCTGGTGCGCGTGGGCCAGCTCGACCTGACCGGGGACGCAGACGTGGAGTGGGCACCCGACCGGCAGGCGGTGGCCGTCGTCGACGTCCGGGACACCGACCCCGACTCGGAGGCGGGCCTGTGGGGCGATGACCGGGTCGTGCGGGTGCAGCTCCGGGCCGCCAGCGACGAGGCGGCCGCTGGCACCACGGAGCTGCTGCGGCGGGCCCACCGGCCGGAGGCGGGGGCAGGCATGACCCACGTCAGCGTCGCCGCGAGGGACACTGCCCTGGTCCGGCCGCTGGTGCACGCGGGCTTCGCGCCCAACTCGGTCCTGGCCGTCCACCGACTCTCCCGCGCCGACGTCCAGCGCCCGGAGAGCTCCGACGAGGTGGTGGTCCGCGTGGCCCAGCCCTCTGACCTGGACGCCGTGGTGGCGGGGCACGTCGCCGTGCAGGCCTTCGACGCGCACATCGGCACCCTCCCGGAGCGGCCGGACGCCGAGCGGGTGATGAGACCACTCGCCGAGCGGGCGCTGCGCGACCGCCCGAGCTGGAACTGGGTCGCCGAACAGGCCGGGTCGATCGTCGGGGTGTGCCAGATGGAACCCCCCGACGACGCCCAGTGGGTCGCGGGCGAGGTCGTCAGCCCGGTCACGGCCTACCTCGCCGTGCTGCACGTCGACCCCGCAGCACGCGGCCTGCGGGTGGGCTCGCGACTCGTCGCGGCGGCACACCTGCGTGCGGTTGCTGCCGGCGCCCAGGTGGTGCTGCTCCACCATGCCGCCACCAACCCGCTCTCCGCACCGTTCTGGGGGCGCGCCGGCTACCGCCCCCTCGTCACCGGCTGGGCCCGACGAGCCCAGTGACACGCAGGGGCGACGTTGCCTCCTGGGCCGCGGCTACAGGAACACCGGGGACGACGACCACCTCGTGGCGGAGCTGGGCGTCGACAGGATCAGGGCCTGGTCACATCGGAGGCGCGACCGGCACCTCGGGCTCGGTGTCGGGCCGGATGTCGATGCGCCAGCCGGTCAGCCGAGCGGCCAGGCGGGCGTTCTGGCCCTCCTTGCCGATGGCGAGGGAGAGCTGGAAGTCGGGGACGATCACGCGCGCCGAGCGCGCGGCCTCGTCGACGACGATGACCTCGGAGACCCGGGCCGGACTGAGCGCGTTGGCGACCAGCGTGGCCGGGTCGTCGGACCAGTCGACGATGTCGATCTTCTCGCCGTGCAGCTCGTTCATCACGTTGCGCACCCGCTGGCCCATCGGGCCGATGCAGGAACCCTTCGCGTTCACGCCGGACACGTTGGACTGGACGGCGATCTTGGTGCGGTGACCGGCCTCGCGGGCGATCCCGTGGATCTCGACGGTCCCGTCGGCGATCTCCGGCACCTCGAGGGCGAAGAGCTTCTTGACCAGGTTGGGGTGGGTCCTCGAGAGCATCACCTGCGGTCCGCGCATGCCCTTGCGGACGCTCACCACCAGGCACTTGATCCGGGTGCCGTGGGAGTAGTCCTCGCCGGGGACGCGCTCGCCCGAGGGCAGCAGCGCCTCGAGCTTGCCGAGGTCGACCATCACGTCGTCGGGGTTGCGGCCCTGCTGGATCAGCCCGGAGACGATGTCTCCCTCCTTGCCGGAGAACTCCCCGAACTTGCGCTCGTCCTCGGCGTCCCGCAGGCGCTGCAGCATGATCTGCTTCGCCGTCGTGGCCGCGATCCGGCCGAAGCCCTCCGGGGTGTCGTCGAACGTGGCGACGACGGCCCCCTCCTCGTCACGCTCCTCCGCCATCACCGTGACGTGCCCGCTCTTGCGGTCCAGCGCGACGCGGGCGTGCTCCTGGGCTCCGCCGGTCTTGTGGTACGCCGTGAGCAGGGCCTGCTCGATGGCTTCCACCAGCACCTCGAACGGGATCTCCTTCTCGCGCTCGAGCATGCGCAGCAGGCTCATGTCGATGTCCATCAGAGTTGCTCCTTCTTGAACTCGATCTGGACCTTGGCCTTCTTCACCTCGGTGAAGGACACCCGTCGCTCGGTGCCCTCGACGTCGAGGAGGGCACCGTCGTCGTCGGTCTCGGTGATCCGGCCGACCACGGGCTCCCCCTCGCTCAGGGTCACCTTGACGAGACGTCCGGTGTTGCGGCGCCAGTGGCGGGGCAGGGTGAGTGGTCGGTCGACCCCCGGGGAGGACACCTCGAGGGTGTAGGCCTGCTGGCCCATCAGGTCGGTGTCGTCCAGCAGCCGCGAGACCTCTCGGCTCGCGTCAGCGATGTCGTCCATGGTCACGCCACCGTCCCTGTCGATGGCGACCCGGAGCACACGGCGCTTGCCGGCACTGGTGAGGTCGACCGCTTCCAGGTCGAGCCCCAGCGCACCTATCGGACCGTTCAGCTCCTCAGCGAGGCGATCCCTGGTCTCCGACGTGCTCATGGCCCAAGACCTCCTGCTGTGTGCTGTTGTGGTGCCCTCACCCTAACGCCATGCGCAACTCGCGCAGGCCACCCGGGAGAGCGTTCGACACCCCCTAGGATTCGGGCGTGCCCGACCGCTCCCCCGCCCGTACGCCGCGCGAAGCCGCCTCCCGGCTCACCCGGCGCACGCTCGTGCTCGGCGTGATCGGCAGCGCGGCGGGTCTTGCCGTGGCCGGGTGCAGCAGCGACGACGACACGGCGCGGAGGGCACCCGAGACGACGGCCAGCCCCTCTCCCGACGTCGCGGTCGCCACCACGGCTCTCGCGGAGATCCGGGCCGTCCGGGTGGCGGTGAGCGCGACCCTGGCCCGGTTCCCGGAGAACCGCGCGACCCTGGCGCCGTGGGTGACGCTGCACCGGACCCACGAGGCGACCCTGGTCGATGCAGTCCCCGCAGGGGCGGCGCCGACCACCAGCCCGGCGGCGTACGCCGTCCCCCACAAGCGCGAGAAGGCGCTCGCCCGGCTCGCCGTCCGCGAGCAGCGCCTGCACGCCACCCTCGACGAGCTCGCCGTCAAGGCGCAGAGCGGCCAGTTCGCTCGACTGCTCGCGAGCATGGGCGCCGCGCTCCACCAGCGCGCGGCAGGAGCTGCGACGTGACCCCGGTGGAGGCGCTGCAGAAGGCGCTGGCGGCCGAGCACGCTGCGGTGCACCTCTACGGGGTGCTCGGGGCACAGTCGTCCAAGTCCCGTCAGCCGATGCTCTTCCGACAGCTCACCCGAACCTATGAGGAGCACCGTGACGCCCGCGATCGGCTCACCGTGCTGATCAGCGCCAAGGGGACCGACCCGGTGGCGGCCGAGGTCGACTACGACCTTCCCGGCCCCACCTCCACGGCCACCCAGATCCAGGCAGTGGCCCGGACCATCGAGCGGCGGGTGACCAAGACCTACGGCGAGCTGGTCGAGAACACCGCCGCAGCCGACCGTCGCTGGGCGATCAGCGCGCTGGACGCCAGCGCGCTGCGGGAGCTGGAGTTCGGCATCCCACCGAGCGCCTTCCCCGGGCTGGGCTGACCCCTGCGCGGGACGTCAGACGACCTGGTCGCCCCGACAGCCGGTCGCCCCGACACCCACTTCGTATGACGTCGCCGGGCCGCCTAGGGTCGAGGACATGAGCGAGTTCGACGCCGCCGAGGCGGCAGTCCAGGCGGCCCTCGACGCCGGCGCGCGCTACGCCGACGCACGGGTGATGCACCGCCGCTACGAGTCGATGTCGGCGCGCAACGGCGAGGTGGAGTCGCTCTCCCAGGACGTGAGCTCCGGTCTCGGCGTACGCGCGTTGGTGGGGTCCGGGTGGGGGTTCTTCGCCGTGCCCGACCTCGAGTTCGGCGCGTCCCGCGACGCCGGGCGGCGGGCGGCGGAGATCGCCGGCGCGAGCGCGCGTGTGGCGAGGGACGAGTCGAGGTTGCTCCCCAGCGAGCCGGTGACGGCGTCGTGGGCCAGCGAGTGCACGGTCGATCCCTTCGCGGTCTCGCTCGCCGACAAGGGGGACCTGCTCGTGAACGCGACCACCACGATGCGGGCGAACGGCGCCGACATCGCCGAGGGGCAGTACCAGGTCTGGGACACCGAGAAGTGGTTCGTCTCCAGCGAGGGACACCGGATCGACCAGCACGTCCGCGAGAGCGGCGCGGGGATCATGGCCACCGCGATCGGTGAGCACGAGACGCAGCGGCGCTCCTACCCCGCCGCACGTGGCCAGTACGGCACCCGGGGATGGGAGTTCGTCGAGGGCCTCGACCTGCTCGGCAACGCCGCCCGGGTCGGTGCGGAGGCTCGGGAGCTGCTCACCGCACCGGAGTGCCCGTCGGGCGAGACGACACTGATCCTCGGGGCCGAGCAGCTGGCGCTCCAGATCCATGAGTCCGTCGGTCACGCCATCGAGCTCGACCGGATCCTGGGCTGGGAGGCGGCGTACGCCGGCACCTCCTGGCTGGACCTGGCGCAGCTCGGCTCGCTGAAGTACGGCTCGCCCCTGATGAACATCACCATCGACCCGTCGATCCCCGACGCGCTCGGGTCCTTCGGCTACGACGACGAGGGCACCCCGGCCACCAAGCGGGACGCCGTCCGGGAGGGGATCTGGGTCGGCGTGCTCGCCGGGCGCGACTCCGCGGCCGTGGCCGGACTCGACTATGCCGGCAGCGTGCGGGCCGACGGCTGGGCACGGCTGCCGATGGTGCGGATGACGAACGTCGGGCTGGAGCCCGGCCCGCACACGTTGGCGGAGATCATCGGCGAGACCGACGAGGGGATCTTCATGGAGACCAACCGGTCGTGGTCGATCGACGACCGGCGGCTCAACTTCCAGTTCGGCACCGAAGTGGGCTACGAGGTGAAGAACGGCAAGCTCGGCCGGCTGCTGCGCAACCCGACCTACACCGGCATCGGCCCGCAGTTCTGGTCGTCGATGGACATGCTCTCCAACGAGACCGTCGCGTGGGGCACGCCCAACTGCGGCAAGGGCCAACCCGGCCAGACCGGCCACACGGGTCATCCGGCCGCGCCCGCCCGGTTCCGCAACGTCCGGGTGGGGGTGCGTGCCTGATGTCACCCCACGACGTTCTTCTCCCCCGCAACGCTTCACCCCACGAGATTGCGGCTTCCGCCGCTTCGCTCCCCCAGCTCTCAATCCCGCGAGGGCCCCAAGCTGCTCCTCCGAACAACGCCGCAGGGACCCCGAAATGAGCGACCAGCGCAGTCTCCCGAACCAGACCGTCGAGCAGGCGCTCGACGTGCTTCCCGGCGCCGAGGTGTCGGTGCAGGTCGATCGACACCGGCTCGCGCTGACCCGGTTCGCCAACTCGGTGATCCACCAGAACGTCGCCGAGGACGCGACCACGATGCGGCTCGTCGTACACCTCGACGGGCGGACCGCCTCCGGCTCCACCACCGTCGTGTCCGACCAGGACGTGCGGTCGCTGGTGGAGCGGGTGGCCGACTCGGTCCGGGTGGCCCCACCCGACCCGACCTGGCCCGGCCTGGCCCCGCCCGCCCGGGCCGGAGGCACCCGGGGCGTCGACCTCGCCACTGCCGGCGCGACGCCGTCCGACCGGGCCGAGGTCGTCCGCGGCTTCGTCGACGGTGCGGGTGGCCTGGAGACCGCGGGGTACTGCCGCACGAACCACTGGACCGGCGGGTTCGCCAGCTCGACCGGACAGTCGGTCTGGGGCGAGGCCGTCGAGTGCGGCGTCTCCGGGATCGCCCGCCAGGACGGGGCCGACGGGCTGGCCAGACACGCGCCACTGAGCATCGCCGAGCTCGACGGCCACGCCCTCGGCGCCCGTGCGGCCGCCAAGGCGCGGGCGTCGCAGGAGCCGGTCGAGCTGCCGCCCGGCCGTTACGAGGTGGTGCTCGAGCCGAGCGCCGTCTTCGACGTGATCGGCAACCTCGCGGGCAACGCCTTCACCGGCCGCGCGGTCAGCGAGCGCCGGTCCTACCTCGAGCTCGGCGCCGATCAGTTCGATCCCGCGATCACGCTGGTCGACGACCCGCTCGAGGTGGGTCTCGGCTACGACGCGGAGGGGACGCCACGGGTGCGGCTGCCGATGGTCGAGCACGGGCGGACGGTCGGTCTCACGCACGACCGGCGCACCGCTGCCGAGGCGGGCACGGTCAGCACGGGTCACCACGACCTGGGGATGTACTCGTCGTACGGCCCTCTGGCGCGCCACCTCCGGCTCCAGGGCACCGACCCGGAAACCGTCGCCGACGAGGTCGAGGGACCTCCCGTGGACTCGTCCTCCGCAGCACTGGTCGCGGGGGTGGAGCGAGGGATCCTGGTCTCCGACTTCTGGTACACCCGCGTCCTCGACCAGCGCTCGGTTGCCATGACCGGACTGACCCGCAACGGGGTCTGGCTGATCGAGAACGGCGAGGTCACGGCTCCGGTGAAGAACTTCCGGTTCACCCAGGCCTACGCCGACGCCCTCGCGCCCGGCAACGTCCTCGCGGTCGGCACCGCGGCCAGCGCCATCCCCGGCGACACCTACACGACCACCTCGCCACGCTTCGTCTGCCCCGCCCTCCACCTGGCGTCGTGGAACTTCACCGGCGGCGCCTCGGGCTGACCTCCCCAGCCGGGTCCCGTGCTCAGAGCCGGTCGAGCAGCCCCGGGATGTCGGCGAGCTCGTGCGCCACTGCGTCGGGGTCACCCTCGCTGTGGCCGTGCTGCTCGCTGGGGATCGCGCTGTGCGGGATGTGGATCGCCTTGAGACCGGCGTTGCGGGCGCCCCAGATGTCGTCGAAGAGCCGGTCGCCGACGTAGACGCACCGAGAGGGGTCCTCGGCCCCGATCGCCTCCATCGCGGCACGGAAGGCCTCGGGCGCGGGCTTCGTCCAGGGGATCTCGCTGGTGTAGACGGCACCGTCGATCAGGTCGAGCACGCCGTCGCGCCGGAAGAAGTCCTCGTGCCACTCGCGCGGCCAGATCGTGTTGGACAGGACCCCGACCTTGATGCCCTGCTCCCGCAGGTGCGTGAACAACGGCGCGACCTGTTCGTCGGTGGGAGTGTGCGGCTCCCAGAACTCCCGGTAGTGGTTCAGCAGCCCGGGGTCGTGCGCCAGCCCCGCCTCGGCGAAGAGGTCTGCAACGGTCGCGCTCTGCTGGTGGTCGCGACTGCGGCCCCACACCACCTGGTTGGCGCGCTGCAGTGCCTCGGCGTGTACGCCGTGCTCCCCCTCGACCTCGACCACGGCATGGGCGAGGGCGAGCGACTCGGCATGGAAGTCGATGTCGTGCCACCGGGTGAGGGTGCCTCCCCAGTCGAAGATCACGGCGTCTGGCTGCATCCGCCGAACCTAACGCCAGAGCATTCGGAGCGAGTGAATATGGTCGAGACATGGACATGACCTATCGCCCTCTCGGAAGCTCCGGACTCATGGTCAGTGCCGTCGGCATCGGCACCAACGCGTTCAGCACCCGCGTCGACCAGCAAGGCGTCGTCGAGATCCTCGACGCGGCCGAGGAGTCCGGCGTCACCCTGCTCGACACCGCCGACATCTACGGCGGCCGGCCGGGTGGGAGCGAGGAGCTGCTCGGCCACGCCCTCAAGGGCCGGCACGACCGCTTCGTCGTCGCGACCAAGTTCGGCATGGACATGCAGGGTGCCAACGGCGAGGACCACGGTGTGCGCGGTTCGCGCCGCTACATCCGCCGCGCCGTCGAGGCCAGCCTGCGACGGCTGCAGACCGACCACATCGACCTCTACCAGCTGCACCGGCCCGACGACGTGACCCCGATCGCGGAGACCCTCGGCGCGCTGACCGAGCTCGTGCACGAAGGCAAGGTCCGCTACATCGGCACCTCGAACTTCGACGGGTGGCAGATCGCCGACGCCGACTGGACCTCGGCGACCAAGGGGCTGGAGCGGTTCGTCTCGGTGCAGAACCGCTACTCGCTGCTCGACCGCGAGCTCGAGAAGGAGGTCGCTCCGGCCTGCGAGCGGTTCGGCCTCGGCGTGCTGCCGTTCTTCCCGCTGGAGTACGGCCTGCTCACCGGCAAGTACCGCCGAGGCGAGGCCGCGCCCGAAGGCTCGCGCGCCGCCATCGACTCGAGCCGTGCGAGCTGGCTCGGCAGGGCCGACTGGGACCGGATCGAGGCGATCGAGGCGTACGCCGCCGAACGCGGACTGTCCGTGCTCGACGTGGCGATCGCCGGTCTGGCGGCCCAGCCGACCGTGTCCTCGGTCATCTCCGGCGCCACCCGTGGCGAGCAGGTCACCGCCAACGCCGCCGCTCTGCGGTGGCAGCCGACGGCCGAGGACGTCGCGGCGCTGAACGAGCTGTGACGCAGGACGTCATCCGAACTGGTCGCCGGAGGCACCAGTTGGTATGACGCTAGCCCCGGACGACGCCGAACAGGTGCGCCACGGCCTCGCCCACCGGCACCTCGGTGCGCTCCCCGGACCGCCGGTCCTTGACCTCGACGTTGCCCTCGGCCAGGCCGCGCCCGACGGTCACGATCGTGGGTACGCCGATCAGCTCGGCGTCCTTGAACTTCACACCCGGGCTGACCTTGGGACGGTCGTCGTAGATCACGTCGAGACCTGCGGTGGACAGCTCCTCGGCGAGATGGGTCGCGGCCTCGAAGATCGCCGCGTCCTTGCCGGTGGCCACCACGTGGACGTCGGCGGGAGCCACCTCGCGCGGCCAGACCAGCCCGAGCTCGTCGTGGTTGTCCTCGGCGATGACGGGGACGGCGCGTGAGACCCCGATGCCGTAGGAGCCCATCGTCACGGTCACCAGCTTGCCGTTCTCGTCGAGCACCTTGAGGTCCAGCGCCTCGGCGTACTTGCGTCCCAGCTGGAAGATGTGGCCCATCTCGATCCCTCGGGCGGTCTCGAGCGTGCCGCCGTCGCCCCCGTCCGTCGAGCAGAGCGGGCAGGGGTCGCCGTCGCGGACCTCGGCCGCCTCGATGGTGCCGTCGGCGGTGAAGTCCCGGCCGACGACCAGGTCGAGCACGTGGCTGCCGTGGGCGTTGGCGCCGGTGACCCAGCGGGTGCCCTCGACCACGCGCGGGTCGAGCAGGTAGCGGATGCCGGACTCGGACTTCTCCCCCAGCTCACCGGGGCCGATGTAGCCCTTGACCAGGGACGGGAACTTCGCGAAGTCCTCCTCGCCCATCGCCTCGACCTCGGTCGGCTCCATCATCCCCTCGAGCCGCTTCTGGTCGACCTCGCGGTCACCGGGCAGCCCGATGGCGAGCGGCTCGCGGCGACCGTCGGCGTGCTTGAGCACGACCAGCACGTTCTTGAGGGTGTCGGCGGCGTTCCAGGGCCGGTCGTCGCGCGGGATACTTCTCGTTGAGGTGGTCGACGAGCGTCTGGATCGTCGGCGTGTCCGGGGTGTCCTCCGCGTGGGCGGCCGGCGCGTCGTCGTAGGGCACGGGCGCGGGCGCCCGCACCTGCACCGCCTCGACGTTGGCCGCGTAGTCGCACTTCGTGCAGCGCACGTAGGTGTCCTCGCCGACCGGGCTGCTGGCCAGGAACTCCTCGGACTTCGAGCCGCCCATGGCACCGCTGGTCGCCTTGACGATCACGTAGTCGAAGCCGAAGCGGTCGAAGGTGCGGATGTAGGCCTCGCGGTGAGCGGCGTACGACGCATCCAGCCCGGCGTCGTTGATGTCGAAGGAGTAGCTGTCCTTCATCACGAACTCCCGACCGCGGATCAGGCCGGCCCTGGGACGCGCCTCGTCGCGGTACTTCGTCTGGATCTGGTAGAGCCAGACGGGCAGGTCCTTGTAGGAGGAGTAGAGGTCCTTGACGAGGAGGGTGAACATCTCCTCGTGGGTGGGCCCGAGCAGGTAGTCGTTGCCCTTGCGGTCCTTGAGCCGGAAGATGCCGTCGCCGTAGTCGGTCCAGCGGTTGCTCGCCTCGTAGGGTTCCCGCGGCAGCAGGGCCGGGAACCGCAGCTCCTGTGCGCCCATCGCGTCCATCTCGTCGCGGACGATCTGCTCGACCTTCTTGAACACGCGCAGCCCCAGTGGCAGCCACGAGTAGATGCCGGGAGCGGCCCGACGGATGTAGCCCGCACGCACCAGCAACCGGTGGCTCGGGACCTCGGCGTCCACGGGGTCCTCTCGGAGGGTCCGCACGAACAGCTTCGACATCCGCATGATCATGGGCGCAAGGCTAGCCGTGGGGTCTGCTGGCCGACGAAGCGGTTTCGCGAGCGCCTACCCTCGATCCTGTGTCCGAGCCACCCATCGTCGACTTCGACGACGACCTGTTCCACCGCGCGCACGCGATGTCGGCGACCGGCCGGGTCGTTCTCGGCATCTGTGGCGCCCCCGGCGCCGGGAAGTCCACGCTGGCCGAGAAGCTGGTCCACCGGTTCGGGTCCGACGCGGTGCTGGTGCCGATGGACGGCTTCCACCTCCACGACGACGAGCTCGCCCGGCTCGAGCTCTCCCAGCGCAAGGGAGCGCCGGAGACCTTCGACGTCGCCGGTTACGTCGCGCTGCTGCGCCGGATGAGGACGGACCCGGGCCACACCGTCTACGCGCCGGTCTTCGACCGGTCCCGCGAGCTGTCGGTCGCCGGCGCGGTCGCGGTGCGACCAGAACACCGGCTGGTCGTGACCGAGGGCAACTACCTGCTCTACGACGAGCTGGGCTGGGCGGAGGTCCGCCCACTCCTCGACGAGGTGTGGTTCGTCGAGGGGGACGAGGCGACCCGGCTCGAGCGCCTGGTCGAGCGCCACGCCGCGCACGGGAAGCCGCGCGACCTGGCGGAGCGCTGGGCGACCGTCGCCGACCAGGCCAATGCTGACCTCGTCGCGGCGACGCGGGCGCGGGCCGACCTGGTCGTGCGCGCAGGCTGAGGCTTCAGCCCCGGGCGACCTTCACCGCTGCGCGGATCAGTGGCAGCTGGAGGGGCAGTCGAGCCAGGGACACCGCCTTGAACACCGGGTTCTTCGTCTTCAGCGCGTCGGCGGCCATCTTGAGGTTTCCCGGGAAGACCCCCACCAGGACGGTCGCACTGGCCAGCCCCGCCAGCCTCCGGGTGCGCGGGTGCAGCAGCCCGGCCGCACAGACCAGCTCCGCGACTCCGCTGGCGTAGATCACCTCGCGGTGCGCCGGCACCACCGCGGGCATCAGCGGCTCGAAGGTCTGGGGACGCACCAGGTGCACCATGCCGGAGGCGAGGAACGCGCCGACGACGACCTTCGCGTCCAGGGGCAGGGAGGAGTGGCTCATGCTCGGGACACTATTCGCTTCAGAACATGATGGTGGCGAAGGTGTCGGTCTGCTCGAAGCCGGCGCGACGGTAGGCCGCCCTCGCAGGCGTGTTGTGCGCGTTCACGTAGAGCGAGACCACGGGGGCGATCTCGCGCAGGCAGATCTGGACCACGGTCGCCATCCCGGCGGTGCAGAGCCCCTGGCCACGGAGCTCCGGGTCGACGTAGACGCCCTGGATCTGGCAGGCGCTGGGTGTGGCGCAGGCGACCTCGGCCTTGAACAGCACCCGCCCACCCTCGATCCGCGAGAACGACCACCCACGACCCACGAGCTGGTTGACCCGGGCTCGGTAGAGGTCCTTGCCGCCGTCGTGCTCCGGGCTGATGCCCACCTCCTCGGTGTACATCGCGACGCACGCCGGGTAGAGGACGTCCACCTCGTCCTTCGTCGTACGCCGCACCAGCGGGTCGTGCGGGACGGTCGGGGCCTGTCTGGCCACGAGGTGCGGCTGGTCCCACCTGAAGTCGCGGGGGCGGGGCCAGTGCTCCTCGAGGCCGGCCCACAACAGGGACACCGACTCCTGGGGACCCACGATCGTCGAGCTGCGGGGGCCGCTGCGCGAGGCCCGGTCGACGAAGGCCTGGCACGCCTCCGGCGAGGCGTTCACCGGGACCAGGTTGGCGCCGACGTGGCACATCGAGGCCAGCTGGTCCCCCTCGAAGTAGCCCCACATCTCCCCGCCGAGCCAGCGCGGGTCGAGCTGGGTGATCCGGGTGCGGTAGTCGGCGAACACGTTGACCACCGGATCGTTGGCGATCACCTCGAGGCCGGCGGCGACGTCGCTGGGCCCGAGCACGCGGATGCTTTGGCTCGTCCGGACCACGCCCGGAGCCTACGACAGATGCGGTGGCCGCGTTCGCCAGTCTTCCGGGACGCGTGGTCTACGGTGAGCGCCATGCATCGTCCTCGAGCCCGGGCCGGGCGCGCTGCCATGGTCTGGCCTGCAGTCGGGGCCGCTCTCGCGCTGCTGCTGGCGGGGTGTGGAAGCGACTCGAAGTCAGCCGACGACGGTCCCGACGAGGCCACGCAGGCCTGCCGGGCCGAGTGGAAGGACCTGGGCAAGGTCTCGCAGGGCAACGACACCAGGACGAACCCGTCCGCGCTGGCACCCCGGTGGAACAACGTGGTGGCCACCATCGACTACTACGCGGGATCGGCCAAGAAGTCCGACTGCGGCGAGGCGATCACCAAGCAGAAGGCCGCGATCGGTGCGCTGACCGCGTTCGGCGCCAAGCTGGCGCCGTACGACATGGAGCTCCGCCTCGCGCAGGTGCGCAAGGACGCCGAGGCCTACGCGGCCGCGCCACGGCCGCCGGCGACCACCCCGAGCCCGTCACCGAAGAGCAAGAAGCAGAAGAACCAGAAGAAACCGAAGCCGATCCCGGCCCCGGCGCCGTCCAGCATCGGCGACGCGGTGAAGACCCTCACCAGCCAGGCCCCCGTGGCCACCCAGCAGCAGGGACCCGGCTGGGAGCAGGCTCGTGTGGTCGAGCTCAGCGACGCAGCAGCGGTCGCCAAGACGGTCAAGGACCTGGCCTTCCTCTCGAGGGAGAGTGCGGCCTACCGGGCGTGCACCGCCGCGCTGGCGAAGATCCGTGTGGCCCTCGCGGCCACGAAGTAGCGCTCGACGTCGGGCTTGGGTCGCGATGGTCCACCAGCCCTGATCTCGCCGTACGCCCGCACCGGTCAGGGGAGACTGGCAGTGGTGGGGCAAAGTTTCAGCCCTCCACTGGCAGTTTGGCCGGGCGCCCGGCCAAACTGCGGGCCCCACGCAGCCACCCTCAGGAGACGCTGACCTCTGCCGAGGCGCCTTCCTGGGCCTCCATGCCCTCGGCGATCCGCATGGCCTCCTCGATCAGGGTCTCCACGATCTGCGACTCCGGGACGGTCTTGATGACCTCGCCCTTGACGAAGATCTGGCCCTTGCCGTTGCCGGAGGCGACGCCGAGGTCGGCCTCGCGGGCCTCGCCGGGGCCGTTGACGACGCAGCCCATCACGGCCACGCGCAGGGGGACCTCCATGCCCTCGAGGCCGGCAGTGACCTCGTCGGCGAGCTTGTAGACGTCGACCTGGGCCCGGCCGCACGACGGGCACGAGACGATCTCGAGCTTGCGCTCGCGCAGGTTGAGCGACTGCAGGATCTGCAGCCCGACCTTGACCTCCTCGACCGGAGGCGCGGACAGGGAGACCCGGATGGTGTCCCCGATCCCCTGGCTGAGCAGTGCCCCGAAGGCCGTCGCCGACTTGATGGTGCCCTGGAAGGCCGGGCCGGCCTCGGTCACCCCGAGGTGCAGGGGCCAGTCGCCGGCCTCGGCGAGCAGCTCGTAGGCACGGACCATCACGACGGGGTCGTTGTGCTTGACCGAGATCTTGAAGTCGTGGAAGTCGTGCTCCTCGAACAGCGAGGCCTCCCAGACCGCCGACTCGACCAGCGCCTCGGGCGTGGCCTTGCCGTACTTCTCCATCACCCGCTTGTCGAGCGAGCCGGCGTTGACGCCGATCCGGATCGAGGTGCCGTGGTCCTTGGCGGCCCTGGCGATCTCCTTGATCTGGTCGTCGAACTTCTTGATGTTGCCGGGGTTGACGCGTACGGCGGCACAGCCGGCGTCGATCGCGGCGAAGACGTACTTCGGCTGGAAGTGGATGTCGGCGATGACGGGGATCTGGGACTTCTGGGCGATCGCGGGGAGCGCCTCGGCGTCGTCAGCGGAGGGACAGGCGACCCGGACGATGTCGCAGCCGGCCGCGGTCAGCTCGGCGATCTGCTGAAGGGTCGCGTTGACGTCGGAGGTGAGCGTGGTGGTCATCGACTGCACCGAGATCTGGGACTCGCTGCCGACACCGACCTTGCCCACCTTGATCTGGCGGGTCGGGCGACGGGGGGCCAGCACGGGCGGCGGGGCCGCGGGCATGCCGAGGGAGACAGCAGTCATGGTCCGATTCTAGGTTCGTGGCCCGCAAAGGGCCCGGGTGGGCAGGTCAGGTGATCGAGATGGGCGCCACGATGTCGGCGAAGATCAGCACGAGGCTGACCACCAGGATCACTCCGGCCATCACATAGGTGACCGGCAGGAGCCGGGCGCTGTCGAAGCCTCCCGGGTCAGGTCGGCGCAGCAGCCGCGCGATCCACCGGCGTACGGTCTCGTAGAGGGTCGCGGCGATGCCTCCGCCGTCGAAGGGCGGCAGCGGGACCAGGTTGATCAGGCCGAGGAACAGGTTGAGCCCGGCGAGCAGCAGGATCAGCGAGAAGAACTTGTCGCCGGCGGACACCTTGTCCTGCGAGGCGACCTCGCCGGCCACACGACCCGCGCCCACGACACTCATCGGGCCGGTCGGGTCGCGCTCCTCGAGCCCGACTGCGGCCCTCGCCACGTGGTAGACCTTCACCGGCATCGCGCCGATCGCCTTGAGCGTCGCCCAGGTCCCGTCGGCCATCGTGGTCACGACGTAGCCGGGGCCCTGCCGCTCACGCTCCGTGGTGGGGGCCACCCCGAGGAACCCGACCTTGGTGATCCGTTCGGGGTTGTCCGGGTCGAGCCTGGGCGAGACGACGGTCGAGGGACGCAGCGTGAGCTCGCGACCGTCGCGCTCGACCACCACGGTGGCCGTGTCCGTGCCGTTGGCCCGGATCTCGCGCTGCACCTGCGCCCAGCTCGTGACCTCGGTGCCGTTGAACGAGAGGACCTTGTCGCCGGGCTCGAACCCGGCGGCCAGGGCCGGGGCGACGGGGTCGGCCGGGGTGCAGTCTCGCGGCGCCTGCTCCCGGTTGGCCTCGGTCACCGCGATCACGCACTGGGAGACCGAATCGACGGTGGTGGTCGCCTGGTTGACGCCGTAGCCCATGAAGACGACGCCGAAGAGGACGAAGGCCAGGACCAGGTTGATCATCACGCCGGAGCCCATGATGATCACGCGCTGCCACCACGGCTTGCTGTAGAACAGCCGGTCGTGGTCGGCCTCCTCGACGTGCTCCCACTCAGCGGAGCGTGCGTCGCTGACCAGCTGGGCGAACATGCCGGTGCGGGTGTCGCGGACCTTGGTGGGGTCCTGGTCGGGCTCGGGCGGGAGCATCCCGACGAGCTTGCAGTAGCCGCCGAGCGGGATCGCCTTGAGGCCGTACTCGGTCTCTCCCCTCTGGCGCGACCACAGGGTGCGACCGAACCCGACGAAGAACTGGGTGACCTTGACGTTGAAGAGCTTGCCGGGGACCAGGTGGCCCATCTCGTGCAGGCCGATCGAGGCGGCGACGCCGAAGGCGAACAGCAGCACGCCGAGGGTGTACATCAGGGCAGTCATCGGGTCGGGTCCTTGAGCAGTTCCGCGGCGGTCGAGCGTGCCCAGGCATCGGCTGCCAGCACGTCGTCGACGGTGAGGTCTGTGCCCGAGCCTACGGGGTGGTTGTTCGAGCTGTGCCGGTCCAGAAGCGCGCCCACCGTGTCGACGATGTCCACGAACGCCAGGGTGCCGGCGCGGAACGCCTCGACGCAGACCTCGTTGGCAGCGTTGTAGACCGCGGGAGCGGTGCCGCCGCGCTCCCCCGCTTCGCGAGCCAGGCGTACGGCGGGGAAGGCCTCGTCGTCCAGCGGGAAGAACTCCCAGGTCTGCGGGGTCGACCAGTCCACCGGAGGCGCTGTGCCGGCCAGCCGGTCGGGCCACGCCAGTCCGAGGGCGATCGGGATCAGCATCGTGGGCGGGCTGGCCTGGGCGAGCGTCGACCCGTCGGTGAACTCGACCATGGAGTGGACCACGCTCGTCGGGTGCACCACGACCTCGATGCGGTCGAAGGGGATGTCGAAGAGGAGGTGGGCCTCGATCACCTCGAGACCCTTGTTGACCAGGGTCGCGGAGTTGATGGTGACGACGGGACCCATGTCCCAGGTCGGGTGGTTCAGCGCCTCCTCGGGCGTGACCTCGGTCAGCTGCTCGCGGGTGCGGCCGCGGAAGGGCCCCCCGCTGGCGGTGAGGACGAGGCGGCGTACCTCCTCAGCGCGGCCGCCGCGCAGGCACTGCGCCAGCGCACTGTGCTCGCTGTCCACCGGCACGACCTGGCCCGGCTTCGCGAGCGCGGTCACGACAGGTCCGCCGATGATCAGCGACTCCTTGTTGGCCAGCGCGAGGGTGTTGCCGGAGTCGAGCGCGGCGACCGTCGGGCGCAGGCCCACCGCGCCGGTGATCGCGTTGAGCACCACGTCGCAGGCCAGACCGGCGGCCTCGGTCGAGGCGTCCTCACCGAGGCCGGAGTACGCCGGAGCGAACTCGGCGACCTGCTCCTCGAAGAGCTGCTCCTGCGACCCGCCGGCGGTCAGCCCGACCACCCGGAACCGGTCGGGATGGGCCCGGACCACGTCGAGGGCCTGGGTGCCCACCGAGCCGGTGGATCCCAGGATCACGACGTCGCGGCGCTCACTCACGCCGGACATTGTCGCAGTGGGGCGTCACACCCCCAGCAACCCCCGCAGCTCCCCCACCTCGTACGGCGCCCTCGTCGAGTCGAGGAGCTCGATCTGCTCGGCCACGCTCCGCTCCGGGGAGTACGCCGCCCCGGGATCCAGCACCTCGGTGGCGGCGGGGTCGGTGCGCCCGGCGCGGAGCATCGTGGACCACTCGAGATCGGGCTCGGTCACGTCGTCGCCGCGGACGAGGCGCACCCGCCCCTCCCCCGGCACGTCCGAGCCGGCCGACACGATCGCCACCGGGGCGGCCGGGTCGTCGGCCACGGTCGCCACGCCGCCGATCCGGGCGACCGCGAGCGCGGCCACCACCGCGTCGAGGTCGTCGGCCAGGTCGATCACGACAGGGACACCGGTGTGCACCCCGAAGTGGTGCAGCACGCCACCGAGGGCAGCGGTCTCCTCGAGCAGCCGGGCGTGGGTCATCGTGCCGACGACGGGGTCCTCGCCCTTGCCGGCGATGACCGCGGCGTCGAGGAGGGTGAAGGTGACGTTGGTGACCATGCGGGCAGGCTAGCGAGCGGTCCAGCGCACGGACGCTCGGGCATGATCACCCCATGATCGAGATCGAGTCGCTCGGGGAGTTCGACCGGTCGGTCGAGCGGGCGCTCCGGGGACGACGGTCGATGTCCGGCTGGCAGGTCCAGGACCTCGACCTGACGAATCGCGAGGAGGTGCTGGACGACCTCGACCCACGAGGCGCTCTGTTCCTGGGCTGCACCATCCCCGAGCCGACGGCGCAAAGGCTCCGCGCCGGGGGCGCGCTGCTGTTCCCGTCGGTCCCCGACGTGCCCTTCAACCCGTGGCGCGCCACCCTCTACACGCCGGCCGAGCTCTACGACGGTCTCGACGCCGGCTACGACCACACCCCCGACGCCCGGATCTATGCCTGGTCACGCGACGCGCGGCACGGTCGCGACCTGCGCCGGCTGCTGGCCAAGTCGCTGCACGACCGGTCCATCGACGACGCCCTCGACGAGCTGACCGACCAGCGCCGGATCGTGGGCGTGATGGGCGGCCACGAGCTGACCCGCGGGGATCCGGCGTACGCCGACATCGCACACCTGGCGCGCGACCTCGCCGGCAACGGACTCACGGTGGCGACCGGTGGCGGTCCCGGTTCGATGGAGGCAGCCAACCTGGGCGCCCGGCTCGCCGACGAGGACGTGACGGTCCTCGACCGGGTGCTGGTCGACATCGCTGTGGCGCCGTCCTACCGCCCCGACGTCACGGACTGGGCGCGTGTCGCGCTCGAGGCGGTCGACGGCCTCGGCGACTCGGGCCGCTCGCTGGGCATCCCGACCTGGCACTACGGCCACGAGCCGCCCAACCCGTTCAGCTCGGCGGTGGCGAAGTACTTCCGCAACGCGATCCGCGAGGACGTCCTGCTCGAGGTGTGCCGGGGCGGCATCGTGTTCCTGCCCGGAGCGGCCGGCACGGTGCAGGAGATCTTCCAGGCTGCGTGCACCAACTACTACGCACCCGAGGACCGCGTGGTGCCGATGGTCTTCGTCGGCCAGGACTACTGGACGACCACCCTCCCTGCGTGGCCGCTAGTCCACGCCCTCGCCGTCGGCAGGCCGTTCAGCGACCGGGTCAGCCTCGTCCGCACCCCGGAAGATGCCCTTGGCCTGATCGCTGAGGAATGACGACGCCGGGCCGGGCAGGTTGCCGCCCTCGCTGATCTCGGGATCCTCGTCGGCGGGTCGGCGCAGGAGCCAGGGCTCGAGCTTGCGATATCCGCGCACCGCCGTACGCCGCAACCGGCGCAGCTTGAAGTGCTCGTTGCCCTCGAGCTGGTCGGCCAGCGCCCGGTCCACCAGCACCCGGTTGGGACGCGAGGTCGAGGTCAGTCGGGAGGCGACGTTGACCACCGGCCCGAGCACGTCACCGAGCCGTGCGAGGGCCGGTCCCCAGGCGAGCCCCACCCGGAGCTCCGGGAAGGCCTCGTCCCGCAACCGCTCCTCCACGAGCTCGAGACCGATCCGGGCGATCTCCTCGGCCCCGTCGGCCACGAACAGGATCTCGTCACCGATGGTCTTGATGATGCGGCCGCCGTGGTCGCCGATGATCTCCAGGGCGCGGGACTCGAAGTTGTCGATCAGGTGGCTGAGCTCCTTGCGGCTCAGCGACCTGCTCTGCCGGGTGTAGTTCACGATGTCGGCGAAGCCCACGCCGAGGACGACACCCTCGTCCTCCAGGTCGTGCTCGGCGTCAGGGTCGTCGTCGTCGCGGTCCGCGGCCAGCAGCATCCGCGCTGCCACGGCCAGGGTGTGCCGGCGCCACACATAGCTCTGCAGCGTCTCCACGGCGGGCACCACCTCGTCCATGACCTGGCGCAGCTCGTCGACGTCCATCTTGTCGATGTCGATCATCCGGGCCAGGAGCCCCATCTGCCACTCGGCCAGCCGCGCGAAGCTGCGCCCCAGCGTCCGGATGAGCGCGGACTCGTCGTCGGGCTCGACGAAGCCGAGGTCGCTGAGCCGCTGGGTGAGGCGCAGTGCCTCGAGGTCGGCAGGCGTGAACGCGGGGACGTCGGCGCCCACCTCGGTGAAGCCCAGGCTGCGCCAGCGGTCGCGCGCGGAGTCGAACGGGATGCCGACCTCGTCGGCCAGCTGGTTCCCGCTCAGCGACGGTTCCTCCCCCAGGAGGTAGGACTCGAGGAGGTCGATCAGGCGCTTGTGGTCGACAGGTTCGGCCACTGGGGTCAGTCCTTGGGCGAACCCAGGCGGTCGGAGGTCGTCTCGCGCAGCGCCTGACCGAAGGCGGGCACCTCGTCGAGCAGCTCCTCGAGGGACTCCTTGGTGAAGTGGATCACCTCGACCGGGGTCAGGCTCACGACGCTGGCGGAGCGCAACTTGTGGCCGACGATGGCCATCTCGCCGATGACGTCGCCGGGCCCGAGCCGCGCGATCTCTTCCTTGCCCTTACGGACAGCGACCTCGCCGTCGATGATCAGGTAGGCCTTGTCGGCAGGGGTCTTCTCCCAGATGAGCGACCAGTTCGCCGGCAGGCGCACGTGACGGCCCTTGTCGATCACCGTCTTGAGGTCCCGTGCGTTCAGGTCCTCGAGCCGGTGGAGCTTTTCGAGCTTTTCCGGCTGCGGCTCTTCGGCCATCGACTACTCCTCGGATGCGTGACTGGTGACCCGAATGATCCCGTCATCACCCCACACTGTCCACCACCGTTGCACGTTCTGGGACCGAACCCTGCAGTGAGATGGATCTCCCGGGCGCCCCGTAACCCGCCGTCGCGCGCGGCAGGCACACGGCCCGGTAGTGCTCGAGCAGCTGGTCGTTGAGGGCCGCCCACGACCGGTCGCGTACGCCGGCCACCGCGCGCGCTCCCATGCCCCGTCGCAGTGGCGCGTCCTCGACGAGGCGCTCCACCAGTCGGCGGAGCTCGGCACCGTCACCGGGCGCGTAGAGGAAGCCGGTGTCGCCCTCGCGGACGAGGTCGACCGGACCACCCGCGCGCGGAGCCACGACCGGGACGCCGGAGGCCAGCGCCTCCTGCGCGGACTGGCAGAAGGTCTCGGTGCGCCCGGTGTGCACGAAGACGTCGAGCGAGGCCACCACCGAGGCGAGCTCCTCCCCGTGCAGGACACCCGGCAGGACGGCCTCGGGGAGCAGGCTGCGCAACCGCTGCTCCTCGGGGCCGCCGCCGACGAGAACCAGACGGGTCCCCGGGACGTCGCGCAGGTGGGCGAGCAGCCCGAGCTCCTTCTCCGCCGCGAGGCGACCGACGTAGCCGACGAGCAGGTCGCGGCCTCGGCCGAGCTCTGCCCGCACCTGTTCGTCGCGACGCTCGGGCGAGAACAGGACGGTGTCGACGCCGCGGCCCCACTGGTGCAGCCGATGGATGCCGAGACCGGCGAGCTGGTCGCCGCTGGCACGGCTGGGGACGAGGTTGCGGTCGGCGGGGCCGTGCACGCGCCGGGTCAGGGTCCGCATCGCGCCGATGGCGCCGGGGAAGGGATAGCGCTCGGCGAAACCGATCAGGTCGGTCTGGTAGACCGCGACGACCGGGATGCCCAGGCTGCGAGCGGCCTCCCCGGCCTGGTGCCCGAGCCAGGCGGGAGAGGCGAGGTGCACGACGTCGGGGGCGAACGCGGTCATCAGTCGGCGCAGGTGTCCCTGCGTGGCAAGCCCGATCGGGAACTCACGATAGGTCGGCATCGCCACGCTGCGGACGTGGTGGACCGGCGCTCCGGCGTACTCCTCGGGCCCGGAGGGCGCCACCAGCAGTGCCTGGTGCCCGGTGGCCTGCAGGTGCTCGAGCGCGCGGCGCACGGAGTTGGTGACGCCGTTGACCTGGGGCAGGAACGACTCGCTGACCACGAGCACGCGGAGGGACGGAGCCTGGACCGGGGGGCGGAGACGCCGGACGTTGTCCATGTCCCCGACGCTAGGAAGCGCGGATAACGCCTCCCCATCCGCGCCCGTCGTGTCGATGAACGTCGCGTGACCACCTCCACCGGCAGTCGTTGACTGGCCATGGAGCTCTCCCGCCGCCACCTGCTGAAGTCCGCTGTCGTCGTGGGCGGCGCCGCCGTCGTCAGCCACGAGATGGTCTTCGGCTCGCTGAGCGAGCAGGCGGTCGCGGCGGGGCGTACGACGGCCAACGGGACCTTCGCACCGGGAACGCCCGACGCGAAGGGCTACCGCAAGGTGGTCACCGGGCCGGCCGACCAGAGGGTCGTGCGCACCGACGTCGGAGTCGGCGCGAAGAGCACCCGCACGAAGACCCGCGCCAGCCTGCTCGCCTTCGCGCAGCTCAGTGACGTGCACGTCGTCGACCACCAGTCCCCCGCCCGGGTCGAGTGGACCGACCGCTACGACGACCCCAACGCGACCGGTCAGGTCCCCGGGATCTTCGAGTCGGCCTACCGCCCGCAGGAGATGCTCTCCGCCCACGTCGGCGACGCCATGGTCCGCGCGATCAACGCCATCAAGTGCGGCCCGGTGACCGGTCTCCCGCTGCAGTTCGCGATCGAGACGGGCGACAACAGCGACAACTGCCAGCACAACGAGATCCGCTGGAACATCGACGTCCTCGACGGGGAGCGGGTGGTCCCGGACAGCGGTGACCTCCGGCGCTACGAGGGCGTGATGGACGGTGACGCCCTCTACTACGACACGCACTACTGGCACCCGGGCGGGACGCCTGTGGGGAAGGCCGACGACCGCTACCGGAGCGAGTTCGGCTTCCCGACGATCCCGAAGCTCCTCGACGCCGCCCGCAAGCCGTTCACCGCAGCGGGGCTGAACATTCCCTGGTACACCTGCTTCGGCAACCACGACGGCCTCTCCCAGGGCAACTTCCCCACGAAGACCATCCCGACCAACGCGCTCGCGACCGGCAGCCTCAAGGTGATCTCTCCCCCGGCCGGCGTCGCACCGGCCGACCTGCTCGATCCCGAGGGCAGCACGCTCGACCAGATCGTCGACGGGATCGTGCTCTCGCCGTACGCCAAGAGGGTGACCGCCGATCCGAAGCGTCGTCAGCTGAGCCGCGGCGAGATCGTCGACGAGCACTTCGCGACGTCAGGGCTGCCCAAGGGGCACGGCTTCACCGAGCAGAACCGGGCCAGCGACACGGCCTACTACTCCTTCGACAAGGGCAGGTTCCGCTTCGTCGTGATGGACACCGTCAACCCCAACGGCTACGCCGACGGCTCGATCGACCCCGCCCAGCTCGCCTGGCTGAAGGCCACGATCGAGAGTGCGAAGGGCAAGGCGGTGATCGTGTTCAGCCACCACACCAGCTCGAGCATGACCAACCCGTTCGTCGCGACCGGGGGCGACCCGACCCCTCGGGTGCTCGGCGACGAGGTGACGGCGTACCTGCTCAGCCAGCCGCGGCTGATCGCCTGGGTCAACGGCCACACGCACCGCAACGTGATCACCGCGCACAAGCGAGCCGACGGTTCGGGCGGGTTCTGGGAGATCAACACCGCCTCGCACATCGACTACCCGCAGCAGTCGCGGCTGCTCGAGGTGACCGACAACAACGACCGCACGCTCTCGATCTTCACCACGATCCTCGACCACGCCGGGCCGGCCGACCACCGCGGTGACCTGACCTCGACCGTGAGCCTGGCCGGCCTGTCGCGCGAGCTGTCCGTCAACGACCCGCACGCGAAGCTGGACGCTGCCGGCACCCCGACCGACCGCAACACCGAGCTGCTGGTGGCCAAGCCGGCCGACATGGCCTGAGCGTCACGGCTGCTCAGCCCGTCGTGGGCCACGGTGGCTAGCCCGCCTGGAGGAGGCTGCGCAGGGGAGCACGTGGGCAGCGGCCGTCCTTGTCACACCAGGGTTGTCGCTGAGGCGCTTCGTCAGCACTGGTGTGACAACAACCCCGTAGGAGGGCTGCCCGCGGCGATGCGGCGCTGATCGGGCGGTCGTTGTTCGATCCCCCAGCCCCGACGCAGTTGAGCCCAGGTGTGCTCGACCAAGTATCGTCCCGGGGCCCCGTGACGCACTCACATAGCCGAGTTCCGGGCGTTGGGTGACGGGAGGTCATACGCCCTGGTCGTCCCACCCGCCACCTCGCATGACGTCCCGAGCAACGTCGTACGACATGGTCGCCCGGACGACCGATCGGTATGACGTCCCACGAGCCGAAGGGCCGCGGCGACCGTACGGCGGCATAGCGTTCGCTGCGCCATCCGAACGACCGCGATGAGGACGAGTCACGCTGAGTTTGTCTTCTGTGCCGCGGATCGCAGTCACCCGGTGACTACAGTGCGCGGCGCCAACCGTCGGCGTCGCACACCTACGGTTGGTGGGCCGTGAGATGCAGCAGCCAGTCCCGGTCGGTCTGGATCAGGGCATAGCGGCGTACGGCGTCCTGGCCGTGCAGCACGAAGACGAACCGCCTCTCGTTGCGGTCCTCGAGCTCCCACCAGCCTTCGTCGGCGATCAGCTTGTGCTCGTCGGTGTACGACGCGTGGTCGAGGTCGTGGTCGGAGACCGCAACAGCCAGCCTGTCGTGCCGGACATCGTCAGGCATCCCCTTGGGCACGGCCCAGGAGCGGAGCACGCCGTCCTCCTCGAGCCGCAGATCGAAGTGGTGGGAGGGCTTGAAGTGCTCGTGCAGGACGAACACGGGGTGGTCGGACATGCTCACAGTGCACCTCACCTGACATCACGCCGAGAACCCCGCGTCTGCGAGAACGTTGCGCGCCACAGCCACCCGGCTGGACCGTCTCTGCGGCATGGTCGCCCAGTAGTACCAGATCATCAGGCTGAGGCAGAGTGCCCAGGCGCGGCCACGGAGCCAGGTGACGTCGTCGACGTCGAGGCGTCGTCGGAACACGTCCCTGGCGGGAGGATCGAGGGCCTCCCAGGCCACGGCGAGGTCGACGGTCGGGTCGCCGACCGCCACGCTCCCGAAGTCGAGGACGGCGGCCAGCGACCCGTCGCGCAGCAACAGGTTCTCGGCCGCCAGGTCGCCGTGGTACCACCGCGGCGTGGCGCGGTCTCCGGTCCCAGGCAGCCGCATGGCCTCGCCCCAGACCTGCTCGACGGCGTCGAGGTCGAGGTCGAGGTCGTCCAGGGCCCGGCAACGCTCGATGTTCTCCCGCGTCGTCCGGTCCATCGTCGCGAGCGGATCACCTCGGTAGGACCACAGCTGCGGGTCGTCGTCCGCCTGCGTGGGCACCTCCGCCTGCCGCAGTGCTTCCAGGAGCCTGGCGAGATCGGTCGCCAGGTCTGCGCGTCCGGCGTCGACGGGCGTGTCCGGATCGACCACCTCCGGGTGCACCCCCTCGATCCAGCGCACCACCGACCAGCGCTCCGGGTAGCCATGGTCGGGCTCGAACACGCCGACCACGTCTGGCACGGCCACGGGCAGCAGCGGGCGAAGGCTCGGCAGCCACGCGGCTTCCTTGGAGATGGTCTCCGACCCACCGGGCTGGCGCGGCAGCCGGACGAGGAGGTCGTCACCCAGACGGAACAGCGCGTTCGTGGAGCCGCTCGTCGCCAGCCGGCGCACCGGCAGGTCGGCCCAGGCCGGCATCGCCCGCCCGACCAGACCGCGCACCTGGGGAGACAAGCACACGTGTGCTCGTCTCCCCAGTCATCGAGGATGGGTCCGTGGACGACCTCACGACCCGCACGGCCCTCGCCTCGGACGCGGCGGTGCTGGCCGACCTGGCGACCGCGTCCTACGAGCCCTACCTCGCCCGCATGCGTGGCCAGCGGCCCGCACCGATGGACGCCGACTACGCGGCGTCGATCGCCCGCGACCACGTCTGGGTCGCCGAGTCCGGTGGAGGCCTCGCAGGGTTCGTCGTGGTCGTCGACGAACCCGAGGCCACGCTCCTGGAGAACGTCGCCGTGCACCCCGACTGGCGGGGCCGCGGGGTCGGACGGCTCCTGGTCGCGATCGCCGAGGACCACGCGAGGGCGACCGGCACGAGCACCGTGCGGCTCTACACGCATGCCTCGATGCTCGAGAACCAGAGGCTCTACACCCACCTGGGCTACGCCGAGGTCGACCGAGAGGACGAGGACGGGTTCGACCGGGTCTTCTTCGAGAAGCAGGTCAGTCCGAGCTGACCTGCGTGCGGAAGGTGTCGCGCTTGCGGTGCAGCTCGAAGAGCTGGTCGGCCAGGACGTCCGGACCCTTCTCCGGGTCGCCCTCGATGATGCGGCCGCCGATGATCAGCTGCCCGACGTAGATGCCCTCCTCGCCGAGGACCTCGTGCAGGAGCTCGGCGTACGCCGCCTGGCCCGCGAAGGCGACCGAGGTGCCGGTCACGTTGCGACCGGGCTTCACGGCCGAGCCGCCGTTGACGAACAGGATGCTCGGGGTGGCGTCCTCACCGAGGAACCGCATCCCCGGCAGCACCTGGTGGACGGCCGCGACGGGTCCGTAGATCGAGAACTCGACCGGCCCCTTGAGGTCGGCCGGGGTGGTCTCCAGGACGGGGCGCATGAAGTCCTTCTGCGGCAGCGGGCTGTACTGCAGGACCTCGATCGGCCCGAGGGTCTCCGTGACCTGCTCCAGGGCCGCGGCGATGCTCTCCGGGTCGCGTACGTCGGCCGCGAACCCCTTCGCCTGCACACCGTCCTGCTCCAGCTCGGCGGCCAGGGCGTCGAGGCGGCCCTGGTGCCGCGAGACCAGCCCGACGGCGAAGCCTTCCTTGCCGAACCGTCGTGCCACGGCAGCGCCGAGACCCTTGCCTGCTCCGATGATCGCGATGGTGGTCATACAGGGCCCAACGAGGCTCAGTCGTGACTATTCCATCGCCGGCAAGTCAGTCCTCGAGCGCCGCGAGCTGCCCGCAGGCGCCGTCGATCTCGCGGCCGCGGGTGTCGCGCACGGTGGTCGGGATGCCCTTGGCCTCGAGCCGTCGGACGAACTCGCGCTCGTCGCGGGGGTCACTCGCGGTCCACTTCGAGCCCGGCGTCGGGTTGAGCGGGATCAGGTTGACGTGCACCCAGCCCCAGTCGCCGTGGGCGTTGAGCACGTCGCCGAGCAGGTCGGCGCGCCAGGCCTGGTCGTTGATGCCGCGCATCATGGCGTACTCGATGGAGACCCGACGTTTGGTGGCCTTCGCGTAGTTCCACGCCGCCTCGACGGTCTCTGCCACCTTGTGGCGCGTGTTGATCGGGACCAGCTCGTCGCGCAGCTCGTCGTCGGGGGCGTGCAGGCTCAGCGCGAGGGTCACCGGGATCCCCTCCTCGGTGAGCTGGTTGATCCGCGGGACCAGGCCGACCGTGCTCACGGTGATCCCGCGGGCCGACATGCCGAGCCCGTCGGGAGTGGGATCGGTGAGGCGGCGGACGGCACCGATGACGGCCTTGTAGTTGGCCATCGGCTCGCCCATGCCCATGAACACCACGTTGGACACGCGGCCGGGGCCACCCGCGACCTCGTCGCGCGCCAGCGCGCGGGCGCCGGCCACCACCTGCTCGACGATCTCGGCGGTGGACATGTTGCGCTGGAGGCCGCCCTGGCCGGTCGCGCAGAACGGGCAGGCCATCCCGCAGCCGGCCTGGCTGGAGACGCACATCGTGACGCGACCGGGATAGCGCATCAGCACGGACTCGACGAGCGCGCCGTCGAAGAGCTTCCACAGCGTCTTGCGAGTGCTGCCGCGGTCGGCCTCGAGCGTGCGCAGCGGTGTCATCAGGTGCGGCAGCAGCCCCTCGACGAGCTCGGAGCGCTGGGCCGCGGGCAGGTCGGTCATCTGCTCGGGATCGTCGACGAGGCGCGAGAAGTAGTGCGTGGAGAGCTGGCGCGCCCGGAAGCCCGGCAGTCCGAGCTCCTCGAGTCGCGCCTTGCGCTCATCCGGAGTCAGGTCGGCGAGGTGGCGCGGGGGCTTGCCGCGCCCCTTGGGCTCCTCGAAGACGAGGGGAAGGGTCTTGATGGGTTCACTCACAACCGGCTCATCCTCCCATCCGGCGCGACGTCATACGAATTGACGGCCCGGGCAGCCAGTTCGGATGACGTCCGTTCAGCTGTAGGAGTTGCTCAGACCCACGATCAGGACGATGCACGCGCCGGCCGCCAGGATGAACAGGGTCGCGAGGCCGGCCAGGATGCCGAGGCCGATCCACCGGGTGCGGGCGATCACGATGAGGACCACCAGGCCGACGAGCTCCATCAAGAAGATGAACAGACCGACGAAGAAGCCGACCTCGTTGGTCCCGGTGTCACCGGCCGTCACCGCCGGACCGAGCCCGACCAGGAAGCCGCCGACCAGGAGCGCAGGCAGGGCCAGCACGACACCGAGCCAGAACTTGCCCTTGTTCGACATCCCCGACGCAGGCGGTTGGTCGGGCGGCTGTCCGTACGGCGCCCCGTAGGGAGGCTGTCCGGGCGGCTGTCCAGGCGGTGGGCCGGGCGGTCCGCCGTACGGCGGGGGCGGTGGCTGCTGGGACACGTGGCTGCCTCTCGGTCAGGTCAGGGACAGGTAGATGCCGGCACCGGCCGCGACGGCCAGCAGGACGAGGTAGAGCAGCACGAGGCGGGTGTCGCCGAGCTTGCACTTCGAGCGCAGCAGTCCGGCCCGCCGCGCGCGGGCATAGCCGACGACGGCGAGCAGGCTGAACCCCAGCAGCGCCCAGGCACCGAGGAGCCAGCCCAGCAGCGCCACGGTGGCGAACACGCACAGTCGCAACGGGTCGTAGGGAGGCGACGCGGTTCCGGGCTCCACCCGTGGTGGGGCCGACCTGACGCGGGTCGCTCATCGCTCCCCCGCCGGGAGCATCGGCAGGCCGGCGGCGGTCGAGATCCTGCTCCGCGACAGCGGCGCCCACGCCTGCACGGCGCAGAACGGCGCGCACTGGTGGGCACCCGAGTCGGCGTTGACCGTGGCCACGTGGACACAGCACTGGGTGAGCCGCTCCTCGATCATCGTGTTCATGTCCATGAACGGCTTCACGGTCACGCGCAGCACGCGCTCGCCCAGCAGCCGGCGCATCCGCTCGCGCTGCCCGGGGAGCCTCGAGGCCGCGAGGGTCGCGAGCGTGCCGATGCCGAGGTCGCAGCTGGTGCAGATGTCCTGCCAGATGTTCGCCATCGACGGGTGCGAGAGGGAGGACTGCTCCGAGAGCAGGTCGAGCAGGGAGCCCTTGACCACGGCTCGGAGCTGGTCGGGGATGGCGTCGTCGGCGATCCGGTTGGCCAGCACGTCGGGCTCGAGGTCGAGCCACTGCTTGAGCCGGTCGTGCCCGATCAGCTCGACGAGCGACTTCCAGGAGCCGGAGTCGTCGCGCAGGAGGTAGCCCACCGAGCAGCAGTGCGGGTGGGAGCACGGCAGCGCGGTCAGGTCGCGCCAGGTCACCTGCCCGGCGGTCTGCTCCTCGAGTCGGGCGAGCACACCGGTGTGGGTGAGCCGGTCCATCGGGTCCAGCCCGGCGCTGCGGCCCGACCCGAAGACCGGCTGGATGGTGACCCCGCCGACGTACGGCGTGTCCAGCGCTCGCTTGATCACGAACCCGATCTCGTCGTCGTTGACCCCGAGGGCCGCCGTCATGGTCAGGGTCGTGAACACCCCGGCCCCGGAGAGCCGTTCGATCGCCCGCTCCTTGAACCGCCGGATGTCGGCGCCGCGGTGGTGGGTGGAGGCCTCGGCCGACTCACCGTCGTACTGCAGGTAGATCTCGACCCGCTCGCGATGGCGGCGAAGCACGTCGAGCAGGGCGTCGTCCTGGGCGATCGCCAGCCCGTTGGTGTTCACGAGCACCCGCACGATCGGCCGCTCGGCGACCGCATCGAGCAGCTCGGCCAGCCACGGATAGAGCGTCGGTTCGCCGCCGCTGAGCATCAGCACGTCGATGCGCCCGTTCTCGCGCGAGAGCCGGGTGTCGATGGAGGCCAGCACCTCCTCGAGCGGCACGACCGAGGCGAGAGCAGGAGCGGACGCGGCGAAGCAGGTCGGGCACTTGAGGTTGCAGTGGTCGAGCAGGTCCTCGAGCAGGATGCAGGTGTGCTGGGTCTGCATCTCGGGCAGGCCGTCGGCGTACGCCGCTGGGACCGGCGCGAAGTTGCCGGTGAGATCGGGCGCGTGCACCTTCGTGGGGGCGGTCCACTGCTCGAGGTAGGTCAGGATCTCCGGCGACTCGTCGTACAGCGTGCGCACCAGGCCGTGGCGTGGCGCAGCCCCGCTCCAGCCAGATCCGGTCCTCGCGCTCGACCAGCCAGCCGGAGAGCCGCTGCACCTCGGCGAGCGGGCGGTCGGGCTGCTCCTCGTGGCACAGCGGGCAGAACGCGTTCACGTAGCGGTGGATGCGGTCGCCGCGCAGCGGCATCCCGGGGCCGGTGCGTGTGCTCACTGGTACACCTTCTCGTCGGTCGTCCGCTCGGTCTCGGTAGGCGCCTGACCGCGCCTGCAGCAGGATCCGCAGCAGCACGAGTGGGATGGTCACGGCGAGGAACAGCTGTGGCCGGGTCAGCCCGTGCCACACGACCTCGTTGCCGCGCACGAACTCGACCAGGAAGCGGAAGACGCCGTACGCCGCGACGTACCAGACGAAGGTCTCCCCCGGCGGGAGCGTGCAGTCGACGCAGCCAGAACCAGATGACCGCGAACGCGACCAGGTGGAAAGCGCTCTCGTAGAGGAAGGAGGCGTTGTAGCCGCCAGTGCTCGGCAGCGGCTCGGTGAGGAAGCAGCCGATCCGGCCCACCGCCATCCCCAGCGCCACCGCCGGTGCGAACAGGTCACCGGTGCGCAGCCGGTAGCCGCACAGCCGCTTGGCGACGTGCACCCCCAGCCAGGCGCCGACGAGGCCGCCGAGGATGCTCCGGTTGCCGTAGGCCCACTGCTCGGCGATCGAGGCGTTGTCGCGCAGGTCGACGTGCTGGAGCCAGGTGCCGAGACGCATGAACAGGGCGCCCCCCACCAGGGCACCGGTGACCACGATCAGCAGCCGGTCGTCGGTGTGACCGCGACGCCGTGCCTCGTGCACGAAGACGACGACCGCCGCGAGCACTCCGAGGCCGACGAACAGCCCGTGCGTCGGGATCCCGGCGATCGTCGGCAGCATGCGGGCCAGCCTTCCATGACGTGGCCCCTGCGTCTTGGGTCTTCGTACTCAGAGCGACAAGAGGTGTCGGTGCCATCCGGCAGGATGTGGCCATGCCTGACCAGGCGCCGTGGGTGCTGCATGTCGACATGGACCAGTTCATCGCGGCGGTCGAGATCCTCCGGCGGCCCGAGCTGGCGGGGCTGCCCGTGATCGTCGGGGGCCGCGGTGACCCGACGGAGCGGGCGGTGGTCTCGACCGCGACCTACGAGGCGCGCGAGTTCGGGATCCGCTCGGGGATGCCCCTCAAGGTGGCCGCGCGTCGTTGTCCCGACGCCGTGCTGCTGCCGGTCGACGCCCCGGCCTACGAGGAGGCCTCAGCCGTCGTGATGGCCACCCTGAGGGCGGTCCCCGGCGCCGTGGTCGAGGTGCTCGGCTGGGACGAGGCGTTCGTCGGCATCGAGACCGACGACCCGGAGTCGGTGGCGCGGACCATCCAGGCCGACGTGCTCGAGGCGACCCTGCTGCACTGCTCGGTCGGCATCGGCGACACCAAGGTGCGCGCGAAGATCGCCACCGACTTCGGCAAGCCCGGTGGGATGTTCCGGCTGACCCGGGACAACTGGTTCGAGGTGATGGGACATCGTCCGACCAAGGACCTGTGGGGCATCGGCAACCGGATCTCCGAGCGGCTGGCGTCGCTCGGGATCAAGACCGTCCGCCAGCTCGCGGAGGCCTCCGAGGAGCCGCTGGTCGCGGAGTTCGGGCCCAACACCGGGCCACACATCGGCCGGCTCGGCCGCGGGGTCAGCACCAACCACGTGGACGACACGCCCTGGGTGGCCCGCGCGCACGGCAGGGAGACCACCTACCAGCAGAACCTCACCACGCCCGAGGAGATCGACGACGCGGTCCGGTCGCTCGCGAGGCAGGTGGTCGAGGACATCCGCGGCGAGGGGCGGGAGTGCGTCCGGGTGCACCTCAAGGTGCGCTTCGCCCCGTTCTTCACCGTCAACCGGTCCCGCAAGCTCGCCGGTCCGACCTTCGACGCCGACGTGATCGCCGACACCGCGCTCGACCTGCTGCGGGTGCTCGACGACGCGAGGCCCGTCCGCCTGCTCGGAGTGCGTGCCGAGATGGTGCCGCCCGAGGGCGGCTACGAGGCGCCGCGCACCCACGGGCGCAGGGGCAACCCCTGACGCTCTAGAGAACGAGGTAGTGCAGCACCAACCAGATGGGGGCGACCGTTGCGAGCAGCGAGTCGAGCCGGTCCATCAGGCCGCCGTGGCCGGGGATGACCTGGCTCATGTCCTTGATGCCGAGGTCGCGCTTCATCACCGACTCGCACAGGTCGCCCAGCGTGGCCATCACCACGGCGATGACACCCAGGACGACGCCGACCCACCAGTCGCCGTCGAGCAGGTGTACGACGAGCAAGTAGCCGGCCACGACGCAGGCGATCGCCGATCCGGCGAAGCCCTCCCACGACTTCTTCGGCGAGATCACGGGAGCCATCGGGTGCTTGCCGAACAGCACCCCGGCGGCGTACCCCCCGATGTCGGAGGCGATCGTCACCCCGATGAACGTGAGCACCGCCTTCGCGCCGTCGTCCTCGGCCAGCAGGAGGGCCACGAACGAGCCGAGGAAGGGGATGTAGATCAAGGTGAAGACCGACGCCGTGGCGTTCTGGACATAGCCGTCCACGCCGCGGCGCAGCAGCCACAGCATGGTCACCAGGGCGCTGACCGCGGTCGCGGTGACCAGGGCCGGCGCGCCGAAGAGGAAGGCGACGACCACCATCACGACGCCGCCGAGCATCAGCGGCTCCTGGGGGATGTCGATGCCGCGGGACTCGAGGCCCTGGTGCATCTCCCACACGGCGACCACGACAGCGGCGGCCACGATGAACATGAACGCCGGTGACCAGAACGCCAGGGAAAGGATGATGGCGGCCACGAGGACCACGCCCGAGGCGATGGCGACGGGAAGGTTGCGACCGGCCCGGCTCCCCTGCTGCGGGGGCTGCTCGGGCTGGGCGGGGGCCGAGGAGGTCTCAGTCATCAGAACGGGCTCGGAGGGTGTGGGGATCACACCTCGATCAGCTCGGACTCCTTGTGCTTGAGCATCTCGTCGATCTGGTCGGTGTGCTGCTTGGTGACGCCGTCGAGACGCTTCTCGGCACCGGTGACGTCGTCCTTGCCCACCTCGCCGTCCTTCTCGAGCTTCTCGAGGGTCTGCTTGGCGTTGCGCCGGATGTTGCGTACGGCGACGCGGCCCTCCTCGGCCTTGGTCTTGGCGACCTTGATGTATTCCTTGCGGCGCTCCTCGGTGAGCTCGGGGAACACGCAGCGGATCAGCTTGCCGTCGTTGGAGGGGTTCACCCCCAGGTCGGAGTCGCGGATCGCCTTCTCGATGGCCGGCATCGCGCTCACGTCGTAGGGCTGCACCAGGATCATCGCGTGCCTCCGGGGCGGTGAACCCGGCGAGCTGCTGGAGCGGTGTCGGGGTGCCGTAGTAGTCAGCGGTGAGCTTGGCGAACATCGAGGGGTTGCGCGCGTCCGGCCCGGATCGCCGCGAACTCCTCGCGCGTGACCTCGACGGCCTTGCCCATCTTCTGGTCGGCCTCGTTCAGGGTCTGGTTGATGGTCAACGCTTCTCTCCTACTCGGGGTTGCCCTCGGTCGCGCCGACCGGGAAGCCGGCGCTCACGAGCGTGCCAATCTTGTCACCCTGCACGACGCGAAGGATGTTGCCCGCAGGCTCCATGCCGAACACGACCATCGGCAACCCGTTCTCCATGCAGAGGGCGAACGCGGTCGCGTCGGCGACCTTGAGGCCCTGCTGGAGGGCCTCGACGAAGGTGAGCTCGTCGTACTTCACTGCGTCGGGATGGGTGCGCGGGTCGGCGTTGTAGACGCCGTCCACGCCGTTCTTGCCCATCAGGACGACCTCGCACTTGGTCTCGAGCGCACGTTGGGCAGCGACCGTGTCGGTGGAGAAGTAGGGCAGCCCCGCGCCGGCGCCGAAGATCACGACGCGACCCTTCTCGAGGTGACGGATCGCCCGCCGCGGGATGTAGGGCTCGGCGACCTGTCCCATCGTGATCGCGGTCTGGACGCGGGTCTCGATGCCCTCCTTCTCCAGGAAGTCCTGGAGGGCCAGGCAGTTCATCACGATGCCCAGCATGCCCATGTAGTCAGCGCGCGCCCGATCCATGCCGTGCTGCTGGAGCTCGGCCCCGCGGAAGAAGTTGCCGCCGCCGGTGACGATGGCGACCTGGACGCCGGAGCGCTGGACCTCGGCGATCTCGCGCGCGATCCCCCGGACCACGTCGGGGTCGACGCCGACCTTGCCGCCGCCGAACACCTCGCCGGACAGCTTGAGCAGGACACGCTTGTAGCCGGTCATCTCATCTCCTCACACGGCGAAGGCCGGTGCGATGCGTGCTGTGTGCTTGCATCGAACCGGCCTCCTCCAGACGTCTGCCGTGAACATACCCACTCAGCGTCCCGATCCTCGGGGTCCCCGAGGAATCGAGCGCGCCTGCGAGCGATCTCGTGGGGTGTCTCAGGCACCGACCTCGAACCGCGCGAACCGCTTGACGTTGATGCCGGCTGCGTCGAGGACCGCCTTGACCGACTTCTTGCTGTCGGTGACCGACGGCTGGTCGAGCAGAGCGACGTCCTTGAAGAAGCCGTTCAGGCGGCCCTCGGCGATCTTCTCGATCGCCTGCTCGGGCTTGCCCTCCTCGCGCGCGATGGCGGCGCCGATCTCGCGCTCCTTCTCCACGACGTCGGCCGGGACCTCGTCGCGGGACAGGTAGGTCGGCTTCATCGCGGCGATCTGCATGGCAGCTCCACGGGCAGCGTCCTCGTCGGAGCCGTCGTACTCCACGAGCACGCCGACGGCCGGCGGGAGGTCAGCGGCACGCTTGTGCATGTAGACCACGGACTGGCCCTCGAAGTAGGCGACCTTCCCGAGCTCGATCTTCTCGCCGATGGTGATGGCGAGCTCGTCGACGACCTCACCGACGGTCTTGCCGTCGAGCGCGACCGCCTTGAGAGCCTCGGTGTCGGTCGCCTTGGCCTCGGCGGCCGCGTCGGCGATCTTCTGGGCGGTGGCGACGAAGTCGTCGTTCTTGGCGACGAAGTCGGTCTCGCTCTTCAGCTCGACCAGCGCACCACCGGAGGTGGCGACGAGACCAGAGGTGGCCTCACGCTCGGCGCCGCGCGCGGCAGCCTTCTTGCCGAGCTTGATGCGGAGCAGCTCGCTGGCCTTGTCGAAGTCTCCTTCGGCCTCCTCGAGCGCCTTCTTGCAGTCCATCATCCCCGCGCCGGTGAGCTCGCGGAGCTTCTTGACGTCGGCGGCGGTGATCGCCACGCTCAGTCCTCCTTCGTCTCGGCGGCCGCAGCCTCGGCGGGTGCGGTCGCGTCAGTGGTGTCGGTGTTCGCCTCGGGGCTCGCCTCCGGGGCGGCCTCGGGGGTCGTCTCGACCGGCTCGTCCGCGATCTCGGCGGGCGCAGCGGCGACGGCGATCTCCTCGCCGGCCTCGGGCGCAGCCTCGGCGGGTGCCTCGGCAGCGGCCGCGGGGGTCGCCTCAGGAGCGGTCTCGGCCGGCGCGGTGGCCTGCTCGGCCTCCTTGGCCTCGGTCGCCTCGGCAGCGGCACCGGTCGCCTCGGCGGCCGGGGTCTCCTGGGTGGCGGTGTCGCCACCGGTCGCGGCCACGGCGGCCTTGTCGACCTTCTCGCCCTCCTGGCCCTGGAGCAGCTCGCGCTCCCAGTCAGCCAGCGGCTCGTCGGTGCCGATGCCCTTGTCGTCGCCCTGGTCTTGGCGCCCGAGCGGGCGATCAGGCCGTCGGCGACGGCGTCGGCGATCACGCGGGTCAGCAGGCTGACGGCGCGGATGGCGTCGTCGTTGCCCGGGATCGGGTAGTCGACGAGGTCCGGGTCGCAGTTGGAGTCCAGGATCGCGATGATCGGGATGTGCAGCTTGCGAGCCTCCTCGACGGCGAGGTGCTCCTTGTTGGTGTCCACGATCCACACCGCCGACGGCGTACGGCTCATGTCGCGGATGCCGCCCAGCGTCTTGTCGAGCTTGATCTGCTCGCGACGCATGTGGAGGAGCTCCTTCTTCGTGCGACCCGAGCCGGCGACGTTGTCGAAGTCGACGTCGTCGAGCTCCTTGAGGCGGTTGATCCGCTGGTGCACGGTCTGGAAGTTGGTGAGCATCCCGCCGAGCCAGCGCTGGTTCACGAAGGGCATCCCGACGCGGGTCGCCTGCTCGGCGATCGCCTCCTGGGCCTGCTTCTTGGTGCCCACGAACATGATCGTGCCGCCCTTGGCCACGGTGTCCTTGATGAACGCGTAGCTGGTGTCGATGTAGGACAGCGACTGCTGGAGGTCGATGATGTAGATGCCGTTGCGCTCGGTCATGATGAAGCGCTTCATCTTCGGGTTCCAACGACGGGTCTGGTGCCCGAAGTGGACGCCGCTCTCGAGGAGCTGGCGCATGGTGACGACTGCCATCTGCTTCTTTCCTGTCATGTCCGCGCACGCTGCCGCGCACGAACCGGTTTTCAGTTCGTTGCAGGGGCCCCACCGAGGTGATGGGGGTGTCCTGCCCTGACGCTCGTGCGGGGCTCGACCCACCGGAGTGGGACTGAGAACCCTCGCCCGCGTGGATCCGCCTCGACCAGGAAGTCGGTGACGGCACGGAAACGAGCGTGCGAAGTCAACCCGTTCGGGTTGCTCCAGCCACTCTATCCGGGCCTCGGTGGGGTTGTCGAAACGCCGGCCCCCGCTGGATAGGTTGTCCCCCTGCTCGTCCACGACGGTCCGGAGGTGGTGTGGTGAGGCTGGTCCCAACGGTGCTGGTGGCAGCGTTGCTGTGCCTGGCCGGCTGCGGCACGAAGGACGGCGACGACCTGGCGTCCCCACCGTCCCCCTCCCCGACGGTCGAACCGCCCGCGTTCCTCATGGACTTCGAGTCCGGCCTCACCGTCGGGACCGATGTCCAGCGCGTCGAGAACGCCGGGACGGGGAGCGTGGACGTCGACGTCCGGGCCTCGGGGACGGCCACGGTCGAGGTGGTGGAGGGTCCCGAAGGCGGGCACGCGATCAGGTTCCCCGCCTACACCGGGGCTGCCACGGCCCCGGCGGCGGTCCTGGTCGCTGCCGACCAGAGCGACGGCACCCTCGACCCCGGCGCCGCCGACTTCACCTTCGGGGCCAGCTTCTCGCTCGACGAGAAGTCCTCGGGCAGCGACGCGGACAACGGGGACAACCTGGTCCAGCGAGGGACCTTCGACAGCCCGGGGCAGTTCAAGATCCAGATCGACCACGGTGTCCCGTCCTGCCGCATCCTCGGTGAGGCAGGCGAGGTGTTCGTGAAGGCGGAAGGTCCCGTCGACCCCGCATCGTGGTACGCCGTCACCTGCGAGCGCACCTCGTCCGAGGTGACGCTGAAGGTCAGGGCCCTCGACGGTGGTGCCGGTGAGGGGACCTGGACGACGTCCGGGACGACGGGGACCATCTCACTCCAGGGTCTGCCCCTCACCATCGGCGGCAAGACCGCACCCGACGGCACCCCGGTCGCGTCGCCCGACCAGTTCAACGGCGCGGTCGACGACGTCTTCTTGTCCGTGGAGTGACCGGCGTGCCGGTTGGCACGCACAGCCATCGCGCCGATCGCACTCATCCACAGGCGCCCGTGATCGGATCGACTCGACAACGGGACGCAGGCACGGTGGGGTCATGCGCCCGCTCGTCACGTTCCTCGCCACGCTCGTCCTCGTCCTGTCCGCAGGACCGTCCGGTGCCGAGAGCGTCCCCACGCCGGTGCGACAGGGTGTCTGGCCGCTGACCCCTCGCCCGCAGCTGGTCTCGGGGTTCGACCCACCGTCGACGAAGTGGGGCCCGGGGCACCGCGGGGTCGACCTGCTCGGACACACCGGCCAGGCCGTCCACGCCTCGCTGGGCGGCACCGTGAGCTTCGCCGGGACGATCGCTGGTCGGGGCGTCGTCGTGGTGGACCACGGTGGGGTGCGCACGACCTACGAACCCGTGAGCGCGATCCTCGCGGTGGGCGACCAGGTCGGCCGGGGAGGAGTCGTGGGAAACCTCCGGCGCGCCGGGAGCCACTGCTTCCCGCGTGCCTGCCTGCACTGGGGACTGCTCCGCGGGGGCACCTACCTCAACCCGCTGACCCTGGTCGGCGCCGGCCCGATCAGGCTGCTCCCCCTCCAGGGTGACCTCGGGGGTCCGACCGGTTCCACGGCTCCACCCGCGTGGTCACCACGCCTTGTCGGTGGGTGGGCCAACCGCGCGGTGTGAGACCTCGAGCAAGTTCTCAGGCTCGCGGGTGCGCGAGCCGGTAGGCCTGCCGCAACCGCTCGTTGGTGACGTGGGTGTAGATCTGCGTCGTCGACAGCGATGCGTGGCCGAGCAGCTCCTGGACCGTGCGCAGGTCAGCGCCACCCTCGAGCAGGTGCGTGGCGGCGGTGTGCCGCAGTCCGTGCGGACCGATGTCGGGTGCGTCGGGCACGTCGGCGATGCGGGCGTGGACCAGCGTGCGCACGGCTCGCTGGTCGATCCGCTTCCCCCGGGCACCGAGGAAGAGCGCTGCGCCCGCTCCCGCGGTGAAGAGCCGGGGACGCCCGGTCTCGAGCCACGTGCCGAGGGCCCGGTCGGCAGGAACGCCGTACGGCACGGTGCGCTCCTTGCTGCCCTTGCCGAAGACCCGCACCACCCGCCGGGACCGGTCCACGTCGTCGATGTCGAGGCCGCACAGCTCCCCCACCCGGATGCCGGTGGCGTAGAGCATCTCGAGGATGGCGACGTCGCGCGCACCCACGGCGCTGCCGTCGTCTGCGCGCACAGCAGCGGCCTCGAGCAGGGCGCGCGCATCGCTGGCGTTGAGAGCAGGTGGCAGCGGGCGGTGCGCCTTCGGCGTTCCCAGCGCGGCACCGGGGTCGGAGTCGGACCGGCCGGTGCGGTGCACCCAGGCCGTGAACACGCGCACCGCGGTCGCACGCCGCGCCATTGTCGTGCGTGCCTTGCCCAGCGTCTGCTGCTTGGCCAGCCAGCTGCGCAACGTGCGCAGGTCGAGCGAGCGGAGGTCGGTGTGCCCCAGGGCCATGGCGTGCTCGAGCATCCCGGTGACGTCACCGAGATAGGCGCGCACGGTGTGGGCGGCCAGGTTGCGCTCGGAGGTGAGGTGGCGCTCGTAGGCCGCCAGCGCGTTCGCGAGCTCCTCAGGCAGCAGCTCGTCGGGGACAGTCACCCCGCCAGACTACGAAGCCGGCGGCGGCCGAACGTGCAGGCGCGACGGCCTCACGGCGACGGCCCGGCACCGCCAGGCACCGCCGCAAGCCCATCCGCCACGCGCCAGCGTCCCAACGAGTGCTCGACGAGGCCCACCCGGTGCAGGGCCAGCAGGGCCTCCTTGGTGCGCCCGTGGGCGATGCCTGCGGTGCGGGCGATGGAGGCCGAGCCGACGCCCTGGATGAGCGGCACGGCGTCGAGCACCTGCCGCTCCCGGGAGGACAACCGGTCGCGCGGGCGGTCCTCCTCCCGTTGGAACTCCAAGGTGTACTCGCCCATCGGCCCCACGATCTCGAGCACCTCCTCACCACAGGTGACCAGCAACGCGTCGCGGGCCCGGATCAGCTGGTGCACCCCGGCCGAGGGGGCGCTGGTGACGGGACCGGGCACCCCCATCACCGCGCGCCCCAACCCCCCGGCCCAGCTGGCGGTGTTGAGCGCTCCGCTGCGCAGGGCGGCCTCGACGACCACGGTGCCACCGGCCATGCCCGCGATCAGCCGGTTGCGCGCCAGGAACCGGATCCGCGTGGGCGCACAGCCCGGCGCTGCCTCGGAGACCACGAGGCCGACGTCGGCGATGTAGTCGATCAGGTTGCGGTGCGCCGTGGGGTAGGCGCGATCGGCACCGCAGGCCAGCACAGCCACGGTCGGGCCGCGGCTGGCCAGAGCACCGCGGTGGGCCGACTGGTCGATCCCGAACGCTGCGCCGGACACGACCGTCCACGACTCCTGCGCGAGGACGGCCGCGATGTCACCTGCGACGGCGCCGCCGTAGGTCGTGGCCGAGCGTGACCCGACCACGGCGACGGCGCGCTCCACGGCCTCCGCGAGCCGCAGCGGGCCGCGGCACCACAACCCGATGGGGACGCCCCCGCGCTCGTGCAGGTGCGGGGCGTGGCTCAGGTCGTCGAGGCATGTCGGCCACTCCGCGTCACCGGGTGTGACGAACCGGATGCCGCGCGCCATGGCGGTCTCGAGCTCCCGTGCCGGATCGACCGTGGTGATCCGCTCGGCCAGGTCCTCGCCGAGCTCCCCGTCGTCGGCCTGCTGCCGGAGGCCGGCCAGCACCTGCTCCGCGCCGTGCTGGTGCACCAGATCGGTGAGCCGCGGGTCCCCCGGCTCGCCGATCCGGGACAGCGCGGCCCGGGCCAAGCGCTCGGACTCCTTCACCGACGGTTTTCCCGGCGACGACGTCGTGCTCATGCTCCCGCCTGCAGATCGGCCTCGGACGGGACCGGAATGCTCTTCATCAGCAGCGGCGTCGCCGACCTGAACCGGATGGCGACGTCCAGCTCGTCCTCTCCCGGTCTGGCCACACCAGTGACGTCGGCGACCGACCATGCGACTCGGTGCACGCGGACAGCACCTCGCCGGGTGAGCCGCCCGGCATAGACCTCCTCGTCGAGACGTCGCATCGCCGAGTCGGTCAGCGGCCACTGCTCGCGCAGCAGGGGTCCCGGGGCGTGGGCGTTGAGACGCCAGGGCATCGCGGCGTAGCGCTCCCGCTGCAGGTCGCGGGCCGCGGCGACCCGGACCCGGATGGTCGCGCTCGTCTCGGGTCGCTCGTGGGGCAGGCTCGCGGCCCGCCGCTGGACCTCTTTGAGCGGCTCGACGAAGCGGGTGATGTCGATGCGGTCGGCGATCGGACCGGAGATCTTGGCGCGGTAGTCACGCCGCTTCACCTCGCCACACTTGCAGTGGTGGTCGCGAGAATAGGGATGGTATTCGCCGCACCTGCAGGGGTTGCAGGCGAAGACGAACATCGTCCGCGCCGGGTAGGTGGCGTCCTCGTCGCCGCGGGAGATCGAGATCTCGCCCGACTCGAGTGGTTCGCGCAGGGCTTCCACGACGTCGGTCGGGAAGAGCGGGAACTCGTCGAGGAAGAGGACGCCCAGGTGGGCCTTGCTCACCTCTCCCGGCCGCACCCTCCCGCTCCCGCCACCGAGGATGCCGGTCCGCGAGGCCGAGTGGTGCGGCGCCCGGAACGGTGGGCGGACCAGTCGGGAGGACCCGGCAGGAAGTGAACCCGCCAGGGAGTGCACCGCGGTCAGCTCGAGGGACTCGTCGTCAGTGAGGTCGGGCAACAGCCCGGGGATGCGCTCGGCGATCGTCGTCTTCCCCGACCCCTTGGGCCCGGTGAGCATCAGGTGGTGCCCGCCGGCGGCCGCGACCTCGACGGCATAACGGACGTCGGGGATGCCCACCACGTCGGCCATGTCGAGGTCCTCGAGTCGTTCCTCTCCCCTCCACGACAACAGCGGAGAGCCCGACATCGGCTCGACCTCCGGTGCGGCCGGGATCTCGTCGTCGCCCTTCAGCAGGGCCACGACCTGGGCGAGCGAGCGGATCCCGAAGACCCGCATGCCGGGGACCATCGCCGCCTCGGCCGTCTGCGGCTCGGGCACGTAGACCGTGTCGATCCCGCGAGCGGCCGCGGCCATCGTCATCGGCAGCACGCCCGGGACGCAGCGCACGCGTCCGTCGAGGGTGAGCTCGCCGATCATGGCTGCGGCATCGGACAGGGCCGCACGTGGCAGGTCCTTGTCGGTCGCCCCCAGGATCGCGACCGCGATGCCGAGGTCGAAGTGAGGCCCCCGCTTGGGCAGGTCGGCCGGCGACAGCAGGACCGTGATCCGTCGAGTGTTGGGCCACTTGAACTCGCTGTTGATGATCGCCGCGCGGCAACGGTCCCGCGCCTCGGAGATCGAGGCGTCGGGACGTCCCACCAGGGCCGTCCCGATCAGCCCGTCGGACAGGTCGACCTGCACGTCGACCACGTGCCCGACGGCCCCCTGCAGCGAGACCGTGTGCGTCGTCGCGACCATCAGCCCACACCCCGGACGTGCTCGACCTCGGCAGCACCGCGCTCGGAGAGGAGTACGCCGACCAGGTCGATGCGGATCCCGCCGGGCAGGACGCCGTGCTCCTCGACCCAGTGCACGGCGAGCCGTCTGAGCCGTTCGCCCTTGACCGGCGGTGACCGCCTCCAGCGGATGGCCGTAGGCCGCGGAGCTGCGCGTCTTCACCTCGCAGAACACCAGGACGTCGCCGTCGCGCAGGACGAGGTCGATCTCACCGGCAGGGCATTGCCAGTTGCGGTCGATGAGGACCATCCCCTCGTCGACGAGCCGTTGGGCCGCGACGCGTTCGCCGTAGGCACCCAGGTTGCTGTTGCGTGAACTGCCACTCATGGGCACCAGCAGACCGCTGGGTCGCCGCGATGGCCCGGACAGACCTCAGACCTGTGGACTCAGACCTGTGCACCAGGGCCTGTGCGCGCCAAACGGCACACAGGGACTACTTGACCAGTCGCACCGGGTCGCCGATCACGGTCGCGTCCCAGGTCGTGACGTCGTGCACCGCTCCGCCGGCCGAAGCCGACGTTGACGCGATACCAGCAGCCCACCGAAGGAGGCGAAGTTGCAGGTGTAGTCGGCCGGGATCGGGATGGTGATGGTCTCGGTCTTGCCGTTGTTCTTCGAGGTCGTGCTGCCGAGGTCTTCACGAACGGCGCGGTGCAGTTCGAGATCAGGGTCGACCGGTGTTGGCACCCGCCGAGCCGCCGTCGGCGGTGCAACCGCCCGGGAAGGGCGTGCTGGTGATCGTCCCGGTGGCGTCGGGCGGGTCGAGCACCTGCACCGACCGGCCAGTGGCGCGTCGCCGGCGTCGAAGTAGCTGAAGGAGATCTTCTGGCCCGCGGCACCCGGCAGCACCCGGATCAGGTTGAAGTTGACGCTCGCGTTCTCGGAGTTCACGAAGATCGGCATGTGGTTGTAGCCGGAGACGGAGACCTCCTTCTCCTTGCCGGACGCGGTCACGGCCCGGATCGCGAACGAGTTCGTCCCCTCGCCGTTGGTGGTGTTGCCGTCCGCGGCCGCCGCGGCGCTGTTGCCCGCTCGGATGTAGTGCCGGCCCGGATCCGCCCAGGGACGACGTTGGTGCGCACCTGCAGGTAGTAGTCGCCGAGCGCTGGTCGGCGTGAACTTGCACAGCTTGACCCAGTTGTGGAACTGGCTGGCGATCTCGTCGTTGTAGCCACTGTGCTCGCTCTTGAAGACAGTTGGCGGAGATGTTGGCGCCGCCGGTGTTGTAGGCGCCGTACTGCTTGATGCACGGGCTGCCACTGGTGTCGTTCTGGACGGGGGCGACCTGCACGGGTTCTGGGTGTCGGTCTGCTGGCGCAGCACGAACGAGGTGGTCATCGGGTGCTGCGGTGCCGTGGAGCTCCCGAGCAGTCGCCGGCGGGACGCTGTCACCGTTGCAGAACGAGCTCTGCGCCGGCACCGTCGTCTGAGTAGCGGTTCCGTGGCGTCGTTGTTCTTGACGTAGGGGTTGGTGTTGCTGCTGTTGTTCGCGAAGGAGCGACTGGTCCGGCAGGCTGCGTCGCACGTCTGCCCGGTGTTGACGAACATCGGGTCGTAGAGCTGCAGCTCGACGGGCGTGTTCACGGCGGCCGCCGCCGACCTTGACCACGAAGACGTAGCCGAACTCGTCGTACTCGTCGTTGTGTGCCGCCCGAGCACCCGTCGACGCCGCTGCCGCAGTCCGTGGTCTGGTAGCGGTCACCCTGGACCTTGCCGGTCTCCGGCCCCTCGACCGTGGCCCAGAACTGCGGCGTGCGCAGGCAGTTGGTGAACGGGCTCGGCCCTGGCGGTGCCGCCGCGAGTGGCCGAAGCCCCCGGCGGTGCCGGCGTTCGGCTCGTTGCCGAAGGTGTTGCAGGGGCTGCCCATCGGGGCAGGTCCCTGGTAGTCGGCCGTCGCTGCCCGGGTGATCGTCTGCTTGGGGACCCCGATCACGGTGCCGAACGTGTTGGTGATGGTGCTGCGGATCTCGACCCGCAGCTGGGTCGCCTTCTCGCCGAGGCCGACCGTGACGGTGTTGTTCCCGGTGTTGTTGTAGCCGTTGCGGGCAGCCACCTCGAGGGCACGTGCCCGGGCGCTCGGCAGGTCCTGGGGCAGGTAGGGCACCCCGGCGAGGGCAGCGGCGTCGGCCGCCTTCTGGACCTGCGCGATCTCGACGTACCACATGCCGGTGTCCACGGCCACGGCCGCGCAGCCGATGCCGATCGTAGGCACGACGACCGCCACCATCACGGCGGCGTAGCCCGCCTCGGAGAGCCGCCGGCGGCGCTCGCGAGAGACCCAACGACCCATGGCCGCGAGGATCCGGGACAGCAGAGGGGTGCTCATTGGTGATCGTTCGCCCCGCAGGTCTGGGTGGCCAGGGGCTCGAAGTCCATGACGGCGCGGTCGGTGAGGGTCAGCGAGGTCCCGAACAGCCCGGTGAGCATCTTGTGCGTGGCCTGCATGTAGATCCCCACCCGGTCCATCGGGTTGGTGGGCGAGCCGGGGAAGCAGGCGCTGATGGACTTGGAGTCCCAGCTGCCGCTGCTGTACTTGAAGGTGTCCAGCGACGCACGCCAGGTGAAGCGCACGCAGTTGGGGGTCGAGGTGCAGTCGTTGGGCATCGTGGTGTTGGTCTCGGCACCAGGGAAGCCCTTGGAGTTCGCCTTGTAGACCAGGATGAAGTCGATCTGGTCGGGGTTCGTGGCCGAGCCCGAGCGCTGGATCGCGTCGGCAGCCTCCTGCGCGAGGGCCGGGGACGAGGTCGAGGTGCAGGGCGGAGCACCGATCCCCGTCTCGCAGGTGCCGGGGCCATGGTCGGCGCCCGTGGACGCGATCCGCGCGCCACTGCGGACGAGCGAGGAGACTCCCGCGTAGTCGCGCAGCACGAAGCCGAACTCGATGATGCCGAAGACCAGGATGACCAGGATGGGCAGGACGAGGGCGGCCTCGACGGCCACGGCACCGTCCTCGCGGCGCGCACGCCTGGAGACACGCATCATCGAATCCCACCCTTTCTGCCCATAAGGTACGACCCAGACATACGTTCCGTCTCGGAAATGCGCCGTTCGGGCAGGGGTGGACGTGAGGGCAGGCCCCAGAGCGGGTCTGCGGTGCTCCGGATCAGGCCTTCGGGGGCTCGATCTCGCTGTGGCTGAGCTCCTCGACGTTGACGTCCTTGAAGGTCAGCACCTTGACGTTCTTGGCGAGTCGCCGTGCGGGGCGGTACATGTCCCACACCCAGGCGTCGGTGAGCGTCACCTCGAAGAAGACGTCGCCGGCCTCCGTGCGCGCCTTCACGTCCACCTGGTTGCAGAGGTAGAAGCGCCGGTCGGTCTCGACGACGTACTTGAAGATGCCGACGACGTCGCGGTACTCGCGGTAGAGGTTGAGCTCCATCTCGGTCTCGTACTTCTCGAGATCCTCGGCGCTCATGGTGAGACCTCCTGCAGGGGGACGGGGGTGTCGAACAGCTCGAGCTGGGGCTCCAGACTGAGGGGTTCGGCGTCGACGATCCCGGCGGCACGCCGGACGTTGACGAACCTCATCCGGTGGACGGGGCTCGGGCCGTGCTCGGCCAGCGCGGCCGAGTGCTCCTCGGTGATGTAGCCCTTGTGCGTGGCGAAGTCGTACGCCGGCCACTGCTGGTGCAGCTCGCACATGATCCGGTCGCGGGTCACCTTCGCGATCACCGAGGCCGCCGAGATGCACGCAGCCACCCGGTCGCCCTTCCACATCGCCAGGCCGGGCACCTCGAGACCGTCCACGGGGAACCCGTCGGTGAGCACGTAGGCAGGTCGGATCTCGAGGCGCGCCAGCGAGCGGCGCAGCGCCTCGACGTTGGCCACGTGCATGCCGAGCCGGTCGCACTCGGTGTGCGGGACGACGACCACGGACCACGCGAGGGCGCGACGCAGGATCTGGGTGTAGCAGCGCTCGCGCGCCTTGGCGGTGAGCAGCTTGGAGTCGGCCAGTCCGGGCACCTGACCGACCTTGCCCTCGGGCAGGATCGCGGCCGCGGCGACGAGCGGTCCAGCGCAGGCGCCCCGCCCGGCCTCGTCGACGCCGGCGATCGGGGCGAGGCCCGCCCGTCGCAGCGCGCGCTCGTAGCCGTAGAGGCCGGCGTCGCGGCGTACCGTCGATCCGCGGGGCAGCGTGCTCATCGGGGTCCCCGCGGAGGCGTGAGCGCAGCGAGCGCCCACAGGCAACGGCAGAGCGGGGGGTGGTTCATTTCGCGTCCGGGATGCCCTCGAAGGTCGCCGGGCGGTGGATGAGCTCGGCGCGCTTCCACGGCCAGATCAGGGCGAAGACCTTGCCGACGACGAGGTCCTGGTCGACGAACCCGCCGCCGGGCCCGCCCATGTGGCCGCGGGAGTCGTAGGAGAAGCCCCGGTTGTCGCCCATCATCCACAGGTGCCCCTTGGGCACCGTGCGGTCGAACTTGATCTGGGAGGGCGCCATGCCCTTGGGGAGGTAGGCCTTCTCGTCGAGAGCGTGGCCGTTGACGGTGATACGGCCCTGGGCGTCGCAGCACACGACCCGGTCGCCGCCGACGCCGATGACCCGCTTCACGAGGTGACCACCGGTCGGGTAGAGACCGATCTTCTCCATCAGCTTGGTCAGCGGGGACGACGGCGTGGCGGTCTCTCCGTCGTCGAGCCAGCCACCCGGGTCCTCGAAGACGACGATGTCGCCGCGGCTGGGGGTGGCGCTGCCCCAGTAGGAGACCTTCTGCACCAGGATCCGGTCGTTCTTGATGAACTGCGGCTCCATCGAGGGCGACGGGATGTAGAAGGCCTGCACGAACAGGCTCTTGATGATGACGGCGAGCAGGAGCGCCAGGACCAGCAGCAGGATGGTCTCCTGCCACAGCGGCATCGGTTTCTTGCCGGACTTCTTCCCCGACTTCTCGGAGTGGTCGCCGGGGTCACCGGAGGCAGTGGCGGCCTCGTCCACGTTCGTCACGCACAGAGCCTAACCATCGTCGTCGACGATGGGGGGCTCAGCCCTCGCGGCGCTCCTTGATCTTGGCAGCCTTGCCGCGCAGGTTGCGCAGGTAGTAGAGCTTCGCGCGGCGCACGTCGCCGCGGGTCACGATCTCGATCTTCTCGAAGATCGGGGAGTGGATCGGGAAGGTGCGCTCGACGCCGACACCGAAGGAGACCTTGCGGACGGTGAACGTGCGGCCCACGCCCGAACCCTGCACCCGGATCACCACGCCCTGGAAGACCTGGATACGGGACCGGTTGCCCTCGACGACCTTGACGTGCACCTTGATGGTGTCGCCCGCCCGGAAGTCGGGTACGTCGTCGCGCTTGGCCTGGCTGGACAGATCGTCAATGACGTTCGTCATGGTGTCTCCTCGTGACTGCCACAGGTCACCCACGGATGGTGGTTGTCGATCGGGGTGTCCCAGCAGATGTGCCAACCGGTCGTCCCCCTGTGGCAGGTGACGGTGGCTGCTGGGCCAAGGAGCGATTTTGCCACACGGGTCGCCCCAGACGGAAATCGTCGGGTCCGGCTGCTAGAACTTCGCCCATGGAGGCCTCCCGCGAGCAGGTGCTCGCCTTCCGCGTGCACGCCCAGCAGCTGGACGCGACCTCCTCCTTCTCCTCGACCGACGCCTCCGTGCTCGACCTCGGGGTCCAGGACACCGGTCCCGATGGAGCGCGTTGGGCCCTGGAGCTGCGTGGCTCGGTGCCCGACCCAGCAGAGCTGTTCACCGCCTGGACGCTGCGGGGGGCGCCCCACGTCTACCGGCGGTCCCAGGCGGCAGCCGTGGCGAGGGCGGTCTCTCCCTTCTCCGACGCCGACGCCGCAAAGCGGGTCTTCGGCGCCGCGACGCCACTGAAGGCCGCCGGCATCCCGGTGCTCGACGCCCTCGAGCGGATCGCCGCAGAGATGCGCGACATCGCATCCGCTCCCGTGGTGAAGGGGGCGATGTCCGCCGAGCTGCACCGGCGACTGCCCGACCCCTACCAGCGCTGGTGCCGGGTCTGCGACGCCGAGCACCTCTACGAGCAGCCGTTCCGGCTGGCCGCCCTGCAGGGCGGGCTCGAGCTCCAGCCGGACACCTCTCCCCCTGTCCTCCAGCGGATCAGCGGCTGGCGCGGGCCGGCGAAGCGTGCAGACCCTTCGCTCGACGTCGTGCGGGGCGTGCTGCGCCTGCTCGGACCCGTCACGCCCCCACAGGTGGCCGGCTACCTCGACGCGGCGGTCAAGGACGTCAAGGTCCACTGGCCCCGGGATGCGGTCCCGGTGACGGTCGACGGGCAGGAGGGGTCGATCCTCGAGGGTGACCTCGAGGCCCTCGCGTCCCCGCCCGACGTGTCGGGGCTGGTGCGACTCCTGGGGCCGTTCGACCTGTTCCTGCAGTCGCGCGACCGGGACCTCCTCGTGCCCGACGAGGCAGACCGCAAGGATCTCTGGCGCACCATCGGTCGTCCCGGCGGCGTGCTGGTCGGCCACGAGGTGCTCGGCACCTGGCGTCCTCGGGCCTCCGGCACGAAGCTCCGGATCGCGGTGAACGCCTGGGCGCCCCTGCCCGACCTGACCGAGCAGGCGGAGCGGTTGGCGCGGTTCCGTGGGGTGAGCTTCGAGGGGTTCGTGGACGCCTAGCGGCGACGCTTGCTCAGGCGTACGGCGCCCGGAGCGGCCGGGTCCGGTCCGAGCAGCCGATAGCCGGCCTTCTTGTAGATCCGGATGTTGCGCTCGCTCAGGGCACCGGTGAACAGCACGAACCCGGTCGCAGCGTCCGGCGAGGCGAGCTCGACGGCCTCGAGCAGCAGCCGGCCGATGCCATGGCCCTGCAGGTCGGGGGCCACCATCAGGCGACCGATCTCCCAGGCGTCCGCTTCGAGGCGACCCCGCACCGCTCCGACGAGCCGGCCGCCGCTGCGCAGCACCAGGGTCGTCCACTCCCCCAGCCACGCCTGCACGTCGGCGAGGTCCTCGTGCAGCGGCGGGATGTGCACCCCCGGGTTGGCCTGCTGCTCCTGCACCCAGCACGCGCGCTGCAGGGTGAACAGCTCCGCGGCGTCCGAGGGGTCGGCGAGGGCGATCTGCCCCGTGAACGCGCCGAGGTCGATCGCCCGAGAGGCATGGGCCAGGTCGGGACGCCGCTCCGCGGTCCGGCGTACGGACTGGTCGTGGCGCCACGCAGCCACCCGGGCGTGGTCGCCGGAGAGCAGCACGTCGGGCACATCGTGGCCGCGCCAGGTGGCGGGCTTGGTGTAGACGGGGTACTCCAGCAGGCCGTTGGCGTGGGACTCCTCCTCGAGCGAGCCCGCGTTGCCCATGAACCCGGGGAGCAGCCGCACGACCGCCTCGATGATCACCAGGGCCGCGACCTCGCCGCCGTTGACCACGTAGTCGCCCACGGAGAGCTCGCACACCTCCATCCGGGTCGCGGCGTCGTCCATCACCCGCTGGTCGATGCCCTCGTAGCGCCCGCAGGCGAAGACCAGGTGCTCCCGCGCGGCCAGCTCGGCGGCGACCGCCTGGGTGAACGGACGCCCCGACGGGGTGGGTACGACCAGGGTCGTCGCCTCGCCCGCGATCGCGTCCAGCGCCTCGCCCCAGGGCTCCGGCTTCATCACCATCCCCGCGCCACCGCCGTAGGGCGTGTCGTCGACGGTGCGGTGCCGGTCAGGGGTCCAGTCGCGCAGGTCGTGGACGCCCACGTCGAGCAACCCGCTCTGCTGGGCCTTGCCGGGCAACGAGAGCCCGAGTGGCGCCAGGTAGTCGGGGAAGATCGAGACCACGTCGATGCGCATCAGTAGTCCCCGAGCAGTCCGGGACGGTCGTCGATGACGATGCGGCCGCCGGGGACGTCGACCTCGGGCACCAGCGCGCTCACGAAGGGGAAGAGCACCTCGCGCTCGGGGGTGGCGATCACGAGCAGGTCCTGGGCCGCGTTGTGCTCGATCCGGATGAGCTCGCCGACGACCTCGCCATCGACCGTCTCCACGCGCAGTCCGAGCAGCTGGTGGTCGTAGAACTCCTCGGGGTCCTCCGGAGACTCGGAGCTGTCGATCGGGGCGCTCAGCTCGGTGCCGCGCGCCGCCTCGGCGGAGTTGCGGTCGGCGATCTCCTCGAAGCGCACCACGAGGCGACCGGAGTGCAGTCGAGACGCGGCCACGGTGAGGGAGCGACCGGTCGCCTGCAGCCGCTGACCGGCGGCGAAGCGTCGTTCGGGCTCGTCGGTGCGCGGCTCCACGAACACCTCACCCCTGAGCCCGTGGGCAGGACCGATCCGGCCGACCACGACGAAGTCGTCCACACTCACTCCTTGAGGGACGGGGCGCGGGTCCGGTTTCACAGGTGATGAACCCAAACTGCCTCTTCACACACGTTGCGCGGTGTGAGAAGAGGCAGTTTCACTTCATAACCTGGGAAACCGGCGGCCGAGATCAGCTGCGGCGATCCACGTCCACGAAGTCGATGCGGGCGCCGCCGCGGCCGGCGAGCGAGCTGATCACGGTGCGGAAGGCGGTCGCCGTACGGCCGCCGCGACCGATCACCTTGCCGAGGTCCGTGGGGTGCACGCGCACCTCGAGGATCGACCCCCGGCGGAGCTGCTTGTCGCGCACCTGGACGTCGTCCGGGTGCTCCACGATGCCGCGGACCAGGTGCTCCAGTGCGTCGGAGAGCATCCGGGTCAGGCCTCGGTCTTCTCGGCGTCGGCCACCTCGGCGTCAGCTGCTGCCTCGGTCGTGACCGGCGACTCGTCGGCGGGGGTCTCGTCAGCCGGGGCTGCGGTCTCCTCGGCGGCGGGTGCGGCCGGCTCCTCGGCCTTGGCCTCGGGCTTGTCGGCCTTGGCCTCGGGCTTGTCGGCCTTGGCCTCGGGCTTGTCGGCCTTGGCCTCGGGCTTGTCAGAGCCTTCGGCGGCCGCCATCTTCTTGGCGGCGGCCTTCTTGGTCACGGCGTCGCCCTTGGGCTCGTTGGCGACGTCCTTGAGAGCCTCGTTGAAGATCTCCTGCTTGTCCCGCTTGGGCTCCTTGGTGCGCAGGGTGCCCTCGGTCCCGGGCAGGCCCTTGAACTTCTGCCAGTCGCCGGTCACCTTGAGGATCGCCTCGACGGCCTCGGACGGCTGCGCGCCGACGCCGAGCCAGTACTGCGCCCGGTCGGAGACGACCTCGATGAACGAGGGCTCCTCCTTGGGGTGGTACTTCCCGATCTCCTCGATGACCTTGCCATCCCGCTTCTTGCGGGCGTCGACGACGACCACGCGGTAGTAGGGCTGGCGGATCTTGCCCATGCGCTTCAGACGAATCTTGACGGCCACGTTTGTGGTGTCTCCTTGCAATGTGTGTGGTGGTGGATCCCGCGCGTCCCGGTGGGGCCAGGAGCGATGTCATCCGGTGGGCGTTCACAGTCCGGATGAGAGGGTCCAGACGGCGTACGGCTCAGCGCGCCATTGTGCCAGACGACCCCGACCCGGCAGAAATCGCCCGCACCAGCGTGGACATCTCGTGCGTGACCACCGCGGCAGCGAGTCCGGCCTCCGCACACGCAGCGGCGGTGCCCTCGGCCTGGCGTCGGCCGGTCTCGATCAACAACGTCCCGCCCGGGCGGAGCCAACCCGCCGCACCGGCTGCCACGCGCCGGTGCAGGTCCAGCCCGTCAGGGCCACCATCGAGGGCGATCCGGTGCTCGTGGTCGCGGGCGTCGGTCGGCATCATCGCGATCTCGTCGGTGGGCACGTACGGCGCGTTCACGGCGAGCACGTCGACCCGGCCGGCGAGGTGGTCAGGCAGGGCGTCGTAGAGATCACCCTCGTGGACCTCACCCATGGCCACGTTGCGCCGGGCACAGGTCACGGCGTCGGGATCCAGATCTGCAGCATGCAGCTCGGTCCACGGGGTGCGCGCGGCGATCGCCACCCCGATCGCGCCGGTGCCGCAACAGAGGTCCACCACGACGGGACGCTCGACGTCGACGAGCAGCGCGACGGCGAGGTCGACGAGCTCCTCGGTGCGCCGCCGCGGGACGAACACGCCCGGGGCCACGACGATCCGCATCCCGCAGAACTCCGCCCACCCGAGGATCTGTTCGAGCGGTTCCCCACCGACCCGGCGGGAGAGCATCTGCGCGAGGTCAGCCGGGTCGGTCGCCTCGGCCTCGAGGAGCGCAGCCTCGTCCTCGGCGAACACGCAGCCGGCAGCCCTCAGGGCGCCGACGAGCTCGGGGTCAGCCGACGACGTTGCCACGCAGCACGATCCGCTTCGGCGTCGCCAGCACCGAGAGGTCCTCCAGCGGGTTGCTGTCGTAGACCACGAAGTCCGCGGTCGTCCCCTCGGTGAGCACGCCGTCCAGCCCGAGCCAGGCGCGGGCGCGCCACGAGGCGGCCCCCAGCGCGTCGACGGGGCTGAATCCGTAGTCGGCCAGCTCGAGCACCTCGCCCGCGATGTTGCCGTGCGGGAGCACGCCCCCGGCGTCGGTGCCGGCGTAGATCTCCACGCCCCCTTCGTACGCCGCCATGATCGTCTCGCGGCGCCGCGCGTGCAGGTCTCGCATGTGCTCGGCGTACTTCGGGAACTTCTCCCTGGCCGCGTCTGCATAGCCGGGGAAGTTGTTCAGCTGGACCACAGTGGGGACCAGGGCCACGTGCTTGGCGGCCATCTCGTCGATGAGATCCTCCGACAGGCCGGTGCCGTGCTCGATGCAGTCGATCCCGGCGCGGATGAGCCCCGGCAGGACGGCCTCGCCGAAGCAGTGGGCCGTGACCTTGGCGTCGTGCTCGTGAGCCACCCGGATCGCCTCGGCGAAGGACTCCTCCGGGAACGACGGTTGGAGGTCGCCGGAGTCGCGCTCGATCCAGTCGCCCACCAGCTTGACCCAGCCGTCGCCGCGCTGGGCCTCCTGGGCGACGTACTCCGAGAGCTCCTCGGGCTCGACCTCGTGGGCGAAGTTGCGGATGTAGCGCCGGGTGCGTGCGATGTGCCGACCCGCGCGGATCAGCCTCGGGAGGTCGTCGCGGTCCTGGACCCAGGTGGTGTCCGCGGCCGAGCCGCAGTCACGGAGCAGGAGCGCGCCGGAGTCCCGGTCGGTGATCGCCTGCTGCTCGGTGGTCTCCTCGTCGACGGCGCCGTTCTCGTCGAGCCCGATGTGACAGTGAGCGTCGACCAGCCCCGGGACGATCCACCCCTCCGCCACCGTCTCCGCGCCGGCCTGGGGTTCGTAGGTGACGAGACCGTCGACGACGTAGAGGTCACGGGCCTCGCCGGCCGGCAGGACCGGTCCCCGGAATCGCTGTGCAGCCATGCGGGCGACGCTATCGGAGTGCGGTTTGGCCGGGCGCCCGGCCGTCTTGTCAGTGGAGGGGTGAAACTTCGGCCATCCACTGAAAGTTTGGCCGGGCGCCCGGCCAAACTGCAGCCCCGTCAGGACCGACTACTTCAGGTACTTCGAGAGGTCCGGCAGCTGGGTCGGGTCGAAGTCCTCGGGTACGCCGGTCTCGGCACCGCCCAGTCCGAACGCCGATCCCGCGGCGGCGGCCGGCTTCTCGGAGATCGCCGCCTCCTCCTGGGCCCGCTTGGCCGGATTGCCGGAGCGACGCTTGCCCTTGGCCTGCTTCTGCTGGGGAGCCTGACGCCCCTTGGCCTTCTTGCCGAGGCCCATCCCGGGTGAGCCCGGCATCCCCGGGGCTCCGCCGCGGGCCATCTGCTGCATCATCTTGCGGGCCTCGAAGAAGCGGTCGACGAGCTGGTTGACGTCGGAGACCTGGCGGCCGGACCCCTTGGCGATGCGTGCCCGTCGCGAGCCGTCGATCATCTTGGGGTTGGCCCGCTCGGCCGGGGTCATCGACTGGATGATCGCCTGGATGCGGTCGATCTCGCGCTCGTCGAAGTTCTCGAGCTGGTCGCGGAACTGGCCCATGCCGGGCAACATCCCGAGCATCTTGGTCAGCGAGCCCATCTTGCGGACCTGCTGCATCTGCTCGAGGAAGTCGTCGAGGGTGAACTCGCCGCCCTGGCCCTGGAGCTTGGCGGCTGCCTTGGCGGCCTGGTCGGCGTCGAAGGTCTTCTCGGCCTGCTCGATCAGCGTGAGCAGATCGCCCATGTCGAGGATGCGACCGGCCATGCGGTCGGGGTGGAACAGGTCGAAGTCGGTGAGCTTCTCGCCGTTGGAGGCGAACATCACCGGTTTGCCGGTCATCTTCGCGATCGACAGCGCGGCGCCGCCACGGGCATCACCGTCGAGCTTGGTGAGCACGACCGCGTCGTAGCCCACCCCGTCGAGGAACGCCTGGGCGGTGTTGACGGCGTCCTGGCCGATCATCGCGTCGACGACGAAGAGCACCTCGTCGGGGGTGACCGCGTCGCGGATGTCCGAGGCCTGCTTCATCAGCTCCTGGTCGATGCCCAGGCGGCCCGCCGTGTCGACGATGACGACGTCGTGCAGCGTGCGCCGGGCCTCCTCGATCGAGCGCCTGGCCACCGAGACCGGGTCGCCGACGCCGTTGCCGGGCTCGGGAGCGAACACGGTGACACCGGCACGCTCGCCGTTGACCTGGAGCTGCTTGACCGCGTTGGGTCGCTGCAGGTCCGCGGCGACGAGCATCGGGCTCTTGCCCTGCTCCTTGAGCCACACCGCGAGCTTGGCCGCCAGGGTCGTCTTGCCGGCGCCCTGGAGCCCGGCGAGCATGATCACGGTCGGCGGGGTCTTGGCGAAGCGGAGCCGACGGGTCTCCCCGCCGAGGATGGCGACGAGCTCCTCGTTGACGATCTTGATGACCTGCTGGGCCGGGTTCAGCGCACCGCTGACCTCCGCTCCGCGAGCGCGCTCCTTGACCGACGCCACGAAGTCCTTGACCACGGGCAGGGCGACGTCGGCCTCGAGCAGCGCGAGACGGATCTCGCGCGCGGTGGCGTCGATGTCGGCCTCGGACAGCTTGCCCTTGCCGCGAAGGTTCTTGAAGGTGTCGGAGAGTCGATCAGAAAGCGTGGCGAACACGTTGTGGGATTCCTCGGGTGCCGTGGGTCCAGATCAGTGGTCAAGGGTAGCCGCACGGTGCGCTGACACCGCATCGCCGAGCACAGGGCCGACGCGAGGGCCCGATCGGCAGCCCCTCAGTCGGGCGCGAACGTCGCCACGAGCGCCTGCCGCACGGCGTGCGCAGCAGAGGCCGCCCGCTCCTCGGACAGGGCTCCGGCGGCAACCTCCTGCACGTAGAAGACGTCGACCGCCTGTGGTCCGAGCGTCGAGACGTGGGCCGAGCGCACCGAGACCTCCATCCGCGCCAGCGACTGGCAGACCACGTGGATCAGGCCGGGGCGGTCGGCGGAGCGCACCTCGATCACGGTGGCGCGAGGCGAGGCGTCAGCGCGTACGGCGACCGTGGGCTCCAGCTTGACCGGGGTGACCCGACTCAACCGGTCGGTGGCGTCGAGCCGGCCGTCCACGATCGCCTCGAGCCGCTGGCGCAGCAAGATGTCGTCGAGCCCGGTCTCGGCGACGTCCCAGACAGAGACCCCGAACCCGTCCTGGGTCCACGCCCGGGCCGCCCGCACCGAGACCTTCTGCAGGGCGAGCATCGCCGCAGCGTCGGCCAGCAGACCGATCCGGTCGCCGGAGACGACGGTGACGCGCGCCCCGTCGCCCGATGACCGGGCCACGACCGAGACGGTCGCGGGGTCGGCCAGCACACGCTCGGGGATCTCGATCTCGGCGGTGTCGTCGTCCGGGACGGGTTCGTCGGCTAGCACGGCCCCGGCGCGGCGTACGAGCGTGCGCACCAACGAGGCCCGCCACTTGGTCCACGCCTTCTCCGACGTGGCCCGTGCATCGGCCTCGGTCAGGGCAGCGAGCAGCTCGAGCTCCTCGCGGTCGTCGACCTTGGCGGTCACCACCGCCAGCGTCGCCGGGTCGTCCGGGTCCCGCGTGGTCGCGGTCTCGGGGAGCAGCAGGTGCCAGCGCACGAGCCCACCGACCAGGTTGACCTCGACCTCGTCGAAGCCCATCCGCTGCGGCGATCTCGCGCGCGATGGGCTCGCCGGCCACACAGTGCTCGGTGAGCTGACCCTTGCCGATGTCGTGCAGCAGCGCGGCGACCATCAGCACGTCGGCGCGCGCCACCCGGCGGATCAGCTTGGAGGCCTCGATGCAGGTCTCCACGAGGTGGCGGTCGACGGTGAAGCGGTGCACCACCGATGCGTGCGGCAGCAGTCGGACGCGCTCCCACTCGGGCAGGATCCGCTCGAGCGCACCGGTCTCGTCGAGGGTCTCCCAGACGCCCAGCAGACCAGGACCCGCGGCGAGGAGCCGGACGAACAGGTCCCGGGCCTCGACCGGCCACGGCTCCGGCAACGGCGGCGAGTCGCGCACGAGCCGAGCGGCAGTCGGAGGCGCGAGGACGAGGTCGCGCTCGGCGGCCTCGCTCGCGGCCCGGAGAAGCAGCAGCGGGTCGTCCGCGGGCTTGGCGCCCCGGTCGAGGACGACCTCCTCGAAGGAGATCGCGACACCGGGAGCGACGGTCTCCAGCCTGGGTCGGCGGCCGCCGACCGAGCTGGGCTGCCGCTGCACCGCCTCCGCACGGCGCCACGCCAGCCGGGAGAGGTGGGTGAGACGGCGCGCCAGGCCGCGTGTGTGGACCTGTGCCGTGGTGCCGTCGGGCAGGTCGAGCAGGTGGGCGATCTCCTCCCAGTACTCCGGCACCACCCGGTCGGTGGCGCGTCCAGCGACGGCGTGCAGGGCGTCACGCACGTCGAGCAGGGCCATCCGGCACCGCTCGAGGTCGACATGGGGTACGTCGACCAGCCAGCTGGCCACCAGCGCCTTGAGCACCGTGGCGTCGCGCAGCCCGCCGATGGACTCCTTGAGGTCGGGGACCGAGGCGTGCGCCAGCTCGCCGGTCATCCGGCCACGTTCGGAGACGAGCTCGTGCAGCTCACCGAGGCGGGTGCGGGCGTCGCGTCGCCACTGGTTGAGCACGGCCGACCGCAGTCGCAGCGTCAGGTTGGGGTCGCCCGCGAGATGGCGGGCGTCGAGCATGCCGGTGGCCACCCGCAGGTCGGCCGCTGCCTGGTCGAGCACCTCCTCGACCGTGCGGACCGAGTGGTCGACGTTGGCGCCGGAGTCCCAGAGGGGATACCAGATCTGGCCGGCCCAGTCCCCCAGCTCGACGTCGGGGTCGTGGACCAGCACCACGTCGAGATCGCTGAAGGGCGCCAGCTCCTGGCGTCCGTAGCCACCGACGGCCACCAGCGAGACGCCGGTGTCCGGGCAGCCCGTGGACGCGAACGCCTTCGCGCACAGCTCGTCGGCTGCGCGGGTGCGCTCGGCCCGCTCGGCGGCAGTCACGTCGTCCGGCGCTGCCTAGATCGCCGAGGCGTCGCGGTCGCCGGTGCGCACGCGCACCACGCTCTCGACCGGGGAGACCCAGACCTTGCCGTCGCCGATGCGTCCGGTGGCAGCGGCGCCGACGATCGCATCGGAGACGGCCTGCACGTCACCGTCGTCGAGCAGGATCTCCAGGCGCACCTTCGGCACCAGGGCGATGTCGTACTCCGCCCCGCGGTAGACCTCGGTGTGTCCCTTCTGGCGGCCGTAGCCACTGACCTCGCTGACGGTCATGCCGGTCACACCGACGCCCTCGAGCGCAGTGCGGACCTCTTCCCACTTGTGCGGCTTGATGACCGCGGTCAGGATCTTCATGTCTCCAGCCTCTCTCAGTCCGTGCCAGGTTCGGTGCTGCGTCGGGTGTGTTCGGTCGCGAACGGTCCCGTGGTCGCCTTCGGGACCTGGAAACCTCCGCTGCTGCGGGCTCCCGCGGTCGAGTGCAGGTCGTACGCCGTCTCGGCGTGGATCACCAGGTCGATCCCGGTGACCTCGTGCTCCTCGTCGATCCGGAAGCCCATCACCCGGTGCACCACCCAGGCGATCGCCCCGGATGCGAGGAAGGCGTAGGCCAGCACGACGACGGAGCCCAGCAGCTGCCTGCCGAGCTGCTCGACGCCACCGCCGTAGAGCAGACCGTCCACGGCCGTGGGGGCGGCGGACGTGGCCAGCAGGCCGATGCCGATCGTGCCGACGAGACCCCCGACGAGGTGCACGCCCACGACGTCCAGCGAGTCGTCGTACTGCCAGCGGTACTTCATCCCGACGGCCAGCGCGCAGATCACCCCCGCGGCCAGGCCCATGACCAGCGCGCCGAGCGGGGTGAGCGATCCCCCGCTGGGGGTGATGGCCACCAGCCCGGCGACCATCCCGGACGCGGCCCCCAGCGTGGTCGCGTGGCCGTCGCGCAATCGCTCGAGGGCCAGCCAGCCGATCGCACCGGCCGCCGCCGCACAGGTCGTGGTCACGAACACCACCGCCGCGGCGTGGTTGGCACCGAGTGCGGAGCCGGCGTTGAAGCCGTACCAGCCGAACCACAGCAGGCCGGCGCCGAGCATGACCAGGGTCAGGTTGTGCGGCCGCATGGCGTCCTGGCCGAACCCGACGCGGGTGCCGACCACCATCGCGAGGGCGAGCGCCGAGGCGCCGGAGCAGATCTCCACCGCCATGCCACCGGCGAAGTCGATGGTGCCGATCCTGTTGGCCAACCAGCCACCGCTGTGCCCGGAGCGGTCGAGGTCGAAGACCCAGTGCGCGACCGGGGCGTAGACCACCAGCGTCCACACCGAGACGAACACCATCCACGCACCGAAGCGGGCTCGGTCGGCGATCGCACCACTGACCAGGGCTCCGGTGATCACGCAGAAGAGGCCCTGGAAGATCGCGAACAGGATGATCGGCACCGTCAGCCAGCTGTCGGCGCTCTCCGCGACGAGGTCCTGCAGCCCGAAGTGGTCCAGCGGGTTGCCGAGCAGCCCGAGGCCGAGGTCGTCGCCGAACGCCAGTGAATAGCCCACGAGCACCCAGAGAACCGTGATCGCGGCGAGCGCCCCGAAGGTCATCATCATCATGTTCAGCACGCTCTTGGAGCGCACCATCCCGCCGTAGAACAGGGCGAGGCCCGGGGCCATCAGCAGCACCAGGGCGGACGCGGCGAGCAGCCAGGCGGTGTCGCCGGTGTCGATCGCCTCGACCAGCGGGTGCGCGGAAGCAACGGCAACGGTGAGGGTGGCCATGGCTGCACCCTGTCGAAGCCGGGCATGACCCGCGGGCGCATCCCACATGTCAGACATGAGGGATGCGCCCGCGATCAGGGTGGTTCCTGGCTCTCGCCGGGTCACGACGAGGTGCTCAGATGGCTGCCTCGTCCTTGTCGCCGGTGCGGACTCGCACCACGCTCTCGACGGGCGAGACCCACACCTTGCCGTCACCGATGCGTCCGGTCTGCGCGGCCTTGACCACGATCCCGGCGACGTCCTCGACGTCGGCGTCGTCGACGATGATCTCGATGCGGATCTTGGGCACCAGGGCGATGTCGTACTCCGCGCCCCGGTAGACCTCCGTGTGTCCCTTCTGGCGGCCGTAGCCGCTGACCTCGCTGACCGTCATGCCGGTCACGCCGAAGGTCTCGAGGGCTGCACGGACCTCTTCCCACTTGTGTGGCTTGATCACTGCGGTCACGAGCTTCATGCGTTGACTCCCCTCGACTCGGCGTCGGACTGGGCGGCGACGGTCGGCGCGCCGGTGAGCGATCCACCGGAGAGAGACACGAAGTCGTAGGCCGACTCACCGTGCTCGGTGAAGTCGATGCCCTCCACCTCGTCCTCGTCCTCGATGCGCCAGCCGATCGTGTACTTGATCGCGAACGCGATGATCGCGGTGAAGACCCCGGACCACGCGATCGCGGTGAGCGCACCCAGCGTCTGGTCGCCGAGCGACCCGAAGCCACCGCCGTAGAACAGCCCGTCGATCCCGCCCGCACCGTCAGAGGTGGAGAACAGGCCGATCAGCACCGTGCCGACGATGCCGCCGACCAGGTGCACACCGACCACGTCGAGGGAGTCGTCGAGGTTGAACTTGAACTTCAGGCCGACGGCCCACGCGCAGACCCCGCCGGCGATGGCGCCGATGGCGATGGCACCCATCACGTCGACCGCCCCACACGCCGGGGTGATCGCCACGAGCCCCGCGACGATGCCGGAGGCGGCACCCAGCGTGGTCGCCTTGCCGTGCAGGAGCCGCTCGATGAGCAGCCAGCCGAGCAAGGCCGCCATGGTGGCCACGGTCGTGTTCGTGAACGTGCGCCCGGTCTCGCTGTAGAACTGCGCGAGGTTGGCGGCCGCACCCTTGGTGGTGCTCCAGTCGTCACCGAAGACGATCGAGCCCACGTTGAAGCCGTACCAGCCGACCCACAGGAGTCCGGCGCCGATCATCGTGAGCGGGAGGCTGTGCGGACGCATGGGGTCGCGCTTGAACCCGACCCGCTTGCCGATGATCAGCGCGAGCACCAGGCCGGCCATACCGGCGTTGATGTGCACCGCGGTGCCACCGGCGTAGTCCTGGGCGCCGATCTTGGTGCAGATCAGGGCCGAGTCGGTGCAGCTGAAGACCATGTGGGCGAGCGGGAAGTAGGACAACGTGACCCACAGCGGCAAGAACACGAACCAGGCCGAGAGCTTCACGCGGTCGGCGATGGCGCCGCTGATCAGGGCAGCGGTGATGACCGCGAAGGTGAGCTGGAACATCACCCCGATGTAGGTGTCAGGGCTGACGTCCTTGAGCCCGAAGAGCGTGAACGGGTTGGCGAAGAACGTGCCGTCGCCCCCGAAGGACATCGACCATCCCCACAGCACCCAGATGATGCCGACCACGCCCATGGCGACGTAGGACATCATCATCATGTTGAGCACCGACTTGGCGCGGGTCATGCCGCCGTAGAACAACGCCAGGGCGGGCGTCGTCATCATCAGGACAAACGCGGTTGCGACAAGCATCCACGCGTAATAGCCGTCCATGGAACCTCCAGTGGTGGTGAGTACGAACTGATGGGCCCAGACAGGCGTGACAGCGTTGTCCGTGCGGTGACCGGTCCCCAGTGGGCAGAACTCTGCGGTTCGCAGGTTTCAGGGGTCGGCGGGACGTGTTTCGGTGGCGTCACGGATCAGAAAGTTGTGTTACGGGAGGGTGAAATCCACCGATTTCGGAAAAGCCACGCATCACGCCCTTCGCGAACCTATGCTCAACGGCGTGGAAGCGAGCACCGTGGGGGCGTCGGTGAGTGATCCGCCCTCACCGGGCGTCTCCCCCCAGGAAGCACGGCCGGCAGCAGGGTCTGCCGCCGGGGACTCGTCGACCCGTGGCGTACGCCGCAAGCGCGGTCGTCCGCGTGATCCCGAGGCCGACGGGCGCATCCTGGCCGCCGCCTCGAGCCTGATCCTGCTGCGCGGCTTCGAGAGCATGACGGTCGATGAGGTGGCGAGCAACGCCGGCGTCGGCAAGGCGACCGTCTACCGTCGCTGGGCCCGCAAGGAAGACCTCGCCGTGGCTGCGATGCAGCAGCTCTACCAGGACGAGATGCCCACCCCCGACACCGGCTCGATCCACGGCGACCTCGAGGCGATGTTCACCTCGGTCCTCACCTTCGTCAACTCGCCGGCCGGGCTCGACTACGTGCGCACCACCATCAAGGAGTCGATGCGCGACACCCGCATCGCCACCCTCTACCGCGAGGCCGCCCACCGGGCCGAGGGCGCCGCGCTCGCAGTGTTCGAGCGTGCCATCGCCCGCGGCGAGGTCCGGCGCGACGTCCACCTCGGCGGCGCGGTCCAGTTCCTCGGCGCCCTCGTGGCCATGCGCGCGATCACGGGCGAGGACATGCCGACCCTCGAGGAGCTCGACGACCTCGTCGAGCTCGTGCTCAAGGGCATCGGCGCCTAGGCGAACCCGGCTCGGGCTAGCCCTGGTCGAGCAGTGCGTCGACGAAGGTCTCCGGGTCGAACGGCGCGAGGTCGTCGGGCCCCTCCCCCACGCCCACGAGCTTCACGGGGACCCCGAGCTCGCGCTGGACGGCGACGACGATGCCGCCCTTGGCAGATCCGTCGAGCTTGGTCAGGACGATGCCGCTGACGTCGACGACGTCACGGAAGACCCGGGCCTGGATCAGGCCGTTCTGCCCGGTGGTCGCGTCGAGCACCAGCAGGACCTCGGTGACCGGCGCCTGCTTCTCGACGACCCGCTTGACCTTGCCGAGCTCGTCCATCAGCCCGGCCTTGTTCTGGAGGCGGCCAGCGGTGTCCACGACCACGACGTCGACGCCTCGCTCGACGCCCGTGCGCACCGACTCGAACGCGACGCTCGCGGGGTCGCTGCCCTCGGGGCCGGTGACGACGTCGACACCCACCCGCTCGCCCCAGGTGCTGAGCTGCTCGGTGGCGGCAGCGCGGAAGGTGTCGGCGGCGCCCAGGACCACGGACTTGTCCTGCGCGACGAGGACGCGGGCCAGCTTGCCGACCGAGGTCGTCTTGCCCGAGCCGTTCACTCCCACGACGAGCACCACGCCGGGCTTGCCGTCGGCACCGGTCACGGCGATCCGCCGGTCCATGGTCGGGTCGACCAGGGCGAGGAGCTCCTCGCGGAGCACGGTGGCGGCGCTCGCGGGCTGAACGCCCTCGACGCGCATCCGGGTGCGCAGCCGCTCGACGAGCTCCTGGGTCGGCGCGACCCCCACGTCGGCGGTGATCAGGGTGTCCTCGATCTCCTCCCAGGTGTCCTCGTCGAGCCGGTCACGGGAGAGCAGCCTGAGCAGGCCACGGCCCAGACCGCCCTGCGAGCTGGCAAGCCGTTGACGGAGGCGGACCAGCCGGCCCGCCGTACCTTCTGGGCGGTCGAGGGTGGTGACCGGTGCCTGGGGCTCCTCGACCGGCGCGGGAGCCTGCGGTGGCCGGTCCTCGGTGATCGTCCCCGTCGGAGCCGCGGGCGGGACCGGCGGCGGCTGCTTGCGCCCGTTGACGAGCGCGACCAGCCCGATGACGAGGCCGATCACCACGATGGCGACCGCGAGAATGACGAAGATCAGGATCGAGCTCATGGAGCGATCCAATCAAACGGGAGTTGTGAGCCGCTCAACGGTGGGTGATCGAGATCGGCTCGTCGGCATCGAGCTCGGACCTCTCCTGCGGATCGAGCGTCGGCAGTGAGTCGACACCGCGGCGCATCGCCCTGCCGAGCAGGGGCGTGAGGGGGGTGTCCTCGCCGCGGTAGGGGTAGGCGGCGTAGATCATGACCGCTGCGGCCAGCACGAGTGCGAGCAGCAGCACGACCACGATGGCTCCCATGAGGGCTCCTTCGTCGGGGGAAGAGTCGTTCTCGGGGTTGTTCTGGGGATGGCGGCCCGGATCGGTGGTCCGGCTCAGCCGCGTAGCAAGGGTACGACGGCTGCCCGCACCTGCTCCGGGAGGGGGCTGACCGGTCGCCCCTCGGAGCGATCACCGGTGTTGTCGACGTAGACGTGGACGAACCGCCCCTCCGCGGCCGCCTCGGCCCCGGCGCCCTCCGGGTCGCCCTGGAAGAGACCGATCCGATAGATCACCGAGGAGGTGCCCACCTTGTCCACGACCATGCCGAGGTCGACGGGGTCGGGGTAGCCGATCTCGCGGAAGTAGCGGCAGCTGACCTCGGCCACCACGCCGATCGCCGGCAGCGACCGGATGTCGACCCCGGTCGCCTCGGCCAGGTGGGCGTTGACGGCCGTGTCGATCAGCTCGAAGTAGACCGCGTTGTTCATGTGGCCGTAGACGTCGTCGTCGGCCCAGCGGGTGGTGGCCTGGCGCCACACGACGTATTCCGTCCGCAGTGGTGCGGACCGCCTTCGTGGCTGAGGTGAGCTCTCGGGTGGCATGCCCGTCATTGTGCCGGGCGCAGCGCCGGTGCGGGTTCCCTGGTGCGTGCCCGGAGCAGGATGCCCAGACCAAGCACCAGCAGGAGGACGACGATGTTCTGGACCAGCTTCCCGAGCGTGTCGCCGCCGGGCGGGGTCGGCGCCAGGAACCCGATCAGCGTGCGTTCGAGGATCGCTCCGTAGGCGAAGGCCACCAGGTGGCGGACCGTCCACCTCGGTGACCGCGAGGCGCGGGCGAGCACGACTCCGGCCGCGACCGCGGCGGCCCAGACCACGGCCAGGCCCAGCCACGAGGCGGGGGCCAGGTCGAAGGCCGCCATCAAGACGAAGCCCGCGACGACGAGGACCGCCGGACGCCACGTCTGGCGACCCTCGACCGGGGCCACCGGTCGCCCGAGCGGAGTGAAGGCCGCCACTGCCAGGGCCGCGGCGAGCGCCAGCGAGAGGACGTATCTCGCCACGGACGTCTCGGCCCCGGGCCCGTCCTCGTCGACGTGGATCAGCACTGCCACCCCGACGGCCAGGACGGACAGGACGGTGATCCCGACCCGCCCGAGCCACGCCTGACCACGTCCGTCGGGCAGCAGCCCCTCGACGACGGCCAGCGGCGCGGCCACGCTCATCACCACGTGTCCCAGCGCCCAGGACGAGAGGGCGAGCACGCTGAACCCGGCGACCGTCACGCCGCGGATGTCACCCCAGAGCTCGATCTCCTCCGCCTCCTGGGGGATCCACAGGGACAGGTCGACCCAGGTCGGCATCAGGACACCGAACGCCGCCGCGAGCAGCAGTCGCCCCGACCACCCTCGCCCGGTGCGTACGGCGAGCTCGCGGATCAGCAACGCCACTCCGCCGTACAACGGGGCCAGGAAGACGATCAGGAAGAGCGTCTCGCCCAGCTTCCCGGTGATGTCCAGGTAGGACTGGACCAGCTCGGCGAACACCGGGCCGGCCAGGAGCAGCGCCGCGACCCCGACGATCCGGGTGCGACGCGGCGCGCGTGCGACCACGGTCGGGAACCCGGGCCTACGCCGGCTCGGCCTCGCGCAGCCGCTGGCTGATCACCGCGGAGACGCCGTCGCCGCGCATCGTGACGCCGTAGAGCGCGTCACCGACCTCCATCGTGCGCTTCTGGTGGGTGATGACGAGCAGCTGGGAGTTCTCCCGCAGCTCCTCGTAGATCTCCAGCAGGCGACCCAGGTTGGTGTCGTCGAGGGCGGCCTCGACCTCGTCGAGGATGTAGAACGGCGACGGCCGGGCCTTGAACAGCGACACCAGGAACGCCACCGCGACCAGGGAGCGCTCACCACCGGAGAGCAGCGAGAGACGCTTGACCTTCTTGCCGGCCGGACGGGCCTCGACCTCGATGCCGGTGTTGAGCATGTCGTCGGGGTCGGTGAGCACCAGGCGGCCCTCGCCACCCGGGAACAACCGGCAGAACGTGGAGTCGAAGGCCCGGCTGACGTCGGCGTAGGCCTCGGTGAAGACCTGCTCGACGCGCTCGTCGACCTCGCGGACGATGTCGAGCAGGTCCTTGCGCGTGCTCTTGAGGTCCTCGAGCTGCTCGGTGAGGAACTTGTGGCGCTCCTCCAGGGCCGAGAACTCCTCGAGCGCCAACGGGTTGATCCGGCCGAGCTGGGCGAGCGCACGCTCGGCGGTGCGCAACCGCTTGGTCTGCTCCTCGCGGTCGAAGGGCACCGGCTCGGGCACCTCCTCCCCCTCGGCGACCTCGCCGCTGAACGGGACGAGCTGGTCCGGACCGTAGTCGGCCACCAGGCCGTCGGCGTCCAGGCCGAGCTCCTCGAGCGCCCGCTCCTGGAGCTGCTCGATGCGCATCTTCTGCTGGGTGCGGGCCATCTCGTCGCGGTGCACCGTGTTGACCAGCTCGTCGAGGTCGCGGCCGAGGTCGCGCATCCGCTCGCGTGCCTGGCGCAGCTCCTGCTCGCGGCCGGTCCGCGTCTGCTCCACCCGGGTCCGCTCCGCCGCGGCCGCCGCGATGGACTCCTCGAGCCGCGCGAGCACGACGGCCGCGCCGCGACCGACCGCCTCACCGATCCGGCCCTCTCGCTGGAGCTGCTCGCGTCGGGCGATCGCCGCCGCGCGTGCGTCGCGCTCGGCCTGGGCCGCCCGCAGCAGCGAGTCGGCCCGACCGTGCAGCGCGCGGGCACGCTCCTCGGTCGTGCGCAGCGCGAGCCGCGCCTCCATCTCGGCGGCCCGAGCGGCACGCGACTCCTCTGCCAGCCGCTCGCGCAGTGTCGTGTCGGGTTCCTCGTCGGGGGCGTCCTCGGCACTGGCCAGCCGGGACTCGAGCTCGGCGAGGCCCTGGAGGTCACGGTCGCGGGCCTCCTGGGCGGCCGCGATCGCCTGGTCGAGACGGTCGGCCTCGGCGCGGGCGTTGCGGGCCTGGGAGCCGTACTGGCCGAGCTCCTCGGCCACCGCTGCCAGGGTCGCGTCGGACTCGTGCAGCTTGGCCAGGGCGACGTCCACCCGGCGTCGGGCCTCCTCGCGCTCGCGCTCGAGCGTCGCGGCGTCGAAGCCGAGCCGCTCGAGGGTGTGGGCCGCGGTGGTCAGCTGCTCGGTCGCGTCGTCGACGGCCGCCTGGACCTCGATCAGGCTGGGCTGGCTCGACGAGCCGCCCGCGGCGAAGTGGTTGCCGAGCAGGTCCCCGTCGCGGGTGACCGCGGTGAGGTCAGGAGTCTGGGCGACCAGCGCGCCGGCAGAGGCGAGGTCCTCGACGACGGCCACCTTGAACAGCAGCCGGGTCAGCGCGGGCCGCAGGTGGTCTGGGCACTCCACGACGTCCATGGCGTACGCCGCGCCGCTGGGCAGACCGGGCCACGCGCTGTCGTCGACCCGGGCGCCGCCGAGCAGGATGCCCGCCCGACCGAGGTCGTCGTCCTTGAGGTGCGCGATCGCTCCGAGCGCGGCATCGACGTCGTGGACGGCGACCGCGTCGGCGGCGCTGCCGAGGGCGGCCGCGATGGCGGCCTCGTAGCCGGTGCGGACGCTCAGCAGGGCGGCCACCGAGCCGAGCAGGCCGCTGACCGAGTCGGTGGCGGCCAGCAGCGCACCGGCGCCGTCCTTGCGGTTCAAGCCGAGCTCCAGCGCCTCCTTGCGGGCGCTGAGAGAGGACCGCTCACGCTCGGCGGTGGTGAGCTCCTCGCGGGTCTTCGCGAGCCGGTCCTCGAGGTCGGCGAGCAGCGAGCTCGCCGCCTCGTGCTCGGAGTCGAGCCCCTCCTCCCCCGCATCGAGCCCGGCGACCCGGGACTCCAGGGAGGTGAAGTCGTGCTGAGCGCGGTCGGCCCGTGCGACCGCGTCGGCGCGAGCCTGGGTGAGGCGGCCGACCTCCTCCTCGGCGGCGGCCGCGCGGCTGCGCAAACCGTTGACCTGGCCGTGGAGCCTGGCCAGCCCTTCCCGCCGGTCGGCGGCGGCCCGGTGCAGGCCGGCCACACGGCGGTCCTCCTCGACGTAGGCCTGCTCCGAGCTCTGGCGCGCCGCGACCGCCTCGTCGAGAGCGGTTCGGTTGGCGCTCACCTCACCGGTGATCGCGGCCTCCTGCTCGCTCACGCGCGCGGCCTCGGCCTCGAGCTCGTCGGGGTTGCGACCCTCGGGCACCTCGGGCTGGGAGGCGGCGTTGCGGACCCGCTCGGCGGCGAGGCCAGCGGTGCCACGCAGGCGCTCACGCAGGCCGGACAGGCCGAACCAGGTGTCCTGCGCCTGGGCCAGCGCCGGGAGGTCCTCGCGCAGGGCGGCCTCGAGGGCCGACTCGGTCTCGCGCGTGGCCGCCAACGCGGCCTCGACCTCGGTGCGACGCTCCAGGAGGACCGACTCATCGGCCAGCTCCTGCTCCAGGGCGGTGCGGGCCGTGGCCAGGTCGTCGGCCATCAGCCGGGCGCGCGCGTCGCGGACGTCGGCCTGGACGGTCTGCGCCCTGCGGGCCACCTCGGCCTGGCGACCGAGCGGCTTGAGCTGGCGGCGGATCTCGCTGAGCAGGTCGGCCAGGCGCGTGAGGTTGCCCTCGGTGGAGTCGAGCTTGCGGAGCGCCTTCTCCTTGCGCTTGCGGTGCTTGAGGACGCCGGCGGCCTCCTCGATGAAGCCGCGGCGGTCCTCGGGAGTCGCGTGCAGGATCGAGTCGAGCTGACCCTGCCCGACGATCACGTGCATCTCGCGGCCGATCCCGGAGTCGCTCAGCAGCTCCTGCACGTCGAGCAAGCGGCAGGAGTTGCCGTTGATGGCGTATTCGGAGCCACCGTTGCGGAACATCGTGCGGCTGATCGTGACCTCGGCGTACTCGATCGGGAGCGCACCGTCGGCGTTGTCGATGGTGAGCGCAACCTCGGCCCGGCCCAGGGGCGGCCGGCCCGATGTGCCGGCGAAGATGACGTCCTCCATCTTGCCGCCGCGCAGCGACTTGGCCCCCTGCTCACCCATCACCCAGGCGAGGGCGTCCACGACGTTGGACTTGCCGGAACCGTTGGGGCCGACGATGCAGGTGATGCCGGGTTCGAGCTGGAGCGTCGTCGAGGAGGCGAAGGACTTGAAGCCCTTGAGCGTGAGGCTCTTGAGGTACAACGTCTGCTCTCCCTGCGTCGCGTCATCTGTCGTGCGGCGTGCTGCGTGCTGGACGCGGCATCCTCTCAAGTCCACCCCCGGGCCTCGTTAGGCGGCTCGGAGCGGTCCAGGTTGCTGCGACGGGGAAGGGTCAGCGCCACGACCCTACCCAGCCGAGGCGGGCATTTCGGGGAGGCATGCCGGACACCGGGATCAGTCGGCGGCGGTCGCCGGGTCCTGCTCGGTGACCTCTCCTGCGGTCTCCTCGTCGGCGTGTGCGACGTGCACGAGCTGGCGCCAGATCAGCGCCAGGAACAGCGCCGATCCGACGAAGGCGAACCAGAACGGGGCCGTGATCCCCCAGCGGCTGGCGATCAGGCCACCGAGGACGGAGCCGAAGACCATCCCCCCGGTCACACCGATCAGGTAGAGGCTGGCCACCCGTCCCTGCATCCGGGTGGGTACGGCGCGCTGGCGGACCGTCGCGGAGATGGTGCCCCAGACGAACGCGTGCGCCCCGAACACGAAGAACACCACCATCGCGACCGCCGGCACCGTGTTGACCGCCAGGACGAGGTGGGTGAGGGTCTCGATGATCAGGCCGCCACGCATGATGTTGCCGAGGCTGACGTGGCGCTCCAGCCAGCCGAAGGCGAGCGTGCCCGCCAGCCCACCGCAGGCCAGCGCCGAGGTCAGCAGGCCGAACCCGATCTCCCCCATCCCGAGCCGCTCCAGGGAGTAGAGGACCAGCACCGACCACGCCGCCCCGAAGGTGACGTTGAAGGTGACGATGGTCAGGGTCAGGGTGCGGATGGCCGCATGGGCCATCACCCACCGGAGTCCCTCGAGGATGTCCTTGCGGATGCTCGGCCGCTCCCCGGAGGAGTCGCGGCCGTGGACCGGGAGGCGGACGCGGAGCACGAGCAGGACGCTCAGCACCATGCAGGTGCCCTGGGTGAGGAAGGGCAGCGCTCTGCCCAGACCGAACAGCAGGGCACCCACGGGTGGCCCGGCGAGCTGGTTGAACGTGACGATGCCGGTGATCAGCCGGGCGTTGGCGACGCCGAGGTCGCGCTTGGCGACGATCATCGGGAGCAGGGTCGAGGTGGTGGTGTCCGCAAAGGTCTCCCCCACCCCGAGCAGGAACATCGCCGCCAGCACCACCGCGATGTTCACCTCGTCGGTGACCACGGTGACGACCAGCACCGCGACGACCGCGACCCGGCACAGGTCCGCGACGGCGACCAGCCGGCGGCGGTCGACCCGGTCGGCGACCACGCCGGCGAAGAGACCGAACAGGAGGAACGGGAGGTACTGCAGGACCGCGGCGAGCGAGACCAGGAGCGGATCGCGCGTCTCCGAGGCCACCAGCAGCGGGCCGGCCGCGACCTGCAGCCCGTCGGCGATGTTGCTCACCCAGCTCGAACCGAGCAGCCATCGGAACGGGGTGCCCAGTCGGGCCGGCACCACGGACTCGAGGACAGATCGGTACACAGCCCTCGATGCTCGCAGGTGCTCCTGACAGCGGCAATCGGGGCGGGGTGCCAGGACCTACCGGTCCGGGTGGCTCGTCCTCCGGTCCGAGCCGTGCTCAGGACCGGTGGAGCCGGGAAGCTGTGGGGTCAGGTGCGGGCCAGCGAGTCGTCGCGGGCGACAGCCTCGTCGACGGACTCAGCGGCAAGTGCAGCAAGGGCGTCGTTCTCGGTCTGGAGACGCAGGGTCATCTGCTCCAGGTCGGCGACGCGTTGGCGGAGGATGCGATTCTCCGAGGTGAGGCGGTAAACCACTCGAGGGTCTGTTCCGACCGAGTAGCCGAGCAGCGCCTTGGCCATAGATGTGCCTTCCAGGTTTTCGAGGGGTGGGCCGTATGGACCGTCTCCAAGCGTCTCACGCGGGTCACGGCTTCATCAAGTCCTGCCCGGGCACCCCGGCACGAGGCCCGGACAGACCCGGTCCTAGACGACTCGTCGCAGCCGCGGAGCGGGTTGGCAGACCGGACAGAAGTAGGACGAACGGTTCATGAAGGTGATCCGTCGGATCGGCGTGCCGCAGCGGGAGCAGGGCTCCGCCTCGCGGCCGTAGACCTCCAGGGAGCGGTCGAAGTAGCCGCTCTGACCGTTGACGTTCACGTAGAGCGCGTCGAAGGAGGTCCCGCCCTGACCCAGGGCCGCCAGCATCACCTCACGGCACCCCGCGAGCACCCGCTGCACGTCCGCGCGACGCAGTCGGGACCCGAGACGCTCCCCGTGCAGCCGTGCCAGCCAGAGCCCCTCGTCGGCATAGATGTTGCCCACGCCCGAGACGATGGTCTGGTTCAGGAGGATCCGCTTGATGCCCGACTGGCTGCGACGCACGCGCGCCACGAACGCGTCGTCGTCGAAACCCTGGTCGAGCGGGTCCAGGGCGATGTGCGCGATCTCCGGGGGTACGACGGCCCCGCCGGTCGACAGCGCGAGCCCACCGAACATCCGCTGGTCGACGAAGCGGAGCTCGAGCTCGCCGAGGACGAGGCGGACCCGCAGGTGTCGCTCGTCGGGTGCGCCGGCGGGCTGCACCAGCATCTGCCCGCTCATGCCGAGGTGGGCCATCAGCGCGTCCCCGTTGTCGAGGGAGAGCCAGAGGTACTTGCCGCGCCGGTGGGCGGCGGTGAACGTGCGCCCGGTCAGGCGGGCCGCGAAGTCGGCGGGACCGGGGAGGTGGCGGCGCACCGGTCGGGGGTGGAGGACCTCGACGGCGTCGATCAGACGGCCCAGGACGTGGGCCTGGAGACCGCTCCGGACGACCTCGACCTCGGGAAGCTCAGGCATCTCCGACCGGGGGGCGCTCCACCCGGACCTGCGCCAGGTGACCCGGGACCTCGCGGTCCGGAAGCTCGGTGCTCAGCGTGCGGTAGGCCGTCTCGGCGGCCTGCTGCTCCGCCTCCTTCTTCGACCGGCCGACTCCGCGACCGTGGAGCCGGTCGGCGACACGGACCCGGGCGGTGAAGGTCTTCATGTGGTCGGGACCCTCGTCCTCGATGACGTATTCGGGCACTCCGAGCTCGTGGAGCGCGCTGAGCTCCTGCAGGCTGGTCTTCCAGTCCAGGCCGGCGCCCATGGCGGCCGCGGCCTCGAGCATCGGGTCGAAGAGCAGGTGGACGGTGCGAGCGGCTTCCTCGAACCCGTTGCTGAGGTAGACCGCGCCGATCAGGGCCTCGACGGTGTCGGAGAGGATCGAGGCCTTCTCCCGACCGCCGGTGGTCTCCTCGCCCTTGCCGAGGCGGATGTGCTTGCCGAGCCCGATCGCACGGGCCACGTCGGCCAGGGCCCGGGCGTTGACCACGGCCGCGCGCAGCTTGGCCAGCCGCCCCTCGGAGAGCTTCGGGTGCGTGACGTAGAGGGTCTCGGTGATGACCACGCCGAGCACCGAGTCACCGAGGAACTCCAGGCGCTCGTTGGTCGGCAGGTTGCCGTTCTCGTAGGCGTAGGAGCGGTGCGTCAGGGCAAGCACGAGCAGCTCGGGATCCAGCGTGGGATCTCCGAGCGCCTCACGCAGCTCGTCGGTCGGGACCGAGCCTGCCTCTCCTGGCAACGAAAGGCCCCCCGGGGTCAGAGGACCTGACGACGGTCGGCCTTGGCGCCGTACTGGCCGCACTCCGGGCAGGCACGGTGGGGCAGGTGCTTGGCGCCGCAGGCCGGGTTGGTGCACGTCACGAGCGAGGGCGCGACGGCCTTCCAGGCAGAACGACGGTGACGCGTGTTGCTGCGCGACATCTTCCGCTTCGGGACAGCCACGGTTGCTCCTTGGGATCGGGTGGTGCTGAGGGTGAATCGTCGGTCAGTCTTCGGGTGGTGCTTCACTCGCTGCGACCACGTCGCCGAGTGCGGCCCACCGGGGGTCGATCGGTGCCTCGTGCCGATGGTCCGGGTCGTCTGCGAGCCGCGCGCCACATTCGACGCACAGGCCCGGACAGTCCTCCCGGCACAGCGGCTGGAACGGCAGTGCAAGCACCACCGCGTCCCGCAGCAGTGGCTCGAGGTCGATCAGATCTCCCTCGAGCCGGCTGACATCGTCGTCGAGCTCGTCCGGGCGGCTGCCCCGGTCGTCGTGGTCGTCGTAGACGAACAGCTCCTGGAGGTCGACGTGGACGGTGTCCTCGATCGTCTCCAGGCACCGCGAGCACTCACCCACCAGGTCGGCGTCCGCCGTCCCGGTGACGAGCACTCCCTCCATGACCGCCTCGAGCCGCAGATCGATGTCGATCGGCGAGCCCTCGGGAACACTCAGGATCTCGATGCCGAGCTCTGCCGGCGCCTCCGCGGAGAACGACATCAGGCGTTGCGACCCCGGGCGGCGTCCGAGCTCGCGAGTGTCGAGCACGAGCGGCGCTCTCGGGTCGAGATTACGCAAGAGGTCACTTCCGTGGTGGTACAGGCAGAACCTGCGGGAGTCTACCGGCCGATGTGCTCAGCAACCAACTTGGCAGAGGTCGGTCAGTCACCCTGGTCGGCCTCGGCCCGCTCGGCGAGCCGCTCGGTGAGCTGGGTGAGCACGTCGGGAGGCAGCAGGCCCGAGACGTCGCCGCCGAACGTGGCCACCTCCTTGACCAGCGAGGAGGCCAGGAACGACCACTCCGGGCTGGTCGGGATGAACACGGTCTCGACGTCGACGAGGGAGGAGTTCATCTGGGCCATCTGGAGCTCGTAGTCGAAGTCGCTGACCGCGCGCAGCCCCTTCACGATGGCCCGGATGTCGTGCTCCTGGCAGAAGGTGGTGAGCAGGCCCTCGAAGCCGGCGACGCTGACGTTGGGGAGGTCGGCACAGACCTTCTCCAGCATCGCGATGCGCTCCTCGGCGGAGAAGAGCCGGGCGCGGGACTTGGACTTGTTCACCCCCACGGCCACCACGACCTCGTCGAAGAGCTGCGAGGCCCTCTCGATGATGTCGATGTGACCGTTGGTGACCGGGTCGAACGAGCCCGGGCACACGGCTCTGCGCACTGGTCGGCTCCTCGTCATGGTTCGTCCCTCGGATCGGCGCGAACGTACCAGAGCACGGTCTCGCCGTACTCCTTCACCCGGTCGCGCACCAGCCCCTCGGGCCAGGCTGGTTCCACGCTACGCGCCGAGCGCTCGAGCACGAGCACGGATCCCGTCGCCAGCCACCGGTGTGCCACGAGGAGAGCGAGCATCTGCTCGACCTCCTCGTTGTCCATCGGGTACGGCGGGTCGGCGAACACCACGTCGTAGGGAGCCCGGGGATGCTGGCCGAGAGCACGGGCGACCGGCAGCGCCACCACCTCCAGCTTGTGGAAGCCCAGCGTGGTGGCGTTGGCCTGGACCATCCGGGCCGTTCGCCGGTCGGACTCCACCGAGGTGACCACACCCGCCCCCCGCGACATCGCCTCGAGACCGACCGCCCCGGACCCGGCGTACAGGTCGAGGAAGCGGAGCCCGGTCAGGGCGCCCAGCTGGGACTCCAGGGCGGAGAACAACGCCTCGCGGACCCGGTCCGTCGTGGGCCTGGTGGCCTCTCCCGTGGGGGTCTTGATGCGGCGACCCCCCGCCGTGCCGCCGATGATGCGTGCCATCAGCCCTCCCCCCAGGCGGTGCGGACAGGGGGGCCCGAGATCGGGTTGGTCATGTCATCTCCAGGTAGTCAGCCTCTTCGGAGTCCTCCAGCCGGCGCGTGGCTGCCGCCAGCGCGGGGCTGCTGGTGAGCCGCGGGTCGGTGGCAAGGTGCGCCGTGGCGGCGGCACGCGCCCGCTCGATGACTTCCTCGTCGCGCAGGACCGAGAGCAGCTTGAGGCTCGAGCGCCCGCCGCTCTGCTGGATGCCGAGCACGTTGCCTTCGCGGCGCTGCTCGAGGTCGATGCGTGAGAGCTCGAAGCCGTCGCGGGTCGAGGCGACCGCCAGGAGCCGCTCCATCGAGGTGCTTGCTGTGTCGACCGCACTGACGAGCAGGCACAGGCCGGCGTGCCCGCCCCGGCCGATGCGGCCGCGGAGCTGGTGGAGCTGGGAGACGCCGAACCGGTCTGCGTCGAGGATCACCATCACCGTGGCGTTGGGCACGTCGACCCCGACCTCGATCACCGTCGTGGAGACGAGGACGTCGACGTCGCCGGCGGCGAAGGACTGCATCACCCGGTCCTTGTCCTCCGGCGTCATCCGGCCGTGGAGCATCTCGACCCGGAGTCCCGACAACTGGCCCTCGGCGAGCTCGGCGGCCGTCTCCTCGACCGAACGGAGGGGGACGCGACCGGTGTCGTCCCCCTCGTCGAGGTCGATCCGCGAGCACACGACGTAGGCCTGCCTGCCGTGCCCGACCTCCTCACGGATCCGCTCCCAGGCTCGGTCCAGCCAGTCGCGGCGCGCGGCCGGAACGACGGTCGTCTGGACGTCGCCCCGCCCGGCCGGGAGCTCGGTGAGGGTGGAGGTGTCGAGGTCGCCGAACACCGTCATCGCCACGGTGCGCGGGATCGGCGTCGCGGTCATCACGAGCACGTGCGGCGGCACCCCGGCCTTGCCGCTGAGCGCAGCCCGCTGCTCCACGCCGAAGCGGTGCTGCTCGTCGACGACGACCAGCCCGAGCTCCGCGAACTGCACGTGCTCCTCGAGCAGGGCGTGGGTGCCGATCACGATCCCGGCCTCCCCCCCGGCTGCCTCCGCCAACGCCGTGCGACGCGAGGCGGCGTTCAGCGACCCGGTGAGCAGGGCGACCCGCGTGGCCCCGTCGGCTCCCCCGAGGAAGCCGCCCTCGGCCAGGTCACCGAGCATGCCGACGATCGAGCGGTGGTGCTGCTGGGCGAGCACCTCCGTCGGTGCCAGCAACGCGGCCTGCCCCCCTGAGTCGACCACCTGGAGCATGGCTCGCAGGGCGACGACGGTCTTGCCCGAGCCGACCTCACCCTGGAGCAGGCGGTGCATCGGGTGGCCCTCACCGAGCTCGGTGGCGATCTCCTCGCCGATCGCGCGCTGCCCGTCGGTGAGCGCGAACGGGAGTCGCGCGTCGAACCGGTCGAGCAACCCTCCGCTGCGCCCGGTGCGGGGGTTGGCGACGGTGGCCTCGATGGCGGTCCGCCGCTGGGCGAGGAGGGTCTGGGTGACGAAGGCCTCGTCGTACTTCAGCCGGTCGACGGCCTTGACCTTCTGCCCCCAGTTGTCGGGGCGGTGGATCCAGCGCAGCGCCTGGTTGATCGTGGCGAGCTCCTCGGCCTCGCGCACGGCGGACGGCAGCACGTCGGGGACGTCCTCGACGAGGTCGAGGGCCATCGCGATGGCGTGCTCGAGGTGCCACGGGTTGATCCCCGCGACTGCGGGATAGATCGGGATCAGCTCGGGCATCTTGTCGAACGCGTCGTCGGCCCGGTCGCCGTACATGCGCGACTCGGGGTTGGTCAGCTGCCAGGCACCGTTGAACCACTTCAACCGGCCGACGAACAACCCGACGGTGCCCGGTGTCATCTGCCTCTCGCGCCAGTCGGCCGTGTGCTTCTGCCGGTCGAAGTAGGTCATCGCCAGGCCACCGTCCTCGGCGCGGACGCGGACCTCGAGGCGGTAGGCGGTGCGGTGCGTACGCCGGTCCTGGTAGGTCTTCTGGACGCTGCTCACGACCTCGCCCACCATCGTCAGCAGGTCGCCCTCGTTGAGGTCGTCGAGCTCGCTGAGACTGCCCTTGCGCACGTAGCGTCGCGGGAACAGACCGAGCAGGTCGCCGACCGTGACGATCCCCTCGGCCTTCTTGATCTTGCCCGCTTCCTTGCCGCCGATGGCCGCTACCGGCGAGTCCCAGCGCACCTGCACACCGACCACGGCTACTCCACCGCCACGAGCAACGGGTAGCGGTCCTGACCGCCCTGGTAGACCACGACGTCGACACCGGGGTGGGCGCGCTCGACCCAGGCCTCGCAGGCCTCCGCGAGATCGCCGGCCTCGAGCCCGGAGACCAGCGTGACGAGCTCGCCGCCACCGCCGATGAGTCGTTCGAGGACGCCGCACGCGACCTCGTAGAGGTCCTCGCCGACGATCGCGAAGTCACCGTGCACCACGCCGAGGGCGTCTCCCGCCTTGCAGGGGCCGGCGGTCGTCATCGCGTCCTTGGCCGCCACGGTGACCGCTCCGTGGCGAGCCCCGCGGGCGGCCGCGGCCATGTGCACGACATCGGAGTCGAGCGGCCTCCCGGGCTCGTGCACCGCCAGCGCCGCGATGCCCTGCACCTGCGCGCGGGTCGGGATCACCACGACGTGGATGCCCTTGAGCTCGGCCTCGTGCGCGGCCGCCTCCGCGACGCCGATCGAGTCGGGGTCGTTGGGCAGCACGATGACCTCCTCCGCGCCGGTCGCCTCGATCGCAGCCAGCACCTGGCCGGTGCTCGGGCGCCGACCGGGACCACCCTCGATCACCACGGCACCGGACTCGCCGAACAGCTCGGCGAGGCCGGGTCCGGCCGCGACGATCACCAGCCTGCGCCCGCGGCGCTCCGAACGCTTCTCGCGCACCCGCTCGACCTGCTCGGCGAAGTGGGTGACCTCGATCCGTCGAGGCGAACCGGCACGGATGCCCGCCTCGACGGCGGCCCCGACGTCGTCGACGTGCACGTGGACGTTCCACAGACCCTCGCCCCCGACCACGACGAGGGAGTCACCCAGGGGCGCGAGCTGCTCGCGCAGCGACAAGATGGCGTCGTCCTCGGCCTCGAGCAGATACATCACCTCGTACGCCGGGCCACCCTCGGTGAGGTCGCCTGACGGGAGCCGCACCACGGGGATCGCGGGTGTGCCGAAGGTGGGGGTGCTCGTGGTCGCGCGCTTGCCGGTGATCGCGGCCTCCGCGGCGTCGAGCACCACGCACAGTCCACGTCCGCCGGCGTCGACCACCCCTGCGTGGGCGAGCACGGGCAGCTGCTCCGGCGTGCGGGCCAGGGCCGTCTGGGCGGCGTTCGTGGCGGCCCGGACCACGTCGCCGAGCCGGTTCTCGGCGACCTCAGCGGCCCCGTCCGCAGCCTCGGAGGCCGCGCGGGCCACCGAGAGGATGGTGCCCTCGACCGGGGTGCCGACGGCGGCGTAGGCGGCCTCGGTCGCCAGGGCCATCCCCTCGGCGAACACCGACGCGGAGCGGTCCTCCGGCCCGGCCGATCCGATGCGGCGCAGCAGGGCGCCGATCAGCTGGCTCAAGATGACGCCCGAGTTGCCTCGAGCACCCAGCAGGGCGCCCCTCGAGTAGGCGCGCATCGCAGCGCGGAGGTCGCCCGGCGACTCCCCCAGCGCCGCGTCCATCGCGTCGCGGGCCGACTCGATGGTGAGGAACATGTTGGTGCCGGTGTCACCGTCGGGGACCGGGTAGACGTTGAGGGCGTCGATCTCCTCGCGGGTCGCGGAGAGGCCGTCGACGGCGAGGTCGGCGAAGCGGCGTACGACATCGAGGTCGAAGGTGGCAACATCTGCCTGAACCATCGCCCGTCGCACCCCCTGCCCTGTGGAGGGGATCACGATAGGGCGTGCCTGCTCGATTCGCGTCGCGGGCGGGCCCTGAGTTATCCTCGTGCGGTTGCCCGGACGTCGATCCGGGCCCTGTTCAGACCCTGACTTGATTCCCTAGCTCAACCCGAGGAGTGCACGGTGGCTGCCGTCTGCGACATCTGCGCCAAGAAGCCCGGCTTCGGCAACAACCGACCGTGGTCGCGCAAGATCACGAAGCGTCGCTTCGACCCCAACATCCAGCGCGTGCGTGCCACCGTCAACGGCACGCCCAAGCGTCTCAACGTCTGCACCGGCTGCCTCAAGGCCGGCAAGGTCACCCGCTGACCGACTGAGACCCGTTCCGCCCCTGGCTTCGGCCGGGGGCGTTTCGCTTTCCTGGGGGCTGCCGGTTTCACAGCGGCCGCTGTGAAACTGGCACCGATCGAGTGAAACTTCGTGCGGATGGCGACAGTTTCACAGCGCCGGCTGTGAAACTTGTGCCCTCCTGTGACTCCACCTCAGAAGTGCGACCACCCCGCGGGACCGTCGTAGGCCGCCCCGTCGACCGTGACGGTCCCGGTCTCCCCCGCCTCCGCGACCGAGCCGATGCGGGTGAACCCGTCCGGCAGCGTCACGTCCGCCGGGAACGTGGCCAGGATCGCGTGGTCGTCGCCCCCGCCGAGGATGAACCGCACCGGGTCGACGCCCAGCGCGGAACCGACCGCGCGCATCGGGTCGGCCAGCTCGAAGGCAGCTCGCTCGATGTCGATGGCCACCCCCGAGTCGGTGGCGATGTGACCGGCATCGGCGACCAGGCCGTCGGACACGTCGATCATCGCGGTCGCACCGGCGTGGGCGGCGGCTGCTCCGGCGGCGTACGGCGGCTCGGGCCGCTGGTAGGCCTGGACGAGCGCCCGGGGCGACCGGAACCCGCGCCCGAGGACCGCCAGCCCCGCGGCCGCCCAGCCTTGACGACCGGCCAGCGCGACGACGTCACCTGGCTGGGCGCCGCTCCGCAGGACCGGCGCCACCTCACAGGTGCCCAGGACGGTGATGGCGACGACCACCTCGGAGGCCGTGGTGAGGTCTCCCCCGACGATGTTGGCGCCGACCTGCTCCGCCTCCGCCGCGATCCCGTCGACGAGGTCGAGCACCCACTGCACGGGCAGGTCGGCGGGGGCGGCCAGCCCGACGGTGAGCGAGTGCGCCGCCCCGCCCATCGCGTTGACGTCGGAGAGGTTCGCCGCTGCTGCCTTGTGCCCGACGTCCTCGGCCGTGGCCCACTCGCGCCGGAAGTGGCGGCCCTCGACCAGCAGGTCGGTCGAGACCACGACGTGGCCCTTGGGAGTGCGGAGAACGGCTGCGTCGTCACCGGGACCGACGTAGACCTGCGAGCCCTGACCGAACCTTCTCGTCAGCACCGAGATCAGGCCGAACTCCCCGGCGTCGGCGAGAGTGGCGCCGGAGGGGAAGGACTCGGCCGGAGGAGGGGGCGGGGTCATGGCGCCATCCCACCAGATCGATGAGCGATGTTGCGCAGGCCATCGTGTTCCGCACCCACCGGGTCGTCCGGTAGGTTGCGAGCGTTCCAGACTTTTCCGCAACCGAGGGAGTCCAACAATGGTCGTCCAGGCCTACATCCTGATCCAGACCGATGTCGGCAAGGCCGCGGAGGTCGCTCAACGGATCACCGACATCAAGGGCGTCGTCCTGGCCGAGGACGTCACCGGCCCCTACGACGTCATCGTCCGCGCGGAGGCGCGCAACGTCGACGAGCTCGGCAAGCTCGTGGTCGCCAAGGTGCAGACGCTCGAGGGCATCACCAGAACGTTGACGTGTCCCGTAGTCCACATCTGAGTTCCAGGTCCTCTCGACGCCCGTCGCCCCTCGGGGTGGCGGGCGTCGTGCTGGTCGCGCTCCTCCTCGCCGGGTGCGGCGCCGTCCAGGTCCCGTCGACCGGGGTCTCGATCTCGGGGGCCGAGCGCGCGGCGTGCACGTCGCTCGTGGACGACCTCCCGCACCGGGTCTCCGAACGCCCCCGCCGCGAGACGAAGGGCAGCCCGCTCGGCGCCGCGTGGGGCGACCCGGCCATCGTGCTCAGGTGCGGTGTCGGCTCCCCCGTGGGCTACCAGGCCTACTCGCCCTGCCAGCGCGTCAACGGGATCGACTGGTTCGTCCCCGAGAGCGACATCGCCGACCAGGACTCCGACGTGCTCCTGACCACGATCGGACGCCGGCCCAACGTCGAGGTGGCCGTGCCCTCGGACTACCGGCCACCGGACGCCGTCATGGTCGACCTGGCCGACGCGATCAATAAGCACACCGAGGTCGTCACTCCCTGCGCCTGAGCCGCCGCGGGGACACGGCCTACGTCGCCGGCCGACAGGCTCAGCGCAGGCCGGTGGTCCGATCGAGAGCGAGCTGGACGAGCCGCTCGACCAGCTCGGGATAGCTCAGCCCCGACTCCTGCCAGAGCAACGGGAACATCGAGGTGGCGGTGAAACCCGGCATGGTCTCGACCTCGTTGACGATGACCCGGTTGTCGGGCATCACGAAGAAGTCGACGCGGGCCAGCCCCTCGACGTCGAGCGCGTCGAACGCGCGCACGGCGAGCTCGTGCACCTGCTCGGCGATCTCGTGATTGAGGGAGGCAGGGATCCGGTAGCTCTGCTCGAGATACTTCGCCTCGAAGTCGTAGAACGTGTGCTCGGCGGCGACCGTGATCTCGGCGATCGCGCTCGTCTCGGGCTCACCGCCGTCGAGTCCCTGGAGCACCCCGATCTCGACCTCGCGCGCGTTGACGGCAGCAGACTCGACGAGCACCTTCGGGTCGAAGCGGCGCGCGTCCTCGACGGCCGCGTCGAGGTCCTCGGTCCTGTCCACGCGGCTGATCCCGAAGCTCGACCCGGCCCTGGCAGGCTTCACGAACACGGGGTAGCCGAGCCCCTCCACCGCCTCGCGGACGGCGGCCGGGTCCTTCTCCCACTGTCGCGGTCGCACCAGCACGTAGGGCAGCACCGGCAGGCCGGCGGCCATGAACACCTGCTTCATGAAGTGCTTGTCGGTGCCCACGGCACTGGAGAGCACCCCCGCCCCGACGTAGCGCACGTCCGCCATCTCCAGCAGCCCCTGCAGGGTGCCGTCCTGGCCCCAGGGTCCGTGCATCACCGGGAAGACCACGTCGACCTGCCCGAGCACGTCGGGCAGGTCACCGGGGTCGGTCACGACCAGCCCGTTGCCGGGAGTCAGGGCGACCTCGCGCTTGCCCGTCACCTCGGGCAGCTCACCGTCGGGTCCGAGAGCGAGATGACCGGGCTCGGTCGACTCGAGCACCCAGCGTCCGTCTGTGGCGATGCCGACCGGCACCACGTCGTACTTCTCCGGATCCAGCGCCGCGATGACGCTGCCGGCCGAGATGCAGGAGATCGAGTGCTCACTCGAACGGCCGCCGAACACGACGGCGACGCGGGGCTTGCGCGAAGCTCTTCCGGGGTCCCGGTCCGAGAGGCTGCTCACGGCCCCGACCCTACCGGCGGAGAAGGGCCCCGCCCGGAGGCACGCGCACCGGTCAATACTCTGGCGTCATGCGTCCCGCCACCCGAGCCGTGCACACCGGTCGCCCTCCGCACGAGCCGGACCAACCGTTCAACACCCCGATCACGATGGCCTCGACGTACGTCGCTGGTGGAGACCTTGAGTACGGCCGCTACGCCAACCCGACGTGGTCCGCCTTCGAGGAGGCGCTGGGCGACCTGGAGGGTGGCCGTTGCCTGGCCTTCTCCAGCGGCCTCGCCGCCGTCGCGACGATCTTCGACCTGGTCGCGAACGGGCAGAAGGTGGTCGCGCCACGGCACGCCTACAACGGCTCGGTGATGCAGCTCGCCGACCTCGAGGCCCGCGAGCGAGTCAAGCCGCACCTCGTCGACATCAGCGACACCGAGGCCGTGGTGGCCGCGTGCGAGGACGCCTCGCTGGTCTGGATCGAGTCACCCACCAACCCGGCGATGGAGGTGGCCGACATCTCGGCGATCACCACGGCCGCCCACGATGCCGGCGCCTACGTCGTCGTGGACAACACCTTCGCCACTCCCCTGCTCCAGCAGCCGCTGGACCTCGGGGCCGACCTCGTCCTCCACTCGGCGACGAAGTACATCGGCGGTCACTCCGACCTCCTGATGGGCGCGATCGTCACCCGCGACGAGGAGCTCCACACCGTCCTCAAGGGCCGCCGCGACCTCGTGGGGGCGATCCCCGGCGCCTTCGAGGCGTGGCTCGCCCTGCGCGGCCTGCGGACCCTCCCGCTGCGGGTGGAGAAGGCGCAGGCCAACGCACAAGAGCTCGTACGCCGCCTCCGGGAACGCCCCGACGTCGAGGAGGTCCGCTACCCGGGCTTCGGTGCGATGATCGCGATCGTCCTGCCGACCGGTGACGTCGCCGACGTCGTACAGCACTCCACCAGCCTGTGGGTCTACGCGACCTCGCTCGGCGGCGTCGAGTCGACCCTGGAGCGCCGGCGCCGGTGGAAGACGGAGGCCGCCACGATCCCGGAGGGCCTGATCCGGCTCTCCGTGGGGATCGAGGACGTCGAGGACCTCTGGGACGACCTCAGCCGGGCGCTGGACGCGGTCTCGAGCTGACCCGGCCCCTCGGCCTGCACGCGCTTCGGCCCACCCTCTCGGCGTGTACTCCCCGGGACTCGGCATCGGCCGGGAAAGACTCCCGATAGCCCCCGTGTGGCGGAGGTCACCGGTCGGGTTGTCGTGCTTCCAGTGAGGCAGCACGGCTCGGGACACACCCGGGAGGACCCCGATGAAGCGAGTCACACGGATCACCGCCACCGCGTCCGCGGTGCTGGCCACAGCGATCGTCGGCACCAGCGTGGTGCTGACCAAGCCGCTCGACGACCAACCCACACAGAAGGCCGCGCTCACCTCGACGCGCGTCACGCCCGACTACTGGGTCAACAAGAAGGTCGACGCGCTGCTGAAGCGGATGACGGTCAAGGAGAAGCTCCAGCAGGTGCAGCTGCTCTCCGACGGCCAGGTCACCGACGCCGATGCCGAGAACGGGGTCGGCGGCGTCTTCTCGCTGACGGACCCCAAGCGGATCAACGAGCTCCAGCAGATCGCGGTGAAGAAGTCGCGGCTGCACATCCCGATCCTGTTCGCCTACGACACCATCCACGGCTACCGGACGATCTTCCCGGTGCCCCTCGGTGCGGCGAGCTCCTTCGACCCGGCGGTCGCGCGCGCCGACGCGGCGATCGGCGCCCGCGAGTCGGCCACGGTCGGGATCAAGCAGATCTACAGCCCGATGGTCGACGTCTCCCACGAGCCACGCTGGGGCCGCATCGTCGAGGGCAATGGCGAGGACCCCTACCTCGGCTCGGAGATGGCGATCGCGCGGGTCAAGGGCGCCCAGGGCACGGACTACGCCGCCAAGGACAAGACCGTCACCTCGGTGAAGCACTTCGTCGGCTACGGCCAGCCCGAGGGCGGGCGCGACTACAACACCACCGACATCTCGGAGTCGCGGCTGCGCAACCTCTACCTGCCACCGTTCAAGGCGGCCGTCGACGCAGGCTCCGACACCGTGATGTGCTCGTTCAACTCGATCAACGGGGTCCCCGGCTGCTCCAACAAGGACACCGAGACCGGGATCCTGAAGCAGGAGTGGGGCTTCGACGGGTTCATCGAGAGCGACTACACCGCCGTCGCCGAGACGCGCGCCTGTCCGGCCGTGAAGCCGGCCGACTATCCCTGCGGCCACGGGACAGCCGCTGACGACGCGGAGGCCGCAGCCAACTCCCTGATGGCCGGCACCGACTCGGAGATGGTCAGCACGCTGATCCGCGACAACGGCCAGAAGCTGCTCGCCCAGAGGCGGATCACCATGAAGCGGCTCGACGACGCCGTTCGCCGCATCCTGCGAGTGAAGTTCCGTGCCGGCCTCTTCGCCCAGCCCTACGTCGACCAGACCAAGGCCGCCGACCCCAAGTCGTTCGTGACCCCCGCCGACCGCGCCGCCGCCCGCACGGCCGCCTCGCGGTCGATGGTGCTGCTCAAGAACGCCCAGAGCAACGGCGCTGCGACCCTGCCGCTCGACCCGAAGAAGAAGACGGCGGTGATCGGCCCGCTCGGGAACAACCAGCACGACATGCTGGGTCCCTGGTGGGGCAAGGGTGTCGACACCGACGCGGTCAGCGTCTTCACCGGGATCAAGGCCCAGTCGCCGGGTGCGACGTACACCGCCGGCTGCACCCTGAAGAACGTCGAGCCCCCGGACGCCACCGACGCCGATGCCTGCAGCAGTGCCGACATCGGCTCGGTCACCGCGGCGGCGAAGGCGGCAGACCAGGTGGTGCTGGCGCTCGGCGAGACCCGCGAGATGAGCGGCGAGTCCGCCTCGCGGACGAGCCTCGACCTCCCGGGCGACGAGCAGAAGCTGATCGACGCGGTGAAGGCGACCGGCAAGCCGTTCGTCGTGGTCCTGTTCAACGGGCGCCCACTCACCCTGACGGCGGTCGACGCGTCCTCGACGGCCATCCTCGAGGCGTGGTTCCCCGGCATCGAGGCCGGCAACGCAGTGGCAGACGTGGTGTTCGGCAGGACCAACCCCGGCGGCAAGCTGCCGGTGTCGTTCCCGCAGCGGCTCGGCCAGGTGCCGATCTACTACAACCACGAGCCGACCGGTCGGCCCTGCGACGTCACGCAGAAGTACAACTCCCGCTACCGCGACCTGGGCACGTGCGACCCGCTGTACGCCTTCGGTCACGGTCTGAGCTACACCACGTTCGCGATCAAGGACCTCACCCTGGACCGCGCGAAGGTCAGCCCCGGCGGAAGTGTGCATGCCTCGGTGACGGTGACCAACACCGGCAAGCGGACCGGGGACGAGGTCGTCCAGCTCTACCTCCACGACCCGGTCGCGAGCCTCTCCCAGCCGGTGCGTCGTCTCCGCGGGTTCGAGCGGGTGACCCTCAAGCCCGGTCAGTCACGCCGGGTCGACTTCACCATCGACCGGAGCGACTTCGGCTTCTTCGACAACGACGGGAAGTTCGTCGTGGAGCCCGGCACCATCGAGCTCTACGCCGGCGACTCCTCCCAGGCCACGTTGACGAAGTCCTTCCAGGTCACCGACTGACGAGGACGTCATCCGAGGTGGTTGCGCGGGCGACCACCCCGGATGACGCCCGGTCACACGGACGCCCACTGCTCCGTCAACCCTCTGAGGAGCCCAGAGGGAAGGACCAGAGGGAAGGATGTGACCGTGAGCGACGAACAGGCACTGGCAGCGGAGTTCGAGTCCCATCGCACGCGCCTGCGCGTCGTGGCCCACCGCATGCTCGGGTCGGTGCACGAGGCCGACGACGCCGTGCAGGAGACGTGGCTGCGGCTGCAGCGCACGGACGGGATCGACAACCTCGGCGGCTGGTTGACGACCGTGGTGGGCCGGGTGTGCCTGGACATGCTCCGGACGAGGTCGAGCCGTCGCGAGGACACCTTGGTGGAGTACGACGCCCCGGCAGACGAGTCGGCCACGGGGCATCCCGTCTTCGAGGCCGAGCTCGCCGACTCGGTGGGCAGCGCCCTGCTCGTCGTACTCCAGTCGCTGGCGCCCGCCGAGCGCCTCGCGTTCGTGCTGCACGACATGTTCGCGGTCCCCTTCGACGACATCGCCACGATCATCGGCCGTTCTCCCGCGGCCACCCGGCAGCTGGCCAGCCGGGCCCGGAGGCGCCTCCAGCAGCCGGAGGCGCCCGCCCAGCTCGGAGACCGCGAGCTGGTCGACGCCTTCCTCGAGGCCTCGCGCAACGGCGACTTCGAGAGGCTGCTCGCACTGCTCGACCCGGAGGCCGTGGTCCGCGCCGACGGCGCTGCGGTGCGGATGGGTTCGGACGCGCTGGTCATGGGCGCCAGGAACGTGGCCGAGAACTTCGCCGGCAGGGCCAGGGCTGCCCGCCCGGCGGTGGTCGACGGAGGTGCCGGACTGGCCTGGCTGCAGCAGGGCGAGACCAAGGTCGCCTTCGGCTTCACCATCGTCGACGGGCTGATCACCGAGATCGAGCTGCTCGCCGACGCCGACGTGATCGGACCGACGCGGGTGCAGCCGGTCTAGCGGCGGCTACTCGCGCTCGTGCTTCGTGTCGCGGGCGATGAAGGCATACATCATGTCCCGCGCAGTGATCTCGCCGGCGACGACGGCGGCGACGTGCTGGGCGACCGGGGCGTCGACCCCGCTGTTGCTGGCGAGGTCGTAGAGCGAGGCACACGACTTCGCGCCCTCCGCGACCTGTCGGGTCGAGGCGATGATCTCCTCGGTGCTCATCCCCTGGCCCAGCTTCTCGCCGAAGGTGCGGTTGCGCGAGAGCGGCGAGGAGCAGGTCGCGACCAGGTCACCGAGCCCCGCGAGGCCCATCAGGGTCAGCGGGTCGGCACCGAGCTTCATCGCGAGCCGTGCCGTCTCCGCCAGGCCACGGGTGATCAGGGAGGCCGTCGTGTTGTCGCCGAACCCGAGCCCGATCGCCATGCCGACGCACAGCGCCACGACGTTCTTGTAGGCGCCACCGAGCTCGCAGCCGAGCACGTCGGTGCTGCGATAGGGACGGAAGGCCTGCGAGTGGCACAGGTCCTGGAGTCGCCGCGCCACCTCCTCGTCCGCACAGGCCACCACGCTCGCGGCAGGCTCCCGCTGCGCGATCTCGCGCGCCAGGTTGGGACCGCTGACCACGGCGATGCGTGCCGGCCCGGCGCCGGTCACCTCGGCGATGACCTCGCTCATCCGCTTGGTGGTGCCGAGCTCGACGCCCTTCATCACCGACACGAACACCGCGTCGTCGGGCATCACGTCGGTCCACTGCGTGAGGTTCTCGCGGAGCTTCTGGGAGGGCACCGACAGCACCACGAACTCCGCACCAGCAGCGGCCTCCGCGGGGTCGGTCGTGGCCCGCACGTGGGCGGGCAGCTCGATGCCGGGGAAGTACTCGCTGTTCTCGTGGCGTTCGTTGATCGCCTGGCAGACCTCGGGCCTCCTGGCCCAGATGGTGACGTCCTGTCCTGCGTCGGCGAGCACGAGGCTGAACGCCGTACCCCAGGAACCGGCGCCGAACACCGCGACCTTGCTCATCCCAGCTCCCGCTTCTTCTTGGGGTTGCCGATCTCGTTGATCCCCGACGTCTTCGGATCGAAGCGTACGGCGGGGGCCTTCTCTCCACGCAGGTCCTCCACCAACGCCGTGATCGCGGCCATGATCCGGTGCGTCGCCTCGTGGAGCACCTCGTTGCTGAGGGGCTTGCCCATCAGGTCGCCGAGGTCGACGGGGTCACCCACCTTGTAGGCGGCGGTCCTGCGCGGGATCACGTGCGGTCGCAGGGTGTACGCCGGCAGGATCTCCTGGGCCCCCCACTGACCGATCGGGATCACCGGGCACCCGGTCGCGAGTGCGATCCTGGCGGCGCCGGTCTTCCCGCGCATCGGCCAACCGTCGGGGTCCTTGGTGATCGTGCCCTCGGGGTAGACACCGATGCACTCCCCCCGGTGGATCGCCGCGACAGCGGCGTCGAACGCGCTGGCGGCCCCCTCGCTCATCCGCGCGACGGGGATCTGGCCCGCGTCCTTGACGATGTGCTTCAGCAACGGCGTGCGCCACAGCGCCTCCTTGGCCAGGTAGCGCACCAGGCGCCCGTGGTCGTAGAGGAAGTAGCCCAGGGTCATCGGATCGAGATGGCTGATGTGGTTGACGGCGACGACGCAACCCCCGGTGGCCGGGATCTTCTCCCCGTCGATCCACTCGTGCTTCGTCGTGAGCAGGAGAGTGGGCTTGACGATGGCGACGACGGTCGACCATGCCCAGCCGCGCTTCTGCTGCAGCTCGCGGACCTTCGACACCGGCGCCTCCCCCTCTCCCGACAGTTCCGTTCGCGAGCCTACTGCCCCGGCTGTCCCTGGCCGGTGGACCACGACGCGGCCGCCGTCACGGCGAGTCATCGTCCCCTGAGAGGATCGGGGCGATGTCGCACACGTTCGCCCTGCTGGTGCCGGTGAAGACCCTGGCCCTTGCCAAGACGCGGCTCTCGGTGGCCACGGAAGGCGATCGCGAGCCGCTGATGCGCGCGTTCGCCCTCGACGCGATCGCCGCGGCCACGAGAAGCCCCGCCGTCGCACAGGTCCACGTGATCACCGACGACCCGGGCTTCGAGGTCGCCGGGGTCCAGCGGTTGCCGGACGAGGGTGACGGCGACCTGAACCGCGCACTGCACCACGCCGCCCTCCGGGTGCGGCTGCTCGACCCCCGCCTCGCAGTGGCCGCGATGTGTGCCGACCTGCCGAGCCTGCAGACCGAGGACCTCACCGACGCGCTGTCGGCCGGACTCACCCCGCGCTGGTTCGTCGCCGACGCCGAGGGCACCGGCACGACGCTGCTCGTGGCCGGGCCGGGTGTCCCACTCGAGCCGCACTTCGGCCAGGGATCGGCCCGCCGCCACGAGGAGTCCGGGGCAGCGCCGGTGCGTGCCGAGCTCACCTCGTTGCGTCGCGACGTGGACACCGAGGCCGATCTCGCAGCTGCCCAACGCATCGGCGTCGGCGAGCACACGGCCGGCGCGCTCGGCATCGACGGGCGCGCGTAGCGGTTCGGCAATCGACGTACGTCGCACGCGTTGCCCGAACAGAACTGACGCCGTGCGAACGAAACTTCACTCGGATGGCGCCAGTTTCACAGCGGCCGCTGTGAAACCGCCGGCCCCCATCCGCCCCACAAAGCGAAGAGCGACGGTGACCGGTTCGGTCACCGTCGCTCTGCGCGATCGAGCTAGGACTTCTTGGCTGCCTTCTTGGCGGGAGCCTTCTTGGCTGCTGCCTTCTTCGCGGGAGCCTTCTTGGCTGCCGCCTTCTTCGCGGGAGCCTTCTTGGCTGCTGCCTTCTTCGCAGGAGCCTTCTTCGCCGTGGTCTTGGCGGGGGACTTCTTCGCAGCCGAAGTCTTCTTCGCGGGTGCCTTCTTCGCGGCCGACGTGCTCTTGGCAGGAGCCTTCTTGGCTGCCGCCTTCTTCGCAGGAGCCTTCTTGGCAGCCGCCTTCTTGGCCGGAGCCGACTTCTTGGCCGTGGTCTTCTTCGCGGCCGAGGCCTTCTTCGTGGTCCCGCCCGTGGCCTTCTTGGCAGCAGCCGCCGTGCGTCGCACCGCAGGCTTGGCAGCGTCCGGCGTCGCCGCCTCGACAGCAGCCAGGGTGAGCTTCGGCAGCTTCTTCGCACCGGACACGACGTCCTTGAGCTGCGCCCCCGGCTTGAAGTTCGGAACAGCCTTCTTCTTGGCCTTCATCCGCTGGCCCGTCGAGGGGTTGCGGACCCACCGGGCGTCGCGCACCTTCTTCTCGAACGAGCCGAAGCCCGTGATGGCGACCTTCTCGCCCTTCGCGACCTCACGGGTGATGGTGTCGAGCACCGATTCAAGCGCGTGAGCGGCCGCCTTGCGGTTCCCTTCGTAGCGAGCCGCCAGGGTGTCGATCAACTGACTCTTGTTCACAAGCTTCCCTTTCGTGAACGTCGGCCGAGCGCTTTGCTCGACTAATTGCCCTACGCACGCTAGGGAAAAGTGACTGGTACCACAATGCAAACAGCGCGTGTCGTAGCAGTTGTTGGCGCGTTTGGCCCATTAGAGCGATGAATTCGCCCTCAACGGCGTGGAAAGCGCGACAACGCGTCAGTGAATGGTCGCGGGCTTCCACGACGGACGAGTGGCTTCGTAGGCCACGATGTCGTCCTCGTGGGACAGCGTGATGCCGATGTCGTCGAGTCCTTCGAGCAGTCGCCAACGGGTGTAGTCGTCGATGTCGAAGGAGTCCTCGATGGCGTCGACTCCCTCGCCTGCCTTCACCGTTCGCGACTCGAGGTCGACGGTGACGGTGCTGCCCGGCCGCGACTCGAGGTGGTCCCAGATGCGCTGCACGACCTTCTGGTCGACCTGCGCAGCGACGAGTCCGGACTTCCCGGAGTTGCCTCGGAAGATGTCACCGAAGCGCGAGCTGATCACGGCCTTGAAACCGTAGTTCTGCAAGGCCCAGACAGCGTGCTCGCGCGAGGAGCCGGTGCCGAAGTCGGGTCCGGCGACGAGCACCGACCCGGCGGCGTACTCCGCACGGTTGAGCACGAAGCTCGGGTCGTTGCGCCAGGCCGCGAAGAGCCCGTCCTCGAAACCCGTGCGCGTCACGCGCTTGAGGTAGACGGCCGGGATGATCTGGTCGGTGTCGACGTTGCTGCGACGCAACGGGACGCCGACGCCGGTGTGCGTCGTGAACTTCTCCATGGTCAGGCCTCCAACGGCATGAGGTCAGCGGGGGACGACAGGGTGCCGCGCACCGCCGTCGCTGCTGCGACGGGGACGGACACCAGGTGGGTGCGACCGCCCTTGCCCTGACGGCCCTCGAAGTTGCGGTTGGACGTCGACGCGCTTCGCTCACCGGGAGTCAGCTGGTCGGGGTTCATGCCAAGACACATGGAGCAACCGGCACCACGCCACTCGGCACCGGCCTCCTTGAAGACGACGTCGAGACCCTCGTCCTCGGCCTGCATGCGCACGCGCACGGATCCTGGTACGACGAGCAGGCGGGTGTCCTTGTCGACCGAGCGGCCCTTGATGATCTCGGCGGCCAGGCGCAGGTCCTCGATGCGGCCGTTGGTGCACGAGCCGACGAACACGGTGTCGACCTTCACCTCGCGCATCGGGGTGCCGGCCTCGAGGGCCATGTATTCCAGCGCCTTCTCGGCACCGATGCGGTCGTCGGGGTCCTCGAACTGCGACGGCTCGGGGACGGTGCCACCGAGCGGGACCCCCTGACCCGGGTTGGTCCCCCAGGTCACGAACGGCGTCATCTGGCTGGCGTCGAGGACGAGCTCCTTGTCGAAGACGGCGTCCTCGTCGGTGACCAATGACTTCCAGTGCTCCACGGCAGCATCCCAGTCAGCACCCTGGGGAGCCTCAGGACGTCCTTCGATGTAGTCGAAGGTGGTCTGGTCGGGGGCGATCAGCCCGGCCTTCGCACCCCACTCGATGCTCATGTTGCACACGGTCATGCGGCCCTCCATGGAGAGCTCCTCGATGGCCTGGCCGCGATATTCCACGATGTAGCCCTGGCCACCGCCGGTGCCCGTCTGCGTGATCAGCGTCAGCACCATGTCCTTGGCGGTGACGCCGGGAGGCAGGCTGCCGTTGATCGTGACCGACATGGTCCTGGGTCGCGCCTGCGAGAGCGTCTGGGTGGCGAGCACGTGCTCGACCTCGGAGGTGCCGATGCCGAACGCGATGGCACCGAAGGCGCCGTGGGTGCTGGTGTGGGAGTCGCCGCACACGATGGTCATGCCCGGCTGGGTCAGTCCGAGCTGCGGGCCGATGATGTGCACGATGCCCTGCTCGACGTCGCCGAGCGGGTGCGAACGCACACCGAACTCGGCGGTGTTCTGGCGCAGGGTCTCGACCTGGGTCCGGGAGACCGGGTCGGCGATCGGCTTGTCCCAGTCGACCGTGGGGACGTTGTGGTCCTCGGTCGCCAGGGTGAGGTCGGGTCGGCGTACGCTCCGTCCGCTCAGTCGCAGACCCTCGAAGGCCTGGGGCGAGGTCACCTCGTGGATCAGGTGCAGATCGATGAAGAGGAGGTCGGGCTCACCCTCGGCACTGCGGACGACGTGTTCGTCCCAGACTTTTTCCGACAGCGTCTTGCCCATATCCAAATCCCTTCAGCCTCGTTTCACATACTGAACGCCCCAAGCAGCGGGGCGTGAGACCATCCTACGTTGCATCCCATTCTACGAGACGGCAGTATTAAAATATGGACAACTCATCTGGAGTAGGCGTCCTCGACAAGGCCGCCCTCGTTCTTGCAGCACTCGAGTCCGGCCCAGCGACCCTGGCCGGCCTGGTGGCTGGAACCGGCCTTGCCCGACCCACGGCGCACCGCCTCGCGGTCGCCCTCGAACACCATCGCCTCGTGGCCCGTGACATGCAGGGCCGCTTCGTCCTCGGGCCACGTCTGGCCGAGCTCTCCGCCGCCGCGGGCGAGGACCGGCTCCTCGCCACTGCCGGGCCCGTGCTCGCACGGCTGCGCGACATCACCGGCGAGTCGGCCCAGCTCTGGCGTCGCCAGGGAGAGTTCCGCGTGTGCGTCGCCGCTGCAGAACGTCCGAGCGGCCTGCGCGACACCATCCCGATCGGCTCCCAGCTGACCATGCGCGCGGGTTCCGCGGCCCAGGTGCTCCTGGCCTGGGAGGACCCCGAGCGGATGCACCGCGGCCTGCAGAACGCGGCGTACTCCGCAACCGCGTTGGCCGGCATCCGGCGCCGGGGTTGGGCACAGTCCATCGGCGAGCGCGAGCAGGGAGTGGCGTCGGTCTCGGCCCCTGTCCGCTCCCCCAGCGGCAAGATCATCGCCGCGGTGTCGGTCTCGGGCCCGCTCGAGCGACTCTCGCGCCAACCCGGCCGGATGCACGCACCCGCGGTGCTCGCTGCCGCGGAGCGGCTCTCCGAGTCGCTTCGCCGCGCCGCCGCCGAGTGACCAAGGGGCACTGAAGGCGGGACTTTGGTCCCGGTTGGTCGACGCGCTGCGCCCATAGGGTTCGAACATGGTCAGCGCCCACACCGACTCCCCCTTCTCCGAGGTCTACAAGCACGAGCTCGACGAGGCGGCCGACCTCTTCAGGAGCATCGACGAGACCTCGGCACGCCCCCATGAGATCGCTGCTCCGGACGGCACGCCGGCCTGGCGCGAGGGCTATCCCTACGACGTCAAGATCAAGCGGGCGGCGTACGAACGGCTCAAGCGACAGCTGCAGATCGAGCTGCTCAAGCTGCAGGTGTGGGTCAAGGAGACCGACCAGAAGGTCGCGATCCTGTTCGAGGGACGCGACGCGGCCGGCAAGGGCGGTGCGATCAAGCGGTTCACCGAGCACGTCAACCCGCGCGGCGCTCGGGTGGTGGCCCTGCCGGTGCCGACCGAGACCGAGAAGAGCCAGTGGTACTTCCAGCGCTACGTGACCCAGCTGCCCAGCGGTGGGGAGATCGTGCTCTTCGACCGTTCCTGGTACAACCGCGCCGGCGTGGAACGGGTGATGGGCTTCTGCTCCCCGACCCAGTACCTCGAGTTCATGCGCTCGTGCCCCGAGTTCGAGCGGATGCTGGTCGACTCCGGGATCACGCTGATCAAGCTCTGGTTCTCCGTCAGCCAGGCCGAGCAGGCCGCCCGCTTCGCCTCCCGCTCCCTGGACCCGGTCAAGCAGTGGAAGCTCTCCCCCACCGACAAGGCGAGCATGGACAAGTGGGAGGCCTACACCGAGGCCAAGGAGGCGATGTTCTTCTACACCGACACGGGTCACGCTCCGTGGACGGTGATCAAGAGCAACGACAAGAAGCGTGCCCGCCTCGAGGCGATCAGGTTCGTGCTCTCGCAGTTCGACTACCCGTCGAAGGACACCAAGGTCGTCGGCCGGCCGGACCGGCTGATCATCGGACGAGCCACGAAGGTGCACGAGGTCGGCGAGTCACCCGACCGGCTCTTCCCGAAGCTCTGAACACCCGCTTGCGACACTGCTGCGAGCTGCCCCGGACGTGGGCCGGCGCGTCGTACGGTGAACGCACGTATCGCCGGTGCTTAAAGTACAGTGTTTTGATGTATTTAGAACACCGGCCGTTCGACCGGAGTCCAGATGCTCACCACCGTGGCCACGACGATCGCCCTGGGCGACGAGCACGTCCTCGTGCCGGCCGCAGCGGTCGACCCGGTGGTGGTCTCCTTCGACGGTCAATACGTCTGGTCGTTCTCGCCCCGTCGTGACGGCGTGCGTGTGCGCGGCGGCTGGCAGGTCCGGTGGCCCGCCGTGCTGCTCCCCCATCTCCGCGGGACCACCCGGGTCCGCCTCGCCGACGCCCTGGGCGACCGGATCCACTTCGACGGCCAGGTGAGCTTCGGCGCGGGCTCGGACGGCCTCACCCTGCGCGACCACCACGGGCACCCGCTGGCGGTCGACAGCGCCGGGCACCTGACCCGGGTCTTCGGGGAGACCGGTGCCGACATGCGCCGCCAGATCGCCGAGGGCACCGCCCGTGCCCTGGCCGACCTGCGGGACGAGGTCGGGATCGACGCCCACCTCAGCTACGGCGCACTCCTCGGAGCGGTCCGGGGAGGGCAGATGATCGGGCACGACTCCGACTCCGACCTCGCCTACCTCAGCGCCCACACCCATCCAGCCGACGTGGTCCGCGAGTCCTACCGGATCGAGCGCGAGATGCGCGAGCTCGGCTGGAAGGTCGTCCGGATGTCCGGCGCTGATCTCAAGCTGTTCCTTCCGCTCGCCGACGGTCGCACCGTGCACGTCGACGTGTTCGGCGCGTTCCACGTCAGCGACGTCTTCTACCAGCTGGGCGGACGCAGCGGCCGGCTCGCACGCGAGGCGCTCACCCCGGTCTCCACGGTGGTGCTCGAGGGCGTCGAGCTGGCCGCGCCTGCGCAGCCGGAGGCCGTGCTGGAGTTCCTCTACGGCGCCGGCTGGCGGGTGCCTGACCCGTCGTTCCAGCCGGTCGACCCTCCCGCCGGGCTGCGCCGCCTCGACGGATGGATGCGCGGCTTCCGGACCAACGCGATCCCGTGGAACGAGCTCTTCCGCTACCGCCGCGGTGAGGTGCCGCACCAGCGATCCAGCTTCGCCACGTGGGTCCAGTCGCGCATCCCGGCCGACGCGGCGCTGGCCGATCTCGGCTCGGGCAACGGCCGCGACTCGGCATTCTTCGCGCGTCGTGGACACCGGGTGATCGCCTTCGACTACTCCGGTGCTGCTCTGCGTCAGACCAGGGGCAGGCTCACCAGGACGACGCGGACCGACCCCGACGTACGCGTGCTGGTCCTCAACGACGTTCGCGCAGCGCTGCTCGCCGGCGCGGAGCTCTCCCGCGAGGAGACCGCGCCCTGCCTCTACGCTCGCGAGCTGATCGGCTGCCTCGACGCCGATGCCCGGGCGAACCTGTGGCGACTGTGCTCGATGTCGCTCCGCAAGGGCGGCTCGCTCTTCCTCGAGTACGCCGCTGCGCACCGTGGTCTGAATGCCTCCACCACCGAAGGACTCGTCCGGCGGGTCGACACCGACCGGCTCGTGCGCGAGATCCAGGACGCCGGCGGCCGGGTCGTCCACCGCGAGGACGGGCCCGGCCAGGACTTCTTCGACGCACCCGACCCGCACATCACCCGCCTCGAGGTCCGATGGACCCGCGACCCCTCGACCGCCACCACGCACCGCCCAGGAGATGCCATGAGCAGCGAGACCGAGCAGACCCGCGGGTTCCTCCGCACCGCGACCTCACTGCCCGAGTGGATCCGCGACCTCAAGGACGCGGTGCACGAGAACCGCCGGCTCAACCGGCGGGTGGCCGAGCTGACCGACGTGGTCGCGGAGCTGCTGGTGCCGATCGCCGACCGTGATCCGGAGAGGGCGCGCGAGCTGCTGGCTCGCTACCGCGAGACGTCGCTGGCTCCCTGAGGGGGGCGTCGGTTTCCCCGGCCGGCCGGGGAAACCGTGGGCTGGCGGGCGAAACATCACCTGACAGCCCTCAGTTTTCCCTGACTGCCCAGTCCGTTTTGCGCACGAGCCACCTCAGGTGGGGTACGCGTCCTCAGGACTCGTCGGGGTCGTCGGTCGGGTCGAGGAAGACGTGGCGCACCTCCGGGTGCGCCTCCTTCACCCGACGTTCGACCTCCTCGGCCGACCGCTCGATCTCGTCGATGGTGGCGGCATCGTCCAGGTCGACCCGCGCCGCGACGAGCACTTCGTCGGGCGACATCCGCATCGTCAGCAGCTCGACCAGGCTGTCGATGCCGGGCGACTCGGTGATGGTGCGGCGGATGGAGTCCTGGGCCTCCTGGGGGAGCGCCTCCCCGATCAGGGCGCGCTTGTTCTGCTGACCGAGCGCATAGGCCACCAGCACGAGCAACAGGCCGATGGCGATGGAGGCTGCACCGTCCCAGAAGCCCTGACCGGTCAGGTGGTGCAGGGTGATGCCACCTGCGGCCAGGACGATGCCCACCAGTGCGGCCGTGTCCTCGAACGCGACCGTCTTCGCCGTCGGGTCGGGCGTGATCCGCAGGTGCTCGAAGAACCCCCGCCCGGCCCCCTCGGCCTCGCCGCGGAGCTGGCGGACGGCCCTGAGCCACGAGGTGCCCTCGAAGACGAAGCTGAGCGCCAGCACGACGTAGGAGATCGTGAGGCTGCCGAGCTCCTCGGCGTGGAGCACCGCCTTGATCCCCTCGAAGATCGAGTAGCCGGCGCCGAGCACGAAGATGCCCACGGCCGCGATCAGCGACCAGAAGTAGCGCTCCATGCCGTAGCCGAACGGGTGCTGCACGTCCGCCGGCTTCTTGCTCCGCTTCAGGGCAGTCATCAAGAAGACCTGGTTGAGGGTGTCGGCGAAGGAGTGCGCCGCCTCGGCGAGCATCGCGGTCGAGCCCGAGATCAGCCCTCCGACCAGCTTCGCCACCGCGATCGAGAGGTTGGCCGAGCCGGCGAGGAGGACGGTGGTCACGGACTCGTCGTCGCCCGACCCCTGCTCTGCCCCCTCCGCTGCCATGGGCCCACCCTTTCAGGTGCGGGCGGGCCGAGGTCGGAGCAGGTCAGAACAGGGCGTCCTGCTCGAGCTCTAGGAGCTGCTGCTTGCGGGGAAGCCCGCCCGCGTAGCCGGTCAGGGTGCCGTTGGCACCGATCACGCGGTGGCACGGGATCACGATCGGGATCGGGTTGCGCCCGTTGGCCAGGCCGACCGCCCGCGAGGCAGCGTTGCTCTTGCCGAGCCGGTGCGCGATCGCGCCGTAGGACGCGGTCTCGCCGTAGCCGATCAGCCTCAGCTGCGCCCACACCTGCTGCTGGAAGACGCTTCCCCTGGGGGCGAGCGGCAGGTCGAACTCCTTGAGGTCGCGTCGGAAGTACGCCGCGAGCTGGTCGACCGCGCTGCGCAGCAACGGGTTGTCGTCCTCGCGTGACCCCAGCGGCTCGCCCGTCACCGGACTGCGGAACGGACTGAACTCGATGGCGGTGATCGCACCGTCGCGCGCGACGATCCTCAGGTCGCCGATCGGCGACTCCGTCACGGTCCACATGGTCGTCTCCTGTGCTGTCGTCGTCACTGTAGGACTCCTGCTTCCTGGTCGGTCGATGTGGTGCGGGCCCGGTCGGGTGCGGTCGGCGGCTTCATGTCGGCGAGCACGACCGACCAGAGCCGCATCAGGGCATAGGACCGCCAGGGTCGCCACGTCTCGCTCCGCGCGGTCGCGTCCTCGAGACCCAACTGCGCAGCGGCGTTGCGGACGCCGAGATCGGTGGGCAGGAACGCGTCGGGATCTCCCAGCGCGCGCATCGCGACGTAGTCGGCGGTCCAGGGGCCGATGCCGGGAAGGGCGAGCAGCGCGGAGCGGGTCTCGGCGCGGTCGGTGCTCCGGTCGAGCCTGACCTCACCGCGGTCGAGGGCGGCGGCCAGGCCGACCAGCGCTCGTCCGCGCGCGCGCGGCATCGGGAGGGACTCCGGGTCGAGGGCGGCCAGCGTCGCCGGGCTCGGGAAGAGGTGCGTGACGGCGTGCTCCCCCTCGAGGCCCAGCGGCTCACCGTGGGTCTCGACGAGCCGGGCGGCTGCCGTGCGGGCTGCGGCCACGCTGACCTGCTGACCGAGCACGGTCTGCACGGCCACCTCGGCACCGTCGAGCTGGCCCGGCACCCGCAGGCCCGGCAACGCCTCCACCATCGGCGCCAGAACCGGGTCCTCGGCCAGCGCCGCGTCCACGGCCACGGGGTCACAGTCGGCGTCCAGGAGCCGGCGGGTGCGCTCCGTCGCCGGTGCCAGGTCGCGTGCGTCGGCCAGGGTGAAGGTGCAGGGCACGTAGCCCGTCGGGCGGTCGGCGAGGTCGATGCGGACGACGCCCGGACCGTGCGGAAGCCGCACGGCACGTTCATACCAACCGGCCCCCGCCGCCTCGAGCCCCCGCACGACGTGGACGGCCAGGAAGTGGTGGAGTGCGTCGGCGGCGAAGGGCTCCCGGACCGCGATGCGGGTCCGGATCGTGCCTGAGGGGCCGCGGGTGCGGCGCTTGCCGGCCCCGTCCCGGAGCCTGGTCGGGTTGGCGTCGTAGACCTCCCGCAGCGTGTCGTTGAACTGCCGGATGCTGGCGAACCCGGCTGCGAAGGCGACGTCGGCGAAGGACAGGTCGGTGGTCTCGATCAGCACGCGCGCCGTCTGTGCCCGGCGTGACCGGGCGATGGCCAGCGGGCCGGCGCCGTACTGCTGGGTGACGAGCCGGTTGAGCTGACGCGTGGAGTAGCCCAGAGCCCGAGCCAGACCGTCGACTCCCTCGCGCTCGACCACACCGTCGGCCACCAGGCGCATGGCCCGCGCAGCGACGTCTGCTGCGACGTCCCACTCCGGTGAACCCGGGGTGGCGTCGGGCAGGCAGCGGCGGCACGCACGGTAGCCGGCGCCCTGGGCGCTCGCCGCCGTGTGGAAGAAGGACACGTTGCGACGCTGTGGCGTGATCGCCGGGCAGGAGGGGCGGCAGTAGATGCCGGTGGTGCGCACGGCCGTGTAGAAGACGCCGTCGAAGCGACGGTCCCGCCCCTTCACGGCGCGGTAGCAGATGTCCTGGTCGAGCTCCATGTGCACCAGTCTCGCTGCTGTCACCGACAGGTTCTAGCGGGAATCGGACACGAGCCAAGGCATCGCGGCTGCGGTTTGGCCGGGCGCCCGGCCAAACTGTGAGTGGAGGGGTGAAACTTCACCCCTCCACTGGAAGTTTGGCCGGGCGCCCGGCCAAACCGTCGACGGCCTCCTCCACCACCACACGACAAACAAGCCCCAGCCGGATCGGCTGGGGCTCGTCATCTGTACCCCCGACGGGATTCGAACCCGCGCTACCGCCTTGAGAGGGCGGCGTGCTAGGCCACTACACAACGGGGGCCTGATTGGTGCTGCACAGAGCGGACGCGACTCTACTGTTCGAGGAACCGGGGAGCCAAATCGTCGTACTCGCTGGGGTACTAGGACTCGAACCTAGACTAACTGGACCAGAACCAGTCGGGCTGCCAATTACCCCATACCCCATGGGATCGGCCCGTCCGGCGAGCTTGTGACCTGCCGGGCGAACCGAGGGTCAAAGATACACAAACGCTCACGCGCCCACCAATCGGGGCGGTGTGACGTCGCAGGCTCAGGCGCGAGCCTCGGCCACGGGTGGGTTCGTGGTGCGTCGCAACCCCATCCTGCGAGCCAGGAACAGCACCAGGAGCAGGTAGACGCCGTTCTGCACGATCGTCACCGGCAGCTGCCACCAGGACACCTCCGAGACCGTGAGCGCACCCTGCAGGTCGCCGAAGAAGATCGCGATCGCGAAGGCCAGCAGGTTGTTCAGGATGTGCAGCGCGATGCCCGCCTCGAGCCCCCCGACCAGGATGACGACCAGGCCGGCCATCAGGCCGAAGGCGAAGCGGTCGAAGAACAACGGGAAGTTCTGGGTGCCGTGGGCCAGCGCGAACAGGCCCGAGGTGATCACCAGGGCGAGGCCGGAGGCGATCCGGGAGGCCCAGACGCGCTGGATCCCGAGACCGGTGGCGATGCCGTGCGTGAGTGAGCCGAACGCCTGCATCAGGTAGCCGCGGAAGGCGTACTCCTCCCCCAACGCCTGAAGCGGCGTGGTCAGCAGTACGACGATCGCGGTGGCGATCAACGTGCCGGTGATCTTGTTGGCCCCGCTGCCGAGCTCGCTGGTGGCCTGGTCGGGGACCAGCTCGCCCACCACGATGGAGACGACCAGGGCGATGACCGACAGGCCGATGCAGGCGAAGAAGAACTTCCAGCGCATCCCCGGGAGCACCGAGGACAGCCACCGAGGCCGGAGCCGGTGGATGAACCGGACGATCAGCATCGCCACCAGGGTCAGCGAGGCGAGGCTCAGGTTGAGGTAGAGCATCGCTGCCGGCGTGACCGAGTCGAGGCTCGCGGAGTCGGCGAAGCGGTCGGCGAACGAGCCGGGTCCGCCCTCGATCAGCACCGCCACGACCAGGATCGGCATCAGCAGCAGCGGCATCACCAGCATGCCGCCGATGACGAGGCTCAAGATGCCGACGACGGGCTTCCACCAGGCGTAGTCCCAGGTGCGCAGCATCAGCGGATAGCTGCGCGGCTCCGGGTGCGGGTGGGCGACCACCCGGGGGTCCCACTGCTGCTGGGGTGGGTACGGCGGCTGCGGGGCTGGCGGAGCGCCGTAGGGGAGCTGCTGCTGGGGCGGCCAGGACGCACCTGGCCACTGCCCCGGAGGAGGCGCTGGTGGTTGACCGGGCGGGTAGGACATCAGGACCGTCCAGCGGCGGCCGGCGCAGCGTCCAGCCGGGACAGCGACTCCTCCCGGCCCAGCAGCTCGAGGGACTCGAAGAGCGGCGGCGAGACGCGGCGACCGGTCACGGCCACGCGGACCGGCCCGAAGGCGTTGCGCGGCTTGAGTCCGAGCTCCTCGACGAGCTTGGCGCGCAGCGCCTCGTCGATGGCCTGGGTCGTCCAGTCGCCGACCGCCGACAGCGCCTCACGCGCCGCGGCGACGATCGAGAGACCGTCATCGTCCAACACCTTGGCCACGTCTGCCTGGTCGTAGACCACGTCGTCGAGGAAGAGGAACGCCAGCATGTCGGCGCCCTCGCCCAGGGTCCCGACGCGCTCGTGGATCAGCACGCTGCCCTCGGTGATCTTGAGCGTCTCCTCCGGCGTCGGCGGGTCCTCGATCAGGTCGGCCTCGCGGAGGAACGGCACCAGCCGGCGCTCGAGCTCCTCGATGCTGAGCAGGCGCATGTGCGCCGCGTTGATCGCCTCGAGCTTCTTGAGGTCGAACCGCGCCGGGTTGGGGTTCACCCGGCGGATGTCGAAGGCCTCGGCCATCTCCTGCATGGTGAAGACGTCGCGGTCCTCCGCGATGCCCCAGCCGAGCAGGGCGAGGTAGTTGAGCAGTCCCGCGGGCAGGAAGCCGCGCTCGACGTACTCCGAGAGCCCGGAGCCTGCGTCGCGCTTGGAGAGCCGCTTGTTGCCCTCGCCCATCACGATCGGCAGGTGACCGAAGCGCGGTGAGCCGGAGCCGATGCCGAGCGGCTCGAGGGCCTCGTAGAGCGCGATCTGGCGGGGCGTCGAGGACAGCAGGTCCTCGCCGCGCAGCACGTGGGTGATCCCCATCAGGGCGTCGTCGACCGGGTTGACCAGCGTGTAGAGGGGATCGCCGTTGGCACGCACGATCGCGAAGTCGGGGACGTGCTCGGGCTGGAAGGTGACCTCTCCGCGGACGAGGTCGTCGAAGACGATCGGCCGGTCGGGGATGCGGATGCGCACGACGTGGGTGCGCCCCTCCGCCTTGAAGGCGCTCAGCTGCTCCTCGGTCAGGGAGCGGCAGAAGCCGTCGTAGCCCTGCACCTTGGAGCCGGACGCCTTGCGGCGCGCCTCGACCTCCTCGTTGGTGCAGTAGCAGTCGTACGCCGCACCGGACTCGCGCAGCCGGCCCACGATCTCGCGGTAGATGTCGAACCGCTCGGACTGCAGGTAGGGCCCGACGTCGCCACCGACGCCCGGTCCCTCGTCGTAGTCGATGCCGAGCCACGCCAGCGAGTCGATCACCGACGCGAGACCCTCGGGGGTGTTGCGAGCGAGGTCGGTGTCCTCGATGCGCAGCACGAGCGTGCCGCCGTAGTGGCGGGCGAAGGCCCAGTTGAACAGGGCCGAGCGCACGTTGCCGACGTGCAGGTTGCCGGTGGGCGACGGTGGGAACCGCACGCGCACGGCCTCGGGGGCGAGCTCGCCCAGGACTGGATCAGTCACGCTTGACCACCTTGTTGGTGAGGTTGCCGATGCCCTGGATCGAGATCTCGATCTCGTCACCGGGGTTCATCGGCCCGACACCCTCGGGGGTGCCGGTGAGGATCACGTCGCCGGGCAGCAGCGTCATCACGCTGGTGACGTGGGCGATCAGGGTCGCGATGTCGAAGATCAGGTCGGAGGTGCGGCCGTCCTGCTTGACCTCGCCGTTGAGGAAGGTCTGCAGCCGCAGGTCGCTGACGTCGAGCTCGGTCTCCACCCAGGGGCCGAGCGGGCAGAACGAGTCGAAGCCCTTGGCCCGGGTGAACTGGCCGTCCTTGCGCTGGAGGTCGCGCGCGGTCACGTCGTTGCCGATCGTGTAGCCGTGCACGACGTCGGCGTACTTCTCCTTGGGCACGTCGCGGCAGATCCGACCGATCACCACCGCGAGCTCGCCCTCGTAGTGGAGGTCCTCGGTCTGGCGCGGATAGAAGATCGGGTCACCGGGACCGACGACGCTGGTGTTGGGCTTGAGGAACATCAACGGCTCGTCGGGGAGGTCGTTGCCCAGCTCGGCGGCGTGGGCCGCGTAGTTGCGGCCGATGCCGACCACCTTGCTGCGCGGCAGCACCGGGCTCAGCAGGCGGGCGTCGGCCAGGCGGAGCTGCTCGTCGGTCAGCTGGAGCCCGACGTAGAGCGGGTCACCCGCCAGCACCGTGATCACCGAGTCCTCGTCGGCGATGCCGAAGTCGTCGACATCGCCCGTGACGATGCCGAATCTGGGGTCGTCACCGGTCGTGAACCTCGCGATACGCACCCGCCGAGCCTATCGACCTGCCGATCATCCCCGGGCACTCCCCGTCGCGGCTGTGGAGAGAGGGCGGTTGTCAGACCCGAGCTCTAGATTTCCCGGCATGGTGCGTGGACGCCCCGAGCCCGATCCCCGGCTCGTCGCGCGGGTCGGGGAGACCGCGTTGACCCTGCCCGAGGCCTACGAGGAGGACGCCTGGACCGGGGTGAGATGGAGGGTCCGGAAGCGGACCTTCGCCCACGTCCAGGCGTTGCACCACGCCGACGCCGCCGATCGGCTGGGCATCACCGACGGGCGCACGGTCACGGTCGTCACGCTGCGCAGCGTCGGCGAGGAACGCGCCGCCCTGGCCGCGATCGGGCCGCCCTTCCTCGCCTCCTGGGCCGACGACGTGGTCGCGGTGGTGCTCGAGGACGCCACCGACTGGCGCGAGCTCGCCGAGCTGGTCGCCGAGAGCTATCGCCTGCTCGCGCCCGCCCGGCTCGTGCGCCGGCTCGAGGCTCCGTAGGCTGAGTTCCCGTGATCCTCGCTCGCGACGTCTGGGAGGCCCGCGCCGCAGCGCACGCGGCCCGGGTCGACGTCTGGGTCCAGCCGCACCTCTCCCGGCGACGCGCAGGCCTCAAGCACCCGGTGCACGACTTCCTGTTCACCTACTACTCCCAGCGTCCGGCGGCCCTGCGCCGGTGGCACCCGGGGTGGGGCGTGGTGCTGGCGGACGCGTCGTCCTACGACGGTCTGAAGGGCTATGCGGTGGGCGGGGAGCGAGACCTCGCGAGGGTCTCCGAACCCCATCTGCTCAGCCAGCTGCCACTGGTCGAGTCGATCCGGCGCCTCCTGGTGGCCACCGCCGGGCGCACACCGACCCTCGGCTGCTTCGGGCTGCACGAGTGGGCGATGGTGCACCGCACTCCCGAGGTGAGGCACGACTGGCCCCTGCGGCTCGGACCCGCCGGGACCGACGAGGTCGTGGAGTCCCACCGCATCGGCTGCTCGCACTTCGACGCCTTCCGCTTCTTCACCGACTCGGCGAGGCCGCTGAACACGCTCCAGCCCGGGCGCGACGACCGGGCCGAGTTCGAGCAGCCAGGGTGTCTCCACGCCGGGATGGACCTCTACAAGCACGCGTTCCGGCTGACCCCCCTGGTCCCGTCCGAGCTCGTCGCCGACTGCTTCGAGCTGGCGTGGGACATCCGCGAGCTCGACATGCGCGCGTCGCCGTACGACTTCAGCAGCCTGGGCTTCGAGCCGGTCCGCATCGAGACGCCGGCGGGGAAGCAGGACTACGTCGCCGCCCAGCGCGCGTTCGCCGAGCGCGGCGCTCCCCTGCGCCAGCGCCTGATCGAGGAGTGCGACCGGTTGGTCGCCGCCGGACATGCGAATGTCGCGTGAGTGGCTCCTGAGGAGCGCACGAGCCACTCCAAACACATTGGCATGTCCGGGTGCCCGCGTCCTAACCTCGACCACGTGGACGAGCGGAGCGACGAGGTGGTCGGGCGGTTCATCAAGGACGGCCGGCTGGTGATCATGCCGACCAAGCGCAGCAAGCTGCTGCTCGTGCTCGACCGGATAGCGCAGGACTTCGAGCCCGGTCGCACCTATCCGGAGCCGGAGGTCAACGACGTGCTCGAGGGCTACCACGAGGACTTCGCGGCGCTGCGGCGCTATCTCGTGGACGAGGCGTTCATGACCCGCGAGGGCGGCGTCTACTGGCGGACCGGCGGCACCGTCGAGGTCTGAGTCTCACCAGCAGGGCGGCTTGCGGTCGGCCCACGGGTCGGCCGTCTCGACCTGCGCCGCCAGCGACAGCAACGTCGCCTCGTCACCCGGAGCGGTGGCCAGCATCACCCCGACCGGCAGGTCGTCCGGGGTCCAGTGCGTCGGCAGCGAGATCGCCGGGCTGCCGGTGACGTTCCACATCGAGGTCCACGGCGTGAACCGCTTCTGCGCCTCGAAGTCCTCGGCCGGGTCGTCGTCGTTGCGGATCGCCCCGACCGGCAGGGGCGGGGCGGCCACCGTCGGGGTCAGCACGGCGTCGTACGCCGAGACCGCCGCCAGTGTCCGCGCAGCGACCCGACGCAGCTCGCCGATCGCCAGCCCGAACTCCGGCCCGCTCACCGCCATCCCGCGCTCGGAGAGCCACGTGGTGAGCGGCCGCAGCAGTGCTCGCTCCTCCCCAGGGAGGTTCACGAACGAGAGCGCGGTGAGCACGGCCCAGCAGACCTCGAAGACAGGGACCGCCTCGCGCGCCATCGGCACCTCGATGTCGACGATCTCGTGACCGAGCGACTCGAGCAGTGCGCTCGTCGACTCCCAGGCGGCGACGCACTCCGGGTCGATCGCGGCGTCGGCGATCACCGGCTGGCTGAACCTGGCGATCCGCAGCCGACCGGGCTCGCGGTGACAGGCCGCGAGGAACGACTCGCTCCCCGAAGGGGCCCAGAAGGGATCACCGACCGCGCGGCCGGCCATCACGTCGAGGAGAGCCGCGGCGTCACGGACGGTGCGCGCGAGGGACCCGTTGGTGGCCAGGCCGATGGGGTCGCCGTACATCGGAGCCCCGGAGATGCGCCCGCGCGTCGGCTTGAGACCGACGATGCCGCAGCAGCTCGCCGGGATCCGGATCGAGCCGCCACCGTCGGAGCCCTGTGCGACCGGCACCAGCCCGGCCGAGACGGCGGCCGCCGCGCCCCCGCTCGAGCCGCCGGCCATCCGCGTCGTGTCCCACGGCGTCACCGCCGGAGGCGACCCCTCGGGCTCGGTGTAGCAGGGCGAGCCGAACTCGGGCGTGCTCGTCTTGCCGAGGCTCACCATCCCGGCGGCAGCGATCCGGCGCACCACCTCGTCGTCGAAGTCCGGCACGAAGTCCGCGAAGGCGGGCGAGCCGAAGCTGGTGCGGACACCCTTGGTCGCGTTGAGGTCCTTGATCGCCGTCGGGACGCCGGCCAGCGGCCCGTCCGTCGCAGCGGGCCGGTGCGCGCGCGAGGTGAGGTGGGCCTCCTGCGCCGTGACCGTCTGGAACGCGCCGAGCTCGTCACCGATCGCGCCGATGCGGTCCAGCAGGGCCTGCACGAGGTCGTCGCTCGAGACCTCCCCGGAGCGAATCGCCGCGCCCTGCTCCAACGCGGTGAGGTCGTGCAGCTCGGTCATGGTCGTGACGCTACCGGCCTCCGCTGCGCGACCCACGTAGCGTCGGCCCATGCGGAGATGGCTCCCGGCGCTGCTGCTCGTGGCTGCCTGCGGGGGCCAACCCGTGGCCGGCCCGACCGTGCCACCCGCACCGCGGCCCAGCGCACATCCCGGGCCGAGCCCGACCCGCGTCGCCACGCCGCCGAGCTCGCGGACTCCTTCGCCGCGCCCTTCGCGGACCCCTCCGCCGAGCTCGCCGACCACGGCTAGCTCCGGCAACCCCGCACCGGTGGCCGGGCCCGATCCGCGCTGGAGATTCTTCAGTGCCGACGCCTCCCGGCACACCTCTCCGTGGTTCGCCGGTCGACATCGCGTGATGATCGGCTACGGGTGCACTCCTGCGCCGTACTACGACCACGACACCCGATGCCCCGGCACCCAGGGCTTCCACCACGGGATCGACGTGGCCATGCCGTGCGGCACTCCGCTCTCCTCGTCCGTGAGCGGGGTCGTGCTCGATCCGGGATCGAGCGGCAGCCCGGGGGCGGCGTACGGCGAGAACCCGTTCCGGATCCGCACGCCCACCATGGACATCCTCGTCGGGCACACTCGTCGCGTCCTCGTGGAGCCCGGCGACCGCGTGCGTCCGGGACAATTGATCGCGCTCGCCTCGGACAGTGGCGCCCCGGACGGGTGCCACCTGCACTTCGAGGTGCGCCGGCCCGGCGGCGGGGTCAGCGACGCCGTCGACCCGGCGCCCGTGCTGCAGCTCTCCTGAGGGGCGCCCACCGCAACGTCATACGAATTGGCTGCCCTGGGTGCCCTGGGTGCCAGTTCGTATGACATCCCGGACAACGTCATGCGAGGTGGTCGCCAGGTCGCCAGAGGAGCCAATTCGTATGACGTCCCGCGCCGGCTCAGGCGTCGTGCCGCCGCAGACCGAAGGTGAGGCTGTCGAGCAGCGCCCGCCACGACGCCTCGATCACGTTGTGCCCCACCCCCACCGTGACCCAGGAGCTCTCGCCGTCCGTGGTCTCGATGAGCACGCGGGTGATGGCGTCGGTGCCGTGGCCCTGGTCGAGGATGCGCACCTTGTAGTCGATCAGCTCGAACTTCACGATCTCCGGATAGAGCTGCTCGATCGCCTGCCGCAGCGCGTGGTCGAGCGCGTTCACCGGCCCGTTGCCCTCACCGGTGGTGACGATCCGGGCACCCCCCGCGCGCAGCTTCACGGTGGCCTCCGAGGTCGCCTCCTCACCCGGCCGGGTCTCGGTGATCACGCGCCAGGACTCGGTGTCGAAGTACGACGGACGCGCGCCTTCGACCTCCTCGAGCAGGAGCAGCTCGAAGGAAGCGTCGGCCGCCTCGAAGGTGAAGCCGGTCGCCTCGAGCTCCTTCACCCGCGCGGTGACCCGCTTGACCAGCTCGGGATCGAGGTCGAAGCCGAGCTCCTTGCCCTTGAGCTCGATCGAGGCCCGGCCGGCCATGTCGGAGACCAGCAGGCGCATGTCGTTGCCGACACCCTCGGGGTCCATGTGCTGGTAGAGGTTGGGGTCCACCTTGATCGCGCTCGCGTGCAGCCCGGCCTTGTGGGTGAACGCCGAGACTCCGACATAGGGCTGACGAGAAGCCGGCGGGAAGTTGGTGACGTCGGCGACCGCGTGCGCGACCCGGGTCGCCTCGCGCAGGAGCCCCTCGGGCAGCACCCGCTTGTCCAGCTTGAGCTCGAGGTTGGCGACCACGCTGACGAGGTCGGCGTTGCCGGTGCGCTCGCCGTAGCCGTTGAGGGTGCCCTGGATGTGCGTCGCTCCGGCGTCGACCGCGGACAGCGTGTTCGCCACCGCGCAGCCGGTGTCGTTGTGGCAGTGGATGCCGACGCGCACGCCGGTGGTCTCGACGACGTCGTCGACCACGTCGGCGACCCAGCCGGGCAGCATGCCGCCGTTGGTGTCGCAGAGCGCAGCCACGTCGGCTCCTGCCTCGAACGCGGTGCGGAGGACCTCGAGGGCGTAGTCGCGGTTGGCGCGGTAGCCGTCGAAGAAGTGCTCGGCGTCCAGGAAGACCCGCTGTCCTTCCGCACGCAGGTGCGCCACGGTGTCGCGGACCATCGCGAGGTTCTCCTCGAGCGTCGTACGCAGGGCCAGCTCGACGTGCCGGTCGTGCGACTTCGCGACCAGCGTCACCACCCCCGCGCCCGAGTCCCGCAGCGCGGCGACCAGGGGGTCGTCCGCCGCGGCGACGCCGGCACGGCGGGTGGCGCCGAAGGCCGCGAGCTGTGCGTGCTCGAGGGTCAGCTCCTCGCGTGCACGACGGAAGAACTCGGTGTCCTTGGGGTTGGCTCCCGGCCAGCCGCCCTCGATGAAGCCCACGCCGAGCCCGTCGATGTGTCGCGCGATCGACAGCTTGTCGGCCACGGAGAGGTTGAGCCCCTCCTGCTGCGCGCCGTCGCGGAGCGTCGTGTCGTAGACGTGGAACAGGTCGCCTGGAGTCTGGCTGGTCATCGGTGCGAACCCTTGGTCGTGGTGGAGAAGTGGTCTGGCAACAAAAAGACCTCCCGTGGAGACAGGAGGTCAGCGCGGCGAGGGTCTCGTCGCGCTAGTCGATAATGATGTTGCGGTGCAGCACGCCCACGAGTCTGCCACAGCAGTCCGAGGGTTGGTACGCCGTTCCGGGATCCGGGCTGTCGTTCAGCCCTGAGGGACGACCAGCCTGACCTCGACGCCGTCGCTGAGCCGGATGTCTCCGTCGGACGCCCTGCGGTAGAACGTGACGCACGTGTCCGGGGTCGGTGGCGAGAGACTCACGGTCTGGCTGACGAAGACGTAGAGCCTGATCTCCTCTGCGCTGGCGGCCCCAGGAGCGACGCAGGACGTGGGATGGTCCGGGTCGTAGACCGCTTCGACATTCATGTCGTTGTCGACCGGAAGGGTGAAGCGCCCGCTCTCGGCATTCCACGTAGGCTCGCCCAGCTCCGGCACCAGGGGTCCCTCGTCGACGAACTCACGCATGACGATTGGCCCGTGCCGCGCGAATTGTCCGCCGCGGGGGTTCCACACGAGCCAGTCCACTGAGGTGACGAGCGCACAGTTCGTGCCGGCACCGCGTGAGGGGAAGTAGTACTCGTCCGGCGGGGTGCCGCCGGCAAGGAAGTCCAGGTGCCAGAAGGCGGATGCGGGGTCCACCTCGTCGCACGGGCCGTGCAACGAGGCGTACGCGACCTTGTGGTCGGTCGCCGCCCCGGTCACCGTGGCGGCCCACCACGGATAGCTGCTCGAGCGCAACGTGAGCGGCGACACCGTCACCGTCTCGGTCGGCACCGGCGCATCGACGGTGATGCTCGTCGGCGCGCTCACCTTGTAGGTCGTGTCGTGGACCGAGAAGAAGGACACGCACGCTGGGGCCTTCGTGCTGACGAACTCACCGATCCCGACGCCGAGGCGCTCAACGTCCTCGCTCACCCACGTGCGCGCCGCGTCCGCGTCGGGGCACACCGTCGGGTCTGCGTCGACGGCGTACTCCAGGTGCGTGTCGGCCGGATAGTCCACCGGTGCCCGGAAGACGTGGTCGGCGGGGACGTAGGTGGCCGAGCCGATCACCGGCGCAGCCGGGGGTACGGCGAACCGAGCGAGCCGCGTGGTCTGCGCCGGCCGGCCTGCGCCGTAGCGGTTGACCAGCTGGACCCGGAAGCAGGCGGCTTCCTCGTGCGGAACCTCCGAGTCCTCCCATGACGTGGCCGACAAGGGGAGAGCGAACGTGTCGGCGGAGGCCGGCAGGGTGAAGCACGAACCCGCAACCCAACGCCTGATCAGGATTCTCGACCCTGCTGGCGCAGTTCTGGGCCTGAGCCACCGGATGCCGACCGGCGCACTCTTCGGGAGACCCCCGGTGAACGTGACCCCGGACAGCGCCGGTGGCAAGGGGTCGATCAGGCACCAGCGTGCGCTGGGATAGCGGGCCCGGCCACCGTAGGCCCGCACGAACCGCTGCACCAGGGCGTAGTCGAGGGTGCGGCACTTGTAGAAGCCGGGCTGGGCCGCCGGCAGGATGTTGCAACCGGTGATGTTCACCGACGCCGCCATCAGCGTGCACGTGCCCGCGGTGTGCTGGAAGCCGTAGACGTGGCCCAGCTCATGGGCCAGCACGTTCATCACCGTGACCCGGTTGCGCGCGTTCACGCCATCGACCGCGGCGTAGCGCGAGCTCAGGTGCACGTAGGCATTGCGGACCCGACCCACCGTCGACTTCGCCGCAGCAGCACCGGTCCTGGCATAACCGATGCGCAGCTGCGCCTTGCGCGGCACCGTCGTGCGAGCCAACCGGATCCGCGCACCCGAGGCGTTCCACTTCGCCACCGCCGTCGACAGGCTCCAGTCCCACTTGGCCGGCAACGTCTTGTAGTACCAGAGCGTCCGCACACCCCACTTCTTCACCGACGCCCGACCCGAGGACCGCACCACCGTGTCCCCCGCGAAGCTCACCTGACCCGGGGACGACGTCGCCGCGCGAGCCGCCGGCGCAGACGCGGGAGCGCCCGGGGACGCCGCCACGGCCACCCCGTCGAAAGTCACAGCCACGCTGGCAGCCAGCAACAACGCGAGAGCAGCGGTCAACAACCGAGAGAGCACGGGCACCTGCGCAGATTACTGCCCGTTTGATCAGGAAATATCCGTTTTACTGCTACCCGGCCGGCGGCGGAACGGCATCGTCGGCGAACTGCTTCATGACCACCGGGCCGTGCCGGTCGTTGAGCCACTCTCCGTTGCGCTGGCCGGACCAGAAGAACCAGTCGGCCGACGTGAACAACGCGCAGGTCGTGCCGACGCCCTCGTCCTCGACCCAGAACTCGTCGAGCCGATCCTGCGGGAGCGGGTCCGGCGCCCAGGGGTTGGCCTGCAGCCTCCACTGGACGTCTGTGGGCACCTGGCTCGGGCACGCGCCCGGCAGCGTGGCGTAGACGGCCTTGTCGCCGGCGACGGCACCGTTGACGCGGACCTGCACGAAATCGCCGGAGCCCGGGTACTGGTAGAAGTCCCCGACCGTCAGCTCCTCGTTCGGCAGCGGCGCCTCGGCCACGATGCTGGCCGGATCGCTGACGTTGCCGGTGTCGTCGTTGACGGCGTAGAAGGACACACACGCGTCGGGGTAGACGGTGGAGAACTGCACGACACCTGGCTCGGAGTCCGGGACCACGTCTTCGCCGCCCGTCGTGTAGGCCCCCGGGCACACCGACGGGTCGCCGGCGTCCTGCCGGTAGACCAGGTGTGTTCCCGTGGGCTGGGTCACCGCCATCCGGAAGTTGTGGTCGGCCGGGCTCCAGCTCGCGAAGTCGAGCGTCGGCGGGTCGGGGTCCGGGCTGGCGAAGGTCACGAACACCGGTGAGCTGTAGCGATGCGCCTCCTGGTCGTAGGCGAAGAACGAGACGCACTGCGGCAGGGACGCCGGTGCCGCCATGGTGCCGACACCCTCGACGACCTGCACGAACGTGGTGTCGCTCCCGTCGGCGGGTCCGGTGACGCACGTGTCCGGTGTCGCGCGGTCCCACTTGGCGTAGAGGATGGCGTCGCCCGAGACCGTGGCGGAGAAGCTGAACTGGTCGGTCTCCGCGTCGTAGGACGGCAACCCGATCGTCGGCGTGGGGGTGGCTGGGACCCACCGCGCCATGACCCGCTTCTGGGCGGCCCGACCCGCGCCATAGCGGTTCAGCAGCTGGAGCTGGAAGCAGTCGGTCTCGGCCTCGGTGACGGCCACGTCCTGCCAGACCCCCGACTTCACGGCGGGTCGGAAGGTGGCCGCGCCGGCCGGTGCGGTGCCACAGGTCGCGGACTCCCAGCGCTTGACCACCATCGTCGACCCGGCCGGGACCGAGGCCGGCGGCCTCCAGTGGATGGCGACCGGTGAGGTGGTGCCGCCGGTGAACGTCACGCCGGTGAGCACGGGAGGCAGCGGGTCGATCAGGCACCAGGCGGCGGCGGGGTACTTCGCCGTCCCGCCGTACCTCGCGACGAACCGGCGCACGAGCGCGGTGTCGAGGGTGCGGCACTTGTAGTAGCCGGGCTGGGCCGCCGGCAGGATGTTGCAACCGGTGATGTTCACCGACGCCGCCATCAGCGTGCACGTGCCCGCGGTGTGCTGGAAGCCGTAGACGTGGCCCAGCTCGTGGGCCAGCACGTTCATCACCGTGACCCGGTTGCGCGCGTTCACGCCATCGACCGCGGCGTAGCGCGAGCTCAGGTGCACGTAGGCATTGCGGACCCGACCCACCGTCGACTTCGCCGCAGCAGCACCGGTCCTGGCATAACCGATGCGCAGCTGCGCCTTGCGCGGCACCGTCGTGCGAGCCAACCGGATCCGCGCACCCGAGGCGTTCCACTTCGCCACCGCCGTCGACAGGCTCCAGTCCCACTTGGCCGGCAACGTCTTGTAGTACCAGAGCGTCCGCACACCCCACTTCTTCACCGACGCCCGACCCGAGGACCGCACCACCGTGTCCCCCGCGAAGCTCACCTGACCCGGGGACGACGTCGCCGCGCGAGCCGCCGGCGCAGACGCGGGAGCGCCCGGGGACGCCGCCACGGCCACCCCGTCGAAAGTCACAGCCACGCTGGCAGCCAGCAACAACGCGAGAGCAGCGGTCAACAACCGAGAGAGCACGGGCACGCGGCCAGAATAGGTCCGCCTCCGGTGCTATTTATCCGTTTTGGCGAGTTGACCCTGCCGGTCAGCGCCAGGGTGCGCTGAGCGCTGGGGCCCAGTTGGCGCCACCGCTGACCAGCAGGCCGAGGAGTACGACGCTCCCGAGGGTGCTCATCCCCACCACGAACCAACCACCGAACTCGGTGCTGGCGGTGCGGGTCACCAGCCCGCGGGTCATCTCCCGCAGCCGACCGGATCCCGGCCCGAGCCAGAGCGCCGTCGTGAACCCGAGGGCGGCCGCGGCCAGCGTCGGTGCGAGCGGTTGGGAGGCCAGGTAGCCCAGGGAGAACACGCCCAGCCAGACGAGCCCGGCGATCAGCACGAGCGAGACCGACCCGAACACGGCGAGCAGGAGGTAGGCCGGCGTCGAGAGTGTCGTCCTCGGCACGTCCCACCACGTCGCGCGGCCGCGGATCAGCTGGCGCCGCCCGTGCCGTTGCCGGGTGACCGATGCCGTGCGCAGCAGCAGCACGATCAGGGCGACCAGGCCTGCTCCGAGGTAGGGAGCGAAGGCCACCGTCGCGGTGGAGAGGGCACCGAGTCCGAGCAGCTGCAGGACGCGCTGCGGTCGGCTGGCGTCGCGCTGACCGGCAGGAGAGGACGGCTGCAGCTGGGCGAACGGGGCGTCGTGGCGCGGCGGAAGGATCCGGGTCGCCGGGGTGGGAGCGGGGTCGGAGGCGGGAGCGGGCGCCGGCTGCTGGTAGGGCGTCGCCGCACGCACCGGCAGGCCCCCGAGCAGCCCGGCTGGTGGTGCCGGTGGGGCCGCGGCCGGCGTGAGCGGCACGCCCTCGGTGCGCGCCGTCTCCGGGGTGGGAGCGGGCACGAACGGCATCGTCCAGGGCTCGGGCGCAGGCTTCTCGTGCAGCGGGGTGGGGCGCGAGCTCTGGGCAGCCCCGTCGGCGCGGTGCCGGGCCTCGGCGATGAAGTCGCGCAGCTCGTGCACCGACGGGCGCGACAGGGGTTCGGGCGACAACGACTCGAGCAGCAGCGGACGCAGCGTGTCGTCGACCCCGGAGAGGTCGTGCTCGCCGCGGCGTACGCGGTCCATGATCGCCATCGTCGGACCCTTGCCGTACGGCGGCCGCCCGGTCGCCGCGAACACGACCGTGGCGGCCCAGGCGTGGACGTCGGAGGCAGGGCTGGCGTCGTCGCCGTAGAGGATCTCGGGCGCGAGGTAGCCCGGCGTGCCCAGCAGCCAGCCGGTCTGGGTGAGCCGCGGGTCCTCGGCGACCCGGGCGAGACCGAAGTCGATGAGGACGGGCGAGCGCCCCTCCATCAAGACGTTGGTCGGCTTCACGTCGCGGTGCAGCACCCCGACGGAGTGGACGGCCAGGAGTGCCTCGGCCAGGCAGTCCGCGAAGTGCAGCAGGTCGGCGCCCTTGATCGAGCCCTCTTCGGCGACGTGGTGGTAGAGCGAGAGGCCGGGGACGTAGCGCGTGACCACGAAGGGCACCGGTCCGTGGGGGTCGGCGTCCAGGATCTCCGCGATCCGGGGGCTGGTGATCCGCTTGAGCGAGCTGACCTCGCGGGCCAGCCGCCCGCGGGCCTCGCTGTCGCCGACGATGTGTGGTCGCAGGACCTTCAGCGCGACGCGGGAGCCGTCGGGGCCCTGCGCCAGGTGGACGACGCCCATGCCGCCCTCACCGATCGGCGCGAGCAGCCGGTAGGGACCGACGTGGGTTTCCTCGGGCGCGCTGGTCACCGCACTACGGTAGCCGCGAGGTCAGCAGACCCGGTGCATCCACCCGAACACGTCGTCGGCGCGGCCGAACTGGATGTCGACGAGCGCCTGCCGGATCTCCAGGGTCAGGGGTCCCGCCTCGTCGGTCGCCGGGCCGGAGACCTGTCCCCCGTCCCACTTCAGCGTCCCCACGGGAGTGACGACCGCCGCAGTCCCGCACGCGAACACCTCGGTGATCTCGCCGCTGGCCACGCCGTCGCGCCACTCGTCGATGGAGAACTTGCGCTCCTCGACCTGGTGACCCTTCTTGCCCGCGAGCTCGATGATCGCCGAACGTGTGATGCCCTCGAGGATGGTGCCGGTCTCGGGAGTGACGATGTGGCCGTCGGCGTACACGAAGTACATGTTCATCCCGCCGAGCTCCTCGACGTACTTCCCCTCGGCGACGTCGAGGAAGACCACCTGGTCGCAGTCGTGGCTGCTGGCCTCCTGCTGCGCCACGAGCGAGCTCGCGTAGTTGCCCCCGGTCTTGGCGGCGCCCATGCCGCCGCGGCCGGCGCGGGTGTACTCCTCGGTGAGCCACAGCGTGAGCGGCTTGATGCCGCCCTTGAAGTAGGCGCCTGCGGGCGAGGCGATCACCATGAAAGTCACGTGCTGCGCGGGCCGCACCCCGAGGAAGGCCTCGGAGGCGATCATGAACGGCCGCAGGTAGAGGCTCTTCTCCCCCGCCCCACCGGCCTTGTTCTCCGGCACCCAACGGTGGTCGATCTCGACGAGCGCGTCGACGGCCTGCACGAAGTCCTCGGGATCGAGGACCGGGAACGCCAGCCGGTGCGAGGAGCGCGCCATCCGCTTGGCGTTCTCCTCGGGACGGAACGTCCAGACCGACCCGTCGTCGTGGCGGTAGGCCTTCATGCCCTCGAAGGTCTCCTGCGCGTAGTGGAGTACGGCGGTCGCCGGGTCGAGGCTCAACGGGCCGTACTTCGTGATTCGCCCCGCGTGCCACCCCTGCTCGGGCGTCCACTCGAGGGTGAGCATGTGGTCGGTGAAGTGAGTGCCGAACCCGGGGTTGTCCAGGATCTCGGCGACCTCGGACTCGCTCCGCGGGCTGTCCGAGGCGGTGGTGGTGATGTCGAGGGTCATGAGGGCAACTTATCTCTCGTTGGGGGCGCGGCTGGCCTGCGGTTTGGCCGGGCGCCCGGCTGAACTGTCAGTGGAGGGGTGAAGTTTCACCCCTCCACTGGAGGTTTGGCCGGGCGCCCGGCCAAACCGCCGACACCCGCCCGGCCAAACCGCCGACACGCCAGCGCACCAATCAGCCGGCGACCCGCGCCGCGATCGAGTCACCGACGGCCGAGGTGACGACCGGGGATCCCGGGGTGCGGGCGGCGAGGTCGGCGATGACGGCCGTCTCCACGCGGGCGGCCGCCTCGTCGAGACCCAGGTGCTCGAGCATCAGGGCCGTCGAGAGGATCGCGGCGGTGGGGTCGGCCTTCTGCTGACCGGCGATGTCGGGGGCCGAGCCGTGCACGGGCTCGAACATGCTCGGCGCGGTGCGGTCGGGGTTGACGTTGCCGCTGGCCGCGAGACCGATGCCGCCGGTGATGGCGGCCGCGAGGTCGGTGATGATGTCGCCGAAGAGGTTGTCGGTGACGATCACGTCGAAGCGGGCGGGGTCGGTGACCATGAAGATCATGGCCGCGTCGATGTGCATGTAGTCGACGGTCACGTCGGGGAACTCGGTCGCGACCTCCTGCACCAGCCTCCACCAGACCGCACCGGCGTTGACGAGCACGTTGGTCTTGTGGACCAGCGTGAGCTTGCCGCCGCGCTTCTGGGCCCGGCGGAACGCGTCACGCACGACCCGCTCCACGCCGAAGGCGGTGTTGACCGAGACCTCGGTGGCGATCTCCTGGGGCGTGCCCACGCGCAGGGCACCCCCGTTGCCGGTGTAGGGGCCCTCCGTCCCCTCGCGTACGACGACGAAGTCGACCTCACCCGGGTCGGCCAGGGGTGAGGCCGCGCCGGGGAAGATCCGCGAGGGACGCAGGTTGACGTAGTGGTCGAGCTCGAAGCGCAGCCGCAGCAGCAGTCCCCGCTCGAGGATGCCGGGCGGCAGGTTGGGGTCGCCCGGCTTCCCACCCACGGCGCCGAGCAGGATGACGTCGTGCCGACGGATCTCGTCGAGCACGGAGTCGGGCAGCACCTCACCGGTGGCGAGGTAGCGCTCGGCGCCCAGGTCATAGCGGGTCGACTCGAACTTCAGGCCGTCGGGCGTGGCCTGCTCGAGCACCTTGAGGGCCTCGGCCGTGACCTCCGGGCCGATTCCGTCACCGGGGATGACGGCAAGCTTCAGCGGACCGGAGACTGAGGTGGAGTCGGGCATGCCGGCAAGGCTAGTTGTCGTCCGGGCGCTCGCCGCCGTTGTCCCGCAGGTCGAGCGCCGCCTGGACCGCCTGGGCGCTCGTCGGGCTCTCGGGGTTGTGCCTGGCCGGTCCCCACTCGGGGTACATCTCGTACATCGTTCGTCTCCTGATGAGTCTGCAAAAGGTCGGGTGCATGAAGGTGCTGCACTCCGGAGGAGATGAACCGACTCGGATGCCCACGGATCACATGGGTGGAGGGGTTCGGAAGTAGCAGGTGGAACTTCGTCGTCTCGCTCGCGGAGGTGATGGGCCTGGTGGCGGGGTGCGCCGAACTCCGCGGCGAGGTGGCCTATCTGTTACAGGCCCCGCCACGGCGGCAAATAAGTACGAAGTTCCTCCGCATGGTGAAACCAGACTACGACCCGCCCTGTGGACGACGTCCACGCATTGGCGAGATGTCCCACGATTCGAGACAGTCCGTCCAGGACTGGGATAGCCCACACGATTTGCGAGACTCAACGACATGACCACCCCACGGCGGCGCGACCTCTTCCCGCTTCGCTCCTTCCGCTCACGCCACCGCGGGGACGCCGGATGAGTGCACCCCCAGAGGTGCCGGCGATCGTCTCGCGGGCCTTCGACGTCGGCCGTCGCGCGGGATATGCGTCGTTCTGCCGCAACGAGACCGGCCGCCTGCTGGCGACGCTGGCGGCGACCCGGGGCGGGACGATGGCCGAGTTCGGCACCGGCTGCGGGGTCGGTACGGCGTGGCTGCGGTCCGGCGTACGACCCGGGACCCAGATCCTCTCCGCCGAGCTCGACGCCGACCTCGCCAGCGCTGCGCAGGAGATCTTCACCGACGACCCGCAGGTCGAGGTGCTCGCTGCCGACTGGTCGACACTTCGCAACAAGGGGCCCTACTCGCTGCTGTTCCTGGACCCCTCGGTGCCGGAGGACGCCAGCGTCGACGCCGTGGCCGACCTCGTCGAGACCGGCGGCATCGTCGTGCTCGACGACTTCACGCCGTGCGAGATCTGGCCCCCGATCACGGCAGGCCGCGTCGACATCCTGCGGGAGAACTGGCTGACCGACGAGCGGTTCACCGCCGTCGAGGTGATGGTCGCGCCCGACGCGTCAGCGATCATCGCCACCCGGCGCTGACTCCAGCTCGACGATGAACCTGGGCAGCATCACCTGCACCAGGGGCCCGATGGCCAGCGCGTAGATCAGCGTGCCGATCCCGACGACCCCGCCGAGCAGCCAGCCGATGGCGACGACGAACACCTCGAGGCCCGTGCGGACCAGCCGGATCGAGACTCCGGTCCGGCGGTGCAACCCGGTCATCAGGCCGTCGCGCGGGCCGGGCCCGAACTGGGACCCGATGTAGAGCGCCGTCGCCAGCGCGTTGAGCAGCACTCCCCCGACCATCAGGGCCAGTCGCCCCCACAGGGCCTCCGGCGCCTCGAGCAGGCTCAGGGCGAGGTCGGCGGTGAGTCCCACGGCGAGTGAGTTGGCGACCGTACCGAGGCCGGGAAGCTCGCGCAGGGGGATCCAGAACAGCAGCACGACCACGCTCATCACGATCACGGCCGTGCCGATGCTGATCGGGAGGTGGATCGCCATCCCCTGGTGGAGCACGTCCCAGGGCGCGTTGCCCAGGGTGGCGCGGATCATCATCGCGAGCGTGAGGCCGTAGAGCGCCAGGCCCACGGCGAGCTGCGTCAGCCGGCGGGTCAACCGCCCCGCTCGCAGCTGGGCGAGCGGGCCGAGCCGGGCCAGCTCGCGCACCCGGCGGGGTGCTGCCCCTCCCAGGGCTTCGACGCCCACATCACTGGTCATGACGCCAGTCCACCAGCAATTGGTCTGGTCCGACATAGCCAATTCTGTTTCACTGGCCTGCATGACCCGCGTCCTCGCCGCCACGCGCATCGCGACCCTGCTCGGCGCGTTCGACCGCGACCCGGCGTACAAGGGGCTGGCCGAGGGGCTGCGTGTGCTGATCACCGACGGTCGGGTCCCGGTCGGCGCCCGGCTGCCGAGCGAGCGGGAGCTCACCGACGCGCTGGCCGTCAGCCGCACGACGGTGACGCGGGCCTACGCCGAGCTGCGCGACCACGGCTTCCTGGTCTCGCGCCAGGGCTCGGGGAGCGTGGCCAGCCTGCCCGCCAACCGCGGTCACCTCGTCGACCACGTGCTGCACCCCGGCACCCTCGACGAGGGCCAGATCGACCTGACCGTGGCCGCTCCGGCGCCGGGACCCGGGGTGCTGGCCGCCTACGAGCGGGCGACCGAGCAGCTCCCGGCCTACCTCGCGGGATCGGGGTACTTCCCGTGCGGGCTGCGGGTGCTGCGCGAGGCGGTCGCCGCGACGTACGCCGCCCGCGGACTGCCCACGGACGCCGAACAGATCATGATCGTGCCGGGAGCCCAGGCCGGTGTGGCCATCGCTGCCCGGGCGCTGGTCTCCGTCGGCGACCGGGTGGTCGTGGAGAGTCCGACCTATCCCAACGCGATCGCCACCCTGACCCACTCGGGCGCGCGGATGGTCGGTGTCGACGTGCCGCCCGACGCAGCAGCCCGGGCCCCCGACGTCGACGGGCTGCTCGCGACGTTGCGTCAGGTCCGCCCCCGGGTCGCCTACCTGATCCCCGACTTCCACAACCCCACCGGCGCGCTGATGGCCGACGAGCAGCGGGCCCAGGTCGGCGCCACCCTGGCCCGCACCCAGACCACGGCGATCGTCGACGAGTCGATGGTGTCGCTCGCGCTGGACGGGCAGGCGATGCCGGCCCCGTTCGCGTCCCACTCCCCCGACGCGATCTCGGTGGGCAGCCTCAGCAAGTCCTTCTGGGGAGGGCTGCGACTGGGATGGCTCCGGCTGCCGCACGGACAGCTGGACGCCTTCTTCCGGTCTCGACTGAGCCTCGACCTCGGTTGCGCCGTGCTGGAGCAGCTCGTGGGCGTGGACCTGCTCGGCGACAGCGGGCACCTCCTCGAGCACCGTCGGGCCCAGCTGCGAACGTCGCGCGACACGGCGTTGCGAGCGGTCGCCGAGCACCTGCCCGACTGGCGGGTCAGCCGGCCCGCCGGCGGCCTCAACCTGTGGTGCGAGCTCCCGGACGCACTCTCCTCGGCGCTGGTGCCCAAGGCCGAGCGACACGACGTGCTGCTCGCGTCGGGCCCGAGCTTCGCGCCGGAGGGTGGGCTCGACCGGTTCGTCCGGCTGCCCTACACGCAGCCGGAGCACGTGCTCGACGAGGCGATCGCTCGACTGGGCGTCGCGTGGCGGGAGACGCTGGAGCATCCCGGCTTCATCGCCAGGGGCACGCCCAACCTGGTTGCCTGAGGCTCGCGGTTCCGGCGCCTGAGCGGGGCTACTCGGTCAGGCTGACGCCGCGGACGGTCTCGGCGTCGATGGACGAGCGGATCTCCTCGAGCACCTCGGCCGGGACCGGCGAGTCGACCGACAGGGCGACGAGCGCCTGTCCGCCCTTCTCGTTGCGCGAGACCTGCATGCCGGCGATGTTGACCTTCGCGTCACCGAGGATCTTGCCGACGGTGCCGACCATGCCGGGCCGGTCCTCGTAGGCGAAGAACGCGAGGTGCTCGGTGGGCTCGAGGTCCACCACGAAGTCGTTGACCTCGACCAGCCGCTCGCGCTGCGAGATGCCGATCAGGGTGCCGGACACCGAGACCCGGGAGCCGTCGGCCAGGGTGCCGCGGATGGTGATCAGGTTGCGGTGGTCGGGGCTCTCTGAGTCAGTCAGCAGACGGACCTCGACCCCACGCTCGGCGGCGAGCAGGGGTGCGTTCACGTAGGAGACCTGGTCCTCCACGATGTCGGCGAAGACACCCTTGAGGGCGGCGAGCTCGAGCACCTTCACGTCGAAGTCGGTGATCTCGCCGCGGACCTCGACATCGATCTGCTGGGCCACCTCACCGGCCAGCGCCGTGAAGATCCGGCCGAGCTTCTCGACGAGCGGGATGCCTGGACGCACGTCCTCGGCGATGACCCCGCCCTGGACGTTGACGGCGTCGGGCACCAGCTCGCCGGAGAGCGCCAGGCGCACCGACCTGGCCACGGCGATGCCGGCCTTCTCCTGCGCCTCGTCGGTGGAGGCACCGAGGTGAGGCGTTGCGACGACGTTCTCGAGCTCGAAGAGGGGCGAGTCGGTGCACGGCTCCTGGGCGAAGACGTCGAGCCCGGCGGCAGCGATCCGGCCGGTCTTGAGTGCGTCGTGGAGCGCCTTCTCATCCACGATCCCGCCGCGGGCCGCGTTCACGAGCACCAGCCCCGGCCTGGCCCGGCCGAACTCGTCCGCGCCGATCAGCCCGATCGTCTCGGCCGTCTTGGGCAGGTGGACGCTGATGAAGTCCGACTCGTCCATCAGCTCCTCGAGGCTCACCATCCGCACGCCCATCTGCGCGGCGCGGCCGGCCTGGACATAGGGGTCGTAGGCGATCACGTCCATGCCGAAGGCCGCGAGCCGCTGGGCGACCAGGACGCCGATGCGGCCCAGGCCGACGATGCCGACGGTCTTCTCGTAGAGCTCGATGCCGGTGAACTTGCTGCGCTTCCACTCACCGCGGGTCAGGGCGGCGTGTGCCGGGCTGATGTGCCGGGCCGCTGCGAGCATCAGGGCGACGGCCAGCTCGGCGGCGCTGACGATGTTGGAGGTCGGTGCGTTGACGACGAGCACACCGTTCTGGGTCGCCGCCTTGACGTCGACGTTGTCCAGCCCGACCCCGGCGCGGGCGACCACCTTGAGCCGGCGGGCAGCCGCCAGCGCCTCCTGGTCCACCCTGGTCGCCGACCGGACGAGCACGGCGTCCGCGTCGGCGATGGCGGAGAGCAGCTCGGAGCGGTCGGCACCGTCGCAGTGGCGCACGTCGAAGTCGGGGCCCAGGGCCTCGACGGTCGCGGGGCTGAGCTCTTCGGCGATGAGTACGACGGGCCGGGAATCGGAGGAGGTCACGACGTTCCTGACGTTGGTGGTGAGACTGCCCGCACGACGCTGTGCCTCCGGCAGCCTAACCGAACCGGACATCGCCGCGACGGGACGACGCAGGCGTGGGCACGCGCCCACGGGGCCGACAACGAAGGTCGGAGCCACCCCGGGAAAGGCGAAGGACCCAGCAAGTATGAGTTGCTGGGCCCTTCAGTTGATCGGAGAACGGTGACCTTCCGATCGACCACTCGCTGCTCTGGTCCCGGCTGCTGTCACCGTGCTCACCGCGACGAGTTGCCCCGCCGTGTGGACCGTTTGCTTCGAGTGATCCCGCTCTTCCCGGAGGAAGTGCGTGAGAGAAGTTCTATGCCCGCAAGACACCCCTCCGCAAGGGGGTTTCGCCAACTATTTCTGCGAATTCTCGCTTCGCGGCGTGTCGTGCACAGAAGCCGGGTCGTCGTCCACAGGCACCGGCCGGTCGTCCACAGGTGGTTGACCATCCCTGTGGACGACGGACCTCAGATGTCGCAGCCGTCGGGACCGCAGGCGTCGGCGGAATCGGCGAGGCCGACCTGCTCGAGCCGGGGATGGGCCTCGCCCCAGGCACGTTCGAGGACCTGGGCGAACGTGGCTGCCGGCTGGGCGCCCGAGATGCCGTACTTGCGGTCGACCACGAAGAAGGGCACCCCCGTCGCGCCGAGTCCCGTGGCCTCGCGGATGTCGTGCTCGACGGCGTCGGCGTAGCGATCGCCGGCGAGGACCTCGTCGACCTGCCCGGTGGCCAGGCCGACCTTCTCCGCCGTACGCCGCAGGAGGTCGTGGTCGGCGACGTTCTCCGCCCTGAGGAAGTACGCCGCGAGCAGCTCCTCCTTGAGCTGAGACTGCAGGGCCGGCCCGCCCGTCTCCAGGGCGAGGTGGAGCAGTCGATGGGCATCGACCGTGTTGGCCCGCTGCGCCTCGCCGAGTCGGAAGAGCAGTCCCTCCTCCGCGGCCACGGCCTCGGTCCGGTCGACCATCTGCTGGCCGGCCGCGGGCCCACCGCCGTACTTGGCGCCGAGGTGCTCGGCGACCGTCTGCACGGGCTCCCGAGGAGCGGCGGGGTCGAGCTGGAAGGAGCGGTAGACGATCTCGACGTCGTCGGCGTGCTCGAAGGTCGACAGGGCGGTCTCGAGACGACGCTTGCCGATGTAGCACCACGGGCACACGACGTCTGACCAGATCTCGATTCTCACGTCGGCACAACGGTCTGATGCGGACATCTCTTCCCGATCCGGCCGGTTTCCGACACCACGGCTCAGGGCGACCCGAGGGTTTCCCGGGGGCAGGTCAGGGGTGAGTCCAGCAAGCTCCCCGATGCGGCCAGGCACCAGCCGGGGCGAAGGTCTGTCCCATGATCACGATCGATTCCCTCACCAAGACCTACGGCGGCTTCACCGCCGTCGACGACGTCACCTTCACCGCCGAGGCGGGCCGGGTGACCGGGTTCCTCGGACCCAACGGGGCCGGCAAGTCCACGACCATGCGCGTCATGGTCGGGCTGACTCCCCCGACGTCCGGCTCGGCCCGCGTCGCCGGCCGGCTGTTCGCCGACCTGCCCAACCCCGGCCTGGAGGTCGGCGTCCTGCTCGACGCCTCCGCGCAGCACGCGGGACGCACCGGGCGGGAGATCCTCAACATCGCGGCACGGACGATGGGCCTGCCGAGGCTGCGGGTCGAGGAGATGCTCGAACGGGTCAGCCTGACCGAGAAGGAGGCCGACCGGCGGGTGCGCAACTACTCGCTCGGCATGCGTCAGCGGCTCGGCATCGCCCATGCCCTCATCGGCGACCCGTCGGTGCTGATCCTGGACGAGCCGGCCAACGGCCTCGACCCGGCCGGGATCCGGTGGATGCGCGACCTGCTGCGGTCCTACGCCGACCAGGGCGGCACCGTGCTGCTGTCCTCGCACCTGCTGCACGAGATCGAGGTCATCGCCGACGACATCGTCGTGATCGGCAACGGCCGGATCGTCGCGCAGGGCACCAAGAACGAGCTGTTGGCGGCAGCCGGGACCGTCGTACGCAGTGCGGCGCCGAGCACCCTCGCCCACGCCCTCGAGCTGGCCGGCATCGCAAGCTCGCTCGGCCCGGACGGCGCTGTCCGCACCCAGGCCGACGCGGCGCGGGTCGGCCAGGTCGCCCTGGCCGCCGGCGTCGCCCTCACCGAGCTCCGCCCCGCCGACGGCGCGGGCCTGGAGGAGATGTTCCTCGAGCTCACCGCAGAGACCCAACGAGAAGGAGCAGCGGCATGAGCACCATGACCGTGGAGACAGTGCAGAAGCAGAAGACCCTCGACGTGCAGGCCCGGATCCCGGCCAGCCGGGTCGTCGGGGTGGAGCTGCGCAAGATGTTCGACACCCGGTCGGGCTTCTGGCTGCTGATGAGCGTGGCCATCACCGCGACCCTGGCCACCGCAGCGGTGATCCTGTGGGCGCCCGACGACCAGCTCACCTACGACACCTTCGCGGCGGCGATCGGGTTCCCGATGTCGGTGATCTTGCCGATGGTCGCGATCTTGTCGGTCACCAGCGAGTGGACCCAGCGCAGCGGGCTGAGCACGTTCACGCTCGTCCCGCACCGCGGCCGGGTCATCTCGGCCAAGGCCGTTGCCACGGTGATCATCGCCGTCGCGTCGATGATCGTGGCGATGGCGGTCGGTGCGCTCGGCAACATCGTGGGTACGGCGATCGCCGGCACCCCGACGATCTGGAACGACTCGTTCGTGCACCTCTCGGAGATCGTGCTCGCCAACGTCCTGGGCATGCTGATCGGCTTCACGCTCGGCGTCGTGATCCGCAACTCGGCCGGTGCGATCGTGGGCTACTTCGTGTTCAGCCTCGTCCTCCCGCCGCTCTCCGAGCTGCTCGCCGTCAACGCCACCTGGTGGCAGGACGCCCGGGCGTGGGTCGACTTCAACTTCGCCCAGGGAGCGTTGTTCAACGGCGAGATGGCCTCCAAGGACTGGGCCCACCTCGCCACCGCCAGCGCGATCTGGCTGGTGATCCCGCTTGCGGTGGGGTTGCGGCTGCTGATGCGGTCGGAGGTCAAGTAGGGCCGCGGTTTCACAGCGGCCGCTGTGAAACTGGCGCGATCCGAGTGAAGTTTCGCTCGGATCGCGCCAGTTCTGTTCGAGGACCTGACCGGCGCCCCCCTCGAAAAACGGCTTGAACGCACTCCTTCCGGTCGGGCACCCTGCACTCGTGGACATCCGCTGACGAGCCCTCCCCCACCACCGCGAGGTGGTCCCCTCGTCATGCCAGGAGCAACCATGTCCACCACCCTCACCATCACCGGCCTCGACGTCAGGTACGCCGCCCGCACGCTCGTCCAGGGGCTCGACCTCGTGCTCCCGTCCGGTGGCGTGACCGCCCTGGTCGGCGCCAACGGGTCGGGCAAGTCCAGCCTGATGCGCACGATCATCGGCGAGCTGCCCGTCGAGGCCGGGTCGATCCGCCTCTCCCCCGTCGACGCGACCGTCGGCTGGCTCCCCCAGACCGCGCCGGACCCGCACGAGACCCTCCTGGCCTATGCCCGCCGACGCACCGGAGTGGGCGACGCCGACCGGGCACTGGACGACGCGTCGTCGGCCCTGGCGGCAGGCGTCCCCGGGGCCGACGACCGCTATGCCACGTCTCTCGAGCACTGGCTCGCCCTCGGTGGTGCCGACCTCGAGGACCGATTGGCCCAGGTCGCGGCCCAGCTCGGTCTCGACGCGGAGCCGGACCGGTCGCTCGGCACGCTGTCAGGCGGCCAGGCCGCCAGGGCGGCGCTGGCCTCGATCCTGCTCAGCCGCTACGACGTGCTGCTCCTCGACGAGCCCACCAACAACCTCGACGCGAGCGGGCTCGACCTCATGGTCGACTTCGTGACCGGTCACGCGGGCCCCGTGATGGCCGCCAGCCACGACCGCGCCTTCCTCGATCGTGTGGCCACCAGTGTGGTCGAGCTCGACCTGGCGCAGCAGCGGATCTCGCACCACACCGGCAGCTACTCGGACTTCGTCGCGGCCCGCGCACTGTCGCGTCGACAGGCACAGCTTGCCTTCGAGGAGTACGCCGAGACGCGGGACACCCTGGTCGCGCAGGGACGACAGCGCTCCGGCTGGGCCGAGAAGGGGCGGCGCAACCTCAAGCGCAGCGACGAGGCCGACAAGCACATCCGCGAGAAGCTCAGGGCCCGCGCCGATCGACAGGCGGCGAAGGGAGCGCGCCTGAAGCGGGCGGCCGACCGGCTCGACGTCGTGGACCAGCCGCGCAAGGAGTGGGAGCTGCGCTACGCGATCGACCCGGGTCCTGACTCCGCGGAGGTGGTGTGGACTGTCGACCGGCTCGTGATGAAGCGTGGCGACTTCGCGCTCGGCCCGGTCGATCTGACCGTCACCCGGGGCGACCGGATCCTGCTCGCCGGCGACAACGGGACCGGCAAGACCACGCTGCTGGCCGCCATGCTCGGTCAGCTGCCTCCGGTGTCCGGCCGGGTCACCCTCGGGTCGCGGGTGCGGCTCGGGGTCATCGACCAGGAGCGCTCGCTGCTCGAGTCCTCGACGACCGTCGTCGACCTGGTGCGCGCCGAGCTCGGTGACCCGGACGTCGCCGAGGTCAGGACGCTCCTGGCCAAGTTCGGGCTCGGCGCCGAGCACGTGGACCGGTCGGGCCGGACCCTGTCGATGGGCGAGCGCACGCGGGTGCTGATGGCCCTCTTCCAGGCGCGCCGGGTCAACGTGCTCGTCCTCGACGAGCCGACCAACCATCTCGACGTACCCGCCATCGAGCAGCTGGAGTCAGCGCTCGCCGGCTATGCCGGGACGCTGCTCGTGGTCAGCCACGACCAGGCGTTCCTGGAAGCCGTCGGGATCGACAGGGTGCTGCAGCTCGGGTAGGGCCGCTCACTCCCACCGCGGGTCGACCGGACGCCGGCGCTGGCGGCTGGCCGCGACCACGCCGCCGACGGCGCCACCGAGGTGCGCCTGCCACGAGACCAGCTGGTCGGTGGGCAGGACACCCCAGAGCAGGCCGCCGTAGAACAAGAAGACCACCGCCCCGAGCGCCACCTGTCCGGGAGCGCGCGTGTAGATGCCGCGCACGACGAGGTAGGTGAGCCAGCCGAAGACGACGCCGCTGGCGCCGAGGGTCAGCGACCCGGGCGGTGAGATCAGCCAGACCGTGGCGCCCGAGAGCACGACGATCCACAGCGTCACGCTGAGCCAGCGTCGCCAGCCGTCGAGGAGCACGATCACGCCGAGGATGAAGAACGGCACCGAGTTGGAGGCGAGGTGCCCCCAGCCGCCGTGCAGGAACGGCGCCGCGAACACCCCGAAGAGGCCCTCGTCGGTGCGCGGCCGGATGCCGTACTGGTCGAGCGAGTTGTGGCTCGCCTGGTCGACTGCCTCGAGCAGCCACAGGAAGCCGACGACGAGGGCCATCGAGAGCGAGGCCTCGACCACTCCGACTCGCTGGCGCGTCTGCACGGTGTTCACCCAGCCATTGTCCCGAGGTGACCCAAGCCGGTGCTGCGGCGTACGACGGTCAGTGCTCGAGCTGGGGATCCCAGCGGTTCGCGATCAGCTTGAAGCTCGGGGTGTCCTCGAGCGAAGTCATCGCCTCGTAGATCCGCTCGTAGCCGGTCGAGGCGATCCGCCAGGCTCCGTCGGCGTCGCGGCGATAGGTGTCGTGGTAGTAGCCCGCTCCCCGGATGAGCACCTTGAAGTCGGGCACGATCACGGTGTCCTCGAAGCCCCACGAACCGGTCGCCGAGTCGCCTGCCACCTCGATCTCCGGGTGCTGGGCCACGTGCATGGTGACGACCCCTGGACCGAGGTTGGTCGACATGAACTCCACGACGGCCTCGCGGTTGTCGTAGTGCAGCGGCTCCCCCATCGCCTGGGTGCCGTAGCGGGCACTGACGTCCTCGGCCAGGCAGTCGCCGAAGGAGTCCCAGTCCTTGAGGTCGAGGGAGCGGAAGTAGCGGTACTTGAGGCGCTTGATCTCTTCGAGGGCGGCGAGGGCTTCGAGGTCCATGGCGCCACACTAGAACGTGTTCTAGAAAACGAACAGGGCCCGGCGTGAACCGGGCCCTGCTGCGTCACACCGGCTCAGCCCCTCGAGGAGGTGCCCTCGACGTAGTCGGAGTCGTGGCTCTTCACCCAGGACATCAGCTTGCGCAGCTCACGACCGGTCTTCTCGATCGGGTGCGCCTCGGCCTGCTCGCGGAACTTCTTGAACTCCGGGGCGCCGGCGTCCTGGTCGTTGATGAACCGCTCGGCGAACGAGCCGTTCTTGATGTCCTCGAGGACGCCGAGCATGTTCTGCTTCACGCGCTCGTCGATCACGCGCGGGCCGGAGACGTAGTCGCCGTACTCCGCAGTGTCGGAGACCGACCAGCGCTGCTTGGCGATGCCGCCTTCGTACATCAGGTCGACGATCAGCTTCAGCTCGTGGAGGCACTCGAAGTAGGCGACCTCGGGCTGGTAGCCGGCCTCGGTGAGCACCTCGAAGCCGTACTGCACCAACTGGCTCGCGCCACCGCAGAGGACGGCCTGCTCGCCGAACAGGTCGGTCTCGGTCTCCTCGGTGAAGGTCGTCTTGATGCCCCCCGCGCGCAGGCCACCGATGGCCTTGGCGTAGGACAGCGCGAGGTCCCAGGTGGTGCCGGACGCGTCCTTCTCGACGGCGACGAGGACGGGCACGCCGCGCCCGTCGACGTACTCGCGGCGGACGAGGTGACCCGGTCCCTTGGGGGCGACCATGAACACGTCGACGCCCTCCGGCGGGGTGATGTAGCCGAAGCGGATGTTGAAGCCGTGCCCGAAGACGAGGGTGTCGCCGGGCGTGATGTTGGGCTCCACCGACTCGGCGTACAGCTTTCGCTGCACGTGGTCGGGCGCCAGGATCACGATGACGTCGGCCTCCTCGACCGCCTCGGCCGGGGTGAGGACGCGCAGACCCTCGGCCTCGGCCTTCTCGCGGCTCTTGGACCCCTCGGGGAGGCCGATCCGTACGTCGACACCGGAGTCGCGCAGGGACAGCGCGTGCGCGTGGCCCTGGCTGCCGTAGCCGAGCACGGCCACGTTCTTGCCCTGGATCAGGGACAGGTCGGCGTCGTCGTCGTAGAACATCTCAGCCACGGGGGCTCTCCTTCATTGATGGGTTGTGTCGAGTCGATGCGGAGGGGCAGAACTGTGAGTGGAGGGGTGAAGTTTCAGGCCTCCGGTGACAGTTTGGCCGGGCGCCCGGCCAAACCGTCACGACGAAACCACCACCGCAGCCGGCACCGCCACGGGCACCGGCCGGAGCGTGCGCTCGGTGATGGAGCGGCTGCCGCGACCGATGGCGACCATGCCGGACTGGACGAGCTCGCGGATGCCGAAGGGCTCCATCACGGCGAGGAAGTCGCGGAGCTTGGCGGCGTTGCCGGTGACCTCGATGGTCACGGCGTCGGGGGCGACGTCGACGACCTTGGCCCGGAAGAGCTGGACCGCGTCGAGCACCTGGCCGCGGGTGTCCGCGTCGGCCTTGACCTTGACCAGCAGCAGCTCGCGCTCGATGGCGTCCTTGTCCTCGAGCTCGACGATCTTGATCACCTCGACCAGCTTGTTGAGCTGCTTGGTGACCTGCTCGAGGGGCGAGTCCTCGACGCCGACCACGATCGTCATCCGGGAGATCTCCGGGTGCTCGGTCGGGCCCACGGCGAGGGAGTCGATGTTGAAGCCACGCCGGCTGAACAGGGCCGCGATGCGCGCGAGCACACCGGGCTTGTTCTCGACGAGGACGGACAACGTGTGGGTCGTCGACATCAGAGGTCGTCCTCCTCGAACTCGGGGGCGAGGTCCCGGGCGTACTTGATGGAGTCGTTCGAGGTGCCGGCAGCGACCATCGGCCACACCATCGCGTCCCGCTCGACCCGGAAGTCCACGACCACGGGCACGTCGTTGATCTCCATCGCCTTGGTGATGGTGGCGTCCACGTCGGCCGGGTTGTCGCAGGCGAGCCCGACGGCGCCGTACGCCTCGGCCAGCTTGACGAAGTCGGGGATCCGCTTGGACTGCAGGTCGGTGTTGGAGTAGCGGCCCTCGTAGAACAGCGTCTGCCACTGCCGCACCATGCCCAGCGACTCGTTGTTGATGATGGCGACCTTGATCGGGATGCCCTCGATCGTGCAGGTGGCCAGCTCCTGGTTGGTCATCTGGAAGCAGCCGTCACCGTCGATCGCCCACACGGTGGTGTCGGGGCGGCCGACCTTGGCACCCATCGCGGCGGGGACGGCGAACCCCATCGTGCCGAGACCACCGGAGTTGATCCAGGTGTTGGGGTGCTCGTACTGGACGTAGTGGGTCGCCCACATCTGGTGCTGGCCGACCCCCGCGACGTAGATGGACTCAGGTCCGGCGATCGCGCTGAGCCGTTCGATGACGTATTGGGGCGCGAGTCCCTCGGCGGGCGTGTCGTAGCCCAGGGGGTACTGCGACTTCACCCCGGCCAGGAACTTCACCCAGCCCTCGTAGTCACCGGTGTTGCCCTGCGCCTGCTCGGCCTGCAGCGCGACGACCAGGTCGGCGATCACCTCGCGGGCGTCGCCCACGATCGGCACGTCGGCGACCCGGTTCTTGCCGATCTCGGCGGGGTCGATGTCGGCGTGGATCACCTTGGCACCGGGGGCGAACGAGTCGAGGTTGCCGGTGACCCGGTCGTCGAACCTGGCGCCCAGGCTGATGATCAGGTCGCTCTTCTGCAGACCGGCGACCGCTGCCACGGTGCCGTGCATGCCGGGCATGCCGAGGTGCTGCGGGTGGCTGTCCGGGAAGGCACCACGGGCCATCAGGGTGGTCACCACCGGGATGCCGGTGAGCTCGGCGAGCAGGCGCAGCTCCTTGCTGGCCCGCGCGCGGATGACGCCGCCGCCGACGTAGAGCACGGGTCGCCGGGACTCGAGCAACAGCCGGGTCGCCTCGCGGATCTGCTTCGAGTGCGGCCGGGTCACGGGCCGGTAGCCCGGGAGGTTGAGCTCGGTCGGCCAGTTGAAGGTGGTCATGGCCTGCTGGGCGGACTTGGCGACGTCGACGAGCACGGGTCCGGGGCGCCCGGTGGAGGCGATGTAGAACGCCTCCGCCACGACGCGCGGGATCTCGTCGGGGTCGGTGACCAGGTAGCTGTGCTTGGTGATCGGCATCGTGATGCCGCGGATGTCGGCCTCCTGGAAGGCGTCGGTGCCGATGGACGAGGCCACCACCTGACCGGTGACGGCGACCATCGGCACGGAGTCCATGTAGGCGTCGGCGATCGGGGTGACCAGGTTGGTCGCACCGGGACCGCTCGTCGCCATGCAGACCCCGACCTTGCCGGTCGCTGCGGCGTACCCCGCCGCCGCGTGGCCGGCGCCCTGCTCGTGGCGCACGAGGATGTGCCGGATGCTGCTGTCGTAGAGCGGGTCGTACGCCGGGAGGATCGTGCCACCGGGGATGCCGAAGATGTTCTCCACGCCGGCGCACTCGAGGGACTTGATCAGGCTCTGCGCACCTGTCACCGCACCCGCGGCCTCGTGCGGCGCCATGGCTGGACCCTTGACCGCCTTCTGCTCAGTCATCTGCTCATCTTCCCTGTCTCGCTGCCTGTGTCGCTGCCTGTGTCGCTCTCGACCATGGATCTTCTGCGTCAGCCCAACAAAAAACCCCTCGAGCCGGTCGGCTGACGAGGGGTCGACGCGTGAACTGCGGCTGAAGCCGTTAGCTCACGCGTCGCGTGCGTACGAGAATCTCGCGGTGTTGCCCAAAAAGCTGCATGCGCACAGCATGCCCCTCACGCGCGACGGCGCTCAACTCAGTCTGCCAGTCGTCCCGAATCGTGGGATCGCGGTCCCACATTCTGTCGCGGGCCGCGCGGTCGCAGCCGGCAGGCACTGGTCAGTCACGTGACTCCCAGGTGCAGATGCAGGCCCGGTTGCCGTCAGCGTCGGCCAGCACCCAGAAAGCCGGGGCGGCAGCGTCGTCGACCAGGGTCCCGCCGGCGTCGATCGCCGCCCGGATCCGCTCCTGGGCCACGTCGTGCGGGACGCTGATGTCGATGTGCCACCGCTGGCGGTCCGGCTCCTCGGAGTCGGTGTCCTGGAACCAGACGCTGGGAGTGCGCTCGGCACGGTCGGTCACCTCGTCGTCCCCCGCCGCGTAGCCGAGGATCGCCGCCCAGAACGGCTTGACCCTGCCCTGGTCCGGGGTGTCCAGCGCGAGCTCGAGGACGTCGGGTGCGTGCTGCGCGGCACTCACTCCCGCCGCCTGCGCGAGCTCGCTGATCTTCCGGGCCAGCCGGAGGTCGCGCTGCGTGATCGCACCCACGTCGTGGCTGCGCAGCGAGACGGTGAGGTGGGGGTAGCGGAGGTCCACGTCTGGATGGTGGTTCAGCTCGTCGGCCGCCTCGGCGATCCTGGTGACCAGGGCCGCGCCGGTGTTGAAGTCACCGGTCTCGAACCGCACCACGATCCTGTCGAGCACCTTGCGCCAGCCGTCGAGGCCGGCGTCGTGGATCTCCTGGCCGCGGAGCGGGGTCTTGTCGTCGGTCGTGGGGGCGTCACTCATGCACCCAAGATTCGCACAGCGCGGGTCCTCCCGTTTCGGGGGATTGGGGGCTATGGTGCCTTGGTTGTTGTGAGCCACCGCACATTTTCGGGCTGTGCGGCGCGCTTCCCCGCAGTCCTTGCGGCTGTCCCCTCGCCCGACGACAAGGAATCTCGGGTGACCACATCACGCACGGGACGACTCGGCCTCGCCGCGCTCGTCCTCTCGACCGCTGCCGCCACGGCCTTGAGCACCAGCTCGAGCGCGTGGGCCGCAGATCCCGCACCAGCGCAGAAGGCGCCGGTCTCGACCAAGAAGATCGAGGTGCCCACGCTCGGCAAGCTGCAGGGCCTCGACCGCTCCGAGCGCGGAGCACAGACCGTCTTCGTCCAGCTCTCCGGCGAGGGCTCGGCCGACCTGGCCGCACCGTCGGCGACCGCGAAGACCGACCGCGACAAGGTCAAGGCCCGTCGGTCGGCGGTGACCCGCCAGGGCAACGCCGTGCTCTCCACGGCCAAGTCCGAGGACTCTCGCGCGAGCAAGCTGTTCACGATCAGCAACACCGTGCCGGGTGTGGCCATCCGCACCGACCAGGACGGCATCGAGGCGATGGCCGAGCGCAGCGACGTCGTCAAGGTCTCGCGCATCGTGCCCAAGCACCTCACGAACGCCAACACCGCCGCCCTCACCCGCGCCTACGACACCTGGAAGTACAACGGCGACCTCGGCAAGGGCGTCCGGATCGGCATCATCGACACCGGCATCGACTACACCCACAAGGACTTCGGTGGTCCCGGCACCCCAGCGGCGTACGACGCGGCCAAGGCGGCATCGGACTCCCCCACCTGGCGTGACAGCCTGCCCGCCCTGGCGAAGGCGAAGATCGCCGGCGGCTACGACTTCGTGGGCGACTCCTACTACCCCAACAAGACGCTTGACGACGGCAGCCCGAACCCCGACTACGAGCCCGCACCCAAGCCCGACAACAACCCGTTGGACTGCAACGACCACGGCACGCACGTGTCCGGCACCACCGCCGGTTACGGCGTCAACGCCAACGGGTCGACCTTCACCGGCAACTACTCCAAGCTGACCAGGTCGGGCCTGCTCGGCATGGACGTCGGGCCCGGCATGGCGCCGGCCGCGACGCTCTACGGCCTGAAGGTCTTCGGTTGCGCAGGATCCACCGACTATGTCCTCCCCGCCCTGGACTGGGCCCTGGACCCCAACGGTGACGGCGACTTCTCCGACCACCTCGACATCATCAACATGTCGCTGGGCAGTGACGACTCCCCGGCCGACGACCCGGAGAACGCGGTCATCGACGAGCTCACCTCGCACGGCGTGCTCTCGGTCATCGCCGCCGGCAACAACGGCGACCTGACCGACACCGGTGGCGCACCGGGAAGCGCGGTCAGCTCCCTGACCGTGGCCAGCAGCGTCGACTCCTACCAGCTGCGCGACGGGATCAAGGTCAACGCACCGGCCTCGGTCGCCGGCACCACGGCCGGCCAGATGTCGGTCGCCTACGACTGGCCGGGCAACGGTCCGACGCACGCACCCGTCACCGGCACCGTGGCCACCATCCCCGGCGCGAACGCCGACGGCTGCCAGCCACTCTCGGCCGCCGACGCCGCGAAGGTGAAGGGCAAGGTCGCCTGGCTCGAGTGGGACGACAACGACGCCACCCGGCGCTGTGGGTCGGTGGGCCGGTCCGCCAACGTCAAGGCCGCCGGCGCGATCGGAGCCATCTTCACCTCGGACCTGGACGTCTTCGGAGCCGGCATCACCGGTGACGACACCATCCCGGTCTTCCAGCTGCCCAAGGCCGGCACCGACAAGCTCCGGCCCGCAGCCGAGGCGGGCACGCTCTCGGTGACCTTCGACGGTGCGCTCCAGGCGACGATCAAGGACATCAACGACTCGATCAGCGACACGCTGTCCAACTTCAGCTCCCGCGGGGTCCACGGGTCCCTCGGGGTCGTGAAGCCCGACGTGGCAGCCCCCGGTGACACCATCGCCTCCGCAGGCATGGGCACCGGCAACGGCCCGCTGGTGATCTCGGGAACCTCGATGGCCACGCCCCTGACGGCGGGCGTCAGCGCCCTGGTCCGCGCGAAGCACCCGGACTACACGCCGCTGATGGTCAAGGCCGCCGTGATGAACAACGCGGCCCACGACGTCTTCACCGGCGCGGACAAGTCCGGGCACGCCTACGGCCCCAACCGGGTCGGCGCGGGTCGCGTGGACGCCTACCGGGCCGTCAACTCCGACGTGGTCGCCTTCAGCCCCGGGGCCGACAACCCGGTCTCGGCGTCGTTCGGCGTCGTGCCGGCGCGGGTCGACAAGGGCACCACGACCAAGACCCTGCCGCTGACGGTGATGAACCAGGGCCGGAGGACCACTCGCTACAAGCTCAGCTACGAGCCGGTGATCAGCCAGCCGGGCGTGAGCTACTCGGTGTCTCCCTCGACGCTGTCGGTCAAGGGCAACCGGCAGGGCAAGGCCAAGATCACCATGAAGGTGAAGGCGTCCGCGCTGCGGCACACGATCGACCCGACGATGGACAAGACCCAGCTCGACCTGGCGCGCCAGTACCTCTCCGACGCGTCGGGACGCGTGCTGGTGACACCGGCGGGCGAGGACGCTGCCCGGGTCCCGGTCTACGGGGCGGCCAAGCCGGTCTCGACCACGGACGCCAAGGCCAACGCCCGGCGGATCGCCCTGTCGGGCAAGGGGTTCCAGCAGGGCGGCGGCAGCACCGGCTGGACGTCGCTGGCCTCGGTCCTCCAGCTCGGCGCCAAGTCGGGCACGCTGCCTGCCTGCCTCCCGGGGCAGGCCGGAGGGTGCGCGACGAGCAGGTCCGAGCAGGCGGGCGACCTGCAGTACGTCGGCGCGGGCAGCTCTGGTGACTGGATGTGGTTCGGCCTGAGCACCTACGCCGACTGGGCCAAGGTCGGCACGCACCTGATCCCCTACGTCGACTACGACACGACCGGGGACGGCAAGCCGGACTTCGAGACCTACGTGCAGACGGCGCCCGCAAGCGACGTGCTGCTCGCGTTCACCGTCAACCTCACCAACGGCGCGACGGTGGACATCGAGCCGGTCAACTTCAACCTCGGCGACGTCGACACCAACGTGTTCGACACCAACGTGATCACGTTGCCGGTCGCGAAGGAGACCATCGGGATCGGGACGAGCAGCAAGCCCGTGACCTACGTCGTCGGCACCTACAACGCCGTCAACGGCACCGACACCGACCGGGTCGGCCCGGTCCGGTTCGACGCCGGAACCCCGGCGTTCACCACGGCCGGACCGCTCTACCGCGACCAGGGAGGCACCCGGATCGACTACACGGTCACCGGCCGCACCCCGGTCAAGGCACTCGTGCTGCACCTGCACGGGGCCGAGGGCAAGCGGGCCGAGGTGCTCAACCTGGCGGCAGCCAAGCCGAGAGGGATTCCGGAGACCGGCCCGGCTCCGAGTGCCGAACCGAGTGTGGCTCCGCCCACGCGCTGACCGATCAGCGCTGACCAGGACCTGTCCCGGGCTCACGCCCGGGGCAGGTCCTGTCGTTTCAGGGGGCCAGCAGGCGGACCAGCTCGTCGGTCTGCGTCCGGCTGCCGAACACGATCAGCACCGTGCCCGGCAGCAACCGGCGCTCCGGTCCGGGGGTGGGGGTGAACGCGGTGCTGCCGGGCTCGCGCAAGGCCAGCATCGTGGCCCCGCTGCGCCCCGCCGGGTCGAGGTCGGCGAGCGTGCGTCCGGCGTACGGCGACCCCTCGAGCACCAGCACCTCCTCGATTGCGAAGTCGAGCTCCTTGTCGTGCATGGCGAGGTCGATGAACTCGGTGACGTGGGGCTGCAGTGCGAAGGTGGCCATCCGCCGGCCACCCATCATCTGGGGGTTCACGGCTCGCGTCGCACCGGCCAGGAGCATCTTCTCCTTCGAGTCACCGGTGCGCGCACGGGCCACGATGACGAGGCCGGGAGCCAGCGCCCTGGCCGAGAGCGTCAGGTAGACGGTGTCGGCGTCGGTCTCGAGAGTGGCGATCAGGGCGCGGGCGCGCAGGATGCCGGCCTGCAGGAGCACCTCGTCACCGGTCACGTCGCCGACCAGGTGCGGCGTCGTCACCCCGGACAGTCGGCTCTCGTCCCGGTCGACGACGACGACGTCGGCGCCGGTCACCAGCAGCCGCTCCGCGGCAGCGCGGCCGACCCGGCCGTGGCCGCAGATGATGACGTGACCGCTCATCGACTCGATGTCCCTGTCCATGCGTCGCCTTTCCAGGTGCTGGCGGAGGTGACCCTCCGTGAAGGCCTCGACGAGCACGCCGAGGTTGTAGAGCACGGTGCCCGCGCCGAGGATGATCAGCCCGATCGTGAACACCTGGCCGGCAGCGTTGAGCGGATGGACCTCGCGGAAGCCGACCGTGGCCACGGTGGTGACGGTCTGGTAGAGCGCCTCCAGCGGGGTGAACCCCAGCACCAGGTAGCCACCGGTCCCGATCACGATCACCACTACGAGACCCACCAGTGCGATCTCGATCCGGCGCACGCTGTCGATGCTCGGACCCGCGGAGCGCCGAAGTCGCCGTCGCGGGGGTTCCAGGCCCAGGAACGTCCTCACGGTGACCGGTGGCGCCTTGCACCGGTGACCAGGGCCTGGAGCTGTCGACCCTCGGCATCGAAGTTGCCCGCGTCCAGCCACTCCTCGAACCCGGACCGGACGCGTGGCCACTCGTCGTCGGTGATGGCGAACCACGCCGTGTCGCGGTTGCGCCCCTTGTAGACGACCGCCTGGCGGAAGGTGCCCTCGTAGGTGAACCCGAGGCGCGCCGCCGCGCTCCGCGACGCCTCGTTGAGGGCGTCGCACTTCCACTCGTAGCGCCGGACACCGATCACCTCGAACACGTGGGAGGCCATCAGGAACATCGCCTCGGTCGCGGCCGTGGTGCGTTGCAGGGCCGACCCATAGCTGATGTAGCCGACCTCGGCGGTCCCGTTGCCGTGGTCGATGCGTAGGTAGGTGGCGATCCCCACCGGGCTGCCGTCGGGCAGCAGGATCGCCAGCGGGACCATCGCCGGGATCGTGTGCAGCGCCGCGACGGACGCCGCGAACGACGCACGGTCGGCGAACGGCCCGGACGGCATGTAGGTCCAGATGCTCGGCGGCGAGTCGACGCACAGGGCGGCGTACAGGCCGTCGACGTGGTGCTCCGCCAACGGCTCGAGCCGGCAGGTGCGGCCGGTCAGGGTGACGGGGACGAGCTCGGGCCCGGGAGCCCAGTCCACAGGGTCCCCAATGGTCTGGCCATGCTCGTTGACGCTGCTCACGCCGCTCAGGCTAGACCGGCAGAGCTCTGGGACGGCTCGAGGATGGACCGGGGAAGGTCGACGGCGAAGACTCGGGGCATGGACGACTCCTCCCGCGACGACCTGTTCCGCCGTCCCCTCGCCCGTGCGCACGCGCACGCGCTCTCCTGGCTCGACAGCCTCGAGGACCGACCCGTGTCGCCGCAGGTCGACGCGGACAGCGTGCTCCGGGCCCTGGGGCAGGACCTGCCCGAGGGACCCACCCCGGCGGAGGGCGTGGTGGACCTGCTCGCGACCGGGTGCGAGCCGGGTCTGGTCGCGATGCCGTCGGGCCGGTTCTACGGTTTCGTGATCGGCGGCTCGCAGCCGGCAGCCCTGGCTGCCGACTGGCTGGTCAGCGCCTGGGACCAGAACGCCGTGCTGCGCAAGGTGACACCGGCCGTGGCCGCGGTCGAGGAGATCGCCGCCTCCTGGTGCCTCGAGCTGCTGGGGCTCCCACGGGAGTCCGGCGTCGGGTTCGTCACGGGGGCGACGATGGCCAACTTCACCGGCCTCGCCGCGGCCCGCAACGCGGTGCTGACGGCTCGCGGGTGGGACCTCGATCGCGGGCTGGCGGGCTCCCCACCGATCCGCGTGCTGGCGGGTCGGGAGCGGCACGCGTCGGTCGACATCGCGTTGCGCTACCTCGGCCTGCCGGTCGCCGAGCTCGTGGAGACCGACCAGGAGGGCCGGATCCGACCCGAAGCCCTCGCGGCAGCCCTGGAGGGAGCCGCCGGGATGCCGGCGATCGTGCTGCTGCAGGCCGGCAACCTGCACTCCGGGGCGTTCGACCCGTTCGAGGAGTGCATCCCCCTGGCGCACGAGCACGGCGCCTGGGTGCACGTCGACGGGGCCTTCGGCCTCTGGGCGTCGGCCTCACCGACCCACCGCCACCTGACCGCGGGCGTGGAGCTCGCCGACTCCTGGGCGACCGACGCGCACAAGACGCTGAACGTGCCCTACGACTGCGGGGTCGTCGCCGTCCGCGACTCCGCGGCGCTCGACGCGGTGATGGGCAGCCAGACCGACTACTTCATCCCCGACCGGGCCGGTGACCCCATGGACCGCGTCCCCGAGATGTCGCGCCGCGCTCGCGGGGTACCGGTGTGGGCTGCCGTGCGCGCCTCCGGTCGGTCCGGGGTCGCGGACATGATCGACCGGATGTGCCGCCATGCCCGGACGTTCGCGGACGCGCTCGCCGACCTGCCCGGGGTGGAGGTCCTCAACGACGTCGTGTTCACCCAGGTGTGCGTCTGGTTCGGCAGCGACGAGCAGACCGTGGGCGTGGTCGACCGGATGCTGGCCGACGGCGTCGCCTGGACCAGTGGCTCCCGGTGGCGTGACCGCGCGGTGCTGCGGATCGCCGTGAGCAACGCGAGCACTACCGACGAGGACGTCGCGCGCAGCATCGAGGCGCTGCGGGCGGCGGCGGAAGCGGTGACCCCCTCGCGCGCGTAGCCTGTCCGGAGGAGGAGATGTGTCGACGCAATCAGGTCTGCTGCGGTTGATCCGCGACTCGGTGATCGGCGAGGACCACGTGATGCGGACGCCCTACGGCGACCGCCGGGTCACCTACGCCGACTACACCGCCTCGGGTCGCGCGCTCTCGTTCATCGAGGACTTCATCCGTGACGAGGTGCTGCCGAGCTACGCCAACACGCACACCGAGTCGAGTGGCACCGGTCTCCAGACGACCCGCCTGCGCGAGGACGCCCGCCGGATCATCCACGACGCGGTCGGCGGTGACGACGACACCGTGGTGCTGTTTGCCGGATCCGGCTGCACCGGCGCCATCTCGAAGCTGATCGGGGTGCTGGGGCTGCGGATCCCCTCGGCGCTCGAGGACCGCCACCACCTCAGCGACCACATCCCGGCCGAGCAACGACCGGTGGTGTTCATCGGCCCCTACGAGCACCATTCCAACGAGATCCCGTGGCGAGAGACGATCGCCGACGTCGTGACGATCCCCCAGGACGCGGACGGTCACATCGACCTCGACCGACTGCGCGAGGCGCTCCAGCAGTACGCCGAACGGCCGCTCCGGATCGGTTCGTTCTCGGCCGCCTCCAACGTGACCGGGATCGTCTCGAACACCGTGGCCATCGCGACGATCCTGCACGAGCACGACGCCCTGTCGTTCTGGGACTTCGCGGCAGCGGCGCCCTACATCGACATCGAGATGAACCCCGATCCCGAGCAGCACCCGCTCGCGCACAAGGACGCGATCTTCCTCTCGCCGCACAAGTTCATCGGCGGACCCTCGACGCCGGGAGTGCTGGTCGCCCGCCGGGAGCTGTTCTCCAACCGGGTGCCCGACGTGCCGGGCGGCGGGACGGTCGCCTACGTCAACGACGCGGACCACGCCTACCTCTCCGCACCGGAGCACCGCGAGGAGGGCGGCACGCCGGCGATCATCGAGTCGATCCGGGCGGGTCTGGTCTTCCAGCTCAAGCAGGCCGTCGGCGTCGAGACGATCCGGGCGGCCGAGGAACGCTTCCTGGGCCGGGCCGTGGAGTCGTGGAGCCAGGAGCCCTCGATCGAGATCCTGGGCAACCTCGGTGCCGACCGGCTCTCGATCGTGTCGTTCGTCGTACGTGCTCCGTCGGGCCGCTACCTGCACCACAACTTCGTGGTGGCGGTGCTCAACGACCTGTTCGGGATCCAGTCGCGCGGCGGGTGCTCGTGCGCCGGGCCCTACGGCCACCGCCTGCTCGGCATCGACCTCGAGCGGAGCCACGAGTTCGAGCGTGAGATCACCGGCGGCTGCGAGGGCATCAAGCCGGGCTGGGTGCGGGTGAACTTCAACTACTTCCTCTCCGATGCGGTCGCCGACTACATCATCGAGTCGGTGCGGCTCGTGGCCCGCGACGGGTGGCGGCTGCTCGGCGACTACCGCTTCGACACGACCGACGGCCGGTGGACGCACCGTGACGGCATCGTGGAGCCGCCGCTCCGGTTGAGCGCGATCACCTACGACGAGCAGGGCATGCACGCACCGACCTCGCAGCTCGCGGCCGACGAGTCGTTGCTCGAGCAGCACCTCGCCGACGGGGCGAAGATCCTCGCCGAGGCCCCGGCCCCGGACCTCACTCCCCCGACCAGCCTGAGCACCGACTTCGAGCACCTGCGCTGGTTCGACCTGCCGGCGACCGCGATCGACTGACCTGGCGGGGTCGGGCGGCCGCGCGCGGGCCGGGACGTCATCCGAAGTGGTCGTCCGGGCAGCCAGGCCGGATGACGTCCGCCGGGACGTCATCCGAAGTGGTCGTCCGGGCAGCCAGGTCGGATGACGTCCGCGGGGGCCGCTGGCTAGCCTCGAACCATGCCAGTCGTGAAGATCAACGCCATCGCCGTCCCTCCCCAGGCCCACGAGGAGCTGGAGAAGCGGTTCTCCAACCGGGCCCACTCCGTCGACGGGACGCCCGGCTTCCTCGGGTTCCAGCTGCTGCGGCCGGTCAAGGGCGAGGACCGCTACTTCGTGGTCACGCAGTGGGAGGACGAGGAGTCGTTCGCCGCCTGGCGCGACGGTCCGGCCATCGAGGCGCACTCGGGCGAGCGCGCCAAGCCGGTCTCGAGCGGTGCCGACCTGCTCGAGTTCGAGGTCGTGATGGACGTGCGACCGACCGCTGGCTAGGGCAGGACGCTCTGGCCGAGCTCGTCGGGGTTCATCGCGATCTCCCAGTGGAAGCCATCGGGGTCCGCGAAGTAGCCGGTGTAGCCGCCCCAGTCACGACGCTCCGGCCCACTGGTCTCCGCTCCCAGGGACGCCGCGAGCGTGAGGATCTCGTCGACCTCGGCCTCGGTGGCGACGTTGTGCGCCAGCGTGAGAGGTACGACGCCCGCGCCGCGGCGGATCGCCCCCACCTCTGCCTCGAAACCCCGCTCCGACCAGAGCGAGAGGATCAGCTTCTCGCCGGTGCGGATCATCAGCACCTCGCCGGGCACGAAGAGCTCGGGAGTCCAGCCGAGCCCGTCGACGTAGAACGAGTGGGTCCGGCCGAGGTCGGCGACGGCGAGGGTGACGAAGCTGATCCGCTGGTCCATGGGAGGACTCTCGCACCCGCGGACGTCATCCGAGGTGGTCGCCGGGACAACCAGCTCGGATGACGTCCGGGCGAGTCAGAGCGTGCCGTCGGCCAGCAGCCCGTCGAGCTTGGCGTAGCCGTCGTTGACGCCGACGTCCATCCCGCTCGCGAGCATCCCGTCGCGCGCCTCGTAGCTGTCGAACATCGACTGCAGGTGCAGCCGGGTCAGCCCGCCGCCCAGGTCCTCGAAGGTCATCGTCTCCAGGGCCACGCTGTCCGGGAAGCCCTCATAGGTGAAGGTCTGCACGAGGCGGTCCTCGCGGACGTCGTGGAAGGAGCCGTGGAAGGCGTACTCCTCGCCATCAGGCCCGGGACCGTGGGTGCGCCAGCTGCCACCGGTGCGCGCGTCCCAGTAGTCGATCGTCAAGCTCGTCCCGTTGGGCCCGACCCACTGCAAGAACAGCTCCGGGTCGGTGTGCGCCCGCACCAGCTGCTCCGGGGTGGCGGCGAAGTCACGGCTCATCCTGATCGACGGCATGTCCGCGACGGCCTCGATCGTGGTGGTGCCGACAGTGCTGGTGCTCGGTGCTGGTGCGTGGTGGTGGTGGTGGTGTTCATGATGCTGTCCCCTCGATGGTGGGTGTGGTGTCCTCGTCGTTCATGGCCGCGAGCACCGCGTCGAGACGCTGGTATCTCTCCTCGGCCTGCTGGCGGTAGCGCTCGATCCACGCCGTCATCAGGTCGAACACCTCCGCCTCGAGATGGACCGGTCGGCGTTGCGCGTCGCGGCCGCGGGACACGAGCCCGGCCCCCTCGAGCACCTTGAGGTGCTTGGAGACGGCCTGCAGGCTCACGTCGTACGGCGCTGCGAGGTCGCCCACCGTCGCGTCGGCGGTCGTCAGACGGGCCACCAGGTCGCGACGGATCGGGTCGGCCAGCGCGGCGAACACCTTGGAGAGCTGATCGGTCATCTGCGTTCCTCAACTGATTGGTTGAATAGTTGGATGCTGGCATGCCGATCCCGGCATTGTCAACCACCTGGTTGAGAAACTTGGCCGAGGGTGCCGCACGTAATCTCGCGAGCATGTCCGTGCTCCCTCTCGGCCCTGCGGCACGCCTCCTCTTCACCGGTGCACCCGCGCTCTACGGCGCGGCGCGAGCCGTCGGGTGCGACCGACGGCAGGCACTCGCTGTGCTGACCGACTCCGCGACCGTCCTGGTGCGCTCGGCGCGGCACAGCCCTGCGGACTGGAGGGAGCAGAACGCCGTGCGCCACTTCACCTGGCAGGCGTGGCTGACGGCTCGCCACGGCATCGAGGTCTCCCGCGCGGTCGCGTCAGCGCAGGAGCGGGGGCGGGAGGGGTCGGCCGACTCCGCGGTCGACGTACGCAACAACGCGGCGGGGCAGGAGCACGGTCTGACCCAGGCCGAGCACCTCATCGCCCTCGGCCGCCACGCGGCGGTCACGGAGCTGATGACGTCGGCCACGCACCTCTTCCGGACCGGTGCCCTCGCTGCCGAACCGCGAAGACGGCGACGCCGTCGCCGTCCGCGTCGACCTCCGGGCTAGCCGCAGACCGCTCCGTGCGCGGCGGACTGGACGACCTTGGCGTACTTGCCGAGGACTCCGCGGGTGTACTTCGGGGCGTTGGGCGTCCAGCCGTCCTGGCGTGAGGCGAGCTCGTCGGCGTCGATCGCGACGTCGAGGGTGCGCCCCGCCACGTCGAGGGTGATCTGGTCGCCGTCACGCACGAACGCGATCGGGCCGGCGTCGACGGCCTCGGGAGCGATGTGGCCGACACACAGGCCGGTCGTGCCGCCGGAGAAGCGGCCGTCGGTGATCAGCAGGACGTCCTTGCCGAGGCCGGCGCCCTTGATCGCGCCGGTGATCGCGAGCATCTCGCGCATGCCGGGGCCGCCCTTGGGTCCTTCATAGCGGATCACCACGACGTCGCCCGCCCCGATCACGCCCTGCTCGAGGGCGTCCATCGCAGCGCGCTCACCGTCGAAGACCCGCGCCGTGCCGGTGAACGTGGAGTCGTCGAACCCGGCCGACTTCACGACCGCCCCCTCGGGAGCGAGCGTGCCCTTCAGGATCGTCAGCCCGCCGGTGGCGTGGATCGGCTTGTCGAGCGGTCGGATCACCTCGCCGTCGATCCCTGCCGGGGCCAGGGCCTCGAGGTTCTCGCGCATCGTCTTGCCGGTGACGGTCAGGCAGTCACCGTGCATCAGTCCCGCGTCGAGCAGCGCCTTCATCACGACCGGGATGCCGCCGATCTTGTCGACGTCGTTCATCACGAAGCGACCGAACGGCTTGAGGTCGCCGAGGTGCGGGACCTTGTCGCCGATGCGGTTGAAGTCGTCGATGGTCAGGTCGACCTCCGCCTCGCGGGCGATCGCGAGCAGGTGCAGCACGGCGTTGGTGGAGCCGCCGAGCGCCATCACCACGGCGATCGCGTTCTCGAAGGCCTCCAGGGTCAGGATCTGGCGCGCGGTGATGCCCTGTCGGAGCATCTCGACGACCGCCTCACCCGAGCGGTGGGCGAACCCGTCGCGCCGACGGTCGACCGCGGGCGGGGCGGCCGAGCCGGGCAGGCTCATCCCGAGCGCCTCGGCGACCGCCGCCATCGTGTTGGCGGTGTACATGCCGCCGCAGGCGCCCTCGCCCGGACAGATCGCGCGCTCGATCTCGTCGACCCGCTCGCGCGAGATCTTGCCGGCGAGGCACGCACCGACCGCCTCGAAGGCGTCGATGATCGTCACGTCCTGGCCGTCGACCTGGCCGGGCATGATCGACCCGGCGTAGAGGAACACCGAGGCGAGGTCGAGCCGGGCGGCGGCCATCAGCATGCCGGGCAGCGACTTGTCGCAGCCAGCGAGCAGCACCGACCCGTCGAGCCGCTCGGCCATCATCACCGTCTCGACGGAGTCGGCGATCACCTCGCGCGAGACCAGCGAGAAGTGCATCCCCTCGTGGCCCATCGAGATGCCGTCGGAGACCGAGATGGTGCCGAACTCGAGCGGGTAGCCCTGGGCGGCGTGCACACCGTTCTTCACGGCCTGCGCGAGCCGCTGCAGCGACAGGTTGCAGGGGGTGATCTCGTTCCAGCTCGAGGCGACCCCGATCTGTGGCTTCACCCAGTCGTCGTCGCCCATCCCCACGGCGCGGAGCATCCCCCGCGCAGCGGCCTTCTCGAGGCCGTCGGTCACGTCGCGCGAACGGGGCTTGATGTCGTGCTCGGTCATGTCCAGAGGGTAGACCGGCCCGGCGTACGACGACGCCGGTGGCCCAGCCCGCGAACCTTGGGGGGACCGTCGGCACTCCAGCGCCAAGGGTGGTGCGCGGGGCTCCGGCGGCGCCAGAACACTCCGGGGTTCGCAACCACCCCTACGCTCGTCCCTCGCTCCGGGGGGCCAGTCCCATCCACGCTCACCCCGGAGGCCCTGGCGCCGCCTCCGCCCCGCGCGTCGGGTCGGCGCCGAAGCGCCGACGGTTGCTGCGACTCACACCACCCCGGCACGCACCACCAGCACGTCGGGCAGGTTGGCCGCCACCTGGTGCCAGGTCTCGCCGGCGTCGGCGGAGCCCCAGACGGTGCCGTTGCGGCCGCCGAAGTAGAGACCGGCGGGGTCATGGGTGTCGGCGCACATCCCGTCGCGCATCACCGCGGCGTAGAACGCGTCGGGAAGCCCCTTCTCCAGCGGCTCCCAGGTCTCGCCGGCGTCACGGGAGCGCCACACGATCGGCTTGCCCCGGGGTGGGAAGCGGGAGGCGCCGTCACCCATCGGGAAGACGAAGATGGTGTCCGGCTCGTGGGGGTGTACGACGATCGGGAACCCGAAGTCGGAGGGCAGGCCGTCGGCGATCGAGACCCAGGTCTCCCCCTCGTCGTCCGACCGGTAGACACCGCCGTGGTTCTGGGCGAACAACCGCCGTGGGTTGGCGGGATGGCGGGTCACCTTGTGCACGCACTGGCCGAACTCGGGATACTGCTCGCCCTCGGGCAGGAACTCGGCCCGGATCCCGTGGTTGCGGGGCTCCCAGGACTCTCCCCCGTCGTGGGTCTGGTAGACCCCGCCGGTCGAGAGGGCGACCGTGACCGAGTCGCTGTCGTCGGGGTGCGGGAGCACGGTGTGGAAGGCCTGGCCGCCGAAGCCCGCGCCCCAGTCGGTGCGGTGCGGGTGGTCCCACAGCGCGCGCTCGAGGTCGAAGGTCGCCCCGCCGTCGGTCGACTTGAAGACCGCGGCCGGCTCGGTGCCTGCGTAGACCACCTCGCGCTCGGCCCCGGGCACCAGCTGCCAGACCCGCTCCACCGAGGCGTCGGTGTCGTCCGGGAAGCCGATCGGGTGTTCCTGCCAGGTCTGGCCGAGGTCGTCGGAGCTGAACACCTGCGGGCCTGTCCAGCTCAGCGAGGCACCGACGAGCAGGCGTGGCTGCTCGCGCCGCTGGTCGACCAGGCAGGAGTAGATCTCCATCATCGGGAAGTGCGGACCCTCGATGTCCCACTCCTGGCGCCGGGCATCGGAGCGACCGATCCACAGACCTTTCCTGGTGCCGATCAGGAGCACCGTCTCGTCGCTGGCCATCTCGTCCTCCTCGCTCGTCCTCACATCGAAAGATAGACCTCCAGGGGGACAGCGACTCATCGCTGATTTCCGATACTGCTGCAGACGTTCCGTCCCGAATCGCCCAAGACGGTCGTCTTCACCCTGGACTTGTTCACACACCCGTCACACTTCCGTGACGCCGGGGACTCCACGGCTGCCTAGCGTTGGGCCACAGCCGGGGGGAAGGGCCACTCGGGGCCCACCCGCTCGACACCCTCGGGCACAAGGGAGATCACCATGAACCACCTCGTCGGACCCCTGTTCCGGCCGCTCACGCGCTGGGCGGAGAGCAGCCAGCAGACTGCCTGCCGCAACGCGATGGTGGCGTCGACGGCGCTGACCGCGGGCCGACGAGAACGGGACGAGACGCAGGAGTACGTCGTTGCGCTGCTCGCCCGCCGGACTCGCCGAGCCGGCGCCGCACCTCCCTCTCTCCCAGCGGCCCGGCTCGGCTGAGGTAGCTCCGGATCGCCTGGCGGTCGCCTCGCGGGGCCGACCCAGGTGGTGACCTCAGCCACGAATCTGCACGTCAGGCGCCTGCGTGGGGCACAATCCGGGCATGTCCTCTGCTGCCCAGACGCTCCGGGCGACACCACCCGCTGACGACGGGCTGGCGCTGCGCTTCTTCACGGTGACCAGCCACGACGGCACCCGGCTCCAGGCCTGGACCAACGACGTCGACGGCCCGACGGTGCTGCTCTGCAACGGGCTGGGCACCAATCCCTACAGCTGGCCCGCGCTGCTGGACCCTGCCTGCGGCGTACGCGTGGTCTCGTGGAACCACCGCGGCACCGGCGGCTCCGAGCGCCCTTCGGACCCCGAGCACGTCGGGATCGACGCCTTCGCCGAGGACGCGATCGCGGTGATGGACCAGGTGGGCATCGACGCGTGCGTGCTGATGGGCTGGTCCATGGGGGTCAACACCATGTTCGAGGTCGCGGTCACGTGGCCCGAGCGGGTGACCGGGCTGTTCGCCGTGGGCGGCGTGCCCGGTGACACCTTCGCCTCGATGCTCGCCCCGATGTTCGTCCCCCGGCCGCTCCGCAAGCCGATCACCGTCAACGCGGCCCGGGTGATGAAGCTGGCCGGCAAGCCGCTGACCCAGATCGCCTCACGGCTCCCGGTCGGACCCCTGACCTACCAGGTGCTCTCGCACAGCGGCTTCATGCTGCCGATGCCCCACCCCGAGCTCGCACGGCGAGCCATCAAGGAGTTCCTGAACACTCCGATCGACTGGTACATGCACCTCGCGCTGCACTCCTCGCTCCACCTGCGGGTCTCCCTGCGCGACATCGACGTGCCCGCGACGTTCCTCGCCGGGAAGCTCGACATCCTCGCCTCCACCCACGACATGCGGACGGCTGCCGCCCGCATCCGCGGCGCGATTCACCGCGAGCTGCTGGCCACCCACTTCATCTCGATGGAGAAGCCCTCCGAGGTCCACGAGGCGTTGCTCGACCTGCTCGACCGCGTCCCGGAGTAGGGACCGCTCGCTAGGGTCGCGACATGCTTCGGGTCCACGCTGCGCGACTGGCGACGCTGCTGGTGACGCCCGCCTTCGTCCTGACCGCGTGCGGCGGCGACGACGAGCCCGAGGCGGGCGACACCCCTGAGCCCACCCCCACCCAGTCCTCGTCCGCCTCCACCCCCTCGACGTCGTCGACACCGTCCGAGTCGTCCACGCCCGAGCGCTCGTCGCGGGCGCCGAAGGTGATCGGCACCGTGGCCCGCAACCTCGAGGTCCCCTGGGGCATCGCCTTCCTGCCCGACGGCACCGCCCTGGTCACCGAGCGTGACAGCGGGCGCGTCTTCCAGATCGGCCAGGGCAAGGTCGACCAGGTCGGCCAGGTCGAGGAGGCCGAGCCGAACGGCGAGGCGGGACTGCTGGGCGTCGCGGTGTCGCCGTCCTACGACCGCGACAAACGGGTCTTCTTCTACGCCACCGCCAGCGAGGACAACCGCGTCTTCCGGACGACGTTCGAGAGCGGCAGGCTCGGCAAGCTCCGCCCGATCCTGACGGGGATCCCCAAGGCCGGGAACCACGACGGCGGGCGGATGATCTTCGGGCCCGACGGGTGGCTCTACGTCTCGACCGGCGAGGCCGGGCAGCCCGAGCTGGCCCAGGACATGAGCTCGCTCGGCGGCAAGATCCTGCGCATCGGCCAGGACGGGAAACCCGCCGAGGGCAACCCCGATCCGTCCTCGCCGATCTGGACCTCGGGCCACCGCAACGTGCAGGGGCTCGCCTTCGACCACGAGGCCAACCTGTGGGCCTCCGAGTTCGGCCAGGACACGTGGGACGAGCTCAACCTGATCCAGCGCGGCAACAACTACGGCTGGCCCGACGTCGAGGGCAGGGGCGGCGGAGCCGGCATGACCGACCCGCAGGTGCAGTGGCGCACCGACGACGCGTCCCCGTCGGGTCTCGCGTTCGTCGGTGACCGGCTCTGGCTCGGGGCCCTGCGCGGCGAGCGGCTCTGGCGCATCGACGTCGACGGCAAGGTGGCCGGCAAGGAGAAGAGCTTCTTCGTCGGCGACTACGGCCGGATGCGCACGGTCGTCGCCGCCCCCGACGGCAACCTGTGGGTCACCACGTCCAACCGCGACGGCCGTGGCGACCCGGCCGCGCAGGACGACCGGATCCTCCTCGTCCGTCCCTGAGCGGTCAGTCGCGGGTCGTCACCGTGGCGCGGCGTACGGCGCGACGCAGCGTGGTCATCACCGCGGGACCCAGCACGACGACCGCGATCGTGTTGGTGATCGCGCGGCCGGTGTCCCAGCTGCCGGTCGAGGTGAGCAGGGTGTAGACGATGAACCGGTGGAGGTTCTCCAGCAGCGGCGCTCCGGGCACGAACGAGAGCCCGCCCTCGTGACCGGGCACCTCGATGCCGAGCGTGAAGGGCCAGCTGGAGAGGTTCATCAAGAGGCCGAAGGCGTAGGCGGCCACGATGCCGTAGGCCACCAGCATCGCGATCTCCCACTTGCCACTGACCCGGCGCGGCAGCAGGCCGGCGCCCATCCCCACCCAGGCGGACGCCAGCATCTGGTAGGGCAGCCACGGCCCGACGCCGGCGGTGAGCAGCGCGGACGCGAACAGCGAGGTGCAGCCGAGCACGAAGCCGAACCCCGCACCGAAGACCCGCCCGCCGAGGATCAGCAGGAAGAAGACCAGCTCGATGCCGGCCATCCCCGCGCTGAGCCCGCGCATCACTGCGTTGATCGCGGTCAGGACGCCGAGCATGGCGAGCACCTTGGAGTCCATCCCGCCCTCGGTGAACTCCGCCAGGCACACCGCGATCACGACCGGGAGCAGCAGCAGGAACACGAACGGTGGGCTGACGGTGCTGCCCTCGACCCGCACCTTGACCAGGAAGGGCCACACGAACATCAGCAGGCCGGCCAGCGAGGCCAGCCCGAGGACGGCCGCGGACCGGGGTCGCAGCGGGACGGCGACGCGCGACCGTGGGCGCGCGACCGGGCGGGAGGCGGTGGTCGTCATCGGGTCGCCCCCACCGACACGACCTGGTCGACGGTCAGCCAGCCCGGCCCGAGGATCTTGTGCACCTGCGGGGCGAAGGCCGGCGACTCCGCGACGACACGTGCGGTGGGCCCCTCGGAGACCACCTCCCCCTCGGCCAGTACGACGACCCGGTCGGCCACCTGGGCCACGAACTCCACGTCATGGGTCGCGACCAGGACGGCCCGGCCCTCCGCGGTCAACGAGCCGAGGATCTCCGCCAGCGCGTGCTTGCCGGGGTAGTCCAACCCGCGGGTCGGCTCGTCGAGGCAGATCACCGGCGGCTGTGCCGTCAGCACGACGACGAGGACCAGGGCGAGCCGCTGGCCCTCCGAGAGGTCGCGCGGGTGTCGATCGGGTTCGATGCCGGGGGCGATCCGGTCGAGCAGGGCCGCTGCCGTGCCGACCGGGGCACCGGCCTCCTGGTCGGCGGCGGCACACTCCTCGGCCACCGTCTCGAGGTAGAGCAGGTCGGCCGCCGCCTGGGGGACCAGACCGACGTGGGTGCGGCGTACGCCTGCGGGGAGGGTGGCCGGGTCCTCGCCCGCGACCTGGACCCTGCCACCGGCCCGTTTGCGGGATCCCTGCAGTGCCCACATCAGCGTGGACTTGCCCGAGCCGTTGCGGCCCATCAGCGCGACGACCTCACCCGGCCGCAGCGACAGGTCGACCTCGCGGACGGCCAGGTGGCGTCCGTAGGCGACGCTGACGCCCCGGGCGAGCAGCAGCGGCTCCCCGCCCGCCGATGACGCCGACGGGTCGGGGGCAGGGAGCGAGAGCCGTGCCGCGCGTCGGCGGGCGTCGCGGACGCTCAGCGGCAGCGGCGACCAGCCGGCCCAGCGCCCGAGCTCGACGATCGGCGGGGCCACCGGCGAGTGCTGCAGCATCGGCTCCGGGTCGCCGACGCGCACACCCCCGTCACCGTCCACGAGGACGACCCGGTCGGCGAACGGCACCACCCGCTCGAGTCGGTGCTCGGCGAGCACCACGGTGACGCCGAGGTCGTGCACCAGGCGGGTGAGGGTCGCGAGCACCTCCTCGGCGGCGGTGGGGTCGAGGGCCGAGGTGGGTTCGTCCAGGACGAGCACGCGCGGGTGCATGGTCAGCACCGATCCGATCGCGACCCGCTGCTGCTGTCCTCCGGAGAGGGTGCGCAGGTCACGGGACCGCAGGTCGGCGATGCCGAGCAGGTCCAGGGTCTCCTCCACGCGGCGGCGCATCGTGGCGCCGTCCAGGCCGAGCTGCTCCATCCCGTAGGCGAGCTCCTCCTCGACGGTGTCGGTGACGAAGCCGGCGGTGGGGTCCTGCCCGACGTAGCCCACGACGTGTGCCCGGTCGCGGGGCGGCTGGTGCACGATGCTGGCGCCGTCGAGGAGCACGTCGCCCTCCAGCCGGCCACCGGTGAAGGAGGGCACCAGCCCGTTGAAGACACCGAGCAGGGTGGACTTGCCGACACCGGTGCGGCCCGCGACGAGGAGCAGCTCTCCCTCCTCGAGGGTGAGGTCGACGTGCAGCAGGATCGGGTCGCCCCCGTCGGTGTAGCGGAAGGTGAGGTCACGCAGCTCGAGCATCGGCCACCTCCCGGGGGCGTGCCTGGGACTGTGCGAGGACCGGCGGCGGCGCGATCACGGCGGCGAGGGCACCGACCAGCACGACCAGCAGCATCTCGGTGGTGATGCTCGGGGCGGTGTCGAGCGGTGGGTAGAGCAACGGCTCCCCCCGCAGCAGCCACATCACGCCGGCGCCGACGGCGAGGCCGCTCAGCGCCACGCCGATCTCGGCCCTGCCCCAGTGGTCGGGGCGGTAGCGGCTGCGGTGGACGCGGCGCCCGGCCGACCAGAAGCCCCACGCCGCGAGCGTGAGACCGCCGACGAGCCCGGTGCCGACCAGCCATCGCGGCGCGGTCTGGTCGAGCAGGGCGTAGGTGCCGGCACAGATGCCGACCAGCCCGGTGAGCATCAGGGCTCCGGTGGCGCGGCGTTGCCCGGCGTGGAGGTCACCGGCCCGGCCGTAGCCGCGGGCGTCCATCCCGGCCGCGAGCGACATCGAGCGCTCGAGTGCGTCCTCCATGACCGGGACCACGACGCCGCGCAGGCGACCGACCCGGCCACCGGGGACTCCGCGCAGCTGCCGGGCTGCCCGGACGCGACGCACGCTGTCGGCGAGCTGGGGAAGCAGGGCCACCGCCACGACGATCGCGGTGCCGATCTCGTAGAGCGCCGGGGGCATCGACTTCAGCAGCCGCTTGGGGTTCGCGAGCGCATTGGCGGCCCCGACGCAGATCACGATCGTGGCCAGCCGGAGGCCGTCGTACAGCCCGGCGAGCAGTGACTCGAGCGTCACCGGACCGAGCAGCTGGACGCCGGCCACCCAGTCGGGCAGCGGGATCTCCGGCAGGTCGAGGAGCAGGACCGTGCCGTAGCCGCCGCCGAGGACGATCCGGAACACCACCCGGATCACCACGATGGCCAGTCCGAAGAGGAGATAGAGCCGGAACGACCTCGACCACGGGTGGTCCCCTCGGCGCAGCGAGACGGTCAACGAGCAGACACCGATGATCAGCAGCAGCACCAGGGGGTTGGTCGTGGCCGTCGCGGCGGCGGCGAGACCCATCGCCCAGAGCCACCAGGCCCCGGGGTGTAGGTCCCGCGCCGGCCGCTCGGTCACGCTGCTCCGGTCCTCCTGCGCCACCACAGTGCGCCGCCGGCACCTCCGGCGAGCCCGACGATCACCACGACGGGCACCCACGTGGGCAGCCCGCCGCCGTCGTCGTCGGTCTGGAAGGTCCCGTTGACCGGTCGGCTCGCGGTGGCGGGACTGTCCTCGTCGGTCGGTGCCAGCGTCTCCGACGAAAGCGTCTCACTGGCGGTGGCGGCGGCACTGGCCGACGGGTCGGCGGACGCGCTGGCTGTGGCTGAGGGCGCCGCCGACGCAGACGCCTTGGCGCCGGCCTGGGTGGCTGCCGTGGTCGGGTCCACCGTCGGTGCGGCCGTCTTCGTGGGCCGGGCGGTCTTCGTCGGCCCGGTGGCGCCGTTGCCCGGCTTCGCTGTGGGCTTCGGCTTCGGGGTCGGCTTCGGGGTCGGCTTGGGAGCCGGCGCGCTGTTCCTGGGCGTGGTGCTCGGCGGGTCCTTGGACTGCGAGCCCTGCCAGGAGAAGGCGACGAAGCCGCCAGACGGCACCTTCAGGCCGCCGACACCGGAGCTCGCGTAGCTCCACTTGCCCGACTTGCCGTCCGACCAGAACAGACCCCAGTAGGCGTTCGCCGGGGCGGTGTTGACGCACGGGTCGTTGCCGGGGGTCCCGTTGACGCGGCAGACGAAGCCCGGCTGACGAGTGGCGTACTTGAGGATGAATCCCGCGGCGGGGAACACCTTGTCCGCCCCACGGTTCGCGCCGTTGGGGTCACACCCCTTCTGCACACCACCTCCGAGGCCGTTGAAGTCCACCACCACGTTGACGCCCTTGCCGGAGCAGAGCGCAGCCGACGCGGGCGCGGAGGAGAGACCGACCAGCCCGGCCGCCGTGGTCAGTGCCACGGCGGCCAGGACGGCCAGGTGTCGCAGGGGTGCGACGTGCTTCACCGCACCACCTTGATGACTGCGGTGTCCCGACGGATGTCGTGGAACTGGCCGTAGCCGAAGATGGTGTGCTTGCCCAGCACCCGGACCGCCTTGAACTTCGCCGACAGGCGACCCAGCGACGAGGCGGTGCCCTTGCCCACGACCTTGCCGCGGTAGTAGATGCTGGCGCTCTCACCGGGGGTCAGGCCGCGCAGCACGGCGGTGACCTGGCCGGAGCGCTTCACCCGGTAGGTCGAGGTGCGCAGGTCGAGGGTCTTCTTGCCGAGCACCCGCACCGTGGCGGAGTCCACGTGACCGTAGGCGTCGCGCACCGTGTAGACGCGGTTGGCGGTGCCGGCCGGCAGCGTGACCGCGATGTTCCACGGAGCGCTGGCCGGCGTACGACGGATCTTGGTGCCGACTCCCGTGAGGCACAGCTGCGTGCCCGCGGGGGCACCCGCCGTCGTGAGGACGGGCGCACCGCCGGCCTTGCGGAAGCCCGAGGGTCCGGTCAGCGTGAGCGGGCCGGACGCCTGGGCGGGCAGGTAGTCGAGCGCGAAGACCGCCTGGGCCGTCGCCCGACGCCACTCGTCGGAGCTGGCGGCCGTGATGCCCCCGGTGCGACCGGCCGTGCGACCGGCGTCGTTGTAGGAGATGGCTCCGGTGAACGGGCCGAGCTGGTTGCAGTAGTCCAGCGGGGTGGCCTGGTGGTCGCGCAGCCACTCGGCCGCCTGCTCCGACTCGGGGGTGTTGCCCAGCGCCCAGGCTGCGAGCCCGGTGCTGTTGGCGTTGGACCCCTCGGTGCTGGGACCCCCGCCCCACGAGCCGTCGGGCTTCTGGGTGTCGACCAGCCATGCCTTGGCGTCGGCGACGGCGGCGCTGACTCCGGTCGCGCCGTTGCCCTCGAGCTGCAGGATCGCGATGGCGGTGGCGTCGGTGTCCTCGGGGTCGGTGCCGTTGACGCAGGACTGGTCGGTGTCGGTCTTGTCGGCGGTGAAGCTCAGCCGGAAGTAGCCGTCCGAGCACTGCTGCTCGAGCAGGAACGCCGTCGCGTCGGCCGCCTTGGCCGAGCTGTGCTCGGTCAGGACGTGGGCCGCGTAGGACTGCCCCAGCGTGTTGGCGGCGTCGTCGTCGAACTGGTCCCCCGGCGTGAACCCGGCGTCCTCCAGCCGTCCGGCGATCGGCGCAGCGGTGGCCACGCGTCCCTCGATCTCGGTGACCAGGTTGCGGGTGCCGAACGAGGTGGCGTCCCCGTCGAGGTCGGCGAGGACGCCGAGCTTGGCGAGGCCACCGGCGTAGACGTGGTTGCCCGCCTTGGTGTAGGTGTCGATGTTGCCGGCGAGGGCATCGGCGACGTCCGAGACGGCGTCGTCGTGGCCGCCGACCGCGGCGAGCGCGAACGCGGTGTCGATGCTCAGGCCGTAGTCGTCGAACCCACCGTAGTTGGGGTTGTGCATCAGGCCGTTGGTGAGCTCGCCCTCGAGCCAGTCCGCGCCCTGGGTCTGCGCGACAGTGTCGTGCGGGACGGCCTGGGCCGGACTGATGGTGAGGAGGGTCCCGGAGAGCGCCAGGACCGTTGTGGCGGCGTACGCCGTCAGACGCGTGGTTCCACGCATGGTGTTTTCCTTCCCGCTGCGCAGGCGGGGAGGTGCGACACCGACCCGCTGCTTTCCACGACAGCGATTCTGCGAAGACGCTCAGTCCCAGGTGCTCCGGCTCACCACCCCGTTGCTGGGGCGGCCTACGGTTGCGGGTCAGCGCCGGACTTGGACCGGCTTCCCCTGTCGACAGGCGTGATTGGGTGTGGAGTTGTGTCCCGGTGGGACACCGCAGAACCCTAACACCGCGCAGCCGTGGCTACTGGAGCCGTTCCAGGATCAGTTCGCGAACCCGTCCGGCGTCGGCCTGGCCGCGCATCTCCTTCATCACCGCGCCGATGAGGGCACCGGCCGCGGCGACCTTGCCGTCGCGGATCTTCTCGGCGACATCGGGGTTGGCCGCGATGGCGCGGTCGACGGCCTCACCGAGGGCACCCTCGTCGGAGACGACGGCCAGTCCGCGGGCGGCGACGACCTCGTCGGGCGTGCCCTCTCCCGCGAGTACGCCGTCGAACACCTGGCGGGCCAGCTTGTCGTTGATCGACCCGTCGTCGACGAGGGCCTGGATGCGGGCGACGTCGGCCGGGGTGATCGGGAGCGCCGAGATCTCGGTGCCCTGCTCGTTGGCGCGGCGGGCCAGCTCGGAGAGCCACCACTTGCGGGCGGACTGCGGCGAGGCGCCGGCGGCGATGGTCTCCTCGACCAGTCCCAGGGCGCCGGCGCCGACCGTGTCGCGCATCTCGAGGTCGGAGAACCCCCACTCGGCCTGGAGCCGCGCCCGGCGGTCGCGCGGCGGCTCCGGCAGGGTGGCGCGGAGCTCCTCGACCCACGCGCGGCTCGGCGCGACCGGCGTCAGGTCGGGCTCGGGGAAGTAGCGGTAGTCCTCGGCGTCGGACTTCTCGCGCCCCGACGTCGTGATGCCGGTGTCCTCGTGCCAGTGCCGCGTCTCCTGCAGGATCGAGCCGCCGCCGGAGAGGATCGCGGCCTGGCGGCCGATCTCGTAGCGCGCGGCCCGCTCGACGGAGCGCAGCGAGTTGACGTTCTTGGTCTCGGTGCGGGTGCCGAGCTCGCCGGTGCCCGCCGGCGCGAGCGAGAGGTTGACGTCGCAGCGCAGGGAGCCCTGCTCCATCCGGACGTCGGAGACGCCGAGGCCGAGCAGGAGCTCGCGCAGGTGGGCGACGTAGGCGCGAGCGACGGCCGGGGCCTTCTCGCGGGCACCCATGATCGGCTTGGTGACGATCTCGATCAAGGGGATGCCGGCGCGGTTGTAGTCGACGAGCGAGTAGTCGGCGCCGTGGATGCGACCTGTCGAGCCGCCGACGTGCAGCGACTTGCCGGTGTCCTCCTCCATGTGCGCCCGCTCGATCTCGACGCGGAAGATCTCGCTCTCGCCGGCCTCGTCGAACACCGTGACGTCGGTCCAGCCCTCGAAGGCGATCGGCTCGTCGTACTGGGAGGTCTGGAAGTTCTTCGGCATGTCCGGGTAGAAGTAGTTCTTCCGCGCGAACCGGCACCACTCCGCGATCTCGCAGTTGAGCGCGAGGCCGATCCGGATCGCCGACTCGACCGCCTTGCCGTTGACCACCGGCATCGAGCCGGGAAGGCCCAGGCAGGTCGGGCAGACGTGCGTGTTGGGCTCGCCGCCGAAGGTCGCCGGGCAGCCGCAGAACATCTTGGTCGCGGTGTTCAGCTCGACGTGGACCTCGAGGCCCATCGCCGGGTCGTAGGCCGCGAGCGCGTCCTCGAAGGAGAGGACCTCTGCCTTGGTCGTGGTCATGCCCGCACCGCCTTGTCGAGCTTCTCGGGATCCAGCATCGGGCCGCCCCACTGCTGCTCGAGCAGCGTCTCGAGGGCGGCGCCGACCCGGTAGAGCCGGTCGTCGGCCATCGCCGGCGCGAGCACCTGGAAGCCCACCGGCAAGTCGTCCTCCGGCGCCAGCCCGGCCGGCACGGAGAGCCCGGGGACCCCCGCCAGGTTGGCCGGGATGGTGGCGATGTCGTTGAGGTACATCGCCAGCGGGTCGTCGAGCTTCTCCCCCAGCCTGAACGCCGTGGTCGGCGCCGTCGGTGAGACCAGCACGTCGGCGTCGGCGAAGGCACGCTCGAAGTCGCGGCTGATCAGCGTGCGCACCTTCTGTGCCTGGCCGTAGTACTCGTCGTAGTAGCCGCTCGAGAGCGCATAGGTGCCCAAGATGATGCGTCGCTTCACCTCGTCGCCGAAACCGGCGTCGCGGGTGGCCCGCATCACGTCCTCGGCGCTCGGAGCCTCGACCCCCTCCGGCAGCACCCGCAGGCCGTAGCGCATCGCGTCGAAGCGGGCGAGGTTGGAGGACGCCTCGCTCGGCATGATCAGGTAGTAGGCCGCCAGCGCGTGCACGAAGTTGGGGCAGGAGACCTGCACGATCTCGGCACCCGCCTTCACGAGCAGCTCGACGGCCTCGTCGAAGCGCTGCTGCACACCGGGCTGGTAGCCCTCACCGCCGAGCTCCGCGACCACGCCGACGCGCAGGCCGCTGAGGTCGCCGGTCGCGCCGGCGTAGGCAGACTCGGTGACCAGCGGCACCGGCTGGTCGATGCTGGTCGAGTCGAGCGGGTCGTGACCGCCGAGGATCTCGTGCAGCAGCGCGGCGTCGAGCACGGTGCGGGTGACCGGGCCGGCCTGGTCGAGCGAGTTGGCCATCGCCACGAGTCCATAGCGGGAGATCCCGCCGTAGGTCGGCTTGGCACCCACGGTGCCGGTGACCGCGCCGGGCTGGCGGATCGAGCCACCGGTGTCGGTGCCGATCGCGAGCGGTGCCATGAAGGCGGCGACCGCCGCGGCGGAGCCGCCGCCGGAGCCGCCGGGGATCCGGTCGAGGTCCCAGGGGTTGTGGGTGGGGCCGTACGCCGAGTGCTCGGTGGACGAGCCCATCGCGAACTCGTCCATGTTGGTCTTGCCGAGGATCGGGAGTCCGGCCTCCCTCAGCAGGCGGACCACCGTCGCGTCGTACGGCGGGACCCAGCCCTCGAGGATCTTCGAGCCGCACGTCGTGGGCAGTCCCTCGGTGGCGAGCACGTCCTTGACGGCGATCGGGACACCGTCGAGCCGCGAGGCGACCTGGCCCCGGGCACGTCGCTCGTCCGAGGCTCGCGCAGCGGCGAGGGCGCCGTCGGCATCGACGTGCAGGAACGCGTGCACCTGCTCGTCGACGGCCGCGATCCGGTCGAGGAAGGCCTGGGTGATCTCGACGCTGGTCGTCTCGCCGGCGTCGAGCGCCTGGGCCAGGTCGGCGGCGCTGCGGGTCGCCCAGGGACTCGTCGGGGAGCTCACTGCTCGTCCCCGAGGATCCGAGGGACGGCGAACCGCTGCCCCTCGACCGCCGGAGCACCCGCCAGCGCCTGCTCGGGGGTCAGGCACGGTGCGACCACGTCGTCGCGGAAGACGTTGGTCACCGGGATCGGGTGGGAGGTCGGCGGGATGTCCTCCGCCGTCACCTCGTTGATCGAAGCCACGGACTCGAGGATCACCGAGAGCTGCGGGGCCAGGTGGTCGAGCTCCGCGTCGTCGAGGTCGATGCGGGCGAGGTCGGCCAGGTGGCGCACCTCGTCACGGCTGATCATTTCGACAGGCTCACTACGGCGTTCTGGCATGGCGGCAATCCTAGTCAGCGGTCTCCGCGCCGGATCGGGCCCCTCGGACGCTCCGAGTGGACCAGTCGGTGTCCACCCGTATCTGCCACGCCCGTGTCGCGCTCCTCCGGGAAACGACCAGGAGACGCGATGACCAGCACGCTCCCGCACCACCTCCCCCGCCAACGGACCCACGAGGTCGTCCCGCCACGGACGACGCCCTACCTCGAGCTCGACCTCCCCGCCGCCCTCGAGCGGTACGCCGACCTTGCCCGTGCCCTGCCCGACACCGCGGTGCACTACGCCGTCAAGGCCAACCCGCATCCCCATCTGCTCTCGGCGCTCGCGGCCCGCGGCTGCCGCTTCGACGTCGCCAGCCCCCACGAGGTGCGGGCTGCCCTGACCGCGGGTGCCACGGCGAGCACGCTCGTCTACTCCAACCCGGTCAAGCGCCGCGACCACATCGTCGAGTCGGCCGCGCTCGGGGTCCGGGTCTTCGTGGTGGACTCGCTCGCCGAGACCCAGAAGGTCGCCGAGGCGGCACCCGGCAGCCAGGTGCTCTGCCGCCTGGTCACCTCGGGCGAGGGGTCGGACTGGCCACTGTCGCGCAAGTACGGCTGCTCCACCGCCGAGGCCGTCGACATCCTCACCGTCGCCCACGAGCTGGGCCTCGACGCCGCCGGGGTGTCCTTCCACGTCGGCTCGCAGCAGCGCGACCCCGAGGCCTGGGCCCGCCCGATCGACGCCGCGGCGCACGTCTTCGCGTTCTGCCGTGCCCGCGGACTGCAACCACGCATCGTGGACCTGGGCGGCGGCTTCCCAGCGGCCTACGTCGGCGGCTGCCCGCCGGTCTCGGCCTACGGCGAGGCCATCGAGCGCCACCTCGCCCACTCCTTCGGGCCCTATCGGCCGGAGACCCTGATCGAACCGGGACGTGGTGTGGTCGGCGACGCCGGCACGCTGGTCTCCTCGGTGGTCGGCGTCCTCCAACGGGGCGGGGTGCGGTGGGTCTATCTCGACGCGGGCGTGTTCACCGGGCTGGTGGAGACCCTGGACGAGGCGATCCGCTATCGGCTCACCACCTCCGCCGACGGAGCGGAGACCGGACCCTGCGTGCTGGCCGGGCCGACCTGCGACAGCGCGGACGTGCTCTACCAGGACCAGATGGTGCAGCTGCCGCTCACCCTGGCCGAGGGCGACGAGGTGCGCCTCCAGGCGGCGGGGGCCTACACCAGCTGCTACTCCAGCGTGGGTTTCAACGGCTTCCCTCCTCTGCCCACCGTGATCAGGGCCTAGGAGCGCCCCGGTGCGACACCTGGACAGGTCCACTCGTCGCGTCATCGTCTCCCACGTCATCGGCGCTCTGGCCGTGGCACTGCCCTGGCCCCTGCTGCTCGTGATGGTCGCGGCGCACACCGGGGACCCCTGGCTGCTGGGCCTGGCGGCCAGCGCCCGGATGCTCCCCTACATCGCGGTCTCGTGGCTGACCGCCCGGCTCGCGGACGCCATGCGCCGCGACCTGATCGTGCGGGCCACCCTGGTCGGCCGCGCCGTCCTGCTCACGGCGACCGCGGTCGCCGTCGTGACCGACCAGACCTGGCTGGCCGTCGGCTGCTGCACCCTCGCCGTCGCCGTGGCGACTCCCGCCTATCCCGCCCAGGTGGCGGCGATGCCGGGCCTCGCGGGCGCCCAGCACCGATCGGCGACCGACCTGCTGGTCACCCTCGAGGTGGCCGCGTTCGTGGTGGGCTCGGCGATCGGCGGAGTCCTGCTGAGTCCGGCGACCCGCGACGTGCTGCCCTGGGTCCCGGTGGCCATGACCCTCGTCGCTCTCGTGCTGGTCCTGCCCGTCTCCATGCCGGCTCCTGTTCGGCGTCGGGGGCAGCACCACCGTCCCTCGGCGTACGCCGCCCTGCGTCGCGCGCCCTCGGCCTGTCGCGCGATCGCGGTGATGGCTGCGGTGAACCTGGGCATCTCGCTGGTCGCGCTCGCCCTCCTCCCGATGGCGTTGGACTCCTGGTCCTCCGACGCCGCGGGCTACGGGCTGGCCACCGGGGTGCTCGGGTTCGCCGCTCTCGGCGCTCCCCTGCTGCGCCGTCTGGGACGTACGCCGGCTGTGTCGATGTGGCGGGGCCTGCTGCTCGTCGCGATCGGGATCCTGCTCGTCGTACCGGCTCCGGGCCTGCACTGGGCCCTGGTGCCCCTCGCCCTGGCCGGCGCCGCTGCCGTGAGCGTCGAGGCGGCCGCGACCTGCGTCCTGCAGGAGGCGGTCGCCGACGACGTGCGCGCCACCGTGCTCGGGCTCAACGACAGCGTGATCATCGCGGCCGCCCTCGTCGGCTCGTTGCTGGCGCCGGTCAGCGTCGAGGTGGCCGGCTACGGTCCCTCACTCGGCGTGACCGCGCTCGGCCTCGCCCTGGCGGCCTGGTGGGCACGATCCACGGTCGCGCAGGCAACGACCGCCACCACCAGCGGGCTACCGTCTGGTGTCAGCAGGCAGGAGGCCCATGGACGCGCGCGCAACAGCACCCCGACGGTGGACGGTGCTCCTCACGTGCCTGTTCAGCGCGCTCCTCTTGACGCTGAGCGGCTGCTCGCTGTCCTCGAAGAGCGAGGCCGCGCCACCGCCGGACCGTGGTGACTCGACCTCCACGGACGCGCCCGAGGATGGCGCCGGCACGCCCCCGACGTTGAAGTACGTCGCCCTCGGCGACTCCTACGTCTCCGCGCCGCTGGTGCCGGTCACCGACGTCGCCGACGGCTGCTTCCGCTCGTCGAACAACTACCCCTCGCTCGTGGCCAAGAAGCTGGGTGCCGAGCTCGACGACCGCAGCTGTGGCGGCGCTAAGACGACCGACTTCACCAGGAGCCAGTTCCCCGACGTGCCCCGACAGCTCTCCGCGATCAAGCCCGGGGTCGACCTGGTCACGATCGGCGTCGGCGGCAACGACGACACCGTCTTCGCCCGCCTCGTGGGCCGCTGCCCCGCCCTGAGGGCCAAGGACCCCCAGGGCGATCCCTGTCGCGTGGCCATGGGGGCCGGCGGCTCCGACGAGCTGCTCACCGCCCTGAAGCGCACCGGCACCCGGGTCACCGCCCTGGTCCGCCAGGTGCGCCAGAAGCTGCCGAAGGCCAAGGTGCTGGTGGTCGGCTATCCGCAGATCGTCTCCCCCGACGACGCCTGTTCCGAGCTGCCGCTGGCGAAGGGTGACTACGCCTACGCGGAGAAGGTCAACTTCGCCCTCACCGAGATGCTGCACCGCGCCGCGAAGGCCACGGGTGCGACCTACGTCGACGTCTGGAAGGCCAGCAAGGGCCACGACATCTGCTCCAAGGACCCCTGGATCAACGGCTCGGTCAACGACGAGAAGAGGGCCGCGCGCTACCACCCGTTTGCCAACGAGCAGGCTGCGGTGGCGGACCTGGTGGTGGCGGCCTCACGCTGAGGCAGGGCACCGCGCCCCGATGAACGGCCCCTGTGCCCCGACGAATGGCACGGCCGCGGTCGCCGTCCCTGCCGTCACGGCACGAGGATGAGCTTGCCGACGTGCCCACGGCGTTCGAACTCCTCGTGCGCGGCCCGAACCTCCTCGAGGGGGAAGGAGCGTGCCACCACCGGCGTCACCTCGCCGGCGTTGGCCGCGGCTACCAGGACCTGGAACTGGTCGGGGGTGTGCATCGTCGATCCGAGCAGGGAGATCGAACGCAGATAGAGGCGGCGGAGGTCGAGCTCGATCACCGGCCCCGCCACGGCGCCGGCGACCACCCAGCGACCGCCGGCACGGACGTGCGGCATCACGGTGGCGATGAGCCCCCCGGCCACGACGTCGGTGACCGCGTCCACCCCGGTGGGAACCAGCTCTCCCAGCTGCTCGCCGATGTCACCCTGGTTCCGGTCAAGGACGTGGTCGGCCCCCGCCTGGCGGACAGCATCGGCCTTGCCGCTGGAGCTCAGGGCGATCACCCGTGCCCCACGTCTTGCCGCGAGCCCCACCAACGCCAACCCGACGCCACCCGAGGCACCGGTGACCAGCACGGTCTCACCTGATCGAACCCGCGCGCGTTCCAGCATCCCGGTGGCCGTGCCGTAGGAGATCGGAAGGCACGCCAGCTGCTCGTCGGTCAGCGGCGAGCCGGTCACGTCGTGAGCCCGCTCGGCCCGCACCACCACCTGCTGGGCATACCCACCATCGGCCTCGCTTCCCAGGACCGCTTTCACGAGCGGCTCGGGACCCTCGCTGTAGCGCAGCACGGGATCCAGCAGCACCCGACGCCCCACGCGATCCTGGCCCACGCTCGCTCCCACCTCGGTGACGTAGCCGCACACGTCGGCACCCAGGACCCGAGGGAAGTCGATCGGACCGAGCCAACCGGCAGGCTCGTCCACGCCGTAGGCCCCCGACCTCGTCCAGACGTCGGTGTTGTTGATCGACACCGCCGCGACCTCGACGACGACCTCGTCGGGTCCTGGGGCCACGGGTGCGACGTCGCCCAGCTCCAGGACCTCGGGACCACCGAAGCGGGTGAGCAGAACAGCACGCACGAGGGACCCTCCGAACGTTGGGAGGTCCATTCTCACCCGAACCCCGCAGCCCGCCCCGAGGCATCGACGAAGACCCACACCCGGGTCCCGCCCCATCAGCGCCTCCGCCACGGCCCGCCGGAGGACCTTCCCCAGACCTTCGGCGAGTGCGACGATCAACCAGGAGGTCCCAGATGCCACGGCAGATCATCACGACACCGAACGCACCGAGCTCGCCACTGTTCAGCCAGGGAGTCAAGGCCGGCTCCCAGGTCTTCATCTCGGGAACCACCGGTCTCGACCCGAGCACCGGTCGAATGGCCGGTGACACCATCCAGGCCCAGACCCGCCAGGCGCTGGCGAACTGCGTAGCCATCCTTCTGGAGGCCGGCGCGACGCTCGAGGACGTCGTCGAGGTGGGCGTGCTGCTCACCGACCCCGGGGACTTCGCCGGCATGAACGAGGAGTACGCCCGGTGGTTCCCGACTGATCCACCGACGCGATACGCGGCCAGGCTGGGAGCCGAGATAGCAGGACTGCTCGTCTCGATCCGCATGACGGCCTACCTCGCCTGACGTCGAGGTCGAGGGCCGACCACGTGCTCCGACGTCAGTCTCGACGGGCTGCATTCCGCCACCGGGGTGCGCACCCATCAGGCGAGCACCCAGTCTGAGCGATCGCGAGAGGCTATGGGTGACTTCGAGCGCGGGACGCTGCCGACGTGATGAGCAGGGGCTCGATGCGGTGGTGGACGGGTGCGAGGGCTGACCAGAGCACTCGACCCAGCGTGCGCTCGTACCAGACGTAGGTGGCCAGCGTCACCCGGTCGCCTTCGACGCGCACCACCTTGCGCGCGCTGACCAGGCTCGAGCTCACCTCGAGGGTGATCGAAGCCGGCGTCGCGCTCCCGACCACCGTCCAGCCCGCAACAGTGCCGGGCGTGCCTCGCGGTGCCAACCGAAGAAGCAGCACGAACTTCCAACCGACGAAGACGAACCAGCGGAGGGGTCGCGGAGCGCCTTCCAAGGTGGTCCTTGCCCATTGCTCGGCCGGTTGGGCGTCGGCATCGGCGACGTCGACTGCGAACGCACTCGAATAACCAGGTCCTCGGCCATCCCTTGCTGCGACGTCTGCCGCCGGTCGGACGCGTCGGGCACGACCGCTCCTCGCAACTCCCATGGGGCATTATCCAGCCGCTTGGTGGCTCCGCGGAGCCGGCCACGCCCGTGGCCACCTCTCCCTCACTCCCGCCGGTGAAACCTGACCTTGCTGTTAGGCAATCGTGTGGACACGTAGCGGGGGTCGTGGATGCGGCGGTGGTGGTGGGGGCAGAGCAGGCGGCCGTTGGGGAGGTCGGTGGGTCCGCCGTCGCGCCAGGGAACGTCGTGGTGGGCGTGGCACATCCCCGCCGGCGTCTGGCAGCCCTCGCTGGTGCAGCCGCCCTGCGTGAGGCCCAGAGCGATGCGCTGGTGCTCGCTGTAGCCGCGGGCCCTGCGGCCCAGGTCGAGGACCTGCGACTTGCCGCCGAGGACGGCGGGGATGATCCCCGCCTGGCACGCCAGGCGCCGGGCCTGGGCGGCAGAGACGCGCCCGCCGGTGTCCAGGGCGCACACCCCGGCGGCGTCGAGGCCGGCCAGCAGCTGCTCCAGCGTCATGGTGACGACCACGGTCGCGCTGCAGCCACCCGCCTTCGGCAGAGACTTGGCGGGGACGGCCTCGATCAGCTGGCACAGCGCGACGCCGTGACGCACCGGGGTGGGCAGATCGGTGTCGATGTCAGTCGGCCTTGACCGGGCCGGGTTGCACAGCGCCAGGATCATCTTGGTGAGCATCTGCCCCTGCGCGGTGGGGATCCGGAAGCGACCGTGGGTGGTGCCTTCGTCGTCATCCCACATCACCAGCGTCGTGCGCTGCTGTGCCCGGGCTTCCTCGGCCTCGAGCGCACGTCCTTCGAACGCCTCCGCCAGGTCGGGGGCGACCACCTCGAGGATTCGCCGCCCGAGGATCCGCAGCTCCTTGGCGTCGTGGTGCGCGGCCAGTCCGACCAGATGAGCTTCGGCCCGGCGGCGCTGCTCGCTGCTGACCGCGAACCCACCGGTCCGCGGCAGCCGCGCCAGCGAGGCGACGATCGCCCGGGCCTGCGCGACGCTTGTCCTCCGCGGTCATCGACACCGTGGGCACCCCGGCCAGCGAGTCGAGCCGGTGAGCAAGCCTGTCGGCGAACTCCACCACCGGGTGGAGGCGGTCGATCGGCTGGCTGCTCATGAACGAATTCAGGCACCCGCCACCGACAGAAAACCGCCCCTGAACTGCAGTTATGCCAGATGACGAAACGGCTTCGGGAGTCCCCGACCGTCCCGGCCGCGACCATGCCGATCGGGCGCCTGCGGGACATCCCTTCGCTGGGAGGGAGCTGGTCGTGACCAACACTCCAGCCAGTTGGTATGACGGTTCCGGGACCGGGACGAAGCGTTGGTGGGACGGCCAGATCTGGACGGACCGATACCAGCCGCCGCCTGCAGGCGGCAGCATCGCCGGAGCTGTCCGCAGGATCGAGGAGGGCGCGGTCGCTGGAGCACCGTCTCGTCCGGGCGACACCCGGCGCAAGCTACGTCGTTCTCCAGGCCATCCTCGAGGAGAAGAGACCTCGCGCCTGAGGCCGAGCGTGCCTACTCCGGACCCTGCTCCAACAGGGCCTTGAAGCCGTCCTCGTCGAGGATCGGGACGCCGAGCTGCTCGGCCTTGTCGGCCTTGGACCCCGGGCTGTCGCCGACGACGACGTAGTCGGTCTTCTTGGAGACGCTCGAAACGGCCTTCCCGCCGCGGGACACGATCGCCTCCTTGGCGCCGTCGCGGCTGAAGTCGGCCAACGACCCGGTCACCACGATGCTCAGGCCCTCCAGGACCTGCGGGGTGGAGTCGTCGCGCTCGTCCTCCATGCGTACGCCGGCCGCGGCCCACTTCGCCACGATCGCGTTGTGCCAGTCGGACTCCGGACCGTCGAACCAGTCGCGCACCGACGCAGCGATCGTCGGGCCGACCTGCTCCGCCGCGGCGATGTCGGCCTCCGAGGCAGCGCGGATCGCCTCCATCGAGCCGAACTCGGCCGCCAGCGCGCGGGCTGCTGTCGGCCCGACGTGGCGGATCGACAGCGCAACGATGACCCGCCACAAGGGCTGGTCCTTGGACTGGTCGAGGTTGTCGAGCAGCTTGCGCCCGTTGGCCGAGAGCTGGGGCCCCTCCTCCCCCTTCTTCGGCGCCCGGGTGAACAGCCCGGTCGCGAGCAGGGCGTCGCGGTCGAGGTCGAAGACGTCGCCCTCGTCGGTGATCACGCCGGCCGTCCAGAGCGCGTGGGCCGCCTCGGACCCGAGCCCCTCGATGTCGAAGGCACCGCGGCCGGCGACGTGGAAGACCCGGTCGAGCAGCTGGGCAGGACAGGTGTGGTGGTTGGGACAACGCAGGTCCTTGTCGCCCTCCTTCTCCTCGACCAGCGGGGTGCCGCACGACTCGCACTCGGTCGGCATCACCCACTCGGCCAGCCCCTCGGGGCGCAGCCCCAGGACCGGGCCGAGGATCTCGGGGATCACGTCGCCCGCCTTGCGGAGGATCACCGTGTCGCCCGGGCGCACGTCCTTGCGCTTGACCTCGTGGGCGTTGTGCAGCGTCGCCCGCTCGACCGTCGAGCCCGCGACCTTGGTCGGCTCCATCACCCCGAACGGCGTGACCCGGCCGGTGCGCCCGGTGTTGGTGCGGATCTCGAGGAGCTTGGCGTTGACCTCCTCGGGCGGGTACTTGAAGGCGATCGCCCAACGCGGCGCGCGGCTGGTCGAGCCGAGCCGTCGCTGCAGGGAGACGTCGTCGACCTTCACCACCACGCCGTCGATCTCGTAGGGCACGATCGAGTGCCGGTGCTCACCGGCGTTCTCGACGTAGGCCTCGACCTCCTCGAGGCTCGTGACGACCCTGACCTGGTCGGAGACCGGCAGGCCCCAGGCGGTCAGCGCCTCGTAGGCGTGCGACTGGGCCTTGGGCTCGAAGCCCTCGCGCGCGCCGATGCCGTGGCAGACCATCCCGAGGTCGCGGGTCGCGGTGACCTTGGGGTCCTTCTGGCGCAGCGAGCCGGCGGCGGCGTTGCGCGGGTTGGCGAACATCGCCTTGCCCGCCTCGCTCATCGAGGCGTTGAGCCGCTCGAAGGCCTCCAGGGGCAAGAACACCTCCCCGCGCACCTCGATCAGCTTGGGCACCGGAAACTCCTTGCTCGCCTCGAGTCGGTGCGGGATCGAGTCGATGGTCTTGACGTTGGGCGTGACGTCCTCGCCGGTGCGGCCGTCGCCGCGGGTGAGGGCACGCACGAGACGACCGTCTTCGTAGAGCAGGTTGATGGCCAGCCCGTCGACCTTGAGCTCGCAGAGGTAGGCCGGGTCGACGATGCCGTCGCGTCGCAACCGGGCAGCCCAGATCTCGAGCTCCTCGTAGGAGAAGGCGTTGTCGAGGCTCTCCATCCGCTCGAGGTGGTCGACCGCGGTGAACTCGGTGGAGACCGCGCCACCGACCTTCTGGGTCGGGGAGTCGGGCGTGCGCAGGTCGGGCACCTGCTCCTCGAGCTCCTCGAGGCGCCGCATCCTGGTGTCGAACTCGGCGTCGGAGAGCGTCGGGTCGTCGCGCACGTAGTAGCGCCAGCGCGCCTCCTCCACCTCCTCGGCCAGCAGTCGGTGCTCCTGGCGCAGCTCGGCCTGGGGGTCGGTCTCGGGAGTGGCGTCGCCGGGCTCGGGTCGCTCGAGGTCTCTCTCGCTCACGGGGCCATCTTGCCGTGCCGCCCCGACAGTGCTCGCACGTGACGGCCGTCCCCGTGACGGACCCCGCGACGGGCCCCGTGACGGACCCTGTGACGGACTTGGTGACCCAGCCCGGAGGGCGCGATCCCATCCGTGGGTTGGACCGCTCCGAAACACTGGGCACACTGACCTGGCACGAACGGAGTTACGCATGCCCTCTCCCGGACTCGACCGCAGGGACCCTGCCGAGTCGCCGCGCGCGATCGTGCTGATGCTCCACGGCGGCGCGGCGACCGGGCTCAACCCGGTCGGCAGCCGGAGCGCGTCGTTCCGGCGTACGTCGGCCATGCGCAACGCGATCGAGAAGCCGATCCTCGACGAAGGACTGTCGCTGTGGCTGCTCCGGTTCGGCGTGCGGGGCTGGAACGCCGGGGCCGGACCCGAGCCGTCGCCGATCCCGGACGCCCGGTGGGCCCTGGACCAGGCGCACGCCGAGCACCCCGGTGTGCCCGTGGTGCTGCTCGGCCACTCGATGGGTGCCCGCACCGCCGTGCACGTCGCCGGGCACCCCAGCGTCGTGGGCGTCGTGGCGCTGGCTCCCTGGCTGACGCCGTCGGAGCCCGTGCGCACCCTGGCCGGCCGGCACCTGGTCGCGGGCCACGGCAGCCGCGACCGGATCACGTCGGCGCGGATGACCAGGGCGTACGTCGACCGGGCCCGTCCCTTCGCCGCATCGGCGGAGTTCGTCGACATGGGCCGGCTGGGGCACTACATGCTCGCCAAGCCGCGTGCGTGGAACCGCTTCGCCCTGCAGAGCACCCTCGACGTGCTCGAGCTCGCGTCCGGCGACTCCCGCCACCTCGACCGGGCCTCGGGCTCCCAGGCCGACTAGGACCGATCGCGCGCGAGCGGAATGCCGTGGCCGCCGCATTGGTTGTCGGAGGCAATGTCTTCTTCCGCCACTGCGACCGCGACGAGCACCAGCGCCCCCGCCACCACCGGGGGCGCTCATGTCCCGATCCTCGTCGGCCTGCTCTTCGGGCTCACCGGGCTGGGCAGCTCGTCGGCCGCGATCGCGCTGCCGGTCATCGGTGCCGACCTCGGCGTCAGCATCGGGGTCGGCGCCTGGGCGATCAGCCTCTACGCGCTGATGCTCGCCGTCGCCACCGCGGTCTACGGCCGCATCTCCGACCTGGTCGGGCAGCGCCTTCCCCTGATGGTCGGAGTCGGCCTGATGACGACGGGGGCCTTCCTCGGGGCACTCGCGCCCAACTTCGACGTGCTGGTCGGCGCCAGGATCCTGCAGGGGGCCGGCGCCGCCGCCGTACCGACCTTGGGGGTGGCCATCGTCACCACACGCTTCTCGGGTCGCGCACGCGGCGTCGCCCTCGGCCGCGTGGCCGGTATCGCCGCAGCGGTGAGCTGCCTCGGACCGCTGGCGGGCGGCGCGGTCGAAGGTCTGCTCGGGTGGCGCGTGGTGATCGCGCTGCCGATGCTCGGTGCGCTGATGCTGCCCCTGCTGTGGCGCTGGGTCCCGACCAACGGAAGCGGTGCACGCCTCGACCTGTTCGGGGCCGTCCTGGTGGCCGCGACCGCCGCCGGAGTCGTGCTGCTCGTGCAGTCGCCGGCGACGGGATCCGTGGTGGCGGTCGTCGGCGCCGCGCTCGCCGTCCTCGGTCTGCCCGCTGTGGCCGGCTGGATCCGCCACCGGCCCGCGGGCTTCCTGCCCGTCGAGGTCATCCGCAACGCCGTGGTCGTCCGGAGCGCACTGGCCGCCGCAGCCGTCCCCGCCGCGTGGTTCGCCCTGCTGATCGCCGTGCCGGCGGTCCTCGTCGGCACCGGCTGGGAGCCGTGGGAGGTGGGAGTCGCACTGGTGCCCAGCGCCGCGATGGGTCTGCTGTCCCCGCGGATCGCCGGGCCGCTGCTCAACCGGGTCGGGCCGACGAGTGCGCTCGCCCTCGCCGCCCTGGTGGCCGTCGTCGCACTCGCCGTCGCCGCCCTGGGTGCCCACCAGGAGTCCGCGGTGCTGCTCGTCGTCGCCGTGGTGGCCGTGACCTTCGCCTTCGGCCTGGGCCAGCCGGCTCTGATGGAGGCTGTCGGTGACGCGGTGCACGAAGACGTGCGCGGCGTGGCGCTGGGCATCGCCACCCTCTTCTTCCTGGTCGGCGGCGGGGTCGGCTCGGCCGTGGTCGGGGGTCTGGGCGACGTGCTCGGGATGGCCCCGGCGCTGTCGATCCTGACCGTGCTGCCGCTGCTGGGCCTGGTCGTGCTCGCGCCCCAGCTGTGGCGGCGCACCACGCGTGAGCCAGTGGTCGAGCGGCCCACCTGCGTGGCCGACTGACCCACCCGCGGTCTCCGGGTGTCCCATGTCACGCTGGGACCGGAAACCGATGGACCCGCTGCCTCGTCCTACTGAGGTAGGCACCCCCGACCTTCCAGGAAGCAATGACAGACGAGAACGAGAAGAAACCCCCGGCCCTGGGACTCTCCGCGGCCCAGGTGGTGGGCAGCGCGCTCGCCGCCACGTCGGTCGCGTTCTTCGCCTCGTGGGCCGGTACGGCGGGCACCCTGATCGGAGCTGCGGTCGGCAGCGTCATCTTCACCGTGGGTGGGGCGACGTACACCTGGTCGCTGCGACGCACCAGCGAGGCCGCGAGACGGACCGCTGTGCTCGTCAGGCAGCGGTCGCTTCTCACCGGGGCCCTGCCACGCACCGTGGTCGACGGACCGCTGCGCGAGGGTGAGTCCGGGCAGGCGTCGCCGCTGGACGGCTCGTCAGCTCGCGATCCCATCGTCGACGCCGGTGCTCTCGATGATCCCGACACCGGTGAGCAGTCCCGTTGGAGGGATCTCCCCTGGGCCAAGCTCGCGCTCGCCAGCCTCGCCGTGATGATCGCCGGGATGGCCGGGATCACCGTGGTGGAAGCAGTGACCGGGAAGCCGATCGCCTCCCTCTTCGGGCACGACAGCGGCAAGGGGACGACCGTCGGTCACGTCATCGGCAACGACAGCTCCTCGAAGCAGGACGACGAGCCGACCGACAAGACACCGGTCACCCCGGAGCCGTCGGAGGCTCCCTCCGAGCAGCCCCAGCAGCCGCAGGACCCGGAGCCGTCGGTCGCCCCGACACCGACTCCGTCCACGGACCCGAACCCCGTTCCCCCCGCCGAGAGCCAGGTCCCGGCGCCCGGCGACACCCAGCCCTAGGCGGGCCGAACCCGCTGCTCACCGCCTGCGCACCTACTGGGCCAAAACTTTCTGGACCAGTGGGAATGGATCTTCGCATCACCCGGTTGCCGTCCTACGCTCGATGAAACGAAACGGTTTCGTTTCATCCACCCACAGCACCGGACAGGGGGCCTCACGTGCGCAAGCCGACCATCGTGGGATCTCGTCCCCGGATCGAGGGCGACCGCGAGGACGAGATCCTCGACGCGACCCTCGAGCTGCTGCTCGAGGTGGGCTACGACCGGCTCACGATGGACGCCGCCGCGCGCCGCGCCCGGGCCAGCAAGGCCACGCTCTACCGGCGCTGGGCGGACAAGCCCAGCCTCGTGGTCGATGCGATGGTCCGCGCCAAGCAGGCGCCGGTGATCGAGAACCACGACACCGGCACCCTGCGCGGCGACCTGATCAGCACCTTCTGCGGCTCCCACGGGATGAGCCACTCCGACGGCGACCGGGGCACTCGGCTCCGTGATCACCGCACTCTCCAGCGACCCCGAGTTCGCCAAGCGCTTCCGTGAGGCGTTCATCGCCCCGAAGGTCGCCGTGTCGCGCGAGATCTATCACCGTGCCATCGAGCGCGGTGAGATCCCGGCCGACGTCGACATCGACATGATCGCCCCCGCCCTCGCGGGCATCCTGCTCCACCGCTCCTTCGTGCTCGGGATCGTCCCCGACGACGAGACCGTCGAGCGGGCGATCGACCACGTGATCCTTCCGGCAGTGGGCCACCCCGCCGCCGGCGTACGTCAGCACCAAGAGAAGGCCGGCAACCCCGACCGCACCAGCCCGGACGACAAGAAAGCAAGGACCTCATGACCGACGTCACTGCGGCCCCGGAAGCGCCCACAGGCGCCCCCAAGGGCCACTCCCGCCTCGGATGGGCGCTCGTGCTCATCTCGATCGCTCAACTGATGGTGGTGCTCGACGGCACCATCGTGAACATCGCGCTGCCCTTCATCCAGCAGGACCTGGACATCTCCAGCGCCAACCTGCGCTGGATCGTCACCGGCTACGCGCTGGCGTTCGGCAGCCTGCTCCTGCTCGGTGGCCGCCTCGGTGACCTCTTCGGACGGCGCAGGGTCTTCATGATCGGCCTCATCGTCTTCGGCGTCGCCTCCCTGCTCGGTGGCCTCGCCACCAACGAGGGTCTGCTGCTCGCCGCCCGTGGCCTGCAGGGTCTCGGCGCCGCGCTGGCCTCACCGGCTGCTCTCGCGCTGATCACCACGACCTTCCCGGCAGGCCCGCTGCGCAACCGCGCGTTCGCGATCTACGCCGCCATGTCCGGTGTGGGCGCGGCCGTGGGCCTGCTGCTCGGCGGCTGGCTGACCGGCATGGACAGCTTCTTCGGCCTCGACGTCGAGGGCTGGCGCCTGACCCTGCTGATCAACACCCCGATCGGCATCGTCACAGCCCTCCTCGCGCCGCGCTTCCTGGCCGAGTCCGAGTCGCACCCCGGTGAGCTCGACCTGCCCGGCGCCTTCACCGGCACCCTGGGCCTGCTCGGCCTGGTCTACGGCCTGAGCCGCGCCGGCACCGACGGCTGGGGCGACACCTGGACGGTCGCCAGCCTGGTCGCCGGTGTCGCGCTGATCGTCGTCTTCCTGCTGACCGAGCGCCGCATCAAGCACCCGCTGCTGCCGGTGCGCGTGTTCATGAACCGCACCCGTGCGGCGAGCTTCGTGGCGATGTTCTTCGCGCCTGCGGCGATGTTCGCGATGTTCTTCTACCTCAGCCAGTACATCCAGACCGTGATGGGCTTCAGCCCGATCAAGGCAGGCGTGGCGTTCCTGCCGTTCTGCTTCGGCCTGGTGGCGGCTGCCGGCATCTCCTCCAGCCTGGTGAACCGGATCGACCCGAAGTATCTCGCCGGCATCGGCACACTGATGGCCGCCGGGCGCTCTCTGGGGCTTCTCGCGGCTGCCGTTCGACACGTCGTTCCCGGTGACCGACGTGCAGGGCAGCTACCTGACCGACCTGCTGCCGTTCATCTTGCTGATGTCCTTCGGCATGGGCATGACGTTCGTGCCGTTGACGCTGACGGCCGTGCATCACCTGCGCAACGAGGACACCGGCATCGGGTCCGGCGTACTCAACACGATGCAGCAGGTCGGCGGCGCCCTCGGGCTCTCGCTGCTCGGCACGATCGCCACCCAGACGATCGACGACCGGGTCGGCGTACTGCAGTCAGCCGCCCAGAAGGCAGCCGCCGCCGGTGGCCCCGCCCTCTCCCAGGCCCAGCAGCAGGCCGCCCAGGTGATCTCTGGCCACCAGGTGTTCACCGAAGGTGCGACCGCGGCGTTCCTGCTCGCGGCCGGGCTCATGGTGGTCGCCTCGCTGGTGACCTGGGTCTTCCTCAACGTCAAGCACGAGGAGCTCGCCACCGACGGTCCGGCGGAGGCTCCAGCGGTCGCCTGAGGCTTGGTTCGGCAGTTTGGCGGTCCAGCAGTTTGGCCGGGCGCCCGGCTGAACCTTCAGTGGAGGGGTGAAGTTTCACCCCTCCACTGGCAGTTTGGCCGGGCGCCCGGCCAAACCGCACCGCCGAGACTCAGCCCACCAGCGCCTCGCTGATGGCCTCCACGAAGGCGGGGAGGTCGTCGGGGTTGCGGCTGGTGATCAGCTTGCCGTCGACCACGACCTCCTCGTCCTTCCAGGAGGCGCCGGCGTTCTCGAGGTCGAGGCGCAGGCTGGGGTAGCTGGTCAGGGTGCGACCCTGGGCCGCACCGGCGTTCACCAGCAGCCACGGGCCGTGGCAGATCACGGCGAGGACCTTGTCGGTGTCGAGGGCCTCGCGCACGATGCTCTGGGCGTCCTCGTCGATGCGGATGTGGTCGGCGTTCACCGTGCCGCCGGGGACGACGACCGCGTCCACCGTGGACACGTCGAGGTCGCCGAAGGTGCCGTCCACGTCGACCTTCTGCGTCGGCGAGGTGTCGCCCTCGACGGCCTGGATCGGGTCGGTGTCGGCCGAGTAGACCTTCACCTCGGCGCCGGCCTTGGCCAGCTCGTCACGAGGGGTCACCAGCTCGGCCTCCTCGAAGTGGTCGGTGGCGATGATCGCGATCTTCTTGCCGTTCAGGTCGTTCATGACACTCCTTCATGTCGGGTACTCACGTCGTACCCGAAGCCGGATGCCACAAGCGGGGGTCAGCCGAGCTCGGCGGCGGCCTCGGTCAGGGCGTGCAGCGCGCTCCTGGCGTACGACGGAGTCGCACCTGCCAGTCCGCACGCCGGTGTCAGCACCAGCCGGTCGGACACCTCGCCCGCGTCGAAGCCGAGCATGTCGAGCAGCCGCTGCACCCGCTCGACGACAGCCTTCGTGGTGGGTGAGGTCTCGCCGGTCGACGGGACCACGCCGAGCAGGACCCGGGCACCCTCGTCGAGGGCGGTCGCGAGCTCGTCGTACGCCCCGGCCGGGAGGACGTCGAGGTCCACGGACACCCCGGAGGCGCCGGCCCCGCGGAGCAGCGCGATCGGGACCTCGGCCGCGCAGCAGTGGAAGACGGTCGGCGTCTCGCCGGCCGCAGCGACGACCCACTCGAGCGCCTCGGAGGCCAGGGGCGCGGTGACCGATCGGTGCCGGTTGAACCCGGACGCGGTCGGCACCTGACCGGCCAGCACGGCGGGCAGCGCGGGCTCGTCGTACTGGAGCAGGAGCCGCGCGCCGGGCACGCGCCGCTGCACGTCGGCGAGGTGCCCGCGCACGCCCTCGGCCAGGGCCTGCGCCAGCTCCCGCCGGGCACCGAAGTCGGACAGGACGCGGTCGCCGCGCGGCTTCTCCACGGTGCTCGCCAGCGTCCACGGCCCGGTCAGCTGCACCTTGAGCTCGCCCTCGTAGCCCTGCGTCAGCTCCTCGAAGGTGTCCAGGTCCTGCGCCAGCAACGAGCGCGCGCGGCGGTGGTCGACCCCGGCCGCGTCGGTGAGACGCCAGCCGGCCGGCTGGAGGTCGAAGCCCAGCTCCTGGACCACCCCGAGCGTGCGCCCGGCCATGCCGGCGATCGTCCCGCGGCCCGGCAGCTCGGGCAGGTGCGGCAGGTCGGGAAGCTGGTCGAGCACGAGGCGCGTCGACTCGCCGAAGTCCTCGCCGGGCAGCGACCCGATGCCGGTCGAGGAGGTCACCGGGCGTTCACACGGAGGCCCCGGCAGGCACCCGCCGCGTCGAGGCGATCGTGGCCGACCCGACGACCCGCGACCCGTCGTAGACGACGACCGCCTGGCCGGGCGCGATGCCTTCGGCGGGGTCGAGCAGCTCGACCTCGACGGTCGTCGTCGAGGACGCGCACCACCGCTCGGTGCTCGTCGCCGTGGGCGCGCAGCTGGACGGTGCACTCCAGCGCCTCGGACGGCGCGCGCCCGCACCAGCGGGGCTTGATCGCGGAGAGACCGTCGACCGCCAGCTCGGCACGGGATCCGACCGTCACCGTCCCTGAGACCGGCTCGATGTCGAGCACGTAGCGCGGCTGGCCGTCGGCCGCCGGCGTCCCGATCCGCAGGCCCCGGCGCTGGCCGATGGTGTAGCGCCAGGACCCCTCGTGGGAGCCGAGCACCTCACCGTCGGAGGAGACGATCGAACCGCTGCGGTTGACCCCGGCGCCGGTCGAGGAGAGCTTCTCGGAGAGCCAGCCGCCGGTGTCGCCGTCGCTGATGAAGCAGATGTCGTGGCTGTCGGGCTTGGCGGCCACGGCCAGGCCACGCCGGGCCGCCTCCTCGCGGATCACGGACTTCGGGGTGTCGCCGAGCGGGAACATCGAGTGGGCGAGCTGCTCCTGGGTGAGTACGCCGAGCACGTAGCTCTGGTCCTTGCTCATGTCCTCGGCGCGGTGCATCTCGATCAGCCCGTCGTCGGTGCGCTGGAGCTGCGCGTAGTGGCCGGTCACCACCGCGTCGAAGTCGAGCGCGATCGCCCGGTCGAGCACGGCGGCGAACTTGATCTTCTCGTTGCAGCGCAGGCAGGGGTTGGGCGTGCGGCCCTCGGCGTACTCGCTCAGGAAGTCCTCGACCACGTCCTCGTGGAAGCGCTCGCTCAGGTCCCAGACGTAGAACGGGATCCCGATGACGTCCGCCGCACGACGGGCGTCGTTGGCGTCCTCGATGGTGCAGCAGCCGCGTGCGCCGGTGCGGTAGGACTGCGGGTTGCGCGAGAGCGCGAGGTGGATGCCGGTGACGTCGTGCCCCTGCTCGGCCGCACGGGCCGCCGCGACCGCCGAGTCCACGCCGCCCGACATCGCTGCCAGGACCCGCATCAGGCGCTCCCGGGCGCTCTCGTCGCGAGCGCCGCGTTGCGGGCCCGTTCGACCACGGGCCCGATCGCCGCGACGAGTGCGTCGACGTCGGCCTCGGTGGAGGTGTGCCCCAGGGAGAACCGCAGCGAGGACCGCGCGAACTCCTCCGACGAGCCCATCGCGAGCAGCACGTGGGAGGCCTGGGGCACGCCTGCGTCGCACGCCGAGCCGGTCGAGCACTCGATGCCGCGGGCGTCGAGGAGCATCAGCAGCGAGTCGCCCTCGCAGCCGGGGAACTCCAGGTGGGCGTTGCCGGGCAGCCGGTGGTCGGGCCCGTCGAGCGGGTCGCCGTTGTAGATGGCGTCGGGCACCTCGCGGCGTACGCCGGCGACCAGCGCGTCGCGCAGCACCACCAGTCGCTCGGCGAGCTCGGGCTGGTGAGCGACGGCGACCTCGCAGGCGACCGCGAACCCGGCGATCGCGGGCGGGTCGATCGTCCCGGAACGGATGTCGCGCTCCTGGCCGCCGCCGTGCAGCAGGGCCGTGGGCTGCAGCTCACGGCGGACGACGAGCGCGCCGACGCCGTAGGGGCCACCGATCTTGTGACCGGTGACCGTCATCGCGTCGACGCCGGACGCGGCGAAGTCGAGGGGCAGCTGGCCGAGCGCCTGGACGGCGTCGGTGTGCACCGGAATGCCGTGGGCATGGGCGATCTCGACGACCTCGGGCACGGGCTGGACGGTGCCGACCTCGTTGTTGGCCCACATCACGGTGACCAGCGCGACGCTCTCCGGGTCGGACTCCACCGCCTCACGGAACGCCTCGACGTCGAGCCGGCCCTGTCGGTCGACGGGGACCAGCTCGACCTTGGCGCCCTCGGTGCCCAGCCACACGAGCGGGTCGAGCACGGCGTGGTGCTCGATCGGCGTGCTCAGGATCCGCACCCGACGGGGGTCCTCGGCACGGCGGGCCCAGAACAGACCCTTGATCGCGAGGTTGTCGGACTCGGTGCCGCCGGAGGTGAACACGACCTCGCCGGGGCGACACCTCAGCGCCAGCGCGATCCGCTCGCGCGACTCCTCGACGACCCGGCGGGCCTCGCGACCGGAGGCGTGCAGCGAGGACGCGTTGCCGACCCGGCCGAGCTGGGCGGTCATCGCCGCCACGGCCTCGGGGAGGATCGGCGTGGTCGCCGCGTGGTCGAGGTAGACGCTCATCCGGGGACCCCGACGCGACAGGAGGGCAGCGAAAGTTTCACAGCGGCCGCTGTGAAACTGACACGGGACGTTGGGGTGGTCATCAACAGGCAAGCGTACGCGGCAGCCGGGCACGACCGACCGGCCCAGTCGACCGTTGACACAAACCGTGCGACAAACCACGATCGCAGGCGTGATCTCCCTCGACGCCGACTCCCCCGTCCCGCCGTTCGCGCAGGTGCGCGAGCAGATCCAGGCCCAGGTCGAGTCGGGGGAGCTGCCCCCGGGAGCGAAGCTGCCGACGGTGCGCGGCCTGGCCCAGGAGCTCGACCTGGCGGCCAACACCGTGGCACGCGCCTACCGCGAGCTCGAGGCCCTGGGAGTCATCGAGACCCGGGGCCGGGCCGGCAGCGTGGTCACCGGTCAGGGCGTCGCGCAGGCGGCGCGGCAGGCGGCGCACGACTACGCCGAACGGGTGCGGGTGCTCGGCGTCGGGCGCGACGAGGCGATGGAGCTCGTACGCCGCGCGCTGGGCTGATCCGACCGGGCCGGGCCCGTTCGGTCGCCGACCTGCTCCTAGCGACGCACCAGCCGGGCCACCAGCGCGCGGTGGTCGGAGCCGCGCACGGCCGGGGTGCTCGTGGAGGTGGCCGAGAAGCCGGAGCTGATCAGCACGTGGTCGATCGCGAACAGCCCGACCGGCACCGGCACTCCCTTGAGGCGGTCCTTCTCCGGGCTCGGCCACGTGGGCTGCCACCCCGAGTTGGCCTCCTGCGCGGCGTCCGACATCCCGTCGGCCAGCATCGTGCGCAGGCTGGGGTGGTCGAGCGTGGCGTTCAGGTCCCCGACGACGAGATGGGGTCCGCGAAGTCGTCGCTCCGCACGCACGAGCGTCGCGTGGTCCCTGCGCCAGGCGACGATGTCGATGGCGGGCTGGGCGGTGTGGACCGCGAGCACGGCGTACGCCCTGGCCGCCTCGACCCGCACCACGTAGCCGGGATGGGCCAGCGCCACCCTTCGCTCCACCCGCAGCGGAGACCGTGACGCCACGACGAGTCCCGAGGCTCCGGGGAGCGCCTTCCCGACCACGTGCGGGAGCCGGCTCCCCCGGCCGATCGCCTGCTCGCCCTCGAGCGCGGCGAGTGCGGCGGGAGTCACCTCGGTCAGGACCAGCAGGTCAGGGCGCTCCCGCCCCAGCATGGCGGCGGTGTCGGCCGGGTCCGCCCCGCCCTTGAGCAGGTTGAGCTCGAGCACGGTCAGGTCGGGCCGGCCCGGCGCGTGGTCTCCGACGTACGACGGCGCCAGCCACCACGCGTGCAGCCCGACCCCGACCACGCAGACGCACACGGCAGCGGTGAGGACGACTCGCACCTTGCCCCATGGCTGGCTCAGGTTGACGAGACCGAGGAGCACCAGCGCGACGAGGTAGCCCACGAACGCCCAGGGCACGAACGACGCAGCCAGCACCCACGTCTCCGCCTCGGAGTTCAGCAGCCGGGCGAGGGTGAGAACGACCGAGCCGGCCAGAACGACCAGGGCGACGAACGCCCCGACGATCCTCAGGCCGCGTCCTCCGGCCCCCGGCTTCATCGAGTGGGCGGCTCCCGAGGGACCCGCTCAGCCCTTGCGCTTGGTGATCTCCTCGGTCGCGGCGGGGAGGACCGTGTGCAGGTCACCCACCACGCCGAAGTCGACGAGCTCGAAGATCGGGGCCTCTTCGTCCTTGTTGACGGCCACGATGGTCTTCGAGGTCTGCATGCCGGCGCGGTGCTGGATGGCACCGGAGATGCCGTTGGCGACGTAGAGCTGCGGGGAGACGACCTTGCCGGTCTGGCCGATCTGGAAGGCGTGCGGGATCCAGCCGGAGTCGACCGCGGCACGCGAGGCACCCACGGCGGCGCCGAGCGAGTCGGCGAGACCCTCGACCTCCTCGAAGTTGCCGCCGGTGCCACGACCACCCGAGACCACGATCGCGGCCTCGCTCAGCTCGGGACGACCCGAGGCCTTGCGGGCCTGGGAGGCGACGATCTTGGCCTTCTTGGCCGAGTCGGACACCGTGGCCGCGAAGTCCTCCCTGGCCGCCGCGCCCTCGGACTCCTCGGGAGCCGCCGAGTTGGGCTTGACCGTGATGATCGGGGTGCCGGTCGTGACCTTGGCCTGCACGGTGTAGCTGCCGGCGAAGACCGACTGGGTGGTGACGGGGCCTTCCTGCACGTCGACCGCGTCGGTGATCAGACCCGAACCGAGCTTGATCGCCAGGCGACCGGCGATCTCCTTGCCCTCGGCGTTGGACGGGATCAGGATCGCCGACGGACTGGCCTGCTCCGCGATCTGCTGGAGTGCCTCGGCCTTGGGGGCGACGAGGTAGCCCTTGATCTCCGCGTCGTCGACGACGTAGACCTTCTCGGCGCCGTACTTCTTCACCGCGGCGACGACGTCGTCGGCCTTGTCGGAGCCGCCGATGAACACCGCGGACGGCTCACCGAGGCGCTTGGCGATGGTGAGCAGCTCGTAGGTGGGCTTGCGGACCTTGCCGTCGAGGTGGTCGACGAGAACCAGAACTTCAGACATGACTGTGGAATCCTCCGGACTCAGATGAACTTCTTGGACGCGAGGAACTCGACCAGCGCAGTGGCGCCCGAGCCGTCCTCGTCGGTGACGATCTCGCCGGCCGTGCGCGGGGGACGCTCCTCGGTGCCCTCCACCGCGGTCCACGCGGCGTCCAGGCCGACCTTGTCGGCGTCCACGCCGATGTCGGAGAGCGACCAGGTCTCCAGCGGCTTCTTCTTCGCCGCCATGATCCCCTTGAAGGACGGGTAGCGCGCCTCGCCGGACTGGTCGGTCACCGAGAGCACCAGCGGGGCGGTCGCACCGATCACCTCCGTGGAGGTGTCGCCGTCACGCTTGATCCGGAACTCCTTGCCCTGCGACTCGATGACCGAGCCCAGGGTCACCTGAGGAAGGTCGAGGCGCTCGGCGAGCATCGCCGGGATCACGCTTCCGGTCGCGTCGGTCGAGGCCATCCCGCACAGGATCACGTCGACGTCACCGATCTTCTCCACGGCGGCGGCGAGCACCTGCGAGGTGGCCAGGTAGTCCGAGCCGGCGATCGCGTCGTCGACCACGTGCACACCCTTGTCGGCACCCATCTGCAGGGCCTTCTTGATGGCCTCGGAGGCGTCCTCGGGACCCACGGTGAGCGCGGTCACCTCGGTGCCCTCGTTCTTCTCCTTGAGCTGCAACGCCTGCTCGACGGCGTACTCGTCGAGCTCGGAGAGCAGACCAGGCACACCGACACGGTCCACGGTGTTGTCGGACTCGAAGTGCCGATCGGCAGTTGCGTCGGGCACGTACTTCACACAGACGACAATGTTCATGGTCACGGCCCTGGGCGGGCCCCTCCTGAGTTAGAGACGGTTGGGTTGACCCCGAGGTGAGGCTACCGCCGAGTCACCTGCGCAGAAACACCAGCGGTGGGTGTGGTCAGTCACAGCGCCCGGGCCGGCTCCGGCTCTCGCGACCGGGGTTCAGCGGCTGCTCTTGGGCGCGATCGCGTTGGCGAGGAAGCGCCCGATGAGCAGGTAGACGATGGCCGCGATGCCCCAGTTGAGCAGGGCGTTCTTGGCCACGGCGTTCTTGCCGGTGAAGTCGAAGATGCCGTCGTCACGGCTGAACGGGCCCGAGATCGCGTCGGCGATGTCGGTGATCAGCTTCACGATCGTGTTGTCCTCGTTGATGTTGCTCCGCAGCACCACCAGCAGGGCGCCGAGCGCGAGGATCGTGGCGAGCACACCGAAGACGATGCGCACCGCCCGGGCGGTCTTCGCCCGGATCACGTTGGTGGTGGCGAGGGTGCGTCCCTTCCCGTCCTTGTTGGATTCGTCGGTGCTGACTTTGGGGGACACGGTGAGCTCCTCGGTGCGGGCGATGCGGGCGATGCGGGCGGCGCTGGGGGTCAGCGACCCTCGAACTGGGCCTTGCCGGGACCATTCTGGACGAAGGAGTCCATCCCGATGCTGCGATCCCGCGTGGCGAACAGGCCGGCGAACTGCTGGCGCTCGATCTCGAGCCCGGTGTCGAGGTCGACCTCGAGCCCACGGTCGATGGTCTCCTTGGCCGCGCGGAGGGCGTACGACGCCGCGTCGGCGAACTGCGCTGCCCACGTCACCGCCTCGTCGTAGACGTCCTCGGCGGGCACGACCCGGTCGACCAGGCCGATGGCGAGTGCCTCGTCGGCCTTGACGAACCGTCCGGTGAAGATCATGTCCTTCGCGCGACTGGGGCCCACGAGACGGGCGAGCCTCTGGGTGCCGCCGAGGCCCGGGATGATGCCGAGCAGGATCTCGGGCTGGCCGAAGGTGGCGTTCTCGGCCGCGATCCGGATGTCGGCGCACAGCGCGAGCTCGCAGCCACCGCCGAGCGCATAGCCGTTGACCGCCGCCACGACCGGCTTGGGGAGCCTGGCCAGGGCGACGTAGCCGGCCTGCATCCGCCCGGACCTGTCGATCATGTCCGTGTGGGACATCTCCGCCATCTCCTTGACGTCGGCGCCCGCCGCGAACACCTTCTCGCCGCCCCAGATCACCACCGCCTTGACGTCGTCCCGCTCCGCGGCCTCCTCGGCGGCCGCACGGATCTCCTCCTGGACCTGGAGGCTGAGCGCGTTCATCTTGGGCCGGTCGACGCGGAGGGTGCCGACTCCGTCGGCGACCTCGAGTCGGACGAACTCCGGCATGGCTTCTCCTCATCAGTGGACGTCGGTGCGGTCAACCTACCTCTGCAACTCAGAGGTCCACCGGACGGTTACGTCGGCGGGTGACATCATCTCCGGGTGACTCCAGGAGAGTGGTCGGCCACCGGCGAGCGCGTCGACGTGTGGCCCGGCCGCAACTGGCCGCTGGGTGCCACGTGGCGTGAGGAGTCGACCAACTTCGCGGTGCACGCACCCAACGCCACCGACGTGTGGGTGTGCCTCTTCGACGAGGACGACGTCGAGACCCGTCATGTGCTGACCGAGCGGAGTCTCGGCATCTGGCACGGCGCCCTGCCCGGCGTACGTCCTGGGCAGCGGTACGGCTTCCGCGCCGACGGTCCGTGGGAGCCCCGGGCCGGGATGCGCTTCAACCCGCACAAGCTGCTGCTGGACCCCTACGCACGCGCGATCAGCGGCGAGTTCGTGACCGACCCCGCGATCTTCGGGTTCGAGGCGGGCAGCGACCTGTCTGCGACGAACACGCCCCACGTGCGCGACGAGCGGGACTCGGCGCCGTACGTCGCGCGCAGCGTGGTGGTGGCCGACGACGACTTCGACTGGGACGGCGACCAGAAGATCGGGGCGCGCTGGCGCGACACCGCCATCTACGAGCTGCACGTGAAGGGCTTCACGGCGCTGCACGACCGGATCCCCGAGGAGCTGCGCGGGACGTACGCCGGTCTCGGCCATCACGTGGTCACCGACTACCTCAACGACCTCGGCATCACCGCGGTTGAGCTGCTGCCGACCCAGCAGTTCACCTCCGAGCCGGCCCTGGCGAAGAACGGACTGACCAACTACTGGGGCTACAACACGATCGGCTTCTTCGCCCCGCACGCGGCGTACTCCTCCTCCGGCGACCGGGGAGAGCAGGTGCGCGAGTTCAAGCAGATGGTGAAGAACTTCCACGCGGCCGGCATCGAGGTCTATCTCGACGTCGTCTACAACCACACCGCCGAGGCCGGGGTGGACGGCCCGACCCTGAGCTTCCGCGGGCTGGACGACCTCGGCTTCTACAAGCGGGTCTCGAGCAGGCGGGAGGACAGCCGCACGCCCGACACCTACTGGGACGTGACCGGCTGCGGCAACACGGTGAACGCCGAGAACCCGATGGTGCTGCGGCTGATCATGGACTCGCTGCGCTACTGGGTCACCGAGATGCACGTCGACGGCTTCCGCTTCGACCTGATGTCCGCGCTGACGCGGACCGGTCACTCCGTCGACATGGCCGGCGACCTGCTGACCACCATCGGTCAGGACCCGGTGCTGCGGCACGTGAAGCTGATCGCCGAGCCCTGGGACGTCTCCATGGACGGCTATCGCGTGGGCGAGTTCCCGCCGCCCTGGGTGGAGTGGAACGACCAGTACCGCGACACGATGCGGGACTTCTGGCGGGGCAGGTCCGACGGCGTCCGCAACGTGGCGACCCGGCTGGCAGGGTCCTCCGACCTCTACCTCGACGACGGGCGGTCGCCGTACGCCTCCATCAACTTCATCACCGCCCACGACGGCTTCACCCTGCGCGACCTGGTCTCCTACGACGAGAAGCACAACGAGGCCAACGTCGAGGACAACCGCGACGGCACCGACAACAACCGCTCGTGGAACTGCGGCGTCGAGGGAGAGACCGACGACGAGGACGTGCTCGCGCTGCGACACCGGCAGGCGGCCAACCTGATCGCGACGCTGTGCCTCTCCGCCGGGGTGCCGATGATCACGGCGGGCGACGAGCGGGGGCGGACGCAGCGGGGGAACAACAACCCCTACTCGCAGGACAACGAGACCTCCTGGGTGGACTGGTCGGCCGACGACGCGTGGCTCGACGTCTTCGAGATCACCCGGACGGCCCTGCAGATCCGGCGCGAGCACCCGGCTCTGCGCCAGCGGCACTGGTTCGAGGGGCGACCGGCGATCGTCGGCGGACCCAAGGACCTCGCGTGGATCCACCCCGAGGGTCGAGAGATGACCGGCGACGACTGGCAGGACCCCGGCCTGCACGTGATCGGGATGTTCGTCTCGGGCGACCCCCTTCGCTCCCCCGGCCCCCGTGGCGAGCAGCTGCGCGACACCAGCTTCAAGCTCTGGGTCAACGCCTCCTCGCACGACTGCAAGGCGATCCTGCCGCTCAACGAGTGGGTCGAGCACGGGACGGTCGTGCTCTCCACCGACCCCGACCACCCGATCGGCAAACCGGTCCGGGCCGGCCAGACGATCACGCTGTCGGCCCGGTCGCTGGTGTTGCTGCAGGAGGCGCGGCCGGACCCGCTCTGACGCGCCACGCTGCAGCGGTCCCGGGCGGTGGACCCTCAGTCCCGCGCCGTGAGCACGACCGGCCCGGTCTCCGTGATCGCGATCGTGTGCTCGGAGTGCGCGCCCCGCGAGCCGTCGGCGCTCCGGATGGTCCAGCCGTCCCGGTCGGTGTAGATCTGGTCGGTCGACTGCAGGAACCACGGCTCGATCGCGATCACCAGCCCCGGCTGCAGGCGGAACCCACGACCCGGCCGGCCGTCGTTGGCGACGTGCGGGTCACCGTGCATGGTCCGGCCGACACCGTGGCCGCCGAACTGGCCGTTCACCGAAAGACCCTCGGCGTGCGCGATCGCGCCGATCGCGGCCGAGACGTCGCCGAGCCGGTTGCCGGGCTGGGCGGCATCGATGGCGGCGGTGAGGGCGCGTTCGGTGGTGTCGATCAGGTCGAGGTCACGCTGGTCCGGGGCACCCACGACCAGGCTGATCGCCGAGTCGGAGACCCAACCGTCGAGGGAGGCGGCGAAGTCGAGGCTGACCAGGTCGCCGTCGCGCAGGGTGTAGTCGTGCGGCAGCCCGTGCAGCACCGCGTCGTTGACCGACGTGCACAGCACCTTGCCGAACGGCATCGCCCCGAACGACGGGTGGTAGTCGATGTAGCAGGAGATCGCGCCCGCCTCCCGGATCAGGTCGTGCGCGAGAGCGTCGAGCTCGAGCAGGTTCACGCCGACGTCGGCGGCTTCTTCGAGACGCGTGAGCACGTCGGCCACGAAGCGCCCGGCGGGCTTCATCTGCTCGATCTCGGTCGGGTTGCGGAGCTCGATCACGACGCGAGCCTAGAGAGGCGCTCCGAACCGATGCCTCCGGGTCGCCTCCGGGGTGATCCCCGATGCGCGTCGCCGGGCCCACGAGCAGAGTCGGCAGCATGACGACCGGCCTCGGGACCGTCCGCCGGACACCCAGCTCCCGGACACCCAGGCTGGTCGTCGCCATCCTCGTGGTCGCGGTCGTGGCGACGCCGGTGCTGGCGTTCCCCTACGTGCTGCTGGACCGCTCGGCCAGCCGGATCGACGTCCCGACCGACCTCGCCTGGTGGCTGCTGGTGGTGCACGTGCCCTGCGCGGCGACCGCGATGATCCTCGGTGCGCTGCAGCCCGTGCCCCGGATCCGCGCGATCCGCCGTGGTGACGTCGTACGGCGCCGGGAGTGGATGATCCGTCGTACACGACGGGTGGGGGGCTGAACTTTCAGTGGAGGGGTGATGTTTCACCCCTCCACTGGCGGTTTGGCCGGGCGCCCGGCCAAACCGCAGCCCCCTACGCGAGCGCCACCAACCCCAGCTCCGCCGGCGAGGCGAGGTTGGGGTTCCTGGGCAGGATCCGCACGGTGTAGCCGAAGGAGCCGGCCCGGGCGAGCTGGAGGTGACCGTCGAAACGGTGCCGGCCACCCTCGTAGGTCTCGGCCAGGGCCAGCGGCATCGTGGTCGTGTCGACCAGCTGGTCCTCGCCCTTGACCCGGCCGTGGACGATCTGCACCTCGACGTCGTCGGGGGTCAGTGAACCGAGCGAGACGAAGACGTGGAGGTCCATGCCGCCGCCGAGCTCCGGGGTGTCGGAGAGGCCCTCGGTCTCGACGTGGTCGACGTGGACGCCGGACCAGCCGTCGACGACGCGGTGCTTCCAGGTGGCGAGCTCGGCGGCTCCCTCGTAGGAGTCGTTCATCGCCCGCGACGACACGGCGGCCGGCGCGTAGAGGCGCTCGACGTACTCCCGCACCATCCGGGTCGAGAGCACCTTGGGCCCGAGCGACTTCAGGGTGTGGCGCACCATCTCGATCCAGCGGGTCGGCACCCCGACCTCGTCGAGGTCGTAGAAGCGGGGGGCCACCTCCTTCTCGATCAGGTCGTAGAGCGCGTTGGCCTCGATGTCGTCACGCAGGTCGGGGTCCTCGACGCCGTCGGCCGACGGGATCGCCCAGCCGTTCTCGCCGTCGTACCACTCGTCCCACCAGCCGTCGAGGATCGAGAGGTTGAGCCCACCGTTGAGGGCGGCCTTCATGCCGGAGGTGCCGCACGCCTCGTAGGGGCGCAGCGGGTTGTTCAGCCAGACGTCGCAGCCGGGGTAGAGCGGCTGCGCCATCGCGATGTCGTAGTTGGGCAGGTAGGCGATGCGGTGCCGCACCTCCGGGTCGTCGGCCAGCTGCACGATCGCCTGGATCAGCTTCTTGCCACCGTCGTCGGCGGGGTGCGCCTTGCCGGCCATGATCAGCTGGATCGGCCGCTCGGGGTGCAGCAGCAGCTTCTTGAGCCGCTCGGGGTCGCTGAGCATCAGCGTCAGCCGCTTGTAGGACGCGGCCCGGCGCGCGAAGCCGATCGTCAGCACGTCGGGGTCGAGGGCCGTGTCGATCCAGCCGAGCTCGGCCGGCGCCGCGCCGCGCTGGAGGCACGACTTGCGCAGCCGGCCGCGCGCGTCCTCCACGAGGCGCTTGCGCAGCTCGCGCTTGGTGGACCACAGGTCGGTCGAGGGGATCTTGTCGACGACGTTCCACAGGTCGAGGGAGTCGGAGTCGGTGTCGACGCCCTGCTTGTTGGCCAGCTCGAAGACCTCGCGCGCCACCCAGGTCGGGGCGTGGACGCCGTTGGTGATCGAGGTGATCGGCACCTCGGCCTCGTCGAACGCCGGCCACAGCCCGTTGAACATCCCGCGGCTGACCTCGCCGTGCAGCAGGGAGACGCCGTTGGCGCGCTGGGAGAGCCGGAAACCCATCACGGCCATGTTGAACACGCCGCGGTCGCCGCCCGTGTAGTCCTCGGCGCCGAGGCGCAGGATCCGGTCGGTCGGTACGCCGGCCACGGCACTGTGCGCGCCGAAGTACTGCTCGACCAGCTCGCGCGGGAACCGGTCGATGCCCGCGGGGACGGGGGTGTGCGTGGTGAAGACGGTGCCCGCCCGGGTCACCTCGAGGGCGGTGTCGAAGTCGAGACCCGGACCACCCTCGGCGACGGTCAGCTCGCGGATCCGCTCCAGGCCGAGGAACCCGGCGTGGCCCTCGTTGGTGTGGAACACCTCGGGCTCGGGGTGACCCGTGAGCCGGGAGAAGGTGCGCACCGCGCGCACACCGCCGACACCGAGGAGCAGCTCCTGCAGGAGCCGGTGCTCGGTGGTGCCGCCGTAGAGACGGTCGGTCACCTCGCGCAGCGGCAGCGGGTTGTCCTCGACGTCGGTGTCGAGCAGCAGCAACGGCACCCGGCCGACCTGCGCCACGAAGATCCGCGCCACCAGCTCCGACTCACCGGGCACCGCCAGACGCACCTCCGCGGGGGTTCCGTCTCCCTCGCGAAGCAGCGTGATCGGCAGGCCGTCGGGGTCGAGCACCGGGTAGGTCTCCTGCTGCCAGCCCTCGCGTGAGAACTGCTGGCGGAAGTACCCGTTCTGGTAGAGCAGACCGACGCCGATCAGCGGCACGCCGAGGTCGCTGGCGGTCTTGAGGTGGTCACCGGCGAGGATGCCGAGGCCTCCGGAGTACTGCGGCAGCACCGAGGTGATGCCGTACTCCGGTGAGAAGTAGGCGATCGCCTGGGGGGCGTCGGCACCGGTCTTCTTCTGGAACCAGCGCGCGCCGGTGAGGTACTGCTCGAGGTCCGCGTGGGCCAGCTCGAGCATCCGCACGAACCGCTTGTCCGCCGCGAGCTCCTGCAGCCGGGCGCTGGAGACGGCGCCGAGCGTCTTGACCGGGTCACGCCCGCTCGCCTTCCAGATCTCCGCGTCGATGGCCGCGAAGACGTCCTGGGTCTCCGGGTGCCAGGACCACCTCAGGTTGGTCGCCAGGTCGCCCAGCAGGCGAAGCGGCTCCGGCAGGACCGGACGGACGGTGAATCGTCGAATGGCGCGCACCGGAGCACGCTAACGCAGAAGTGTTGGATCGATCCAACGAAGATCGGAAATCGCGCAAACCGGTCTATGCATCTCACCGGGCGTGTTTCGGCCGTGTTGCAGATCGGACTGGCCAGTAACCAAGACCGGCCACCGGCCGTTGGTGCAGCAACATCGCTTCGGCCCACCGGCCGACCAGCCCCGCGGAGGCACCATGCCCAGCACCACCTTCCGGCTCCTCGGCGTCGCCACCGCGACCACCCTGCTCGCCGGCCTGAGCCAGCTTCCCGGGGAGGCCGCTCCGGCACCGACCCGGCTGACGCCCACGTCGCTCGAGCAGGCCACCGCCGGCCTCGACGACCTCGACGCCCGTGGAGCCGCCCAGCCCTCGGCCGCACAGAAGTCGGCCGCCGCCGGCCTCCGCGCCGCGGTGCGCTGGAACAGCTTCGGCACCCCTTCCTCCATCTCCCCCCTCTCGGGCAACCTCGGCGCCGCCCCGGGTGACGCAGTGACGGCCGCCCGCTCCTGGCTGACCGCGCACGCCGCGGTCTTCGGGCTCTCCGCGAGCCAGCTGTTGGGCCTGACCCTCGTCAACAACCAGAAGCTGGCCGGCAGCAACGCGCGTGCCGTGCTCTTCCGCCAGGACTTCGGCGGTCCCGCACCCGCGCTGGACAGCCAGGTCACCGTCGGCGTGGGCAACGGCGCGATCCACTACGTCTCCTCCTCGCTGGTGCGCACCACCGCCTCCTCGGTGCCGGCCGCGACGCTCTCCCCCACCGCCGCGTGGCTGAAGGCGGCGGCCTCCGTCGGCCGCAACGTGTCCCTCGGCTCGCTGGCCGAGGTCACCGAGAAGCTCGGCTGGACCCGCTTCACCGTCCCGGGCTTCGCCCAGGAGCAGCAGGTCCGCCTGCGCTCGCTGGCGTACGCCGACGGCACCGTGCGTCCCGTCTTCGAGGCCAACGTGGTCGACGTCAAGGGCGGCGCCGCGACGGCCTACACCGTGCTCGTCGACGCCGTCAGCGGCAAGGTCGTCGTCCGCCAGAACAAGGTGGACCAGAGCAACGACGCCTTCCAGTTCCAGGGCGCGGTCACCGCGACCGAGTGCGGCCCCCAGCACCAGTTCGAGCTCAAGGACGCCAACACCCGTCAGATCGTCGCCACGGCCGCCGAGGCGATCACCACCAACGACATCACCGTCAAGATCTTCAACCCGAGCGGCGCCCTGCTGGTGACCAGCGACACCGCCACCAGCCCCGAGGTCGCGACCTACAGCGCGGCCTCCATCCCCGCCGGCATCTACTCGATGCAGGTCTGCCCCTTCGAGAACCCCGACGTCCCGTTCGTCGGCGCCGGTGACTACGCGGCCGGCGTCACCACCAGCGACAGCAGTACGCCGACCACGTCGCTCGGTCAGCCGAAGTGGCGCTACTTCACCTCCAACCCGACGCTCGACTGGTCGGCCTCGACGACGCCGTCCAACTCGGTGGTCGGCTGCTGGACCGCCGTCGCCGGCTGCACCTCGCCGACCGGGCCGTTCCGCAACGTGGCCGCCCCGGGGCCGTGGGACTACACGGTCAAGACCGGCACCCCGAGCTTCACGACCGTCGGCAACAACGCCAACACCCACGAGGCGTGGGCCAACCCGCTTGCTCCCGGTGGCCTTGCGCAGGCACCGGTCTCGCCGACGCGGGACTACACCGAGGCCTTCACCGACGCGTGGAACAACTCCAAGTGCGACCCGACCCAGCTGCACCCGACCGGCAACGACATCAACGCCTCGGTCACCAACCTGCACGTCGCGCACAACCGGATGCACGACTTCTCCTACTACCTCGGCTTCACCGAGGAGAACTACAACCTGCAGGTCGACAACCTGGGCCGCAACGACGACCCGACGCGGGGCAACGACCCCGAGATCGGCAACGCCCAGGCCGGCGCCCTCACCGGCGGCCAGCCGTCGTTCCTCGGTCGCGACAACGCCAACCAGATCGCCCTGCAGGACGGCATCCCCGGCATCACCAACCAATACCTCTTCCAGCCGCTGGCCGGCGGGTTCTACTCGCCGTGCACCGACGGCAGCCTCGACATGAGCATCGTCGGGCACGAGTACACCCACGCCATCAGCAACCGGATGATCGGCGGCCCCGACGAGGGCATCACCTCCGAGCAGGGAGGCGCCATGGGCGAGTCCTGGGGTGACCTGACGGCCGCGGAGTACATGTACGAGCACGGCTACTCCAACGGCGCCAGCCCGTGGGCGGTCGGTCCCTACGCCACCGGCAACAAGACGGTCGGCATCCGCGACTACGCCATCGACACCAACCCGCTGAACTACAGCGACTACGGCTTCGACTCCCCCGGGGTGGAGGTCCACGCCGACGGCGAGATCTGGAACGGCACCATGTGGGAGGTCCGCAAGGCCCTGGTCGCGAAGTACGACAAGGCCTACCCGACCACCGACAAGGCACTCAACCTGAAGTGCGCCCAGGCCACCGCGACGAGCACGCCGACCCCGGCCACCCAGTGCCCCGGCAACCGCCGCTGGCTGCAGCTGGTCTTCGACGCGTTCCTGCTCCAGCAGGGTGCGACCAGCATGCTCGACGCCCGCGACGCGATGCTGGCCGCCGACCGGATGCGCTTCGGCGGGGCCAACCAGGCCGCGCTGTGGGACGCCTTCGCCCGTCGCGGCATGGGCAGCAACGCCTCGACGCCGGACGCCGACTCGGGGGACCCGACGCCCGGCTTCGCCTCACCGAGGTCGGCACCGGCCACGGTGAAGTTCGCAGCAACCGTGCCCTCGGGCTCGCCGGCACCGGCCGGCAAGGTCTACATCGGCGACTTCGAGGCGCGGTCCACGCCGGTGGCCGACACCGTCAGCGCCACGCCGCTCTCGAACACCGCCAAGCTCACGGCCGGCACCTACAGGGTGCTGTTCGTCGCCCCGGGCTACGGCATGACCCGCTCGACGCTCACGGTGAGCGCCGGGAAGGCCGTGACGAAGACCTTCGCCCTGAGGCCCAACCTGGCCTCGGCGAAGAACGGCGCCAAGGTCCTCGCCGCCAGTGCCGGGAGCCTCAATGCCGCGGCCCTGATCGACGACACCGAGGAGACCAGCTGGGCGGGTGTCAACGAGAGCGACTCCGTCGACGCGACCAGCCCGTGGGTCGCCGTCGACCTGGCCGGCTCCACGGCCCGCAAGATCAGCTCCGTGCGGGTCTCGGCGATGCTCCACCCGGCCCCGGCCGGGCCCACCGACGGGTTGCCGCTGCTGGCCGACGCCGACGACGACCCGGACTCCGGGGCGCGGTTCACCGCACTTCGCCGCTTCGCGGTCGAGGTGTGCACGACCGGCTGCTCGGCCGCCAACGCCGCCTGGAAGCGCATCTACACCAGCGCGGCCGACGCCTTCCCGGGCGTGGCACCCCGCCCCGTGGCGCCCAACCTCACCCTGCGCACCTTCGACGTGCCGGACACCACCGCCTCGGCGGTCCGGCTGGTGGCCCTCGAGAACCAGTGCACCGGTGCACCGGCGTACGCAGGTGAGCAGGACAACGACCCGGTCAACGACACCGACTGCAAGGCCGGCTCCGACGCCGACCTGTCGGTGCGCGCAGCCGAGCTCGAGGTCTTCTAGTCGGGAGCGTTCCCGGCGGGCCTCCCCGACCATCGTTCGACGGCTCGTTTGCGTCAGGGGCCGGACTTCGCAAGTCTGGGGAGCATGGTCGGACGCATCCCAGTCATGGACGTGACACCCGTCGTCAACCTCGGGCGCAACGCTGCGAAGGCTGCCGTCGGGGAGCCCTTCGACGTCACCGCACTCGTGTTCCGGGAGGGCCACGACCAGCTCGGCGCCGAGGCGGTGCTGATCGACCCGAGCGGAGCCAGGCGGCCCCCGGTGCGCATGCACGACGTCGAGGGACAGGTCTCCCGGATGGCAGCGCGGGTCCGCGCGGACACCGTGGGTGCCTGGTCCTTCGAGGTCCAGGCGTGGAGCGACCCGATCGGCACCTGGCTGCACGACGCCGGCATCAAGATCCGGGCCGGTGTCGACGTCGAGCTGATGTTCACCGAGGGCGTGCTGCTGCTCGAGCGCGTTGTCAGCGAAGGCGATCTGGACCGGGGCGAGAAGGCCACCCTCAAGGACGCCGTCAAGGCGCTCCAGGACACCGAGCGACCGGTCGAGGCACGCCTCGCGGCCGCTGAGTCCGGGGAGCTGGCCCACATCTTCGCCACGCACCCGCTGCGCGACCTGCTCAGCACCGAGGGGCCCTACCCGCTCTTCGTCGACCGCGAGCGCGCGCTCTGCTCCAGCTGGTATGAGTTCTTCCCGCGCTCCGAGGGTGCCTACCGCGACGAGAAGACCGGCCAGGTCGTCAGCGGCACCTTCCGCACCGCCGCGAAGCGGCTCCAGGCCGTCGCCGACATGGGCTTCGACGTGCTCTACATGCCGCCCATCCACCCGATCGGCGAGGTGAACCGCAAGGGCGCCAACAACACCCTCACCCCGACGGCCGACGACGTCGGGTCGCCGTGGGCGATCGGCAGCAGCCTCGGCGGGCACGACGCGATCCACCCCGACCTCGGCAGCTTCGAGGACTTCGACGCCTTCGTGCAGGAGGCCGGGCGTGTGGGCCTCGAGGTGGCCCTCGACTTCGCCCTCCAGGCGGCCCCGGACCACCCGTGGGCCAAGGAGCACCCGGAGTGGTTCACCACCCGCGCCGACGGCACCATCGCCTACGCGGAGAACCCGCCGAAGAAGTACCAGGACATCTACCCGATCAACTTCGACAACGACCCCGAGGGCATCTACGCCGAGACCGAGCGCATCCTGCGCCTGTGGATGTCCCACGGCGTGCGGATCTTCCGCGTCGACAACCCGCACACCAAGCCGGTCAAGTTCTGGGAGTGGCTGCTCGGACGGATCCGGGAGACCGACCCCGACGTGCTGTTCCTCTCCGAGGCCTTCACCAAGCCGCCGATGATGCAGGCACTGGCGACGGTCGGCTTCCACCAGAGCTACACCTACTTCACGTGGCGCACGTCGCGCACCGAGCTGGAGACCTATCTCCGCGAGGTCTCCCACGAGACCTCCCACGTGCTCCGGCCGAACTTCTTCGTCAACACCCCCGACATCCTGCACGCCTTCTTGCAGTACGGCGGTCCGCCGGCCTTCAAGATCCGTGCCGTGCTGGCCGCCACCGGCTCCCCCAGCTGGGGCGTCTACGCCGGATTCGAGCTCTACGAGCACCTCGCCGTCAAGCCCGGCAGCGAGGAGTACCTCGACTCGGAGAAATACCAGATCAAGCTCCGCGACTGGGAGGCCGCCGACCGCAGCGGACAGACGCTGGCGCCCTACCTCACCCGGCTCAACGAGATCCGTCGCGCCCACCCCGCGCTCCAGCAGCTGCGCAACGTCACGATCCACTCCAGCGACGACGACGCCGTGCTGGTCTTCACGAAGGTCTCGACCAGCCCGACCACTGGCGAGGTCGACGACATCGTGATCGTCGTCGTCAACGTCGACCCGCACTCACCGCGCACCACCATGGTCCATCTGGACCTGCCCGCCATCGGACTCAACTGGGAGGACACCTTCGCCGTGCACGACGAGATCACCGGTCAGGACTGGCAGTGGGGTGCGCACAACTTCGTGCACCTCGACCCCTACCAGGAGCCGGCACACGTCCTCTCGGTCAGGAGCCTTGCATGAGCGAGGTGGCGACGACCCCGCCCACGGAGGACGGGGAGCACAACTTCGGCGACAGCGGCGTGGTCCCGAGCACCACCGGCGACCCGACCCCGGCCCACTTCGACCAGCCCGACTGGTTCAAGACGGCCGTCTTCTACGAGGTCCTGGTCCGGTCGTTCAAGGACTCCAACGGTGACGGCGTCGGCGACTTCCGTGGCCTGGCCGAGAAGCTCGACTACCTGCACTGGCTGGGCATCGACTGCCTGTGGGTGCCGCCGTTCTTCTCCTCGCCCCTGCGCGACGGTGGCTACGACATCTCCGACTACACCAACATCCTGCCCGAGGCCGGGACGGTGGAGGACTTCCACCACTTCCTCGACGAGGCGCACAAGCGCGACATCCGCGTGATCATCGACTTCGTCATGAACCACACCAGCGACCAGCACCCGTGGTTCCAGGCCAGTCGCGAGGACCCCGACGGCCCCTACGGCGACTTCTACGTCTGGTCCGACACCGACGAGCTCTACGAGGAAGCCCGCGTCATCTTCGTCGACACCGAGCCCTCGAACTGGACGTGGGACCCGGTGCGCCAGCAGTACTACTGGCACCGCTTCTTCTCCCACCAGCCCGACCTGAACTTCGACAACCCGAAGGTCATGGAGGCGATGCTCGAGGCGATGAGCTTCTGGCTCGACATGGGCCTCGACGGGTTCCGGCTCGACGCGGTGCCCTACCTCTACGAGCGCCCGGGCACCAACGGCGAGAACCTCCCGGAGACGCACGAGGCGCTGCGCCGCGTGCGCAGCTATGTCGACGAGCACTACCCCGGGCGGGTGCTGCTCGCGGAGGCCAACCAGTGGCCCTCCGACGTGGTCGACTACTTCGGCGGCAAGCGCGACGAGGAGACCGGCGAGTGGCTCTCCCCCGGCGACGAGTGCCACATGTGCTTCCACTTCCCGGTGATGCCGCGGATCTTCATGGCCGTACGCCGGGAGAACCGCTTCCCCATCTCCGAGATCCTCGAGCAGACCCCGGCCATCCCCGACGGCTGCCAGTGGGGCATCTTCCTGCGCAACCACGACGAGCTGACCCTCGAGATGGTCAACGACGAGGAACGCGACTACATGTGGGACGAGTACGCCAAGGACCCCCGCATGAAGGCCAACATCGGCATCCGGCGTCGCCTGGCACCGCTCCTGGACAACGACACCAACCGGATGGAGCTGTTCACCGCGCTGCTGCTCTCCCTCCCCGGCTCGCCGGTGCTCTACTACGGCGACGAGATCGGGATGGGCGACAACATCTGGCTCGGCGACCGCGACGGCGTCCGCACCCCGATGCAGTGGACGCCCGACCGCAACGCCGGCTTCTCCATCGCCACTCCGGGAAAACTGCACCTGCCCCCGATCCAGGACCCGGTCTTCGGGTACCAGCGGGTCAATGTCGAGACCGAGCTGGACGACTCGTCCTCCCTGCTGCACTGGACGCGCCGGATGATCCACGCCCGCAAGCAGCACCCGTCCTTCGGCCTCGGAGAGTTCACCGACCTCGGAGGATCCAACCCGACCGTGCTGTCCTACATGCGCGAACACGTCGACGACGACGGCAACAAGGACACCGTGCTGTGCGTGAACAACCTCAGCCGCTTCCCCCAGCCCGTCGAGCTCGACCTGCGTCGCTGGGAGGGCGTGCGACCCGTCGAGCTCCTGGGCGGGGTGCGTTTCCCGCAGGTCGGTGAGCTGCCCTACCTGCTCACCCTGGGCGGCTACGGCTTCTACTGGATCCGGCTCCCGGCCCCCTCGCCCGAGGACGATGCATCGGGGCCGTCCTCATGAGTGAACATCCGCAGATGACGGCGTACCTCGCGGAGGCACGCTGGTTCGCCGGCAAGGGCCGCGCCTACGACGTGGTCGACGTCAAGCGCGTCGGCACGCTCCCGGGCCCCCCGACGGTGACCATCGACATCATCACGGTGCAGTACGCCGACGCCGCCGCCGGTGAGCCCTCGACCGAGCGCTACCAGATGCCGCTGTCCCACTACGCCGAGGAGCAGGGCCGCATCGGGCACGCCTACGTCGGTCCCCACTTCGACGAGGACCTCGGTGAGGTGCACAGCTATGACGCCGTGCACGACCGCGAGGCGATGGCCGTCTACCTCGACACCTTCGCGCAGACGCTGCCCGAGTCGCCGCGTCCCTACGGCGGCGTCACCTTCCACCGGGTCCCCGGCTACGAGCTCGACACCGGCGCGCACTCCACCCTGTTCAGCGGCGAGCAGAGCAACTCCTCGGTCGCCTTCGGCGAGGACAGCCTGATGAAGGTGTTCCGCAAGGTGACCCCGGGACGCAACCCCGACATCGAGATCCACCGCGCGCTGACCGAGAGCGGCAACCCCAACGTCGCCCACCTCTACGGCTGGATCGAGGCCGACCAGGACGACCTGGCCATGCTCCAGCAGTTCCTGCGCACGGCCAGCGACGGCTGGGAGCTCGCCCTGGCCAGCGTCCGCAACCTCTTCGCCGAGGCCGACCTGCACGCGGACGAGGTCGGCGGCGACTTCGCCGGCGAGTCCCACCGTCTCGGCGTGGCGGTGAGCGAGGTCCACGAGGTCCTCCGCGATCACTTCGAGACCCAGCCGTTCGACGGATCCGTGGCGGCCGAGGCCATGCGCCGTCGGCTCGAGGCCGCCGCCTCCTCCGTGCCGGCACTCGCGACGCGCCAGTCACAGCTGGAGCAGGTCTTCGCCCGGATCGGCGACGCCGACGGCATCGCCCAACGGATCCACGGCGACCTGCACCTGGGCCAGACCCTGCGCACCTCCAAGGGCTGGAAGCTGGTCGACTTCGAGGGCGAGCCCGCCAAGCCGCTCACCGAGCGCCAGCTTCCCGACTCCCCCTGGCGCGACGTGGCCGGCATGCTGCGGTCCTTCGACTACGCCGCCCAGTCCGTGGCCAAGGACCTCCACTCCACCGACGAGAACTCCCACCAGATCACCTACCGTGCCACCGAGTGGGTCGCCCGCAACCGCACCGCGTTCCTCGACGGCTACGTCGAGAGTCGCATCGAGGCCGGCGGCGGCCCGCTGAGCGCCGACGAGCAGGCCCTGATCGACGCCTACGAGGCAGACAAGGCCGTCTACGAGGTGCTCTACGAAGCCCGCAACCGCCCCACCTGGCTGGACATCCCGCTGGGTGCCATCGAACGAATCGGAGCACCAACCCATGAGTGAACCGACCATCGGAGAGATCGACCTCCACCTGATCAACGAGGGGCGCCACGAGCAGCTCTGGCAGGCCCTGGGGGCGCACGTCGTGGACGGCGGCACCGCCTTCCGGGTCTGGGCGCCCAACGCCCAGGAGGTCCAGGTCCGGGGCGACTTCAACAGCTGGGACGGCAGCCGCAACCCGCTCAGTCCGGTCGGCAGCTCCGGCGTGTGGGAGGGGCTGGTGGCCGGGGTCGGTTCCGGGGAGAGCTACAAGTTCCACATCCGCGGCGCCGACGGCCAGTGGCGCGACAAGGCCGACCCGATGGCGGCGTACACCGAGGTCCCGCCGGCCACCGCGTCCCGGGTCTTCCAGAGCACGCACGAGTGGACCGACGACGAGTGGATGACCGCCCGTGCCGCGAACACCCGTCCCGACCAGCAGCCCATGTCGGTCTACGAGGTGCACCTCGGGTCGTGGAGGAAGCACCCCGGTGCCGGGCCCTACACCTACGACGAGCTGGCCGAGCACCTGACGGCCTACGTCGTCGAGGCCGGGTTCACGCACGTGGAGCTCCTGCCTGTGATGGAGCACCCCTTCGGTGGGTCGTGGGGCTACCAGGTCACCTCCTACTACGCCCCGACCTCACGCTTCGGCGACCCCGACGGGTTCCGGCGACTGGTCCAGGCACTGCACAACGCAGGCATCGGCGTGATCGTCGACTGGGTGCCCGCGCACTTCCCGAAGGACGAGTTCGCGCTGGCGCGCTTCGACGGGACCCCGCTCTACGAGGACCCCAACCCGAGCCGCGGCGAGCACCCCGACTGGGGCACCTACGTCTTCAACTTCGGGCGCAAGGAGGTGCGCAACTTCCTGGTCGCCAACGCGCTCTACTGGCTCGAGGAGTTCCACATCGACGGCATCCGCGTCGACGCCGTCGCCTCGATGATCTATCTCGACTACTCCCGCGAGCCGGGCGAGTGGCAGCCCAACGTCCACGGCGGCCGGGAGAACCTCGAGGCCGTGGCGTTCCTGCAGGAGCTCAACGGCACCGTCTACAAGCGGGTCCCCGGCGCGGTCACGATCGCCGAGGAGTCGACCTCGTGGCCGGGCGTCACCAAGCCGACCAGCGAGAACGGACTCGGCTTCGGCTTCAAGTGGAACATGGGCTGGATGCACGACTCGCTGACCTATGTGGCCAAGGACCCGATCCACCGCAGCTATCACCACCACCAGCTGACCTTCGCGATGGTCTATGCCTACTCCGAGAACTACGTGCTGCCGATCAGCCACGACGAGGTCGTGCACGGCAAGGGCTCGCTGCTGCGCAAGATGCCGGGCGACCGGTGGCAGCAGCTGGCCAACGTGCGCGCGTTCTTGTCGTGGATGTGGGCACACCCCGGCAAGCAGCTGCTGTTCATGGGCCAGGAGTTCGCCCAGGACCAGGAGTGGGCCGAGCAGCGCGAGCTCGACTGGGGCCTGCTGGACAACCCCGACCACGCCGGCGTCAGCCGCCTGGTGACCGACCTGAACTCGGTCTACGCCGACCACGCGGCCCTCTGGTCGCAGGACACCGTGCCCGAGGGCTTCCAGTGGATCGTGGCCGACGACGCCGCGCGCAACACCGTGGCCTTCGTGCGGTGGGGCTCCGACGGCAGCGCGCTGGTGTGCGTCACGAACTTCTCGCCGGTGCCCCACGAGGGCTACCAGCTCGGGCTGCCCTTCGCCGGTGAGTGGAGCGAGGTGATCAACACCGACGCCGAGGTCTACGGCGGCTCCGGGGTCGGCAACCTCGGCACCGTCACCGCCCACCAGACCCCCCATGCCGGCCAGCCCGCCTCCGCGTCGGTCCGGGTGCCCCCGCTCGGGAGTCTGTGGTTGGCGAGCAGTCGGCACTGAGGTGCTGAGGGGGCTGTCGGTTTCACAGCGGCCGCTGTGAAACCGGCACGATCCGAACGAAGCTTCACTCGGATCGTGCCAGTTCTGTACGAGCAACGAGCCGGTACGCCGCGTCCGGGCTCGCCTCGCTAGTCTGCGGCGGTGACCGGCCTCCTCGACGTCGCCGACCGCGTCTGGCCGGTGCTGCTGTTCCTGGTGCTGATCCAGGTCGTCGCCGACCTGTGTGACGACGCCGGTCTCTTCGACGTCAGCGCCCACGTGGCCGCCCGGGTCGCGCGGGGCAACCGGCTCGCGCTGTTCCTGCTGTTCACCTTCCTGGCGACCGTCTCCACCTGGGTGCTCAGCATCGACACCACGGCGGTGCTGCTCGCCCCGATCGGGTTGGCCCTGGCCGCCGAGCTCGGGCTGAGCGCGCTGCCGTTCGCGTTCGCGTCCATCTGGCTGGCCAACGCCGGAAGTCTGCTGCTGCCCGTCTCCAACCTGACCAACCTGCTCGCTCAGTCGCACCTCGGCATCGGTGCGGCGGCGTTCGTGCGCGAGACCTGGCTCCCCCAGCTCGCCGTGCTGGTCGTCGTCCTGGGCGTGCTGCTGATCCGGCACCGGGCAGCCCTGCGTGGGAGCTATGCCGTGCCGACCCGGCTCCCGTCGTACGACCCGGTCCTGCTGTGGCTCGCTGCCGTCGTCGTCGTCCTGATCGGCCCGGCGATCCTGACGGGGGTGCCGGCCTGGCTGGTGGCTCTGGTCGCCTCGGTGGTGCTCGTGCTCGCGTTCGTCGTACGCCGCCCCGCGGTGGTCCACCCCGGTCGGCTGGTGCGGCTGGTCCCGTGGTCGGTGCTCGTCTTCGCGATCGTGCTGTTCGCCGTCGTGGAGGTGGTCGTCGAGGAGGGGTCCTCCGTGCTCGGCTCGCTGTTCGGGAGCGGCGACTCGCTCGCGTCCCTGTTCCAGCTCGCCGGTGCCGCGGGGGTGCTGGGCAACGTGGTCAACAACCTGCCGGCCTACCTCGTCGTGGAACCGTTCGCCCACTCCGCCGACCGGCTCGTCACGGCGCTGGTCGCGGTCAACGTCGGCCCGATGCTGATCGCGTGGGGGTCCCTCGCCAACCTGCTCTGGCTGCGTGCGTGCCGGACCCGCGGGCTGGAGATCTCGATGGTCAGGTTCGGCCTGGAGGGTCTGCTCGTCGTCCCCCTGGCCGTCGCGGCGGGTGTGCTCGCGGTGTGGCTAGGGTGAACCCGTGCCCGCCGAGCTGAACCCCGTTTCCCCCGGTGTCGTGCGAGTTTCCTGGACCGCCGACCTGCAGGACCAGGGGCTGCGCGTCTCGGCCGACGAGGTGCGCGAGCTGGTCGAGTCGGCCTTCAAGGGCGGCTCGACCCGCGTCGAGGCCCACGTCGACCCCGGCGACGAGGTCGCCCAGCGGGTGGCCACCTTCGCCGGGCTGATGCGCGAGGGAGTGGCCCGCGGGGTGGCCGACGAGTCCGACCGGATCGTCTACGCCCGGCTCGTGGACGACACCCCGCTCGAGGACCCGAAGGGGTTCCGGTCGCTGTTGAACTCCTTCCTGCCGCGCAAGCGCGCGATCAGCCAGATGCTGATCCGCTCCACCGACGGCCGGGTGCTGCTGTGCCAGCTGACCTACAAGCGCGACTTCGACCTGCCCGGTGGCGTCGTCGAGGTGAGCGAGTCGCCCCAGCTGGCCGTGGCCCGCGAGGTCGAGGAGGAGCTCGGTCTCCAGGTCGAGGCCGGTCGGCTGCTGCTCACCGACTGGTTGCCGCCCTGGGGTGGCTGGGACGACGCGGTCTGCCTGGTCTTCGACGGCGGGGTGCATGACCCCTCGGTGGTGGACACGATCGTGCGTCAGGAGCGGGAGATCCGCTCGGTGGCGTTCGCCACGCTGGCCGAGGTTCGCGAGAAGTGCGCCGACTTCACCGCCCGGCGGATCGAGTCGGCCCTGAAGAACCTGACCGACGACCCGGGCCCGTCGTACACCGAGAGCGGCCGGGGGCTGCCCAGCTAGTCGTCGATCTCCTCGGCCGGCCGTGCGGGCATGGCCCGCCACCCGACCCGGAGCACCTTCTGCGCGAGCTGCGCGTTGAGCCAGGCCGTCATGGTCCAGACGGCCACCCACACGACCACCACCGGCCACGCCGGCTCACCGCCCTGGGCACCGATGACCAGGCTGACCGCGAGCCCGGCGTAGTAGCCGACCCACAGGGCCAGCAGGCTCAGCGGCAGGGTCAAGATGACCAGTGCGACGTGCCAGCCCGACGACTCCGCCAGCAGCGAGAGCAGCGCGACCGCCCCGACGGTGGTGACGTAGAGCTGTCCGGCCGGGGACAGCCGACTCACCGGTGGCATCACCGTCGGGCTGTTCATGGCGCCCATCGTCCCACCCCTCCGCGAGCCTCCGTGAGAATGGACGGATGCGCCCTCCCCTCGCCCAACAGCTGGAGCTCGCCCGGCACCCCGAGGGTGGCTGGTTCCGTCAGACCTGGGCATCGGCCGAGACGGTCACGCTGCCGGACGGGCGGGTCCGTCCGACGGCGACCCTGATCTACTTCCTGCTCCCGGCGGGCGACGCCTCGGCCTGGCACCGGGTGCGGTCCGAGGAGGTCTGGTTGGCGCACACCGGGTCGGTGGCGCTCGAGCTGGGCGGCTGCGAGGCGACACCCCGGAGCGGCCCCACCGCCGTGGTGGGCACCGCGGCAGGCGAGTCGGCGCAGGTGGTCGTCCCCGCCGGCACCTGGCAGCGCACCCTCCCGGGCGAGGCGGATGCGTTGGTCAGCTGCCTGGTCTCCCCCGGCTTCGACTTCGCCGACTTCGAGCTGGCTCGCTGACCGGCGCGCACCCTCGGCCCTCAGGCGTGTGGGACCACGATCGTCCATGCGATCGCCTTGTTCGAGGCCACCGACGAGGTGGCGTTGACGGCCGCCACGCCGCCCGCGGGCACGTCGGTGACGTCGGCGGTGAAGGTCGCGAGACTGCCGCCGCCGCTGCCGTTGGTGGCCGTCCGTCGGGTGAGCCCGGCGGGCGTGGTCCACGTGCGCGTCGAGCTCGACTTGTCGGCCCAGTAGCGGAGCACCGCCGAGCCGCCGACCGCGACGTTGGCCGCCGGCGCCGGGTGAGCGGTCACCGAGGACGTGCCCTGCACCGCAGTGGCGAGCACCGTGACCGGCGCGGCGTCGGAGTAGGCGTCCAGGGTGAGACTCGTCTTGGAGAGGGCACTCACCGGCACCCGCACGGTCGTGCCACCGAACGAGGCCGGTGCGGTGCGGGTGTAGACCGACGAACGCATCTCGGTGCCGTCCGCGCTCGACCCCAGCAGGGTCCAGCCGGCGGGGGTGGCGTGCGTCGCTGCGGTGTTGGTGGTCGCCACCAGCACGAGCTGGTCACCGGCTGCGACGGTGGCCGGGACGACCACCGACGCCGACGAGGTGTTGGCGTCGCTCGCCACCGAGGCCCGGAAGGCAGGCCCGGGCGTGGCTGCGTCGCTCACCGTGACCGAGGTCGTGTCGGAGTCCGACAGACCTTCGGCGTCGGTGACCGTGAGCGTGACCTGGTAGGTCCCTGCCGCGCCGTAGGTGTGGCTGCCGTCGGCCCCGGTCCCGGTCGTGGTGTCGCCGAAGGTCCACGCATAGCCGGCGATGCCGTTGTCGTCGGTCGAGGTGCTGCCGCTGAACGGACAGCTCAGTGCGCTGCAGGTGGTGCCGGTGAGGTGCGCGACCGGGGGCTGGTTGACCGGCGGACCCGGATCGGTCGGGCTCACCGTGGCCGTGTCGCTGTCCGTGGCCCCGTTGTCGTCGGTGACCGTCAGCGTCACCGTGTAGGTGCCGCCCTGACCGTAGGTGTGGCCGGGGTTGGGGCCGGTGCCGGTGGTGCCGTCGCCGAAGGTCCACGCATAGCTGGAGATCGTGCCGTCGTCGGTCGAGGTGCTGCCGCTGAGGGGGCAGCTGAGGTCGGCGCAGGTGGTGCCGGTGATGCGCGCGACGGGGTCCTGGTTGGGCGGTGGCGTGCCGTCGCCGACCAGCACCACGCCGTACGCCGAACCGCCGCCGGCCGCCTTCACCGCATTGGCGATGCCGGGCACGACGATCGCCCTGGTCCGGTTGGTCGTGCTGCCGTCGCCGAGCTGGCCGTAGAGGTTGTGGCCCCAGGCCATCACCCGGCCGTCGGCCAGCGTGACGTTGCCCATGTCGCGCCCAGATCCGAGGGTGACCGCCCCGCTGAGCGGCGTGCTGCCGGTGCCCATGAGCACGCTCACGGGTCGCGTCCGGCTGGTGGTGGTGCCGTCGCCGAGCTCGGTGCGGTAGTTGCGGCCCCACGAGGCGACGGTGCCGTCGGTGCGCAGGGCGTAGGAGTGGTGGGCTCCGGCCGCGGCGTCCGAGGCCGTGCCGAGGCCGGCCGTGCTCCCGTTGACGTCGATCGCCACGGGGGTGAGCTTGTCCGTGGTCGTCCCGTCGCCCACCTGCCCGTAGTTGTTGGACCCCCAGGCCCAGACCGAGCCGTCGGTCTTCACGGCGACGCCGTGGTCGCGGCCACCGGTCAAGGTCTTGACCCCGGCGAAGTTGATCGAGGCCCCGACACGGACCGGGGTGAGCCGGCGGGTGGTGGTGCCGTCGCCGAGCTGGCCCTCGTCGTTGCGACCCCAGGCCATCAGCTGGCCGTTGGCGCGGATGGCGAAGGACATGTCGCGCCCGGCAGCGATGCCGACCGCATCGGTGATGCCACTCACCTGGACGGGCGAACGGCGCAGCGTGGTGCTGCCGTCGCCGAGCTGGCCGTCGCTGTTCAGCCCGAAGGTGAAGACCCGGCCGTCGCTCTTGAGGACCACGGTGTGGTTGTGGCCGGTCTCCACCGCCGCGTTGTCGTTGCCGAGCGAGGTCACGCGGGTCGGCACGAGGGTGTTCGCGGTGGTGCCGCGGCCCTGCTGGCCCTCGGCGTTGCTGCCCCAGGTCCACACGGAGCCGTCGGACTCGAGGGCGACGACGTGCTCGCGCCCGCCGTGCAGGTCGATGACGCCGTTGAGCCCGGTGACGGGCGCGCCCGACCGACGCGTCGTGGTGGTCCCGTTGCCGAGCTGGCCGAAGGAGTTCTCGCCGAAGGTCCAGGGCGTCCCGGGGGGTGCTGCGGCGCCGGCCGCCGGGGCGACGGCCACGCTGACGAAGACCAGCGACGCTGCTGCCAACGCGGAGGCGCCCAGGCCCGCGAGCGCATGACTGAGCCGGTGTCTCATCACGGCGTTCCCCCTGTCACCACGTTGGGCTGGAGGTGAACGTATGTCGTGAAACGGGACGGGGTGAATAGTCGGGCCCGCGTGCACTAGACCGCGTCAGACCCGGCGCACCGACCCTGCCGCCGGCCGATCGCTTCTAGAACAGCGCCGAGGCGAGGTCGCGCCGGGCGCGTTGCACCCGCGGGTCCTCGTTGCCGACCGCGCCGAAGAGCGCGATCAGGTGGGTCCGGGCGGCGTCCCTCTCCGCGTCCGAGGTGCGTCGCACCAGGTCGACGAGACGGTTGAAGGCGTCCTCCACGTGGCCACCGAGCAGGTCGAGGTCCGCCACCATCGTCTGGGCCTCGACATCATCGGGGTTCGCGGCCGCGGCCGAGCGTGCCTCGTTGAGGTCCACGCCGTCGGTGCGCTTGAGCAGCCGGGCCATCGCCAGGCCGGCGGCAGCCTCGGCGTCAGCGGGGTTGGCGTTGACGAGCTTCTCGTACTCCGCGACGGCACCGTCGATGTCGCCCCGCTCGAGGGCGTCCTGGGCCGGCGCGTAGCGCGGGTCGAGCTGCTCCTCGCCGGTCTCCTCGTCGACCTGGCCGACACCCGAGCGCGGCTGGTGCCGCCCGGTGAAGCCGCTCGCGGTCAGCTGCTGGAGGACCTGGGTGATCGCCTGGCGGAGGTCGTCGATCGGCGCCGCGTCCTGGAGCAGCGGCATCGGACGTCCCTGGGCGACGAGGACGACGAGAGGGACCGACGGGATCTGCATCGCCTGGGCGATCTGCGGCACGGCGTCGATGTCGACCCGGCCCAGCAGGAACCGCCCCTCGAACTCGTTGGACAGGGTCTGCAGGTCGTCGGCGAGCCGGACACTCTCCGGGGATCGGCCCGGGCTCTCGAAGGCCAGCAGGATCGGGGCGCTCCGCGAGCCCTCGAGGATGTCCTGGAAGTTCTGCTCGGTCACCCGCACGGCGTACGCCGCACTCTCCGCGGCTGCGCCCTGGACACCGGGTCCGGAAACCTCAGATCCCTGCAATCCGGACAGATCGATCGCGCCTGGTCGAGAAAATGGCTGCTGACTCATGGCTCCATTGTTTCTACACGTTGGTTTTGCTGCACGGTGACCCCCCGCCCGACGATACTGAGCCCGTGGTGTGGGGAGAAACGCGTCACCCGGCTGCGCCCGCGATACCGCGTCCGGCGCTCACGCTGGTGTGGCTCCTGGCCTACGTGCTGACCTCGTTGCTCGGCCGCATCATCATCGTGCAACCGCACAACGTCGGCGTCGTCTGGCCCGCCTCCGGCATCGCGCTGGTCTGGCTCGCGACCGCGCAGACACGCGCCCAGATGGTCTCGGACACGATCCTGCTCTCGGTCGCCACCGGCACCGTGATCGCGCTGACCGACGGCAGCGTCGCGCAGTCGGCGTTGTCGCTGCTGTCGGTGATCCAGACCGTCGTCGCGGTCTACCTGATCCGGCGCTGGGTGCCACACCTGTGGGGAGGCGGCGGACGCCAGTCGATGAGCAGGCTCAGCGACTTCGGCCGCGTCCTCGCCGCGGTCACCATCGGCGCGCTTGCCATGGCCGTGCTGCGGACCGCTCTCGGCCTGGCCTTCATCCCCGACGAGATCCTCCGGCTCGGGGTCGGCCGGTTCGGACGCCAGGCAGCCGCGATGGCCACGATCGGTGTCTTCGGTCTGCTGATCGGTGGCTGGATCGCCGAGCGTCGCGACGCCGGCCTGCCCGTCTTCGACCGGCCCTCGCGCAACGACTGGCTGCACGTTGTCGGCATCGTCACCGTCACCGTCGGCATCTTCTACTTCGGGTTCTACCTGAACCCCGAGGTGCCCTCGACGTTCATGCTGGCCCTGACCGTGGTGTGGTGCGCGATCCGCTTCAACCCCGTCGTGACCGTCGGGGTCAGCCTGCTCACCGGGGCCGGCACGGTGGTGATGACCATTGCCGGCCACGGCCCCGTCGCCCAGGTGGGCGGGTCGGAGGGACGGGCCCTGATCGCCCAGGTCTTCGTCGTGGTCCTGCTCGTGATCGGCCTGGTCATCGCGCTGACCCGCAAGCAGATCTTCTCGACCGTCGAGCGCCTCGAGAAGTCCGAGGAGGTCCTGGCCGTGCGGGCCGAGGAGCTCGACCAGGTGATGGCACAGCTCGAGGACGGCGTCGCCATCATCGAGGAGGGTGGCGCGATCCTGCACACCAACAAGGCGCTGCGCACCGCCTTCGGTTCCCGGCCCGACGAGCCGATCGACCACGTGGCGGACCCTGACGAGGACACCGGCCAGGCGTTCCACCCCGACGGTCGCCCACTCGAGGAGGCGGAGAACCCCGTTCTGCGGGCCCTGGCCGGTGAGCAGATCGAGACCGAGGAGTTCTACCACATCGACGAGTTCGGGGTCGCTCGCTGGCTGCAGGTCTCGGCGTACCCGATGCCCCACGCGGCCGACGCTCCACCGCGCGCGATGGTCCTGATCCGCGACACCACGGCCGCCACCACCCACCGCGAGTCCCTGGTCTCGTTCGCGGGCACCGTCGCACACGACCTCAGCAACCCGCTGAGCGTGATCGACGGCTGGGCAGAGGCGATCGAGGAGGACCTGAGCAACAGCGACTCGCCCGACGCTCTGGCAGCCGCCCCGATGGTCCAGCACATCCGTGCGGGCGTGGACCAGATGCGCGGCTTCATCGCCGACCTGCTCGCCCACGCCGTCGCCCGCGACCAGACCCTGGACTGCGAGCTGATCCCGCTGCGCAACCTGGTCAAGCACATCGCCGTCACGCGCGACCGTCCCCAGGGTGGTGGCGACATCGTCGCCGGCGACCTCTACGACGTCTGGGCCGACCGCGTGCTCCTGCGCCAGGTCCTCGACAACCTGATCGGCAACGCGTTCAAGTACGTCGAGCCCGGGACCGTCCCGCGCGTCACGATCGAGGCCGAGAAGGTCGACGACAACTGGGTCATGGTCAGGGTGCGCGACAACGGCATCGGCATCCCGGCCGACCAGCGCGACCGTGTCTTCGACAGGTTCGAGCGCCTGACCGCCGACAACTACGCCGGCACCGGCCTCGGGCTGGCCATCGTCAAGCGCATCGTGCAGCGCCACGGCGGCGCGATCCGGGTCACCGACAACCCCGACGGGGTCGGCACCTGCTTCGAGTTCACCTTGCCCGGCAACGCCGAGACGTTCACCTCCGCCACCCGCTGAGCCGCGCGTGTCGCCAATCCGGAGCGCCGTCCGCAGCGAATCCCCTGCGTGAGGGCCACCGAGCTGCGCGCGTGGCTGATGCAGAAGAGCGCGCCACTGACCGTGCACTACGGACGCGCGCTGCGGCTCGCCGGTCAGGACCTGCCGCCGCCGCGCCGCTTCGAGGCGCCCACCCGCCACGGTCCGGTCGCGTGCGAGCTCTACCTGCCACCCGCGCGCGAGCACCCGCCTGTCTACGTGCACCTGCACGGTGGGGCGTTCATCATGCGGCACCCGCGGATGGACGACTTCTTCGCCCGGTTCGTCGTGGCCACGACCGAGATCGCGGTGGTCGCGGTGGACTACGAGACCGCGCCGCAGGTGCGCTACCCGGTCGCCCACGAGCAGGTGCACGACGTCGCCGAGCACGTGGCCCGGCATGGCGCCGAGCTCGGCGTCGACGGACAGCGACTCGGCATCGGCGGATTCAGTGCCGGGGGCAACCTGGCAGCGTCGGCCTGCCTGCAGGCGCGCGACCGGTCGAGCTTCCTGCCACGCTTCCAGCTGCTCGGCGTACCCTCGCTCGACCTCACCGAGGAGTACGCCGACAAGCAGCCGGTCGGCTCCCCGATGCTGGGACCGGGGATCCTCGACCTGGTCAGGTCGACCTACTTCCGCGACACCGAGCGCCGCAGCGACCCCTACGCCTCACCCCTGCTGGCACCCAACCTCGCCGACCTGCCGCCCACGATGATCGTCACCGCCGAGCTCGACCTGCTTCGACGCGAGGGTGATGCCTACGCCGCGCGGCTGATCCGCGCCGGGGTGCCGGTCCAGCACCGGGTGGTGGCGCGCCACGACCACTACTTCCTGGACCGCACCAACGCGCGCACCGAGATGGACCTGATGGCGAGCGCGCTGCGCCGTCACCTGCTCGACACCAGGACCTGACCGGGTCCTGCCGGGAGCGCTCGGAGCTCAGAGCCAGGTCGCCTCGGTGGCGTCGGCGAGGTCGTCGACGACGGCCGTGAGCTCGTGCGTCTCCTCGAACCGACGCCGCTGGCGGACGGCCCCGTTGCCCCGGGCGAGCAGCCGTTCGAAGCCGTCCTCGACGAACCGGCGCTCACCGGTCGCGTCCAGCGCGTGGCCGGTGTGCTCGAGCAGGGAGCCGAGCACCTCGCGCGCCGGTGCCGGCTCGCGGCTTCCCGGGTGCACGAGGTCGCCACCGATGCCGTCGCGCGCGGCCCGCCAGCCAGCGACCTCGAGCAGGTCCGTGCGCCACGGCTCGACCGGTGCAGTCGCATGGGTCTCGACGAGCGCCCGGGCCAGCACCGCCACCAGCACGGCGTCCTCCACCTCGAGGCAGACGTCGGCGACCCGGAGCTCCACGGTCGGGTAGTCCTCGGCGAGCCGGATGTCGAAGTAGAGCATCGCCGGGTCCATCGCACCGCCCAACGCGATGGTGCGGTCGGCCACCTCCCGGTAGGTCGCGACGTCGCCGAACGGCTCTCGCGGTCCGGCCGACGGCCAGCGCCGCCACACCCGGCTGCGCCAGCTCGCGTGGCCGGTGTCCTTGCCCTGCCAGTAGGGCGAGTTCGCGCTGATCGCGGTCAGCAGCGGCAGCCACGGGCGGATCCCGTCGATCACCCGGACGCCCTCCTCGTCATCGCCGACCTCGACGTGGACGTGCATCCCGCACACGTGGGCCTCGCGGGCCACCTGACCGAACGCGCTCTCGAAGCGCAGGTAGCGAGGCGTCCTGGTGAACCGCTCCTCCTCCGGCGGCAACGGCGGCGTGGAGACGGCAACGGCCCTCGCGCCGGCCGCGGCAGCCGACTCGCCCATGGCGCGTCGGCCGCGGCGCAGCGCCTCACCGAGCTCACCGGCGTCGCGCAGCGGTGGCGTCGAGGACTCGACCTGGTGCTGGAAGAGCTCGAGTGCGACCTCTTCGCCGGACTCGTTCGCGGCCTCGGCGCGGTCAGACCTGGAGGCGACCTGCCTGGTGCCGGGGTCGACGAGCACCAGCTCCTCCTCGACCCCCATGGACCGAGGCTGCTCGACGCTCATCGCGGCTCAGAAGCGAGCAGGCTCCCGGTACTCGCCCCACTCCTCGCGCAACGCGTTGCAGATCTCGCCGAGGGTGGCCTCCGCCCGGCAGGCGTCGAGCATCGCGGGGACCATGTTGCGGTCCTCCCGTGCGGCACTGAGCATCTCCTCGATCGCGGCGTCGATCGCGGACTGGTCGCGACCCTGCTTCCGCTCGGCCAGTACCCGGACCTGTTCGGTCTCAACCTCGTGGGAGACCCGCAGGATCTCCAGGTCGCTGGTCACCGAGTCCTTGTGCACGTTGACGCCGACGACCTTCTTCTCACCCTTCTCCAGGGCGATCTGGTAGGCGAAGGCTGCTTCGGCGATCTCCGCCATGAACCAGCCGTCCTCGATGCCGCGGAGCAGCCCCTGGGTCACGGGGTCCTCGCCGTTGCGAGCCGACTCGGCCAGCTTCTCGACCTGGTCGTGACGCAGCGAGGAGCCACCCATCTCGAGGATCTTGTCGAAGATCGCGTTGGCCTCGGCCTCGATCTTGTCGGTCAGCGCCTCGACGTACCAGGAGCCACCGAGCGGGTCGGCGACGTTCACGACACCGGTCTCCTCCATGATCACCTGCTGGGTGCGCAGGGCGATCTCGGCGGCCTGCTCACTCGGCAGCGCCAAGGTCTCGTCGAGGGCGTTGGTGTGCAGCGAGTTGGTGCCGCCGAGCACGGCGGCGAGCGCCTCCACGCCGGTGCGGACCACGTTGTTGTAGGGCTGCTGCGCGGTGAGCGAGACGCCTGCGGTCTGGGTGTGGAACCGCATCCACTGCGCCTTCTCGGTCGTGGCGCCGTAGACGTCGCGCACCCAGCGCGCCCAGATGCGTCGCGCCGCACGGAACTTGGCGATCTCCTCGAAGAAGTCGAGGTGGCTGTCGAAGAAGAAGCTCAGCCCGGGTGCGAATTTGTCGATGTCCAGCCCGCGCGAGAGGCCGAGCTCGATGTAGCCGAACCCGTCGGCCAGCGTGAACGCGAGCTCCTGCGCGGCCGTCGAGCCGGCCTCGCGGATGTGGTAGCCAGAGACGCTGAGGGGCTTGTACGCCGGGATCTCCTCACCGCAGTACTCCATCAGGTCGCCGATCAGCTTCAGGTGCGGCTCGGGACCGAAGAGCCACTCCTTCTGGGCGATGTACTCCTTGAAGATGTCGGTCTGCAGCGTCCCGTTGAGCTTGCCGGTGTCGACGCCGGCCCGCTCGGCCGCGACGATCATCATGCAGAAGATCGGCACCGCGGGACCACTGATCGTCATCGAGGTGGTGACCTCGGCGAGGTCGATGCCGTCGAAGAGCACCTCCATGTCGGCTGCCGAGTCGATCGCGACGCCGCAGTGGCCCACCTCGCCCAGGCTGCGGGGGTCGTCGGAGTCGCGGCCCATCAGCGTCGGCATGTCGAAGGCGACCGAGAGGCCGCCGCCGCCGCGCCCGAGGATCATCTTGTAGCGCTCGTTGGTCTGCTCGGCGTTGCCGAAGCCGGCGAACTGGCGGATCGTCCAGGTGCGGCCGCGGTATCCCGTCGCGTAGAGACCGCGCGTGTAGGGGAACTCGCCCGGCCACTCGGAGTCCTCGGTGCCGTAGGCCGGCTCGACCTCCACCTGCGAGAGGGTCGTGAAGTCGGCTTCGCGGACCTTGCCGGCCCGGAGCGCCTCGTCGTACCTCTTCTGCCAGCGCTCGCGTGCGTCCATGGACAGATACTAGGACGTCCTACTAAATCTCACCAGCCGAACGGAACGTCGAAATCCGAGCGCTATGTAGACCTGCCACCTGGACCAGACCACGTGGAAGGTCTACGTAGCGCCTGAGGATCAGAAGTCGCCGGCCGCCTGGCGCACCGGCCGCAACAGGTCCGAGAGCCCCAGCAGGTCTTCCTCGTCGAGCGCACCCAGCCCGAAGTCGGCGCCGACGAGCTCGGCGGTCGCCCGCTCCACGAGCGTCCTGCCATCTTCGGTGATCTCCGCGAGCACGGCCCGGCCGTCCTCCGGGTGCCGACGGCGTACGACGAGCCCGGCAGTCTCGAGCCGGTCGACGATCGAGGTGACCGACGTGGGATGCACCTGGAGCCGCTCCCCCATCTTGCCCAGCGGCAACGACCCCCGCGAGGAGAAGCGGAGCAGCACCAGCGCCTCGTAGCGGGCGAAGGTCAGTCCCAACGGCTTCAGCAACGCATCGAGGCGACCGATGACCAGCTGCTGCACCCGCATCAGGGAGGTGACCGCGTGCATCTGCGGCACACCCTGCCAGTGCAGGGCCCACTGTCGGGCCGCCTCGTCGATCGGGTCGAAGGGCAGCCCTCCCTCGGGCGTGGGCGTGTCCATGGGCGGCAGGCTACTGCCACCAGTCGGGACCGGTCGGAGCGCCGGATCGGCGCGCAGTAGTCTCCCCGGGGAGATTCCCCGAGCCCCTGAGGAGAGTCGTGGCCGACAAGTCCGTCGACGTCAAGCCGCTGCAGAAGGTTCTCATCGCCAACCGTGGCGAGATCGCGGTCCGCGTGATCCGCGCCTGCAAGGACGCCGGCATCGGCAGCGTCGCGGTCTACGCCGACCCGGACCGTGACGCCGTCTTCGTCCGGCTCGCCGACGAGGCCCACGCACTGGGTGGCGCCACGCCCGCCGACTCCTACCTCGACATCGAGAAGATCGTCGCCGTCGCGAAGAAGAGCGGGGCCGACTCGGTGCACCCCGGCTACGGCTTCCTGGCCGAGAACGCCGACTTCGCCCAGGCCGTGATCGACGCCGGACTGGTGTGGATCGGACCGCCGCCGAAGGCCATCGAGAACCTGGGCGACAAGGCGAAGGCCAAGCACATCGCGGAGCGGGCCAACGCGCCGCTCGCCCCCGGCACCAAGGACCCGGTGAAGGACGCCGACGAGATCGTGGCGTTCGCCGAGGAGAACGGTCTCCCGGTCGCCATCAAGGCCGTCTTCGGCGGTGGCGGCCGCGGCCTCAAGGTCGCCCGCACCATCGAGGAGATCCCCGACGCCTTCGAGGCCGCCGTCCGTGAGGCGGTCGGCGCCTTCGGGCGCGGCGAGTGCCTGGTCGAGAAGTTCCTCGACAAGCCGCGCCACGTCGAGACGCAGTGTCTGGCCGACCAGCACGGCAACGTCGTGGTGATCTCGACCCGCGACTGCTCGCTCCAGCGCCGCAACCAGAAGCTGGTCGAGGAGGCCCCCGCACCGTTCCTCACCGACGACCAGGTGAGCCGGCTCTACGAGAGCTCCAAGGCGATCCTGCGCGAGGCGGAGTACGTCGGCGCCGGCACCTGCGAGTTCCTGGTGGCCCAGGACGGCACCATCTCCTTCCTCGAGGTCAACACCCGGCTGCAGGTGGAGCACTGCGTCTCCGAGGAGGTCACCGGGATCGACCTGGTCCGGGAGATGTTCCGCATCGCGGCGGGCGAGGAGCTCGGCTACGACGACCCGGAGATCAGCGGCCACTCGATCGAGTTCCGGATCAACGCCGAGGACGGCGGGGCGAACTTCATGCCCGCTCCCGGCACGCTCACGAAGTGGTCCCCTCCGAGCGGCCCCGGCGTACGCCTCGACGGCGGCTACGAGGAGGGCGAGACCATCCCCGGCGCCTTCGACTCCCTGATCGCCAAGCTGATCGTCTCCGGGCGCGACCGGACCCAGGCCCTCGAGCGCTCGCGTCGGGCGCTCTCGGAGTTCGTCGTCGACGGCATGCCGACGGTGATCCCCTTCCACGCGGCGGTCGTCTCCGACCCCGCCTTCATCGGCACGCCGGTGGAGAAGCCGGAGGAGTTCTCGGTCTACACGCAGTGGATCGAGACCGACTTCGACAACCAGATCACGCCGTACGCCGGTGACCACGCCGACGCCCCCGAGCCCGACGAGCGCAACAAGGTGACCGTCGAGGTCGGCGGTCGCCGGCTCGAGGTCGTCCTCCCGGCCGGCCTCGCCGCGATCGGAGGCGGCGGCACCGGGCAGAAGAAGCCCAGGCGTGCTGCCGGCAAGAAGTCGGGCGCGGCCGCGTCGGGGGACTCGGTCGCCTCGCCCATGCAGGGCACCATCGTCAAGGTCACCGTCTCCGACGGCGACTCCGTCGAGGAGGGCGACACCATCGTCGTGCTCGAGGCGATGAAGATGGAGCAGCCCATCAAGGCGCACAAGGCCGGCACCGTCACCGGCCTCAAGGCCGAGGTCGGCTCGGGCGTCACCAACGGCGAGGTCATCTGCGAGATCAAGGACGCGGAGTAGCTCACCGACCGGGCTCTTCTGGTTGGTCGGAGTACGCCGACCGGGCGCGTACAGCCAACCGAAACCGCCCTCTCGGCGACCTACAGCCAACCAGGAGTGCCCTCTCGGCGAATGGGGTCAGTGGCGCAGGTAGAGGTCGCGGAGCAGCGAGATCTCGGCCCCGTGGTGGATCACCTCGCGGTTGATGTGCAGCACGAGCTCCGAGAGCGGGTGCTCGGCGAAGGGGCCCTCTGCCTCGCCGCAGGGGCGCTGCAGCCCGTCCTCCCCGAGGGAGCGCACCCCCTCGATCCAGCGGCGGTAACCCTCGTCGACCTGATCGAGCGCCTCGACCGCGGAGCCGGCGTAGGCGAAGTCGTCATAGCTGATCGGCGGCCCGCCGAAGTGTGAGTGGCACCGCTCGCCGAAGACCCCGACGATGACGTGTGCGAGGCGCCAGGCGATGGTCGTGACCGGGGCCGGGTCGGGTTCGGGTAGCCGTAGTCGCAGCGGAAGTCGCCCGAGCCGGCCTGCACCGGAGCCTCGCTCGCGCCGACACGGCGTACGCTCCAACAACCGGGGACGGGCTCCCAGAAGTACTCGTCGTCGTCGAGGCCCTCCCATCGCGGTCGCAGGTGGTTGGTCCAGTGCCAGTCCAGCTGGTCGGCGAGCAGGGTGTTCCAGGCAACGTCGATCGTGGTCATGTCCGAGAGCACAGCACGCCGCACCGACAGGACCACGCGCGAGATGAGAGGGATCGCCCAACCCTTTGCTACCTTAGTCAAGGTAGTTACTCGACTTTAGGGGTGATCCGATGCGGGGTGGAGAAGGCGACTGCTGCGTGGTCGTCGTGGGTGCGGGAGCGGCCGGCGCGCTGACGGCGTCCCACCTGGTCACGGCCCTGTCCTCCCGCTACCGCGTGGCCCTGGTCGACCCCTCCGCCACGACCGGTCGCGGCACGGCATACTCCACCGGCGACGACCGCCACCTCCTCAACGTGCCCGCGAGCGGGATGAGCGCCTTCCCCCGCGACCCGGAGCACTTCTTCCGCTGGGTCCGCCACCACCACGACGCCGGGACCCAGCCCCAGGACTTCGTGCCGCGCCGGGTCTACGGCAACTACCTCGCCGGCCTGCTCGAGACCGCGGCGGAGTATCCCGGCAACGCGCGCCTCGAGCGTCGCCAGGAGTCCGTGCTCGGCGTCGACCGCCGGGGCGACCGCTTCGTGGTCCGGCTCTCGTCGGGCCAGTCGATCGTCGCCCGCGCGGTCGTGCTCGCCACCGGATCCCGGCCCGGCACCGACTGGGCGCCGGCGACCCTGGCAGCCTCCCCGCGGCTGGTCTCGGACCCGTGGACCCAGGAGCTGCCCGACGGCGACCTGCTGCTCGTCGGCACCGGCCTGACCATGGTCGACATCGCCATCGCGGCCGACCAGCCGGACCGCACCCTGCACACGGTCTCGCGCCACGACCTGGTGCCCCGGGTCCATCGCATCCCGACGACCCCGGCCACACCGCCTCCTCCCGGCATCACCCGGCTGGGCACCCTCGAGGAGCTCCGCGACGCCGTCAACGCCCACGTGGCGCACACGGTCGAGGACACCGGGGACTGGCGGGCCGCCATCGACGGCCTCCGGCCGGTGACCGCCCAGCTCTGGCAGGGGCTCTGCGACGAGGACAAGCGCCGCTTCCTCGCCGAGCACGCGCGCACCTGGGACGTCCACCGTCACCGGATGCCCCCTGTCACTGCGGCTCGCCTCGACACGATCAGGGAGGCAGACAGGCTGGTCCGTCACCCGGGCACGCTCGTCGACGCCCGCGAGGTGGCCGGCGGCGTGGAGGTCACGCTCAGCGACGGGCAGTGCATCGTCGTCGGTGGCGTCGTGAACTGCACAGGCCCGGTCGGCACCCTCTCCGCGGACCCCCTGCTCGCCGGCCTGGCCCACACCGGTCTGGCGCGGCCCGGCCCTGCCGGCCTCGGCATCGACACCGCCGATGACGGCCGGGTCCTCGGCGTGCTCCCACCCACGATGCCGCTCTACGCCCTCGGGACCCTGCGCCGCGGCAACCTGTGGGAGACCACGGCGATGCCGGAGATCCGCGAGCAGGCCTATGACGTCGCGCGCGCCGTCGTACGCGCCCTTCACGGCGAGACCCGGCGCCGCCCCGTCGACCCCTACGGGTTGACGCTGACCACCAACCGCAAGGCGGCCGGGGCCTACAACGAGGCGTTCGGCCGACTGCTGCGGCTGCAGGACGGGGTCGAGGAGGGACTCGAGGCCGCCGTGGCCATCGACCCCGACTTCGCCCAGGCACAGGCCGCGCTCGCCCTGCTCGGCCACGAGTGGGGCGCGACCGGGTCGTGGCGCAGTGCCCTGAGCTCGGCCCACGCTGCCGCGTCCGACCGCGACCTCGACGACCGCGAGGTGAGCTTCCTCGACGCCGTCACCACCCGGCTCCGCTCCGACGAGGCGACCGGCGCCGCGGCGCTCCTGCGCCACATCCGGCTCTTCCCGCGCGACGCCCTCGCGGTGAGCGTCGCCGTGCCGACGGTCGCGTTCGGCGGCCTGACGTCGGGACGGCAGACGGCCAACCTGGTCGAGGGCCTCGGGCGCACCTACGGCGACGACTGGTGGTACGCCGGCCAGCTGGCCTTCGTCCGCCAGGACCAGGAGCGCTGGGACGAGGCCGAGAACCTGTCGGCCTACGCCCTCTCGGTCGAACCGTCCTCTGGTCACGCCGCCCACGCCCGTGCCCACGTCTTCTACGAGACCGGCCAGCACGCCGAGGGGCTCACCTGGCTCGACGAGTGGATCCGCACCCAGGGTCCGCAGGCCAACCACCGCTCGCACTTGTCCTGGCACGCCGCCCTGCACGAGCTGATGCAGGGTGACGTCGAGGCGGTCCGGCGCCGCTACGAGCGCGAGCTCGCACCGCCCCTCGTCACCGGATCGCGTGCGCTCGTCGACAGTGGGGCGCTGCTGTGGCGCTGCCACGTCACCGACACCTGGTCGGGCGAGCTGCCGAGCGAGGCCGTCTGCGGCTCCGCGCCCGACGGATGGCTGATCTCCCCGCCGACCCCGTTCGCGGCGCTGCACTCCGCACTCAGCCTCGCCGCCGAGCGCGACGAGGTGGGCCTGGCCGCACTGCGCGCCACGTCGCTGGCACACGCCGACCCGACCTTCCGCGACGTGGTCGCCCCTGTGTGCCGGGCGCTCCAGGCCGTGGTCGAGGGCGAGTTCGACGCGGCGGCCCGGCAGCTCGAGGAGGTGCTCCCCCGCGCCGGAGTCCTGGGCGGCAGTGCGGCGCAGCGAGAGGTCCTGCAGGACACGCTCGTCCATGCGCTCGCCCACTCCGGCCAGGCCGAACGTGCGGCGAAGGTGCTCGACGACCGGCTCGACCGGCGCCCCTCACCGCTGGACGAGCACCGCCGGGACGTCATCCGAGCTGGTCGCCGGAGCAGCCACAACGTCTGACGCAGGACCTCAGCGCAGACCCTCAGCGCAGGACCTCAGCCCAGGACTTCAGCGCAGGCCCGGGTGGCTCCTGGCCACGAGCGAGGCCAGCAGCCGCTTCGGCGCGAGGGTGGCGAACGCGGCGCCGGCCTTGTTGGCGGCGCCCGGGATCACCACGACCTTGCCGGCGTCCATCCCGTCGACGGCCGCGCGCGCGACCTCGGGCGCGGAGACCCACATGATCTGCGGCAGGGACTCCTTCTCCTCCTTCGGCGTGAACCCCGCCGTCTTGCCGAAGTCGGTCTCGACCGGTCCTGGGCACAGCACGGTCGCCCGCACGCCGGTCCCGCGCAGCTCGGCGGCGAGGCTGCGCGTGTAGGAGAGGACGAACGCCTTGGCAGCGCCGTACCCCGCCTGACCGGGCAGTGGCTGGAAGGCCGCGGTCGAGGCCACGTTGAGCACCGCACCGGAGCCGCGCTCGACCATGCCGGGCAGGAAGCGCCCGCACAGGTCGGCCAGCGCCACCACGTCGAGCTCGAGCATGCTGGCTTCGACCTCGGGGTCGTTCTGGTGCACCGGTCCCATCGTGGAGAAGCCGGCGTTGTTGACCAGGATCTGGGGCGTCAGCCCGAGGGCCTCGATCCGGGCCAGCAGGCCGGCGCGCGCCTCGGCGTCACCGAGGTCTGCGGGTACGACGTGCGCGGTGCTCGGAACGCTGTCGGCCACGGCCTGCAGCTGATCGGCCGAACGGGCCACCAGGACCAGCTCGTGGCCACGTCGGGCGAGCTCCCTGGCGATCTCGGCGCCGATGCCCTTGGAGGCGCCTGTGACAACTGCCACACGTCCCTGGGAGGGTGCTGGGAGGGTCATGGCGCGACCCTACTCATGAGTCAGGCGTGTCACGTGGGCGTGTCCGTCACAAACCTGTCAAGGCCCTACCGGCGGGTATCGAATAAGCAGATGACAGCCCCGTAAAAAACGTGAGGCGGATTTCAGGTTCACGAGGAGAACATGATGTACTCCTCATATGACTCAGCTTCCTCCCACCACGCTGACCCAGGACCACTCCACCCCCGAGCGAGGCCGCACCCTGGCGGACCGGTTGCACGAGGGCGAGGAGTTCGCCGTGACCTTCGGCGGCCAGGGCACCGACTGGTTCGCGACCCTGCGCGAGCTGTTCGGCGAGGACCCTGACGCATCGCGCATCGCCCAGCTCGTCGAGGCCTCCGGCGAGCGGCTCGCCCCGGTGGCCGGCCAGCTCGCCGCCGCCCTCCCGCGCCCCTTCGAGCCGCAGGCCTGGCTGGCCCGCGGCGAGGAGCCGCGCGGCACCGACCTCACCACCGCCTCCCTCGGCCTGCCCGGCGTGCTGCTCACCCAGCTCGCCACCCTCGACCTGCTGGCCGCCGAGGGCCTCGACCTCACCCGCGTCGCGCCGGTCGCGGCGGTCGGGCACAGTCAGGGCATCCTCGGCGTCGCGGCCTTCGCCGGCCGCCGCGAGGCCCGTGAGGAGGACGACCGCAGCAGCGACGTCGACCTGGTCGCGATCGCCCGCCTCATCGGCGCCGCCGCCACCATCGTCGGCCGTCGCGCCGGCCTGGTCGCCCACGGCGAGGACTCCCCCATGCTGGCCGTCTCCGGCGCCACCGTGGCCGAGGTCGAGGAGCTCGCCGCCGAGGCCTCCGACGCCGACGACCTCGCTGTGGTGGCCGTCATCAACGCCGCCCGCCGCGTCGTCGTGAGCGGCACCCCCGCCGCGCTCCGCCGCCTGCGCAAGGCCATCGAGAAGCGCACCGCCACCGAGGCCGCCGAGATCGCGTCCAAGGTGCGCGGTGGCCGGGCGTTCGACCCGACCGTCGAGTCCGTGCCGGTCGCCCTGGGCTTCCACCACCCCGCCCTCACCCCCGCCGTCGCGATGGTCCGCGACTGGGCCGAGTCCTGTGGCCTGGACTCCGGGCTGGCCGAGCACCTGGCGCACGCCATCTGCGTCGAGACCGTCAACTGGCCGCGTGCCCTCGCCGACGCCGTCGGCCCCGCCACCGGCTGGGTCGTCGACCTCGGCCCGGGCGAGCTCTCCGCCAACATGACCGGACGCGCGCTGCGTGGTCGAGGCATCACCGTCGTCCCCGGCGCCACGGAGTCCGGCCGCGACCTGCTCTTCACGGCCGGCAAGTCCGTCCGCAAGGCCGCCGACTGGTCGGCGTACGCCCCGCGCCTGATCGACCGCGGCGACGGCAAGCCCGTCGTGGACACCAAGTTCACCCGCCTGACCGGCAAGTCGCCGATCCTGCTCGCGGGGATGACCCCGACCACCGTCGACCCCGAGATCGTCGCGGCCGCCGCGAACGCCGGGCACTGGGCCGAGCTCGCCGGCGGCGGACAGGTCACCGAGGCGATCTTCGCCGAGAACGTCGCGAAGCTGACCGAGCTCCTCGACGAGGGCCGCACCGCGCAGTTCAACACGCTGTTCCTCGACCCCTACCTGTGGAAGCTGCAGGTCGGCGGCCAGCGCCTCCTGCAGAAGGCCCGGCTCGCGGGTGCCCCCTTCGACGGCCTGGTGATCAGCGCCGGCATCCCCGACCTCGAGGACGCCGTCGGCATCATCGAGGACCTGCACGAGGCCGGCATCACCCACGTGGTGTTCAAGCCCGGCACCGTGAAGCAGATCCGCCAGGTGCTGGCGATCGCCCGCGAGGTCGACACCACCGTGATCGCCCACATCGAGGGCGGCGTGGCCGGTGGCCACCACTCGTGGGAGGACCTCGACGAGCTCCTGCTCGCGACCTACCCCGACCTCCGCACCGTCGAGAACCTCGTCGTCTGCGTCGGCGGCGGCATCGGTACGCCGGAGCGTGGCGTCGACTACCTGACCGGACGCTGGGCGACCGCGCACGGCGAAGCCGCCATGCCCGTCGACGGTGTCCTCATCGGCACCGCTGCCATGGCCACCAGGGAGGCGACCACCTCCCCCGAGGTCAAGCAGCTCCTGGTCGAGACCCCCGGCATCCCCACCGGCTGGGTCGGATCCGGCCGCAGCGACGGCAACGTCACCTCCGGCCGCAGCCAGCTCGGCGCCGACATCCACGAGATCGACAACACCGCCTCGCGCTGCGGCGCCCTCCTCGACGAGGTCGCCGGCGACGCCGAGGCCGCGCTCGCCCGCAAGGACGAGCTGGTCGCCGCGATGAACCAGACCAGCAAGCCCTACTTCGGCGACGTCACCGAGATGACCTACGAGCAGGTGCTGCGCCGCTTCCTCGAGCTCAGCGGTCCCACGGACTCCCGGGGCTGGCTCGACATCACCCTGCAGCAGCGCTTCGAGGAGCTCCTCGACCGCTCGCTGGCCCGCGTGCACCCCGAGACCTCGGGGCCGATCGAGCGTCCCTTCACCGCGGACGACGTCCGTGACAACCCTGCGGCCGCCGTCGACACGCTCGTGACGGAACACCCGCAGGCACTCACCTGCCGTCTGCACCCGGCCGACATCCACTTCTTCATCGAGGTGTGCCGCCGCCCGGGAAAGCCGGTGAACTTCGTCCCCGTGATCGACGCCGACGTGCGCCGCTGGTGGCGCTCCGACTCGCTGTGGCAGGCCCACGACGAGTCCTACGGCGCCGACCAGGTCATCGTCATCCCCGGCCCGGTGGCCGTGGGTGGCATCACCGAGGTGGACGAGCCGGTCGCCGACCTGCTCGACCGCTTCGAGGCCGCGATCGTCGACACGCTCGACACCGCTCCCGTCGCCGCTGCGAGCCGGACCACCGTCGGTGAGGGCCGCACGCTGGTCGAGGCCGCCTACGACGCCACCGACGTGGTGTGGGCCGGTCGCGTGGTCCCCAACCCGCTGCACCGCCTCGAGGGCACGGCGTCCTCGTTCGTCCCCGACGGCGCGGACGCCGCCGTGCTCGAGGTGCCCCTGACGCACGGCAGCCTGAAGCTCCGCGTCGACCTGTCCGGCATCGCGAGCGGTCGCCTGCCGGTCATCTCGACGGACTCCGCCACCGACGCGATGGGGGCCCTGCTGGCCCTCACCGCCGGGGGCACGCTGCCCGAGGTCACCGACGGCACCGCCGTCGTGCACGTGCCCTGGTCGTCCCACGTGGTCTCCGACCACATCGGTGTCACCAGCCCCGGGCGCACCCGTCGAGGCGACGCGGTGGCGGACCCGGAGGAGCAGGCCGTCCCCGACGCACTCGTCGGTCTCGCCTGGCCCGCCGTCTTCGCCAGCATCGGCGCGATCGAGGGCCTGCTCGACCTGGTGCACCTCGACCACCGCATCGACGTCGCCACGCTGCCCGCCGATGACACCGAGCTCAGCATCGCCGCCACCCGCGCCGGTGTCGTGGACACCACGGCCGGCCAGGTGATCACCGTCGAGGTGCGGATCAGCCAGGGCGACGAGCTGATCGCCACGCTGGTCGAGCGCTTCATGGTGCGCGGCCGCTCCGGTTCCGCCGAGCTGGTCGCGCCCGCCTCGGTCGCGACCGACGTCGAGGACAAGCCGCGTGCCCGGATGGACCGGTTCACCGTGACCGCTCCGCACCACATGGGCGCCTTCGCCGCCGTCAGCGGCGACCACAACCCGCTGCACACCGACGTGCCGGCCGCCCGCCTGGCGGGCTTCGACGGCCCGATCGTCCACGGCATGTGGCTCTCCGCCGTCGGGCAACGCGCTGCCGCGTCGGTCGGCGCCACGCACCACCCGCGTCCGATCCGCAGCTGGCTGGCCCGCTGGGTCTCCCCGCTGCTGCCGAACGCCGAGGTCGAGATCACTGTCGAGCGCACCGGTGTCGTCGGGGGAGACACCGTTGTCGAGGTGACCTGCCGCGCCGAGGGCGAGCTCGTCATGGTCGCGGAGGCCGTCGTGGCAGCACCGCGCACGACGTACGCCTTCCCGGGCCAGGGCATCCAGAGCCAGGGCATGGGCCTCGAGGCCCGTTCCCGCTCGGCGGCCGCCCGCGAGGTCTGGGACCGCGCCGACAGCCACACCCGCGAGGCCCTGGGCTTCTCGATCCTGGCCGTCGTCCGCGACAACCCGACCGAGCTGTGGGCCGACGGTGAGCTCCACCGCCACCCGGACGGCGTGCTGTTCCTGACGCAGTTCACCCAGGTCGCGATGGCCACCCTCGCGGTGGCCCAGGTCGCCGAGATGCGTGAGGCCGGCGTCTTCGTCGAGGACGCCATCACCTGCGGTCACTCCGTCGGCGAGTACAACGCGCTCGCCGCCGTCACCGGCATCCTGCCCCTCGAGGCGCTGCTGGAGATCGTGTTCCGCCGCGGCATGGCGATGCACCACCTGGTGCCCCGCGACGCCCATGGCCGGAGCAACTACCGCCTCGCCGCCATCCGCCCCTCGCAGATCGAGCTGGCCGACGACGACGTCGCCGCCTTCGTGGCCGAGATCTCCGAGAGCACCGGCGAGTTCATCCAGATCGTCAACTACAACCTGCGCGGCTCGCAGTACGCCATCGCGGGCACCGTCGCGGGCCTCAAGGCCCTGGAGAAGGAGGTCGAGGAGCGCCGCGAGCGGGTCGGCGGAAAGCCGGCCTTCATCCTGGTCCCGGGCATCGACGTGCCGTTCCACTCCTCGGAGCTGCACGCCGGCGTCGAGGACTTCCGCGCCCGGCTCGACGAGCTGCTGCCGGAGACGATCGACCCGTCGGTGCTGATCGGTCGCTACATCCCCAACCTGGTGCCGCGGCTGTTCACCCTCGACCGCTCCTACGTCGAGGAGGTCGCGAACTACGTCGACTCGCCGCTCCTCAAGCCCGCGCTCGCGGACTGGGCCACCTGGGAGGCCGACCCGGCCGCCCTCGGCCGCGCCCTGCTGATCGAGCTGCTCGCGTGGCAGTTCGCCAGCCCGGTGCGCTGGATCGAGACCCAGGACCTGCTGTTCGGCTCGCCCGACTCTGCTTCTGAAGGCGGGGGTGGCCTGGGCATGGAGCAGTTCGTCGAGGTCGGCGTGGCCAACGCTCCGACGCTGGCCAACCTCGCCTCGCAGACGACCAAGCTCCCGTCGTACGACGGGGTCGCGCCGAAGATCGTGAACTCCTCACGTGACGCGGCAGTCGTCTTCGCCACGGACACCCCGATGCCTGACGATGGGCCTGACGATGGGCCCGACGACGAGCCCGTCGACGAGGCAACGGCCGAGGCTTCGACAGGCTCGGCCGACGCAAGTGCCGACGCGCCCGCCGAGGCCAAGGCAGCTCCGGCTGCCGCGCCGACCGCGGCCGCTGGGGCCGACCGTCCCGCCGACCTGTCCTACACGGCGGCCGACGCGACCAAGACGCTGGCCGCGCTCCGCACCAAGGTGCGCCCCGACCAGATCGGTGCCGCCGACACGATCGAGGCGCTCTGCGACGGGGTCTCCTCGCGCCGCAACCAGCTGCTCGTCGACCTCGGCGCCGAGCTCTCGCTCGGTGCCATCGACGGTGCTGCGGAGGCCGACTGGAAGGGTCTCTCGGCCACGGTCACCAAGCTGGCCCGCACCTACTCCCCGTTCGGCCCCGTGCTGACCGAGGCCGTGAGCGAGAGCCTGCGGAAGTTCGCGGGCGCTGCTGGTTCGAAGCCGGCGGCGATCGTGGACCGGGTCAAGGACACCTGGCAGCTCGGCCCCGGCTGGGTCTCGCACGTGTCGGCCGAGCTCGCCGCGGGGATCCGCGACGGTTCCTCGACGCGCGGCGGCTCCCTGGGCTACGACATCGACCTGTCCGACCTCAACGCCGTCGTCGACCACGCCGTCCAGGCCGTCGGCCAGGCGCAGGGTGTCCAGGTCAGCATGCCCGCCACCGGTGGTGGCGAGGGTGCGATGGTCGACTCCGCTGCGCTCAACGAGATCACCGAGTCGATCACCGGCGCCGACGGTGTGCTCGCCTCCACGGCGCGCCACCTCCTCGGCAAGCTCGGCCTGGCCGAGACCGCGGAGACCGACGACTCCGACAACCTCGACGCCGAGCTGGTCCAGCTCGTCGAGAGCGAGCTCGGGACCGACTGGGCCCGCAAGGTCGCGCCGTCCTTCGACGCTCGTCGTGCCGTGCTGCTCGACGACCGCTGGGCGTCGGTCCGTGAGGACTTCGCCCGCGTGTGGATCGGCGACGAGTCGGCCGCCGAGCGCAGCTTCACCGGACTCGACGACGCCGCCAAGGCCCAGGCCCAGTGGTGGCTCGACCGCGCCCGTCGTGAGAAGCGCACCGACCTGGTCTCGTTCTACGACGGTGCCCTCTCGGCCACCGATCGTGACCTGACGTGGGCCGACGACGTCGCCGTCGTCACCGGCGCGGCACCGGGCTCCATCGCCGGTGCGGTCGTGGCCGACCTGCTGCGCGGGGGCGCCACGGTCGTGGCGACCACCTCGCGGCTCGACAAGGCCCGCCTGTCGTTCTTCCGCGGCCTCTACCGCGACCACGCGTCGAACGGTGCCGCCCTCTGGGTGCTGCCGGCCAACCTGGCGTCGTACGCCGACGTCGACGCGCTCGTCGAGTGGATCTCCTCCCCCGTGGTCGAGACCGCCGGTGGCCAGAAGACCGAGCTGCGGCCGGCCCTCTCGCCGACGCTGGTCTTCCCGTTCGCCGCACCTGCGGTGCAGGGCACGGCGGCCGACGCCGGTCCGCGCGCCGAGGTCGAGTTCCGCGTGCTGCTGTGGGGCGTCGAGCGTCTGGTGACCGGTCTCGCCTCCCAGGGTGCCGACCACAAGCTCGGTCAGCGCCTGCACGTGGTGCTTCCCGGCTCCCCCAACCGTGGCCGCTTCGGTGGCGACGGCGCCTACGGCGAGGCCAAGGCCGCGTTCGACGCGTTCGTGACGCGCTGGCAGGCCGAGAAGGACTGGGCTCAGCGGGTCTCGCTCGCCCACGCCCACATCGGCTGGGTCCGCGGCACCGGCCTGATGGGTCACAACGACCCGCTGGTCGACGCCGTCACCGCGGCCGGGGTCCGCACCTGGTCACCGACCGAGATGGCCGCCGAGCTCCTCGAGCTGTGCACCGTCGAGTCACGTCAGGCCGCGGCCGACGCACCGCTCGTGGCCGACCTGACCGGTGGACTCGGTGAGGCCGACCTCGACCTCGCAGCCCTGGCCCGCGAGGCCCGGGAGGCTGCCGAGGCTGCTGCCTCGGAGGAGACCGACGAGTCCGACGACCAGCTGCTCGCGCTGACCCACCCCGCCGGGTGGGGCACCAAGCAGCAGACGATGGACTGGCCCGAGATCGACACGTCCCTCGAGGACATGGTCGTCATCGTCGGCGCCGGCGAGGTCGGCCCGGTGGGCTCCTCGCGCACCCGCTTCGAGCTCGAGGTCGAGGACAAGCTGTCCCCGGCCGGCGTGCTGGAGCTCGCGTGGACCACCGGCCTGATCGTCTGGGAGACCCAGCCGGTCGCCGGGTGGCACGACGTGGCCAGCGGCGAGCCGCTGACCGAGGCCGAGGTCGTCGAGAAGTACGCCGAGCAGATCGAGGGCAACGTCGGCATCCGGCGCTACCGCGACGACGGCCAGATGATCGACAACACGGCACCGCTCGTGGTCCCGGTCTACCTCGACGAGGACACCTCGTTCGTCGTACGCACCAAGGACGAGGCCGACGCCTTCCTCGAGGCCGACCCCAAGCACACCCGGATCGCCCTGGCAGATCCTGGGACCGCTGACAGCGACTGGCAGGTGACCCGACTGGCCGGCAGCCAGATCCGGGTGCCCCGCCGGTTCAAGCTCTCCCGCTTCGTCGGCGCGCAGGTGCCGGACGGCTTCGACCCGAAGGTCTGGGGCCTCGGCTCGATGACGGAGACCGCCGACCGTCTGGCGGCCTGGAACCTCGTGGCCACGGTCGACGCGTTCATCTCGAGCGGCGTCTCACCGGCCGAGCTGCTGCGCTGGATCCACCCGACCAAGTTCGCCAACACCCAGGGCACCGGCATCGGTGGGATGCAGTCCACCCGGAGGATGTACGTCGACGCGCTGCTCGGTGAGCAGCCGCCCAACGACGTCCTCCAGGAGGCGCTGCCCAACGTGATCGCGGCGCACACCGTGCAGTCCTACCTCGGTGGGTACGGCGCGATGGTGCACCCGGTCGCCGCCTGCGCGACCGCCGCGGTCAGCGTCGAGGAGGGGGTCGACAAGATCCGCCTCGACAAGGCCAGCGTGGTCGTGACCGGTGGGTTCGACGACCTCGGCATCGAGGGCATCCTCGGCTTCGGCAACATGAGCGCGACCGCCGACACCGGCGAGATGCTCGGCAAGGGCATCGACGAGCGCCACGTCTGCCGGCCCAACGACCGTCGTCGTGGCGGGTTCGTCGAGGGCCAGGGCGGCGGCACCGTCGTGCTCGCCCGCGGTGACGTGGCGGCCGAGCTCGGTCTGCCCGTGCTCGGTGTGGTGGCCTACGCCGGCTCCTTCGCCGACGGCATCCACACCTCGATCCCCGCTCCGGGGCTCGGTGCGCTGGGCGCCGGTGTCGGTGGCACCAACTCGCCGCTGGCCAAGGGCCTGGCCAAGGTCGGCCTGGGCGCGGACGACGTCGCGGTGGTCTCCAAGCACGACACCTCGACGGCGGCCAACGACCCCAACGAGTCGCAGCTGCACGAGAAGCTGGCGGCCGCACTGGGTCGCACGACCGGATCGCCGCTCTACGTGGTCAGCCAGAAGTCGCTGACCGGTCACGCCAAGGGCGGCGCCGCCGCCTTCCAGCTGATCGGGCTGTGCCAGACCCTGGCCGGCGGGACGATCCCGCCGAACCGCGGTCTGGACTGTGTCGACGAGGAGCTCTCGGTCAACGAGCACCTGGTCTGGCTGCGCGAGTCGCTGCAGACCGGCCCGCTCCGCGCCGGCCTGCTGACCAGCCTGGGCTTCGGCCACGTGTCCGCGATGGTCGCGGTGGCGCACCCCGGTGCGTTCGTGGCCGCGCTCTCCCCGGCGCAGCGCGAGGAGTGGCTGGCCAAGGCCACGGCTCGCCTCGTCGCCGGTGAGGCTCGTCGCCTCGACGCGATGTGCGGCGGGGACCCGCTCTATGAGAAGCCCGAGCAGCGCCGCTTCGCCGACAGCGAGCTGGCCCTCACCAAGGCCGACGAGAGCGCCATGCTCATCGACCCGTCGGCCCGCCTCGGCGAGGACGGCTTCTATGCCCGGGCAGGCTCCGGGTCCGCGCGATGACGACCCCGCTGATCGGTCCCGACTCGATGCTCGACACCGCTGGTGTCGGCGTCGACGTCGTGGCCGTCTCGGCCTTCGCCGAGCAGCTCGAGCAGCCCGGCACCAGGTTCGCGCAGTCGTTCACCCCAGGTGAGCGGCGCGCGGCCCGGGCGGGCTCGGAGGGCAAGTCCTCTCGGGAGGCGGAGAGCCTGGCTGCCCGCTGGGCCGCCAAGGAGGCCGTCATCAAGGCGTGGTCGAGCACCTGCTTCGGCCACCCCGAGGTGATCGACCCCGAGTCGGTGGACCTGCGTGAGATCGAGGTCCGCACCGACGCGTGGGGACGTCCGGCCATCCGGCTGCACGGGGCGATTGCCGACTCCATGTCCGGGTACGACGTCCTGGTCTCCCTCTCGCACGATCCCGCGGCGGACGTGGCAGCAGCGTTCGTCGTACTTCAGAAGTCCTAGGAGCCCTCATCACCCACCACCAGACCTTCAGGCGTGCGTCGCTCCCAGCGCATCGGGACGCGACCGCGCGCCTCCAGGAAGCACACCCTCGGGGTGTGTGAAGCCGCCGGCGTACTCCCCGTTCCTCCCATTCGCGGGGAGTACGCCGGTCGGTGAGGCTCTGTGGTGGGGCGGCGGCTTCCCCGGACGTCAGACGAAGTGGTCGTCCGGACAGCCAATTGGTATGACGTCCCGGCGGACGTCATCCCAACTGGTCATCCCAACAGGTCGTCAGGGCAACCAGAAGGTCTGACGCAGCGACCTAGGAAGCCGAGCGCTTCTTGGCCGCCTCGGCCTCGGCGGCCAGCAGATAACCGGTCAGCAGCGTCTTGAGCTGTACGACGGCATCGGGATGGGACTGGCCGTCCCGGATCGAGAAGTTCAGCATCGAGTAGGTCACGTGCACGATCACCTCGGCGATCGACTGCCGGTCGCTGATCTTCGATCCGGGGGTGAGCGGCCGCAGGATGCCCGCGACCTGCGAGGCGAGGTCGCGCTCGTGCTCGGCAGCGATGGCACGGGTCGGCGGGGTCGCCTGCATCGCCAGCCACACGGCCCGACGCGACGGGTCGGTGCGCCAGAGGGCGGCGAGGTGGTCGAGCAGCTTGTCGAGCAGCTCGACCCAGTCGAGACTGGGGATCTCGGCGGCGAACTTCTCCAGCTCCACCTGCACGTTGACGGTGTCGAGCCGGTCGAGCTCGCAGATGATGGCGTACTTGTTGCCGAAGAACTGGTAGAGCGAACCGATCGGCACCCCGGCCCGCAGCGCCACCTGCTCGGAGGTGAAGGACTCGAACCCGACCTCGACCAGGTGGGCGCGAGCAGCCCGCAGGATGTCGTCGAAGCGCCGGCGGCTCCGCTCCTGTGACGGCCGCCGCCGCGGCAGGAATTCCGCGGGGTCGTTCGTCTGGGTGGTCATGGCCCCAAGATTACTTGAGGGTAGGCGCGGATTCTGGATCCTGACCGCGCCGTCTCACCCGGGTGGACACGCTTCTTCATGCGCGGTCCGGACGGAGACGTGGTCGTCGTGCTCGCGCCGGCCCAGCACACCGTCGTACGACTTCGCGGCCGTGATCCACTCCCTGACGACGTAACCCGCACGTGACCCGTCAGCACTAGCCTCGTCCCATGTTCTCCAAGATCCTGGTGGCCAACCGAGGCGAGATCGCGATCCGGGCGTTCCGAGCATCGACCGAGATGGGCGCCCGCACGGTGGCGGTCTTCCCCTACGAGGACCGCTGGTCCGAGCACCGGATGAAGGCCGACGAGGCCTACGAGATCGGCGAGCGCGGCCACCCCGTGCGCGCCTACCTCGATCCCGAGGCGATCGTCGAGATCGCGGTGAAGTCTGGTGCCGACGCGGTCTACCCGGGCTACGGGTTCCTGAGCGAGAACCCCCACCTGGCCGAGGCCTGCGCCAACGCGGGCATCACGTTCATCGGGCCCACCTCCGAGGTGCTCGAGCTGACCGGCAACAAGTCCCGGGCCATCGGTGCGGCCAAGGAGGCCGGCGTGCCGACGCTGAGCTCGGTGCCACCCGACGACGACCTCGAGCAGCTGATGGAGGCGGCCAGGGAGCTGAGCTATCCGCTGTTCGTGAAGGCGGTCGCCGGCGGCGGTGGTCGCGGCATGCGGAAGGTCGACGAGGAGAAGGACCTCAAGGACGCCATCGACACCTGCATGCGCGAGGCCGAGGGCGCGTTCGGGGACCCGACGGTGTTCATCGAGGAGGCCGTGGTCGACCCGCGGCACATCGAGGTGCAGATCCTCGCGGACAGCGAGGGCAACGTGATCCATCTCTTCGAGCGCGACTGCTCGGTGCAGCGACGTCACCAGAAGGTCGTCGAGATCGCGCCTGCGCCCAACCTCGACCCCGAGATCCGTGAGCGGATGTGCGCGGACGCGGTGAAGTTCGCCCACCACATCGGCTACCGCAACGCCGGCACGGTGGAGTTCCTCCTCGACCCCGACGGCAACTACGTCTTCATCGAGATGAACCCCCGCATCCAGGTCGAGCACACCGTGACCGAGGAGGTCACCGACGTCGACCTCGTGCAGTCCCAGATGCGGATCGCGGCGGGCGAGACCCTCGAGGACCTCGGCCTGAGCCAGGACACGGTCAGGCTGCGTGGCGCGGCGCTGCAGTGCCGGATCACCACCGAGGACCCCTCCAACGGGTTCCGGCCGGACACCGGCAAGATCACGACCTACCGCTCCCCCGGCGGTGGCGGTGTCCGGCTCGACGGCGGCACGACCTACACCGGCGCCGAGATCTCCGCGCACTTCGACTCGATGCTCGCCAAGCTCACCTGCCGCGGTCGCACCTTCGAGAGCGCCGTGCAGAAGGCACGACGGGCGGTCACCGAGTTCCGGATCCGTGGCGTCGCGACCAACATCCCGTTCCTGATCGCACTGCTGGACGAGCCCGACTTCCGCGAGGGCAGGCTCAACACCAGCTTCATCGAGAACCACCCCGGCCTGCTCGCGGCCCGCCCCAACGCCGACCGCGGCACCAAGCTGCTCACCTGGCTGGCCGAGGTGACCGTCAACAAGCCGCACGGCGAGGCGCCGGTCAGCGTCGACCCGGTGAGCAAGCTGCCCGGGATCGACCTCGAGGTCCCGGCCCCGGACGGTTCACGCCAGGCGCTGCTCAGGCTCGGGCCGGAAGGGTTCGCCGCCGAGCTCCGCCAGCAGAACCGCGTCGGCGTCACCGACACCACCTTCCGTGACGCGCACCAGTCGCTGCTCGCCACGCGGGTGCGCACCCGTGACCTGCTCGCGGTCGCGGGCCACGTCTCGCGGATGACGCCCGAGCTGCTCAGCATCGAGGCGTGGGGCGGGGCGACGTACGACGTGGCCCTGCGCTTCCTCACCGAGGACCCCTGGGACCGCCTGGCCAAGCTGCGCCAGGCGGTGCCCAACATCTGCCTCCAGATGCTCCTGCGCGGACGCAACACCGTCGGCTACACGCCCTACCCGACGGAGGTCACCAACGCCTTCGTCGCCGAGGCCGCCGAGACCGGCATCGACATCTTCCGGATCTTCGACGCCCTCAACGACGTCGAGCAGATGCGGCCGGCGATCGACGCCGTGCGCGAGACCGGCACCAGCATCGCCGAGGTCGCGCTCTGCTACACCGGCGACCTGAGCGACCCGAGCGAGCAGCTCTACACCCTCGACTACTACCTCGGTCTCGCCGAGCGCATCGTCGAGGCCGGCGCGCACGTGCTCGCGATCAAGGACATGGCGGGCCTGCTGCGTGCCCCGGCGGCGCGCACCCTGGTCACCGCGCTGCGCGAGCGCTTCGACCTGCCGGTGCACCTGCACACCCACGACACCCCTGGCGGCCAGCTCGCCACCCTGCTCGCCGCCATCGACTCCGGGGTGGACGCCGTCGACGCGGCCAGTGCCTCGATGGCCGGCACCACCTCGCAGCCGGCACTGTCCTCGCTGGTCGCCTCGACCGACCACTCCGACCGTGAGACCGGCCTCGACCTGGACTCGGTGTGCGCGCTCGAGCCCTACTGGGAGGCCACCCGTCGCGTCTATGCCCCCTTCGAGTCCGGCCTGGCCTCACCGACCGGCCGGGTCTACACCCACGAGATCCCCGGCGGCCAGCTCTCCAACCTGCGCCAGCAGGCGGTCGCCCTCGGGCTGGGCGAGAAGTTCGAGCAGATCGAGGACATGTACGCCGCCGCCAACGACCTCCTCGGCAACATCGTCAAGGTCACGCCGTCGTCCAAGGTCGTCGGCGACCTCGCGATCCATCTCGTCGCGGTCGGTGCCGACCCGAAGGAGTTCGAGGAGAACCCAGGAAAGTTCGACATCCCCGACTCCGTGATCGGCTTCCTCTCCGGCGAGCTCGGCGACCCGCCCGGCGGCTGGCCCGAGCCGTTCCGGACCAAGGCGCTCGAGGGCCGCACCCAGAAGCAGCCGGTCGCCGAGCTGACCGAGGAGCAGACCGACGGGCTCCAGGGGACCTCACGACGGCACACGCTCAACGAGCTGCTCTTCCCCGGACCCACGAGGAGCTACCACGAGTCGATCGCGACCTACGGCGACGTCTCGGTGCTGCGTACGACGGACTACCTCTACGGCCTCCGCTCCGGCCAGGAGCACGTCGTCGACATCGAGGAGGGCAAGCGCCTCATCCTCGGGCTGCAGGCGATCAGCGAGGCAGACGAGCGCGGCTACCGCAGCGTGATGGCCACCATCAACGGTCAGCTGCGCCCGATCAACGTGCGCGACCAGTCGGTCGAGTCCAAGGTCGCGGCCCAGGAGAAGGCCGACCCCAGGGACGACGACCAGCTCCCCGCCCCCTTCGACGGTGTCGTCACCCTCCAGGTCGGTGAGGGCGACTCCGTCGACGCCGGCCAGGTCGTCGCCACCATCGAGGCGATGAAGATGGAGGCCTCGATCACCGCCCCCCGCGCCGGCACCGTCGACCGCCTCGCCTTCACCGGCACCCAGCAGGTCGAGGGCGGCGACCTCGTCCTGGTGCTCGCGTAGCCCGGTGGCCGGTTTCCCAGGTTAGGAAGTCAAGCCGCCTCTTCACACACCGCGCATCGTGTGTGAAGAGGCAGTTCGGGTTCCTAACCTGGGAAACCGGCGACGCGCGCTCAGCCCCAGTTCTCGGCCTTGGTCAGGCAGAACGGGTGCCCCGACGGGTCGAGCAGCACCCGCCACGTCTCCCCGGGCTGCGGCTCGGCGACGGTCGCGCCGAGCTCGACGGCCGCCTTCTCTGCCTCGTCGAGATCTGCCACCGCCAGGTCGAAGTGGAACTGCTTGCTGCCGTTCTCGTTCGGCCAGCCGGGAGCGACGTACCCCTCGACCCGGCCGAACCCGAGCGCGTGGTCGGGACCGGTGAGCATGGCGTAGTCGCGTTCGGAGTGGGCCACGTCCCACCCCAGCAGTCCGGACCAGAACGCGGCGCTCGCCTCTGCGTCCGCGGTGTCCAGGGTGACCATGGCGAGGCGGGCGATGGGGGTGCTCATCGGGTGTCTCCTTCTCCGAGGGTGTCTTGTCCGCCCAGACTCCTACGATGAGGTCGTGGTCGATAGGAGAAACGCGTCAGAGTGGCTCCACCCGGCGGCCCACGTCCAAGGGCTGCCGCACCGACCCGTCCCGATCCGTGGCGACGACCCCGAGTGGAGATACGTCAGTGTCCGTCGGCTGGGCGCCTACATCGAGCAGTCGATCGACCACGGTCTGCAGTGGGTGGTCTTCGAGCCCAACGACGAGGCGACCTGGGCGCGCGTCCGCGACCAGGTCGCCGACTTCCTGCTCACCCTGTGGCGCGACGGTCGCCTCGCCGGCACCACGCCCGAGGACGCATTCTTCGTCAGGGCCGACCGCACGACGATGACGCAGAACGACATCGATGACGGGCGTCTCGTCGTGCTCGTCGGCTTCGCGCCCGTGCGCCCCGCCGAGTTCGTGATCATCCGCATCGGCCAGTGGGCCCTCGGCAGGGACGATGACGACGACTGAGGCGGGCTCGACACGTGCCTGACCCGACCCGGACGCCCACGTCCACCCGGGCGGGCATCCTGCGCCCCGACCAGCTCGCGCGCCACGTCCACCTCGAGCGGTCGGAGCCGTCGCCCGACCTGTCGCCGTGGGTGGAGAACTACTGGTCGTTGCGCTGGGACCTGCCTGCGGACACGTCCTTCCTCAGCTCCACACTGCCCCACCCCGCCTGCAACCTCAGCGTCGAGCGCGGCCACCAGCGCCCCGAGGTCGGCGACGACCCTGTGGTGGTCACTGGCGTCGTGACGAAGCGGTTCGACGTCAGCATCCGCGACTCCGGCTGGGTCCATGCCGCGAAGTTCCGTCCCGGTGGCCTCGCCGCGCTCACCGGCCTCAACGCCCGCGACCTGCGCGACGTCACGGTCCCGGCGAGCTCCGTGCTCGACGGCGCCACGGTCGACGCCCTCCGCGAGCTCGGTCCCGACCACTCGATCGAGGAGGGCAACCGCCACTTCGACGAGGTCCTCGGCCGCCTGGCCTCCAGTCCGAGCGACGACTACGCCCTGCTGCTCGACGTCATCACGGCGATGCTCGAGGACCGCTCACTGCTCCGCGTGAGCCAGGTCGAGCAGAAGTGCGCCCTCGGCACCCGCACGCTGCAGCGCCTGTTCGAGCGCTACGTCGGCGTCAGCCCCAAGTGGGTGCTCTCCCGCTACCGGATGCACGACGTGGTCACCGACCTGGACGCAGGCTACGGCGGCTCGCTCGCCGACCTCGCGACGAAATACGGCTGGTTCGACCAGGCCCACTTCACCCGCGAGTTCACCGACCTGGTCGGCGTACCTCCGGGGGCCTATCAGCGTCAGGACGAGGGCATCTGAGAGTGCGACTCTCAGGGTTCGGAAGGTTGGGACAACGTCCGCCGACGAATCAGTTCGAGTGAGCCCTTCCGCTCCGTGTGGACTGGTTCGAAGCGACAGACACGGACCGCTCCCCTCACCCAGAGAAGCTAGGTTTCGGCTGCGGCACTCCGGGCCGCCGGTGCAGGCCACGGTGGGGGTGCGATGACTCCGGCCCCCCGCGACGGTCCAATTGCCGAACCCGATCCCGGACCGGAGGAGCACACCATGGGGCAGACCACCGCCGAGGCGTCGAGCACGAGCCGCGGGAGCTCTCTGGCCCGCAGGATGTTCGAGCTGGTCGAGCCGATCGGAGTCATTCCCTACTCGGCCGACGAACCCAACGAGACGATGTTCGCGTTGGGGTTCACCGACTACTGGGACACCTACTTCGCCGGGCGGGCAGCCCCGCTCGGCGCCTCCGTGCCCGCCGAGGTGGTCCACGCGCTCTTCTACAACTTCGCCCCCGGCGAGGTGGCCCGCCACATCCCGAAGGTGTGGAGCACGACGACCCCGGAGGCGGCGATCGCCGCCCGCCAGCAGGGGTGCGTCAACGCGTTGCGCCGGATCCTCGGCGAGCTCATCGAGACGACAGACTTCACCCGAGCCGTCGGGCTGCTCACTGTGGCCGCGACCAGCGCCCCGCTCGAGGGGCGCCCGATGTACGCCGCGCTGCGAGCGCTGCCCCTTCCCGAGGAACCCGTGGCCCGCCTCTTCCACGCGGCCTCGCTGCTGCGCGAGCACCGCGGTGACGGCCACATCGCCGCCCTGATGACCGAGGGCATCGGCGGCCTGGAGGCGCACGTGCTGCTGGCCATCGACCTGGGGATGCCGGCAACGAGCTTCGGGCGCATCCACCACCTGCCCTCGAGGCTGCTGACCGAGCTGATCGAGACGATGAAGGATCGGGGGCTCGTCGAGGACGAGTCGACGTTCACCCCGGCCGGTCGGCTGGCCAAGGACCGGGTCGAGGCGCTGACCGACGAGCTCGCCGTCGCGCCGTACGAGGTCCTGGACGCCGCCGAGCTGGCGAGCTGGTCAGCGCCCTCGAGCCGATGGCCCAGCGACTTGTCGCCGCTCAGGACTTCGGCTGATCGTCCCGGCAGCCTCTCTGGTCGGACGGACCAGCCGACCCGGGTGATGAGTTCTCGCTCCTGCGCCCGTCACACCTCCGACGACATGATGCGACGGAAGGACGACGATGAGTGCAGACCTGCAACTGGAGGAGCCGGGCGTGAGCGATCTGGGCAGCAGTGGTCTGGGTGAGGTCGACGATCCCGCGTTCTCGGGGCTGGCGCAGCGGCACCGGCGCGAGCTGCACGTGCACTGCTACCGGATGCTCGGGTCCTTCGAGGACGCGGAGGACACCGTGCAGGAGACGTTCCTGCGTGCCTGGCGGCGGCGAGAGACCTTCGAGGGTCGGTCGACGTTCCGTGCCTGGCTCTACGGCATCGCCACCAATGCCTGCCTGGACCTGCTCGCCAAGCGCCGTCCGCAGCCCGCGAGAGGTGGCGAGGTGCTGTGGCTGCAGCCCTACCCGGACCGGTTGCTCGACGAGCTGCCCGCCGACGCGGCGCGCGAGCCCGAGACCGTCGCCGTCGCGCGGGAGACGATCGAGCTGGCCTACGTCGTCGCGGTGCAGCACCTTGCACCCCGCCCGCGGGCCGTGCTGATCCTGCGCGACGTGCTCGGCTGGCCGGCCAAGGACGTCGCAGTGCTCCTCGGGGACTCCGTCAACTCCGTGAACAGCGCGCTGCAGCGTGCCCGCGCCGGCCTGCGGGAGCACCTGCCTGCGGAGCGCCAGGACTGGACCGGAGGCGAGCAGGACACCGGGACGCGTGAGCTGGTGCGACGGTTCACCGACGCCAGCCTCACCAAGGACATCGACGGGCTCGCTGCCCTGCTGCGGGACGACGTCCGTTGCTCGATGCCGCCCACTCCCGGCCTGCAGGTCGGCCGGGACGCGGTGGTGCACGACTGGGTCGAGGACGGCTTCGAGAGTCTCGGCGCCCTGCGCTGCGTCGTCTCCTCCGCGAACCGCCAGCCCGCTCTGGCCTTCTACCTCTGGCACGAGCAGGAGGGTGCCTACCTGCCGCTGACCTTCGACGTCCTGCGCATCGCGGGTGGAGCGATCGCCGAGATCGTCACCTTCCACGACGACCAGTTCCCGCGGTTCGGGCTGCCGGAGCGGCTGCCGGCGGACGACACGCGACAGGCGCCGACTGATGGAGAGAGGACATGAGCGACCGGTTCGACCCGCGGGCCCTTGCAGACTCGGCCCCGGGAAGGACCAGTCACCCCCACCGAGTGCGTGGACTTGTCGGCACCGGCCTGCTGGCCACCCTCGCGGCAATGTCGGCCACTGCCCTCGCCGCTGCGCTCGCCCGGGCCGTCGGCGTCGACTTCGAGGTCCCCGACGGCGGCGAGTCGATCCCGGTGTCGGGGATCGCCGTGGTGACCGGCTTCTTCTCGCTGGTGGGCATCCTCATCGCCGGCGCGCTTCTTCGTCGGAGTGCTCGCCCCGCCGAGCGATTCGTCTGGACGGCGGTGTCGCTGACCGTGATCTCCCTGGCGCCGCCCCTTCTCGCCGGCGGGGACGCCGCCACCACCACGACCCTCGTGGGGCTGCACCTCGTCGCCGCAGGGGTGATGGTCCCCACCCTGGCGCGGTGCCTGCGCAACAGGAGCGACTGACGGAGGCCGCCACGGGTCACCGGGCGTCCGGTGCGCCGTGCCAGACTGACCGTCGTGGAGGTCTACCGAACACCGGACGACGCATTCGACCAGCTGCCCGACTTCCCCTGGGAGCCGGCCTACGCGGAGGTCACCGACCCCGACGGCGGCACCCTGCGGATGGCCTGGGTCGACACGGGCCCGGCCGACGGCCCGGTCGCGCTGCTGCTGCACGGCGAGCCCTCGTGGTCGTTCCTCTACCGAGATGTCGCCCGGGTGCTGAGCGGGAGCGGGATCCGCTGCGTGATCCCCGACCTGGTCGGCTTCGGCCGTTCCGACAAGCCCGTCGACCAGGCCGACTACACCTACGCCCGGATGGTCGAGTGGACCCGTGAGCTGGTCTTCGACCACCTCGACCTGCGCGAGGTCACGATGGTCGGCCAGGACTGGGGCGGGTTGATCGGACTGCGACTGGTCGCCGAGCACCCTGACCGCTTCACCCGCATGGTGGCCGCGAACACCGGGCTGCCGACCGGCGACTTCGACATGCCCGAGGTGTGGTGGCAGTTCCGGCGCGCGGTCGAGAAGACCGAGGTGCTCGACATCGGCCGCCTCGTCGCTGCCGGGTGCGTGCGCCCGATGACCGATGAGGTGCGGGCGGCGTACGACGCACCGTTCCCCGAGGAGCGCTCCAAGGCCGGAGCCCGCGCCATGCCCGGTCTGGTGCCCACCCGCCCCGACGACCCGGCGAGCGAGGCCAACCGCGCCGCCTGGGAAGTCCTGTCCACGAGCCGGCTGCCGTGCCTGCTCGCCTTCAGCGACAGCGACCCGATCACCGGCGCCATGGCACCGATCATGGCCAAGCTCATCCCCGGTGCCCGAGGCATCGACCACCCGACGGTCCAGGACGCCGGCCACTTCCTGCAGGAGGATGCCGGCGAAGATCTGGGCCGGCTCGTCGCCGCCTTCATGCAGGGTTGACCCGCAGCACCTTTTGACCACACGGGCGGGCCGCTGATCAGTTGTGGTCGCGCGGAATCCGGTGGGTGAGCTCCTCGGCGAAGATCTCGACCCCGTCGAGGCGGGCGGTCAGGACGGTGCTCACGGTGAACGAGGTGGCATCGCAGGTCATCCGGGAGCGCTGGGTGGTCTCGACGTGCCAGTCGTCGCGGGCGAAGCTCGCGAAGTGAAGGGTCTCCACCGCGGCGGTGAGCGGGTCGTCCGGGTCGAGCGACCATCGGGTCTCGACGTCGTGCACGGTGGTGAGCCCCGAGGGGAAGTGCTTGGTCGTGGGGGCGCTGCTTCTCCTGAGGACCACGGTCTGGTTCACGTCCTCCTGCCACTCCCAGGACAGCTCGCCGCCCTCGGACGCGACACCGGCCGGCGAGGCGATCACCGCCGGTGCCCACGGCCGCTCGAGCGGTGCGACGAGGGTGGGGTCGAGCAGGGGCACGGAGACCGAGGTCCGGGCGAGATCGACGGTGATCGTCGCCCTCTCCGGTGAGGGCCAGATCCACGGCCAATAGCTCGTGGACAGGCTGACCCGGAGCCGCGTCCCGGCGGCGAGGTTGTGTGCGATGTGCTTGAGCGGGATCTCGTAGTCGAGGAACTCACCCACCGGCACCGCCGCGACCTCCGTGTCATGTCCGAGCCGGTGCGTGAGGTTGAGGCTCCCGCGAGTGAGAAGAAATGATTCGCCATCCTCGGCCACCTCGGTGATCCGCACGAAGACGAAGGCGTTCGGCTTGTCGCTGGCTGCCCGGATCCGCACCACAGGCTGGCCGAAGATCGCGAGGTCCTCGTCCAGGCGGTCGGTGGTGAAGCCGAGGGCGTCCGCGTCGTCCCGGGTCTGCACGTCGGGCAGGTCACCGCGGCCTCCCATCGGTTCGTAGTGCCGCGATCCGCGCCCGAGCAGCAGCGGGCTCGAGTGGCTCGTCTCCCCGGCGCCGGGCGTGCTCGCGAGTCCGCCGTCGGACTGCGGCCAGAGGACGACCCCGGTGCCGCCGGGTGCAGAGTCGGTGCCGAACCACGTGCCGGCGCGCTCGCGGACGAACGAGTCGACTGGGGCCGAGTCCTGCAGATGGAACCGGATCCGCGGATCCTCGTCGACGCCGTCGTCTATCCCCTTGAGCCAGCGGTCGAACCAACGCACGCACTCCTGGAGATAGCCGATCGCCGGCCCGGGCACCGGTCGCTCGGGCCAGGTGTGCGCCCAGGGACCGACCAACGCCTTGCTGTCCGGTCCCAGCGCGGCCACGACCCGGAAGACCGCGTCGGTGTAGGGGTCCTGCCAGCCGCCGACCATCAGGGTCGGGACGGAGATGGCGGAGTAGTCCTCGCAGACCGATCCGTGGCGCCAGTAGTCGTCACGTCGCTGGTGCTGCGTCCACAGCGCGGCGTAGTGCGGGTTGTGGTGCAGCCGTGCCAGCCACAGGTCCTTCCACGCGTCGCCCACGATCGCCGGATCGGGCGGGTGGGTGTTGTTGGCGTGCATGGCACTGCCCCACACGCTCTGGTAGCACGCGAGCAGCGACCCGCCGAGGTAGTGGACGTCGTTGTCGTAGCGATCGTCGGTCGAGCACACCGAGATGACCGTTCGCAGCGCAGGTGGCCGCCGAGCCGCTACCTGGAGGCTGTTGAAGCCGCTCCAGGAGATGCCGGTCATCGCCACGTCACCGGTGCACCAGGGCCGCCGGCTGATCCAGTCGATGACCTCGCAGATGTCGAGCTGCTCCTGCTCGGCGTACTCGTCCTCGAGGACCCCGGTCGAGGTGCCACTCCCCCGCAGGTCCATCCGCACCCCGACGTAGCCGTGGCCGGCGAAGAACCCGAACCGCGCCGAGTCGTCGACCAGGGAGTTGTCGTCCTTGCGGTAGGGGATCGCCTCGAGTACGGCGGGGAGCCGCTCACCGGGCTCGGTCACGGGCAGCCACAGCTTGACCGAGATCGTCACTCCGCTGCGCAACGTGACCGGCACGTGCGGTTCGACGACCACGTCGTAGGGGAGCCGCTCGACGACGTCGGTGGCGAAGGAGTCCTCGTCGTTGTTCACGGCGGCGGCGCCATCGACCGCTAGGCCCGCAGGACCTTGTCGATGGCCTTGCCCTTGGCCAGCTCGTCGACCAGCTTGTCGAGGTAGCGGATCTTCTGCATCAGCGGGTCCTCGACGTCCTCGACCCGGACTCCGCAGACCACCCCGGTGATCAGCGAGGCGTGCGCATTGAGGTCCGCGTCGGCGAAGAAGTCCTCGATGGTCGTCTCCGCGTCGAGGTGACGCCCCAGGGCGGACTCGTCGAAGCCGGTGAGCCATTCGATGACCTGGTCCAGCTCGGCCTTCGTGCGTCCCTTCCTCTCCACCTTGGTGACGTAGTGGGGATAGACCGAGGAGAAGCTGGCGGTGAAGATTCTGCTCACCGTTGTGAGAGTAGTGCCTGGCTCAGGGTCCTCCGCGCCAGTGGTCGATCCGGTGGTGGTCCGGAGCGAAGCCGTGCTCGATCCCCCACAGCACCGCCTGGGTGCGGCTGGCCACGTCGATCTTGCGGTAGAGCGTGCGGATGTAGGACTTCACCGTGTTGGGCGTCAGGAACGTCCGGGCGGCCACTTCGGCGTTGTTGAGGCCCTGGGTGATCAGGGCCAGGATCTCTGCCTCGCGCTCGCTCAGCCCTTCGCTGCGTCCGGGCCAGTCGAGACCGTTGACCCCACCGGCCCGCCCGGGCGGATCGCTGATCACCACGTCACCGGCGTGCACGGCCTCGAGGGCTGCGATCAGCTCACGCGCGGGCAACGCCTTGGAGAGATAGCCGTGCACCCCTTGTCTGCGTGCGCTCTCGACCAGCTCGGGATGGAAGTTCCACGTGTAGACGACCACGCGCCTGGCGTGCGGGTTCTCGACGAGTGCGGCGATGTGGTCGTGGTCGGACTCCGGTTGCGCGAAGCAGTCGTAGAGCACGATGTCGACCTCGTCCTCGATCGACTCGTTGGTGTCGATCTCGGCCACGATCACGCGATCGCGGTAGCGGTCGATGATCTTGGCGACACCCATCACGACGACGTCGTAGTCGTCGACCAGCGCCACGGTGATCGGTCGCCCCCTGCCCGCGGTCCCACCCTCGCCCATCTGGTGAGCCTAACCCACCTAGGGGTGTATCCGACCCGCCTTGGGGGTCACAGGATGGGGAGACCAACCAACCGCCACCGAAAGGCACACCATGCTGGGTCTCATCCTCACCATCCTGATCGTCGGACTCGTCGCAGGCGCACTCGCCCGCCTCCTCGTCCCGGGCAAGCAGGACATGTCCATCGCGATGACCATCGTCCTGGGCGTCGTCGGCTCGTTCGTCGGCGGCTTCCTCGGCTACCTGCTGTTCCACAAGGACGCCAGCGACGGGTTCCTGCAGCCCGCCGGGATCATCGGCTCGGTCATCGGCGCGATCATCGCTCTCCTGGTCTGGACGCGTGTGGGCGCACGCCGCCCGGTGCACAGCTGACGGACCACGACCGAGCGCCGAGACATCGACCAGGCAACCGACCAGGAGACACGATGGCCGACCCCCCTGTCCCCCGGTGTCCCCGCTGTGGCGGAGACCTCGTGCTCGAGATGGACCCTGCCGCACCACCGGATGCGGCGCAGGCGAAGGCGCTGCTCGCCGATCCACCCTTCCGCTACGTCTGCCGATCGCCGACCTGCTCCTGAGCTGATCAGGCTCGGGCGAGTGCGTTGACCTCGGCGGCGACCCGCACCGGCTCGTCGAGCTGCAGCAACGAGCCGCCGTCGTCGAGGGCCACCAACCTGGCCCGTGGCATGGACTCGGCGATCGCGACGGCGTGCTCGAACGGCAACATCTGGTCCGTCCGCGACCAGAGCACCACCGCTGGACCGTCGAAGCTGGACAACGCGCGGCACGCCGCGTCGATCGCCGAGAAGTCGGAGGCGGTCGCATACTTCACCAGATCGCGGCGCACCGCCCGGCTCCGCAGCAGCGGGGCGGTCCAGCGGAGCACCAGGCCACGCTCGATCGGCCTGCGCGACATCGGGCCGAGCGTGAACGGCAGCCGGGACGCGAATGGCAGGCGCAACGCCGCCGTGGCGGCGAGGACCCCACCAGGGATGCGGGCGGCGAGCGCGACCGTCTTGCCCGGCAGCCCCGGCGGGATGTTGTCGAACGCCTCGCAGGGCAGCACCACCAGTGCGCCGATCCGTGGGTGGCTCTCGGCAGCCAGCAGCAACGGGAACCCGGTGTCGCTGACGGCGAGCACCACGTCGTCCAGACCGAGCCGCTCGAGCAGCTCCCCGAGCATGGCGGCCTGGCCGCGCAGCGACAGGTCGGCATCCGGCCGCATCGGCAACCGGTGGGCACCCAACGGGAGGACGGGCCTGACCACGCGGAGTCCGTCGTCGAGGTGCGGGAGCAGGCGGTCCCAGACCGAACCGTCCATCAACAGCCCGTGGCACAGCACCACCGCGCGACCGGAACCACCGGAGTCGTCGTACTCGACGGTGCCGCCTGACAGCTCGACCTGCTGCAGGGTCATGAGTGCTCCCCTCGTTGACACCGCTGCTGACGACTACATGGACTCGGCCTCGTAGACGCGCACGCTCTCGATGATCGGCATGGACTGGACGAGAGACTCGGCTTCCTCGAGGCTCTCTGCATTGAGGATGCAGTATCCGACCATCGGCGACGCAGACTCCAGACTGAGCTCGGCGCGCCCGGTGGTGGTGATCTCGACACCGCGACCGAACGGACTGCCCGGGTCGACCAGGTGTGGCCCTGCGGACGCGAACCACGCACCCCACGCCTGCTGCACCTCGTCGGTCGGCGTGGTGAACCCGTAGGTGAGCACCAGGAACTTCTTCATCAGCTTCTCCCTCGTCTTGATTGACGCGTGTCGTCCCTGCCGGGAGCGATGCCGAGAAACTCGTCGTAGTTCTCGTACGTCGCCTCGTCGTTGCCCCAGTAGGTGTGGAACTGCCCGACCCACTGCTGGACCTCCCGCAGCTGCTGGCCGTCCAGGGTGAGATACGTCGTCCGCCCCCGCTTGTGCCGCCGGATCAAGCCGGCACCGTCGAGCACCTTGAGGTGCTTGTGGATCGCGGGGAGTGAGAGCCCCCGCACCTCGGCGAGCCGGTTGATCGCCCACGGCTGGAGGCCGAGCAGGTGGACGATGGCCCGGCGATGGGAGTTGGCCAGGGCGTCCATCACCCGGTCCAGTGCCTCCGACTCCGGAACATCGACCACGAAAGTTAACCTCCTGGTTAATCTTCCTGCCATGGTCGCCGGCTTGTCAACGTGTGCTCGGGGAGCGACTCCCCCGGCTCACAGCGACCGCAACGCCACCGTCGGCGGCATCCGCGAGGCTCGCACGGCCGGAACCAGCCCGGCGATCGCGCCGATCAGGACGGCCGAGGCGATGCCGCCCGTCCACGCCTGGACAGGGATCACGACGGCCCAATTCCTGGTGACGGCATACACCGCCGTGGCGGCGGTCCCGGCCAGCACGCCGACGACCCCGCCGATCACCGAGAGCAGCATCGACTCGGCGAGGAACTGCGTCCGGATCTGGCCTTTGGTCGCACCGAGGGCGCGGCGGAGGCCGATCTCGGAGCGGCGTTCGAGCACCGAGATGAGCATGATGTTGGCGACCCCGACGGCCCCCACGAGCAGCGCCACCACCCCGAGCCCGAGGAAGAGGCTGTCGAAGACCCCCGCCGCAGCGGCGCGAGCGGTCAGCACGTCGGAGGGCTGGCTGAGGTTCACCTCGTTGGGTGCCTGGGGGTTGGCCGTGCGCGCCAGCAGCGCCTGCACCGCAGCCTCGTGGCCGGTGGCAGTGCGCACGTAGATCGTGCTCGGCGGACCGGCCTTCTCATCCTCGCCGACCATGCTCCGATAACCGAGGAAGTCCCGGGCGGCCGGATAGCCGATCAAGGCGCTGTTGTCGATCTCGGACGCCAGCGGGGCGGGCTTCAGGATTCCGGCGACGTGGAACCACTGGTGTCCCAGCCAGATCCGCTGATCCGCAGGGACCCGGTCGATGCCCAGTCGTCGGGCGGCGGAGGAACCGAGCACCGCAACGGGGAGGCGGGCGGTGCCCGCGTTGAGCCAGACCCCATGCGCCACGCCGGTGCCGAGCACGGAGGGCAGGTTGAGGCTGGTCGCACGCACCTGCAGGCCACCGGTGTTGCCCACCGGGATCATCGGGTTCCGATAGACCTTCTCGGCCTTGACCAGGCCGGTGTGTGCCACCTGCCGCACGTTGTCCAGGTGGGTGATCCTCGCGGGGGCCTCGCCCGGCAACCTCGACTCACCCCCGGTCAGGGTCTGTCCTGCCTCGACGGTCAGCAGGTTGGTGCCGAGCCGGTCGATCTCCGCGAGCAGACCGGCCTGGGAGGAGGACGACAGCCCGAGAACCGCCACGATGGCCGCGGTTCCGATCGCGATTCCCAGTGCAGACAGAGCGGCCCGCAGCCGGCGGGAGCGCAGGCCGACGCTCGCCACCCGCAGCCCGTCCGTCAGTCCCAGCCTTCCGGCGTGGCTGGTCACGGGGTCCCACCCTCGGTGTCGTCCGCGGGAACCGTTGTGGCGCCCGCGCCACCCTCCGGCCGCCGGACGGTGTCGGCGACCACCTCGCCGTCCAGCAGCCGGATCTGTCGAGGCAGCTGATCGGCGAGGTCCGAGTCGTGGGTGATCATGATGATGGTCGCGCCTGCGGCATGGAGCTCGAGGAGGAGCTCCATGATCGATGCTCCGGTGGCACTGTCGAGATTTCCCGTCGGTTCGTCGGCGAGGACGATCGCCGGTTGCCCGACGAGGGCCCGTGCGATGGCGACGCGCTGCCGCTGGCCTCCAGAGATCTGGGTGGGCCTGAACCTCGCGCGGTCCGAGAGTCCCACCCGTTCGAGCGCCTCGTCCGCTCTCCGGCGGCGCGCGGCTGCGGGGACGCCGGCGTACAGCAACCCGTCGGCGATGTTCTCCCGCACCGTGGCGTGCTCAGCCAGGAAGAACTGCTGGAAGACGAACCCGATCTCCCGAGCCCGCAACAGCGACAGCTCGCGATCGCTCAACCGGGCCACGTCGACACCGCCGACCCGCACCACGCCACGACTGGGTCGATCCAACGTCCCCATGAGGTGCAGCAGCGTGGACTTGCCCGACCCGGACGGCCCGCGGATGGCCACCAGCTCGCCTCGCCGGATGGAGAAGGACACGTCCCGGAGGGCAGCCACCGGTGGGTGCTCGCCATAGACCTTCGCCACCCCGTCAAGCTCCAGAACCGGTGCTCCGCTCATGGCGCGGGGACCACCACGTGATCGCCTTCGTGCAGGTCGCCGTCGACCTGCACGCGTCCGGCGGTGGTGTCGAACAGGCCGAGGCTCACCCCGACCAGCTCCCGCCGACCCCCCTCGCGCACGGCCTCGACCGCGAACCCGCCGCCCGACCGGCCGACGATGGCGGTGACCGGCACGCTCAGTGCGTCGTCGACACCCTTGGTGGTGATGTCGACCTGGACCGGGGCCCGGTCGAGCCCCCGGGCGAGCGCCGGACGGTCGAGGCTGACGTACGCCGGGACGGTCGCGCCGGCGGGCTTGCCGGTCGAGCCCGAGGGCGCCTGGGCGATGCGTCCGAAGCCGCCGACTCGTCCGGTCACCGACACGTCGCCGGGCAGGGTGATCCGCGCGCGGTCACCCTGCTTCACCTCACCCTGCTGCGACGGATCGAGGGCCAGGTGCACCTCGAGCGTGTCGGAGGTGGCTTGACCGACCTGCTGACCCGGCCGGGCCGGCCCACCGAGGACGCCTGCCACCGTGGCGATCCGCACCGGCCCGGGCAGGAAGACCGCGGCACCGGCGCCAAGCCTTCCGGTCACCTCAGCGCCACGGTCGGTCTGCAGCTTCTCGAGCGCCTTCTCCGTCTCCTCGGTGAAGACGCGGCTGTGGGGATCGACGGCGACGTGGGCGGCGTCGTCACTGCCCAGCCGGTGCAGGTTGCGGTTGAGCTGACGGACATCCCGGCCGGCGTCGCCCGCGCGGAGATCGCGCCAGGCCGGGACCGTGCCGCACAGCAACAGCACCGGCCGGTCGTCCACGCGGTAGAGCACGTCGCCGCACCGGACCTTGTCCCCGCCCTCAGGCAGCATCGTGAAGGTGCCGCGCGCCCGGTTGATCGCGGTGTACGCCGAACCGTCCGCCCGCCCTCGCCGGGTCAAGATGCCGTCGAGTGAGACGAGGGCCGAGAGCCTGCCCCGCTCCACCGGGGCCGAGTGCACGGACGACACCTGCGCCGCCGCGGTGGGTGTCCGCCTGCCGGTCGTCGCGAGGACACCGCCTGTGGCTGCGGCCAGGAGGACGACCGCTGCGACCAGCGTCCAGACGCGGCGCCTCACGGTCCCTTCAATCCGAGCTCGCCCGCGTAGACCTTGCCGCACACATGCATCGCGTCGTCGAGGATGGTCATGCCGCCCTCCTCGTCGGTGGACGGGATGTTGTCGGTGTTGACCAGTGGGTCACCCTCGACCGGGTCGGGGAAGTCCGTGACCCCGTGGTCTCGAACGCACTGGGCGAACTTGAGCGCCTCTTCCTGCTTCGCGGCGCTGCGCTTCTTGCCCGTGAAGCCCGGCGGCTGCAGGTGCTGGCACGCCTTCATCGCGCCCTTCCACCGGGGGCTGTCGGGGTCGAGGGACGAGCCGTTCAGCACCTCGTCGATGGTCAGGCTGCCTGACGCGTCCGGGTCCGGGAACGCGGTGACTCCGTGACCGCGCATGCACTCGGCGAACTTCACGGTCTTGTCACGACTCGAGTTGTCGCTGGCGCTGCCACCGTCGGTGGTCCCGTCGGGTCCGCTCGCGCAGCCCGCGAGAAGCAGGCCGATCAGCGCAGCGATCGCGACGGCCAGCGGCCGGAAACTGCTCGTCATGGTGTCTCCCCTTGCGTCGTTGGCGGTGTCGAGGTCCTGGTGCTGTCGGACGTGCTGGTCACGGGTGCATCCGTGGATCGCGTGTCGGGTCGGCATACGTGGGTGGGCAACCCTGATCGACCGCTTCGGGGCGCAGCTCGTAGTGCCAGGGCTCGTTGTCGTAGATCTGGCACAGCCCGTGGCGAGCGCCGTGTGCGGACAACCACGCCGCGGCACCGGTGGGCCCGAGGTCGACCGCGTCGCCCGAGACGTGCGGAGACGTGCGGGGGGTGGCCACCCATCGCGCAGCAGCCTCGCGCGAGCCATAGGTCGAGATCGCTTCCCGGAGCAGCCGTTCCTGCTCCGCCGGGGAGCGCCAACCGCTGTTCACGTGGATCTCGACACCCTCCTGGCGCGCATCCGCCGCCGCCTCGCGAAGGGCATCGCGCAGGTCTGGATCGAGGTTGGCCACCGACGGTGACGAGCCGTCGAGGACCGAGGTGCCCGAGGACGACAACGACGGATGGCCGAGGGTCCCGATGGCCAGGGCGATGACGACCGCCAGGCCGCCGAGGACGAGCCTCGAGACACCTCGGGCTGCTCGTGCTGATGCGGTGTGGTTCATGTGACCAGTGAAGGCAGCGCGACGTTGTGGGCCCGTATGTGGTTTTCGATATGCCGGCGATACCCCCGGTGGTTAGCGTCATGACATGCGCGTGTTGATCGTCGAGGACGAGCCCTACATGGCTGAGGCCATCCGGGACGGCTTGCGCCTCGAGGCGATCGCGGCCGACATCGCCGGTGACGGGAACACCGCGCTGGAGCTGCTCGACGTAAATGCCTACGACATCGCCGTCCTCGACCGCGACATCCCCAGGCCCTCCGGCGACGAGATCGCCGCGCACATCGTCGCCTCCGGGAGCGGGATGCCGATCCTGATGCTGACCGCAGCCGACAGGCTCGACGACAAGGCCTCCGGGTTCGGTCTCGGCGCGGACGACTACCTGACCAAGCCGTTCGCACTCCGCGAGCTCGTGCTCAGGCTCAGGGCCCTCGACCGCAGACGCGCACACAACAGACCGCCCGTGCAGGAGCTGGCGGGCCTCCGACTGGATCCGTTCCGCCGTGAGGTCTACCGCGACGGTCGCTACGTCGCGCTCACCCGGAAGCAGTTCGCCGTGCTGGAGGTCCTCATCGCAGCCGGCGGCGGAGTCGTCAGTGCCGAGCAGCTGCTGGAACGCGCCTGGGACGAGAACGCAGACCCGTTCACGAACGCCGTACGCATCACCGTCTCCGCCCTGCGCAAGCGTCTCGGCGAACCCTGGGTCATCTCCACCGTGGCCGGCGTCGGCTACCGCATCGACGCTTCCGGCGGCGGACCCCAAGGAGCGGGCCGTGGATAGGGAGTCTGGCGTGAGCGTGCGTCTCAAGCTCGCCCTCAGCTACGCGGCCTGCATCATCCTGACCGGAGCCGCACTGCTGGCAGTGGTCTGGCTCTTCCTCCTGCGCTACGTCCCCGACGTGATGCGGGGTCCGATCGTCGCGCCGGACCGCTCCGACCTCCTGGCTGCCTTCGCGCCGAAGGCAGCCATCATGATGGCCCTGCTGCTGGTGTTCGGACTCCTGGGAGGGTGGCTGCTCGCCGGGGCGATGCTCGCGCCCCTGACCCGCATCACCCATGCCACCCGTCTGGCCGCGGAGGGGTCGCTCTCCCACCGGATCCAGCTCGAGGGCCGCCGCGACGAGTTCCGCGAGCTCGCCGACGCCTTCGACACCATGCTCGCGCGGATCGCTGCTCACGACGCCGAGCAGCGACGGTTCGCGGCCAACGCCTCCCACGAGCTGCGCACCCCGCTGGCCATCACGCAGACGTTGCTCGAGGTGGCCCGCAAGGACCCCGCTCACGACAGTGCCGAGCTCGTCGAGCGTCTCCACCACGTCAACACCAGGGCGATCGACCTCACCGAGGCGTTGCTCCTGCTCAGCCGCGCCGAGCAACGATCGTTCGCCCGCGAACCCGTCGACCTGTCGCTGGTGGCCGAAGAAGCGACCGAGACGCTCCTCCCCCTCGCCGAGGGGCACGCCGTGACCGTCGAGACCTCGGGCGACCTGAGCCCCACCATCGGTTCGCACGCACTGCTGCTGCAGATGACCACCAACCTCGTGCACAACGCGATCGTCCACAACCTGCCCGCGGGCGGCACCGTGCAGATCACGACCGGCGTTCGCCTCGGGAGCGTGATGCTCACCGTCGAGAACACCGGGGAGACGCTCACCCCTCAGGTGGTGGCCACGCTGGTGGAGCCGTTCCAGCGCGGCACGCAACGCGTCCGGACCAGCCACGCAGGAGTCGGCCTCGGCCTCGGAATCGTCAGCAGCATCGTGCGGGCGCACCTCGGGACCCTCACCCTCACACCACGTGCCGCGGGCGGGCTCTGCGTCACGGTGACGCTGCCCGTCGCCGGACAGGTGGACCGCTCGAGCCATTGACGCGGCGTGAGCGATCGTGCAAACGTATCGATCGTTCGGAACCGAACGTTCTCCGGTGGAGGTGCGCAGTGTGCGAGACATGTGATGACCCAGGAGTTACCCGCCGGTCCCTGATGGCCGGCGGCGGGATCGCTGCCGCCGGCCTGGGGCTGGGTCTGATCCCCTCGGCGGCATCCGCCGCGAGCCCGCCCACGGGACGACGGTCGCCACGCCCGTTCCGAGGCACCGAGCTGGCGCTCCTCGGGACGGCCGCCGGCCCCCCGCCGGAGCCGGATCGCGCCGGCATCTCCAACGTCCTGCACGTCGGCGGCAAGAACTACCTGATCGACTGCGGCCGCGGGACGGTGACCAACTACTTCAACATCGGTCTGGCCTTCGCCGATCTCCAGTCGATCTTCATCACCCACCTGCACGCGGACCACATCTGCGACTACTACAACGTCTTCCTGCTCGCCGGATGGGGTGTCAGCGACTACAACGACGAGCTGACCCAGACGGTGGACGTCTACGGCCCGGGTCCGGCCGGTGGGCTCCAGCCTCCGTTCCGGGGCGGCCAGGTGCCGACCGTCAATCCGAGTGACCCCACGCCAGGGCTCGCCGACATGACGAGCCGTCTGGTGGACGCCTACGCCTACACCAGCAACCTGTTCATCCGCGACTCCGGATCACCTGATCCCCGCGACCTGATCCGCGTGCACGAGAACGTCGTACCCGACGTGGGGGCCAGCTTCGCCGGACCGACCGCTCCGGACATGGAGCCGTTCGAGGTCATGGAGGACGACCGCGTCCGCGTCTCCGCGATCCTGGTCCCCCACGGACCGGTCTTCCCGGCCTTCGCCTACCGGATCGAGACAGACGACGGCGTCGTCGTGTTCTCGGGCGACACCTCGCTGAGTAACAACGTGATCCGGCTGGCGCACGGTGCCGACATGCTCGTCCACGAGGTGATCGACCTCGAGGCCCTGGGGGAGCTGCCACCGGCGGCACTGGACCACCTCAAGCAGTCGCACACCTCGGTCGCCGACGTGGGCAAGGTCGCCGAGGCCGCGGGTGTCGACACCCTGGTCCTGACCCACTTCGTCCCCTCCGCCCACGCCATCGTCAGCCCCGCGCGGTGGAAGCGACGCGCGCAGCAGGGCTTCTCGGGCAAGGTGGTGGTGGGTGAGGACCTGATGCGGCTCCGGCTCCGGAGCCGGCGCCACTCACACCACTGACCGCCTGGGCCCGGGTGGTCGGGACCTTGACCGCTGCCCGTGCTCCCGTCGGTTCCTGACGTCGGGGGATGGACGACGACGCCGGGTCCCGCGCAGTCAGGCGACGCGAGCGGACAGGTAGTAGCACTCGACCTCCGGTGTGCCGCCATAGCCCTCCGGCAGGTACGCCGCCGGCCCGGCGATCTCCGGTGCCGTCCAGACGCCCTCGGCCTGGAGCCGGTCGACCACCGCCTGGCACTCGCGGGTGTCCCACAGGTCCTCGCGCTGGGTCGCGACCACGAGCCCGCCCGGCCGCACCACCCGTGCGAACTCTCGCCACACCAGCTCGACCTCGGGCAGATAGGTCATCACCCCGACACAGACCACGACGTCCACGCCGCGGTCCTCGAAGGGCAGTCTCTGCTGGAGGTCTGCCTGCTCCACGGAGTCATAGGCCCCGGACTGCCGGGCCACCTCGAGCGAGGCTTGTGAGATGTCGAGCCCCCGCACCTGCCCGGTGAACCCGCGGGCACGAAGTGTCCGGCCGACGAGGCCGGTGCCGCAGCCGACGTCGAGCACGGAGGCCGCCTCGGGATGACCGGCGAGGACGGTCGCCGTCACGACCTCGGGTGCCCGGTAGGACCACGAGGACAAGTCGTCGTCGTAGCCCTGGGCCCACTGGTCGTAGCGCTCGGCGACCTCGCGCGGGTCGCTCGTGCCCTGGTGCAGCCAGTCGCCGATCGGGACGTCGTCGGGAGCCATCGCGCCAGCGTCTCACGCGGTTCGCCGTTCGCGGCAGCTCAACCGCGCAGTGGGCAGACCTGCGATCAGCCCCACGTGAGGAAGAACTCGTTGCCGTCCGGGTCGGCGAGCACGGCGCCACCATCGCGGTCGGCGAGCCGACTCGCCCCGAGCGCCACCAGCCGCGCCACCTCCTCGGAGAGGTCGGGTGCAGCGAGGTCGAACCGCTGCCGGTTCCTCGCCGGCTCGGGCGACGGGGACTGACCGCCCCAGGCGACCTTCGTCCCACCCGCAGGGGACTGGACCGCAGTCTCCTCGTCCTGGTCCCACACCAGTGGCCAACCGAGCGCATCGCGCCAGAACAGACCGACCTCGCGGCTGCCCGCGCAGGCCACCTCCCCGAGGAAGCCGCAGCCGGCGAGGAAGCTGTTGCCCGGCTCGATGACACAGAACTCGTTGCCCTCCGGGTCCCCGAGCACGACGTGGCCCTCCTCGGGGAGCTGACCCACGACGACGTGGCGCCCCCCGAGACGCAAGGCGGCCGCGACGATCCGCTGCTGGTCGGCCGGGGTCTTGCTGGTCAGGTGGAGGTGCACGCGGTTGAGGCCGGTCTTCTCGGTCGCCGCGTCGACGAAGCGGAGACCCACCTGCCGCTCGTCCCCGGGCAGCAGGGCGCCGTTGGCCTCGCGCACCACCTCGCGACCGAGCAGTCCGCCCCAGAACGCGGCCAGCCCTCCCGGGTCGTGGGCGTCGAGGGTCACTGCCACCAGTCGTGAGGACATCCCCGCACGCTAGACCCGGCTCGACCTCTCGGCACGTCGATTTCGCGAGCGTCGGAGTCAGGGACGAAACGTCGCGCGGTACTGCGTCGGCGTACGCCCGGTGAGGTCGCGGAACGCTGCGTTGAACGCCGAGAGGGACGTGTAGCCGACGGCGTGCGCGATCGTCGTCACGGAGTCCTCGTCCACGGCCAGCTGCTCGATCGCCCGCAGCACTCGCATTCGGCGCACCGCCGCGCGCCAGGTCATCGCGCACTCGTCCTCGAACCTGCGGGCCAGCGACCGCGGCGCCAGCCCGACCTCCCGTGCGACGTCCTCGAAGCTCACCTCCTCGGCCAGCCGCTCACCGGTCACCACCAGTGCCCGACGCAGCTCCGGCGTCCGACCGGCCGGGACCGTGACCGGGCTCGGGTGCTCGGCGAGCCGCCACGCCACGGCCGCCAGCGCACCGAACAGGCTGCGGGCGTACGCCGGGAGTGGCTCCTCCGCGTCGGGCCAGGCCACGCACTCCGACACCAGTGTCCGGGCCAGCAGGCTGAGATCGAAGACGGTGAGCGGCGCGGGGGGCGACGGGGCGAAGCCGGTGTCGAAGAGCACCGACGAGGTCGTGACCGGCTGCGGGATGGCCACCTCGATCGGCTCGCCGGCGGCGATCAGCGCCGCGCGTGCTGGCGGCAGCACCCACGACAGGCCACGTGCCTCGAGCCGCAGCGCACCCCGGGAGGCGCACAACAGGTAGTGCTGGTCCACCCTCAGCTCGGAGGGTGGCGCCGCGGCGAACTCTCGCGCGAACGCGAAGGCCTCGCGGCTCACGGACTGCCTCGCACCCGCTCACCCTAGACGCGCGCGCGATCAGACCGTCTCGAGCAGTGCGGCGTCGAACCGGCGGCTCACCGGAGGGGCGATCACCAGCGGCCGGATCAATGCGCCGGACCGGGCGAAGGCATCGGAGGCGAGGTAGGCGGCGAAGGACGGCTCGTCGACCCACTCGTGGATCACCGCGACGGCCCCGTCGTCGTCGCGAGCGGCGTACACCCGGAAGTCGAGGTTTCCCGGCATGGCGCGGATCTCCTCGCGCTCGCTGTCGAGCTGGGCGAGGGCAGCGGCGCGGTCAGCTGCGGCGGTGCGGAGGTCGAGCAGGGCGATGATCATGGGTTTTCTCCTGACGAGCGAGAGCTGGTGGTGGGTGGAACCTCTCGATCGTCCAACGCCGCGCGCGGTCCGGCTCGCGCCAGTCGGACACGTTCGCGTTCCCAGCGGACAGCCCAGCGTCCACGGCGCACATCAGCTGTCGCAGGCGATGCCGTCCCCGTCCCGGTCGAGGTCATAGACGTCGCCGCCCACGATCCTGACCGGTCCCTCCACGTAGGCGGGACCATCGCCGCTTCCACCAGCGCAGTCGACGTCACTGGCGACGGGAACACAGGCGCCGGTGTAGTTGTCGTCGCAGTTCGAGGCCGGTGCCGGCTTGGGCTTGGCGCGGGTGCCGACGAGCTGCACCTGTTCCGTCGGTGCGCGAGCGACGAACGTCTTGACCACGTCACGGCCCACCTCCTCGCCGTTCTCGAGGGTCACGCGCACCACTCGGACCTGCACCCCGGGACGCCCCTGCTGGTCGAGGACCTTGACGCCCTTGTCGAGGCCCGACGTCTTCACGGTCGACCGCGCGAAGGGGATCGCCTTCTTGATCCGCACCAGCTTGTGCTTGACCACGTCCTTCTTCACAGCCGTGGTCTCCTGCGCCTGGGTCGTGCGGGGCTCCGGCGACCCGCCCTCGTCGACCGAGACGGCACAACCGGCCAGCGCGAGCGTCGCCGCGGCAAGAAGGGGGAGCAGTGACCGCATCCGGTGAGGCATCTGGTCCCCCAGCTGGTGAGTGCGCTCCGCCGCGATGACGAAGCGAGATCACCGTGCGCGAGCACCGCCGGTCGCGTCCGGCGAACGATCGAATCGCAGGCGCTCGGTATAGGCCACCAAGGCTGGGACGGTCACGTAGCCTCTCCCTGTGCCCGGGCTGGTTGACCGCGTCGATGGCTTCCAGCGTCGCCATCGCTTCCTCGGCATGCCCATCGGGGTGCTCTACAAGTTCTTCGACGACCAGGGCGGCTATCTCGCCGCGGTGCTGACCTACTACGCGTTCGTGGCGATCTTCCCGATGCTGCTGATCGCCTCGGCCGTGCTCGGGTTCATCCTGCAGGGACATCCGCAGCTCCAGCAGGACATCCTCAGCTCCGCCCTGGCGCAGTTCCCGATCGTCGGCGACCAGCTCGGCCGGCCCGAGGGGATCCAGGGCAGCTCCTCGGCCGTGGTGATCGGGTCGCTCACGGCGCTCTACGGCGTGGTCGGACTCGGCCAGGCGGCCCAGAACGCGGTGAACGTCGCGTGGGCCATCCCCCGCAACAGCAGGCTCAACCCGGTCGTCAGCCGCCTGCGCAGCCTGGTGTGGCTGGTCGTCGCCGGACTCGCGCTCGTGCTGATCGCCGTGCTCACGAGCTTCGGCAGCCACCCCGACGTCTTCGGCGTCGACCTCGGCGGCGGCGTACGCCTCCTGATCCTGGCGGCGACCGTCGCCCTCATCGCCGCGGTGCTCACCGTGATGATGATGCTGTCGACACCCCGCAAGGAGCCGCCGCGCGACGTCATCCCGGGGGCAGTGACCATCGCCGTGCTCTGGCAGCTGCTGCAGGTCGCCGGTGGCGTCTACGTCGAGCACGTGATCACCAAGGCCAGCAGCATGAACGCGGTCTTCGCGGTGGTCCTCGGGCTGGTCGCCCTGCTCTACGTCGCCAACGTCATCGCGATCATCGGGCTGCAGGTCAACGCCGTGCTCGCCAAGCGCCTCTACCCGCGGGCGCTGCTGACTCCGTTCACCGACGCGGTCCAGCTCACCGAGGCCGACATGCAGGTCTATCGCGAGTACGCCGAGGCCCAGCGCCACAAGGGCTTCCAGCGCGTCCGGGTCAGCTTCGAGAAGGATCCCGACTCCTAGACGGCCTCAGGGCACCGGGCAGGCGTCGTCAGTCCAGCGCGTGGAGTCCGCCTTGCGGATGGACGGTGTACGCCGTGGCCCCGAGTGCCGGATCCAGCACGAGGCTGAGCAGGTCCTTCGCCAGCAGGTCTGGCTGGGTCTGCGGGCCGGCCCGGTCGATGAACGTGGTCACGTCGAGCCCCGCGCGGCTGGCGTAGGCCCCGATCCACCGCGCTCCCGAGGGCGTGGCAACCGTGAGTCGGGGCAGCACGGCGCTGAACCGGATGCCGAGCTGCGCCCGGGTCGACTCGTCCGCGGCATAGGCGGCGATGAAGCGCATCGCTGCCTTGGCACCGGCATATCCGCCGCTCAGCGGCGAGCCGTGAATCGCCGCACCGCTGGAGAGGGACACCACCGCGCTGCCCGGGTCGAGCGGGAGCAACAGCGCCGCGCGGGTCCAGTGCAGCGCCTGCGCGACATCGACCTCCCAGGTCCGGGAGAAGTCCGTCCAGCTCTGTTCCTGCACCGGCAGCGGCGACGGGAACGCGCCGGCCGCGAGCACGACCGCGCGGGGTCGGTTCGTCGCCAGCAGCGCGCTCGCCAGCTCGGCGTCCGTGGCATCCCCCGTCGTCGGCTCGAACCGGTCCCCGAGCGTCTCGCGCAGCCGGGCACCGATCTGCGGGTCCCGGACGAGACCGACCACGCGTGCGCCTGCCTCGATCAACGCTCGGCAGGCGGCGCTGCCGAAGCCACCACCGGCCCCGGTGACGATCGCTGTGGTGCCGTGCAGGTCGTTGGCGTTCATGGCTGCTCCTCGACTCGAGCCGGGCGGATCCCGGCGTCCTGCTGGTTTCGATCCGCGCCGGATCCGCAACTGAGCGCGGCGCGAGCGATCAGTTCGGGGGCGGGCCGGGATCGAACCCAGTGACGCCGTGCAGCAGGCACGGCCCCGTACTGGAGGTCTCTCGTGCCCGCCTCGTCCCTGCCCGCCGTGACCCGCTGGACCGTCGCCCTCACCGGCATCGGATCGCTGATGGCCGCCCTCGACTCCCTGGTCGTCTCGACCGCCCTGACCACGATCCGCGAAGACCTGCACGCATCCGTCGAACAGCTCGAGTGGACCGTCAACTCCTACAACCTGGCCTTCGCGATGCTGCTGATCACCGCCGCCGGCCTCGGCGACCGGTTCGGTCGCCGGACCTGGTTCGCGGGCGGTCTGGTGCTGTTCTCGCTGGCGTCGGCTGCCTGTGCGCTGGCGCCGAACGTCGAGACCCTGATCGCTGCTCGCGCGGTGCAGGGCGCCGGCGGCGCACTGCTGATGCCGCTCGGCCTGGCGCTGCTGTCCCAGGCGTTCCCGCCCGAGAAGCGAAGCGCTGCGATCGGCATCTTCAGCGCGATCACGGGTCTGGCGGTGGCCAGCGGACCGCTGGTCGGCGGGGCCGTGGTCAACGGACTGTCGTGGCACTGGATCTTCTGGATCAACGTGCCGATCGGTCTGGTCACCGCGGCGCTGGCCCTGCGGACCCTGCCGGAGAGCCGCGGCGCCCGCGAGCCGTTGGACCTGCCCGGCCTGGCCCTGGTCACGGCGGGAGTCTTCGGCGTCCTGTGGGCACTGGTGCGCGGCAACCAGATCGGCTGGGGCAGTGCCGAGGTGCTGGTCTCGTTCGCCCTCGGCGGCGCACTCGTCGTCGGGTTCGCCGCCTGGCAGCAGCGGGCGCCGTACCCGATGCTGCCGCCGTCCCTCTTCGCCTCCCGCGCCTTCACGGCCGGCAACGCTGCGATCTTCATGACCTTCGCCAGCCTGTTCACCGGGGTCTTCTTCTTCGCCCAGCTCCTCCAGGTCGTCCTGCACGCAGACGCGCTCGGAGCAGGGCTGCGGCTGATGCCGTGGACCATCACGTTCCTGACCGTGGCCCCCGCGGCGGGTGCACTGGCCGGCCGCATCGGCGAGCGCGTGCTGCTCACGACGGGTCTCACGTGCACGGCGGCCGGCTACCTGTGGCTGGTGTCGGTGACCTCACCGACGATGACGTACGGCGCGCTCGTCGGACCGTTCGTCCTGGCCGGCATCGGCGTCTCGCTCGCGATCCCCTGCGCCCAGAGTGCCGTGCTGGGGGCGGTCGACGATGTCTCGCTGGGGAAGGCAGCCGGCGTCAACAGCATGATGCGCGAGCTGGGCGGGGTCGTCGGGATCGCCGTGACCGTGGCCGTGTTCCTCGGCACCGGTGACACTGGTGGCGTGCAGCCGTTCATCGACGGGTTCGACCCGGCCCTGGTGGTCGCGGCCGGACTCGCGCTGCTCGGCGCCGCGTTCGGCGCCGCCGTACCCTCGCGCTCGGGCGTTGCGTCCACAGACCTGGCGCTCGCCGCATGAGCACCGGTGACCTGGTGCACCTCGAGCTCCACACCGGAGACGTCGCCGCAGCCGAGGAGTTCTACCGCACCCTGCTCGGTTGGCGGACCCGCAGGCTGACCTCCGCGGGACGTCCCTACCTCAGCCTGGACATCGGCGTCAGCGCCGGCCTCGTGGAGTGCGGGGCCAACCCGGCGGTCTGGGTGCCCTACGTCGCCGTGGATGACCTCGAGGCCGCGACGGCGGTGGCCGTGACACTCGGCGCCGAGCGGACCCTGGCTCCCAGGCAAGGCCCCGGCGGTCGACGTTCGGTGCTCACGTCGTCCGTCATCGGAGACCTGGCGCTGTGGGAGCACGCATGAGCACCTCACCGCTTCCCCGGGGCAGCGACGCATCCTTCGAGCGGCTGGTCTCACCCCACCAGCCGGCCCTGCTCGGCCACTGCTACCGGATGACCGGCTCCCTCCCGGATGCCGAGGACGCCCTGCAGGAGACGCTGGTCCGGGCCTGGCGCTCCCTCGACTCCTTCGAGGGCCGCAGCTCGCTGCGGACCTGGCTGTTCCGGATCGCCACCAACGCCTCGCTCCGCGTCCTGGAGCAGCGCAGGCGGCGCGTGCTGCCGGTCGACTTCGGTCCGGCGTGGGACCCGCACGGCCCTGCCGAGGGGCCCCTCGACGAGAACCTCTGGATCACCCCGTTCCCCGACCTCCCGAGCGACGGCTCGCCGCACGCGAGATATGACCAGAAGGAGAGCGTCGAGCTGGCCTTCGTCGCCTCGCTGCAGACCCTGCCCGGCAGGCAGCGTGCCGTGCTGCTGCTGCGTGACGTGCTCGGCTTCAGCGCCGCAGAGACGGCAACGGTCCTGGAGGCGTCGGTCGCGTCGGTGAACAGCGCGTTGAACCGCGCCCGCAGGACGATCGAGTCACACGACTTCACCAGCCCCGGCGCGCGCCAGGCCGATGACCCCGCAGCGCGCGAGCTGGTGGACCGTCTGGTGTCTGCGTGGGTCGCCAACGATGTCGACGCCCTGGTCGCTCTGCTCGCGGCCGACGTCGAGATGACGATGCCGCCGATGGCGAGGTGGTTCCGGGGGCGCGAGGACGTCGAGTCGTTCCTGCGGTCCGCCCCGCTCGCCGGACGACTCGAGTGGCAGGCCCGCGAGCTCGCCGCCAACCACCGTCCGGGATTCGCGCTCTATGCCCTGGAGAACGACCGCTGGCTCCCGCACAGCCTCAACCTGCTGACGCTCGACCGCGACCGGGTGCGGCGCTTCGACGCCTTCCTCACCCCGGACCTGTTCCCCTCCTTCGGCCTGCCCGCCCAGCTCTGACTGGGTGGGTCCCATGTGGTGGGCACGGCCACCGCGCTGACCCAAGCACGCACCGGACCCAGGCAGGTGGTGGACGTGATGCTCTACGTCTTGTCGAGCGTGCAGATCGCTGGTCCGGCCACCACCATGAGACCGTGCCCCGGTGAGGGACTCGCGTCTTGCCTTTGGTCTCTGGCCGTGCAAGCCGGAATGGGTGATGAGCCCGCTGACGCTACAGATGCGTGGGAGAACGTTCTCGGACTTGTCGACCGAAGAAGCCGCAAGCGTGCTGGAGGGCGTCGGCCTGCTTCAGATCCTGCGAGGGGGCGTCTCAGCGATCCCCGTTCTGGCGGTCTACGCGATCCTTCGCCTGGCTGGCACCGCCGAATCGTGGAGCGGTGTTGTCGACGTGTGCGTCCTAGCACTCGTCACTGTTCTGCCGATCTATGGCCTCTTGCTCAGCATTCTGCTTGTGCCGTTGGGTCGCTCGCAGGACCCCGGTGCAACGGTGGCTTCGACGCACCCCCGCGTGATCCGCTGCCTCCGGCTGACGCCAGGGGTGGCCGGCGTCCTCGCTGTGTGTCTTGGATACATCCTCCACTGACAACCACGCCCCGACTGACGCATCGGGGCGTGTTCGTTCGTCAGCCGGACCGCTCGCTTCGCGACTCGACCTCCACGCAGCAGTTCGTGCACCTGGGTTCGATCTCCCGGGCCTGCGCAGATGGGCCAGATAGATGGGCCACGTGACCCGTTCCCGTCGCGGTGGGTAGCCGTGGTCGCCATAGGTTCCTGGGATCGCGCACCGCAAGTCCCTCACCCCCAGTTGTTGTCACACGAGTGTTCGAAGAACCCCTCGGCGGCAACCCTGATGCGACAAGGATGGCCGGCTCTCCGCGGGTCGGCCTGACGGCCGGACTTGACGGCCACTGCTGACGGCAGTCGGTGGGGCCGCACCGCGGCGTCTCCTCAGCGCGCTCCCCGGATGGTTGTTATGAGCAACATTCGACCAGTTTCGTAATTTCTGGGGTTTTGATGACGTGTTGTCCGATTTGGGCTACATTTTTCGGAATCTCACGCAGGCAGGGAGACGCGCAGGTCGCGTCACGGGGGCGGGTCGTGAGTGCAGGAGAAAAGCAAATCCATGTCGCCAACCCCCGCAAAGCGAGATGCTCATGTCTGATCGCAGAACCCTGACCCGCACCCTTGCCCCGGCTCTGGGCCTCACCGTCGTGGCCAGCACGGTGCTGACGCTCTCGGGCCCCGTCGCCAGCTCCCAGGCCGCGCCGTCCCGGATGACCAACGGCGCCGCGGTGAGTGCCCGTGGCATCCCCAGCCACGGCGCCTACGTCGGAGCGACGTACGGCGCCAACACCGACCCGACCGCCTGGGAACGCCAGATGCGCAAGTCGATGGGCGTGCACCGCACCTTCTGGGGCGGCCATGACATCGCTGCCGCGACCCGCACGGCCAAGCGCGACGCCGCCCACAACCGGGTGGCGTGGCTGAGCTTCAAGCCGCCGTACTCCTGGGCCGACATGGCCCGCGGGCGCGGCGATGCCTGGGCCCGGGGCCTGGCCCGCCAGATGAGGTCCGTGCGCGGTCCTGTCTGGGTCGCCGTCCACCACGAGCCCGAGGGCGACGGCAACATCAAGCTGTGGACCGCGATGCAGAAGCGGCTGGCGCCGATCATGCGTGCGACGGCACCCAACCTCGGCTACTCGATCATCCTGACGGGCTACAGCCAGCTCTACGGCGCCTCGCAGTACCGGCTGGCCAACCTCTGGCCCAAGACCAAGATCGACATCGCCGGGTTCGACATCTACGAGACCTACGGCGTCCAGGGCCGGACCAAGTGGAAGAACTTCTACCGCCACTACTTCCTCCCGATCCAGGCGTGGGCGCGGAAGACGCACGTCGCCTGGGGGCTCGCCGAGACCGGCTACAGCGACCCCGCGGCCAAGCGCCAGCCGCGCTGGATGCGGAAGGTCTACACCCAGATGGTCAACCACGGCGGGAAGGCGTTCGCCTACTTCAACACCCACTACAACAGCAAGGCCAACTGGCAGCTGAGCCTGGCCACGAAGCGCAACGCCTTCACCCGGCTCAACAAGACCGCCCCGCGGATGCGCTGACGCACCCACGCGCACGCGCCTGCACCCACCTCGCCGACCGCGGGGTGGGTGCAGTGCGTCGGGGCCCGTCGCGGCCGGGCAAGATGGTCGGCACACCCGCACTCCCCCCGGAGGCTCCTGCGTGACCCACCTCAGTCCCGTGCCCGCCACCCGCGCCGCCGTGCGCTGGTCCCTGGGTCATGCCCTGCCCAACACGCTGCTGCGCCGGGCGGCGAAGGGGGGCGACCTGCACGGCCGGATGTTCGTCGCCACGCAGACCAGCGGGTTGACCGCGCTCGAGCCGATCATGGCGGAGCTGCGCGCGCAGGGCCCCTTCTACCAGGGCAGGTACGCCTCGGTGAGCGTGGACAACGCCGCCGTCCGCGCCCTGCTGTCCAACCCCGACGCCGGCTCCGCGTTCGCCCCCTCCGACGGCGCCGGTCGGCTCGCCCGGCTGCAGGCGTGGTCGATGCAGGACGCTCCGCTCGGTCCGCTCAACCCACCCTCGCTGCTGGTGACCGAGCCTCCTGACCACACCCGCTACCGCAAGCTCGTCTCGCGGGTCTTCAGCGTCCGGGCGGTCGAGCGCCTTCGTGGTCGCACTCAGGAGATCGCCACGCAGCTGCTCGACGGCCTCGACCCGACCAGTCCGGTCGACCTGATCGCGACGTACTGCAGCCTGCTGCCCGTCACCGTGATCGCGGAGATCCTCGGCGTCCCGGAGCGCGACCGCGAGAAGGTGCTCCGGTTCGGCGCCGCGGCCGCACCCAGCCTCGACCTCGGCCTGTCGTGGCGGGAGTTCCGTCGCGTCGAGTCGGCGCTGCGGGAGTTCGACGACTGGCTCGGGCACCACCTCACCGAGCTCCGCCGGCACCCGGGCGAGGACCTGCTCAGTCAGCTCGTCACCGCCCAGGAGGACGGCGTCAGCCTCACCGACGCGGAGCTCAAGGCCACCGCCGGGCTGGTGCTCGCGGCCGGCTTCGAGACGACCGTCAACCTGCTCGGCAACGGCATCTCGTTGCTCGCCGGCGACCCTGAGCAGCGCCGGCTGCTGGCCGAGCGTGAGCAGCTCTGGCCCAACGCGGTCGACGAGGTGCTGCGGGTCGACCCGCCCGTGCTGCTCACCGGTCGCATGACCACCGCCGACACCGACGTGGCCGGCGTACGCATGCGTCGCGGCACCGTCATGGTCGGCCTGCTGGCCGGCGCCAACCGCGATCCTGCGGTCTTCCCCCATCCCGACGCGTTCGACGTGACCAGGGAGAACGCACGCGACCACGTCTCGTTCTCGGCCGGCCGGCACTACTGCCTCGGCGCTGCCCTCGCGCGGATGGAGGGCGAGGTCGGGTTGCGCACGTTGTTCGAGCGCTATCCCGACCTGCGGGTCGAGCCTGGAGCCGTACGCCGGGGCACCCGCATCCTGCGCGGCTTCGAGCACCTGCCCGTCACGCTGACCCCGGAGCCTGCGCCAGCAGCGCGATGACCTCCTCGGAGGCATAGAACGCCTCGAGCTGCGAGCGCAGGATCCGCTCCAGGTCGCCGGTCTCGCGCAGCGCCGCGACGGCTGCCGGCGCGATCCGCACCAGGTCCGCGACCAGCTCCTCCCGGCCGAGATCGAGCTCGTCGAGCAGCTCGGTCGGGGTGTGGCCGCCGAACCGCTCGAAGAACGCGTCGACCACCGTCTCGCCGAGGAGGGCGACGTGCTCGCTGGCGACGGAGCTGACCGTGAGGTCGTGCACGGCGCCGACCACCCCGGCGATCTCCTCGTGGGTGGCGTAGTGGCTCAGGCCGACCACCGGCTCCTCGGCCGCCAGGTCATAGACCTGCAGGACCGCCTCGCGGGTCGTCGGGTCCCTGAGCGTCTCGACGATGATCCGGTTGAGCCGGCGGACGGCGAAGGTGCCGCCCTTGCCGACGGTGTCCCCGATCAGACCCTCGAACTGCTTGTCGGCCGCGCCCATGACCTTGGAGGCCGCGCTGGTCCCGAAGGACATCAGCGAGCCCAGACCGGGCACCTTGTCGGCGACCGCCTTGTTGGCCTGCAGCACCTCGCCGACGATGCGGCCCATGAAGCGCGAGGCCATCGTGCCGACGAGCGGGCTGGCGGTCAGCCGTTCCAGCGCCCGCTCGAGCACCGGGTGCAGGGCCAGCAGCTCGTCGAGCAGCACCTCGACCTGATCGCGGTCGACGAGCTCCCCGAGCGCGAAGGGCTCGGCGGGGCCGTCGTGGACGACCGTGGTCGCGAGCTCGACGATTCCGCTCACCGCCGCGCTGCCCGGCACGGTGCCCAGCGCCCGGACCACGATGGCCTTGATCGCCTCCCGATCGACGAGGTCGTCGATCCGGTGCTGACCCGCCGCCGCGAACAGGTCGTCGGCGAGACCAGCGACCGTGGTCGTCAGGTCGTCGCCGCTGAGCCGGTCGAGGTGGTGGGCGACCTGGGCGTCGAGCAGCTGCTGGGCCAGGGACTGCGCTGGGGATGGGCTTGTGGGCACACGGGAACGCTACGGGGTCGGCACCGCGGCTGATCACCCGCGCGTCGGGCTAACCTCGCCGGGTGCCCCAGACGTATCCGATTCCCGGGTTGGTGCTCACCGACCACGTCCTCGACCTACCCCTCGACCACGACCGGCCCGAGGGCGAGACCATCGAGGTCTTCGCCCGCGAGGTCGCGAGGCCCGACGGCCGCGACCGCCCGTTCCTGGTGTTCCTGCAGGGTGGTCCCGGGAGCGAGGCGCCTCGTCCGACCGGGCTCCCCGGTTCACCCCCGTGGCTGGAACGGGCGCTGCGCGACTACCGGGTGCTGATGCTCGACCAGCGAGGCACCGGCCGCTCCACGCCGTACGGCGCTCCGGGCAGCGATCCCGCGGCCGACGCCGAGCGGCTCACGCACTTCCGCGCCGACGCGATCGTCCGTGACGCCGAGTGCTTCCGCGAGCACCTCGGCGTCGAGCGGTGGAGCGTGCTCGGCCAGTCGTTCGGGGGCTTCTGCTCGCTGACCTACCTCAGCGCGTTCCCGGACAGCCTGCGTGAGGCCTACTTCACCGGCGGCCTGCCACCGGTGGGACGCCCGGTGGACGACGTCTACTCGACCACCTTCGCCACGATGCGGATGCTCAACGCGCGCTACCACCGCCGGTTCCCGATGGACGCCGACCGGCTCGCGCAGCTGCTGGACCGCTGCGACGCGGGTGAGGTCCGCCGTCCCGACGGCGAGCTCGTCACGCGTCGCTCGCTGCGCACGATCGGCAACCAGCTCGGCATGGACGGTGGGGCCGAGGCGATCCACTACCTGCTCGAGCGCGACCACCGATCCCCCGCCTTCACCCACGACTTCGTGGCCATGACGCCGTTCCACGCGCGCAACCCGCTCTATGCCGTCATCCACGAGGCCAGCTATGCCGACGGCACCGCGACCCGGTGGTCGTCCGAGCGGGTCCAGCCCGACGACTTCCGCGGCGACTCGCAGCTGCTCACCGGCGAGCACCTGTTCCCGTGGCACTTCGAGGACTCCCCCGAGCTGCGGCCCTACCGAGAGGTCGCCTCGATCCTCGCCGAGCACCCGTGGCCCGGGCTCTACGACGAGCAGGTGCTCACCCAGGTCGACGTGCCGTGCGCCGCGGCCATCTATGCCGACGACCCGTTCGTCGACCGGGCCTTCTCCGAGCAGACCGCCGACCTGCTGCCGGGCATGCGGCGCTGGCTCACCGACGAGCACCTGCACAACGGGCTGCGCACCAGTGGTGCGCACGTCCTCGACCGGCTGATCGGCCTGGCCCGCGGGACGATCTAGGCGTCAGGAGGACTGCACGCTCGACCAGCGACAGACCTGACCGTCCCGGATCTCCACCTCTCTCGGCGGCCGGGGGGTCGGCACGTCGTGCAGGTGGGCCAGCACCGTCGAGCGACCACGGAAGTCCCCGTCGCGGTCGTGCCAGTGCAGGTGCGGATGCAGGAGCGGTCGCAGCTCACCCCACTCCCCGGCGTCCATCGCGGCCCAGGCAGCGATCGCCGGGGCAGGGAGCTCGGCCAGGTCGTGCAGCATCTTGGGCACGCACATCCGCCACGCGTCGGTGACCAGCTCGCGCATCTCGGTCTCGTCCAGCCGTGCGAGGTGGGCGCAGACCCACTGGTAGCGCAGGTCGGAGGCCGGCGGGAGGAAGAACGTCTCGGGGTCCGAGGCGATCAGGTCGTCGCGCTCGAGCCTGGGAAAGCCGAACCCGATCGCGCTCTCGTCGCTCGAGAAGGCGACATAGACGAGCTGGCGCACCTTGAGCTTCCACCGACGGCCGACGAACGCCTCGTAGCTGCGGGGCAGGGCGAGCCCGACCCGGCGTACGGCGTCCGCGTCGACCATGCGCCGGAGGCTACCGCCGCCCGGTGACGAGACGGCCTACTGGTAGGTGACCCGGACCTTGCCGTGCGGACGGGCGCTGATCACGCCGTGCTGGAACCGGGCGAAGGTGTTCCTGCCGCTCTTCATGGGCCGAGTGGTCGGGAAGCCCAGCCTCGAGCTGGCCCCGCCACGCTTGACGTAGGCCGTGAGCACGCGACCGTAGAGCTCCCGCGTGCCGACGCCGGTCTTGTAGAACATCCGACCGTGCGCGAATCGACGGGCGCGACCACCGGCGACGGAGTACTCCGCGCCCTTCGGCGCACCGAGCACCGACTTCGTTCCACCGAGCGCCTTCCAGCGCTTGTAGATGGGCGAGTTCGCCTTGGAGGTGGTGCCCTGGGAGGGAGTCGGCGCGGGCGTGGGGGCCGGCGCCGGCGCCGGGCTGGCCGACCCGGACCCGAAGTGGAACCAGCTCGACCGGAGCCCGAACTTCGAGCGGAACGCGTCGCCGGTCAGGGTGACGTCTGCCTTGCCGCCGTCGAGGGTCATCCGCTCGACGCGGCCAGACCAGTCGCCGTTGCCGTCGCGCTGGGTCACGAGCACCCGCTTGAGCACCCCGATGGAGGGGTAGGCGTTCTGGATCGAGGCCTTGGTGAGCGTCTTGGTCCAGGTGTGCACCGGGTTGCCGCTGAAGCCGTCGTACTTGTCGGCCTTCGCCACCAGGTAGGGCTGACTGCCGGCGGAGAGCCACCCGCCGCTGCTCGAGCCGAACTGGGTGAACGCGGGCTTGCCGCCGTAGGTGAGCACCTTGCCGGCCGTTGCCGTGACCGCCGCGTTGCCACGCGAGTCCTCGTCACCGACCCCGCCGTAGACCTGGCAGGACGTGGTGTCGCAGGTGTCGTAGTGACGGGTCAGGTGCGCTGCCCGGTCGAAGGCCGCATAGGTGCGCGCCGCGACCGCCTGCGCGCGCACGGCGGCGGGCTTCCAGGAGGCGGGCATCTCGCGCGGCACGACACCCTGGACGTATTGATCCAGGCTGAGCACGTTGACGGTGTCCTTGCTGGCCAGGCGCAGAGCCCCGCGGTAGGTCCGGGTGCTGCTGCCCACGCGCAGCGCCAGGGTCCCGGGACCGAAGAACTCAGCGACCCCGGCGAGCGGTTTGCCGCCCGGCTGGTAGACGTGCCAGCCGCTCTTCTCGTAGTCGAGGGCGGTCGCCCCGCTGACGGTGTTGCGCAGCCGCCAGGTCGTGATGCCGGCAGTCGTCGGCAGGGTGTACGCCGCTCCGCTGCTCACCTCGCGCACCTTGAGCCCGCTGGCCGGTAGCACGCGGACGTCACTGTCGGTGTCCGCGGAGATCAGCACCCGGATCGATCCGGTGGCCGTCCCCAGCGTGGTGCCGGGGTAGTAGAACGCCACGATCTGCTGGTAGGTGAGCCCCTGGAGCGCGGCCCCCTGGGCGCCGTACTGCGACATCCCGTGGCCGTGGCCATAACCGTGACCGGTCAGCTGCAGCTGGCCGTTGGCGGGCACGGTGTAGGCCTCCGAGACCGAGCGCGAGGCCTCTGCCGGAGCCGAGACGACGAGCAGCGAGCCGAGCACCGCCAGTCCGGCCGTCGTTGCGGAGAGACGGCGTGCCGAGCGTGACATCTGTGACCCCAGGGACCAGTGGGAAATGAGCGAACTCGCACAGTATGCATCGCTGGATAATCGATTTGCCCGGATTTCTGGAAAGCCCGGGAAATGGCCGGTGAATTACATTGTTGTGATTCGAAGGCGGATTTCGAGGCCCTTTCCGGGCTCAGGCGGGGCCGTGGTGCAGCCGCCGGGCCGCCTCGGCGATCGACCCGCTCATCGAGGGATAGACGGTGAACACCTGCGCCAGCTGGTCGACCGTGATCGACTCCGCGACCGCGATCGAGATGCCGTGCACCAGCTCGCTCGCACGCGGCCCGACCACCACTCCCCCGATGATGACGCCGGTGCCGGGCCGGCAGAACAGCTTCACGAAGCCGTCGTGCACGCCCTGCATCTTGGCGCGCGGGTTGCCGGCGAGGTCCAGGCGCACCGTCTCGGCGGGGATCTCACCGTCGTCGATCGCCTGCTGCTGCCAGCCGACGGTGGCGATCTCGGGGGCGGTGAAGACGTTGGAGGAGACCTTCTTCAGGTCGAGCGGCGTCACGGCGTCACCGAGGTGGTGCCACATCGCGATCCGCCCCTGCATCGCGGCCACGCTGGCGAGCATCAGGACACCGGTGCAGTCGCCAGCGGCGTACACCCCCTTGGCGGAGGTCCGGGAGACCCGGTCGACGCGGATGAAACCGCCGTCGTCGACGGCCACGCCCACCTGCTCCAGCCCGAGGTCCTTGGTCTTCGGGACGGAGCCCAGCGCGAGCAGGCAGTGCGAACCGGTCACCGTCCGACCGTCGGTCAGCGTGACCGTGACCGCGTCGCCGTCGCGCTTGACCGAGTCCATCCGTGACTTGGAGAGCACCTCCATGCCGCGCCGCTTCAGCACGTCCTCCAGGACGGTCGCCGCATCGGCGTCCTCGCTGGGCAGCACCCGGTCGCGCGAGGAGACCAGCACGACCTCGATGCCCAGCGACATGTAGGCGCTGGCGAACTCGGCGCCGGTGACGCCCGACCCCACCACGACCAGCCTGGTGGGCAGCTCGGTCAGGTCATAGACCTGCTCCCAGGTCAGGATCCGCTCACCGTCGGGCTCGGCGGTCGGCAGCGTGCGGGGTGCGGCGCCGGTGGCCAGGAGCACGGCGTCGGCCTCGATCGTCTCGGTGCCTCCGTCGTTGAGCTCGACCACCACCCGGTCGGCGCTCTCGAGCCGGGCATACCCCTCGACCACCCGGACGTCCTCGCGGTCGAGCCGGCGGCCGATGTCGGAGGACTGGTCGGCGGCGAGCCTCTTGACCCGCTTGTTGACCCGGTCGAGGTCGACCACGACGTGATGGGCGGAGTCGCCCTCGTGGTCCTCGAAGCCCACACCCAGCTCGGGTGCCCCGGCCAGGTCGGTCATCAGCTCGGCGGTCGCGATCAGCGTCTTGCTGGGCACGCAGTCGGTGACCACGGCCGAGCCACCCAGGCCGTCGGAGTCGACGACTGTCACCTTCGCGCCGAGCTGCGCCGCCACCAGCGCCGCCTCGTAGCCGCCGGGGCCACCCCCGATGATCACGACTCGGTTGGCCGGCCCGAAGTTAGGAGTGCTCACCGGGTCATTGTGTCGCATGGCCGAGACGCCTCCGCGGACCCTAGTCTGACGCCGTGACCTTGTATGCCGCCTACGGGACGAACCTCGATCCCGCCCGGATGGGCGAGCGCTGCCCCCACTCGCCGCTGCGCGAGACCGGCTGGCTGGAGGGCTGGCGACTCACCTTCGGCGGCGAGGACCTCGGCTGGGACGGCGCCCTGGCGACGATCGTCCAGGATCCGTTCGAGCAGGTCTTCGTGGCGATCTACGACGTGACCGAGGAGGACGTCGCCGCCCTCGACGGCTGGGAGTCCGCGGACACCGGCCTGTTCCGGAAGACCAAGGTGCGCGTCTCCACGATGGACGAGGAGGCGGTGGCGTGGGTCTACGTCCTCGACGCGTTCGAGGGTGGCCTCCCGTCGGCCAGCTATCTCGGCGTACTCGCTGACGCGGCGGAGGCCGCCGACGCGCCCGCCGACTACGTCGCCGCCCTCCGGGCGCGGCCGTGCCGGTCGAACTTCGGGGGCTGACGGTTTCCCCGGCTGACCGGGGAAACCGACACCCGCACTAGGCTCCTCCCGTGACCCAGACCTACACCGAAGCAGCGACCGAGGCGGCCCGGGCGCTGGCCGAGCAGACCGGGGTCGAACGCCACGACATCGCCCTGGTGATGGGGTCGGGATGGCTGCCCGCGGTCGACGCGCTCGGTGAGTCCACGGCGGAGATCAGCTCCACCGACCTGCCCGGTTTCGCCCCGCCGGCCGTGGCCGGGCACGCGGGCAGGATCCGGTCGGTCCGTGCGGGTGAGAAGAACCTGCTGGTGTTCCTGGGGCGCACGCACTTCTACGAGGGGCTCGGCGTCCGCGCGGTCGTGCACGGCGTACGCACCGCTGCCGCGGCCGGCTGCTCGACCGTCGTCCTCACCAACGGGTGCGGCGGGCTCGACGAGCGTTGGTCACCCGGCACGCCGGTGCTGATCAAGGACCACATCAACCTCACGGCGACCTCCCCGATCGAGGGCGCCAACTTCGTCGACCTCACCGACCTCTACAGCTCGCGGCTGCGTGCGCTGTGCCGCGAGGTCGAGCCCACGCTCGACGAGGGCGTCTACATCCAGTTCCCCGGCCCGCACTACGAGACCCCCGCGGAGATCGGCATGGTGCGCGCCATCGGCGGCAGCCTCGTCGGGATGAGTACGACGCTCGAGGCGATCGCGGCCCGCGAAGCCGGCATGGAGGTGCTCGGCATCAGCCTGGTCACCAACCTCGCCGCCGGGATCACCGGGGAGCCGCTCAACCACGAAGAGGTCCTCGAGGCCGGCCGGTCGGCCGCGACCCGCATGGGCGAGCTGCTCGGCCGCATCGTGCCGCGCATCTGAAGCGCTCTGTCCGCGGGACGCCGGTGCGCGTTGACATCGCCACGACCACCCCGATACCCATGAGGCACCACAGACCTCGGGAGGGGCCCAGATGAGCGACTCGGACAACGACAAGGGCGAGCAGGACTCGAAGGACGAGGGCAGCACCATCCTCGACGACGGTGGCATCGACACCGACGAGCGCGCCGGCCGCAGCCTCGGCATCGAGCCCGACAAGGAGCCGGACGAGGACACCAAGAAGGACATCGAGGAGACTCGCGCCGAGCGCCTCGACCCGGACAACCGCCCCGAGAACGCCGAGGTCGACAACACCGGGCGCACCTTCGACGTCGAGCGCGGCATGTACACCGACTCCGAGGACTACGACGAGAACGAGCCCGCCCCGTTCGCGGACCCGGAGAACCCGAACACCGGCGAGGACGCCAGCGACGAGTCCGACGACACGACGACAGCGACGACAGCGACGAGTCGGGCGAGACCGACGACAGCGACGAGTCGGGCGAGACCGAGACCCAGGACGACACCGAGGGCGAGACCGGGGACACCGAGGACGAGTCCGACGACGCGGACGACAAGGAGTCCTGACCGGCTCGCTAGCCTGACCCGCATGTCGAAGGTCCTCCTCACCGGCTCCTCCGGGTCGATCGGCAGCGTGGTCGGACCCGGGCTGACCGCTCTCGGCCACGAGGTGGTCGGTGTCGACCTGGCCGGGGCTGACCTGACCGTCGACTGCACCGACCCCGCAGCCGTCGACGCGGTCATGGCCGAGGTCGGGCCCGACGCCGTCATCCACCTCGCAGGCATCCCGACCGAGTCCTCGTTGCCCGATGCGCTGAGCTCGCACGTCCTCTCGACGGGTGCCCTGCTCGAGGCGATGCGGCGCCACGACGTACCCCGGATCGTCTACGCCTCCAGCAACCACGCCGTCGGTCGTGCGCCGCGCAGGGTTCTGCTGGGGGCTGACGTCCACGCCCGACCTGACACCTTCTACGGCGTCGGCAAGGTGGCGGCCGAGTCGCTGCTGCACCTCTACGTCGACCGCTACGGCCTCGACGCGATCAGCGCGCGCATAGGCTCCTTCCTCGAACGTCCGACCACCCGTCGCCAGCTCTCCACCTGGCTCTCCCCCGACGACGCGGTCCGGATGTTCGCCGCGGCTCTCACCGCGCCCGACCCGGGCTTCGCGGTCGTCTACGGCGTCTCGGCCAACACCCGCGGCTGGTGGGACCTCGCTCCCGGGCGGGCCCTCGGCTACGACCCGCAGGACGACGCCGAGGTCTTCGCCGCCGACATCGAGTCCGAGCCCCAGACCCCGGTCGACCGCGACGAGGCCGCACACGTGGGCGGCCCGTTCGCGACACCCGATTTCGAGCGCCCGGCTTTCGACTGACCGCGTCCGGCTGAGCCCGCCCGGACCGATTGACTTGGAGTGCACTCCAAGGGAGAGACTGGGCCGGTGACCTCCCTGACGATCGCCCAGGCCGCCGAGCAGACCGGCCTGACCACCCACACGCTGCGCTACTACGAGCGCGACGGGCTGATGCTCGCCTCGGTCGACCGCTCCTCGTCCGGGCACCGTCGCTACTCCAGCCGTGACCTGACCTGGATCGAGATGATCTCGCGGCTTCGCTCGACGGGCATGCCCATGCGCGACGTACGCCGCTACGCCGCGCTCGTCCGTGACGGCGAGGGCAACGAGGCCGAGCGCCTCGAGCTGCTCAAGGCCCACCGTGCACGCGTCGAGGCGCAGCTCGCCGAGGTGACCGGGCACCTGCGCGCGATCGACCACAAGATCGGCATCTACGAGGGCAAGGTCGACCAGGCCTCCTGACCCCCTTGACTTCGAGCGCACTCGAAGCCGAAGAGTGGGTGGCATGACGAACACTCAACGCACTCTCGGAACCGACAGCCCCCTGACCGTCTCCAGCCTCGGGCTGGGCTGCATGGGGATGTCTGAGTTCTACGGCACCCCCGACGAGCAGGGTGGCCTCGACACCATCCACCGAGCCCTCGACCTCGGCGTCACCTTCCTCGACACCGCGGACATGTACGGCCCCTTCACCAACGAGCAGCTGGTCGGCAAGGCCATCAAGGACCGTCGCGACGATGTCCAGCTCGCCACCAAGTTCGGCAACAAGCGTGGCCCCGACGGCGAACGCCTCGGCATCGACGGGTCGCCCGACTACGTCCGCAAGGCCTGCGACGCCTCGCTCCAGCGCCTCGGTGTGGACCACATCGACCTCTACTACCAGCACCGGGTCGACAAGCTCGTCCCCATCGAGGAGACGGTCGGCGCGATGAAGGAGCTCGTGGAGGCCGGCAAGGTCATGCACCTCGGCCTGTCCGAGGCGAGCGCCGCCAACATCCGCAAGGCCCACGCCGTGCACCCGATCACGGCCCTGCAGACCGAGTACTCCCTGTTCACCCGCGACCTCGAGGACGAGATCCTCGGCGTGATCCGCGAGCTCGGCATCGGGCTGGTCCCCTACTCCCCGCTCGGGCGCGGCATGCTGACCGGCACGATCACCAGCGACTCCGGTGCCGACGGAGAGGCGGACAGCCGGCGTTCGTCGTACTTCCCCCGCTTCCAGGGTGAAGCCCTCGACGCCAACCTCGCCCTCGTGGCCAAGGTCAAGCAGATCGCCGACGACAAGGGGTGCACCCCGGGCCAGCTCGCCCTCGCCTGGGTCCTCGCGCAGGGCGACGACGTCGTCCCGATCCCGGGCACGAAGCGGGTGAAGTACCTCGAGGAGAACGTCGGCGCCACCGACGTCGAGCTCTCCGCCGAGGACCTCACCGCCCTCGACCAGGCCGTCCCCCGCGACGCCGTCGCCGGCGACCGCTACGGCGACATGTCCCACATCGACGCCTGATCCCCAACCCGCCGAGAGGGCACTTCTGGTTGGCCGTAGTTCGCCGAGAGGGCACTTCTGGTTGGCCGTCGTACGCCGAGAGGGCAGTTCTGGTTACCACAACCCCACCAGAACTGCCCTCTCAGCGCGTTCTGGCCAACCACGAGTGCCCTCTCGGCGAACTACCTACCTGCCGGTAACATGGGCCGGCATGAGCCACCTGGTCACGCACACCGTCACCGACGGGATCGCGCACGTCCGTCTCACCCGGGCGGAGAAGCTGAACGCGCTGACCCTGCAGACGCTCGACGAGCTGGTGGCGACCGCTCGGGAGCTGCGCCGGGACCGCACCCTTCGAGCGGTGGTGATCAGCGGGGAGGGCGCGTCGTTCTGTGCGGGTCTCGACTTCGGGTCGGTGCTCGAGAAGCCCGCCGGCGTCGTCGGGGCGTTCCTCCCGCGGCCGTGGCGGGGCACCAACGTCTTCCAGGAGGCGTGCTGGGCCTGGCGGCGACTGCCGGTGCCGGTCATCGCCGCGGTGCACGGCCACTGCTACGGGGGCGGGCTGCAGATCGCCCTGGCGGCGGACTTCCGGATCGCCACCCCCGACTCGGAGTGGTCGGTGCTCGAGGGTCGCTGGGGGATCATCCCCGACATGACCGGGGTCCGGTCGCTGGCCGAGCTGGTCGGCATCGACACGGCCAAGCGACTGACCATGACCGCGCAGATGCTCTCCGGCAAGGAGGCCCACGACCTCGGCCTGGTGACCGAGCTCGCCGCCGATCCGCTGGCTGCCGCCGAGGACCTGGCCCGCGAGCTGACGGCCCGCTCCCCCGATGCACTCGCGGCGGCGAAGCGGTTGTTCAACCAGACCTGGACGGCCTCGCCGCGACGCACGTTCGCCCGCGAACGCCTCGAGCAGCTGTTCCTCCTCGTCAACGCCAACACCTCGGCCGCGCGCAATGCGGCGTTCAAGAAGGTCTCTCCGCACTACGGACCGCGAGCGAGGCGTTGAACGCCCCCCGTTAGATTGGCGGGCATGGCTACTACTGCACTCGGGGACGCCCCCGCCCAGACCGTTGGAGAGCTCCCCGCCGTCGGCGACACGGCTCCGGACTTCACCCTCGTCGACGCCGACCTGAAGGAGTTCAGCTCCAGCGACCTCACGGGCCGCACCGTGCTGAGCATCTTCCCCAGCATCGGCACCGGCGTCTGCCAGGCCAGCGTGCGGAAGTTCAACGAGCTGGCCAGCGGCCTCGAGAACACCACCGTCATCAACGTCTCGGTCGACCTGCCCTTCGCGGTCAAGGACTTCTGCGCGGCCGAGGGGCTCGAGAACGTCCACGTCGGCTCCGCCTTCCGCTCGTCGTTCGGCGACGACTACGGCGTCCGCCTCCTCGACACCAAGTTCGAGGGCCTGCTCGCCCGCGCGATCGTGGTCCTCGACGAGGACCGCAAGGTCGTCTACACCGAGCTGGTCCCCCAGATCGGCCAGGAGCCGGACTACGACGCAGCGATCTCCGCGCTCGGCTGACCCTCTGGTCGAAACCTGGCTCGCAGCCCCTGGTCGGCGCCCCGCATCATCCGGTGGTGGTTCCAGACCAGCAGCGGCTTCGCGACGTACGACGCCACCACGAACGACCGGGCCTCGGCCCGCACCTCCTGCTCGAACCGGAGCACGGTGCGGCCGGGGCCCTGCTCGTCGAGGTGATAGCGCGCCCAGCCGCGGATCGGGCCGTCGATGCCGACCTCCAGCAGGTCGAGGTCGCGGCTGACCGCGCTGAGCTCCAGCTCGAGGTCGTAGGGCAGGGTCGACCGGCACACCACCAGCGCGTGGTCGTCGTCGATCTTGGCGACGGCCCTCACCTGAGGCCACCAGTCGGCATAGAACTCCAGGTCGACCAGCACCTGGTGCACCGCGTTTCGGGGCGCCTCTAGGGTGAAAGTGCTGGAGAAGCGATAGGTCCGAAGGTCCACCTCTCCAGTATGCCGAGAGGCAGGAACGGATGGAGATCACATGGAGCTGGCGGTCCACTGCGCGAACCTGAGCTGGCCCGGCGGGCCTGCGGCTCTCGGCCCCACGCTCGCCCAGGTCGCCCGCACCGCCGACGAGGGCGGAGTCAGCGCGCTGACGCTGATGGACCACTGGTTCCAGATGGAACAGCTGGGAGGCCCGCCCGAGCCGATGCTCGAGGGCTACACCTCGCTCGGCTTCCTCGCCGGGCAGACCACCCACCTCGATCTCGGCCTGCTCGTGACCGGCGTGACCTACCGGCATCCCGGCCTGCTGGCCAAGATCGTCACGACCCTCGACGTGCTCTCCGGTGGCCGGGCGTTCCTCGGCATCGGCGCGGCCTGGTATGCCCGCGAGCACGCCGGCCTCGGCGTCCCGTTTCCCTCCACCTCCGAGCGCTTCGAACGGCTCGAGGAGGCGTTGCGGATCTGCCGGCAGATGTGGAGCGAGGACGACGGCCCGTTCGAGGGCACGCACTACCAGCTCGCCGAGACGGTCTGCACCCCGCAGCCGATCCAGGGCGGCGGCCCGCCGATCCTGATCGGTGGCAGCGGCGAGCGCAAGACGCTGCGCCTGGTCGCGCAGTACGCCGACGCCTGCAACCTCTTCGGGGTCGCGCCCGAGGAGCTCCGGCACAAGCTCGAGGTGCTCGACGGCCACTGCGCCGACCTGGGCCGGGACCCGAGCGACGTACGCCGCACGGTGGTCGACGGCAGCTTCCCGTTCGACGACCTCGACGGCTTCCTGCGCCGGATGGAGGAGTACGTCGGTCTCGGGATCGACCAGATCTGGGTGACCCCACCGGCCGACGACCCGGTGGGTTTCGTCGGCCGCCTCTGCGAGGAAGTCCTCCCCCGCCTGCGCGACCTGGGCTGAGCCGCGGATAGCCTCGGCAACATGACCGACGCCGACCTCCTGCAACGTGCCCGCGACTGGGCCGCCGAGGACCCCGACCCGGTCACCAGGGCCGAGCTCGAGAGCCTGGTCGAGGCCGGCGACACCGCCGAGCTGGCCGACCGCTTCGACGGCACCCTCGAGTTCGGCACTGCCGGGCTGAGAGGTGCGCTCGGAGCCGGCCCCAACCGGATGAACCGGGTCGTCGTGCTTCGCGCGGCGGCCGGCCTGGCGGCCTACCTGCGTGCCGACGGTGCCGGCGCGGAGGACTCCGTGGTGATCGGCTACGACGCCCGCCACAACTCCGACGTCTTCGCCCGCGACACCGCCGAGGTGATGACCGGCGCCGGGCTCAAGGCCTACGTGCTGCCCCGGCCGCTGCCGACGCCGCTGCTGGCGTTCGCGATCCGTGACCTCGGCTGCGTCGCCGGCGTGATGGTGACCGCGAGCCACAACCCTCCGCAGGACAACGGCTACAAGGTCTACCTCGGCGACGGCAGCCAGATCGTGCCTCCCGCCGACGTGGAGATCGCCGATCAGATCGCGGCCGTCGGCGCGGTCGCCGACATCCCCCGCGGAGACGGTGGCGAGGTGCTCGGTGACGAGGTCCTCGACCGCTACCTGAAGACGGTGGTCAAGCTCGCCGGCGGAGGACCACGCGAGCTCACGATCGTCTACACCCCGCTTCACGGCGTGGGCGGCACCACCGTCGCCACCGCGCTCACGCAGGCCGGCTTCTCCGCGCCGCACGTCGCCACCGCCCAGGCCGAGCCCGACCCCGACTTCCCGACCGTCGCCTTCCCCAACCCCGAGGAGCCGGGCGCCATGGACCTGGCGATCGACCTGGCCCGCGAGGTCGACGCCGACATCGTGGTGGCCAACGACCCCGACGCGGACCGCTGCGCCGTCGCCGTCCCCGGCGGACCGCACGGCTGGCAGATGCTGCGAGGCGACGAGGTGGGCGCGCTGCTCGCCCAGCACATCCTGGGCCTGCGGCGCCAGGGCGTCTACGCCACCTCGATCGTGTCCTCCTCGCTGCTGGGCAAGATGGCCGTCGCCGAGCAGCAGCTCTACGCCGAGACCTTGACCGGCTTCAAGTGGATCGGCCGCGTCGAGGACCTCGCCTTCGGCTACGAGGAGGCGCTCGGCTACTGCGTGGATCCCGAGCACGTCAAGGACAAGGACGGCGTCTCCGCGCTGATGATGGTCTGCGACATCGCCGCCCGCGCGAAGGCCTCCGGCCGCACCCTGCGCGATCTCCTCGACGACCTCGCCCGCACCTACGGGTTGCACGCCACCGACCAGCTCTCGGTGCGGATGGAGGACCTCGCTGCCATCCCGGCCGTGGTCGACCGGCTGCGGGACCACCCGCCCACGACGCTGGGCGGCCTCGCGGTCGAGCAGGTCGACGATCTCTCGCACGGTTCCGAGCACGTGCCGCCCACGGTCGGGTCTGCGCTTCCGGCTGGCCGACCACGGCCGCGTCGTCGTACGCCCGTCCGGGACCGAGCCCAAGATCAAGTGCTACCTCGAGGTCGTGGTGCCTGTGGAGGTCGACGAGGAGGACGGCGTGGACGCGGCCCGCATCTCCGCGGCCGGACGGCTCGACGCGATCCGGGGAGACCTGCAGGCCGCAGCGGGGCTGTAGGCCCGCGGCGGTCAGTTCTGCTCGACGACCTTCTCGACGCTCGGGTTGCGCCCGCGCAGCCCGGCGCGCTGCACGACCCGCTGGATGGTCAGGTTGCGCTCGTCGGGTCGCCCCACGAAGCGGATCACCCGCAGGCCCTGTGCCTGCGCCGCCGACTCGAAGGTGAAGTGACCGTAGTTCAGGATCCGGCCCTGGATGGGCTTGTCGACGGAGATGTCGAGGATCCGGCTCAGCGGCATGGTGGCCTCCTTGCGGTTGAGCAGGCCGTGCACGCGGAACACGCGCTGGTTGGTCACCACGAAGCGGTCGATGTTGCGCTGCAGCGCCTTGAAGCCGCCCCAGAGCATCAGCGCGAGCCCGATCAGGATCGGCGCCCAGCCGATCTGCACCGACGAGAACGGCACCAGGACCCAGCAGATCAGCCCGGCGAGACCGAACAGACCGGGGACGACGTAGACGACCGGGTGCTTGTGCACCACGTCGACGATGTCCTCGTCCTCCTCGCGCAGCAGGCGGTCACCGATGTGGGGGTCGGTGAGCCAGCGCCAGAACGAGCCCATGGCCCGGGCCCCTAGGAGCTGATCGACTTGAAGAAGCTGATGATGCCGTCGAACAGCTGCACCAGGAGCTCCCAGATGGCGGTGCCGGTCTGCTTGGCACTCGCGGCGAAGCCGTTGGGGTCCTGCACCAGCCAGAAGCCGAGGAACAGGATGACGAGGAGGACCACGGTCTTCTTCAGGGCGCCAGTCATCAGGTGCTCCTTGGGTCGGGGGAAGGTTGGAACACGCCGAGCTCTCGCATTCCTAGACCTTTCTACCAAGATCAGGACCCGTTTGGGTTCAGGCGCGCTCGCGGCCCGGCGCGGGCCTCACGCGGTGATGTCGCTCGCCGCGCCCGACTCGAGGCTCTCCAGCAACAGGTCGGCGGCCGCGTAGGGGTCGCTCGTGCCTGCGATCACCTCGGCCGCCAGCTCGTCGAGGGCGGCGTTCTCGTGCACGCCGCGCCACTGCTCGCGCAGCGCCGTCACGGCGATCGCCTCGATCTCGTCGCGCGCCCGTCGCAGTCGTCGCTTCTGCAGCTCGCCCGTCGACTCGAGCCACTCGCGATGCTTCTCGATCGCAGCGACGACGTCGTCGACACCCTCGCCCTTGCTGGCGATCGTCTTGACGATCTCGGGCTTCCAGGAGCCTTCGGGGCGATCGGCCAGCGCGATCATCGAGCGCAGCTCGCGGCGCACCTGGTCGGCGCCGTCGCGGTCGGCCTTGTTGATCACATAGACGTCGCCGATCTCCAGGATCCCCGCCTTGGCCGCCTGGATGCCGTCGCCCATCCCGGGGGCGATCAGCACCATGGTGGTGTCGGCCATCGCGGCGATCTCCACCTCGCTCTGGCCCACCCCGACCGTCTCGATCAGGATCACGTCGCAGCCTGCCGCCTCGAGCACGCGCAGCGCCTGCGGCGTGGCCCACGAGAGGCCGCCGAGGTGCCCGCGCGAGGCCATCGAGCGGATGTAGACCTCCCGGTCGAGCGCGTGGTCCTGCATCCGCACGCGGTCACCGAGGAGCGCCCCGCCCGAGAAGGGAGAGGACGGGTCGACCGCGAGCACGCCGACCCGCTTGCCCTGCTTGCGCATCGCGGTCACGAGCGCGGCGGTGGAGGTGGACTTGCCGACGCCGGGTGAGCCGGTGATGCCGACGATGTGCGAGTGGCCGGCGTACGGCGCCAGACCGGCCATCACCTCCCGCAGCAGCGGCGAGGCGTCCTCGACGAGCGAGATCAGCCGCGCGACCGACCGTGCCTCGCCCGAGCGGGCCTTCTCGACCAGCTCGGGGACATCACCCGTGGACCGCCTGCTCATCCCGCGCCTTCCTCGTCGGTGGAAACGGATGGTCCCGAGCGAACGGCCCCTCGAACACGCGATCCAGGGTCCGAACGCTCGGGACTGTCCGATCCGTCTGGTGATCAGGAAGCAGCCGGCACCTTGACGACCAGGGCATCACCCTGGCCACCGCCACCGCAGAGGGCGGCGACGCCGGTGCCGCCGCCGCGGCGCTTGAGCTCGAGGGCCAGGTGGAGCACGATCCGGGCGCCGGACATGCCGACCGGGTGCCCCAGGGCGATCGCACCACCGTTGACGTTGACCTTCTCCTCGGGGATGCCGAGCTGACGGGCGGACTCGATGCCGACCGCGGCGAAGGCTTCGTTGAACTCGACGAGGTCCACGTCGTCGATGGAGATGCCCTCCTTCTCGAGCGCCTTCGCGGTCGCGTTGGCGGGCTGGAGCTGCAGGGTCGAGTCGGGGCCGGCGACCTGGCCGGACGCGCCGATCTCGCAGAGCCAGTCGAGACCGAGCTCCTCGGCCTTGTCCTTGCTCATGATCACCACGGCGCAGGCGCCGTCAGAGATCTGCGAGGCGGAGCCGGCCGTGATGGTGCCGTCCTTGCTGAAGGCCGGACGCAGCTTGCCCAGCGACTCGGCGGTGGTGTCGCCGCGGACGCCCTCGTCGCTGTCGACCACGACCGGGTCGCCCTTGCGCTGCGGGATCTCGACCGGCACGACCTCGTCGTCGAAGACGCCGTTCTTCCACGCGGTGGCGGCCAGCTGGTGCGAGCGGGCAGCGAACTCGTCCTGCTCCTCGCGGCTCAGCCTGGTGCCGTCGGCGTTTGCCTGCTCGGTCAGTCCGCCCATCGCCTGCTGGGTGATCTGGTCGTAGAGCGCGTCGTAGGCCATCGAGTCCACGAGCGTCGTGTCGCCGTACTTGAAACCCTCACGCGACTTGGGCAGCAGGTGCGGCGCGTTCGTCATCGACTCCATGCCGCCCGCCACGATGATCTCGTGCACGCCGGCCCTGATCAGGGCGTCGGCCGTGGCGATCGCGTTGACGCCGGACAGGCAGACCTTGTTGATCGTGATCGACGGCAGCGACAGCGGCAGGCCCGCGGCGACGCCTGCGGTGCGGGCGGGGTTCTGGCCGGCCCCGGCCTGGATGACCTGGCCCATGATCAGGTAGTCGACCTGGTCTCCCGACACCCCGGCCTTCTCCAGCGCGCCCTTGATGGCGACGCCGCCGAGCTCTGCTGCGGAGAGGCTCTTCAGGCCCCCGAGCAGGCGACCGATCGGGGTACGTGCCCCTGCGACGATGACGGAACCGGACATGTGTGGCCTCCTGAAGCGCAAATCTGGGTCGACTCGACACTACCCACGAACTGGCGGATGCAGGAGAGGGGTCCGCGTCACACCGCTGTCGGACGGGTCACACCGCATTGAGGGTCGTACGCCGCTGCGCGAGGATGCGCACATGACTGCACCGCTGGACATCCCGAGCCACCTGTTCACCTGCATCGACCACGTCGGCATCGCCGTACCCGACCTCGATGAGGCGATCTCCTTCTACAAGGACGCCTTCGGGATGGAGGTCCAGCACCAGGAGACCAACGAGGAGCAGGGCGTGCGCGAGGCGATGGTGGCGGTCGGCGACTCCGGCTCGTGCATCCAGCTGCTCGCGCCGATCGACGAGACCTCCACCATCGCCAAGTTCCTCGACCGCTCCGGCCCGGGACTGCAGCAGCTCGCCTACCGCGTCACCGACGTCGAGCAGGTCTCCGCGATCCTGCGCGAGCGGGGCCTCCGACTGCTCTACGACGCCCCCCGGCGCGGCACCGCCGACTCGAGGATCAACTTCATCCACCCCAAGGACGCCGGCGGCGTTCTCGTCGAGCTGGTCGAGCCCTCGACGAGCCACTGAGCCCACCCGGCGAAGCGCACCGACCCGGGACGGTCGTTTCCCGGTCGGCCCGCGGGCCCGCTTTACATCGTGGATCGGTCCCGCTTCACTGACGCCATGTCACTACGAGACCGGGCCGAATCGATCGCCCGCAAGGCCCGCTACTCGGTCTCGTCCCGGGTCCCGGCGCTCAAGCCAGCCATCGACTCGCTCGTCCCCCGCCTCGGGATGGCCAGCCGGGCGAGCCAGTACCGCTACTGGCAGTCGCCCCGGCCCGAGGGGCACCCCATCGTCCCGCGGCACGACTCGACCCGCAGCGCCCGGGCGATCGCGAAGCGGCTCACCAGGGAGGTGGGCGAGAAGTCCGACCTCATCATCGAGCTCGGATCGGGGGACGGCCGGCTGCTCGCGGCCCTGGTCGAGGCCGGCTACACGAACGTGATGGGCGTCGAGATCAACCCGCACGCGGTCGCCGTGATGCGCGCGACCCGTCCCGAGCTGGCGCAGGTCCAGGTGCTCGTCGGTCCGGCCGAGCAGGTCCTCAAGGGCTTCGGTGACGACAGCGTGCGCTGCGTGGTCACGGCCGCGACGCTGGGACACATCCACCCCGACAGCGCAGACCTCTTCGACACCCTTGCCCGGATCACCAGCCTGGTGATCACGGTGGACGATCCGCCGCGACAGCTGCGGCGACAGCACCCCTGGGACCTCGAGCACGAGTTCACCTCGCGAGGGATGACCCTGCGTCGTTCCCACGGACTGGAGAGACACGTCTCCCCGAAGGACCTGCTGGCCACGAGCACCGTGCGCGTCTTCCGCCGGATGGAGAAGCAGTCCACGCTGCACGACTTCTGGCGACAGCCCACCCCGCACGGCAACAACTCTCGGGACTACATGAAGACGATCTGGCGCAGCCAGGCGCTGCGCAAGCTCGTCGACGACCTCCCGCCCGAGGCCCGCATCCTGGAGGTCGGCTGCAACGTGGGTCGCAACCTGGCCTACCTGCACGAGCACGGCTTCCCCAACGTCGAGGGCATCGAGATCAACCCCCACGCGGTCGAGCTGCTGCGCGAGACCTACCCGGAGCTCGCGGACGTCACCATCCACGTCGGTGCTGCCGGCGACGTGCTGCCACAGCTCGCCGACGACAGCTTCGACCTGGTCTTCACGATGGCGGTGATCGAGCACATCCACCCCGACGAGTCCCACGTCTTCGACGAGATGGTGCGCGTCGGGCACGACGTGCTCGCGATCGAGCCCGAGGACCGCCTCACCCACCGGCAGTTCCCCCACGACGTGCCCGAGATCTTCACCGCGCGGGGACTCACCCTCGTCGCCTCGACACCGATGGGCTCCTTCGAGGAGAACGCCAACGACAGCTCGATGGACAAGTACACCGCGCACCGGTTCTCTCGCTGAGGCGTCCGTCCCTCTCGCTCCTCCCGTGCGCACCGGGTCCGGGGGCAAGATAGGTCACACCGGGCTGACATGCGCGCTACCCGCCGGTAGATTCCGGCGCAGCCCACCCAGCCCTGACCACAGGAGCCACTGTTGCAGCAGATCCTCGACGCCATCCTGGCCGGCGACACCACCGGTGAGGAGTTCGCCAACCTGAAGATCCCGGAGTCCTACCGGGCCGCCACGGTCCGCAAGGACGAGGTCGACATGTTCGAGGGCCTGGCGAGCAGGGACAAGGACCCCCGCAAGTCACTGCACCTCGACGAGGTGGCGCTGCCCGAGCTCGGCCCGGGTGAGGCGTTCGTCGCCGTGATGGCCAGCGCCATCAACTACAACACCGTCTGGACCTCGATCTTCGAGCCGGTCTCGACCTTCAGCTTCCTGGAGCGCTACGGCCGGATGTCCCCGCTGTCCAAGCGCCACGACCTGCCCTACCACGTGGTCGGCTCGGACCTGGCCGGCGTGGTGCTCAAGACCGGCCTCGGGGTGCACTCCTGGCAGCCCGGCGACGAGGTCGTCGCCCACTGCCTCTCGGTGGAGCTGGAGAGCCCCGACGGGCACGACGACACGATGATGGACCCCGAGCAGCGCATCTGGGGCTTCGAGACCAACTTCGGCGGCCTCGCCCAGATCGCCCTGGTGAAGTCCAACCAGCTGATGCCCAAGCCCGACCACCTCACCTGGGAGGAGGCTGCCTCCCCGGGCCTGGTCAACTCCACCGCCTACCGGCAGCTGGTCAGCCGCAACGGTGCCGGCATGAAGCAGGGCGACAACGTCCTGGTCTGGGGCGCGAGCGGCGGCCTGGGTGGCTTCGCGACCCAGTACGCCCTCAACGGTGGCGCCGTGCCGGTGTGCGTGGTCTCCAACGAGGAGAAGGCCGCCATCTGTCGCAAGATGGGCGCCGAGCTGATCATCAACCGCGCCGAGGCCGGCTACAAGTTCTGGAAGGACGAGCAGACCCAGGACCCCAAGGAGTGGCGCCGGTTCGGCAAGGACATCCGCGACCTCACCGGTGGTGAGGACGTCGACATCGTCTTCGAGCACCCCGGTCGGGAGACCTTCGGCGCCTCGGTGTTCGCCGCACGCAAGGGCGGCACCATCGTCACGTGTGCCTCCACCAGCGGCTACATGCACCAGTACGACAACCGCTACCTGTGGATGAACCTCAAGCGCATCATCGGCTCGCACTTCGCGAACTACCGCGAGTCGTGGGAGGCCAACCGGCTGATCGCCAAGGCGATGATCCACCCGACGCTCTCGAGGACCTACCCGCTCGACGAGGTCGGCCAGGCTGCGCTGGACGTCCACAAGAACGCCCACCAGGGCAAGGTCGGTGTGCTCTGCCTCGCCCCCGAGGAAGGCCTCGGCGTGCGCGACGAGGAGCTCCGCGCGAAGCACCTCGACCAGATCAACGCCTTCCGCGGGGTCTGAGCCGGGCCCGGGTCACACCTGTCCCATCCGTCGCACCGCACCCGGTGGCACCAGTTTCGGTGCCGCCGGGTGCGAGTTTTTCCAACGGTTCGGCGCGTCGCTCATGTCGGGATGGGAAACGCCCCGGACATGGGTGACACTGGCGGCGTACGTCGGATTTGCCACCACGGGATAGAGGGATCGAACGCATGAGCAACCAGGGCCTGTCCATCTTTGACCACGAGCCCGACAACTCCGGGGACGAGCCCACGCAGGTGATCCCCACGGCCCCCGAGCAGGGCTCCCAGAAGACGGCACAGAAGCTGGCCGAGAAGCCCGCCGAGCCGCCGGCCGAGAAGCCTGCTGCCGCGCAGGCGCCCCCGCGCCAGGCACCCGCGCAGCGCACCCAGCCAGCCGCAGCGGCACCCGCGCGGCCCACCAGCACGGCCCCCACCCCTCCCCCGGCCGCACAGCTCCCGCAGCTGCCGACCGTGCGGCGCGGCGGATACGACACCACGGTGGTCGACAAGCACCTGCGCACCCTCACCGCCGAGAAGGCCGGCCTCGCCGCCAGCCTCACCGAGGCCCAGGGCCGCCTCAAGGCACTCGAGTCCGAGGCTTCGGCGCTGCGGACCGAGATCGACGAGAACCAGAACCCGACCTACGCCGGGCTCGGCGGGAAGGCCAGCGAGATGCTGCGCCTCGCCGAGGAGCAGGCCGCCGACGTGATCGAGGAGGCCACCGCCCACGCCGCGCACATCCGTCAACAGGCCCAGCGCGACGCCGCCGCGGTGAAGTCCGAGGCCGAGGCCGACGCCGAGGACATGCGCGTGGTGCAGCTGCGTGAGCTCGACGAGAGCCGCAACCGCACGATGGCCGACATCGAGGCCCACCGCGCCCGGGCGATGGCGGAGGCCGACGACCACCTGGCCGCCGCCAAGCGCGAGGCCGAGCAGCAGCGTCTCGCGGCCGAGCAGGAGACCAACGCCCTGCGCACGAGCGCTGCGCGCGAGTCCGAGCAGGCTCGCGCCGAGGCCGAGCGTGAGGTCCAGGAGGCCCGCCGCGCTCTCGCGGTCGAGAAGGAGCGCCTCACCCGCGAGGCGGCCGAGAACCACGACGCCGCCGTGGCCGAGACCAAGCGACTCGTGGCCGAGGCCGAGCAGCGCTCGACCGCCGCCGAGCAGCGCGCACGTGAGGCCACCGAGGCAGCCAACGCAGCGCGCGAGTCGGCCACGCAGGAGGCCGAGCAGCTGGTGAGCCGCTCGCGCCGCGAGGCCGAGCAGATCGTCAGCGCAGCCAAGAAGCAGGCCGACGCGCTGCGCAACAGCGGCCACGCCGACTCCGAGCGGGAGCTCCAGGCACTCAACGCCGAGGTCGCCCGCCTCACCCGTCGTCGGGACTCGATCACCGCACAGCTCTCCGCGCTGCGCGACGTCGTGGCCGGGTTCGGCAACGACGACGAGAGCTGACGTGGGGGTTCCCGGATCCGGCGACCGGCCAGAAGGCCCCTCGCACGCCACCGGCAGCGAAGCCGGGTCCGGGAACCACCCCCACACCGGCGACGCCGAGCCCGATCCCGCCGAGCCCGATCCCGCCGAGCCCGAGACCGGACCCGTCGCACGCAAGACCGCTGCGGCGCGTGGTGTCGCGACCTCCGAGGCACCGCCGCTCCCGCCCCCGGTCGCACAACAGGCCGAGCACCAGGATCCCCGGGGCCGGGGCACCTGGAACCACAACCCCTTCGTCACGGGCTTCCTGCTGGCCGCCGGTGCGCTGCTGGCCTGGTGGTTCGGCGGCCTGATCGTCCAGGCCAGCTCGGTGCTGATCCTGGTCGTGGTCTCCCTGTTCATCGCCTTCGGCCTGAGCCCGGTCGTGCAGTGGCTGACCCGCCACAACATCCGGCACTCCGTGGCGGTGCTGCTGGTCGCGCTCGGCTTCGTCGCGGCGCTGGCGTTGTTCGTCCTGGCCATCGCGCCCGTGGTCGCCGACCAGATCTCCACGCTGACCAAGAACGCGCCGACCTACTTCGACCAGCTCCAGCACAACACCCAGATCGAGAAGCTCGACGACAAGTACGACGTCATCGACAAGGCCAAGCAGTACGTCACCAGCGGCGACCTCACCCAGCAGGTCTTCGGCGGCGTGCTCGGTGTCGGCCTGGCGATCCTGGGCGCACTCGCCAACACCTTCATCGTGCTCGTGCTGACGCTCTACTTCATGGCCTCCCTGGACACCATCAAGGGCAACCTCTACCGCCTGGCTCCCGCCAGCCGGCGCGAGACCGTCGCCGATCTCGGTGACCGCATCCTGGAGGGCATCGGCGGCTACGTCTCGGGCGCCTTCATCGTCGCTCTGTGCGCCGGGCTGTCGACACTGGTCTTCTTGTTCATCGCCGGGCTGGGCGACTACGCCGTGGCGCTGGCCCTCGTGGTCGCCGTCCTCGACGTGATCCCGATGATCGGCGCGACGCTGGGGGCCGTGATCGTCAGCGCGATCGGCCTGGCCACCGATCTCAAGATCGGCATCGCCTGCATCATCTTCTACATCGTCTACCAGCAGGTCGAGAACTACCTGATCTATCCCCGAGTGATGTCCCGCTCGGTCAACATCTCCGGCGCGATGACCGTGATCGCGGCTCTCGTCGGCGCCTCGCTCCTCGGCGTCGTGGGCGCACTCCTCGCCATCCCCACGGCCGCCGCGATCATGCTGCTCGTGCGTGAGGTCTTCATCCGCAAGCAGGACCTCAAGTAGCGCCGTCGGTTTCACCGGCTGACCGGGGAAACCGACGGCCCCCGATCACCCCGCCAGCTGCCGGAGCACCTCGACGACGACCTCGGGGCGCTGGGCGTGCACCCAGTGACCGGCGCCCTTGATCACGATCTTGCGGGTGTGGGGGAACAGGCGGCGCATCTCCCCGTCCTGCTCGCTGCGCACGTAGCCGGAGTCCCCGCCCGCCACCCACACGACCGGTCCCTCGAAGGGCGCCAGGCCGTCGAGCCGGGCCGCGGGCCAGCCACTGAGCGCGTGGAGGTCTCGACCCAGGACGTCCAGGTTGACCTGCCAGCTCCAACCATCCCCGTCACGGCGCAGGTTCTGGAGCAGGAAGTCGCGCACGGTCCGGTTGGGCACGGCCGGGGTGAGTGCCTCGTCGGCGTCCGACCGCCGCGCCAGCGCGCCGAGGTCGAGGGCTTGCATCGCCTCCACATATCCGGCGAACTCGTCACTGCCGCCGTAGTCGACGGGCGCGATGTCGACCACGCACAGCCGACTCACGAGCTCCGGTGAGCGCAGCGCGGTCACCATCGCCGCCTTCCCGCCCATCGAGTGGCCGACCAGGGTGACCGGGTCGTCCTGGCCGAACTGGTCGGCGAGGAGGGCGGCGACCTCGTCGGCCACGTCGAGGTAGTCGAAGCTCTCCAGCCACGGGGACCGGCCGTGGTGCGGCAGGTCCACGAGCACGGTGCGATGGGTGTCGGCGAGCGCCTTGGCCACCGCCGTCCAGTTCCTGCCCTGGCCGAAGAGGCCGTGGCAGAAGACGATCGGTGGACCGCTCTCGCCGTACGTCGTGGTGTGCAGGGTCACCGCGGCATTGTGTCGCGCTGGCCCGGCCCGACGCGACCAGGGTCTTCTGGCTCAGCTGGTCAGGGGACGGCTCAGGCCGACCAGCGCACCGACTCCTCGACGATGTCGGCGAACGCGTAGACGCCGCGCAGGTCGTCGCGCACGGCGTACAGCGAGCTGACTCCCTGGAGATGACGGCTGGCCAGATCCCGCTGGGCAGCGCTGCGGGGGTACTCCTGCTCGATGAGAACGATCATCGGGTCCATGTCCACTCCTCCAGGTCAGATGGGCTGCCTGAAGCGTGGAGCACGAAGGTCACCGAGAGGTTGACGCGCGGTTACCGCCAGATCACCAGATTTGGGACGGTGTGTCGATCAGAAGTCGAACCCGTCGAACATGTCCCCGATGCCGTCGAACATGCCGCCGATGCCGTCGCCGATCGAGCCGATTCCCTCGCCGAGTCCCTCCCCGATGGCGCCGATACCGTCACCGATGCCGTCGAACCCGCCACCGAAGAGCATGCCGACGAACATCATGTCCATCATCCCGAAGCCGCCGAAGTAGCCCTGGGCGTAGGGCTGGTAGGCCCGGCCGCCCTGCCAGTAGGGCACGCGGCGCGAGCCGACCATCACCTGGCGGATGTCGGGCTCTGCTCCGGCCCGGACCCGCTCGGCGTCGAGGGCGCACGCCGGCACGTCGCGCTCGGCGCCGCCGGGCGGTGCGTAGCTGACGTTCTCGACCGACAGGCCGTGGCGGGGGTCGAAGAAGCACGGCGGGCGGCGTGTCGGGAGCGGTTCGCCGGCAACCCTGGAGCGGACGCACGCCATCGCGTAGCGACCGTCCTCGAGGATCTCGGTCACGTGCTTGACGTGCTCGGGCTCGGTGATGGAGTCGGACGCGGTCTTGGCGGACTCGTAGGCATCGAGGGCGCGCTGGTAGTCGGAGTTCTCGCCGGGGTCGAGCTCGCGTCCGGCGAGGTCGACGTCGAGCTGCTGGAGCTCCTCCCCCAGCGCCGTGACGTCCTCGAAGGCGAGCTTGCGGACCGGCTCGAGCTCGGCCTGCTTGCGCTCGAGCGCCCTGCGCTTGTTGGCCTTGACCACGGTGGAGACCACGACGGCCGCCACGGCGAGCAGGACCAGGAACACGACAAACCCCATGGCGTCAGATTACGTGCCGGGGCCCAGCGCGAAGGGTGGTGGCGCCGGTGCCACAATCGCCGCCATGGACGCCCGCATCGAGGTCACTCGCGACATCACGGCGACACCGGAAGAGGTGTTCGTGCTGCTCTGCGACCCGCAGGGCCACGTTGCCATCGACGCCTCGGGCATGCTCCAGGACGCGTCCGGCGAGCCGGTCAGAGCGGTCGGCGACTCCTTCGCGGTGCACATGGACCGCGAGGCCCTCGGTGACCACGACCTCGGCGAGTACGACGTGACGGTGAACATCGCGACCTACGAGCAGGACCGTGAGATCGCGTGGACCGTGCTCGGCCGGGTGCGGCCCCAGATCGGGCACGTCTACGGCTACCGGCTCGAGCCGATCGAGTCCGGCACCCGGGTCACGTCCTACTACGACTGGTCGGACATCCACGAGCAGTGGCGCGAGGCGGACATCTTCCCGGTGATCTCCGAGTCGGCCCTCAAGGCGACGCTGGGGATCCTCGACCGGACCGTCAGGCGCGGTTACCCACGGGGCTGATCCGACCAGCGCGGTCGGCTCGTCAGTTCTGCCGGTGCAGGACGGCGCCCATGGCGAGGAAGAAGCGGGTGCGCTCGTCGACGACACCGGTGACGGGCACATCCTGGACGTGCTGGTAGTGACGCACCACCCGTCGGGTCCTGGCCCCGAAGGTCGCGTTCACGGGCAGGACGCCCCCGGCGGCGCGGAGGGCTCGCTGGAGAGTGCGGATCGCGGGTCCGTGCTGACCGATCCTCAGGTCGCGGTCGGGCAGGTGCTGGCCGAACAACAGCACCCAGAACCCGTTGTTGATCCGACCCGGGCGGGGTGCCGGACCCTCGAAACCGTTCTCCACCCGGCGTACGGCGGCCCTGGTCTGCGGTCCGTAGATCCCGTCGACGACGACCGGCCCGTATCCGTCGTCGTTGAGCGCGCACTGCAGCGTGCGCACGGCCGGCCGGTGAGCACCGGGCCTCAGCACCGGGTAGTGCGTCAGGGTCCGGTGACACGCGCCGGCGGCCCGCTCGGACGAGGGCTGCGGCGAGGAGGCGGCCACGGCGGAGGCGGGCACGGACAGGGCCAGGCTCGCGATCACGGCGACGAGGGTGGGAGGTCGGCGCATGGGGGTCTCCTCTAGTGGGGGCGAACCCGGCGGGTCCGCGCACGGTGACACCTCTCAGGAGCGCCCCGGCGACGGGGAGATACCTCAGCGGCGGCTGCGGCGAGGCCTGCTGCGGGGCTTCACCAGGCGCGGCGAGTTGGCGTCGAGCAGGTCGGGGACGATCTTCGACAGGCGGATCGGGGCGTGCATGGTGTCTCCTCGGGACGTCGGCACGCCTCTGGGCTGGCGGGCCGTTCACAGGTCAGGAGCACGCTCTCCGTCGCGAGATACGTTGCGCGAGGAGCAATCCGGATGTCTAGCGGGTGGTGTAGTCGCGGAATCCGCGCTTGGTCTTGCGCCCGAGGTAGCCGGCCGTGACCAGGTGCTCGAGCAGCGGGGCGGGAGCGAAGCCCGGCTCGCGGAACTCGAGGTAGAGCTCGCGCTGGATGGCCAGCGACACGTCGTTGCCGACCACGTCGAGCAGCTCGAAGGGTCCCATCGGAAGCGCACAGCCCTGCTTCATCGCGGTGTCGATGTCGTCGGCGGTCGCGTAGTGAGCCTCGAGCATCCGGATCGCGTCGTTGAGGTAGGGGAACAGCAGCGCGTTGACGATGAATCCGGCCCGGTCGCCGCACGAGACGGCCACCTTGCCGAGCTTGCCGCAGAGGGCTTGGGTGGTCTCGGTGACGTCCTCGGAGGTCGAGACCGTCGAGACGACCTCGACGAGCTTCATGATCGGCGCAGGGTTGAAGAAGTGCATGCCCACGACGTCCTGCGGCCGGCTGGTCGCCTGCGCGCACTGGATGATCGGCAGCGAGGAGGTCGTGGTGGCCAGGATCGCTCCGGGCCGGCAGATCTCGTCGAGGTTCTCGAACAATGTGGTCTTGATCTTGAGGTCCTCGGCGATCGCCTCGACCACGATGTCGACCTGGGCCAGGTCGTCGAGCGAGGTGGAGCCGGTGAGCCGCCCGAGCACGTCGGCCTTGGCCGCCTCGTCGAGCTTGCCGCGCTGGATCGCCTTGTCGAGCGAGCGCTCGATCGTCTGGGCGACCTTGGCCACCTTCTCCTCGGACCGGCCGACGTAGACGACGTCGTACCCGCCCTTGGCGAAGACCTCGATGATCCCGGTCGCCATGGTGCCGGTGCCGACGACGCCGACGAGCGTGATGTCGTGCTTGAGCTGCGGGAGGTCGTCGGCCGACGGGGTCTTGTCGTCGGGGACCACGACGGGGCTGTCGGCGGCCTCGTAGCTGTAGAAGCCCTTGCCGGTCTTCCGGCCGAGCATGCCCGCGGTGACCATCTGCTTGAGGATCGGGGCGGGCGCGTGCAGGCGGTCGCGACCCTGGCGATACATCGTCTCGAGGATCTCGTAGGCCGTGTCGAGGCCGATCAGGTCGAGCAGGGCCAGCGGACCCATCGGGTAGCCGCAGCCGAACCGCATCGCCGCGTCGATGTCCTCGCGGGAGGCGTAGCGACCTTCATACATGGACACCGCGTGGTTGAGGTAGCCGAACAGCAGGGTGTTCGCGATGAAGCCGGCCTTGTCGCCGCACACGACGGGATTCTTGCCCAATGCCTTGACCAGCGCGGAGACGTCCTCGAGCACGCTCGGCTCGGTGACCACGGTCTGCACGATCTCCACGAATCCCTGCACCGGCGCGGGGTTGAAGAAGTGCACCCCGATGACGCGCCCGGGCTGGGAGTTGGCGGTCGAGATCTCGGTGACCGAGAGCGAGGAGGTGTTGGTCGCGAGGATCGCGTCCTCGGCGACGATGCCCTCGAGCTGCTTGAAGATCCGCTTCTTGATCTCGATCGACTCCACGACGGCCTCGACCACGAGGTCGGCGTCCTTGAGCTCCTCGAGCGAGGTGGCGAAGGTGACCCGCTCGAGGAGTGCCCCGGCGTCCTCCTCGCTCATCTTCCCCCGGGCGACCGCGCGAGCCGTGGAGTGCTCGAGGTGCGCGCGGCCACGGGCCACGGCGTCGTCGTCGGTCTCCACGCCCACGACGGGGTAGCCGTTGCGGGCGAACACCTCCGTGATGCCCGCACCCATGGTGCCCAGTCCGACAACGCCGATGGTCTTGAAGTCACGTGCCATGGGGCGCATCCTGCCACGGGCTCCCGGGCGGCTGGCTGTGTGTCCGGTCACGCTCCGGGGGGGCTGCGGTTTGGCCGGGCGCCCGGCCAAGTTGTCAGTGGAGGGCCAATGTTTCACCCCTCCACTCACAGTTTGGCCGGGCGCCCGGCCAAACTGTCACGCCCGATCCGCCAGCCCCACCACCTCGTCGGCACAACCCCAGCTGACCGTGACACCGGCGCCGCCGTGGCCGTAGCAGTGGATCACCCGCCCCACCGCCTCCAGGCGTACGCCGCTCCGCACCGGGCGCAGTCCGACGCGATGGGACACGACCCTCGCCCCGCCGAGGGCCGGGACCAGTCGGGTGGCGCGGCGCAGGATCGAGGCGGCTGTCTCGGGCGACGGGGTCCGGCTCCAGTCGTCGTGCTCGTCGGTGCCGCCGACCACGACGGTGTCCCTGCGCGGGACGACGTAGGTCGGCCCCGCGGCGTCGAGCCACCACTGGTCGATGTCGACCCCGTCGACCAGCACGACCTGTCCCCTCACCGGGCGCACCCCCGTGTCACCGGCCAGCAGCCGCGAGCCCAGCCCGGCGCAGTTGACCACGAGGTCGTCGGTCTCCGGCAGTGCGGCGAGACTCATCCGGGTCACGGTCACACCGAGCTCGTCGAGACGCGCACGCAGCCAGCCCAGGTAGACCGGCATGTCCACGACCGGGGCGGTGAAGCTCCATGCGTCGGCATAGCCCTCCGGTGGGCCGACCCGGTCCAGCGACGGGACGGCACCGGCCCACCACGGGTCGCGGGACCGCGAGGCGAGCGCCTCGGTCCCTGCCATCATCTGGACGCCGGTCGCCTCGTCCTTGGCCAGCCCGGCGAACGCGGCGTACGACGTGGCCGACCACGCCGTCACGCGGTCCACCGGCAGCGCCTTGTAGGGATACCAGAGTGCCGCCGCGACCACCGAGGTCGTCTCCAGCGGGAGATCGCGGGCGAGCACGTCGACCCGGTGACCGGCCTCGGCCAGCCGGACGGCGCAGCTCAGGCCGATGACTCCGGCACCCACCACGACCACGCGACCCACGCCCTCAGCATGACAGGCCGGGGTGGAGGTAGATTCTCCGCTCGTGAGACTCGTCGTGGCCCGTTGTCAGGTCGACTACGCGGGACGCCTGACGGCTCACCTGCCGATGGCCACCCGCGTGCTGATGCTCAAGTCCGACGGGTCGGTGCTCGTGCACTCCGACGGGGGCTCCTACAAGCCGCTGAACTGGATGAGCCCGCCGTGCTCGGTCAAGGAAGGCACCTCCGAGGACGGTCAGACCGAGTGGTTGGTCGAGGCCAAGTCCGGGGACAGCCTGCGCATCCTGATCGAGGAGGTCCTGCACGACACCAGTCACGACCTCGGCATCGACCCGGGGCTGCAGAAGGACGGTGTCGAGAAGCACCTCCAGGAGCTGCTCGCCGAGCACCCGGCGACGCTGGCCGACGGCCTGTCCCTCGTGCGCCGCGAGTTCCCGACCGCGATCGGCCCGGTCGACCTGATGTGTCGCGACGCGGACGGCAGGTCGGTCGCCGTCGAGATCAAGCGCCGCGGCGAGATCGACGGCGTCGAGCAGCTGACCCGCTACCTCGAGCTGCTCAACCGCGATCCCCTGCTCGCTCCCGTGCGCGGCATCTTCGCCGCCCAGGAGATCAAGCCGCAGGCTCGGGTCCTCGCCACCGACCGCGGGATCGCGTGCGCGGTCGTCGACTACGACCTCCTGCGTGGCATGGACGACCCCAGCCAGCGGCTCTTCTAGGGCGCGGTCCCGCCGAGGTTGGCCGACGCGCCGCTCCAGCTGGTGGCGCCGTCGAGGGCAGGGACGTTGTGGGTGCACTCCGTCCCCGTCTCGAGGCCGCTGTCGCTCGGCTGATGACCCTGCCGAGCAGCGGACCGGCCCTTGGCCGCGCAGGGGGTGTGCACTCGTCCTACCGCGAGGTGGCACTGACGTTTCCCGAAGAACCGCTCCAGTTCCCGGAGGCATCGAGGGCATAGACCTTGTAGGTGTACTTCGTGCCGGTCGTCAGGCCGGTGTCGGTAAAGCTGGTCACATTGCCGAGCAGCTTGTACTTCGAGTTTCCTCGGAACAGGTAGTAGGCGTTCACGCCCACGTTGTCGGTGGAGGCGCCCCAGGTCAGGGCGACCTGTCGCGTCCCGGCGGTCGCCCGCAGTCCCGGGGGCGCGGTGGGCGCGGTGCGATCCGCCGGCACGGTGACGCTGACGGCGTTCGAGGCTCCACCCACGTTGCCGGCGGCATCACTGGCACGCACGGTGTAGGTCGAGGACCTTCCGAGGGGCGCGGTTGCATCGGTGTACGACGGGGTCGTGCTGGTGCCGATCGCGGCGCCGGCACGATAGATCGTGTAGCCGGTCACCCCGACGTCGTCGGTCGCCGCGGTCCAGGTGAGCCGGACGCTGAAACCGGACAGGGCCCCCGTCAGACGGGTCGGCGCCGAGGGGGCCGTCGTGTCGTCCAGTGTCCGGGAGACCGCGTTGCTCTTGGCACTCTCGTTGCCGGCGAGGTCACGCGCGATCACCTGATAGCTGTGGAGGGTGTCCCCCACGGGTGCGGTGTCGGTGTAGGTCGTCGGCGTGCTCCCGCGCGTGGCCAGTGGCAGGCCGTCGCGGTAGACGACGTAGTTCGTCACGCCCACGTTGTCGCTCGAGGCGTTCCACGACAGGGCAACGCCCTGCGATGAGGACACTGCGCGCAGGTCGAGCGGGACCGTGGGTGCGGTCGTGTCCTGCGTGGTGACCGTCGCGGGAACACTCATCGCACTGGTGTTGCCGGCATCGTCGAGAGCCGTCACCCGGTAGGAGTAGATGACTCCGTCGTCGAGGCCACCGTCGACGAGCGAGGTGGTCGCTGCGTCCACCGTCTGCAGCAGGCCGCCGTTGCGGTAGACGCGGTAGCCGGTGACGGCCACGTTGTCGGTCGCGCCCTCCCAGCTGACCGTGGCCTTGTCGTCACCGGACAGCGACGCGGTCACGTTCGGCGCGGACGGGGCGGTGTCGTCACCGGCCACGACATCGGCAGGGGCGCTCGGCGCGCTCTCGTGGCCGGCGGCGTCGAGCGAAGTGACGGTGTAGCGGTGCGAGCTGAGGTTGGCCACACCTTGGTCGACATAGCTGCGCGCCGCCGCTCCGAGCGTGCTGAGCGGGTCGCCGTCGCGGTAGACGCGATAGCCCGTGACAGCCGCGTTGTCCGTCGCGGCCTGCCAGGCGAGGGTCACCCGGCTCGGCGAGCTCCAGGTCGCTGTCAGTCCGGGCGGCGCGGTGGGCGCCTCCTCGTCGAGGTTCTGCACGTTCACGCTCACCAGGCTGGACAGCCCGGTGTTGCCGGCCGCGTCGCGGGCCCGCAGCTGGAGCGTGTGCGGGCCGTTGGTGGCCGCGAGGGTGTTCCAGCTGATGCTGACGGCACCCCCCGCGCCCGGGGTGGTCGAGGAGGCCACCGCCCCGTCCACCAGCAGGCTCACGGAGGTCACCTCGACGTCGTCGGTGGCCGTGCCGGTGACGCTGACCGCGCCCTGGACGGTGTCGTTGTCCTCCGGAGCGGTGCGGACCACCGTCGGCGAGGTCTGGTCGACCGGGTCCGGCACCCCGCTGCCGGTGAGCAACGGGTCGTTGACGAAGGCGTTGTAGTGCTGCTGCTCGACCGGATCCGCGACACCCGTCTCGGCGTACCCCACCCGGTCGTCGTGGCTGCTGGAGGTGTGCTGGTCCCAGACCACGTAGGCCTTCAGCCTCGGATAGACATTGTTCTGGAGGTTGCGCCGCGCCTCGTCGTACATCGCGTAGGCCGCGGTCTGGCTGCTGCCGACGTAGCCGAACTCAGCCAGCCCCCACGGCTTGGACAGGTAGTTGTGCTCGGCATCGCTGTTGGCGCTCAGGAAGTTGTAGAACAGGTTGACGAAGGCCGTCCACGTGGCGGTCTTGGGGTAGGGGTCCCACATGATCCAGTCGACGTAGTCGTTGCCGGGCCAGAGGTCCTTGACCACGCAGTTCCAGGCCTTCCAACCCATGTAGTTCATCACCCACACGACGTTGGTGACGCCGAGTGCGTCGAACCGGGCACGGACGTTGTGCCACATACCGACGTAGTCGGCCACCGCCCCCGCAGAGCCGTTGAACGACGTCGTCGGGCAGTTGGGATCGCCACCCCGGGAGATGTCGTTCTCGGGCTCGTGCCAGAGGGTGAGCATCATCTTGGTCGTGCCCAGGGCCTGGATGCTCCTGGCCATGGCATCGATCTGCGCGTTGACCGTCGCGTTGCTCCCGTTGCCGGTGGCCCAGCGGCTGACCACCTTCCAGTTGACCAGCGCGATGGTCCCGGGACGTCGAGCAAGGGTGGTGATGTCGTTGGTGAGCACCTGGTTCCCGCTGCCGAGGTACTCGTGCACGATGTCGAGCGGCCGGCCGATGCGAGCCTCGTGCTCGAGCATGCTGGTGCGGAAGCCGGTCACGCCGTAGCCGCCGGACTCCGCGCCGACCCACGGCCGGCAGGAGTTCACCAGCTTCGCCGAGATCGTGCAGGTCGGTTCTGCGGCTCTCGCCTGCGGCGGCGAGGTCGGGGCAACGACCGACAGCGAGGCGAGCGCCGCGGCGAGTACGACGAGCACGATCGACCGGGCGCCGAACCGGTGGCGGCGTGGGCCGATCTGGATATTGGGCAATCTGATTCCCCGAATGATGGCGAGCACGAAATCGCATTTCCCGAGAAATGCAGATCGCCTTGGTGTCTACGTCATGAAATGACGCGAGGGCAATCACCGATCAGATGCTGACCCGCCCAATCCGGCCGATTGCGGCGCATTGCCGGTCAACTCCGTCGGCGACGGGGAAGGACCGGCCTAGTCCTGCGCCGAGGACCCTGCGGACCGCAGGGGGAAGGTCATCCGGAACGTGGTGCCTTCCTGGCCGCTGGCGACGACCTCGATGGTGCCGGCGTGGGCCTCGACGATCGCGAGCGCGATGGTCAGCCCCAGGCCGGCCCCGGGAGTCTGCTGCGCCACGGCGGTCGATGACCGGAACAGGCGCTCGAAGAGGGCGTCGGGCTGCTCGTCGCCGATCCCGATGCCGGTGTCGATCACATCGATCTCGGCCGAGGTCGTCCCCGTCCGGAGCACCACGCGCACGCGGCCGTCGGCGGGGGTGAACTTGATCGCGTTGGAGAGCAGGTTGTCCATCGCCTGGCCGAGTCGGTCGCGGTCGCCGTACATCGGCACGGCGGTCCCGGGCGTCTCCATCGAGAGGGCCAGCTGCGCCTCCTCGGCCCGCGGCCTGGCGGCCTCCACGGCCTCCCGGACCACGCGCTCGAGGTCGATCTCCGCCGACCTGATCGCCAGGCCGGACTCCTCGATCGCCACCAGGGTGAGCAGGTCGTCGACCAGACGGAGCTCTCGCTCCGCGCTGCGCACGATCACCGAGAGGAAGCGCTGGCCCTGGGGGCTGAGCTCCTCGAGGTCGGTCATCAGCTCGCCGTAGCCGATCATCGAGGTCAGCGGCGTGCGCAGCTCGTGGGAGACGGTGGCGAAGAACTCGTCCTTGACCCGGTCGTTCTCCTCCTGCATCCGGCGCCGTTCGGAGATGTCGCGCACGGCTGCGGAGACCAGCAGCCCCTCGTCGGTCTCCAGGGGTGAGAGCGTGACCTCGATGGGGAACTCCGAGCCGTCCTTGCGACGGGCGTGGAGATCACCGGCCAGCCCCATGGGGCGGGTCCGCGGCTCGCTGACGTAGCCGGAGCGGAAGGCCATGTGCATGCCCGAGAACCGGTCGGGGACCAGGATCTCCACGGGCTCCCCCACCAGCTCGGCGCGCTCGTAGCCGAACAGCTTCTCGACCTGGGCGTTGACCAGCACGATGGCACCGTCACGGTTGACGATGACCATGCCGTCAGGTGCGGCCTCGAGCAGGCCGCGGAACAGCTTGGTCTGGCGGTACTTGTCGTTGGGCTCGCGCATCCCGATGGCCACCACCGGGCCACGGGTGCTCCGGGTCGGGGTGAGGGTCAGGTCGACGGTCGCCGACGTGCCGTTGGTGTGCCGCAGGCGAGCATCACGCACGGTGACCTCGATGCCGTTCTCCACCACGGCCTCGACGGCGATCTTCTGGAAGGCGTGCATGGACTCGCGGCCGAAGTCCTCCACCTTGTGCCCGGTCATGCTCTCGTGCGGCACGCCGACGATCTCGCCGGCCGCCTTGTTCGCGAGCACGACGAAACCCTGGGCGTCAGCGAGGACGATGGCCTCGTCGGACGTGAGCACCAGGTCCGCGAGCGCGTCGAACTCCCACTGCTCCTCGTCGTGAAGCATGTCCATGTATCGATCCGCCTTGATCGTCGAAGCCCGAGGTGGCCGCGCCTTCCGGTCACACGTGACGTCCAGTCGCACACTACGACGCCGGGGCCTCTCGCAAGGCGATAAAACTGGGCAAGTCCGGATTGACCAACCCAGTTTCTAGACCAGTTCGTGGGCCGCCCTGATGGCTCGGACAATTCCGGCCATTGCCTGGGTGAGGCTGAAGTCCTTGGGCGTGAACACCTCGGCCACGCCCAGCTGCTTGAGCAGCTTCGCGTCGCGGGTCGGGATGATGCCGCCGACGATCACCGGGATGTCCTCGAGACCGGCGGCCCTCATCTGCTCCAGCACGTCCGGAACCAGCTCCATGTGCGACCCCGAGAGGATCGAGAGACCCACGCAGTGGACGTCCTCGGCCACCGCTGCAGCGACGATCTGCTCGGGTGTCAGCCGGATCCCCTGGTAGACGACCTCGAAGCCCGCGTCGCGTGCGCGGACAGCGACCTGCTCGGCGCCGTTGGAGTGGCCGTCGAGCCCCGGCTTGCCGACCAGCAGCCGCAGCCGGCCACCGAGCTCCTCGCCGGTCGCCCTGACCAGCTCGCGCACCTCGGTCAGCTCGGTCCCGGCCTCGGCGACACCGACGGCGCCCGACACCCCGGTGGGGGCGCGGAACTCGCCGAACACCTCGCGCAGGGTCCCCGCCCACTCACCGGTGGTCGCGCCTGCGCGCGCGGCGACCAGCGTGGCCTCCATCAGGTTGGCGTCGGTCTTGGCGGCATCGGCCAGCGCCTCCAGCGCGCGGTCGACGGCACCCTGGTCGCGTTGCTCGCGCCACGCCTCCAGCCCGGCGATCGCCGCGCGCTCCGCCTCGGGGTCGGCCGCCTGGATCGCGGCGTCCAGATCGGCCGTCAGGGGCGAGACCTCGGTGGTCCCGAACCTGTTCACGCCCACGACGACGTCCTCGCCGCTCTCGATCCGGGCCCGGCGGGCCGAGTGCGAGCTGACCAGCGCCTGCTTCATGTAGCCGGACTCGACGGCGGCGATCGCCCCACCGAGCGCCTGCACGCGGTCGATCTCCGCGCGTGCCTCCTCGACCATCGTGTCGACCTTGGCCTCGATCACCCGCGAGCCGTCGAAGATGTCGTCGTACTCGAGGAGGTCGGACTCGAAGGCCAGCACCTGCTGCATCCGCAGCGACCACTGCTGGTCCCACGGGCGCGGCAGGCCGAGGGCCTCGTTCCACGCCGGCAGCTGTACGGCGCGCGCCCGGGCGTTCTTCGACAGCGTCACCCCGAGCATCTCGAGCACGATCCGCTGGATGTTGTTCTCCGGCTGGGCCTCGGTCAGCCCGAGGGAGTTGACCTGGACGCCGTAGCGGAAGCGGCGCATCTTCGCGTCCTCGACGCCGTAGCGCTCGCGGGTGATCTCGTCCCACAGCCGCACGAAGGCCCGCATCTTGCAGGTCTCCTCGATGAACCGCACGCCGGCGTTGACGAAGAAGGAGATCCGGCCGACGACCTTCTCGAAGTCCCCCGGCGCGACCTGGCCCGAGTCCTTGACGGCGTCGAGCACCGCGATCGCCGTGCACAGCGCGTAGGCGAGCTCCTGGGTCGGGGTCGCCCCGGCCTCCTGCAGGTGATAGCTGCAGATGTTGATCGGGTTCCACTTCGGGATCTCGTTGACCGTGTAGGAGATCAGGTCGGAGATCAGGCGCAGAGAGTGCTCCGGCGGGAACACATAGGTGCCGCGGGAGAGGTATTCCTTGATGATGTCGTTCTGGGTGGTCCCGGCGAGCTGGTGCGCCACCTCCAGTGGCTCCAGCTCGGGGTTCTGCTCCTCGGCGACCACCTGGTAGAGCGCCAGCAGCCACATCGCGGTGGCGTTGATGGTCATCGAGGTGTTCATGCCGGTCAGCGGGATGTCCTCGAAGAGCCGCCGCATCTCCCCCAGGTGCGGGATCGGCACGCCGACCTTGCCGACCTCGCCGCGCGAGAGCGGGGAGTCGGGGTCGTAGCCGGTCTGGGTGGGCAGGTCGAAGGCCACCGAGAGACCGGTCTGCCCCTTGGCGAGGTTCATCCGGTAGAGCTTGTTGGACTCGGCCGCCGACGAGTGACCGGCGTAGGTCCGCATCACCCAGGGTCGGTCCTTCTCGGGCCGCGCTGAGGGGTTCTCGTTCATGTGGCTGAGGGTAGGCCCGATCCGTACCGGTCGGTAAGGCTTGTTGGATGGGTCACCCTGCGGGATGTGTCACACAGGTGTGGGCCCGGTGCGGGGCTCCACCGGGATCCGCGAACGCAGGTGGGCGAAGTGCAGCAGGCGGCGTACGCCGGGCGAGGCGCCACGCAGCACGACCCGGCGGCCCTCGCGCTCGGCCACCCGGTTGGCCACCGCGAACAGCTTGAGCGTGGTCATGTCGATGGAGGTGACGTCGGTGACGTCGACGACGACGTCGCCGCAGCCGACGTCGAGCAGGGCATAGATCTGGGCCCGCACCTCCGCGGTGCGGCGCACGTCGAGCGACCCCGAGAGCTCGAGCGTCGCGCTCTCGCTGCCGTGCTCACCCACGTGGTCCATGGCCCGCCTCCCGATGCCGTGACTCACTATCGGCGCGCGTCAGGCACATCTGATGACATGACGCGCGGGCTAGTGTCGAAAATACCTCTCTCGACCAGGTTCTTCGAGGAGTTTTCAGTCGGGCAGGCGGCTGACCTCGGCCCCGACGGAGGCCAGCGCCTCGGCGAACCAGGGGTAGCCGCGGTCGATGTGCTGCGACTCGGCCACCTCGGTCGTGCCCTGCGCGGCCAGGCCTGCCAGCACCAGGGCGGCGCCGGCGCGGATGTCGTGGGCCACGACCGGGGCGCCCGAGAGCATCGGGACCCCCCTGACGACGGCGTGGTGACCGTCGGTGCGGAGGTCGGCGCCCAGACGCGCCAGCTCCTGGGCGAACATGAACCTGGCCTCGAAGACGTTCTCGGTGATCATGGCTGTCCCGGCGGAGACCGAGGCCAGGGCCATCGCGAACGGCTGCAGGTCGGTCGGGAAGCCCGGGTAGGGCAGGGTCGCGACGTCGAAGGACCTCAGCCGGGTGTGGGCGTGCACGGAGAAGCCGGTCTCCCCCGGCTCGATCTCGGCCCCCGAGGCGACCAGCTTGTCGAGCACGATGTCGAGGTGGTGGGCCACCCCGCCGTTGATCTGCAGGTCGCCACCGGCGATGGCCGTGGCGAAGACCCAGGTGCCGGTGACGATCCGGTCGGTGACCGTGGTGTGCTCCACGGGGTGCAGCCGGTCGACGCCCTCGATCTCGAGCGTGGAGGTGGAGACGCCCTCGATGCGGGCGCCCATGGCCCCCAGCATCTGGCACAGGTCGATGATCTCCGGCTCGCGGGCCACGTTGTCGATGACCGTCGTGCCCTGCGCGAGGACCGCCGCCATCACGAGGTTCTCGGTGGCCCCGACCGAGGGGAAGTCGAGCCAGAGGTTGGCGCCACGGAGTCCGTCGGGCACCTCGGCGACGACCTGCCCGTGCTCGATGCGTACGACGGCCCCGAGCTCCTGGAGGCCCAGGATGTGCATGTCCAGTCCCCGCGAGCCGATCGCGTCCCCACCGGGCAGGGCCACGCTCGCCCGGCGACACCGGGCCACGAGCGGACCCAGCACGGCGATCGATGCCCGGAGGCGGCGTACGAGCTCGTAGGGGGCCTCGTGCTCCAGCACCTCGGGGACCTCGATCGTCGCCCGGCCCGAAGTCGGCTCGGTCGTCGGGTCGGCGTTGCCGGGATAGGCGATCTCCACCGTGCAGCCGAGCTGGCGCAGCAGCTGGCCCATCACGGCGACGTCGAGGATGTTGGGCACGTTGTGGATCACCGAGCGACCCGGGGCGAGGAGCGCCGCCGCCATCAGCTTCAGCGCGGAGTTCTTGGCGCCACCGACGTGCACCGAGCCCGAGAGGGGTCGCGTCAGCGGCCCGTCGGAGACCACGCGAAAGCTGCCCACGCCGGTCACTCTAGTGACGGGTGGACGGCCAACGATGCACGTGGGGGCGCACCCTAGTGTGGGGACATGGTCAACCTGACGCGGATCTACACGCGCACCGGCGACGCAGGCACGACCCGCCTCGGCGACATGAGCGAGACGAGCAAGACCGACCCCCGGCTGCAGGCCTACGCCGACGTCGACGAGACCAACGCACACATCGGCGTCGTCCTGGCGACCGGCGGGCTCGACGAGGACGTCGTCGCCGTGCTCACGCACATCCAGAACGACCTCTTCGACGTCGGCGCGGACTTCTGCACGCCGGTCGTCCCTGACCCGGAGTACCCACCGCTGCGCATCGAGGCCGACTACGTCGAGCGCCTCGAGGGCTGGTGCGACCACTACAACGAGGAGCTCCCCGCGCTGCGGTCGTTCATCCTCAACGGCGGCACGGTCGCCGCCGCGAACCTCCACGTCGCCCGCACGGTCTGCCGCAGGGCGGAGCGTTCGGCGTGGACCGCGCACGCGGAGCACTCCGACTCGATGAACGTGCTGGCGATCACCTACCTCAACCGGCTCTCCGACCTGCTCTTCATCCTGGCTCGCCACGCGAACCGCGAGAACGGTGACGTCTTGTGGGTCCCGGGAGGCGAGCGCTCGGACGCAGCGGAGGCGGCGCCCCGGCGTCGTCGTACGAAGAAGTCGGAGTCCTAGGCCGCGCTCCAGGGCCGACGACTCGTCGAGGCATCCAGGCACTTGGTGGGCGTTCTTTCCCTCGACAAGTGTCGGTTTCCCCGGGCGGCCGGGGAGACCGTCAGCCCCTCCCCCGGGGCCGCGACCCCGGAGGCCCCGCCTCGAGCCACGACTGCAGCCCGGTGAGCGAGCTGGGGCTCATCGCGAGCTCGGCCTCCCCGCGCGGGGTGCGGCAGACCACGACCACGTGGCCGGCGTACAGCGCGAACTCCTCGGCCCCCTCGGGCTCGCGCTGGGAGAGCACGGAGAGGTCGTTGCGCCGCCAGGCACGTCGCGGTCCGGGAAGGGGCGAGAAGATGCGGAACCACTCCAGCGAGTCCTCGCGGTAGCGACCCATCCCGAGCACCCAGCCGCGGCCCGCGGCCTCGCGCGACTCACGGACACTGAGCTCGAAGGTGCCGCCATGGCGGGACAGGAGACGGCGTCGGACCACCAGCAGGATGCCGAAGAGCAGGATCAGGAGCAGCACGGCACCAGCTGAATCCAACAGCCACTGCCAGACCGGCATCGTGTCCCTCGTTCCGCCGCGCGATGCGTGAGATCACAGACTAGGAGATGCCGGACAGACCACTGAGGGCCGCCCCGGAAACCGGGACGGCCCTCGCGTGTGGATCAGGTGGTGGTCGTGGTCAGGACGCCCGCTCGGCGGCACGCACGCGCGCCTCGAGGCGTCGGACCTCGGCCGCACTGCGTCCGTCGTCACCCTCGCCGCGAGCGGCGTCGAGCTCCGAGCGGGCAGCGGAGGCGTCGATGTCGGCCGCCAGATCTGCATGGCTGGCCAGGATCGAGACCCGGTTGGCGGCCACGGAGATGAAGCCGTCGTCCACCGCGGCGACCCAGCTCTCGCCGTCGGGAGTCTCGACCTCCACCACGCCCGCCTCGAGCAGGGACAGGATCGGCATGTGGTTGGGCAGGATGCCGATCTCACCGCCGGCCGTGCGGGCGTTGACCACCTTGGCCTCGCCGGACCAGACGAGCCGGTCGGCAGCGACCAGCTCGACCTGGAGGGTGTCGTCGCTCACGAGTCGTCGCCCTGGCCGGTCTGCTTCTGGATCTCGTCCCACTTGCGCTCGACGTCGTCGAGGCCACCGCACATGAAGAACGCCTGCTCGGCGACGTGGTCGTAGTCGCCGTCGGCGATCTTGTTGAACGCCTCGATGGTGTCGGCGATCGGGACGGTGGAGCCCTCGAGACCGGTGAACTGCTTGGCCACGTAGGTGTTCTGCGAGAGGAACCGCTGGATGCGGCGAGCGCGGGACACGATGACCTTGTCCTCTTCGGAGAGCTCGTCGACACCGAGGATCGCGATGATGTCCTGCAGCTCCTTGTTGCGCTGCAGGATCTGCTTGATCCGGACCGCGCAGTCGTAGTGGTCCTTGCCGATGTACTGCGGGTCGAGGATCCGCGAGGTCGACGTCAGCGGGTCCACCGCGGGGTAGATGCCGAGCGAGGCGATCTCGCGCGAGAGCTCGGTGGTCGCGTCGAGGTGGGCGAACGTCGCCGCCGGGGCCGGGTCGGTGTAGTCGTCAGCCGGCACGTAGATCGCCTGCATCGAGGTGATCGAGTGACCACGCGTCGAGGTGATCCGCTCCTGGAGCGTGCCCATCTCGTCGGCGAGGTTGGGCTGGTAGCCCACCGCGGACGGCATCCGGCCGAGCAGCGTGGAGACCTCGGAACCGGCCTGCGTGAACCGGAAGATGTTGTCGATGAACAGCAGCACGTCCTGGCTCTGCACGTCGCGGAAGTACTCCGCCATCGTCAGCGCGGACAGCGCGACGCGCAGCCGGGTGCCCGGCGGCTCGTCCATCTGGCCGAAGACGAGGGCGGTCTGGCCGATGACGCCGGCCTCCTCCATCTCGACGATCAGGTCGTTGCCCTCACGCGTGCGCTCGCCGACGCCGGCGAACACCGACACACCACCGTGGTCCTTGGCGACGCGCGCGATCATCTCCTGGATCAGCACCGTCTTGCCCACACCGGCACCACCGAACAGGCCGATCTTGCCGCCCTGGACGTAGGGCGCCAGCAGGTCGATGACCTTGATGCCGGTCTCGAACATGTTGGTCTTGGACTCGAGCTGGTCGAAGGCGGGCGCCTTGCGGTGGATGCCCCACCGCTCCTTGACGTCGAGCGTCTCGCCCTCCTCGAGGTTGAGGCACTCACCGAGGGCGTTGAACACGTGGCCCTTGGTGACGTCACCGACGGGGACCGAGATCGGCTCGCCGGTGTCGCGCACCTCGGCGCCGCGGACGAGTCCGTCGGTCGGCTGCAGCGAGATGGCGCGGACCATGCCGTCGCCGATGTGCTGGGCGACCTCGAGGGAGAGGACCCGCGACTCACCGAGCAGCTCGAGGTCGACCTCGAGCTTGTTGTACATCTCGGGCATGTTGTCGATCGGGAACTCCACGTCGACGACCGGGCCGATCACTCGCGCGATGCGGCCGACGCCGGCGGTGCCGCCCTCGGTCTTGTTCTCTTCAACGGTGGCAGTCATGTTCTCTCTCACTCACTCCCGGCTTGGGCATCGGCCAGCGCGTTCACGCCGCCGACGATCTCGCTGATTTCCTGGGTAATGCCGGCCTGGCGGGCCTGGTTGGCGGTACGGGTGTACTTCTTGATCAGCTCGTCGGCGTTGTCCGTGGCGGACTTCATCGCCTTCTGACGGGCGGCGAGCTCCGAGGCGGCGGCCTGGAGCAGCGCGAAGAAGATGCGGCTCTGGACGTACTTGGGAAGCAGCCCGTCCAGCACCTCCTCCGGCGACGGTTCGAACTCGTAGAGCGGCAGGACCTCGTCACCCTCGGGTGCCTCGGTGCCCTCGACGACCTCGAGGGGCAGCAGCCTGATGTCACGCGGCTCCTGCACCAGCATCGAGCGGAACTGCGTGAAGACCACGTGCACCTCATCGACGCCCGGCGGGACCTCGCGCTCCTCGCCGTCCTTCTCGATCGTGCTGGCCTCGCTCTCCTCGTTGAGGAAGGCGTCGATCAGCTTGTTGGCGATGGCCTCGGCCACCTCGAAGTTCGGCTGGTCGCTGTGCCCGGTCCACGACTCCACGATCGGGCGGTTGCGGAACCGGAAGAAGGCCTCGCCCTTGCGTCCGGAGATGTAGGTGTCGACCTCCTTGCCCTCGTCCTCGAGGCGCGTGCGCAGGCGCTCGGCCTCCTTGAGCACGCTCGAGGAGTAGGCACCGGCAAGACCGCGGTCACTGGTGACCACGAGGATCGCGGCCCGCTTGGGGTCCTCGGGCTCCGTGGTCAGCGGGTGGTCGACGTTGGAGTACGTCGCCACCGCCGAGACCGCACGGGTCAGCTCACGGGCGTACGGCGCTGCCGCCTGGGCCCGCTGCTGCGCCTTGATGATCCGGGACGCGGCGATGAGCTCCATCGCGCGCGTGATCTTCTTCATCGACTCGGTCGACTTGATCCGCGCGCGGTACTCGCGCAGGGACACTGCCATGGTCAGGCCTTCTTCTGCTTGACGATCTGCTCCTGGTCGATGTCCTCGTCCTCCAGGGCCTCGTGCTCCTCGTGTCCGGCCTTGATGGAGCCGCCCTCGCTGGTCTCGAACTGGTCCAGGAACTCGTCGTAGGCCTTCTCGGCGGAGCTCTCGGTCTCGTCCTCGAACTTCATGCTCTCCGCGATGGTCTCGAGGATGTCCTTGTGCGAACGGCGCAGGAAGTCCAGGAACTCCTGCTCGAAGCGCAGGACGTCCTCGGTCGGCACCTTGTCGAGGCGCCCGGAGGTGCCCAGCCACAGCGAGATGGTCATCTCCGGCACCGGGTAGGGCGAGTACTGCGGCTGCTTGAGCAGGGCCATCAGTCGCTGACCACGGTCGAGCTGCTGACGCGACGCGGCGTCGAGGTCCGAGGCGAACATCGCGAACGCCTCCATGGCGCGGAACTGCGCCAGGTCGACCTTGAGCGAACCGGTGACGGTCTTCATCGCCTTGGTCATGGCCGCGCTGCCGACTCGCGACACCGAGACACCGACGTCGATGGCGGGGCGCTGGTTGGACGCGAACAGGTCGGACTGCAAGAAGATCTGACCGTCGGTGATCGAGATGACGTTGGTCGGGATGTAGGCCGACACGTCGTTGGCCTTGGTCTCGATGATCGGCAGACCGGTCATCGAGCCGTGGCCGAGGTCGTCGGAGAGCTTCGCGCAACGCTCGAGCAGACGGCTGTGCAGGTAGAACACGTCGCCCGGGTAGGCCTCACGACCCGGCGGGCGGCGCAGCAGCAGCGACACGGCGCGGTAGGCCTCGGCCTGCTTGGTCAGGTCGTCGAAGACGATCAGGACGTGCTTGCCGTCATACATCCAGTGCTGGCCGATGGCCGAGCCGGTGTAGGGCGCGAGGTACTTGAAGCCCGCCGAGTCGGACGCGGGGGACGCCACGATCGTGGTGTACTCCAGCGCGCCGGCCTCCTCGAGGGCGCCGCGCACGGCGGCGATCGTCGAGCCCTTCTGGCCGATGGCGACGTAGATGCAGCGGACCTGCTTGTCCGGGTCGCCGGTCTCCCAGTTGAGCTTCTGGTTGATGATCGTGTCGATCGCGATCGTCGTCTTGCCGGTCGAGCGGTCACCGATGATCAGCTGGCGCTGACCGCGACCGATCGGGGTCATCGAGTCGATCGCCTTGATGCCGGTCGCGAGGGGCTCGTGCACCGACTTGCGGGCCATCACGCCCGGCGCCTGGAGCTCGAGGGCGCGGCGGCCCTCGTCCTCGATGTCGCCGAGCCCGTCGATCGGGGTGCCGAGCGGGTCGATGACCCGGCCGAGGAAGTTGTCGCCCACGGGGACCGAGAGGATCTCACCCGTACGCCGGACCGTCTGGCCCTCCTCGATGCCGGCGAAGTCACCGAGGACCACGACACCGATCTCACGGGTGTCGAGGTTCAGCGCGATGCCCTGGGTGCCGTCCTCGAACTCGAGCAGCTCGTTGGCCATGCAGGAGGGGAGACCAGTGATCCGGGCGATGCCGTCGGCCGTCTCGGAGACCGTGCCGACCTCCTCCTTGCCGGCGGCGGAGGGCTTGTAGTCCTCGACGTACTTCTGGAGCGCGTCCCTGATTTCCTCTGGACGAATCGAAAGCTCCGTCATCTCTGTGCCTCTTCCCTGTTTTTCTCGGGTATGTCAGTTGCGTTGTCTTGAGCGGCTGGACCGGAGGTCAGCCCACGAGCCGGCGTTGAGCTTCTTCGAGCTTGCTGGCGACGGTGCCGTCGATGACGTCGTCGTCGATGGCGATGCGCATTCCGCCCACCACGTCGGGGTCCACCACGACCTGGAGGTGGATCGCCGAGTCGTACTGGGCACCGAGCGCCTCGGCCAGCCGCGCGCGCTCGTCGTCGGAGAGGTCACGGGCCGTGTGCACGGTCGCGACCTTCTCGCCCACAGCGTGGGCCGCGGTGTGCTGGTAGTTCTCCAGGGCCCCGTCGATCGCCCCGTGGGTGCCACTGGCCGCCTGCTCGACCAGGAGCAGCGTGCCGGGGAGGACCTTGCCCTCGAACAGCGTGCGGAGCAGCCCCGCCTTGTCCGAGGCCGACCGAGCGGGGTCGGACAGTGCGTTGCGGAGGCCGTTGGCCCCGTCGACCGCCTGCCGCACCTCGAACAGCTCCTCGCTGATCCTGCGGCTGTCGTCACCGGCGGAGCGCACCGTCGCCAGGACGCCGAGCTCCTCGATCACGTCGGCGAGGTCGCGCGGAGAGGTCCAGCGCTGCTGCACCGCGGACTTCACCAGCCCGAGGGCACCCTCGCCGAGCGCGCCGCCGAAGACGTTGCCCGCGAGGTCGGCCTTCGCAGCCGGCTCGATCGAGGCGTCCGTGGCGACCCGGCGCAGGGCCGGTTCGCTGCGCAGCAGGGTGGCGACTCCGAAGAGCTCCTCCCCCAGCTTCTGCCCACCATCGCTCAGACCCTCGAGCTCCTCGAGGAGCTGGGTCTGGGCGTCGGCGGATCCTCCGCGAAGCATCAGCTGTCCCCGTCCCGCCCGGCGGCCGCCGCAGTCTCCATCGACTCGAGGTCGGCCAGGAAGCGGTCGACCACACGGGTGCTGCGATCCTCGTCCTCGAGGCTCTCGCCCACGATGCGACCGGCGAGGTCGATCGCGAGCGTCCCGACCTCAGCACGCAGCGAGGCCACGGCCTGCTGGCGCTCGGCGTGGATCTGCGCCTTGCCGTGCTCGATGATCCGGTTGGCCTCGGTCTGAGCCGTCTCGCGAGCGTCAGAGATGATCTGGGCACCCTGCTCGCGCGCGTCCTCGCGGATCTTGGCGGCTTCGTGACGGGCGTCCGCGATCAGCGCCTTGAACTCTTCCTCGGCCTTGTGCGCCTCGCCCTTGGACTCCTCGAGCTCGGCGAACTCCGCGCGGATCGCCTCCTGGCGAGCCTCCATGGCGCGGTTGATCGGCGGGATGACGAACTTGGACAGGATCCAGACGATGATCCCGAACGCGATCAGCTCGACGAGGAACGTGCCGTTGGGAACGAGGAAGTTGCTCGCTAGCGGGATGATTCCCGCGGCCACCTGTGGCATCAGTGCGGTCCTTTGCTTCTGACTTCGTTGACGTGGGTTGGTCGTCCCGTGAGGGGCGAGGTCACTTGCCCAGCACGAAGACGAACAGCGCCATGAACGCCAGGTTGATGAAGAACATCGCCTCCACCAGACCGACGGTCAGGAAGAAGATCGTCTGCAGGCGGCCCTGGGCCTCCGGCTGACGGGCGACACCCTCGATGTAGGACGAACCGGCCAGACCGTCGCCAACGCCGGCACCGATCGCGCCACCGGCGAGGGCGATGCCACCGCCGATGAATGCGCCAGCAGCCTTGACGGCCTCATCGCTTACTGCCATGTCTGTTTCTCTCCTTGGTTGGGCGCCGGTTACCCGACGCTCTGGTTACCTCTGCTGCGCCTGAACCCGTCGGGGGCTCAGTGCGCTGGTTCGGGTTCGGCCGACTTCTCCTCGGCCTTGGTGTCGTGCGTGTCGTCCGAATCGTGCTCGCCGTGCGCTCCGGCCATGCCGAAGTACAAGACGGTCAGCAGCGCGAAGATGAACGCCTGCAGCCCGCCGAGGAAGATCGTGTCGAAGAGCTTCCAGACGATGCTGAAGAAGATCGTGAGCACGCTGCCGACGGGGATGTTGGCCGGCGCGAGGCTGACCATGCCGGCGATCAGCGCGAGCATGATGCCACCCGCGAAGATGTTGCCGAAGAGTCGCAGGGCGAGCGTCACCGGCTTGAGCAGGTCCTGGAGCACCTCGAGCGGGAACATCCACGGCACCGGCTCGAAGTAGTGCTTCACCCAGCCCTTGAACCCGCGCTCGCGAATGCTGAAGGTCCAGACGCCGACCATCACCATGATCGCCATGGCGTAGGTGAGGTTGGTGTCCGCGGTGGGCGAGGGCAGCAGGTGCACGTCGTGGTTGAGCTCGGTCGGGATGACCTCGAGCCAGTTGGCGATCAGGATGAAGAAGAACAAGGCGGTCGCGAGCGGGATCACGAACGGGTTGACCTTGCCGAGGTTGGCCTCGACCTGCGTCGTGACCTCCTTGATGATCGTCTCCCACACGAGCTGGATCTTCGTGGGAACGTGGTCGTCGGTCTTCTCGGTCAGCTTGGACTTCGCCCAGAGGCCGAGGGCGACCACGATCGCACCGGCGACGATCGTGACCCAGATCGTGTCCAGGTTGAACGTCATCCCGAAGAGGTGACCCTCGGGGTGCTCGCCCGGCTTGATGTCGATCTCGAGCGGTGCGATCAGTCCTGCCATCACGGGGACTTCAACTCCTTGAGCAACGGGATGGTGGTCATCACCAGGGCGATCAGGCGGAACACGGCCAACCCCAGCAGGAGGCCGATGCCCGCGGGCCAGAAGGCCACGGCGCAGCCTACGGCCACGACCGACAGGACGGCCAACCGGGCGATGGTGGACATGGTCAGCGACTTGCGCGTCGGCTGCTCACCGGAGACGAGCAGCTTGAGCAGCCAGTACTCGGTGTAGAGGTGGTTGAGCAGGCCCAGGACGATGCCACCGGCGATGCATCCGGCCAGGGTCCACTCGCCGAGCTGGATCAGGATCCAGAAGTCCGCCACGATCAGGGCGGCCGCCACGAAGATCACCTTGCGCTGGTCGCGGAGGACCTTGCCGAAGGTGGCCTTCTCCCCTGCGCCGAGCGGGGACACGGGAGCACCCTCGGTCTCCCGAGTGGGTGTCACGGGGTGGTGGGTCATGGGAGCACCTCAGTCTCGAAGGGCTGAACGGACGCGGAGCCAGAAGCCGACAGCCCCGAGCACGACGCCGACCGCGATACCGACCAGGACGCCGGCGGGCGAGGTGCCTGCCTGGTCATCGACGACGAGCCCGATGACCATGCCACCGACGACCGCTGCGACCAGTAGCCCCCCGAGACCGACGAGGTCGCGTCCCCGCAACTCGTGGTTGTCGGAACGCTCATCGCCCATCCGGCCGGTTCGCTTTCTTCAAGACTGCGCATTCGAGGCGCTGGACTGCAGAACCGACTGGTGAGCCGGTCGTTGGCACCCTGAGTACCCGACCCCGATCGCGCGAAACTATCACAGCGCGGGGGGCTCACCGGGATCGCCCGGACCCCGACGGGAGGCCGCACGCCGGTGCCCGAGCCCCTCGTGGTCGAGGTGGGGGTCGTCATCATTGGCGGCCTCGTCGGATCGTCGTCATGCGGCGGTCTTGTGAAAAGTAGCACAAAGTCTGGTCCAGCCTGAAACCGGGTCCTGCTCAGCGGACGAGATGGTCCTCGACGCGGGGCTCCCCCGGACGCTGGATGCGCGGCAGCAGGAAGGTGAGCAGCACCGTCAGGACCGTGAGGATCGCGATCAGCGCCCAGGTCAGCCTGCCGGAGTAGAGACTGACCAGCACCGCACCGAAGGCGATCAGACCGGCCCAGAGCCACATGATCAGCACGGCGCGACGCTGGCTGTGGCCGATCTCGAGCAACCGGTGGTGCAGGTGCTCCTTGTCGGGCTGGTAGAACGCCTGGCCGCGCCGGGTGCGGCGTACGACGGCCAGGACGAGGTCGGCGAGCGGCACGACCAGGATCGAGATCGGCAGCAGGATCGGGAGCAGCATCACGATGGAACCGTCGGTCCCGCCGCGATCGACCGCGACGCTCGCGAACTGACCGGTGAGGGTCAGCGCCGAGCCGGAGAGCACGAGACCGAGCAGCATCGAGCCCGAGTCACCCATGAAGATCCGGGCCGGGAAGAAGTTGTGCGGCAGGAACCCCGCACACGCCCCGCCCATCGCCGCGCACAGCATCGCGGCCGTGATGGCCAGCGTCTCGCCGTTGGCGTCGGCGAGCTGGTAGGAGAAGAGGAAGAACGCGACCGACCCGATCAGCACCACGCCTCCGGCCAGGCCGTCGAGGCCGTCGACGAAGTTGACGGCGTTCATGGTGCCGACCACGAGCAGCATGGTCAGCAACGCACCCTGGCTCGGGTCGAGCACGAACTGGCCGGCGCCGGGGAGCTTGATCGACCACAGGCGCACGTCGTTGAGCACCAGGAACCCGGCCGCGAGGATCTGGCCGCCGAGCTTGGTGAGAGCGTCGAGCTCGATCAGGTCGTCGACGACACCGACCGCGCAGATCATCGCCCCGGCGATGAGCACGATGCCGGAGTCGTGGAAGACGAACGGCTGGGAGGTGCTCAGGAAGGGCAGGTGCCGGGCGACCAGCAGTCCCGCGCCGAGTCCGCCGAGCATGGCCACGCCGCCGAAGTAGGGGATCGGGGTGGCGTGGACGTCGCGGTCGCGGACGCGGGCCACCGCACCGGAGCGGATGGCCAGCTCGCGCGCGAAGACGCACAGCAGATAGCTGGCCACGCCGGCCACGAGGAAGACGAGGAGGTACTCACGCACTTTCGTGCCCGGAGCCGGAGGCGTCTGGGGTGTCGTCGGTCTCCTGGACCCCGTCGACCTCGGTCTCGGCGACGTCGTCCTGGATCGGTTCCGGCGCGTCCTCGAGCACGGTCCCCAGCCCCCGGAGGACGGTGTTGAGGTCGTGGGCGTCGATCGCACCCTCGCGCAGGATGCGGGGGCGGGCGCCGGTGCAGTCGACGATCGTCGAGGGCTCCGAGCCCGTGCTCGGCCCGCCGTCGAGGATGACCTCCACCGCCCAGCCGAGCATCTCCTCGGCCTCGTCGGCGTTGGTGGCGGCCGGGTGCCCGGTGTTGTTGGCCGAGGACACGGCCAGCGGGCCGGTGCGCCCGAGCAGGTCGAGCGCGGCCTGGTCGTCAGGCATCCGGATGGCCACGGTCCCCCGCGTCTCACCGAGGTCCCAGCGCAGGGAGGGTTGCTGGCGGCACACGATGGTCAGGGGGCCGGGCCAGTACTTCGCGACCAGGCCGCTCGCCCAACCCGGCAGGTCGGTCGCCAGCGCCTCCAGGGTGGTGTCGGAGGAGATCAGCACCGGCGGCGGCATGTCCCGCCCGCGGCCCTTGGCGTCGAGGAGGCGCTGCACGCCCTCGGCGTCGAAGGCGTCCACCCCGATGCCGTAGACGGTGTCGGTGGGCAGGACGACCAGCTGTCCGCGGCGTACGGCGGTGACCGCGGCCGCGAGCCCGGCCTCACGGGCCGTGGGGTCGGTCAGGTCGTAGTGGGTGCTCATGCGGCGCGGCGCCTCCTTACCAGGGTCATCGTGCCAGTCGGGCCACGACGTAGCGCGCACGACCTGCCAGGTCCTGGTGGTCGCGTACGTCGGTCCAGCGGCCGCTCACGAGGAAGACCCGGGTCGCCGACTCCCCCTGGACGTCGGCGTGCTCGGAGCCGACCCAACCCCCGGGCCTGAGCAGCCGGGAGGCCGTGGCCTCCAGGGCACGCATCGCGTCGAGGCCGTCCTCGCCGGACCAGAGCGCGAGTGCCGGGTCGTGGTCGCGGGCCTCGGGCGCGACGCTCTCGAAGGCCTCGAGCGGGATGTAGGGCGGGTTGCAGACCACCACGTCGACGGTGCCGTCGAGATCGGGGAAGGCGTCGGCCAGGTCCCCCAGCCGGAGGTCGATGCCGCTGCCGGCCAGGTTGCGCTCGGCCCACTGGAAGGCCGCCGGGTCGAGCTCGACCGCGTGCACCCGGGCGGTGGGGACCTCCTGGGCGACGCTGAGCGCGATCGGCCCCGCGCCGGTGCACAGGTCGACCACGACCGGCTCCTCCCCCGTTTCGCGGGCTCGGTCGATCGCCCAGCCGGCGAGCAGCTCGGTCTCGGGCCGGGGCACGAAGACGCCGGGACCGACCTGGAGCTCGACGTGCCGGAAGGCCGCCGTGCCGATCAGGTGCTGGAGGGGCTCGCGGGTGGCCCGCCGGCCGACGAGTCCGGCGTAGGTCTCGAGGTGGGGGGCCTGCACGCCGTCGACGAGGGACAGCGTGCCGCGGGTGGTGCCGAGGACGTGGGCGAGCAGCTCCGCGGCGTCGTACTCCGGACTGGCGACGCCACCCTCCGCGAGCCGCCGTGCCGCCTCCCGCAGGAGCTCGCGGACGGGAGTCGGATCGCCTGCGGCGGTCGGGTCAGTCACCGATCGCCTCGAGGCGGGTGGCCATCTCCGCATCGACGCAGGAGGCGATCACGGCCTCGAGGTCTCCGTCGAGCACGCGGTCGAGGTCATAGGACTTGTAGCCGGTGCGATGGTCGGAGATGCGGTTCTCCGGGTAGTTGTAGGTGCGGATCCGCTCGGACCGGTCGACCGTGCGCACCTGGAGGCGGCGGGCGTCGCTCGCCTCGGCACTCGCCTCCTCCTCGGCCGCGGCGAGCAGCCGGGCACGGAGGATGCGCATCGCCTGGTCGCGGTTCTGCAGCTGCGACTTCTCGTTCTGGCAGCTGACCACGATGCCGGTCGGGAGGTGCGTGATGCGCACGGCGGAGTCGGTGGTGTTGACGCTCTGGCCGCCAGGACCGCTCGAGCGGAACACGTCGACGCGCAGGTCCTTGTCCTCGATCTGCACCTCGACCGGCTCGGCCTCCGGCAGGACCAGTACGCCGGCAGCGCTGGTGTGGACCCGGCCCTGGCTCTCGGTGACCGGCACCCGCTGGACCCGGTGCACGCCGCCCTCGAACTTCAGCAGCGCGAACGGCGCCTCGCCGGGTTCGGGGGTGCCCTTGGCCTTCACCGCGACGGTCACGGACTTGTAGCCGCCGAGATCCGACTCGGTCGAGTCGAGCACCTCGGTGGACCAGCCGCGGCGTTCGGCGTACCTGGTGTACATGCGGAGCAGGTCGCCCGCGAACAGCGCCGACTCCTCGCCGCCCTCGCCGGACTTGATCTCGAGCAGCACGTCCTTGCGGTCCATCGGGTCACGCGGCACCAGCAGGTGGCGCAGTCGCTCCTCCGCCGCGACCCGCGACTTCTCGAGCTGCTCGGCCTCCCGGGCGAAAGACTCGTCCTCGCCGGCCAGCTCTCGCGCCGCCTCGAGGTCGTCGCTGAGCTGGGTCAGCTCGGCGTGGGTACGCATGATCGCGTTGAGCTCGGCGTAGCGCTGGTTGAGGCGGCGGGCCACCGACTGGTCGGCGTGCACCGACGGGTCGGCCAGCTTCGTCTCGAGCTCGGCGTGCTCCGCAGCGAGCTGGGAGACGACTTCGAACAAGGCAGGCTCCTGGGGGGTGACGGTTTCCCCGGTCAGCCGGGGAAACAGGTGCTTGTCGAGTGTTGTCTCCCTCGACAAGTGACGGTTTCCCCGGTCAGCCGGGGAAACCGTCAGAGCCCTGGAGCTACTTGTCGGCCTTCTTCTTGGCGTAGCGGGCCTCGAAGCGGGCGACGCGGCCGCCGGTGTCGAGGATCTTCTGCTTGCCGGTGTAGAAGGGGTGGCAGTTGGAGCAGACCTCGGAGTGGATGGTGCCACTCGTCGCGGTGCTGCGGGTCGTGAACGTGTTGCCGCAGGTGCAGGTCACCTCGGTGGTGACGTACTGGGGGTGGATGTCCTTCTTCATGGTTTCCTCTCGGGGTTGCAGCCGCCGGGTCGCACGGGAATGTGCGTGAACCGGAGCCAGCGTCCAAGTGTGCCATCGCCCCATGGATCGGTGCGAATCGGCTCGTGTCGACTCAACGCCGCAGGGGGAGGTCTTGTTCCACCCTGACAACGCCGTGACGGGCCGCAGCGAGAGTCGCGGCAGCAGGGAGGGTCAGCGGCTCCGTGCGAGGACCGCGGAGACGCGCGAGGCCAGCTCACGGGGGCTGAAGGGCTTGACGATGTAGTCGTCCGCGCCGGCCTCGAAACCCTGCTCGATGTCGGACTCCTGGGCGCGCGCGGTCAGCATGATGATCGGCAGGCCGTCCATGTTGGAGTCCGCGCGCAGGGCGCGGGCAGCGTCCAGTCCACTCATGCCAGGCATCATCACGTCCAGGATGACCAGGTCGGGCTTCTCGGCAGTGCACGCCTCCACGGCGGCAGCCCCGTCACCCACTGGTACGACGTCGTGCCCACCGTGTCGCAGCTTGAACACCACGAGCTCACGGATATCCGCGTCGTCATCCGCAATCACGATGCGAGCCATGTAATTCCCCTCGAAAAATCAGCGATCCCAGATGAGCATATCCACACCCAAGGGTGGGCGCGGGCATATCAGACTCAGTCGTCCTTGTTCCCTGCCGTCGGCGTCGTCTTTTGCACCTGCATCAGGAACTCCAGATTGTTCTGCGACTTCTTCAGACGCTCGAGCAACAGCTCGAGCGCCTGCTGCCCGTCGAGTCCCGAGAGCACCCGGCGAAGCTTCCAGACGATCGACAGCTCCTCCTTGCTCATGAGGAGTTCCTCGCGGCGGGTTCCGGACTGTACTGCGTCGATCGCCGGGAAGATGCGCTTGTCCGCGAAGTCGCGCCGCAGCCTGATCTCCATGTTGCCGGTGCCCTTGAACTCCTCGAAGATCACCTCGTCCATCTTCGAGCCGCTCTCGATCAGGGCGGTCGCGAGGATGGTCAGCGAGCCACCGTCCTCGATGTTGCGCGCCGCGCCGAAGAACCGCTTGGGCGGGTAGAGCGCCGCCGAGTCGACCCCACCCGAGAGGATCCGGCCGCTCGCCGGAGCGGCGAGGTTGTAGGCGCGACCCAGGCGGGTGATGCCGTCGAGGAGTACGACGACGTCGTGGCCGAGCTCGACGAGACGCTTGGCCCGCTCGATCGCCAGCTCGGCGACGATGGTGTGGTCACCGGCCGGGCGGTCGAAGGTGGAGCTGACGACCTCGCCCTTGACCGAGCGCTCGAAGTCGGTGACCTCCTCCGGACGCTCGTCGACCAGCACGACCATCAGGTGGCACTCGGGGTTGTTCGTCGTGATCGAGTTGGCGATCGACTGCATGATCATCGTCTTGCCGGCCTTGGACGGCGAGACGATCAGGCCGCGCTGACCCTTGCCGATCGGAGCCGCGATGTCGATGACGCGACCGATCAGGTTGGTCGAGGTGGTCTCGAGGCGCAGGCGCTCGGAGGGGTAGAGCGGCGTGAGCTTGCTGAACTCGACCCGGTTCTTGGAGGCCTCGGGGTCGGCACCGTTGACGGTGTCGAGCTTGACCAGCGGGTTGTACTTCTCCTTGCGCTCGCCCTCGCGCGGCTGCCGCACCTGGCCGGTGACGGCGTCGCCACGGCGCAGGCCGTACTTGCGGACCATCGACATCGACACGTAGACGTCGTCGGTGCCGGGCAGGTAGCCGCTGGTGCGGACGAACGCGTAGTTGTCCATCAGGTCGAGGATGCCGGCGCAGGGTGCGAGGACGTCGTCCTCGAGGATCTGCAGGTCGGGCTCGTTGCGGCTGCTGCGCGGCGCGCCGCCACTGCTCTGGTTGCCGCCACCGCCCGGGGTGTTGCGGTCGCGACCCCGGCGACGACGGTTGCGACGGCTGCCACCGGCCTCGTCGTCGTTGGCGTTGTTGCGGTTGGCGCCGGGACCGTTGTCCTGGCTCTGGTTGCGGTTGCCGCCCTGGGCGTTCTGGTTGCCGCGGTCGTCTTGCCGGTTGTCGTTCCGGTCGTTCTGCCGGTCGTTGTGCCGGTCGTTCTGCCGGTTGTCGTTCCGGTCGTTCTGCCGGTTGCCCTGGCGGTCGTTCTGCCGGTCGTTCCGGTCGTTCTGGCGGTCGTCGTTGCGGTTGCTGTTCTGGTTGTCGTCCCGGTCGCCCCGAGAGTCGCCCCGAGAGTCGTGCCGAGATTCGCCCCGAGAGTCCTGCTGAGGCTCTTGCTGGGGCTCGTCGCGCTCGCGCCTGTTCCCGCGCTGCTCGCTCCCCCGGTCGCCCCGGTTGTCATCGCGGTCGGCGCGGCCTTGGGCGTCGGCGCCGTCCTGGGACTCGTTGCGCTCGCTGCGGCTGGTCTTGTCGCCCTGCTTGTTCCGGCCCTGCGGCTCGCGGTCCTGCGGCGCGCGGTCCTGCTGCTCGCGGGTCTGCGGCTCCCGCGTCGCCTCGCGGGGCTGCTCCTCGCGGGAGGCCCCCGTCTGGACACGCTCCTCGCGGGCCTTGGAGTTGCGGCCGCCGTTCTTGGCGCCCGAGCCGGAGCCACCGCCCTGGGCGGCCTTGATGGCCTCGACGAGGTCACCCTTGCGCATCCCGGTGGCCTTGATGCCGAGCCCACCCGCGAGCTGCTTGAGCTCGGGGAGCAGCATGGCGCTGAGGCCGCCCTTGCGGCCGCCAGCTGCGCCGGAGGCGGGAGCGGTCTCGGTGGTTTCGGTCATGCGGGGTCCTTCCCCCTTTATCTGCTGTACGACGAAGCCGACAGCGGCATTGGTGCGAGCTACCGACCCCTGCTGAGAAATCCGGACAGAGACATGTCGGGATTCCCTGGAGGGAGGTGATCGGCTTTGGCGTCTGATGTCGTCGGCTCCGGATAAGGCTCAACCGAGAGGCCGGGCGTGACGCTTCGCTCAGATTAGCACGCGGGCTCCGGCGCCACCGACATCTTGGCGCCAGGCCTTCCACCCCGTCGGCACGAGCTCTCGGACCACGTCTGCGGGCGGGGTCTGGCCCTCGGCCACGAACGCCAGCACGCTGGGTCCAGCACCTGAGACGACCGCCGGTATCCCTCGTGAACGGAGGTCGGCGACCAACGCGATGGACTCGGGCATCGCGGGTTCGCGTTGCTGCTGGTGCAAGAAGTCCTCGGTGGCCCGGAGGAGCTGCGCCGGCCTACCCCCCAGGGCGGCGACCAGCAGGGCGGCCCGACCTGTGTTGGCCGCTGCGTCGGCGTGGGGCACCGCCTCGGGCAGCAGGCCACGGGCCAGCTCGGTGCGCACCCCGACCGGAGGGACGAGCACCACCGCCGAGACGGTCGGGTCGACGGCTGCGTTCTCGGCCCAGACCAGGTCGCCCGCCTGCCCGCAGATCACGAAGCCACCGAGGAGGGCCGGCGCGACGTTGTCGGGGTGCCCCTCGATCCGGTTGGCCAGGGACAGCGCCTGCGCGTCGTCGAGGGTGTCGTAGCCGTCCAGGACGAGGGCCCTGGCCAGCACGATGCCCCCCACCACCGCGGCCGAGGACGATCCCAGGCCGCGACTGTGCGGGATCCGGTTGGTGCAGCGCAGACGCAGGCCGGGTGGCTGCGAACCCATCGCCTCGAAGGCGGCCCGCATCGCGCGCACCACCAGGTGGCTCTCGTCGCGCGTGACCTCCTCGCCCTCGCCCGAGACCTCCACCTCGAGACCGGCGTCCACGACCTCGCCGACCAGCGTGTCGCTGAGCTCGAGGGCGAGGCCCAGGCAGTCGTAGCCGGGGCCGAGGTTGGCGCTGGTGGCCGGGACCTCGACGGTCACCGGTCCGGGGACGAACGCCACCTCAGGCCAGCCCGGCCGCTGCGGCCGCGGCTTCGACCTCTGCGTCGCAGACGGTGTCCACGAGGTCGGTGAACGAGGAGAGCGCGGTGTCGATGTCCTTGAGCCCGTGGCCCGTGACGGTGACCACGAGCTGCTGGCCGGCGTACCGCACGCCCTCGGAGGCCTCGAGCAGGAGCCCGGCGACGCCCGCCGCGGAGGCCGGCTCCACGAACACCCCGTCACGGGAGGCGAGCTCGCGCTGCGCGGCGAGGATCTCGCTGTCGGTCACCGAGCGGAACTTGCCGCCGGAGGTGTCCGCGGCGTCCATCGCCAGGTCCCACGAGGCGGGGTTGCCGATCCTGATCGCGGAGGCCACGGTCTCCGGGTCGGGCACCGGCGCACCGAGGACCAGCGGGGCCGCCCCCTCGGCCTGCCAGCCGCGCATGACGGGCAGCTTCGTGGAGTCGCCGGCCCGGTGGGACTCGCGGTAGCCGAGCCAGTACGCCGAGATGTTGCCGGCGTTGCCGGTCGGGAGGACATGCACGTCCGGGGCATCGCCGAGGAAGTCGACGATCTCGAACGCGGCCGTCTTCTGCCCCTGCAGCCGCATCGGGTTCACCGAGTTCACCAGGGCCACGGGGTAGTGCTCGGCGAGCTCACGGGAGATCCGCAGGCAGTCGTCGAAGTTGCCCCGGACCATGATCACCTGCGCTCCGTGCAGGATCGCCTGGGCGAGCTTGCCGGCCGAGATCTTGCCCTGGGGCACAAGCACGAGCGGCTTCACCCCGGCGCGCGCCGCATAGGCGGCCATCGAGGCCGAGGTGTTGCCCGTGGAGGCGCACACGACCGCCTCGGCGCCCTGGCCGACCGCTACCGAGAGCGCGACGGTCATGCCGCGGTCCTTGAACGAGCCGGTCGGGTTGTCGCCCTCGACCTTGAGCCAGACCTCGGCTCCGGTGAGGTGGGAGAGCCAGGCCGAGTCCACGAGCGGGGTGCCGCCCTCACGCAGGGTGATGGTCGGGGTTCCGGCGGGGAGGTCGAGCCGGTCGCCGTACTCCTCGATGACACCCATCCACTGGTGGCTCATGCCCCACTCACTCCTGCTCGCCCTCCACCCGCATCACCGAGGAGACCTCGCGCACGCTGGGGAGGCTCTGGAGCGTCGCGACGATGGCGGCCAGATCGGCGTCGCTGGCACGGTGGGAGACCACCACCAGCTGCGCGTCATCGCCGCGGCCCTCCTGGCGCACGGTCTGGATCGACACGTCGTGCTCGGCGAAGACCTGCGCGACCGTGGACAGGACCCCGGGCTTGTCGTCGACGTCGATCTGGACGTGATACCTCGTCTGGGTGTCCCCCATCGGCAGCACGGGCAGGTCGGCGTACGACGACTCGCCGGCACCTCGCCTGCCCTCGAGACGGTTGCGCGCGACGGTGACCAGGTCACCCATGACGGCGCTCGCCGTGGGGGCGCCACCGGCGCCGGGGCCGTAGAACATCAGCTGTCCTGCGGCCTGGCTCTCCACGAAGACCGCGTTGAAGGCCTCGCGGACGCTGGCCAGCGGGTGGCTCCTCGGGATCATCGCCGGGTGGACGCGGGCCGAGACCGCAGGGCCGCTCGGGCCGTGCTCGAGCGCGCAGATGGCGAGCAGCTTGACCACGCAGCCCATCTCGGCGGCCGAGGCGACGTCGCTCGCGGTCACGTCCGCGATGCCCTCGCGGTGCACGTCGGCGGCGGTGACGCGGGTGTGGAACGCGAGGCTGGCGAGGATGGCCGCCTTGGCGGCGGCGTCGAAGCCCTCGACGTCGGCGGTCGGGTCGGCCTCGGCGTAGCCGAGGGCCTGGGCCTCCTCGAGCGCCTCGTTGAACCCGGCGCCGGAGCTGTCCATCCGGTCGAGGATGAAGTTGGTGGTCCCGTTGACGATGCCCAGCACCCGGGTGACCTGGTCGCCGGCGAGGGACTCACGCAGCGGTCGCAGGATCGGGATGGCCCCGGCCACGGCCGCCTCGTAGTAGATGTCGCGGCCGGTCTTCTCGGCCACCTCGAACAGCGTGCTGCCGTCCTCGGCGAGCAGGGCCTTGTTGGCGGAGACCACGCTGGCACCGCTCTCCAGCGCGGAGAGGATCAGGGACCGGGCGGGCTCGATGCCGCCGATCACCTCGACCACGACGTCGATGTCGCCGCGGCTGACCAGTGCCTCGGCGTCGGTGGTGAACAGGGCCTCGGGCAGGTCGACGTCGCGCGCGAGGCCGAGGCGGCGTACGGCGATGCCGACCAGCTCGACGGGCGCGCCGACGCGCGCGGCGAGGTCGTCGGCCTGCTCGGTCAGCAGCCGCGCCACCTGGGAGCCGACGACGCCGCAGCCCAGCAGGGCCACCTTCACCGTGCGCTGTGAGTTAGAGGAGTGCTCGTCCATCGCGGACCATCCTCGCACCAGTGGCGGTGGGCACGTGACGGGTATCCGGGTGCTGGGTGTGACCCCTGTGGTTTCCTCTCGTCCGGGGAAACCACGGGCTGGCAGGCGAAGCATCGCCCGCCAGCCCCCAGGATCACCCGCCAGCCCCGTCCGGTTGGTCCCGGATGGTCAGCCGAGGTCGGTGGCGAGCAGGTCGGCCATCGTCTCCCGGCGTACGACGACCCGGGACTCACCGTCCTTCACCACGACGACCGGCGGCCGCAGGGCGTGGTTGTAGTTGCTGGCCATCGAGCGACAGTAGGCGCCGGTCCCGGGTACGGCGACCAGGTCGCCCGGCGCGACGTCCCCGGGAAGGAACTCGTCCTTGACCACGATGTCTCCGGCCTCGCAGTGCTTGCCGACCACGCGCATCATCAGTGCCGGGGCGTCGGAGGCGCGGTTGACGAGGGTGCAGGAGTAGTCGGCGTCGTAGAGGGCGGTGCGGATGTTGTCGCTCATGCCGCCGTCGACGGACACATAGGTGCGCACCGCGCCGCCGTCGAGCTCGACGGCCTTGACCGTGCCGACCGCGTAGACCGTGCACACGGCGGGGCCGACGATCGCTCGCCCGGGCTCGATCGAGAGCCGGGGCACCTCGAGATCGCGGGCCCGGCACTCGTCACGGACGATCTTGGTCATCTCGATGGCCAGCTGAGCAGCGTCGGACGGGTCGTCCTGGGTCGTGTAGGCGATGCCGAAGCCGCCGCCGAGGTCGAGCTCGGGCAGCTCGACGCCGATCTCGCTGGAGATGTCGGCGTGCAGCGCGAGGACCCGGCGGGCGGCCACCTCGAAACCCGAGGAGTCGAAGATCTGCGAGCCGATGTGGGAGTGCAGGCCGAGCAGCTCGAGTCCCTCGGCGGCGTGGATCTGCCGGACCGCCTCCATCGCGTCGCCACTGCTGATCGAGAACCCGAACTTCTGGTCCTCGTGGGCGGTGGCGATGTATTCGTGCGTGTGCGCCTCGACACCGGCGGTGACGCGCACCATCACGCGCGCCGTGCGGCCCAGCTCGCGGGTGATCGCATGGAGACGCTGGATCTCGTGGAACGAGTCGACGATGATCCGGCCGACCCCGAGCTCCGCGGCACGCTCGAGCTCGGCGAGGGTCTTGTTGTTGCCGTGGAAGCCGACCCGCGCCATCGGGAAGCCGGCCCGCTCCGCCACGGCCAGCTCACCGCCGGAGCACACGTCCAGGCTCAGGCCCTCCTCATCGATCCAGCGGGCGACCGTCGTGCAGAGGAACGCCTTGCCCGCGTAGTAGACGTCGCACCCGGCGAAGCCGTCGCGGAAGGCACGGGCGCGGGCGCGGAAGTCCGCCTCGTCCAGGACGTACGCCGGAGAACCGTGCTGGGCCACCAGCTCGGTCAGCCGCACGCCTCCGACCTCCAGCACACCGTCGACCTTGCGCGCGGTCTGCGACCAGAGGTTCGGGACCAGGGCATTGGGGTCGCTCGGCTCACGGAGCCAGGCGGGTCCCCGGACGGAGACGGCCGCGTGCGCCCAGCCGGCCTCGTGTGCCCTCATCTCGCGCTCACATCCGCTCGGGCGCAGACACCCCGAGCAGACCGAGCCCGTTGGCGATGACGGTCCGGGTGGCCACGACGAGCATCAGGCGTGCCTCGTTGGCGGGAGTCACCGGCGCGTCGCCCTGCGGGAGCATCCGGCACTCCTTGGTGTCGTACCACCGGTTGAACGTCGACGCTGTGCTCTCGAGGTAGCGGGCCACCCGGTGGGGTTCCCTGAGCTCGGCGGCGCTCGCTACCACCCGGGGGAACTCGGCGAGCGCCCGGAGGAGGTCACCGTCGCGCTCGTGGGACAGCAGCGCGGGGTCGAAGTCCTCCGGCAGTGACATCCCGAGATCGGCCGCGTTCGCCATCATGCGGCAGGTGCGCGCGTGGGCGTACTGCACGTAGTAGACGGGGTTGTCGTGCGAGGCCTTGGTGATCTCGGCGACGTCCAGGACCAGCGGGGAGTCGGCCGGGTAGCGCGCGAGGGAGTAGCGCAGCGCGTCGACGCCGATCTCCTCGGCCAGCTCGTCGAGGGTGACGATGGTGCCCGCCCTCTTGGAGAGCTTCATCTCCGCACCGTTCTGCAGGATCTTGACCAGCTGGCCGATCATCACGTCGAGCGTGACGGCGGGGTCGTCCCCCACGCAGGCGGCCATCGCGCGCAGGCGACCGACGTAGCCGTGGTGGTCGGCCCCGAGCAGGTAGATGCAGTGGTCGAACCCGCGAGCCCGCTTGTTCAGGTAGTAGGCGGTGTCGGAGGCGAAGTAGGTCAGCTCGCCGTCCGACTTGATCAGCACGCGGTCCTTGTCGTCGCCGAAGTCGGTGGTGCGCATCCACAGAGCCCCACCCTCGGAGTAGACGTGCCCGAGGTCCTTGAGCCGCTGCAGCGTCTCGGGCACCGAGCCGGAGTCGTGCAGGGACATCTCGGAGAACCAGACGTCGAAGTGGGTGTTGAAGTGCTCGAGCTGCTGCTGCTGGCCGGCGAGCTGGAGCTCGTAGGCCTTGGCCCGCACGGCGACGTGCCGTTCCTCGGCGGGCAGCTCGAAGATCCCGGGACTGGCCTCCTCGACCGCCTTCGCGAGGTCGTCGATGTAGGCCCCGGCGTAACCGTCCTCGGGCTTGGGCAGGCCCAGGGCGGAGGCGATGATCGAGTCGGCGAAGTGGTCCATCTGCACGCCGCGGTCGTTGATGTAGAACTCGCGCGTGACGTCGGCACCGGCGGCGCTGAGGACCCGGCCGATCGCGTCCCCCAGGACCGCCCAGCGGGTGTGTCCCAGGTGCAGTGGGCCGGTGGGGTTCGCGGAGATGAACTCCACGTTGATCTTCTGCCCGGCGAGCACCTCGGTGTGACCGTAGAGCGCCCCCGCTGCGACGATGTCGGCCGCCACCGCGCCCTGGGCGCCGGTCTCGACGGTGATGTTCAAGAAGCCCGGGCCGGCCACAGCCACGGCGCCGATGCCCGGTGCGGCGGAGAGCTCCTCGGCGAGCATGCCGGCGAGCTCGCGCGGGTTCAGCCCGGCCCGCTTGCCGAGCTGGAGAGCCACGTTGGTGGCGTAGTCGCCGTGCTCCTTGCTCCGCGGGCGCTCGACCACCACCGTGTCCGGAACCCCGCCAGGCAGGGTCAGGCGACCGTTCGCACTCAACGTGGTGAGGGCGGAGACGATCGTGGCGGAGAGCTGGGCGGGATTCACCGCCCCAGCCTATCGGCGGGCGCCGGTTCCCATCCCGGGAGTATCGCCCGGTAGTGTTCGGGATCGCGCCGTTGGCGCATGCCTCCGTAGCTCAGGGGATAGAGCACTGGTTTCCGGTACCAGGTGTCGCAGGTTCGAATCCTGCCGGAGGCGCCATCGGTCGGACCCCGCGACAACGTGAGCCTCACTACACCCACGGCGATTCCGGCTCCTGCGCTCCGGTTCCCCGCGCATGGGGACTAGCCTTGTGGAGGTACTCACACACGCGCGCATTGGAAGAGGCGAGACTGGTCGTGCCGGAGTCATCGGAAGACAGCTCGAGGTCCGGGTTCGGAGCCAACGAGTGGCTCGTCGACGAGATGTACGAGCGCTACCAGAAGGACCCCAACAGCGTCGACAAGGTGTGGTGGGACTTCTTCGGCAAGGACCAGCGCTCGAGCGGCAGCTCCAAGACCTCGGCGAGCTCGTCCGCGTCGACCAACGGCGGCTCGTCGAACGGCACGGTCACTGAGTCCACCGGCGCGCCCAAGCGCCGGCCGTCGGGCGGGTCCTCCTCCCCCGAGGCCCAGGACAAGGCCCAGGACAAGGCCGAGGACAAGGCCCAGGACAAGGCTGAGAACAAGCCCACGAACAAGCCCCAGACGAAGTCGGAGACCAAGCCGGTGGCCCAGGAGTCAGCGAAGGACACGGACAAGGCCGAGGACAAGAAGCAGGCCGCCGAGGACAAGAAGCAGGACACGAAGGAGAACAAGGCGGGCACCACGAGCAAGGCGTCGAGCAACGACAAGCCGACACCGAAGGACCCGGAGAGCAAGCAGGAGTCGGCAGCGACCGACGAGCCGACCTTCACCGTCCTCAAGGGAGCCCCTGCCCGCACCGTCCAGAACATGGACGCGAGCCTCACGGTCCCCACCGCGACCAGCGTCCGCTCGGTCCCGGTGAAGCTGTTGTGGGACAACCGCATCGTGATCAACAACCACCTCGCCCGCGCCCGCGGCGGGAAGGTGTCCTTCACCCACCTGATCGGCTACGCGCTGGTCAAGGCACTCAAGACGATGCCCGAGATGAACGTCGGGTTCGACGTCGTCGACGGCAAGCCCAACCAGATCACCCCGGCCCACATCAACCTCGGCCTCGCGATCGACCTGCCCAAGTCCGACGGGACCCGCCAGCTGCTCGTGCCCAGCATCAAGGCGGCCGAGGGCATGGACTTCGCGCACTTCTGGACGGCCTACGAGGACCTCGTGCGCAAGGCTCGCGGCGGCAAGCTCCAGGTCACCGACTTCCAGGGCACCTCGATCAGCCTGACCAACCCGGGCACGATCGGCACCAACCACTCCGTGCCCCGCCTGATGAAGGGTCAGGGCGCGATCGTCGGCGTCGGCTCGATGGACTACCCGCCGGCGTTCCAGGGTGCGTCGGAGGAGACGATCACCCGCAACGCGATCAGCAAGGTCATGACCCTGACCTCGACCTACGACCACCGCGTGATCCAGGGCGCGCAGAGCGGCGAGTTCCTCAAGCGGATGCACGGGCTGCTGCTGGGCGAGGACGGCTTCTACGACGAGATCTTCCGGTCGCTGCGGATCCCCTACGAGCCCATCCGCTGGTCCGCCGACATCTCGACCAACCACGACGACGAGATCAGCAAGCAGGCGCGCATCCTGGAGCTGATCCACGCCTACCGGGTGCGCGGCCACATGATGGCCGACACCGACCCGCTCGAGTACCGTCAGCGCAGCCACCCCGACCTCGAGGTCGAGTCTCACGGGCTGACCCTGTGGGACCTCGACCGCGAGTTCGCGACCGGATCCTTCGGCGGCGAGCGCCGGTTCATGAAGATGCGCTCGATCCTGGGCATCCTGCGTGACTCCTACTGCCGCACGGTCGGCATCGAGTACATGCACATCCAGGACCCCGAGCAGCGTCGCTGGATCCAGGAGCGCGTCGAGCAGCCGCACCAGAAGCCGCCCCGCGAGGAGCAGCTCCGGATCCTGCTCAAGCTCAACCAGGCAGAGGCGTTCGAGACCTTCCTGCAGACCAAGTTCGTCGGCCAGAAGCGCTTCAGCCTCGAGGGCGGCGAGACCACCGTCCCGCTGATCGACGAGATCTGCGAGGCGGCTGCCGAGGGCGGCCTCGACGAGGTGGCCATCGGCATGGCCCACCGTGGCCGGCTCAACGTGCTCGCCAACATCGTCGGCAAGAGCTACAGCCAGATCTTCCGCGAGTTCGAGGGCAACATCGACCCGCGCACCGTCCAGGGCTCCGGAGACGTGAAGTACCACCTCGGCGCCGAGGGCGAGTTCCTCGCCGACTCGGGCGACAAGATCAAGGTGTCCGTCGCCGCGAACCCGTCCCACCTCGAGGCGGTCGACCCGGTGCTCGAGGGCATCGCCCGCGCCAAGCAGGACATGCTCAACCAGGGCGAGGCCTTCCCGGTCATGCCGCTCCTGGTCCACGGTGACGCGGCGTTCGCCGGCCAGGGCGTCGTCGCGGAGACGCTGAACCTCTCCCAGCTGCGCGGCTACCGCACCGGCGGCACCATCCACGTCGTGGTCAACAACCAGGTCGGCTTCACCACCTCGCCGGCCGCGTCGCGCTCCTCGCTCTACTGCACCGACGTGGCGCGGATGGTGCAGGCACCGATCTTCCACGTCAACGGCGACGACCCCGAGGCCTGCATCCGCGTGGCCCGGCTGGCCTTCGAGTACCGCCAGGCCTTCAACAAGGACGTCGTGATCGACCTGGTCTGCTACCGCCGTCGGGGTCACAACGAGGGCGACGACCCGTCGTACACCCAGCCGCTGATGTATGACCTGATCGAGCAGAAGCGCTCGGTGCGCAAGCTCTACACCGAGTCGCTCATCGGTCGAGGCGACATCACGCTGGAGGAGGCCGAGCAGGTCCTCAAGGACTACCAGCAGCAGCTCGAGCGGGTCTTCACCGAGGTGCGCGAGGCCACCAACGTCCCCGAGTCGTGGACGACCGTGCCGGACTACCCCGAGAAGATGCACGAGGACTTCACCACGGCGATCCCGAAGGAGACCCTCAAGCGGATCTCCGATGCCTACGTGAGCGCCCCCGAGGGCTTCACCGTCCACCCGAAGGTGCTGCCTCAGCTGCAGAAGCGGGCCGCGGCGATGACCGAGGGCCCGATCGACTGGGGCGCCGGCGAGATCCTCGCGTTCGGCTCGCTGCTGATGGACGGCCGCCCGGTGCGCCTTGCGGGTCAGGACTCCCGCCGCGGGACCTTCGCCAGCCGGTTCGCCACGGTGATCGACCGCACCAACGCCAACGAGTGGACGCCGCTGGCCAACCTCACCGAGGACCAGGGTCAGTTCTACGTCTACGACTCGCTGCTCTCCGAGTACGCCGCCCTCGGGTTCGAGTACGGCTACTCGGTGGCCCGGCCCGACGCACTCGTCGCGTGGGAGGCGCAGTTCGGAGACTTCGTCAACGGCGCCCAGACCGTGATCGACGAGTTCATCACCGCGAGCGAGACCAAGTGGGGCCAGTCCTCCGGCGTCGTGCTGCTGCTCCCCCACGGCTACGAGGGGCAGGGCCCCGACCACTCCTCCGCACGCATCGAGAGGTTCCTCACCATGGCCGCCGACGAGGCGTTCGTGGTCGCGCAGCCGTCGACGCCGGCGAGCTACTTCCACCTGCTGCGGCGCCACGCCCTCGGCGACGAGCACCGTCCGATGATCGTGTTCACGCCGAAGTCGATGCTCCGCCGCAAGGAGGCGGCCTCGAAGCCGGACGACTTCACCGAGGGCACCTTCAGGCCGCTGATCACCGACGCGACCGTCGACCCGGAGAAGGTCGACACGCTCCTGCTGTGCAGCGGGCGGATCACCTGGGACCTGATGGTGGAGCGAGGCAAGCAGCAGGGCGACTCGCCCACGACAGCGATCGCGCGGTTCGAGCAGCTCTACCCGCTTCCCGAGGAGGACCTGCGAGCCGAGATCGGTCGCTTCCCCCACCTCAAGGAGATCCGCTGGGTGCAGGACGAGCCGGCCAACATGGGCCCCTCGCCGCACTTCCGCCTCAACCTGTTCCCCGGCCTCGACCGCGAGGTGAAGATCATCTCCCGCCCGGGCTCGAGCTCGCCCTCGGTGGGTCAGCACACCCGCCACGTGGAGGAGCTCAAGGGGATCATGAGCGAGGCCTTCGCCAGCGTGCGCGGCAGGGCCGAGGAGAACTACTAGACCGTGTCCGCGGCCGAGGACTGAGCGTGTACTTCACCGACCGAGGCATCGAGGAGCTCCAGACCAGGCGGGGCGACGAGGAGGTCACCCTCGCCTGGGTGGCCGACCGTCTGCAGGAGTTCACCGACGCGCACCCCGAGTTCGAGACCCCCGTCGAGCGTTTCGCCACCTGGCTCGCGCGCCTCGACGACCCCGACGACGAGTAGGCCCGCGCACCCCGAGCCGCCACCTGGCCGCTTGCGTGACACCGGCTCCGCCGACGTGGTCGAATCGACATCCTCGGGGCGGCATCAGGCCGCCCGATCTCGGGATGGGGGCACCACCGTGCGCAAGATCCTCCTGCCCGCCCTCGTGGCGGGCCTCACCTTCGCCGTAGCCGCTCCGGCCGGCGCGACCATCCTGGACATCACCGACGACACGGGTGACGTCATGACGGCGACCATCACGGATTCAGGCACCACCTACCACCGCGAGGGCGGCGCGGAGGGCGACATCAACTTCGCCCGGGTGCAGCACTCCGCCACGCAGGTCCTCGTCTACCTCCGCTTCGAGCAGCTCAGCGTCCCCCGGCAGTACGGCGGCTTCGACTACATCCTCGAGGGCAACAACGGCCAGCAGCGAGAGATCGTCCTCGAGACCCGCCACGGCAAGCCCCAGGGCACGGTGACGATCTACAAGCCCAACGGCAAGAAGGTCAGCTGCGCCAACGCGCACCGGATCAACTACGCGGGCGACTCCGTCTCACTGCGGCTCAACCGTGGCTGCCTGGGGACCCCGAAGTACGTCCGGATGCGCAACGTCAGCTACCAGCTGCGCACCAACGCGGAGAACTACCGCGTCTACTACGACGACCCGAACCGCAACGGCGGCACGGTCAACCAGGTGCAGTCGATGAAGACCAAGTGGGTCGTCACGAGCTGAACCCTGACGACGTCACGCCGCGTGGGGGCGACGCAGGTGCTGACCCGACGGGCGACGGCCGGCCGAGCGCGCCCGGCGAGCGACGTCCACGTCGTGCTGGACCCTGCGGAGGTCGACGTCGCACTCGAGATCTGCGCCGAACGGCGCGCGCGGCAGGCCGGCGGTGCGCCGGTTGTTGCGCTCGAGGAGCACGACGACGCCGGAGATGATGAACACGAGGACCGTGGCTGCGATGAAGGTTTCCATGGCAGTTATTTTGCCATCCTCGAATTCCTGCCACCAGTGGCAGTGTTGCCGACCCCCGCATAGTTTCTGCCATACTGAGCCCCATGGCACTCTCCTGCGTGGCCCTGGTGGTCCCCCAGAACCCCTCCTTCTTCGAGCTCGGTGTCGTGCACGAGGTCTTCGGCATCGACCGCACCGACGAGGGTGTCCCGGCGTTCGACTTCCGCTCGTGCTCGGAGCACCCCGGAGAGCCGATCCCGATCGGGAACGGCGCCACGATGACCACCCCCTGGGGGCTGGAGGCCGCCGAGGACGCCGATCTGGTGGTCGCGCCGGCCTACGACTATGAGCACCCGCCGTCCGAGGAGCTCATCGACGTCTTCCGCCGGGCGCACGCCCGCGGCGCCTGGGTCCTCTCGGTGTGCTCAGGCGCCTTCCTGCTCGGCGAGGCCGGGCTGCTCGACGGCCGGTCCTGCACGACCCACTGGCGGCACACCGATGACCTGAAGCGGCTCTTCCCGGAGGCGAGCGTCGATCCCGACGTGCTGTTCGTGGAGGACGACCGCGTGATCACCAGCGCCGGGACCGCCGCAGGCATCGACGCCTGCCTGCACCACGTGCGCTGCGAGCTGGGCGCCTCCGTGGCCAACCTGATCGCCCGCCGGATGGTGGTGCCACCCCAGCGTGACGGTGGCCAGCGCCAATACATCGACCTCCCGGTGCCCGTCTGCACGGCGGACAGCCTGACCCCGCTGCTGACCTGGATGCGCGAGCACCTCGCCGAGGAGCAGCCGGTGAAGCTGCTCGCTCGCCGCGCCGCGATGTCGGAGCGCACCTTCGCGCGGCGGTTCGCGGCGGAGACCGGCACCACGCCCGGCAAGTGGCTGCTCGCCCAGCGACTGCACCACGCCCGCACCCTCCTGGAGCGCACCGACCTGGCCGTGGAGACGGTCGCCTCCCGGGCCGGCTTCGGCTCCGCCGCCCTGCTGCGGCACCACTTCGGGGCCGCGGTCGGCGTGGCGCCGGCGGAGTATCGGCGTACGTTCCGCACCCCGGACGTCCGCGCAGGTTGACCGGTCCGGGGGCCTAGGGTCGCGGCCATGACCTATCCCCCGGCGCCGTGGCAGATGCACGGCCAGCTCTGGTTGTCGTTGTTCCGCGTGCGCGAGGGTGACCACCCCGACCGTCCTGCAGGGGTGTACGGCGCTGCGCTGGTCTCCTACGAGCGACCCAGCCCGCTGACCTACTCGGAGCTGCTGGTCGCCCGTCCGGTCGAGAAGAGGGTGAACATCACCGACATCTGGGTGGACTCGGCGGACTCACGCGACGGCGGGCGAGAGCTCTGGGCGATCCCGAAGGACCTCTGCGACTTCCGGCTCTCCACGACCGGCAGCAGGCTGCAGCGCACGTCGTGGACGGCCAGCCTCGCCGGGCGACCGATCGCAAGGGCGCGGTTCAGCGACGTCTCGAACCTGACCCTGCGCACACCGTTCAAGGGTGCGACGCGTCAGGAGCGGGAGAGCGGTGAGGTGGTGCTGGCCGAGCTCAAGGGGAGCGCGAAGGTGCTGCCGTGCCGAGGTTCGTGGGAGTTCAACGACGTGGGGCCGCTCGCCTGGCTGGCAGGCAAGCGACCCCTGGCGTCGTTTCGGATGGCCGACTTCTCAATGGCCTTCGGCTGAGTCGGGCCCCTCGGCACCCGAGATGTCGACGACGGTGGCGTCGTGCTCCTCGAGGTGCTGGTCCTGACTGGCACGCCGCGCCGAGTCGCGGATCTCGAACAGCTCGGTCGCGAACCCACCCAGGGTGCGGGCGATGTCACCGACCGCCCCGGTGATGATCGTCGTGACCGAGCCGACGGCGTGGCTCGCCGCGGTCACCCCCTCCTGCAGGGCGTCCTTGCGGATCTCGGCCTTGCTCAACTTGTCCCGCATGGGCTCCAGTCTCCCTCAGGCCGGCGGCCGTCAGGCGGCCAGGGGCTGCGACTGCTCGGTGCCGTGCTCGGGCGCCGTGGACGTGCCGCCCGGGAGCGCCATCCGGCAGATCTTCTTCGCCACGCTGAACAGCTGCTTGTGGAGCGGACCGGTGTTGTAGTCCAGGCCGTAGCGCTCGCAGATCTCCTTGATCTCCGCCGAGATCTCGGGGTAGCGGCGCGCCGGGATGTCCGGGAACAGGTGGTGCTCGATCTGGTGCGAGAGGTTGCCGCTCATCAGGTGGAGCAGCTTGCTGCCCGAGATGTTGGCCGAGCCGAGCAGCTGGCGGTAGTACCAGTGACCGCGCGACTCGCCCTCGCACTCCTCCTCGGTGAACGTCGCGACACCCGCCGGGAAGTGGCCGCAGAAGATGATGTTGAAGGCCCAGACGTTGCGGACCAGGTTGGCCGTCGCGTTGCCCGCCAGCGTCAGCGGGAACAGCGGGCCGGTCAGCGCCGGGAACAGCAGGTAGTCCTTGAGCGCCTGCTTCTTGACCTTGCGCATGATCCCGCTGTGCAGCGCCTTGTTCTCGCTGAGCTTGCGGGTGCCCTTGACGAGGTTCTCGACCTCGAGGTCGTGCATCGCCACACCCCACTCGAAGAACAGCATCAGCAGGAGGGCGTAGACCGGGTTGCCGAGGTAGTAGGGGTGCCACTTCTGGTCCTCGTCCATCCGCAGGATGCCGTAGCCGATGTCGCGGTCCTTGCCGAGGATGTTGGTGAACGTGTGGTGGATGTAGTTGTGGGAGTACTTCCACTGCGAGCTGGGGCAGACGTTGTCCCACTCGTACATGCGGGAGTTCAGGCCGGGGTCACCCATCCAGTCGTACTGGCCGTGCATCACGTTGTGGCCGATCTCCATGTTGTCGAGGATCTTGGAGACGCTCAACGCGGCGACCGCGAGGGGCCAGGCGGGCGGGAGATACATCAGCGCGCGTCCGGCGACCTCGAACTGGCGCTGCTTGTTCACCACGCCACGGATGTAGGCCGCGTCCTCCTCGCCGAGCTCGGAGATCAGGCGCTGTCGGATGGCATCCATCTCGTTGCCGAACGCCTCGATCTGCTCGGGCGTGAGCTTGTTGCCCGGCAAGTCGGGCTGGGTCTTCGCGGTGGTGCTGTCGATGGTTGAGCTTGTCGAAACCATGTCAGTCCCTTCGGTTGGTTGGTTCAGAGGTCGACGGCGCAGTCGCCGACCGGGGCGGAGACGCAGATGCGGATGTCCTCGTCCGGGAGGGAGGACTCCTCGCCGGTGAGCACGTTGCGCACGGTGCCCTCGGACTTGTTCGAGACGCAGGAGAAGCAGATCCCCATCCGGCAGCCGAACTCCGGGGTCAGCCCGGAGGCCTCCGCCTGCTCGAGGATCGAGGTCCCGCTGTTCACGGCGGTCGTCCCCGACCGGGTGAAGCTGAGGTCCCCCTCGGCCGAGCCGGTGGAGATGATCGGGGTCTTGAAGAACTCGGTGCGCAGCCGCGGGGACCCGTCGTACGCCTCGGACACCAGCGCCATCATCGGCGCCGGTCCACAGGCCCACGTGTCGGTGTCGCGGAAGTTCGGCACCAGGCGGGCCAGCGACTCGGCGGTGAACACGTCGTCGCCGTACCTCAGGTGCACGTCGACGTGGTTGTCGGCCCACTGGATGCGGCGCAGCTCCTCGGCGAAGATCTGGTCCTCCTCGGAGCGGGCGTAGTGCAGGAAGGTCACCTTGCGGTTGGCCCTGCCGTCGTAGCCGTCCCGCAGCAGCGTGCGGACCTGGGACATCACCGGGGTGATGCCGGAACCGCCGGAGATCATCAGCAGGTGGTTGTTGGTGGGGGTCGCGGGACTCTCGGTGAGCGTGAACTCGCCCTCGGCCTGGCTGAGGTGGATGACCTGACCCGGCGCGGCCTCCCGCACCAGGAACTTGCTCACGAGCCCTTCCTCGTGCGCCCGCACGGTGATGCTGAACCGCTCGCCGGGGTTGGACTCGGGCGAGGAGATCGAGAAGCAGCGAGTCGTACGCCGCGCCCCGTTGATCTCCACCCCGACCTGGACGTACTGGCCGGCACGGTGGCCCCGCCACGTGCTGGTCGGCTGGAGGGTGAGCGTCGCGACGGGGTGCTCACCGGAGGTCTCGCGGGTGATGTCGACGACCCGCGCGCGGACCTCGGTGGCGGCCCACATCGGGTTGACGAGCTCCAGGTAGCGGTCCACGCCGTGGGGCGAGGTCAACGCGGCCAGGGTCTTGGAGCCGAGGACTCTCTCCGCCAGTGACTGTTGCAGCGTCATGCCGGGCTCCCTTCACGATTTGAGTGAACATGTGTTCACTCAAAAAGCATGTCGGGGTCGGGAGTGAGGGTCAAGCGATCCGGGCGTGACGCCTGCCACCTGCACGGGGAGTGCGACTAGCCTCACGTCGCATGAGTCGGAAACTGTTCACAGGCGGACTCCTCTACGACGGCACCACTGCTCCACCCGCCGAGGGTGACGTCGTCGTCGAGGACGGTCGCATCGTCGATGTCGGTCCTGGCCTGGACGGCGACGAGGTGGTCGACTGCTCCGGCGCGTTCGTCTCCCCGGGCTTCTACGACTGCCACGTCCACGTGGTGATGGACCGACCGAGCCTGATGGAGATGCTGGAGAACCCGTTCAGCCTGCAGTTCTTCAGCGCGGCCGCCAACCTGAGGAAGACCCTCGCCACCGGGATCACCAGCGTGCGCGACGCCGGCGGTGCCGACCTCGGGATCAAGACGGCCGTGGATCGCGGGTTGATCCCCGGCCCGAGGATGCAGATCTCGATCATCATGCTCAGCCAGACCGGCGGTCACGGCGACGACTGGGGCGTCTGCGGCGCCGAGGTCCCGCTCTTCTTGCCGCACCCCGGCCGTCCGAGCGGGGTCGTGGACGGCGTCGAGGAGGTGCGCAAGCGGGTGCGAGAGCTGGTCCGGGCCGGCGCCGACGTCATCAAGGTCGCCACGACCGGTGGCGTGCTCTCGCACGCCAACCCGCGCCACGGTCAGTTCCGGGATGCCGAGATCGCGGTGATGACGGAGGAGGCGACGGCGGCGGGCATCCACGTGATGGCCCACGCCCAGGCCGCGGCAGGCATCAAGTCCGCGCTTCGCAACGGCGTGCGATCCATCGAGCACGGGATCTTCCTCGACGACGAGGCGATCGACCTGATGCTGGAGAAGGGCGCCTGGCTGGTGCCCACCCTGCAGGCACCCCGCGCCGTGATCGCGGGCGCCGAGGCCGGCCTGCCCATCCCCAAGGAGTCTGTCGACAAGGCCCGCGAGCTCTCCGAGGTCCACCTCGACGCGGTCCGGCGGGCCCACGAGGCCGGGGTGCGGATCGCCATGGGGACCGACGCCGGCGTCGGCGCCCACGGCACCAACCTCGAGGAGCTCGAGCTGATGACGGAGACCGGGCTGACGCCCCTGGAGGCACTGCACGCCACCACCGGCTCGGCCGCAGAGCTCCTCGACGTCAGCGACGACAGGGGCACCATCCGGCCCGGCCAGCGAGCCGATCTCGTGATCGTCGACGGCAGCCCGGACGATGTCGCCGGGCTCGGCGACCGGGTGCGCGCGGTCTACCTCGACGGCACCGAGGCCAGTCGACGCGACTGAGCAGCGGCGCCCTCCGCGGGCCGCTGCCGGTGCACGCACGTCCACCGACAGGTGCCCGGGCAGTAGGCTCGTGGACATGGTGCAGTCCGTGAGGCGGGTCGTCGACCCCACCCCCGGGGTGGCCACCGAGTCCCGCGGGGAGCGCAAGGAGCGCACCCGCCGGCTGATCCTCGACGCCGCGCTCGACCTCTGTGAGGACAGCAGCCTGGTCGCACTGTCACTACGCCAGGTGGCCAAGGAGGTCGGGATCGTGCCGACCGCGTTCTATCGCCACTTCGACTCCATCGAGGACCTCGGTCTGGCCCTGGTCGAGGAGTCGTTCGTGTCGCTGCGCGAGATGCTCAAGGACGTACGCCGCAGCGACCCGACCTATCGCACGATCATCGACAGCTCCGTGCGCGTGCTCGACGAGCACACCGCCGCGCAGCACTCCCACTTCGCCTTCATCGCCCGCGAGCGGGTCGCCGGGCCGCCCGCCGTCCGGGAGGCGATCCGGCACCAGATCGAGCTCGTCGAGCGGGAGCTGGCCACGGACCTCGCGCGGCTGACCGATCCGACGCACTGGTCGACCGAGGACCTGCGGGTGCTCTCCAACCTGATCGTCACCTTGATGGTCGGTGCGACCGAGGCGGTCGTGAACGCCCGTCCCGAGAACCGCTCCACGATCCTGGAGACCGCGCGCACCCAGCTGCGGATGCTGCTGGTCGGCGCCCTGCGCTGGAGCTCGACCTAGGCCGTCAGGAGGTGGGGCACGCAGCGAGCGGCTCCTCGCCGAGCTCGTCATCGCGACTGGCGTCCCGACTGGCGTCCCGACTGGCGTCCCGGCTGGCGTCCCGGCCGTCGAGCACCGCCGCGTTGACGGCAACGGGCGTCCCGACCACCTCCGCAGACTGCTCGAGCGGAGGCACGGGCAGGCGCGCCGGGAGCATGGCCACGAGGCCGAGCACCACGACGCAGAGCAACGCGCCGACCGCGAACGCCCACCTCATGCCGTCGAGCTGGGCCGCGACCGGCCCGACCCCGTCGCGCACCTGGGAGGTGGCCCGCGTGGTCATGATCGTCACGACCAGCGCGGTGCCCATCGCCCCGGCGACCTGCTGGCTGGTGCCGAGCAGCGAGCTGCCGTGGGAGTAGAGCTTCGGGGGCAGCACGCCCAGCCCCATCGTGAACAGCGGCGTGAACAGGGCGGCGAGGCTCACCATCAGCGCGACGTGGACCAGCAGGATCTGCCAGGTCGGCGTGGTCTGGCCGAGGAAGGCGAGCAGAGTCATCGACCCGAGCAGGCCGACCGCCCCCGGCAGCACCAGCACGCGGGCGCCGTAGGTGTCGTAGACGCGACCGACGCGGGGCCCGAGCAGGCCCATGGCCAGCCCACCGGGCATCACGAGCATCCCGGTGGCGAGCGGGCTCATGCCACGGACGTTCTGCAGGTAGAGCTGCAGCAGGATCATCGAGCCGAGCATCGCCATGAAGGCGACCGACATCGCACCCAGCGACACCGAGAACACCCGCAGCTTCAGGGTGCGCAGGTCGAGCAGCGGCTTGTCCTCGCGCTGGAGCAGCACCTGGCGCCAGACGAAGCAGCCCACGCCGAGGACACCGACGACGAGGGCGGCGTACGCCAGGGTGTGGTCACCGGCGACGCCGACCTCGCTGAGGCCGTAGACGAGCGACCCGAAGCCGAGAGCGGCGATCATCACGCTCCACCAGTCGACCGTGCCGGCCACCGGCTCACCGACGTTGCGGAGGCTGCGCAGGCCGAGGACGCCGATGCCGCCGGCGATCGGCAGCACCACGAGGAAGATCCAGCGCCACGACAGGGACTGGAGGACCACGCCCGAGACCGCCGGGCCGAGCGCGGGGGCGACCGACATGGCGAGGGTGACGTTGCCCATCACGCGCCCGCGGTCGTGCTCGGGGACGATCGCCATCAGCGTGGTCATCAGCAGCGGCATCATCACGGCCGTGCCGCTCGCCTGGATCACCCGGGCGGCCAGCAGGACCGGGAACGCCCAGGCGGCCGCCGCCAGCACGGTGCCGGTGCAGAAGGTGGCCATCGCGAGGCCGAAGGCAAAGCGGGTCGTCACGCGCTGGAGGAACCAGCCGGTGACCGGGATGACCACGGCCATCGTCAGCATGAACGCCGTCGAGAGCCACTGCGCCGCGTTGGCGTCGACCTCGAAGTCGGCCATCAGCCGCGGGATCGCGTTGATCATGATGGTCTCGTTGAGGATCACCACGAAGGTGGCACCGACGAGCCAACGCAGGACGCCGTAGTCAGGTGCGGCGCCGCGTGTGGCGAGCGTTGGCTGGGCGTGCATGTCGGGGTCCTCGCTGTCCAAGATCGGAGAACAGGGTCGCCCGTTCGGATCGTCCCTGCAAACCAATAAGACCGGCCACCACCGACAGACTCATCGGTGGCCCTCGGCGAACATGCGAATGTGGCTGCTGATTCCCAGGAGGCGGTCCGTGCCACCACCCGTGACATTCGCATGTTCCCGTGCGCGCCCTGGCATCTCGGTAACCGTTGCGTTACGGTAGCCCAGCCGTTACCGAAGGAGATCACGTGGCTGCCGTCGACCCGGACCCGTTCGACGCCCTCGGCGACCCGCAGCGCCGCGAGATCCTCCGCCTCCTCGGGGAGCGTGACCTCGCCGTCCACGAGATCGCCGCCCAGCTCCCGATCAGCAGGCCCGCCGTCTCCCGACACCTGCGCCTGCTCAAGGAGTCGGGGCTGGTCGGGGAGGAACCGCGGGGCACACGCCGGATCTACCGCCTCCAGGAGGAGGGCATGCTCGCCGTCCAGGCCTACCTCCAGCAGGTGTGGGGCGATGCCGCTGCCCGCTTCAGGATCGCGGCGGAGAACCTCACGCCACCGGGGAGCAAGCGGTGAGCGAACCCGTGGAGCCGCTCCGCATCTCCCTCGAGGTGGACTGCGCGCCCGAGGACGCGTTCGCGGTGTGGACCGAGCGGTTCTCACTCTGGTGGCCGGCCGACCACACCGTCACCGGCGACCCGGACCTGGTGGTCCTCGAACCGCGCCTGGGCGGTCGGATCTACGAACGCGGCCCCGACGGCGCCGAGCACGAGTGGGGCGAGGTCACCGTCTGGGAACCGCCGCAGCGGCTCGGTTATCTGTGGCACCTGATGCGCGAGCGGGCCGACGCCACCGAGGTCGAGGTCGTGTTCGTGCCGGACGGCACCGCGACCCGGGTCGAGATCGAGCATCGTGGCTGGGAGCGACTGGGCGCCGAGGCCGACGTGTGGCGCACCCGCAACCGGGCCGGGTGGAGCACCCTGCTCCCCCACTACGTGAGCGCGGTCGAGAACGCTCGGAGCCGAGCAGGTTCCGGGCAGAGAGGTGAGGACGCATGACTGAGGGCACCGGCACCAAGGACGACCCCTGGCGGCTGACCACGGCACCGGGTTCGTCGTCGTACACCATGTATCGCGACGAGGAGGCCGACCCGCCGCTGCTGGTCTGCCAGGTGGGCTCGACCAGGCTCACCTACCTGCTGCGCGTGCTCGACGACCTGCCGGAGTGGCTCGGCGAGCAGGGCGACTGGGTGCCCCTCGGGGCGGCCGACGAGAAGAAGCCCGCCGCCGACGGGACGGTCGAGGCCTGGGGACGCAGCGAGGACAACCCGGTGGGTGGGTGGTACGGCCAGCGCAAGGGATACCGCGGGCGGCTCGGGATGTATGTCCCCCCGCTGCTCGAGGCGCTCGGCCTCGCCGAGCTCACCCACGACGCCCGCAACAACAGCGTCAGGGCCGTCTGACTCAGGGTCCCGGACTGACCGTGACGTCGGGGATGGTGGCGTCGCGAGGCAGGTCGAGCGCCTGTCGGATGGCCTCGGCGACCGTCTCCGCGTTGATCCACTCGCCCGCGTCGTAGTCCTTGCCCTCCTGCGCGTGCACGCGTTGCTGCATCGGGGTTGCCGTGCGGCCCGGGTAGACGCTGGTCACGCGCACGCCGTGCTCGCGTTCCTCCCCGCGCAGGGAGTCGGCCAGCGCGCGGAGGCCGTGCTTCGAGGCGGCGTACGCCGACCAATCGGGATGCGCGTGCAGCCCGGCGCCGGAGTTCACGAACACGACCGTGCCCCGCGCTGACCTGAGCGCCGGCAGCGAGATCCTGGTCAGCTCGGCGGGTGCGATCAGGTTGACGTCGAGGTGCTCGCGCCACTGGCCTGCCGTCAGGTCGGCGACCGGCCCGAGCTCGACCACGCCGGCGGCATGGACGATCGAGTCGAGGGACTCGGGCAGCTCGAGCGCAGCCAGCGAGTCGAGGTCGGTGAGGTCGGCCACGAGCACGGTCGCCCCCTCGTAGCGCGTGCCGAGCTCGTCGGCCCGTTGCGGCGAGCGCGCCAGCAGGACGAGCTGGTCGCCGCGAGCGTGGAGCGCGTCGGCGAGGGCTTCCCCGATGCCGGACCCGGCACCGGTGATCAGGTGGGTCGGCGTCACCTGGTGAACACGATCTTGCCGAAGACGTCACCCTCTGCCATCGCGGCGAACCCGTCGCGGGCGTCCTCCATCGCGATGGTCCGGTCGATGAGGGGGCGGGCGCCGCTGGCGTCGAGCAGGTTGACCAGCCCGGCGAGCTCGGTGCGGGTGCCCATGGTCGAGCCGATCACCTTCAGCTGCAGGAAGAAGATGCGGGTGAGCTCGGCGTCGTCGAGCTTCGGGCCGGACGTCGTGCCGGAGATGACGATGGCGCCGCCCGGTCGCAGTGCCCGGATGGAGTGCGACCACGTCGCGCGGCCGACCGTCTCCATCACGGCGTCGACCTTCTGCGGCAGCCGCTCGCCGGTCTCGACGACCTCGTGGGCACCGATCTCGAGGGCACGCCTGCGCTTGGTCTCGTCGCGGCTGGTGGCGAACACCTTCAGCCCACCCGCACGGGCGAGGGTGATCAGCGCCGTGGCGACGCCCCCACCGGCACCCTGGACCAGGACGCTGTCGCCGGCCTTCAGCCCGCCCTGCGTGAACAGCATCCGGTAGGCGGTCAGCCAGGCGGTCGGCAGGCACGCGGCCTCCTCGAAGGAGAGCGACTCGGGCTTGGGCACCACGTTGGCCAGTGGTACGGCGACCTTGTCGGCGAACGTGCCCTGGAAGCGCTCACTGAGCAGCGACCGCTTCGGGTCGAAGGTCTCGTCGCCGCGCCAGGACGGGTCGCTGATCACCGCGTGCACCACGACCTCGTTGCCGTCCTCGTCGAGCCCGGCCGCGTCGCAGCCCAGGATCATCGGGAGCGCGTCCTCCTTGAGGCCGACCCCCCGCAGCGACCAGAGGTCGTGGTGGTTCAGCGACGAGGCCTTGACGGTGACGGTGGTCCACCCGTCGGGCACGTCAGGGTCGGGTCGCTCACCGACCACGAGTCCGTTCAGCGGGTCGTCGGTGGAGAAGCTCTCGGCGTACACGGCAAACATGATTCGACCCTAGCGGCCGGGGCGAGCAAGCCAACCGCGGCCGCATTCCGGACAGGGCTGACGGGTGATCCTGGGGGCTGGTGGGTGAAGTTCTGCCCGCCAGCGGGTGGTTTCCCCGGGCGCCCGGTGAAACCACCAACCCCCTAGCGTCGAGCCACCCCGTCACGGCGAGCGGCCTCGGTGACGGCCGAGGCGACCAGCGGGCCCACCCGGGGGTCGAACGGCGAGGGGATGATCAGGGTCTCGGTCGCCTCGTCGGCCACGATCGAGGCGAGTGCGTCCGCGGCGGCGAGCTTCATGCCCTCGGTGATCGCGGTCGCCCGGGCGTCGAAGGCGCCCCGGAAGATGCCGGGGAACGCGAGCACGTTGTTGATCTGGTTGGGGAAGTCCGAGCGACCGGTCGCCACGATGCGCGCGTGGCGGTGCGCCACGTCGGGGTGGACCTCCGGCATCGGGTTGGCGAGTCCGAAGACGATGGAGTCCGGCGCCATCGTGGCGACGATCTCCTCGGGGACCGTCCCGCCCGAGACGCCGATGAACACGTCGGCACCGGCCATCACGTCGGCCAGGGTTCCGGTGCGACCGGTCACGTCGGCGGTGGCCTCGGCGATCGCCTTCTTGGAGTCGTTGAGCTCACCGCGCGCCGAGGCGAGTACGCCGAGACGGTCGGTCACCGCGATGTCGGTGATGCCTGCCGCGAGCAGGATCCGGGTCACCGCGACGCCGGCGGCCCCGGCACCGGAGACGACCACGCGAGTGGTCTCCATCAGGCGGCCGGTCAGCTTGAGCGCGTTCTCCAGCGCGGCCAGCGTCACGACCGCCGTACCGTGCTGGTCGTCGTGGAACACCGGGATGTCCAGTCGCCGCTTGAGCTGCTCCTCGATCTCGAAGCATCGCGGCGCCGAGATGTCCTCGAGGTTGATGCCACCGAAGCTCGGGGCGAGGCGCACCACGGTCTCCACGATCTCGTCCACGTCGACGGTGTCGAGACAGATCGGCACGGCGTCGACGCCGCCGAACTGCTTGAACAGCACGGCCTTGCCCTCCATCACCGGCATCGCCGCCTTCGGGCCGATGTCGCCCAGGCCGAGCACGGCGGTGCCGTCGGTGACGATCGCCACGGTGTTGGACACCCAGGTGTAGTCGTCGACCAGGGACGCGTCGGCAGCGATGGCCTCACAGACGCGTGCCACACCGGGCGTGTAGGCCATCGACAGCTCGTCGGGGCCGTTGAGGGCAACCCGGGACGCGATCTCCATCTTGCCGCCGACGTGCAGCGCGAAGACAGGATCGTTGGCGTATGGGTTCTCGAGATCAGGCATGTGCTCCGATGCAACCATGAGTGGCTCCCCTAGGCATACGTGGGTCAGAAAAGTGACGTGACGCGCAAGGGCGGATCGACGCGGGGCTGTTGGTGGGGCCGCGGATTCGCAACGCAGGTGGGGGGTGACCCGCCCCCATGGTCGCACAGCGCCGGCCGGATCCGGAGATGTCCTCGGAGACTGTGACCGACCGCTCAGCCGGCGCGAGGTGCGGAGGGCAGCCGCCCCGGTCGGGGCCACATGCGCAGCAGCACCAGCGCGAGCACTCCGTCTTCGGCGATCGCTCCGCCAGACCACGAGTCGCGACCTTCGAAGGCGTTGTCGCGCACGACCCACCAGCCGTCGCTCGACCGGTGGTCGAGCCGCTTCACGGCCACGACCCCGTCGGAGAACCGGACGATCGCGATCGCGCCGGGTCGCGGGGCAGCGCCGTACCTCACCAGCAGTCGGTCGCCGTCGTGCAGCGTGGGGGTCATCGAACGGCCGCGGACCACCGCGATCCCGACCCGCGGAACGGCCTCGGAGAGCCGGCGGGGAAGCACGTCTGTCCTCCTCGTGGAAGTGCGCTTGGAGTCAGCCTCACGGTCGGGAGTAGTGTCGCAGTCGAGCGAAATGAGGCGCTGGAGACATCGGCGTCGACCACACTTCTGCGAGAGGATCCACCCGCATGCTGAAGCACCTGTTCGCCCCGACCATCGAGGTCTCCGCACACTGCGACCTGCCCTGCGGCGTCTACGACCCGGCACAAGCCAGGATCGAGGCCGAGTCGATCAAGGGGATCATCGCGAAGGTCGCTGACAACGACGACCCCGACTTCCGCACCCGCGCCATCCTGATCAAGGAGCAGCGCTCCGAGCTGGTCAAGCACCACCTGTGGGTGCTGTGGACCGACTACTTCAAGCCCCCGCACTTCGAGAAGTACCCCCAGCTGCACACGCTGGTCAACGAGGCCACCAAGCTGGCCGGCGCCTCCGGGACCAAGGGCGAGCTCGACGCGGCCAAGGCCGACGAGCTGCTCGCGAAGATCGACGAGATCGCCGAGATCTTCTGGGAGACCAAGAAGTCCTGAACGAAGTGAAGGACTGGAGGTCTGAGGAAGCACTGAGCTTGCGAAGTGCTGACGCACGCTTCTAGAGCAACCCAGGACTGTCGGTCTGAAGCAGCGCAAATCTTGCGAAGTGCTGACGCACGCTTCTAGCGCAACCCAGGACTGTCGGTCTGAAGCAGCGCAGATCTTGCGAAGTGCTGACGCACGCTTCTAGCGCAACCAGAGGTTCTCCTCCGACCACGAACAGCCAGGACCCCCGCACTCCACGGCGCGGGGGTCCTGGCAATTCCCGACAAAGAAATCCAGACAGGACCAATCCGCTTTCGGGATCGCCCCGAAGCACAGGGGACACAAGGAAGACCAACAGTCCCCAACGTTTCAGGAGTGAAACCGGATGAGCACCATGTTCTCCAACAAGACCCGCAAGACCATCGCAGCGGTCGCCCTCGTCGCCTCGGCCAGCCTCTCGGTTGCCGCCTGCGGATCGAGCGACGACACGTCGAACGCCTCCAGCTCGACCAAGGCAGCGGCCCCCAAGCCCGTTGCGGCCATCGACTCGCTGACCGGCAACGACACGCAGATCACCCTCGACCAGGGCTTCGTCGACGCACTCACCACCCTGAAGCTGACCCCCGGCACCGTCGGCACGGCCAAGCTCCAGGACGGCGCGCTGATCTTCCCGATCACGGGCGGCAACGTGACCGTGTTCAAGCCCGGCACCGTCTCGCCGTACGTCATCGGCCAGGTCCAGCACGAGGGTTCCGGCCTCTCCCTGACCGCCGGCGACACCAAGGTCGAGCTGACCAACTTCAACGTGGACCCGGGCGTCTCGCGGGTCTACGGCGACGTGAGCCTCAACGGCAAGCCCGTCGTGTCCAGCGCCTACCTCTTCAAGCTCGACGGCCGCACCCTGAAGCCGCTGAGCACCGGTAGCGGCACCGCCACGCTCGAGGGCACCAAGGTGGAGATCTCCCCCGTTGCTGCTCCCCTGCTGAACAAGGTCTTCAAGACCGACGCGGTCAAGCCCGAGCTGCTCGTGGGCATCGCGAAGATCACCGTCAGCACGACCCCCGGCGAGTGATCCCTGCAGCACAGCTGTGAACCAGGATCGGCCCCGGAGCGACTTCGCTCCGGGGTCGATCGCTGTGCGCCGGTGCGACTCGGGACGCAGACCGCATCCTGGGAACGCGGCGGGCGCACCTGCGGAACCCCCACGCGGGGGCACTTCTCGGATTAGTCTGTTCACACAGACCACACCCTTCCCAAGGACATCACCGTGAGCCATCGACCTGACGTCGAGCTGCGCCTGCCGGCCGAGAGTGCCTACGTCGCGGTGCTTCGGATGACCACGGCCGGCCTCGCCGCCCGGCTCGACTTCACCCTCGACGACATCGAGGACCTCCGCATGGCTGTGGGCGAGGCTTGTGCCCTGGTGCTGGAGCACGCCGACGCCAGGGGGGACCTCTACGCCGCCTTCGACCTCAAGGACGGCTCCATCCGGGTCTCGGTCTCGGCCGACTCCGTGAGCGACCGGGAGCCTGACGTCGACAGCTTCGGCTGGCAGGTGCTCACCGCCCTGACGAGTGAGGTCGTCACCAGCCGCGAAGGAAGCCTGCGCTGGGTCTCGTTCACCGTGCGCTCCAGCATTGCGGCGTGACTACGTGGCCGATCGAGGGTCAGGGCGCGTGGACCATCGCGAACCCGGGGGCCAGACGACACGGGAGATCAGCCACGCCCTCTTCATCGAGCTGACCGACCCCGACACGGCGGAGGCGCGACGCGCCCGGTGCCGCGAGGAGCTCGTGCAGCTCCACCTCCCCCTCGTCGACCACTGCGCGCGCAGGTTCATGAACCGTGGCGAGCCGCTGGACGACCTGGTGCAGGTCGGCACGATCGGGCTGATCAAGTCGGTGGACCGGTTCGACATCGGGCGCGAGGTGGAGTTCTCGACGTACGCCACTCCCACGATCATCGGCGAGATCAAGCGCTACTTCCGCGACAAGGGCTGGGCGATCCGGGTGCCGCGGCGGCTCCAGGAGCTGCGGATGTCGATCGGCGCCGTCACCGGCGACATGTCCCAGGACCTCGGCCGCTCGCCCACCCCGCGCGAGATCGCCGACAAGCTCGGGGTCTCGGTCGAGGAGGTGATGGAGGGCATCGAGTCGGCCAACGCCTACTCCACGTTGTCCCTGGACGCCGGGGACAACAGCGACGACCATCCGGGCGGAAGCATGCTGGACAGCCTCGGCATGGACGACGCGGCGCTCCACCACGTGGAGATCCGCGAGTCGATCAAGCCCCTGATCGAGCAGCTGCCCGCGCGCGAGAAGCGGATCCTGCTGCTCCGGTTCTTCCGCGGGATGACGCAGTCCCAGATCGCCGACGAGATCGGCGTCTCGCAGATGCACGTCTCGCGGCTGCTCAACCGCACGCTCGAGCAGCTGCGGACCTCGTTGTCCGAGGTCAGCTGACCCGGGCCGCGCGCTCCAACGCGTCGATGGACCGGGGGTGCAGCAAGCCGGTGAGCACGATCGCTGCGGACACGGCGAGCGCGATGGCGATCGGCAGGGTGGAGCCGTCCTTGAAGTTCCAGGCCAGACCCAACCAGATCAGCTGGGACAGCAGCACGGGACCGCGCGCCCACGGGCGGACCGTGTGCAGACCCCACGCGCACAGGAGCAGCCCGAGCCCGTAGGCGAGGAAGAACAGTGACGTGGTCAGCCCCATCACGAGCCGGTCGCTGGCGAGACTGACCACCTCGGTCACCCCGAACAGGACCGTCAGCACACCCTCGACGAGGGTCACTCCCGCGGCGACCGCCAGCGGGGCCGGGGTGCCGTGGCGGGAGTAGGGCGACCGCGTCGCCGGGTCCGGCTCGGGAGGCTGGCCGGGGGAATCGCGCTGGGCCTCGTTCACGGGGTCGAGCCTATTCCTTGTGCCCCTGTGACCAAGCCGACCACCTCCGGGGGTTGTCATCGCGCCCGGGAGTTGCAACGATCCAATGGTGCGCTGCGGCACGTCACCGAATGTGCTCGCGCACCACCACACACACCCGGCACCCGATCATGGATGCCGGGCTATGATCGTGAAAGCGTTCACAAAGAGTTCGGAGGGGTTCCCCACCCATGGATTGGCGTCACCGTTCCGCGTGCCTCGATGAGGATCCGGAACTGTTCTTCCCGATCGGCAACACCGGTCCCGCGATCCTCCAGATCGAGGAGGCCAAGCAGGTGTGTCGGCGCTGCGACGTGCGCGAACAGTGCCTCGCATGGGCCCTGGAGGCCGGGCAGGACCACGGTGTCTGGGGTGGCCTCAGCGAGGACGAGCGGCGTGCGCTCAAGCGGCGCAACGCCCGGGCCCGCGTCCGCACCGCCTGAGCACGAGCACCCACTGATCTGGACCGCGGTCACCGTGGTCGGGCTGCAACGTCGGGGACCCACAGCTCGACCCGTGTCCCGTCGCCCTCGTCGCGACGCCCCAGGCTGATCTGACCGCCGAGCTCACCGACCAGGGTGCTCACGATGGACAGCCCGAGACTGGAGGTGTCCTCGAGGCTGAAACCCTCCGGCAGACCGACTCCGTCGTCCTCGACCAGCAGCCGCAGCCCGTCGCCCTCGCGGGCGCAGCGGATCTCGATCGTCCCACCGCTCTCCGGGTCGAAGGCGTGCTCGACTGCGTTCTGGATCAGCTCGGTGAACACCATCGCCAGCGGCGTCGCCGCGTCGGAGGTGATCGACCCGAACGACCCGGTCCTGCGCGCCCGGACGGGCACCCCGTGCGACCCGACGTCGGTGACCAGCCGGGTCAGCTGGTCGGTGACGTCGTCGAAGTCGACGGTCTCGTCGAAAGCCTGGCTCAGGGTCTCGTGGACGACCGCGATCGCCCCGACGCGGCGTACGGCCTCCTCGAGCGCGACCCGCCCTTCGGGGATGTCGATCCGGCGGGCCTGGAGCCGCAGCAGCGCGGCCACGGTCTGGAGGTTGTTCTTCACCCGGTGATGGATCTCCCGGATCGTCGCGTCCTTGGTGACCAGCTCCCGATCCCGGCGACGGAGCTCGGTGACGTCACGCAGCAGCACCAGTCCACCGGTGTGCTCCCCTGCCGGGCTGAGCGGGATCGAGCGGAGGATCAGCGTGGCCTGCGCATTGCCGAGCTCGGTGTCGCGCGGCATCCGGCCCCCGAGGACGGCACTGATCGTCTCCTCGTCGGGCCGCATCGCGGCGGGCACCAGCTCCCGGGTCAGGTCGGCCAGGACCTGCTCGCTGAGGTCACCGGTCAGGCCGAGCTTGCGATAGACCGACAACGCGTTCGGGCTGGCGTAGGTGACCCGCCCCTCGGCGTCCACGCGGATGAAGCCGTCCCCCACGCGCGGGGTGTCGGCGTGGTCGGATCGCTGCATCGGGAACGGGAACGAGCCCCGGGCGATCATCTGGGAGAGCTCGCTGGCGGTCTGGAGGTAGGACAGCTCCAGCCGGCTCGGCGTACGCACGCCCTGGAGGTTGGTGTTGCGCGCGACCACGGCGATCATCCGGTCGCCGCGTCGCACGGGGATCGCCTCCACTCGCACCGGCACGTCGTCGCGCCACTCGGGATCTCCCTCGCGGGCGATCCGTCCGTCGCGCAACGCGGCGTCGAGCAGCGGACGACGACCGGACTCGACGAACGACCCGACGATGTCGTCCACGAACGCCGTCGGCCCCGTCGTCGGACGCATCTGGGCTCCGGCCCAGTACCCCGAGCCGTCCCGCTCCGGCAGCCAGAGCACGAGGTCGGCGAAGCTGAGGTCGGCGATGATCTGCCAGTCCGCGAGCAGCAGTGAGAGCCACTCCACGTCCTCCCGCGAGAGGTCGGTGTGGGCTCGGGCGAGCGCCTTCAACGACGGCACCCGGCCAGCCTAGAGACACCACCCCGTCCCCCATTCGCCGACCGGGCTCTCGTGGTTGGCCCGATGGCGCCGACCGGGCTCTCGCGGTTGGTGGGAGGGGGCCGACCGGGCTCTCGTGGTTGGCCCGAAGGCGCCGACCGGGCTCTCATGGTTGGCCCGAAGGCGCCGACCGGGCAGAGAAGCTGGCCTCGCCTCCAACCAGAACTGCCCTCTCGGCGTACTCCGGCCAACCAGAACTCCCCTCTCGGCGTACTACAGGCAACCAGAACTGCCCTCTCGGCGGGCTATAGCCTTCGTGGCATGACCCAGGCAGCTGAGCAACCCACCGGAGCGACCGACGGGACCGGGGCGGGTGACGACGTCGTCGAGGCCCACTCGGGTCAGCACGCCGTGGCCGTCGCGCGCGCACACGGCGTCGAGGCGATGTTCACGTTGTCGGGCGCACACGTCTTTCCGATGTACGACGGCGCGGTGACCGCCGAGCCGCCGATGAGGATCATCGACGTGCGTCACGAGCAGACAGCTGCCTTCGCCGCGGAGGCGATCGGCAAGCTGACCCGCACGCCTGGCCTCGCCGTGCTCACCGCCGGTCCCGGGGTCACCAACGGGGTCAGCGCGGTCGCGCAGGCACAGTTCAACGGCTCGCCCCTCGTCGTCGTGGGCGGCCGCGCGCCGGCCAACCGCTGGGGCAGCGGCTCGCTCCAGGAGCTCGACCAGCCGCCGATCCTGGCCCCGGTGTCCAAGCTGGCCCGCACCATCCACACGGCGGGCGAGGTCGCGGCCGGGATGGACGAGGCCTTCACCCTGGCCGGCTCCTCGCACCGTGGCCCGGTCTTCATCGACATCCCGATGGACGAGTTCTTCAACACCTCGGCCTCGGCGCGCCCGGCGGTGGGTCCGCGGCAGCGGCTCGAGCCGGACGGTGAGGTGATCTCCGAGATCGCCGAGCTGCTCGGCGGGGCGGCCCGCCCGATGCTCGTCCTGGGCACCGACGTGTGGGCCGACGGCGCGGAGGAGGCCGCGCTCCGACTGGTGGAGGAGGCCGGGCTTCCGGTCATCACCAACGGCATGGGTCGCGGAGTCATCCCCGGCGGTCACCCGCTGCTGGTCACCAAGGCGCGCGGTGCCGCCCTGGGCGGAGCCGACCTCGTCGTCGTGGTCGGCACGCCGCTCGACTTCCGGCTCGGCTACGGCGTGTTCGGGGGCAAGGAGGGGGCGACGCCGGCGCGCGTCGTACACCTCGCCGACTCCCCCGGCCAGCTCTCGCAGCACGCCGAGCTGGCGGCCGAGGCGTCGGGCGACCTCACGCTCGTCCTCGACGGGCTCCGCGAGGCCGTCAGTGGGCTGGTACGCCGCCCCGACTGGTCCTCCTGGGTCACCGGGCTCCAGGACACCGTCAAGCAGGCGGTCGCCCGTGACGGCGAGCTGCTCGCGGCGACGGCCGACCCGATCCACCCGGCCCGCATCTACGGCGAGCTGGTCCCCCGTCTCGCCGAGGACTCCGTGGTGATCGGTGACGGGGGTGACTTCGTCTCCTTCGCCGGCAAGTTCGTCGAGCCCAAGCGCCCGGGTGGCTGGCTCGACCCCGGTCCCTACGGGTGCCTGGGTGCCGGGCTCGGCGCCGCCATCGCCGCGCGCATCGCGAGGCCGTCGGCCCAGGTGGTGCTGCTCTACGGCGACGGCGCCGCCGGCATGTCCCTGATGGACGTCGACACCCTGGTGCGGCACGACCTGCCGATCGTCATGGTCTGCGGCAACAACTCCGCGTGGGGACTCGAGAAGGGCCCGATGCAGATGCTCTACGGCTACGACGTGGCCGCCGACCTGGCCCCGCAGACCCGCTACGACGACGTGGTCAAGGCACTCGGTGGGGCCGGGGAGACCGTCACCGACCCCCGTGAGATCGGCCCCGCCCTCGACCGCGCCTTCGCCGCGAACGTCCCCTACCTGGTCAACGTGATCACAGATGTCAACGCGCCCTACCCCCGCAACACCTTCGGCATCTGACCCGGCCGGCTTCGAGCTCCGCCCGGTCCGCGCGGAGGAGCTGGTCGAGGTCGGGCGGCTGACCGCCGAGGTCTACGTCGGCGACGGCTTCCTCGAGGCCACCGACAGCTACATCGACCAGCTCGCGGACACCGGGCGCCGTGCGCGTGAGGCCGAGATCTGGGTGGCCGCCGACGGCGGAGAGGTGCTCGGCTCGGTGACGTTCACAGCCGTCGGCTCACCGTTCCGGGAGATCGCCCGCGACGACGAGGGAGAGTTCCGGATGCTCGCGGTCAACCACGCGGCGCGCGGGCGTGGTGTCGGACAGGCCCTGGTCGAGCTGTGCCTGCGGCGCTCCCGCGAGCTGGGGTACGCCGGCGTGCGGATGTCGAGCATGGACCGGATGACCTCCGCCCATCGCGTCTACGAGCGCCTCGGCTTCGTCCGATCGCCGGAGGACGACTGGTCTCCCGGACCGGGTGTCCGGCTGCTCGCCTATGCGCTGCGGTTCTAACCGACGCGCGACATGAACCGTTCGGCCTGGACCACGACGCGGGTCACCTCGCCGGATCCGACCAGCTTCCCGTCCTGGCGCACGGCGACACTGAACCGCACCAGCCGACCGTCGACATGGGTGGTGCCGGCGGTGACCTGCACGACGGCCCCCACGGCCGAGGGCGCGAGGTGCTCGATGGAGACCCGGGTGCCGACCGTCGTCTGCCCCTCGCCCAGGCAGGGCTCGACGGCGGCACACGTCGCCGCCTCGCACCAGGCGAGCAGGCGCGGAGTCCCGAGGACGGGCAGGCTTCCCGACCCGACCGCCCGGGCGGTGTCCTCCTCGGTGACGGTGCGTTCGAGCGTCGCGCTCAGGCCCACGACCAGCGGCTCCGGACTCATGACGCGGTCCCCTCGAAGGTCGAGGTGCGCCCGCCGGCCTCCTCGAGGGTGACCTCGCCGAAGGCGATGTAGCTCGCGAGACGGCCGTCGAACGGGTGGTAGAGCCCCGAGCAGCGCCCGACCCTGAACGCGAGCGCCACGACGTCTCGCACCTTCGCCTCGTCGAGCTGGAGCGGTGAGGCCGTGAGGGCCGCGATGCCGTGCTCCTCGCCGAACGCACGCACGGTGACGGCGGTCTCGCACAGCGGGTCGGTGATCGTGTCGTTGTCCCACGCCCAGACGAAGCTGTTCACCTCGCTGTTCCACGAGCCCAGGATCTGTGCCGGGGCGGAGGCGACGTGGTCCTCGAACGACCACACGATGCGGCCGTCCTGCTGGTCGAGCACCCAACGTCGCGCCGTACCGAGTCCCCAGCGCGCGGAGTGCTCGTCGGTCGTGCGGGCGATCGCCTCGTGCCCCTCGCTCACCAGCGTCTCGAGTTCCATGCTCCCCATCCAAACATCACCCGCGCACGACAAGAGCCCCGGACCAGCTGGTCCGGGGCTCGAGAGCTTGCTCAGGCGTTGGGGCGCTTGCCGTGGTTGGCGCTCTTCTTCTTGCGAGCGCGGCGCTTGCGGCCGGTCTTACCCATGTGGTCCTCCATCGTCGCTCGCTCCGGGACAATCACCGAAGCCGGCACACATCTTCTCAGGTACGCCGCGACAACACGAATCGGGCGGCCCCGGACTACGAACGGGCGCTCACTCGTGCCGGTGGATCTCCACCTGCACCTCGCGGATGGAGAGCATCACCCGCTGACGGAGCCCGTCGGGCGCCACCTCGCTGCACGACCGGGCCACCAGGGTCTTGACGGTGCGCTCGAGGTCGTAGCGGGCCAGACAGGGACCGCACTCGTCGAGGTGGTGCTGGATCTCGGCGCAGTCAGCCTGCTCGAGCTCGTTGTCGAGGAAGAAGAACACCCGACCGAGCACCTCCGAGCAGTCCTTGGCCGAGAAGGTCGTGCCTCCGGAGGGTGACATCGCGGGCTTCTCGGGATCGTTGGTGGTCATCACGAGGCTCCCTTCGTGGCTCCACTGCTGAGCAGGTCGTTGTCTCGGACGTAGTCGGAGAGCATCTCGCGGAGCTGTCGCCGCCCTCGGTGCAGTCGGGACATCACGGTGCCGATGGGCGTCTCCATGATCTCCGCGATCTCCTTGTAGGGGAAACCTTCGACGTCGGCGAGATAGACCGCCAGGCGGAAGTCCTCGGGAAGTCGCTGGAGGGCGGCCTTCACGTCGGAGTCGGGAAGGTGCTCGAGCGCCTCCATCTCAGCCGACTTCAGCCCGCTCGAGGAGTGCGACTCCGCACGCGCCAGCTGCCAGTCCTCGACGTCCTCGGCCATCGACTGCTGCGGCTCCCGCTGCTTCTTGCGATAGGTGTTGATGAAGGTGTTGGTGAGGATCCGGTAGAGCCAGGCCTTGAGGTTGGTCCCTGGCCGGAACTGGTGGAAGGACCCGTAGGCCTTGGCGAACGTCTCCTGCACCAGGTCCTCGGCGTCCGCGGGGTTGCGGGTCATCCGCATCGCGGCCGAGTAGAGCTGGTCGAGGAACGGCATGGCATCGCGCTCGAAGCGCAGCTGCCGCTCCGTCTCGCTCTCGGTGGCGGGATCGATCTCGGCCGGGTCGACTGCGTTGGCGTCGGCGGGCTCGAGGATCTCCGAATCGGTGTCACTCATCGCACCCCAGACTAGTCCAGGGGTGCCAGACGACGGCCGGTCGAGTGTTGCGAGCACGGCTGTCCTCCTCAAAGGCTGTGTCGCCCGGTAGGTGATGGGGTCACTGGGAGGAACACGACCTCAGCTGTTTCGATTCCCCGCGATCTCCCGCACGACCCACTCCAGCGTCGCCTCGAGCACGACGGCCAGCGCGTCGGCCTGGGTCAGATCAGCCGATTTCGGAACCTTCATCGAGTGGTCGGCCGCTGGGACCACGGCCAGGTCGATCCCCTCGGGAAACTCCTCCGGCGTGCCGAACGGGTCGCGTTCGCCCTGGACCACCAGGGTCGGGACGCGGGCGTGCAACAGCTCCTCGACCCGGGACTTCTCCGGCTTGCCCGGCGGGTGCAGCGGGAAGGACAGCGCCAGCACCCCGCGGGCACCCGCGCCTCGAGCGATCCGGCACGCCGACCTGGCTCCCGCGCTGCGCCCGCCCAGGACGAGCGGGCTGCGGGTGCGCATGTCGTCGAGGACCGCGGTGTAGCACTCGTCGATCACGGCCGGCGCCGGGGCGAGCTTCTTGCCCTGGACCCGCCACGGCATCTCCACCAGGGTCACCGAGATGTCCTGCTGCGGGAGCGTGCGGGCCAGCCGGACCAGGTCGGGGGCGTCGATCCCGCCACCCGCGCCGTGAGTGAGGACGATCATCGCGAGCGGTCGCTTGGCACGGCGTACGACGAGACGGGCATCGCCCTTCGGGGTCGGCACCATCCGCTCGATCGGCATCAGTCACCACCTTCTCGGGGCTCGCCCACCAGCGGCAGGGGGACCACCAGGTCGGGGCCGTTGTTCTTGACGTTGGAGACGAGGGTCGAGACCGGGAAGGCCTCCAGCCGACCGGGAGCGGCCGGCTCCAGCAGGGCGAGCAGCTCGTCGGTGGCGCTGGTGCGCGGGTCGAGCCACGCCTCGTAGCGGTCCGGGGAGAGCATCAGCGGCATCCGGTCGTGGATGTGGCCGAGCGAGTCCTCCGCGCTGGTGGTGAGCACCGTGCAGGTCCACAGGAAGCGGGTGGGGTCGTCCTCGGCCTTCGCCGGGTCGCGCCAGATCTCGTAGAGCCCGGCCATGGCGAGCACGCCGTCGTCCTTGGGCCTGATGAAGTAGGGCTGCTTGCGCGGCTTCCCCGCTGCGGTGAGCTCCTCGGTGGGGTACCACTCGTAGTAGCCGTCCGCCGGCAAGATGGCTCGCCGGCGCTCGAACGCGCGACGGTAGGCGGGCTTCTCGGCCACCGTCTCCATCCGGGCGTTGATCATCCGGCTGCCCACCTTGGGGTCCTTGGCCCAGAACGGCACCAGCCCCCAGGTCAGCACCCGCAGCTGACGCTCCGGAGTGGACTCCTTCTCGCCGCTCGGGGGCCGCTCGACCACGGCATAGACCTCTTTGGTGGGAGCCACGTTGAAATCGGGCTCGAGGTGGGGCAGGTCGGAGCCCCGGATCTCGAACTCCTCGACGAGGTCCTCTGGCTGTCGGCTCGAGGCGTAGCGGCCACACATGGAGCCAAGGCTAGTGGGCGCCGAGGACAGGCCCGGAGAACCGGTCGGGCCCGCAGAGCCGGACGGGCCCGTGGGTCAGCTGCGCGCGATCTCGTCGAGGAGGAGGCCGGCGCCGTCGTCGGACGGCGGCAACCCCTCGATCCAGACCCTCGCCCTCTCACCCCGAGGGCCCAGATCCTCGACGAGACCGCGCAGCAGCCCTACTCGCCTGGCGAGCAGGTCCCCCCGCTCCGTGACCACGACCAGCCGCGACGGGCTGGCCTGCGCGATGGTCTCCCCCCCGGGAAACACCATCCGCGCGATGTCGGCCAGTCGGGCCAGCCACAGGGCTGACTCGAAACCGGCGGCGATCGAGCTGTCCTCCCCCGACAGCCCTGGCGCGAGCAGGGGGAGGTCGACCACCACCAGAGCGTGGCTGGTGTTCGTCGATCGCCCCCCCTGCTCGGCACCGCGATAGACCTCCGAGAGCCTGGCCCGCACGTGCGCAAGGCTGGCCAGTCCCGTCAGCGGGTCCTCGCACGAGAGCTGGTGCAGGTAACCGAGGGTCTCCTCGCTCCAAGCCACACACAGTGCGCGCAGAGCCCGGAAATCGGGCTCCCCTCCCTGGACGCGTGCGTAGGTGGTCCTCAGCCCGTCCAGCGCCTCACCCAGGTCGGCGCCGTCACGGGCAGTCTCCCGTCCCACCAGTGCACACGCGCTGCTCGCGTCGTGTCCTGCTTGCAGGCGTTCGCCGACCGCCTCGAATCGTGCCGGCAGCCCCCGCTGCAGCACGTCTCCAGCCGGTACGGCGTCCGCCGTCACCTCTGCCTGCGCGCCCCTGCGAACCAACGTCGCAAAGATGCCCATGGCTGCTCCATCTCTCTGGTTGTAGGTCACCCCCCACGTAGTGACCTCGGGGAAGTAACGGGCCTGCACGGGTTCCATGACGGGAAAACCGGAATAAACTCAGGCAGTTCCTCCCCGACCCCCCGAAGGCCGCTATCGCCCCATGAGCGCCACCGACGCCGACGCTGACGCCGACGCCCCCGAACTGACGGATCCGGAGCTCATCTCACGGGTGCGTGACGGCGACGTGGGCGCCTACGGCACGCTCTTCTCACGCCACGTCGACGCGGCCACCAGGCTGGCCCGGGTCCTCGTGGGTGGACCCGATGCGGACGACCTCGTCTCCGAGGCCTTCGTCAAGGTGCTCAACGTCCTCCTCGGCGGTGGTGGACCCGATGTCGCCTTCCGCGCCTACCTGCTCACCGCCGTACGCCGCCTGCACATCGACAAGGTGCGCGGCCAGCAGAAGGTGACGACGGCGGGCGACATGACCCCGTTCGATCCTGGGGTCCCCTTCACCGACACCGCCGTCGCCGGCTTCGAGGGCGGTGCCGCCGCGAAGGCGTTCGCGACCCTGCCCGAACGCTGGCAGATGGTGCTGTGGCACCTCGAGGTCGAGAACCAGAAGCCCGCGGACATCGCTCCCCTGCTCGGCATGAGCGCCAACGGGGTCTCGGCGCTCGCCTACCGGGCTCGAGAAGGGCTCCGGCAGGCCTTCCTCAACATGCACAGCGGCGACCTGCTCAGCGACTCGTGCCGCGACACGAACGCCCTGATGGGCGGCTACGTGCGACACGCGCTCTCCCGCCGGGACGCCGGCAAGGTCGAGGACCACCTCGACCGCTGCCGTCGGTGCACAGCTGTCTACCTCGAGCTCAGCGAGGTCAACTCCTCGCTGGCCGGACTGCTCGGGCCGGTCCTGCTCGGCGGGGCTGCCGCGGCCTACCTCGGAGGCGGCGCGGTCGGGGCCGCGGCGGGGGCCACGGGGGCCGCAGCGGCCGTCGGCCGGATCCGCGACCTGGCGCTGTCCAACCTGCCGGCCACCGCGGCGGCCACCGTGACGGCCGTCGGGGTCGCGACCATCGCCGGGGTCGCGATCGCCAACCGCGGACCCAACGAGCAGCCCGCAGCGTCCGACGCCCCCGGTGTGGTCGCCATCGCGCCGTCCCAGAGCCCCTCGCCGTCGTCCGCAGCTCCGAGCCCGGGCACCGCGCCGGCCTCGAAGGACCCTGCCGCAGCCCGCACGCCGGCTGCGGACACCAACCAGTCCCTCACCGCCGCCCAGGCGACCACCGCCGCCGGGCCGAACCTCTCGACCACGACTCCCGCCGCCCCGTTCAACGGCGGCAACGGCGGCAACGGCGGAAACGGCGGGAACGGCGGGAACGGCAACGGCAACGGCAACGGCAACGGCGGAAACGGCGGGAACGGGTGGCCGGGGCCGACGCAGCCGACCAGTACCCCCAGGCCCGACCCCACCCCGACCGAACCGACCCCGACCGAACCAACCCCCACAGAACCGACTCCGACCGAACCGACTCCGACCGAGCCCACCAAGCCGCCCGAGCCTGCGGCTGACGTCGCGCTCGAGGTCGCGGGTGGCTACAACGCCTGGGGCCACTTCCACGTGGACGTGCACGTGAGCGGCGTGCCGCGCGATGCCACCGTGACGCTGCGAGCCTCGGCCTCCACCGGCGACCTGCACTCGCACAGCGGCGCCGACTGCAGCCGCTCCGGCGACTCCTTCACCTGTTCGGTCACGTCGAGCCGCAACGACTTCCGCTTCGGCATCCGCAACCAGTCGCGGCCCACGCTGACCTTCAGCGTGACCTCGGCCCAGGGCTGGACCGATCCGGACCCGGGCAACAACGACAGGTCCATCGCCGTGCCACCGCCGTCCCTGGACTGATTGAGCGCAGGGGTGATGGGTAATGATGAACCCATGACTGCCACCCGACTGATCGCTCGCCCGCTGCTCGCCTCGATGTTCGTGGTCGGCGGCGTCAACGCGCTCAAGAACGCCCCCGCGCTGGCCACCAAGGCCAAGCCGGTCGTGGACCGGATCCGGCCCACGCTGCAGAAGGCCGCACCCGGACTGAGCATCCCCGAGGACACCGTGACCCTGGTCCGCATCAACGCCGTGGCGCAGATCCTCGCCGCCGGGGCCCTGGCCCGTGGCCGCGCTCCCCGCCTGTCCAGCACGGTGCTGGCTGCGTCCCTGGCGCCCACCACGGTGGCCGGTCACCAGTTCTGGAACGAGACCGACCCGGAGATGAAGGCCAACCAGCAGGTCCACTTCTTCAAGAACCTCTCCATGCTCGGCGGTCTCCTCCTGGCAGCGGTGGACACCGAGGGGCGCCCGGGTGTTGCCTGGCGTGCCAAGCACGTCGCGACCGGCGCGCGGCGCGAGGCGCGACACATGGCCAAGCAGGCCAAGCTGGAGGCCAAGCTCGCCGCGAAGTCCATCGGCCAATAGCCTCAGGGGCGTGGAGACCCGCCCGGAGCAGCACACCGACACCCGTGCCGACCTGTGGCCGGCACCGGTCGCCAGCGCGCCCGTGGACGCTGCGGTCGAGCTCCCGGGCTCCAAGTCGCTGACCAACCGCGCCCTGGTGCTGGCTGCGCTCTCCGACGGGCCCGCCGTCGTACGCCGCGCCCTGCGTTCTCGCGACACCGAGCTGATGGCCGCCGCCCTGACGACGCTCGGCTCCCTCGTCGACACCTCCGGCCCCGACTGGTCGGTGACCCCCGGCCCGCTGCACGGGGGTGCCGTGGACTGCGGTCTGGCCGGCACCGTGATGCGCTTCGTCCCGCCGGTGGCGGCCCTCGCCGAGGGTTCGGTCGACTTCGACGGCGACCCGCACGCACGCACGCGGCCGATGTCCGGTGTCCTGGATGCGCTGCGCGGCCTCGGTGTCCAGGTCGACGACGCCGGACGAGGCACGTTGCCGTTCACGGTGTCCGGCAGCCGGCCATGTCCAGGGCGGCAAGGTCGTGATCGACGCCTCCGCCTCGAGCCAGTTCGTCTCGGCGCTGCTGCTCGCCGGTGCGGCGTACGACGACGGGGTGAGCGTCCACCACGAGGGTCCACCGGTGCCCTCGTTGCCCCACATCGAGATGACCGTCCAGTGCCTCCGTGACCACGGTGTCGACGTCGAGTCGGACCGGGACACCTGGACCGTGCCGCCGACGACGATCCGCGCAGTCGACGTGACCATCGAGCCGGACCTGTCCAACGCCGCGCCGTTCCTGATGCTGGCCATGACGAGCCGCGGGCGCGTGCGGGTGCCCGGCTGGCCGCTGCGCACCACCCAGGCCGGCGACGCCCTGCGCGACCTCCTGGTCAAGATGGGCGCCGACGTGACCCTCGACGAGAACGCCTTGACCGTCACAGGCACCGGCCCGATCCAGGGGCTCGACGCCGACCTCCACGACGTCGGCGAGCTCGCGCCGGCGATCGCCGCCCTGTGCGCCCTGGCAGTCACCCCGTCGCGGCTGCGCGGCATCGCCCACATCCGCGGTCACGAGACCGACCGGCTCTCGGCGCTCGCCGAGGAGCTCGGGGCGCTCGGCGCGGACGTCACCGAGCACCACGACGGGCTCTCCTTCGAGCCCGCTGCCCTGCACGGCGGCACCTTCCACACCTACGCCGACCACCGGATGGCCCACGCGGCCGTGGTCGTGGGCTCGGCGGTCGAGGGCGTGCTCGTCGAGAACGTCGAGACGACGTCCAAGACCTTCCCCGGATTCGCCGGCGTCTGGTCGGGACTCGTTCCGTGAGCGACACATGACCAGCGGGCGCTACGACGAGAACGACCCGGAGAGCTACGAGCGCCCACGTCGGCGCACCCGTCCGCGCACCAAGGACCGGCCCAGCTACGACGACGCCGTCCCCGCGGTCGTGGTCACCGTGGACCGGGGCCGCTACACCTGCCGCCTCGGCGAGACCGAGCCGATCGTGACGGCGATGAAGTCGCGTTCACTGGGCCGCAAGGCGGTGATCACCGGTGACCGGGTGCGCCTGGTCGGCGACACCTCGGGTGTCGACGGGTCGCTGGCACGGATCGTGACGGTGGATCCGCGCGAGACGGTGCTGCGCCGCACGGCCGACGACGACGACCCCGTCGAGCGCGTGATCGTCGCGAACGCCGACCAGCTGGTGATCGTGACGGCGCTGGCCGATCCGGAGCCTCGACAGGGGCTCGTCGACCGGGCACTGGTCGCGGCGTACGACGCAGGCATGGACCCGCTGCTCTGCCTCACCAAGGCCGACCTCGCGGATCCGGGTCCGCTGCTCGAGAGCTATCGCCCGCTCGGGGTGCCCTACGTGGTGACGCAGCGCGGTGCTGACCTGGCCGAGGTGCGGGAACGACTTGCCGGGCGGACGAGCGTGCTGCTCGGCCACAGCGGCGTCGGCAAGTCGACGCTCGTCAACGCCCTCGTGCCCGACGCCTTCCGCGAGGTGGGCGTCGTCAACGCCGTGACCGGACGCGGACGGCACACGTCGGTGACGGCGCTGATGCTCGCGCTCCCGGGCGGTGGCTGGATCGTGGACACCCCCGGGATCCGGTCCTTCGGCCTGGCCCACGTCGACCCGGACAGGCTGATCGAGGCCTTCCCCGACCTGCACGAGCTCACTGCGGACTGCCCGCGAGGGTGCACCCACGGCGAGAACGAGCCCGAGTGCGGCCTCGACGAGGCGACCGGGCCCCAGCACGAGCGGGTGCTCTCCTTCCGCCGCCTGCTGGCCAGCCGGGAGGCCGGCGAGAGCTGGTGAGGCTCAGCTCTGCCAGACAGCCCGCGCCCCCGCGTCGCCGGTGAGGAACACCAGCACCAGGACCACGACCGCCAGCAGCGGGAGCACCACGAGCATCGGCTTCTCGAGGGCTGCCACGCGCGCCGAGCGGTCCTGGCTGCCGGTGACCCGTGTGACGTGGCCGAGGGCCCAGAAGGCGACCACGGTGACGAGGGTGAGCACGAAGACCGCGATCCGCAGCTTGTCGGCGTAGTCGGCGTGGGTGTGGATCAGTGGGGTGTCCAGGTTGCGCGACTCCTCGAGGTCCTCACCGGACATCACCGAGAGCTGGACGGACGCCGACGCGCCCAGGGACAGGATCAGGGCCGGCCATCGCGCCAGCCAGCGCCACTGCGGGACCACGAAGGCGATGGCTGCGAGCGCCGCGAGCGGGACGAACACGACGGCCGCATGCACCACGAGGGGGTGCAACGGGACTCCGTTGATCTCCATGCGCCACAGCGTAGGGGCGCGACCAGGCCCGGCTCTGTCGTCCATTCGTGCTAGGACCAGGGAGGAGCGCGACACGGGCAGTGGCCCGCTGGGCTTAACCTGTGCCCCATGCCGTCCGACTACACCGACGACCTCCGGCTCGCCCATGTGCTGGCCGACGACGCCGACTCCACGTCACAGGCGCGCTTCAAGTCCCTCGACCTGCATGTGATGACGAAGCCCGATCTGACGCCCGTGACCGACGCCGACCACTCCGTGGAGGAAGGCATCCGCCGGGTCCTCTCGCGCGCGCGACCCCGGGACGCCGTCCACGGTGAGGAGACGGGGTCGACGGGCCACAGCCAGCGGCGCTGGGTGGTGGACCCGATCGACGGCACCAAGAACTTCGTGCGCGGCGTGCCCGTGTGGGCCAGCCTGATCTCGTTGATGGTCGACGACGAAGTGGTCGTCGGGGTCGTCTCCGCTCCCGCGCTGAACCGGCGCTGGTGGGCGATGAAGGACGGCGGTGCGTGGACCGGCAAGTCGCTGCTGCGCGCCACGGCCTGCCAGGTCTCCGACGTCTCCCGCATCGAGGACGCCTCGCTGTCCTACTCCTCGCTGCACGGCTGGGACGAGCGCGGCCGGCTCGAGGACTTCATGTCGCTCTCGCGACGGTGCTGGCGCACGCGGGCCTACGGCGACTTCTGGTCCTACATGCTCGTCGCCGAGGGAGCCGTGGACATCGCCACGGAGCCCGAGCTGTTCATCTACGACATGGCCGCGGTCGACGTGATCGTGCGCGAGGCCGGGGGGGTGTTCACCTCCCTGGACGGAGAGCCGGGTCCGGGCGGTGGCAGCGCCCTGGCCACGAACGGCAAGCTCCACGACCAGGCGCTGGCCTTCCTGGGCACGCACGCTGACCACGACGATCCCCATCCCGGGGGCACCGTGCACGACCTCAGCGCCCGACGCGGCGAGCCCGCCACCGACGCCGACTGACCCAACCCGTCAGACCCCTGTGCAGGCAGGCTCGGGACCACTAGATTCAGGGGTCCAGACCTCGACGTCAGCGCTCACGAAGGGGCCGAGCACATGAAGATCAGCGACGTAATCCGCGAGAAGTCCAACAACGACGTCATCACCATCAAGGCGGACGCCACGGTGCGAGACCTCGTGGCCCTGCTGGCCGAGCACAACATCGGTGCCGTCATCGTCAGCGGGGACGGCACTGCTGTCGACGGGATCGTCAGCGAGCGCGACGTCGTACGCAGGCTCAACGGCGACGAGGCGGTGCTCGACGCCCCGGTCTCGGACATCATGACCGCGGTCGTGCAGACCTGTGAGCCCACCTTCGACGTCGACGCCCTGATGGCCCAGATGACCGAGCACCGCATCCGCCACGTGCCCGTGATGGACGGCGACGAGCTGATCGCCGTGATCAGCATCGGCGACGTGGTCAAGAGCCGCATCACCCAGCTGGAGTTCGAGCGCGACCAGCTCGACTCCTACGTGCATCAGACCTGAGCGAGGCTCGCGCGCCTGATCGAGCGCAGCATCCCGTTCGTCGCGAGCACGTGTGCGCGCGAGCTGATCACGAGCAACCGGTAGACACCGCCGTGCAGCCCCGGGAAGCGCGCACGGGTCACGGCACGCACGACGGTCTGCGCCCCGGACTGGTCGAGCTCGAAGACGAGCGCGTACTGCGAGAACCGGTGCCGGCCGGCGAGCTCGAGGCGACGCTGCGGCACCTCGCCGGTGACCTCGAAGCCGGCCGAGGGGTCGGTGCCGAGCAGGCGGGTGAAGAGTCGCCTCACCGGGCGCCCGTCGTTGGCGGCGAGCATGTCGTCGACGAAGGTCCGCAGGCCGGACCACACGACCTCGGGTGGCGCGTCGACAGTGATCTGGTGCTCGTCGACGTAGGGCAGGTCTGGCACGTCGCCTCCCTCGGTCCCGATCACGTGCTCAGCTCTCGTCGAGCCACAGGCAGAACGCGTGTCCGGCAGGGTCGAGGCACACGCGGACGTCGTCCTGGGGCTGGTGGTCGGCCAGGGTCGCGCCGCACTCCTGGGCGTGCTTGACGGCTCCGTCGAGGTCGGTGACGCGGATGTCGAGGTGCATCTGGATCGGTGGCTTGCCCGGCTCGCTCGGCCACACCGGTCGCTGGTAGTTCGCGTCCTCCTCGAAGGAGACCCGGAAGTAGTCGTCGCCGTGCCCGATGACCACCCACCCGGGCTCGTCGTGGACGACCTGCCAGCCGAGCAGGCGGGCGTAGAAGGCGCCCAGCGCGCTCGGGTCGGGTGCGTTGATGTTGACGGTGCTCAGTCGGATCCCGTGGTCCATGCCTCCCAAGTCAACCACCCTCCAACCACCTGCGCGCTCGTCCGGACGACGTGGCAGGCTGGAGCCCATGACTGCTGAGAAGCCCGAGATCGATCCCCCCGACGGCCCCGCGCCCGCTGACCTCGAGGTCATCGAGCTGAGCGAGGGCGAAGGTGCGGAGGCCGTCGCCGGCAGCACCGTGTCGGTGCACTACGTGGGCGTGGCCCACTCCTCCGGCGAGGAGTTCGACGCGTCCTACAACCGCGGTGCCCCGCTCGACTTCCGCCTCGGCGTCGGCCAGGTCATCTCCGGCTGGGACCAGGGCGTGCAGGGCATGAAGGTCGGCGGCCGTCGCCGGCTCGTCATCCCACCCCACCTCGCGTACGGCGACCGGGGCGCCGGTGGCGTGATCAAGCCCGGCGAGACGCTGATCTTCGTGGTGGACCTCGTCGCGGTGAAGTAGGGCCCGGGTTCGTTCCCAGACCGGTTCAGGCGCGTACGACGCGCGCGACCGCGCCCCCGAGCGAGACCACGTCGCCAGGCACCAGCTGGCGCCCCCGACGGGTCTCGACCTCGCCGTTGACGGTGACCAGGCCCTGGATCATCAGCTCCTTGGCGTCCGAGCCCGAGTCGATCAGGTTGGCCAGCTTGAGGAACTGTCCGAGCCGGATCGACTCGTCGCGGATCGGGACCTCGTCCATCGACATCTCCTAGATCGCCAGCGTCACGGCGTGGATGAGGACACCGACGAGCCCACCGACGATGGTGCCGTTGATGCGGATGAACTGCAGGTCGCGCCCCACGTGCAGCTCGATCTTGCGCGCGGCCTCCTTGCCGTCCCAGCGCTCGATGGTCTGGGTGATCACCGCCGTGAGCTCGTCGCCGTAGCGACCGACCGCCCAGACCGCGAAGTTGGCACCCCAGGTGTCCAGCCGCTCCCGGAGGGCATCGTCGCGGCCGATGCGCTCACCGAAGGCTGCCAGCTCGCGGGAGGCACGTGCCCGCAGCGGACCCGACTCGTCGTCCAGGGCCTCGAGCACCGCCTTGCGCAGGGCGCTCCACAGCGACATCCCCGTCACGATCATCTGCGGCTGCTCGAGCACGCGGTTCTTGAGCCGCTCGGCGCGCTCCTGGGTGGCCGGGTCGTGGAGCAGGTCGTGAGCCAGCTGGCGCAGCAGGCTGTCCAGTGCCTGGCGGGCATGGTGGTGCGGGTCGCGCCGGATGTCGGCGACCCAGCGGACCGCCTCGAGGTGGAGCCTGGAGGTCACCGCCTCGTTGAGCCGCTCCGGCGCCCACCACGGAGCCCGCTCGCCGATCACCTCGGAGAACGTCTCCTGGTTGTGCACCAGCCAGCGGTGCCCCTCCTCGAGGACCAGGTCGACCAACCCGTGATGGGCGTTGTCGGCCACGATCTCCTGGAGCAGCCCGCCCGCGACGGGTGAGATCGGCTCGGCCATGAAGCGTGGGATGAGCACGTCCTCGACCACTGCGGCCACGTCGGCGTCGCGCATCCGGCGCAGCCCGATCGCGAGCACGCTCGCGGTCTCCGCCACCACCCGGTCGGCGTTGGCGGGCTCGCTGACCCAGCTGCCCACCCGACGCGCGATGTCCGCCACGGCGAGCCGCTCCCGGATCACCTGCTCGTGCAGGAAGTTCTCCGAGAAGAACTCCTCGAGGCTCTTGCCGAAGTCGTCCTTGCGGCGCGGGATCAGGGCGGTGTGCGGGATGGGCAGGCCGAGCGGGTGCCGGAACAGCGCCGTCACCGCGAACCAGTCAGCGATGGCGCCGACCATGCTCGCCTCCGCGCCTGCGTTGACGAAGCCGAGGAAGCCGTCCTGGTCGAGGGTGGCGGCATAGACGACGGCGGCGAACACCAGCAGCCCCAGGGCCACCGCCTGCATCCGGCGCAGTCGGGTGAGCCGTTCGGCGTCGGCCTGGGTGTCGGTGGCTGTCAGAGGAGCTGTCATGGGTCCCAGAAACCTATCCAACAGCCGTCAGGGACCGAGCGGCGCACATATGCTTCCGAGGTGTCCCGTCCCTTCCAGGCCTTGGTGGCTGCCGCCCTGGGCTGCCTGCTCGTCCTGTCCACGCCGTCCGGGGTCGGGGCCTCGACCTCGGCTCGCCCCGGTGTGACCGAGCGGGCCGGGTTCACCAGGGCCGAGGCCCGTGACGTGCTCCACCGGGCCGTCCGGCTGATGCAGCCGGGTTCCAGCGACCGAGGCGTCCGTCCCGGGGCGGGGGACCTCACCATGGTGCTGCGCGACCTGCACCTCGCCCGACCGGCGCTGGCCGGCGCCGACCGTCGTACGGCGAACCGGCTGCTCTCGCGCTCCACCGCGGCCGCCAAGGCGCAAGCCGGGTCGGCCGGGGCGACATTGAACTTGCGGTGCTCGACGCACTTCTGCCTGCACTACGGCTCCTCGACCACGAGCGCGTGGGCCACCACCACGCTGAGCACCCTCGAGCACGTGTGGGGCCAGGAGGTCCCGCTGATGGGCCGGCAGCCGTTGCCGGACGCTGGTTCCGCGGGCGACGACACCAACCCGGACAACCGGGTCGACGTGTTCCTCGAGGACCTCGGTGCCGACGGCTACTACGGCTACTGCACGACCGACGACTCGTCGGCGGCGACGCAGGTCTCGGCGTACTGCGCCCTCGACAACGACTTCGCCCGCTCGCAGTTCGGCGCTGCGCCGTTGAGCTCGCTCCGGGTCACCGCAGCCCACGAGTTCTTCCACGCGATCCAGTTCGCCGCAGACGTCACCGAGGACACCTGGTTCATGGAGGGGTCGGCCACCTGGGTCGAGGACGTCGTCTACGACAGCATCAACGACAACTACCAATACCTCTCCTCCAGCGCGATCCGGCACCCACGCACGTCCCTCGACTACAGCGGCGGGGCCTTCCCCTACGGCTCGTTCATCTTCTTCACCTACGCCACCGCGCGCCACGGGGCCACGACGGTGCGGCAGTTCTGGAACATGGCGGTCGGCGTGCGCACCTCGCTCCAGGCGATCTACGCCGTGATCGGCGCAGCGGCGTGGCCCGCGTTCTTCACCACCTTCGGCAGCTGGAACACGCTGCCCCTGCACAGCTATCAGGAGCGCGCCGGCTACCCGAGTCCCGCGTGGCTGCTGCGCAGGACGCTCTCCGCGGGAGCGGCGACCACGGGCTGGCGCACCGTGGGCATCTCGCACCTCGGCAGCTCGGCCGTGCTCGTGGCACCGGCACGGAAGCTGGCCGCACGCAAACGACTGCTCGTGGAGATCGACGGTCCCCCCAAGGCGTCGGGCACCGCAGCGTTGCTGCAGCGCCGCTTGCGCAGCGGGCGGGTCACGCACACGATGATCACGCTCGGAGCCAACGGCAACGGCCGCACGCTGGTGCAGTTCAACCGCAACGTGCTCAGCTCGATCGCGATCGTGGTGGCCAACACCAACCGCTACGGCGCGGCCCGGGTGTTCAAGGTGCGCGCGAGCCTCCGATAGGCGCGTTCCGGAACAAAAACCGCAGGTCGGCGTTGTACCGGGCAACCGTCCCTGCAGCCGACCGACCGAGGAGCATCATCCGTGCCGACCCTGAGCGACTTCACTGCCACGACCATCACCGGTGACGAGCAGCCCCTGGACAGCTACTCGGGCAAGGTGGCCCTCGTCGTCAACACGGCCTCCAAGTGTGGCTTCACGCCCCAGTTCGAGGGGCTGGAGAAGCTCCACCAGCAGTACGCCGACCAGGGCCTCGTCGTCCTCGGCTTCCCCTGCAACCAGTTCGGCAGCCAGGACCCGGGCAGCAACGACGAGATCGGCGCGTTCTGCCAGCAGAACTACGGGGTCAGCTTCGCGATGTTCGAGAAGGTCGACGTCAACGGCGACGACGCCCACCCGCTGTTCGCCTGGCTGCGCGAGGAGAAGGGCGGCATCCTCGGCGACAAGATCAAGTGGAACTTCACCAAGTTCCTGGTCGGCAAGGACGGCACCGTGATCAAGCGCTACGGCTCCACGACGGCGCCGGAGAAGATCGCCTCGGACATCGAGAAGGCTCTCGCCGCCTGACCTGGAGCATCCCTGTTCGGGTCGTTCGTACTGCACGGTAACGTGGCCAGCAGTCGCGCCCGGCCCGAACAGGAGCACCGCATGCAGCTTGCGCTCACCGAGGAGGAGACCGCTTTCCGAGAGGAGATGCGGGCCTTCTTCACCACGAAGATCCCCCAGGAGATCCGCGACACGGTCGCTGCTGGCCGCCACGTCAGCAAGGATCAGATCGTCGAGTCCCAGCGGATCATGAACGAGGCCGGCATCGCCGTGCCCAACTGGCCCGTGGAGTGGGGCGGCCAGGACTGGACGCCGCTCCAGAAGCACATCTGGCACGAGGAGATGCAGCTCGCCTGCGTCCCGCCGCCGCTGGCGTTCAACGCCAACATGATCGGCCCCGTGATCGCGAACTTCGGTTCGGAGGAGATGAAGCAGAAGTTCCTCCCGAAGACCGCCAACCTCGACATCTGGTGGTGCCAGGGCTTCTCCGAGCCGGACGCCGGTTCTGACCTGGCCTCGCTGAAGTGCAAGGCGGTCCGCGACGGCGACGACTGGGTGGTCAACGGCCAGAAGACGTGGACCACGCTCGGCCAGCACGCCGACTGGATCTTCAACCTCGTGCGCACCGACCCGGACGCGCCCAAGAAGCAGCAGGGCATCTCGATGCTGCTGATCCCGATGGACACCGAGGGCGTGACGCTGCGGCCGATCGAGCTCATCGACGGCGGCTTCGAGGTCAACGAGGTGTTCTTCGAGGACGTCCGCGTGCCCGGCGAGAACCTCGTCGGTGAGGAGAACCAGGGCTGGACGATGGCGAAGTTCCTGCTCGGCAACGAGCGTGTCGGCGTCGCACCGGTCGGCGCCACCAAGCGGGCGCTCGCCACGGTCAAGGAGACCGCGACGAGGACGGGCCAGATCGAGGACCCGCTGCTGGCAGCCCAGATCATCGAGCTCGAGAACGAGCTGCTGGCACTCGAGCTGACGGCCCTGCGCGTCGTGGCCAACTCCACCGACGGCAAGCCCCATCCCGCGTCGTCGGTGCTCAAGCTCAAGGGCACCGAGGTGCAGCAGGCCGTCTCCGAGCTGATGGTCGACGTGGCCGGCCCCCTGTCGCTGGCCTCCGGTGCCGGCGACGGGTCCGACATCCCCGACTGGGCGCGGGTCGCCACGCCCAACTACCTCAACCTTCGCAAGGCCTCGATCTATGGCGGGTCCAACGAGATCCAGCGCCAGATCATCGCCGGCACCATCCTCGGACTCTGAGAAGGACACGACATGGACTTCACGCTCGATGGTGAGCAGACCGCCCTGCGCGACGCCGTACGCGGACTGCTGAAGGGCTACGACGCCGAGCACCGCCGCGAGGTCGTCGGCGAGGACCCGGGCTTCGACGAGGCACTCTGGGGTCGACTCGCGGAGATGGGTGTCCTCGGGCTCCCCTTCGCGGAGGACGACGGAGGCATGGGCGCCGGCCCGGTCGAGGTCTCGGTCGTCGCCGAGGAGTTCGGGCGAGTGATCGCGCCGGAGCCTTTCGTCGAGGCAGTCGTGCTCGCGGGCGGACTCGTCGCAGCCCTCGGCAATGACGAGCAGAAGAAGGAGATCCTCGGCGGGCTCTCGTCCGGCGAGCTCGTCCCCGCCTTCGCGTGGTGCGACCCGAGCGGGAACGAGAAGGGCGTCAAGGTCGACGGCGACGCCCTGACCGGGGTCAAGGAGCCGGTGCTCAACGGTGGTCGGGCCGACCTGCTCATCGTGTTCGCCGAGCAACAACTGTTCCTGGTCGAGCCGTCCGACGTCGAGGTCACGTCGTACTCCACCTTCGACGGCGGCCGCGCCGCTCGCGTCGCCTTCGACAAGTCCCCGGCCACGCCCCTCGGCGAGGGCGGCAACGCGTCAGAGGCGACCAAGGACGTCATCGCGGCGGCGACGATCGCCTACTGCCACGAGGCCCTCGGCGCGATGGACTCCGCACTGAAGCTGACCACGGACTACCTGACCACCCGCAAGCAGTTCGGCCTGACGCTCAACCGGTTCCAGGCGCTCACCTTCCGGGCCGCGGACATGTACACCTCGCTGGAGCTGACCCGCAGCATCGTCACCTGGGCGACCATGGTGCTCGCGGACCCCGACACCGACGCCGAGCAGAAGCGCGAGGCCGCGGCCCGGGCCAAGCTCCAGGTGAGCAAGGCCGGGCGCCACATCGGCCAGGAAGCCATCCAGCTGCACGGCGGCATCGGCATGACGGCGGAGTACGCCGTCGGCCACCTCACCGCCCGACTCACCACGATCGACCACCTCCTCGGCGACGGCCGGCAGCAGATCAAGAACCTCTCGCGCCGGCTGACGTCCTACGACGTGGTCGAGCCTCTCCCCTGAGCGTGGTCCTGCCCTGAGGGGTCCGGGATCCGAGCCTGAGCCGATCCCGAGCCCTGAGTTTGAGGCAGGAGCAGTGGCGCAGGCGGAGTACGGCAAGCCTGCCGAGCTGCCCAACAGCCACCACCGCACGCAGTACGACGCCGACACCACCCCTCTGGGAGTCGCCCTGCTGCCCACATGGGCCGATCGGGGAGATCGCGGGGTCTATCGCTCGGGTTCACCCCCGGACGCACACTCATAGCCGAGTTGCGGTCGGTCAGTCGGAACCCGCGGGGGGCCTCACCGGCGGCTGCGAGTGCACCAGGGACCAGAATCCGCACCCTGCAGACTCTGGCAAGATCCGCCCTGTGCCGACGAAGCTCACCGATCTGGACTGGCCCTTGATGACCGAGCGGCTCTTGATCAGGCCCTGTCGCGTCGAGGACGCCGAGGCGCTCTTCGCACTCCGCACTCGACCTGAGGTGGCGATGTGGGCGCATTCGGTGCCGGTCGACCTCGAAGGGTGGCGGGAGCGGTTCCGCGACCCGGCAATCGCGCCACACGTCCTCACTGTCGAGATGGACGGGCAGATCATCGGCGAGCTGCTGGCCCACGTCCACGACGGCGCCGCCCAGAAGGAGGTGAGCCACGACGCGGCCGCGACCGATGCCGAGCTGGGCTGGCTGATCGCACCTGAGCACCAGGGCCAGGGGTTGGCGACGGAAGCAGGACGAGCGTTAGTGACGCTGTGCTTCGGCCAGCTAGGGGTGCGGCGAGTGGTGGCCGCAACGTTCGAGGCGAACCGGCCCTCCTGGCGTGTGATGGAGAAGATCGGGATGCGGCTGGAAACGCGCGGGTGTCGAGATGCGCTGCATCGGGATCTCGGCTGGATCGACGGACGCATCTATGCGCTCCTCGCCGATGAGTGAAAAGCCGCAGAGAGGTCTCAACCTGGCTTGACCCGGAGCCGCGGCCAGCGGACGACGATCGCGACGTTTACGTTTTACCGGACCTGTCGGAATCTGGGGTGCCTCAGTACCTGCGTCACTCCAGCCGCGAATCAGCGTCCTACGAATGACCGCTCATGCCGCTGATGGTGCGCGGTGATGCCGAGATCAGGACACGTGGGCCACGGCTCGGGGGTCAGGCGTCACGGCAATGGGGTTCCACCAGCGTTTCCTCGGGAAGCTGGCCATCCCTGTCACATCAGCGTTGTCGCCAGGGACCCATGACAGCGCTGGTGTGACAACAACCGCGTGAGTGGAACCCGCGGTGTGCGATCGCGGGGTCCTACGGCGGACACGCAAACCCTAGGCGGGTCATGCCCATCGTTTCGAACGTGTCGAGGCTGGCCATCGGCTCAGGCTGCACAGGGACTACATCCGGAACTGCCGCAGATGGTGCGCGGAGCCGATGAGCGGGCGCGGAGTGGGGTCGCTTGCGACACTGGCGGCGTGCCGTGGCGACCTTCATTCGAGAACCCGATCAGAAACCTGCGACTGGACGCATATCGGCACCGCGCGGCGGCACTCCGAGACGCCGCCGGGAACCTTGGCTCGATGTACGTCGAGCCGGAGCTCAAGGCCGAGCTCGCAGCAGGACATCTGTGGTGGCGCAAGTGGGAGCGCGCTCGCGAGCACGTCAGTCTCTGGATCGAGGAGCCGGGGGGTGGTGGATGGACAGACCTGTGGATCATGGCTGACGATCTGGACGAGGAAATCGACCGCTGGGAGCTGGGCAAGTCCTACTACGTCGCGGAGACCGTCCGATTGGCGTGGCTAGACAAAGATGCATCGCGCCGTTTGCGTACGGAACTGGCGATCGAGGCTCCCGACCACGACTAGGACGCGCACTCATCCGCCGCAAGTAGCATGCGCCGATCTCGCCGCGATCGGCTCGACGCCGCCAGCGACCCCACCAGGTGTGGCGTGCACGGCGGTCGGCTCAGGCCGTCAGCGGTAGCCGCCGACAACAGTGGCGCCGAGCGCCTCTGGAGGGATCTCGCAGCGGTCGGCAATGCCTGCCACGAATGCCTGGAATGCTGGCACCGCCTGCAGCGAGTCGGGGTCTTCAACGTCGTGCTCGACGACCACGTGGACGAAGCTCACGCCGTCCTCGAGGCGGAAGACCTTGTACGTGAAGCCGACTGGCGCGCGCTCCTCCAGATCCGCGAACACCGCCTCGACCAGCCGCTGGTTCTCGTCCGACTGCTCCGGCCGAGTCTGATACCTGACCACCGTTGCCTTCATCGTTGCCTTTCCCGCACCCAGTCCGGGCCGCGTTTGTGGGACAGACCGATTCGGCGAGTCAAAGTCATCGCCGGCACCGCCCTCGGGATGGTCCCGGCGCGGCGGGCCAGGCGTCGGGCTTCAGGATCAGTTGATGATCTCGCCACGCTCGTCGGCGAGGATCGCCGCCAGCCGGTCGCGCCACCCCTGCAGCGCCTCGGGGGTCAGCCGGGTCCAGTCGGCCACCTCGCCGACGACCCTGAGTGGTTCCCGGCTGCGGAAGGACCTCGTGGGGTTTCCGGGGAACTTCTTGTCGGTCACGTTCGGGTCGTTCTCGAACTCCCCGGTCGGCTCGACGAGGTAGACCCGTGGAGCACCGTCACCTGCGGCGAGCTCCGCGGCGAGCCCGGCACCGTCAGTGAGCGCGGTGAAGTAGATGTGGTTCATCACGACTTCGGGCCGGTAGTTCGAGCGCCGGCCCGCCGTGAGCAGATCGCCCACCCGCAGATCGGCCTTCGTGCCGTGGAAGAACGGCCCTTCGTCCAGCAGCTCACTCACGGCCACAGCCTAGGTGAGCCGGGCAGCCCACTTCGCGGGACTCGTCGAGCGACGTGGACCGCGAACTCACCGCTGCCTGGAGCCTCAGGTCGGCTCCGAGGCAAGCGCCAGGTTCAGGTCGGCCCGACGGTGCAGCAGCGCACGCTCGCTCTCGTTCCTGGTGCGCGCGGCGGCCTCGGCGAACGCCTGACCCGCTTGGGCGTGCTGCCCGGCGCGTTCGAGCAGGTCTCCGCGGACGCTCGGCAGGAGCGGTGACTCCCCGAGCACAGCTGCGTCCACCTCTTCCAGCACTGCAAGCCCCGCGTCCGGACCGAAGGCCCGGCCGTGTGCGACGGCCCGGTTCACCTCGACGACGGGTCCGGGTGCGGCGTCGGCGAGCACGTCGTAGAGGGCCGCGATCCGGCGCCAGTTCGTGTCCTCGGCACGCTCGGCACGGGCGTGCTGGGCGGCGATCGAGGCCTGCAGGAAGTACTTCCCGACCGGCCTGCCACGCGCGGCGAGCTGCTCGGCCTGCTGCAGGGCGGTCAGCCCACGTCGGACCAGCACCTGGTCCCAGCGCGTCCGGTCCTGCGCCTCCAGCAGCACGGGCGCGCCCTGGTCGTCGATCCGCGCCGCCATCCGCGAGCTCTGGATCTCCAGCAGCGCCTGCAGCCCGAGCACCTCGACCTCGTCGGGTGCGAGGGCGGCCAGCATGCGCGCGAGCCTCCTCGCCTCGCTCGCCAGGTCGGGACGCATCCAGTCCTCGCCGGCGGTGGCGCTGTAGCCCTCGTTGAAGACCAGGTAGATCACGGCCATGACGTCGTCGAGGCGTCTGGTCCGCTCCTGCCCGGTGGGCAGCTCGAACTCCGCGTGCGCCGCGGAGAGGGCCTTCTTGGCCCGCGAGATGCGCTGGCCCATGGTGGATTCGCTGGTCAGGAACCCCCGGGCGATCTCGGCGGTGGTGAGTCCCCCGACCAGTCGCAGCGTCAGCGCGGCACGGGACTCCGCGGTCAGGGAGGGATGGCAGGACAAGAAGACGAGCCGCAGGACGTCGTCCTCGATGTGGTCGACCTGTCCGTCGAGGTCGGGCACCTCCGCCTCCTCTCCCCCACGGACGTGCTCGAGCTCAGCGACCTTGCGGCGCAGGGTGTCGGCACGACGGAAGTGGTCGATGCCGCGGCGCTTCGCGATCGCCATCAGCCATCCGCTCGGGTTCTCCGGTACGCCGGTGGCGGGCCACTGCTCCAGCGCGGCGACGAGGGCGTCCTGCGCCAGATCCTCGGCCAGGTCGACGTCCCGGGTCATCCGGGTCAGGGCGCCGACGAGGCGGGCCGACTCGGCCCGCCACGCGGCGTGGACGGCCTGGTTCGGCTCGTCTGTTCTGGTCTCCGCCGGCACGGGGCCAGCGTAGTGAGTCCGGGTCAGCTACCGGGTTCTTCCGGACCGGTGGAGATCTGGCGGATGGTCGAGATCACGGTGACCTCGGGCCAGTACTTCGCGTGCAGGGCAGCGAACTCCTCCTGGTCGGCGACGGCGTCCTCGAGGGTGTCGTACTGCATGATGGCCCAGCCACCGACGACCTCCTTGGCCTCCGCGTAGGGGCCGTCGACCCGGGTGACCTCGCCCTTGCGGACCACGAAGTTCACCGCGTCCTCGGTTCCGTAGAGCCCGCCGCCGTCGAGGAACACGCCCTTCTCGGCCTGCCCTGCGATGTAGGTGTCCATCGCGTCGAACAGCTCTTGTGGCGGCGTACCGACGCCCTCTTCCATCCTCACGAATCCCATGAAACGCGGCATCTTCATCACTCCTAGTGGTTGCCGGGACGTTGCTTCTCGCACCTACGTCGAACGACGACCGACCGTTTCGACATCGACCGGTCGTCTTTTCCGAGCTCGTTGCCATCCTGCGTGCCCGTCCCGGCGCAGCAAAGCGCTGGGCAGGCACGCACGAGGGCCCCGACCGCGAGACGCGGTCGGGGCCCTCGTGGTCGAGTCAGGAGACTCGGACGTTCTCGGCCTGCGGGCCCTTGGGGCCGGTGGCGAGGTCGAACTCGACCTTCTGGTTCTCGTCGAGCGACTTGTAGCCGCCGGACTGGATGGCGGAGTAGTGCACGAACACGTCCTCACCGCCGCCGTCCTGCGCGATGAACCCGAAGCCCTTTTCGGCGTTGAACCACTTGACGGTTCCCTGAGCCATGTTCTTGTCCCTTGTTCGTGCCGAGAGCAGTGTGCCCTCAGGCAGCTGAAGACACCCATCTGTGCTGATGTCCAGCGAACCGAAAACCAGGAGTACGAGATACAAGCCGCAACATCTGTGTGCGGCCAGGACGCCTTGCAGAGCCGTCCCTCCAACAGGGACCACGATAGGGCATCTGCTGCCTGCCCCTTGCGACCGGTTCCCCAGGCTTCGCCACCGACCTCCGAACGGCGTCAGACGGGTTCCTCGACGGCGTGGGAGTCGGTGAGGGTGAGCGCCCCACCCGCGGTGACGAGGCCGACGACGACCGCGAGCAGGGCATAGGTGATCTGCTCGCCGTGGAAGAACGACCGGACCAGGTCGCTGCTCCAGATGCCCGCGGGGAGCTGAGTGGTGACCAGCGCGGCGATCATGGTGCCGATCACGGCGACGCCGACGCTGGTGCCGACCTCCTGGGCGGTGTCGTTGAGTGCAGTGCCGATGGAGGTGCGGTTGCTGGGCATCGCGTCGACGAGCGCGACCGCGCAGATCGTCATCACGGTGCGCAGTCCGACGGTCATCAGCACCATGCAGACGGCGATGGCGACGTAGCCGTGGTCGACCGCCCAGGAGAGGCCGGCGAGGGACCCGCCGAGGAAGGCGGCGCCGACCAGACAGGCGATGCGGTGTCCGAAGCGGCGCGCCAGCCACTCCGAGAACGGGGTCGCGGCGATCATCGTCACGATGATCGGCAGGTTGGCCAGGCCCGCGCGCATCGGGCTCCATCCGTAGGCGTACTGGAAGTGCAGGATCAGGCCGAACATCACGCCGGCCATGGCGATGGAGGTCCCGATCTGCGCGATCGCGGCACCACGGACCGTGCCGTCGGAGAAGAGGTGCAGGTCCAGCATGGGCGCGGCGCTGCGGCGTTCGTGCCAGACGAAACCGGCGCCGGCCGCGACCGCGCCGATGACCGAGGCGAACGTGATCGCGGAGACCCATCCGTGCTGGACGCCGCTGGTGAGCGCGTAGCAGGCCAGTCCGATGGCACTGACGCTGAGCACGGCACCGGGCAGGTCGAGCGCGTCGCGGGTCAGGTCCTCGCTCCGGTCAGCAGGTACGCCGAGCCGCACGCCGATGCACGCGATCAGCGCGATCGGGGCGTTCACGACCAGCAGCCACTCCCAGCGCACGTGAGCCAGGGCCGTGCCTCCGAGCAGAGGGCCGAGGACGAAGCCGGACATGCCGACGACCATCATCACCGTGATGGCGCGCATGCGCAGCGCCTTGTCGTCGAAGAGGCGGAAGACCAGCGAGTTGGTGATGGGCGCCATCGCCGCCGCGGCAACGCCGAGTGCGGCCCGCAGGGCGATCAGCTCGCCCGCGGTGGTGACGGCGATGACGCAGAGGCTGAGTGTGCCGAACACCGCGAGCCCGACCAGCAGCACCCGCCGCCGCCCGAGCCGGTCGGCCATCGAGCCTGCCGTGAGCAGCAGGCCGCCGAAGGTCAGCGAGTAGGCGCCGGTCACCCACTGCAGCGCGGTCGTCCCGCTGCCGAGGTCACGCCCGATGGTGGGCAGCGCGATCGAGAGCAGCGTGTTGTCGACCATCTCGACGAAGAAGGCCAGGCAGAGCGCGGCCAGGGGGATCCAGGCAGCTCGCAGGGACGGGTAGGTGCGTGACGCGGGTGGAGCCGTCGTGGTGGTGGTCATGGGAGCCTCCTGGGCCGTCGTTCGAGGCGTCGAACGACGCAGCAGCGACGTTAGGAGGCGTCGGCTTCATCCCGGTTTCACGACGGCTTCACGGGCATGCACCGCCGTGCCGCAGCAGCAGGTGGTCCGGCTAGGTCTCGTCCCCCGGCACCGGCACGGCCGTGCCCCACCGGGCCTGCCGCTCGTCGTCGGACTGCTCCCACCAGGGTGTCCCCCGCTCGCCGAGCGCGACCTTCGCGGCCTGCACCCCGGCGCGTGCGGCCGACTCGCCGTCGGTCCCTCGGGTGAGCCGCACCTCTCGCCGCCACGCCATCAGCGCACGGGTCAGCTCCTGGCGACGCACCTCGGGGATCGCCGGATCGGTGGCCCGCCAGCGACGGCCGTCGATGATGAGGTGGTGGCCGTCGGGCGTGACCTCGGGCGGCTCGCTGATGGCTTCAGCCGAGCCGGTTGAGCACGCTCACCATGTCGTCCTCGGTGTCGTTGCCGAGCTTCTCGAAGACGAGCTTCATCACCGGGGTGAGCAGCTTGGCGGCGCCGTGCATCTCGAGCTCGGCGGCGTAGGTGATCTCGCTGCCGGTCCCGTCGGGACGCACCGTGATGGTGTCGGTCGCGGTCGCCTGGTCGTTCTTGCCGACCAGGACGATCTTGTCGTCGGTGAGCTCCTCGAGCGTGTAGACCAGCTCGGTCTCGTTGCCGGCGATCTTGGACACGTTGTTCCAGCTCGTCCCCACCGCCACCGGGCCCGCACCGATCTGGGTGCACGAGACGGTGCCGGGGTCCCACTCCTCGGCGTTGGCGAAGTCCTTGAGGTAGTTCACGACGGTCTCGGGCGCAGGGGTGACGGAGAAGGTTCGGGTGGTGGTGGTCATGGGATCCAGTGCCCGTTCTCGCCGAGGCAAAACGGTCATCACCCACGCCCGGGCCGCGGTTCGGGTCCGTGAAACCCCGTGCGGCCCACGGACGACGACCGAGTAACGTCACGAGGCGTGAGACGAACCCATCCCAGCTATGAGCAGCTCGTCGGCCTGCCGGCGTACACCGTGCAGCCGGTCCCGGTGCCGTTCGAGGACGCCAACGGCCACCTCAACGTGCGCCACTACACCGGGATCGCGAGCGAGGGGCTGGACGAGTCCTTCCTCGACCTGGGGATCCCGCAGAACTGGCCGGCCATGGGGCACGCCTGCTTCTCGGCGGAGCACCACCTGACCTATCTGGCCGAGCTGCTCACCGGCGCGCAGATCTCCTCGCGGGTGCGGCTGCTCGGGCGCTCGGAGCGCGCGGCGCACGCTCTGGTCTATCTCCTGGACGACACCAACCAGCGGCTGAGCTTCGTGATGGAGGAGATCCTGCTCCACATCGACATGGAGACCCGCCGCACCGCCCCGTGGCCGGAGGACGTCGCGGCCGCCCTGGACCAACAGATCACCCTGCAGTCCGGCCTGCCCTGGGAGCCGGACGTTTCCGGCTCGATGAGCCTGCGCTGAGCGGCGCCTGGCCGGGACGAAGGCGACCGCCGGCTCAGTGCACGACGACCGGCGGCACGCTCTCGTCGTCGAGCAGGTGTGACTCCTCGCGCTTGCGGGGCAGGAAGAACGCCGGGATCAGGGTCATCAGCACCAGGCCCCACGCCACCCAGTAGGTGTCGGTGAACGCGGTCGCCGCGTCCTCGAGCCCCTGGGCGATCGCGGCCGCTGGGATCTTGTCCGCGAGCGACGGGATGTGCAGGGTGGCCATCGCCGGACCGGCCAGCTTGGAGGCCTGCAGGTGGTTGGTGAGGATCACCGACATGGTGGCGACCCCGCAGGAGCTGGCGATCTGCTGGTTGATGTTCAGCAGCGTCGAGCCCCGGGCCACCTCGTGGGCCTTCAGCGTCTTCAACGCCGAGGTGAACAGGGGCATCATCGTGGAACCCATCCCGAGCCCCATCACGAACAGGAAGCCCATGATCACCGGATAGGGCGTGGTCGAGGTGAGCTGCGTCAGCCCGAACATGCCGATCAGGATGCCGACCAGGCCGAACGGCACGATCTGCCCGATCGGGCGCTTGTCCACCAGGCGCCCCGCGATCGGCATCGTGATCATGGCGCCGATGCCCTGGGGTGCGACCAGCAGGCCGGCGTGCAGGGTCGACTCTCCACGGACCTCCTGGAAGTACGTCGGCACCAACAGCAGCCCGCCGAAGAAGGCCGCGACGAACAAGAACATCGTGATGATCGAGACCGTGAGGTTGCGGTTCTTGAACAGGCGCAGGTCGAGCAGGGGGTGCTCCGGCCGGAACGAGTGGAAGACGAAGGTGACGATCAGGGCGGCGCCGAGCAGCATCGAGACCCACACCCGCGGCGCGGTGGCAGTGCCCTCGGACGGGATGGAGGAGACCCCGAAGAGGAACAGCGCCAGCCCCGGCGACATCAGCGCCATGCCGAGGAAGTCGAAGGACTCCGACGGCTCCGGGGTGTCGCTGGGCAGCACCCGCCACGCATAGACGAGCGCGATCAGACCGATCGGTGCGTTGATCAGGAAGATCCAGTGCCAGCTCGCGACCTGGATGAGGTAGCCCCCGATGATCGGGCCGAGGATCGGGCCGAGCAGCATCGGGACACCGAGGATCGCCATCAACCGGCCGATCCGGTGCGGGCCGGCCGCGCGGGTCATGATCGTCATGCCCAACGGCATCAGCATGCCGCCGCCGAGACCCTGCAGGACCCGGAAGCCGATCAGGGCGCCGATGCTCCAGGCGGTGGCGCAGAGCACCGAGCCGGCGACGAACAAGAAGATGGCCGTCATGTAGAGGCGCTTGGTGCCGAACCGGTCGGCCGCCCAGCCGGTCATCGGGATCACGGTCGCCAGCGCCAGGGTGTAGGCAGTGACCGACCAGGCGACCGTCGAGTAGGCGATCGGGTCGCCGCGGGTGCCGAAGACCGTCTGGAACGTCGGCAGGGCGACGTTGACGACCGTGATGTCGAGGATCGACATGATGGCGCCGATCACGACCACCCCCGCGATCTTCAACACGGCGGCGTCGATGTGGTCGGGCAGCTCTGGCGGATCGACCCTGCTCGCAGCTGATGACATGGCACCACTCTTTCCTCGGGCCCTACCCCGCCAGTGTTGCCTACGCTGCCCTGATGGTCACCTCAGGCAGGCATCGCACGTACGGCGGTGGGGCGCTGCTCGTGCGGGAGTCCGGGAGCGGACTGCCCGATATCTGACCATCGGGAACATCCGGTCCGCCGCGTGCCTTGGGACAAGAGAGACATTCGCGAGACTTCCGAGGAGAACTGCGTGACCGACAACCTTGCTGCCCCGTCCGGAACCTTCGAGCTGGGCGGCGACCTGCCCGTCGTACGCCTCGGCTACGGCACCATGCAGCTGCCCGGCGAAGGTGTCTGGGGCCCGCCCCGGGACCACGACGAGGCGTTGCGGGTGCTGCGTCGCGCCGTCGAGATCGGGATCACCTTCTTCGACACCGCTGACTCCTACGGGCCCTACGTGGCCGAGGACCTCCTGCGCGAGGCCCTGCACCCCTACGCCGACGACGTCGTCATCGCGACGAAGGCAGGACTGACCCGCCAGGGACCGGGCGGATGGACCCCGCTGGGCCAGCCGGCCTACCTGCGCCAGGAGGTCGAGATGAGCCTGCGCCGTCTCGGTCTGGAGCGCATCGACCTCTTCCAGCTGCACCGCATCGACCCGAACTACCCGGTGGCCGACCAGGTCGGCGAGCTCAAGCAGCTCCAGGACGAGGGCAAGATCCGCCACATCGGGCTCTCGGAGGTCGACGTCGCCGACCTCAAGGAGGCCCAGAAGACCGCTGAGATCGTGTCGGTGCAGAACCTCTACAACCTCGCCAAGCGCGACGCCGAGGAGCTGCTCGACCACTGCACCAGCGAGAACATCGGCTTCATCCCGTGGTTCCCGTTGGCGACCGGTGAGCTCTCCAAGGAGGACGGCCCCCTCGCAGCTGCAGCCGAGAAGCACGACGCCACTCCCTCGCAGCTCGCCCTCGCCTGGCTGCTCAAGCGCTCGCCCGTCGTGCTGCCGATCCCGGGCACCTCGAGCGTCGACCACCTCGAGTCCAACACCGCCGCGGCGGCCATCGAGCTGACCGACGAGGAGTTCGAGGCGCTCTCCGACGCTGCGTGACCTCGTCGGCCGCGCGGGGGCGGTGGGCGGGGCGGTGGTCGGGTGCGAGCCTCAGCGGACTGCGCTGAGCTCCTCCCGCACGGCACGGCACGAGTCGCGCTGGGTCGCGGCCGAGTGCCCTGCTGTGGCGAGGAGTCCGACCACCTCGTCCTGGGTCCGGTCCGGGGCGTCGTTCCAGTAGGTCAGCTCGAGCACCGTCATCGCGCGCAGGCCCGGGCCGGGACACCACCGCACGGGTCGCTCGGGCTCGCTCAGCACGTGCCGCGTCAGCTCGAGGCTCCGCTGGACCAGCTGCGAACGGACCGTCTCCGGGCCACCGGCGGCGTGCACGACGGAACCGACCAGGCAGGCTCCGATGACCGGCAGCTCGTCGACCAGCCCGACGTCGTAGGCCGTCAGCGACCTGGGTCCCTCGGAGGTCTCCACCGAGAACCACGCCCGCTGCACCCAACCCACGCTCGCGAGGTCGGCGGCCCGGAGGAGGACCTCCTCGATCGCGTGCAGCTCCGCCATCTGGGCCGACACGGCATCGAGGCGCTTGAGGCGCCGACGTTCGGACCGACGTTCGACTCGGCGCTCCCGGCGGGTGGTGCGCGCGGATCCGTGCGGTGGTGCGAGCAGCGTGGTCACGAGACCTCCTCGACGCCGAGTGGCGCTGTGCTTCCACTGTCAGCCCGCGGAGCGAACCGCGCAAGGGCCGAGATGGCGCCGAAGCAACTCAGTCGTCGTCGCCGAACCAGAACCCGCGACCGCCGTACCAGTCGCCGAGGTGGCCCGAGCTGCCCGATCCTCCACGCGAGCCGAGATAGCTGCCGACCACCGCCGCACCGAGGTCGTCGAGCTCGGGTGAGACCACCCGGCCGCCGACCCGGTCGGCGAGCTGTTCGAGGAAGCGCGCCAGCCCCGGGTCGTCACCGAGCCGGAAGATGGTCGTCTGCGCACCCATCCGGGCTGCGTTGTCGAGCTCACGCACCGACCACGCGATCGTGAGCGGGTGCGGTGGATAGGAGAACCAGACCTCGCCGTTGGCTTCGAGGTGGCTGGTCGGCTCGCCGTCGGTGACGATCAACAGCACCGGCTGGGCGTTGGGGTGCTTGCGGAAGTGCCGGTTGGCGAGCAGCAGGGCGTGGTGCAGGTTGGTGCCCTTGTCCCACATCGCATCCAGGCCGGTGAGCTCCTCGATCTCCATCACGTGCGCCGAACGGCCGAAGCCGATCAGCTGCAGGTGATCCCCGCGGAACCGGCTGGTGATCAGCTGGTGCAGCGCGAGCGCCGTGCGCTTCATCGGCACCCAGCGGTTGGCCATCGCCATCGAGAACGACGTGTCCACGAGCAGCGCGACCGCGGCCTGGGTGCGGGCCTCGGTCTCGTTGACCTCGATGTCGCGAACGTCGAGACGCACGGCCGGCCCCAGCCCTTGGGTTGAGGAGCGAGCGCCAGCGAGCGTCTCGAAACCACCCTCACCCACCGTGCGTACGACGGCGTTGGTGACCGTCCGCGTCACGTTCCACGGCTCGGTGTCGCCGAAGGTCCACTCGCGACTGGCACCGCTGAGCTCACCGGCCGCGCCGGCGTGGCGCATGTCGCGCTGGCCCTGCCGCCCCGACATCCGGTTGGCGACGTCCTTGAGCAACGCCTTGCCCAGCTGGCGCATCGCCTTGGGTGACAGCTTGAGCTGCCCGTCGGACCCGCGCTTGAGGTAGCCGGTCTCGTTGAGGGCCTTCTCGAGCTCGGCCAACGTCTTGGCGTCGATCGCTGCCTGGTCGCCGACCTGGCGGGCGAGCTTGTCGAGGTCGACGTCGTCCATCCGCGCGCCGCCGTAGGACTGGGAGAGCTGCTCGGAGAGGTCGTCGAGGTCGGCGAGGTCCTGGAGCACACCCGTCCCGTCGCCCAGCCCGAGTCCCTGGTCGCCGTCGAAGTCCTCCGACCCGCCCCAGTCCTCGCCAGGACGCAGCGCGCGGAGGTTGTCGTCGAGCTGGCTCAGTGACTCCATCAGCTCCGGACTGCCGAAGGCCTGCGCAGCAAGGGCGTCCAGCTCGTCGCGCTGTTCCTGGGTCATCGAGTTGCGCATCCGCTGGGCCGCGGCCGCGCGCTGGGCGAGAGCGTCCATCAGCTCATCGATGTCCTGGGGGTTCTCCGGGAAGAAGTCCCCGTGCTTGTCCATGAAGTCGGCGAAGGCTCTGTCGACAGCGGCGGCGTCCTCACTGGTGCTTGCCTGGCGGTGCTTGTCCAGCAGCTCGTTGAGGTCGCCCAGCATCTGGTTGATCGCTGCGCGATCCTCGTCGGTGGCGTTCTCCAGCGCCTGCTTCATGCCCTTGAAGCGCTGGTCGAGCATCTCCCGGCCGAGGAGGTCCTTGATCTTCTCGTAGTCCTCGCGGGCCTGCTGGCTCTGCCACTCGTAGGACGAGAGCTCACTGACCGCCGCAGCCGTGCTCGGCGGGAGGTTGCCGAGCTGCATCTCACGGAAGTCGCGGTCGGCGTCGTCGAGGTCGACGTCACGGGCCAGCTGCTTGCGCTCCTCGAGCACGGCGTGGTCGAGGAGCTCCTTGACCTCCTGGAGGGTGCCGTCGAGGCTGTGCTTCTGCAGCAGCTCGCGCCGCTTGGCCGCGACCTGGCGGGCGAGGTCGTCGAGACCCTGCTGGTTCTGCCCCCCACGGCGGAGGAACTCGCGCATCGCCCGCTCGGGCGAGTAGCCGGCCATGACGTCCTCGCCGATCGCGTCGAGGGCCTCGGCCAGGTCGACCGGGGGCGCGAGCGGGTCCGGGCCACCGGCGAAGCGGCCGTAGCGGGAGGCCCGTCGTCGGGGCCGGTCGTGGAAGCTCATCGTGGGGTGGTCATCCGTAGATCGTCTCTCCGGCGTCGGACTCCTTGCTGACCTTCTGGGCGAGGAAGAGACCCTCGAGAGCGAGCTCGATGGCACCGGCACGCTCGCCGTCGTTGGTGGCGTCGAGACGGTCACAGACCTCGTCGTAGAGCTCGGACTCGCCCAGCACCGGGAGCCCGGTGAGGAAGTCGCGTGCCGTGACCTGCTCGCCCGTGCTCACGCTGGCGCCGCCCTCGATGGCCTGGACGAGCAGTCCGAGGTCGACTCCCCCGAGCCGCGAGCGCACGGTCTCGGCGGTGGCCCGACGCAGCAGGTGCTCGAGGATCTGGTCCTCGCGGCCCTCCTCGCCGGTCTCGAACTCGATCTTGCCGCCGAGCACGTCGACCGCCGTCTCGAGATCCACGGGTCGAGCGACTGCTTCGTCCTCGCCCTGCGAGGTCGCACGGTGCAGCGCGGCGGCGGCGATCGTCTCCGCGCCCGCGATCGAGAACCGGGCCGAGACGCCGGAGCGCTGGTCGACCGAGCTGGACTCGCGCAGTGCGCGGGTGAAGCGGGCGAGGATCTCGATGAGGTGGTCGGGGACGTCGGCCACGAGATGGGCCTCCTGCCGGATCACGGCGACCTCGTCCTCGAGCTCGATCGGGTAGTGCGTGCGGATCTCGGCACCGAAGCGGTCCTTGAGCGGGGTGATGATGCGACCGCGGTTGGTGTAGTCCTCGGGGTTGGCGCTCGCCACCACCAGGGTGTCCAGCGGGAGCCGCAGCACGTAGCCGCGGATCTGGATGTCGCGCTCCTCCATCACGTTGAGCATCGCGACCTGGATGCGCTCGGCGAGGTCGGGCAGCTCGTTGATGGCCACGATGCCGCGGTGAGAGCGCGGGATCAGGCCGAAGTGGATGGTCTCGGGATCACCGAGGCTGCGGCCTTCCGCGACCTTCATCGGGTCCACGTCGCCGATCAGGTCGGCCACGCTGGTGTCGGGGGTGGCCAGCTTCTCGGCGTACCTCTCGTCACGGTGCCGCCACTCGACGGGCAGGTGCTCGCCCTCCTCGAGCGCGCGCCGCTTCGACTCGTGGGTGATCGGGTCGAAGGGGTGCTCGCCGAGCTCGGCACCGGCGATGACCGGCGTCCACTCGTCGAGCAGGCCGACCAGCGTGCGCAGCAGGCGGGTCTTGCCCTGGCCGCGCTCGCCCAGCAGGACCACGTCGTGGCCGGCCAGGATGGCGCGCTCGAGCTGGGGGATGACGGTGCTCTCGAAGCCGTGCAGCCCGGGCCACGGGTCGCGGCCCTCACGCAGTGCGTCGAGCAGGTTGGTGCGGAGCTCCTCACGCAGGGACTTCAGCTGGTGGCCGCTCTCGCGGAGCTGGCCGACGGTGGTGATGGTGGGTGCGTTCGTCGTCACTCCTTCCACGCTACCCATCCCCTGCAACGGGGGTGTTTCGTCAGCCCGTCTGCGAGGACGTTCCTCCAAGCACGGGTCGCGCGTCGTCACCCGCCTGCCGCCTCCCTCGGGTCCGCCGTAGGAGACACTCGCGGACGTGGACCAGGACCTCACCGCGCGCGCGTGCCCCTGCGGGTCCGTGTCGTACGACGGCTGCTGCGGCCGCCTCCACCGGGGCGAGCAGCAGGCCGCTTCGCCGGAGGAGCTGATGCGCTCGCGCTACGCGGCGTTCGTGGTCGGCGACGCCGACTACCTGTGGCGCACCTGGCACCCCCGCACCCGTCCCGCGCAGGTCGAGCTCGACCCGTCGGTCCGGTGGACGGGGCTGGAGGTGCTCGAGGCGGCCGACGACACGGTCGAGTTCCGGGCGCACCACGATCGTGGAGTGCTCCACGAGCGCAGCCGGTTCGAGCAGCGTGCCGGGCGGTGGTTCTACCTCGACGGCGAGACCGGCTGAGGTCAGCTCGTCGCGGCCAGCACCTTGTTGCTCACGAGACCGTGGCGGATCCGCTGCGGGTGGTCGCCCACGGCGAGGTAGGCAAGCTCCTTCTTCTTGTCGAAGTCGAGCACGGCCACCGAGTCGTCGGCGCTCAGCGAGATCCAGCAGGTGTTGTCGAGACCTTCGGTCGTCCAGTAGGGCTTGCCGTAGGAGTGGCCGGTCGAGGCGGTGTCGAAGATCGTGGGCTTCATCGTCTTCCGGTCGACCAGGGCGGCGTAGTCGTCCATCGTGCCGGCGGCACAGAGCGTCGTGCCGGCCTGGTCCATGGAGAGGCCGTGGTGCGCCGAGTCGTTGACGTACTGCTCCTTGGGCATCGCCGGCACCCGGTTGGGCAGGTTCACCACGCGGCGCACGGCACCGGTGCGCGGCTCCGGGACGGTGCCCGCGGTGTAGCCGACCCGCCCGTCGATGTCCTTGGCCCGGGTGTCGAACTCGACCAGCCCGTGGAAGTAGGAGACCTGGAAGTAGACGAAGCGCTCGTCCGGCGCGATCGCCATCGGCCGCACCGCCGAGCTCATGTCGGGATAGCCCGCCTCGGCGAGCTCCTTGCCCATGTCCCAGCGCTGGGTGACCAAGAAGTCGGAGTTGCGCACGATCTGGAACCAGCGGTCGCCCTTGAGCGCGTCGTGCAGCGGACCGATCTTGACCGGGCCGTAGCCCTGCTCGTCGCCTGGGGTGTAGACCTTGCCGATGCTCGCGTGGAAGATCCGCGAACCGTCCTTGGTGTAGTTGCTCTCGTGCGGCGTTTCGCCGGACTCGAAGGTCCGCGTGCGGTCGCCCATCGCGACCTTCTTGCCACCGACGGTCTCGTCGACCATCGAGAACTCGATCACCTGGCGCTCGGTGGAGTCACTGACCAACAGCCGGCGACCGTCGGGCGAGACCCCCATGTGGTCGGTGCGGTGGCCGTCCATCGGCTGCTCGCGGACGATGCTGTCGCTCCGACCGGCGATGGCCCTGGCCACGTCGACCCACACGACGTCGGCGAAGCTGGGCCGCGAGACGGCGAGGTATTTCCCGTCCCGGGTGGCGAACATGTCGTCGACGTACTGGTCGTGCCCCTCGCCCGGTCCCTGCTGGATCGCGATGTAGAAGGCGAGCTTCTCCGGGTCGGCGTGGATGTCGGCGAGCTCCTGGTCCTTGTCGGGCACCAGGTCCACCCCGCGCTTGAGCACCGTGAGCTTCTTCGCGTCCACGATCGAGGCGGTGCCGGCCCAGTTGTTGCCCACCCACATCACGTCCCGGAGTCCGGTCGGGGTGGCCGCGGTGGTGCGGGGGGTCGCGTCAGCGGTCTGCGCTGCCCCGAGTCCGGCGAGCATCGAAGCCGGCAGCGCGAGCAGGGCGAGGAGTGCTGTACGTCGCATGCCCGGTCAACGACTCGCACCGGATCACGTCACGTCGGGGTGTCCGAGGCCACCGTGTCGGTGGTTGCGCGACCCTCACACGCTGAGGATCACCGACGACCCGTGCCCGAACAGGCCCTGGTTGGCGGTGATGCCGACCCGGGCGTTCTCCACCTGTCGCCCCGCGGCCTGACCGCGCAGCTGCCAGGTGACCTCGCAGACCTGCGCGAGCGCCTGAGCAGGGACGGCCTCCCCGAAGCAGGCGAGCCCCCCGCTGGCGTTGACCGGGATCCGGCCACCGATGGTGGTGTCGCCGGCGCGCAGCAGGTGCTCGGCCTCACCGCGCCTGCACAGCGCGAGGTCCTCGACCCAGTCGAGCTCCAGCGCGGTCGAGAGGTCGTAGACCTCGGCCAGGCTGACGTCGCCGGGGTCGATGCCGGCTTCCTCGTAGGCCGCAGCGCCGATCGACTCCTTGAAGGTGAGCGCCCCCGGGTCGACCGCGGTCGCCGGGTCGGTGGAGAGCAGCGGCATGTCGATGACCGTGTTGGGGAAGGTCGGCGTCACCGTCGAGATCGCGCGCACCCGCACCGGGTCGGCGAGCCCGTGCCTGCGGGCGTACTCCATCGACGTGAGCACCACCGCAGCCGCGCCGTCGGAGGTCGCGCAGATGTCGAGCAGGTGCAGGGGGTCGGAGACGACGGCGCTGTTGAGCACGTCCTCGGCGGAGACCTCCTTGCGATAGCGGGCGTTGGGGTTGCTCAGCCCGTGGCGCGCGTTCTTCACCTTCACCGACGCGAAGTCCTCCGGCGTCGCGCCGTAGAGGTCCATCCGCCGACGCGCGTAGAGCGCGAAGTAGCCGGGGTTGGTCATCCCGAGCAGCCGGAAGCGCAGCCAGTCGGGGTCCTCCCACCGCTCCCCCGCGTTGGGCGCGAGGAACCCCTTCGGTGTGGTGTCCGCGCCCACGACGAGAGCCACCTCGCTCAGGCCGGCGAGGATCCGCGCACGGGCAGTGTCGAGCGCCTGCGCACCGGTCGCGCAGGCGGCGTACGACGTCGCCACCCGGGCGCCGTTCCACCCCAGCGCGGCGGCGAACGTCGCCCCGGCGACGTACCCGCCGTAGCCGTTCCGCACGGTCTCGCCACCCACGACCAGGTCGACGTCCTCCCAAGAGACGTCGGAGTCCGCGAGTGCCTGTCGTGCCGCGTGCACGCCATAGCTGACGAAGTTGCGTCCCCACTTGCCCCAGGGGTGCATCCCGACTCCGAGCACGGCGACGTCCCGGCTGATGTCGGAGCTCACTGGTCAGCCTCTTCCCCGAGCTCGGTGACACGCCCAGAGTTCAAGGGGAGCCAGCGCCAGATGCTCCGCTCCCCCGACTCGTCGGCGTAGAGCGTCTCGACGACCACCTCGACCTCGCTCCCGACATGGACGTCGTCGACGCCGTAGCCGTCCGCGAGCTGTCCGAGCACGACGATCCCCTCGGGCAGCTCCACCGCTGCAAGGGCGAAGGGGACGTAGGGCTCCGCGGCAGGGACGTACGGCGGGGGCGGCTGGTACTGCGCGTCGGTGTAGGACCACACCGTCCCGCGGCGGGACAGCTCGGTCTCCTCGAAGTCCTCCCCGGCACACGCCGGGTTGCGGCAGAACCCCTCCGTGGGCGGGAAGAACACCGACCCGCATGTCGTGCAGCGTGACGCGAGCAGAGCCGGTTCGGTGCCCGTGGTGAACCAGCCGTCGATGGCCGGTGTGGGGGCCGGCGTGGTGGCCGAGCCGGGTCCTGCCTCCGTCATCCGAGCTCCTCACAAAACTAGAACAGGTTGCACTATCTCATGCGCGATGACTTCGGGGCAGCCCACCGGTCTGACCTGGCATGAGCGAACAAGCGCAGGCGAAGGGTCCGGCGTCGTACTTCCCGTTCATCGAGAAGAAGTACGGCCGGCCCGTCGAGGAGTGGAAGCAGCTGGTGCGGGAAAGCCCGCTGCAGCGGCACATGGAGCTGGTCTCGTGGCTCAAGACCGAGCACGGGATGGGCCACGGGCACGCGAACGCGATCGTGGCGCACACGCTCGCCGAAGGTGGCTGAGTCACCGAGGTCACACCGGAGGGCGGCCCGGTGCACCAGGGTGCTGTGCCAACCTTGGCCACGTGGTCACCGCAGTCGTCATCCTCGGACTGCTGCTCTGCGCCGCCGTCGGAGCGATCGCGGTCCTGGCGAGGCAGCTGTCGCGGTCGCGCGACCAGGTCGCCGAGCTGACCGAGGCTCTGGAGTCCGACCCCGGCACGCCACGCAGCCCGCGGGCGGCACAGGCCGTGCAGACGGCCGGGCTGGCCGTGCGGACCGCGTTGGACACGGTGACCCGGATGCGCGAGCAGGGAGTGCGCAGCACGCTGCTCGCCTCGATCGACGACTTCACGCGGTGGGCGCTGGAGGACCGGACCGAGATCGCCCGGGTCGCCGGGCCCGACGGCGAGGTGACGATCTTCTTCTCCGACATCGAGAACTCCACCGCCCTCAACTCCGAGCTCGGCGACGAGCACTGGGTCAAGCTGCTCGCGGACCACGACCGGCTGCTGCACACCTATGTCGAGAAGCATCGCGGGTTGATCGTGAAGAGCCAGGGCGATGGCTACATGGTGGTGTTCTCCACCCCCGACCTCGCGATCAGCGCAGCCCTCGACATCCAGCGTGCGCTGAGTGCCAGGCGGCAGCGCAGTCGCCGGTTGCGGCGTACGCCGATCAGGGTCCGGATCGGCCTGCACACAGGCACCGCGATCGAGCGTGAGGGCGACTACTTCGGCCGCAACGTCGCGATGGCGGCGCGCGTCGCCGCGATGGCCGACGGGGGCGAGATCCTGGTCAGCAGCGACATCGCCGAGCAGCTCGCCGACTCGACCGACTTCGGCTTCGTCGAGGAGGAGACGGTGGAGTTCAAGGGGCTGCCCGGGGAGCACCGGATCTGGTCGGTCGAAGCAGCATGAGTGAGGGCCGGCCGCTGACCCCCGATGAGACCGCCCGCGTCGTGGAGCTGGCCATGCACTTCGCCCGCGAGGGGATGACCGACGAGCTCGTCGGCTTCGTCGACCACGGACTGCCGGTCGACGTGCAGGACGACGACGGCAACACCGCGCTGATGCTGGCCGCCTACCACGGTCACGCACCCACCGTGAGCGCCCTCGTGGACCGCGGCGCCGACGTGGACCTCCGCAACGGCCGCGACCAGTCGCCGGTCGCGGGCGCCGTGTTCAAGGGCGAGGACGCGGTGGTCCGTCTCCTCGTGGAGGCCGGGGCCGACCTCGACGCAGGCGCACCCACCGCCAGGCAGACCGCGGAGATGTTCGGGCGGACGGACCTGCTGCCGTAGGCGGGTTCGGTGGCGTCGCCGGACTGCGCGTGTGGCGATCGGCCACGACGCGGTGGTCGAGGGGACACACCCGTTCTGACGGGATCGAGGAACCCATGCTACGTAGACCTTCCAGGTGGAAGGTCTACGTAGTGCTGCTCGACGCGAGCCGACGAGCGCTGGCCACCGGTGCGGCGAGCGGCGCCGACCCAGCGGGGCGACCGCGATGCTCTCGCCGGCTCCGACATGTCAGGATCGCGGGGTGTCCCAGGTCCTGGTCGTCGACGGCGCCAACGTGGTGGGGTCGCGACCGGACGGCTGGTGGCGCGACCGGGCCGGAGCGGCGGCGAGGCTCCACGGACGACTCTCGATCGCCGACACGTCGTACGACGAGATCGTGCTGGTGCTCGAGGGTCAGGCCAAGGCCGGTGTCCCGAAGGGGACCGACGGTCACCTGCGCACGGTCCATGCCCCCAGGGACGGCGACTCCGCGATAACGAAGGAGGCGCGGGCCGCTCGCGACCGTGGGGACGCCGTGGTCGTGATCACCGCCGACCGCGCCCTCCAGGCGCGCGTGGAGGCCCTGGGCTGCCGGTCGATGAGCCCGACCTGGCTGCTCGACCTGATCGGCTAGCGCTTCGACCGCTTGGGAAACAGCGGCCTGGTCGCCGGTCCTTCGAGCACCTGCCCGTCCGGAGCGAAGCGGGAACCGTGCAGGGGGCAGTCCCACGAGGACTCGACGTCGTTCCAGTGCAGGATCCCGCCGAGGTGGGTGCACACTCCCACCACCTCGGACGGACGCTCGGAACGCACTCCCTCGAAGACCATGCCGATGCCGGCCAGGGCGACCTTGGCGTTGATCGCGGCGAGGTGCATCGCGCCGGACGGTCCGGTGAAGCGGTGGCCCAACGTCTTCGACCAGGAGGGCTGCTTGCCGAGGATCTGGCCCGAGATGCTGCGGGCAGCGGCGACCCCGTTGGTCATGCCCCACTTGTCGAAGCCGGTCGCCACGTGGATCCGGCCGCCCCCTCGCGGCAGCGCCCCGACGTAGGGCACCGCGTCGTGGGAGCGGTAGTCCTGCGCGGACCACTGGTGGGTCTCCACGGCACCGGGGAAGTGCTCCTCGGTCCACTCGCGCAACCGGACGACGTGCTCGAGCTCCGACCCGGTGCGGCCGACAGAGTGACCCGCGCCGCCCACGAGGAGGCGCGTGGCCCCGTCGGGCCCGGGGGCGTCCCGGACGGACCGGGAGTCCGAACCCGCCGAGAGATACATCCCCTCAGGGGCCGCTGCGCCGTCGAACGCCAGGGCGTAGGAACGCTGCGGCTCCAGCTTGGAGAAGTAGAGACCCCGGTCGAGGATCGGGGTGCCGGTGGCCAGCACGACGTGCTCGGCGCGCACCGTGTTGCCGTCATCGAGACGCACCTCGGCCGCGCCGAACAGCGAGACCGTGCGGACCCTACTGCCCTGGTGCAGGGTCCCACCGTGCCTGCGCAGCTCCTCGACCAGCGCCCGCAGCGCGTCCATCGGGTCGAACTGCGCCTGGTCGGCGAGGACCGTGGCTCCGTGGTGCGGGAACGGGACGTCGAGCCGGTCGTGCCAGGCCAGGTCGAGTCCCAGCGACGAAGCCGCCTCGTGCTCCTGCTGCACGCTGGAGAGCTCGGACTCGTCGGCCGCGTAGGTCGCGGCCAGGCGAGGTTGCACGGCAACCCCGTGGTCGGCGCAGAACTGCAGCAGCCACTCCATGCCCTCCCGGTTGGCCTCGACGTAGGCCTGGGCGACCTTCTGCGACTGGTAGTGCAGGAGCCGGGAGTACTTCGTGCCCTGCAGCAACGAGATCTTGGCCGTGGTGTTCCCCGTGGCCACAGCCCCCACCTCGCGCGCCTCGATGACCGCGACCCTGCGTCCAGCACGGGCCAGCAGCAGGCCGGTGACGAGCCCGGTGATGCCGGCTCCGACCACGAGGTCGTCGACCGGCCCCTCGGGGAGCGGGTCACTGGTGATGGGGTGGGACTGCGCGAGCCACAGGGAAGTCATGCCCGGTGCGTGCCCAGTCCAGGTGCCTTCATGCCGTGCGCCGAGGGTGGTTGCTGTCACGCAGAGTCGTGGGATGGCCGCCCGGTCACTCGCCGGTCACTCGCCGGTGATGCCGTCGATGATCGCGCCGAGACCGGGCGAGGGCGCGGGCACCGGGAGGCTCGGCTCGGGCACGACGGGGAGCGTCGGGGTGGTGTCCCCACCTCCGGGAGCCGGTTCCTGACCCGGATCCGGGACTGGCTGCTCGCCCGGGTCCGGCCTGCCGGGCTTGCCCTGTCCATCACCGGGGTCGGGGCCTGGCCCCTTGCCACCGCCACTGCCACCGCCGCCGCCCTGGCCGCCGCCCTGGCCGCCGCCCTGGTCCCCGCCCGGGTCCCCGCCCGGGCCCGGCTTGCCGTGCCCCTTGCCGGGCGACTTGTGGTCGTCGTGTGGAGCAGGCGTGCCCTTGCCGGGGGGCGGGCCTGCCTCGCTCGGTGAGGGTGGCTCTGGGCTCGCGGCCGGGGGCCTGGGTGCATAGCCCGACTGCGGCTCGGCGGACGCGGTCGAGCTGGGCGCGAGGCTCGGGCTCGGCGAGGGAGTCGGGTGGGCCTGTGCCCGGGGGGCGTCGGGGTGGTCTGCCGCCGGTCTGCCGGCGCTCACGCCCGTCCGTGGCTGGGCCGACCTCGACGCCGTGGTGCCGTCGTCCAGCCTGGTGCCACCCGGTTGTGGGCCCCCCGCGCCGAGCGGCAGCTCCGGCGCGACCTGCGGTGGCGGCTCGGGCAGGTTGAAGGGCAGGTAGTGCCTCGAGAACTTCGACACCTCGTGCTGCAGCGGGCGCGGCAGGGTGTTGGCCGCGGCCGAGAGACCTGTCGCGCCGACTCCCGAGAGCGCCAGCACGAGTACGCCGACCACGGCACTGCGCCGGGGGCCGAACAGCTGAGTCACCTCACGAGCGGTCTGCCGATGGCCCGGCCCGAGGAGCTTCGCGAGCTCCGCCGTGGGGGCAGGCACCTCGTCGGCCGGAACAGCCAGGGGCGCGAGCGCCACGATGACGTCACCCATCTCCTCGGCGTCGAGACCCGACTCCGAGATCATCTCCTCGATCCGTGCGTGGCTCATCGGGCCATCTCCGGGTCGGACATCAGGCTGCGCAACCGGATCAGTCCGCGCCGCTGGAGCTGCTTGACCGCCGCGACTGTCTTGCCGGTCACCTCGGCCGTCTGCTCGAGGGAGAGATCACCGATGATCCGGAGCGTGACCACGGTCCGCTGGTCCTCGTTCAGCCGCTGCATGAGCGCGACCGCCCGTTCGGCCTCGAGCGACTGGACAGCGATCTGCTCGGCCGAGCCGGCGACGCGGTCGTCGTACTCCGGCTCGTAGGAGAAGCTCGCCGGTTGCCGCGAGCGACGCCGGGCGTCGTCGACGGCGCGCGCATGGGCCACGGAGAACACAAGGGTCCGCAGCCCGGCGCGACCGCCGGTGAGATCGGGCAGTCGAGGGTGCACGGCGAGGAAGACCTCGCTGACCATGCCCTCGGGATCCTCCACCCCGCGCGACCTGAGATAGGCCAGCACCCGGGGAGACAGCGCGTCGTAGACGTGCCGGAACGCGTCAGGATCGCCCGAGGCTGCGGCACGGACGATGTCGTCGCGAAGGTCCAACGACTCGCACTCCTCGTGAGGTCAGGGGCCCAAGTAACCTGTCGGCCACCAACGGGGGGTAGGGGTGGCCGACAGGTTACGTCATGGGGGGCCCAGCGCGCGCCGCCAGTGGCGGCCCGGCTCGCCCGGTTCTCGGGGTGCCGCGCGTGCGCGACGCCCACACTCACGTTGAGGTCATCAGTTCTCATCGCCCTGCACTTGCGGAGCCCACGGTCGTGCAGAGGGGCACCGGTGAGGTAATCGCCGGAGGGTCTGGGAAGTTCCGCCTGTTTCGCGACTTTCTTCAGATTCGTCGCGAGGCGGTCACCGGTTGAAGCGCCGGTCGCGTTCCTCGGCGTTCTTGTCCGCCTTGTTCTGGTAGAACATCACGACGTCGCTGAAAACCTTCCAGTCCACGTCGCGAGAGCGCACCACGACCCAGCGATCCATGTAGTGGGCGAAGGCGATCTCGCCGTCCTTGACCCGGATGTCGACAGCCGGGTCCTCCAGGTCGAAGGTGTCGACCCGGCCGTCGCGTCGGATCTGGACGCTCGGACCGCGCACGGTGATCTTCTGCGGGATGCTCGACTGCAGCAGCGTCCAGCAGATGACCAGGCCCACCGCCGAGACGCCGGCCAGGACCATGGCCCACAGGTTGCGGTCGGACAGGCTCAGGGTGAGGCCGACGCAGAGCCCGATCAGGGCGAGGAACAAGGTGGCGCGCAGGACACGTCGCCCCGGGTCGGGGGCCACGAACACGTAGTCGACCCGCTCTGCCTTGCGAGCAGACCTCGGATCCATCGACTGCCTCCTGTGCCACCGACGCCCCGAGACCTCCCGAAGGTGCCACGACGCCGGACTCCTTGGTCCGAGGATAGGCGAAGCCCCCCGCCGGGGACTGTTGGGCCGCTCCCGTGTCCTCGCAGGACCGGCGCTCAGGCGTCCGGGTAGAGGTTCTGCAGGCGGACCTGGCCCCGGGCCACGAGCTTGCCCGTGTCGTCGGCCACGGTCTCCACGAGCCAGACCTGCTGCGAGCGCCCACGGTGCAGCGGGGTCCCGGTCGAGGTCAACGATCCCTCGGACACGGCCCGGTAGAAGTCGGTGTTGTTGTTGACGCCGACGACCTTCCCGCGGTCTCCGAGCCACAGCGCCCCGCCGAGGCTGGCCAGGGTCTCGATGACGCTGCAGTGGATCCCGCCGTGCAGGATCCCGTAGGGCTGGTGCATCCGCGGCTCGGCCTGCCAGGTGCACAGCACCCGGTCACCGGTCAGGTCTTCGAACCTCAGACCGAGCCAGTCGACGAAGTTGCCCGCGACGTCATCCGGGACGCCCGGGAAGGCAGAGGTGCTCTCGCTCATCGTCTAGGGAGTGGAGCCGGCGTCGATCTGCTGGGCGAGGTATTGCGCCACGCCCACCCGCTCGAGCGCGTCGATCTGGCTCTCGAACCAGTCCGCATGCGTCTCCTCGTCGCGGACGGCCTCCTCGAAGACCGCGGCGGTGCCGTGGTCGCCGAGCTCGTGGCACTCCTGGGCGGCCGCGTTGAACTGCGCGACCGCGGCCTTCTCGCTCTCGAGGGCCAGGCGCAGCATCTCCTCGGGGGTCTCCCCGACGGCGATGTTGTTGAGCCGCTGGACGTTGGGGTGCCCGTCGAACATCAGGATCCGGCTGATCAGGCTGTCGGCGTCCTTCATCTCGTCGATGGAGAGGTCGTAGTAGACCTTGCCGAGGCGGGACAGCCCCCAGTTGTCGAGCATCCTGGCGTGCAGGAAGTAGGTGTTGGTCACGGTGAGCTCGAACGTCAACGCCTCGTTGAGGAGCTCCACCACGCGGGGGCTAACTGGCTGCAACTCGTACTCCGATCGCGGGTGCTGTCTGGGTCTGGCCACGAACCTCGGCCGAAGCCTGGCTCTGGGCCTGATGGTCGCACAGCACGCGACGGACCGAGAAGATGCAGCTGCCGCACTGCTGACCGGCGCCGGTCGCGCGGCAGACCGCGGCGACGGTGTCCGCGCCCGAATCCACCGCCCGGGCGACCTCGCGGTCGCCGACCACGGCGCAGTGGCAGAAGATCACGGCGGTCTCCATCAGTCGGCAATAGGTAAGGCTTGCCTTAGTGTGCCACGGCTTGCACGACGTGGCCAGATGACCTGGGTCTCACCTGGACAGCAGGCAGGAATCGGGCCCCATCGGGTCACCCAGAGCGGGTGAGCCCGCGTCACCGGCCACGGGGCGACACTCTGGCCATGACCGCCAGGCTGCGTCTCTCCGACCTGGCTCGGGTGCTTCTCGCGTGGGCGATCAGCTCACTGGCCCTGATCGTGGCCGCGCGGCTGCTGGACGGTCTGAGCGCATCCTCACCGTGGCAGCTCGTGGCGGCCGCGGCGTTCACCGGGATCTTCGGGCTCGTGGTCCGGCCGCTGCTCGTCGTCGTGGCCGCGACCCTGGGGTGGCTGGCCGTTGGGGCGTTGGCCATCGCCGGGCAGGCCGTGACGATGCACGTCGCGCTGCTGCTGATCCCGGGAGTGGAGGCCACCTCGTTCTGGACCGTTGTCGCGGCCACCTGGATCGCTGCAGCGGTCGGCACCTTGTTGACCTGGCTGGCGACCGCCGGCAGCGACGACGCGTTCACGGCCGCACTCCGGCGCTACGCTCGCAGGGCTGCGACCGTCGCGGACCCCGAGGTCGACGGTGTCGTGTTCGTCCAGCTCGACGGCGTGCCGTTCCCCGTGGCGCACTGGGCACTCCAGTCCGGCACGATGCCGACGCTGAGCCGATGGGTGAACAGCGGCAGTCATCGCCTGCAGGAGTGGACCGTCCAGCTGCCGTGCACCACGCCCGCGAGCCAGCAGGGGATCCTCCACGGCACCTGCGACCGGGTGCCCGCGTTCCGGTGGTACGACCGGGAGCTCGGCCGGGTCCTGGTGGCCAACCGACCGGCGGACGCGGCGATCATCGAGCAGCGCGCGAGCAACGGCCGGGGACTGCTCGCCGACGGCGGGGTGTCGGTCTCGAACCTGTTCTCCGGTGACGCTCCGACGGCGATGATGACGATGAGCAAGGTCAGCCTCGGACGCGGCTCGCGTGAGACCCGGCAGACGGTGGCGCGCTTCGTGGCCAGGCCGGACGGCTTCGCACGCAGCATCTCGCGCACCGTCGCTGAGGTGGCGCGCGAGCGGTTCCAGGCCAGCAAGCAGCGACGGCGCGGCGTCGTACCCCGCGTGCACCGCTCCTGGACGTTCGCCTTCCTCCGCGCCGCCAGCAACGGCGTGATGCGCGACCTCAACATGGCCATCGTCGTGCGCCAGATGCAGCGGGGGGCCAGGAGCATCTATGTCGACTTCGTTGACTACGACGAGGTGGCCCACCACGCGGGCGTCAACCGGCTGGAGGCCCTCGAGGTCCTGGTGCGGCTCGACCAGGTGCTGAGCATCCTGGAGGCGGTGGCGAAGGAGGCTCCGCGCCGCTACCACTTCGTGATCCTCTCCGACCACGGCCAGTCGCAGGGCGAACCCTTCGCCGACCGGTTCGGCACCTCGCTCGGCACCTTGTGCAGCACGCTCACCAGCGAGGACGTCCTCTCGCTCGAGGAGAACGTCGAGAGCTGGGGGCGGGTGGAGTCCCTGCTCGACGACCTCGCCGGTGACCACGGTGTCGGCGGGCAGACCGCCAGCAGGGCGGCCGCCCGGATGCGCTCCCACTCCGACTCGGGGGACGCGGTGAAGCCGGCCGAGGAGCTCGTGGTCCTGGGGTCCGGCAACCTGGGCCTGGTCTACGCGCCCGAGCCGGATCGACTGTTGCTGGAGGATCTCGAGGCTCGGTGGCCGCGGCTGCTCCCCGGGCTGGCGGCGCACCCCGGCATCGGCTTCATCGCGGTGATGAGCCGCGAGCGTGGCCCCCTGGCCATCGGCGCCGACGGCTACCGCAGCCTGCGTGACGGTGCCGTCACCGGGATCGACCCGTTGGAGGTGTACGGCGACCACGCCGGCTGGGCCCTCCTGCGGGCAGTCGAGATGCCCTCGGCACCGGACATCTACGTCAACAGCACCGTCGATCCCTCGTCCCTGGAGATCTCGGCCTTCGAGGGGCTGGTCGGCGCCCACGGAGGGCTAGGCGGCTGGCAGGACCGGGGCACCCTGATCCTCCCCACCGGACTCGTCGAGGAGGAGCTCGTGGTCCGAGGGGCCACCGAGCTGCACGGCGTCCTCGTCTCCATCCTGGAGCGACTGGGCCACCGGACCCAGCTCCCCGGCGTGGGCGAGGTCGCCGAAGGGGTCACCGACGAGGTCCCCGGCGGGGTCACCGACGAGGTCCCCGGGGTCTCGCCCTGAACGGCCGGTCAGCCGCCGGCGATCGGCACCCTCAGGTCGCCACCGCCCTCGCGCGTGCGGCGGCGGCGCATCTGCACGAACGTGGGCGCCGGGGCGAAGGCTCCGGCCATCAGCGACTCCCCCTTGCGGAACATCGGCGCCAGGCGCAGCATCTCGGGCGGCACGAACCCGAAGAGCTGCTCGAGCTCGGCGAGGTCACCCGGGGAGTTCATCCGCATCAGCGCCAGGTTGTCGCACTGCGCGAGCACGGACTGGTGGATGCGCGAGGGTCGTTGGGTGCACAGCAGCAGCCAGATGCCGTACTTGCGGCCCTCGTTGGCGATCTGGACCAGTCGCTCTGTCGTCGCTCGTGCGAGCGGGTCCTCCGGGTGGGCGGGACAGACGTTGTGGGCCTCGTCGATGACCACCAGCACAGGCTGGTGACGTTCGCGCTGGGCCCAGAGATGGTCGAGGACGGCCATCGCGACCGCCAGGCGTTCGCGGGGGTGCTGGAAGCCCCCCACGTCGACCACGGTGGCCCGCGGCATCGGGTCCAGCGCGGCGAGGATCGGCTCCTTCTCCCCCGCCCAGACGTCCCAGCCGAGCACACCGAGGTTCTCGATCCGCTGCGCGAGAAGGCGCTCCTCGGCCACCCCGGAGCCGTGCAGCCGGGCGATCACCTCCTGGGTCTGCTCGGTGCGCAGCGGTTCGCCGAGCTCGATCAGCAGGTTGTACTCGGCACGGTCGACCAGGGGGTCGAGCTGGAGCACGGCGGCCTTCGCCTCGATGCCCAGGTCGTTGAACTTGACCCGGAGGAGGCGTGACCCGGGTGCGGCGGTCGCGCCGTACACCACGACCTCGGCCTGGGCGAGGCGCGCACGCTCCGCGGGTTCGGCCGTGTCGACGGTGCTCCCCAGACCGACGAAGTCACCGTTGGGGTCGAGGACGATGATCGGCAGGTCGGTGTCGATCAACAGCTGCTCGATCAGCACCCCGAGGGCATACGACTTGCCGGAGCCCGACTGTCCGCACAGGAAGGTGTGCCGGTTGAACGCCGAGCCCGAGAGCATCGCGGGACCCGCGTGCGAGGAACCGACCTGCATGGCGGCTCCCCGGCTGCGCTCGAGCGCAGCCCACACGTCGTGGGGCGCCCGCTCCACCCATCCGCCCGAGAACGGGTCCACCGAGGCGCTCTCGATTCCCCCGTCGGCTCCGAGGGGGCCGATGATCCCGCCCTCCCCGAGGGTGGCGTCGCCGACGCGTCGCTTGTGCAGCACCTGGCCGAGCACCCGCCCCCCGTCGCCCGGGTGGAGGATCACCAGGTCGCCGGCGACCGCTGGTCCGTCCATGTCGTTGACGTGGAAGGTGCGCCCGTCCAGAGACCTGACGTCGCTGCCGCACTGGCCCGCATCCGGTTCCATCTGCGTCCTCGCTCCCCAGGGCCTCGGCCGACCCACGCGGCTGGAACCTAGTCCGGCCCACCGTGCCCCGGCTCACCCGTCACAGGTGAGTCGGGGCCGGGAGTGCCCACCTGCGTCGGAAGGGGATTGAGCCCGATGGTGCAGCCCGAAGCTGCCCGCGCGTCAATCCGGTTGACCTGGTGGGGCCATGCGACGGTCCTGCTGCAGGACCGAGCCCGCATCCTCACCGACCCGCTGCTCACGGGTGCGTTGATGCACCTGCACCGCCGGGCCGGGATCGTCCCGGCCCCACCGGCAGACCTCGACGCGGTCGCGATCTCGCACCTGCACATGGACCACCTGCACCTGCCGTCCCTGGCCCTGCTCGACCCGGGGACGCCGGTGCTCCTCCCCCGGGGCTCGGCGAAGCTCCTGAAGGGTCTGTCGCTCGAGCCGGTCGAGGTCGTGACAGGTGACCTGGTGCGCGTCGGTGACGCTGACGTGCACGTCGTGCGCGCAGTGCACGACGCGACCAGATGGCCCGGCGGACGGTTGCACGCCGAGGCCGTGGGCTACGTCGTGCAGGGTGCCGGGGCGACGTACTTCGCCGGTGACACCGCGGTGTTCCCCGGCATGCGCGACCTCTACGAGAACCTCGACGTCGCGCTGATGCCGGTGTGGGGCTGGGGCCCCTACCTGCGCGGCGAGCACCTCGATCCCACGCAGGCCGCCGAGTGCCTGCCGATGATCGGCGCCGACGTGGCCGTGCCGATCCACTACGGGACCTTCTGGCCGCGCGGCTTCGGCTGGTTGCGCCGGCGCGTGTTCCACGAGCCCGGTCGCGAGTTCGCCGAGCACGCGCGCACGACTGCTCCTCTGGTCGACGTACGCGTGCTCGAGGTCGGCACGTCGACCGAGGTGCGGCTAGGTGGTCACTAGGGGATCATCCAGTCGAGGACCGGCGTGGCCTGCAGCCCGACGATCACGCACATGAGCAGCAGCAGGAGCAGGCTCCAGCCGATCACCTTGCGGAAGATCTCGCCCTCGCGGCCGGACATGCCCACGGCTGCCGCAGCGATCGCGAGGTTCTGCGGACTGACCATCTTGCCGAGCACCCCGCCCGAGGAGTTGGCAGCTGCCATCAGCACCGGATCGAGACCGGCCTTGGCGGCGGCCTGCACCTGCAGCGCGCCGAAGAGCGAGTTGGACGAGGTGTCCGAGCCCGTCACGGCGACGCCGATCCAGCCCAGGATCGGCGAGAGGATCGCGAACAGGCCGCCGGTGCCGGCCAGCCAGACACCCAACGAGGCGGTCTGCCCGGACAGGTTCATCACGTAGGCCAGCGCCAGCACGGCCATCACCGTGATGATCGCCGAGCTGAGCTCGACGTAGGTCGACAGGTAGGTCTTCAGCGCCCGGGCGGGGTTCACCTTGAGGATCACCATGCTGATCAGGCCCGCGAGGACCAGCAGGGTCCCGGCTGCCGGGAGCCAGTTGAACTTGAACGTGGTGGCCACCGGGTCGCCCGCGCTGTTGACGATGTCCAGTCCCGGCCAGTCCCAGACGTAGGTGAAGGGTGCCTTGCCCAGGAAGTCGACGACCGCGGGGATGTTGGTGATCGAGAAGATCACGATGATCACGAGGTAGGGCGCATAGGCGCGCACGACGTCGCCCCGGTTCTCGACCGAGGGCCGACTGCCCGCGTCGCGTCCGTCGGCCCCGTCGGCCCGGTCGGCCCCGGCGGCCCCGGCGCCCGTGGTGGTGGTTGCCGTCGCAGTGCGGCCGGAGCCTGCTGTCGCCGTGGCTCCCCTCCGCTCGGTCACACGGTTCTCCTCCTCGGCGGCCATGTCTGCGGTGAGTGTCTCGGCGGGCTGCCAGACGCGCACCAGCAGGACCAGGGAGCCGGCGGCCAGGAGCGAGGCGACGATGTCGGTGAGCTGGACGGAGATGTAGTTGGCCGTCACGAACTGTGCGACCGCGAAGACGAGACCCGACAGCAGGGCCGGCAGCCAGGTCTGGCGCACGCCGCGACGACCGTCGACGATCAGCACCAGGATCAGCGGCACCACGAGGGCCAGCAACGGGGTCTGCCGACCGACCATGGACCCGAGCGTGCCGAGCGCGTTGTCGCTGGACAGGCGAGGGTCGTCGCTGACGCCGGAGGCGATCGGGGCCAGGGTGACGATCGGGATGGCGAGAGCACCGAAGGCAACGGGCGCGGTGTTCGCGACGAGCGCGACGGTCGCGGCCTTGACGGGCTTGAAGCCGAGCGACATCAGCATCACCACGGAGATGGCGACCGGGGTGCCGAAGCCGGCCAGCGCCTCGAGCAGGGCGCCGAAGCAGAAGGCGATGATGATCGCCTGGATCCGTTGGTCGGGACTGACCTTCTCGAAGGAGCGCCGCAGCACGTCGAAGTGCCCGGAGGCAACGGTGAGGTTGTAGATCCAGACCGCGTTGATCACGATCCACAGGATCGGGAAGAAGCCGAAGACGCCGCCGTTGAGCGCAGCGCTGATCCCCTGGCCGAACGGCATCCCGAACAGGACGACGGCGACCAGCAGGGCCACCACGAGCGAGACGAGCCCGGAGATCCAGGCGCGCACCTTCAACCCACCCAGCAGGAGGAACAGCACGGCGAGCGGGATCAGGGCGCACAGCGCGCTCAGGGCGAGCGAGTCGCCGACGGCTTGCGGATCTTGCTGGAACATCAGTTTCTCCCGAGTGGTGGGTGGGCGGATCAGGCGGGACGGTGCGTGGGGGCCAGCAACGTGGACGGGTGCAGGCCGCGGATGGAAGCGTCGAGCACCTCGACCGTGTGGGCCATCCCCATTGGCTGGCCCCCTGCCCTGGTCGAGCGCTCGATGGCGGTCGTGACCTGCATCAGGCACCCGGGGTTGGCGGTCACCAGCACCTGGGCTCCCGTGGCGACGATGTTGGCGGCCTTGCGGTCGCCGAGCTCGCGCGCAGGCTCGGGGTTGAGGATGTTGTAGATCCCGGCGGACCCGCAGCACAGCTCGGACTCCGCGATCTCCTTCAGCTCCAGACCCGGGATCCCCTCGAGCAGTCGCCGGGGCTGGGCACGCACGCCCTGGGCGTGACCGAGGTGGCACGCGTCGTGGTAGGCGATCGACAGCTCGAGCGGATGCCGTGGCGCCACCGGTCCGAGCTCGTCGAGGATCTCCGAGACGTCACGGACGCGGTCGGCGAAGGCGTTCGCGCGATCGGCGTAGGCCGGGTCGTCGGCCAGCAGTGCGGCGTACTCCTTCATCGTGGAGCCGCAGCCGGCCGAGTTGACGACGACGTAGTCCACGCCGGAGTCCTCGAACGCCTCGATCAGCTTGCGCGCGTAGTCCTGTCCCTCGGCCTCGCGACCGTTGTGCACCGACAGGGCGCCACAGCAGCCCTGCGCCCTGGGCACGACGACGTCGCAACCCTCGGCCTGCAGCACCCGCGCGGTGGCGGCGTTCACGCCCGGGAAGAACGCACCCTGCACGCAGCCGGTGAGCATCCCGACGACGGCGCGACGCTGACCCTTGGCGGTGATGTGCTCGGGGATCCGCTCGGGCTTGCCGAGACGCGGGGCGAGCCGTTCCATCGCGGCCAGCTGCGGGGCCATCCGCTCCAGCAGCCCGGTGCGGCGCAGCGCCTTGTCGAGCCGGGTGGCCTGGAGCAGCCGCAGTGGTCCGCGCAGCACGCGCAGCCGTCGGGGGTGCGGGAAGATCGAGAACACCAGCCCCCTCAGCGCGCGGTCCTTCGCCGAACGGTCGTGGTTGCGCTCGACCTGGGCCCGGGTCTGCTCGATCAGGGTGTCGTACTGCACGCCCGACGGGCACGCCGTCACGCAGGCCATGCAGCCCAGGCAGGCGTCCCAGTGCGACACCATCGAGTCGCTCATCGGCTCGCCCTCGAGACCCTCCTTCATCAGGTAGATGCGGCCACGCGGGGAGTCCATCTCCTCGCCCCACAGCACGTAGGTCGGGCAGGTCGGCAGGCAGAAGCCGCAGTGCACGCAGTCGCCGATCAGGGCCGCGTCCGGCGGGTGGTGCTCGTCGAAGGCGCCGCCGGCCACGGGTGTCCCGAGGTCGACGATGCTGCCGGTCTCCCCCACCGACGCCTGCTCTTCTCGCTGGTCCGTCACGTCTAGATGCCTCCCACGAATCGTCCGGGCGCCAACCGGTGGTCGGCGTCGAACTGGTCCTTGACGCGGCGCATCAGGTCGAGCGCCGGAACCGGCCCCCACACGTCGACCGCCGCCTTGACCGCGGCCGGGGCGTCCACCACGACGGCACTGCCGCCGGCGATGGTGCAGGTCTCCCGGATGCGTTCGACGGCGGTCTGGGCCAGCTCGACGGAGGTGCCCGCCGGGAGCGAGGCGTAGGTGACGCCGGTGCCGGCCGAACCACGCAGCCGCAGTCCCAGCTCACGCGCGGTGGTGAGCACGTCGGGCAGGCCCGACAGGACGTGGGTCAGCTTCAGGCAGGTGGCGCGGTCGTCCTCGGTGGCGTCGGCGTTCCAGGGGTACGTCGCTCCGCCGGCCGGCTCGTCGGTGGACTCGGTCGCCGCGCCACCGAGCAGCGACCGAACCGTCGCCGCTCGGCCGTCGACCCCGTCCTCGCGTCCCTCGAGCAGCACGTGGACAGCACCCGAGTCGTCCGTGGGCCAGTCGACCTCGATCGCCGCGGGCACGGCCTGTCCGTGCAGCACCGCCTGGACCAGGGCGTGCGCCTGGGCCGGATCCGTGAAGGGGGCGCTGACCCAGCGGCTGGCGACCGGCACGGGGTGCAGGCGGAAGATCGCCTCGGTGATGACGGCGAGCGTGCCGAACGAGCCGATCAGCAGCTTGCCCAGGTCATAGCCGGCGACGTTCTTGACCACCTTGCCGCCGGCCTTGGCGACCACGCCGTCGGCTCGCACCACCGTGATCCCGATGAGCAGGTCCCGGGCCGTTCCGATGGCCAGTCGTCGCGGCCCGCTGGCGTTCGTGGCCAGCGTGCCGCCGATGCTGGCGCCGGCGACGGTCTCGTCGAGCACCAGCCGCTGGTCGCCGTCGGCGACCACCTGCTGGAGGTCGGCGAGCCGGATCCCGGCCTGGGTCGCGACGATCAGGTCGCCCGCCGCGTGCTCGGTCACCTGGTCGAGGGCGCTCACGTCGAGCACGACGTCGGCACTGGAGGGAGGGCAGCCCCAGGACAGCTTGGTGCCGCGGCCGCGCGGCACCACCGTCAAGCGGTGAGCGGTCGCGGCGCGGAGCACCTCGGCGACCTGGTCGGTGTCGGCCGGGCGTGCGACCACACCGGGGACGACTCCGTCCACGTGGTCGGCGGCCTCAGCATCGCGGACGTCGGCGCACGCCGAGCCGATGGCCTCGCGCGCGGTCGTGTCCAGGGTGGCTGCTGACTGCATCCTCAGAACACCTCCGCCAGGCCGGCTTCCTGGAGCGGGTGGGCGCCCTTGTGGCGTCCGGGCACCTCGCCGCAGAGGCGGGGAGTCGGGAAGACCTTGCCCGGGTTGGAGATCGACTGCGGGTCGAACGCGCAGCGCACGAGCTGCATGGTGTCGAGGTCGTCGGCGTTGTACATCCGCGGCATGTACTTCGACTTGTCCATCCCGACACCGTGCTCGCCGGTGATCGAGCCGCCGTGCTCGATGCAGAGGTCGAGGATCGCGCCGCTCACCTTCTCGGCCGCCTCGCCTGCTCCCTCGACGGAGTCGTCGAAGAGCACCAGCGGGTGCAGGTTGCCGTCGCCCGCGTGGAACACGTTGGCCACCCGGACGCCGGAGTCGCCGGAGAGGTCGGCGATCGCCTTGAGCACCTCCGGCAGCGCGGTGCGCGGGATCACGCCGTCCTGGACGATGTAGTCGGGGCTGATCCTGCCCACCGCGGCGAAGGCGGACTTGCGGCCCTTCCAGATCAGCGCGCGGTCGGTGGGGTCCGTGGCGAGACGGAGCTCGAAGGCACCGTTCTCGTGGCACAGCCGCTCGACCTCGGCGTACTCCTGCTCGACCTCGACGGCGGCACCGTCGAGCTCGATGACCAGCACCGCACCCGCGCCGTCGGGGTAGTTGCACTGCACCGCCGCCTCGGCGGCCTCGATCGCGAGCGCGTCCATCATCTCGACGGCGGCCGGAACGATGCCGGCCGCGATGATCGCCGAGGTCGCGGCGCCCGCGTGGTCGGTGCTGTCGAAGCCGACCAGCAGCGTGCGCACCTCCTCGGGCAGCCGGACGAGCCGCACGGTCACCGAGGTGACGATGCCCAGGGTGCCCTCGGAGCCGACCACGGCACCGAGCAGGTCATAGCCCGGGCTGTCCGGAGCAGCACCGCCCAGCGCGACCGTCTCCCCCTGGGCGGTGACGAAGTCGGCGCCGAGCACGTGGTTGGTGGTGAAGCCGTACTTCAGGCAGTGGGCACCGCCGGAGTTCTCGGCCACGTTTCCGCCGATGGAGCAGATCTGCTGGCTCGACGGGTCGGGCGCGTAGTAGTAGCCGTCGGGCGTGGCCGCCTTGGTGACGTCGAGGTTGATCACGCCGGGCTCGACGACCGCACGCTGGTCCTCACGGCGCACCGAGGTGATCGCGCGCATCCGCGAGGTCACGATCAGCACCCCCTCCGCGTGCGGCAGGGCACCTCCGGACAGGCCGGTCCCGGACCCGCGGGCGACATAGGGGACCCCGTGCTCCGCGCAGGCGCGCACGACCGCGGCGAGCTGACGCGCGTCCTCGGGGATGACGACCAGGGCTGGTGTGACCCGATAGTGGGCCAGGCCGTCGCACTCGTAGGTGCGGAGCCGGGACCGGTCGGTGATCACACCCGCGTCGGGGAGCAGCCGCCGTGCCTCGGCAGCCACGGCGTCGATCCCCGCAGCGGTGCTCGCCTCGGGGGCCGGTCCGGCAGCAGTCGTCGTGGACATCGGGCTTTCCTCAGTCCGCCTGGGCGGTGAGGCCGGCGCCCTCGATGCCTGCCACGGCAGCCGATTCGTCGTTGTCCGAGGTGTCACCGGTGACCCCTACGGCGCCGAGCAGGGCCCCGTCCGCGTCGCGGACGAGGACCCCGCCGGGCACGGGCACGAGGGCACCGCCGACCGCCGAGGTCACTGCGGCGATGAAGTAGGGCTGCTGCTCGGCGCGGCCCATGATCGAGCGGGAACCCATGCCCAGGGAGAGCGCGCCGTGGGCCTTGCCGAAGCCGATCTCGAAGCGCTTCATCGACGAGCCGTCCTCGCGTTCGACGGCGACCACGTGGCCACCCTCGTCGAGGACCACCACGGTGAGTGGCTTGAAGCCCTCGGACTGCCCGTGGGCGCGGGCTCCGGCGATGATCGTGCGTGCGGTCTCCAGGTCCATCAGGACGCGGTCCTCTCGGTCGACTTCTGGTGGGCTCGGTGCCGGTGCAGGATCGGCTCGGTGTAGCCGCTGGGCTGCTCGATGCCCTCGAAGACCAGCTCGCGTGCGGCCGCGAAGGCGTCGCCGTCGAAGTCGGGCGCCATCGGCGTGTAGGAGTCGTCGTCGGCGTTCTGCTCATCGACGACCTTGGCCATCCGACGCAGGGTCTCGTCGACCTGGTCGGCGCTGACCACGCCGTGGTGCAGCCAGTTGGCGACGTGCTGCGCCGAGATCCGGCAGGTGGCGCGGTCCTCCATCAGCTTCTCCCCGGTGATGTCGGGGACCTTGGAGCACCCCACTCCCGCGTCGACCCAGCGGACGACGTAGCCCAGGAGGCTCTGCAGGTTGTTCTGGATCTCGTCCTGCCGGTCGTCCTCCGACCAGTCGCCGGGGTCACCGAGCGGGATCTGCAGCAGGTCGTCCCGGTCGCGGCGCCGACCGCCCGCGGCGAGCTCCTCCTGGCGGGCCCGGACGTCGACCTGGTGGTAGTGCAGCGCGTGCACGGTGGCTGCGGTCGGCGAGGGCACCCAGGCACAGCTGGCGCCGGCCTTCGGGTGACCGATCTTTGCCTCCAGCATGGCGGCGAGGCTGTCGGGCGCGGCCCACATGCCCTTGCCGATCTGGGCGCGGCCGAGCAGCCCGCACTCGAGGCCGATGTCGACGTTGAGGTCCTCGTAGGCCTGGATCCAGGTCTCGCCCTTCATGTCGTTCTTGCGGACCATCGGCCCCGCTTGCATGGAGGTGTGGATCTCGTCGCCGGTGCGGTCCAGGAAGCCGGTGTTGATGAAGGCGACCCGCTCGCGCGCCTCGGCGATGCAGGCCTTGAGGTTGAGCGTCGTACGCCGCTCCTCGTCCATGATCCCGACCTTGATCGTCAGGCGGGGCAGGCCGAGGAGCTCCTCGACCCGACCGAACAGCTCGACGGCGAAGGCGACCTCGTCGGGTCCGTGCATCTTCGGCTTCACGACATACATCGCGCCGGTGCGCGAGTTGGCCAGCTCCGACTCGCCGCGCAGGTCGGCGAGGCTGCCGAGTGCGGTCATGATCGCGTCGAGGATGCCTTCGGGGACCTCGTTGCCGTCGCGATCGAGCACCGCGTCGGTGGTCATCAGGTGGCCGACCTGCCGGATGAACAGCAACGAGCGACCACGCAGGGTGACGTCGTCGCCGGAGGTGGTCGAGTAGGTCCGGTCGGGGTTCATCGACCGGGTGAAGGTCTTGCCGCCCTTGGTGACCTCCTCGGCGAGGGTGCCCTCCATCAGCGCCTTCCAGTTGCGGTAGCCGAGCACCTTGTCCTCGGCGTCGACGGCCGCGACCGAGTCCTCCAGATCCATGATCGTGGACACGGCGGACTCGACCAGGAGGTCCTTGACGCCGGCCGCGTCGGTCGCGCCGATCGAGTCCTCAGGGTCCACCTGGATCTCGACGTGCAGTCCGTGGTGGACGAGCAGCACCGCCTCGGGCGACTCGGCGGAGCCGCGGTAGCCGACCAGCTGTGCCGGGTCGGCGAGTCGCTCGACGCTGTCCTTCACGGTCACGGCGACACCCTCACCGTCCACGGCGTACGCCGTCGCGTCGGCGTGCGAGCCGGAGGCCAGGGGGAAGTGCTCGTCGAGGAGGGCCCGGCCACGGGCGATGACCTCGTCGCCCCGGACCACGTTGTAGTCGTCGCCGGGAGCCAGGTCGCCCTCCTGCGGGACGACGTCGGAGCCGTAGAGCGCGTCGTAGAGCGAGCCCCAGCGCGCGTTGACCGCGTTGGTCGCGAAGCGAGCGTTGAGCAGGGGGACCACCAGCTGGGGGCCGGCGATGCGGGCCACCTCGTCGTCGACGTCGGCCGTGGAGACGGCGACCTCGTCGGGCTCGTCGAGGAGGTAGCCGATCTCGCGCAGGAAGGCCGTGTAGGCCTCCGGGTCCGGGCGACCCGGGTGCTCGCGGTGCCAGTCGTCGATCGTCGCCTGCAGCTCGTCGCGGCGGGTCAGCAGCTCGCGGTTGCGCGGCGCGAGGTCGTGGACGATCGCCGCCACGCCGTCCCAGAAGGTCTGCGGCTCGACGCCCGAACCGGGCAGGGCCTCCTCCTCGACGAACCGGTGAAGGCTCTCGGCGACGCTGAGCCCGCCGATCTGAACGCGCTGGTCCATGTCACTCCTTGCCAATGGTTTCCGCATCGTGGAACGCTGTGTGGCGCCAATCACTGACCCTCCCGATCTGTCCTGCCTATGTCAAGTCACGCTAGGCTCAGCTCGTTCCGGCATGCGGAATGACGGGGCAAGAGAGGCACCTGATGAGCGACGTACCCAACGAGACCGGGGACACACCCGCTGAGCCGGTGGCACGTGCCCGGTCGGGCGGCGTGCAGTCGCTGGAGCGGGCCTTCGGGCTGCTCGAGCAGGTCGCGTCGCACCGCGGTGCGATGTCGCTCTCCGAGCTCGCCACCGCGTCGGGCCTGCCGCCTCCGACGCTGCATCGGCTGGCGCGCACCCTGGTCGACCTCGGCTACCTGCGGCAGGAGGCGTCGCGTCGCTATGCCCTGGGCCCGCGGCTGTTCCTGCTCAGCGAGAGCTCCACCACGATGCTCAACTCCGTCGCGTTGCCGCACCTGGGTCACCTGGTCGACGAGATCGGCGAGACCGCCAACCTGGCGATGCTCGACGGTGACCAGGTGGCCTACGTCGCCCAGGCGCCCGGTCGCCACTCGATGCGGATGTTCACCGAGGTCGGTCGCCGGGTGCACCCGCACTGCACCGCCGTCGGCAAGGCGCTGCTGGCGACGTCGCGCGACGTGGACGTCCGTGCCCTGCTCGGCAGGACGGGGCTCCCCCGGCACACCCCGCACACGGTCACCGACCCCGACGAGTTCCTGGCCCAGCTGGACCTGGTGCGTCAGCGCGGCTACGCCATGGACGAGGGCGAGCAGGAGGTCGGCGTGCGCTGTGTCGCTGTCGCGGTGCCCGGCTCGAACATCCGGCTCGCGATGTCGGTGTCAGGTCCGGCCCCCCGGATGAGCGACGAGCTGCTCGTGCACGCCGTACCCGTGCTCCAGGAGGCGGCCCGCAGCCTCGGGGCCGAGCTCTCCTAGGACCGCGTCCGGCCGGAGGCCAGGCGTCGGGTCGCCACCTCGGCGAGGAACGCCGCGCAGTCGGGCAGCACCGAGTCGTCGAAGACCGCGCGGGCCGAGTGGTTGTCCGGTGCCGTCCGCGGGTCATCGGCGTCGCAGGCACTGATCGAGACGTAGGCGCCCGGCACGCGTTCGAGGACGTAGGAGAAGTCCTCGGTCCCAGGGTCGGAGAACTCCGCCTCGGCGTACCTCTCCTCGCCGAACAGGTCGACCAGCACCTCGCGGGCGAAGGCGTACTCGTCGACGTCGTTGATGGTCGGCGGGTAGCCGGGTGTCCAGGCGATCTCGGCCTTCAGTCCATGTGCACCGGCGATGCCCTCGAGCAGCTGGAACACGGCGTCCTTCAGGAGCACCCGGTTGGCGGGGCTGAACGAGCGGATCGTCGCCTCGAAGACCGCCTCGTCGGGGATGATGTTCTCCTTCGTGCCCGCCGCGAACTTCCCGACGGTCAGCACCACCGGGTCGTTGATGTCCACCCTCCGGGTCACCAGGGTCTGCAGCGCGGTGACCATCTCGCACGCGACCGGGATGGGGTCACGGGTCAGGTGCGGCGCGGACCCGTGTCCGCCGACGCCGACGACGCGCACCACGAACTCGTCCGAGGCAGCCATCAACGGACCCGGACGGGAGAACCAGACCCCCAGGGGCCGTCCCGAGGACATCACGTGCAGGCAGTACGCCGCGTCGGTCGGTCGCCCCGCCGCCTCGAGCAGGCCCTCGTCGATCATCGCCATGGCGCCGGCGGTCGTCTCCTCGGCCGGCTGCCACATGAACACGACATCGCCGGCGAGCTCGGTGCGCTGCTCGTGCAGGAGTCGTGCCGCGCCGACGAGGCCGGCGACGTGCAGGTCGTGGCCACAGGCGTGCATCTGCCCGTCGTGCTCGGAGGAGAACGGCAGGCCCGTCTCCTCGTGCACGGGCAGGGCATCCATGTCGCCACGCAGCAGCACGACCGGTCCACTGCCGTCGTGGGCACCTCCGCGGAGCACGGCCGTCACCGAGCTCAGCCCCGCCCCGGTCGTGATCTCGAGGTCCATCCCCTCGAGCGCGTTCAGCACCAGCGCCTGGGTCTTGGGCAGCTCGCGATCCAGCTCGGGCACCTGGTGCAGCTCACGTCGGAGCGCGATCAGGTCTGACCCGATCGCCTGTGCTCGGTCCAGGAGGGGTTCCATCCCGGCATTGTGTCCGAACTCTCCGAGGAGGTGGGCGCCCGGCGTAGCATCGCGCCCATGAGCCGGACCCCGGACGCCTCTCGCGCTCGCGTCTTCCTGGCCAGCCTCGTCGCCACCGGGCTGGTCCTGGTGTTGCCGTACGTCCTCCTTCCAGCGGTCGACGGAACAGCAGCGGTCAGCATCACCGTGGTGGCTCTGCTCCTTGTCGCGCTGGTCCGGCTGGGCGAGCACGGTGCCGTTCTCGCGGCTCGTATGGAGGCCACGGGGCCTGCGACCTCTCGTGAGACCCCGCCCGTGCTGGCAGGACGGGTCACCGATCCAGTCCACCACCCGCTGCGTCCGCGCGCTCCTGGACCGGCCTGACGCTCGCTCCACGCGAGCCACGGTCCCGTTCACCCCTTCACTCCAGGAGCACACCCATGTCTGTCCTCGACCCGTTCTCGCATGCCCTCTCAGCTGTCCTGGCCGGCGCTCACGCCGGTCTCACCTCACTGGGCGCCGATCCCAGTTCCGGCATCACCTGGCTGATGTGCGTCGCCATCGTCGTCGCGGTCGTCCGTGTCGCGCTACTCCCGTTCGCGGTCCACGGCGTACGCCTCGCACATGCCTCGGCGCGCGCACGCCCGCAGCTGCAGGAGCTCACCCGGCGCTACCGCAACCGCAAGGACGCTGCCAGCCTGCGCAAGCTCGCCGACGAACGACGCAGCATCGCGTCCACGCACGGCGTCTCGCGCCTGGGCTCGCTCCCCTTGTTGGTGCAGGTGCCGATCTGGATAGCGCTCTACCACCTGCTCTCCAACGTCGCCGCAGGAACCGCGGTCGGGGCGATGAGCCCCGGGCTGGTGGCCTCCCTCGGCGCGGCCACGTTGCTCGGAGTCCCGCTCGCTGGCCACGGCTACACCGGCGCAACCTGGACCCATCTCGCTGTGGTCGCCGGACTCGTCGGCGTCGCGGCGGTGCTGACGTACGTCACCCAGAAGTTCCTGGTTGCCCCGAACACCGTGACGGACGACCTGCCGGACGTCATGGTCACGGTCCATCAGCTGATGCCCGCGGTCTCGACCCTCGGGCTCGTGGTCGCGGGAGGAGTCGTCCCGGTGGCCCTGCTCGTCTACTGGGTCTGCAACGCCCTCTGGACCCTCAGTCAGTCCGCGGTCGTCTGGCGCTGGTTCCCCACCCCGGGGTCGCCGGCAGCTGCCCGGGCGAAGCCTGTTGGTGGTTGAGGGGCGGGCGCCAGTGATGAGCATGGTGTCCGTGGGCGGTGGGTCACCGGGGTGTTCCCCGACGCGCTCGTCCGGGTCGCGGTCGCTCGGCTCGACCGTCGTGGTTGCGGTCGCGGAGGGTAGGCCGCTCCGCTCGTCGCGGTCCCTCGGTGGACGCGGAGCGAGCATGAGAAAGATCCGTGAATCCCTTACCCACAAGGCGAAACTCGCCACGGAAACTGTCAGTGGTCCCGGCTTGAATAGACCCATGACCACCACCCGGCCCGACCTCGACTCCGCAGCCGCGGTGCTCGAGCTCGCCCGGAGACTCCCGCGCCACCGCCGACAAAGCCGAAGCCGACGTCCTGCTCGCCGCGGTCACCTGGGCCGAGCAGCACCCACCCGAGTCCATCTACGTCGCCGCGACCTGGTCGATCCCCGGAGCCGACACCGAGCTCGTCCTCGCCGGAGAGGGCGCACCACTGGTGTCCGAGTTCTCCGTCGCCGAGTTCGCGTCTGCCCTGGGCATGTCCACCGATAGTGGCAAGGCGCTGATCGCGCACTCCCTGGAGTTGAAGTACCGCCTGCCGCGGCACTGGGCCCGGGTGCAAGGCGAGACCGGTCGCCGGTTGGCGCCGTGGCGGGCCCGGCGGGTCGCCCAAGCCACCCTCGGGCTCTCACCCGAAGCCGCCGCCCACGTCGATGCGCAGGTGGCGCCGTTCGCGCACAAGATCGGGCCCGCCCAGCTCGACCGCGTCGTCGAGGAAGCGATCGCCCGGTTCATGCCCGACCTCGCCGAAGCGAACGCCGAGAAGGCGGCCGACGGCCGGCACCTGTCCTTCCACCACCAACAGGTCTCCTTCACCGGCACCACCTACCTCGAGGGCGAGCTCGACCTGGCTGATGCCCTCGACCTCGACGCCGCCATCACCCGCGGCGCAGAAGAGCTGCGGGCCTGCGGGTCGACCGAGTCCCTCGACGTCCGACGCTCGATCGCCGCCGGCGAGCTCGCCCGACGCCAGCTCGCCCTCGACCTGAGCAACGCCGAGGTCGAATCGCCGGAGAAGCCCAAGCCGCGGCAGGTCGTCCTCTACGTGCACCTCTCCGAGTCCGCCATCACCGGAACCACCGTTCGCGGTGGTCTGGAGCTGGCGCGGGTGGAGAACCACCGCCAGGGCGTCACCGCCGACCAGGTCCGCACCTGGTGCGCCAACCCCGACACCACAGTGACCGTGAAGCCGGTGATCGACCTGGCCGAGCACATCCACGTCGAGGCCTACGAAGTCCCCGAACGCCTCGCCGAGCAGACCGAGCTCCGCGACCTGTCATGCGTCTTCCCCTGGTGCACCCGGCCAGCTCGGAGATGCGACAGCGACCACGCCATTCCCTACGACGAAGGCGGCACCACCTGCTCGTGCAACATCGCCCCACTCTGCAGACGACATCACCGCCTGAAGACACACTCCGCGTGGGACTACACCGTCCTCGAACCCGGGTCCTTCGCCTGGACCAGCCCGCACGGCTACCACTACCTGCGCGACCACGCAGGCACCACCGACACGACCGGTGACCGCCGGCCATCTCCGCCCGCTGACCCACCCCACTTCTGACCTCCACGCCCCCGGACCCCGCCCAGCAGCACCACCGGCGGGGTCACCGGCATGCCCCCGGCACGCCACCAGCAATCGGCACTCTGACATCCTCCTGCCCCTATCGACCGCGGACCGGAGCCGTCTGGCCGGTCATGAGGACCGGCGCGCGAGGGAGTGACCAAACTGGACGCTCCCTCTGGAAATTTGCTCGTCCCCGGTGACAAACTGCAGCTACTGCCCCAGACCCTGGCAGCGCGCTGAATGCGCGCCAGTCTCGAGACCAGGGGTTCGCTCATGTCGACCGACGACGACAAGACCGTCGAACTGACCACGGTGCGTGAGCGGCACGCGTGTCCGTCCTGCGGCGGGCCGACATCGCCGCACGAGGAAACGGTCATCAGGCTCGGGCACCCGGATCGTGTGCGCGTCCGACACCTCTGCCTCGACCTTCGGTGCGGGGGCTCGTTCCTCGCAGCTGCGTCGGGGCGAGTGGGGGAAACGGGGGTCGCCGAGTAGCACGGCCCGCGTCAGGTCAACGGGGGGTCGGGCCGCGCTACTCGGTGTCCGCGGCGAGTCAGGTGGGTCACGCCAGCGCGGCAGAGAACCCGTCGACGATGAGGACGAGCCCGAAGAGCGCGAACAGGGCCGCCGCGGCCCACCTGATGACGTGCTCGGGGAGCTTCTTGCCGAGCACGGCCCCGACCACGATGGCCAGGGCGTCGGCGGCGACCATGCCCACGGTGCTGCCGATCCAGGTGCCGAGCCAGCCCTCTCTGGTGGCCAGGGTGATCGTGGCCAGCATCGTCTTGTCGCCGAGCTCGGCGAGGAAGAACGCCACCCCCACGGCGAGGATCGCGGCCCCTTGGCTGGTGCGGGCCTTGGCCGCCTCGTCATCGGTGAGCTCGTCGCCGCGCAGGGTCCAGGCTGCGAAGCCGAGGAACGCGACGCCCGCGATGATCGAGATCCAGTGCTGCTGCTCGGCGAAGGCGTCGCCGATGAAGTAGCCGATCCCGACCGAGGCGAGATGCACGATCGCGGTTGCGGCGGCGATGCCGATGAGCACGTCGCGCGCGCGATATCGGGCGGCGAACGTCATGGCCATCAGCTGGCTCTTGTCGCCGAGCTCCGCCACGAAGATCACGGCGGTGCTGAGCAGGAAGGCATACATGGGATCGGGTCCTCTCCGGCCATGGCCGGAGGTGTCACCAGATCCTGGACGACCCTTCGACCAGGCGCGTTCTGTGAAGTCGGCAACTGGTCGAAAGTCTCGTCCGCCACCGTGGTGGCCTGCCGCGCCGGGCCCGAGGGCCAGCATGTCGACGCGACTGTTGGGGACTACTCCCTTTCGCCTCGGAGACTATCGGAGAGGGCGGCGCGCTCCATCGGAGGTGTCGCACACCGACCGACGTGCACGCAGGAGCGCGTGGTGCTCTCAGCGCACGCCGGGCACGATCCGCAGGTCGCGCACGGCGCCGCCGTCGAGCGCCGCGAGGGCTTCCTGGTAGGCGGGGCTGTCGTGTGCCGCCCGCGCCTCCTCCACCGAGGCGAACTCGATCAGCACGCTCCTCGTGTGCTCGCCCGCCTCGTAGGTCTCCTCCGGGAAGCCACGCGCGATGAAGGTCCCCCCAGCAGCCGTCAGGGCCGGGCCGGCCAGCTCGGCGTACGCCGCGGCCTTGGCCTCGTCGGTGATCTCCCGATAGAGGCTGATCCAGTAGGCAGTCATGAAGACATCGTGCCCGAGGCTCAGCCGACTTCCTTCCACGGGTCGTGGTCGGCCAGGATCCGGTCGACCCGCGCCCGGTCGAGGCGCGAGAAGACGTACTGGTTCTCCTGGGCGTCGCGCACGCACTTGGCCAGCGTGAAGGCGGAGGTCGTCAGGAAGAGGGTCCCGAGAGCGAGGAACGCCTTGGGCCACGGGTCGCCCGGCAGGTAGAAGATGGCGATCAGCATGGTCATCAGGGCGACGCCGAAGGCGAGAGCCGACTGGGCGAAGAACGCACTGGTGTTCCTGGCGGTCGGTGTTGGAGTGTCCATGGATCGAGTCTGGTGAACGATGGCCTTGCTGCCATCGGTACAGATACTCAGGTGCGCGCGCGCCCGGTCACCACCGGCAGGTCTGCCAGGGTCCTGATGCCCGGCTCGGCCGCGACGACGGCCGGCACGGCGTTGGTGACCGGCATCGCGGTGTAGATCATGCCGAGCCCCATGAAGCCCTCCTCGGGCCAGTCCTGCGGTGGCAGGCAGTGCAGCACGGTGCGCATGTTCGGCACCCCGAAGACCTGGATCACGTGGCCGTGCGCGAGCGGCTTGGGTGGCACCACGTGGTCACCCATCGTCCAGTTGAAGCCGACGCTGACGACGTTGCGGTCCCCCACCCAGGCGCGGTGATAGCCCATCACCCCGCCGACCGTCCCCTCCGGGATCGACATGAAGCCCAGGTCGGTGTCCCCGGTCGCCTCGGTGAAGGTGACGTCGAAGGTCATCCGGTCGACCGTCACCCCGATCGCGTCGGCCATCATCGCGGCGGACTCCGCGAACACCTCGCTCTCGCGGCGCACGCTCTCGGCCAGGCCGGGTGTGTCCGGCGCCTGGGAGAACCCCATGGCCGTCTGCGTGCCGGCCGACTCGTACGTCGAGCAGTCGACCGACTCGGTGATGGTGATGGTGTCGACCACCTCGCAAGCACCGGAGAGCACCATGCCGACCATGTTGGTGATGCCGGGGTGTGCGCCGCTGCCGAAGATCGTCGACCGACCGTCCTCACAGGCCTTCTCGATGCGAGCGCGGTCCTCCTCCGCCTGCTTGCCGCCGGTGATCCAGGCTGCGCTGGAGCAGACGTTGATCCCGGACTCGAGGAGCCGGACCAGCTCGTCGATGCTCGGCCAGAGCGGGTTGTAGCAGCACGCATCGGGTGCCAGCGCGAGCAACGAGTCGATGTCGCTGGTCGCGAGCACCCCGGTCGGCTGGGGCCATCCGCACAGCTCGGCGGCATCCCGGCCCACCTTGTCCTCGCCGTGGGCGTAGACACCGACGAGCTCGAGATCAGGTCGTCCGATGATCGCGTGCAACGACCGCCGCCCGATGTTGCCGGTCGTCCACTGGATCACCCGGAGGGGCTGCTGGGCTGGGGTCATGCAGTCACGGTAGAGGGCTGAAGACCGTGGTCCAGTCCGCAGCCATGCTCACCACCGTCCAGCCGAGACGTCGGCCCACGTCGGTGATCGGCTCGGGCTCGGCAAAGGACTCCGCCTTGCTGAGGTAGTCGAACTCGCGCTCGGCATCGTCGTGGTCGACCAGCAGCGCCAGCGTGGGACCGTCCCCGGTCGCGGCCCACTCGAGCATCTGCTGGTCACCACCGGAGTTCCCGGCCGCCAGGATCGGGCGGCGACCCAGCTGGGTCTGGATGTTGGCGACCTTGGCCGCGCCCTCGTTGGCACCGCCGAGCAGGCGCCTGGACCGGCGCAGGACGGGGCGGTCGTGCTCCTCGGAGTAGTCGTACTCGATCAGGGTCCCCACGACCGCTTGCGGAGGTACGCCGTACAGCTCCTGGCTCACCGCCCGCACGAACTCGGTGCCTCCGCCCGTGACGATCGCGACGGTGAACTCCAGCCGTCGAAGCTCCTCGACGAGCTCGACCATCGGCTGGTAGGTGTTGCTCCGAAGTGGGCGCGCGAGCCGCGGGTGCATGGCGGTCGCCATGAACTCACGCACGCGCGCCGTGAATTCCTCCGGCGAGAGTCCGGCACAGAGTCCGGTCAGCGCCACGGCGATGCGGGCCAGCCCGAGCTCGCCGATGGCCGCCTGGTCGCCGCTGAGCAGTGCCGCGAACTCGGCCTTGTCGGCCAGAGCGCGCTCGTCGCGCACGGCCGTGCGCAGCACGTCCAGCATGAAGTCGAACTGCACGTAGGTCGGGCGCTCGCACCACAGCGTGCCGTCGTTGTCGAGGCAGGCGACCCGCCGCTCCACCGGCACGTGCCGTGCCTGGTCGAGGAAGTGCTCGACCGCCTCCCGGGTCGCGCCGGGCGACCACGAGGGGAGGCGGTCGAACTCAGCCACGTGCGCCCCCGCGTCGCACGCACCTGAAGCCGAGATGGCTCATGCCGGTGTCCACCATCTGGGGCCGGCGGGCCGCCGGTCGGTAGCGCAGGCAGTAGGAGTCCGCACACAGGTGCGAACCGCCCTTGATCACCTTGCGTCCGACCCGGAACTGCGGTTGGGCCGGGTCATAGCTCGACTCCAGGTCGCCGCCGCGCGGGTTCTGCGGCGCGCAGCACGGCGTCTCGGCAGCATCGCGATGGTGCGTGGTCCACCAGTCGTCGGTCCACTCCCACACGTTGCCGGCCATGTCGTGGAGCCCGAAGCCGTTCGCAGGGAAGCTCCCCACGGGCGAGGTCCTCGTCCACCCACTCTCGCGGGTGCTGCGCCACGGGAAGTCCGGGCCGTCCCAGGTGTTCGCCATGATCTGACCTCCGGGTCGCGGCTCGTCGCCCCAGGTGAAGGCGGCTCCCTCGAGACCCCCGCGAGCGGCGTACTCCCACTCGGCCTCGGTCGGCAGGTCGGCACCGACCCAGGCCACGTAGGCGCGGGCATCCTCGTGGGCCACGTGCACCACCGGATGGTCCGGACGTCGCTTGACCGAGCTGCCCGGCCCCTCGGGTTGGTGCCAGCACGCTCCCGGCATCCAGGTCCACCACTGGCTGAGGTGGCGCAGGTCCACCGGCCCCGTGGTCGGGGTGAACACCATCGAGCCCGGCTGCAGGTTCTCCGGGGGCGCCCCCGGGTAGTCGGCCTGGTCGAGCGGGCGCTCGGCGACGGTCAGGTATCCGGTGGCGCGTACGAACGCGGCGTACTGCTCGTTGGTCACCGGGTGGGGGTCGATCACGAACGCGTCCACGCGCACGTGGTGGGTCGGCGCCTCCTCGGGGTAGTGGCGGTCAGAGCCCATCAGGAAGGTGCCGCCCGGCAGGGCGACCGTCCCGGTCACGACCGTCTCCGTCACGAGCTGGCGATGCCGTGCTGCAGCTTCTCCATGACCTTCGCCACCGTGAAGCTGGCCGGTTCCTGGCGCGGCGGGAACTCGGCGAGGGTCTGCAGCATGCGCGCGACGTAGGCCTGCGCAGGCACGAGGGTCCATGCGTGGTCCAGCAGCCAGTCGTAGTAGGTGTTCGAGGTGATGTCGGCTCGCTCGTAGGGGTCGGTGCGCAGGTTGAAGACCTTGGGCACCCGCAGCTCGGTGTACGGCTCGGCCCAGACGTTCAGCGTTCCGGTGGCGCGTTGCTCGAGGAAGACGAACTTCCAGTTGTCGTAGCGAAGCGCGGTCAGGTCACCGTCGTCGGAGACGTAGAAGAAGTGCTTGCGCGGACTCTCCTCGGCGGCGCCGGTGAGGTAGTCGAGGAGGTTGTGACCGTCGAGGTGCACCTTGTACGTCGTGCCCGCGAGGTCGGTGCCCGTCCTGAGCCGGCCGACGACGTCGGTGTCACCGGCAGCGGCCAGCAGGGTCACGAACCAGTCGTTGTGGCTGACGATGCCGTTGCGGACCTCCCCCGCGGGGATCTGTCCGGGCCAGCGGACCATCGCCGGCACCCGGTAGGCACCCTCCCAGTTGGAGTTCTTCTCGTTGCGGAACGGAGTCATCCCGGCATCGGGCCAGCTGTTCATGTGGGGGCCGTTGTCGGTCGAGTACATGACGATGGTGTTCTCGGCCAGGCCGTTGTCGTCGAGGAAGGCAAGGACCTCGCCGACCAGCTCGTCGTGGTCACACATCGTGTCGTGGTACTCCGACTGCCAGCGGCCGGCCCTCCCACGACTGCCGTCCTTGAGGTGGGTGCGGAAGTGCATGTGCGTGGTGTTCAGCCAGACGAAGAACGGGGTGTCGCTCCCCTGGGCGTCGCTCATGAAGCGCATCGCCTCGGGCACGACCTCGTCGTCGATCGTCTTCATCCGCTCCTTGGTGAGCGGGCCGGTGTCCTCGACGCGCTGGGTGCCGTCGCCGTTCGCCCAGGAGTGGATCACCCCGCGGGGGCCGAAGTTCTCCTTGAAGTTCGGGAACTCCTCCTCGCTCGGGTAGTCGAAGAGCTCGGGCTCCTCCTCGGCGTTGAGGTGGTAGAGATTGCCGAAGAACTCGTCGAACCCGTGCATCGTGGGCAGGAACTCGTCGCGGTCACCGAAGTGGTTCTTCCCGAACTGGCCGGTCGCGTAGCCCACGGACTTCAGGGCCGTGGCGATCGTCGGATCCTCGGCGCGCAGCCCGATGTCAGCTCCCGGCATGCCGACCTTGGTGAGGCCGGTGCGATAGGGGTTCTGCCCGGTGATGAAGGCCGCGCGGCCCGCCGTACAGCTCTGCTCACCGTAGGAGTCGGTGAATCTCACTCCCTCGGCGGCGATGCGGTCGATGTGGGGGGTGCGATAACCCATCAGGCCGTCGCTGTAACAGCTCAGGTTGGTGATGCCGATGTCATCGCCCCAGATGATCAGGATGTTTGGCTGCTCAGGCACCCGTGGCCCCCACTCGTCGTCGGCGGCTGCGACCGACCGCCTCGTGGTGGTGAACGTAGGCAACCGGCGCCGGGCTGGCCTCACCTGTTCCGGGCGAAGGCACAGCGGTGCACGCCACGACGCGGAGTGGCCGACAAACTCCCCATTACCTCCGATATGGCACTTCACCCGTGGCACGATGGGCCCATCAGCCGTCTTCTCGGGAGTTCACAGATGTCCGCACTACGGACCGGCGGCCGCTCGGCACGTGAGCAGATGTCCGCGACCGAGCGTGCGCTGGCGGAGAGCATCGAGCGATATCGGTCGCTGTTCGCCTACAGCCCGCACGCCGCCTTCTCGGTCGACCTCGACGGGTCCTTCACCGACGCCAACGCCGTGGCGCAGAACGTGAGCGGCTACACGCTCTCGGAGTTCCGCCAGATGAGCTTCGCCGACCTGATCCGGCCGCAGGACCTCCCGGACACGGTGGCCGCCTTCGAGGGTGCCCTGAACCGCTCCCCGCAGGAGCTGGAGACGATGATGCGGCACAAGGACGGCCACCTCATCGAGCTGAGCGTGACCGCCGTGCCCGTCATCGTCTGCGACGAGGTGGTCGGGGTCCACGGTCTCGCCGAGGACGTCACCGAGCGCAACGAGCTGCGCCGCGAGCTCGAGCGCACCCGGCGGGCCGCGGAGGAGGCCAACGCGGCCAAGTCGCTGTTCCTGGCCAACATGAGCCATGAGGTCAGGACGCCGCTGACCAGTGTGCTCGGCGCTGCGGAGATGCTCGCCGACGCCAGGCTCGATCCGGGAAGCGCCGCGCTCGTCGCGATCGTCCAGCGCAGCGCGGAGAAGCTCCACCGGCTGGTCAACGACATCCTCGACGTCTCGCGGCTCGAGGCCGGCAAGCTCGATGTGCAGGAGACCGTGATCAGCCTCCACGAAGTGGCGGCGGACGCGGTCACGTGGGCGGGCCCGCTGGCACACCGCGAGGGTCTGGCGTTCACGTGGTGGCTCGACCCGCAGCTGCCGCGTCAGGTCTACGGCGACGCGATGCGGATCTCGCAGGTCCTGACCAACCTGATCGGCAACGCCCTGAAGTTCACCGAGCAGGGGGAGGTCAGCCTGTCCATCGAGGTCGCGGACCGGCGCGGCCACCTGCTCGACGTCCGCTTCACCGTCGAGGACTCCGGGATCGGCATCGCCGAGGACCAGCTCGCCACGCTCTTCGAGTCCTTCACCCAGGTCGACACCTCCACCACCCGCAAGTACGGCGGAGCCGGACTCGGGCTCGCCATCTGCCAGGAGCTGGTGGAGCTGATGAGCGGCACCCTGCAGGTCAGCAGCGTCCCGCACCGGGGCAGCCGGTTCTCCTTCACGCTGCCCCTGGAGGTCGGCACCGGTTCCACGGCCTGAGGGGTTCAGCCGGCGTCGGCCAACGACCGGTCGACGGCGACGGAGTCCAGCACCTCCCGGATGGCCAGTGCGGCGCAGCCGACGACGCCCGACTGGTCCCCGTGGGTGACCGGGACGATCACCAGCTCGCGGGTCGCCAGCGCCGAGGCCTGCGAGTAGAGCGACTCGCGCAGTCCCGCCACGAACGGGTCGTAGGCCTGGGCGAGATCACCACCGACCACGACGGCCTCGGGGTTGAGCACGTTGACGGCCGAAGCGAGCACCTCGCCGATGCGCCGCCCGGCCACCCGGACCAGGTGGCGCGCGTCGGAGTCGCCCTTCACGGCGAGGGCGACCAGGTCGCGCACGTGGGTGATCTCGTGGCCGCCGGTCCGCGCCGCCTGCACCAGCGCCCAACCCGCAGCCACCGCCTCGAGGCACCCTGAGTCCCCGCACCGGCAGGGCAGTCCCGAGGCCGAGGCGATCTTGTTGTGCCCGATCTCACCGGCCGCTCCGAGGGCGCCACGCAGCAGCCGGCCGCCGGTGACGATGCCGACACCGATGCCGGTCGATGCCTTCACGAAGAGCAGGTCACGGTGCTGCTCGAGATGGCCGCGGCGTTCGGAGAGCGCCATCACGTTGGCGTCGTTGTCCGCGAACACGGGGGCCCCGGTCAGCTCGCGCAGGTAGGGCGGCAGCTCGACGCCGTCCCAGCCCGCCATGATCGGCGAGTCGAGGCTCGCGCGCCGGGCGAAGTCCACGGTGCCCGGGATGCTCAGCCCGACGGCACGGACCTCCACCGGTCGGCGCCCCAGGCCCTCGAGCAGCTGGGCGAACCCGGCGACCACCTGCGGCATCAAGATGTCGGGGGCAGGACCGACCTCCTGGTCGAGGTCGACCGTCGCGAGGGTCTCGCCGTCGAGGTCGCAGACCCCGAGCTGGGTGCGACTGCGTCCGATCGCACCAGCCAGCACGACGCCCGCGTCGCTGTTGAACCGGAGCCGGACAGGGGGTCGTCCGCCGGTCGACGGAGTCCGCCGCTCGTCGGCCCCCTCCACCACCAGACCCGACTCCAGCAGCGCAGCCACCCGCGCCGCGACCGCCGTGCGCGAGAGGCCGGTGACGCGGCCGATCTCGCTGCGCGTGCCGGCGTGCCCGTCCCTGATCAGGGAGAAGACCTCACCCGTCGTGGCCGGGCCCGGACTGGTGGACATGGGCGTCATTGAACCACCCGAGTGTTTCCGAGTTCACGCAATTGACGCACTTTTGTCTTTCAAAAGTCATAACCATGTCTTGCACAACGACATATCTCTGCTTACGGTGGGACCTCGCCCAGTCCACTTCCTCGGAAGAGACCTCAGATGTCCCCATCCCCTGGACTTCCCCCCACACCTGCCGGACCGGTTCCCGCCGCCGACTTCGTCGTCTTCGGCGGCACCGGTGACCTGGCTGTCCGCAAGCTGTTGCCCGCCCTCTACCTGCGCGACCGCGACGGGCAGCTCCCACCCGAGACCCGGATCGTCGCCCTGTCCCGCGCGGGACTCGACGTCGCCGGCTACCGCGACAAGATCCGTGGCGAGCTGCCGCGCTTCGTGCGCTCCGACGAGCTCGACGACACGACGCTCGCCCGCTTCGTCGCCCGTCTCACCCACGTCAGCATCGACATCGAGCACGAGGCCGGCTGGTCGACCCTCGTGGAGACCCTCGACGACGTCGACCGGGTGCGCGTGTTCTACCTGGCCATCGCGCCGAAGCTCTTCGGACCGGTCAGCAGCCGCCTCGCCGAGCACGGCCTGGTCACCGCCGCCTCGCGCCTGGTGCTCGAGAAGCCGATCGGCCACGACCTCGCCTCCGCCCGCGAGATCAACGACGCCGTGGGAGCGGTGTTCGAGGAGAACCAGATCTTCCGGATCGACCACTACCTCGGCAAGGAGAGCGTCCAGAACCTGCTGGTCACGCGCTTCGCCAACAGCTTCCTCGAGCCGCTCTGGAACTCCAACGGCATCGACCACGTGCAGATCACCGCCGCTGAGTCGATCGGGGTCGGCACGCGAGGCGGCTACTACGACGGATCGGGCGCGCTGCGCGACATGATCCAGAACCACCTGCTCCAGCTGCTCTGCCTCGTGGCGATGGAGCCTCCGACGTACGTCGGCCGGGAGCCCGTCCGCGACGAGAAGCTCAAGGTGCTCCAGGCCCTCAGGCCCATCGCCGGCGCGGACGTTGACCGCAACGTCGTGGCAGGGCAGTACCGTCCCGGCCTCGTCGAGGGCCAGCCCGCGCCGTCCTACCAGACCGATGCGGAGCACCCCGGCTCCACCACGGAGACCTTCGTCGCGATCAAGGCGGAGGTGCAGAACTGGCGCTGGGCCGGCGTCCCCTTCTACCTGCGCACCGGCAAGCGGATGGAGAGCCGGGTCTCGGAGATCGTGATCCAGTTCAAGGACGTCCCGCACCCGATGTTCCCGGGCAGCGAGGGCACCAGCGAGCCCAACCGGCTCGTGATCCAGCTCCAGCCCGACGAGGGCATGAAGCTGCACATGACCGCCAAGGAGCCCGGCCCGGGCGGCATCCGGCTGCGACCGGTCTCCCTCGACCTGAGCTTCGCGCAGACCTTCCAACGCCACTCACCCGACGCCTACGAGCGGTTGCTGATGGACATCGTCCGCGGCAACCCGACCCTGTTCATGCGCCGCGACGAGGTCGAGGCCGCGTGGACGTGGGTCGAGCCCATCCTCGAGCACTGGTCGCGTCCCGAGCACGCACCGCGCCCCTACCCCGCCGGCACGAGCGGCCCCAGCGCTGCCGTCAACCTCCTCGAGCGCGACAGCCGCTCCTGGCACGAATGAGGCCTCCCATGAACCAGCCCAGGAACACCGTCCATCCCGTCGTGGCCGAGGTGACGGCCCGCATCATCGAGCGCAGCCGCCCCGAGCGGACCGCCTACCTCCAGCGGCTCGACGCCGCCGCGGAGCGCGGACCGGCCCGTGGCCGGCTGGCGTGTGCCAACCTCGCGCACGGCTTCGCGGCCTCCGGACCGGTGGACAAGAAGGCGCTGCGCGGCACCGTGAAGCCCAACGTCGCCATCGTCTCGGCCTACAACGACATGCTCTCGGCGCACCAGCCCTTCGAGTCCTTCCCCAGCCAGCTCAAGCGGGCCGTGATCCGCTCGGGCGGGATCGCGCAGTTCGCCGGTGGGGTCCCCGCGATGTGCGACGGCATCACCCAGGGTCGCGACGGCATGCAGCTCTCGCTGTTCAGCCGCGACGTGATCGCGATGTCGGCGGCGATCGCGCTGTCGCACGACATGTTCGACGCCGCGCTCATGCTCGGTGTGTGCGACAAGATCGTCCCCGGGCTGCTGATCGGCGCCCTGTCGTTCGGTCACCTGCCGACGATCTTCGTCCCTGCCGGGCCGATGACCTCCGGCCTGCCCAACGACGAGAAGGCCGCGATCCGCCAGCGCTACGCCGCCGGCGAGATCGGTCGCGAGGAGCTGCTCGAGGCCGAGTCGGCGTCCTACCACTCGGCCGGCACCTGCACCTTCTACGGCACCGCCAACTCCAACCAGATGCTGATGGAGGTCATGGGCCTGCACCTGCCGGGCGCCAGCTTCGTGAACCCCGGCACCCCGTTGCGGGCGGCCCTCACCGATGCCGCCGCGGAGCGGGCGACCGCCCTGACGACGTGGGGCGAGAGCTACACGCCGGTCGGCCGGATCGTCGACGAGAAGGCGATCGTGAACGGCTGCGTCGCCCTGCTCGCGACCGGCGGCTCGACCAACCACACCCTCCACCTCGTCGCGATCGCGCGCGCAGCGGGGATCAGTCTGACGTGGGACGACCTGGCCGAGCTCTCCGCAGTCGTTCCGTCGATGGCGCGGGTCTACCCCAACGGCAAGGCCGACGTGAACCACTTCCACGCCGCGGGTGGGCTGGCGTTCACGGTCCACTCGCTGCTCAAGAACGGGCTGCTCCACGACGACGTCCAGACCGTCGCCGGGCACGGCCTCTGGCGCTACACCACCGAGGCCCGCCTCACCGGGGACGAACTCACCTGGGAGGAGGGCACCAAGGTCAGCCACGACACCGCCGTGCTGCGCGGTGCCGACGACCCGTTCTCCCCTGACGGAGGTCTGCGGATGCTCGACGGCAACCTGGGACGCTCGGTGATCAAGACCTCCGCAGTGAAGCCCGAGCACCGCCAGGTCAAGGCTCCGGCCCGTGTCTTCGACGACCAGGCCGACTTCCTGGCCGCGTTCGACGCCGGCACGCTCGAGGGCGACTTCGTCGCGGTCCTGCGGTTCCAGGGACCTGCGGCCAACGGCATGCCCGAGCTGCACAAGCTGACCCCCGCGTTGGGCGTGCTCCAGGACCGTGGCCAGCGGGTCGCCCTGGTCACCGACGGCCGGATGTCCGGCGCCTCGGGCAAGGTGCCGGCGGCGATCCACCTGACCCCCGAGGCCTCGGTCGGCGGGCCGCTGGCGCGGGTGCAGGACGGTGACCTCATCACCCTCGACGCCGACAGCGGCCTGCTCGACCTGCACGTGTCGCCCTTCGACCTCGAGTCGCGAGACGCCGCGCAGGGCGACGACTCACGGGTCTTCGGCACCGGCCGTGAGCTCTTCCACGCGTTCCGCACCAGCGTCGGTCCGGCCGACGAGGGCGCCAGCATCTTCCCGTCCCACCACGTCACGGAGAACCACCATGAGTGAGTCGCTCATCGATCGCGTCCCGGTGGTCCCGGTGGTCGTGCTGCACGACGTCGAGCACGCCGTCCCCGTCGCCGAGGCCCTCGTGGCCGGCGGTGTCCCGGTGATCGAGCTGACCCTGCGCACGTCCGAGGCGTTGGCGTGCATCGAGCAGATCGCGAGTCGCGTGCCGGACATCCTCGTGGGGGCCGGCACGGTCGTCGCCCCCGAGCAGGCCAAGGACGCCGTCTCCGCGGGGGCGCAGTTCCTGGTCTCCCCCGGCACGACCGACGACCTCGCCGCCGCGATGCAGGACACCGGGCTCCCCCACCTCCCGGGAGCCGCCACCGTCAGCGAGGTGCTCCGCCTGCTCGAGCTCGGTTATCGGGAGATGAAGCTCTTCCCGGCCGAGGTCTCCGGCGGGGTCGCCTTCCTCAAGGCGATCGGTGCACCGGTGCCCCAGGCCAGGTTCTGCCCCACGGGCGGGATCACGCCGACCAGCGCTCCGGCGTACCTCTCCCTGGCGAACGTCGGCTGCGTCGGCGGCACCTGGCTCACCCCGGCCGACGCGATCGCAGACGGCGACTGGGCCCGGATCGAGCGGCTGGCCACCGAGTCCACCTACCTCACCGTCTGACCGCGTGGCCTACCGGGCACCCAGCGAGCGCCAGTAGGCGTTGAGCGCACCATTCGTCTTCACGAACCACACGATGAGCCCGACGAAGAAGAACCAGCCGAGGAGCAGGGCCCACAGACCCGTCACGGCGCTCACCGGTCGGGCTTGCCCTCGTCGTTCGTAGAGGTCGCCCACCTCGTTCGAGGTGAGGAACGGCATCACGATCCCGACGAAGATCGCCAGGATCAAGGCGACCCCGCCGCCGAGACCCGTCCCTGAGTGACGCTTCATCTCCTCATGCGTCTTGAAGTACCAGTACCAGGTGTAGAAGCCCAGGGTGACCACCGTGAGCAGGATGCAGGTGCCAGTGCTGCGCACCTGGCCGATCGGTCCGGTTGCAGCCAGTTGCGCAGTGGGCGGCGGCATCATCTGCCCATGGCCCGCCGGTTCGTTCGTGTTCGACATGAGTCTCCTCGAGTGACAGCTGACGCGAACGGTCGCGCGGGGGTCACGCTAGGTGCAGTCGGGGACCACGTCTCGACTTCCGCCGTTTCCCGGACGGCCGGGGTGGTCGAGTCCTACCGTGGCGGGATGCATCGCGCCCCATTTGTACACTTTTCCAGCACCCTGCTCGTGACGGCAGCCCTCGCGGCCGTGCTGACCGGTCAGTCCGCGCCGACCTCTTCACCGGCGGCTCCGGCCACGCCGACCGTGGACGCGAAGGCGGCCTCCTCCTGGGTGCCTCCGAACCCCACCAACTCCGCCAAGATCTTCCAGTGGGGCAACAAGCAGTGGGGGGATGAGTTCGTGACGCCGGTGCAGTCGATGTGGCAGCGCAGCCGACCGGCGATGATCCGCGACCAGCACGGGATGCTGACCCTCGACGCCCCCAAGGGCACCGGGGTCAACGTCATCGCGACCCTGCTCAACCACAACCGGCAGCAGGGGCGGTGGGAGGCCCGCGTGCGCAGCCGGCAGTACGGCACGGGTGGCACCCCCTACAAGCTCTACTGGGAGCTGGTCCCGCGCACCGGTGGCGCCCACTGTGGCGCCCGCGATCTCGTGCTCGCCAGCCACAGCCTCGGCAGCAACACGGCGTGGATGCACGCCCGCAACCTGCCCGACGCCGACTTCGCCGCCAGCACCTCGACGCCGCTGAGCAACAACGAGTTCCACACCTACGCCGTCGAGGTCACCGCCGACCACATCTCCTGGTTCGTGGACACCAAGGTGGTCCGGACCGAGCGGCGACCGGAGGCGATGCGCGCGGCCGACTACGCGGTCCGGTTCCGCCTCCAGAGCACCCCGGGTGCGCAGATGCGTCAGGGTCGGATGCAGATGGACTGGGTGCGCTTCTACACGCTGGCGCGCAAGAACGCGAAGTCGATCGAGGCCCCCCAGCTCGACAAGATGACGTACGCCGCTGCCTGCTGACCCGTCGCGTGGGACGATCTGCGTCAGGAGGCAGTGATGACCGACGCCCACGAGACCACCCCCGACCTCGAGCAGGTCCACGCCGTCCGTGACCGCATCCGCGACGCGCACCTGCGGCCGCACGACGAGCGCCCTGCGTCGTCCGCGCGCGGCCTGCACCACACCGCGCTGATCAGCAGCGACGTGGAGACGACGGTCCGCTTCTACCAGGACGTGCTCGAGTTCCCGCTGACCGAGCTGATCGAGAACCGCGACTACCCCGGGTCCTCGCACTTCTTCTTCGACATCGGCAACGGCAACCTGCTGGCGTTCTTCGACTTCCCGGGACTCGAGGTCGGTCCCTACGCCGAGGTCCTCGGCGGCCTGCACCACTGCGCGATCTCCGTCGAGCCGGAGAGGTGGCAGCACCTGGTGAAGAAGCTCGAGGACGCCGGTGTCGCCCACGAGGTGCACAGCGACGTCTCGGTCTACTTCACCGACCCCGACGGCGCCCGCATCGAGCTGATCGCCGACCCGCTCGGTGAGATGTACGGCAACGAGGTGCTCTGACCCCGCGACCGTGCGGATCGCGACCTTCAACGTCCTCAACGGCAGGACCCCGTCCGACGAGTCGGTCGACGAGGCCAGGTTCGCTGCCACCATCGCCTCCCTCGACGCCGACGTGCTCGGGTTGCAGGAGGTCGATCGCGACCAGCCCCGGTCGGGCCACGCCGACCTGACCACGCTCGCGGCGGAGGCGATGGGGGCGACCGGTCACCGTTTTGCCGCTGCCCTGTCCGGCACACCGGACTCGTGGTCAGCCGCGACGGAGGACGAACCCGACGGTGCGGCGTACGGCATCGCGCTGCTCAGCCGCTTCCCGGTGCAGCACTGGCACACGATCAGGCTGCCGGCCGCACCGGTCCTGCTGCCCTACCGGTTCGAGGGGCGGGTGCGCGCCGAGTGGGTCCGTGACGAGCCCCGGGTGGCCCTGCTGGCCGACCTCGAGACGCCACGCGGCCCCCTGCGCGTCGTGAACACACACCTGTCCTTCCTGCCCTGGTGGAACGGCCGACAGCTCCGGTTGCTGACCCGCAGCCTCGGCCGCGCGAGGGGACCGACCGTGCTGACGGGCGACCTCAACATGAGACCGCGACGGGCGGAGCGGATCACCGGGCTGGGCTCACTCGCGACGGGGGCGACGTTCCCGGCCGACCGGCCCGTCGTACAGCTGGACCATGTGCTGGCCGACTCGCCCATCGCGACCGCAGGCGGGCCCGTTCCCCTCGAGGTCTCCGACCACCGGGCTCTGGTGGCCGACGTCAGTCTGTGAAGACCGGGTCGCGACCTTCGTGGCGGGCGGTGACGGCCTCCTCGAAGTTCTGGGTCATCAGCCGGACGTAGAGCTGCCCGAGGCCCTCGGCGTTCATGTGCTGCGCGAGGCTGCCCGCGTCGAGACCGGACCAGAGGGTGCGCTTGGTCAGCTCCACCCCTGGCCGGCTCCAGCCGGCGATCCGCTCGCCGATCCCGACCGCGGTCGGGACCAGCTCCTCAGCGGGGACCGACCGCGAGACCAGGCCGATCCGCTCGGCCTCCTCGGCACCCACGTCGCGCCCGGTGAGCATGATCTCGAAGGCACGCGACGAGCCGATCGCGCGCGGCAGCAGATAGCTGAGGCCGAGCTCACTCGCGGTGAGGCCGTTGTTGATGCCGGCGGCGCGGAAGAAGGCCCCCTCTGCGGCGACCCTGATGTCGCAGGCCAGTGCCAGGCACAGTCCGCCGCCGATCGCCGGGCCGTTCACCGCGGCGATCACCGGTTGGTGCAGGCCTCGCAGGGCCAGCACCACCTCGTCCAGGATCTCCATCGCCCGCAACGCCACCGTCGCCTGCGTCAGGCCGGCGGTGTTCGGCATCCGGCCGCGCTCACCGCTCTGGTCGGCACCGGAGCAGAAACCACGCCCCGCCCCGGTGAGTACGACGGCCCGCACCTCGTTGTCGTCCGAGAGCTCACGCAGCCGCTCGCGCAGGGGGACCATCACCTCGAACGACATCGCGTTCATCCGCTCGGGCAGGTTCAAGGTGACCAGCGCGACGCCCGGCGCCGGACGGTCGAGCAGCACGTGATCCATGCGCGCCAGTATGTCGGCTCGCGTCGGGTCAGTTGCTGTTCAGCAGGATGCTGACGCTGCCGCCACGCGAGCTGTCACCGTTGGCGACCGCTGTCAGCTCGCCCTGGGCACCCGCAGCGACCGGACCGTTGGTGTCGGCGAGGAGCCCGATGGCGTGGGCACTGCTCGTGTCGGCGGGGTTCCCCGGCCAGCGCACGGACACGGCCGCAGGCGCTGTCCACGCGGTGGTCGTGTTGGACCGGTCCGCCCAGTAGGTCACCAGCCAGTTGGTGCTGGCCGTTGCCGTGACCGCGGGGCTGGTGTGCGCTGCGCCTCCCGCGTTGTCGATCTTCGACGCGGAGGCCGCGATCGGCGTGGTCGGGTCGGTGCCACGGTAGACACCCAGCGTCAGCTCGGCCTTGGTCGTCCCGGAGATGGTGACGGTCACCTTCGCGTTCGCGGCAGTGTCGGCCACGGTCGCCTTCTTGGTCCAGGCCTGCACGCCCATGGCGCTCGTGCCTTCCCTGGACTCGAGGAGAGCCCACCCGGCGGGTGCGGTGTAGGTGCGACCGCTGCTGGCAGCGCCGAGGAACAACAGCATGGTGTCGCCGGGCTGGACCCCGGCAGGCAGCGTCACCGTGCGCGCGGTGCTGTTGCCGGCATTGGAAGCGGCACCCACGAACGCGACGTTGCTGACCGGGTTGACCACCGGGTCGGTCGGGCTGGCGGTCTTGCTGTCCGTGGCCGTGTTGCCGTGGCCGTCGTCGACCGTCAGCGTCACGGTCCTGGCGCCCGCCGTGGTGTAGTTGTGAGAGGGGCTGGGCTCGGTGGAGCCGCCGCCGTCCCCGAAGTCCCAGCTGTAGGTCAGGGTGTCGCCCTCCGGGTCGGACGAAGTCGTGCCCACGAACGAGCAGGACAGGTCGGTGCAGCTGCCGCCGGTGATCCGCGCGGTCGGAGCGGCGTTGGCACCGGGGCTCGGGGCGAGCGTGACGGTGTCGGTGGCGCTGTTGCCGTGCCCGTCGTTCACCGTGAGAGTGACGGTCCGGTCGCCTGCGTCCGCAGGAGCGTAGGTGTGCGACGGGTTCGCGCCGATGCTGTGCGTGCTGCCGTCACCCCAGTTCCAGTCGTAGGTCAGGGTGTCGCCATCCGGGTCGCTGGAGGTCGAGCCGTCGACCGAGCAGGCCAGGCCGGTGCAGCTCGCACCGGTGATCTTCGCTGTCGGTGCCGCGTTGGTTGCAGTCACCGTGGCGGTGTCCGTGGCCGTGTTGCCGTGACCGTCGTTGACCGTCAGCGTCAGGGTCTTGTCACCTGCGGTGGCGTACTTGTGCGCCCCGGGGTTGGCCGTGGTGGCGTGGGTGGTGCCGTCACCCCAGTTCCAGTCGTAGGTGAGGGTGTCGCTGTCCGGGTCGCTCGAGGTCGAGCCGTCGGCCGAGCAGGACATGCCCGAGCAGCTCGCGTTGGTGATCTTCGCGGTCGGCGCCGTGTTCGGCGGCGGGGCGACCGGGTTGGCGGTGACCGAGTCGGTGCCGGTCGCGAGCAGCGGGTCGCTCACCGTGAGCGTCACCGCCTTGTTGCCGCCGCTGGTGAAGGTGTGTGAAGGCGCTGCCGTGGTGCCGTGAGCGGTCCCGTCGCCCCAGTTCCAGTCGTAGGCGAGCGCGCCACCCTCCGGGTCGGTCGATGAGGATCCGTCGAACGTGCAGGTGAGCCCGTTGCAGCCGGTGAGCACGGCGTGCGCGACCGGGTTCTGGTTGGCCGGCACGTCACCCTGGCCGCTGAGCAGGACGCTCATCGTCAGTCCCTGGGCGCTGCTGCTGGGGTCGGCGGTCGCGTTGAGACCGCCCTGGACGCCGCTGGGCACCCGACCGTTGCTGTCGGTGAGCAGGGACGAGGTGTGGCTGGTGCCCGTGGCCGTGCCCTCGGACCGCTGGGTCTGGGTCGCCGGACCCGTCCAGCCTGTCGTGGTCGAGCCCTTGTCGCTCCAGAAGCTCACCAGCCAGCTGGTGCCGTCGGGCGCGTTGACCGTGGGGGTCTGGTGCACCACGCTCGCGACGTTCTGCGTCGTGATCGCCGAGGCGGTGATCGGCGGGGTGCCGTTGCCGCGATAGGTGGCCAGCGTCAGGTCGGACTTCACCGTGTAGGTGGTGTTGTCGGTGTTCCTGCTGGTCACCAGGACCGTGGCACCGAGGTCGGAGGCAGTCGCGGTCTTGGTGTAGAGCTTGCCGACCTCGCTCGAGCCGTTCTCGGAGAGCACCTGGGTCCAGCCGTTCGGTCCGGTGTAGACGGGGCTGACCGAGTTGGCGGTGAAGAAGAGCAGCAGCGTGTCGCCGACCTTCGTCCCGGCGGGCACCGTGATCGTGTGGTTGGCCCGGCTGCCGTTGTTGTTGGCGCTGTTCACGAAGGAGATCGTGTCGGCGTGGGCGGTCGGGCTGGCCGTCTTGGTGATGGCGTTGGTGGCACCCTTGTTGTCGGTCACCTTCAGCGTCACGGCCCGGTCGCCGGCACTGGCGTAGGTGTGCGTCGCCGTGGCCGTCGTGGCATGGGCGCTGCCGTCACCGAAGTCCCAGTCGTAGTTGAGGGCGCCGTTCTCGGGGTCGGTCGACGCCGTGCCGTCGAAGGTGCACTCGAGCGCGTCGCACGAGACGGTCGCGTTGGCGACCGGCGGCTCGTTCACCGGCGCAGGTGATGCCTGGTAGGGGAAGATCGCCCGGGAGTTCCAGCCCGTCCCCGCCGTGGTGATCTGCGTGTTGGTCCCCGTCGCGGTGTGCCCGGCCTGGTTCCAGGTGGCGGAGAAGAGCGCCCCGGCGGCATTGGCGTTGTAGACCTTGTCGCCCGCGACGAACGCCCCCCGGACGTTGCCCCAGTTGATGCCGCTGGTCGTGGTGGAGAAGCGCTGCTGGCCGACGACGCCGTCCTCGACCTCGAACCCACGGCGGTAGAGCGCGTTGGTCCCGGCCTTGGTGTAGTAGATGAAACCGTTGGCGTAGAAGATGCTCGACAGCGCCTTCGCGTCGTTGTGCCAGTCGGTCTGCACGACGAGGGCGTCGGCGGTGTCCACCGTGCTGACCGTGCCGTAGTTGGTCCCGTCGAAGGTCATCTTCGACAGGGTCCCGTCGCTGTTGGTCTTGTAGAGGATGCCGTTGGCCATGAACGCGCCTGTGCTGGTGGCCCAACCCGGACCGGTGGGCGCGTTGACCGCGGCACCGGCAGTGGTCCCCGTGAAGCTGCTCCGCTCCTGAAGCTGCGAGGCAGCCGTGGTCACCTTGTAGACGTCGACCGGGAGTGTGGTGGTCTGCAGCTGAGGCAGCGTGGTGCCACCGGCGAGCGGCAGCACTGCGATGCGGGCGTGGTAGGTGTTGCCCGGCGTGTGCCCGATCAGCTCGGTGTCCGAGCCGACGTAGAGCCCGTCAGTCGTGGCCAGCAGGTCCTGGATGCCCACACCGCGAGCTCGGGTCGGGTTCCAGGAGTAGGCCATGCCGTTGACGGGGTTGAGCGCGGCGATGCCCTCCCGGCTGACCGCGCCGGGGCCGGCCACGTTGTTGGCGCTCGGGTTGTTCTGGAAGCGCTGGTGGCCACCGGCGTAGATGACGTTGTCGGTCACCTCCACGGTCCACGTGGAGTCGCTACCGGTGTAGGCAGTCCACGTCGGCGGTGACGTCGCGGTCTGGTTGTCCTCGAACCGCGCCACCACGTCACACCCGGACGTGCCGGCGTTGCTGGCCGAGGCGCCGCCGTAGGCGCCGGTGGTGGAGACCACGAAGTAGGTGCCGTCCGGGGAGTACTCGACGTCGGTCATGTAGGTGTCGAACCTCGCGGCGCACGGTGAGGTGTACAGCGTCGTGGACCAGGGCGACAGGCTCGGGTGCACCGTCGGGTCGGCGCCGCCGGGCACGTTGGAGATGTCGAGGCGAGCGATCTGGGAGCGGGTCTGGCCGTCGACGGAGGTGAAGTTGCCCACCGCCATCAGCTTGGTGTTCTGGGGGTTCACCGAGATCTGGAGGATGTTGGTGACGGCGCCGGCGAGGGTGTTGCGCACCCCGGCGATCACCGAGTTGACGTAGGGGTCGCGCTTGCCGGTGTCGGCGAACACGGTGCCGAGCGCCTTCTGCGCGACGCCGTTGATGTGGGTGAACTTGCCCGCCAGGAAGAGGTGGTTGCCCACCAGCTCGAGGTCGCGGATGTCGCCACTGATGGTGGGCGCGGTGAAGCTGGGGTCGACGGCAGAAGTGGTGAGGTTGATCTTGAACAGCCGACCCGGCATCGACTGCCCGGCAGCGGACCCGAACGCCCCCGCGACGTAGACCGACTTGCCGTCGGCCGCGGGCAGCACCTTGTAGACGGTGCCCAGCGGGTCGGGGGCGAACGAGGCCAGGAGCTTGCCCGTGGTGGCGTCGAAGGCGAGCAGGTTGCGTCGGGTCAGCGTGGTCGAGGTGTTGTAGTTCTGGGCCTGGCTGAACTGACCACCGACCACGACGGTGTTGCCCACTCTGGCGATCGAGTAGACCGTGCCGTCGAGGATGTTGGGGGCGTTCTTGCCCGGCTCGTCACTGACGATCCTGCCCGTCTGCCGGGCAGCGTTGCCCGTGTCGGCGGCCTGGGCGGCAGGCGTCCAGGCACCCAGCCCTGCCGTCACCAGAGCGACGAGCAGCATCAAAGAAAGGAGTTTCCGCACTCCGACCATCCCCCATGCACCGAGAACCGGGCGGCGCGCCCCCCAGCGCGCCGTGGGTGCATCCTCCCCCGGCATCGGGAGGAGGCACAGGATCACAGCGCCATGGTCTGGTCCACCTCGACCGTCAAGTCACCCCTTGAGACGAGCACCAGACAAACGGGGACATCGGTGCTTCACGCTCGCGCCAGCGGTTCGGGGCCAACGGTTCAGGGGCCGGCGGTTCGGGGGCCAGGGCCGCTGCCTCAGCAGAGCGAGGCCGTGGCCGACGTCGGGTCGGTCCCTCGCAGGATCATCTCGAGCTTGCCGAGGAGGTCAGCCCGGGAGATGCCTTTGCGGAGAAACCCGTGCGCCCCGAGCGCGATCGCCTGTGCCGCCTGCGCGGAGTCTCGACTGAACGCCGAGAGCATCACCACGGCGCTGCGCGGTGACTGGTCGCGGATCAGGGTCAGTGCCTGCAGACCGTCCATCACCGGCATGGCGATGTCCAGGAGCACCAGGTCAGGCTGGAACTTCTCGGCGACGGCGACACCCGACTGGCCGTTGGAGGCCTCCGCGACGACGGCGAAGCGCGGGTCACGCTCCAGCATCAGTCTCCAGAGGGAACGAAGATCGTGGGTGTCGTCGACGACCACGACCGTGTAGGGCCTGTGTGATGGCATGAGCGCGAGCCTCTTCTCGACTACGGCATCTGGTCGTCGGCGACGCTAGTCCACTATTTGAGATTTGGTGGTTGAACTCCGGACCATGTCGCGAACGTCCGGGTTGTCACTCCTGCCCCATGAATACCCGGGTGCCAACCCGGGCCCAGGCTCAGACCCCTACCCAGACCGCACCGTCGGGGGCGCCGCCGCTCGCGACGTGCCCGACGTACCAGAGCAACCGCTCGGTGGCGGAGCGGTCCAGCGCCGCGAGGGCGCCAGGCACGAACACCTCGGCGGGCGCCGTCCTGGCCACGAGGACGTCCGGAGTGACGGAGCGGACGATCGGCTGCGGTCCCTCCAGGCACTCGGCGGCCTGGCGCAGCACGAAGCTCGCGAAACGTGTCCGCCAGGGCCGCGACTCCCCGTCGCTCCCCCGCAGGTAGAGCCGGGCCCAGGGCCCGCGGTCCGGACCGCCGACGTCGCGGGGGCGCGCACGCAGGTGGCGTCGCGCGTAGTGCAGCGCGCCCTCGCGCAGGGTCGCGCCGGTCAACGGCTGGTGGCGCAGCACCGTGCGCATGTCACGGGTCAGCGAGGTCCAGGTGTCGAAGTCGAGCGTCCCCGTCGGGTCGAGGCCGGCGGCCCGCTGGAAGCCCCCCAGCGCCCGCTCGGTGGCGAGGTCGAACTCACCGTCGATCACGACGGGACAGAGATGGAGGGCCAGCCACTCCTGGGTACGCCGGACGGCCGGTCCCCTGTCGCCACGCCCCAGTCCTCCACCGAACTCGACCTCCTGACGAAGTGGGTCGTCGAGCTCGTCGATCGACTCGGCGTACACCGATGCCATGGCGCCTCCCTGGGTCGTAGGGACAGAGCGGTCCCGCCGGCAGCAGATACCGAGAAGCGCCGGCGTATCCGCCACCCGGTTCCGCGCTCGGTGAAACAAGAACTCACCGCGACCAGGGAGGTCCACCGTGTCCATCCACGTAGCCCCAGCCCACCCCATGCCCACGGTCACCATGACCCTCGTCGGCCTCGGCAACCTCCTCGGTGGCCTCTTCGCCCTGGTCGCCCTGGTGTCGACCTACGGCTTCACCGAGCAGCTGATGGCAGCCCAGGACGCCGACACGTCCGGGAGCCTCGTCACTCGCACGGTCACCTGGTGGGGTCCCGACTTCGCCCTCTCGATGAGCATGAGCCTCCTCGTCGTCGGGGCCGCGGCCGGTCTGGTCGGCAGCATGATCCAGCAGTGCAAGATCTTCGCCGGACGCGCCGGGCACGAGACCCTGCAGCGAGGGTGGGTCTGGTGGTACGTCCTGCGTCCGGTGTGGTCCGGTCTGCTGGGTGCCGTGACCGTCGTCGCGGTCAACGCGGGCGTCGTCCGGATCGGGGACAACACCACCTCGGTCACGGGCCTCACCCTGCTGGTCACCGCCGGTTTCCTCGCAGGTCTGTTCACCGACAAGATCCTGCAGCGGCTCGAAGGCGTCCTCGGCGCCAGCGATCCCGCGAGGCCGGTCCCCGCCGGGGCGACCGCCTAGAGACCTGACGGGGAGCACTCCCGGGTGCTCCCCGCCATCTCGATCCGGGACGATCACGGAGGGGCTCGTCTAGAGTCGCGCCATGCTCCTGGGGCGCACAGCCGAGTGTGAGCAGCTCGTCTCCCTGCTGGACCACGCGCGGCGCGGGACCAGCAGCGTCCTCGTGCTCACCGGCGAGCCGGGGGTCGGCAAGAGCGCCCTGCTGGATTTCGCCCGCGAGCAGTCCGACGGACTGGTGCTCTCGGCCGTCGGTGCGGAGACGGAGTCCGAGATCCCGTACGCCGCCCTGGCAGACGTGTTCCGGCCGGTCGTCGACCAGATCGGCCTGCTCCCCACGCGACAGGCAGATGCGCTCTCCGGCGCGTTCGCGCTCGGCCCGGCGAAGGCGGGAGACCGGTTCGGGATCGCAGCGGCGACCCTGAGCCTGCTCGGCGCACTCGCGAGCTCTCGTCCGGTGCTGGTGATGGTGGACGACGCCCAGTGGATCGACTACTTCTCCTGCGAGGCCCTCGCGTTCACCGCCAACCGGCTCGAGGCCGAGGGCATCACGCTGCTCGTCAGCATGCGGGAGGGCGCCACGACGCAAGCCGCGTTCGGACGGCACCCGGTCCTCGACGTCAGGGGGCTCGACGACACCGCGGCGCACGAGCTGATCCGCTCCAGGAGTGGTGGGGACCTCGGCCCCGCCGTCACCCGGAGACTCGTCGCCGAGGCCGGGGGCAACCCGCTCGCCCTCGGTGAGCTCCCGTCGCTGCTCAGCGCGGAGGAGCTCGCCCTCTGGAGCCGGGGCCTGGAGCCGATCCCGATCGACTCGAGGCTGCAGCAGGCATTCTCCGAGCAGGTGCGCTACCTGCCGGTGCCCACGCAGCAAGCACTCCTGCTGGTCGCCACGCTCGGCTCGGTGCCCTACGAGGTGGTCGAGGCGGCCATGGCCGGCCAGGGACTCGCCACCTCGGTCGTCGACGCCGCGGAGCAGGCCGGTCTCATCGTCGAGCGCGAGGGTCGTTGGGCCTTCCGGCACCCGCTCATGCGCGCCGCGGTCTATCGAGCCGCCCCGCCCTCCCAGCGACGCCGGGCCCACCTCGCTGCCGCGTCCGCCCTGGAGAACCGCACCGTTGCCAACGCGTTGGAGCGGCGGTCGTGGCACCTGGTGTCGGCCGGCGAGAGCTCGGACGAGTCGATCGCACGGACCCTCGAGGAAGCTGCCGAGGACGAGCTGTCCCGCTCGAACTTCGCCGTCGCGAGCAAGCTGTTCGAGCGCAGCGCCCAGCTCGCCACCCTCGAGGACCAGGTCGGTCCACGGCTCCTGCGAGCCGCCGACAGCGCGCGTCTGGCCGGAGCCATCGAGGACACCCAGCGCCTGCTGGTCCAGGCCCGGGAGATGGCGCAGGGGCCCGAGCTCACCGTCGCCACGGAGTACTACCTGAGCCGGCTCGAGATCTGGCGAGGGTCGGCTCCGGCGGGCCGGGACACGATCGTCGACCTCGCCGCGCTCGTGGCTCCGGTGAACGCCGAGGTCGCCGCGCAGATGCTCTCCGACGCCGCGCTGGCCAGCATGGAGATCGGTGACGTCGCCCTGGCGGCGGAGACGTCGGCCCGCGCGCTCGAGCTGCTCGGCGACTCGGAGATCCCGCTCGCCACGGTGGCGGTGCGAGCGCTGGTGCTGGGCTTGCAGGGAGACATGGCTCCGGCCCACGACCTGCTCAGCGCGCATGCCACCGGCTTCGACGCGGCGGACCCGGTGGCGATCTCCCAACCGTCCTCGAAGCGGTCCAGCGCGAACGACCAGCTCAGCCTCGTGGCCGCCCTCGCCCATCTGGGCATCGAGGAGGCCGACCGGGCCGGGAAGCTGCTCGAGCGCGCGGTCACCACGGCGAGGGACCACACCGCCATCGGCGTGCTCCCCTTTCGGCTCGGACGGCTCGCCTGGGTGCAGTACTGGCAGGGCCGCTGGTCGGCCTCACGCTCGTCGGCCGCCGAGGCGCTGCTCCTCGCCGAGGACACCGGTTGGGTGGCGGAGCGGCCGAACAGCCTGGCCGCGATGGCCCGCATCGAGGCCGCCATGGGCCTGGCGGAGGACTGCCGGCGGCACGCGCAGCAGGCGACCGAGGCCGCCAACAGCCGCGGGACGCGACCCAACGCGATGTATGCGCGGGCTGCCCTCGGGCTGCTCGAGCTGAGCCTCGGCAACGACTCCGCGGCAGTCGGCCACCTGGAGCCGGTCGCCGACTTCGCCGAGGAGTCCGGGCTCACCGACAACCCGCTCCTGTGGTGGTCGGCGGACCTCGTCGAGGCCTACGCCCGCCAGGACAGACACTCCGACGCGGAGCGGGTGCTGGCGCGGCTCGAGGCCGGCATCGGCGGCAACGACCGTCCGGTGGCAGCCGCGGTGCTGGCCCGCTCACGCGCGATCCTCGACCCGGCGAGCTTCGAGCGTCACCTGACCGAGGCGCTGGGCCACCACGAGCGATCGACGATGCCGTTCGAGCACGCCCGCACCCAGCTCAGGCTGGGCGTCCATCTGCGTCGCCAGCGGCTGCGCGGCGAGGCGCAGACCCACCTCGAGGCCGCCCTCGACACCTTCGAGCGGCTGGGAGCCGCCCCGTGGCGGGACCGGGCGCGGGGCGAGCTCGAGGCGTCCGGGGTCCATGTGGGCGAACGGCCCGCCGACCTGGCGAACCTGACGCCGCAGGAGTTCCAGGTGGCTCAGAACGTCGCCCGCGGCATGTCCAACCGGGAGATCGCAGCCGCCATGTTCCTCAGCGTGAAGACGATCGAGTTCCACCTGGGCAACACGTTCCACAAGCTCGACGTACACCGCCGATCGCAGCTGGCGATCCTGGTCTCCCAGCACGACCGCGCCCCGGTCACCCCCATCGCGTAGCCCGCGACTCCGGGCGGTTCGCCCGGCACGTCCGCATTTCCTCCCGGCACCCCGGGGTCCCAGGGGAGCGAACCTAGGGATTCCTCTGATCCGGCACCCCCTTCCTGGTTCCTAGCGTCGGAAGCGGTTCTCGGGCAGGACCAGAAGGAGTGCGTCATGGCGCAGACACAACAGGTCGGCTCGGGCCCAGTGGGATCGCAGGAGCCCGCGACCGGCGCTGAGGAGAGGACCAACCGTGCGGCCTGGTGCCTCGAGCTCGTCACTCGGGTGCGCGAGGGCGACTCGCACGCGTGGCAGGAGCTCGTGGACGAGTTCACGCCGATGATGCGGGCCACCGCGGTGAACTTCCGGCTGAGCGACGCCGACTGCTGCGACGTCGTACAGACCGTCTGGATGAAGCTGGTGGAGCACCTGGACGCGGTGCGCGACGGTGCCCGGATCGCCGGCTGGCTGGCGACCACGACGCAGCGCGAGGCGATCCGGCTGCTGCGCAGGCGCGAGGTGCCGGCCGAGCACTGGGCCCTGGACCACCCCGACAGCGGGAGCAGTCCGGACCAGCTGGTGCTGGACGCCGAGGAGCTCACGCTGGTGCGCGCGGCGTACACCCGGCTGCCCGAGCGCGACCAGCACCTCCTGGCCCTGCTGATCGTGCCGTCCCCCGACTACGCGAGCGTCTCGACGAAGCTGGGGATGCCGCACGGCAGCATCGGTCCCACCAGGGCCCGGGCCCTGCACCGCCTGCGTCGGGAGCTGGAGCGCACGCCGCCCGGCGAGGTGAAGGTCGCGGTGCCGGCCCCGCGGATCCCGCTGCCGGCCGCCTGAGCGAGGAGCCAGCCATGACGACGTACGCCGCTCCGCCCGACGCCGCACCGACGCATGCCGGTCTCGGCCATTCCTGGCCGATGAGTCCGCCACCCCGCGGGAGAGGGTGCCTGCTCGGTGGTTCTCCTGATCGCAGCGTTGGCAGCGCAGGGAGATGCCGGCGGTCTCTCCGTCGGAGTCCGCGGGACAGCTGATCCTCGCCCAGTCGTGTGCCATCAGCTCGCAGATGGTGAACCGCTTGAGCCGCTTCATGGTGACCACCGGCCGCCAGCGATCCGCGTTCGCATGAGACCGCTCCCACTTCGCGGCGCTCGTCAGCGGCCAGCAACGTCGCTCGCTACACCGCCCAGCCCGAATGTCCGACAGCCGCGATCCGCTCGGCATGCCAACGAGCGCCCGGACTGGCCCGGTCTCGCATCATCGCGAGCAAACCCATCGCCTCGAACGGATTCGGTCGATCGAACGGTTGATCAAGACGGCGGTTTGATCAAACGGTTGATCAACCGGTATCCAGGCCGGAGATCATCCTTGGCCGCTGATCGAGCGGCGTCAGGAGGTCGGGATGCGTGAAGACCTGTTCCTGTGGGTGCGTGTGGCGGACTGGATGCTCCTCGAGAATGAGCCGCCGGGACCGGCCGAGGCGGCCGGGTGCGACCTCGACGCGCCAGGCGTGCCGGATCGGGCAGAAGACCGGTTCCAGCCCTGCCCACTGTCCGGCGGTCAGGTCACGCGTCTGCGACATGCCGCGGACGGTGCCGATGCAGCCGACCACCGCAGTGCCAACCACATGGGACACACCCGGCGAGAGCTCAGAACGGTGACCAGGGCAGGACCTTCTGCGCGTAGACGTCGAAGAGCCGGCCCAGGAAGTAGGCGTAGAAGCGTGCGATGACGGCGACCTGGCTCTCGGGGAAGCCCTGCACCTGGGCCCTCATGCTGAGCTGCTGTCGCAGGAAGTCGAGGGCCGAGACCCTGACCTGTCCCCCGCCCAGGGGCAACGCGCCGTCCGGCTGGTCCTCGACGTGACCGGGCCAGATCTTGAAGAACATCGTCGTGGTGTCGGCCCACATGGTCGAGCCCGCCTGCTTCACCACGAACTTGTCACCGATCAGGGTCATCGGCTGCCTGGTCCGCCTGTCGCGGAACTGCAGCACGTAGTGCATCCGGGCATCGCCGGGGTCGTGGGCGAACGAGAGCAGGTTCAGTCGCCCCTTCTCGATCAGGCACCTCCCGCCGAAGTGGTCCGAGGCGAGATGGCCCCCGATGTAGGCCTCGTGGTCGGGATCGGTGACGAACCGCCCGATCTCGGAGATCTCCACCGTGAGCTCGAGGTCCAGCGGATGCTTCGAGTCCTGGCCGCTGGCGTCGACCGGCGGCTGCTCGGGCACGACCGCTCCGCGCATCGAGTCCCGGAAGGTCAGGCCGGGGCTCTGCGGATCCGCTGGCGGCATCGGCGGGGGCTCCGGTGACTCCGGTGACTCCGGAGGCGTGGAGGCAGGCTGGGGCAGGAGGCCCTCCTCCGTGCAGAACTTGCGTGCCTCGCGCACCCCCAGCTCGACAGCGGCCGCCATCCGGTCACGACGAAAGTTGAAGATGTAGTTGAGCGGGACCTCGGCGGCCAGGACCCGCAACGTGATCGTGCGGCCGTACTCACCGCACCTGCCGGCCCCGATGGCGGCGTTGTTGGCCTCGATGCGCGCCCGGATCCTCTTGAAGGTGCCGTTGGCGCCCTCCTCGATGGTCTGGAAGTACTGCTGCCAGAAGCCGTGGCGCCAGGTGCCGCGCCCGCTGATGGTCCAGATCACCACGATGTCGTCGGCGCCCGCGTCGATGGCGCGCTCGATGTTGGCATCGGTCACGTAGACCGCGTCCAGATGCGGGCGCTCGTCGATCGTGACGGGCGGGAACCAGAAGGCAAGGGAGTTGCACGCGGTGAGCCGGCGCCGGTCCAGAGCCTGCGCCGGCACCGGCACCAGCTCGTTGGCCTGGAAGTCGTAGAGGTTGAACGAGGCGTCGATGGTGGAGGTGTTGATGGCCTCGAAGTCCAGACCCCAGTCGTCGAACACCCCGTCCGCCCCGGCGTATCGCCGGAAGCTGAACAGCCCTGGCCCGAACGGCCCGAGCAGGGCGCCGGGCAGGTTGGGGGCGATGCCTGAGGAGGGAGAGAACGCGCGCCAGTTGTCGGCGATCTGCGTTCCGCTCATTCCCTGGCAGTACATCGCGAGGTTGAAGGTGCCGCCACTCGTCCCGTCCGCGATCGGGAAGTCGAGCCCGGCCTCGTCGAGCAGCACCTGCAGGGCGCCGGCCTGGAAGGCGACCTTGAGACCACCGCCCGCCAGGATCAGCGCGCGCTTCGTCTCCCGCTCCTCGTGAGCGTCGCAGTCACCCATCTTCCAGTCCCCTGTCTACGCTCCACCGGCGATCAGCTTGTCCGCCGCCCTGTTCGCAAAGGCCGCGATCGTCAGCGACGGGTTCGCGCCGACCGGTCCGGGCATCACGGATCCGTCCGCCACGACGAGGCGCTCGTGGTGGAAGACCTCGCCGTGCGGGTCGACCACGCCCTGCTCGGGGGACGCCCCCATCGGGCACCCGCCCAACGGGTGGACGGTGATGATCCGGTTGAGGTGACGCAGGGTGGCCACGATCTCGGCATCGACCGTCTCGCCGACGTCATGGAGGAGCTCGTCCAGGTGGTCGAAGTGGAGCTGGGAGCTCTGCACACGCCAGTCGAGGTCCAGCAAGCCGCGCGTCAGAGCGAAGGTCGAGCTCGGGACGTCGCGTCCCATGCCGACGAGCGGCGTCGTCGACGCCGTGAGCTGCGCCTTGCCCAGGACGTCGCGCAGAGCGGAGTTCATGCCGGCCAGCTGTCGGCCCGTCACGCGCCGGCCCACCTGTGAGACCAGGAACCGCACCAGTCGTGGCGTCACCAGCGGCAACGACTCGTTCAGCATCCAGTTGACCAGGTCTGGGTATCCCGCGTCCTGGACGTAGGCACCGCGCAGGGCGTGGCTGCCCTCCGTGCGCGGGACCTCGAAGGTCGCGGTGATCGCCGCGCCGAAGCTCGCATCCATCGGGCGCGGCCTCAGGTCCTCACGCGCCTTGATCGCCAGCCCGAGGTAGTCGCCGTTGGCCGAGAACCGCTTGCCCAGCCGGTCCGAGAGTCCCGGCAGGGCGGCTCTGTTCTTCAGCATCAGGTAGGTCGAGCCGAACGTCCCCGCAGCCAGCACCAGACGCCTGCACCGGATGAGGTGCGGCTTGGCGCTGCGGCTCGTGCGCTGCTGGTCGTGCTCGACGTACTCGACGAAGAACCCCTCGTCGCCCTCCGGCCAGAAACGCTTGACCTCGCAGAGCGTGCGAAGCGCGGCGCCGGACGCGTGCGCACGGCTGAGGTAGGTGTGGTCGAGGCTGTTCTTGCTGCCGTAGTTGCAGCCGAGGTTGCACTCGGCCACCAGGCGGCACGTGGACCGGGGAAGTCCGTGCAGACTGGGCACGCCCTCGACGATCTGCTCTCCGGGGACCGCTGCCGACGCGTCGTTGCCGAAGGTGACGGCCAGGTTGGGTGTGAACGACCTGTGCCCCAGCGCCTTCCCGGCCTGCAGCACAGCATGGGTCCTGCCGGTCCTGCTGTAGGGGTCCTGCTCGATCGGGTAGGGCGTGACGTTCAGTGCTTCCTCGACGGCCTCGTAGTGCGGCACGAGATCGTCGTAGGTGATCGGCCAGCGCTCTCGACCGCCGCCCGGCATCGGGTCGTCGACCACGAACCACTCTCTCGGCTTGCGCAGCATCACGTTGGAGTAGATCAGCGAGCCGCCGCCGAGACCGCTGGAGACGATCGAGGAGAGCCCGGGGAAGGTCCAGAAGTCGAACAACCCGTAGAAGCCCTCGCTGGGGTCCCACGTGTTGGCAGCCATGGCTTGCGGCGACCGCGGGAACGAGCCCGGCGGGTAGGCCCTTCCTCGCTCGAGCACACAGACCGACCAGCCGGCCTCGGCCAGGCGAGCCGCCATCACCGATCCCCCGAACCCGGAGCCGACGATGACGGCGTCGAAGTGCTCGACTGCCTCGTCTGTGCCCGGTCCGGATCGGGTCGTCATGCCGGTCACGATCCCGCCATGTCACGGGGGCGGCAACGACATCCCGGGATGCGACCCCCCGCGGTCCATACCGTGGCGACGCTTCGGCGGGGATCTGGTATCCGCCTGCCGTCGCGGCGCTCGGATCACCTCGAGCGGTGCCGAGGACCGGGTGGCTACTCCCGCTCGGTCAGGGCCTCGGTCAACAGCGCGACCAGCGCCTCGAGCTGCACGTCGACCGACGACGAGATGTCCTCCTCGGACCCGTCGAGCGCGCGTGCGGCCAGACCGGCCTTGCTGTCGATCAGCTCGGCGACCCGGGTGTCGATCGTCTGGGCCGCGATGATCCGCCACGCGGTGACCGGCTCGTCCTGACCGATCCGGTGGATGCGGTCGATGGCCTGGGTCTGCTCCGCGTCGGTCCAGGACAGCTCGGCGAGCACCAGGTTGGACGCCACCTGGAGGTTGAGGCCCACACCGGCAGCGGTCAGCGAGCAGACCACGATGGCGACCTCGGGGTCGTTGACGAAGTCATCGATCGCCTTGGCCCGTTGCTTCGGGGTCTGGTCGCCACGGATCGAGGAGTAGCGGATGCCCCGCCTGGCGAACGTCTCCTCCGCGAGATCCATCACGTCGACGTGGCGGGCGAAGAAGACGACCTTGCCGACGTTGCGCGCGAGCTGGGCGGCGTAGTCGGCGGCGAGACCTGCCTTCGCCTGCCCGATGCGCCGCATCATGCTGAACACGTTCTCGCCGGTGGAGGTGGTCGTGTCCTCACGCTCCCAGCCGGCCACCCGGCGTACGAGCTCGTGGTCGATGCCGTCCACGACGATGCCGGAGGTGCGGGCCGCCAGCGCGCTGTCGTAGCGCTTGACCAGACGCCGGGCGAGCTCGCGCTCGGCCTCCCGGATCGAACGACCGGCCTCCTCGTCGAGCTCGACAGGCAGGTCGGCGACGCGGCGGGCCGGGATGTCGGCAGCGACGTCGATCTTGCGACGCCGGACGATGCCCATGTCGACGACGCACTGGCGCGCCGCCCGGAAGAACCCGCGGTCGAGCGGGGTGAGACCGGTCTCCTCGAGGGCCTCCATCAGCTCTGCGCGCGGCTTCTTGTCGTCGATCCAGCCCAGGAACTGCCAGATGGCGCGGAAGTCCTCGATGTCGTTGATCAGCGGCGTGCCGGTCAGCGCCATCAGCAACGGGCGAGGGGTCCGGGCACGGATCCGCTCGGAGAGCTCGAGCGCGTGCTGCGAACGCTGCGACGACTTGTTCTTGATGAAGTGCGCCTCGTCGACCACCATGCCGCGGAAGCCGAAGTCCCCCAGCCAACCCACGTGCCGGTCGAGCACCTCGTAGTTCACGATCACGATGTCGGCGAAGCCGTCGACGGTGTCGCCGTCCCCGTGGATCACGGTCGGCGTGCGTCGCGGCGTCCAGAGTCCGACCTCGTGGGCCCAGTTGGCCTTGACGACGTTGGGGACGACGACGAGCAGTGGGTAGGCGTTCGCGGCCTCCGCAGCGAGCAGCGCCTGGGCGGTCTTGCCCAGGCCGGGCTCGTCGGCGAGCAGGAAGGTCCGGTGTCCGGCCTTCGCTGCGGCGACCACCTGGGCCTGGTGGGGCATCAGCTCCAGGTCGCCGGCGGCGCGGAGCGAGGGTGCCTCGGGAAGGGTCATGCAGGAGGCTCCGCCGGTGACCTCCTCGAAGGCCCGGAACAGCGGGCCGAGCAGCTCCCAGGTCGCCAGCAGGCGCGGCCGCGCCTTGCTCTGCTGAGCGGCCGAGAAGTCAGGGGTCAGGAACGGGTTGGCCAGCTGCCGCGAGACGACCGACTGGGGCAGCGCCCGTCGTGGCGTGCTGGCCGGTGCGGCGTCGGTCTCGACCGGCGCCACCTCCTCGGGGGTGGTCTCGAGGCCCGCTTTGCGCTGCATCTCCCGCTTCAGCGCCTGGGCGTCGTCGGAGACGACGGCCTCCTCGGCGAGCAGCGAGAGCAGCGAGGTGTCGCGAGCCGCCGTCTTGGCCAGGATCGTCCCGATCCCGTCGAGTCGCTTGAGCTGGGCAGCCTTCTGGGTCTCGGTGCTGTCGGCATCGGACTTGATGCGCGCACGCTCGTCGCGCACCAGCAGCGCCACCGCGGTGAACTTCGTGCGGGCCGACGGCGAGACCGACCCGCGCTGCGCGGAGGCCTCCACCTCGCGCACGGCGCGCGCGAGCACGGGGATGATCCCCTCGTTGTCGACGTCCCGGACACTCCGTTGGGTGCGCGGGGCAGTACGGCGAGCGCGCGGTTGGCGCGTGCCTCGTCGAGCCACAGACTCCTCCTCGCGAGTCTCCCGATGCGTGCTTCGCACGGGATGGCACCGATCGTGCATCCCCGCGACCGGGGCGACCGATGTCGAACGAAACAGTCCTGGTGGACCACTCCGCGACGCGACGCTGTCGCACGGATCTGGAACAGACCGACGCGTCGACCCCGAACGTGGCGACGCCGTGCAACCCACGACCATCCGTCGATGGCCGATCCACCCACTGCCGAGACGCCCCGCCGCTGGACGGCGGCCTGAACCGAGAGCCGGTGACCCGTCCATCCTACGCGCACCCGGGGCGAAGCGTTCAGCAACACCCGCGACTGGGCACACCGAGGGCAGAGGGGCCACCATCGACCCACGACCTCAGACAGGAGCCAGTCATGGAATACACGCACCTGGGCCGCTCGGGGCTGAAGGTGAGCCGCATCGCCCTCGGCTGCATGAGCTTCGGCGACACCTCACGCGGCTTCAGCGAGTGGGCCCTCGACGACGACGCGGCCGAGCCGATCTTCAGGCAGGCCGTGGAGCTCGGCATCACCTTCTGGGACACCGCCAACGTCTACAGCTTCGGCAGCTCGGAGGAGATCGTGGGTCGCGCCATCGACAGGTACAGCCGGCGCGAGGACGTCGTACTCGCGACCAAGGTGCACTTCGCGATGCACGACGGTCCGGGCGGCTCCGGCCTGTCACGCAAGGCGATCATGGAGCAGATCGACGCCTCGCTGACCCGGCTCGGCACCGACTACGTGGACCTCTACCAGATCCACCGCTTCGACCCCGAGACTCCGGTCGAGGAGACGATGGAGGCCCTGCACGACGTCGTGAAGGCGGGCAAGGCGCGCTACCTCGGCGCCTCCTCGATGTGGGCCTGGCAGTTCGCCAAGCTGCAGCACGCCGCCGACCTGCACGGCTGGACCAGGTTCGTCTCGATGCAGAACCAGTACAGCCTGATGCAGCGCGAGGAGGAGCGCGAGATGTTCGGGCTGCTGGCCGACCAGCGCGTGGGCAGCATCCCGTGGAGCCCGCTGGCCAAGGGCCGGCTCGCGCGCCCCTGGGGCGAGCGCACCACACGCTCCGAGAGCGACCCGATGGGGCGTCGCTACGTGCAGGACAGCAACGAGCCCATCGCCGACGCCGTTCAGCGGGTCGCCGAGGCACGCGGCATCCCGATGGCCCACGTCGCCCTGGCCTGGGTGCTCCGGAACCCCGTCGTCGACGCGCCCATCGTCGGCCCCACCAAGCGGCATCACCTGCCCGACGCGGTCGCGGCCCTCGACGTCCGACTGACTGATGAGGAGGTCACCCTCCTCGAGGACGCCTACACCCCGCGGGAGCCCACCGGCTTCTGAGCCGCGGGGGACCTAGGTCCCCTGCGCGGAGGCATCCGGGCCCTGCACCCGACGGGTTCCAGCGGCCAGTCTGGGAGTCGACCGGCTCCCGTCCGTGAGGAAACCGTGCGAGTGCGACCCACCACCGGTGACGACCGCCTGACCAGCATTGGCTTCGCCTGCCTGGGTGGTCTCATCGCCAGCTATGCGTTCCTGGGTCCGCTCCTGCTCGAGCGCATCCACTTCAGCACCTCGGCCTCCGGGCTCAACCAGATCCGGGGCGGGGACCTGGCCGCGCTCTGCGTCGTGGCCCCCCTCTGCTTCCTGGTCGCCGGACTCCTCTGGCGTGGCCATCGCGCGGGACCGGTGCTGGGGCTCGCGCCGACGACGTTCGCGATGTACACCTACTCCCAGCTCATCCTGGGCAACGAGTACCTCGACCGGCCCGGCAACCTCGAGCGCTACTTCCCCTTGCTGCTCACGCTGTTCGTGGTCGCAGCGGCGCTCGGCGTGCGGTGCTGGACTGCCACCCCCTCCGAGGAGCTGCCGGCATCGTCGCGACGGCTCGAGCGCGGCAGCGGCGTGCTCCTGCTGCTGATGGCGCTCTTCGTCGTGGTGGGCATCCACCTGCGCACACTCCTCCAGGCCTGGCAGGACCCTCCGGCCGGCAGCGCCTACCTGGAGACGCCCAACACCTTCTGGGTCGTGAAGTTCTACGACCTCGGCATCGTCGTGCCCGCTGCGGTCGCGGTGGGCGTCGGTCTCCTCCTGCGTCGCCGGTGGGCCCGCAAACCGGCCTACGCGATCCTCGGTGGCTACGTGCTCCTGGCGTGGTCGGTCGCCGGGATGGCCTGGACCATGCTGGCCAACGGTGACAGCGACGGGTCCTGGGTGCAGGCGATCGCCATGACCTGCTTCGCCGGCGCCGGCACCGTCTTCGCTGGGTTCCTCTACCGCCCGCTGTTCCGGACAGCGACGAACGACCTCCCACCGGAGCAGGACCTGGCCCGGGTCAGCCAGGACCCGATCGCCTCCGCGACCCGGCATTCGTAGCCGAGCAGCCGCAGCTCACCGGACTCCGGGTCGTTCTGGTTGGCTGGTCGGGTGCGAGAGCCCATGGACACCGGCGTCATCTGGGACATGGACGGCACCCTGGTCACGACGGCGACGATCGTGCCCGACGCGTTCATCGAGACCGTCACGCGGCTGGGCGCCACGCCGCCTGATCGCGACGGTGTGGTCGCGCTCTACGACCTCGGCCATCCCCGCACGATGCTGGGCGAGATGCTCGGCCGTGAGGGCACCCACGACGACGCCGAGCTCTACCACGACGTGCTGGGCGAGATGATCGGCCAGGTCAGGGTGCACGACGGCATCGTCGAGGTGCTCCAGGAGCTCCGCCGGCGCGGCGTACCCCTGGCGGTCTTCACGGGCAACAGCCACCGTGCCGCGGCGATCCTGCTCGAAGGCACCGGCCTGCGCGCCCACTTCGAGGTGGTGGTGGGCGGCGACCAGGTCGAGCGGCCCAAGCCCGCACCCGACGGCGTCCTGGCCGCGGCACACGCACTCGGGGTGGACGTGGCCCGCTGCCTCTACGTCGGCGACTCACCCCTCGACGTCGGCGCGGCGGAGGCAGCGGGCGCGCTGCCGGTCCACGCCGGCTGGGGACACCTGTACGACGACGGGCTCGGCCACCCGACGGCCCGCACCCCAGCCGAGGTGCTCGGCTTCCTGGGCCGCCTCGTCGCCTGAGATCCGCGACCCGGGATGTCTGTACAGCAGGGTCGGGCTCACCTATCGTCGACCCTGACTGTCTGATCAGTCAGTCAGGCGGATTGGGGTCGGCATGCGACGCACCTCGGTGATCCTGGTGGGCGTGGTGCTGGGTCTCAGCGCGGCCCTGCTGGCGGGATGCTCGGGCTCGACGCACTCCAGCGGGCGGCCGTCCGCCGCGAAGCCCTCCTCCTCCCCCGCGGCAGCAAAGCCGATCTCCTTGTCGCTGCTGGTCTTCAACGTGGAGTACGGCGGCAGCAGGTCGTCCGACGCGGTGATGGCCGACCTCGACGCAGACGTGGTCGGCGTCCTGGAGTCCTACAACCGGCTCCCGGAGATCGCCAAGGCGGCCGGCTACCCCTACTACGACGTCGGTCTGCAGATCCTCTCGAAGTACCCCATCCTCGAGCCGTCGGGGGCGGACGGTCTCTACTCCTACATCGAGGTCCGCCCCGGCGAGGCCGTCGCGTTGATCAACACCCACCTGGACTACGTGCAGGACGGGCCCAACCGGCTGCAGCGCGGAGTGCCCCTCGCCGACGTGCTTGCCACCGAGAAGAGGGTCCGGCTCTCGTCGGTCGAGACCCTGCTCCCGTCGGCGACCAAGCTGCTCGACCAGGGGTGGCCGGTGCTCTTCACCGGCGATCTCAACGAGCCCTCCCACCTGGACGGCCCGATCGCCTGGCCGGTCAGCGAGGCGTTGGTGGGGGCCGGCCTGCGCGACTCCTATCGCGAGGCACACCCGGATCCGGCCACGAACCCGGGCCACACCTGGGGCGACGTCGCCGGCAGCAAGGGCAGCCCGCGACGCATCGACTACGCCTACGTCGGCGGGCCGACCAAGGTCGTCAGCAGCGAGGTCGTCGGCGAGAAGGGCGGCGACGGCGTCGACCGGGGCTACCCGAAGTGGACCTCCGACCACCGCGCAGTGCTCTCCCGACTGACGGTCACCCCCGCTCCCATTCCGACCACGGTCGCGCTGTCGAGCCGGATGGTCACGGTCGGCGGCGAGGTGACTGCGTCGTACCGGATGCCCGAGGGAGCCGATGGCGGCAAGATCACCTTGACCGGCCCGTCAGCTGCGTCGTACGACGCACCCGGCACCTCCGGCACCGTCGCGGTGGACACCGGCCGGCTCGCCCCCGGCGCCTACCGGGTCGACCTGCTGGACGGTGACGACGTCGTCGCGACCAACGACCTCGTCGTGCGGCCCAAGGACGCGAAGGTCGCGCTGACCACCGATGCGTCGACCTATGCGCCCGGCCAGCCGATCACCGTGCACTGGGCCGACGGCCCGGCCAACCGGTGGGACTGGATCGGCGTCTACCGGGCCGGTGCCGCCAACCCGGAGAAGGACGACTACCTCGTCTGGGGCTACACCGGGGGCCACGACGCCGGCGCCCTGCCGCCGAGCACCGAGGGCGAGCTGGTGCTCGGCCGCGACCACCAGGGCAAGCCCTGGCCGCTGCCGCCGGGTCGGTACACCGCGCACTACCTGATCACCGACCAGTACACGAGCGTGGGATCGACCAGCTTCACCGTCCGCTGAGGAGACCGGCCGGGAGGCGTGCGGAGGTGACGGTTTCCCCGGTCAGCAGGAAACCGACACTCACTCCCCCGCCCCCAGGTGCCGCTCGATCGCACCGACGATCTCCGGGCGCAACCTGGCAGCCGGGATCACGGCGTCGACAGAGCCGACGTCGACGGCACGGTGGATGTCGTGGATCTCGTCGAACTCGGCGGCGACCTCGCTGATCTTCTCGGCCCGCGTCGCGGCGCGCAGCTCGGACTGCTCGATCACCAGACCGATCCGCTCCGCACCGGTCGCGTCGGCGATCCGGGCATCGAGCTCGCGCATGGCGGGGCTCGAAGCGGTGCGCTTCTCCACCTCGCCGACGAACACGACGGCGGCGGCAGGCGCACCCCCGATCACCGAGGCGAAGGAGCCCTCGAGCGCGAGCACGGTCATGTTCGGGTTGAGCGCCTTGGAGAAGACCACGAACGCGCCGCCGTGGTAGCGGGAGATGACGCAGAAGACGATCGGCCCGCGGAAGTTGACGATCGCGCGACCGATCTCGGCGCCGTACTCCAGCTGCAGGTTGCGCATCGACTCCGGTGACCCGTCGAAGCCGGACAGGTTCGCGAGCACGACCAGCGGCCGGTTGCCGCTCGCCGCGTTGATCGCCCGCGCGGCCTTCTTCGACGAGCGTGGGAAGAGCGTGCCGGCCGTGTAGGTGTCGGGGCCGTCGGTCGGGGGGAACCCGCTGCGGCGCACCGAACGCGACTCGATGCCGAGCAGGCAGACGGGGTAGCCGCCCACGTGCGCGTCCTGGACGACCGCGGTGTCCGCGTCCGCCATGCCGGCCCAGCGCTCGAGCGTGGCGTGGTCCTGGTCGGCAACGGCGCGCATCACCGTGCGGATGTCGAAGGCCTTCTTGCGGTCGGGGTTGGTCGTGCTGGAGAAGATCTCCCCGACCGTGGTGAAGTCACTGCCCTCCACGTCGTGGGGGTAGGACGAGATGTCGCGGTCCGTCTCGTCGGTGGTGGTCACCCGACGCGGTCCCTCCTCGCCCGGCACGACGTAGGTGTGCTCGTAGTGCGCCATCAGGACGGCGAACGCACCGGCCAGGTCGGGTGCCCAGTACTGCGCCTGGCCGTTGGGACCCATCACGCGGTCATAGCCGCCGATGCCGTAGTTGTCCTCGGCCGAGACGCCGCCGGAGAAGTCGAGGGACTGCTTGCCGGTGAGCACCATCGCGCTCTCCGGAGTCATCACGAGGATGCCCTTGGTGTGCATCAGCATGGTGGCCTCGGCGTTCCAGTAGGGCTGGGCCCCGACGTTGATGCCGGCCACCACGACGTTGATCTCGCCGCCGTCCTGGGTGAACTCGACGATCCGGCGCAGCGCCTTGGCGACCCAGTCCATGTTCTCGGTGCCGGAGTCCATCGAGATCCGGGCACCCGCCGACAGGGCGAACCACTCGACGGGCACCTGCATCCGCTCGGCGAGGTCGAGGGCCGCGATGACGCGCAGGCACTCCTGCTCGGCGACCGACCCCAGTGACTTGGTCGGGTCGCCGCACAGCACGACGCGGGTGACCCCCTCGGGGTGCAACGGGGTGGGCGTGGTCACGACAGCGGCCAGGATGCCGGCCTTGTTGAGGCCTCGGGGGCGGTCGACGGGGACCAGCTCGCCGGTGTCGTCGAGGTCGTACTCCACCAGGGAGCCGCCGGGACCGGTCAGGACGGAGCTGAGCTCGTAGGGGTAGACGAGGCCGCGACGGCGGGACCGAACGACCTTCGAGGCGTAGTCGTCGAGGGGGCGCAGCAGCTCGGTCGGAGGATCTTCGACCGTGGAGACCACGCCTGCCCCGGGCTGCGCACCGAAGCGCACGGCCGCCGGAACGGGCTCGCCGTCGGGCACGGCCACGCGGCCCTGGGCCACGACCTCCTCGATGCCGGCACCATCGGTGAGCGGGCTGATCTTGGTGCCGAGGGCGGTCATGCTGGTGTAGTCGACGTCGACCACGGGCCAGACGTGCACCCAGACGTGGTTCATGTCCAGCTTGGCTCCCGCGGTGCCGCGCGCCACGCGGGCGCGGCGGATCGCCTCCAGGCAGTTCTCCACCGCTCGCTCGGCGTGGGGCATCGCGGTGACGTCGCCGTCCTCGTTGCGTACGACGGACATCTGGCGCACCTGCGCCAACGCCACCAGACGCCGGTCGGCCGGGTTCTCCCGGGCCACGCACTCATAGAGCAGGACATCCTCGGGCGCCTCGACGCGGGTGACGTGGAAGTTGCGCAGCCGCCACAGGTTCAGCCGGCGGCCGACCATCGGGTGGACGCCTCGGGTCAGATCGTCCTCGACGACCCCACCGTCGAGGTCGGGTCGGAACACGTAGTAACCGACCGGTCGGTCACCTCCGCTGCAGACCGCGACACAGATCCGTCGGGCCTCCTGCGCCACCGGCAGCCTCGCGACCAGCCCACGCAGGTCCTCGCTGGTGGCGTCGGCACCCTCAGGGGCATCGGCCCAGTGCAGGTAGAGGTCGACCACGGCCTGCTCGGTCGGGTCACGCCCGTCGACCTGCTCGGTGATGGCGGAGACGAGGTCGCTCGCCGGGTCGCCCAGCTCGGCCACGGTGCCGACCACGGACACCAGGCGGGTCGGCCGGTCGTCGAGGGTGTAGCTCGCGGTCACGACCGGGCGCTGGCCCGACTCGAAGGACCGCAGGTCGTGCAGGTCGTACTCGCGGTAGTGACGGCGGGCCAGCACCTCGAGCATCGGCTCGCGCGTCGGGACGCCGTGCTCGAGCCGCTCGGCGAGGAAGCGCACGATCTGCTCGGGGATGGCGGCCAGCGCCTCGATCCGAGCGGCGCGGTCGGCGACGTCCCCGTCGGCCGAGAGTGCGGCGAGCTCGTCGCGGACGCCGAGGAGGATGTCCGAGCGCTCCGCGTCCACGGCCGGCTGGTCGAACCAGCGGAACCGGACGCTGCGCGCCAGGTCGCCGACGACCGGGTAGCGCTGCTGCGTCACGCGACCGAGACGCTCCAGCAGGGCGCGCGCGCGAACGGCGAGCCGGCCGGACGGCGGGGTCTCCTCGATCCAGCTCCCGAGCACGGCCGAGGCGAGCGCGACCTCGGGCGTGGAGCGCTGCTGGGCCAGGAAGATGCGGAAGACCGCGTCCTCCATGGCGGGGGTGCGCTCGAGGTCCTCGACCCCGTAGTGCTTGAGCACGCGCAGCAGCCGGTCCTTGAACTGCTCGGGCAGCCCGCCGCGCTCGACGTCGAGGCTCTGCAGGAAGGTGTGGAAGTGCTCACGGGAGCTGTGCACCCGCAGCTCGGTGTGCCGGTCCTCGTCGACGGGACGGTTGCGGCTCAGCTCGGCGAGGTCGGCGAAGATCGTGAGGAGCGACACCTCGTCGTCGACGACCGGCTCGCCGTCGGCCCGCATCTGGTCGCGCACCGCGAGGTACTCCGAGAGGGCCGCGTCCTGGTCCTCGGGTGGGACGTCGTAGCCGAGGACGACGGCGGTCAGGGCTGCTCGGGCTCGCGCTCCGCGGGCCTCCGGCTCAGTGCCCTCGTCGGCGCCCGGCAGGTCGAGGTCAGGGCCTTCCTCGCTCACGGCTTCCTCGGCGTCCTCACCGATCGGCTCCAGCTTGATCAGGGCGGAGCCGGTCTCGACCTGGCTCCCGGTGATGACGAGCAGCTCCTTGACCCGCGCGGGGAAGGGTGCGTGGATCACCGTCTCCATCTTCATGGACTCGAGCACGATGACCGCGGCACCGGCCTCGACCTCGGCGCCGACGGCCAGCGGTGTGGCCACCACGAGCGCCGGCGCGGGCGAGCGCAGCACGCCCCCCTCGTCACGGCTGACCCGGTGAGCGACGCCGTCGACCTCGACGAGGGTGGTCGGGCCGTGGGTGGCGGTGACGATGTTGTGCCTGCGGCCGCCCACCAGCAGGCGGCGGCGTACGTCGTCGACGTGCTCGAGCTCGACGTCGACCGTCTGCTGGGTGGGGCCGGAGGCCACGCTGACCCGGAAGCGACCGGGGCCGGTGTTGACCGTCGACACCTGGTAGGACACGCCGCGCAGCTTGAGCTCGACCGGCTGGCCGACCTGGTGCGAGGCGGAGGGGCGACCGCCATGGGCGGTCTCGAGGAGCCGGGCGGTCTCGATCCGGAGCCGGTCGAGGTAGGCCTCGATGGCTGCCGTCACCACGGCGATGCCGGCGTGGGCGTGCGCGACGAGCCGGCCCTCCGCACGCACCCGGTCGATCCAGCCAGTGTCCGCCCAGCCCCCGGAGCCGTCGACGACCTCCGGCTGGGCGAGCAGGTCGAGGACGAAGCTCTTGTTGCAGGCGCCACCCTCGATCACCACGGTGGTGGAGGACATCGCCCTGCGCAGCCGGGCCAGCGCCTCTTCACGGGTGCGGCCGTAGGCGATGATCTTGGCGATCATCGAGTCGAAGTCGGGCGGGATGGTGTCGCCCTCGGCGACGCCGGTGTCGACCCGGATGCCCGGGCCGGAGGGCAGGTCGAGGTGGACGATGTGGCCCGGAGACGGAGCGAAGTCGCGGTCCGGGTCCTCGGCGTTGAGCCGGGCCTCGACCGCGTGCCCCACCTCGGCCGGCTTCTCCCCCTCCAGCCGTCCGCCCTGGGCGACGTGGATCTGCGCCTTGACCAGGTCGATGTCGGTGGTGAGCTCCGTGATCGAGTGCTCCACCTGGAGTCGGGTGTTGACCTCGAGGAAGGCGAACGTCTGCTCGCCGGGGTGGTAGAGGAACTCGACGGTGCCGGCTCCGACGTAGCCGACCGCCAGGGCGAGGCGCTCGGCAGAGAGCTTGAGCTCCTCGTTCTGCTCCGGGGACAGCAGCGGCGAGGAAGACTCCTCGATGACCTTCTGGTTGCGACGCTGGATCGAGCAGTCGCGTACGCCGACGGCCCAGGCGGTGCCGTGACCGTCCGCGATCACCTGCACCTCGACGTGACGGGCACCGGTCACCAGGCGCTCGAGGAAGACGGTCCCGTTGCCGAAGGACCGCAGAGCCTCGTCGCTGGTGCGCTGGTAGGCGTCCGCCAGGTCGTCGGCCGACGCCACCATCCGGATGCCGCGGCCGCCACCCCCGGCCGTGGCCTTGAGCATCAGCGGATAGCCGATGTCCTCCGCGGCAGCCAGCGCCGCCTCGAGACTGCTGACCGCCCCGCGGCTCCACGGCGCCACGGGCACGCCGACCTCCTCGGCGATCAGCTTCGAGCCGATCTTGTCGCCGAGCTGGCGCATCGCCTCGGCGCTCGGGCCGATGAAGGTGACGCCGTACTTGTCGCACAGGTCGACGAAGGACGGGTCCTCGGCGACGAAGCCCCAGCCGGGCCACGCCGCGTCGGCGCCGGTGTCCAGCAGCGCCTTCTCGAGGACACCGAGGTCGAGGTAGGGGCGCCCGGACGCCGGCCCGAGGTCGTAGGCGAGGTCCGCCTCGCGGACGAACATCGCATTGGCCTCGCCCGTGGTGTGCAGCGCCACGGTCTGGATCGGGCCGCCGCCGGCGGCATTGATCTCGCGGACGGCGTGGATCAGCCGCATGGCGGCTTCACCACGGTTGACGATCGCAACGCGGCTGAACGACATGAAGACCTCCGACGACAAAATGCGAGGCTAGTCTCGCGCTTTGGCCCAAGGTGTCACGACTCGCAGGTTACGAGCGAGTCACATAGGGCGTGACGAGCAGCACTGCGCCCTCCGGCCCCCTCGCCCGGCGTCCGACCGCGGGTCAGAGCGGCGCCAGGACAGGCGCCAGGACAGGCCTCAGGACAGGCCTCAGGACAGGCCCAGGATGGTGCCGTCGTCGGCCAGGTCGATCCGGGACGCGGACGGGGCCCTGGGCAGGCCGGGCATGGTCATGATGTCGCCGCAGACCACCACGACGAAGCCGGCTCCGGCGGACAACCGGACCTCGCGGACGTGCAGCTCGTGTCCACTCGGAGCGCCGAGCGAAGTCGGGTCCGTGGAGAAGGAGTACTGCGTCTTGGCGACGCACACGGGCAGCTCGCCGTAGCCGTCCCGCTCGATGCGCTGCAGCCGCCGGCGCGCCCTGGCCTCCCACGTCACCAGGCCCGCGCCGTAGAGGCGGGTCGCGACCGCCTCGACCTTGGCGGTGAGCGAGAGGTCGTCCTCGTAGGTGAAGGAGAAGGTGTGGGGCGACGGCTCGTCGAACGCCTGCAGCACCCCCTTGGCGAGGTCCTCGGCACCGACTCCGCCGTCCGCGAAGTGCGTGGCCGGGAAGGCCCGGACGCCCTCGGCGGCCACCAGCTCGACGACCTTGGCCACCTCGAGCTCGGTGTCGGTCGGGAAGCGGTTGACCGCGACCACGCACGGGATGCCATAGACCTCGCGGATGTTGTCCAGGTGCCGGCGCAGGTTGGTCATCCCCGCCTCGATCGCACCGAGGTCCTCGTTGCCGAGATCTTCGAGTGGCACGCCGCCGTGGTACTTCAGGGCGCGCACCGTGGCCACCACCACGGCCACGTCGGGCCGCAGGCCGGACTTGCGGCACTTGATGTCGACGAACTTCTCGGCGCCGAGGTCCGCCCCGAAACCGGCCTCGGTCACGACGATGTCGGCCAGACGCAGGCCGGCGCGAGTGGCCATCACCGAGCTGCACCCGTGGGCGATGTTGGCGAACGGGCCACCGTGCACGAAGGCGGGCGCGCCCTCGAGGGTCTGCACCAGGTTGGGCGCGAGCGCGTCGCGGAGCAGCACGGCCATGGCGCCGTGCGCGCCGAGGTCACGCGCGGTCACCGGCTGCGTCCCCCGCGTGTAGCCGATGACGATGTCGCCGATCCGGCGCTTGAGGTCGGCCCACGACTCGGTCAGGCAGAAGATGGCCATCAGCTCGGAGGCGACGACGATGTCGAAGCCGTCCTCGCGCGGGAAGCCGTTCGAGTGGCCGCCCAGGCTGACGACGACGTGACGGAGCGCGCGGTCGTTCATGTCGAGGACGCGCTTCCAGCTGACGCTCCGGACGTCGATGTCGAGCTCGTTGCCGTGGTGCACGTGGTTGTCGATCAGCGCTGCCAGCAGGTTGTTCGCGGCCGCGATCGCTGCGAAGTCGCCCGTGAAGTGCAAGTTGATGTCGGTCATCGGCACGACCTGGCTGTAGCCGCCGCCGGCGGCGCCCCCCTTCATGCCGAACACCGGCCCCATCGACGGCTCGCGCAGGCAGGCGACCGTCCGGTGTCCGAGCCCGTGCAGGGCGTCGGTCAGACCGACCGTGGTGGTGGTCTTCCCCTCCCCCGGCGGAGTCGGCGAGAGGGCGGTCATCAGCACCAGCCGGCCCAGCGGCCGGTCGGACAGACCAGAGAGATAGTTGAGGTCGACCTTGGCCTTGTGGTGGCCGTAGGGGACGAGATGCTCCTCCTCGATCCCGAGTGTCTCGAGTGCCACGTCCCTGATCGGGCGCAGCTCGGCGGCGTTGGCGATCTCGATGTCCGACAGCACTGGCGTCCATCCCTCCCTCGTAGTCCCCCGTGCACCGTAGCCGTGCGCGTGCCCGCACCACCGTCGGAGGCGGTGCGGGTCCAGACCAGCTGGCCCCGGGCACGAATGCCGCGGGGCCAGCTGACTGGAGGGTCGGGGGTCAGCGCCCGACCAGCTCCTCGGTCTCCGCGACGACCAGCGGCACATCGACGTACGACGGGTGGGGTGCGGTCACCTGCATCCCGACCTCGTCGCCGGGGCCCTCGAGGGTCAGGTGGGGCAGGGCCCGGTCGAGCCAGGACGGGAGCCACCAGTTGGCCTTGCCCAGCAGTGCCATGGTCGCGGGGACGAGCACCATCCGGACGATGGTGGCGTCGATCAGGATCGCCGTGGCGAGTCCCAGTCCGAGCATCTTCAGCGACGGCACCGGGCTCGCGACGAAGCTGAGGAACACGGCGATCATGATGAGTGCGGCCGAGGTGATCACCCGCCCGGTGCCGGCCAGTCCTCTCGCGACCGACTCGGCGTTGTCTCCGGTCCGGCGGAACTCCTCACGGATCCGGGACAGCAGGAACACCTCGTAGTCCATGGACAGCCCGAACAGGATCGGGAACATGATCACGATGATGATCGAGGTGATCGGCGTCGGTCCCTCGACCCCGATCAGGCTGCTGCCCCATCCCCACTGGAAGACCGCGACGAGGACGCCGTAGGCACCACCGATCGAGAGCAGGTTCATCACGGCTGCCTTGAGCGGGACCACGAGCGATCGGAAGACGAGCATCAGGAGCAGGAAGGACACGGCGATCACGGTGCCCACGAAGAGCGGGAGCGTGTCGCGCAGCTGGGTGTTCAGGTCGTCGGTGACCGCGGTGATCCCGGAGACGTAGGCGTTGCCGGGGATCAGGTCGCGAACCTGTTTGATCGCCACGGAGGTCCCGGGATCGGCAGGTCCGGTGGTCGGGACGGCGCTGAACACGGCAGTGCCGCCGTCCGCGGAGAGCTGCGGCTCGCTCACCGACGCGATCCGCGGGATCGAGGCGATGTCCCGGCTCAGTGCGGGCAGTCCGGCAGCGTCGACACCGTCGGCATCCAGGTCCACCACGATCGCCAGCGGCCCGTTGAAGCCGGTGCCGAAACCCTGGGCGAGCAGGTCGTAGGCCTGCCGGTGCGTCGTCGACGTGGGGGCGTCACCGGCCGCGGGGAAGCCGGTCTGCATCCAGAGGCTCGGGGTGGCGACGGCGATCAGGAAGACGACGGCGCCGAGGGCGTAGGGCCACGGGCGACCCGAGACCCGGTGACCGAAGCGCCACCAGACGCTGTCCTCCGTGCGGGTGGCGGGGCGGTGGCGCCGCACCAGCCGGCCGGTGTCGATCCGGTCACCCAGCAGGCTCAGGGTGGCCGGAAGAAGGGTGATCGCGGCGGCGACGGCGAAGACGACGATCAGCGCCACCGAGAGCCCGATCGAGGTGAGGATGCCCAGCCCCGTGATGGCGAGCGCGGCCGTGGCGATCACGACGGTGCCGCCGGCGAAGGCCACGGCGGCTCCGGAGGTGCCCATGGCGTTGCCCAGGGCACGGTGGTTGTCCTGCCCCGCCAGGCGGTTCTCGCGGTAGCGGGCCACGATGAAGAGCGCGTAGTCGATGCCCACGCCCAGGCCGACCAGTCCTGCGATGGGGACGGCGGACACCGACACCTCCATCGACGCGGCCAGCACGGTGATGGCGCCGATGCCTGCACCGACGGCGAAGACGGCGAGGCCGATCGGGACGATGGCGGCCACCAGCGTGCCGAACACGACGAGCAGCACGAGCAGGGCGACGAGCATTCCGATGGCCGTGTCGGGCGAGTTCTCGTTCGCTGCGTTGAGGAACACTGCGTCACCGCCGAGCTCGACCTGGACCCCCGTGACGTCGTAGCCAGAAACGGCGTCGGAGAGCACCTTGAACCCGGGCTTGCCCAGCTCCCGCTCCGGCGCGTCGAGAGTCAGCTCGGCGAAGGCGATGCGGCCGTCCTTCGAGACGGTGGCGGGGGTGAACGGATCGGCCACCGCCGCGACGTGCCCGACCGTGGCGACCTTCGTGAGAACGCCCGCGATGTCAGCTCGGTGACTCTGCAAGGTCTGCCCGTCCTCGGCAGCGAAGACGACCAGGGCCTTGCCCTTGGCCGCCTCGGGGAAGTCCTGGTCGAGCAGCTTCATGGCCCGTGCACTCTGGCTGCCCGGGGCCGCGAAGTCGTCGGCGAACGTCCCACCCCCGATGGCGGCCAGGAAGAGCACGGTCCCCATCACGAGGACCCAGGTCGCGATCGTGCGCCAGGGGCGCCTCGCGCTTGCCATTGCGATGCCGCGGGTGAACCTGTCCATGGTCTTGCCTCTCGAGGGTGCGGGGCTGTTGCTCATGGACGGAAGCTAGGCACCGATGTGGTGAGCGCGGATCACCACACGTGGTGATCCGGGTGGTGATCTTGCCGGTGGCTAGGCCAACGAGAGGAAGAGCTTCTCCATCTTCTTGACGTCGACGCTGTCGACGCCCTCACCCGCGGTCAGGCACTGCTGCAGCCCGCTCGCCACGATCGCGAACCCCGCCCGGTCGAGAGCCTTCGAGACCGCCGCCAGCTGGGTCACGACCTCCTCGCAGTCACGGCCCTCCTCGAGCAGCCGCAGGACACCGGCCAGCTGGCCCTGGGCGCGCTTGATCCGGTTGATCACGGGGGTCATGCCGGCGGGGTCGAGCTCCATCAGTTCTCCTCGGTCAGGGCAACGAGCATGGCGGTGATCCGGTGACGGGCATCAGCTGCCACCGAGTCCAGGCCATCATCCCCGGACAGGCCCATCATCGCCGCCGGGTCGAAGGCCTCGACCACCGTGGTGTCGTGGTCGACGGATCGGACCACGACGTTGCACGGCAGCACGGTCGCGATGGACGGGTCCACCTGCAGCGCCTGGTGGGCCAGCGTCGGCCGACAGGCACCGAGGATCACCTGCGGTGGCACGTCGACGTCCAGCTTGGCCTTCAAGGTCGCGCGCAGGTCGATCTCGGTCAGCACGCCGAAGCCCTGGGCCTCGAGCCCGACACGGACGGCCTTCACGGTCTCCTCATAGGGGAGCTCGAGGGTGACGCCGAGGGTGTAGCCAGCCATCAGGCGCTCCGCTGTGCTGCGGTGCCGGCGGACGGCGCCTGGGTCGGGTCGACGTCGCGGACGGCGGCGATGACCTGCTCGAGGGCCGCGGCCGGGAGGGCTCCGGGTTGCGAGAAGACCAGGGTGCCGTTCTTGAAGGCCATCAGCGTCGGGATCGAGGTGATCTGCGCTGCTGCCGCGAGCTCGCGCTCGGCCTCGGTGTCGACCTTCCCGAACACCACGTCGGGATGGGCCGACGCGGCCCGCTCGTAGACGGGGGCGAAGGCACGGCACGGGCCGCACCAGGACGCCCAGAAGTCGACGAGGACGATCTCGTTCTCGGTCACGGTGCGCTCGAAGTTCTCGGCACCCAGCACGACGGTGGACATGGTTGCTCCTCTCTCACCTTCGGCTCCATGGTCGAAGGGATACCCCAGGGGGTGTTTTGCATTCATCGTACATACCCCCTAGGGTATTTCCAAGTGACGTCACCGAGAGGAGCCACCATGAGCAGCACCCCCGAGATCGACATCGAGGCCTTCGCGGCGGCCCGCTCCGGCGGCACGGTCGTCGACGTCCGCGAGCGCCACGAGTACGCCGCCGGCCACGTGGCAGGTGCGCTCCTCATCCCGATGGGCCAGCTCACCGGGCGGGTGCAGGAGCTCGACCGGTCACGACCCGTCTATGTCATCTGTGCCACGGGGAACCGCTCCCTGGCCATGACCGACCTGTTGCGCACCTTCGGGTTCGACGCCTGGTCGGTGGCCGGCGGCACTGCCGGGTGGGCCCGCTCGGGCCGCCCCATCGAAGGAGGAATCTGATGTCCGCGAACGACTTCACCATCGTCCCGATCGAGACACCCACCCTGGGTGACCGCAGCTACCTCGTCCACGACGGCGACGCCGCGTTCGTGGTGGACCCACAACGCGACATCGACCGGGTGCTGGACCTGCTCGTGGAGCACGGAGTCCGGCTCACCGACGTCTTCGAGACCCACATCCACAACGACTACGTCACGGGCGGGCTGGCGTTGGCCCGGCACACCGGTGCGGCGTACCACGTGAACGCGGCCGACGACGTCTCCTTCGACCGCACTCCGATCAGTGACGGACAGACCGTGCAGGTCGGGCCCCGGATGCGCGTGACCGCCCTGGCGACTCCCGGTCACACCTTCACCCACCTCTCCTACGCGCTGACCGACTCCGGCGCCGCCGGGCTCGACCACTCCGTGGGTGTCTTCTCCGGGGGCTCGCTGCTCTACGGCGCCACCGGCCGTCCGGACCTCCTCGGCGTCGAGCACACCGATGCACTGGTCCGTCACCAGCACGCGTCGGCGCATCGGCTCGCCGACCTGCTCCCCGACGAGGCCGGCCTCTTCCCGACCCACGGCTTCGGGTCGTTCTGCTCGGCCACCCAGTCGGAGGCCACCGACTCGACCATCGGCAGGGAGAAGAGGTCCAACCCGGTGCTCACCCAGGACGAGGAGACCTACGTCCGCGAGCTGCTCGACGGCCTCGGCGCCTGGCCCGCCTACTACGCACACATGGCCCCGGCCAACGCGGCCGGGCCGTCGGAGCCCGACCTCAGCCCGCCGGCGCTCGCCGACGCCACACAGCTGCGTCGACGGATCGAGGCCGGCGAGTGGGTGATCGACCTGCGCAACCGCACCGCGTTCGCGGCCGGGCACGCACGCGGCACCCTGAACTTCGGTCTCGACGGAGCATTCGCGACCTACCTCGGCTGGCTGATCTCCTGGGGGACGCCGGTCACCCTGCTCGGCGAAAGTCCGGAGAGTGTGGCCGAGGCCCAGCGCGAGCTCGTCCGCATCGGCATCGAGCGTCCCGCTGCCCAGGCCACGGGATCGCCGGAGGACTGGGCGGACGGGGAGCTGGCCAGCTTCCCGACGGCCACCTTCGCCGACCTCGCCCAGGTCAGGCATCACCGCGACGTGGTGGTCCTCGACGTACGACGCACCGAGGAGCACGCCGCCGCCGCGATCAGCGAGGCCGTCAACATCCCGTTGCACGAGCTGTGGGACCGGATCGACGAGGTCCCGGCCGGTGAGGTGTGGGTGCACTGCGAGGCTGGCTACCGCGCCTCCGTCGCGGCCTCGATGCTCGACGCCATCGGGCGAGAGTTGGTGGCGGTCGACGACGAGTTCGCCAACGCCGAGAAGGTCGGGCTGCGACTGGTGGGACCCGAGGCGGCGTGACCCTCCTCGTCGCGGCCGTCGCCGGGGTGCTGATCGGGCTCAGCCTGGGGGCCCTCGGTGGCGGCGGCTCGATCCTCGCGGTCCCCGTGCTGGTCTACGCGCTGGGGCAGAGCCCGTCGCAGGCGACCACCGGATCGCTCGTGGTGGTGGGCCTGACCTCGCTGATCAGCGCTGTGGCGGCGTACCGCGCCGGCAACGTGCTGCTCGCCCGCGGCGCCACCTTCGGTCTCGTGGCGATCGGCGGTGCCGCGGCGGGGGCCAAGCTGTCAGCACACGTGACCGAGCCCGTGCTCCTGGCGGCGTTCGCCGTGCTGATGCTGGTCGTCGGTGGACTGATGGGTGTCCGCCAGCTCCGCGCCCGTCGCGACCGAGGAACTGACCCCGGGCGGGAGCTGCAGCCGGCAGGCGTGGCCGACGAGCACGGTGGGGCACCTGCCTCGATCCGACCATCCTCAGCCGCCGGTTCTGCTTCGCCCGGCACCCGGCGGCCGCTGCTCGACGACCCGATCATCACCTTCAGCCCGACCTTCGCCTGCCAGTGCCCCCGGGCACTGAAGGTGCTCGTCACCGCCACCGCCGTGGGTCTGCTCACCGGGTTCCTGGGCGTCGGCGGAGGGTTCCTCGTCGTCCCTGCACTGGTGCTGGCGCTCGCCCTGCCGATGGAGTACGCCGCCGGCACCTCGCTGGTCGTGATCACGCTGACCAGCGCCTCGGCGCTGGTTGTCCGCGCCGGGGTCGGCTCCGCACCCGACTGGGGAGTCGTGCTCATCCTCACGTTCGCGTCCGTCATCGGCGGACTGGTCGGTGCTCGGCTGGCCGCCCGCACCGACACGTCGCGCCTCTCCGCCGCCTTCACCGTGCTCGTGCTCGGGGTGGCCGTCTACACCGCCGCTCGCGCACTCCCCGCGCTCCTCTGAACTCGTCTCGTCCCGCACCACCGACAGGAAGACCTTCGCCATGACCATGACGGCTCCCGGCCGCCACGCCGCCGCCCCCGCACCCGACCCCGAGCTGGGCTACCGCCCAGGACCGTTGGGGCGCCTCGGGATCTGGGTCACCGACCACGCCCGCCTGACCACCGGGGTGTGGATCCTGCTCATCGTCGGCCTGGGCGCCTTCGCCCCGCAGGTCGAGTCGCAGCTCTCCGGAGCCGGGTGGCAGGCCGACGGCTCCGAGTCGGTCGCCACCCGCGAGCTGGCCCGGGAACACTTCGGCGGCAACGCCAGCTCCGCGATCCAGGTGGTCGTGCACACCGAGGACGGCCAGGTCTCGGCCGGAGCCGGCGCGAAGGTCCTGGCCGAGGTCACCACCCTGCTCGAGGCCGATCCCCGCATCGCCGAGGTCATGTCCCCCCAACCGGGCGCAACCCTCAGCAAGGACGGACGGACTGCGGTGATCCTGGCCGGCGCCGGCGCGGACACCAACGAGATGGTGCGTGCCGCCGACGACCTCAAGGCCCCCTTGCAGGCACTCTCGACCGATGCGATCCAGGTGAACCCCACGGGGGCGTCGCTGCTCTGGTCGGACTTCAACGAGGCCAACCTCAGCGCGATGCTCAAGTCGGAGATGTTCTCCTGGCCGGTCACGCTCGCGATTCTCGTGCTCGCCTTCGGGGCCCTGGTCGCCGCCGGCCTGCCGCTCATCCTGACCCTGGCGGGCCTGGTCGCCTCGGCAGGTTCGCTGGTGCTGATCAACCAGCTGGTTCCGGTCTCCATCTGGGCGATGAACTTCGCCATGATGTTCGCGCTCGCCCTGGGCATCGACTACGCCCTGTTCCTGGTGGTGCGCTTCCGAGCAGCTCGGATGGGCCACCACGAGTCTCCACGGCAAGCCATCGCCGAGACCATGGACACCGCAGGCAAGGCCGTGCTGCTCTCGGGAGCCACGGTGCTGATCTCCCTGTCCGCGGTGATGCTGGTGCCCTCACCGTCGTTCCGGTCGATGGCCGGCGGCATCATGCTCGCGGTCGTCTTCGTGCTCGGCGCGACCCTGACCCTCCTCCCACTCGTCCTGTCCAAGCTCGACATGCGGATCAACAAGCTGGCACTTCCGTGGGTGCACACCGGCGAGCACAGGTCTGCGAAGTTCGCCGCCTGGGGTGAACGCCTGTGGCGGCGCCCCGTCGCCTACGGGCTGGCCGCCCTCGTGGTCCTGCTCGCCCTCGCCGCCCCCCTGCTGGGATTGAAGACCGCCATGCCCTCGATCAAGGTCCTGCCCGAGGACGCCAGCGCCCGGGTGGGCTACGACCTGGTCAAGGACGCGTTCGGGCCCGGCGCGCCTGGCACGCTGCAGGTCGTCGTGAAGTCCTCGGAGGCCAGCGCCGCGCGGAACGTGCTGGCAGCAGACACCGGGATCTCCGGCGCCATGCCTCCGGCACCGGCGTCCGACGGTTCCGGCCTCAGCCTGATCCAGGCGGTCCCCACGGTCGACCCGTCCGATCCGACGCTCGGGGCCACGGTCGACCGGGTGCGCGCCGACCTCCCCCCGTCCGCTCTGGTGGGAGGCGCAGCTGTCGAGAACCTCGACCTCAAGGCGCAGCTCGACGAGTCCACGCCGTTGGTCATCGCGGTGATCCTGGCGCTGGGGTTCCTGCTCCTCCTGGTCGCGCTGCAGGCTCCCCTGATCGCCCTGCTCGGGACGCTGGCCAGCCTGCTGTCGACCGCGGCGGCGTTCGGCGTCGCGCGTCTGGTCTTCCAGGAAGGGTGGGGCTCTGACGTGTTCGGCTTCGAGCCCCAGGGCTTCCTCGATGCGTGGGCACCGGTGTTCTTCTTCGCGATGATCTTCGCCATCGCCATGGACTACACGGTGTTCCTCCTGGCCTCGGCGAAGGAACACTTCGAGCACTCAGGCGACCCCAAGGACGCCATGGTGGGCTCCCTGGCCCACTCGGGTCGGGTCATCTTCGCGGCAGGCGCTGTGATGGTGGCGGTGTTCTTCACCTTTGCGCTCTCCGGTCCGCTGCCACCCAAGGAGATGGGCATCGTGCTCGGGGTCGCCGTACTCCTCGACGCCTTCCTGGTGCGCCTGGTGCTCCTGCCGGTGCTGCTTCGCCTCACCGGCAGGGCAGCCTGGTGGAGCCCACGTTGGCTGACCCGGCTGCTCCCCTCGATCCGCTTCTCGCACGACTGATCCAGCGTCAACCAACAAAAGGAGACACCCTCATGTGCAGAGCCGTGAAGTGCAGGACCTGCGGCAAGACCACCTGGTCCGGCTGCGGGCAGCACGTCGCGCAGGTCAAGGCCCGTGTCCCGGCGGGCAGCTGGTGCGCCGGCCACCCCAAGGCGCCCCGTGAGGGCGGGGGTGTGTTCGCCCGCCTCTTCGGGCGGAGCTAGATGAAGAGCAGCTGCGCGCCGTCGGTCTTCTCGATGAAGTCGGAGGCGCTGATGATCGCCTCGACCTCGTCGTAGAGGTCCTCGGCCTGCAGGTGCTGCATGTCGGCTGACATCCGGCAGGCCCACAGGTGGCCCCCGGAGTCGGCGATCTGCTGCAGGAACTCCGGCACCTCGGGCACTCCGATCTCCTCGATCGACTTCTTCATCTGGTGCGTGGCCATGGCGGTCATGCCGGGGAGGCCTCCGAGTCCCTGGGGCATGTGCGTCGCGGTGTTGCCGAGCATCGTGAACTTCAGGTCACCCATCGTCTTCTTGTTGATCATGTCGAAGCCCCAGAAGGTGAAGAACAGGTGCGTCTCCACGCCCTCGCCGAGCGCGGCGTTGGCCAGGATCAGGGCGGGGTAGGCCATGTCCAGGTTGCCCTTGGAGCAGATGATCGCGAGCTTGCGGCCGCCCTCGGCCTCGTCGTCGAACGACGGGATGAGGGGCGCCGTCTCGGTGGTGGTCATGTCGGTCTCCTGTTCTCACACGCAGCCGCGGGGCTTCGGAAGCCCGGCGATGTAGGCCATCTTCTTGGCCGGCTTCTTGGGGAAGAGCGCGAACAGCTCCTTGGTCGGGATGCCGCCGAGCGTCGTCACCCGGCGCAGCGTGGCGGTCTCCCCGTGCTCGGGAAAGTCGCTGCGCAGGAAGCGGATCGCCTTCCAGTGCTCGTCGCTCATCTCGATGCCGATCTGCGCGGCGAGCACCTTGCCCAGGTCCTCGGTCCACTCGTCGTAGTGGGTCATGAACCCTTCGTCGTCGACGTGGATCTCGTGCGTGTCGATCGTGGTGGTGGGCATCTCAGGCCTCCTGTTGTTCTGGTTCGGTCTCGGGCTGGTGCTTGCCGGCCATCGACATGTGAGCCGGGAGTGGGACGGGCCTGCCGGGGAGCAGGACGTTCCAGTAGATCCAGCGGAAGGCCAGCTTCCCGAGGTGGTTGGCGCGGGTCTCCTTCAGCAGGTCCATCGGGCCGACGACGGGCAACGGGTACTTGCCCGTCAGCGGTTCGGTGTCGTAGTTGAAGTCGATCAGCAGGGCCTTGTCGTCACCGGACTCCACGAAGCAGTTGGTGTGACCGTCGAAGGCGCCGGTCATCGGTCGACCCGCGACGTGCTCGAGGAAGTTCTCGACGAAGATCTCGACGGCGAAGTGCGCGACCGAGCCGGCCTTGGAGGCAGGGATGTCGCTCGCGTCACCCACGGCGAAGACGTTGTCGAATTTCGTCGAGAGCTGGGTGTGCTTGTCGACGGGGACGTAGTTGAGCTCGTCACCGAGCCCGGAGTCAGCGACGAAGTCCGCACCCATGTTCAGCGGGACCGTCACCAGCAGGTCGAACGGGACCTCGCGCTCGTCGTAGGACACGAGCACCTTCCGCTCAGGGTCGATCCGCTCGATCATGAAGTCCGTCTCGACGTGGACCTTGCGCTCGTCGAGCATCCCGCCCAGGTGGGCCGAGGCCACCGGCTTGGTGAACGCCCCGTCCAGCGGCGTGACGTAGACGAGCTCGACCCGATCGCGGATCCCCCGCTCACGCAGCCATGCCTCCGTGAGGAAGGTGAACTCCAGGGGGGCCACCGGGCACTTGATCGGCATCTCGGTGATGTGGACGACCAGCCTGCCGCCGTCGAACGTGCCGAGCGCCCCTGCGAGTGCCTCGGCGCCCTCGAGCGTGTAGAAGTCGAAGATGCTGTGCCGCCACTCAGGGCCCAGCATCCCGGGCGTCTGGTCGGGCCGCGGGGTGGTGCCGGTGGCAATGACGAGCTGGTCGTAGGACAGCCGACGACCGCTCTCGAGGAGCACGGTGTTGTCCTCAGGCTCGATCTTGTCGATCGAGCCGATCACGAAGTCCACCCCGTCGGGCAGGAACGTGTGCCGCGACCTGACGACCTGGTCGCGGGTGTACCCGCCGAAGGGAAGGAACAGGTAGCCGGGCTGGTAGTGGTGCTCGTCGTCGCGGTCGACGATCGTGATGCTCCAGTCCCCACGGCCGAGTCGGTGCCGGAGCTTGTTGGCGATCATGGTCCCGGCGGTCCCACCGCCCAGGATGACCAGCTTCTTCATGAGTCTCTCCTCGTCTCCCGGCGCGGCTGCGCCAGTGTGATCTCGACCTCAGGTGCCTGCGTGAGGGAGTTGTGCACGGTGCAGTGCGCTGCCTGGGCCAGCAGGCCTGCTCGCCTCTGCTGCGTGAGTGGGGCAGACACGTGGATCTCCATCTCGATGCCGGCGACCCGGGCGGGCCTGGTGCCCATCCGGTAGGTGGTCGTGACCTCGAGACCGGCCGGGTCGATGTGATGGCGACGGAGGTATCGACGCGCGTAGAAGGCGACACAGGAGGCCAGGCCGGCGACGAAGAGCTCCGTCGGGGTGGGGCCGGCATCGACACCGCCGACCGCAACCGGCTGGTCGACCGTGATCCTGTGCTCCCGGACCTGGATGTCGAAGCGGTCGTCGGCCCGCCACTGCACACACATCGTCTGCTCGTCAGGGGTGGTCAGTCGCTCGCGCGCAACGTCGTTGCCCGGAGACGGTGCCTGGAGATCAACCTCGAACATGGCCTGCTCTCTTCCTCGGGTCTCATGCAGCTGGATCAGTGGCCACGCAGCACCATGCGCATGATGCGGCCGTTGATGGCCACGAAGCGGACGGCCTGGATGGCCAGGTTGGTGCGCCGCCGCAGGGTGCGTCGTGTCGGCAGTGGAGCAGCCGCGATCTGCTCGGTGACGTTGTCCATGTCGTTCTCCTGACCTCGTGGTGGTGCGCGCTCGGTGGTGCCGGACCGGTCACTCCGGGATGAACTGCCATCCCGGGCGGCCCTTGGCCTTGTAGAGGAACAGGTGGTGCAGCATCAGCTTCACCCAGTGACCCGACAGCCCTATCTCCCCACGGGTCTCGCGTTGGTCGCGTCCGGTGGGATAGCGCGTGTAGTCGGGAACCACCGGCATCAGCGTCATGGCGGCCGCCGTACCCGACCGCAGGCCAGCGCCCGTAGAAGCCACGCAGGCGGCGCCCATCCGCGCCATCGATGCCTTGTGAGCAGGGGCGTCGCGGTTCGTGACCCGATCGACGATCGTCTTGGCGACGGTCTTGCCCATCACCCCCGACGGCATCCCGGTGCGAGGTGGCGAGGGTGAGATCACCACGCCACCGGCCGTCTTCCGAGGACGCGAGATGGGGTGCGGCGGAGCGAACGCGATGCCGACGGCGAAGACGTTCGCGAACCGTGGACTCTCGTAGGTCTCGGGCCAGTCCTCCGGCTTCCAGTCCTCATACGGCTTGACGGCGTAGTCGGCATCGACACGCATGAACTTGTTGGGTGCGAACATCTCGTCAGTGATGTCGGATCCCTGTCGGTCGAAGACCTGCAACCCGACTCCGGTGAACGGTGGCAGCAGCATCGCGAAGTCGAAACCCAGCGTCTCGGTGCTGTCGTCGAGCTGGCGATACTCCAGCTTGCCTTCCTCGACCCGCTCCACGTGCGCACCGGTGATCGCCCGGATGCCGCGCTCGCGGAACAGCGACGCGGTCCACACCTGGCTGGTGGTCTGCATGCCGTGCTCGGCAAACACCATGCCGTCGACGCCGAAGTCGCCGAGGTCCCTCTCGTTGGTCAGGTAGACGAGGTCGGCCAACGCGCGCACACCTGCCTCACGCAGTTGGTGGTCGACGTTGAAGACGTACTCGAACGCGGCGCCCTCACAGGTGCACGTCCCGTGGCCCATCCCCACCACGAGTGTCTGCGGTCGTCCCGCCTTCATCTGCTCGATGCTCGCGCGCAGCTGCTCGGCCGCCGCGATCGCGTGATCGGCCGTGCACACCGACACGGTGTGACCGCCTCCGTCCGGACCCAGACCGGGTGTGGCGCCGAAGTTGAGCCTCGGTCCCGTGGCGTTGACCAGGTAGTCGTAGGGGACGTGCTCGGTCTCTCCACGTCTGCCGGGATCGGTGAACTCGATCTCGACCGAGGGGGTCGCGTCATCCATCGTTCCCTCGGGGCGCATGGTCACTGCCTTGGCCTGGCGGAACTCGATGCCCTTCCTGCGGTAGACCGGCTCCAGTGGGAAGACGACGTCCTGCTTCTCCATCTCGCCGACCCCGACCCAGATGTTGGACGGGATCCAGTTCCACTGCGAGTTCGGCGACACCACCGTCACGGTGTGCTGCTTGCCCAGCTTCCTGCGCAGGTGCAGTGCGGCGGTGTGGCCGGAGACACCGGCTCCCAAGATCACGACGCGAGCCATGACTCCTCCTGTGGTCGAGCCGGAGGCGACTCCGGCACCTTCACGCTAGGCACGGGAGAAGGCCCGTCACAGGGCCAAAAGAACTCGGCGCGAGAGACTAACGACCTACACCCCTGGGGGTATGTGCCCACCTCGCGGCCACACTTGACGCCAGGCATTCATCTCAGCGAATATTGAGGCAATGGACATTGAGTCATCATCTGATCCCGCCGACGTCGAGCGCCGCGCTCGCGCGCTCGCAGCGCTGGCAGACCCCGCCCGGCTACGCGTTCTGGACGCCCTTGTGCTGGGCGACACCTCCCCGGGAGAGCTCGCCTCACGACTGGGCTTGAGCTCGAACCTGCTGGCCCACCACCTCGGCGTCCTCGAGCGCGAGGGCCTCCTGACCCGGCACCGATCACAAGCCGACGGTCGTCGGAGCTATCTGCACCTGGTCTCTGGCGCCCTCACGGGCCTCCTGCCCGGCCTCGGGCAGGAGTCCTCACGAGCTCCGGTCACGCGGGTGGTGTTCGTGTGCACCGCCAACTCCGCTCGGTCCCAGCTCGCAGCTGCCCTCTGGTCCCGGAACAGTCCACTGCCGGCGACGTCGGGAGGCACCAACCCCGCGTCCGCCATCGCGGCCGGCGCTCGAGCGGTCGCGGAGCGTCACCACCTGCCGCTGACCCAAGAGGCCCCCGGTCCCCTGCCCGATGTCACCGACGAGGACTACCTGGTCACGGTGTGCGACCACGCCTACGAAGACCTCCAGCACGCCGGTGCGCTCGAGGCGTCCGGACACCGCCTGCACTGGTCGGTCCCCGACCCGGTGCCGGTCGGCGGCAAGCGGGCCTTCGAGGACGCCTACGCCGACCTCGAGGGTCGCGTCATCACCCTCGCCAGTCATCTCACCCCCGCCACCGAAACGGCGTAGCCCCCACCTCTGGAGCAGACCATGCCCGACTCCCCCGCACGCGAATCCGCCCCGTACGCCACCTCTGAGCACGAGATCACCCTCGACCAGCGGCTCGCGCTCCGTTCGTCCGCCGTACGCCTCGCCAGCGAGTTCACCGGCACGTTCAACGCCGAGACCATCGAGAAGTTCCTCGCGTCCTCCTACGGCGAGTTCGCGGATCGGGCCACCGTCGTGAACTTCCTGCCGCTCCTCGCCGAGCGATTCGCGCGTCAACGCCTGCACGCCCTGGCCCGTGTCGAGGGGCTCGCCTCCGATGGTCGGCCGGTGGCGTTGTTCTTGTGCACCCACAACGCCGGACGCTCCCAGATGGCTCTGGGCTTCTTCGCCCACCACGTCGGCGACGCAGCGATCGCCTGGTCAGGTGGGTCGGAGCCCGGAACCCAGGTCAACTCCGCTGCGGTGGCCGCGATGGCCGAGCGCGGCATCGACATCTCCGCGGAGTTCCCCAAGCCGTGGACCGGCGAGGTCGTCCGCGCCGCAGACACCGTCATCACGATGGGCTGCGGCGACGCCTGTCCCATCTTCCCGGGCACGCGTTACGAGGACTGGGATGTGGCTGACCCTGACGGCCTGAGCGTTGCGGAGATCCGTCCCATCCGCGACGAGATCGAACGTCGAGTCCTCACCCTCATCGACCAACTCGGCATCCGCCCCGATCAGGACGCACAGCACACGCGTGCGTGAGAGCCTTGCGGGCTTCGCACTGCCCTCCGGGCCTGGACCCGAGTGTGGCGATGAGGCCCGGGGTCGTTTGGCTTCCCAGCCCCCACCACGGCGAAGGGTCCACTGGCTCCGGTTCACGGGCTGACGAGTCTGCCGGGGCCCCCTCACCCGGCGGACTCGACATCGCACCCCGCGCAGCGTAGGAAGGTGACCCGAGCCACCGAGGACAGGACGCGGGAATGGATGCAGAGCGAGCACGCACGTTGCTGGGAGCCGAGAGGGCCGAGGTCGAGGCCATGCTGGCCGAGATCACCAAGGCCGGCAGCCAGGACCGGGAGAACGAGTCGGACACGGGCGACTCCGGGGACAGTGCGCAGCCGCTCGAGTCCGAGGGCGTGGACGACGCGGTCGAAGCAAGCCTGCGCACCCGTCTCGAGGACATCGAACGTGCCGAGAAGCGGCTCGCGGACGGCACCTATGGCCGCTCCGTGCTCAGCGGGGAGCCGATCCCCGACGAGCGTCTCGAGGTCGCGCCGACCGCCGAGCTGACCGTCGAGGAAGCCGCCAACCGCCCCTGACCGGTTGAGCACTGGCTGTCAGCCAGCGGACGTGCGAGAGGCCCTCACAGTCAGACTGTGAGGGCCTCTTGGCTTTGTAGCGGGGGCAGGATTTGAACCTGCGACCTCTGGGTTATGAGCCCAGCGAGCTACCGAACTGCTCCACCCCGCGTCGGTGAACACCACGTTACCCGGGGATCTCGGCGTCCTCCAAATCGGGGCGGACCAGACCAGTACGGCTCCCGGAAGCGCGCTGCTGGGCCGCGGTCCCCCGTGGGCGTAGCGTCCACCTCAGGGGGAGGGCCGGTAAGGGCTGGTTCTTCTGATGTCTGTGCTGGGAAACACCCGACGGGTGGCCACGGAAGCTGGCCGATCCGCGATGCTCGTCGTCGGTCTCGCGACCATCTGGCGGCGCCCCGGCTGGTGGCCACGCCGCCGGGCGACCGAGGAGCGGCAGCGGCTCATCCTCGAGTTCCGCGCGGCCCGGGACGCCGAGCGTCGCCGTGCCGACGCACTGGCGGTCGAGCTGGAGCGCACTCGTGCCGAGTTCGCCAGGACGATGGCGCGCGTCAACGACCTCTTCTGGAGTGTGGAGATCCATCCCGGGGGCGAGATGACGCTGGCCTTCCTGAGCTCCGACGCGTCCGGCGTCGTCGGCGGTGACGTGAGTGAGGGGCTCGACGCGGCCGAGTTCCGCGCCGGTCTGGGACACCCCGACGATGCGGAGGCCAGTGCCGCGTTCACGGCTGCCATGCGGGCCGGAAAGGCCGCCGAGGTCGAGGAGCGTCTGATCGGGTACGACGGGGTCATCCGCTGGACCTGGTCGCGCGGCACCCCTCGCCGGGAGGGCGGCCGACTGTTCTTCGACGGCATCACCACCAACATCACCGAACGCCACGAGCTCGCAGCCGAGCGCGAGTCCATCCTCAGGAGGGAGATGGAGCACGTCGCGACCCTCGAGGAGGTCAACCGCAGCCGCGACGACTTCATCGCCCTCGCGGGTCACGAGCTGCGCACGCCGCTGACCGTGATCCAGGGGTACGCCGAGTACCTGCTCGACGACCCGTCGACCGGTGATGAGCAACGCCAGCCGCTCGAGATCGTCGTACGACGGGCCAAGCTGATGAGCGACCTGATCGATGACCTCTTCGACCTCGCCAAGCTGGACTCGGCCACCGAGCCGATCGAGTTCGAGCCCGTGCGCCTGGACGCTCTCGTGCAGCAGTCGGTGGCCACCCAGGAACCGTCCGCCCGGCAGACCGGCGTCGTCCTGGACGTGACCGCCGAGGCGGTGAGCGTCCTGGGTGAGCAGCGCCGACTGCGCCGGATGGTCGACAGCGTCCTGGACAATGCGGTGCGCTACAGCCCCGGTGGCGGCGGGGTCACCGTCCTGGTGGCCCGCGAGGGGGACGAGGCACTGATCCAGGTGGCCGACCAGGGCATCGGCGTCCCGCCCGTCGAGCTGCCCCGGGTGTTCGACCGGTTGTTCAGGGGCAGCAACGCCGTCGACCACCGGATCCCCGGCTCCGGCCTGGGGCTGTCGAGCGCCAAGGCGATCGCCGAGGGGCACGGCGGCACCGCCACTGCCGAGCTCAGCCCGGCGGGAGGCACCGTCCTCACCATCCGGTTGCCGGCCGGCGAGTCCTGACCGGATCGCTCCGGCCTCCCTTTGCCCGAACAGAACTGGCGCCGACCGAGCGAAGCTTCACTCGGTTGGTGCCAGTTTCACAGCGGCCGCTGTGAAACTGCCGGCCCCCCAACTGGCATGCTCGACCCCGACCGACCCGGACGGCGGGTTCCCGGACCGCGCGAGGAGTGCCCGTGGCAGGCGGCGAGGCCCACGTCTACGGCTCGGTCCTCCTCGGTCCAGCACACCAGAGCCCCCGTCAGCTACGGGTCCGCATCCAGGTGTTGCTGACTGTCCTGCTCGTCGGCACCAACCTGATCGGCGCCGGCATCGTGTTCGTCCTCTCCAGCCTGGTGATCCCCAGCCCCTCCGCGGAGCGCGGCACGGTCCTGTCGCTGGCCATCGGGGTGCCCGTCTATGTCGGCCTCGCGGTCTTCGTGGGGGCGACCTGGGGCACGGCCGGCGCGCTGCGGGCGCTGCGCTGGGCCACCGAGGACCGCGAGCCCGACGACAAGGAGCGGCTGGTCGCCCTGGGCGTCCCGTGGTTCCTGACCCGGATCCAGGCCGGGCTCTGGCTCGGCGCGACCCTCACCTTCACCCTGCTCGCCGTGCTGCTGCAGCCCGAGCGGGCCGTCACCACGGCCCTCACGGTCGGCATCGCGACCCTGGTGGTCAGCGGGATCGCCTTCCTGTTCAGCGAGTTCGCGCTCCGCCCCATCGCGGCCAAGGCGTTGTCGGGTGAGGAACGGCTGCACGTCCGTGGTCTCGGCGTACGTCGCCGCATGCTGCTGTTCTGGGGCCTTGGCACCGGAGCCCCGGTGGCCGGTCTCGTGGTCGTGGCGATCCTGGCTCTCACCACCGACGACATCTCGCTGACCAAGCTGGCGGTGGTGGTGCTCGTCCTCGGTGGCGTCGTGCTCTGCTTCGGCCTCCTGGTCACCTGGCTCAACGCCCGGGCGGTGGTCGCACCGATCCTCGGCGTGCGCGACGCGATGGAACGGGTCGAGGAGGGTCATCTCCACGCCGAGGTCCAGGTGTACGACGGCACCGAGCTCGGCCAGCTCCAGACCGGGTTCAACCAGATGGTCGCCGGGCTGCGCGAGCGTGAGCACCTGCGCGAGCTCTTCGGCAAGCACGTCGGCCGCGAGGTGGCCGAAGCAGCCAGCCTCGGCGAGGTGGAGCTGGGCGGCGAGACCCGGGTGGTGTCGGTGCTCTTCGTGGACATCGTCGGCTCGACCGCGCTCGCCACGGAGCGTGAGCCGCACGAGGTCGTCGCGCTGCTGAACCGCTTCTTCGGGGTGGTCGTCGAGGAGGTCGACCGGCACCAGGGACTCGTCAACAAGTTCATCGGCGACGCCGTGCTCGCCATCTTCGGCGCCCCTGTCGAGCTCGAGGACCACGCCACGAGGGCCCTGGCGGCGGGGCGCGCCATGGCCGCCCGCCTCGCCGACGAGGTCCCCGACCTCCGGGCGGGCATCGGCATCGCCACCGGCGCGGCCGTGGCCGGCAACGTGGGCGACACCTCGCGGTTCGAGTACACCGTGATCGGTGACGCCGTGAACGCCGCCGCTCGGATCACCGACCTGGCCAAGGACGTCGAGGGACGGCTGCTCGCATCGTCGGAGTCCGTGGAGAAGGCCGATGGGCCGGAGGCGGCGAACTGGCGCGAGCACGACAGCGTCACGCTGCGGGGCCGCAGCTCGGAGACGAAGCTCGCCGTGCCGAAGGAGTGAGCACCATGCCATCCATCGAGATCGACCTGGAGCACGTGCGCCTGTCCGCACTCACCTGGGGCCCCGCGGGCGGACCGCTCGCGCTCCTGCTGCACGGCTTCCCCGACAGCGCGCACACCTGGCGCCACCTCGGCCCCGTCCTCGCCGAGAGGGGATGGCGGGTGGTGGCGCCGTTCACCCGGGGCTACGCGCCCTCGGGGATCCCGACGGACGGCCGGGTGGACATCGGTGCGCTGATGGACGACGCCGTGGGGGTGCACGAGGCCCTCGGTGCCGACCGGAGCGCCGTGCTGGTGGGCCACGACTGGGGTGCGCTCACCGCGCACGGCCTGGCCGCGCACCGGGACTCCCCGTTCGGCCGGATCGTGGCGATGGCCGTCCCACCGCTCTCCGCCCTGCCGCTCTCCGCGACGTCTCGGCTGTTGCCGGGGCAGGCCCGTCGGAGCTGGTACATCGGCTTCAACCAGCTGCCCTTCGCCCCCGAGCGCTCGCTGGACCGGCTCGTCCCGAAGCTGTGGCGCGACTGGTCCCCGGCGTACGACGCCACCCTGGACGTGGCCACCACGCTCGAGGCCCTGCCCGACCTGGCACACCGGAGGACCGCGATCGACTACTACCGACAGCTCGCCCGGCCCGTTCGGGTGCCCGCGCGCTACCGGCGCTGGCAGGCCGCGCTCACCGGTCCGGCCCTGGTCCCGGTGCTCTACCTCCACGGCCGCGACGACGGGTGCATGACCGCCCGGTTCGCCGAGCTGGCGCGGACCCGGGTGCCTGTCGACACGGAGGTGCGGATCATCGAGCGAGCCGGGCACTTCCTCAACGTCGAGCGCCCTGAGGAGGTCGCCGACCAGGTCGTGCAATTTCTCGCGGACTGAGGGTGTCGGCCACCGGCCCGGGCCACTAGTTTCTGGACATGACCTCCATCCAGGGCAGGACCGTGCTGATCACCGGAGCCGCTCGAGGCATCGGCGCCGAGACGGCTCGCAGGCTGAGCAGGCAGGGCGCCCACCTCGTGCTCACCGACCTCGACGAGGTCGGCCTCGGGAGGCTCGCCGACGAGCTCGACTCCGACGACGTGCTCACCTTGCCGTGCGACGTGTGCGACCTCGCCGCGATGGAGCAGGCGGTGGCCCACGGGGTCGAGCGGTTCGGTGGCATCGACGTCGTGGTGGCCAACGCCGGCATCGCCAGCTATGGGTCGGTGCTGGCCGTCGACCCGGCCACGTTCAAGCGGGTCCTCGACATCAACGTCCTGGGCGTCTTCCACACGGTGCGAGCCGCGCTGCCGTCACTGATCGAACGACGTGGCTATGTCCTCGTCGTGTCGTCGCTGGCCGCCTTCGGCGCGATGCCCGGGCTGGCGGCGTACAACGCGAGCAAGGCAGGTGTGGAGCACTTCGCCAACGCGCTGCGACTCGAGGTCAAGCACCAGGGCGTCGACGTCGGTGTCGCCCACATGTCGTGGATCGACACCCCGCTCGTGCAGGACGCCCGTTCGGACCTCACCGCGTTCGGCGCGATGGTCGCCGCCCTGCCCTTCCCGATGAACCGCACGACTTCGGTCGAGTCCTGCGGGAAGGCCTTCGTCAAAGGGATCGCCGACCGCAAGCGGCACGTCTACGTCCCCGGCTGGGTCGGCGCCGTCGCGGCCGCCCGCAACCTGGTCAACTCCCGCCTCGGCGAGCGCCCGGCCCACCAGCAGACCCCGAAGCTGCTGCCGCTCATGGACGAGGAGGTCCGTCGCCTCGGCCGGTCCACCAGCGCGCGCAACGTCGCGATGGAGGACCGGTCCCGGCCTACTTCGCCGTGAGTGCCCGCTTCACCAGCGCCCGCGCCTCGTCGACCGCGCTGGCATAGCCCTCGAGGTCGCCGGCCTTCAGGGCCTTGTCGGCCTCGGCGAACTTCGCGTCGGCCTGCTGCAGCAGTCGCAGCGCAGCCACCGGGAGGTTCTGGGTGTCGTCCGGCGTGGTGGTGTCGGGAGTGCTGCCGTCGGTCGGGGGGGTGGTGGTCCCCGTGTCCTCGCCCAGCACGTCGTTGAGCGACTGGCGCAGCGTCGACCCGATGCCGACGTCACGACCGAAGGACGACAGCACGAAGCGCAGGACCGGATAGTTGCCCGACCCGCCCTCACGCAGCGTGTAGAGCGGCTGCACGTAGAGCAGTCCGCCGCCGACCGGGAGCGTCAGCAGGTTGCCGTAGGCGACCTTCGCGTCGGCCTGCTTGAACGCGCGCAGCTGGTTGGCGACCTTCGGGTCGTTGCTGAACTGGTTCGCGATCTGTGAGGGTCCCGGCACCTGGGTGGTGTCCGGAAGGCGCAGGATCTGGAACTTCCCGTAGCTCTCCGGCTTGGCCGCATCAGCGCCCACCGACATGAACGCGGCGAGGTTCTGCTTCTTCTGCGGCACGAACACGCTGGTCAGCGAGAAGTCAGGAGTGTCACCGGTCTTCGTGGCGACCGACAGGCGATAGGGCGGCTGCTTGCGGATCGAGGACGAGGGGTCCTCGGGCACGTCCCACTTGTCGTTGCCCTCGTAGAAGTTCTTCGGGTCGAGCACGTGGTAGGCGCCGAGCATGTCGCGCTGCACCTTGAAGAGGTCCTCGGGGTAGCGCATGTGCTGCAGCATCTCGGCGGGGATGTCGGACTTCTTCTTCACCACGCCCGGGAACGCCTTCTCCCAGGTCTTCAGGATCGGGTCGGAGGTGTCCCACTCGTAGAGGGTCACCGTGCCGTCGTAGGCGTCGACCGTGGCCTTGACGGCGTTGCGCATGTAGTTGATCTGGTCGGTCGGCAAGGTGGCGTACGCCGAACGCGGGTTGACCGCGTCGGAGGTCATCTCCTGCAGCGACTTCTTCTCCGCCAGGGGGTACTTGTCGCTGGTGGTGTAGCCGTCGAGCAGCCAGACGATCTTGCCGTCGACCACCGAGGGCAGTGCGTCGGAGTCGACCGTCAGCCAGGGCGCGACCTTCTGGACGCGCTCGCGCGGTGAGCGGTCGTAGAGGATCTTGCTGTTCTCGTTGACGCGGGAGGACAGCACGATGTTGGCGTCACCGAACTTGGTGGCGTAGAGCAGCTTGTTGAAGATGTTGCCGACCTTCACGCCGTCCTTGCCGGTGTAGGTGTTGGTCTGCGACTGGCCGGGCGTGCCGCTGCCCTGGGGGACGTCGAGCTCGACGTCCTTGCCGCCGGGCGCCTTGCCCACGATGGAGTACGGCGGGCTGTGCTCCCCGAAGTAGATCTGGGGGCGGTACTTCCCGTCCGGCTGGATGTCGCTGAGCTGACCGATCGGCGGCAGGTCCTCCTCGGCGAAGACGGGCTCACCGTCGTTGTTGACCGGCTTGTTGTCCTTGTCCTGCTGGTTGCCGTAGGCCGCGATCATCCCGTAGCCGTGGGTGTAGACGGTCTTCTCGTTGGCCCACTTCTTCTGCGCGTCGGGCAGACCCTCGAGGTGCATCTCGCGCGCGGCCACGACGACGTCGCGCTCGCGTCCGTCGATCGGGTAGCGGTCGACGTCGAGCACGGCAGGGACGCTGTAGTAGCCACGCACCTGCTGCAGCTGCTCGAAGGTGTCCGAGACCAGCGACGGGTCGACGAGCCGGATGCCGGGCAGCGAGGCCGAGTCGGCGTTGAGCTGGGTCGGCAGGAGCGTGGTGTTGGCGGCGTAGTCGCTCACGCTGGTGTCTTCGAGGTCGAAGGCCGAGCGCGTCGCCTGGATGTTCTTGGCGATGTAGGACGCCTCCTTGTCCGGCTCGTCGGGCTTGACCTGGAAGCGCTGCATCAACCCGGGCCACACACCCCCGAGCAGGACGGCCGAGATGGCGAACAAGGCCACCGCCACTCCGGGCAGCAGCCAGGTGCGCCGGATGATGTTGGCGAAGAACAGGACCGCACAGATCAGCGCGATGAACATCAAGATGTTCTTCGAGGGCAGCACCGCATGGTCTCGGGTGTAGGTCATGCCTGTCACCAGGCTGCCCGCCTGGGAGGTCAGGTCGAAGCGGTCGAGCCAGTAGTCGACGCCCTTGAGCACCAGGAACAGGCCGAACAGCGCGGAGAGCTGGGCCTGGGCCGCGCCGGAGACTCGGTCGGAGGCGGACTGGAGCCGGATGCCGCCGTAGAGGTAGTGCACGATCGCGGCGAGCACGAGCGCGGTGAACAACGCCGTCATCGCGAAGTCGACGAGGAAGTGCAGCCACGGCAGGCTGAAGACGTAGAAGCCGATGTCCTTGCCGAAGTAGGGGTCGGCCTTGCCGAAGTCCTCCCGGTTGGTCCACAGCAGATAGCTGCGCCACTTGCCGGTGGCCGACACCCCTGCGAAGACCCCGAAGACCAGGCTCACGCCGACGAGCAGGAGCCGGCGCAGGGGCGTCACGACCTCGCGGTAGCGCTCGAGGTTGGCCTGCTCCGGGGAGTGCGGCCGGAACATCGGCCGCAGCCGGAAGGCGAAGAAGAGGTTGACCCCGACGATGATCGCCATCGCGCCACCGAAGAGCACGAACAGCAGCACCTTGGTGCCGAGGAGCTTGGTGAACACCGAGCCGAATCCGAGGCTGCTGAACCACAGCTTGTCGGTCCACAGGCCGGCGAACAGCGAGAACCCGACCACGACGACACCGATCACCGCCAGGGTCAGCAGCAGGGGACGGGGACGCCGCGGGCCGCGGGTGGCGGTGGGTCGGCCGGGGCCTCCCGGGCCGCCGCCCTCGGGGGCGCCGGCGGGTTGCTCGGCGAAGAAGTCACTCATCGTCAGTCATCGTCTCTGCGGGCGCTCCGGCATCGGGTTCGAGGGTGGTGTACAGCAACTCTAGGAGGGCGGGCACAAGGTCGTGCCCCACGAGGACCAGTTCGTCCTCGTCGTGGGAGCGCTGGCGGATCGCGCACCAGGCCTCCCCGGTGCGCAGGACGCCGGCCACGATGCGTGCTTCCTCACGATCCGGATGCGCCGCGGCGTACTCCGCCGCCGCCTCGGGATCCTCCGGAACGTCGTCCGATCCTGGCGGCACGGTCAACGCCTCGACGACCACGGCGCAGCCCGCCACCTCTGGTGGCCACAGGATCGTCGGCAGCAGCTCCTCGAGGCTCTCGGAGGTGGTCTCCTGCTCGACCGGGGTGAACCCGCCCGCGGCGCCTGGCTCGACGCCGAGCACCTCGGCCAGGTGCGGCTCGCGCTCGATCAGCTCCGCGGTGTCGACCAGCGCGAACAGCTGCGCTGGCTGGTCCCACCCGGCGCGAGCGGCGTGCACCTCGACCTCGCGCACGACCTCGGCCAACGGGTGCTCGGGGGTCATCGAGCTCATCGGGTGCACTTCGGGAGGTTCGCTTCCGGGTTCTTCACCCAGGCCTGCACGTCTGAGACGGCGTCCTCGAGCTTGGTCACTTTCACCAACCGCATCTTGTCGGGGTCGTAGTTGCCGCCCAGCGCCTCGGCACAGTTGTCCGCAGGGACCAGGAACAGCCGGGCGCCGTCGGACTGGGCGCCGACGAGCTTCTGCTGGATGCCACCGATCGGGCTCACCCTGCCTTCTCCGTCGATCTCGCCCGTCCCGGCGATCGCCTTTCCGTCGGTGAGGGAGCCCGGAGTCAGCACGTCGTAGATCCCCATGGCGAACATCAGCCCCGCCGATGGTCCACCGATGTTCTGGTCGAGCCGGATCTTCACCTCGAACGGGAAGCTGTAGCCCTTCGCCTGGATCGAGACGCGCACCGCGCTGGCCTCCGGGTCGTCGGGCGCCGAGGTCGTGGTCAGCTTCACGAGGCGTTCGCCGCCACCCGTCCGGCGGATCCGCAGCACGACGTCGCTGCCGACCGGGAGCGGCCGGATGCTGTTGGTGACCTGGGAGACGCCGGAGACGTTCTTGCCGTTCACGGAGAGGATCAGGTCGCCTGCCTGGAGCTTCCCGTCCGCGGGACCGCCCTTCTCGACGCTGGCCACACCGACCCGGGTGACGAAGGGGATCTCGAGCGCGTCCAGGGCGGCGGCGACGGCGTTGTCCTGCGACGAGGCCATCTGGGCGGCGGACTGCTGCTGCACGGTCTGCCGGGTGTCGGCCTTCCCGTAGAGAGAGTCGTAGGGGTAGACCGCCCGGTCGGGGTCCAGCCAGGCCAACACCATCCTCGGGAGGCTCACCTTGCGGTCCGGGCCACTCGGGACGATCGTGACGAGCCGCAGGGCGCCCTCGTCCCGGTAGGAGCGATGACCCTCGACGGTGATGATGTCCTTCTTCTCATAGGTGCCCAGGACGTTGACCGTCGGGCCTGGCGAGAAGGTCACGTAGGGCACCGGCTTGCGCGCCGCGACGACCGAGAGCCCGATCACCAGCGCGAGAGCCATCAGGGACGCCCAGGTCCGGCGGCTCATGCGCGGCACCAGACGGCGCTTCGGGCGCGTGACGGGGCCGGGATCATGGCGTCACCCTCTCATTCGGTGACAAGCGACGAATCGCGCGCCCTGTCAGGCAGTACGGCGGGAGTCGTCCGCGTCGGGTCGCGGCTCGACCGGCTGCTGGACCGATCTCTGCGAGGGGCGTACGGCGATCCCGGTGCTCCGCTCGCGCATCGGCCGCGGGGCACTCACCTGGCGGGTCACCTCGCTCGGGAGGTCGCGCATGATCGCAGCGGCGAACCTCTCCTGGGCGGCATCGGAGCGGTCCGGGCCCGTCGGACGGGCGCGCCCCAGCCAGCTCACCCACACCATCGCGACGACGGTCACGAGGGCGGGCGGCACCAACCACAGCAGGATCTCCACGACAGCCATGATGCCGAGGACCGAGCACCAGATCCTTCTTCGACACACCCCGCCGGGTGCATCATCGACCGCCCGAGCTGTCCCGACCCGGTCCATCTCGGAGACTCAGGCGATCAGCGAGTCGTTCTTCGTCCTCGAGGGGTGGCGACGCCGGGCGAGGCGGAGCAGGCGGCGTTCCTCGTCGCGCACGACAGCCTGTTCGTGGAGCGGGGCGGCGGCCGCGGTCGTCGTACGGACAAAGGGGGCGGGGCCGGCGGGGAGAACAGGCCCGGCAGGCAATGCTCTGCCTGCCAGCCCGCGGTTCCCGGGCGCCCGGGGAGCCTGCGCCCCTACGGCGTCCCCACCCACTCCTCCCGCCCGTCCGCGAACACCTGGTGCTTCCACACCGGGACGTTCGCCTTCAGCCGGTCGATCAGGGCCCGGGAGGCGTCGTAGGCCTGGCCGCGGTGGGCGGCCGAGACGGCGACGACGACCGCGGTGTCGCCGATCCTCAGCTGGCCGGTGCGGTGCACCGCGGCGAGCGCGATCGCGTCGAACTCGTCCGCCACGCCCTGGGCCACCTCACGGAGTCGGTCGAGGGCGGAGGGGTGCGCGGTGTAGTCGAGGTGGTCGACCGACTCGCCACCGTCGTGGTCGCGCACCATGCCCACGAAGAGGTTCACCCCTCCGGCCGACGGGTCCTCGACCGCGGCCAGCACCTCTGCGGGGTCCAGCGCGGTCTCACGCAGGTCCAGCAGGCGTACGACGGGCCGGTGGTCGGGCGGCGAACCAGTGCTCACCCGGCGAGACTACGACGCCCGGCGGACCGGCCCGGGGCCCGTTGGGCACCGGCGCGTAATTTGGAGTCATGAGCAACGACCCAGAGCGCCCGGACGACAACCCGTTCAAGGGCACGCCCTTCGAGCAGATCTTCAACGCTCTCGGCGGGTCCGGAGGCCTGGGGGGGCTCGGTGGACTCGGCGGCTTCGGTGGCCCTCCGGGTCAGGGGGGCCAGGCCGGCGGGATGCCCGACCTGTCGGCGCTGATGGGCCAGATGCAGGCGATGATGGCGCCGTACGACGGGCCGGTGAACTGGACCCTCGCCACCGACATCGCCCGCCGCACCTCCGCGCAGGAGCCCGACCCCAGCCCCGACCGGCAGGACCAGACCCGGGTCGCCGACGCGATGCGGCTGGCCGACCACTGGCTCGACGAGGCCACCGTGCTGCCCTCCGGCGTGAACACCACCGCCGCGTGGAGCCGGGCAGAGTGGATCGAGCAGACGACCGACGTGTGGCGCGTGCTGGTCGAGCCCGTGGCCGAGCACGTCGTGGGGGCCATGGGCAATGCGATGCCCGAGGAGGCCAAGGCGATGGCCGGCCCGCTGATCGGGATGCTCGGCAAGGCCGGAGGCGCCATGTTCGGCAGCCAGGTGGGCGCCGCGCTCGGCGGCCTGGCCGGCGAGGTGCTCACCGCGAGCGACATCGGACTCCCGCTCGGACCCGCAGGCAAGGCGGCCCTGGTCCCCCACAACATCAAGGAGTTCGCCGAGGGACTCGACGTCGGCGACGACGACGTCATGCTCTACCTCGCGCTGCGCGAGGCGGCTCACCAGCGGTTGTTCGCCCACGTCCCGTGGCTGCGCCAGCACCTGATCTCCGCCGTCGAGGACTTCGGCCGCGGGGTCACCATCGACATCTCCGGGATCGAGGAGGCCATGGGCAAGCTCGACCCGACCAACATGGAGGCGATGCAGGAGGCCCTGCAGGGCGGACTGTTCGAGCCGCAGCAGACCCCCGAGCAGACGGCCGCGCTGTCCCGTCTCGAGACCACGCTCGCGCTGGTCGAGGGCTGGGTCGACGAGGTGGTCGGCCAGGCCACCGCCGACCGGATGCCGGCGGCCACCAAGATGCAGGAGGCGATCCGTCGCCGCCGCGCCGCCGGTGGTCCGGCCGAGGAGACCTTCGCCGCGCTCGTGGGGCTCGAGCTGCGTCCGCGTCGGCTGCGCGACGCCTCGGCCCTGTGGGGCTCACTGCGCTCGCGTCAGGGCAAGGAGGCGCGCGACGCCGTCTGGGCACACCCCGACCTGCTGCCGACCGCGGCCGACCTCGACGACCCGCTGGGCTTCCGCGAGGACCTGCCGGAGGTCGACGAGCTCAGCGACGAGGACTTCGACAAGGCGATCGGGCAGCTCCTCGACAGCGAGGCCGGGCCCTCGGACGAGAAGCCGTCCGAGGAGACGCCCGACGACGGTTCCGGCGACGGTTCCGGCGAGCCGCGCGAGTGACCCTGCACGCCGACGCGGTCGACGTACTCACCCACTGGCAGGCGCCCACGAGCGAGCAGGAGATCCTGCGCGCGTCCTACGTCACCCACCTGCGCGTCCACCGCGACGGGCTGTGGCGCTCGTGCTTCCCCGACCACCTCACCGCCGGGGCCCTCGTCCTGAGCAACGACGGCCGCCACGTGCTGCTCAACCTGCACCGCAAGGCCCAGCGCTGGTTCCACTTCGGTGGCCACCTCGAGGACGACGCCACCCTGGCCGGGGCCGCGCTGCGTGAGGCCACCGAGGAGTCGGGGCTGGAGGGTCTGGTCGTCGACGCCGATCCGCTGCACCTGTCCACGCACCCGGTCGAGTTCTGCGACCCCCGCGGGACCGTGCGCCACCTCGACGTCCGCTTCCTGGCACGGACGGGGGCCGACGTGGAGCCCGTGGTGAGCGAGGAGTCCCTCGAGGTCCGATGGTGGCCGGTCGACGGTCTGCCGACCGACGAGCCGGACATGCTCGAGCTGGTGGAGCTGGCCCTGGCGCGCGCCTAGGTCTCGTCCTCGCCGCAGGGAGGCAGGTCCATCGCGATCGCGTGGGCCACACCCTCGAGGTAGCCCTGGGCACGCGCCGAGCGCGGGTAGCGGTCGACCCAGTGCCAGAACCGCTTGTTGTGGCTCGGCTCGATCAGGTGGGCCAGCTCGTGGAGCAGCACGTAGTCGACCACCCACGACGGCATCGTCTGCAGGCGGTCGGACAGCCGGATCTCGCCCGTGGACGTGGTGCACGAGGCCCACCGGGTGGTCATGTTGTCCACCCAGCGCACCGAGGTGGGCCGGACCTTGTCGTGCAGGTAGTCACGGCACAGCTCGCCGGCCCGTCGCATCAGCTGGTCGTCGGTGCGCCGACGCCGCTGCTCGGACCTGTCGAGCCGCTGCAGCATCGTGTTCACCCACTCGGCCTCCTCGGCCCGGCTGAACCGGTCGGGGATCATCACGATCACCTTGCCGTCGCGGCGGTAGGCCGACACCGTGCGCTTGCGGCGACGCGAGCGCCTCACCTCGACCTCGGGAGCCGCCACCCCGGAGCTGTCTTCCTGCATGGGACGAAAATAGCCCGGCGCACCGACACGACGCGGGACGTCGACCACGGGTGTGGACGACGTCCCGCGAGATCCGGGGTCGCGCTCAGCGCGAGGCCAGGGCGTACGCCGGCTCGGGCTCGTCGACGGGCTCTCCCGCCGGCGGCTTGGGTCGGGACGGCCACCAGGCGCGCTCACCCAGGAGGACCAGGATCGCCGGCAGCATCACCAGACGGATCACGGTCGCGTCGATCAGGATCGCGGCCGAGAGGCCGACGCCCATCATCTTCATCTCCATCATCGACAGCGTCGCGAAGATCGCGAACACCGAGACCATCACCGCCGCCGCGCTGGTGACCACCCCGGCCGTGTCACGGATGCCCCGTGCCACGGCCACCCTCGTGGGCACCCCCTTCAGGACGTGCTCCCTGATCCGGCTGATCACGAACACGTGGTAGTCCATCGAGAGCCCGACGAGCACCACCATCACGAACAGCGGGATCCAGTCGATCACGAAGCCGGGGCTGGTGAAGTCGAGCGCACCCGCTCCCCAGCCGTGCTGGAACACCAGGGTGAGGATCCCGAAGGCCACGCCGACCGACGCCAGGTTCAGCGCGGTCGAGACCAACGCGATCGGCACGCTGCGGAACGCGAAGCCCATCATCAGCAGCGTCAGCAGCAGCACCACGGTGATCACGATCGGCAACCGGTCGTGCTGGCGGTTCACGTAGTCGAGCGACTCCGCCGCGTCCCCACCGACGGCGTACTCCGCGCGCAGACCGTCGAGGGCGGCGGGTGCGAGCTCTGTCCGGAGCGACTCGATCGCGTGGTCAACCCTCGGGTCGGACTCGTCGTAGGGCATTGCCAGGTCGAGCACCGAGGTCGTGCCGGCCTCGGAGACCTTGACCGGGTCACGACCCGAGCCGACGAAGTCCGGGGTGGCGACCGCCTCGCGGTCCAGCCGCCGCAGCGCCTGCGCCACCTGCGCACGGTCATCAGCCCGGGCCTTGACGACCAGGGTGGCCGTCGTGCCCTCGGAGGGGTACTCCTGGGCGATCTTCGCGAAGGTCTGCACCTCGGGGATCGTGGCCGGCAGGGTCTGCAGGTTGCCCGAGTGGATCCTCATCCCGACGACCGGCAGCGCGAGCAGGAGCACGAAGCCCCCGGAGACCACCAGCGCGATGGCTGGGTGCCGCAGGACGGGGGCGAGGACGCGAGTGCTGATCCCGCCCCGTCCGATGCGCCGGTTGAGCCGCCACAGCAACGGCACCCGCGGGCGATCGACCCAGCGGCCGAGCTTGACGAGCAGGGCCGGCAGCACCGTGATCGAGCCGAGCACGGCGATCGCCACCACCAGGATCGACCCGGTGGCGAGCGAGTTGAACGTCACGTCACCGATCACGAAGAGCCCGGCCATGGACGCGATCACCGCGCCGCCGGAGACCAGGATCGAGTGGCCGGAGGTCTGGGCGGCGATCTCGACCGCCTCCAGGGTGCTGCGGCCGGCTGCCCGCTCCTCCCGCTCCCTCTTCAGGTAGAACAGCGAGTAGTCGACTCCCACGGCCATCCCGATCAGCACGATCATGCTGCTCACGGTCGGCTCGGCGTGCACCAGGTGGGACAGCGGCGCGGTGATGCCGATCGTCGCGGCGACGCTGGTGGCGGCGAGGAGCACGGGGATACCGGCTGCGATCAGCGCCCCGAAGGCGAGCAGCATCAAGACCAGCGTCACGGGCAGGCTGATCCCCTCGGCGGAGGAGAGGTCCTCCCCCACCCTCTCGTTGATGCTGTCGTCGATCGAGACGTCACCGGCCTGGCGGACCTGCAGGTCGGGGTGGGCAGCCTGCACCCGCGCCGTGACCTTCCTCAGGTCCGACACGTCGTCCTGGTTGCGGGCGAGCTGGACGGAGATCAGCAGCGCTGACCGGTCGGGGTTCGGCTGGGCCTGCGAGACCTTCTCCACCCCGGCGACGTCGCGCATCCCGGCGCGGATCTCGTCGGCGGCCGTGGTCGCCGCGACCGAGTCGAGCGCGCCGTCACCACGCGGGTTGATCAGCACGTTCTCGGTCGTGGCGGACTCGAAGCCCGCCTGGTCGACCAGCGCCTCGGCGCGGCCCGACTCCCCCAGGCGATAGTCGGAGTCCTCGGTCCCCTTGGTCGGGACGGCGACCGCCAGTCCGACCGCGACCAGCACGAAGACGAGCCAGGCGAGGATCGCCCGCCAGGGATGGGTGGCACTCCACCGCGCGGCTCGGATCGGGATGACGGTGAGGGGGTTGTGCCGGGTGCTGGTCGACATGACATCTCCTTGGGGGCGTGAAAGGGATGCCCTCCATCCTGGGCACGCGTGGCCCCGGCGTCTGTGGCGCCAGGACCCCAGTCGATGTGGTGCCAGCACCACCGCGGACAGGCCGCGGATCGGGGAGGATGCGACGTGTGAGCACGGCCCCTCCTGCCCCGAACCGGCTGCTGATGACGGCGTACGCCGCCGCCCAGCTGCTCCTGGTCGTGCCCGCCCTCCTGCTGTTCGTCCTCAACGCCGTCGCCGGGGGTCTTGCCCTGGTCGCGGTGGGCGTCCCGGTCCTGCTGGTGACGATCCCCGCGACCCGCTGGATCGCGAACTGTCATCGCGCGATGGCGGGCCGGGTCCTGGGCACTCCCCTGGTCCCGCAGTACCGCCCTCGCCGCCCCGGGAGCCCGGTCGCGCGGCTCATCGGGTGGGCGTCGGACCCGATGACCTGGCGCGACCAGGCCTGGCTGGTCGCGGCCGGCACCCTGGGCTTCGCCCTGGCCCTGCTCAGCGTCCTGCTGCTCGTGCTGGTGGTCACCGGCGCACTGTGGTGGTTCGGCATCGAGCCGATCATGCGGGCGCGGAGTGCCATGGACCGGTGGTTCCTGACCTACGGCCACACCGAGACCCTCGAGCAGCGCGTCCAGGTCCTCACCGCGACCCGGGCGGAGACGCTGGACCACTCGGCGGCCGAGCTCCGACGCCTCGAGCGGGACCTGCACGACGGCGCGCAGGCTCGCCTCGTCGCCCTGTCGATGAGCCTGGGGATGGCCGACTCGCTGTTCGCCTCCGACCCCGAGCAGGCCCGGCGACTGGTCTCGGAGGCACGCGCCACCACGTCGGCCGCCCTGGGCGACCTGCGCTCGGTGGTGCGCGGCATCCACCCACCCGTGCTCGCCGACCGTGGCCTGGGCGGTGCTCTCGGGGCACTGGCGCTGGACATGACGATCCCGGTCGAGGTGACCGGGGCGCTGCCCGGACGCCCTCCGGAGCCGGTCGAGTCGGCGGTCTACTTCGCCGTCGCCGAGTGCCTGACCAACGTCGTGAAGCACTCCGGGGCGCAGCACGCGTGGATCAGCCTGTCGCACGAGGACGGGGTCCTGCGCGCCGTCGTGGGCGACGACGGACGCGGCGCCGCCGCCCCGGAGTCGGGGACGGGCATGCTGGGGGTGATGCGGCGGCTGGCGGCGTTCGACGGCACGATGAGGCTGTCGAGCCCGGTCGGCGGTCCGACGGTCGTCACCATGGAGGTCACGTGCGCCTTGTCCTCGCCGAAGACCACGCACTCCTCCGTGCCGGACTGATCCAGCTGCTCGAGGGCAGCGGCTTCTCGATCCTGCACGCGGTCGACAACGCCCCCGACCTCGCGGCTGCGCTGCTCGACCCGGAGGCCGAGGCCGCGGTCGTCGACGTACGCCTTCCTCCGACGCACACCGACGAGGGGCTCGTCGCCGCCATCGCCGTGCGCGCCGCCCGTCCGGGCTTTCCGGTGATGGTGCTCTCCCAATACGTGGAACAGCTCTATGCACGCGAGCTGCTGGCCAGCGGCGAGGGCGCGGTCGGCTACCTGCTCAAGGACCGGGTCGCGGACGTGGCCGAGTTCGTCGACGGCGTACGCCGGGTCGCCGCCGGCGGCACCGTCCTCGACCCCGAGGTCGTCGCATCGATCATGGCCAGGCGGCAGGACGAGCCGGTCGACCGGCTGAGCCCACGCGAGCGCGAGGTCCTGGCGCTGATGGCGCAGGGCCGGTCCAACGCCGCCATCGCCGGCTCGCTGGTGGTCTCCGAGAAGGCGGTCGCCAAGCACATCAACAGCATCTTCGCCAAGCTCGACCTCCCCGTCGGCGAGGACGACCATCGCCGGGTGCGCGCGGTGCTCACCTGGCTGCGTGGCTGAGCTCAGGGCCGGGCCCACTCCAGGAGCCGCTCGACCGGCCAGGTGTTCACGATGCGGTCGGGGTCCAGGCCGAGCTCCTCGGCGCGCTCGCAGCCATAGACCTGGAAGTCGAGCTGACCGGGCGCGTGCGCATCGCTGTCGATCGAGAACAGGCAGCCCATCTCGATGGCCTGCGCGAGCAGCTCGGTGGGCGGGTCGCGGCGCTCGGGGCGGGAGTTGATCTCCACGGCGGTGCCGGTCTCCGCGCAGGCACCGAACACCTCCTCGGCGTCGAACTCCGACTGTCCACGCTTGCCCCGGTTGCCGGTCACGAGGCGGCCCGTGCAGTGGCCGAGCACGTTGGTGAACGGGTTGCGCACCGCCGCGACCATCCGTCGCGTCATCGGAGCCCGGTCCATCTTCAGCTTGGAGTGCACCGACGCCACCCGCAGGTCGAGCCGCCCGAGCATCTCCTCGGTCTGGTCGAGCGAGCCGTCGTCGAGGATGTCGACCTCGATGCCCTTGAGCAGCCGGAAGCCGCCACCACCGGAGCTCCCCAGGTGCTCGTTGACCGCGTCGACCACACCGAGCTGCCGGGTCAGCCGAGCCACCGAGAGTCCGTTGGCCACCGTCAGCCGGGGCGAGTGGTCGGTCAGCACGAGGTAGTCGTGACCGAGCTCGATGGCCGTGAACGCCATCTCCTCGATCGGCGAGCCGCCGTCGGACCAGTCGCTGTGGGAATGCAGGTCACCACGCAGCCGCGACCGGATCTCGGCGCCGCCGGGGACCAGCGGCCCCCCGACCTCACGCTCCAGCTTCGCCAGCCGCGGGGGCGTGCGTCCGTCCACCGCAGCCTCGATCACCTCGGCGGTCGAGGCGCCGATCCCGGGGAGCTCGCGCAGGGTGCCGGCCCGCACCCGCTGCTCGACCTCGCCCCCCAACGGCAAGATGGTCTCCGCCGCGGACCGGAACGCCTTGACCTTGTAGGTCTCGGCCCGACTGCGTTCGAGCAGGAAGGCGATCCGTCGCAAGGCCCCGACTGGACCGCCCGTGTAGGCATCGGAGTCCGTTTCGCCCGGGGTGTCTGCGTTCACAGGTCCATTGTGTCCAGTCGGGCTGTGATCCACAGCACAGGCCCGGTCCTCCACACGTTGTCCACAGGGTTATCCACAGCCGGTGCGTAACCTCCTGAACGACCCCGGGTTCGCCGGTCTGCTCCACGCATTGACCCGGGTGCCTGCGCTCACTAGCGTTACCGCCCACAAGGGGCCCTCGATGAGCCGCTCATGCGTTCGCAAGGGGAAGGCAAGCGCACGGGTTTCGTCGAGGGCCCCCTTTTCCTCCTCTGAGGGGCCCCGGCGCGCGACGCGCGCGTGTGCGCGAAGTTCCTCGCAATCATCGTTCTCGGTGGAGACTGCTGAATGTGGACGTGAGAGTGGCATGACGACGCAGGCTGGGCCCGTAGCCCGCGACAGGGGGTCCCTGCGCGGCCCCGAGAAGGCTGCGACCGGCATCGCGGGCTTCGACGAGGTGACGGGGGGCGGCCTGCCCCGCGGACGCCCCACCCTCGTCACAGGCGCGGCCGGCTCCGGCAAGACCCTGTTCGGCATCGAGTTCCTGGTCCGCGGGGCCCGCGACCTCGGCGAGCCCGGGGTGCTGCTGGCCTTCGAGGAGAGCCACGGCGACCTGGCCACCAACGTGGCCTCGCTCGGCTTCGATCTGGACGAGCTCGAGCAGGACGGACTGCTCGCCATCGACGCCTTCCGGCTCGACCCTTCCGAGATCGTCGAGACCGGGGCGTTCGACCTCGAGGGACTGTTCATCCGGCTCGCCATGGCCGTCGAGTCGGTGGGTGCCAAGCGGGTCTTCCTCGACACGATCGAGGTGTTGTTCAGCGCGCTCCCCAACGAGGCAGTCATCCGGGGTGAGCTCGGCCGGCTGTTCCGATGGCTCAAGGAGCGCGGCCTGACGGTCGTGATCAGTGGCGAGCGGGGCAAGGAGGGTGACCTGACCCGGTTCGGCATCGAGGAGTACGTCTCGGACTGCGTGGTCGCCCTGGACCATCGCGTCGAGGACGAGATCTCCACCCGGCGCCTGCGCGTGGTGAAGTACCGCGGGTCGCTGCACGGCACCAACGAATACCCCTTCCTGATCACCGAGCGCGGCCTGGTCGTCGTACCGATCACGTCGGTGGGTCTCACCTACGAGGCGACGCAGGAACGCATCTCGAGCGGCATCCCGCGCCTGGACGAGATGCTGTCCGGAGGGGTCTACCGCGGTTCCTCGGTGATGATCAGCGGGACGGCCGGCACCGGCAAGACCAGCATCGGCGCCCTGATGGCCAATGCCGCCTGCGAGCGCGGGGAGAAGGCCCTGTTCTTCTCCTTCGAGGAGTCGCCCGAGCAGCTGATCCGCAACATGCGCTCGATCGGCCTGGACCTGCGTGGCTGGATCGACCAGGGACTGCTGCAGGTGAGGGCGGTGCGGCCCACGGCCTTCGGGTTCGAGGAGCACCTGGCCATGCTGCACGACCTGATGGACGAGCACTCACCCGAGCTCGTGGTCCTCGACGCCGTGGCGAGCCTGACCCATGCGGGGGCCCAGAGCGCCACGACCTCGGCCATCTCGCGTGACCTCGACCTGCTGAAGAGTCGCGGGATCACCAGCGTGATGACGACGCTGACACACGGCGAGAAGGAGGAGTCCAGCGAGGTCGACGTGTCCTCCCTGGTCGACACCTGGCTGCTGCTGCGCAACGACGAGAGCAACGGCGAGCGCAACCGACTCCTCTACGTGATCAAGAGCCGCGGCTCCGCACACTCCAACCAGGTGCGCGAGTTCGTGCTCACCGACGACGGCGCCGAGCTCCTGGACGTCTACGTCGGGCCCACCGGCGTGCTCACCGGATCCGAGCGCGTGGAGCAGATCGGCCAGGAACGCCTCGCGCAGGAAGCCCGGGCCGACGAGACCGAGCGGCGGCGCCAGGAGCTGGCGCAGCGCTCAGCAGCGATCCGGGCGGAGATCGCGGCCCTCCAGGCCCAGCTCTCCGCGGACACGGCCGAGTTCGAGAGGTTCGAGGCGTCCGCGGACGCAGGGCGAGCTTCCGGCGTTGCCGTGCGCGCCCTGCTGGGACGCGAACGCTCCGGCGACCCGGCAGACCCTGAAGGAGAGTCGCAGTGACCACGGAGTCCGAGAACTTCTCCAGCGACATCGACGAGGACGGCAACGCCTCCGACGGCTCCCCGATGTATGACCTCCGGCTCTACGTCGCGGGTCAGTCACCACGATCGGTCAGGGCGCTGGAGAACCTGCGCAAGGTCTGCGACGAGCACCTGGCCGGTCGCTACCGGGTGGAGGTCGTGGACCTGCTCGTCAACCCTGCCCTCGCGAGGGGCGACGAGATCGTCGCGGTGCCCACGCTGGTCCGCAAGCTGCCCGAGCCCATCCGCAAGATCATCGGCGACCTGTCCGACACCGACCGGGTCCTCGTCGGGCTGCAGGTGCGTCCGCTGGGTGGCGACCCGCCGTGAGCCCGGACCTCTCGGGTCCGCGGTGGGCGCTCACCCTCTACGTCAGCGGCGCCTCGCCGCGATCGTCCGAGGCGATCGTGACCGTACGCCGCATCTGCGACGAGGACCTCGCCGGTCAGGTCGACCTGACCGTGATCAACGCCAGTGACCACCCTGCCCTGGTCAAGCGCGACCAGATCCTGGCCCTGCCGACGCTGGTCAAGCACTCCCCCGAACCGCTCCGGCACCTCGTCGGCAACCTCACCGACGCCGACCGGGTCCGGTTGGGACTCGATCTGGGCCCCGCCGACCCGGGCGGCTCCACCACGCTCACGGACGGGGGCCTGCCGACATGAGCCGCGCGGACGACTTCGACGACAAGGCTGCCCAGGAGCTCGACGACCTGCGCGGGCAGATCAGCTATCTCCACGAGGCGCTGACCGCCATCAGCAGCGGTGGTGTGGACGCCGTCGTCATCGGCGAGCCTGAGGCAGAGCAGGTCTACACGCTCACCAGTGCCGACCGGCCCTACCGCGTCATCGTCGAGGAGATGGGCGAGGGCGCGGCCACCGTCTCGGAGAGCGGGGTCATCCTGTTCGCCAACCCCCAGCTGGCCCGCTTCCTCGGGGTCGAGCGGGACAGCATGATCGGCCGGGACGTGGCCGACTACGTCGGCGAGGACCAGCGTGCGGCGCTGGCGGCCCTCCTGCGCGCGAGCTCGGACCTGACACGACGAGCCGAGCTGGTGGTCACGGGCTCCGACGGCACCGACGTCCCGTTCCTGGTCTCGGCGACGGACATCGACCTGGACGGCGTGCTCGTGCGGTGCCTGGTCCTCACCGACCTCACCATGCAGAAGCTCATCGAGCGCCAGCTGGCCGCCGAGGTCGCCCAGGCCGAGCGCCAACGGGTGGCCGCCGAGGTCAACGACACCATCGTCCAGGGTCTGGTGGCGGCCGAGATGGCGCTCGACCTGGACCAGGTCGACTATGCCCGGAGCCTGGTCGCCGGCACGTCCCGGCAGGCGCGGGACTGGATCGGCGAGCTCGCCGGTGACCAGGAGCTCGAGCCCGGGATGGCCGTGCGCAGCGCCCCAGCCCGTCGACCTCGGGAGGAGACGTGACGGGGGGCCTCAACGTGATGATCGTCGACGACTCCGAGGACCTCCGCGAGCTGCTCAGCATGGTCATCGCGCGGCATCCCGAAGGCTGGAACGTCGTGGCGACGGCCGCCGAGGGTCGACAGGCGGTGGCGGAGGCGCGCGACAACCAGCCCGACCTCGTGCTCCTCGACATCGCGATGCCCGTGATGGACGGGATGCAGGCGTTGCCGCTGATCCGGGAGGCGGCACCCGAGGCGGTGGTGGTGATGCTGTCCGGCTACCCCTTCTCCACTGCGGGTCAAGGAGCTCTCAACGCCGGTGCCCACGGCTATCTCGAGAAGTCCGACCTGGTCAGAGGACTCATCCCACGCCTGGAGCGGATCATCGCCGATCAACCCGAGCACAGCGACCGGTGAGCCGGGGGCCTCAGAGCCCGCGGAAGTCCGGTGCGCGCTTGGCCCGGGCGGCGCGGATGCCTTCTTGCAGGTCGGCCGTGGCGAGCGTGATCGGCTGGGCGAGCGCCTCCCACTGCACGCACGACTCGAGGTCCTGGTGGCCGCCGCCGCGCAGCGCGAGCTTGGTGTAGCGGCTCGGGATCGGCGCCGTCGCCGCGATCCCGGCAGCGATGTCGTCGACCTCGGCAGCGAACCGGTCGGCGGGGAAGACGCGGGAGACCAGCCCGAGCTGACGGGCCTCCTCGGCTTCCACGGTGCGCCCCGTGAGCAGGAGCTCGCGGGCGTTGGCCTCGCCGACGGCGTTGGGCAGCAGGTAGGTGGCCGCCATCCCGGGGTGCATCCCGAGCTTGACGAACGGGGCAGAGAGCTTGGCCCCTTCGGCGGCGTAGCGGATGTCGCAGGCCAACGCCAGGCAGAGGCCGGCCCCGATCGCCGGGCCGTTGACCGCGGCGATGGTGGGCACCTCGAGCTCGGTGATCGAGAGCCAGGCGCGGTAGAACGCCATCATCCGCGTCCGCAGGTAGTCGACCTCGGCGTCCGGTTCGCTCGCGATCCAGCCGGTGTTGCCTCCCGAGCAGAACGCGCTTCCCGCACCCGTGACCACGACGACCCGCACGCTTCGATCAGCCGCCAGGTCGTCGATCGCACGCACCCAGGCGTCGGTCATCTGGTCCGACATCGCGTTGCGCTGGTCGGGGTTGTCGAGGACCAAGCGGGCGACTCCGTCGGAGCGGCGCTCCACGCGCAGATGACCGGAGGAGGGCGTGGGGGCGTCTGGGGACGGCATGGGCGGAGATTACCGCTGCGGGACACGCCTGCCACATGCGCCCAGCCCTGCGTGGATTGAGCGTGCACGTGGTCTAGGGTCGATTGAGGTTCGAGCACCGAACCCCGGCGGGTTTTCCCCGAACGCCCCCGCCGAGACGACCAAAAAGTGAATGATGAGGAGGCCGTCATGGCGGAGACCTGGAGCGGCGAGTTCTACTGCGTGAAGTGCAAGGAGAAGCGCGAGGCGAGCGGCGAGGTCAGGGTCAACGACAAGGGCACCCGGATGGCTAAGGCCGTCTGCCCCGTCTGCGGCACCAACCTGAACCGCATCCTCGGCAAGGCCTGACACCCCGAGCGACGACGATCGACGGCGGGATCCTTCCACAGCGAAGGGTCCCGCCGTCGTCCGTCTCCGGTCTGCGCCTGCGGAGGCCTGTGGACGGCGGTTTCGCCCGGCGTCCCACCCCGGCCTAGCGTCCGGACATGGACGCTCCCCCTCCCCCGGCCCTCCAGCTGGCACCCGGCCTGCGCGTCGTGGGACGCGGTCATCACCAGCTCCAGGTCGGGCTCCACGACATCCGCCGGGTCGTGCTGCCCCGCACGCCAGCCACGCAACGCACCCTCGAGGCCCTGCTCGCACGACGTCCCCTCGACACCGACGAGCAGACCGCGTGGGTGCTCGACCGGCTGGAGAGCCACGACTGCCTGACCGGCCGGGACGAGGACATCCGGCGCGGACGGCGCCGTCGGGACCAGCAGGTCGCTGTGGTCGGGGCACTTCCCGGACTCGACGCAACGGAGCTGCTCACGCGCGTCGGCGTCACGGCTGCCCCCGGCGCGCAGGGAGCCGCCACACCGGCCGAGGTCGTGCTCGTGCTCAGCAGCGGCGAGATCGCGCGTGAGCTGCTGGACCCCCTGATCCGGCGCGGGACCAGCCATCTCGTCGTACGCCTCGTGGACGGAGCGGGACTGATCGGCCCGTTCGTCGTGCCCGGTCTCACGGCGTGCCTGCGCTGCATCGACGCCCACCTCGGCCTGCGCGACCCGGACCACGTCGCGATCACGAGCCGCTACGTCCACGCCACGGCACGCGCCCGGTCCGACGGGGTGCCTGACGTCGTCGATCCCGTGCTCGCCTCCGTCGTCGTCGCCTGGGCTGTCCGGGACGTCGTCGCCCACCTCGAGGGGAGGCGTCCGTCGACCTGGTCGAGGACCCTCCTCCTCGACGACGAACCTGCCCGCAGGATCGAGCAGGACTGGTCCAGGCACCCCGAGTGTGGCTGCTGTTGGTCGGCCCATGCCCCCCTGTCAGGCACGATGGGGGTATGACCGCGCCTGTGCCCAGGTGTCGGCACCGTTGTCCATGAGGGGAAACATGACCGACCTGCCGCGCAAGGCCGTCGCGCGCACGGCCAGGCTCGCCGCCCTGCCCCTGGGGTACGCCGGACGCACGGCCTGGGGTCTGGGCAAGCGCATCGGGGGTGCCTCCGCGGAGTCGGTCCTGACCGAGGTCCAGCAGCGCACCGCCGAGCAGCTCTTCCGAACCCTGGGTGACCTCAAGGGCGGGGCGATGAAGTTCGGCCAGGCCATGTCGATCTTCGAGGCGGCCCTCCCCGAGGAGATCGCCGCGCCCTACCGCGAGCACCTCACGCGGCTGCAGGACTCCGCGCCGCCGATGCCCACGATGACCGTGCGCGAGATCCTGGCGCGTGAGCTGGGCGCCGGGTGGAAGGACCAGCTCACCTGGTTCGACGCCGAGCCCGCAGCAGCGGCCTCGATCGGGCAGGTGCACCGCGGGACCTGGGCCGACGGACGCGACGTGGCCGTGAAGGTGCAGTACCCCGGTTCGGCCGAGGCCCTGACCTCCGACCTGCGACAGCTCAGCCGGGTGGCTCGCGGGCTCGGCCCGCTGGTGCCGGGACTCGACATCCGGGCCCTCATCGCCGAGGTGCAGGCGCGAGCGATCGAGGAGCTCGACTACCAGCTCGAGGCAGAGGCACAACGGATCTTCGCCGAGGCCTTCCGCGACGATCCCGACATCGTCGTCCCCGACGTGGTCCAGGAGTCCGGCACCGTCCTGGTCACCGAGTGGATGGAGAGCACCGGCTCGCTGGCGCGTGTCATCAGGGAGGGCACCCAGGAGGAGCGCGACCACTACGGGCTGCTGTTCGTGCGGTTCATGTTCGACGCCCCGCGACGCACCGGACTGCTGCACGCCGACCCGCACCCCGGCAACTTCCGGACGATCCCGAACGCCGACGGGACACCGGGCCGGCTCGGCGTTCTCGACTACGGCGCCGTGGCTCGGCTTCCGGAGGGGCAGCTGCCCCGCTCCCTGGGCGCCCTGATCCGGATCGCCCTGATGGAGGACTACGAGCAGCTCCTCGCCGCGCTGCGCGACGAGGGTTTCGTGCGCGACAAGATCCGCATCGACCCCGATCAGCTGCGTGCCTACCTGGCGCCGTTCCTCGAGCCGGCCAGCGTCGAGGAGTTCCAGTTCTCCCGTGCCTGGATGCAGGAGCAGTTCCGCCGGCTCAACGACCCACGCAGCGATGCCTACGCCGCGATGCTGCGGCTGAACCTGCCCCCGGCGTACATGCTCATCCACCGCACCTTCTCCGGCGGAATCGGCGTGCTCAGCCAGCTCCAGGCCCGGGTGCCCTTCCGCGGGGTGCTGCAGAGATCGCTGCCAGGATTCGCCGACTGACCCTGGGTTTCAACACTGGGGTTCACCACCACTCGGAGTCGAGCTTGCTCTCCATGGCGCGCAGGTGCGTGCGCGAGCACTCGTCGCAGTACCACTTGTGCTGGCCGTGCTCGACCGCGGAGGTCCACGTCAGGGGCGGTTCGTCGGACTCGACGACGGTGCCGCAGAAGGAACAGGTGACCACGGCTTCACGATAGGCACTCGACCACGAAAAAGCCTGAACCCCGGGGAGTGATCTCCCCGGGGTTCAGGTGGGTGCGGTCGAGGTCCGTGTCCTCGCCATGCTCGCCCTACAGGACGCGAGCGACGGCGAGCCGCGCCTGCGAGGCAGCGCGCTCGGCCTGGCGGGAAACCCGCTCGGCCTTGTGCGAGAGCCTGGCAGCCCTGCGCTCCAGCCGCTGGGCGGCGGCAGCGCGACGGGTGCGACGGAACTCCTCGACCTCGGCCTGGCGGGCCTTGTGCAGCTCTCGTGCCAGGTCGGTATCGGTGAAGCTCATCGTGATCTCCGATCTCGAAAGAATCTCTGGTCATGGTGGTGGTCAGCGGCCCTAGGCGGCCGTGACGGCGTCCTTGCGGGGCCGTCCTCGCGGGCGCTTGCGCGGGATCACCGCTCCGGAGAGGAACAGCTCACCGCCCCAGACACCCCACGGCTCGCGCCGCTCGAGGGCGCTCGCCAGGCACTCGGCCCGGACCGGGCAGTCCTGGCACAGCGCCTTCGCGAGCTCCACGTCGCTGGGCGACTCAGCGAAGTACAGCTCCGGGTCCTCGTTCCGGCACGGCAGCTCCGCCTCGTCGATCGCTGAATGGTCGACAACGCTGATGCTCATCTGTCACCTCCTTGTCACGTTCGTTCCTGTTGTCGGTCGACTGGTTTTCGAGAAACACAAAGGCCGCGGATCCCTTGCGGGTTCCGCGGCCTGGAGGCTGCCGATCAACGAGAGATCTCAGGTGATCGGTGGACTCCAGGAGCGGTGACCCGTGACCATGCCGGCGGTTGCGCCGGGGATCGGGGACTGGACCTGGGCGTGGCCATCCACGCGGAAGAAGACACACTTCTCCCCTGCGGCGCCGAGGTTGGGCGCGACAAAGGCGGACCGCGTGACGGTCGCGTAGCTGTTCTTGTTCAACTCCATGTCGCACCTCCTTCGGTCATGCCGGGGCCTCGAGTGGCCCATCGGTCGGTGAGAGGCACGCTACGCCGCTGTGATTCTGGGGCGCAAATGATTTATTGCCGAGTTTCCGAAAAACTTCTGGACGTCCTGCGCGGAGCACCGCGAAACGTGTGTTTTCCACCTTCAGCCGATGATTCCCAGCAGCTCGTCGGCGTACTTCTCCAGCTTGGCCGCACCGATGCCGTTGATGGACTGGAGACCTCGCCGATCGGTCGGCTTGACCTCCGCCAGAGCCTCCAGGGTGGCGTCGGAGAAGACCACGAAGGCCGGCACGCTCTGCGCCTCGGCCTGCTCCTTGCGCCAGGAACGCAGCGACTCGAAGAGCTCCTCGTCGTAGGGCACGGGGCAGTCGGAGCAGTAGCCCCGGTTGCGTTCACGAGAGCTGGCCAGCGGCCGTTGGCACTGCTTGCACACTGCGGCCTTCTTGCCGCCCCGGCGACTCGACCTGCCCTTGGTGGCGCCCTCGGGCCGGTCGGTGACCGACTCCGGACGGAGCCCGTCGAGGAACCGTGAGGGCCTGCGTCGGGCCTGACCGCCCGGGTTGCGGGCCAGCGCCCACGACAGCCACAGGTGCTTCCTGGCCCGGGTGATGCCGACGTAGAGCAGGCGCCGCTCCTCCTCGACCGCGGCCGCGGTGTCGGCGTAGGTGATCGGCATCGACCCCTCCTGGAGTCCGCACAGGAAGACCGCGTCCCACTCCAGGCCCTTGGCCGCGTGCAGGGTCGCCAGCGTGACGCCCTCGGCCACGGGTGCGTGCTGCTCGTGGGCCCGGCGGTCCAGCTCGGCGACGAAGCCGGCGAGCGTGGGAGCGACCTCGGTGGAGACGTGGTCGGTCGCCTGCGAGACCAGCGCCTGGAGCGACTCCCAGCGGTCCCTGGCCTGCCCACGCGCGGTCGGTGCTTGGGGTGTCCACCCCATCCCGGAGAGTACGCCGGTCACGCGCTCGACCAGCCCGTCGCCAGCGCCTTCGTCGGCTCGCGCATCCCCCCGCATCAGCGCCACGGCCTGGCGCACCTCCTGGCGCTCGAAGAAGCGCGCGGCGCCGCGGACGACGTAGGGGATGCCGCGCGCCGTCAGAGCCTCCTCGAAGGCTTCGGACTGTGCGTTGATGCGGAACAGGACCGCCACCTCCCGCAGCGGCACCCCGGCCTCGCGCAGCCGGGAGATGTCCTGGGCCACCGCCTCCGCCTCGTCGACCTCGTCGGTGGCCTCGCGCCAGCTCAGGTCGGGACCGGCGGGGCTCTGGGCCCGCAGCTGGACGCTGGTCGTGGGGGAACCCTTGAGCAGGGTGTTGGCCGCCTCGATCACCTGCGGCGTCGAGCGGTAGTTGCGCACCAGCTCGACGTTGACCGCGCCGGGGAAGCGGCCGGTGAAGTCGGTCAGGTAGGAGGCCTGGGCCCCGGCGAAGGAATAGATCGTCTGGGCCGGGTCACCGACGACGCAGATCTCGTTGCGGCCACCGAGCCAGAGGTCGAGGAGGGCCGACTGGATCGGGCTGACGTCTTGGTATTCGTCCACGACGAACCACTTGTACTGCCGCCGCACCTCCGCGGCCACGCGCTCGTCCTCGCTGAGCAGGGCGGCACAGATCAGCAGGACGTCCTCCATGTCCATCCGGCCCTGGTCACGCTTGAGCTCCTCATAGCTGCCGAAGACGTGGGCGACGGTCGCCGCGTCCAGTCCGGTGACCTCCCGGCCCCGGCGTGGCGCGAGCCGCTCGTAGTCGTCGGGGCGCACGTTGCTGACCTTGGCCCACTCGATCTCGCTGGCGAGGTCTCGCAGCACCGCCTGGCTGACCTCGACCCGGTTGCGACGAGCCGCTCCGGCGACGACAGGGATCTTCGAGGCGGTGAGCTCCGGTGGAGCCCCGCCATAGACCTTGGGCCAGAAGTAGCGGAGCTGTCGCAGCGCCGCCGAGTGGAACGTGCGTGCCTGCACCGCTCCGGCCTGCATGGTGCGCAGCCGTGCGCGCATCTCGCCTGCGGCGCGGGTGGTGAAGGTGACGGCGAGGACCTCGGTCGGGTTGTAGACCCCGGCGGCGACGCCGTAGGCGATGCGGTGCGTGATCGCTCGCGTCTTGCCGGTCCCCGCGCCGGCCAGGACGCGCACGGGCCCGCGCAGCGCGGTGGCGACCTCGCGTTGCTCCGGGTCGAGCGAACCGAGTAGGTCGTCCGCATGCATCGGAAATGTTCTCCGTCCCGGTGGTGTTGTGCTCGTGACGAGCGTAGACGCGAGAGAGGACAACCGTGACCGCCCACCCCAGCACCGGCCCCACGACCGGTTCCTTCACGATGTACACCACCCCCTGGTGCGGCTACTGCCACCGCCTGCAGGGCCAGCTCGACCGTGAGGGCATCGTCTACGACGTGGTCGACATCGAGCGGGACCCGGGCGCCGCGGACGTCGTGATGGCCGCGAACAACGGCAACCAGACGGTCCCGACGCTGGTGTACTCCGACGGCACCGCCCACACCAACCCCTCCGTCGGGCAGGTCAAGCAGAAGCTCGCCGCGATCGCGTGAGTTTCACGGCATGATGCCCGCGTGACTCCCACCTTCCACGACGTTTCCTGGCCCATCCGCACCGAGCGCCTGACCCTGCGGCCCTCCACCCCCGCAGACGCCGACGCCACGTGGGCCTATCGCAGCGACCCGGCGGTCGCCGAGTGGACGACCCGCCTGCCGACCGACCGGGTGACCTACGAGGAGTGGTACTCCTCACCGGAGTGGCTCGAGACCCGCGTGATCATCGAGCTCGACGGCGAGCTGATCGGGGAGCTGCACGTCGAGGTCGGGGACGCGTGGACGCAGGAGGAGGTCGCCGAGCAGGGCGCTGGGACCGAGGTCGAGCTCGGCTGGGTGCTGGCGCCCGAGCACCACGGTCACGGCTACGCGGCCGAGGCCGTCTCCGCTGCCCTCGGGCTCTGCTTCGAGCAGCTCCGCGTGCGCCGGGTCACCGCCGAGTGCTTCGCGGACAACGAGGCGTCCTGGCGCCTGATGGAGCGCGTCGGCATGCGACGCGAGAGCCACACGATCAAGGACTCGCTGCACCGCGACCGTGGGTGGCTGGACAGCTACCTCTACGCCATCCTCGCCGAGGAGTGGCGGGCGCTCAGACCCAGCTGATCGCCGGCGGACGTAGCCTGGCGCACCGCGGCAGGCCGAGATCGTCGGTGAGATCGACCCTGGCGGTCACCACCGATCGTGACGGATCCGGGGCGTCGGACAACATCAGCTTCGCGCGACGGAACATCACGAAGTCTGCGCCGCGCACCTCTCCCCAGGTCAGGTAGACGAAGCGCTCCCCTCTCCTGCCCTGCACCGCCGGCCCCCGGAAATCTGGCCCACCGTCGTGCGGGACGACATCGATCTCGACCTCCCACCGTGCAGAGTCCACGTCGGCCGGGACGAGTCCGGCCGGGTCGCGGCGCACTTGGACACCGACGTGCACCTCGCAGTGCGGTCCGCAGCGGCGCCCCGGGAGGTGATGTCCTTCGATGACCAGGCGCACCACGTCACCAGCGCCCAGGCAGGGTGCCGCCGTACCAGCTCTCGATCAGCGAACGCGAGATCGAGACACCACCGGGGAGCACGAGCGTCCCGGCCTCGGCCTCGGCGCGCATCTGCGCGCGCGTGAACCAGCGCGCATCCTCGATCTCGGACCCGTCGACGTCGATCTCCGTGTGGACCGCGCGCGCAGTGAAACCGACCATCAGGCTCGCGGGCAGCGGCCAGGGCTGGCTGCCGAAGTAGGCCACCTCACCCACCCGCACGCCGGTCTCCTCCTCGACCTCCCGGCGCACCGCGTCCTCCATCGTCTCGCCGGGCTCCACGAAGCCGGCCAGCGTCGAGTAGCGCCCCTCCGGCCAGGCCGCGTTGCGCCCGAGCAGCGCGCGCTCGTCGGGACTGCCGGGCTCGCCGTCGGTGACGACCATGATCACGGCGGGGTCGGAACGCGGGAACTGGTCGCGACCACAGCTGGTGCAACGCAGCACGTGGCCCGCCTGGCGGGGCTCCAGCGTTCCCCCGCAGCGAGGACAGTGGCGGGTGGCCCAGAGCCACTCGGCCAGCCCGATGGCGTGGAGCACCAGCGGGCCGTCGGCGATGGTCTCGTCGGCCAGGGACTGCACCACCGCACGCAGGACCACCCACTCGTCCTGGTCACCGGGCGCCTCGTCGGGATCCACGATCACCGCGAAGTGCTCGACACCGTCACGCTCTCCGAGCAGCACCCGCAAGCCGTCAGGTGCCTCCTGCGGCGAGACCCAGTGCAGGCGTCCCTGGACCGGGCGGACCCGGGATCCGGCGATCACGAGCACCCGGGTCGCCGGGTCGGCCCAGCGCTCTTCCAGCCAGCTCTCGTCCTCGCGCAACATCCCGTGCCGGTCGTGCGCGTGCAGGGACAGGGCGGCGTGCGGCAGCAGTCGTGGGCTCTCGGTCATCGGGGCTCCCCGGACGCGTCGCCGGAGTCGAGGCCGGAGTCGACGCCGGTGTCGACCTCGGGGATCTTCTCGGGGCGACGCTCGAGCCACGCGGTGAAGGCCCGCTTGTCGTAGGGGCGGCCGAGGAAGTCGCTGACCAGCACGGCAGCGTCCTTGGACCCACCCGGCGCCAGCACGGTGTCGCGGTAGCGACGGGCGACCTCGGGGGCGAAGAGGTCCTCGGGGTCGAAGGCGGTGAAGAGGTCCTTGGCGATGGTCAGCGACCACGCGTAGGTGTAGTAGCCCGACCCGTAGTCGTCGAGATGACCGAAGCCGGTGTGGAAGTGGGTGTCGGGAACCTCCTCGACCAGGCTGTAGCGCTTGAACAGGTCCGACTTGGCGGCGCTCAGGTCGGCGGGTCGCTCCTGGTGGAACCAGTAGGAGATCGCGGCGTACGCCGTCTGGGTGCGGGTCAGGAAGCCCTTGCCGAACTCGTCCGCCGCGCGCATCCGCAGCACCAGGTCCTCCGGGATCGGCTGCCCGTCGGCGTCGGTGGCGAAGCTGCGCAGCACCGCGGGGTCCCAGGCCCACTCCTCGAGCATCTGCGACGGCGCCTCGACGAAGTCCCACTCGGTGGCGACGCCCGAGAAGCGCACCCACTCCTGCCGGCCGGCGAGCACGTGGTGCATCAGGTGGCCGAACTCGTGGAAGAGCGTGACCACGTGGTCCAGCTCCATCAGGCCGCGCGAGAAGTTGCAGACCAGCACGCCCTCGGGCAGCTGACGGCCGAGTACACCGGGCACGAGCGTGAACTGCGCGGCGTGGTTGTACTTGCGGGCGCGCGGGTGCAGGTCGAGGTGGATCCGGCCGAGCAGCTGGCGGTTCTCGGCCAGGCGCACGTCGTAGGACGAGACCTCGGCGTGCCAGGAGGGCGCGTCGACCTGCTCGTAGTCGAGGCCGAAGAGCCGACCGGTCACGTCGAGGAGACCCTGCTGCACCTTCCCCGCGTCGAAGTAGCGGCGCAGCTCCTGGCCGTCGACGCCGAACCGGGCGCGCTTGACCGCCTCGGTGTGGTGGCGCCAGTTGGAGAAGTCGATGACCGCCTCCCCCTCGGTGGCGGCGTGCTCGAGCAGGGCCGCGATGTCGCCTCGCCCCGACTCCTCGGCAGCAGCTGCGATCTCGTCGATGAACTCCGGGATGCGCCACCCCTCGCCGATCATCGTGACCTCGGCGGCATAGCTCGGCCAGTCGGTGTGCCCCAGCAGGGCGGCCTTCTCCTCGCGGACCTCGAGGAGCTCGGCCAGGACCGGGTCGTTGGCGGGCCAGGCGATGTTGAGGAAGGCGTGGGCCACCCGGCGACGCTGCTCGGGGTCCCGGGCGTGGGTCAGGAACGGCAGCGTGTCGGGGTAGTCCGTGCTGATCTCCACCTGCCCGCTGCTGGTGGCCGGGTGCTCGGCCAGGTAGTCGTCGGGCAGTCCTGCCAGCGCGGCGGCGGGCACGAGCGTCGTACGCCGTCCGTCGCGGATGCCGCGCGAGAAGGCCTGGGAGAGCTCGCTCTCCTGCCGGTTGAGCCCGCGCAGCCGCTCCCGCGTCGTGTCGTCGCGATCGACGCCGGCTCGTCGGAAGTCGCGCAGGGCCAGCTCCAGCACCCGCCGGGCGCCAGGTTCGAGCGACTCGGCGTCGAGGGACGACAGCTGGTGGTGGACGTCAGCGTCGAGGTGAAGGTCGGTGCTGAACCTCCGTGCTCCGATCTCGAAGCCCTCGGCTGCCTCCATCACCGCAGCGTCGGGGTGCACGACGCTGATCAGCGAGCTGAGCGCAGCCACGCCGCCGAGCGCGATCTGGGCGTCGTTCCAGACGTGCAGGATGGTCGGGTCGCCGGGAGGGGCTGTCTTGAGGGCGGCCACCTCGGCGCCCGCCGCGGCGAGACCGTGCTCGGCGCGCTCGGTCACCCATTCCAGCCAGTGGTCGTCCCGCGTCGGCAGCGCCAGCGGCTGCAGGTCCGTCGGCTCCATGCTGGCGACACTAGTCCGGGGCGCAGTCTCCTAGGCTCTGGGCCCATGAGCATCCACATCGGCGCCCAGCCGGGCGAGATCGCGCCCACCGTCCTGCTCCCCGGCGACCCGCTCCGCGCGAAGTGGATCGCGGAGACCTTCCTCGAGGACGCCACCTGCTACAGCCAGGTGCGCGGGATGTACGGCTACACCGGCACCTGGCACGGCGAGCGGGTCTCGGTGCAGGGCTCGGGCATGGGACAGCCCTCGATGTCGATCTACGTCAACGAGCTGTTCAAGGACTACGACGTCCAGCGGGTCGTGCGCGTCGGTTCGTGCGGCGCGGTCACCGAACGCCTGGCCCTGCGCGACGTGGTGATCGCGTCCGGAGCGTGCACCGACTCCTCGATGAACCGGCTGCGCTTCCACGGCCTCGACTACGCGGCGGTCGCCGACTTCGGGCTCCTGCGCGCCGCGGCGGAGGCAGCGGAGTCGATGGAGGACGTCACCAGCCACGTGGGCCTGATCTTCTCCGGCGACACGTTCTACAACCCTCGCGAGGAGCTGATGGCGCCGATGGTGGCGCACGGCGTGCTCGCGGTCGAGATGGAGGCGTGCGCGCTCTACACGCTGGCGGCGTCCTACGGCCGCAAGGCGCTGGCGATCTGCACCGTGAGCGACCACATCGTCACCGGTGCGGAGACGACCTCGGCGGAGCGGGAGCAGACCTTCGCGGCGATGGTCGACATCGCGCTCGGGGCGGCTTCGGTGGACGCAGGATCCGCTGCGGCTAGTTGACCGCCGGCGCCGGCGCGACGAACTCGGTGCCGTGGGCGGCGTACTCCGGGCCCTGGGCGGCGTACTCCGTGCCCTGCGACGGCACCCGCGGACCGCTGGCGTGCGACGGCATCCGGACGGCGGTGACCGCGTCCTGGCGTACGACGCACAGGTCGCCGCTGCTCTCGAGGATGGCCACCCCGTGCCCGTCGCTGTTGATGATCCGGCCGGTGACCCACTCACCGCCGACGTTCACGCGTACGACGAGCGACTCGTCCTTCGCGCGGTCGAGGGCGTGCCCCACCGTGAGCAGCATGGTTGATCCGAACATGAGCGCCCCCTGACGACGTTGACTCCACCGAGTCTGGGGGACAAAAGGGATGATCACCGTGAAATGCCATCAAGTCCGATGAAATGGACTAGACCGGTGTTGCGCCCGTGAGCAGCTTCTCCAGGGCGACCCGGTCCGGCAGGTCGGCAGGGGTCACCGTCTCCCCGCTGCGGACGTAGTGGAACGCCACCGCCACCTGCTCGAGCGGGACCCCCATCAGCTCGGCCCAGGCCACCCGGTAGAGGGCGAGCTGGAGCGTGTCGGCGGTCTGGGAGCGGTTCGTCTTCCAGTCGATGACCAGCCAGCTGCCGTCCGGCTCGGCGTAGACCGCATCGATCCGGCCGCGGACCACCTGCCCGGCCAGGACCAGCGCGAAGGTCGGCTCCACGGCGTGCGGCACCCGGTCCCGGAACGGCCCGGACTCGAACTTCGCGATCAGGTCGCGCAGGTCGTCCTCGTCGTCGATCCCGAGGTCACCGCGTCCGGGGAGGTCGTCGGGGTCGAGCAGGGCCTGCTGGCCGAACCGCGACTCGACCCAGGCATGGAAGCGGGTGCCGAACCGTGCGGCGGGTGAGGGAGGCCTCGGCATCGGACGGGCGAGCTCGCGAGCGAACTGCTCCGGGTCGTCGCGCAACCTGGCCACGGCTGTGGCGGAGAGGCTGGCGGGCACCGGCACCTCGAGCACCCCGGACCGCTCGGCGCGCGCCTCGGTGAGCAGTCGTTCGAGCTCGTCGTCCCATTGCTCGACCGTGGAGCCCTCGACGAGGTCGAGCTCCTCCTCGGCCGTGTCGTCAGGGTCGGCCATCGCCGCGCGGACCAGCGCAGCCGAGACCAGCCGGCGCTCGTGCTCCTCGGTGCGGACCGTGGTCGGCCAGGGCGAGGACGGCGGGTTCTCCTGCAGCGGGTTGGGGGTCCCGTCCTCGGGAAAGGCGGGCCAGGCGTCGGGCTGGACCCCCCAGGTCTCCAGTGTCTGGCGCACCGTCTCGAGGTAGGGCGACGGAGCGAGCGGCTTCTGACGAGTCGGGCTCCACTGGTAGGCCGAGACCCAGAGCTCGTGCTTGGCCCGGGTGAACGCGACGTAGCCCAGCCGCAGCTCCTCGAGTCCCTGATGGGCCTTGGCCTCCGCCTTGAGCTCGTCGATCGCCGCCTTGTCGTGGCCACGGAGCTGAGGAACATCCTCGGCGTCTCCGCGCAGCGGCGCCGGCAGCACGCGTGACACGGTGGTCCACTGGCTGCGTGCGGTGGTGACCGGGAACTTCTCGGCGCACACGCCGACCAGGAACACCGAGGACCACTCGAGGCCCTTGGCCCGGTGGACGGTCAGGAGCTTGACCGAGTCGGCCTCCGACGGAGTGGCCTGGTCGAGACCGCTGCCCATCTCGTCCTCGGCGTCGAGCCAGGCCAGCAACGAGGCCAGCGTCACCCGGCCGTCGATCGCCTGGAACTCGGCCACGGCCTTGACGAAGAGGTCGAGGTTGTCACGCCGGGCGCCTGCGGCCAGGGAGACCGACGAGGCCAGCTCCACGTCGATCCCGGTCATGTCGATGATGCGGCGGACGAGGTCGAGGAGCGGCTCGCCCGCAGCGGTCCGCAGCTGTCGCAGCTCCTCGGACAGCAGCGCGAAGCGGGTGAGCGCCTCCTCGGAGTAGGGCAGGTCGCCCGGGTCGGCCAGCGCGTCGTTGAGGGAGAGCACCTCGGTGGGGTCCGCGCCCTCGACCGCGCGCTGGAGCTCGTCGGCGACCGAGATGCCTTCCTCGCGGAGCTTCAACCCGGTCAAGGCGCGCGCCCGTCTGCCCAGCAGGGCCAGGTCGCGCGGTCCGATCGCCCACCGGGGACCGTTGAGCAGGTTGAGCAGGTCGGCGTTGGCCGTCAGGTCCTGCAGGAGCGCGAGGGTGGAGACGACCTCGGAGACCTCCGGGAGCCGCATCAGTCCCTTGAGGCCCACGATCTCCACCGGGATGCCCCGCGAGGTGAGCGCGTCGAAGACGTCGGCTGCGTGGCTGTTGTCACGCGTCAGCACTCCGATCTCGCTCCAGAGCGGCTCGGCCATCGCGGACCGGCTGGAGATCACCTGCCCGGCCAGCCAGTCGAGCTCGTGGGTGTAGGTCTCGTGCACGATCGCGTGCACGGCACCCTCCTCCGCGCCCGTCTTCGGCCGCAACGGCTGCACCTGGTCGAAGCCGTCGTAGAGCGGCTGGGCCAGGGCGTTGGCGACGTCGAGGATGCGGGCGTCCGACCGGCGGTTCACCGTCAGGGAGTACGACGCCACGTCGGTGCCGGCCGCCGAAGGGAAGAACGACCCGAAGTTGAGGATGTTGGAGACCGAGGCGCCCCGCCAGCCGTAGATCGCCTGGTTGGGATCGCCGACCGCGGTCACCGCATGGCCCCTGCCCGTGGTGGCGTCCGGGCCGGAGAAGAGCGAGCTGAGCAGCTGGGCCTGGGCGACCGAGGTGTCCTGGTATTCGTCGAGCAGGACGACGCGGTATTTCATGCGCTCGAGCCGGCCCACCTCCGGCTGGGTGCGGGCGAGCTCGGCGGCCAGCGCGATCTGGTCGGAGAAGTCCATCAGCCCGAACTGCGCCTTGAGCGCCCGGTATCCCTCGACGAGATCGAGCACCTCCTCGCGCTCGGCCATCTTCGCGAGGGCCTTGGCGATGTCGACCTTGGCCTTCGAGGTGGCCAGGGCCTCCTCGAACCTGGGTCGCGACCTCGCGTGGAAGTCGCGGACCTCGTCGATGCCGACCAGGTGCTCGTTGAGCTCGGAGTCGAGGCCGAGCAGATAGTCGATGGCGGTCTTGGGGTGCTCGCTGAGCAACTCCACCGCACCCGTGTGCCGCTCGATCGCGCGTGCGGCCACCTGGTAGCGCGACGCGTCGGCCATCACCCGGGTGTCCGGCTCGTGACCGATCCGCAGACCGTGCTCCGCGAGGAGCGCGGCGGCGTAGGCGTTGTAGGTCACCACGACCGGCTCCACGCGCTCGGGTAGCTCGTCGCGCTCGAGATGGGTCGACGACCTGCCCTCGTCCAGCCCGGCGGCGACCAGGGCCGCCCGGACGCGGGTGGCCAGCTCGGCCGTGGCCTTGGTGGTGAAGGTGAGCCCGAGCACCTGGTCTGCCTGCACCTGCCCGGTGGCCACGAGGTAGACGACCCGGGCCGCCATCACCGACGTCTTGCCGGATCCTGCTCCGGCGATCACCACCGCGGGCTCGAGGGGCGCACTGATCGCCTCCCACTGCTGGTCGCTGACGGCATAGGACGTCCCCATCAGCTGCTGGAGGTCTGCGGGCGAGTCGATCTGCCTGTAGGGGCGCGTCACGAGAGCACCGACCCGGCGACCTGCGCGGGGCAGAAAGCCGCGAACTGGCAGCGCTCGCAGCGCGACCTCTCGGGCCGGGCGGGGAACTGCTCGAGACGCAGGGCGGAGGCAGCCTGCATCAGCTGGCGCTCCACCGGCCGGACACCCTCGTCGTCGGATGGCTGCGGCTTCTGCTCCTGGACCTTCAGCTCCCCCCGGGTCTCCTTGCGCAACTGCCACAGCTCGGCGCCGCCGGAAGCTGCGCGCCCGTCGACCAGGTCGTCGACGGCGCCGTGGTCGACCGCGTGCTGGTAGAGGCCGAGCTGAGGGTTCTCCTCGATCTTGCTGGGTGGGTACTTCCCCGTCTTGAGGTCGACGACCACCACCTTCCCGGCGTCGTCCATCTCCAACCGGTCGGCGTACCCCTTCAGCAGGACGCGCTGTCCGTCGGGCAGGGTGACCTCTGCCCGCATGTCCTGCTCGGTGGCCAGCACCGTGCGCGCACCAGGTCGCCGGTGCCAGGTCAGGAACCGGGTCAGGGCCTTGCGCACCTCCTCGTGCTCACGGCCACGTGACCACGGCGTCCTGAAGCCGAGCTGGTCCCAGACGTCGTCGACGAGCACCATCAGCTCGTCGACCGCACCGGCCCCCTCCCCGAGCTCGCCCTTGGCGACCCGGTCGGCGATGGCGTGCACGAGGTTGCCGAAGCCCTGCGCCTGGCTGGACTTGGCGGCACCACCGGCCTCGCGCTCGAGGAACCACTTGGCGGGACACTCGACCAGCCCGGCCAGCGCGCTGGCCGAGAGCTCGATCGGCTCGTCTGCCGGGCGCACCGGCTGCTCGGCATGGCTCAGGTCGCGCGTTCCCCACCACGTCGCCGGGTCGGCCGCCGGCACGAGCGGGCGACCGTCGGGGCGACGTTCGCCCGCCAGCCGGGCAAGACGGCGTACGGCCGCCGCCCGGACCGACGTTGTGGAGCCGGGGTCCGTGGCGGTGCGGCGCAGCTCGCTCACCAGCCCGTTCAAGGAGAGCGGGCGGGGTGGACGGCCCTGCTGGTGGCGGACCTCCACGCCCAGCTCGGTGAGGAACCGCGAGGGCTGCTCGCCCTCGTCGTCCGGCGGAGGCGACCGCCGTGACGACCAGGCGCTCGCGGGCACGGGTGCAGGCGACGTAGAAGAGTCGCCTCTCCTCGGCCAGCAGCTCACGGGTGGTGGTGTCGGGCTGGATGACGGGCACGGCGTAGCGCTCCGCGCCGATGCGGTCGGCCTGCAGCAGGCTGGTCCGGCGGCGCAGGTCGGGCCAAGCGGTCTCCTGCACGTGGGCGACCACGACCAGGCGCCACTCCAGGCCCTTGGCCCGGTGGGCCGTCAGCAACCGCACCGAGTCATCACGCACCCCTCGCTCGGCGAGGGTGTCTGCCGGGATCTCCTGCGCCTCCAGCGTCTCCAGGAACTCACCGACCGGCTTGTGGCCGACCTGCTCCTCTGCCCGGGCAGCCGTCTCGAACAGCGCGCACATCGCGTCGAGGTCGCGGTCGGCCAGCCGGGCCGTCACTCCCCCGCGGCGTGTCCGGGAGCGGAGGTGCTCGGGCCAGCTCGTCCCTGACCACAGCGCCCAGAGGACCTCCTCCACCGTGCCGGAGGCGTCGAGGATCGCCCGCGCCTCGTGCAGCAGCCCGGCCAGCGCGGCCACCCGCTTCACGACTGGGTCGAGGGGCTCCCCGTTGGCGACCAGGAGCTCACCTCGCCCGAGCACCGCCTCGCGGAGCAGGTGGGGCGAGGGCCGGGGCGAGCGATCCTCCTGGAGGGCGAGGTGCTTGTCGCGCTCCCGCAGCGCGCGCGAGAGCGCCCGCACGTCGGTGGCGTCCAGGCCCACCAGCGGCGAGACCAGCAGGCCCTCGGCGCCGACCGGGTCGAGGTAGTCGGGGTGGGAGGGGTCGTCGTTGTCGAGGTTGACCACGGCACGCAGGGCGTCGAGGAGCGGGCGCACCGCCGGCTCGCGCACGAGGGGCGTCTCGTCGCTGGCCACCTCCACCGGCACCCCGGCCCCGGCCAGCCCGCGCCTCAACACCGGGATGGAGGAGCGCCCCGAGCGCACGAGCACGGCCATCTGCGACCAGGGGACGTCGTCCTCGAGGTGGGCGCGCCTGAGCACGTCGGCCACGCGCTCGACCTCGGCCCGCTCGGTGTCGTAGGTGACCACCTCGACGCGGTCGCGCCCGCCAGCCACCACCGAGACCGGGCTCGTGAACGACTCGCGCGCAGAGGCCTCGATGCTTCCGGCGAGGGGGATCCGTGAGGCGACCCGCTGGGTGGCCACCAGCACGCGCGGCCCGAAGCGGCGTACGCGGGAGAGTGCGAGGACATCCCCCGGACGGCCGTCTCGCTGCCGGAACTGGTCCGGGAAGTCGAGGATGCCGCGCACCTCGGCTCCACGGAAGGCGTAGATCGACTGGTGCGGGTCGCCGACCACCGTCAGGTTGGCACCGTCCCCGGCCAGCGCCCGCAGCAGGCGCACCTGGCCCGGGTCGGTGTCTTGGTATTCGTCCACGAAGACGTGCTGGAACTGGGCTCGCAGGTCAGACTGGTGGTCCGCGGCCTCGATCACGGCACGCCGGATCAGGTCGGCGTAGTCGGTGGCGCTCTGGTCGTCGAGGTTCTGGAGGTAGTGCTCGAGGAACCAGCCGGCCGCGACGAACTCGGGCAGGTCGTGCTCCTCGCCCAGGCGTCGGAGGGCGTCGGGCTCGAGGCCCTTCTCCCGGGCGCGGCTGAGGACAGCTGCCACCTCGTGCGCGAAGCCGCGGGTCTGTGAGGCCCGCTGCAGCGACTCGGGCCACGCGACCGCCTCGTCGCTGTGGTCCATCAGCTGGCGCAGGACGACGTCCTGCTCCGGCGCGCTCAGCAGCCGCAACGGCCCGGCGTAGAGGTCGGGCGGGGAGTACTTCCGGATCAGGCCATAGGCGAAGGAGTGGAAGGTCGAGCACAGCGTCGTCGACGTGGTGCGGCCGAGACGGGCGGTGACCCGGTCACGGAGCTGCTCGGCGGCCTTGCGGCTGAAGGTGAGGGCGAGCACCGAGTCGGGCGCGGCGCCGCGGTTCTCGACGCGGTCCACGATCGCCTCGACCAGGGTGGTCGTCTTGCCGGTGCCGGGCCCTGCCAGGACCAGCAGCGGCCCTCCCGGATGGTCGACGACGGCGCGCTGGGAGTCGTCCAGCTCGGGTGGGCGGACCGCTCGGGAGCCCGGCCGCACCAACCGATAGCTCGTCTCGGGGGTCGCGTTCACCGGCCTACCCAAACACGCGCCGCCGACAGCAGCACTCAGGGCTGCCAGAAGGCCTGGGGCATGTCGACCCGACCCGACGACCGCAGCGGGGTGCCCTCGTCGAGGTAGGCGGCTCGCGCCTCGTCCCCGTGGCTGGGAGGCAGCGACCCGTCGGCACGTACGACGCGCCACCACGGCACGGGTCCGCCGTAGTTCGACATCACCCGACCCACCAGCCGCGGACCACCGTGACCGACGTGCTCGGCGATCGCGCCGTAGGTCGTGACCCGTCCGCGGGGCACCTGCTCGACGGTGGCGAGCACCCGCTCGACGTACTCCTCGGGATCCACGGTGCCGATGATCCCAAACCCGCACCGCCCGGGCAGGACAGCGCCCCACCTCCTGGTCGGGAGGTGGGGCGCTGCTGCCTCAGCGGGTCGGATCAGAGGATGGGGTTGAACGGCTCGGTGCCGTTCTCCAGCTTCAGGCCGGAGATCCCCGAGTGGGCCTGCGCGAACGCGAGCTCCTTGGCGAGGTCACCGATGTTGTTCGAGGCCGGCAGCGGGGCCAGGCCCAGCGTCGACAGGGTGCCGACGGCCTTGCCACCAGCGGAGACGAAGCCCGAGCCCGAGTCACCGGGGACGCCGGGGGTCACGGTGTAGAGCGGGTGGGTCCAGCCGCCGTCCGCGGCGTCGTCACCCAGGCTGATGCCGGTGTGCGGGGACAGCGGCGACAGGCCGGCGCGGAGGCTGGAGTTGCCGTAGGTCCACACCCGGTCGCCCGCCTTGGTGCCGTCGGTGTCGATGCCGGTCGGGCCGCCCCAGAACGGGATCGAGGGATTGACCTTGGAGACGTCGGCCGCGTCGACCTTGACCAGGGCCAGGTCGTTGTAGGCGCAGGTGTTGGCGTCGGTCGTGCCGAGCTGCTTCTCGGTGATCCAGGAGCTGTAGGCCAGCGTGCCGTGGCCCACCGCCGTGCCCTCGGAGGCGAGGTTGCCGTCGTTGGTGAAGGTCACCCTCGTGCCCAGCGGGACCGACTCGACGTTGCAGCCGTTGGTGTCGGTCGCCTCACCCTGGCCGGCGCAGTGGGCGGCGTACCCGACGTAGACGTTGCCCGCGCTGTCGGTGTAGACGAAGTTGGCGGTGCACTGGGCACCATCGGTGTACATCATCGTTCCGGGGTGGATGGCCGCAGTGTCCGCGGGAGCCCACGAGGGGGCCGCCTGCGCGGTGCCGGTCGAGGTGACGAGGCTGGCTCCTGCGAGGAGCGCAGCGGCCGCCGTCGCCATCAGGGTGCGGGACAGACGCATGGGTTGGCCTTTCAGGATCAGGGGCGCGCCGGTGAGCGCCTCTGTGTGCTCAACGCCACTGATCCGTCCGGGTTACGGCCCCGGGTTGCGTGCCTCGGGGCTGGGGTCAGGGGGCCGCGGTTTGGCCGGGCGCCCGGCCAAACGTGCAGTGGAGGGGTGAAACTTCAGCCCTCCACTGACAGTTCAGCCGGGCGGCCGGCCAAACTGCAGCCCCGTACCGCCCCGTACCGCAGCAGCCCGAAGCTCAGTACGACGGCTGCGAGGGGTCGATCTGGTTGACCCAGGCGACCACGCCACCGCCCACGTGCACGGCGTCGGAGTAACCCGCTCCCTTGAGCACGGCGAGCGCCTCGGCCGAGCGCACGCCCGACTTGCAGTGGAGGACGACCTGCTTGTCGTCGGAGAGCTGCTCGAAGACGTGGCCGTTGAGGAACTCGCCCTTGGGGATGAGCACCGAGCCGGGGATCTGGTTGATCTCGTACTCGTTCTGCTCACGCACGTCGACGAGCACGAAGTCGCGGGTGCCCTCCTCGCGCTCCTTGAGCATGTGCTCGAGCGTGGTGACCGAGATCGTCGAGCCGGCAGCGGCCTCGGAGGCCTCCTCGGAGACGGCGCCGCAGAAGGTCTCGTAGTCGATCAGCCCGGTCACGGTGGCGTTCTCGCCGCACAGCGCGCAGTTGGGGTCCTTGCGCACCTTCAGCGTGCGCCACTCGAGCTCGAGGGCGTCGTAGATGACCAGCTTGCCGACGGCGGGCTCGCCGATGCCGGTCAGCAGCTTGATCGCCTCGTTGACCTGGATGGAGCCGATGCTGGCGCACAGCACGCCCAGGACGCCGCCCTCGGCGCAGCTCGGGACCATGCCCGGCGGCGGCGGCTCGGGGTAGAGGCAGCGGTAGCAGGGAGCGTCGGCGCCTTCGAGGGTCGGCCAGAAGACGCTGGCCTGGCCGTCGAAGCGGTAGATCGAGCCCCACACGTAGGGCTTGTTCAGGAAGTACGCCGCGTCGTTGACCATGTAGCGGGTCGCGAAGTTGTCGGTGCCGTCGACGATGAGGTCGTAGTCCTTGAAGATCTCGAGGACGTTGTCGTTGTCGAGGCGCTCGTCGTGCACGATCACGTTCACCAGCGGGTTGGTCTCCGCGATGGACTCCTGGGCGGAGACCGCCTTCGACTTCCCGATGTCGGACTGGCCGTGGATGATCTGGCGCTGCAGGTTCGACTCGTCGACCTCGTCGAACTCTGCGATGCCCAGGGTGCCGACACCGGCGGCGGCCAGGTAGAGCAGCGCAGGGCTGCCCAGGCCGCCGGCGCCGATGACCAGGACCTTGGCGTTCTTCAGCCGCTTCTGACCGGTCATCCCGACGTCGGGGATGATCAGGTGCCGGCTGTAGCGGCGTACCTCGTCGGTGGTCAGCTCGGCGGCTGGCTCGACCAGCGCGGGAAGGGACACGGCTGCTTCTCCTTGCATCGGTTCTTCTGGGCTCCAGTGGTCAACAACAGCCCTGCCGACCATGTTCCCTGCCGCGAGCGACCCCGGTGCACGTGCCCGCGATCCGGACACCGTGGCCGATGCGTGGACGCTCGTGCACCCGGGTAGGGGCGTTGCTGCTTGTAGGCTGCGGAGCGTGAGCACGATGGAAGAACCGCGGCGCGAGAACCGGCAGGACGAGTCGGCTCCCGTGGCAGCTCCCAACGGCAAGGGAGTCCGGCTGCCCAGGCGGGCGCGCCGGGCCCAGTTGCTGAGCGCCGCTCTCGAGGTCTTCGTCAACCAGGGCTACCACGCTGCGGCGATGGACGACATCGCCGAACGGGCGGGCGTCTCCAAGCCGGTGCTCTACCAGCACTTCCCGGGCAAGCTCGACCTCTACCTCGCGCTGCTCGACCAGTCGTGCGACCAGATCATCTCCGCCGCCGGCAAGGCGCTGGAGTCGACCGACAACAACTCGCACCGCGTGACCGCGACCATGCACGCGTTCTACGACTACGTGGCCGACGCCGAAGGCGCCTTCCGCCTGGTCTTCGAGTCCGACCTGACCAACGAACCGGCCGTCCGTGCCCGCGTCGACCGGGTGACCACCGAGTGCGCCAAGCTGATCGCCCACGTGATCGCCGACGACACCGGACTCCCCGAGGAGCAGTCGCAGCTGCTGGCGGTGTCGCTGGTCGGCATGGGCCAGGTCAGCGCGCGCTTCTGGCTCGCCGAGGGCGGCACCATCAGCCAGGCCGAGGCGGCCAAGCTGGTCTCCGGGCTGGCGTGGCGCGGCATCGGTGGCTACCCGCGCACCGACGAGCACCGCTGAGCCCGGGCTCCGGCCCCTCAGGTCCGCCCTGACAGAGTTCTGCCCAGAGCAACACCCGTTGTCCACCAGCCCAAAGATCCAGGAGGTCCTCCCGATGGAGGTCAAGATCGGCGTGCAGAACGTAGCCCGCGAGCTCACCATCGACACCACGCTCGACGCCGACGGCGTCCAGGACGCGGTGACCAAGGCCCTGGAGAAGGGCGCTGTGCTGGCGCTGACCGACGCCAAGGGGCGACGTCTCGTCGTGCCGGGCGACAAGCTCGCCTACGTCGACATCTCCACCAGCGTGACCGGGACGGTCGGCTTCCGCGGCTGACCGTCAGGCGACCGGCTCGAGCTCGCGCTCGGCCCGGGGCCCCTGGCCGGCCACATCTCCAGTCACATCTCCGGCTACATCTCCGGCCCCATCATCGGCCACGTCCTCGTCATCGACCTTGCGGATCGTGGTGCGCAGCTCGCTGACCGGCATGAACGCCACGGCCACGACGGTCGCGACCGCGATCAGGCCGGCGATCAGGAAGATGCGGCCGGTGGCGTCGGCGTACGCCGTCCGCACGATCGTGGCCACCGCCGGGGGCAGCTTGTCGAGGTCGAGCGAACCCGCGTCACCGCTGCCGGACACCGGGATGCCGGCCTTGGCCAGGCCTACGGCGATCTTGTCCGCCACGTTGCTGGCGAGCACCGCGCCGAGCGCGGCCACGCCGATCGTGCCGCCGAGTGAGCGGAAGAAGCTCACCGAGCCGCTCGCGGCACCGACGTCGGTGACGTCGACGGTGTTCTGCACGACGAGCACGAGGTTCTGCATCAGCGCGCCGGTGCCCAGCCCCATCAGCACCATGTAGGCGCTCAGGTGCCACATCGGCGTCAGGTGGTCGATGGTGCCCATCGCGGACAGGCCTGCGACCAGCACGACTCCGCCGACGAGCATGATCCCCTTCCAGCGTCCGGTGCGGGAGATGTACTGCCCGGTGCCGGTGGCGCCGACCATGTTGCCGAGGATCAGCGGCAGCATCAGCAGGCCGGCCTGGGTCGGGGTGTGGTCGCGGGCGACCTGGAAGTACTGCGCCAGGAAGACCGACGCACCGAACTGCGCGACACCGACAGCGAGGCTGCCCAGGATCGCGAGCATCGTGATCCGGTTGGCGAGGATGCGCGGCGGCACCAGCGGGTCGCTGTGGCGGCGCTCGACGAGGATCGCCGCGACGAGCGCGACCAGGGCAGCGCCGAGGAACTCGGCGGTCTGCAGCGACCACCAGTCGAAGCTGTTGCCGGCGAAGGAGACCCAGATCAGGGGCAGGCTCGCGGCGACGGTGATGAACAGGGCACCCCAGTAGTCGATGCGCACCTCGCGGCGGATGGTCTCCACGTGCAGGAACTTCTGCAGCATCACCAGTCCGGCGAGGGCGAAGGGGACCGCCACCCAGAAGCACCAGCGCCAGCCGGCGGAGTCGACCAGCAGGCCACCCAGGAGGGGGCCGGACACGGTGGCGACCGCCATCGTGGCGGCCATGTAGCCGCTGTAGCGCCCGCGTTCACGCGGCGGGATGATCGAGCCCAGGATCGACTGGGCCAGCGCGATCAGGCCCCCCATGCCGAGACCCTGCACAGCACGGGCCGCGAGCAGCTCCGGCACGTTCTGCACGGCGCCGGCCGCGAGCGAGCCGAGCAGGAAGACGACGATCGCGACCTGGACGAGGACCTTCTTGTTGTAGAGGTCCGAGAGCTTGCTCCAGATCGGGCTGGTGACCGTCATCGCGAGCAGCGAGGCGGTGACGACCCAGGTGTACTGGGTCTGGGTCCCGTCGAGGTCGCCGATGATCGTGGGCAGCGCGGTGGAGACGATCGTGGTGCTGACGATGGCGACGAACAACGCCGACATCAGGCCGATCAGGACCTCGACGATCTCCTTGTGGGTCATCTCGCCCGTGCTGCTCTGAGCAGCGTGCGGTGCCGGGCGCGACACGGTGGTGTCAGACATGGGGTTCCTTGCGTGAGTCCGTGAGTAGTGGTTGCTGGAGCAGCTCGGCGAGCTCGTCGACCATGGACCGCGCGCGGTCGAGGTCCTCGAGGTCCCAGTGGCTGAGGCGTTCGGCCAGGGCACCGCCGATGGCGGCGCGCGCCTGGAGGAGGCGCTCCTGCCCCTGCGGGGTGATGGTGATCAGCTCGGCACGACCGTCCTCGGGGTCGGTGCCTCGGGTGACCAGGTCGAGCCGTTCGAGCGTGACGAGCTGGCGGCTGACCACCGAGGGGTCGACGTTGAGCGCGACCGCGATCCGGCCGGGTCGGATGCTGCCCCGGGAGGCCAGCACGCCGAGGGTCACGACGTCGCCACGGGTCAGGTCGTTGGCGGCGTGGCCCCAGTCACCCGACCGTGCCCGGAGTGCACGGCTGAAGCGCAGCAGACCCTCGAAGAGAGCCTGCACGGCCTCCGTGCGGTGGCGCTCGACGGTGGGGGTTGGCATGCCGCGAGTCTAGAACAACTTGGTTGACTCAAACAACTATCTGTGGTGTGAGGTGCAGCACCTGCGGCTGGCTGCAGTTTGGCCGGGCGCCCGGCTGAACTGTCAGTGGAGGGCTGAAACTTCACCCCTCCACTGGAAGTTTGGCCGGGCGCCCGGCCAAACCGCCGGCCCCAGGTCAGGAGTCCAGGCCGAGCTCGGCCATCCGCTGGGTGTGGTTCTCGGTGAGCCGGGTGAACATCCGGCTCAGGGCGGCGAGGTCCATGCCCGGGCGGTCCACTCCCCCGGCCAGGAGGGCCGCGAGCGAGTCACGCTCGGCGGCCACGCGCTGGGCCTGGGAGAGCGCCTCGCCCATGAGGCGTCGGCCCCAGAGCGCGAGCCGGCCACCGACGCGGTGGTTCTCCTCGATGGCGCGCCGGACCCGGTCCACCACGAAGTCGGACTGCCCGGCGTCGGCGAGGCTGTCGACGATCAGCTGACGGGTCCCGGCGTCGAGGTACTGCGCGATCTCCACGTAGAAGTCCGCGGCCAGCCCGTCGCCGACATAGGCCTTGACCAGGCCCTCGAGCCAGTCGCTCGGCGCCGTCGCGGCGTGGAAGACGTCGAACGGACCCACGAACGGCGCCATCGCCTTCATGGGGTCCTCCCCGAGGTCCGCGATCCGGTCCATCAACGGCTCGATGTGGCCGAACTGCACCACCGCCATCTTGCCGAGAGCCAGCTTGTCGACGAGCTGGGTGGCCAGCTTGGCGTCATCGGTCAGTCGCTGGAAGGCCGAGATCTCGCCGTAGGTGATCGCGCCCAGCAGATCGACCACTGCGGCGCGGTAGCCAGGGTCCTCGAAGGCGACGGAATCCTCCTCGGGCGGGTGCTGTCCGGCGGGCTGCGGGACGGTGTCCGCAGGCGAGGGTTCGGTCATGTCGGCAGCCTACCGATAGACTGAGGAGTGGCCGCGGGCTTGATGCCCCCGGGACGACCCCCAGGAAGTACCACTGCGGGCGGCTCGCCGGTGGCCTACGAACAGTCTTGAACCCACGTTTGTATCCACGTTGAATCCACCGACCAGGACACGCCTGGTCAACACAGAACAGGCAACATCCTGACTACCTTCCGAGAGCTCGGGGTCCTTCCCGACATTTGCGACGCCCTCGAGCGCGCCAACATCACCGAACCCTTCCCGATCCAGGAGATGACCCTTTCGGTCGCCCTGATGGGCACCGACCTGATCGGCCAGGCCCGCACCGGCACGGGCAAGACGCTCGCCTTCGGGATCCCCGTCCTGCAGCGCGCCGTCGCCCAGCACGACCCCGACTTCGAGGACCTCGCCGCGCCCGGGAAGCCCCAGGCACTGGTCGTGGCCCCCACCCGTGAGCTCGCGCTCCAGGTGAGCAAGGACCTGACGATGGCCGGCAAGGACCGCGGCATCCGCGTCCTCACCGTCTACGGCGGCGTCCCCTACGAGGGGCAGCTCGACGCGCTGGCCGCGGGTGTCGAGGTCGTCGTCGGCACGCCCGGACGACTCATCGACCTGATGAACCGCCGCGCGCTGGACATCTCCCACGTGAAGTCGCTCGTCCTCGACGAGGCCGACGAGATGCTCGACCTCGGCTTCCTGCCCGACGTGGAGCGCCTGCTCAAGCAGACCCCCGAGACCCGGCAGACGATGCTGTTCTCGGCCACCATGCCGGCGGCGATCGTGGCGCTCGCGCGCACCCACATGCGCCACCCGATGAACATCCGCGCCGAGTCCGGCGAGGACACCCAGATGGTCCCGGCCACCGCGCAGTTCATCTACCAGGCCCACGACCTCGACAAGCCCGAGATGATCGGCCGGCTGCTGCAGGCCGAGGGCGCCGACCTGATGATCGTCTTCACCCGCACCAAGCGCCAGGCACAGCGCATCGCCGACGACCTCGAGGAGCGCGGGTTCAAGTCTGCCCCGCTCCACGGCGACATGGCCCAGGCCGCGCGTGAGCGCGCGCTGGCCAGGTTCCGCGAGGGCAAGCTCCAGGTGCTCGTCGCCACCGACGTCGCCGCCCGCGGCATCGACGTGACCGGGGTGACCCACGTGGTCAACTACACCTGCCCCGAGGACGAGAAGGTCTACGTCCACCGGATCGGCCGCACCGGTCGCGCGGGTGCGACCGGCATCGCGATCACCTTCGTCGACTGGGCCGACCTGCACCGCTGGAAGATGATCAACAAGGCCCACGACCTGCCCTTCGACGAGCCGCTCGAGACCTACTCCAGCTCCGAGCACTTCCTGCACGACCAGGGCATCCCCCCGGGCACCAAGGGACGCATCGTCCCCGAGGGCACCATCGAGCGGAAGCCGCGCCCCGAGCGCACCGACGGTCGCGGCGGCAAGGGCGGCGGCCGTGGGCGCGGAGACTCCGGCGGCCAGGGCGGCGGCCGTGGTCGTGGACAGGGCTCGGGCAGCGACTCCAAGCCTGCTGCCGAGAAGTCGGGCGACCGCCCGGCACGCAAGCGCAACCGCAGCCGCCAGCGCACGCGTGGCGGCAGGCCGGCCGCAGCCGGCGAGAACTGAGCCCGACTCAGGCGGTGACGACGACCTTCGTGCCCACCGGCGCGAAGTTCCACAGCGCGATGGCGTCGGGCTTCGCCTGACGGATGCAGCCGTGCGACTGCGGCGTGCCGAGCTGGGACCGCGTCTGCAGGAGGCGGCCGTCCTTGGTCGGGATGCTGTGGAAGCCGATGGCGGCGTGGTCACCCCGCGTGAAGCGCACGAAGTACTCCATGGTGCCGGAGTCGTCGACACCGATCGCCCAGCGTGAGCGCGAGTAGACCGAGTAGGTCCCGGGCTCCAGGTTGTCGGTGAGGCTGCCGGAGACCGGGTAGGTGCGGCGTACGTCGTCGTCGCCGTTGGCGTCGCGGTCCACGATCCACACCCGCTGCTCGCTGATGTCGAAGACGACGCGCTTGCCCCAGCCGGTGTCCGCCGGCAGACCGGCTCCTGCGGAGTACGGCTCCTGGGCGTTCAGCGGCGCCGGTGCCGGCGACGTCGTGGGCGTCACCTCAGGGATGGTCATCGCGCTCAGGGACGCCTGGCTGGTGCTCTCCGCCGCCGCAGCCGGAGGAGTGTCGGTCGGGAGCAGGCCGAGCCCGCCGAGGATCGCCACCAGGGTGACCAGGAGCGCCGAAGCGGCGACGCATGCCCGTCCACGTCGGACTCGGTGGCCGCCTGCCTGGGTCATCGGTCAGACTCGCTTCAGCAGTGCGGTCGCGACCTCTCGGTAGGCCTGGGCCCCCTTGTTGCTGCGCGAGGTCTTGAGGATCGAGCGACCGGCCGCGGGCGCCTCGGCAAACCGGATCGACTTGGGGATCGGCGGCTCGATCACGTCGAGGCCGTAGGTGTCGGAAATCGTCTCGAGCACCGTGCGCGCGTGGTTGGTGCGTCCGTCGTAGAGCGTCGGCAGCACGCCCCAGACCTCGAGGTCGCGGTTGGTGAACCGCTTGACGTCGTGGACGGTGTCCAGCAGCTGCCCGACCCCGCGGTGCGAGAGCGTCTCGCACTGCAGCGGGATGAGTACGCCGGTCGCCGCGGTCAGCGCAGCCACCGTCAGCACCCCCAGCGAAGGAGGGCAGTCGAGCAGCACCCAGTCGTAGCCGTCGGTGTCCTCGACGGCGGTGCGGATGACGTATTCACGTCCGGTGCGGGTGAGCAGGTCGGCCTCGGCACGCGCCAGCTCGATCGTCGCCGGGAGCAGGTCGACGCCGTCGTCGGTCTCGATGATCACCTCGCCCGGGTCCATCCCCTTGGTGAGCACGTGGTGGACCGAGACGTCGAGGTCCTCCGGGTCGATGCCGAGGCTGAAGGTGAGGCATGCCTGCGGGTCGAGGTCGACCAGCAGGACCCGCTGGCCCTGCTCGGCGAGAGCTGCCCCGAGGGAGGCAACGGTGGTCGTCTTGGCGACGCCGCCCTTCTGGTTGGCGACCGCGACGACCTGCGTGGTCGTCATCGCCGGGTCTCCCCGTGAGCGGGAGCGAAGCGCGTCTTTTCGTGGGGTGCCATCACCGCACATCATGCCGCACGCAGGTTTGCTGTCACGGCAGGCGACGCAGTGCAAAACGCCGGAGTCTCGGCACGTGGTCCTCCGCCGCTGTCCGGGATCGGCTACCAGGTCGGGCGCGGGCCGCCGAACGGCATCTCCAGGGCCTCCGGCCCGAAACCGGTGACGTCGGCCAGCAGCCAGTCGTCGTGCAGCAGCAACGCCGCGGAGGCGGGTCGCATCACCAGCCAGAGCCAGCGGCCGTCGGCCTCGCCCGCGAAGACGGCCCGGGCCAGCACGTCGTCGGCGGTCAGGTCGGCGACGGTCAGCTCGCGCTCGAAGGTCGGGTTCTCGCCGGTGTCGTCGACCAGCCACATCGGCACGGTCCGGCCACCGGCCCGGACGTGGATCGAGGGTGGTCCGTTGCTGATCTGCGGCCCGGGGTCGTCGTACGACGTGCCGGCGCAGCGTGCGCCGAGCCCGATGCCCGGGTCCTCCGAGACGATGGTGACCTCGACCTCCCCGTCGAGGTCGCTGGTGCCGACCGTGGTCGTGACCGTCGCCCGCACCCGGTCACCGGACCCGACGCAGCCGAAGTCGGAGATCGACCATCCCGGGCTCATCGGCCACGGCAGGTAGGTCGGGATGTCGTCGATCCGGCCGACCAGCTCCGCGAACGAGTCGTAGTCGGACTCCTCCGGGCGCCACAGCGGGTCGATCGGGCCGTGGACCGTGCACGCGAAGTCAGCACCCTCACCGGTGACCGGCGAGGTGCATCGGGGGCACGACGCGGCGAGCGGCACGGGACGAGGGTAGTGGTCAGGAGTTCCAGCGCGCCACGACCGGGGTCTCCCGCTCGTAGCCCAGCACCGAGATGGTCGCCGTACCGAGCAGGAACAGCCGCCCCTCCTCGACGGGCAGGCCCAGCCAGCGGGCGGCCAGCGCCCGCGAGGCATGACCGTGGCTGAACGCCAGCACGCGACCACCGTGGGCGCGCGCCTTCGCCACCACCCGGTCCAGCCGCCGGCAGACCTGCTCGGCGGTCTCACCGCCGGGGGTGGGATGCGTCCACACGGTCCAGCCGGGGTCGTGCTCGCGGATCTCGGGGGTGGCGATGCCCTCGTAGTCGCCGTAGTCCCACTCGCCGAGGTCCTCCTCGACGTGCGCGTCGTGGAAGCCCGCCAGCTCAGCCGTACGCCGGGTCCGCACCCGCGGGCTGGTCAGCACCAGGTCGAACTCGACACCGGCCAGGCGTTCGGCCAGCCCGCGGGCGACCTCCTCGCCCTCGGGGGTGAGCTCGACCTCGGTCCGCGAGGTGTGTCTGCCGTCGCGGCTCCACTCGGTCTCGCCGTGCCGGATCACCCAGAGCTCGCCGGTGGACACGGGGTGGACACAGGACTACTCGCCGGGTGCTGCGTCGGGACCGGACCAGTTCTTGTCCGGCTGCGGGACCGGGCGCCCGGGCTGCTCGCCACCACGTGCGTCGAGGTAGCTGTCCTTGGGCACCATCACCTTGCGGCGGAAGATGCACACGACCTTGCCGTCCTGGTTGTAGCCGATCGTCTCGACGTGCACCACACCCCGGTCGTCCTTGCTCTTGCTCTCCCACTTGTCGAGCACCCGGGTCTCGCCGTACAACGTGTCGCCGTGGAAGGTCGGGGCGACGTGCCGCAGGGACTCGATCTCGAGGTTGGCGATCGCCTTCCCGGAGATGTCGGGGACGCTCATGCCCAGCAGGATCGAGTAGACGTAGTTGCCCACCACGACGTTCTTGCCGAACTGGGTCGTCTCCTCGGCGTAGTGGGAGTCGAGGTGGAGCGGGTGGTGGTTCATCGTCAGCAGGCAGAACATGTGGTCGTCGAACTCGGTGACCGTCTTGCCGGGCCAGTGCTTGTAGGTCGCGCCGACCTCGAACTCCTCATAGCTGCGCCCGAACTGCATCTCGCCTGCTCCTCCTGCCGTGCGGTGCCGATGACGGCCCGAGTCTGCCACGGGCGAAGATCTCGCTGAGAAGTGCCTGAGCGGCCAGCGGTTCGTGGTCCGGGGCGGGCGTGAGCCCGACGTATGCTGCGCGAATGCTCGGCTTGCGCAGTCGCGCCGCCCAGGAGCCGGCAGCGGAGTCAGACCCAGACTCCCCGGCCAGCCCTGAGGAGGCCACCCCCACCCCCAGCCGGCCACCGTCCCGGTCCCGCCAGGTGATCACGATCGTCTTCACCCTGGCCATGACCGTGCTGTGGGCCTGGCTGGTCACCGTCGTGCTCGACGCCTCCAACTTCCCCAGCCCGCTGGACGCCTTGAGGAACCGCACCTTCGACGCCCCGGCGCTGTTGCCGAGCGTGATGGTCGTCTGGGTGTTCGTGGTCCTCGTGGTGGCCCTGGTCGGACGCCTGTGGCTCGCGCTGGGCATCGTGACCGCGGTGACCGCGCTGCTCGGCGCCGTGAACGCGACCAAGCTGGAGCTGCGCAACGACCCCCTGGTCCCCAGCGACGTCGTCTTCCTCGGCCAGCCGAGCTTCCTGTTCGACATGGTCTCCAAGTCCAAGCTGGCCATGGGCGCCCTCGGGCTGGTCGCCATCGTGCTCCTGGCCTGGGGCTTCGGCTGGCTGGTGGCCCGCCTCTTCCCGGTGCTGACCCGCACGCTCCCCCGGCGCGGCGTGATCATCGTGCGCGTGACCCGGGTCGTGGTCGTGGTGATCTGCCTCGGGCTGCTGGCGCTGGCCAACAACTTCAACGAGCACGGCAATCCGTGGCGCTCGGCGTTCGACTCGACCGGCCTGCGGTGGCGCGCCTGGGACCAGCGGGTCAACTACCAGCGCAACGGGTTCGTGGCCGGACTGCTCTACAACACCCACGTCACGGCGATGGCCGAGCCGAAGGGCTACTCCAAGGCAGCGGTCGAGGCGATCGCCAAGCGCTACGAGGCGCAGGCCGCCGAGATGAACAAGGGCCGCACCGCGACGATCGACAAGACCAACGTGGTCATCGTCCTGTCCGAGAGCTTCAGCAACCCTGCCTGGCTCAAGACGGTGAAGTTCCCCCGGGAGCTGATCCCGAAGACGACGGCGGCGATGCAGAACACGGTGTCGGGCAAGATGCTCGCCCCGGGCTTCGGCAGCGGCACGGCCAACACGGAGTACGAGCTGCTCACCGGCCAGTCCCTGAGCCAGCTCTCGCCGCAGCTGTCGGTCCCCTACGAGCAGCTGGTCTCGCACTACAAGGACTATCCCTCGGCCGTCAGCTACTTCCTCTCCCACGGGCACGACGCCGTCGCGATCCACCCGTTCTCACCCCGGATGTATGCCCGGACCCAGGTGTTCAAGACCTTCGGCTTCTCGAAGTTCGTCACCAAGGACGACATGACCTACAAGGGCCGTGGCGGCGGTCGCTTCATCGACGACCAGTCGGCCTTCGACGAGGTCATCCACCAGATCGACACCCACCAGAAGCCGGTGCTCGCCCACCTGATCACGATGCAGAACCACATGCCGTTCGGTGGCCAGTACGACGACCCGATCAAGCCGACCTCGGGTCTGGCACCGAAGTATGCGAACCTCGCCGGCCAGTACGCCCGTGGCATCGCCCGCACCGACGACGCGCTGGCCGGCATGTTCGCGAAGCTGAAGAAGTCGAAGGAGCCGACCGCGGTCATCTTCTACGGCGACCACCTGCCCCCGCAGGTCTACCCGCAGAGCCTGGTCGAGCGCGAGGGTCTCCTCACTGCCCACCAGACCCCGTTCCTGATCTGGAGCAACCGCCAGCCGCTCGCCCACACCCAGCTGCCGACGACCAGCCCGATCCAGTTCATGCCCAAGCTCTTCGACGCCCTCAAGGTGCCGATCCCGCCCTGGTATGCCCTGCTCGACGACCTCGACAAGCAGATCCCCGCCATGGACACCGGCATCATGGTCAACCCGAACGACAAGCGGGTGAAGGCCTCCCAGCTCACGCCCGAGGCCAAGAAGGTCCTCGCCGACTACCAGATGATCATGTATGACCTCAGCATCGGCGGGCGCTACACCGAGAAGACGATGTACGGCGACACGCCTGCCGGGTGACGTCCCCCGGGCCCGCCAGCAGACTTCTCAGACGATGCCGTGGAACCGCTTCGGGATCCGGACCAGCGGACGGTTCTCCATCAGCTTCATCTGGCTGCCCTTGGGCGCGCGGAAGTTGCCGGGCGGGTCCTCGGTCACCAGCGCGTCGAGCTTCTCCCCCGTCGGCGGCACGAACTCGGGCACGTCGTCGGCGTTCACCCCCGCCGTGATCTGCTCGAGCAGCTCGACGAGGGTGTCCCCACCCTGGCGCCACTGGGTGTCGCGGGAGCGCCCGTCGGCCTCGACCATCCGCTGCCGGTGGTCGGCGGCTTCCTGGAGGTGGTCACGATCCCCGAACTTCATGTGGAACATCCACAGGTCGGGGTCGACGGCGTACGGCGTGCGGACGCCGTGGGTGCCCGCGCTCCAGTGCTCCGGGACCCACTTGATCGCGGGCTTGCACATCAGCGGAAGGAACTTCGCCAGCTGTCGTTGGCCCAGCAGCGGCTGGGTCAGGTCCAGCGGCGGCTCGACGCCGACGTGGTGGACCACGTTGAAGCCCAGCGACCCGACGGCGTTGATCCCCTCCGCGGTCCTGGCCTCGATGTAGTCCTTCAGCCCCGCCCACCGATCCGGGTCCGGGACGATGAACTCGTCGGTGTCGCAGAACAGCACCACGTCATAGAGCTCCAGCAGCGAGCGGCCGAGGTTGCCCACCATCGCCATCCGGGTGCTGTTGAACTTGCCGTCGCGGATCGGCGGGATGTGCAGCACGTCGCACGGCAGGTCGTCGGTCGAGCCGTCCTCGGAGTTGTCGTCGACCACGTAGAGGTTCTCGTTGCCGAGCTGGCCGCCGTAGTAGCCGATCCAGAGAGGCAGCATCCGTCCCTCGTCGCGGCAGAAGGTGATGGCCGCGATCCGCACGGGCTCGTCGGGGTCACGTCGTGCGGGCGCCGGACTCTCCTCGGCGGACTTGCGTCGCAGGAACCCGCGTACGCCGCTCATGGTCGTGCCTCTCCGTCGTTGGGGGGCTTGGCCGGACCGCGGCCGTTGGCCGGCCGGTCCATCACGTAGTGGGCCATGAAGGTCAGTCCGTCCAGCGCCGCCTCGAGCTGCTGCTCGGCCGTCACCTTCCGGGTGTGCGAGCCGGGCACGGGACGGGACTCCAGCTCCTCGATGCCACCGACGACCCTGAGGTCCAGCTCGCGGAGCCTGGCGAGCTCCTGCCTCGACCGGCGGCGTACCCATCGCTCGTCGAGACCCAGCGGCACCGACTCACGCCCGCGCCTGACCATCCCCTGCTTGGAGAGCACGCCTTTCACCACGCGCTCGTAGTCGCGGCGGTTGAACCCCTCGGCCTCGAGCCGCTCGTTGAGAGCGCGCAGCACCATCGCCGAGGCCGCGTCGATGCCCGGGTTGCTCCTGACCTCGAGGTCGCACACACCCTCCGGGATGCCGGCGACGCCTGCGAAGCGCTCCCAGAGCAGGTGCGGCGGAGCGCCCTTGGGGGGCACGGTGACCAGGGTGAAGTGCTCGCGCCCGACAGCTCCGGACCATCGCTCGGAGATGCCCGAGATGCGCTGGTTGCGCCAGAACCACTGACCCGGCTTCTCGCCGAGCTCCTCGTGACGCACCGCTTCGAGGAACTCCTCCCACGTCTTGGTGCCGCGGTTCTGCATCGACTCGGTCCACATCGCCGGCAGCGAGCGGGCGAGGTCACGCGCGGTGAGCACGACCTGGAGGTCGGAGTCCTTGAAGGCGTCCTTGATGATCTCGATCTTCGCCAGCTGCCGGGGTGCCAGGAACTCCATCGAGACGATTGCCGTGCCCGGCCACTCGTTGATCTCCGCGACCATGCGGAGCCAGTAGCCGTCGGCGGGGAAGGGTGGCTGGTCGGGGCTGCCGTGGTCCATCAGCTCGTGCACGGCCTGCACCTGGTGGCGCCAGCGCTCGCACGCGAACAGGACGCCGTGGTCGGCGAGGGCGGAGCGGTTCTTGTGGAGCACGTTCTGGATGAAGCTGGTCCCGGATTTCATCGCCCCGATGTGGAGCACCACCCGCTTCGCCACACCGGGGAGCATAGGCCCTCCGGTCAGGACCCCCCGCCGCCGGCCTTGCGGCGGTGCACCTTGGGTCCGGCCCCGCCGGTGACCTCGGAGCCGTGCGCCTTCTCCTTGACCGGTCCGTCCTTGGGTACGCCGCGGTCGTTGGCCTGCTTGCGATCGAGTGCCTCGCGCATCTTGGCCTTGATGTCCTCGTTGCCTGACTCAGCCATGCGGTCCTCCCGGATTGCGGTCGATGCGCCCCACCCTCGCACGGCCCCACCGACGGGTCGAGACATTTAGCCTCCGGTCTCCCAGGTGACAGGAACTCCGTGGGGTGCCGCGCGGCCCAGGATCCGGCGTACGCCGCCGGGCCACGTCGTCATCACCACGAGGAACTCGTGGTCGCCGTCAGGGTCGCGTCGCATGGGCTCGAGGAGGAGGTGCACGAACCGCGCCCGGCGGGTCGCCTGCTCGCCGAGAGCCTCGATCCGCGCGGCGGCCCGCTCCTGCTCGCCGGTCGGGAGGTACTGCCACATCACGCTGTGCCACAGCACGGTCGTCGTCCCGCCCTCGAGCTCGATCCCGTCGAGGAACTCAGCAGCACCCTGGCGGCGTACGACGGGCGGGCTGGCCCGGGCGAGCTCCAGTGCCCCCCGCAGGCGCTCGAGGCGGTTGCGCTGGTCAGGCCAGACGTAGGCCGTCAGGGTCAGACGTCCCTCGGTCGTGGTCGCGTCCACGGGGGCGAGGTCGCACCCGACCGCCTTCCGCACCTGCAGGTCCGGCCACGGGCGCAACCGACCTGCCCGCCAGGCAGGCCGCAGCTGCACCGGCGACCGGTTCGACCCGAACACCGTCCCCTCCGAGTCGATGTAGGTGAACCTGTCGGCCACCAGGTTGAGCCCGCCCGAGCTGCCGATCTCGAAGAGCCGCACCGGTCCGCGCTCGTCTTGCGAGAGGTGCAGCAACCCGCCCATCAGCGCCGTCGCCCGGCCGACCTCGTTGGTCTGCGGCGGCCGGTCGAGCCACGCCTGCACCGACTCACCCTCGCGGTCGAGGAGCTCGATGAACGCCGGCACCCCGTGGTGAGAGTTCCAGTGGCCGCCGACGCTGGGGTAGTACGCCGCCAGTCCGCCCGCCCGCCGCTCCAGCACCAGCCGGTGCACGCTGCCCAGCAGGCGCAGGGCGAGTGCCGAAGGACCGGGATCGTCCTCGTGCCCGCTCAGCACGCGCGCGGTCGGCCCCTGGCGCTCGATGTCCCGGGCCAGCCCGTGGAGCAGCTCGGCGTACATGCGCGACCCGAGGGCCGCACACCCCTTCCCCTGCTCCGTGAACGCCTCCGCGGCCTCCATGCCCCCAGTCTCTCCCGACCGGGCGCCACGGTCCTCCTCCTTTTCGGACGGCATCGCGACGGCCTAGCCTCGCCCCATGGGCGAGACGCCGAGCATCTACGACTGGATCGGCGGGACCGAGGCGATCGGACGGTGGCTGAACGCGTTCTACGACGAGGTGGAGCGCGACGAGCTGCTCGCGCCGGTGTTCGGGGGGCTGGTGAGCCAGGAGCACCGCGAGCACGTCACCGCGTGGTGGGCCGAGGTGATGGGCGGGCCCGACGTCTACAGCGAGCTGCTCGGCGGCTACGAGCACATGCTGGCCAAGCACCGCGGGCTCGCGATCAGCCCCGAGCAGCGGCTGCGGTTCGTCACGCTGCTCAGTGCGGCCGCCGACACCGCGAAGATCCCTGACGACCCGGAGGCCCGCTCCGCCCTGATGTCGTACGCCGAGTGGGGCAGCCGCCTCGCCGTGGAGAACTCAGCACCGGGCGCCGAGCCGGTCCAGCACGCCCCGGTTCCGAAATGGGGATGGGGCGTCGCGCCGCCGTACCAGCCGGAGTAGCGCCGATCCATCGACCTGGGCCGAGCGGAGGGGGAGAACTTTCAGCGGAGGGGTGAAGTTTCAGCCCTCCACTGGCAGTTTGGCCGGGCGCCCGGCCGAACTGCCGCCGCCGAACTGCCGCCGCCGAACTGCCGCCGCCGAACTGCCGCCGCCAAACTGCCGCCGCAACGCCGCCGCCGCCAAGCCCGCCCCTCACCCCTTGAGCTTGTAGTCCTTGAGCAGCGCCCGCCCGATGATCATCTTCTGGATCTCGGCGGTCCCCTCGCCGATGAGCAGGAACGCGGCCTCGCGGTAGAGGCGCTCGATCTCGTACTCCTTGGAGTAGCCGTAGCCGCCGTGGATCCGGAAGGACTGCTGGACGACCTCGTTGCAGTACTCCGCCGCGAGGTACTTGCTCATGCCGGCCTCGACGTCGTTGCGCTCGCCGCGGTCCTTGATCCGGGCGGCACGGACCATCATCGAGTGGGCCGCCTCGACCTTGGTGGCCATCTCGGCGAGCTGGAAGAGGATCGCCTGGTGCTGGGCGATCGGCTTGCCGAAGGTCTCGCGCTGCTGGGCGTAGGCGATGGCGAGCTCGAAGGCCCGGTTGGCCACCCCGACGGCGCGCGCGGAGACGTTCACGCGGCCGACCTCGACGCCGTCCATCATCTGGTAGAAGCCCTTGCCGGTCTCCCCACCGAGGACCTGGTCGGCCGAGACCTGGTGGTTCTCGAAGATCGCCTCGGTGGTGTCGACGCCCTTGTAGCCCATCTTGTCGATCTTCCCGGGGATCGTCAGCCCGGGCGCGACCTCGCCGAAGCCCGGCTCCTTCTCGATCAGGAAGGTCGTCATGTTCTTGTAGACCGAGTCGTTCCCCTCGTCGGTCTTGACCAGCAGCGCGATCAGCGTCGAGGAGCCACCGTTGGTCAGCCACATCTTCTGGCCGTTGATCGAGTAGCCGTCACCGCCGTCCTCCAGCTGAGTCTTCACGGCCTTGCTCTTGATCGCCGCCACGTCCGAGCCGAGCCCCGGCTCGGACATCGAGAACGACCCACGCACCTCACCGGTGGCCATCTTCGGCAGGTACTTCTGCTTCTGCTCCTCCGTGCCGTGCTGCATCAGCATGTAGGCCACGATGAAGTGGGTGTTGATCACACCGGAGACGCTCATCCAGCCGCGGGCGATCTCCTCGACGGCCAGCGCGTAGGTCAGCAGCGACTCCCCCAGGCCGCCGTACTCCTCGGGGATCATCAGCCCGAAGATGCCGAGCTCCTTGAGCCCCTCGACGATCTCGGTCGGGTACTCGTCGGCGTGCTCGAGCTCGGTCGCGACCGGGATGATCTCCTTCTCGACGAACTGGCGCACCGCGCCCAGGATCTCGATCTGGATGTCACTGAGACCTTCGGTCTCGCACAGGCGCGGCATGCGGTGTCCTTCACTGCTGGAAGTCTGAGGGCGGAGCGAACGTTAGCCGTGGGCACGCCGCCGTCGCCATGACCCACCTCACGTCGAGCCTACGGTTGAGACGGAGGCCGTTGCTCCTCGGCGTGCTCCCCGCGCAGCAGCACGTGCCGCAGCAGCGGGAAGCGGCGCGACAGCCCGACGCGCAGGCCCGGGTCCTCCTGCTCCCGGCTCCGGGCCAGGTCACGCCTCAGCTGCCGGCGCTCGTGGCGCAGGTCGCGCACGTCGTGCAGCATCCGGGCGACGAGCTCCACCGCCACCTGGGCGACCTCGCTGTCGCTGACCGAGTCGGGCGTACGCCGCTCGGGGATCTGCTCGGGCACGAGCAGCGACTCCAGCCGGCCGACCACGTCGAACTCCTGCGCGCCGATGTAGTCGACCGCGTCGCGTCCTCGCGCCCGGCACTCCTCGATGCGTTCGGCCGCCGGCCAGAACGGGTCGCCCTGACGGGGCACCAGCCGCTCGTCGGCCAGGAAGCTGCGGATGTAGGTGCCCCGGTCGATGGCCGAGCTGAAGTCGCCGAGGTGCTCGTTGACCCGCCGTAGGGTCTCCGCCTCCGCCACGCCCATCGAGGCGTTCGGGAAGCTCTGGGTGAGGTCGACCGAGTCGGGGTCGATGCCCAGCAGCGTCGCGAACCGGTCCCAGATCAGCCGTTTGGGGGCGTCGGCTCCCGGCAGCGGCAGCACGTGCACCCGCTCGGGCGGGAAGGCGGGCGACCAGCGCTCCAGCACCCGCCGGACGTCCAGGGTGCGCCAGTTCCAGACCCCACCGCTGTCGGTGGCCTCGACCCGGCTGTAGTCCGCCATCGGCCGGGTGTCGCGATTCTTGATGCTCTCCTGCCAGCTGGCGGTGAACAGCCCCAGGGGCTCGCGCGCCGTGACGACCAGGTGCACCTCGGCCGGGGCCAGGTCGTCCACCATCCGCTGGGCCTGCGCGGCCGAGGCCGCGGCGAAGAACTCGTGGCTGACCAAGGAGGTCTCGGGCCACTGCGCAACGTCCTCGCGCAGCCGGTCCCAGACGGCGAGCCGGTGCTCGCTGAACTTCTCGAAGGCGGGGTCCTCCCGGATCACCCGGGTGGCCCAGAGGTGCTCGTGGCGTCCCTCACCGGGCAGGCGCACGCCCTGAGCCTCCAGCGCCTCACGGTTGCCCCACACGATCGTCTGGAGATAGGTCGTCGCGGTCTTGGGGAGCCCGATGTGCAGATAGACCCGTGCCGACATCGTCGTCCCGCGCCGCTCAGATCGTCCGGGTGTACTTCTCGACCGCCGCCGCGATCTTGTCCTGGTCCTGCGCCGCGATCGGCAGGAGCAGCTGCTCGACGAGGTCGGTGACCTCGGCGAGGCGGATGTTGAGCTGGCGACACTCCTGCACCTCGGCCTCGAGCTCCTCGAGGCGCCGCTGCAGCTGGTCGAGACGGTCGCCGGCAACGGCACGCGCCAGCCGCTCCACGGCACGGTCCTTGAGGCCCCGCCGCCCGCCGGACGTCACTTCCGCCATTCCGCCACCAATCGCACCACTGGACGATCCGTCCGCGGGAACTCGCGCGGACCGGACGTCACCTCGACCTGAGTGGTCTGCACGATAACCGCTCCTGCCTGCTCCAGCGTCCGGGCGACCCGGTCGGCATGTTTGGGGCGGAGGCGGTCGCCGCGTCCCTCGGGCACGTAGCGGTCCTCGTCCCGGCCCAGCACGCAGAAGTCGGCGTACAACCGGCCCCCCGCGCCCAGCGCCATCCTCGAGAACCGGGCCAACGCCTCGACGCCGTGCTGGTCGGTCGCGTCGAGGAGGTGGTTGGCCAGCACCACGGTCGGGCGCTCGTAGCGAGCCACCGACGCACCCCACGCCATCACCGACCTGAGCTCGTGCAGGCTCATCCAGCCGAGCTCGAGGGGGGAGTCCTCCTCGGCCGCAGCACGGCGTACGGCGTTTGAGGCCCCCCAGGCGTAGTCGAGACCGAGGGTGGGCACTCCTCGACGGGCGAACCAGAGGGCGTCGGCCCCCCGTCCGGTGCCGACGTCGACGAGGTGCGCGATCTCCGGCTCCCGGTCGGCCACGTGCTGCGCGAGCGGGCTCGGCTCCACCTTCGGCAGCTTCTCGCGCAGGGTGCTGTAGCGGCGGTCCCACTCGTTGCGCAGGACCCTGCCGCCGCGGAACCAGCCGTTGAGCCGACGGTGGGTGGTCCGCGGAGTCTCGAAGTGGAACGCGGGGTCGGGCACCTTCCAGCCGGGACCGTAGGTCGCCTCGAGCAGCTTCTCGGGCCTCGCCGGCGCGGGCAGCGTGCGACCGGCCAGCGTGCAGGTCCCGAGCGGGAAGATCCACTCCTCCGCGAACGGGGTGCCGATCTCCCCCATCAGGTAGAGCCGACCGTCGAGGAAGTAGCCGCCGAACACGTCGAGCCCGCGCACGCCGCCGTCGGCCTCGGTCACGGTGACCTTGAAGGCGGCCGCGCTGTAGCGGTCGACTGCGTGGCCGCGCTCGCGCAGGCTGCGCTGCAGCCGGAACGACTCGCGGATCACGTCGAGCGGATGGCTGTGCCGGCTGACGTAGCCGAGGTCCACGTCGTTGTCGTGACCGATCAGGTTCTGCTCACGGACCGCGCCGAGCAGGGTGCCGTACGCCGGGAAGGCGTCCACCCCGAGCTCGAGGAGATCGGCGAGGACGCGCTCGGTCGAGTCGAGCAGCGGCTCGAGCTGCTCCTCGTCGCGGGTGTCGAACATCGTCGAGATGCGGTTGGACTTGTCGAGCCCGAGCGGTCGACCCGCGGCGTCGACGACGGCTATCGGGGTGTCCTTGGTGCCGAGTCGGATCTCCTGGTCATAGGCCACGTCGCCGGAGACGTGCTCGACGACGGACAGGCGGGTGGTCCCGTCGAGGAACCGCTTGAGCATCGGCGGCCAGGCAGCGAGCCCGTCCTCGGTGTCGCGCACCGTCCAGAACGACCAGATCCGCCGGCCGTCGAAGAGCACGTCGACGACGGTGTCGTCGCCGGCCTCGACGTGGACGCCGGCGTCGTCGACGCGGCTGACCCGCACCCGCTCAGCTCTCGACGAACGCGTTGGCCCGGGTGAGGTCCTCGTCGAAGTCGACCTCGACGATGGGGAACCGGGAGATGTCCAGGGCCTCGACCCGCAGGCCGTCCTTCTCGATGGCCACCTCGATGCCACGCTCGAAGTAGTCCTGGTCGTCCACCTCGGCCAGCCGGGCGAGCAGGGTCGCCTTGTCCTCGGCGGCGATGAAGTTGATCCCGACGGCCTCGCCGAGCCCGCCGACGACCTGCTTGGAGAGCTCCTTGATGAAGCCGTCGTCGTCGAGGGTGTACTTCACCTCCTCGTCGGCCACCGACTCGGTGTTCACGCACACGAAGCTGCGCCCGGTCTCGATGTGCTCCTGGATCAGGGGCAGCACCTCCGGGTCGAAGACCACGTCACCGTTGAGCCAGAGCACACCGCCCGGCTGGGACAGCTTGAGCGCCTTGAGCAGGCTCTTGGAGGTGTTGGTCGAGTCGTAGACCTCGTTGTAGGCGAAGGAGATGTCGGGCATCGCCTCGATCACGAGGTCGAGCTTGAAACCGACCACGGCCGTGACGAACACGTCGGCGCCGTAGGCCGTCCGCAGGGCGTCGACGGCACGCCGCATGATGCTCTCCCCGGACCGGAGCTGTGTCAGCGGCTTGGGGTGCGGCCTGCCCAGGCGGGTCCCCAGACCCGCGGCGAGAATCACGACCTGCTTGGCCACGACGAGCTCCTCTTGCTTCTTCGACGTCGGACGATTCCGCAGAGCCTACCGATGCTCGACCTGATGCCCGGCTGAGTCGCGGGAAACGACTAGGGTTCCGGTCGTGACCCTTACCCCACGCAACCGAGAGCGCGGCTCGCTGCGCTCGCTGGGGCCACGCTTCCGCGGGGAGCCCGGATGAGCACCACACCACCGCGCGTCTTCGCCGCCCGCCTGGCCGGGCTGCCGGTGTTCGATCCCCAGGGCGATGCGGTGGGCAAGGTGCGCGACGTCGTGGTGGTGCTGCGCTCCGACGTACGCCAGCCCCGCGTGGTGGGCCTCGTGGTCGAGGTGTTCGGCCGACGCCAGATCTTTGCGCCGATGACGCGCGTGACCAACATCGACGCCGGCCAGGTGATCACCACCGGGCTGCTCAACATGCGCCGCTTCGAGAAGCGGTCGACCGAGACCCTCGTGATCGGCCAGATGCTCGACCGCAAGGTGCGGGTGCGCAGCAGCGGCATCGAGGGCGTCGTCTTCGACGTCGCGATGGAGCAGGCCCGCACCCGTGACTGGGTGCTCTCCCGGGTCGCCCTGACCGAGGGCGCCAAGGGCTTCCGTCGCCGCCCCCAGACCCACGTCGTGGAGTGGGACGACGTGGAGGGCCTCCAGGAGCGCCAGGACAACCAGGGTGCCGAGCACCTGGTCGCCTCGCTGGCCGACCTGCGGCCGGCCGACGCGGCCAACGTGATCCACGAGCTCACCCCGCAGCGTCGCAGCGAGGTCGTCGCCGCCCTGGACGACGAGCGCCTCGCCGACGTCCTCGAGGAGCTGCCCGAGGAGGACCAGGTCGAGATCCTCGAGCACCTCGACTCCGAGCGCGCCGCGGACATCCTCGAGGAGATGTCGGCCGACGACGCCGCCGACCTGATCGCCGACCTGCCTCCCGAGACCGCCCGCCAGCTGCTGGAGCTGATGGAGGCCGAGGACGCCGACGAGGTGCGGCGGCTGATGGTCTACGGCGAGGAGACCGCCGGCGGCATGATGACGCCCGAGCCGGTGATCCTGCCGCCCGACGCCACGGTCGCCGAGGCGCTCGCCCACGTCCGCAGCGAGGACCTGACCCCGTCCCTGGCCGCCCTGGTGCACGTCTGCCGTCCTCCGCTCGAGACCCCGACCGGTCGGCTGCTGGGCGTGGCCCACATCCAGCGCCTGCTGCGCGAGCCCCCGTCCACGCTCGTGGCGGGCGTGCTCGACACTGGCATCGACTTCCTTCGTCCCGAGGCCACGCTCGAGGACGTCTCGATGTTCCTGGCGACCTACAACCTGGTGGCCGCACCCGTCGTCGACGAGGACGGACGCCTGCTCGGCACCGTCACCGTCGACGACCTGCTCGACCATCTGCTGCCCGAGGGGTGGCGCGACCGCAAGATCGGAGGGAGGTGACCAGGCATGGCCGAGAAGTCCGAGAAGAAGAAGCCCGCTCGCAGGATCGTGGAGAAGCGACGCGAGGGGCGCGACCGCAGCCGCCAGAAGGACGCCGAGGAGCGCGCCCGGCTGGCCCGTCTGGACACCCCTCGCGAGCTGCGGCGGTCGCTGGTGCGTCGCCCGACCGTGAAGCAGGACGCCTTCGGCATCTTCGCCGAGCAGTTCGCCCGGTTCATGGGCACCGCCCGCTTCCTGATCTACATGACCCTGTTCGTGCTCGTCTGGATCGGCTGGAACTGGCTGGCGCCCCGCGACCTGCGGTGGGACGACTACCCGTTCATCTTCTTGACCCTGATGCTCAGCCTGCAGGCGTCGTACGCCGCTCCGCTGATCCTGCTCGCGCAGAACCGGCAGGAGGTCCGGGACCGGGTCATCAACGAGCAGGACCGGCAGGCCAACGCTCGTGCCCACGCCGACATGGAGTTCCTGGCCCGCGAGGTGGCCTCCCTGCGGATGGCCCTGGGCGAGGTCGCGACCCGCGACTTCCTCCGCTCCGAGCTGCGCAACCTGGTGGAGGAGCTCGGCGAGGACGAGGGTGACGAGGATCCCTCGGACTCCCGGGGCGAGAAGTAGATGCGCCACGTACGCTGGGGCTCATGACTTCCCCTGCAATCGACCGGATTCAGGCTGCGCTGGCACGGGTCAACGACCCGGAGATCAAGCGCCCGATCACCGATCTCGGCATGGTCGAGAACATCGACGTCGACGACACCGGCAAGGTGGCCGTGACGGTCCTCCTCACCGTGTCCGGCTGCCCGATGAAGGACACCATCACCCGCGAGGTGACCGCCGAGGTCACCAAGGTCGAGGGCGTCACCTCGGTCGAGGTGGTGCTCGGCGTGATGACGGCCGAGCAGCGCTCCGGCCTCCAGGAGATGCTCCGCGACGGCCAGGCCCAGCGTGAGATCCCCTTCGCCCAGCCGGGTTCGCTGACCAAGGTGCTCGCGATCGCCTCCGGCAAGGGCGGCGTCGGCAAGTCCTCGATCACCGTCAACCTCGCGGTCGCGATGGCCAAGCAGGGTCTCAAGGTCGGCATCGTCGACGCCGACATCTACGGCCACTCGGTGCCGGCGATGCTCGGGATCGCCGACACCCGGCCGACCCAGGTCGAGGACCTGATCATGCCGGTGCCCACCCCGAGCGGCGTCTCGGTGATCAGCATCGGGATGCTCAAGCCGCGCCGCGACCAGGTGGTCGCGTGGCGTGGCCCGATGCTCGACCGGGCGCTGGTCCAGATGCTCGCCGACGTCTACTGGGGCGATCTCGACGTGCTCCTGCTCGACCTCCCGCCCGGCACCGGCGACATCGCCATCTCGCTGGGCCAGCACCTCCCCAACGCCGAGGTGCTCGTGGTCACCACCCCGCAGGAGGCCGCCGCCGAGGTCGCCGAGCGCGCCGGCACGATGGCCTCGATGATGCACCAGCGCGTCGTCGGGGTCGTGGAGAACATGTCCTTCCTCCCCTGCCCGCACTGCACCGAGGAGGGCATCGAGCACCGGCTCGAGGTCTTCGGCAGCGGTGGTGGCGCCCGGGTGGCAGCGACCCTCGGCAGCCGCTTCGGCTACGACGTCCCGGTGCTCGGCGAGATCCCGCTGGACCTGAGCCTTCGCGAGGGCGGTGACGCCGGCAAGCCCATCGTGGAGTCCGACCCGACCGCCCCGGGCGCGCAGGTCCTCAGCGAGATCGCCCGCACGCTCTCAGGTCGCGGTCGTGGGCTGGCCGGCATGCAGCTCGGACTGAGTCCCACCGCGAAGGGCTGACACAGGGTGTTCGGGATCGGCCTGCCGGAGCTGGCGGTCATCGCCTTCGTGGCCGTGGTCGTGTTCGGTCCCGACCGTCTTCCCGAGTTCGCCCGCCAGGCCGGCCGGTTCGTCCGGCAGGTGCGCAACCTCGCCTCGAGCGCGCAGAGCCAGCTGCGCGAGGAGCTCGGACCCGAGTACGCCGACCTCAAGCTGACCGACCTCGACCCACGCCAGGCGATCCGCAAGCACATCCTCGAGGCGATGGAGGACGACTTCGACGAGCCGGCGACCCTGCCGGCCTACGAGGTCCTGGGTCAGGACGAGCGTCCGCCGTACGACGACCAGGCGACCTGACGCCCGTCTGAGGTGGTCCTGACCAGCCCTTCAGGGCTATGGCGACCCTCTGGTCGCTGTGCCATCATCCCCACGCTGGCCATCACAGCAGAGGGGTGCCATGAGGCGACGGTTCTCGCGCATCATCAGTCTCGCGTTCGCCGCACCCCTCCTGCGCCGCATCGGGTTCCACGTCCAGCGATTGACCAACAACGTCGACCGGGGCTTCTTCCTGCGGCTGTTCCTCGGCCTGTTCGGGATCGTCCTGGCCGCGGCACTGCTCGTCACCGTGATCGAGGGGCCCCGCCACAGCGTCGGTGAGTTCTTCTCGACGTTCGGCACCGGCGTCTACTGGGGGGTGACGACCGTGATGGGGTCGGGCGACTCGTCCTACGTCAGCTCGGCCGGCGGCTTCGTCATCTCGTGGCTGCTGGTCCTCTTCGGGGTGGCCATCGTCGCCTCGATCACCGGCGCCCTGGTGGGCTTCGTGATCGACTTCATCCTCAAGGAGGGACAAGGCATGGGTGCGTCTGGTTATCGCGACCACATCGTCGTGTGTGGCTGGAACTCGACCGCTCGCGACCTGATCGCCGAGCTCAGCGGTGACGAGTACGAGCACCGGATCGTCGTACTCCACCACGGCGAGAAGAACCCCGCGGGCAGCGATGCCTACTTCGTCAACGGCGACGTCACCAGCGCCGACGACCTGCGCCGGGCCGGGATCGAGGAGGCCATGGCCGCGGTCGTGTGTCCCGCCGACAGCAGCAACGAGGCCGACATGCGCTCGATCCTCACCGTGATGGCGATCGAGTCCATCGCACCCCAGGTCCGCACCGTGGTCGAGGTGAACAACCCCCAGCACGTCGACCACTTCAAGCGGGCCAACGCCGACGAGATCATGGTCACCTCGCGCATCTCCTCGCGACTGCTCGCCCGGTCCTCGCTCTATCCCGGTCTGGCCGAGATCGTCACCGACATCGTCTCGGGCGGCGAGGGGTCAGAGCTCTACCGGATCGCGCTGCCCGGCGACTTCATCGGGCTCTCGGTCGACGAGCTGTCCGCGCGGTTGCGGGCCGAGCACTCGGCCACGCTGCTGGCGATCGGCCGCAACGGCCACTCACACGTCAACCCGGCCACGGACTTCCGCCTGCAGGAGGGCGACGACGCCGTGGTGGTCGCGGAGTCGCTCGGCACGCTTGCCCCGCTGGAGATGCAGAAGGACTGATCGGCAGCCCGAGGTCAGCCGAGGTCAGCCGGGGTCAGCCGGGGTCAGCCGGGGTCAGCCGGTCTTGCCGTCGAGCCCGACCTTGACCTCGAAGGTCTTGCCCTTGCGGTCGACGGTCAGGGTGACCTTCTCCCCCGGCACGTGGGTGCGGATCGCCACCACGAGGTCGATCGACCCGCTGACCGGCTTGCCGTCGACCTTGCGGATCACGTCGCCCACCTTGAGGTCGGCGTCGTCCGCCGGCATCCCTGCGCTGATCGACTCGACCGTGGCGCCGTCCAGCTTCTGGGTGCCACGCACGTTGGCGCCGATGACGGGGTACTGCGCCCTGCCGGTGCGCAGGATCTGGGAGGTGGTCACCTCGACCTGCTCGATGGGGATCGCGAAGCCGACGCCGATGTTGCCGCCCTGGTCGGAGGCGGCCTGCGACCCGAGCGAGGCGATGGCGGAGTTGACCCCGACGACCTGGCCCTGCAGGTTGACCAGCGGACCGCCGGAGTTGCCGGGGTTGATCGCTGCGTCGGTCTGCACCGCGTTGATGTAGGAGTTGTCGTTCTCGCCCTCACCGGTGGTCACCGGCCGGTTGACGGCGCTGATGATGCCGGAGGTGACCGTGGCCGAGAGGCCCAGCGGCGATCCGATGGCCACCACGGTCTCGCCCACGCGCATCTGGTCGGCCGAGCCGACGGCCGCGGGCGTGAGCCCCTTGGCGTTGGCGACCCTGAGCACCGCGATGTCGTAGACGGTGCTGCGGCCGACGACGGAGGCCTTGAGGTGGTTGCCGTCCTGGTCGATGACCTCGATCGGGCCCTTGTCCTCGTCGGCCTGCTGGACCACGTGGTTGTTGGTGATGATGTGGCCCTGCTTGTCGAGCACGAACCCGGAGCCGGTCGCGCCCTGGTCCTTGCCGTCGTACTCGGCGACGATCTGCACCGTGCTGGGCAGCACCTTCGCGGCCACCGCCGCGACGCTGTCGTTGTCCGCGGGCAGCGGGGCGGCGGTGCGTCGCTCGACCGACAGCACGCCACCGGGGGACGAGTCGTTGCTGGTGATCAGCGAGCCGGCGATGGCGCCACCGGTGAGCCCGAGCACCAGCGCGATCACCGCGACGGCAGGCAGCATCCAGGCCGGGATCTTCGCCCGCTGGTCCGTGCCCTGGTGAGGTCCCTGCGGACCGGTCACCGGGTAGGGCTGGGTGTGCGGTGGGTACGACGAGTAGCCCGGCGCCTGGTAGCTGGGGTCGTAGGGCGGCGGGTAGGGACTGGGGTGCTGCTCCCCCACAGGACGTCCGGCCTGGCCAGTGAGCGGCGCGGTCGGCTCGTCGGGGTCGTACTGGGTCACGACACCTATCTTGACCTATGCACCCTTATCGGGCTCGCGTTGGTCTCAGCACCCGTCGGTGACCCGACCGGCCCGGGCGCGGGCGACTCGCCGCGGATGGTCGCCGGCGAAGGACGGCTCGGCACGTCGCCGCGGCCGATGGGACCACCCGCGACCGTCACCAGCCCCAGTACGCAGGCACCCACGGCGCCGCCACCCACGAGCACGGCGGTGGTGCGACGCCGGCGCGAGCGCTTCTCGATCGCATCGACCGTGGCCCAGGCGTCGACGGCGTAGAGCGAACCCAGCAGCTGCGGCGGAGGGTCGATCGTCGCGGGGCCGTGCAAGGAGCCCAGCTGGCGCTTGGTCCAGCCCTCGTGCTCGACAAGACGCCGGCAACCGGGGCAGGAGAGGACGTGGGACCAGGCCCGCTCCTCCTCGCCCTGGGGAAGCTGACCGTCGACGAGTGCGGAGACCTTGCTGCCGATGTGACCGCTGAGCGACAGCATCACCGCACCTGTCCGGCGAGGCCGTGTCCGAGCAGGGGCCCGGCGAACCGGGTGCGACCCGGGCGCGGGGCGCGGTGGGCGAGGGCGGCGCGCAGCTGGGCGCGACCACGGTGGATGCGCGAGCGGACGGTGCCGAGCTTGAGGTCCAGCACGTCGGCGATCTCCTCATAGCTGAGCCCCTCCACGTCGCACAGCACGACGGCGGCGCGGAAGTCCGGGGCGAGGGAAGCCAGGGCTGCCTCGATGTCGGCGTCGAACATCCGGTCGAGCTGCGCCACGTCGGGCGTGGGCAGTGCGCTCGGAAGCCGGCCGGCAGCCTCGTCACTGAGGGCGTCGAAGCGGATCCGCTGCTTGCGGCGGGCCTGGTCGAGGAACAGGTTGGTGGTGATCCGGTGCAGCCAGCCCTCCATCGTGCCGGGCGTGTAGGTGTGCAGGGAGCGGAACACCCGCACGAACACCTCCTGGGTCAGGTCCTCGGCGTCGTGGCTGTTGCCGGTGAGCCGGTAGGCCAGGCGGTAGACGCGAGCAGAGTGGTCGGTGACGAGCTGCTCCCAGCTCGGCTGGTCGACCACGCCCTCGTGCGGAGCAGCGCCGGAAGCGTCGCCGGGAAGGTCACCTGAGGGATTCACCATGACAACACGCTAGGGATGTTCCCTGAGACAGGGCTGAGCGCAAGCCAGCAGCCACCCCAACGTTTGTCCACGACCTGAGAACGAGCCGATGCAGGTGGTTGTTCCCGCCACCCGCGTCCTCCTGGCCCCCGGGCCGCGCCCTGCCGTGTGAGCCGTGCGCTGCGCGGTAGGGTCCGTTGTCATCACGAACGCACGTCAGGAGACCGTCATCGTCGCCCCCATGAAACCCGCGAGCTGGACCTACGCCGAGGAGTTCGTCGCCGAGGACGAGATCCTGGCGGCTGCACGCGCGCGCGCCGAGGAGGTCGGCGTCGCCCCGATCGGCTCCGGCGGAGGGGCGGCGCTCTGCTTCCTCGCCTCGGTCCTCGATGCCCGTGCCGTCGTCGAGATCGGCACCGGCACCGGTGTCTCCGGTCTCTGGCTGCTGCGCGGGATGCGTCCCGACGGGGTGCTCACCACCGTGGACACCGAGGCAGAGCACCAGCGGCTCGCCAAGCAGGGGTTCACCGAGGCCGGCATCGCCTCGCAGCGCGTCCGGTTGATCCCGGGTGCCGCACTCGAGGTGATCCCGCGGCTCACCGACGGCCACTACGACCTGGTGTTCTGCGACGGCGACAAGCAGGAGTACTCCGACTACCTCACCGAGGCGCTGCGGCTGCTGCGTCCCGGCGGCGTGGTGGCCTTCGACAATGCCCTGTGGCACGACCGGGTCGCCGACCCCGCCCAGCGCGACGCCGAGACGGTCGCCATCCGCGAGCTGGTCAAGGCGGTCAGCGAGAACGAGTCCCTGGTCCCGGCGCTGCTGCCGGTCGGCGACGGCCTGCTGGTCGCGAAGAAGGTCTGGACGCCGGAGGTCTGAGGCGCTCAGCCGGCCTCGACCGTCGGCACTGTGCCGGACAGGTGGGTCCGGTCCGGCCGGGCTGCGGGACGTCATCCGAAGTGGTTGTCCCGGCGACGAGAGCGGATGACCCTGTGCGGGACGTCATCCGGAGTGGCGCTCAGAGCGACCGGTGGGGATGACGTCCTCGCCATGCAAGCTACCGACACATCCAGCACGTCCCGGCGCGATGGGACGCGGGACGGTCCCGCTGGGAGCTCAGCCGGCGTCGTACGCCGGGACCGAGACGAACCCGTCCGGACCACCGGCGACCGCTACGACCTCGCACGCCTCGATGAGCACCGGCGCGGAGCCGATGATCTTCGCCCCGGGTGACTCCGCAGCGGTCTGGCTGAAAGAGTCCTGGAAGGCAGCGCGGGCGGTGTCGTCGACGAACACGTAGCAGCCCTCGAACCACTCCCCCGGCCGCATCCGCCAGGTCTTGAACCGCAGCCCCTCGCGCTCCTCGAAGCGGGCATGCGAGGTCTCGGCCACGTAGTCGCGCAGCCGCTGCTCGACCCCGTCGGGCGCCCCGGCCAGCGACCAGCGGACGGTGAGGGCCGACCGGGTCACGAGCGGACTCCTGCGAGCGGCTCGGCGCTGCCGAGCCAGTCCAGGAGCAGCCGGGCGCCGAAACCGGTCGGTCCCTCGGTCCACTCGTAGTGGTCCTTCGGTGCGTCGCCGACCGAGGCGATGTCGAGGTGCGCCCAGGGGAGCCCGCCGACGAAGTGCTGGAGGAACAGCGCCGCGGTGATGGCCGGCGGTCCCCCGGGGGCGTTGTCGGAGTCGGCGACCTTGGAGGAGAGCTTGTGCTCGTACTCGGAGGACAGCGGCATCCGCCACAGCGGCTCACCCGACCGGGCACCGGACTCGTCGAGGAGCCCGGCCAGGGCGTCGTCGTTGGCGAACAGGCCACCGGTGTGCTGCCCGAGCGCCACCTTGATGCCGCCGGTCAGCGTCGCGATGTCGACCAGGACGTCAGGATCGAGCTTGTCGAGCGCGTAGGCCAGCCCGTCGGCGAGCACGAGTCGGCCCTCGGCATCGGTGTTGGTGACCTCGGTGGTGCGGCCGCCGTACTGCGTGATGACGTCGCCGGGCCGCATCGAGGTGCCGCTCACGGAGTTCTCGGCGATGGGGAGCAGGCCGGTGACCCGGACGGGGCAGTCGACGTCGGGCAGCGCCGCCATCACGGCCGCGACGACGGCGGCACCGGTCATGTCGCGCTTCATCGTCACCATCGACTGGCCGGGCTTGATCGAGAGGCCGCCGCTGTCGAAGGTGATGCCCTTGCCCACGAGCACGACGTGGCGGACCTTGCGGGAGCCTCCGGCCACCTTCCGCGGGGGCTTGTAGTCGATCTGCACGAAGCGTGGCGGGGCTGCGGCACCCTGACCGACCCCCACCACACCTCCGAAGCCGCGCTGGGCCAGCTGCTTCTCGTCCAGCACCGTGGCCTTGAGGCCGGCAGCCTCGGCGGCCGTGACGGCCTGCTCGGCCAGCCACTCAGGGGTCTTGATGTTGGACGGGACGCTCGCCAGCAGTCGGGACTGCCATCCCGCTCCGGCGACGGCCACGGCCCGCTTCAGTCGCGCGGACCGGCGCTCGTCGTGGGCCGTGAGGGCGAGGGCGATCCGGCCGACCGGGCGGTCCACGGGGCCGTCCCGGCGCATCGAGAACCCGAACGAGCCGAGCGTCGCGCCCTCGATGAAGGCCGCCATGCCGTCGTCGTCGCTGACCGCGGAGACCGAGGAGGCGACGGCCTCCGTGTTGGCCGCCCGCCGGGCCAGCGTCGCGCCGGCCCGACGCAGGTCAGTGGTGGTGCCGTCACCGACGCCGATCATCAGCACGCGGGTCAGCGCGGAGTTCGCGAGGTCGGCGGTGCGCACGACCGGGAGCTCGGTCACCTCGCCCGTGGCGCCTGTCGCCTGCGCGTTCTCGAGGACGACGGTCAGGTCGATGCCGAGGTCGTCGGAGAGCTCGGCCGCGCCCGGCCCGAGCACGGGTCCGTCGTCCCCGGACAGGACGGGGACGGCGACCGTGCCGACGCCGACGAGGCGAGAGGGAGCGACATCACTGAGGGCGAACTCGGGTGGGGAGACCTGCGGCGGGAGCGACACGGGGACGACCTTAGAGCAACACGCCGAAGGCCCCCACCCTCCCGTGGGAGGAGTGGGGGCCCCGGACATGTCTGGGACGGTCGGGGATCGGCCTCAGCCGACCACGTCCTTGAGTGCGTCGCCGAGAGCCGTTGCCTCATCAGCGTTGAGCTCGACCACCAGACGGCCACCGCCTTCGAGGGGAACCCTCATCACGATGCCGCGACCCTCCTTGGTGACCTCGAGCGGGCCGTCGCCCGTCCGCGGCTTCATGGCCGCCATGTGCACACCTCTTCCCATCTCATTCGTGCGCAGGACGCGCCCAACTCGGGCCCATTATTCCTCATCGGCCCAGACCACCGGACCAACTGTCCGCACAACCGCCGCTGCCGGCCGCGAAGTGATGCGGCAGACTCGGCCGCAGACCCTGCCCGCACGACGCCGGACCCGAGGAGAGCTGATGACCGATCCCATCTCTGGCCGCACTTCTGACCCCACGTCCGCATCGACTTCGGGGACCGTCCGCTACGAGGTGGAGGACGGGGTCGCGACGATCACCCTGAGCCGTCCCGAGGCGATGAACGGTCTCGACGTGGCCACCAAGGAGTCGCTGCTCGGCGCCGTACGCGAGGCAGCGCAGGACCCGGTCGTGCGCTGCGTGGTGCTGACCGGCAGTGGGCGCGCCTTCTGCGTGGGGCAGGACCTCAAGGAGCACATCACGATCCTGGAGAGCTCCGACGCCGAGACGCTGTTCACCACTGTCGAGGACCACTACAACCCGATCGTCACCGCGCTGGCCACGATGCCCAAGCCCGTGGTCGCGGCCATCAACGGAGTCGCCGCGGGGGCGGGGGCGAGCCTCGCCTTCGCCTGCGACTTCCGCGTGCTGACCGAGGCGGCCGGGTTCAACCTCGCCTTCACGGGCGTCGCCCTCTCCTGCGACACCGGCTCCTCCTGGACGCTGCCGCGCATCGTGGGACGAGCCAAGGCGCTCGAGCTGCTCTACTTCCCGCGCACGATCAGCTCCGGGGAGTCCCTCGAGCTCGGGCTCGCGACGACGGTCGTCGGGCCGGAGCAGTTCGAGGAGGAGGTCGCGGGGCTCGCCCGCCGTCTCGCCGACGGGCCGACCGTCTCCTACGGCGCGATCCGCCGCTCGGTGGAGTTCTCCGCCGGCCACGGCTTCGAGGAGTCGCTGGAGTTCGAGGCATCGATGATGACGCTGACCGGCGACACCGAGGACCACCGCAACGCGGTCTCCTCGTTCGTGAAGAAGGAGAAGCCGGTCTTCCACGGTCGCTGAGCCCGCCCGTCGCTGGATGTCGAGAACGCTCGGCCCGCACCGTCCCAGGGTCACGGGCGGCCGAACGGGCTGAGCCGGCGGCAGTTTGGCCGGGCGCCCGGCCGAACCTCCAGTGGAGGGGTGAAGTTTCAGCCCTCCAGTGACAGTTTGGCCGGGCGCCCGGCCAAACCGCAGCGGTCGCACGCGGTCGAAGAGCTGGTCCAGCGGCAGCACGCCTGAACCGCTCGGTCAGCGCCGGGCGCCGACCGCCCTGAGCAGCCCGGTGGGACCGGTGCGCACCGCCTGCTTGCGGCTGACCCCGCGGCCGTACTCCACGGTGACGGCGACGCCGGGGAAGTTCGCGTTGAACCACTCGGTCATCGTCCCGTGGCAGACCCCGGAGCAGTTGAACGCCTTCACGGGCAGACCCAGCCCGCGGTGGAGTCGCTGGACGAACGAGTTCCCCCGGCGCACCGTGCGGCCCACACCTCTGAGCGGCTGGTGGAAGCTGACCACGAAGTTCGGCCGGATCGTGCGCAGGAACGCCATGATCGCCTTGGTCTCCGGCTCCGAGGCCGCCCGCGGGCCGGAGTTGGTGGCACCGCCCAGCTTGACCCAGTTGCGGGGGTAGTTGCGGTTGAGGTCGACGCCGTGGGCGTTCTGACGGGTGTGGCGGGCGACGCCGTCGCGGTTGTACTGCGGGACCACCCAGATGTCGGCACCCTTGATCGGGCGACCGTCACGCAGGTTGGTCAGGATCCTCGACGGTCCGGTCTCGTTGCCGTGCATCGCGCCGAGGATGACCACCTTGCGCTTCGCCCCCGGCTGACCGAGGCGCCAGGCGAGGATGCCGCGCTTCTTGACGGTCCGGCCGATCGTGCGGGCCTCGACCACCGCGGGCCGCGACGTGCTCGCGGTCCTCGTCGGGACCGCCTGGGCCGTCGGCGTGAGGGACACCGGGACGGCTGCGGCCAGGAGCACGCCGGGGATGGCGAGCGCCAGCATACGTCGAGCGGAGGACGCGGTCAGGAGAGCTTGCCCTTGAGTCACCACCGCGTCATTGTGGCGCACCCGCGTCGTGCTCGCCCGTGTCGTCCCAGGTGTCGGCGGGCTGCGCGACCTCGCCGTCGTCGAGCTCCGCGGCGAGCCGGTCGATCAGCGCATCGACCTCACTGGCGCGATATCCGCGCACAGCGGTGTTGAAGCGCAGCGCACGCAGGTCCGCACCCGTGACGGGTCGGTCGGCGGGCAGGCGCACGTCCGGGCGGTCGTCGTACGACGTGCCGAGCGGTGCGCCGCGTCCCGAGGCCACCACCGCCACGCCGCCCATGGCCAGCACGATCAGCACGGCGAAGAACCACGTCATCGGCGGCTCACCGGTCCCTGACCCCCTCGACCATCAGCGAGATCGCCTCGTCGACGTCGTCGGTGACCACGAGGAGGTCGAGGTCGGCCTCGTTGAGCTTCCCGTCCGCCAGCACGGTGCCGCGCAGCCAGTCGAGCAGCCCGCCCCAGTAGGCGGTGCCGATCAGCACGACCGGGAACGACGTGACCTTCTGGGTCTGCACGAGGGTGAGCGCCTCGAACAGCTCGTCGAGGGTGCCCAGCCCCCCGGGGAGCACCACGAACCCGCGGGCGTACTTGACGAACATCGTCTTGCGGGCGAAGAAGTAGCGGAAGTTGACGCCGACGTCGACGTATTCGTTGAGGCCGAGCTCGAAGGGCAGCTCGATGCCCAGCCCGACGCTGACACCGCCGGCCTCGGAGGCTCCCTTGTTGGCCGCCTCCATCGCGCCCGGACCGCCGCCGGTGATGACCGCGAAGCCGGCCTCGGCCAGTCCGCGCCCGACCTCCACGCCCATCGCGTAGAACGGGTCGTCGGGGTGGGTGCGAGCGGAGCCGAAGACGCCGATGGCCGGCCCCAGCTCGGCGAGGGCGCCGAACCCCTCGATGAACTCCGACTGGATCCGGAGCACCCGCCATGGATCGGTGTGCACCCAGTCGCTGGGACCGCGCGAGTCGAGCAGGCGCTGGTCGGTGGTGGAGAGGTCGACCTGGGCGCCGCGCAGGATCGTCGGGCCCTTCTGCTTCTCGCGCCGACCGCCGGGGGTCCGTCCGTCGCCGCTCGTCATGCGTCGGCTCCCAGCCAGGTGCGCAGGGTGCTCTCGCAGGAGCGCAGCTGCTCGATCGGCACGAACTCCTCCTGCTTGTGGGCGAGCATCGGGTCACCCGGCCCGTAGTTGACCGCGGGGACGCCGAGGCCGGTGAAGCGCGCCACGTCGGTCCAGCCGAACTTGGGGTTCACGATCCCGCCGACCGCGTCGACGAAGGCCTTCGCGGCGGGGACACCGAGTCCGGGCCGCGCGCCGGGGGCCGAGTCGGTGACCCTGACCTCGAAGCCCTCGAAGAACTCCTTGACGAAGACCAGCGCCTCCTCCTCCGAGCGATCCGGGGCGAAGCGGTAGTTCACCGTGACCACGCACTCGTCGGGCAGCACGTTGGTCGCGACGCCACCGGTGATCCAGACGGCGTTGAGACCCTCGTGGTATTCCAGCCCGTCGATGACCGGCTTGCGGGCCTGGTAGGCCTCGAGGCGGCGGAGGATCTCGCCGGCCTTGTGGATGGCGTTGGACCCGCGCCACGAGCGGGCCGAGTGGGCGCGCTCACCTGTCACCGTGACCTCCACCCGGAGGGTGCCCTGGCAGCCGGCCTCGACGACGGCGTCGCTCGGCTCCATCAGGATCGCGAAGTCGGCCTCGACCAGATCGGGTCTCTGGGCCGCGATGATCCCGAGGCCGTTGTAGACGTCGTCGATCTCCTCGGCCTCGTAGAAGACGAAGGTGATGTCGCGGTTGGGCTCGGTGAGGTCGTGAGCCAGCCGCAGCGCGACGGCGACACCACCCTTCATGTCGCAGGTGCCGAGGCCGTGCAGCCGCTCGCCGTCGTTGCGCACCGGCAGGTTGCGGTCGAGCGGCACGGTGTCGATGTGGCCGGCGATGACCACCCGCTCCTCGCGGCCAAGGTCGGTGCGCGCCACCAGCGAGTGACCGATGCGGGACACCTCGAGGTGGGCGATGCCGCGGAGGGCCTGCTCGATCGCGTCCGCGAGGACCTGCTCGTTGCGGCTGACGGACTCGATGTCGACCACGGCTTCGGTCAGCGCGACCACGTCGGAGGTGAGGTCCAGGGACATGCGGGCAATCTTGTCACCCGCACCACTGGACGCCTCCGAACCCCCACGTCAGCGTCGCGCTGCGGCCAGCCGGCCCCGGAGCAACGGCTTGGCCGGGTGGTGTCCGTCGCCCATCAGGGCGAGGCAGACCTCGATCACCTCGGTGTCGTAGGGCGCGAGCTCGGTGTAGCGAGCCACCGCCTGGGGCTGCGGGTCGGCGAGCAGCGCCTCGCGCACGGCGACGGCCACGAAGTCGGCGAGCTCGGTGAGGGCCGGCGACTCGGTGCCGGGCATCAGGTCTCCGCCGTACGCCGCCACCGCGGCACGCACCTGGCCGCTGCGCAGCAGCCGGAGCACCTCGTTGACGTCGATCGTGACCGGCATCGTCAGCCGGTAGGGCCGCGAGGCCAGCTGACCGTCGACGGCGCTGCGCAGGTGGGAGACCTCCGCCTTGAGCGTGGAGAAGGTGACCGCCTGGTCGCCGTAGAGCAGCGCGTGCAGCTGCTCCAGCGAGAGTCCGGACGGGTTGAGCGCCAGCAGCGCGAGGATCTCGGTCTGCCGCCGGTTGAGCAGCAGCCGGCGTCCGTCCAGGTGGGCCTCGGCGGCGCCGAGCAGGGTCAGGTGCAGCCCGGGCACGGTCGGCGTCTCGGCCTGACCGGGGAGGCCGGGGTGCTGCTGCGAGGCCGGCATCGCGGTCTCGATCAGGCGCGCCATCACGCGTGCGGTCGCCAGCCCGATCGGGTGCGTGCGGTCCCACGTCGTGGAGAGGTCGATGACGCCGAGCTGCTCACCGCTGACCGGGTCGTGCACCGGCGCAGCCCAGCAGACCCAGTTGTGCACGATCTCGGCGTAGTGCTCGGCACTGAAGACCATCGACGGCGCGTCGTTGCGGGTCGCGAGGTCGAGGGCGTTGGTGCCGACGCTCGTGTCGTCCCATCGGCCGCCGGCGACGAAGTTCACGGTCTCGGCCTTGCGACGCATGACGCGACCGCCGTAGGTCCAGAGGATGCGGGTCTGCGCGTCGGTGACCGCGACGACGAGGTCGCCGTCCTCCGCCGTACGCCGCAGCTCCTGCTCGACCCGCTCGACCCCCACCTGGAGGGGCGACCCGTGCCAGAACGACTTGGTGTCCGACTCGTCGTCGAGCGGGGCCTCGGTGAGGTCGATGCCCACCGCGGGGGCCGACCGCTCCCAGGACCGGAGGATCTCGGGACGGACCATGCCCTCGGCCCAGTCGCCGTGCTCGACGAAGTTGGTCCAGGCGCGCACGGCCTGAAGCCGTTTGCTCTGCAGCTCGTCGTGCGAAATCGTCATTCGGTGCTCTCCGTCGGTGTGACAGGCGCCACGTTAGCCCCACCGTGGGCGCGGGCGACAGGAGTCATCCGCGGAGCTGGCGGCGGAGGAACTGCACGGTCCTCTGCATGGACAGCGGCCACTGCGGGCCGAACGCGTGCTGCTCGCCCCGATAGACCTCCAGGCGCGAGTCGACCCCGGCTCGTTCGAGTCGGCGCTGGGTGGTGCGCGACCAGCGGATCGGGCAGGACTCGTCCTCGGTGCCGTGGTGGATCAGCACCGGTTCGGTGATCCGGTCGAAGTAGGTGCGCGCCGAGAGCCCGCGGTAGAACTCCGGGTCCTGCTCCGGTGTGCCGTAGCGGCGGTAGGTCGCTGCCGCGGCGTCCGGGCGCTCGGCCACGGTCCACCGGTTGAAGTTGTCGAGGAAGTCCGAGCTGACCGGGGCGAACACCACGGCGGCACGCACCAGCCCCGGCTTGGTGACGAGTGCGTTCAAGGTGACCCCGCCTCCCATCGAGCGGCCGAGCATGGCCACCTTGTCCGGGTCGACGTCACGCAGCCGCTTGACCGACTCCACGGCGTTGATGGTGTCCCTGGTGTAGCCGAGCCGGGACTCCCGGCTCGCGGCTGAGGCCGGGTCGGAGGCGGCGTGCCCGCGGTAGTCGGTGTGCAGCACCACGAAGCCCGCCCGGGCCAGGTAGTCCTGCTCGCGCATGAGTCCCTGCCCGGTGACGTAGACCGATGGCTCGATGTAGCCGTGGTTGAGCACCACGGCCGGGAACGGTCCGGTCCCCCGCGGCCTCAGGAGTACGCCGGAGACGGTCACCTTCCCGCTGGGATAGGTCACCTCGCTGCGGGTGTAGTCCTCGTTGGCCAGCACCTCGCGCTGCACCCGGATGCGCCCGCCGGTGAAGTCCGCCCGCATCAGCGCCGGCAGCGAGACCCTGTCCTGCACCGGAGGCAGCGCGTCCGCCGCCCCCGGCGAGGGACTGCGGTTCGGGATGGGGGTCGGGCTGGGGGTCGGGATGGGGGTCGGGATGGGGGTCGGGCTGCTCGTCACGCCGGTCGTGGAAGTCGGAGCCTTCGCCGGCGGTGACTTCGCGGCGGGCTCCTCGTCGCTCGAGCACCCGCTGACGAGCAGCATCGTCCCGACCACCGCACCCAGCGCTCGCGTGCCCACGGGCCCATGCTCGCGCGGCCGACCAAGGCGGCCTCTGGACATGTGACCAGATGGTCACCTAATCTCGGTGGTGTGGACGCAGCAGTCGACGAGATGGACGGGGTCTTCCGGGCCCTGGCCGATCCGACACGCAGGCTGCTGCTCGACGCGCTGTTCAGCGAGGACGGCCAGTCGGCGGGCCAGCTGTGCGCGCAGGTGCCGGAGATGACGCGCTTCGGGGTGATGAAGCACGTCGGCGTACTCGAGGGGGCCGGGCTGGTCACCTCGCGGCGCGCCGGTCGCACCAAGCTGCACTACCTCAACCCGGTGCCGATCGGGCTGGTCGCCGACCGCTGGATCAGCAAGTACGCCGCACCGTTCACCCGCGCAATGGTCGGGCTGCGCACCGGCCTCGAAGGCAGCTGACCGAGACCGACCGAGAGGAACCGCCATGCCCGCGGCCCGCCACCAGTACGAGACCTACATCCGCGCGACTCCCGAACAGGTCTGGGAGGCGCTGGTCGACCCGGCCTTCACACGGCAGTACTTCCACGGCACCTCCTTCGACCGCCCGCTGGTGCAGGGTGAGCCCTATCGCACCTCGATGCCCGACGGCTCCCCCGCGGTCGGCGGCACCGTCGAGGTCCTCGATCCGCCGCGCCGGCTGGTGCTCACCTGGCAGACCCTCTACGACGCGGAGCTGGCCACCGAGCCGGTGAGCCGGGTCGAGTGGCAGGTCGAGCCGGCCGGCGAGGGACTGACCCGGCTCCGACTGGTCCACGGTGACCTCGCGCAGAGCCCCCGGACCTGGGCGAGCGTCGAGCACGGCTGGGTCTGGATCATCGACGGGCTCAAGACCCTGCTCGAGACCGGCGAACCGCTCCCCCGTGCCGAGGGCGAACCGCCCGCGGCCACCGACGCCGACGCGGACTGGCACCGGTTCCAGGCCGTCGAGGCCAACAACTCCACCTGGGAGCTGATCGGGCTGACCGATCGCGACGCCGAAGGTGACGAGGACATGGTGCGCCGCGCCTACGCGGCGGCCTACCACTGGGAGCGGGCCGCGGGCCGTACGCCGGCGAACTCCGCACGTGCCGACTGGCTGCTCGCGAAGGTCCACCTGCTCCTCGGGCGCCCGGAGCTCTCCCTCCACCACGCCCAGCGATGCCTGGCGACCTGCGATCGGCACGCCCTGGAGGACTTCGACCTCGCCTACGCCCACGAGGCGATGGCCCGCGCCCTCAAGGCCCTGAGCCGCGACGACGACGCAACAGCGCACTGGGACGCGGCGAGAGCCGTCCCCATCGCGGACCAGGAGGATCGCGACCTGGTCGACGCCGACCTCGCCGAGGGCCCGTGACAGCCGCCGATGGGTGACCAGCGACCGCCCTCGGTGGTCGAGGAGCGAGCGCCAGGGAGCAGCGAGGGGTCGTGCCACGGCCGTGTGCAGTTCCGAGCAGGGCGGATTCTGGTTTGTGCAACGGCGGTTGGCACTTCCCGCACGGAGGGGGGTGCGGGTGGTGTCACCGGGGTGTGCACTTCCCTCTCGGCGGCCGAGGAGCGAGCGCGAGCGAGCGTCTCGAGACCACTCGACCAACGGGTTTCGACAAAGCCCGACCAACGAGGGCTACCCCTTGCGGGGCTCCCCCGCGTAGGTGCCGAAGGACCACTGGTTGCCCTCGGGGTCGCGGAGGCCGAACTCGGTGGAGCCGTAGTCGGTGGACCTGAGCTCCCGGACGATCTCGGCGCCGGCCGCCTCGGCTCGGTCACGCACGGCCTGGGGGTCGCGCGTGACGACGTAGAAGCCGGCCGTCCCGGGTTCGAGCGTCCACTCACCATCGGGCTTGTGGCTGCCCATCATGATGCCGCCCCCCTCGGGCCAGTCGAGCTGGGCGTGGTCGACGCGATCGCCGTCGCCGTACGCCACGGTCTCCTCGAAGCCGAGGGCGACCAGGAACCTGATCATCGCCCGGGCATCCCGGGCCTGGAAGGTGCCCCAGACGGTGGGGGCAGGTGCGTTGTCGCTCATGCGGCTCAGTCTGGCCGGTTGCGGTGCCCGCCGTCTTGGATGTTTCGGCGCTCCTCGGAAAGCCACGTCCTGGGGCTGCACCCCACCATCTGCCGGAACTCCCGGGTCAGGTGGCTCTGGTCGGCGTAGCCCGCGTCGGCGGCGACCTCCGCGACCGACCAGCTCCCCGCGGTCAGCCCGGCGACGACCCGGTCGAAGCGGAACAGGCGGCACAGCTCCTTGGGCGAGAGCCCGAGCTCGGCGACCGTCAGGGACCGCAGCTGGCGCGGGCTGAGCTGCACCGCCGCCGCCAGGTCCTCCACCCGACAGCGACCGTGGGTGGCGTCCGCGAGCTGCCACACCCGCCACAGCTCCGGGCGTACGCCGAGAGCGCGACCCTCCTCCGCCCGCTCCGTCCGAGCACGCACCCACTCCTGCACGACGTCGAGCCGGTCCTCGTCACCGGCCTGGCTGCCGACCCGGTCGTGCAGCTCTCGCGCCTCGCGGCCGAGCACGTCCAGCCCGTGGTCACCCGGGCCGGTCAGCTCGGCGGCGCGACAGCCGAGCAGCGCCCGGGCAGCGAGCGGATGCACCGCCAGCTGCACCCCGGCCTGGTCGGTCGGCTGCTCCACCCGAGCCGCGACCGGGTGCAGGCCCGCCACGATCACGTCGTACGACGTCGCGAGGTCGGCGTCGAACCGGTCACCCTCGTCGACCGTCCCGGAGACGCGCACCGGCCCGTCGACGGAGACGATGAAGGTGAGCCAGGGCGACGGGAGACCGCGGTGCTCACCACGCGGAATGCCGTGCGACTCGTAGGCGACCGCCGAGGCCACCGCTCCGGGCAGGACGCCCTCGCGGTGCCGGAAGCGCGTCGTCGGCGCGTCGACGTCGGGCACGGCTCAGAGTCCCTCGAGCGCGGCCGCGTGCTCGTGGATGCGCCCGCCGGTGACCGACAGACGATCTCCCGTGCCGCCCCAACGACCGGCGATGATCTCGGCCGCGATGCTCACGGCGGTCTCCTCCGGTGTGCGTGCCCCGAGGTCGAGACCGATCGGGCTGGAGAGCCCGGCGAGCTCGTCGTCGGTGAGGCCGGCCTCGCGGAGCCGGTCCAGCCGGTCCTCGTGCGTGCGGCGTGACCCCATCGCGCCGACGTAGGCCACCTCAGGCAGGCGCAGCGCCAGCTCGAGCACGGGGACGTCGAACTTGGGGTCGTGGGTGAGCACGCAGATCACCGTGCGTCGGTCGATGCGGCCGGCGTCGCTCTCGGCCTTGAGGTACTTGTGCGGCCAGCTGACCACCACCTCGTCGGCGTGCGGGAACCGCGTGTTGGTGGCGAACACGGGCCGCGCGTCGCACACGGTCACGTGGTAGCCGAGGAACTCCCCGACCCGCGCGACGGCAGCCGCGAAGTCGATCGCGCCGAAGACGAGCATCCGGGGCGCCGGGGCGAAGGCCCACACGAACACGCGCATGCCCTCACCGCGGCGCTCGCCGTCGGGTCCATAGGTGAGGGTCGCGTTGTGGCCCGCCGCGAGCAGCCCCAGGGCGTCGTCGGTGACGGCGTCGGTGGCGCGAGGACTGCCGAGCGACCCAGCCACCGCATCCGGGCGTACGACGATCCGCCGGCCCAGCCACTGCGGATCGGGGTGCTCGATGACGGTCGCCAGGGCCACCGGGCGGCCGGCCTCGATGTCGGCGGCGATCTCGGCGAGCTCGGGAAAGGTCTCCTGGTTGACCTTCTCCACATAGACGTCCAGGATGCCGCCGCAGGTCAGGCCGACCGCGAACGCGTCGTCGTCGGAGACCCCATAGCGCTCGAGCACCGGCGCACCCGACTCGACCACGGCTTGGCTCAGCTCATAGACAGCACCCTCGACGCAGCCGCCGGAGACCGAGCCGACCGCTTCTCCAGCGGGGCCGACGAGCATCGAGGCGCCCGCTGGCCGGGGAGCCGACTGGAAGGTCGCGACCACGGTGCCGACACCGACGGTCTCGCCGGCCTCCCACCAGCGCAACAGGTCCTCGAGCACCTCACGCACGGCCGACCACCTCCAGCACCTGGTCGAAGGCACGCAGCGAGTGCCCGGCCACGAAGTCGTCGCAGAACGGGAGGGCGGCGGCTATCCCCTGCTGGACGGGCTCGTAGCCGTCCTTGCCGCGGTGCGGGTTGACCCACACCACGCGGTGGGCCAGTCGTTGCAACCGCTCCATCTGCTCTCCCAGCTCAGCGGCGTCGCCGCGTTCCCAACCGTCGCTGAACACAACGACCACGGCACCGCGGGCCATTCCCCGGGCTCCCCAGCGGTCCAGGAACGCCTTCATCGTCTCCCCGAGACGGGTGCCGCCGGACCAGTCGGGCACCTGCTCGCCGGCCCGGACGAGCGCACGCTCCGGGTCGGAGGTCCGCAACGGCAGCGTGATCCGGGTGAGCCGGGTGCCGAGGGTGAAGACCTCGACACGTCCCCGCCCGGTCGAGGTGCCCGGCGTGGAGGCGGTCGAGACGAGGTGGGCGAGGCGGAGCAGCGCATCGGCGTAGGGCCGCATCGACGCGGAGACGTCGACGAGCAGGACCACCCGCCGTGCGGTCGTCCCGCGCCGCCGGTGCTCGACCCGGCCCGGCTCGCCCATCTGCCGCAGCGTCGTACGCAGGGTGCGGTGGACGTCGATCTCGCCCCGGCGCCAAGGGGTGCGCCGGGTGGCCCGCCGACGCGGCAGCCGCGGACGGAGCGCACGGATCATCGCGTCGAGGAGGGCCTTCTCGTCGGGTCGCATCACCGCCACGTCGCGGTGCTGGAGCACCTCCCGGTCGCTGGCCGCGGCCCGGACGACGTCAGGGGTGGACTCGCCCCCGGTCTCACCGGACTCGCCCAGCGGCAGCGGCGGGCTGATCTCGCGTGGCCGCTCCCGCGGCACCGTCCGCGGCAGCTGCTCGCGCGCGCCGAACCACGCCTCGAAGACGTGGGCGTAGCGAACGAGGTCGTCGGGACCGGCACACAGCGTGGCCCGGCCGGCCCGGAAGGTGCCCCGGTAGTCCTCGGAGCCGACCATCGCTGCTGCCTGCAGGAAGCTCGTGGCCCGGTCGTGGGTGACGGCCATGCCGGCCGAGCGGAGGGCGCGCGTGAACCCGAGGAGGATCTCGTCGGCCTCGTGCGCGACCGGGGTGGTGCCACTCATCGCTACCCGGCCAACATCCGGTCGAGCGCCTGCTTCACACGGTCGGTGTCCTCGCGATACTTCACGACCGCGCCGAGCGTGCGCGCCGCCGTCTCGAGGTCGAGCTCCTCGACCCCCAGCCGGTGCAGTGCCCGGGCCCAGTCGAGCGTCTCGGCGACGCCGGGCGGCTTGAGCAGCTGCTCGTCGCGCAGCTGCTGCACGACACCGGCCACCTGCTCGGCCAGCCGCTGGCTCACCTCGGGGAGCCGGCTGCGCACGATCGCGATCTCCCGCTCCAGGCCGGGGTGGTCGATCCAGTGGTAGAGGCAGCGGCGCTTGAGCGCGTCGTGGAGCTCGCGCGTGCGGTTGGAGGTGAGCACGACGGTGGGCGGCGTGCCGGCCGCGACCGTGCCGAGCTCGGGGATGCTCACCGACCAGGTCGAGAGCACCTCGAGGAGGAAGGCCTCGAACTCGTCGTCGGCGCGGTCGACCTCGTCGACCAGCAGCACGGCCGGTGACTCGCGCAGGGCACGCAGCACCGGGCGGGCCAGCAGGAAGCGCTCGTCGAACAGCGACTTCTCCGCCTCGTTGGGGTCCAGCTCCCCTGCCTTCGTGGCGGCCTCGAGGGTGCGCAGGTGCAGGATCTGTCGGGGGAAGTCCCAGTCGTAGAGCGCCTGGGTGGCGTCGATCCCCTCATAGCACTGCAGCCGGATCAGCGGCACGTCGGCGATCGCGGCGAGCGCCTCGGCCAGCGCGGTCTTGCCGGTGCCGGGCTCCCCCTCCAGCAGCAGCGGGCGCTGCATGCCCTGCGCGAGGTAGACCACGGTGGCGAGGTCGTCGTCCGCGAGGTAGCCGGTGCTCCCGAGGGCCGCCAGCACCGACTCGGGCGAAGTGAGCTCCATGGCTCGAGGCTACTCAGCGGCGGGTTGGCTTCCGGTTGCCTCTATTATTGAGACGGATTGAACCATTGTGTGTGTATATGTCCGATTTATGGGTATTGTTGTTATATGACCCCGCGAACATTCATTTCCTCAGCCATTGCCATCGGCGTGGTGGCCAGCGGCCTGATGGCCGCCAGCCCCGCCAGCGCCGCCGACCCGATGCCGCGCATCCTACTCAAGGGAGGCGCAGCCCAGGTGTCCCGCACCTACACGGCAACGGCCACCGGCCGGGCCTACCCGGCGGGAACCACGCAGAGGTACCAGTGGTACCGCGGCGCGAAGGATGCCGACCCCTACAGCTTCGACCCGATCTCCGGCGCCACCGGCCAGCGCTACACGCTCAAGGACGCTGACCACATGCGCACGGTCAAGGTGCTCGTCTCCGCCTACCGCAACGGCGCCAAGGTCGGGCAGACCGAGTCCTCCCCCAGCAACTACATCCTGCTCAACATGGCCCCGCCCGTGCTCCGCGGCAACCCGCACCCCGGGAACACGGTCACCGCGACCCTGGGTGCCTGGTCCAAGGAGTGGCACACGTCGTTGTTCTGGCGCCGCACCGGCAACAACATCGCCGGGCAGAACGGTCTGACCTACCGGGTCAAGGCCGCCGATGTCGGCAAGGAGATCTCGCTGCTCGCGATCGGTGAGTACGACTACCCCGACGGCGTGCACCCGATCGACCGCTACGCGGCCCGCATGCGCATCAACTGGGGCACCAAGGCGATCCTGCGCGGCGTCTCGAGGACCAAGGGCAAGCTCGGCATCACCGCGATCTCCTACGCCCAGGGCGCCAAGCAGTCGCAGGTCCGCGGCCGCGTCGCCATCTATGACGGCAAGCGACTCCTCAAGCGCACCTGGCTCAAGGGTGGCCGCAAGGTCTTCCACTTCAAGCGCCTGGCTTCTGGCAACCACCGGATCAAGATGCTCTTCGTGAGCAACCCGTTCTACGGCGGCTCCACCGCCTACAGGACCTTCCACGTCCGCTGATCCGACTACGCGTCGACGTCGAGCCCGGTGGCCAGATCGCCACACTCAACGGGCTCGACGTCGTGCGTTCCGAGGTAGTCACGAGCACCCCGGTCACCGACCGCCGACTCGATCACGCCCGGCCAGTGCGCCCGGCCGAGCAGCACCGGGTGGCCGGGTCGCCCGTCGTAGGTGGCCCGAGCCAGCACCTCGTCGGTGTCGGGCCGGTCCAGCAGGCGGCGTACGACGGGAGCGGTGACGTCCGGCAGGTCGACCAGCGTCACCACGCACCGGGTCGCGTCGCCGTGCTGGAGCTGCATCAGGCCGGTCCGCAGGGACGCCCCCATGCCCTCCGCCCAGTCGGGCGCGACCACGATCGTCACGTCGTGGGCGTCGAGCAGGGGACGGGCCTCGTCCGCCGACGCGCCGAGCACGACCACGGTGCGGTCGCAGTCGGCCAGCGACTCCACGGCGTGCACGAGCCACCCCTCGACCAGTGCCTTCGGCCGCCCCATCCGGCGACCGGCGCCGGCGGCCAGCAGCAGTCCCGTGGTGGTCACAGGCCCATCCTGCCGCAGAAGACACTCGCACATGTGTTCGAACGAGCGTAGGCTGGCGCCATGACCGTGGAGTTCCAGGCCTCGCTCTTCGACGGGGCCACCGTCGGCATCAGCCCGCTCGAGGGGCGCGTCCACCGCACCGAGCTCGCCCACGGCGCCTGGGTGGACGTGCTGCCCGGCTGGCTCGAAGGCGCCGACCAGGTCTTCGCCGACCTGGTCGAGACCGTCCCGTGGCGCGCCGAGCGACGGCCGATGTATGACAACGTCGTCGACGTGCCCCGCCTGCTGCACACCTACGGGGTCGGCGAGCCACTCCCCCATCCCGCGCTGACCGAGGCCCGCGAGGCGCTGACGGCCCACTACCGTCCCGAGCTCGGCGAACCCTTCCTGACAGCCGGCTGCTGCTACTACCGCGACGGGCACGACTCGGTGGCCTGGCACGGCGACAACATCGGCCGCGGCCGGCTGCAGGACACGATGGTCGCCATCGTCTCCCTCGGCTCTCCACGCAAGCTCCAGCTCCGCCCCGTCGGCGGACACATCGAGGTGAGCCACGCCCTGGGCCACGGCGACCTGATCGTGATGGGCGGCTCCTGCCAGCGCACCTGGGAGCACGCCGTCCCCAAGACCAGCCGTCCGGTGGGTCCCCGGATCAGCGTTCAGTTCCGCCCGCTCAACGTGTTCTAGCCCGCCACGATCCCCGCGATCCCGGCCAGGACGACCGCTGCACCGACGAGCCGGCGCATCGGGCTCGGTTCGCGCAGGACCCACCAGCCGAGCAGGGCACCGACCACGATGCTGCTCTCCCGCGCCGGGGCCACCAGCGACACCGGCGCGAGCTGCAGGGCGCGCAGGACCAGGACGTAGGCCAGCGGCGAGAGCACCGCCACTGTGACCACCGACCCCCGCGCCTGTCCCCAGATCACCCGCAGCTGCGAGCGACGCCCGCCGAGCAGGAGGGTGAGGAAGGGCATCTGCAGCGCGAGCCCGAGCACGAAGTACGGCAGCGGCGGGACGTCGAGGGCGGTCACGGAATGGGCGTCCCAGAGCGTGTACGCCGCGATGGCCACGCCGGTGGCGACTCCCCACGCCACCCCCGTCAAGGTCGAGCCGGGTCGGCGTGGTCCACCCAGGGTGATCAGCAGGATCCCGACGATCACGGCCAGGACCCCCGCCACGGCGACGGCGTCGGGACGGTCGCCGAGCACGGTCACCGCGAACAGGAACGTCAGCAACGGCCCGGTGCCGCGCGCCAGCGGATAGACCAGGTTGAGGTCGGCCCGCTCGTAGCCGCGCTGGAGCACCAGCTGGTAGATGGTGTGGAAGAAGGCCGTCAGCGCCGCGGCGTACACCCACGTCCACGTGGGCCGGTCGCCGTGCACCACGACCCACACGACCGCCACCGGACCCCAGACGAGGATCGAGCCCGCCACGTAGAGCCACACGAACGCGACCCCGTCGACCTCCACCCGCTTGGCCGCCAGGTTCCAGAGTGCGTGCAGCACGGCCGCTGTCAGCACCAGCGCCAGCGCCTGAAGACCCATCGCGCACGACGCTATCGCGCGCGGTGAGGCGACTCTGATCGTTCTCAGGCAGGGCCGCCCTCCGTTGGGCTGGCTGCACTCATCCCGCATGCACGTTGTTGTCACACCAGCGCTGCGAGAACACCTTGCGAGAACACCCCGGCGACAACCCTGACGTGACAAGGACAGCCTGCCCCGAGGCTTGCCCGGTCAGAGGTTGTCTCGCGCCCAGTCCATGAGGTCGCGGAGCACCGGGACGAGCGCCACGCCGGGCTCGGCCAGTCGGTAGCGAACCGCCACCGGAGGCCCTTCGTCGACCTCACGCAGCACCAGGCCGGCGGCGGTGAGCTCGGCGAGACGGTCGGCCAGGACCGAGTCGCTGATCGTCACCAGGGCACGCCGGATCTCGGAGAACCCAGCGGGACCGGTGATCAGGCTGCCGAGGATCACCCCGTTCCAGCGCTTGCCGAGCAGCGCGAAGGCATGGGTCAGCGCAGCGTCGCACCGTGGTGCGGAGTGCTCCGAGTCGGATTGCGCTGCTGCCTGGGTGGCCACGGTCGAAGTATAGGAACCAGCTCGTCCCGACCTCGGGGAACAAATGCTTCGCGATTCACTGTTACTTCGAATACGCAAGTAACATTCCAATCCGAAGGAGTTCATCGTGTCGTTGTTCCGTCTGGATGCCAGCATCAAGGTCGAGGGATCGGCCAGCCGCGAGATAGCCGACATCGTCGAGGAGCACTGGCTGGCCCAGTACCCGGGCGACCACATCGTGCGGCGCCACATCGGCACCGACCCGCTCCCGTCGGACGCCTGGTCCAACGCCGTGTCAGCCGGCTGGACTCCCGACGACCAGCGCACGCCCGAACAGGCCGCCGCCGTCGAGCTCGCAGCCCGACTGACCGACGAGCTCCTCGACGCCGACGCCGTCCTGCTGGCCGTGCCCCTCTACAACTTCGGGGTCTCCCAGCACATCAAGACCTGGTTCGACCTGGTCATCACCGACCCACGCGGACAAGCGGGACCCTTGTTGGCCGGCAAGCCGGTCGTGCTCGCCACGGTCCGGGGCGGGGCGTACGGCGCGGGTACGCCGAGGGAGGGCTGGGACCACTCGACCGGCTATCTGCGGCGCATCCTCGGCGACGTCTGGGGCGCCGACCTGACGGTCGTGGAGCGGGAGTTCACCCTCGTCGGCGTCAACCCGGCGCTCGAGGAGTTCACCGACCTCGCCCGCCAGTTGCACCAGGAGGCACGCGCCACGGCCATCGAGGCCGGTCGCGCGCTGGCTGCCAGCGCTGCGCTCGCCAAGGCCTCGTGACCGGCCCCCGCTAGCGCTCCTCGGGAGAGCCCTCGAGGTCGGCCTTCATCTGCGCCAGGGTCCTCTTGATGTTGCGCCGCTGGAAGTCGGAGAAGAGTCGGCCACCGGTCACGCCCTTGTCGAAGATCGCGGCGGCCCAGTCCGGCCAGCCACGTCGGAGATCGGTCCAGGTCTCGGTGACCAGGGTGCCGCCGTCCGGAACGGCCTCGAAGGTGTACTCCCACGACGCGATCCGGCCGCGGACGATCGGCGTCCGCGGCCCGATCCTGCCCACGTCGAAGGCGAACCGTCGGCCGGGCTCGGAGGCCGTGACCACGCACTGCGTGACCCAGCGGGCACGGCCCCGCCGGTTGGTGCCGTCGAAGACCTCGCCCTGGCGCAGCGGGCGAGCCTCCGCAGAGGTGCGAGCGCCGGTGTTCTCGGGGCTCCACCGCGGCATCTGGGTCGGGTCGGCCACCTGGTCGTAGAGAGTGAACGGGTCGACGTCGATGACGACGCTGTCGCTGACGCGCATGTCGCGGCCCATGGGACTCCTTGTCGTCGGTGGGAAAGCATCAGGGCCCCGGTCCGGAGACCGGGGCCCTGATGTGCGTTCGACCAGGACTACTAGAAGTCCATGCCGCCCATGCCGCCGGACGGGTCGCCACCCATGGGGGCGGCCTTCTCCGGCTTGTCGGCCACGACGGCCTCGGTGGTGAGGAACAGCGCGGCGATCGACGCGGCGTTCTGCAGTGCCGAGCGGGTCACCTTGGCCGGGTCGGGGATGCCGGCTTCGAGCATGTCGACGTACTCCCCGGTGGCCGCGTTGAGACCGTGTCCGACGGCCAGGGCTGCGACCTTCTCGGCCACGACCCCACCCTCGAGACCGGCGTTGACCGCGATCTGCTTGAGCGGAGCGGCCAGCGCGACGCGGACGATGTTGGCACCGGTGGCCTCGTCGCCCACCAGCTCCAGCTTCTCGAACGCGTTGACGCCCGCCTGCACGAGTGCGACGCCGCCACCGGCGACGATGCCCTCCTCGACGGCAGCCTTCGCGTTGCGAACGGCGTCCTCGATGCGGTGCTTGCGCTCCTTGAGCTCCACCTCGGTGGCAGCCCCGACCTTGATGACCGCAACGCCGCCGGCCAGCTTGGCCAGGCGCTCCTGCAGCTTCTCGCGGTCGTAGTCGGAGTCGCTCTTCTCGATCTCGTTGCGGATCTGGTTGACGCGACCGGCGAGCTGGTCGGCGTCGCCGGAGCCGTCGACGATGGTGGTCTCGTCCTTGGTGATGACGACCTTGCGGGCCTGGCCGAGCAGCTCGATGCCGGTCGACTCGAGCTTGAGGCCGACGTCCTCGGAGATGACCTGGCCACCGGTGAGGATCGCGATGTCCTGCATCATCGCCTTGCGGCGGTCACCGAAGCCCGGAGCCTTGACGGCCACGGACTTGAAGGTGCCACGGATCTTGTTGACCACCAGGGTGGAGAGGGCCTCGCCCTCGATGTCCTCGGCGATGATCAGCAGCGGCTTGCCGCTCTGCATGACCTTCTCGAGCAGCGGGAGCAGGTCCTTGACCGTGGAGACCTTCTGGTTCGCGATCAGGATGTAGGGGTCCTCGAGGACCGCCTCCATCCGCTCCGGGTCGGTCATGAAGTACTGCGAGATGTAGCCCTTGTCGAAGCGCATCCCCTCGGTCAGCTCGAGGTCGAGCCCGAAGGTGTTCGACTCCTCGACGGTGATGACGCCTTCCTTGCCGACCTTGTCCATCGCCTCGGCGATGGCCTCGCCGACGGTCGAGTCCGCAGCGGAGATCGAGGCCGTGGCCGCGATCTGCTCCTTGGTCTCGACGTCCTTGGCCATCCCGAGCAGCTGGGCGGAGACGGCCTCGACGGCCTTCTCGATGCCACGCTTGAGCTCCATCGGGTTGGCACCGGCAGCGACGTTGCGCAGACCCTCGCGCACCATGGCCTGGGCCAGGACGGTGGCGGTCGTCGTGCCGTCACCGGCGACGTCGTCGGTCTTCTTGGCAACTTCCTTGACGAGCTCGGCCCCGATCTTCTCGTAGGGGTCCTCCAGCTCGATCTCCTTGGCGATGCTCACACCATCGTTGGTGATGGTGGGCGCGCCCCACTTCTTCTCGAGGACCACGTTGCGGCCCTTCGGACCGAGAGTGACCTTGACCGCGTCGGCGAGGGTGTTCATTCCCCGCTCGAGCCCGCGGCGGGCCTCCTCGTTGAAAGCAATCAGCTTCGGCATCTCTTGGGATTCCTCTTGGATCTAAGAGTTGGGTGGCCGCGTCGTCGCCCGCGACGGACGGTCCGTGCTGGCCCGGCGGACCCTTCCCGCCGGCGCGTGCGGACCTCGACTCCGACGGCCAAGGTGGTGGTGCTGTTCTGTCACTCTCGCATGGAGAGTGCCAACTGCATTTTTAGCACTCGACCCAAGCGAGTGCAAACGTCGGGCCCCTCAATTTTCCGAGCAGCCCCGGTCGCCGGATCAGACGACGGGCTCGTCGTCGAGGTCCCGTTCGGCGGCCTTCACGTTGCTGGGGTGCAGCCGGGAGTGGCTGCGTCCGTAGCCGAAGTAGACGACCATGCCCACCACGAGCCACACCAGGAAGCGCAGCCAGGTCTCGACGGCCAGGTTGGCCATCAGTCCGACGCACGCCAGCGCGGTGATGATCGGCAGCAGCGGGACCTGCGGCGTCTTGAAGGGTCGCTCCATCTTGGGCTCGGTACGCCGGAGCACCGCGACCGCGATCGCCACCACCACGAAGGCGAACAGCGTGCCGATGCTGACCATCTCCGCCAACGCGTCGATCGGCACCAGCGAGGCGATCACGGCGACGACGATCGTCGTGCCGATGGTGATCCGGAAGGGCGTGTTGTAGCGCGGGTGCACCTTGCCGATGCTCTTGGGAAGCAGGCCGTCGCGGCACAGCGCGAACCCGATCCGGCCCATGCAGACGATGTCGACCAGGATCACCGAGGTGAGTCCCGCGACGGCCGCGACCGACACCAGGGTCGCCGCCCAGTCGAGGCCGACCTGCTTGAAGGCCTCGGAGATCGGTGCGCTCTTGTCGATGGTGCGGTAGTCGACCATGGCGGTCAGCACCAGGCAGACCAGGATGTAGAGCACGGTGCAGATCGCGAGGGTGCCGATCAGTCCTCGGGGCATGTCCTTGCCGGGGTCCTCGGTCTCCTCACCGAGGTTGGCCACCGCCTCGAACCCGCTGTAGGCGAAGAAGACCACCGCCGCGGCGGTGAGCATGCCGGCCACGCCGTAAGCCGTCGGTGACGCGCCCGTCAGGAACTGCCACAGCGGCTGGGCGACGCCGCCCTTGGCCTCGGGGTCCGGCTTGCTCGCGGGGAAGAACGGGCTCAGGTTGGAGGCCTTGAAGTAGAACAGGCCCGCGACGATCACGAAGACGGTGATGCTGACCTTGATCAGCACCAGCCCGTTGGTCACCCACTTCGCTTCCCGGATGCCGACGGCAGCGATGGTGCCGAGGACCACCACGATGAGAGCCGCCCCGAAGTTGACGGGCGCCTCCTCCCCGAAGAGCGAGGTCGGCAGGCCCAGCGCGCTCTGGAGGTAGCCCGACCAGCCGCGAGCCACGGTGGCCGACCCGAGCGCGAACTCCAGGATCAGGTCCCAGCCGATGATCCAGGCGAAGACCTCGCCGATGGTCGTGTAGGCGTAGGTGTAGGAGCTGCCTGCGGTCGGCACGGCTGCCGCGAGCTCGGCATAGCACAGCGCCGCGAGCATGGCGACGACGCCGGCGATGACGAAGGAGATGGTGATGGCTGGCCCGGCGTGCGACCTGGCCTCGAGGCCGGTCAGCACGAAGATGCCGGTGCCGATGACGATGCCGATCCCGAAGCCCATCAGGTCGCGCGACTTGAGCCGCTTCGCGAGATGGCCGTCATCACTGCCCTCGCCACCCCCGTCGTTCTGGTGGATGACGGTGTTGACGTCCTTGGTGCGCAAGATGCCGGTCTGACCGCCCGACCTGGCGCTGCTCGTCTTCTCTGCCACGGGTTCCACCCTGTCGCCGGCGGCTGCAACATGTCCGGTCGCGCCTGTTTGTTCGGGCCTGACCTACGCGCTCAACGCCTCCAGGACATGGGGAAGCAGCGCCTTGGCAGTGCGCTTGTACCCCAGCGACGACGGATGGAAACGATCGAGGCTGAACATCTGGTCCGGGTCGCTGATGAAGGAGGGACCCACGGCGTCCGCGAGGGACACCACCCGGGCGCCGAGCGGAGCCACCGCGCGCGCCTGGGCCGCCGCCAGCTGCCGCGAGGCGCGCGACCCGAGGGCGCGCAGCGGCTGGGGCACCGCCCGGAGCGCGGCCAGGTCCGGGCACGTCCCCACGACCACACGGGCGCCGCGGCCCTGGAGCTCGCGCACGCACCGCGCGAGGTGGTCGACCGACTCCGAGACCGGCACCCGATGAGTCACGTCGTTGCCTCCGACGATCACCACCGCGACGTCCGGGGTGTAGGACGGCGGCAGCGTCGCGAGCTGGCCGGCAAGGTCACTGCTCTCCGCCCCGACCACGGCAGCGGTGTGCAGCCGCACCGCCCGGCCGGTGCGCTTGGCCAGCTTGCGGGCGAGCCGGGCGCCGAGGGTCTGGCGAGGTTTCTCCGCACCGAGCCCGGCTGCGATCGAGTCACCGAGGACGAGGAGGTCGATGCGGTCGCCGTACTTCTTGCGCCAGGTGCGGTCCGCCGCCAGCGCGTCCTCGCCCAGCGGCTTGCCGATCAGCTCGCGGGCGATGCCGGCCTGTCTCCTCAGCAGGCCACGGCCACCCACGGCCGCTCCGGTGACGAGCCCCGTCAGCAACCCGGCGGCCAGCAGGCCCGCGGTGACAGGGCGACGTCTCGCGTTCATCGCGACGAGTCCAGCCGAGCCGGGCGAACGGGCGGACAACCGTCGGTGACGCGCGCGCGAACGGCCAGACGTCAGGTGGGACGGAGACGCTCGACCACCAGGTCGGCGAAGGCGCCTGCGTTGTCGGGGAGCACCTCGAGGTAGAGGCCCGGCTCGGTGACCTCGAGCTCGCTGACCGCAAGGGTTCCGTCGGCGAGCCGCATCTGGTCCACCCGGGCATAGTCGAGGCGCTCCCCGAGGAGCCCCTCGGCCGCCTGGACCGTACGACGGGCCAGCTCGGCCGCCTCGTCGGAGACCGGAGCCGCGACGGTCGTGCCGCCGTAGGACTCGTGCACCCGGATCTCCCCAGCAGCCGGCACCTTCTGGGCCTGGGAGACCACCTGGCCGTCGAGGACGAACACCGAGGTCTCCCCCTCGGTCCGCACCGACTCGACCAGGGGCTGCACCACCCAGGGACCCGCGCCGAACTCCGGGTCCTCCTCGGAGGACCCGTCGAGCACGACCACGCCGCGGCCGCCGGCGCCGACGGTCGGCTTGACCACGGCCCGGCCGAATCCGGTCACCGCACCGAGGAGGTCCTCCTCGCGCTCGACGACCACGGTCGGCACCACGGAGACGCCGGACGCGGCCAGCTGCGGCAGGTAGGTCTTGTCGGTGTTCCACTCGAAGACCGCGGCGGAGTTGAGCATCCACGGCAGGGAGCGCGACCAGCTCAGGAACTCCTCGCGGCGCCACTCGTAGTCCCAGGTCGAGCGCACGGCGACCAGCCCCTCGGTCCAGTCGACGTCGGGGTCGTCCCAGACCTCCCAGCGGGCGTCCACACCACGACCGGCGAGGGCGGGCAGCAACAGGTTGGTGCCGGCCCACTCCTCCCCCTCGGGCATCTTGGACCACGTGGCCAGCAGGACGACCGGCTGGTTGCTGTCGGCAGGCACGGCGTCAGTCGGCCAGCTCGGGCGGGAAGCCGCCCGTGGCGATCGGGCCCCAGGACGCGACGGTCACCCGGATCAGGGACTTGCCCTGGTCCTGCATCGCCTGGCGGTACTCGTCCCAGTCGGGGTGCTCACCGGAGATGCTCCGGAAGTAGTCGACGAGCGGCTCGACCGAGTCGGGCAGGTCGATCACCTCGGCGGTCCCGTCGAGCTGCACGAACGGGCCGTCCCAGTCGTCGCTGTGGATCAGCACGGTCGCTGCGGGGTCGCGACGGAGGTTCACCGCCTTCGCGCGGGTCGGGTAGGTGGAGATGACCACGCGTCCCTCCTCGTCGACACCGCAGGTCACGGGAGAGAGCTGCGGCCGACCGTTCTTGCGGGTGGTGACCAGCGTCGCCTTGTGGCGCGGGCGCACGAACTCGAGCAGCTGGTCTCGGTCGACGCGGTCCTTGGTGGCGATGGTGCGAGGCATGCGGGCCAGTCTGCCGGACGGGTCCAGCGGGTTTCCCGGACGTGGCAGGGTGAGTCCATGCCCCGACGCTCAGGACCCCTGGCCGTTCATGAGTACGGCGACCCCGACCGACCTGCCCTGCTGGCCCTGCACGGCATCACCGACTCGGGGGAGTGCTGGGCAGACCTGGCCGACCGGCTCGGTTCGTCGTACCGCATCGTGGCGCCGGACGCCCTCGGGCACGGACAGTCGGAGCGGTTCACCCGGGAGCAGCTGGACTCCGACGACGCGACCGAGCACATGTACGCGCCCCTGGAGTCGCTCCTCGAGGAGGTCGGCCCCGCGCTGGTGATGGGCCACTCGATGGGTGGCGGCTTCGCGGCGGCGCTGGCCGCGCGACGGCCCGACCTCGTGAGCGCGACCGTGCTCGAGGACCCGGCGTGGTTCGACCGCTTCGGCGGTGAGGAGAAGATGACCGAGGAGCGGGTCGCCTCCACCGCAGCGATGGCGGCCGACGAGCAGCGAGCCGTCGCCTGGTGCCGTGCTGAGAACCCGACCTGGCCCGAGAGCGAGTACCTCCCGTGGGCCAGGGCGAAGGCCGACGTCGACCCCGAGTTCGTGCGCGCCGGCGTGGGTGTCCTGCGAACCCCGTGGCGCGAGATCGCCTCGGCGATCCGCACCCCGACGTTGATCGTGACCGGTGACCGCGAGGTGATCCTGGACGAGCGACTGCAGGCCGAGATCGCCGCGCTCGGCAACGCTGCCCTCGAGGTCCGCGTCGTCCCCGACGCCGGCCACGGCATCCGTCGCGAGCGGGGCGAGGCGTTCCACGCCCTGGTCGATCCCTGGCTGGCGGCTCACGTCGGCTGAGGTGGGCGCCCGGGGGGTGACAGTTTCGGGTTGACAGTTTCACAGCGGGCGCTGTGAAACTGTCACGATCCGAGTGAAGTTTTACTCGTATGGCGCCAGTTTCACAGCGGGCGCTGGGAAACCGACAGCCCCCTCAGCCCCCTCAGCCCCCCGCAACCGCCGGAATGATGCTGATCTGGGTGCCCTCGGGGGTGGGACTGCCGAGGCCGTCGAGGAAGCGCACGTCGTCGTTGCCGACGTAGACGTTCACGAAGCGCCGGATCTGGCCGGAGTCGTCGAGGACCCGTGCCTTGATCCCGCTGTGGTTGGCCTCGAGGTCGTCGAGCACCTCACTCACCGTGGTGCCCTCCGCAGTCACCTCGGAGGCTCCGTCGGTGTAGTTGCGCAGGATCGTGGGGATCCGGACGTTGACGCTCATGCTGTGCCTCTCCTCGGGGTGAGTTCGGGGATTCAGATGATGCCGCTGCGGGTGAAGGCGGCGTACGACGGCTCGATCGTGGCCGCCGGGCCGACGGCGCCGGAGACCGCGTCGAGGGTCTTCAAGCCGTGGCCGGTGTTGATCACGACGGTCTCGAGGCCGGTGTCGAGCTGGCCGGTCTCGACGAGCTTCTTCAGCACGCCGACCGTGGTGCCGCCCGCGGTCTCGGTGAAGATCCCCTCGGTGCGGGCCAGGAGCACGATCGCCTCGCGCACCTCGTCGTCGCTGATGTCCTCGACGGCTCCACCGGTCTCGCGGCAGATGTCGAGCACGTAGACGCCGTCCGCGGGGTTGCCGATCGCCAGGCTCTTGGCGATCGTGTCCGGCTTGACCGGGCGGATCGCGTCGATGCCGGCCTTGTAGGCCACCGAGACCGGCGAGCAGCCGGTGGCCTGGGCGCCGAAGACCTTGTAGGGCTTGTCCTCGACGAGGCCGAGCTTGATCAGCTCCTGGAAGGCCTTGTGCACCTTGGTCAGCTGGGAGCCGGAGGCGACCGGGATCACGATCTGGTCGGGGAGCCGCCAGCCGAGCTGCTCGGCGATCTCGTAGCCCAGGGTCTTGGAGCCCTCGGCGTAGTAGGGACGGACGTTGACGTTGACGAACGCCCAGCCCTCCTCCTCGCCGGCGATCTCGGAGGCGAGGCGGTTCACGTCGTCGTAGTTGCCGTTCACTGCGACCAGCGAGTCGGTGAAGACCGCGGAGTTGACCTGCTTGGGCTGCTCGAGGTTCGAGGGGATGAACACCACCGTCTTGATGCCCGCGCGGGCGCCGGCGGCAGCGACGGCATTGGCCAGGTTGCCGGTCGAGGGGCAGGCGAACACCTTGCTGTGGAACTCCCGTGCGGCGCTGAGCGCGCAGGCGACGACCCGGTCCTTGAAGGAGTTGGTCGGGTTGGTGGAGTCGTCCTTGACCCAGAGGTTCTCGATGCCGAGCTCGCGGCCGAGGTTGTGGGCCTTGAGCAGGCGGGTGAAGCCCGGCTCCATGTTGGGGCTCTGCTCGATGTCGTCGGGCACCGGCAGCAGCGCCTTGTAGCGCCAGATGTTGCGGGGACCGGCCTCGATCTCCGCACGGGTCAGCGCGGGGAAGTCGTAGGCGATCTCGAGTGGTCCGAAGCACTCCGGACACGCGTAGTGCGGGCCGAGGGCGATCTCGTGGCCACACTCCCGGCACGAGAGGCCGGTGGCGTTGCCGAACGCGCCTTCGCGCAGCTCGGGGGTCCCGGTGGTGGGCCCAGCAGCTGTGGCCGTGTCAGTGGCGATGCTCAAAGGAGGCCTCCTTCTCATCTTCCCTGGCCCGAATCTCGGGCCAAGACGGATTTGGCACCGCACCGCACGTGTCCGATCGGATCGGAGGCTCGTGTGGCGGTTGCCGGGACTTCAACGGGCCGTTTCCCTCAGTCCCTCTCGATGAGCTGCGACTCAGCCTAGGTAGGCGTCTCAGAATGTGCACATCCATCCCGACATCCGAGACAGGTCGTCTCGCTCTTCAGGAGCGCCCCGCCCCGGGCCCCGATGGACGGATCAGGCGCGTGCCGACTTGATGTCGGCGGTCATCTCGCGCAGCAGGTCGAGGACACCCTCCGGGCCGTGGACGACGAGGTCGGCCATCTCGGCCAGGGCGTTCTCCTCCTCCTCCGAGCCCGAGCAGACGAGCAGGCCCGGGAAGCCCTGGGCCCGCAGGTCCTCGACGGCCTTGAAGGCCTCGACGTCACCGAGGTCGTCGCCGCAGAACGCGATCGCCCTGGCGCCCACCTCCTCGACCAGCTTGTCCAGTGCCGCGCCCTTGTGCATCCCGTGGGCACGGACCTCGATCACGTTGCGCCCCGGCTCGATGTCGAGGTCGTGCGACTTGGCTGCCTCCGCGAGGACCGGCAGCAGCTGTTCGTACGCCGCCTGCGGGTCGTCGAGCCGACGGGTGTGCACGGCCACCGCGAGGCCCTTCTCCTCGACCCAGGCGCCCTCGGCACCGCCCTGCCGGAGGAGCCGCGGAAGGGCGGCCGTGAACGACGCGAGCCCGCGAGGCGGCTTGGGTGAGATGACCCGGCGGTTGGTCGACGTCCAGCGCTCGTTGCCGTACTGGCCGAGCACGAACAGCTCGCGCCCGTGCTCCCCGATGGCGTTGCCGACCTCCTCGAGGCCGCCGAGGTCCAGTGCCTGGCGGGCGGGGCGCCCGGTGATCACCGCGACGGCACGGACCTGCTCGGCCAGCTCCACCAGGACCTCGCCCGCGTCCGGGTGGATGTGGGCGCTCTCGGGGTCGTCGACGATCGGGGCCAGGGTGCCGTCGAAGTCCAGGCCGATGACCAGGTCGTCGGCGGCGCGCACCAGCGCGGCGTACTCCTGCTCGGCCGTGCTCGTGCGGAGATCCATGGGCACCACTTTTCCAGCCCGACGAGACCGTTGTCGAAACTGGCCGGTGAACGGACCCGGAGGACGGTGGCGAAGCCCTAACCGTGGTAGTCGTCGGTGAGGATCACCGTCAGGCGGTCGAACTGCATCGGGTCCTGGGAGGGCTTGATCCTCTTGATGCCCAGGTCGAAGCCGAGCTCCTCGGCCGCCGTCTTCAGCCGCGGCGGGTAGTAGACGGCCGTGCCGTCGACGGTGCCGTACCAGTTGTCGGTGCCCACGACGTTCCAGCCGGCGCCCTTGGCCTTCCCGGCCACCCCACCGGCCAGCCCCTTGACCCGGGTGTTGTTGAAGATCGTGACGTAGGTGTCACCGCGCTTGACCGGCTTGGGCTTCGGCTTGGCCTTGGTGGACGGCGACGGCGTCGAGCTGGGCGCCGCGGTGGCGTCCTTGGACGGCGTGGTCTGGGCGGGAGTGGCCTCGTCGTCGGGAGCCTGGTCGGGGTCGTCGGCGATGATCACCAGCGCCGCCATCGCGACGGCCGAGATGCACAGGGCGAGCAGACGCGTCGGCAGGACGAGACCGCGCTCGTCGCGCACCCGACGGGTGAGGGGCTTCACCGACGTCACTCCGAGAGGTCGAAGCCGAGGCGACGCGCGGAGCGCTGGCGCTGGCGGGTGGCCCGCAGGCGACGCAGGCGGCGGACGAGCAGGGGGTCGTGGGCGAGAGCCTCGGGACGGTCGATCAGGGCGTTGAGGACCTGGTAGTAGCGCGTCGCGGACATGTCGAACTTCTCGCGGACGGCCTGCTCCTTGGCGCCGGCGTACTTCCACCACTGGCGCTCGAAGTCGAGCATCAGCGCGTCCCGGGCCGTGAGCTCGCCGGAACCCTCGGGCTGGGAGTTGTTGAGCGCGTGGCTGGCGACCATCGTGGCGACTCCTCGGACCGGGACAGGCAATGGGTCTGCCTCATCATAGGCGAAGGAAATACAACGTTGTCATTTGCGGCTCGGCGTGGCGGTCGCCGGGTCCCTCGGCAAGGTGGCCGGACGACTTCACTAGCGTGCCGTCATGGACACCATCCGATGGGGCGTGCTGGCCCCCGGCAGGATCGCCCGCTCGTTCGCCGACGACCTGCTCGTCGTACCCGATGCCGAGCTGGTCGCGACCGGCTCGAGGAGCCTGGAGCGGGCCGAGGCCTTCGCAGTCGAGTACGGCGGTCGCGCGCACGGCTCCTACGAGGCACTCGTGGCGGACCCCGAGGTGGATGTCGTCTACGTCGCCTCGCCGCACGCCCTCCACGACGAGCACACCCGGCTCGTGCTCGCAGCAGGGAAGCCGGTCCTGTGCGAGAAGCCGATGACGCTCGACGCTGCGACGACGACCGCGCTCTTCGCCGAGGCGGCCGACCGCGGACTGTTCCTGATGGAGGCCATGTGGATGGCCACTCATCCGATGATCCGGACATTGCTCCGTCTGCTGGCCAGCGGCGACTACGGCACCCCCCGGCAGGTGCACGCGGATCTCGGCTTCGTCGTGGGTGCCGGACCGGAGGACCGCCTCTTCGACCCCGCGATGGGTGCCGGCGCTCTCCTGGACATGGGCATCTACCCGCTCACCCTGGCCCACCTCGTGCTGGGCGAGCCGGAGCGCCTCGAGGCCGTGGCCGACGTGTCGCCGACCGGCATCGACCTCGACGTCGCCATCGCCGGTCTCTACGCAGGCGGGGCGACGGCGGCCCTGACGGCATCGATGACCTCCCAGTCGCCGCGCACGGCCACGGTGGCCACCGAGATCGGCCGGTTCGACCTGCCGAGCGGGGCACACCACCCCGAGCGCATCCGCTGGACGTCGTACTGGGAGCCCGAAGGCACCTCGGAGTGGATCGGTCCCGACGAGCCGGTCGTCGGTCGTGGCTACGGCAACGAGATCCTCGAGGTCCACCGCTGCCTGCGCGCCGGGGCGCTGACCAGCGACCTCGTGCCACCCGCACAGACGATCGCCCTGATGCGGCAGATGGACGAGGTACGCGCGCGGATCGGCGTCAGCTACCCCGGGTAGGGTCTGCCGGGTGAGCCGATCCTCTCGGAAGCGCAGCACCGCCGACCTCGTCGTCGTTGCCAACCGCCTCCCTGTCGACCGGGTGGTCGACGACAAGGGCGAGGCCACGTGGCGCCGCTCCCCCGGTGGTCTCGTCTCGGCCCTCGAGCCGGTGATGCGGGCCAACAACGGTGCCTGGATCGGCTGGCCGGGCGACACCGGGTCAGAGCTCGAGCCCTTCGACGACGAGGGCCTCACGCTGGTCCCGGTCACGATGTCAGACCAGGAGTACGCCGAGTTCTACGAGGGTTTCTCCAACGACACCCTGTGGCCGCTCTACCACGACCTGGTGGCCAAGCCGTCCTTCCACCGCGAGTGGTGGGACTCCTACGTGACGGTCAACCAGCGCTTCGCCGACGCGGCGGCCAAGCACGCCGCCAAGGACGCCATGGTCTGGGTGCAGGACTACCAGCTCCAGCTCGTCCCTGCGATGCTGCGCGAGCTGCGCCCCGACCTGCGCATCGGCTTCTACCTGCACATCCCGTTCCCCCCGGCCGAGCTGTTCTCCCAGCTGCCGTGGCGGCGCCAGGTCCTGGAAGGACTCCTCGGCGCCGACCTCGTCGGCTTCCAGCTGTCGGGAGCGGCGCAGAACTTCATCCGCCTGGTCCGGCAGCGGGTCGGTCACAAGACCCATCGCGACACCGTCTACCTGCCCGACGGACGAGTGGTGAAGGCGAAGGCCTTCCCGATCTCGATCGACGCCGCCGGCTTCGAGGAGCTGGCCCGGTCGGAGTCGGTCGAGGCCCGGTCCCAGGAGATCCGGCGCGACCTGGGCAACCCCAAGAAGGTGTTCCTGGGGATCGACCGGCTCGACTACACCAAGGGCATCTACGCACGGCTGCGCGCGTTCAGCGAGCTGATCGCCGAGGAGCAGCTCAGCGTCGAGGAGACCCTGTTCGTCCAGGTCGCGACCCCGTCGCGCGAGCGCGTCGACCAGTACCGCATCCTCCGCGACGACATCGACCGCCTCGTCGGCCGGATCAACGGCGACCTGGGTCGCATCGGGCGGCCGGCGATCTCCTACCTGCACTCCTCCTTCCCCCGCGAGGAGATGGCCGCGCTCTACCGTGCCGCAGACGTCATGGTGGTCACGCCGTTCCGCGACGGGATGAACCTGGTCGCGAAGGAATACGTCGCCTGTCGCTTCGACGACGACGGGGCCCTGGTGCTCTCGGAGTTCGCTGGTGCCGCCGACGAGCTGCGACAGGCCTACCTCGTCAACCCCTACGACATCAACGGCATGAAGGCCCGGATGCTCGAGGCCTACCACGCCGAGCCCAAGGACCTCACCCGCCGGATGCGCGCCATGCGCAAGACGGTCGCCGAGAACGACGTCGCCCACTGGGCCTCCGCGTTCCTCGACGCCCTCTCCGGCGCCCAGCCCACGCACTCGAAGACCACCCGGCCGGCTCGCCGGTCCTAGCTGCCCGGCTGGGCTCGGCCGGGGGTGGCGCGGGGCGACATGCGAATGTCACTCCAGGGACCAGAGGGGCACCCACCTGCCCCGCCAGACACATTCGCATGTTCCCCGGCCGCCACCCTCCCGAGCACCGCGTAGGTCAGATCCCCGACGTCGTCGGCGGGGTGTGCCGACCGTGCGGCTTCTCACCCGCACCCTCCTCGATCGACCGGCCCTCCGGACGGGAGCCACCCGGCGCCATCAGGTCGGTGATCCCCTGGATGAGCTCGGCGCCGAGGGCACCCCACCCGTCCTTGTAGCCGTAGACGGCTCGCAGCGACTGTGCCTCGTAGTCGCCGCGGAAGATGTCGACGTCCTCGGGGGTGATCAGCCCCGGGTGCGCCACCCCGACCGCCTCGGAGACCTTGATCAGCTCCTTGCGGAAGGTCTTGACGTATTGCCCGCACCGCTCGGACTTCGAGGCCGGGTCGAGGCCGTGCGTCAGCCACGGGTCCTGGGTCGCGACCCCTGTCGGGCACCGGTCGGTGTGGCACTTCTGCGACTGGATGCAGCCGATCGACATCATCGCCTCACGGGCGACGTTGACCATGTCGACACCCAGCGCGAAGGCGACGATGGCGTTGTCCGGCACCCCGAGCTTGCCCGAGCCGATGAACGTGACGTCGTCGGTGAGGCCGGCCTCGGCGAAGGTGCCGTAGACCCGGGAGAAGCCCATCCGGAAGGGCAGTGCGATCGAGTCGGCGAAGATCGGCGGGGAGGCGCCGGTGCCCCCTTCGCCCCCGTCGACCGTCACGAAGTCGACGCCCCGGTCGCCGCGCGACATCAGCCGGGTCAGCTCATACCAGAACTGCATCTCCCCCACGGCGCTCTTGATCCCGACCGGCACGCCGGTCTCGGCCGCGATCAGCTCGACGAGGTCCAGCAGGCTGTCCTCGTCACGGAACGCCGTGTGCCGCGCGGGGCTTGCACAGTCCTGGCCCATCGGGATGCCGCGGATCTCGCTGATCTCCCTGGTCACCTTGGCTGCGGGCAGCAGGCCGCCCAGGCCCGGCTTGGCGCCCTGCGACAGCTTGATCTCAATGGCCCGCACGGGCGCCGACTCGACGACCTCCTTGAGCTTGTCGAGCGAGAAGCTGCCGTGCTCGTCGCGACAGCCGAAGTAGGCCGTGCCGATCTGCAGGATGATGTCGCCCCCCTGGCGATGATGTGGGGAGAGCCCGCCCTCGCCGGTGTTGTGCATGCAGCCGGCGATCTTCGCGCCCCTGTTGAGGGCCTGGATCGCGTTGCCCGACATCGAGCCGAAGCTCATCGCGGAGACGTTGATCAGCGAGTCGGGCCGGAACGCCCTGGCCCGGCCGCGCGGACCACCGAGGATCTTGGCGCTGGGCAGGCCGACGCTCTCGGCATGGTCGTGCGGCAGGGAGTCGGCGAACGTGCGGTGCTTGATGATCGCGTAGCCCGGCATGTGCTCGATGTCGTTGTCGGTCCCGAACCCGGAGTAGTTGTTCTCCTTCTTGGAGGAGGCGTAGATCCAGGACCTCTGGTCACGGCTGAACGGGCGCTCCTCGTCGTTGCCGGTGACGATGTACTGGCGCAGCTCGGGACCGATCGTCTCCAGCCAGTAGCGCGCGTGCGCGATCACAGGGAAGTTGCGCATCAGGGCGTGCTTCTTCTGCATCAGGTCACGCGCAGCGACGGCTCCGACCGCGAGCCCGACGCCGCCGACCACCCGGGTGAGTTTCATGAGGCATGCCTACTCCTGGCCGGCGGCCCTGTCCATGGACCGGACCCGCGTGCGGGCAGCGTGTCCCGGCGGGGGTTCGTTGGTAACTTCCGACTATGGATCTGATCCCCAAGCCGGACCAGGTCGCGTCCGCCGCCAGCAACGTGGCCCACATGTTGATCTACGGAGGGCTGGCCGACCTCCGCCCGATGCCCCGGACGCTCATCGACGACGGTCCCCTGCGCGAGGTCTACCACTACCGCCCGCAGAAGAAGACCCGTGAGACCGGCGACCCCGTGCTCCTGGTCACCCCGCTCGCCGCACCGGCCATCTGCTTCGACCTGCGCCGCGGGTGCTCCCTGGTCGAGCACTTCGTGCAGAAGGGCCGTCCCACCTACCTCGTCGAGTACGGCGAGATCTCGTTCAAGAACCGCAAGATCGGCATGGAGCACTGGGTCGAGGAGGTCGTCCCCGAGGCGATCAAGACCGTCAGCGAGCACGCCGGCGGCCGACCCGTGCACGTGATCGGCTGGAGTCTCGGCGGCATCTTCGCGGCCCTGGCCGCAGCCGACCGGCCCGACCTGCCGATCGCCTCCTTGACCGTCGTGGGCTCGCCGTTCGACGTCAAGCAGGTGCCGATGGTGGCGCCGCTGCGACCGATCCTGCGGCTGACCGACGGTGGCATCGTCACCCAGCTCTACCGGATGCTGGGCGGGGCTCCGAAGCCGCTCGTGCGCCGCGCCTTCCAGCTCAGCTCCGGCACCAAGCTGATCACCAAGCCGATCGCCATCCTCCAGAACCTCGACGACAGCGAGTGGCTCGCCCAGATCGAGGCGGTGGACCGCTTCACCGACAACATGATCGCCTACCCGGGGCGATCGTTCGGCCAGCTCTACCACCGGATGCTCAAGCACAACCAGCTGCTCACCGGCAAGGTCGACCTCTCGGGGCACGAGATCGACGTCGCCGACATCAGGGCCCCCGTGCTGATCTTCGCCGGCAACACCGACGGCATCGCCCCGGTCAACGCGGTCAAGGCGTTGGTCAAGCTGCTGACCAACGCCCACGAGGTGCGCTTCGAGATCGTCCCGGGCGGCCACCTCGGCATGCTCACCGGTCGAGGCGCACGCGGGACCACCTGGGTCACGATGGACGAGTGGATCGAGCAGTACTCCACGCCCGACGACCGACCCGCTCGCAAGGCGGGCGCGAAGAAGTCCGCGGCGAAGAAGTCCGCGGCGAAGAAGCCCGCGGCGAAGAAGTCCGGGACGCGCACCCCGGCGAAGAAGAAGCCCGCTCCCCGACCGCCGAAGTCGGTGGACGAGGTCGCCCCTGACCGCTCGGCGATCGGTTCGAACCCCGAGCGCAGGTTCGCCTCGGCCTCGAGCAGGAACCTCACCCGCAAGCCTTGAGGCTGACCCTTCCGCAGACTCCTCAGCAGGCGCTGCGCCTGGTCGCGGCGGTGCTGGTGGTGGCGATCGTGCTGCTGCTCGGCGGGTTCGGCTCGAAGGACCCGGACGGTCCGGCGTACCACCACTACGTCGCCATGGGCGACTCGTTCACCGCAGCGCCGTACGTCCCGCTCAACGACGTCGCCTACGGCTGCAACCGCTCGAGCAACAACTACCCGCACCTGGTCGCCAACGCCCTGCACATCGACGACCTGGAGGACCGCTCGTGCACCGGCGCGCAGACCGTCGACCTCTACGGCCGGCGCCAGCTCACCGCCGACGGTCAATCGGTGCCGCCGCAGTTCACCGCGCTCTCCGCGACCACCGACCTGGTCACGCTCGGCATCGGGGCCAACAACGGCCGGCTCTACGCCCGGCTGGCCACGACGTGCCGCAAGATGCAGAAGATCTGTCCGCTCTACGACGAGCGCGACACCCTCCGCACGATCGTCGACCAGCTCGAACCCGAGCTCGTCTCGACCATCGAGCAGGTCAAGGAGCGTGCGCCGAAGGCCCGGGTGCTCCTGATCGGCTACCCCAAGCTGCTCCCCCAGCGCGGTGACTGCGCGCGGCTTCCCCGGATGCGCGCGCAGGACCGGGCGACCTTCCGGGCGATCAACCTGCGCCTGCGCTTCCAGATGCGGGACGCGGCGAAGGCGACCGGCGTCGAGTTCGTCGACTTCTACCGGGTCTCGATCGGGCACGACGTGTGCTCCCGGCACCCGTGGGTGCAGGGTCGCGTCGGCAGCTCGCACCGTGGCGCGGCGCTGCACCCGCTGCCGTCCGGGCAGGCCGCCCTCGCGCGGTTGGTCCAGGGTGTGCTGCGCCGCGATCCGCCCCGGACGGGCGAGGACTCCTAGGCCGGGTCCTTGCGGGACTCCAGGGACTCGCGCAACATCCGGAGCTCCTCGCGCAGGGAGGCGACGTCGGCCGTCGAGGCGGACACGCCCTCCTCGATGTCCTCGATCTCCTCGACCCGCTCGACCAGCCAGCTGGCGAAGGTCCCGGTCACGACGCCGAGGACGCCGATACCGCAGAACATCAGCCCCGCGGCCACGAACCGGCCCTCGGTCGTGACCGGGAACATGTCGCCGTACCCCACCGTGGTGATCGTGGTGAACGACCAGCACAGCGCGTCGCCGAAGGTCTGGATCGGGCCGTCGCCACCGCGCTCGGCGTCCAGGATCGCCAGCGAGGCCATGAAGACGATCACCGATCCGGACGTGACCAGGTAGACCCCCACGCGCCCCCGCAGCGAGCTGCCGGCGTAGCGGTTCAGCGCGTTGAGCAGGGTCAGGAGCCGCAGCAGGCGCAGCGCGTGGGTGGGCGGCGCGCGAGACAGGACGGTGCGGGGCTCCGGGACCCAGCGCGGCCAGGACGCGGGGCTCCCCGCCCGGAGCCCCGCACCACCGCAACACGTCAGTCACACCGGTCCTGCGCGATCGGGGCACTAGATTCAGCCCATGTCCCGTCCTCTGCCCAGGTCCGTGCGCGCGGGCTACGGCCTCGGATCGGTCGCCACCGGCACCTTCGGCACCGTCCCCGGCCTGATGTTGCTGCCCTACCTCACCGACACGCTGGGGATCGCCGCGGGCCTCGCCGGCGTGATCGTCTTCCTGCCGAAGGCCTGGGACGTCGTGCTCAACCCGATCGCGGGACGCATCAGCGACCGGTCCACCGACCCGCGCGGGCCTCGGCGGCCGTTCCTGCTGAAGGCGGGCCTGCTGCTGGCGCTGTTCTTCGCCCTGCTCTTCGCCGCGCCTGACCTCGGCTCCCAGGGCATCGACGCCCTCTGGGTGCTCGTGCTGTTCGTGGCCTGCGCGACGGCCTACGCGTTCTTCCAGGTGCCCTACGTCGCGATGCCGGCGGAGATGACCGACTCCTACGACGAGCGCACCCGGCTGATGACCTGGCGGGTCGCGATCCTCGCCCTGGCGATCATGCTCAGCGGTGCCAGTGCTCCCGCGATCCGCGACGCGTTCGAGGGCCGCGCAGGATATCGCGTGATGGGGGTGGCGATCGCGGTGCTGCTGGTCATCGGGGTGGTGGGGGCCTACGTCGGCACCCGCTCGGCCCCGGTCGGTCGGGCCACGGCCGGCGCCGGCTCGCTGCGTGAGCAGCTGCGCATCGTCGCGAGCGCTCGCGACTTCCGGCTGCTGCTGAGCACGTTCGTGATGCAGGCCCTGGCGACCGGGGCGATGCTCGCCGGTGTCGCCTACGTGTCCCGCTGGGTGCTCGTCGACAAGGGCGCGGCGACCATCCTGTTCGTCTGCTTCGTCGGCCCGGCGCTGCTGCTCACCCCGGCATGGAGCGCCCTGGGCCAGCGGATCGGGAAGAAGCAGGGCTACGTCGCGTCCTCCCTCGTGCTCGCCGTCGCCGCGGTGCTGCTCATCTGGTCACGGTCGGCACCGCACTGGTGGGTGTACGCCGCGACCGCGCTCGTCGGGCTGGGCTACGCCGGCGCGCAGGTCTTCCCGATGGCGATGCTCCCCGACGCAGCCGCGGTCGATGCCCGACGCACCGGTGAGAACCGGGTCGGCGTCTACACCGGAGTCTGGACAGCGGGCGAGACGCTCGGGCTCGCGCTCGGTCCCGCGGTCTACGCGCTGGTGCTGACCTTCGGAAGCTATCGCTCCTCCACCGACCTCGACGACTTCACCACGCAGGTCGGCTTCCAGCCCGACTCCGCCCTCACCGCGATCGTGCTGGGCTTCTCGCTGCTGCCGGCGGTGCTGATCCTGGCGAGCCTGTGGTTCCTGTCCCGCTACTCGCTGGATGCCGAGACCGTTGCAGACACCGAAGGAGTGACGGCATGAACCCCACGAGCGACGTCCTGGCCCGGCTGCAGGCGATGCAGGCCCTCGACGTCCCGGTCACCGGCGGTCGCACCCTGGCCTACGTCTACGACTCCGGGCTCGAGGGGGCCGACCGGGTCGGACGCGAGGCGGTCGCGGCCTACGCCGGCTCCAACGGCCTGGACCCCACCGCCTTCCCGTCGTTGCTGACCATGGAGAACGAGCTGGTCGGCTTCGCGGCCAACCTGCTGGACGGGCCTGCGACCACCGTCGGCACCGTGACGAGCGGTGGCACCGAGTCGTGCCTGCTCGCGGTGCAGGGTGCCCGCGACTCGCGGCCCGACCTCGAGCGACCGCGGATGGTGCTGCCCGTGACCGCGCACGCGGCCTTCCACAAGGCCGCCCACTACTTCGGTGTCGAGGCCGTGATGGTCGACGTCGACGAGGATTTCCGCGCGCGACCGGCGGCGATGGAGGCGGCGATCGACGACCGGACCGTGCTCGTGGTGGCCAGCGCACCGTCGTACGCCCACGGTGTCGTCGACCCGGTCACCGAGATCGCTGCGGCCGCGGCGGCACGGGGAGTGCGCTGCCACGTCGATGCCTGCATCGGCGGCTGGGTGCTGCCGTACGCCGCCCGGCTCGGTCGGCCCATCCCGCCGTGGACCTTCGCGGTCGAGGGGGTCACGAGCATCTCGGTGGACCTGCACAAGTACGCCTACGCGCCCAAGGGCACCTCGATCCTGCTTCACCGGACGCCCGACCTGCGCAAGCCGCAGTTCTTCGCGAGCGCTCGGTGGCCCGGCTACACGATGCTCAACCCGACGATGCAGTCGACGAAGTCGGGCGGCCCGCTCGCCGGCGCGTGGGCCGTGGTGAACACGATCGGCGACGAGGGTTACCTCGCCCTGACCGAGAAGGTGCTCGACGGCGTCGACCGGCTGGTCGAGGGGATCTCGCGGATCGACGGGCTGCGGGTCGTCGTACGCCCTGACTCGACGCTGGTCGCCTTCGCCACCGACGACACCTGCGACGTCTTCACGATCACCGACGCGATGACCCGTGCCGGGTGGTACGTCCAGCCACAGCTGTCATTCGAGGGCGCCGACCCGACGATCCACCTCTCGCTGAGTGCGGCCACCGCCGACCACGTCGAGGAGTTCCTCACCGCCCTGACCGACGGCGTCGCAGCGGCCAGGGCGTCAGGCCCGATCTCCATCGACCCCGGCATCGTCGAGTTCGTGACCTCCCTCGACGCGGCGACCCTCAGCGACGACGACTTCGACGGGCTGCTCGCTGCGGTCGGGATGGCCGGTGGGGACGGCAACGCCGTGGGGCTGCCCGAGTCGCTGGCCGAGATCAACGCGCTGCTCGACCTGGCCGCCCCGGCCCTGCGCGAGGCCCTGCTCTCGGCGTTCCTCGACCGGCTGCAGCGACCGGTCAGGTAGCCCTCACCCATCCGGTGGGTACGGTCGAATTCAACGACGTACGCCGCGCGCGATCGCGCCGGCCGAGAGGAGTCGAAGTGCCTGAGCTGAGCTCGAACGGAATCACGTTGCACTACGAGGACACCGGCGGCGACGGCCGCCCCGTGGTGCTCATCCACGGTTGGCCGCTGAGCGGAGCCTCGTGGTCGGAGCAGGTCGGCCCGCTCACCGAGGCCGGCCATCGGGTGATCACCTACGACCGGCGTGGGTTCGGCGACTCGGAGAAGCCGGAGTCCGGCTATGACTACGACACCTTCGCCGCCGACCTGGCGGGGCTGCTCGACGGCCTCGACCTCACCGACGTCTCGCTCGTCGGGTTCTCCATGGGCGGGGGCGAGATCGCCCGCTACATCGGGAAGTACGGCGAGGATCGCCTGCACTCGGTGGTGTTCGCCGGCGCCGTTCCGCCCTACCTGCTCAAGACCGAGGACAACCCCGACGGCGGACTGGGCGAGGACGACGTCGAGGGGATGAAGCAGGGAGCCCGCGAGAACCGCGAGGAGTTCCTGGACGGCTTCACCACCAACTTCTTCTCCGCCGGCGGCGAGCTGAAGGTCACCGAGCAGCAGCGTCAACAGGCCCTCGACCTCGAGAGCGTGGCTCGCGACGAGGCAGTCGTCGGCTGCATCGAGGCGTTCGGTCGCACGGACTTCCGCAACGACCTCAGCCGCATCACCGTCCCGACGCTCGTGATCCACGGCGACTCCGACGCGATCGTGCCGTTCGAGGTGTCCGGCAAGCGCACGGCCGCGGCCATCTCGGGCAGCACCCTGGTCGTCGTCGAGGGCGGCCCGCACGGCTTCAACGTCAGCCACGCCGACCAGCTCAACCGAGCCCTGGTCGACTTCCTGGCCTGATCGCGGGCACACACCCACTCGTCCCCAGCTCACTCCTAGGGTGGGTGCATGGGCGCGCTGGCCGGACTCGTGGACAAGGGGCTCGTCGCGCCCGACTGGGCCGAGGCACTGGCTCCCGTCGACGCGCAGATCAGCCTGATGGGGCAGTTCCTCCGGGAGGAGGTCGCTGCCGGTCGCGGCTACCTGCCGCAGGGTGACCAGGTCCTGCGCGCCTTCAGCCGCCCGCTGAGCGAGGTGAAGGTGCTCATCGTCGGGCAGGACCCCTACCCGACCCCCGGGCACCCGGTCGGCCTGAGCTTCTCGGTGGCTCCGGGGGTGGCCCCGCCGAAGAGCCTGGTCAACATCTACACCGAGCTGGTCGACGATCTCGGCGTACCCCGTCCGACCAGCGGCGACCTCACGCCGTGGGCCGATGCCGGGGTGATGCTGCTGAACCGTGCCCTGACCGTGTGCCCGGGCCGGTCGGCCTCGCACCGCGGCCGCGGCTGGGAGCTGGTGACCGACCAGGCGATCCGCACCCTCGCGCTGCGCGCGAAGGAGGGCATGCCGCTGACGGCGATCCTCTGGGGTCGCGACGCGCAGTCGCTCAAGCCCGAGCTCGCCCCGATCCCGTGGGTGGAGTCGGTGCACCCGAGCCCCCTGTCGGCGCACCGCGGCTTCTTCGGGTCCAGGCCGTTCAGCCGGGTCAACCGGATGCTCGAGGAGCAGGGTGGCACGCCGGTGGACTGGCACCTCCCCTGAAAGTGGAATATAGTTGTCGCTTCAAGTAGTTGGAGAAGACATGGACCCCACGCAACGGATGCCGGCGCTCTACATCGGGCACGGCGCTCCCCCTCTGCTCGACGACGCGCTCTGGACGAGCCAGCTGCGCTCCCTCGCCGCCGACCTGCCCCGCCCGAAGGCGATCCTGATCGTCAGCGCCCACTGGGAGTCCGCTCCCCTGTCGCTGTCCGCCTCGGGTCCCGGCGTCGGCCTGGTCTATGACTTCGGTGGCTTCGAGGAGCGCTTCTACCGGATGACCTACCAGACCCCCGACGCCAGCGCTCTGGCCCAGCGGGTCGCGGCGATGATGCCCGACACCGAGCCGGTCCACCAGCACCCCTCGCGCGGGCTCGACCACGGCGCCTGGGTGCCGCTGAAGATCATGTATCCCGAGGCCGACATCCCCGTGCTGCAGATGTCGCTGCCCACCCAGGACCCCTACAAGCTGCTCACGCTCGGCAGCCGCTTGCGCGAGCTGCGCGACGAAGGCGTGCTGATCATCGGCTCGGGCTTCCTGACCCACGGGCTGCCGTTCCTCACCGAGTTCCGGATCGATGCCCAGGCTCCCGGCTGGTCGGTCGACTTCGACCTCTGGGCGGCCGACGCTCTCTCCCGCGGCGACGTGACCCAGCTGGCGGCGTACAAGAGCCAGGCGCCGGGGATGCCCTACGCGCACCCGACCGTCGAGCACTACACCCCACTGTTCGTCACCCTCGGTGCCGCCACCGACGCCGAGACCCCGGGTGAGCAGCTCTTCGACGGCTACTGGATGGGGCTCTCGAAGCGGTCGTTGCTGGTGGCGTGAGTCGGGTTGGGTGGGCGCTGCGCCGGCTGCAGTTTGGCCGGGCGCCCGGCTGAACCTCCAGTAGAGGGGTGAAGTTTCACCCCTCCAGTGACAGTTTGGCCGGGCGCCCGGCCAAACCGCAGCGGCGGAAGCGACCTACCGGATCCCCAGCCTCCGCATCATCGCCAGTCCCTTGAGCGTCTGGTCGACGTGCTTCTCGAAGGGCTCGTCCGCGGGGGCGTTGAGGACCTGCTTCTTGAGCACACCGAGGTTGATGCCGTCGGTGTACTTGAGCAGGCCCTGGTCGCCGTGGCGGGCGCCGACGCCGGACTGCTTGACGCCGCCGGACGGTGAGCCCTTGGCGGCGTACGCCGTCGCGAGGATGTCGTTGACGTTGACGTTGCCGGCCTCGATCCGACCGGCCACCTCGGTCGCCTTCTTCAGGTCGCCGCCCCAGACGCTGGCGTTGAGGCCGTAGTCGGTGTCGTTGGCCAGCCGGACGGCCTCGTCCACGGTCGAGTAGCGGTGCAGCGCCACGACCGGGCCGAAGGTCTCGCAGGAGCCGGCGAGCATGTCCTGCGTGACGCCCTCGAGGATGGTCGGCTCGAAGAACGCCGGCCCGAGGTCGGGACGCTCACGACCACCGACCAGCACGGTCGCGCCCTTCTCGACGGCGTCGGCGACGTGGGAGGCGACCCGGTCCTTCTGGTCGACGGAGACGAGCGAGCCCACCTCCGGCTCATAGTCGTACGACGCACCGAGCTTGAGCGCCTTCGTCGCCGCTACGAACCGATCCTTGAAGTCGTCGTAGATCGAGTCGTGGATGTACATCCGCTCGATGTGCATGCAGATCTGGCCGGTGTTCCCGAACCCCCCGAACAGCGCTCCGGTCACGACCTCCTCGAGGTTGGCGTCGGGCAGCACGATCATCGGGTTCTTGCCGCCGAGCTCGAGGCAGCAGCCGATCAGGTTCTGGCCGGCGCGCTCGCCGATGAACCGGCCGGTCGCGGTCGACCCGGTGAACATCACGTAGTTGGCGTTGTCGATCAGGGTCGGCCCGATGTCGGGCCCCTCGCCGCAGACGACCTGGAAGAGCCCTTCGGGCAGGCCCGCCTCGTAGAGCAGCTCGATGCCGTAGAGCGGAGACAGGGCGGTCTTGTTGTCGGGCTTGAGCACCACGCCGTTGCCGGCGATCAGCGCCGGGATGGCGTCGGACAGCCCGGTGGCGAAGGGGAAGTTCCACGGCGCGATGATCGCCGACGACGCCCTTGGGCTGGCGCACCTCGGTGGAGGTGCTCACGATCGGCACCGGCCCGCCGCGGGTCACCGGCTTGAGCAGCCTGGCGGCTCGCTTGAGGTAGTGCGAGGTCACCATGGCCGGGTCGCAGGTCTCGTCGAAGGCCATCCGACGCGCCTTGCCGGACTCGGCCTGGATCAGGTCGACGATCGTGGTGTTGTGCTCGAGCAGCAGCTGGTGGAACTTCTTGAAGACCTTGAGGCGCTTCTTCACCGGCCACTGCGACCAGGTCTGCTGCGCCGCGCGCGCCCGCGCGAAAGCTTCCTCGATGTCCGCCGGCGAGGACTGCGGCAGGGTGGTGATGACCTCGCCCGTGTAGACCTCGGTGAGCTTCCAGACGCCACCGCCGGTCGACACCACCTGTGCGGTGATCCGGTCGAGCAGCTCGTCGGTGAGGGTGGCGGGACGGGTCAGGGCGGTGCTCATTCAGGCTCCCGGTGGGTCAGGGGTGGAGGATCAGGTCGGCGGCCATCTCGCCGATCATGATCGCGGGCGCGTTGGTGTTGCCGCCCGTGATCGACGGCATGATCGAGGCGTCGGCCACCCGGAGGCCCTCGACGCCGAGGACCTTGAGCTGGGGGTCGACGACCGCGCGGTCGTCCACGCCCATCCGGCAGGTGCCGACGCCGTGGTAGACCGACGTGGCCCGGTTGAGGATCTCGCGACGCAGGTCCTGGCCCTGGAACTTCCCGCCAGGATGGATCTCGTCCTTGACGGTGCCGCCGAACGCCGCGCCGCCCATGATCTCGCGGACCATCTCCGAGCCCTCGGCCAGCACTTCCAGGTCGGCCGGGTCGGAGAGGTAGCGGAAGTCGATCAACGGCGCAGCCATCGGGTCACCCGACGCGAGTCGCAGGGTGCCGCGGCTCTTGGGATAGATCAGCGTGGCGAGCACGGTGAGAGCGGGCCGAGGGTCCACGTCGTGGCGGATCGGCTCGTCCTGGTTGGGCGAGACGTAGGACCACGGCAGGAGGTGCAGCTGCAGGTCGGGGACATCGGTCGCGGCCGACGTACGCACGAAGCCCACGGACTCGAAGACCGAGTTGGCCAGGAACGTCTTGCCCGGCCGCACCAGCTCCTTGGCGACACCCTTCGCGAAGAACCACGCGTTGCCGCGCATCGTCGAGCTGGTCACGTGGAAGGTCAGCGCGTGGAACATGTGGTCGTGCAGGTTGTCGCCGACGGGGAGGTCGGAGATCGTCGTGATGCCGTTCTGGGTCAGGTGGTCGGCGTGCCCGATGCCGGAGAGCATCAGCAGCTGTGCGGACCCGACGAAGCCGGCCGACAGGATGACCTCCTTGCCGGCGCGGACGATCCGGGTGCTGCCGTCCTTGTCGACGACGGCGACGCCCACGGCGCGACCGCTCTCGATCACGATCTTGGTGACCAGCACCTCCGACTGGAGCTCCAGCGTCGGGCTGTCCACACTCAGGGCGAGGTTGTGGATGTAGCCCCGCGAGGCGCTGTAGCGCAGGCCGTCCGCGGTGTTCTGCTGCATCCGCGCGATGCCCTCCTGCGCGTCCGCGTTGTAGTCGTCGAGGACCTTCACGCCGAGCGCGTCGGAGGTGGCCTGGATGAACTGGAGGGTGCCCTCCTGGGGCATCTTGTTGCGTCCGACCTTGATCGGCCCACCGGCGCCGCGATAGTCGTTGGCGCCGTCCTCGAAGTCCTCCATGCGCTTGTAGGCCGCGTTGACCGAGTCGGCGTCCCAGCCGGTGTTGCCCTCGGCCGCCCACGAGTCGTAGTTGGCGCGGTTGCCGCGCACGTAGACCATGCCGTTGATCGAGCTCGAGCCGCCGACCACCTTCCCGCGCGGGACCGGCATCCGGCGGTTCAGGAGGTGCTCCTGCGGCGTCGAGTAGTAGCCCCAGTCGACCTTGGCCTTGATCTTGGGCTCGGCGTGCATCGGCCCGATCATCCCGGGCTTCTTGACCAGGAACTGCTCGTCGCTCTTGCCGGCCTCGAGCACGATCACACTCGCGCCCGTCTGCGCGAGCCGGCCGGCGACCGCGGCGCCGGAGCTGCCGGAGCCGACCACCACGTAGTCGGCCTCGTTCTTGTACGGCGCCTGCTTGGCCATGCTCACCTCGTCGTCGAAACCATCCCGGGCATGCCAGCACCTCCAGCGGAGTGTGCCCTGCGCCACAACTATAACCTGTTCTAGTTTGCGCCACTAGGGCTTGATGACGCGAGGATGGGGGCATGGAGCTGCTCTCGATCCAGTCCTCGGTCGCCTTCGGCCACGTCGGCAACAGTGCCGCCGTCTTCCCGCTCCAGCGTCTCGGCATCGAGGCGTGGGCGGTGAACACCGTGCACTTCTCCAACCACACCGGCTACGGCGAGTGGCGTGGTCCTCTGCTCTCCGCCGACGACCTCCGCGAGGTCATCCTCGGCGTCGAGGAGCGGGGCGCCCTGGCGCGGGTGGCCGCCGTGCTCAGCGGCTACCAGGGCGCCGAGGAGGTGGGCCAGGTCGTGCTCGACACAGTCGCCCGGGCCAAGGAGCTCAACCCCTCGGCCGTCTACTGCTGCGACCCCGTGATGGGCGACGTCGGCCGCGGCATGTTCGTGCGACCCGGCATCCCCGAGTTCATGCGCGACCAGGTGGTCCCGGCCGCCGACGTGATCACCCCGAACCACTTCGAGCTCGACTTCCTCTCCGGTCGCGAGGCGCGCACCGTCGCCGACGTACTGGACGCAGTCGACGCGGTGCGGGCCGTCGGGCCTCGCACCGTGTTGGTCACCAGCGTGCTCACCGACGAGACCCCGGAGGGCTCGGTCGACGTCGTCGCCGTCTCGGACGACGGCGCCTGGTCCAGCCGTACCCCGCTGCTGCCGATCACCCCCAACGGCTGCGGCGACGTGACGGCCGCGGTCTTCCTCGCCCACCTGCTGCGCTCCGGCTCGGCCGCGACCGCACTCCAGCAGGTCACCTCGACGGTCTTCGGAATCCTCGAGCAGACGATCGCGGCGGGCACGCGCGAGATCCAGCTGGTCGCCGCCCAGGACGTCATCGCCGACCCGCCGGAGCGGTTTCAGCCCACCCGCCTGCGCTGAGCTGCGGCCATGGACCCCGCACGACCGGTTGCCTGCCCGATCGGGCAGCCGATCTGGCCCAACAGACACGCCACTCGGGCCCGTGGACCCATAAATCCGCACTTCTCCGCCTGAATCCTCCTCGCTGTCGAAATTTTCGGGCACCGATCGGGCACAGATTCATGCCCATCCGGGCTCACTGACCCAGCCGTTCGTGCTGCAGACTGACGAACGTGACCCCGGTCACACCACGCACCGCAGGTCACACCCCCGGCACCCGAACGCTCTCGAGAGGCGGTCACCGATGGAAGCCGACGAGCGACAGCGACAGATCCTGACCCGAGCCCGCAACGACGGGAGCGTGCAGGTCTCGGCCCTGGCCGACGATCTCCGCGTGGCCCCCGAGACCGTCCGTCGCGACCTTCGCCAGCTCGTCGAGCGCGGCATGCTCCAGCGCGTCCACGGTGGCGCCCACCCCGTGGAGAGCGCCGGCTACGAGAGCACGGTGACCTATCGCAGCAGCTCGCTGATCGCGGAGAAGCGGCGCATCGCCGCGGCTGCTGCCTCCCGGCTCGAGGGTGCCGAGTCGGTCTACATCGACGAGGGCATCACCCCCCAGCTCGTGGCCGAGGCGATCGCGATGAACCTGATCCCGGGCACCAAGCTCACCGTCGTCACCTCCTCCCTGCTCGCAGCGGGAGCCATCGCCGATGTCCCGAACATCACCGTGGTGCTGCTCGGCGGCCGCCTGCGCGGGCTCACGATGGCGACCGTCGACCACTGGGCCACGCGGATGCTCAAGGAGCTGGTCATCGACCTGGCCTACCTCGGCGCCAACGGGATCTCGCGCGAGCACGGGCTGACCACCCCGGACCCCGCCGTCGCGGCCGTCAAGGCCCAGGTGATCGCGAGCGCGCGCCGCCGGATCTTCGTCGGCGTGCACACCAAGTTCGGTGTCTCCAGCTTCTGCCGCTTCGCCGACCTGCCCGACTTCGAGGCCCTCGTCACCGACACCGGCGTCAGCGCCGCGGACGCGCACCGCTACAGCGTCATGGGCCCACACGTGGTCCGGGCGTAGCTCTCCCCCTACCCAGCAAGCACCCAGCAACACCCGTGACAGATCGTCACTCGACAAGTGGAGGTATGCCGTGACCACCAGGTCCACCAAGCGCAGGATCGTGCTGGCCGCAACGGCCGCCGTCAGCCTGCTTCTCACCGCGTGCGGCGCAGGCGGAGGCGGCGGCGACAGCGACACCAAGTCCATCAACGTGCTCATGGTCGGCAACCCGCAGATGGTCGACATCGAGAAGCTCACCAAGGACAGCTTCACCAAGGACACCGGCATCAAGGTGAACTACACGATCCTCCCCGAGAACGAGCTGCGCGACAAAGTCACCCAGGACATCGCCACCAAGGCCGGGCAGTACGACGTCGCCACCATCGGCGCCTACGAGGTGCCCATCTGGTCGCAGAACGACTGGCTGACCGACATGAGCGACTACGCCTCCAAGGACTCGTCGTTCGAGGAGGGCGACCTGATCGCGCCGATCAAGGACGTGCTGTCCAGCGACGGCAAGCTCTACGCGATCCCGTTCTACGGCGAGTCGTCGTTCCTGATGTACCGCAAGGACGTCCTGGCCAAGAAGGGCCTCACCATGCCCGACAAGCCGACCTGGGACCAGGTGGCCGACATCGCGGCCAAGCTCGACGGCGCCGAGCCAGGCATGAAGGGGATCTGCCTGCGCGGCCTTCCCGGATGGGGCGAGATGTTCGCCCCGCTGACGACCGTGGTGAACACCTTCGGCGGCACCTGGTTCGAGAAGGACTGGACCCCCAAGGTCAACGACAAGCCGTTCGTCGACGCCACCAACTTCTACGTGAACCTGGTCAAGGAGCACGGCGAGCCCGGCGCCGCGCAGGCCGGCTTCACCGAGTGCCTCAACGCGATGAGCCAGGGCAAGGTCGCCATGTGGTACGACGCCACCTCGGCCGCCGGCTCGCTCGAGGACCCGAAGGTGAGCAAGGTCGCCGGCAAGGTCGGGTACGCCCCGGCCCCGGTGAAGGAGACCGACAACGCCGGCTGGCTCTGGGCATGGGCCTGGGCGATGCCCAAGACCACCAAGAAGGCCGACTCCGCGGCGAAGTTCATGCTGTGGGCCTCGAGCAAGGACTACGAGCAGCTCGTCGGCGACAAGCTGGGCTGGACCCGGGTCCCGGCCGGCAAGCGTGAGTCGACCTACGAGAACCCGGACTACAAGAAGGCCGCTGCGGCCTTCGGCGCCCAGACGCTCCAGGCCATCGAGGACGCCAACCCCACCGACCCCGGTGTGCAGCCGCGTCCGACCGTCGGCGTGCAGTACGTCGCGGTCCCGGAGTTCCAGGACCTGGGGACCAAGGTGTCGCAGGACATCGCCGCAGCGATCACCGGACGAGGGTCGGTCCAGGAAGCGCTGGACAAGGGACAGCAGCTCGCCGAGACCGTGTCCAAGGAATACCAGTAGGGCCCCAGCGCCCCTGAGCACCGGGGCGGGCCGCCGCACACCTGGCGCGGCCCGCCCCGGCATCAAGGCAATCGCGAGGCAACACCCAGCAGCGCCACCCGGAGGCAGACATGACCGCCACGCTGAACGAGACGACTTCGGTCCCGACGGGGCCACCACCGGCGGCCCGCTCCCGCAAGGAGCGGTGGTCGCGACGAGGTCCGCTGCTGCCGGCACTCATCTTCACCATCATCGTCACGCAGATCCCCTTCCTGCTGACGCTCGCCATCTCCACCCTGAACTGGAACATCCAGCGGCCGGGTGAGAAGAGCTTCTTCGGGCTGGGCCAGTACCAGTCGTTCGCCGGGTTCGACAACTTCAAGACCGTCTTCACCGACACGCGGCTGCGCAACGCGGTCGTCAACACGATCGTCCTGACCAGTGCGGTCGTGGTCATCAGCACGCTGCTCGGGCTCGGGCTCGCCGTCCTGCTCGACAAGAAGTTCCCCGGCCGGGGGCTGGCCCGCACGCTGCTGATCGCACCCTTCCTGGTGATGCCGGTGGCGGCCGCCCTGTTGTGGAAGCACGCGCTCTACAACCCCGACTACGGTCTGCTCAACGGCACCCTGAACTGGGTCTGGCAGCTTTTCGGCGCCGACGAGGGCCCGGTGGTCGACTGGGTGTCCTCGATGCCGATGGGCGCGATCATCGTGGCGCTGGTGTGGCAGTGGACGCCCTTCATGATGCTGATCCTGCTGGCCGGTCTGCAGTCCCAGTCCAGCGACATCCTCGAGGCCGCCAAGATCGACCGGGCCTCTCCGATGCAGACCTTCCGGTTCATCACCCTGCCGCACATGCGCCGCTACATCGAGCTCGCTGCGCTGCTCGGGACGGTCTACGTCGTGCAGACCTTCGACGCGATCTACACCATCACCCAGGGTGGCCCGGGCTCGGCGACGACCAACCTGCCCTACGAGATCTACCTGACCACCTTCCGCAAGTTCGAGTACGGCGAGGCCGCGGCCGCCGGTGTCGTCACCGTCGTCGGCACCATCATCATCGCGACGTTCGCCCTCCGGACGATCTCGTCGCTGTTCAGCGAGGAGGAGATGACCCGATGACCACCCTCACCGAGAGTCAGCACGCCATCGAGGTCGCGACCGACGCGAGCCCTCCCCCGCCGCCGGCGAGGCGACGCTGGTGGCACCGCAAGGGCGACGACGCGTCCGCCAAGGCCGGCCTCGTGTGGACGTTGATCGCATGGGTGGCCACCTTGATCTTCTTCGTACCGGTGGCCTGGATGGTGCTGACCTCCCTGCACATCGAGTCAGATGCCGCCACCAACCCGCCGTCGATCTTCGCGCCGCTCACCCTGGAGAACTACGCCGACCTGTTCCGGCGCGACGTGGTTCCCTACCTGCTCAACTCGACCATGGCCAGTGTCGGGTCGACCCTGCTGGTGCTGGCACTGTCGGTGCCGGCGGCGTACGCCCTCTCCATCCGACCGGTGGAGAAGTGGACCGACGTGATGTTCTTCTTCCTCTCGACCAAGTTCCTGCCGCTGATCGCGGCGCTGCTGCCGATCTACCTGCTGGTGCAGAAGGCGGGGATGCTGGACAACATCTTCACCCTGGTCATCCTCTACACCTCGATGAACCTGCCGATCGCGGTCTGGATGATGCGGTCGTTCCTGGCGGAGGTTCCGGTGGCGATCCTGGAAGCGGCGCGCATCGACGGCGCCGGCTTGTTCCGGATCCTGTGGTCGGTGGTGATGCCGATCGCGGCCCCCGGGATCGCGGCGACCAGCCTGATCTGCTTCATCTTCAGCTGGAACGAGTTCATGTTCGCGGTCAACCTGACCTCCGTCTCGGCCGCCACCTCGCCGATCTTCCTGGTCGGCTTCATCTCCAGCCAGGGCCTGTTCCTGGCCAAGCTGTGTGCCGCCGCGACCCTGGTCTCCCTGCCGGTGCTGATCGCCGGCTTCGCCGCCCAGGACAAGCTGGTGCGGGGGCTCTCGCTGGGCGCGGTCAAGTGACGGCGCTGAACAACGACGCCCTCGCCGGGATCGCCGGTCGGGTAGCTGTTCCCGGCTACGACCGCTCGACCGTGCGGAGCGGCATCGTCCACCTGGGCGTCGGCGGCTTCCACCGGGCGCACGAGGCGATGTACGTCGACTCGCTGCTCGACGCGGGGACGGCCACGGAGTGGGGCATCACCGGGGTCGGCCTGCTCGCACAGGACCGCAAGATGCAGCAGGTCATGCAGGCCCAGGACTGCCTCTACACGCTGATCGTGAAGAACACCGACGGCTCGATCGAGCCCCGGGTGATCGGCTCGATCGTGGACTACCTGTTCGCGCCCGACGACCCCGATGCCGTGCTGGAACGGATGGCCGACCCGGCGACGCGCATCGTCTCGCTGACGATCACCGAGGGCGGCTACCACGTCAACCAGACCACGGGCTCCTTCGACGACAGCGACCCAGCCATCCGCGCGGACCTCGAGGCCGACCAGCCGCCCACCACTGCGTTCGGCTTCATCACCGAGGCGCTGGCCCGGCGGCGGGGGGCGGGGACCGATCCGTTCGTGGTGATGTCCTGCGACAACATCCAGGGCAACGGCACCGTCGCTCGCGAGATGATCACCGCCTTCGCGACCCTGCGCGACCCGGAGCTCGGTCGGTGGATCGACACGGAGGTCGCGTTCCCGAACTCGATGGTCGACCGGATCACCCCGGTCACGACCGATGCGGACCGGGATCACCTGGCCGCGTCGTACGGCATCGAGGACGGGTGGCCGGTCGTCTGCGAACCCTTCGCGCAGTGGGCCCTGGAGGACCACTTCCCGCTGGGGAGACCCGGCTTCGAGGAGGTCGGCGTCCAGGTGGTCGAGGACGTCGGCCCCTATGAGCTGATGAAGCTGCGGCTGCTCAACGCCAGCCACCAGGCGATGAGCTATCTCGGCTATCTCAGCGGCTACCGCTACGCCCACGAGGTCGCCGCCGACGAGCTGTTCGCGGACTTCCTGCTCGCCTACATGGACCGCGAGGCCACGCCCACCCTGGAACCCGTGCCGGGCGTGGACCTGGAGGAGTACAAGCACCAGCTGATCGAGCGCTTCGCCAACCCCGAGATCCGAGACACCCTCGCCCGGCTGTGTGCCGAGAGCTCCGACCGGATCCCGAAGTGGCTGGTGCCGGTGATCAAGCGACAGCTCGCGGACGGCGGGGAGGTGGCCCGGTCGGCGCTGGTGGTCGCGTCCTGGGCGAGGTACGCCGAGGGGGTCGACGAGGCCGGGGAGGAGATCGAGGTGGTGGACCGCCGGCGTGACCAGGTGATGGAGCGCGCCCGTCGACAGGCGTCGGAGCCGCTGGCGTTCCTGGAGGACCGTGACCTCTTCGACGACCTCGTGGACCACTCACAGTTCACCGAGAGCTACCTGGCCGCGCTGGAGTCGCTGCACGAGCGCGGCGCCCGGGCGACGCTCGAGGAGTGGCGCAAGCGCTGATCGCGCTCAGTTGCCGAAGTAGGCGTTGGTCTCGGCGATCTCGTCGCGGGTGACCTGCTTCTCCTCGGCCGGGGTGAGTCGCCACGCCTCCGGCAGCTCGACCCGGCACTCCTGGCCCTGGCAGTCGGAGTAGCGCCTGTAGAGCTTCTTCAGGTCGGCCACGACCTCGGCGTACTTCGGCACGCGGGAGAGGTTGCGCAGCTCGAGTGGGTCCTGCTTGAGGTCGTAGACCTCCACCTCCCCCGTCGAGTAGCGCGTGATCTTCCAGCGCCCGAGCCGCAGACCCCGCGTGTTCAGCGGCGTGGGCCCGAGACGGTGCAGCTCGGCGTAGCGGCCCTCGGGCATCATCCCCTCGGTCACGACGGCACGGTCCCAGCCCCGGTCGCCCTTCTCGATGAGCGAGGTCAGGTCGGTGCCGTCGGCGCGGGGCATCCGCACTCCGGCGTACGCCGCCAGGGTCGGGGCCATGTCGACGGTCGTCACGGGGTCGTAGCGACGACCCGAGGGCACACCCGGTCCGGCGATGATCAGCGGCACGCGCAGCGACGGCTCGTGCAGGTTGATCTTGCCCTGGCGCTTGCGGTGCTCGCCGAGGTAGTAGCCGTTGTCGGAGGTGAACATGATGACGGTGTTCGCCAGCTGCCCGCTCTTGCTGAGCCGGGAGATGGTCTGGCCGATCTGCACGTCGAGCACGAACAGCGACTCGCCTCGCTGACGGGTCACCTCGGTCTCGGCCTTCCGCTCGGCCTCGGTGAGCTCGGGCAGCTTGCGCAGGTAACGGGGCTTGTCGCTGACGTCGGCCTCTGCCGACCCAGCCGCCGGGGTGCCGGCGCCGTGGGTGACGAGCTTGTCGAAGCGGCCCTTGACCCAGTCAGGTCGCGCCGGGGTCACCCAGTCGGTCGTGCTCCCGTCGCTGCGCCGGCTCGGTGGCGGGTCGTCGGGCTCGGCGGGCGACCCGTGGTGGGGCGCGACCGGGGTCCACCAGATGAACCATGGCTCCTTGCCGCGACCGAACCTGGAGACCAGTCCGCGGGTCTGCGTGGCCAGCACGTCGGTCGAGTAGCGACCGGGGAACGACTTGATCTCGCCGTTCACGTTCTGGGTCAGCTCGAAGTAGGCGTAGGTGCCGCCACCGAAGGGGTCCCCCGCCTGCCAGCGGTGGTCGGACCCGGCCATCCACTGTGTCCAGCCCGGGGGCTCGTAGTGCAGCGAGGAACCGCCGGTGCTGAGCAGCGGCTGGTCGCCGTAGCCGTTGAGGTACTTGCCGACCAGGGCGGTCCGGTAGCCCGCCTTCTGCAGCACGGTCGCGATCGTCCGCTGGTCGTGGAACACCCGGAACCCGAACGGGTCCTCGTGGCTGTAGACGTGGTGGTTGTGTGCGTACTGGCCGGTCAGGAAGCTCGCCCTGGACGGGCAGCACAGGGGGTAGGGCGCGAACGAGTTCTCGAAGGTCAGCCCGCGCTTCGCCAGCAGGCGCTGCACGTTGGGCATGAAGCGCAGGTCGTCCCAGCGCATGTCGTCGGCCTCGATCACCAGCACGTTCGGGTGCTTCTGCTTCGGCTCGTGGACGGCCGGGGGCTCGAGCGTGACGTGGGTCTCGGGTGGGTTCGCCCGTGGATGGGCCTCCTTGTCGCGGGTCCCGGGACCGCAGCCGGCGAGGACCAACGCGGCCGCGACACCCAGGACCGCCCATCGCCACCGAGTCACGTCGCGACCCTACGTCGCGGCGGCACGGGTCCGAGATCGACCACGCGCGAGCCGGAGAGCCGGAGAGCCGGAGAGCCGGAGAGCCGGAGAGTCGGAGAGCCGGTGACAGGAGTCGAACCCGCGACATCCTCATTACAAGTGAGGCGCTCTACCAACTGAGCTACACCGGCGAGGGCCACCCGGGCTTGCACGACCCGCCCGGCGACCGACGGTCAATCGTAGGGGACCGTCAGTTCGACTGGCAGTTCGGCGTGTTCCCCCGACGGACGACGCTGAAGCACACCCGCTCGCGGACGAACTGCCAGTCGTTCGGTCAGTGAGGTGGCATCGCGCAGAGGACTGTGGGTCCGGCCCAGCCCGGACGATTCGGCGCGGGGCCAGCTCGCCGCTGTGGACGGCGTCGGCAGCGGCCCGAGACCGGACAGGTCGCCGTGCTTCTTGCTCATCCTGCTCGGACGCGGGTGGGGCGTGCTGCGCCCTCGGCGTCGCCGCCCTCGCGGGCATCGTCATCGTGCTGACGGGTGGCGTCAGCCGAGGTCCAGCTGGACCCACGGCTCCACGACGAGCTTCCCCGCCGTCGTGACGTTCACCGGCTGGATCCCGACGGGGCGACCGTCCTGGTAGGTGATGAAGGTGAACTGTGCCTCCCGGCGCAGCTTGCTCCCGACCGCGATGGCGTACGCCGCTCCGCCCGTCGTGCCGTTCGTGTAGCTGTAGCCGGCCTTCCCGTTGTCCCCGACCACGCGGGTCGGACCGACCTGCCGGTGCAGGTGACCGGCGACGACGAGATCGGTGCACCCGCGGGCCAGCGCCGTACGTCCCAGGTTGGCGTCGTGGACGACGAGGGTGGCGATCCGGTCGCCGTCCTCGTCGAGCTGGCACACGTCATCGGCGATCCGCTCGCGCACCTCGTCGAAGCTGAGACCGGTCGCGTCGCGCCAGCTGCCCAGACCGCTCGACCGAGGGTCGTCGACCCCGGTGATCCGGACGCCGTCGATGGCATCGATCGGCTTGCCGTCCAGGTGCGTCCACCCGCGCGAGGAGAGGTGTCGTTTCACGAAGGTCCCGTTGTCGTGGTTGCCCTCGATGAAGATCCGGTCGTCGAACCCGTCGAAGGACTTGTCCAGCGACTCGAGGCTGAACTCCTCCCAGGTCTCACCGGTGGAGGTGTCGTCGCCGGCGTCGATGATGGCCGTGGCACCTGCCTCGTCGGCGACCTTGCGCACGACGGGGTCCATCCCGATGTTGTCGTGGCGGTCGCTGACCAGCACCGCGACGGTCTCCCCCTCCTCCGGCTGGCGCAGCTGGTCGGCGATCTCGGGCACCCGGTCCTTGACCCCCTTGAAGAACACCTTGCTGCGGTCATAGCTGTCGAACGCACTCGCGACGAGGCGGCGCGTGTCCCGGGTCAACAGCCCACCCTGGATCTGCCAGCGCCGCAGGTCTTCGGGCACCGTGATGTCCGCGACGGCATCCTGGACGGAGATCCACACGTCGGAGGTCACCCGGTCGGGGTCCGGACGCCACGGCTGCGTCACGAGCAGCACCGCCGCACCGATCAGCGCCAGCGCCGCGCCCCCGGTCTCGAGCTCGGCACGCCAGTCGGGCCTGCGCAGCCGACGCCACAGCTCCTTGCGGCGCCGGTGCCCCACCAGGAGCCACAGCCCGATGGGCAGCAGACCGATGCCGGCCGCCCGCAGCGCGGAGTCGCGCGCGAGTCCGCTCACCTCGGAGGTGATCCGACGCTGCTCGGCGCCGGGCCGTGCCGCGATGGTGGCGTACCGCTGGGTGAGCTCGCCCGTGCTGCTCGCCGTCGTCTTGCGGACCTGCACCACGACGCCGATCCGGCCCTCGGACCTCGTCCGCAGGTCGGGCACGTAGGGCCCCATGTCGAGGCGCACCCATCCGTCGAGCGTCGGGGTGACGAGGGCGTCGTGGCTGGCGATCACCATCTCGGAGCTGGAGTGGGTGAACAGCACTCCCCACGAAGGGAGCGCGACGACCAACCAGGCCACGAAGAACCCGAGCCCCCGCAGGACGCGGCGACGCATCAGTGCTGCTGACCTGATTCTTGGGCCCGCTTCTGGGCCACGGCATAGAGGGAGACACTGGCGGCGACCCCGGCGTTCAGGGACTCCAGCGAGCTCGCCATCGGGATCGACACCAGCTGGTCGCAGGTCTCCGACACCAGCCGCGAGAGGCCCTTGCCCTCGGACCCGACCACGATGACCAGCGGTCCGTCGGCGAGGTCGAGGTCGTGCAACGAGACGTCGCCGTCGGCCGCGAGCCCGATGACCATGCAGCCGGCCGCCTGGTAGGCCTTCAGCTGCCGGGTCAGGTTGACCACCTGGGCGACCGGCACGCGAGCAGCGGCACCGGCCGAGGTCTTCCAGGCGCTCGCGGTCATCCCCGCTGCGCGCCGCTCGGGGATCACCACACCGTGCGCGCCGAAGCCCGCCGCCGAGCGCACCACGGCGCCGAGGTTGCGCGGGTCGGTGACCGAGTCGAGCGCCACGATCAGCGGCTTCTCGTCCAGCTCGGCGGCGGCGTCGAGGAAGTCCATCGCGTCGGCGTACTCGTACGCCGGGATCCGCGCCGCCAGGCCCTGGTGCACCGCCCCCTTGGTCATCCGGTCGAGCTCGACGCGGGGCACCTCGAGCAGCGAGATCCCCGTCTCGGCCACCACGGAGAACACCTCACGCAGTCGGCTGTCGCGCTCGGCCCCCTCGGCGACGTACACCGAGGTGATCGGCAGCGCGGCACGCAGCGCCTCGACCACAGAGTTGCGCCCGGCGATCCACTCGGAGTCCGCGCCCTTGCTCCCGGGCCGGCTGGGCCGCGATGCCGTGGAGCGCTCCTCCTTGACCGCCTTCTTGTGCGCCTTGTGGTAGGGCCGGTCCTTCGCCTTGGGCGTGGGGCCCTTCCCCTCGAGCCCGCGCCGGACGCGGCCGCCCGAGCCGGCGGTGGGGTTGCCCTTCCCGGTCTTCTTGATCGCGCCCTTGCGCTTGGAATTACCGGGCATGGCGTGCTCCTTCGCGGACCGGATGGGCAGAACTGTGAGTGGAGGGGGGATGTTTCGGCCCTCCACTGGAGGTTTGGCCGGGCGCCCGGCCAAACTGCAGCCGGCCAAACTGCAGCCGCCCAACCCGCACCCCCGACATCAACCCACGCTCCACTTCGGTCCGCTGGGGGTGTCCTCGATGTCGATGCCGGCAGCCTTGATCTGGTCGCGGATGGCGTCTGCCGCCGCGAAGTCCTTCGCGGCCCGGGCCTCGGCCCGCCGCTCGAGCAGGCCACCGACAAGCGCGTCGACCACGTCGTGCAGGTCGTGCTGGTCGCCGGAGCCCCTGCCGGTCGCCCAGTGCGGGTCCGCCGGGTCGAGACCGAGCACACCGAGCATGGCCCGTACCGAGGCGGCTGTCTGCTCGGCGGCGGAGGCGTCCGCGGCCAGAGCGCTGTTGCCCTGCCGCACCGTGTCGTGGATGACTGCCACGGCTGCCGGCGTGCTGAGGTCGTCGTCCATGGCCGCGGCGAACGCATCGGGGACCGCCGGTGCGACCTCGGTCCCGCCCGCCCGCTCCAGGAAGCTCTCGATCCGCCGGAACCCGGCGGCCGCCTCCTCGAGCGCCTCGAAGCTGAACTCCACGTGCGAGCGGTAGTGCGCGGCCACCATGTAGTAGCGCAGCTCGATCCCCCGCACCCGCTCGAGCACGTTGGGCACCAGCAGCGAGTTGCCGAGCGACTTGCTCATCTTCTCGCCGGAGGTGGTGATCCAGGCGTTGTGCATCCAGTACGACGCGAACGGGTGGCCGGCCGCCCTCGACTGGGCCTGCTCGTTCTCGTGGTGGGGGAAGCGCAGGTCGACGCCGCCACCGTGGATGTCGAACGCGCTGCCGAGGTACTTCTCGGCCATCGCCGAGCACTCGATGTGCCAGCCCGGCCGGCCGCGTCCCCACGGAGCGGGCCACGACGCCGTCGTCGGCTCGGACTTCTTGTGCCCCTTCCAGAGCGCGAAGTCGCGCGGGTCCCGCTTGCCTCGGGGGTCGGCGTCCTCGGCGGCCTCCATGTCGTCGACCTTCTGCCGGGTCAGCTCGCCGTACGACGGCCAGGACCGCACGTCGAAGTAGACGTCACCCGAACCGTCCTCCGCCGCATAGGCGTGACCCCGCTCGATCAGCGACCCGATCAGCTCGAGCATCTCCGGCACGTGGCCCGTGGCTGCCGGCTCGTAGGTGGGCGGCAGCACGTGCAGCGCGGCGTAGGCCTTGTCGAGCTCGCGCTTCATGTCGTAGGCGAGGTTGTACCAGGGGCGACCCTGCTCGGCGGCCTTGATCAGGATCTTGTCGTCGATGTCGGTGATGTTGCGGATGAACGTGACCTGATAGCCGCTCGCCAGCAACCAGCGCCGCAGCACGTCGAAGTTCACCGCCGAACGCACGTGGCCCACGTGCGGCTCCGACTGCACCGTCAGACCGCACACGTAGATGCCCGCCTTGCCCTCCTCGAGGGGGACGAAGTCACGGACCGCGCGTGCGGGGGTGTCGTAGAGCCGGAGTGCCACCCGGCAATCCTAGGGGCGCGCTGGGGACGGGCCGACCACGGGCAGCGGAGTCACCAAATGTGACAAAACGTTACTTGTGGTGCGGAAGTCGATTATTGTTGCTCCGTGCTTCCCCACATCTCCGCCCCTCTTCGTGTGCAGGTGCTGGCCATCGGGTTCCTCGCCCTGGTCCTCGCCGGGTCCCTCCTCACGGACCCAGTCACCCCGGAACGTGCTCGGCTGGCGGCCTCCTCCACCGCCAGCCAGCACGCGTTCCGCACGTTCACCACCAACGCCGCGCTCAGCGCCGGGACCAACCAGGGCACCCGCGTCGCCGCGGGCTCGTTGACGATCAGCAAGCCGCAGGGCCGCATCAACGCCGTCGGCCACAGCTGGTCGTGGGCGCGCTGGACCTCGACCTGGGTGCGTCCCACCTCCACGTTCAGCCAGCTGATCCCCAGCTGGAACGCCGCCACGCCGGCGAACACCGCCGTCCAGGTGCAGGCCCGGGTGCGGAGCACGACGGGCCAGATCAGCAAGTTCAAGGTCCTGGGCACCTGGGCGACGCGCGACGACCTGTTCCGGCGTACGAGCTCCTCCGTGCAGCGCGACGCCGTCGCCTGGGTCAGCACCGACACCGTGATGGCGGCCGCCGGCGTCACGCTCGACGGCTACCAGCTGCGCGTGCTCCCGCTGCGCACTCCGACCAGCACCGCCACCCCGACCGTGCGTTCGGTCCACGCCGTGGCCAGTCGCCCGGCCACCGGCGTCCGGGCCACGAGCGCCAGGCTCTACGGCGGCAAGACGCTCGCCGTCCCTGCCTACTCCCAGATGACCCACCGCGGCCAGTACCCGCAGTACGGCGGCGGCGGCGAGGCCTGGTGCTCGCCGACGGCCCTCTCGATGATCCTCGGCTACTACAAGCACCTGCCGACCAAGGCCGACTACAGCTGGGTGAGCAAGTCGTACGCCGACCCCTGGGTCGACCACATCGCCCGCGCCGTCTACGACTACGGCTACTCCGGCACCGGCAACTGGCCCTTCAACACCGCCTACGCCGCCAACCGGACCGGCAACGCCTTCGTGACCCGGCTCTCGAGCCTGCGTGAGGCCGAGCGGTTCATCCGCGCGGGCATCCCGCTGGCCGCCTCGATCTCCTTCGGCAGGGGCGGCCTCTCGGGCGCCCCGATCAGCTCGACCGCCGGCCACCTCGTCGTGATCTCCGGCTTCACCCGCGCAGGCAAGGTCGTCGTCAACGACCCGGCCGCCCCCACCAACGCCTCGGTGCGCCGGGTCTATGAGCGCGGCCAGTTCGAGCGAGCCTGGCAGACCAAGTCCCACGGCACCGTCTATGTCGTGCTCGACGCCGCCCACCCGCTCCCGCCGCGGGCCGGCAGCGTCAGCTGGTGACGGGATCCGGTTTCCCAGGTTAAGAACCCAGACTGCCTCTTCACACAGGTTGCGCGGTGTGTGAAGAGGCAACATCCCTTCATCACCTGTGAAACCGGCAGCCGGCCTGTGAAACCGGCAGCCGGCCTGGAAACCGCAGCCCGCTACGCCCCCCAACCCCCGTCGACGTCCAGCTTCTGCCCGCTGACGAACCCGGCGCGCGAGGAGGCGAGGAAGCAGACCGCCTCGGCGACGTCGTGGGCGATGCCGAACCTGCGCAGCGGGATGTTGTTGCGGGTGACCTCGAGGGCCCGCTCGTCGAGCTCTCCACTCTCGATCAGCCGCTGGGCCATCCCCTCGGTGAGCATGCCCGGGCCGACACAGTTGGCGCGGACGCCGTAGCGACCCTCCTCGACCGCCAGCCCCCGCACCAGCGCCTCGACCGCGGCCTTGGGCGTCGAGGAGAGTCCGTCGCGCACGGGGAACCGGGTCGTGGCCGCCGTGGTGACCGCGACGATGCTGCCCTCGAGGACCCGCAGCGGCCCCAGCGCCGGACGCACCACGTTGAAGAACCCACCCACGTCCTCGGTGACCTGCGTCGTCATCGCGCCCGACTCGACCTTGCTCAGGTGGGTCATCGGCACGTGCGGCCCGGCGGCGTGGACGAGCGTGTGCAGTCCCCCGTGGCGTTCGACGACCCGCGACACCACCGACTCGCAGGCGGACGCGTCCGAGACATCCATCCGGTGGTGGCTCACGTGGGCGCCGTACGACGCAGCCTCGTCGGCCAGCCGCTCCGCTGCCTCCTCGCTGCTGCGCCAGGTGAACGCCACGTCGCTGCCCCGCTGCGCCAGGAGGCGTACGACGGCCCGGCCGATGCCGCCGCTCCCGCCGACCACCAGTGCCGCGCCGTCCCAGTCGGAGAAGTCATCCATGAGGCCAACCTAGGACCCGATCAGCCCGAGACACCCTCGACGCCCCAGTACCACTTGGCGCCGGTCCACCAGAGCACCACGATCGCGGTGAACAGCAGCCCGCCCGCCAGGGGCAACGCCCATCCCGGCAGCCGCTTGCTGTGCACGAAGACCACCTTGGTCGCGAAGGCGCCGTAGAACGCACATCCGGCGATCGAGTGCACCCAGGTCCGCGTCTTCGCGCCGTCGGCAGCGAAGCCCAGGCCGTAGAGGCAGTAGAAGGCGACCGGCAGCGAGAGCAAGAAGGCCAGGGTCCCACCCAGCCGGTGCGCGGTCCCGAGCCACGGCGGCGCCGACGGGGCACCCGGGAGCCTGCCGTAGAGCCACAGCGCCCCGACGAGCTGGCCTGACGCCAGCACGAGCACGACGGTCGCGGTCCATGACTTGAAGACGCCGGGGCCGGAGAACCCGAAGGTCGGCAGGCCGTCGAGACCGGCGCCAGTGTGCACGCGTCCGTAGACGCCGAGTGCCACTGCCACGCCTGCGCCGAGGAGGAGCGCCCCGAACACCAACCCTCGGCGGGAGGCGACCTGTTCGGTCATGCCCGTTCCTCCCGCTGGGAGAAGACTACTGCGCGTCGAAGGGGGTGGAGTCCCATCCGGTGGCGCCGTCGGGCAGCACGTCGGCCCTCGCCGGGGTCTGGGTGTAGCCCGACTTGTCGGTCGCCCGCACCACCACCCGGTGCTCGCCGGGCTCGACGTCCACGGTGCCCGTCCACTGCACCCAGGTGTCGGCGCCCGGCACCCGGCCGAGCTCGGCGACCTGCCAGTCGGCGCCGTCGAGCTGGTACTCCACCTTCTCGATCCCGGTGTGCTGCGACCAGGCGCTCCCGCCGATCTTCAGCGAGCCTGCCTTGACGGTGGCGCCGTTGCCCGGCACGTCGATGCGCGACTCGGTCTTGACCGGCCCCTTCTCCGACCAGCCGCGCTCGGTCCAGAACGCGGAGAACTTGTCGAAGGTGGTCACCTCGAGGTCCACCAGCCACTTGGTGGCGGAGACGTAGCCGTAGAGCCCCGGCACGACCATCCGCACCGGAAAGCCGTGCTGCACCGGGAGCGGCTGGCCGTTCATCGCGATGGCCAGCATCGCGTTGCGGTCGTCGGTCAGCGCCGCGAGCGGCGTACCGCAGTCCCAGCCGTCGCGCGAGGTCTGCCGCACGGCGTTGGCGCCGGGCTGCACGCCGGCCTCGGCGAGCAGGTCGCGGGCGAGTACGCCGGACCAGTAGGCGTTGCCGATCAGGTCGCCGCCCACGATGTTCGAGACGCAGCACAGGGTGATCCACGCCTCGGTCAGCTGCCGGTCGATCAGGTCCTGGTAGGTGAGCGTGAGCTCGCGGTCGACCATCCCGTGGATCCGCAGCCGCCAGTCCTCGGGCGAGATCGACGGCGGCGCGAGCGCGGTGTGGATCAGGTAGAAGTCCTGGTTGGGGGTGCGCCACGGCTCGATGCCGGCCACCTCGACGGACGCGCCGGCAGGCACGACGCCGTGCTTCACCGGCAGGCGCAGCAGCCGTCGGGCCTGCTCGACCTGACGACGTCCGCTGCCGGCGATCCGGGCCGCGACGGTCAGCACCGCCACTCCTCCGATCACCCACGCGCCGCGGATCAGGAAGTCGCGGCGCCGGGTGTCCGGCGCGGTCGCGTGCGGGGTCTCGCCCAGGAGTGGCGCGGTGAGCAGCCGCAGCGTCACGATCCAGGTGATCAGCCCGACCATCAGCGCCAGCGGGGCACCGATCCCGGGGTTCGGGAGGCGGAGCACGGCGAGGAGGCCGACCGCCGTGAGCAGGAAGAAGACGAGGTCGGGCAGGAGCGGGAAGCGGCGGACCCAGGAGGCGGCGTACGCACAGATCGCGAGTACGACGATCGCCGTGCCCCCCAGCAGCAGGGGCTTGTCGGCCGACTTGACCAGGTGGACCAGGAACACCGCGAGCGGACCCGGCGTGAAGTCGCGCACCGCCGCGCTGACCGCCTCGACCGGGCTCGACTCCGCTCGCAGGGCCATCGCCGCCGCCTGGCTGAGCGCCAGCCCCGCGGCACCGGCGACCACGCCGGCCAGCGCGAGGAGGCCCCGTGAGACGTGCTCCGGGTGCGCCTGTGGAGCCTCGAGTGACTCTCGTGGCAGCTGTCCGGGAGGGCTCGCGGACTTCTGGTCGGCCCCGTCCATGGGCGGGTTCACCTCTCCATCGTGGCGCATCTGCGCAACCTCTGTGCTCCGCGGCTGCGCAATCCGGGCATGATCGTGTTCGTGAACCTGCGCATCGGCATCGGCACGGACGTCCATCGTCTCTCTCCAGGGCGTTCGATGCGGGTGGCCGGACTGGATTGGCCCGAGGAGGAAGTCGGCCCCGAGGGCCACTCCGACGGCGACGTCGTGCTGCACGCGATCTGCGACGCGCTGCTCTCGGCGACGGGGCTCGGCGACCTCGGCAGCAACTTCGGCACCTCCGAGCCGCAGTGGGCCGGGTCCGCCAGCGACGAGCTGCTGGCCGAGACCCTGCGGCGGGTCCGCACTGCCGGTTGGGAGGTGGGCAACGTCGCCTGCCAGCTGATCGGCAACCGGCCGAGGTTCTCCGCGCGGCGCGAGGAGGCCGAGCGAGGAATTGCCGAGCGGCACGGCATCGACGTCTCGATCACGGCCACCACGACCGACGGGCTCGGCCTCACCGGCCGGGGCGAGGGGCTGGCCGCCGTCGCGACCGCCCTGGTCACACGCCCGCAGGTCGAGTGAACGGGATCGGGGTGTCACGATGGAGTGCATGCAGCCCGCCCCCGGCTCCTTGCTGATCGCCTCCGCGACGCTCGTCGACCCCAACTTCGCGCGCTGCGTGCTGCTGGTCCTGGACTCCAACGACGAGGGCTCCCTGGGGGTGATCCTCAACCAGCCGTCCGAGACCGAGGTCGGCGAGGTCCTCGGGTCGTGGCGCGACCTGGTCAGCCAACCAGGGGTGCTCTTCCGTGGCGGCCCCGTCGAGCTGAACGCCGCTCTCGCCGTCGGCTCGGTGACCGCGGCGCCCACCGACGGCTCACCCGCCGGCTGGCGTGAGGTCTCCGGCACGATCGGGCTGGTCGACCTCGACACTGAGCCCGACGACCTCGTCGGCCGGCTGACCGGGCTGAGGGTCTACGCCGGGTACGCCGGCTGGGGCGCCGGCCAGCTCGAGGCGGAGCTCGCGGAGGGCAGCTGGCACGTCGTACCCGCCCACCACACCGACCTCTTCACCGACCACCCCGACCGCCTGTGGCGCGAGATCCTCCGCCGCCAGCCGCCGCCGCTGTCGATGCTGGCCACGCTGCCGGAGGATGCGACCCTCAACTGAGCCGGCGCCCGGATCGGGCAGACTCACCCCTGTCGCCGACCCGGAGAGGCAGATGCAGACCCACGACGGACACCACCTGAGCGTGACGACCTATGGCCCCGACGACGCGCCGCTGACCGTGTTCCTCGCCCACTGCTGGACGCTGAACCAGCAGGGCTGGCACTACCAGGTCCGCGACCTGCAGCGGGAGTTCGGCCACGGCATCCGGATCGTCACCTGGGACCACCGCGGTCACGGCGACTCCACCCCGATCCCGCGTTCGCAGGCGAAAATCGACCTCCTGGCCCGCGACATGGCCGACCTGATCGACCACCTCGCCCCGGCCGGCCCGCTGGTGCTCGCCGGGCACTCGATCGGTGGCATGACGCTGATGGCGCTCGCGGCCGACCGTCCCGAGATCTTCGACCGGGTGGTCGGCGCCGCGTTCGTCTCGACCTCCTCGGGCGGGCTGGACACGGTCACGCTCGGGCTGCCCGAGGCAGGGCCGTTGGTGCGGGCCCAGATCCCGCGGATGCTCGCCCTGCGCTCCCGCACCCTCTCCCGGCGGGCGCGACGACGCGCCCCGATCGTCGAGCGCCTGGTGATGCGGCGGTTCGTGTTCGGCCGTCCACTGCGGCTGGCCGACGCCGCGCTCGCCGTCGAAGGGCTGATCAACTCGCCCGGTGACACGGTGGTCGGCTTCTACGAGGACTGCATGACCCACGACCGCGCCGACGGGTTGAAGACCCTCGACGGCATCCCCACGCACGTGCTGGTGGGCACCCGTGACGTGCTGACCCCGCCGTCCCACGCGCGTCGGATCGCCGACCACGTCGAGGGCGCCGTGCTCACGGTCGTCCCCGAGGCCGGCCACATGCTCCCCCTCGAGCGCGACCGGCTGGTCTCCGGCGTACTCATCCGACTCATCCGGCCGCACCTGTGACCGTCCCCAGGACGGCCGCGATCGTGCTCGCCGCGGGTTCGGGCACCCGGGTCGGCGCCACGATCGACGACGAGCCCGTCAACAAGGTGCTCCTGCCGATCCACGGGGTGCCGATCCTGGTCCGGTCAATGCGGACGGTGCTCGACGTCGAGGGCGTGCACCGGATCGTGCTCGTCGTACGCCCCGAGGACCGCGACGCCGTCTCCGAGGCCGTCGCTCCTCACCTCGGCTCCCACGACCTCTGGGTGGTCGACGGTGGGGCCCAACGGCACGACTCGGAGTGGCAGGCGCTCCAGGTGCTCGCCGCCGACATCGAGCACGACGAGCTCGACGTGGTCGCGATCCACGACAGCGCCCGGCCGCTCGCCAGCCAGCAGCTGTGGCGTGCGGTGATCGACGCGGCGGCCGAGCACGGCGGCGCGATCCCGGTCGTCGAGTCGCCGCAGCTCTCCCGCGCCGACGGTTCCCTCGCCCCGGGCGGGCTCGTCGGGGTGCAGACCCCGCAGGCCTTCCGTGCGCGCGAGCTGCTGGAGGCCTACCGCAGGGCCGAGCAGGAGGGCTTCCTCGGCACCGACACTGCCTCGTGCCTCGAGCAGTACGCCGCCGTGGACATCGCCGGAGTCAGGAGCACGACGGCCAACCTGAAGGTGACCTTCCCCGAGGACATCGCGCTCGCCGAGGCGCTGCTCGAACCCTTCAGCCAGTCGCCCGACTGAGCGCCACCAGGATCTCGAGGTCCGGCTCGCCGGCGATCCGGCGTCCGAGCGCGGGTGCCGCGAGGTGGCGCACCGGGAACCGCTGGGACAGGTCGGCCACGAGCGCGGCGAAGTCGTCGGTCTCGAGCCGGTCGAGGGCAGCCACGACGGTGGCCGGGAGCACGATCGGGGAGGTCACGCAGACCATCCCTTCGCGGTCGAGGGTGGCTCCGAGGGTCGCCCCGTCGTACTCCTTCACGGTGTCGGTCACCGGCCGCACCCCCACCACGACCGCTCCCGTGCGCTCGCACTCCTCGATCGCCTCCTCGATGAACCCGGCCGGGGTGAGGGGACACAGCGGGTCGTGGAGCACGAGGGCGGTCTCGGCCTGCTGCACGGACTCGAAGGGCACCGAGAAGTCGAACAGCTCGGCCCCGGCCGTGCCCAACGCCCACGACGCGGCTGCCACCAGCGACTCCCCGTGGACCAGCGCATAGGGCAGCGACCCCCGCCCTTCGGTCGGGACGATGCCGAGTGGGTGGTGCTCCATCGGTGCTCCTGGGCGGGCTGCGGTTTGGCCGGGCGCCCGGCCATGTTGGCAGTGGAGGGGTGAAACTTCACCCCTCCACTCACAGTTTGGCCGGGCGCCCGGCCAAACCGCAGCCCCCCAACCCCTCACCACAGCCGACAAGCATCGAGCCCCCGGACATGGTCACGGGGGCTCGACGGAGACTGCGAGCAGTCAGGTGTTGGGGCGGATCAGGAAGCGAGGACCTCGTCGAGGATCGTCTCTGCCTTGTCCTCGTTGGTGTGCTCGGCCAGGGCCAGCTCGGAGACCAGGATCTGGCGAGCCTTCGCCAGCATCCGCTTCTCACCGGCGGAGAGGCCACGGTCACGCTCGCGGCGCCAGAGGTCTCGCACGACCTCGGCGACCTTCATCACGTCACCGGAGTGGAGCTTCTCCAGGTTGGCCTTGTAGCGACGCGACCAGTTGGTCGGTTCGTCGGGTACGACGGCCCGCAGCACGTCGAAGACGCGGTCCAGGCCCTCCTTGTCGACGACGTCGCGGACTCCCACGAGATCCAGGTTGCACGCCGGCACGCGGACCACCAGGTCCTGCTGTGCAACGATGCGAAGAACGAGGTACTGCTTTTCTTCCCCCTTGATGGTGCGCATCTCGATGTCCTCGATGACCGCGGCCCCGTGATTCGGATAGACGACCGTTTCGCCGACAGTGAATGTCATATGTGTTGTACCCCTTTCGAGGTGACTAGTCTAACACGGTTGACGAGGTCCCCTTTCTTGCGTTTGTGCAGGTCAGAGGCCCTATTGGGGCTTGACAAACTCCATTTTCGTGTGCCGCCGGGGTGTCTTCGGCAACCATCGTGTGCCCGAAACGTTCCGTCATCGCGCCGTGATGCTCAATACTGCGACCCATGACAGCGGAGGCGGCCCCCAAGGCACCGGGACAGTTGCGATCGCTCCTGCGCGCGGTCCATCCGCGCCAGGCTCTGGCGTTCGCGGTGGGGGTCGGCACCCTGGTCGGGCTCACCGGTCGTCCGGCCCGGGAGATCCTGGTCAGCGCCCTCACCGTGCTGGTCGCGCAGCTGATCATGGGCCTGGTCAACGACCTCTTCGACGTCGACCGCGACCGGATGGGCGGGGCGCGGAACAAGCCGATCGCCGACGGCATCATCCCGTCGGGGAACGCCAGCTTCGCGGTCGCCGTACTCCTGCTCCTCGCGATCCCCCTCTCGCTCCAGAACGGCATCGAGGCCGGCCTCTACGCCCTCGCCACGCTGGCCGTGGGCTACGGGCACAACCGCTGGTTGCACACCACCGCCCTCTCCTGGGTGGGCTGGGCGGCGACGTTCGCGCTGCTGACGTTCTTCGTGACGTACGGCGGCTGGGGCCGCGACGCCGACGGCACCGCACCGCTGACCTCGTTCGTGCTCCTGAGCGCCCTGCTGGGCATCTGCGTGCACTTCCTGACCTCGCTGCCCGACCTCGTCGTGGACAACCAGGCCGGCGTCCGGCACCTCCCACTGCGGATCGCGCTGCGGACCGGCGCGCCCCGACTGATGGTCATCTCGATCATCGCGACGGTCATCGTGCTCGGCGCGATCGTCTGGACGACGGCCGCGGCCGGAGCCATCGCTCACTGACGGCTCGGCGGGCGCTAGGCTCGTGCCGCTGGCCGTCCCCTGAGAGGATTCGCATCGTGTTGACGTCCAACCGTCGTCGTCTTGCCGCCGTCGCCATGGTGTTGCTGGTCCCCGCCCTGAGCGCATGCGGCTTCAACTACCAGACCGATCAGGTCTACCAACCCGGTGTGGGCGTCAACAACCGCGCGGGCACCGTCGACGTGCTCGGCGCCGTCGTGGTGAGCAGCGTGGACGGCACCGGCACGTTCGTGGCCTCCCTGGTCAACAAGGACGACGAGAACGACGACTCGCTCGTCTCGGCCACCGGCAAGGACCTGCAGGTGCAGGTGGTGACGCCGGTCGAGATCGCGGCCGACAGCCTGGTCAACCTCGAGAGCAGCGGCGCGGTCAGCGTCGAGGGCGAGACGATCAAGGCCGGCAAGTTCGCCCGGATCAAGCTGACGTTCGAGAGCGGCCAGACCACGACGGTCAACGCGCCGGTGGTGCCCTACGCGGAGGAGTTCTCCGACGTGCGGCTCGCCAGCCCGAAGAGCCCGACCTCCTGACCGCCATGAGCGAGTCCTCGCGCACCCTGATCCTGCTCCGCCACGGCGAGAGCGACTGGAACGCCAAGAACCTGTTCACCGGCTGGGTCGACGTACCCCTCACCGAGAAGGGCCGCGACGAGGCCGTCTCCGGTGGCGAGCAGCTGGTCGAGGCCGGACTGCTGCCCGACGTCGTGCACACCTCGCTGCTGCGCCGTGCGATCACCACCGCGCACCTCTCGCTCGACGCGGCCGATCGACACTGGATCCCCGTACGCCGCTCCTGGCGGCTCAACGAGCGCCACTACGGCGCGCTGCAGGGCAAGAACAAGAAGCAGACGCTGGAGGAGTACGGCGAGGAGCAGTTCATGACCTGGCGCCGATCCTTCGACGTCCCCCCACCCCCGATCGAGGACGACGACGAGTGGTCGCAGGCCGGTGACGTGCGCTATGCCGACCTCGGCGACGAGCTCCCCCGCACCGAGTGCCTCAAGGACGTCATCGCCCGGCTGCTGCCCTACTGGGAGTCGGCGATCGTGCCGGACCTCGCCGGCGGTGACACCGTCCTCGTCGCGGCCCACGGCAACAGCCTGCGCGGCATCGTCAAGCACCTCGACGGCATCACCGACGAGGACATCGCCGGCCTGAACATCCCGACCGGCCAGCCGCTCGTCTACGAGCTCGACGCCGAGATGCGCCCCCTCGAGAAGGGCGGCCGCTACCTCGACCCCGAGGCCGCCGCTGCCGCCGCCGAGGCCGTCGCCAACCAGGGCCGCTAGGCAGCGTCATACGAGCTGGTTGCTCCGGCAGCCGACTCGCATGACCTCCCGCAAGACGTCATGCGAAGTGGTCGCCCAGGCCGCCCGGGCCGCCAGAACGTATGACGTCCCGGCCAGCGTCGTGCGAAGTCGTCGCCCGAGCGACCAGAACGCATGACGTCCGCAGGCCGGCCGATCTCAGCGACGCGCCCCGAAGCCGGGCCGCCGGAGCAGCGCCGGCAGGTTCGCCGCACCCGGGGCGTCGTCGGTCGTCGCCATCCAGTCGCCCGGGTTGGACATCTGGCACGTCTGGAGGGACAGGCAGCCGCAGCCGATGCACGAGTCGAGCCCGTCGCGCAGACGCTCCAGCGCCGCTATCTGGTCGTCGAGCCGGCCGCGCCAGTGCCGTGAGATCCGCAGCCAGTCGGCCTTGTTGGGCACCCGCCCCTCGGGCAGGCGGTCGAGCTCCTCGCGGATCTCGTCGAGGGTGAGCCCGATGTTGGAGGCCGCCCGGATGAACGCGAGCCGGCGCAGCACGTTGCGCTCGAACTGACGCCGGCCGCCCGGCGTACGCGTCGCCCGGATCAGCCCCTCGGCCTCGTAGTAACGCAGGGCCGAAGCAGCGAACCCGCTGCGGCTCGCAACGTCGCCCACGGAAAGGAGTTGTCGAGAATCCATCCAAGCCCCTTGATCTCAAGTTGACTTTAACTTTAACACTGGCTTCATGACACCCACACAGACTCCATCCACTGCCCTGATCACCGGCGGCTCCTCCGGCCTCGGTCTCGCCCTGGCCCGTCACCTCGACGACGCCGGCTGGATCGTGGTGACCGACGCCAGAGACGCGCGCCGGCTGCACGAGGCCCTCGAGGACACCACCGTCCACGGCGTGCCCGGCGACATCGCCGACGCCGACCACCGCGCCGGCCTCGTCGACGCCGTCTCCGGACTGGGCGGACTCGATCTGCTGGTGCTCAACGCCAGCACGCTCGGGCCACTCCCCATGCGACCGCTCTCCGAGTTCGAGCCGACCGAGTTCGGGGAGGTGTTCCGCACCAACGCCGGCGCACCGGCCTCGCTGATGGTGGCCCTCACCGCGCAATTGCTGGCTCGTGACGGCGTCGTCATCGGCATCTCCTCGGACGCGGCGGTCCATCACTACGAGACCTGGGGTGCGTACGGCGCGTCGAAGGCCGCGCTCGACCACCTGGTGCTCACCTTCGGCGAGGAGACCGGACTGACGACGTACGCCGTGGATCCCGGCGACATGCGCACCCCGATGCAGCAGGCCGCCTTCCCGGGCGAGGACATCTCCGACCGTCCCCTCCCCGAGACCGTCGCACCGCGTCTCCGGGCGCTCGTCGAGCAGCGGCCGGAGACCGGTCGCTACCTGGCCGCGAACCTCGCGCTCCCGGAGGTGGCTCGGGCATGACGATCCTCACCGAGCGCTCGGGAGTCCGGTTCCAGACCCCGCCCGACGCCTTTGCCCCTGCACCTCCGGAGGTCCGCGGGCGATCGCGTGACGACGTCCGGATGCTCGTCGCTCGACCGAGCGGCATCGAACACCACCGCTTCGACGACCTCGCCGACCTGCTCGACCCGGGTGACCTCGTGGTGGTGAACAACTCGGCCACGGTCAACGGGGAGATCGATGCCGTGCGCCGAGACTCCCCGATCGTCCTGCACGCAGCCAGTCCTCTCGACGCCGACACCTGGGTGGTCGAGCTGCGCACCTCGCCCGACGCGGGCGCCCCGATCCTGGACGGCGTCGAGGGCGAGACGATCGGCGTCGGCGAGCTGGGGGTGACGCTGCTGGAGCCCTACCCCTACCCGGACTCCTCCCCCACCGGCTCGGGCAACCGCCTGTGGCGCGCCCGAGTGGAGGGCGACCTCCGCACGCTGCTCGACCGGCACGGTCGGCCGATCGCCTACGGCTACCTCGACCGCCGTTACCCGCTGGCGGCCTACCAGTCCGTCTTCAGCAGCGTCCCCGGCAGCGCCGAGATGGCCTCGGCCGGACGGCCCTTCACGCACGCGCTGGTGAGTCGCCTGGTCGCGCGCGGCATCGGCGTCGCCCCGATCACCCTGCACACCGGGGTCTCGTCGCAGGAGGCCGGCGAGGGACCGCAGCCCGAGTGGTTCCACGTCCCCGCGGCCACCGCCCGCCTCGTCGAGCTCACCCGCGCCCACGGTGGCCGGGTCGTGGCGACGGGTACGACGGTCACCCGCGCGCTCGAGTCCGCTGTCGTCAGCGGGGGCGTCGAGGAGACGTGGGGCTGGACCGAGCGCGTCGTCACCCCCGCACACCCGGCTGCCGTCGTGACTGGCCTGATCACCGGCTGGCACGACGCCCAGGCCTCACACCTGCTGCTGGTCGAGGCCATCGCCGGCACGACGCTCGCGCAGGCGGCGTACGACGGTGCCGTCGCGGGGGGCTACCGCTGGCACGAGTTCGGCGACTCGGCGTTGTTCCTGCCCTGAGGGCCGCGGGGACGAAACGGGCTGGGCGGGTGGGTAATACTGGGGGCTGACAGGCGAAGTATCGCCCGCCAGCCCGCGGTTTCACCGGGCGGCCGGTGAAACCGTCACCTCAGGCGTACTGCGGGTGCTCGCCGGTCACCAGGAACACCACCCGCCGCGCGATCGAGACGGCGTGGTCGGCGATCCGCTCGTAGTAGCGACCGAGCAGGGCGATGTCGACGGCCGGCTCGACGCCGTACTTCCAGTCCGAGCCGAGCAGCTCGCGGAAGGAGTTGCGACGCAGCTTGTCCATCTCCTGGTCGACCTCTTCGAGCTCCTCGGCGGCGGCGATGTCCGAGTGCGCGATCACGTGCTCGACCTTGCCGATCATCACCTCGGCGACAGCGGCCATCCGGGCGATCATCGGGACGACCTGGTCGGGGACGGCGACGTCGGGGACGCGCAGGCGGGCGATCTTGGCGATGTGTACGGCGAGGTCGCCCATCCGCTCGAACTCGCTGACCATCCGCAGCGAGGCGACCAGCATCCGCAGGTCACCGGCGACGGGGTTCTGGAGGGAGAGCAGCTCGAAGCTGTGCTCCTCGAGCTTCGCGCGCAGCGCGTCGATCGCCACGTCGTTGCTGATCACCCGCTCGGCTCGCAGGGCATCGCCCTCGAGCAGGGCGGCAGTACCCTCGGAAACGGCTTCCCGGACGAGTCGGGCCATCAACACCAGGTCGTCCCTGATCGAGTCGAGCTGGTCGGCATAGGCATCGCGCATGTCCCTCAACCTACGGGCGCCAGGTGAAGTGTTGGCGATCTTGCATGAACCAAAGGTGAACAGTCCTCGAAGGGCAACTCGGGCAGACCAACCTTGGGTGAAACCCTGCGTACGCTGGTTGACGTGAGCCCGACCATCCAGGCCCTTCTCTTCGCCCTGCTCGGAGCAGTGCTGGGCGGCGGGGCTGTGCTCGCATTCCGGGTCAGCGAACGGCAGATGCGGCCCACCGAAGCTCCCGAGCCGGCGCTGCCGCCCGGTGTGGCCGCCGTGCTCTCGGTCCTCCGCAGCTCGGCCCTCGTCGTCGACGGCAGCGATGCGGTGCTCAAGGCGTCCGCACCCGCGATCGCGATGGGTCTCGTGCGCGGGCACGAGATCACGGTGCGGGAGCTGGCGGAGCTGGTCAGGCAGGTACGCCGCGACGGGCAGATCCGCGAGACCGAGCTGCACATGCAGCGCGAGGGACTGCCCCCGCGTCACGTGACCGCCCGGGTCGCGCCCCTGAGCAGCCAGCTGGTCCTGGCTCTGGTCGAGGACCGCACCCGCGAGCGGCGCGTGGAGTCGATCCGCCGCGACTTCGTCGCCAACGTCAGCCACGAGCTCAAGACGCCGGTCGGCGCCATCAAGCTGCTCTCCGACGCTGTGATCGACGCCTCCGACGACCCCGAGGCGGTCCAGCGCTTCGCCGGCCGGATGCACGCCGAGAGCGAGCGTCTGGCCCGCCTCGTGCAGCAGATCATCGAGCTCTCCCGCCTGCAGGGTGACGACCCGCTCGACGAGCCGATGGCCGTCGAGGCCGACAAGATCATCGCCCGGGCCATCGACGAGAACCTGACCGACGCCAACTCCCGGCAGATCGACCTGGTGCAGAACGGCACCGAGGGCCTGGTGCTGCTCGGCAACCGCGAGCAGGTGGCCGTGGCCGTGGGCAACCTGGTGGCCAACGCGGTGGCCTACTCCCCCGAGGGCTCCTCGGTCGTCGTCGGCGCCACCGCCCACGACACGACCGTGGACATCAGCGTCACCGACCGCGGCATCGGCATCCCCGCGCACGAGCTCGACCGCATCTTCGAGCGCTTCTACCGCGTCGACCCCGCCCGCCACCGCTCCACCGGCGGCACCGGCCTGGGCCTCTCGATCGTCAAGCACGTCGCGGCCACCCACGGCGGCGAGGTCCGCGTGTGGTCGGTCGAGGGCCAGGGCTCGACGTTCACCCTGACCCTGCCCCGCAAGCCCGGCCCGCTGCCCACGAGCGCAGCGAGCCATCTCACTGAGGAGAACGCGTGAGTCGCGTACTGGTCGTCGAGGACGAGGAGAGCTACAGCGACGCCCTCGCCTACATGCTCCGCAAGGAGGGCTTCGAGGTGGCGATCGCCGCCACGGGACCGGATGCGCTGGCCGAGTTCGACCGCGCCGGGGCCGACATCGTGCTGCTCGACCTGATGCTGCCCGGCATCCCCGGCACCGAGGTGTGCCGGCAGATCCGGCAGACCTCCAACGTGCCGATCATCATGGTCAGCGCGAAGGACGACGAGGTCGACAAGGTGGTCGGGCTCGAGCTCGGCGCCGACGACTACGTCACCAAGCCCTACTCGCCCCGTGAGCTGGTCGCGCGCATCCGCGCCGTGCTCCGCCGTGGCGTCGAGCCCGACCTCGCCCCGATGACGCTGGAGGTCGGCGGCGTCCGGATGGACGTCGAGCGCCACATCGTGACGGTCGGCTCCGCGGAGGTGCGCCTCCCCCTCAAGGAGTTCGAGCTCCTCGAGATGTTCCTGCGCAACCCCGGTCGGGTGCTGACGCGGGGACAGCTGATCGACCGGGTGTGGGGTTCGGACTACGTCGGCGACACCAAGACCCTCGACGTCCACGTGAAACGGCTGCGCGCCAAGCTCGAGGACAACCCGACCGAGCCCAAGCTGCTGACGACGGTGCGCGGGCTGGGCTACAAGCTCGACCTCTGAGCATCGGCAGAGCGATGGCCGGATCTCGGCGTACGCCGTCTGAAAACCGCATGTCGACTGTCGGTGGTCGTCCGTAGTCTCATCGGGTGACGACGCAGCCGGCCACCAGGAGCGCCCCGACCTGGCTCCCGCTCGCCGCCGTGGCCTGCACCCTGGTGTTCTGGGCGTCGGCGTTCGTGGCGATCCGGCACCTCGGTGACGACTTCTCGGCCGGTGCGCTCTCGCTCGGCCGCCTCCTCGTGGGCGCGGCCGCCCTCGCCGTCGTGGCGCTCTCGCGCGGCGTCCCGCGACCGACGCGGCGTGAGTGGGTGCCGATCATCATCATCGGCCTGCTCTGGTTCGGGCTCTACAACGTGGCCCTCAACGCGGGCGAGCGCTCCGTCGACGCCGGCACTGCGGCGATGCTGATCCAGGTCTCACCGGTGCTGATCGCGCTGCTGGCGGCGATGTTCCTCGGCGAGCGGTTCACGGTCCACCTCGCAGTCGGACTGGCGCTGGCCTTCGGTGGCGTCGCGCTGATCTCGCTGTCCACGTCGTCGGGCACCGACAGCGACGTGATCGGCGTACTCCTCTGCCTGGTCAGCGCCGTCGCCTACTCGATCAGCCTGATCCTGCAGAAGCCACTGGTCCGGCGGCTCGCCGCGGTCCACGTGACCTGGCTGGCCTGCACGATCGGCGCGATCAGCTGCCTGCCGTTCGCCGGCGACCTCGTGCGCCAGACCCGCGAGGCTCCCGCGTCCTCGATCTGGTGGCTGGTCTACCTCGGCATCTTCCCGACCGCGATCGCCTTCACGACCTATGCCTTCGCGCTCAAGCACATGAGTGCCAGCAGCCTCGGTGTGACCACCTACCTCGTCCCGCCGATCACCATCGTGATGGGCGTCGTCTTCCTCTCCGAGGCCCCGCCCACGATGGCCTACGCCGGCGGCGTGCTCGCCCTGGTCGGAGTCGGCGTCGCCCGCCGCAAGCCCAGACCGAAGAACCCGCCCGACCACGCCCAGCCGGAGGCGGCGGCGCTGAACCGCTAGGGATGCCTCGAGGAGTGTCGGTCTCCCCGGTCAGCCGGGAAAACCGGGGAAGCCGTCAGTCCCCCGGTGTCCCCAACGCGTCCAACCCCAGCGGCCCCCGGAACGCCTCGAGGTTGCGGGTGGGTTCGCCCCGGGAGACGCGCCACTCCCACTCCTTGCGGATCGAGGAGGCGAAGCCGAGCTCGAGGATGGTGTTGAACGACCCGTCGGAGGCCTCCAGCACCGAGCCGAGCAGCCGGTCGATCTCCTCGACCGACGCAGCGGCCAGCGGCAGGCGGGCGTCGAGGTAGATGTCGCCCATCGGGTCGAGGGCGAAGGCCACGGCATACAGCTTCATGTTCCGCTCCAGCAGCCACCGATAGACGCCGGCGAAGTTCTCGTCGGGCTTGCGGCAGACGAACGCGTGCAGCTCCAGGGCGTGCTTGCCGACGTCGAAGCGGCAGGGTGTCTGGAGCTTCTTCTCGCCGGGGAGCTCGACCATCAGCGAGGTCGGCGAGATCTCGGTGTACTCCAGCTCGTTGCCGTCGAACACCTGGCGCAGGGCGGTCAGCGCCCGTTCACGCTCGGGGCTGAGGGCTTCGTCTTCCACGTCCGTCACGGCTCCGATCATGGCAGGCGCTCAGAGAGCGACCCCGGTCACGTCGGCCCGCATCTTCTGCTGGGCGGTGGCGTAGACGCCGAGCATCCGCTCGGCGGTCCGGTCCCAGCCGAACTGCTGGGCGTGCGCCTCGGCACCCCGGGCCAGCCGGTCGCGCAGCCCGTCCTCGAGCAGGACGCGCTCGAAGGCGGCGGCGTAGGACGCGGGCTCGTGGTCCTCGACGAGCAGTCCCGACATGCCCTCGCGCACGGCCGTGGTGAGTCCGCCGACCGCAGCCGCGACCACGGGGGTCCCGGTCGCCTGCGCCTCGATGGCGACCAGGCCGAAGCTCTCGTTGTAGGACGGCACGCACACCAGCGTCGAGGCGGCATACCAGTCGACCAGCGCGTCCTGGGCCACCGGCGGCACGAACCGCACGTTGGCCTCGATGCCGAGCTCCTCGGCCAGGCGCACCAGCGAGTCGGGGCGCTCCAGCCCGGAGCCCGACGGGCCGCCGACGACGGCGACGGTCAGGGTGGAGCGGAGCTCGGGCCGCCGGGAGAGGAGTACGCCGACCCCGCGAAGCATCACGTCCGGTGCCTTGAGGGGCTGGATCCGACCGACGAAGGTGATCAGCGGACCCTCCGGCGGAAGGCCGAGCCGTGCCCGCGCAGCGGACATGCCGACGTCGTGGAAGGTGGACAGGTCGACCCCGGGGTGGACGACCTCGACGCGACCGGGGTCGGCGTCGTAGAGGTCGATCAGCTGCTTGGCCTCGTCGTCGGTGTTGGCGACGAGCATGTCGGCGGCGGCGACCACCTGCTCCTCGCCGATCAGGCGGGCCATCGGCTCGGGGGTGTCCCCGGTCGCCATCGCGGCGTTCTTCACCTTCGCCATCGTGTGCATGGTGTGCACCAGCGGCACGCCCCAGCGGTCGCGGGCCAGCGCGCCGACCTGGCCGCTGAGCCAGTAGTGGCTGTGCACGAGGTCGTAGTAGCCCGGCGCGTGGTAGGCCTCGGCGCGCAGGACCTCGCGGGCGAAGACGCACAGCTGCGCGGGGAGCTCGTTCTTGGTCAGGCCCTCGTAGGGCCCGGCGGCCACGTGGTGCACCCGGATGCCGTCGCTCACGTCGACGACGGGTGCCAGCGCGCTGCCGGTCGCCCGGGTGAACACGTCCACCTCGACCTCCCGCGCGGCGAGTCGGCGGGCGAGCTCGAGGACGTAGACGTTCATGCCGCCCGCGTCACCCGTCCCCGGCTGGTCCAGGGGCGAGGTGTGCAGGCTGATCATCGCGACGCGGCGCAGGGAATCCCGTGCGGACGTCGCGGCGAGCGAAGAGAGCGCCATCCATACCTCCGAAGGACCCAACCACCGGAGGTCCCGGTCCATTCCGCGCTGCCTATCATGGCTGCCGCAGCCCAGCAGCGAGCGCGACCCCAGCATCTCGAGCAGGAGGACCCATGCCGCCCACCGCCGTCGTCACCGGAGCCAGCAGCGGGATCGGGGCCGCCACCGCCCGTGCCCTCGCCGGAGACGGGTTCCACGTCATCTGCGCCGCCCGCCGCGCGGACCGCATCGAGGAGCTCGCGGCCGAGATCGGGGGCACGCCGGTCGTCTGCGACGTCACCGACGCCGACTCCGTGCGCGGGCTGGCCGAAGCCGTGGGTGGCGACAGCATCGGCGTCCTCGTCAACAACGCCGGCGGCGCGACCGACGCGGCCACCTTCGAGGACGCCGACGTCGAGGAGTGGGCCCGGATGTTCGACCTCAACGCGCTCAGCATGGTCCGCGTCACCCAGGCGCTGCTCCCCGCTCTGCGCAAGGACGGCGGTGGCCTGGTGGTCAACATGGGCTCGACCGCGGGCCGGGTCGCCTACGAGGGCGGTGGCGGCTACACCGCGGCCAAGCACGCCGTGAAGGTGCTCACCGCGACGCTGCGGCTCGAGCTGGTCGCCGAGCCGCTCCGGTTCACCGAGATCGCGCCGGGGATGGTCAAGACCGAGGAGTTCGCGCTGACCAGGTTCGGCGGTGACCAGGAGAAGTACGACGCCCTCTACGAAGGCGTCAAGGAGCCCTTGCTCGCCGAGGACATCGCCGAGATGGTCCGCTGGGTGGCCTCGCTCCCGGCCCACGTGAACATCGACGAGCTCGTCGTACGACCCCGGGCGCAGGCGGCGCAGCACAAGGTCTGGCGCGAGAAGTAGGTCAGCGACGCCACCAGCGCTTGCGCTCCGGCTCTGGTTCCGGAGCCGGCGCCACGACCGGCTTCGGCTTCCCGGCCGGCCGGAGCACGCGCACGATCTGGTGCCCGGCGACCTGCTGCACCTCGGGGCGCCAGAACCCGCGCTCCTCCAGCCAGTCCACGGCCACGTCGAACCACGGCTGGGTGTCGTCGAAGCTCGCGTAGAGCTTGTTCATGGTGACTGCGAACGGCCGCAGGTCCTGCGTCGTGGCCCGCCAGACCGCCGCCGCCACTCCGGGTGTGTGCGGGGCGCGGAAGTCGTCGAAGACCACCACCCCGCCGGGCTTGAGCAGCGTGCGCGCGGCCTCGATGTCCTCGACCACGTGCTCGTAGAGGTGGGAGGCGTCGATGTGCACCAGCCGGTGGGTGCCGTGCGCGGCGTGCTCCACGATGGTGGCGCTCGGGCCGCGGACGACGACCGGCAGCTCGTCGTGGATCGTCAGGTAGTGCTTCTCGAAGGCCTCCTGGGAGAGCTCGGAGTACTGCTCCTCGTTCTCGACCCGGTTCGACTCCGCGTCCGCCTCCTCCTCGAAGAGGTCGATGACCGTGAACGTCTCGCCCGGCTGCAGCCCCCAGCCGATCAGCGCCGCGCTCTTGCCGAGATAGACGCCGAGCTCGGCGAGGTCCCCGCCGCCCAGCCGCGTCTCGGTGTGGTCGAGGAGCTGCTTGAACAGCTCCATGTCCATCCGCTGGAACCAGCCGGGGATCTCGTCGATCGCCTTGTAGGGCGGTCGCGGGGGTGCGGGCGCCTGCCCCGGGGTCTCGGTCATGCGGGTGATCGTGTCAGAGCGAGCAGCAACACGCGCGCGACAGTCCCAAACCCGCCTCAGGACCTGTCGAACACGGTCCCCGAGATCATCGGCGGCGGGTCGAACGGCTTGAGCGCGAAGCAGCTGGCGACGTACGCCCCCTGCTCGGTCGGCCACTGCGAGACCGACCCCGGGTAGGCCCGGCCCTCGACACCGCCCTTGACCGTCGAGACCGAGCTCAGCAGCGACTGGCAGACCTTGTCGAGCTTGACGTAGTCGGCGTCCTTGAGAGCGACGTACGGGCCCTTGGCTCCCTTCCGCACCGCCTTCCTGCCCTCGATCTGACCCTTCTCGATGGCGGTGTTCAGGATCATCTCGGCGATGTCCTCGGCCTGGTGCTTGCCGCCGCAGGGGACGTACTTGCGCGGCGTGTTCAGGCACACGCGCGCCGTGATCGGCAGCCTGCTGGTGGGGATGTCGGCGAAGCTCAACGTCCCGGGCCGGTCCTGCTCGAAGGTGCACACGAACTTCTTCTGCCCCTGGTCCCACAGGTCGGCGGGGAAGGGGTCCCACGCGACGTGCAGCCCGCCGTCGGCCTTGAGTGAGGGTCCGAGCTGGACCGGCAGGCCGCCGGCCTTCCGCTGGGCCACGCCGTACGCCGACCCGGCGGTGCACCGGTCGTTCACCTGGTCGCGAACCTGCCGGTAGAGCGTCGACTTCTGGTCGAGCAGGTCGGAGTACTTCGTGATCCGGGCGGTCAGCTGCGGCGCCACCTCGACCACGTTGTAGAGCTCGAGCGAGTGCGGCTCGGAGCAGTCGACCTGCTTGGCGAAGGCCGCGTCGTCGCGCATGGCGTCGCCGAGCGTCGAGTCGCCGTCGGCGTACTTCTCCACCCACGAGTCGAAGTCCTTGCCGAGGGCCTCGGGGAGCTGCTCGTCTCCCCAGCAGGTGCCCTTGGCCAGCGACTTCACGGGCTTGTCCGCGGTCGTCTCGCGGCTCGGTGACTCAGTGCTCTCCTGGGTGTCGCCCGAGCAGCCGGCGAGGCTGCCGAGCAGCAGAGTGGCCGCGAGGACAGCCACGCAGCGGAGAAGACGGGCAGGCATGGGGTTCAGCGTCTCAGATAGGTCCGAATCCCCCGGACGACGGCATTGGCATAACGCGCCTGTCCGGCAGCAGTGGTCATCCGCCGGGCGTCCACGGTGTTGCGCATGTTGCCGATCTCGATCATCGCCACCGGGACGTCGGAGAGGTTCAGGGTGCCGAGGTCGCTGCGGACGTCGAGCCCGTCACCACCCGCGATGTAGTCGGCCCGCGGCACGTGGTTGCGCACCAGCGACCCCCGCAGGATCTTGGCCAGCCGCAGCGAGGCGGTCGCGATGTCGGTGGTCCAGGGCTGGCGTCGGGTCGGCGCGATCACGTGGAAGCCACGACCCGACGAGGGACCGCCATCGGCGTGCAACGAGACCATCAACCGGGCGTGGACGCGCTTGCCGAACCGCCCGCGGGCATCGACGCACGGTCCCCAGCGCCCCTGGGTGTTGGTGTTGCGGGTCATCCGCACGTGGGCACCGAGCGCCTGCAACCGGCGCCTGATCGCCTGCGAGAGCTGGAAGTTCACGGTCGCCTCGGCCACGCCGCCGTTGGTCGCCGCGCCGGTGGTGTTGCAGGGCTTGGAGAAACCGCCGGCGGGCACGAGGCGGTTGGTCTGCCGCGGGTAGTTGTGGTTGCCGAGCTGGTGACCCGGGTCCAGCGCGATCGTGAGCCCCCTGAGCGGACGGGCGGCGGCGCGCGCGTGATCGCCGTCGGCGACGGTGGCGCCGGTCGAGTCGGCCACGCTCGGGGTCGCGGCCGCCACCAGCGCCAGGGCGAGCACCACGACGACAGCCCGCAGACAGCCCCTCACGACGACAGGCCCTTGGCGATCTTGTCGACCGCGGCCGCCATCAGCTCGGCGGCGTGCGCGTAGGCAGCCTCGTCGCGGCCGTAGGGGTCGGCGATGTCGTAGTCGTCCAGGGCGGCGCGGGTCAGCTGTCGGGCGCGGAAGCCGTCAGCGTTCGCGCCCGCGGGCTCGAGGTGAACGGCCGACTCCGGGCTCATCGGGGCGCCACCATCGCAGCGACGCCGGCACTGGAGACCTCGATGTCGCTGTCCTCAAGTCGCTTCGCGAGGAGTCTTTCGCCGAGCGGGGACCGGCAGACGTTGCCGATGCACACGAACAGGACCCGAAATCCGGACACACAGGTCACGATAGACTGACGCGTGCGCCCGTCGGCGCCGTTCCCCGAATCCCCGAGACCTGTCTGTCCGCGCGCCCACGAAACGCTCACCGAGCGTCACCGTCCGGGCCCGCCGCCGGCAGACGGAAGGCAACAGGCATGACCACGCCCGAACAGATCGACCAGCTCCACGACGAGCTGCACGACCACCTCAAGTCCCGCTCCGACCTGCGCAACGTCGCGATCGTGGCGCACGTCGACCACGGCAAGACGACCCTCGTGGACAAGATGCTCTGGCAGGGCGGCGCCTTCGGCGAGCACCAGCACGTCGACGAGCGCGCGATGGACTCCGGTGACCTCGAGCGCGAGAAGGGCATCACGATCCTCGCGAAGAACACCGCGATCCACTACGCCGGCCCGTCGGCCGGCGGCAAGCCGATGACGATCAACATCATCGACACCCCCGGCCACGCCGACTTCGGTGGCGAGGTCGAGCGCGGCCTCTCCATGGTCGACGGCATCGTGCTGCTGGTCGACGCCTCGGAGGGTCCGCTCCCCCAGACCCGGTTCGTGCTCCGCAAGGCGCTGAACGCCGACATGCCCGTCGTACTCGTGGTCAACAAGGTCGACCGCGGCGACGCCCGCATCGCCGAGGTCGTCGACGAGACCTACGAGCTGTTCATGGACCTGCTCGACGAGTCCCACAGCCAGGACGCGCTGGACTTCCCGGTCGTCTACGCGAGCGCCAAGGCCGGCCGCGCGTCGCTGGAGATGCCGGAGAACGGCGGACTGCCCGACTCCCCCGACCTCGAGCCGCTGTTCAAGACGATCCTCGAGACCATCCCGGCGCCCGTCTACACCGAGGGCGCGCCGCTACAGGCCCACGTCACCAACCTCGACGCCTCCCCGTTCCTCGGCCGGCTCGCGCTGGTCCGGGTGCGCGAGGGCGAGCTGCGCAAGAACCAGACCGTCGCGTGGATGAAGACCGACGGCAGCAAGCAGAACGTGAAGATCACCGAGCTGCTGGTCACCGAGGCGCTGGAGCGCAAGCCGGGTGACTACGCGGGGCCGGGCGACATCGTCGCGATCGCCGGCATCCCCCAGATCATGATCGGCGAGACCCTGGCCGACGCCGAGAACCCGGTCGCGCTTCCCCTGATCAAGGTGGACGAGCCCGCGATCTCGATGACGATCGGCATCAACACCTCGCCGCTCGCCGGCCGTGGCCCGACCAAGAACACCAAGGTCACCGCGCGCCTGGTCAAGGACCGCCTCGACAAGGAGCTGGTCGGCAACGTCTCGCTGAAGATCCTCGACACCGAGCGTCCCGACGCCTGGGAGGTCCAGGGCCGTGGCGAGCTGGCGCTGGCGATCCTGGTCGAGCAGATGCGCCGCGAGGGCTTCGAGCTGACCGTCGGCAAGCCGCAGGTGGTCACCCGCGAGGTCAACGGCAAGGTCCACGAGCCGGTGGAGCGCCTGACGATCGACGCGCCGGAGGAGTACCTCGGCACGATCACCCAGCTCCTCGCGGTCCGCAAGGGCCGGATGGAGCAGATGACCAACCACGGCACCGGCTGGGTGCGGATGGAGTTCCTCGTCCCCGCCCGTGGGCTGATCGGCTTCCGGACCGAGTTCCTCACCGACACCCGCGGCACCGGCATCGCCCACCACGTCTTCGAGGGCTACGAGCCCTGGGCCGGCGAGATCAAGTCACGCTCGCAGGGTTCGCTCGTGGCAGACCGCAGCGGGGCCGTCACGGCGTACGCCATGACCAACCTGCAGGAGCGCGGCGTGCTCTTCGTCGAGCCGACGACCGAGGTCTACGAGGGCATGATCGTCGGCGAGAACTCCCGCGCCGACGACATGGACGTGAACATCACCAAGGAGAAGAAGCAGACCAACATCCGGTCCGCCACCTCCGACAACTTCGAGAAGCTCATCCCGCCGAAGAAGCTGTCGCTGGAGCAGTCCCTGGAGTTCTGCCGCGAGGACGAGTGCGTCGAGGTCACCCCCGACTCCGTCCGCATCCGCAAGGTCCACCTCGCCGCCCACGACCGCGCCAAGTCGGCCGCCCGGGCCCGCAAGGGGTAAGTGGCGGTCCCAGCCGGCTGTCCGGGCCGCGCTACTCCTCCAACACGATCCTCGCCAGCTCCCGGAGGTCCTCGGTGAGCTCCTGCTCGTGCACCTGGGTCTGGGTGCCGAGGTAGCCGAAGCGGTAGACGAACCGGTCCGGCTTCGGCTCTCCGCTGCCCACGGCGCGGAAGTTGATCCGCTGGACGAGCCGACGGACCCGGGGAGCCCTTGGGTCGGTGGAGTCGAGGTCCACCGCGCCCTCCTTCCTCAGCCCGGCGAAGCCACCCGTGCGTGCGACCTGGACCACAAGTCCCGGGGGCGTGCCCGGTGACGACCCGCCGGCCGAGCTCTGCGCGACGCCCACGGTCGCCCACGCCTCCTCGACCACCTGCGCGTGCTCCCCCGCGGCCTCGACGGCCGCGGCCGCGAAGGCGGCGAAGTCGCTGTCGGCGGAGATCCCGGAGGTCAGGGCGGCGTACCAGATCCGGCCGGCACCGCTCCACGACTCCCCGCCGATCGCCTTCGCGGCGAGCACGAACGCGCGGTTGGGGATGCCGCTGTTGATGTGCACGCCGCCGTCGTCGTCCGTGGTCTCGACGTAGTCGGACATCGAGCCGACCTGCGGGTCCTTGCCCAGCTGGGGGTCGTCGTAGGCCGTGCCCGGGTCCGGCATCGACCGCAGGGCACGACCGTTGATTCCGGGCAGGAAGATGCCCTCACCGACCAGCCAGTCGGCCGAGGCCGCGTCCTGGCCGAGATGGCGCTGCTTCATGCAGGCGCCGAAGACGTCGGACATCGACTCGTTGAGTGCTCCGGACTGGCCCTGATAGGTCAGGTCGGCGGTGTACTGCGTGACTGCGTGGGCGAGCTCGTGACCGAGCACGTCGATCGGCTTGGTGAACCGGCCGAAGACCTGTCCGTCGCCGTCACCGAAGACCAGCTGGGTGCCGTCCCAGAAGGCGTTGTCGTAGTCCTGCTCGTAGTGCACCGTCGCCACGACCGTCGCGCCCAGGTCGTCGAAGGAGGAGCGCCCGAAGTCGGCGAAGAGCGCCAGCGTCTCCGTGATGCCGGTCGCCGCCTCGTTGACGGTCACGTCGCTCACCTCGGGCTCGCCGGCGGAGCGCACCAGCCGGCCCGGCAGGACCGACCCGTTGTCGGCGTCGTGGATCGCCCAGTCGCCGACAGCGGGGCCCGTTGGGGCCGCAGGGCGCGCGAGCACCCGTTGGTCGATGGCGGCCGTCCGCCGCCCGCACTCCGCCACTGCCTGGTCGGAGGCCCGTGCGAGGCGCTCCAGCAGATATCCCGGGATGAAGTGACACCGCATGTCCCAAACCTGCCCCGCGCCGACGATGCCCACAAGACCGACTGGCAGTTCGGTCAGAACGAGGCAACCTCACGCGGCGCAGTGCGGGCAGCGACGGCCAACTGCCAGTCGCTCTGAAACTGCCTTGACCTCCAGCCACTCCCGGAAGGTGTCTCGCACATAGTCCTGACGCCGCATGGCGTGCTCCCACGCGAAGCGGAGCAGCCCCAGGCGGTGCAGCTCGACGGCGTTGTAGCGCTCGACATCGCTGACCAGATCGTCCCGGACGGAGTGGTGCCGGAACGAGTCGCACTCGACGACCAGCTCCTTGGCGGGGTCGTAGAGGTCGGGTCGCCCGAACGGGAGGACGACCTGCGGCACCAGATGGAGCTGCGGGAACTCCCTGGAGATCGCCCGGATGACGGACTCGAACGGGTTGGCCGCGCGTTCGTCGGCCTCACCCGCCACCCGGAGGGCCGCCGGTCTCCCCGTCCGGGGAGACCTCTCGGCCGCGGCGACCAGCTCGCCCCGGGTCACCTGACCGGACCGCAGTGCCGAGTCGGCCACGCAGAGAGCCTCGTCGAAGGGCAGCTGCCGCGCGCAGTCGATCACCGTCTGCACCGGGGCGGTAGCGATGCCATCGACCTCCACCTCACCGAAGTGCAGCAGGACTCCGCGTCGGCGCTGCACGGAGATCTTCCGGTGCCGGGGCACCGTGACGTGTGGCTTCCGGGGAGGGGTCTTCACCGCCCAGCCGTGGTGCAGCGCCGCGCTGGTCAGTGACAACGCCCCGTTCAGTCGCCGGGCAGCGCGCGGGGCCTCCTCAACGGCGGGCAGCGCATAGAGGCCCCGACCGATCCTGACGAGCCGCTCGGCCTCGACCGCGCGCCGCACGTCCATGGTGGGGAACTCGACGACCAGCTGGCGCCAGGAGGCGACTCCGCCCCACCGGAACACCAGCTCGTCGATCTCCACACCGACGAGGATGCCCCGCCGGAAGGGTCGGTCAGCGGTTTTCCACAGCCCCGTCCAGGAGTACGCCGAAACGCCGCACCGCGTCCTCCACAGCGGCCTGGGCGACCGTCGACCAGGGGCCCATGTCCATGAACCCGTGGATCAGCCCCTCATAGCGCTGGACGTCCACCCGCACCCCGGCCTGCGACAGAGCAGCCGCATAGGCCTCCCCCTCGTCGCGCAGCGGGTCGAACTCGGCCGTCACGATGACGGCCGGCGGCAGCCCCTCGAGCGAGGGAGCCCGCAGCGGCGAGAGCCGGGGGTCGGTCTCGTCGCCGTCGGGGGCGTAGTGGTCCACGAACCACTTCATCGTCGGCTTGTCGAGGAAGTAGCCGTGGCCGTTCTCCTCACGGGAGGCATAGGACCCGCCTCCGTCGACCGTGGGATAGATCAGGAACTGCGCCACGATCCCGGGCACCTGCTGGGCGACCACGGCCGCCAGGTTGCCGCCGGCGCTGTCACCGGCCACCGCGAGCCGACCGTCGGCGCCGAACTCGTCGAGCCGGTCCAGGATCTCCCGGGCCGCCGCGACACAGTCGTCGACCGCCGCCGGGAACGGGTGCTCCGGAGCGAGCCGGTAGTCGACCGACACGACCACCGAGGAGGTGTCCCGGCAGATCTGGCGGGACAGGTTGTCGTGGGTGTCGAGGTCGCCGATCACGAAGCCGCCCCCGTGGAACAGCGCGACGGTGGCACCGCGAGTGGCAGCGGGCCGATAGACCCGCGCCGGCCGTCCGGCCACCACCGTCTCCGAGACGGACTCCACCGGCACGAGGTGCTCGGGCTGGCGCAGGTCGACGGCCAGCGCGCGGAAGGACGCACGCGCCTCGTCCGGGGTCTGCTGGGACATCGGCGTGCCGGCCTCGACGAGGGCGATCAGTCCGGCGATCTGGGGGTCCAGGGGCATGGGGTCAGTGTGCCCCCAGGATGTTGGAGCCCCCCACACCGAGGCGTGGGGGGCTCCTGGGAGGGTCACGGCTTGAAGACGACCTTGATGGTCCCGTCGGTCTTCTTCTGGAACTGGTCGTAGGCCGCGGGCGCTTCGTCGAGCGACACCTTGTGGGTCGCGAACTCCTCGGTGCCCAGCGGGTCGGAGTCGTCGACGAGCAACGGCATGATGTCGTCGACCCAGCGCTTGATGTTGGCCTGGCCCATCCGGAGCTGGATCTGCTTGTCGAACATCGTCAGCATCGGCATCGGGTCGCTCTGGCCGCCGTAGACCCCGATCAGCGAGATGGTTCCGCCGCGGCGGACCGCGTCGATCGCGGTGTAGATCGCCGACATCCGGTCGATGCCGACCTTGTTCATCAGCGGGGCCACGATGCGCTTGGGCAACGCGTTGAAGATGCGCTGGCCGACCTCGGCGACGGGCGACCCGTGGGCCTCCATGCCGACCGCGTCGATGACCGAGTCGGGTCCGCGGCCGTTGGTGCGCGAGCGCACCTCCTCGCCGATGTCGTCGACCTCGTCGAGGTTGAGCACCTCGGCGCCGCGCGCGGCGACCCGGGCGAGCCGCTCGGGCACGCGGTCGACGGCGATGACCCGCTTGCCCTGGAGCAGGGCGATCCGCGCGGCCATGTCGCCGATCGGGCCCAGGCCGAGGACCAGCACGGTCCCGCCGTCGGGGATGCCGGCGTACTGCACCGACTGCCAGGCGGTGGGCAGCACGTCGGAGAGGAAGAGGAAGCGCTCGTCCGGCGGACCCTCGGGCACCTTGATCGGCATGAACTGCGCCTCGGGCACCCGGAGGAGCTCCGCCTGTCCGCCGGGCACCTCGCCGTAGAGCTTGCTGAAGCCGAACAGCGCCGCGCCCATGCCCTGGTCACGCACCTGGGTGGTCTCGCACTGCGTGTGCAGGCCCTGGGTGCACATCCAGCAGTGGCCGCAGCAGATCTGGAACGGCAGCACCACCCGGTCGCCGACCTTGAGATCACCGGTCTCGGGACCGACCTCCTCGACGATCCCCATCGGCTCGTGACCGAGGATGTCGCCCTCTCCCATGAACGGGCCGAGCGTCTCGTAGAGGTGCAGGTCAGAACCGCACAGGCCGCTCGAGGTGATCCGCACGATGGCGTCGTTGGACTCCTTGATGACGGGGTCGGGGACGTTGTCCACCCTCACGTCGCGCCGTCCGTGCCACGTCACTGCCTTCATGAATACTCCTCACGTCTTCGAGGGATGCCCCTCGGCAACGTGTCGTACCCGATGCCCCGGAGGGCACGCGGGGTCACCTGGCGGGATTCAGCGCCGACGGGTGACCGACGCGAGCGCGGGGCGCACGTCGAGGAGATAGACGAAGGCCGCCACGATGCCGACGATCGAGAACAGCCCGATCACCGACGGGAACACGAAGGCGACCGCCACGGTGAGGCCCAGGATCAGCAGCCAGGCGGGCTTGGTCAGCTTCCCTGCGGCGACATAGGCCTGCGTCGGGCGGGTGAGGGCATCGACGAACGCGAACACCTTCACGGCCAGCAGCACGAAGAAGGCGATTTCCGAGATCATCGACTCGAATTGGAAGACCACGCCCGAAGGATATCCGGACGTGGCAACGGGCCCTCGGGAAACCCGAGGGCCCGTCGGCCCGCCTCTGGCGAAGGGAGGGGTCACCAGAGGGGACTACTCGTCACCCGTCGGCGACGAGTGTTCGGTTCAGGCCGTGGCCGCAGCGGCCGTGTTGGAGGCCGTGGTGGCGGCCTTCTTGGCGGTCGTCTGCGCGGACTTGGCGGTCGAGCGCGCGCCCGTGGTGGCCGCCTTCTTGGTGGCGGTCGCCTTCTTGGCAGTCGTCTTGGCCGGGGTCTTCTTGGCCACGGGCTTCTTCGTGGCCGACTTCTTCACCGGACGGCTGCTGTTCGAGGGCTTGTCGGCCGCGACCTTGGCGCGCTCACGACGCACGACCGAGGACTTGTTCGGCGCGGTGCGCACCGCGGAGACGGCCTTGACGCCGTCCTTGCGGATGGCGGCGACGATCTTCTCGCCACGGTCGACGAGGTCGGCGTAGGTCTTGGCGAGCTCGGTGACGGTGTCGTCGATCTCGTTCTGGACCTTCTTGGGAAGCGCACGCGCCTCCTTCTGGAGCTCCGCGACGCGGGCCTCGAACTTGGCCTGCGCGTCCTTGGCGTCCTTCTGGAGCCCGTCGATGCGAGCGTTCACCAGCGAGACGGCCTGGTCCTGCAGGGCCTTGGGGTCGCGCTCGATCTTGATGTTGCTCACGCGGTTCTGCGCCTCGGCGGTGTAGCCGCGGGCGAACTCGTAGGCCACCTCGGTGGCGCCGGCAACGGCGTAGAGAGGCTTGATGGCCTCGTTCTTGAGCTGGTCGACATAGAACTGGGTCTTAGCCATGTCAATCTCCTTCTTTCCTGGTGGTGGCCTCGAGTCCGGGCTCCTCGATCAGAGGGGCCGGCTCGATGACCGTTGTCTCGTTCACGTTCTCCGCGACCGTCCTGAACGACTGGTAGACGTCGAGCAGGGACTGCTTCTGTCGCTCGCTGAGCACTGGGTCCCCGAGGATGGCCAGCTCCACGGAGCGGACCTGTCCGTCGTCGGGGTTCAAGATCCCTGCCTGCACGTAGAGCTGCTCGGCGGAGATCCGCAACGCCTTGGCCAGCTGCTGCAGCACTTCGGCGGACGGCCGGCGCAGACCACGTTCGATCTGGCTCAGGTAGGGGTTGGACACACCCGTCTGCTCCGCCAGCTGGCGGAGCGAGAGCTGGGCCGAGACGCGCTGCTCGCGGAGGTATTCCCCGAGCGACTCGACGGTCTTCCCGACCTTGATCTTGGCCATGACTCCATGTTGCTAACTCCAGCAAGCAAAAGCAAACGCAGCGGTGGTGTCAGTGGTCACAAAACCCTTGTCTCACGATGCAAACAACCCGTTTGACGTGCTAGCAGCCAGCAAACGCGGAGGTCAGGCGGCGATCCGACGCTGGACCTAGACGCGGGACGGCGCCACGGCGCGGATCTCACCGACCGGTCGCCCGCCGCCGAGCAGCACCGCCTCGCCCGTACGACGGACCGCATCACCGTCCACACCGGGCTCAGCGGTGATGCCGAGCCCCTCGAGCAACGCCGCCATCACGACGGGGCGGGCCCTCGCGGCGCCGTCATCGGTCTTCGTCGCGAACGCCCGGCCGTCGGGCAGCGCGACCGCATAGACCGACTCGGCGCCCGCCTTGCCGATGGCACCCGGGATCGCGCGCAGCAGGGTCAGCTCGTCCCGGGTGGTCCCGGAGACGAACTCCGGGTGCGACCGGATCGCCGTCGCGATCGCATGGCCCGGTCCGGACGACGCTCGTGCCAGCGAGGCGAAGGCCCGCGCCAGCCCGGTGAGCGAGGTGGACAGCAGCGGGGCGCCGCAGCCGTCGGTGGCCACGTGCGCGACCGCCTCGCCGGTGCTCCGGGCGAAGGTCGAGGTGATCGCCTGCTGGAGCGGGTGGTCCGGCTCCAGATAGGTCGAGGTGGGCCAGCCGTTGGCCACGCAGGTCGCGAGCATCGCCGCGTGCTTGCCCGAGCAGTTCATCAGGATCGGCGCCTTCGACTGACCCTCGCGGATCAGCTCCTCGCGGCGCGCGTCGTCCAGCGGCCAGTCCGGCGGCGTCTGGAGCGCGTCCTCGGTGAGGCCGGCCGAGTCGAGGATCCGGCGTACTCCCTCGACGTGGAAGGGCTCACCCGAGTGCGACGCGCAGGCCAGCGCCAGCAGCTCGCCCTCGAGCCCGAGGCCCGCCTCGAGCATCCCGAGCGCCTGGATCGGCTTGTTGCACGACCGGGGCAGCATCGGGCTCTCGACGTCACCGGCGGCCGCGAGCGTGGAACCGTCGCGATCGAGCACCACCCACGACCCGTAGTGGTGCCCCTCGACGAATCCCGACCGGACGATCTCGGCGATGACGACAGGACCGGAGGGGAGAGAAGCCATGCGTCGGACGTTATCGGGCGCGCGCTCTGACACCATGGCCCGGTGCCTGCCCCCCAACACTGTCCGACCCCGGCGGAGCTGGACGACCTCGAGCTCCTGCTCTCCGGCGCGCTGGCCCCGCTGACCAGCTTCGGCGACGTCTCGGACCCGGGCATCACGCTCTCCCTCCCGCCCGAGCTCGCGGACGCGCCCGCGGTCGAGCTGGTGGACCCCGAGGGGCTCCCGCTGGCGACGTACACCCCTGAGTCGCTCACGCCCCTCGCCACGCCTGCCTACGGCCCCTTCCGGCGGCTGCACCTGAGCCCGACCGAGGCGCGCAGGCTGTACGACGGGGCGCTGCTCGTCCCCGTCGCGGCCCCCCTGACCGACCAGGACCTGGCCCTGATCGAGGAGAGGTCGGCCGGCCGGGTCGTCGTGCTCCTCGCGCTGAACGGCACCGGCACCCCCCAGGACGTCTCCCCCGTCGGCCTGGTCCGCGCCACCCTCGCGGCGGCAGCCCTGCTGGGTGGTCGGGCAGAGGTCGTCGCCGCGCCGCTCGCCGCCCATGGCGACCCCGACTACGACCACGAGCTCGGCCAGCTGGTCGCCGCCAACTACGCGACCGGCGAGATCCTCGCGGTCCCCGGCGAGGGCGAGTGGCCCGCGGAGATCGCCACGATCGTCGACCAGGACCAGCCTGGCGAGGACGAGCGCGGGTTCGTGGTCTTCTTCACCGGCCTCTCCGGGAGCGGCAAGTCGACCCTGGCCCGAGCGCTGCACGACCTGATCCTCGAGGACGGCCGTCGCACGGTCACCAGCCTCGACGGTGACGTCGTGCGCCGGAACCTCAGCAAGGGGCTCTCCTTCTCCAAGGAGGACCGCGAGACCAACATCCACCGCATCGGCTGGGTGGCCGCGGAGATCGCCCGCCACCGCGGCATCGCGATCTGCTCGCCGATCGCGCCGTTCGACACCACCCGCAAGCAGGTGCGCCAGATGGTGGAGGACGCCGGCGGCGAGTTCGTGCTCGTGCACGTCTCCACCCCGCTGGAGGAGTGCGAGCGCCGCGACCGCAAGGGCCTCTACGCCAAGGCGCGGGCGGGGGAGATCCCGGAGTTCACCGGCATCTCCAGCCCCTACGAGGAGCCCACCGACGCCGCCGTCCACATCGACACCACCGGCCGCACCATCGAGGACTGCCTCGACGACCTGATGCCCGTCCTCCCCTTCCACGCCCAGGAGCCGACCCCGTGAGCGACCTCCTCACCCTCTCCGCGCTCTCGGTCCTCGTGGTCAGCTTCGGGGTGGGCATCGTGGTGGGGCTGACCGGCATGGGTGGTGGCGCGCTGATGACCCCGGCGCTGATCTTCCTGGGCGTGAACCCGACCGCCGCCGTGGCCAACGACCTGGTCGCGGCGAGCATCAACAAGTCGGTCGGCGCCAGCGTGCACTGGAAGCGCGGCTCCCCCAACCTCCGGCTGGCCGGCCTGCTGATGCTCGGCTCGGTGCCGTTCGCGCTCGCGGGCGGCTTCATCGTCAAGAGCGTCGGCGCGGCGAAGGACCAGCAGGAGTTCCTGACCACGGCGATCGGCATCGCACTGCTGTTCACGGCGGCGACCTATGCGCTGCGGATGTATCTCCAGCTCCGCTACGTCACCGGTGGCAACACCATCAGCGAGGACGAGCCGAAGGTGCGCGTCATCCCGACCATCCTGGTCGGGGCGGTCGGTGGACTCCTGGTCGGCATCACCTCGGTCGGCTCCGGATCGCTGATCATGGTGGCCCTGCTGCTGATCTACCCGACCCTGTCCGCCGTACGCCTCGTCGGGACCGACCTCGTCCAAGCCGTCCCCCTCGTGCTCGCGGCCGCCATCGGCCACGTCGTCACCGAGGGCGTCACCTGGGAGGTGCTGATCCCGCTGATCCTCGGTGGGACCCCCGGCACCTTCGTGGGCGCGCGGATGGCGGCGTGGGTGTCCCAGTCGGTGATCAGACGCGGGATCGTGATCGTGCTCTCAGTGACTGGACTCAAGATGCTGGGCGTGCCACCGGAGTGGGTCGGCATCATCGGAGCCGCTCTGCTGCTGCTCGGACCGCTCGCGTGGGGGTTCATACGTCAGATGCGGGGTCTACCCGCTTTCGACAACAACGCTGCAGCGTGGCGACTTCCGGACTAGACCGCTGACCCCGGGCGGGTATCGCAAAGAAGCCGTCGTCGTTCATAACTCCTAGAGTGTGCAACGCGACGCTCCCGACATGGGGCGTCGCTTGAAATCGGGGGATTCCAATGACGACCTCTTTGGTGGCAGCCACCAGAGTCGCAGCGCCAACGCGCGGCGGTCTTCGCTACATCCCGACGGTCGCGTTCGGCACTGACCTGGTCCTGGTCACCTTCAGCGTCTTCGCCGCGATCCTCGGCCGCGAGACCATGGCCTTTGCCAACCTGCCCAGCCACGACGTCGGCGACTCGCTGACCGTCGCCGGTCCGATCATGATCGTCGGCTGGGTCGCGGCCATCTTCTTCCTGGGCGGCTACCGCCCGCAGGTCTTCGGCGCCGGGCTCGACGAGTACAAGCACATGATCTACGCCTCGCTGTGGACGGCCGGCGCCGTCGGCATCGGCTGCTACCTCGTCCAGTTCGAGCTCGCCCGCGGCTTCTTCGTCCTCTGCTTCGCCATCGGCATCCCGATGCTGGTGCTGGGCCGGTTCCTCCTTCGCCGCAGCATCCACCGCGCCCGCAACCACGGCGCCCTCCAGCACCGCGTCGTGATCGCCGGCAACGAGGGTCACGTCGACGAGATCGCCAGCGTCCTGCGTCGCGAGAAGTGGCTCGGCTACAACGTGGTCGGCGCTCTCCTCCCCGAGCCCGGCGAGCGTCAGGTCACCCACTCCGGCATCCCGCTGCTCGGTTCCTCCCGCTCGATCGCCGAGATCGCCATCGACGCGGAGGCCGACGTGGTCTTCCTCGCCGGTGGCGCGGTCGACTCCGCCGTCGACATGCGCCGGCTGGCCTGGGACCTCGAGCACGAGGACGTCGCCGTGGTGATCGCGCCCAGCGTCACCGACGTCTCCAGCGAGCGCGTGAGCGTGCGCCCGGTCGGCGGCATGCCGCTGATCCACCTCGAGAAGCCCCGCTCGGCCGAGGCCGTACGCCGCGCCAAGCGCACCTTCGACGTGATCGGCTCGACCGCCCTGCTGATGCTCTTCATGCCCGCGCTCGCGTTCTCCGCCTACAAGGTGTGGCGCTTCGACCGCGGCCCGGTCCTCTTCAAGCAGACCCGCGTCGGCCGCGACGGCAAGACCTTCTACTGCTGGAAGTTCCGCACGATGGTCACCAACGCCGAGGAGCTCCTGGCCGACCTGCACAAGCAGGCTGGCTACGAGGGTGGTCTCTTCAAGATGGAGAACGACCCGCGGATCACGGCTCCCGGCAAGTGGCTGCGCCGCTTCTCCCTCGACGAGCTGCCCCAGCTGGTCAACGTCCTCAAGGGCGACATGAGCCTGGTGGGCCCGCGTCCGCCGCTGCGCCACGAGGTGGCCCAGTACGACGACGACATGGCCCGTCGCCTCCGCGTCCGCCCCGGCATGACCGGCCTCTGGCAGGTCTCCGGCCGCTCGGAGCTGTCGTGGTCCGAGGCCATCCGCCTCGACCTCTACTACGTGGACAACTGGTCGATGTTCCAGGACCTCACCATCCTGGCCCGCACCTGGGGCGCCGTCTTCGGCTCCCGCGGCGCCTACTGACCCAGACACCCGACGCGGTTTGTCGCGTCAACAGGTATTGTTTGGGGATCCACCTCTGCCCCGCGAAATCGCGTGGACCGGACGTGCGTGACCCGTATGGCGAGATCGCTGGCGCGCAGACCGGACCATCCGACCCGATCGGTACGATGTGGGCTGCCGTCCAGACGAGAGGTCACCCCTGTCCATGACCCAGACCCATGCCGACTACCGGCTGAGCCAGCTTGACCAGCTGGAAGCTGAGTCCATCCACATCTTCCGTGAGGTCGCGGCCGAGTTCGAGAAGCCGGTGCTGATGTTCTCGGGCGGCAAGGACTCCATCGTCATGCTCCGCCTCGCGGAGAAGGCCTTCTACCCGGCGAAGATCCCGTTCCCGGTGCTCCAGGTCGACACGGGTTACGACTTCCCCGAGGTCCTGGAGACGCGGGACAACTGGGTCAGCCGCCTGGGCGTGAAGCTGATCGTGGCCAGCGTCGAGGAAGCCCTCGCCAACGGCATCGTCGTCGACGACGGCAAGACCAGTCGCAACCGGCACCAGATCGGCACCCTGCTCCACGCGATCGAGGAGAACGGCTTCACCGCCGCCTTCGGTGGCGGCCGGCGCGACGAGGAGAAGGCCCGCGCCAAGGAGCGCGTCTACTCCCACCGAGACGACTTCGGCCAGTGGGATCCCAAGATGCAGCGTCCCGAGCTGTGGAGCCTCTACAACGGGCGCATCCACGGCGGCGAGCACATGCGGATCTTCCCGCTGTCCAACTGGACCGAGCTCGACATCTGGCACTACCTGGCCCAGGAGAAGGTCGAGATCCCGTCGATCTACTTCTCCCACCAGCGCCGGGTGTTCAAGCGCGACGGCATGTGGCTCTCCGAGAGTGACTTCAACCCGACCAAGGCCGGTGAGGAGGTCGTCGAGAAGACGGTGCGCTTCCGCACCGTCGGCGACCTCACGCTCACCGGATGCGTCGAGTCCGAGGCTGACACGATCGAGAAGATCATCGAGGAAGTCGCCATCGCCAAGGTGACCGAGCGCGGCGCCACCCGTGGTGACGACCGGTTCTCCGAGGCCGCCATGGAAGACCGCAAGAAGGAGGGCTACTTCTGATGGCCACCCCAGAGAAGGCTCCGGACAACCCCACGCTCGCGGACCTCGGTGTCGGCCAGATGGACCTGCTGCGCTTCGCCACCGCCGGGTCTGTCGACGACGGCAAGTCCACCCTGATCGGCCGACTGCTGCTGGACTCCAAGGCCATCTTCGAGGACCAGCTCGAGGCCGTGGAGGCGACCAGCCAGTCCAAGGGCTACGACTACACCGACCTCGCGCTGCTCACCGACGGACTGCGGTCCGAGCGTGAGCAGGGCATCACCATCGACGTGGCCTACCGCTACTTCGCGACTCCGGCGCGCAAGTTCATCATTGCCGACACCCCCGGCCACGTGCAGTACACCCGCAACATGGTCACCGGCGCCTCGACCGCCGACCTCGGCCTGGTGCTCGTCGATGCCCGCCAGGGCCTCACGGAGCAGTCCCGTCGGCACGCGGTGATCCTGTCGCTGCTGCGGGTCCCCCACCTGGTGCTCGCGGTCAACAAGATGGACCTCGTCGACTACGACCAGGCCATCTATGACCGGATCCACAAGGAGTTCACCTCCTTCGCGACCAAGCTCAACATCCCCGACCTCGAGGTCATCCCGATCTCGGCACTCAACGGCGACAACGTCGTGATGCGCTCGGAGAACATGCCCTGGTACAACGGCTCCTCGCTGATGCACCACCTCGAGAACGTCCACGTCGCCTCCGACCGCGACCTGGTCGACACCCGTCTCCCGATTCAATACGTCGTGCGCCCGAAGTCCGACCAGTTCCACGACTACCGCGGCTACGCCGGCCAGATCGCCGGCGGCATCCTGAAGCCGGGCGACGAGGTCGTGGTGCTACCCAGCGGTCTGACCAGCAAGATCGCTGGCATCGACCTCTTCGACACCGAGATCGACGAGGCGTTCCCACCCATGTCGGTCACCGTCCGTCTCGAGGACGACGTCGACGTCAGCCGCGGCGACATGATCGCCAGGGTCAAGAACGCGCCGAAGCCCAGCCAGGACATCGACGCGATGATCTGCTGGATGACCAACGAGCCTCTGCGTCCCAAGCAGAAGCTGGCCATCAAGCACACGACCCGCAACGGCCGGGCGCTGATCAAGGACATCCAGTACCGCCTGGACGTGAACACGCTGCACCGTGATCAGGAGACCAAGGAGCTCGGCCTCAACGAGATCGGCCGCGTCCAGCTGCGCACCACGGTGCCGCTGCTGTGCGACCCCTACTCGAAGAACCGGACCACCGGCTCGTTCATCCTGATCGACGAGGCCACCGGAGTCACGGTCGGCGCCGGCATGATCAACAGCGGTTCCTGACGAGAGGGATCCTCGACCCCGGTCACGGCGTGAGCTGGGCCCGGAACGTCGAGTGCCGTCCGAGTCTGGAAGACCAGACTCGGACGGCCTCGCTCTAGATGTCGGCGATCAGCGCCGGATGGTGAAGGTGTCGATCTTCGTGCCGTTGCGGTAGGTCTTGAACACGCACTGGACCTTCTTCGGGCAGACCAGCGTGTAGGTCCCGACGGTGCCGGGCGACGGCGTCTGCAGCGACCGGGTGCTGTCGTTGATCGTCACCTTGAAGAACGGCAGCTGACCTGCCCGCGAGTCTGCCGGAACGGCGGCGGTCTTGAGGAAGACCGTGCCCGTGCGACCGCTGACCGAGTGCGCGGTGCTGCCGGCGGGATTGACCACGGGAGGCGTCGTCGTCGGCGCTTCATCGGTGAAGACGTACCTGTTCGCGTCACCCGGACCGTAGCTCAGGGAACGCAGCACACCATCGCCGAGCACACCCGATCCGAGCGAGAACCCGCCGAAGAGGATCCGGGCATCGGGATACATGGCGCTCCACTGCGCCAGGGTGCCGTGGTTGGCCGTGCCGGACCCTGCTTCGTTGGAGGGGGCTCCTGCGTCCTTGTACTCCGCCTTGGAACCATTGGTCAGCCAGACGTCCTGTCCGCCGTAGACCTTCTCGCCCACCAGGATCCCGTCCTGGGTCCCGTCGTTGTCGAAGTCCATGACGTACTGGATCCCCGGTGAGGGCGACGTGCCGAACCAGTCGTACTCGACGTCGGTGATGCCCGCGAGGGGCTTGTCGAGCGGGAAGTACTCGGCCACCTTGTCAGTGGAGGTGCTTCCTTGTGTGTAGAGACGAATGCCTTCCTCGAGGAAGTCGTAGTGCCCCGTCGAACGGGTGTCTGAGTTGGCGAACCCGTCGTCGCCTCCGGTGGTGAAGTCCGACGCACGGACCGGGTGCCCCGGAGCGGCACCTTGGGCGGACACCGCATAACCCGCGACGAGGGCTGCGGCAGCGACGATGGCGAGGCCACGCTTGATGTTCTTCATGGCCGGAGGTTATGGAGAGGTGGAACCAAAAACGGCCACCCAGTTCAGCAGGCGAGAAACGCCGATCTCATCCACGACAAGCGTGCCCGTTTTGAGATTTTAAACGCCTATTCAGGCTGCCCTATTTGGGGGAATAGTTCGATCAGGTGGTCTAGTCCGAAAAGCGGTCAACTGCCCGAGAATCCCGAATAGCCCAGGGCGGACCCAGCATCAGGTGTGGCGTCCGAAGTCGTCCTGGTAACGGCAGATGTCGTCCTCGCCGGTGTAGCCGCCGAGCTGCACCTCCACGATCACCAACTCTTCGTCGCCCTGATTGCCGAGGCGGTGATGTGCCTTTCGTGGGACGTCGATCGACTCTCCTTGCTGCACCGTGGTCACGACCTCATCGACCTCGCACGTCGCGACCCCGTGGATCACGACCCAGTGCTCGGAGCGGTGCTCATGACTCTGGAGGGAGAGACGCGACCCGGGCTTCACATGGATCCGCTTGATCTTGTAGCCGTCGGCGACGTCGATGACGTGCCACGAACCCCACGGCCGCTGCTCCGAATCGAGAATCATGGCCGACAACGTAGCCTCCGCAACCCGACGTGCACCTGACGGGGCCGGACACGGCTACTTCTTGGTAGTGACGTAGGCCGTGTAGGCCTGGTTGCCGTAACCGACCTTGTTCTTGGCGCGTACGCCGACGCGGAGCTTGGTGTTCTTGGCCAGACCCTTGAGGGTGGCCTTGCGGCTGCCGGCGCTGACGCTGAGGGTCTTGGCGCCGCTGAGCAGCTGGTAGCCGGTGATCGCGGACCCCCCGGTGCTGGTCGGAACCGTCCAGGTGACCGTGACGCTGCCCGAGCCGACGGAGGTCGCGGTGATCTTCGGGGGGCCCGGGGCGGTGACCGGAGACGGTGGGGCAGTCGGCTTCACCGCGGCCGCCGCGACGGCAGCCGACGCACCGTCGGGCGACAACGCCCTGACGGAGTAGGTGTAGCTGGTGCCGTTGACCAGGCCGGTGTCGCTGAAGGATCGTGCCGTGGCCGCGAGCGTGGTGGTCGCGCCGGGCGAGCGGGTGACCTCGAAGCCGGTGACGTCGGCGTCCGTTGTCGGCAGCTGCCAGGTGAGGTTGGCAGACGCGTTGCCGGCCGTCGCGGCCACCTTGGTCGGTGCCGGTGCGGGAGTGGCCGGGTCGACGGTGATGGCGGTGACCGACCCGTCCATCTGCAGCGGTAGCGAGCTCCCCGTCATCTGCGTGACGGGGGCCGACCCTTGCGAGGGGCGGTAGACCTTGATGTTGGAGCTCTTCGCGAGCTGCAGGGTCACGTTGGTCGGGGTGACGGCCTGGGGCTGCTTCGTCGCCGGGTCGTAGATCGGCACGTCACGCCAGAGCAGCAGCACGTATTGGCCGTCGCGCTTCTGGGTCAAGACGTATTTGCCATCGCTCGGGTAGCCCGCCACCTTGACCGGGAGCGGCGCCGGAGTGAACGCCGGGCCGGGGTCGGAGAGCAGCCCGAGGAGGTTCTTCATGGCGGTGTAGGCAGGCTTGGGGCTCAAGTCGCGGTGCAGCAGCCCGAAGTGCGCCTCGGGGTTGGTCAGGCCCGCGTCGTCGAACTCGTCGATGAGCTCGTAGGTGTAGACGCGCTTCTCTCCTCGGAGGACGTGCTCGAGCAGCAGCCGCGGCGTGTAGACACCGGCCACGTCCTCGGGCACGGGGAGGTGACCGTTGGTCGTGTTGAGCGCGTTGTGATAGCCCGCCTCGGTGGTCACCAGCGGCTTGCCCGGCACGGAACCGCGCACCGCGGAGGTGATCTGGCTGATCTCGTTGGAGGGCTTGTAGCCGCCGGGATACATGTGGGCGTTGGCGTAGTCGGCGTACTGCGACAGGTCACCGGCGATCACGTAGTTCCACTTGAAGGCCAGGGCCGGAGAGAGCACTGGCAGGTCGGCGGTCGCCGGGTTGGCCTTCGACGCCTGGTAGAGCTCGCGCTGGCGGGACAGCAGGTTGACCGGCCACAACGGGTCGCCGTTGGAGAACAGGTCCCACTCGTTGCTGCCCTCGACGCTCTCCACCGATCCGGCCGGGAGCTGGGTGGCGACCGTGTTGACGTAGTCGGCAGCGCTGTCGGGGCTGCTCGGGTTGCCCATGATCAGGTCGAACTTGATGCCCTGGTCGCTGACGGTCTTGATGCCGGCGTACTGACGCGGGTTGTTCATGTAGAGGTCGTCGCGGACGTGCCGCACGCCGAGGCTGCTGAGCGCGTCGGCCACGGCCGGCGCGTCCGCGTAGGGCGTGTTCAGGAACGCGAGGTGGATCCCGACTCCGTAGCTGTCCACGAGGGAGTCGGCCTGGACCGCGGCGAGGGGTGCGATGTCGGCCGCGGTCGCCCGGGAAGCCTCGCGACCAGGTGCCTGGAACGCACCAGCCAGCAGCAGGCTGAGGCTGACGAGGAGGACAGACCCGAGACGACGACGCATACTCCAAGTATTGGTTTATTTGTCCGATTCCAATCATCGAACGCGGCATCGTCTCGCCAGTTGAGTCTTGAACTAGACCGCATCTAGACCGGCCCTAACCACGGGGTTTCTGGATCGTTGGGCCACCCGAACAGGGGGCTGAAATGAAGGTCACGGCGGGCAGCGGACGCGTCGACTACCTCGACGGCATCCGCGCGCTCGCGATCGGGGCCGTGCTGGCTCTGCACTGGCTCTCGTGGTACTCCCCGTTCTTCCACGGGGGCTCGATCGGGGTCGACATCTTCTTCGTCCTCAGCGGCTTCATCATCACCACGATGCTCTGGCGCTCGAAGGCTGCGGGGAGTCTCGGAGCCGCCTGGTGGGTCTTCATCCGTCGGCGCGTGATCCGGCTCTACCCGGCCCTGCTGGGTCTGGTCGTGGTCGCGACCGTGCTGTACGCCGTGACGCCGTCGGCGCCTCTGTCCCCGCTCGAGGTGGCTCGTCGGGGCCTTCTCGTGCTGACGCAGTCGTCTGCTGTCTGGGCAGCCGACCAGACCGGCAGCTTCTGGCTCCCGGCGTTGCACCCCTTCGGGCAGACCTGGTCCCTGGCGATCGAGTGGTACTTCTACCTGCTCTGGCCCGTGGTCGTGCTGGCGGCACGCTCGCGTGGCCTGGGCGCACGCCAGCTCGCCGTCGGCAGCCTGGTGGCGGCACTGCCGCTCTACCTCGTGTCACTGCCGATGAGCGACTTCTGGTTCTACTTCGGACCGACGGCTCGGTTCACCGAGCTCCTGGTCGGCGGCGCGTTGGCGCTGTGGTTCCAAGCGGGGGGCGCCCCGACCGAGGTCTGGCGGCACGCCGGCCGGGCCTCGGTCGGAGCGTTGCTGGTGATCGGCGCGATCACGCTGTGCGCACCGGCGGCACACCAGCCGCTCTACCGCTACGTCGAGATCCCGGCCACGGTGCTGGCGACCGTGCTGCTCATCTACGCCGGCTACAGCAATCCGGGTAGTCCTGTGCACCGGCTGCTCAGCCATCCCTGGCCGGCCGCGGTCGGCCGGGCCAGCTACAGCCTCTATCTGTGGCACATCGTGCCGATGCTGCTGCTCGAGAAGGTGGACCTGGGCTTGTCCAAGCCGGTCATGGGAGGGATCGCCGTGACCGCCGCCGTCGCGTTGACTGCCCTCAGCTATCGGCTGTTGGAGAAGCCGTTCCTGCGTCCCCGCAGTGACGTGCTTCGCGCACAGCGGTCAGCGGGCCGCCCCGAGCTGCACCGCCGGGCTGCCTGACCGACTCCTAGTGGGCGACTCGGGCGTTCGTGCGGATCGACTGCATCACCAGGTGGGCGACCAACCGGGAGCCGGCCTCGTTGAGGTGCATGTTGTCCCACCACTCCGTCTCCATCGACCTGGTCGCGTCCTGGCGGGAGTCGATGGCGCCGTTGCGGATCCGCAGGTCCCAGTGGCCCTTCTCGGTCTCCTTCTCCATCCGCGCCGCGACATCGACGAGTCGGACGCCGTGATCGGCGGCGGCCGAGCGGACGGCGTCGTTGAAGGGCTGCATCAGCTCGTTGCGGTCAGCCGAGCAGTGCGCCGGGTAGTCGACCCAGACACCCGTCAGCAGCACCGGGGTCGAGACGGTGGCCTGCACCTGGTGGAGCAGCCGGTCGAGCAGGCCGGAGAACTCCGCGAGCTCCAGTCGCATGCTGTCGTCCAGGGCGAATCGCGATCGCCAGGTAGTGCGCACCCGACGCCAGCGCCCGGTCGACCAGGCCCCGGGCGAAGGCGTCGCGAATGGTGCCGCCGTCGCGACCCAGGTTGCGCACCGGCTGCTCCAGCTGCCGGCCGACGATGGCGGGCCAACGCGCAGGCGAGCGCAGCGGCAGGTGGGTGAGCGCGGTGTTGCTGTCTCCCAGGGCGGCCAACCCCGGGCGACGGCGACGCGCCACCAGGGGGGACGACGACCGGCGCTGCCTGGGTAGGAGGTCCACCGGCCGAACGTAGCGTCGGGTCGCCGCGCAGAGGGGTGATCGTCGGAGCCGTCCCATTGCTGGATGTTCATTTGGTGGCTGTGTGCGGATGTGGGGTGAATTCGAGGTGGCGACGTTCTAGTCCAGTGGGGTGGGCTGGGTTTCGACAGGCTCGACCGGCGGGAGCCGGGACCGCAGCTTCAGGACGCCGCGTCGGGCGAGCTCGGTGAGCAGGTCGTGGGCCGAGGTGTGCGTGGGGTTCAGGCCGATGCGTTCGCTTGCTGCCGCGCGCACGTCGGAGCCCAGCCTTCCTGCCGCGTCGAGGTCGGCGAGGAAGGTCTCGAAGGGGCGGTCTGGGCCGACGAGCTCGCCCGGGACCCAGTCGAGGACGTCGGGCGGGACCAGGGCACGGCTGTAGGAGTCACGGTCCGGGACCAGGAAGGCAAGAGGCCGGTCGAGCAGCAGGTAGTCGACCCACACGCTCGAATAGTCCGTGACCAGGCCGCGCGAGCAGGCCAGCACGGCGTAGAGACTCAGCCCGGCGCGGACCAGGTCGTCGTCGGTGATGGTGACTGCGCCGTCCCAGTGGCGGTCCTCGGCATCCATCGGGTGTGGCTTGATGACGAGCTGGAGACCGCGCTGCCGCAGCCCTTCGAGGAGTACGCCGAGCTCGGCCGGCGCTGACCCGTCCCCGGGCCCGATCGTCTCCGACTGGGCCCGCATCGCGCCGACCGCCCTGGTGCGGCGGAACGTCGGCATCCAGACCACGAAGTCGCCGGTGATGCCGAGGTCAGCGAGCCGGTCGCGATGAGGCGGTCGCCAGAACTGGTCGGTGCGCGGGTTGCCGGTGACCAGCAGGTGGTCCTGCGGGACCTCGAACCCTTCGGCCTGGTGGCTGGAGAACAGGCGGGTGCTCCCGACCAGCCAGGTGCTCGAGATCATCCCGCCCACCCCGGGGCGCATGTCCTTGGGCCCGTCGCCGTGTCCGAGGTTGACGATCGGCTTCCGGCCGACCGGACGCGGGCTGCCGTAGAGGCCGTGGGTGAAGATCACCGCTTCGGCGCGAAGGTAGGCCCGGAGCCCGCGAAGGCTGGCCTTCGGGACGAGGACGAGACCGGCGGAGGCGAGCCCTCTCACCTCGGCGGGCGGGTCACCGTCCTGCAGCCAGACCACGCGGCCCTCGTACCTCTCCAGCAGCGCCCGCGCCAACTCGATCCCGTTGCCCTCGGTCTCGGGGAAGACCGACATCACCACCGACCGGCTCTGCGGGACGACCCGCGAGAGGACGCCGAGGGTGAGACGCAGGACGCGCAGGATCGTCGCCACCGCGACGTTGCGAAGGCGATCCTTCATGAGGCATCGACGGGTGACGGGTGCTCCTCGAGCGCGGGGGCGTCGTCGTGGAAGCGGGCGAACGTGACGCTCGCGGCATACCCCAGGACCCCGCCCACGAAGTGCCCGATCCCCCAGGCCGCGGCGACCCAGACGGTGCCGTGCGAGGCGAGCAGGCCGGCCAGGACGAGCATCACCGCCGTGCTCACGACCTGCACCCCGATCATGGCCCGCAGGTGGCTGGCGAGCCGGAGCCGGATCGCGCCCCAGTAGTTGAAGGCTGCGCCGACGGTGGCGAACGACAGGATCCGCAGCGTCCAGGTGCCCTCGGTGACGTAGTGGTCACCGAAGATCTGCAGGAAGTAGGGCGCCGCCACGAACATCACGGCCGCACCGGTCACCGAGCAGGCGATCAGGGTCAGCCCGCCCTTGCGCACGACGCGCCTGCGACCGCGAGCGGTGCGCTCACTCTCGGCATACGTCGCGTTGGCGACCGCCAGGATGACCGCGTTGAGGAGGGTGACGATCTGGAAGCTGATGAAGTACGACGCTCCCGCGGCCGAGCCGAGAGCGTTGATGACGAGCAGCGGGAACACCAGCAGCGGCAGCACGGTGAGCACGTAGGTCACGTAGCCCGCACCCGCGAACCGTCGCGCCGCGAGCAGCTCCCTCGACGGCGAGAGCGACGGACGACCCGGCACGTGCCGGAAGATCACCCACAGGCTGGCCAGGCCGCAGAGCAGGATCGCGCCACCGACCGAGCCGTAGAGCCCCATCGCGCCGGCGCCCGTGAGCAGGAACGGCAGGCCACACTTCGCGACGCCGAGCAGGATCCCGTTGAGGTGCAGGTAGTCCCGGACCCGGTTGATGGCCAGGAACACGCTGTCGCTGAGCACGTTGAGGGCGGTCGCACCGACCAGCAGGCAGTAGATCGCGATCGCCACCGGCGAGCCGAGCACGTCGGTCAGACGCGGCGAGGTGAGCGGCAGCAGCAGGCAGTAAGCGAGGGCGAACGCGCCCCCGGCGACGAAGACGACCAGCGACGCGGTCAGCACGTCGGCGGCCTTGCGGTCGCTCTTCGGCATCGTGCGCAGGATTGCGATGTTCAACCCCAGCTGGGCAAACAGGGCCAGCGAGTCGGCAGCGGCCACCAGTGAGCCGGCGAGCCCGACGTCCTCCGGTGAGGCCAGCCGAGCGGCGATCACCCAGAACAACGCCCCTCCTCCGGCCATCAACACCGTGGTGGCGAAAATCAGCGCGGAGTTGACCAGCAGCGGGTCGGACCGCACCGCGCGCAGCTTCGAGATCAGCACGGTCATCGATAGATCCGGCTTCTCGGGGAGCTGTAGACGAGGTCGAGGCGCTGGTCGAGCACCCGGCGCGGGTAGGCGTAGTTGATCAGGTCACCGGTGTAGAAGATGGTGGACCGGCCCTCGTCGAGGATCTGCGCGTCGACGTACACATAGGCATCGGTGGTGAGCAGGGTGGGATAGAGCCGGTCGGCGATCGGCGCCGCGTTGTTCGTCTCTGCCAACAGCTTCACCGCGACGTTGCGGTTGGAGATGATCTTCGAGGCATAGCTGGTCGACGCGTCGGTGGCCGCCAGCCAGGAGATCGCCTGTGTCTCGGAGTCGGAGGCATAGAAGCGGTCGTAGTAGCTGCCGGAGTTGGCCAGCGCGAGACGCTCCTGCTGTCCGCCGAGCAGGGCGGGCAGTGCGCCGCTCAGGATCAGCAGCACGACCACGGGCACGACGGCCACCAGCGCGCCGGCCCGGGTGGCGATCGGCCGCACCAGCATCCAGAGACCGACCGCCATCAGCGGGGCGACCACCAGCAGCGTCTGCTGGAAGGCCCGCAGCACGCCGTAGTCGACGGAGAGGTTCGGGACCAGCACGATCAACGCGAGCGCGGCGACCGCCCCCAGCGAGAGGAAGGTGATCTCGCGCGGAGGCCGGGGCACACCGCCACTCCCCTTGCGGCGCCACACCAGCCAGACCAGGCCGAGCAGCAGGAACACCTGCATCACCCCGGCGGTGACCACCTTCGCGGCCGCGTTCACGTGCACCGGGTCGAGGCCGACCTTGTCGAGGACCTTCCCGACCGGCGTCAGGGGTGCCTTCGTGGCCGGGATGATCGCGGGCCACAGCTCCGCCCGTCCTGGACGCTTGATCAGGAGATCACTGCGTTCGATCTTCTGGTCGCGATAGGTCATCGTCTCGCCGACGAAGCTGTTCAGCCGCTCCCGCGGGGTCGCCTTGTCCTTCGCGAACAGCGCGTAGGACGCGTCGGAGGACCCCGGACCGTCGGCGCCCCTGCCGGTGATCGCCTCGACGGTCTGCTTCGCGATCGCGGTCGCGTGCCCGCCGGTGTGCGTGATCGGGCCGGCCCAGGCAAGGCTGGCGACGACGAGGAACGCCACGATCACCGGGTTGAGCAGGACCAGGCGGAAGGCTCCGCGGAACGCGCTGCGGCCGGTCTCGGGGTCGTGGCGGAACACGTGCTTGGTGGCCTGCAGGACCACCATCGCCGCCAGCGCGAGCCCCAGACCCATCAGCATCAGGTAGGTCGTGGAGTAGTGGGAGAGGACGACGCCCACTCCGAACACCGCGACCAGGGCGAGCCGCCGGCGACGGGGCTGAGGGGCGACCGATTGCTCCGCGGCCGACCATCTGCCGGCGGGCTCCGTGGCAGCCAGGAGCAGCAGGGCCAGGAAGAAGAACGCCGTCTCCTGGCGCACCAGGTAGGGCATGTCGGTGAAGAACGTCGGGAACGCCATCGTGAAGGTCGCTGCGACCAGGGCCAGGCGGCGGGTCAGGAAGCGCCGGGAGTAGAGGAACGTGAGCGCCGGGACCGCCGCGAACACCAGCTGCAGCAGCACCTTGAAGACGACCTCACCCGAGAGGCCGGTCGACTGGGCGAGCACGGTCGGGAGGATGTTCACGCTCAGGCACGCGTTGTAGGCGTTCTTCAGCGAGGACATCTGCCAGTGCTGGTCGCCGTTGGTGAGCTGGAAGGAGAGCCACTCGGCCTGGATGTCGTGGCCGGTGATCGCCCAGCCACGCAAGGAGGTGGCGAGCAGCAGGCTGGCGGCGACCAGGGCGAGAGTGCGTACGTCGCGCCCGAGCGACCCCTCGCGCCGGAGCATCAGGGCGAGCAGCGCGCCGGCAGCGACAGCCGTCGCCAGCAGGGCCACCAGACCACTGGCTCCGTTGTTGAGCCGGACCGCGCCGACGATCGCGAGGACCACCGACCCGACCGCCAGCGCCTGCGCCGGCTCGAAGCGGGCGTCGAAGGCGCGACGGAGCAACGTCGGCACCGAGAAGGACTCGACGAGCGCGATGTCCGGACGCCAGGCCAGCAGCCCGAGGCCCAGCAACAGCCACGTGATCGCCACCGGTTGCGGGGCGAGCGGGTGGTCGACGCCGAGGACCGGGAGCACCAGGTTGACCAGGAACCCGACGACGATCAGTGCCAGCAGGCTGGTGCCGAACGCGTAGAAGAGGCGGGCCACCGAGCTGTCGCTGAGGAAACCGGCGCGGCGGTGGAGGGCGAGGGTCGGGAAGCCCACGACCAGGCTGAGGGCGAGCACCGGGCGCACCACCGGCAGGTCGACGTCGGCAGCGACGACCAGCGCGGCGACGACCAGCGGAAGCCCGAACCAGTAGCGCGTGAGCACGGAAGCGCTGTCCCCGAAGAGGCGCTCGCGCCAGCCGAAGGCGAAGCCGGCGAGCCGGTCGCGGGCAGAGGCCTCACTCATCCTCGACCCTTCCCCAGCGGGACAGCGGCAGGTCGGTGTGCTCGGGCCACTGCACGAGGACCTGCTCGTGACGGGCGAGCATCTCCTCGAGCAGGGCCTCGGGCGAGTCGAACTCCTTCGGCTCGAGGACCTCGCTGAGCCGGACGTAGGGCCCGTCGTCGTCGAACTCCATGTGCATCACCACGACGGGTGCCCCCGCATCGGCGGCGATCCGGGCCGCGCCGAAGGAGCCGAGGACGTCGCGGCCCACGAAGCGCAGCGGCGTACGGCCCGGGACGTCGGAGGCGACCGCGACCACGGCGCCCTCGTTGAGCAGGTTGACGATCCCCGGAGTGCCGATCTCGGCGCTGACCCTGGTGCCGCCAGCCGTGCAGGCGACCCGCATGTGCTGCTTGAGCCAGCGCGGTGCGTCGTCGCGGACCATGTAGGGGTAGACGATCATGTGCGCCGGAGCACCCAGCCGGCCGAGCGAGGCGAAGCCGCCCTCGTAGGTGCCGTGGTGCACGAAGTTGAGCATCACGCCGCGCCCACGGTCGCGCGCCGCGAGCAGGTGCTCGATGCCCTCGACCCGCATCCGGGTGATCCGCTCGGGGTGCCAGCGCAGCTCGCCGCGCCAGATCTGCTGCTTCACGTAGTCGCGCGCGGCGGCCTCGACGTCGGCCTCGGGCCGGGTCTTCTCGAGCAGGAAGCCCATCTGCGCCCGCGCGTCCTCGCGCACCGACGACCGGGACCACGCGAGCAGGAAGCGAGCCCCGACCAGCAGCGGCAGCAGGGCCGGTGGGATGTGCCGACGGACCGTCTCGACGATGGCACCCAGCATCACGCCTCCACCTTCCTGCGGCCCGGTCGGGCGGCCTCCTCGAGCACGCGGATCGTGCGGTCCTCCTGGCGGGTCCAGTCCCAGCGCGCCTGCGCGGCCTCGCGCCCGGCGGCGCCGAGCTCGGCCGCCCGGACGGGATCGATCAGCACGGAGGCGAGCCCGTCGGCGAGCGCCACCGGGTCGCCCGGCGGGACGAGCAGGCCGTCGACGTGGTCGCGGATCACGAACGGGATGCCACCCACGTCCGACCCGACCACCGGGCAGCCACTGGCCATCGCCTCCACGAGGGTCATCCCGAAGGACTCGGACTCGGTCAGCGACGGCAGCACCGTCACCCCTGCACGGCAGTAGAAGCGCGGCAGGTCGTCGTGGTCCACCTGTCCGTGCCAGTCGATGCAGTCTTCGACGCCGAGCCGCTCCGCGCGCTCCCGGAGGTGGGAGACGTCGTCGCCGTCACCCACGATGTCGAGGCGTACGCCGGGCACAGCCGCTCGCACCTGCGCGAGGGAGTCCACCAGCACCTCGAGCCCCTTCCAGCGGGAGGTGCGCTCGACCCGGCCGACGTAGAGGATCCGGGCCTCCCGCCCCTCGGGCGTCGCCGGTGGGGTGAACAGCTCGGTGTCGACCCCGGGCGGGACCAGCCGAGACCGGCCGGTCGCGTGGGCGCTCGACACCGGCGACACGGCGATCAGCTCGGTGCACCGGTCGAAGACACGGGGCAGCACGTGGCGCTCGTAGGTCCGCAGCAGCCCGTCGACCGGGTGGTCGCCCTTGACCAGCGAGCCGGAGTGATAGGTCATCACCACCGGCACCGGAGAGCGGAAGGCGGCGACGTCAGCGAGCCCGGGGACTGGTGCATGGGCGTTGACGACGTCGATGTCGAGGCGGTTCAGCAGGCGGCGTACCTGCCACCACCAGAGCGGGTTCACCGGGGTGTTCGACAGCGTCAGCCAGGTGCCGAGCCGGATCACCGGGATGCCCTTGTAGGTCTCGCGCCGCCGCCGTGTCGGAGGTGCCGGTCGTGATCACGGTGACGTCGTGGCCCGCTCGCTGGAGCACCTCGGCGACCCAGCCGACGTAGCCCTCCAGGCCGCCGACGTCGGGCGGGAACCGCGGCGTGACCAGGGCGACCCTGAGCGGTCCTGCAGGCGCGGTCACGATCGCCGCCCGGCGCAGTGCGCCCGCAGCTGCTGGCCGAGGGCGGGCAGCCTGACCGAGACCGTGTAGCCCCCGCGGGGCCGGGCGAACGCCTTGCGCACCTCGACCGCGGTCCCGGGGGTGACCCGGACCGATCCGGTCCGGCGCTGCACCGCGCCGCCCTTGCCCTTGCCCTTGCCCTTGCCGGTCGGACTCACGGCGATCCGGTAGGCGACTCCCTGGCGCTCCTCGAGGTGACTCGCGACGACGAACCGCACCTGGGCTGCCGCACCCGTCGCGGAGCAGACGGCCTGGGCCGTCCTTCCCGGCGTGCGCTGGAAGTAGAGCTCGACGTAGGGCTGCGACTGGCGGCTGGTCGAGAGCTCCACCTGGTCACGGAAGGCCGGGACGAGCAGGGCCGCGACGCCGACCAGGACCACGGCGAGCACGGTCATCGGCAGAGCCCGCTGGAACCAGCGCGGCGCAGGGGTGCCCTGCTCCGGTGCGGTCTCTGGGCTCTCCACGGTGTTCCCTCCCTGCACGGCGACGAGCCGTGCCCCCTCGCGCCCGCGTCTCATTGGGCGGACACGGGGTCAACGCGGACACCGTCGAGAAAGTTACGTAGTCGATCGCGGCCGGTGGGGCGTTTTCGACATACTTCGGTGGCACCCCACCCGTTCGACGACGAGGACGCCCGTGACAGCGCACGAAGCCGCTCCCGGATCCCGGGGTCGGTTGCTGCACGTGACCCACTTCTGCCTCCCCCACATCGGCGGTCTCGAGACGGTGGTGGCCGCCGAGACGCGCGGACTCGCTGCCCAGGGGTGGGACGTGTCGGTGATCAGCAGCGCCTACGGCGCACCGGCCGGCGTCCGCATGGAAGAGGGAGTCCGCACCGTCCGGGTCAGGGCGTGGACCGGGCTCGAGCCGCGGTTCGGGGTGCCGTTCCCGGTGTTCTCGCCCTGGCTGCTGGTCGCCATGTGGCGGGAGGTCCGGCGGGCGTCGGTGGTGCACATCCACGACCCGCTCTACCTGACGAGCTGGGTGGCCGCGTTGTGGTGCCTGGTGCTGCGGACGCCGTACGTCGTGCACCGGCACGTGGGCTTCGTGCACCACTCCTCTCTCGTCGTACGCCTGGTGCAGCGCCTCGTGCTCGCCACCTTCGCCAAGCCGGTGTTCGCGGGGGCGGTGGCGATCCTCCCCATCGACGACCACATCGCGGCCGGCACCCGCGAGACGATGCCGGCCTCGAAGCGGGTCGAGGTGCTCGGCAACGGCGTCGACACGACCCGCTTCCACCCGGCCGTCCCGGCTGAGGTCCCGACGCTGCGGGAGGAGCTGGGGCTGCCCACCGACCAGCCGCTGGCGCTGTTCGTCGGACGCTTCGTGCCCAAGAAGGGCTTCGCCACCGTGGCCGCCGCGGTGAGCGACAGCTTCGGGCTGGTCTTCGTGGGCGGCGATCGTCCCCCGGGCATGGACGACCCGCGGCTGCACTTCCTCGGCGGTGTCCCGGCCGCTCAGATGCCTCGGGTCTATCGCAGTGCCGACGTGATGGTCGTGGCCTCGGTCGGGGAGTGCCCGCTGACCGTGCTCGAGGCGATGAGCAGCGGCCTCCCGGTGCTGGTCAACGAGGACCCGGCGCTGCACTCCCCCTGGACCGCCGGTCCGGGCGTGCGGTTCGTCGACATGGCCGCGGGCGACCTGCCCACCGCGCTCGAGGAGCTGCTCGCCGACCCGGAAGCGATGCGTCGGACGGGGGCCGAGGGACACCGCTACGTCGAGAGCGCGTTCTCGTGGGACGCGCACGTCGACCAGCTCGCGTCCGTCTACGAGGAGATCCAGGCCCGGGAGACCTCCGCGCGTCACTGAACCGAGACGTCTCGTTCACCATCTGGACACATGGCTACCAGGGCGTAACCAAGCAGGTGCTTGCCCGTTTCTGGGTGCAATGACGCCGACCCGGGTGTCTTCTCGGACTGACCGTGGGGGTTAAGCAAATGTCCCTGGCTTCGCAGTACCGCATCGCGGCGATCGTCCCGTGCCACAACGAGGAGGCCGCGGTGGCCAAGGTGGTCGCCGACCTCCAGGCCAGCGTGCCGGGCATGACCGTCTACGTCTACGACAACTGCAGCACCGACCGGACCGTCGAGCGGGCCACCGCCGCGGGCGCGATCGTGTGCACCGAGCCGCTCAAGGGCAAGGGCAACGTCGTACGCCGCGCCTTCGCCGACATCGACGCCGACATCTACCTGCTGATCGACGGCGACGACACCTATGACGCCGCTGCCGCGCCCCGGATGATCGAGCAGCTCGTCAGCGAGAACCTCGACCACGTGGTCGGCGTCCGTCGCGAGGTCGAGGGCTGCAAGAACGGCACGGCCTACCGCCCGGCCCACGCCACCGGCAACATGGTGCTCAACCGGATCGTCGCCGGCATCTTCGGCGACAGCATGGGCGACATGCTCAGCGGCTACCGCGTGTTCTCGCGCCGCTTCGTGAAGAGCTTCCCGGCGGTCTCCCGCGAGTTCGAGATCGAGACGGAGCTGACGGTGCACTCCCTCGCGCTGCGCATCCCGTCCACGTCGGTCCCGGTCGACTTCCGCGACCGCGCCGAGGGCAGCGAGTCCAAGCTGCGCACCTATCGCGACGGCTGGCGCATCCTGAACAAGATCATGAGCCTGACCCGGCACGAGCGTCCGATGTACTTCTTCGGCCTGCTCGCCGCGCTCACCGGCCTGCTTGCGCTCGGGCTCGGCACTCCGGTGTTCGTGGAATACCTGCAGACCAGCATGGTGCCGCACTTCCCGAGCCTGTTCGTGGCGTCGTTCCTGCTGGTGATCAGCACGCTGGGCCTGATGGCCGGACTCGTGCTCGACGGCATCCGCAAGTCGCGGCACGAGGCCAGCCGGCTCTCCTACATGCGCCACCCGGCGATCCGGGACGCCTATGTCCTCGACCCGTCGATCTCGCAGAGCCGGATGCACACGGTGCGGATGCCGGTCGGGACCCCGGTCCCCCGGGCCTCCTGAGGTCGGGCCCTACTCCGAGACCAGCATGGTCGTGCCGAGGCCGATCATCATCACGCCTCCCGTGGCGCCCAGCTTGTCGAGGCGCCGCGGGTTGCGGGCGAACCAGTCCCGGGCACGCGATGCGGCGAGCGCCCAGATGCTGTCCGAGCAGATCGCCATCACGCCGAAGACGACACCGAGGACGGTCATCGCCAGGCCGACGCGACCGGAGTCGGCGGCGACGAACTGCGGCAGGAAGGCCACGAAGAAGACCAGCGTCTTGGGGTTGGTCACGCCGACGATGAAGCCGGTGCGGAGCGCCTTGCCCCGGGTCCCGGTCACCGGGGCGTTCAGCGCAGCCCGGGCGTCCTTGCGGTGCCGGAAGGCCTGGATGCCGAGCCAGATCACGTAGGTGGCCCCGACCACCTTGACGACGGCGTACGCCACCGAGCTGGCCGTGACCACCGCAGCGAGCCCGACCGCGATCAGCACGACCTGCACCATGATCCCGATCCCGTTGCCGGCCACCGAGAGCAGTGCATCGCGACGACCGACGGTCAGCGCGCGCCCGATCGTGAACAGCAGGCTGGGTCCGGGGACCTGGATGAAGAGGATCGACGCCACGAGGAAGGCGATCCATTGGTTGGTGGTGGGCACGCGCTGATTCTCCACCCTGCTGGGCGTCCGGCGCACGCCGATATGCGGGTCGCTCGAGTGCTCCTGCCGGGAAGGAGGAGCCTGGCTGTCATCAGGTGACAGTCACGCTCCTCCGATCGGGCAGTCGGGACCACACGGGCGTGGCTCGCCGGTCCAACCGAGCCTCTGCAGGAGGACCCCGAGCCGCTGGGCGGTGAGGCACGGTCGGTCGAAGACCTGCCCGTAGCCGAGACGGATGGTCGTCTGCCCGTCAACCGCGGCGTCGAGGTCGCGATCCATGTCGCGGTCACGTTGGCCGGACGTGTCGTGGACGAGCCGACCGTCGAGCTCCACCAGCATCACGTCATAGCTGGCGTCGCGATAGACGACTCCCGTGGTCGCGACCGCGCGCTGCTGCCGCTCGGCGCACGGAAGACCGTGCGCTCGCTCGACCAGCTTCAGGTAGCCGTGCTCCAGGACGGAGCACGCGCCGTCGGCGACGTCGTTCAGAACGCCCGCCAGCCAGGCCCTTCGGGGACTGCGTGACCGGGCCTCCAGCTGGGTGAGCATCCTGCGCGCCGTCGTACGCCGTGACTGGACGGCTGAGGCGAGCACATCCAGGGCCGCCATCTCGTCGCTTGCCGCGATGGCCACGTCGAGTGCGGCGTCCTCGTATCGAACTCGCGGCGGCGAACGGTGCCACATCGTCCGCTTGTCGAGATGGGTCATCCGATGGATCACGACCCCAGCCGGAGCTGTGATCCGCCGGTGAGGACGGACGGCGACGTGGATGATCTGCTCCTTGTGCTTCCCGGGGCCGTCCGCCGCTCGGAGGGCGGAGTCGTGGCTGAGCGCTGCCGGTGATGCGAACAGGACCGCGGCCCACGCGCGCTGGAGCCAGGTCAGCTCACCCGTGTGGTTCACGTAGACACCCGGATGGACGATCACCAGCTCACGCCGACGGAGCAGCCGGCGTACGTCGTTCTCGGAGAGGCCCGCGGCCTTGATCTGCCCGCGCGAGATCACCCCCGCCTGGTCCTTCAGCACGCGCGTGAAATCCATGCCGCGAGCGTGACCGCGACGCGAGGATCGCGCTACGGGGAGCTGGGCTCCCTGTGGACAAGCAAGGAGGAGCCTGGCTGTCATCAGGTGACAGCCAGGCTCCTCCTAGGCCGATCCAGTGGTTTCGAGACGCTCACTCCTCAATCACCGAGGAGCCGACCTACCGAAGCGGGCGCACGTGCATGCCGACCTCGGGGTCGACGACGACCTCCTGGCCGGCCGGCATCCCGTCGGCCATCAGCGTGGCGTCGATCGGGACGTTGCGCTTGATCAGCGCGAGCGCGATCGGACCCGCCTCGTAGTGGCGCGCCGAGCTGCCGACGAAGCCGACCTCCTTCTCACCGTGGAGCACCGGGGTGCCGCGCGTGGGCAGGTGGTTCTCGGAGCCGTCGAGGTGGAGCAGGGTCAGCCGGCGAGGGGGCCGGCCCAGCGTGTGCACGCGGGCGACGGTCTCCTGGCCGCGGTAGCAGCCCTTGTCGAGGTGTACGGCGGACGGGATCCAGCCGACCTCGTTGGGGATCGTCCGGTGGTCGGTGTCGAAGCCGAACCGGGGCTCTCCCCTGGCGATCCGGAGTGCCTCGAAGGCCCACATGCCGCAGGCGGGGCCAGCCGCCTCGGCGTACTTCTCCAGGTCGGTGCGCGGGAAGACGTCGTACTTGCCGGAGCTGAGGGTCTCGTCCTCCAGCCCCACGGGGCGCCACGCGACGGCGAGCTCGTCGGTGAGGTCCTCGACCTCGACACGCATCATGAACCGCATCCGGTCGAGCCACTCCGCCAGCTCCGCGGCCTTGCCCGGCTCGACGTGGGCGGTGAAGGCCTCGCCGTCGTCGACGGCATACATCGCGTGCTCGACGTGCCCGTTGGGTGAGAGCACCAGCGCGGCGGTCGGCACCCCCGGCTGGAGGAGCTCGAGGTGCTGCGTGGTCAGCGAGTGCAGCCACGCCAACCGGTCGGGGCCGGTGACGCGGACGACGCCGCGGTGGGAGAGGTCGACGAACCCCTCGCCGGACACCAGCGTCCGCTGCTCCCCGTTGAACGAGCCGTAGTGCGCCGCCACCGGCGCATCGATCCCGTCCCCGCCGACCGCTCCGGGCAGGCCGAGCAACGGGCTCGGCGAAGGGCTGGTCACGTCGGTCATGAACCCATTGTCGCGCACCATCCAACAGCGGACCTCGGTGGTTGAGGAGGGCGAGGAACGAGCCCGTCTCGAAACCACCCGATCACGTGGTTTCGAGACGCTCGCTGACGCTCGCTCCTCAACCACCGAGGGAAGCCCGCACCCCCCGGATGTGCCAGGGGTCCTTGCAGATCCCGCGAGGCGGATCTCCGGGAAATGCCAAGACCCGTTGCACATCCCGAAAATGGCACCTCCGGGAACTGCACACCGCCGTTGCACATCACCCCGACCCGGTGGTTGAGGAGGGCGAGGAAGCGATCGAGCGTCAGGCGCTGGACGCACCCGCGCTGGGGAGGTATTCCTCCACCAGTGCCGTGGTCTCCGCCTCCAGAGCGATCCCGCGCAGCGCCGGACCCATCGCGTCCAGGGTGCGTCGTACGCCGGCCTGGCCGTCGCTCGCGTAGCGGGCTCGCAGCAGGTCTCGCCACAGCAGCTGGTTGGCCGGGTCGAGGCGCAGACCCGCCTCGGCGGCAGCCGACGCGCCACCCGGGTCGTCGTCGCCGCCGAGCAGGTCGACGAGCCGGTGGGCGGAGGCGACGACCACGCGACGCATCACACGCTCGAGGTCGTCGTGGGCCACCCAGCCGTAGCGACCCTCCGGGATCCCCGCGAACGACTCGCCCCGGATCAGCTGCAGGCCGCGGCGCAGGAGCTCGACCTCCTCACGGCGCGAGCCGGCGGTGCGCGCCCGCAGGAACAGCGAGCGCACGGCGTCCCAGTCGCAGACCACGCCGTCGCTGAGCGAGAGCCGGCCCTCGGCGTCCTCGCGCAGGAACGCGTGACCGTGGACGTCGTCGCCGAGCCACTCGCGGGCGCGCTCGACCGCGGCGTCGCTCACGTCGGGGGTGACCCCGCGCGGCCAGAGCACTCCGGCAAGCACGTTGGGGTGAACGCCTTCGGGGTGCAGCGCGAGGTAGATGACCAGCTCGGCGAGCTGGTCGGTGCGGGCCTCGTCGGCGGCAGGAACGCCGGAGACCGCGATCGTGCCGAGCACACCGACGCGGCGCGGCGCTGTCGTCCAGGCGGCGTCGTCGACCGCACGGGCAGGGGCAGGGATCTCCACCTGCCCACCGTCGTCAGGACGGTCGGGCTGGCGGGCCGCCTCGAACAGCGCGGCGATGCCCTCGACCTGCTCGTGGCCGATGCGGTTGGCCATCACGGTGATGCCGAGCTCCTCGACGCGCAGGTGGCCGCTGCTGTCGACGTGGAGGGTCCATCGGGCGGCGCGATGGCCACCGGCGAGGACGACGGAGAGGGACTGTCGCTCCGGACCCGTCAGGCCGACCAGCCGCTCCTCGAGCTCGTCGGTGGTGTGCTCGCCGACCACGACGAGCTGCGACGGGAGTGACGCGCGGCGACCGATCCGGCCGGTCAGGACATCGGCACGGACCGCGTCGAGCGACTGCTCCAGCGTCCCGACCTCGGAGACGAGGTCGTCGGTGATCCGGATGCGGTCGTCGCCGATGCCGGCCAGACCGGCGGGGAGGCCGGCCGCGGTGACGCGCATGTCCGCCGCCCACGAGGCCGTGCCGCTCTGGAGGGCGATCGCGGCCGCGACCTCGCTGACCACCTGGGGGTCTCCGTCGATCGCGACGACACCACCGGCGGACTCGAGGTCGACGAGCACGTCGCAGCCCTGGTCGTCGAGGCCCAGGCTGACCAGCGCCGGATAGGGGATCGACTCGGTGGCGAGGTCATCGGTGGCCTCGAACTGGTCACGCACCCAGGTCGCGCCCTCGTCCTCGGTGTGCCACTCCCCGACCGGGTCGGGGACGGCCGGCGCCAGCTGGAGAGTGACGGTCTCGTCGTCGAGCCGCACGGCGTAGACCGGCGGCAGTGGTGCCGACGCCTCGCGGCACGCAGCCATCAGGTCGCGCAGCGCGCGGTCCAGGAACTCGGTGCGCGACGGGGTCGCGGCCCCGCGGAGCTCGGCCTCCACGGCACCCGCGGCCGAGGCGGCCCCGATCCGGCGACGCCGTTCGAAGGCCAGGGCGGCCATCGCGGTCGCCGCGAGCAGGCCGGTGCCGAGCAGCCCGCCGGGCATCTCCTGCACGCCCGGCTCCGAGACGGACGCCACGCCGGCGTCCGTGCCGGTCGGAGCGCCCGGAGACGGTGCAGGCGTCGCGGCCCGCGGCGGCGCGGTCATCTGCTGGACGCCGACCGCGTCCTCCGGCATCACGAGGTTCCACCCGGGCTGGATCAGCCGGGCGAGCTCCAGCTTGCGGCCGTCGAGCTGCACGAGACCCTTGTTGAGCTCATAGATCTCCTTGTAGCGCCGCCCGTCGCCCAGCGACCGCTCCGCGATGTCCCACAGGTTGTCGTGGTAGCCGTCCTTGGGTGCGGCCACCGTGTAGACCTTGTGCCCGACCAGGTGCTCCTGCGCGGTGATCTCGTGCGTGGCCCGACGCTCGGCCCGCACCTGATCGGCGTCGGCGGCCTCCTGGTCGGCCTGGCGTACGGCGCTCGCAGCAGCGGCCACCTCCGCACCTGAGTGCTCGGCCGGTGCCATCGCGGAGGCCGCGGGACCGGAGATCACCTCGGCCAGCAGCAACGCCCCCACGAGGGCGCGCGCGAGCTTCTGGATCGGACCCCCGAGCGGCACCGGCTGCGCCAGCCCGCCCCGACGAGCGGCCGCGATCTCGACCGCGACGCAGACCACGAAGAACAGCCAGGCCAGCCAGACCACGAACAGCAGCACGTTGAGCAGCGTGGTGAAGGTCAGCTGACCGGTGAGCGTGTCCTGGGAGGGCAGTGAGGTCGGGAACGGGTCGGCGCCGGCAAGCAGCCACAAGACGACGGGCACGCCGACCACCAGGCCTATGAGGGCCAGCGCGGACAACGCGCGGCTGCCACCGCTCGCCTCGCTCGAGGGGTCGGCGGGTCGCTGGAACCGGCCGGGATCGGGGATGGTCTGGTTGGTCATGGGGCGACTCCGCCGTTCGGTTGTGCTGGGTCCTGGCCGGTGTCCGGCACGGCCTCGGCGGAGGCGACCGGATGGAAGTCGACGCCGACGAGGCTCAGGATGTAGGTCTTGCTGGTGTCGTTGAGATAGACCGAGACCTTGTCGGGGGCGATGTCGGCGCGCCAGTTGGAGGCGGCGTACCCCAGGTCGGTCATGTAGCCGGCGATCCGCTGCTGCGCCAGCTGCCGGTCGATCACCAGCGTCTCGCTGCGGCGGAACTCGGCGACGTCGATGCTGTCCGCGCCGATCCGGGCCGCCTGTTCGGCGTCGTCGGCGATCCGCATCCGTTTGTTGATCGCCAGGCCACCGTCGATGACCAGCCCGGCGCAGAGCAGCAGCACGATCGCGAACCCGATCACGAAGACGGTCGCGGAGCCGCGCTCGTCACGGGGTTTCGACAGGCGCAACCGGAGAGACCTCATCGGGTGCTCCGGTAGGTGTCGATCGGGGCGTGGCCCTCGGCGTTGACCGCGAGGGAGCCGGGGATGCCGAGCAGGCCGAGGTCCTTGTAGTGCACCTGGCAGTTCAGCCGCACGATCGCGGTGCCGCCCGACTGGAAGTCGCCCGCCAGGCTGGTCGGCCGGCAGTCGCGGGTGGAGCGGAGGCCCTGCCGGATCGCGTCGCGTACGGCGTCCTCCGCGCCGCCGCGGGTGTGCTGCTGGGACGCAGCGCGGGCCGCGTCCCGGGCGGTCGAGTCGGCGTCGGCACGAGCGTTGACGTAGCGCCCGCCCGCCACCACGAAGAGGGTGAACATGAACAGCACCGGGATCAGCACGACGACCTCGACGGCCATCGACCCCCGCTCGTCTCTCTTCGCTGGTTGAGGAGCGAGCGCAGCGAGCGTCTCGAAACCATTTCTCATGGCGCGTCGTCCGGCACGAACCGCTCCCGCGGACCCTGCACGGTCTCGCTGACCTGCGGGATCGGCAGGAACGGGAGGATCTTGCTGGCCTCACCGGTGACGGTGACGCGGGCCTGCTCGGCGGTGACCTGCGGCACCACCCGGGCGTTGTCGAGCACACCGTCGCCGATCTGGGCGATGATCCGCTCCCCCACGGCCCGGGCCTGGCCCGCGTTGCCGGTCACCCGCGCCGTTCGTGCCGCCTCCCGGGCAGCACCCGACGCCACCTGACCCCCGAGGTAGACCAGGGAGAACTGGACGGCGAACAGGATCGTGATCATCAAGATGGGCATGTACATGACCAGCTCGACGGCGGAGGCACCACCTTCGTCCCGCACGCGCGAGCGCGCGGGAAGGGTCACTGGCTGCCGACGTCGCTGCTGACGTCGTTGGCCTTGCCGACCAACGCGTTGCGCAGGATCCCGGCCACGGCGATGCAGATCCCCACCACGATCGCGGCGATGATCACCCACTCGACGGCGGAGGCGCCGTCGTCGCGGCGAGCCCGCGCGAGGCGGCTCTCGAGCATCAGCACGCAGAACCCGATCGGGGTCAGCGGATTCACGAAGTTCGTCATGGCCGAACTACCTCCCAGAAGTGGACGTTGGATGTCATACCCATCTCGCGAGCCGGGCACACCGGATCAGAAGCCGAGAATCTCGGAGATGGGCGGATAGATCAGGAACAGCAGGAAGCCGACGCACAGCAGCAGCTGGGCGATCAGCATGGACTGGGACCGGGCGGCGGCCCGCCCCTCGGCGTCGGCGAGCTCGCGCTGGCGCATCGAGGACGCGCGGGCGGCGAGGGACTCGCGCACCTTGGCACCGTCCTCGGCGACCAGCGCCAGGGCAGCGGCAAGGTCGCGCAGCTCCTCGACGGCCATCTCCGAGCCGAGCTCCCCGAGGGCGGCCCACGGGGTGACGCCCTGGAGCCGGGCGTTCTGCAGGGTCTCGCGGATCCGCACCATCCCCCAGCCGTTGGAGAGGCTGACGGCGGACTGCAGCGCCTCGGGCACGCCGCGGCCGCCGGCGAGGTTCATCGAGACCAGGTCGAGGAACGAGCTGACGACGTGGCGGAAGTCGCGCCGACGCTCCTTGGCGTTGCCCTGCAGCTGCAGCGTCGGCAGCACCAGCCCGACGAGCGCGCCGAGCAGCGCCAGCCAGACCGGCGAGGAGACGCTGGCACCGAAGAAGTAGATCGCGGGCGCGAACATCACCGTCGGCGCGAACAGGCCGGCCACGCCGGCCAGCACGCTCATGCCGAGGTGGCCCTCGACCGTGCCGCCCATCACGGCCAGGTCGGCACGCAGACCGGCGGGCAGGTTCCAACCGCGTGCCTCGAAGAGGGCGCGGATCTGGGCACCCAGCTTGCGGATCCGCAGCGACTCGCGCTCCTCGCGCTCGTCCTCGTTGAGCACGGCCGTACGCCGGGTGCGCGCGCGGGCAGCGTCCAGGCGGGCCAGCTCGGAGGCGCCACTGGCGCGGCCGGTGTCGAACTGCAGCACCAGCAGGAGTACGCCGAGCCCGACGCACGCGCCGACCAGCATCACGGTCGTCATCGGGGCCCCCGCCGGGGTGTGAGCGCCCCGCTCGTCTCGCTCGCGAGCAGCCTGGTGGGGTGATTCATGATCGGGTCTCCCGGCCGGTGTAGTGGGCCGAGAACAAGAACCGCTCAGGCACCTCGAAGGCGGCCAGGCGGCGCATCCAGGCGAACCCCGCACCGAAGCAGCACAGGATCAGGAACAGCACGACCTGGCCGACGGCGCCGGAGTAGGGCTCCACGTAGTCGCGGTTGAACAGCGTCAGGCCGAGCACGAAGGTGACCGTGATGCCCATCACGATCTGCACGCTGCGGCGTGTGCTGGCCCGGCCCGCGTTGACGCGACGGCGCATCTCGAGCTCCGAACGGGCGGAGCCGGCGAGCGAGGTGAGCACGTCGCGCAGACCGGGGCCGCGCAGCTGCGAGTTGAGCATCAGGGCCGCCACGATCAGGTCGGCACTGGAGTCGTCGAGGTCGTCGGCGAACTGCTGCAGCGCGACTGCGAGCGGCGTACGCACCCGGAGGCGGTCGGACAGTGCGACCAGCTCGTCGCGGATCGCCGGAGCCGCAGCGGTCGCGGTGGCGGGGATCGCCTGCTCCAGGCCGACCGCGCCGGCGATGGTGTCGCGCAACGACTCGGTCCACGCGGCCAGGCCCTCGAGCCGGGCGATCGCCACGCGCTCGGAGCGGGCACCGCCGAAGAGGGACGGCGCGAAGAAGACGAGCAGGCCGGTCGCTCCGGCCAGCACGACCCAGCGCGTGAACAGCAGGATCACCAGACCCGCGCCGATCGCCAGGGGGAGCCGGGTGCCGAGCCGCTTCAGCGTGGGCACCAGCGACGAGGGCTCGACCGGCTTGTCGGGGTCGACCTCCTCGGCACGCAGCGAGTAGACGAGCAGCGCGATCCCGCCGCCGACGACGGCGCCGAGGAGGACGATCAGCAGCTGGATTGGATTCACGCTGAGACCCGGTGGTCCGGTTGGTAGCCGACGGCGAGCAGCTCGTCCATGCACTGGATCGGGGCGGCGGGGAGTGCGACGCCGTCCGGTCCCTCGGCGAAGATCTCGCTGGAGAGCACGCGACCGTCGACGCCGTTGACCTCGCGCACCGAGGTGACGAGACGACGCAGGCCGCCGCCGGAGGCGTACTCGTTGCGGCGCTCGACGAAGATCACGAAGTCGATCGCGCCGGCGATCAGCATCATCGTGGCGTCGGAGGGCAGCCGCTCGACGGACTGGATCGCATAGGTGCAGATGCGGTTGAACACCTCGAGCGAGGAGTTGGCGTGGATCGTCGAGAGCGAGCCGTCGTTGCCCTGGCTCATCGCGTTGAGCATCGTGACGATCTCGTCGCCGAGCACCTCACCGACGATGACCCGGCTCGGGTTCATGCGCAGCGAGCGGCGGACCAGCTCGCTCATCTGGATCGCGCCCTGGCCCTCGGAGTTGGGCAGCCGCTCCTCGAACGCGACCACGTTGGGGTGCAGGTCCTCGAACTCGCCGAGCCCCAGCTCGAGCGCACGCTCCACGGTGACGAGCCGCTCGACCGGAGGGATCTCGTTGGCGAGCGCTCGCAGCAGCGTGGTCTTCCCGGCGTTGGTGGCGCCGGCGATCATGATGTTCTTCCGGGCGGCGACGGCAGCCGAGAGGAAGCCCGCGAGCTCCCCGCTCATCGACCCGTTCTCCACGAGCATGTCGAGGCTGGCGCGCTGGATGCGGGCACGACGGATCGACAGCGACGGCCGCTGGCACACCCCCATCACGGCGGAGAGCCGGCTCCCGTCGGGCAGACGGAGGTCGAGCTGGGGGTTGGCGGTGTCGAAGGGCCGGCTGGTGATCGAGGAATAGGCACCGAGCACCTGGACGAGCTCGACCAGCTCCTCGTCGCTCTCGGCGACCGGCGGGAACCGCTTCTCCTCGCCGTTGGCGTAGCCGACGAAGACGTTGTCGCACCCGTTGATGTCGATGTTCTCGACCTCCGGGTCGTCGAGCAGCGGCTGGAGCCGGCCCACGCCGTAGAGCGCCGCGTGGATGCCCTCGGCGAGCTCGGCCTCCTCGGTGGCCGACGGCGGCGTGCGGCCGGCGGCGATCTCCCGGCCGGCGTGTGCCTCGAGCACCCGGGCGATGACGGCGCGGGCGAACTGGCGCTCGTCCTCGGCGGACATCGTGGGCAGGCCGTTGGCGGCATCCTCCCGACGCTGGGTCGAGAGTGAGTCGGCGACTTCCTGGCGCAGGTCGCGCAGCAGCTGTTGGTCCATGGTCGGGCTACCTCGTGCTCTGACGGACGCGGCCGGTGAGGGTGGTCAGGTCGTTGACCCGGGCGCTGAGGTCGTAGAGCGACCGCACCAGCACCGAGCGGCGGATGTTGCGGCCGGACTCGGTGCGCAGGGCGTCGGCGGCCTTCGGGTCATGGGCGATGAGGCCGAGCCCGCGGACCGGCAGGCCAGCCGAGGCCATCAGCTGCTCGGCGTCGGCGAGCCCTCGGGTGTCGTTGGCGGGCGCGACCATCGCGATTCCGGTGGGCGTCGAGTCGATGGCGCCGAGGTGCAGGGAGCCCTGGAGACCGCGCAGCCGCTCGCGCAGGTGCGCGATGTCCTCGAGCTCGCCGCGGCTGACCAGCACGACGGCGTCGGCCTTCTCGATGATCGCCATCGTCGGCGAGCCGGGCGTCAGGCGACCGCAGTCGGCGAGGACGTCGTAGCCGCTGGCGCGACGCAGGGTCAGCGCGATGTGCTGCCAGGCCGGGCCGAGCCCGAGCACCTGTCCCGGGGTGTTCACGCCCACGAGGGTGCGCATCCCGCCGGCAGTGGTCTGCAGGTGGTCGTCCAGGGCGGCGTCCTGGCCCGAGCGGACGGCGGCGCCCAGGGAGAGCAGTCCGGTCGACGGGTTGAGCGGGTCACCGGTCTCGTCGCGGTAGCGCAGTCCGGTGTCACCGCCGGCCGGGTCGAGGTCGGCGACGACGGCAGGTCTCGGCCACAGCTGGGACAGACCGGCGACGGTGACGCTGACCCCCGGCGATCCCTTGGCCGAGGCGAAGGCGATCAGGGCCATCAGTCACCGGCCCCGGACAGCTCGTCGATCTGGGCCTCGTCGATGCTGACGCCGCGATCGATCAGCGCGATGCCGAGATCGTCGCTGCCGGTCGCGCCGACGACCTGGTCGGCGACGCTCTGGGGGACCAGGATCGCGGCGACGGAGGCCTTCGCGTCGCTGCCGAAGCCGGAGGACTTCGACTGGGTGATGTCGAGCACCAGGCCGGTGCACAGCGCGCGCGAGGGGCTCTGGGAATCACCGATGCGGACGAGGCGTACGGCGTCGCCGCTGCGCAGGCCGGGCGGGTACTTCCCGGACGTGAGGGGTACGCCGACCTGCGCCTGGTCGCTCTGCAGCGGCGGGTCCTTGCGCAGCAGGTCGGGCGTGAGGAGCTGACCCTTGTAGATCGTCTGGCGCGAGTAGAACCTGGTGAACTCGTCGACCTGCGAGGCGGGGATCGCGTTGAGCCCGTCGCCCGAGACGTTGCGCGAGTCCAGCATGCTGCGGCTGATCTTCTGCCCGGGCGAGATCTGCTGTGAGACGACGAGGACGGGCTCGCGCGAGTCCATCCGCACGGCGAGCACCCCGGCGAGGGCCGCCCCACCGACGATGAGCAGCACGGCCAGCGCCGTCAGGGCCGGGCGACGACGCTTCGGCGGGGACGGGACCGAGGGCCGCAGCGATGACGCCCCGCGAGGCGTCCTGGCCGAGCGGGTCTTCTTGCCCGGGACCGGCGCGCCGTTGCGGCCGCGGGTCTGGTCGGTCGTCTGGGACATGGGTGGTGCTCCCGTGATTGGTCGAAGGGCAAGCGACTGGGCACGGTTTCTCGGATCCGCCCCCGCAGAGTTCTTCCCCGGGAGGAAGAGGGCCAAACGGACTGTAACCACCCCAGGTGGTTCCCGAGCCAAAGTTCGCCAACAGGACCTAATCTCATCCGCATGCGGCTGCTCGTGACGATCGAGGCGGCCCCGGGACCGCAGGCGACCTCGCGCGCGGGCTCGGGGCACGACCTGGTGGTCGACTACGCCCCGGAGACCCGGGTGGCCGACCTCGCCGCGGTGCTGAGCCGCACCGGCTCCGAGGTGCCGGCGAACGTCGTCGCCCTCCCCGGCGCGGCCGGGGTGCCGACCCTGACCGGGTCGGTCGACCTCTACCTCGGCGAGGAGCTGCTCGACGCGCGACGGACCATCGACGAGAGCCCGATCCGGCACGGCGTCGTCCTCGGGCTCGGCTGCCCGTCCTCCCAGCGCGGCCCAGAACCGCGAGGGCTGGTCGAGGTGCGGATCTCCTCGGGTCCCGGGGCCGGGCACGTCCACCGGCTCGGGATCGGGCGCGCCACGCTCGGTCACGGCCGCCACTGCACGATCCGGGTCCCCGAGCTGGCCGACGACCCTCAGCTCGCCGACGTCGAGGAGGCGGTCGTCCTCGACGTCGCCGCAGACGGGTCGGTGACGATCACGCCCGACGAGGCGGTCGTGGACCAGGAGGTGCCCGTGCCGCTGCGGCGCGAGCCGGTGACGGCCCCGATCGTGCTCGAGGCGAGCTCGATCAGCGAGGAGCGCCAGCGCCGGCTGCTGCGACGCCGCAAGGTGGTCAAGGAGTTCCAGCTCGGCGACCGGATCGACCCGGCGACCGCCGTACCCCTCGTGTGCCTGGACCGCCGCCCGCTGACCGGTCCCACCTCGTGGGAGCCCGACCAGACGCTCGGGGTCGGACCACTGCTGCTCGACCGGGTCGTGATCAGCGAGCCCGACGCGTCGCTGAGCGCGAGCCCGTCGGGGCCGACGCTCGACTACAACCGGCCGCCGCGGCTGCACCCGGCGGCGCAGCCCAACGAGTTCAGCCTGCCGCAGGAGCCACGGCGACCCGACAAGATGCCGTTCCCGCTCGCGATGCTGCTGATGCCGGTGATGATGAGCGGGGTCAGCTACCTGATCTCGCACACCTGGTACACCCTGCTGTTCGCCCTCGGCATGCCGATGATGATGATCGCGAACGCGACCGGGTCGCGGCGGCAGATGAAGAAGAGGTACGACGAGCAGGTCGACGACTACAACAAGCGTCGGGTCAACATCGAGACCGCAGCGGTGAGCTCGCTCGTCGGAGAGCGCAGCATCCGTCGCCGCAACTTCCCCGATCCCGCGACCGTGCTCCTCTTCGCGACCGGCCCGCGTGCCCGGCTGTGGGAGCGCCGGCCGTGGGATCGCGACTTCCTGCACCTGCGCATCGGCACCTGCGACCTGCCCTCCGAGGTCACCATCAAGGACCCGGAGCGCGACACCCACGAGGGACCGCTGCTGTGGACCGCGCCCGACGTGCCGGTCACGATCCCGGTCCGGGAGGCCGGGGTGATCGGCATCGCCGGCTCGGCAGAGGACTGCCGGACCGTCGCGATGTGGGCCGTCGCCCAGGTCGCGGCACTGCACAGCCCCTCGGACGCCAACCTCGGCGTGCTGCTCGGCAGCCAGCCCAGCCGTGACTGGGACTGGGTGAAGTGGCTCCCCCACGCCCGCAACGAGGAGGGCCACCCGCGCCCGGTCCGGATCGCCACCGACGAGGACAACCGGGGCGCGATGATCTCGGAGCTGATGGGTGAGCTCGAGGCCCGTCGCGAGCTCGAGGAGAAGCAGGTCGCGAGCCTCACCCGCTGGGTCGTCGTGCTCGACGGGGCACGCGAGATCCGAATGACCCCGGGCATGGTCTCGCTGCTCAAGGAGGGGCCGCGCGTCGGGATCTACTTCATCTGCCTCGACCGCACCGTCCGCGAGCTCCCGGAGGAGTGCCGCACGGTCGCCTCGTTCGAGAACGGACAGCTCAACCTCGAGACCAACGAGCAGCGTCACGTGGACGCGATCCGCCCCGACATCGTCAGCGACCTCTGGCTCGAGCGCCTCGCCCGGGCGCTGGCGCCGATCCGGGACGTCTCGACCGAGGACCTCGCCTCCGCACTCCCGGCCTCGAGCCGGCTGCTCGACGTGCTCGGCCTGCACGAGCCCGACGCCGGCAAGCTCGTACGCCGCTGGCAGGGCGGCGGCCGCACCACGAAGGCCGTGATCGGTGAGTCGACCGACGGCCTGTTCCAGATCGACATCCGCGCCGACGGGCCGCACGGCCTGGTCGCCGGCACGACCGGCTCCGGCAAGTCCGAGCTCCTCCAGACCCTGATCGCCTCGCTCGCGGTCGGCAACCGGCCCGACGAGTTCAACTTCGTGCTCGTCGACTACAAGGGCGGTGCGGCGTTCAAGGACTGCAACCACCTGCCCCACACGGTCGGGATGGTCACCGACCTCGACGGCCACCTGACCACCCGCGCGCTCGAGTCGCTGGGGGCCGAGCTGCGTCGGCGCGAGCACCAGCTCGCCGATGCGGACGCGAAGGACATCGAGGACTACCTCGCCGGCCGACAGCCCGGCACTCCGTCCGACCTTGGGCCGATGCCGCGGCTGCTGATCGTGATCGACGAGTTCGCCGCACTGGCCGCCGAGCTGCCCGACTTCGTGACCGGCCTCGTCGACGTGGCCAGGCGGGGACGCTCGCTCGGCGTACACCTGATCCTCGCGACCCAGCGCCCCGCCGGCGTCGTCAGTGCGGAGATCAAGTCCAACACCAACCTGCGGATCGCGCTGCGCGTGACCGACGCCGGCGACTCCGACGACGTGATCGAGTCGCAGGCGGCGGCGCAGATCCCGAAGGTGTTCCCCGGCCGTGCCTACGCCCGTCTGGGGCACTCCTCGCTGACGCCGTTCCAGAGCTCGCGCGTCGGTGGGCGTCCCGGCGGCGGTGCCGGAGCCAACGTGCGTCTCTCCGACCTCGACTGGGGCGACCTCCCCCTGCTCGGCCGCCTCGGCCCGGTCGCCGACCTCGAGGACGACGTCAGCATCCCCACCGACCTCGCCTCCCTGGTCGCCGCGATCAACGGCGCCAACCACGAGCTCGGCCTCCCCGAGATGCGCAAGCCCTGGCTGCCTCCGCTCCCGGAGCGGTTGGGCGTCGACCAGCTCACGCAGGGTGGTTTCGAGACGCTCGCTGGCGCTCGCTCCTCAACCACCGACGTGCCACTCATCCCCTTCGGGCTCGCCGACCTCCCCCGCGCACAGCAGCAGGTCATCGAGTCGTGGGACCTGGTCAGCGGGTCCCACCTGATGATCGCCGGGCAGTCCCGGTCGGGTCGCAGCAACTGCCTGCGGGTGCTCGCCGGCGGGATCGCGCGGCTGTGCTCGCCGGAGGACGTGCACCTCTACGGCATCGACGCGGGCAACAACGCGCTGCTGCCGCTGATGGCGCTCCCCCACGTCGGGGCGGTCGTGACCCGGACCCAGACCGACCGGATGTATCGCCTGGTCGCGTTCCTCCAGAAGGAGCTCGCCGACCGGCAGCAGTCGCTGGCCGAGCGCGGGTTCGCCGACATCGGCGAGCAGCGATCAGGGGTGCCGGCCGGCGAACGGCTGCCCTATCTCGTCGTACTCCTGGACAGGTGGGAGGGCTTCGTCCAGTCCTTCGAGTCCGTGGACGGCGGCGTGCTCCTCGACCGGATCACCGCAATCCTCCAGGAGGGTGCGGGCGTGGGCATCCGGCTGGTGATGACCGCCGACCGCAGCGGCCTCGTCGGCCGGATCAGCACGCTGGTCGAGGACCGGATCGCGCTGTCGATGAGCGACCCCGGCGACTTCGCCAACATCGGCATCCCCACGCGCGAGGTGCCGGCGTCGATGCCGCCCGGGCGCTCCTTCCGCGCCGGCGAGCGGCCGCGCGAGGTGCAGTGGGGACTGCTCGACGTGAGCGGTGTCGGCACCGACCAGGTGCGCGTGCTCCAGGAGATCGGACGCGAGGTCGGCACGGACTACGCAGACCTTCCACGTTCGCGCCGCCCCCAGCGCATCGACGACCTGCCCGCCGCGATCTCGGCACGCGACGCCCGGGAGCTCGAGCCCGCCTCGGCGGGCGCTGGCTTCGTGGCGGTCGGTGTGGGCGGCGACAGCCTGGCGCTGCAGGGCTACGACCCCGAGATCGGCGGCAACGGGTTCATGATCACCGGGCCGCCGAGGTCGGGGAAGAGCACCGCCCTGCACTTCATGCTGTCCCAGCCGCGACGGATGCCGGCGACGGTGTTCGTGCCACGACGCTCACCCCTGCTCGTCGAGACCCCTCGCAACGTCACGGTGTTCAACGGCAGCGAGCCGATCGAGGAGATCACCGCCCACCTCGACAAGGCGCGCGGTGACCAGCTGATCGCGGTCGACGACTTCGAGGTGATCGGCACCGACAGCCCCCTCGGGCAGCTGCTCACCGACCGGTTCGCGCGGATGCGGGACACCGCCAGCACGATGATCATCACCGGCGCGATCGACGACCTGCTCAGCGTCTACCGCGGCCTGCCCAACGAGCTCAAGCGCGGCCGCAGCGGCCTCCTGCTCGCCCCGCGGGCCTCCAACGACGGCGACGTGCTCAACGTCCGCCTCCCCCGGTCCGCGTCCGGGGCCATGCCGGTCGGCCGCGGCGTCCTCGCCAGCCCGCTCGGGTGGACCTGGGTGCAGGTGCCTCGGGTCTAGGTGGGCGCGGGGCGGTGCTGGCGGGTCGTCCGTGGGACGTCATGCGAGTTGGTCGTCCGGGCAACGAGGTCGCATGACGTCTTGCGAGAGGTCATGCGCATCGGTCGCCGGGGCAGCCAGCTCGTATGACGCTGCCCCGCGCCGAAGCTCAGCGAGACCCGACGATGGCACGACAAAGGGGGAGGCCCTGGACGGGACCTCCCCCTTCGCCTGCGTGCGATGGAGCGCGTCAGCGGGGTGACTGCACCGGCGTGAGGTGCGGGTGCTGGTCGGCTTCCTTGGCACCTTCGGCCATCTTGTTGTGCTGGAAGGCGACGTCGGTGCCGGCGGTGGCGAGGGCCTGGCACAGCTTGGTCAGCGACGGCTTGAAGCCGTTGTGCCAGGCGTCGTTGAACTCGTGGGCACCCTTGCTCCGCCACTCCTCGTTGGCCTGCGTGAGCCGGCTGTCGAGCTGGTTGATCATCGTGTCCGCGTCCTGCATGGAGTTCTTGAGCTGGTCGTAGAGCGCTGCAAGATCCGGGATGTTTGCTCCGACTGCCATGAGTCGAGCCTCCTTCGAGTGGTTTCCCAAGTGTGGTGTTGCCGGAAGTCGTACTCCCTGACCGACTACCTACCTTGCGAACGGACGGCCCAAACCCATTTGCGACGAAAAAGTACTGCTGGGCGCTTCGGCGTTTGCCGTCTCCCGGATCAGGGAAGGTGAGCCCCCGCACGACGAGGGACACCAACGGGAGGCAGCCATGGCAGGTGGCGAGGGCGACGAGGCCGCGAAGGAAGAGCCCAACCTCTACCTGAGGACGCTCCAGGACTGCCGCGACGACCTGATCCCGAGCGCCCGTGACGCGGTGTACTCCGGACAGGGCGACCCCGGCTCCAGCATCGCCACCTCGATCAACGGAGGCGGGTGGGAGTGCGACAAGGCCACCGAGTGGGTCACCGAGCTGCTCGAGCACACCCGCAAGGTGATGCCGGCCTTCGACGACGCCACCTCCGACGTGAGCGCGGCGATCTCCTCGGAGCGTGGCCGGTTCGGCGGCAAGGACACCGTCCCCGAGAACGACCCGCACGGTCTCATGTGGAGCCGGACGTGGCACAACATCCAGCGGATGAACCAGTACTAACCCGGCTCGGCCTCGCCGCAGTCGGCGCAGGTCCCGAACACGGTCAGGTGTCCGTAGTCAGGGCTGAAGCCGTGCCTGGCGGCCAGCGGCCCCAGCGACGCCTCGGTCTCCGCGAGGCCCACCGAGATCGTCTTCTTGCAGGTGCGGCACACGAAGTGGGCGTGCTCGTGGCCGGTGGCGGAGTGGTAGGTCGGCGCCCGGTCGGTCAGGTGCGCGTGCCGGATCAGGCCGAGGTCGTTGAGCAGCTCGAGGGTGCGATAGACCGTCGAGAGGTTGATCGACTCCGAGTGGGTCCGCACCTCGGCGTACACCTCGTCCGGCGTGGCGTGACCCAGTGCCTCGACCGCGGCCAGCACCAGCTCCCGCTGCGGGGTGAGGCGGTGCCCGCTGGCTCGCAGCCGCTGCTGCCAGCCGTCAGCGCTCTCGGAGGTCGGCCCGGTCGATGCCACGGTCGATGCCACGGTCGTGCCTACTGCCTCTTCAGCTGCGCGTGCGTGTGCGGCTGGAGCTCCTGGCCCATGGCCGCCATGTCGAAGGCATAGAGCAGGTCGCCGTTCACGTAGCCGTAGAGACGCTTGCCGCCGACGTACTCCTTGGCCGTGGCGGTGCGTACGACGGCATCGGTGGTGATCTCGAAGCGGGGCTGGTCGGGGTGCATCTCGCCGTACCAGGTCTCCACGAAGCCGGTGTTGTGCGCCAGCACCACCTCCATGCTGCGGTCCTCGAGGCAGCGGATGAACCCGGTCTCCTGGGCGGCCTCACGCACGTGGTTGCCCTCGTCGTCGACGATCCACGCGCGGGACACGTAGTGGATGAACGGCCGGCCGTCCTGCTGGAAGATCAGCTCCTGGCCGAACTGGAACGGCTCGATGGTGGGGTACTCCCCGTGCCCGTTGCCCGCCCACGTGCCCAGCAGCCACGCGAGCGGCGCGCAGTTGGGGTGGATGTTGGTGGGGATCTCGAACGGCATGGGCTCAGCGCTCCCTGGGGTTGTTGCCGGCGTCGGTCTTGGTCGGGGTCCTGGTCGGGTCCATGTGGCTCCTCATCCGGCGCAGCGCGAACAGGGCGACTGCTCCGACGCCCAGCACGGTCACGGCCAGCACCACGACGAAGAAGGCTTCCATGAATGGAGTCTAGGCGCGCCCCCGGCTCCATCGTCGTCGCGAGCGCCGCGTCACGGAGTGCCTCCGAAGGCCGAGGAGGGAGGCGATGCGCCAGCATCGACGACTGACGAGAATGCAGCGAGGCGTCCGCGCCGCGGGGCGCAGCAGGCGAGGGGGCCGGGGTCGCGCCTAAGGTCGAACCATGCGCTCTCTTGTGATCAAGTGCACCTCCGGCGCGGACGAGCCGGAGCGGTGCAACCAGGCCTTCACCGTGGCGGCCGCCGGAGTCGCGGCCGGCGCACAGGTGTCGCTCTGGCTGACCGGTGAGGCAGCGTGGTTCGGCGTACCGGGTCGGGCCGAGGAGTTCGACCTCGACCTGGCCACTCCCCTGGCCGAGCTGCGCGACATCGTGCTCGCCGGCGGCTCGGTCACGGTGTGCAGCCAGTGCGCCCAGCGACGCGGCATCGTCGAGGGTGACCTCGTCGAGGGAGCCCGCATCGCCGGGGCCGCGGTGTTCACCGAGCAGGCCCTCGCCGACGACGCGCAGGCGCTCGTCTACTGACTCAGCGGTCGTAGGGAAACGCCCGCTCGACCTTGCCGGCGAGCGTCGTCGCGAGGTAGCCCGACTCCTGGAACTTGTTGCTCAGGTGGATGTCCACGCTCGGGATCTCGTCGACCCGCTGGATGAACCGGACGATCACGTAGGCCTGCGCCGGCTCCTCCACGTTGAGCGTCCTCCGCGCGCGGGCGACGTTGCGCATCAGCGCCGGGATGTCGAGCTCCCTGGTGTCGACGACCTGGGCGCCCGGGAAGCTGGCGCGCACGCCGCCGAAGTCACGCCAGCCGATGTCGTTGCGATAGAGCCATCCCGACTGGCGCGCCTTGCCCGGCACCGGGACGTTCACGATCACGTAGTCCTCGTAGAAGGTCAGCTCGACGACCTCACTCGTGCCGAACTTGGCCTCGTAGGCGGCCAGCCAGCTGGTGATGCCGGTGGCGCTGAGCTCGTACGCCGGCCCCTGCGCCGGCTTGTCCGGGTCCGCAGCACCGGGGGCCTTCGTCGATGACGAGCTCGATCCGCCGCTGCCCGCCACGAGACCGATGATCGCTGCCCCCGTGGCGGCGACCAGGGCGAGCACGACCACGATCGCCACGATCACGGCGGTCCGGCGCCCGCTCACGGTGGCGCCCATCCCGGCCCGCGACTTCGGGTTGAACGTGCTGTACGGCGCCGCCGCCTTCCCGGGGACGGTGTCCTGGGGCGCCAGCGGAGAGAGCGCCGCCTCGAGCTGGTCGAGCTCGCGGGTCATCAGGTCGAGCTCGGCCATGCTCTGCGCCGAACGCACGTTGCCGAGTCGGATGTCCCGGTCGGCAGCCCCGATCCGCCCCTCGGCGTACGCCTTGCCGACCCGCGCGGCCACCGGATCGCGGTCCTTGTCGGTCGGCGATCGCTGGAGGTCGTCCACGCAAGAACAGTAGGGCTTCGCGCTGGGGCTGGAGTGCCGATCAGGTCAGTTCACCGATTCGCCGGCGGGCCACCAGGAACATGCGAATGTGACGCACGGGACCGAGTGACCGCCACTCCACCCCCGCGCACGACATTCGCATGTTCCTCGGGCGGCCCACCGAACGGCCTGCGCCCCCGGACGGGGCGATAGCGTCGGCCTCATGGGAGACCTCCTGATCACCGTGGCGCCGACGGGTGCCGAGACCAGCAAGGACGACTGCCCCCAGCTGCCGACGACGCTGGAGGAGCTCGTCGAGACCGCGCAGCGTTGTGAGGCGGCGGGCGCGGCGATGGTGCACGTGCACATCCGCGACGCCGAGCACCGGCCGACGCTCGACCAGCACCGGCTCGAGGACACGGTGTCCGCGCTCCGGGAGGGGACCGACCTCGTCGTCCAGCTCTCCACCGGCGGCTCGGTCCACGACCCGCTCGATGACCGGTTGAAGGTGCTCGACGCACAGCCGGACTCGTGCAGCCTGACGATGGGCACCACCAACTTCGGCGACGACGTGTTCCTCAACCCGTGGCCGTTCGTGTGCGACCTCTACCAGCTCAGCCAGGAGCGTCAGGTGGTGCCGGAGTTCGAGCTGTTCGACCTCGGACACGTGGCCTCGCTGCACCGGCTGCTGAGCAAGCACGGCCTTCCCCACGGGGGCAAGGTGCACGTCGACCTCGTCATGGGCGTGCCCGGCGGGATGCCGGGGACGGCCGACGCGCTCGTCGCCGCTGTCGCTGCCCTGCCCGCCGAGACCACGAGCTGGTCGGCCACCGGGATCGGGCGCTCCACGCTCGCGGTCGCGCTGGCCTCCCTGTCCAAGGGCGGGCACCTCCGCGTGGGCATGGAGGACGTGCTCACCCTCGCCCGTGGAGTGCCGGTCGAGCACAACGACCAGCTGGTCAGCCGCGCGGCCGAGCTCGGTCGCCTGGCTCAGCGCACGCCGATGACCCCGGCCGAGGCGCGCACGCTGCTCGGGATGGGCTGAGGTGCGGCCGGGGTGAGGTCACGATGAGAGCGGTCCTGCAACGTGCCACCTCTGCCAGCGTGACGGTGGACGGCGAGGTGGTCGGCCGGATCGACGAGCCCGGGCTCGTCGTGCTCCTCGGCGTGACCCACGACGACGGCCCCGACCAGGTCGACTGGATGGTGCGCAAGATCCGCGACCTGCGGATCATGCGCGAGGAGAGGTCGGTGGCCGACCTCGGGGCACCGGTGCTGGTGGTCAGCCAGTTCACGTTGTACGGCGAAGCGCGCAAGGGCCGCCGTCCGACGTGGCAGGCGGCTGCACCCGGCGGGGTCTCCGAGCCGCTCTACGAGGCCGTGTGCGCAGGTCTCGAGGAGGCCGGGACCCAGGTCGAGAAGGGCGTCTTCGGCGCGCAGATGGAGGTCGCGCTCGTCAACGACGGACCGATCACGATGGTCCTCGACACGGCCGGCTAACCGGCCCGTCCGAGCTGGACCTCACTGATCGCGGTGGTGTTGCGCGGCCCCTTCTCGACGGCGAGGATCTCGAGCTCGACCTCGTCGGTGTCGGTCTTCGGCACCCGGAGCAGGCGGAGGCTGCGGTCCTTCGCGGAGCCGTCCAGCTTCTGCTCGACGACGGTGTCGCCGATGGTCCAGCGCACCTGGGTGACGCGGTTGTTCTGGGCGTAGCGGTCGGCCTTGCTCGTCGGGTCGGTCTTGGCGTAGCCGGGGATCAGGCCGACCTCGCCGATGGCCGTCTTGTCGGGCAGCGTGAGCGTGATCTTCTCTCCGACGGCGGTGCCGTCGCACCGCCAGGTCGTGTCGGCCACTCCGTCGGTGAGGTTGGTCGCGGCGTAGCTCACCTTGTCGCCGGCCGCGTCCTTCCCGGGAGGCGAGGTGCACGACGCCGTCGCCTTGACGCCTCCGATGCGCTGCGTCTTGCCGTCGTAGGTCCCCTTGCCGGGAGCCTGGGTGGAGACCGGCTGACGGGCCTTGCCGGCCCCACCCTCGCTCATCACCACCTCGGGCTCCGCGCTCGAGCCGTCCTCGGTGTTCACCTTCCCGGCGAAGGCCCGGCCCACGGCGTAGGCACCCAGGACCAGCAGCAGCGCCAGCAGCGCGAGCAGCAGCGGGACGAACCACGGGGATTCGGTGACCTTCTCGACGACCGTTGGCTCGTCGTCGTAGGCCTCGGTGCGGTGGGTGCCCACGACGAGGCGCCCACGGCGCTGGGGCAGCTCGTCGGTGTCGTCCGGATCGCGCTCCACCCGGGGCTCGGGCTCCGCACGGTGAGCGATGCCCTCGCTCTGCGCCGCAAGCGCACGCTCGTAGGCCGCCCGGTAGGCAGCAGCGAACTCCTCGGGCACCTCGGGGGGCAACGAACCCGGCGGGGTCTCAGGCACGTTTCGAGCCTAGCGAGGCTCCTTCGGCCGCGTCGCGGCCGGCATCACGACGAGATGGAGCAGCGCGCCGACCAGTGCTCCTGCCCCGTTGGCGACGATGTCGCTGAAGCTGGCCGACCGGTGCGGCAAGAAGATGCCCTGGAACAGCTCGACCCCGATGGACCCGAGGAACCCGTACGCCGTCCAGTCCTGCCAGCGCAGTCGTGGCCAGAGGATCGAGCCCAGGAACGTCACGGGCGCGATGATGGCGAGGTTCATCAGGACCTCGACCCGGGTGAAGTTGACCCAGGTGTCCGGCAGGAAGACCTGCAGGGCGTGGGCGCCGTGCGCCACCAGTGACGACTGGACCTCCGAGCTCGGGGAGAGCAGGACCACGAGCAGGACAGCGGCATAGAGCAGCAACAAGGGGCGGGCTCGACGTGCGAGCCACGCCCCCCTCGTCGTCTGAGGCTGGTGTCCGGTCACTGGCTCAAGTAAAGCGGTTCACCCGTGAGCAGCCACCCCGGACCGCACTCGACCCCCTGACCGGCAGACGGTCAGGGGGTCGGGATGCGTTCGACCAGCAGGTCAGACCGAGACGGCGACTTCCTGGATCGCGCCGACCTCTGCGGTCACCTTGGTGTCCACGGGCTCGATCCGCGGCGCGAGGGTGCGCAGCGTCCACTCACCCGGGCCGGCGAAGAACCGGAAGTGGCCGGTCGCCGAGGTCGGGACCTCGGCGGTGAACTCACCGGTGCGGTCCAGCAGGCGCACGTAGGCGTTGCCCACGGGGTCCGCGCCCCGCACGACCTGGCCCTGGATGATGGCCTCCTTGGCGACGTCGATGCCGTCCAGCGACAGGCCGCCCTCGGTGGCTCCGCACATCAGGCTTCTCCTGCCTCGTCACCGAGTGCCACGGGTACGCCGACCAGCGAGCCGTACTCGGTCCAGGAGCCGTCGTAGTTCTTGACGTTCTCCTGGCCCAGCAGCTCCTTGAGGACGAACCACGTGTGGCTCGAGCGCTCGCCGATGCGGCAGTAGGCGATGGTGTCCTTGCTCCAGTCCACTCCGGCCGCGGAGTAGATCTCCTTCAGCTCGTCGTCGGAGCGGAAGGTGCCGTCGTCGTTGGCCGCCTTGCTCCACGGCACGTTGGCGGCGGTCGGGATGTGACCGGCGCGCTGGGCCTGCTCCTGCGGGAGGTGGGCCGGCGCGAGCAGGCGCCCGGCGTACTCGTCGGGGCTGCGCACGTCGACGAGGTTCTTCACGCCGATCGCCTCGACGGTCTCGTCGCGGAAGGCACGGATCGAGGAGTCCTGGTCCTGGGCGGTGTAGGAGGTCTTCTCGCGGGTCGGCAGCTCGTCGGTCAGCTCGCGGCTGTCCAGCTCCCACTTCTTGCGGCCACCGTCGAGCAGCTTGACGTCCTGGTGGCCGTAGAGCTTGAAGTACCAGTAGGCGTAGGCGGCGAACCAGTTGTTGTTGCCGCCGTAGAGCACGACGGTGTGGTCGTTGCCGACGCCACGGTCGGACAGCAGGGCCTCGAACTGCTCCTTGTTGACGAAGTCGCGACGGACCTGGTCCTGGAGGTCGGTGGTCCAGTCGAGCTTGATGGCGTTCCGGATGTGGCCCTTGTCGTAGGAGGTGGTGTCCTCGTCGACCTCGATCAGCACGATGCTGGGGTCGTCGAGGTGCTCCTCCACCCAGTCGGCGGTGACCAGTGCGGTTTCGCGGCTCATGTTCTGCCTCTGCTTCCTTGTTTTCTCGGGTCTGTGTTCTCGGTGAACGGTGTGGTGTGGGTCAGGCGTTGCTGTGCACGGGCGTGCTGTGGGCCGGGGCGGCACGGCGGATCAGCAGATACATCTCGCAGCCCAGGCAGAAGCCGAAGACCGCGTTCAGCAGCGCTGCCGCGAGGGCGAGTCCGGTGGCGACCGCGCCCAGCACCGTCGCTCCGGAGAGATAACCGACCAGGCCGACCGCCGCGAAGACCAGACCGACTCCCTGCGCGAAGCGCGGGGGCTGGGGGTCCTCGAGATGGGCGGGTGCCGCGAGCTTCGGCCGCACCAGGGTCTTGAAGAGGGCGGCCGCAGGCGTGCGCTGGACCCCGAAGCCGACCGCGATCGCGAACAGCGCCGTCTGGATGCCGAGCAGCGCGATCCCCGTGGCGCCCGGCGCCGTGATCAGGGTCAGTCCGAGCACGACGCTGGTGAGCATCGCGTTGAACTGCGGTCCACGTGGGTCGATCTGGATCTGGACCGGGCTCGTGGGCCCGCTGGGTCGGTTCGATGTGGTCATGGCTCTCCTTGGTGTCCTCAACGCATGCGGACGCGTGCCGCTTCCCACGACTTCAGTCGACGAGATCGATCGACTGGATGGAAGTTGAACGTGGGGTGTGGTCAGGACATTCGACACAGCGACGAGCGCACGCGGCAGTTGTCCACTGCGCGGCGACGGGTCAGCAAGGTCGAGCTCATGAGGTGAAGCGTAGGCAGCGCAGGACGGAGGCCATAAAATCCGTCTCATCATGCGAACACATCGTCCACATCGCGGACACGACACCGTCAGGTTAGGCTCCGCCGGGTGAAGACAGCGTTCATCACCGGGGTGACCGGCCAGGACGGTTCCTACCTGGCCGAGCTGCTCCTGGGCAAGGGGTACGACGTGCACGGGCTCGTCCGTCGCTCCTCCATGATCAACCGCACCCGGATAGACCACCTGCACCAGCACGACCGGCTGCACCTGCACTACGGCGACCTCACCGACGGCGTCAGCCTGGTCAACCTGGTGCGCAGCATCGAGCCCGACGAGGTCTACAACCTCGGCGCGATGAGCCACGTGAAGGTGTCCTTCGAGATGCCGGACTACACGGCCTCGACCAACGCGATCGGCACCCTCCGCCTCCTCGAGGCGATCCGGGCGGCGGGTCTGGACTGCCGGTTCTACCAGGCATCCACCTCGGAGATGTTCGGACTGACCCCGCCGCCGCAGGACGAGGACTCGAAGTTCCACCCGCGCTCGCCCTACGGCTCCTCCAAGCTGCAGGCCCACTGGGTGACCATCAACTACCGCGAGGCCTACGGGCTGTTCGCGGTCTCCGGGATCCTGTTCAACCACGAGTCGCCCCGGCGCGGGGAGAACTTCGTCACCCGCAAGATCACCAAGGCCGTCGCCGCGATCGACGCCGGCGTCGAGGACCACGTGACGCTGGGCAACCTCGACGCGGTGCGTGACTGGGGGTTCGCGCCGGAGTACGTCGAGGGCATGTGGCGGATGCTCCAGCAGGACGAGCCCGACGACTTCGTCCTCGCGACCGGCGAGGGTCACACGGTCCGGGAGTTCTGCGACGCGGCCTTCGCGCACGCCGGGCTGGACTGGCAGGACCACGTGCGCTTCGACGAGAGCTTCACCCGGCCGGCCGAGGTCGACGCGCTGATCGGCAACTCGTCGAAGGCCCACCGCGAGCTGGGCTGGAAGGCGCACACCACCGCCCTCGACCTGGCCCGGCTGATGGTCGATGCCGACCGCGAGGAGATCAGGCGGTTCCTCAACCGTTGATCAGCGGCTGAGCAGTCTCCGACGGATGGGGCGCACCACCGTGCGCATCGCGGGCCGACCGACCGCCCGGACAGGTCGCCTCAGGTAGCCCATCGCCCGCGCGAACCTGAGCGCCTTGACCAGCTCGTCGTCACGCTCGCCCGTCGGCAGCTGCTCGAGGGCGTCGATGTTCTCGCTCACGAAGTAGTGCGCTGCCCGCGAGTCGACCCGGATGCGTCGGACCTCGCCGGGGTCGAGGTGGGTCGGGAGCGTCTTGCACTGCTCGAGCACACCGGCTCCGGCCAGGTTGATCATCGTGCGCAAGCACTTCTCGCACTGTCCGCAGTTGTAGGCGTTGTCCTTGTTCTTGAAGCAGACGCGGAGGTGGTCGAGTGCGACCTGGTGCTCGGCGAGGGCGCGCACCTTCTGCGGCCGCGTCACGTCCACCGCGTCGTGCTCGAACGAGACACGCGCGCCCGACCACCACCTGTCGAGGTCCGGATGGGTGCCCCAGGGATGGAGGTCGTTCCTGGAGTAGGAGCCCGGGATGATCACCTCACCGACGTGCTCGGCCAGTGCGTGACCTATCGCGGCCAGGGCAGCACCGTGGTACTCGCTCTGCCACTCCACGCGCCTGTCCGAGAGCAGCCGCAGGTTGGTGGTGACCTCGACGAGAGGCTTGTCGAGCGCGAGGGCCGCCTGCCGAGCGGCGAGGCGTGCCCGCTGGGCGAGGTCCTCGTTACCGATCGGGATGTCGAAGCCGTGCACGAAGATCAGATGGGTGATGCGACTGTGGTGGCGCAGGGCGCTGAAGAACGAGTCGACCCCGCCGGAGAAGAAGCACCCGACACCAGCAGCCGGCGGATGGCGTTGCGAGGCCCCCCGTGACTCCACCTCCATCTCGCTCTTCAGCCGGGGGTACCAGTGATTCAGCACCCGCTGCGCCCGAGCCGTGTTGGACACCGTCACCGGGTCGACTTCAGCGTCGATGACGAGCGGCTCTCCGGCCCACATGGCCAGCGGCACCTGTGCGGGCACCCAAGGCGTGCCGTCCGCGACGAGGTCGACGTTGGCCTCCACGAAGAGGTCGACGGGGTCGGCGCCGGGAACGCTCACCGTCGCCGCGATCCGGCTCCCGCGGTGTGTGACCGACGCCACTCGGACAGGCATCTGTGCAACCTAGGCCCGCTCGATGCCCGCCCGGCGAGTTCTGCCCGACCGTCTCATGAACGCGACCGATCGAGTCCTAGCGGTTGAGACCAGTCACCGCGTCGAGCGCGGAGAGCACCTGCTGCTTGGTGGGAGCACCAGTCGCCCGGGTGACCTCTTGCCCGTGCGTGCCGAGCACGATCGTCGTGGGGGTGCGCAGGATCCCGAGGCGGCGTACGACGTCGAGGTGGTGCTCCGCGTCGACCTCGATGTGCGCGACGCCCGGCGTCTCGGCGGCGATGTCGCCGAGGATCCGCCGCGTCGCGCGGCAGGGAGCGCAGAACGCCGAGGAGAACTGCAGCAGCGTCGCCTGCTCGCCGAGCTCGTCCGCCCAGGGGGTCTCCTGCAGGAGCGAATCGGGAACGGCCTCCGCACCGACCTCGGCCCGCGTCGAACCGGCCCCGTGCACCCGGTGGGTGCCCCGGAAGCGGCCGTCGGTGAAGGCGCGGGTCGCGCCGAAGACGAGCGCACCGACAACAGCGACGATCAGGACGTAGACACCAATGCTCACGACGGGGTCAACGAGGAAGAGGGCGAAAGGCTTCCCTCGGCGGCTTGCGGTGTAGCGAGTTTCGACCGGCTCGACCGGCTCGACCGGCTCGACCGGCGGGAGCCGTGGTGTCAGCCGCCGGCGAACGGTGGGAGGAACTCCACGGTGGCGCCGGGCTGGACCACCACGGACTCCGGGTCACCCGTCGTGACGGGGCGGTCGCCGACCATCATCGAGCAGCACGAGAGCACCTCGGCGAAGCGCGCTGAGTCGGCGTGGGTCTCCCGGGCACGCCGCACCAGCTCGGCGAGCATGACCGGCCCCGCCACGTCGAGGACGTCCGCATCGGTGCCCGCAGCGGCCCTGGCGGAGGCCCAGTAGCGCAGCGTGACGTGGCCAACGTTCGTCTCGCGGTCCGCGGAGGTCGTCACGTTCGATATCCTTGCACCTCTGTTGTGGGGAAGTGCATCAGCGTAGATGAGCTCCCGACCGACGCAAGGCACTCACCCAGGAGGTGCCATGGGCACCGTGCTGCTGCTCACCAAGGCGCTGCAGCCCTCAGCTGAAGTGCTGCCGGGGCTCGCGCTCCTCAGCCACCAGGTCAAGATCCTCCCCGCCGAAGGGAGTGCCCTGCTCGAGGCTCCCGACCACGACCTGCTGATGGTCGACGGACGGCGCGAGCTGGCCCAGGCGCGCGACCTGTGCCGGCTGATCCGCACCACCGGATCCGACCAGCCGGTGCTCCTCATCGTCACCGAGGGTGGGCTCGCGGTCGTGGCCGCGGACTGGGGGATGGACGACGTCATCCTCGAGAGCTCTGGCCCGGCCGAGATCGACGCCCGCATCCGGGTCGCGATCGGCAGGCTGGCGGCGCGCAGCACGGGCGAGCCCGACTCCCACATCATCCGCTCCGGCGAGGTGGTGGTGGACGAGGCGACGTACACCGCGAAGCTGAGCGGCCGCGTCCTCGACCTGACCTTCAAGGAGTTCGAGCTGCTCAAGTACCTCGCGCAGCACCCGGGCCGCGTGTTCACGCGCGACCAGCTGCTGCAGGAGGTGTGGGGCTACGACTACTTCGGTGGCACGCGCACCGTCGACGTGCACGTCCGGCGCCTGCGGGCCAAGCTCGGCACCGACAACGAGGCGCTGATCGGCACCGTGCGCAACGTCGGCTACCGGTTCGTGCTGCCGCCGCGCGACCAGGGTCCGACCTCGCCGCCCAGCCCCAAGACCGACGGCAACCCCCACCTCGCCTCTCGGCCCGCTCCCCCGTCCAGGTCCACGTCCCGCTGACGCGGCAGGTCGCGCGTGGCATAGCCTCCTGACATGGTGCAGATCGACCGGATCAGTGCGGACGAGTTCGACTGGGCGGCCGAGGACGGTCCGGCCGCGGAAGTACGCCGCGTCGCGCGCGCCTCGACCGCCCACGACGGAGCCACCACCCTCAACGAGCAGGCGGTCCTGCAGCTGAAGAACCGCGGGTTGCGTGACGCCGACCTCTGGGTCGGCGGTGGCGGATTCGCCCTGCGTCAGGGGGACATCCTCGACCTCGCGGTCCACCCCGAGTCTCGACGGCAGGGGGTCGGCACCGCACTGGCGACCGAGGCCCTCCCGGCCGGCAGGAAGGTCGAGGCGTGGTCGCACGCCGACCACCCGGGTGCAGTTGGCGTGGCGGCGAAGTTCGGCATCCCCCGGGAGCGCGAGCTGAAGATCATGCGCAAGTCACTGCTCGGCGACCTGGAGCCGGTCGTGGTGCCCGAGGGGATCACGATCCGTGGCTTCCGGCCGAGCGACGAGCCGGCGCTGCTGGAGGTCAACGCGACGGCGTTCGCGCACCATCCCGAGCAGGGCCACATGACTCACGAGGACTTCCGCGAGCGCAGCAGCGAGTCGTGGTTCGACCCGGCGGGCCTGCTGCTCGCCGTCCCCGACTCCCCCGACGACCCGTCCCTGCTGGGCTTCCACTGGACCAAGGTGCACGACGACGAGGACCCGCCCTACGGGGAGGTCTACGTCGTCGCGGTCAACCCGAAGGCCGCCGGGCGTGGGCTCGGCACCGTGCTCACCATCGCCGGGCTGCAGCACCTCAAGGACCAGGGCCTGGAGTCGGTGCTGCTCTACGTCGACGGCGACAACGACCCCGCGATCGCGGTGTACACGGGGCAGGGCTTCGAGGTCGAGCGCACCGAGGTGCAGTACCGCGGGACGTCCAACGGCGGTCCTGACTGAGATCTGCCACTCCGTGCAACCGATCGGGGCCCTCGCGGCGTCAGTGTGGGTGAGTCGAGCACTGGAGCGCTGATGGCGAAACCCGAGGACGAGTTCACCACCTTCGTGCAGAAGGAGTGGCCGTCGCTGTACCGCACGGCCTACCTGATGCTCGGCGACCACGGCCTCGCCGAGGACCTCGTACAGAGTGCGCTGGCCAAGACCTTCATCGTGTGGAGCCGGGTGCGCGACTCTGATTCACCCCGCGCCTACGTCCGGGCGACCCTCGTGAACACCGCGACCTCGTGGTTTCGCCGCCGTGGGTGGAAGAACGAGATCGCCAGCGACACCCTGCCCGAGAGGCCCCACACCGACGGCGACGACCAGTCCTCGGTGATGGAGGCGCTCGACCACCTGCCGACGGGCCAGCGAGCGGTCGTCGTGCTCCGCTTCCACGAGGACCTCAGCGTCAGTGAGACCGCCCGTCTGCTCAACCTCAGCACCGGGACCGTCAAGAGCCAGACCTCGCACGCCCTCGCCAAGCTGCGCACGTTGCTGGCTGCCGAGATCCTCCCCGAAGGAGCACACCATGAGTGAACGGCTCAGCACCCTGCTCGCTGCCGAAGCGGAGTCCGTCGAGGTGCCGGACGCGCAGCCCGACCAGATCATCCGCCGCGCCCGCGCCTTCCGCCTGCGTCGGCGCGCCGTCCGTGGCGCCGTCGGCGTTGCGGCGGCCGCGATGGTCGCGGCGGGAGTGGGTCTGGTGGGTATCGGCGGGGACTCCGGAACATCGCCGGCCTCCGCCCAGGCACGGTTCGAGAACGCCGCCGCCGTGCCGGCGTACGGGACCTACGGCGCCTTCGCCGTCGGCAGCACCATCTACATCGGCAACCACCAGGTGCACTTCGAGGAGAAGATCAAGTCGATCTACTACACCTCCGAAGGCGTCCTGATCCGGATGGGGAAGCGTGCCTATCTCGACGAGCCCGGGCCTTCGCACTACACGTTGATCCACCCCGACGGGAGCACCCGGCAGATCGACCTCCACATGGGTGACCGGGTCCCGGCGACGGATCCCGACAGCCCGAACATCGCCTACCTCGAGCCCACCGGCTCGCGCTGGTCCTTCGTCGTCGTCGACCTGCGCACCGGCCAGGAAGTCGCCCGCAAGGTCGTCGACGGCCGGTTCACCTGGGGCGGCTGGGAGGCGCCGCCGGCGTCGATGTCCGGCACCCGCGTCTGGGGGCTCTTCGACGAGGGGTGGCGCGAGTTCGACTGGAGCACCGGCACGACACGACTGGTTCCCGGCACGAAGGGGGCGATCCTCGAGGCCGCCCACGGGCGCTACGTCGCCGGTGGCGACGACGGTCCCTCACTCACCGTCGCCGACTTCGTCACCGGCGCCACGGTCCGCACGACCCCGATGAAGGGCCGGGACACGTTCGCCACCTTCTCCCCCGACGGCCGCTTCGTGCGCATCTCCGGCTATCTCACCTACAACGAGAAGGGCGAGCTCGCCATCAAGCCCGCCCCCTCGACGTTCCTCGACCTCGAGACGGGCAGGAAGACCACCCTGCCGGGCCGGGTCTACGGCTGGACGCCCGACGGCCACACCTTGAGCGTGGACGCCACGAAGGACCGCATCACCGTCTGCGATCCGGCGGACGGCAGCTGCGACCGGATCGACCTGAAGATCGGCGAGGGGTCGGTGAAGCTCGGCGGGTCCAGCTACGAGAGCTGACTCAGTCCAGCGCCTCACGCAGCCGCTCGGCCAGCTCCTCGTTGTGCGCCCGGGCCTCGCGCCCGGCGCCGACGAAGTGGATGAAGCCGTGGATCATCGAGGGGTGCCGCACCGAGGTGACTTCGACGCCGTTGGCGGCCAGCAGGGCGGCCAACGCCTCGCCCTCGTCGCGCAGGGGGTCGAAGCCGGCCGTCACGACGTGGGCCGGGGCCAGGCCCGCTGGGAACTCGGTGCGGCGGAGGCCGGAGGCGTCGGGGTGGCCCTTGTCGGCCCCGGGGGCGAAGTAGGCCTCCTCCGCGCCGTCCATGAACACCTCGGTCAGCACGAAGCCCTCGGCGAACAGGCGCCGGCTCTCGGTGCGGTCGACGAAGTCCGCCCCGGGGTAGATCAGCAGCTGGAAGGCCAGCGGGAGGCCCTTCTCCGCAGCCCAGACCGCCGTCGACAGCGACAGTGACCCACCGGCCGAATCGCCACCCACGGCGAGGCACGTGGGGTCGGCGTTGACGTCGTCCGCGTGGTCGACGAGCCAGCGGTAGGCCGCCTGACAGTCCTCGACCGCTGCGGGGAACGGGTGCTCGGGCGCGAGACGGTAGTCGATCGCCAGGATCTGTACGCCGGACTGCTCGGCCAGGAACCGGCACGAAGGATCGTGGCTCTCGAGGTCGCCATACATCCAGCCCCCGCCGTGGATGAACAGCATCGTCGGGGCCGGGTCGGCACCGGTGCGCTCGGTCGGGATGTAGAGCCGCGCCCGGAGCGGCCCCTCGGCCCCGTCGACCTCGAGGTCACGGATGGCGCCGATCGGCTGCCGTCCACCGACGAGCACCTGCTGGCGCTTCAGCTCGCGGCGGGCCTCGGCGAGCGGGAGGGTCTCGGCGGCCGGCATCCGGGCCAGCTTCTTCGCGGACAGCATCAGCTGCAGCTCGGGGGCGAGAGTCAGGCCGTCGACCACGGTCGGACGCCGGATCAGGAGCTGCTGCACCCGTGGCGGGAGCCCCATGAGGGCCTTCAGGGAGGTGCTGAGGACGGCGTACTCGATGCGGGAGCGAAGGGCGGGCACCGGGTCAACTTATGACAATCACCTCCCGTTCACCTGGCGGTGTCAGACTTCGGCCATGACGGAGAGTTTTCAGTCCGCTGTCGGGTCCGACAGCCAGGAAGGCCCGCTCGACCCGAGCCTGCGGGTGGTGCCGGCCGACATCTTCGATGTCGACCCGCCCTACAACCCCGAGATGGTCGAGTTCGCGCCCGGTGAGTTCGAGGACCGCTTCCTCGACCGGGAGCTCTCCTGGCTGCGCTTCAACCAGCGCGTGCTCGAGCTGGCCGAGAACCCCGACCTGCCGCTGCTCGAGCGGGCCCGCTTCCTCGCGATCTTCGCGAGCAACCTCGACGAGTTCTTCATGGTGCGGGTGGCCGGCCTCAAGCGCCGCATCGCCGCCGGGGTGGCACTGCGCGCCGCGTCGGGGCTGATGCCGCGCGAGGTGCTGGAGCAGATCTGGGACAAGACCGCCGACCTGATGAACCGGCACGCCCACGTCTTCTCCCACGAGATCATCCCCGCGCTCAAGGAGGAGTACATCGAGCTCGTCCGCTGGGACGACCTCGACCGCGAGGAGCAGAAGCAGTGCAAGCGGCTGTTCAAGGAGCGCATCTTCCCGGTGCTCACTCCCCTGGCCGTCGACCCGGCACACCCGTTCCCCTACATCTCCGGGCTCTCGCTCAACCTCGCCGTGCTCGTGCGCAACCCCAGGACCGACAAGGAACACTTCGCCCGCGTCAAGGTGCCGCCGATCTTCAACCGCTTCGTGCCGCTCGGCAACCAGCGTTTCGTGCCGCTCGAGGACGTCATCGGCGAGCACCTCAAGCGGCTCTTCCCCGGCATGGACGTGCTCAGCGTGAACACCTTCCGGGTCACCCGCAACGAGGACCTCGAGGTCGAGGAGGACGACGCGGAGAACCTGCTCAAGGCGCTCGAGAAGGAGCTGCTGCGTCGCCGTTTCGGCCCGCCGGTGCGGCTGGAGGTCGAGGAGAGCATCGACGAGCACGTGCTCGAGCTGCTGACCAGCGAGCTCGACGTGAGCGAGCACGAGGTGTTCCGGCTCCCCGGACCGCTCGACCTGCGTGGACTGCACGACATCGCCGACCTGGACCGTGAGGACCTGAAGTACCCGAACTTCATCCCGGCCACGCACTCGCGCCTGGCCCCGGTCGAGTCGGCCTCTCCTGTCGATGTGTTCAAGGCGCTGCAGCGCGGCGACGTACTCCTGCACCATCCCTACGACTCGTTCAGCACCTCGGTCCAGCGCTTCATCGAGCAGGCTGCTGCCGACCCGCACGTGCTGGCGATCAAGCAGACGCTCTATCGCACCTCGGGCGACTCCCCGATCATCGACGCCCTCGTCGACGCCGCGGAGGCCGGCAAGCAGGTGCTGGTGATCGTCGAGCTCAAGGCGCGCTTCGACGAGCAGGCCAACATCCGCTGGGCGCGCCAGCTGGAGCACGCGGGCTGCCACGTGGTCTACGGGCTGGTCGGGCTGAAGACCCACTGCAAGCTCTCGATGGTGGTGCGCGACGAGCCCGAGGGCATCCGGCGCTACACCCACATCGGGACCGGCAACTACAACCCGAAGACCGCCCGGCTCTACGAGGACTTCGGCCTGCTCACCACCGACGAGGCCATCGGCGAGGACGTCGCGCACCTGTTCAACAACCTGAGCGGGTTCTCGCGCAACGCGTCGTACGCCGAGCTGCTGGTCGCCCCCGACTCCGTGCGCAGCGGGCTGATCGAGGCGATCCACGACGAGATCGAGCACCACCGGGCTGGCCGCCCGGCTCGGATCCGGATCAAGGCCAACTCCATCGTGGACGAGGCGCTGATCGACGAGCTCTACATGGCCTCGCGCTCCGGCGTGCCGATCGAGCTGCTGATCCGCGGGATCTGCGCCGTCCGCCCCGGCGTCCCCGGCCTCTCGGAGACCATCCGCGTCCGCTCCATCCTCGGCCGCTACCTCGAGCACAGCCGGATCATGCACTTCGAGAACGGCGGCGAGCCCAAGGCCTGGATCGGCTCCGCAGACCTGATGCACCGCAACCTCGACCGCCGCGTCGAGGTCCTCGTCAAGCTGCCGTCGGAAGCCGAGGTGAAAGAGGTCTCCGACCTGCTCGACCTCGCCTTCGACGAGCACACCGCCGGCTGGGAGCTCGACTCCGACGGCACCTGGACCCAGGCCACTTCCCCCGACAAGATGCCGCTCCGCAACCTCCAGGAGCAGCTGATCGCCACCCACCGCCGCCGCCGCACCCGCTGACGGAGGTGGGTGCCGGCGTGGAACATGCGAATGTGACAGCCGGGACTGCTGAGCGCCACGTGAGGCTCGTTCGTCACATTCGCATGTTCGTGTTGCTGACCGGGTGCCGCCAGCAACCGGCCGAGCCCGGTGGGCACGGGACGATTCCTGTCCCCTGACGCAACATGCGAATGTGACAGCCGGGACTACGCGGCGCCACATGGGGCCCGTTCGTCACATTCGCATGTCCCTGCGGCTGACCCGTGTGCCTACCTCCCGCCCGCTGGCGTCTGGGGCGACAAGACGACTCCAGGTCCTCCCGATCCGCGGCAAACCGGGTCTGACCAGCGAGCCCGCGCCCTCAGCAGGTGGCGAAGAGGACGGGGCCGTCGTAGAGGGAGGAGAGCACGTAGCCCGTCGACTCGCGCGGCACGAGGTCGAGGACGACCTGGCTGCCGCTGGCCTTCGAGCTGGTCAGCTTGAAGTCGTCGGCGAAGGAGACGCCACGGCCCGGCGCCTCACCGACGGCGAGCTTCGCTCGGGATCGGAGGTTCTTCTCGGCCTGGTCGGAGCCATCGAAGTGCTCGACCACGCGCAGGGTCCGGTTGGGCTGCATCGCCATCCCCAGTCCCGAGAGCGGGGTGATGCCACCGGCCTGCCGGACGAGCTGGTCGCCCTGGTCCTGGGCGTCCTGGTCGGCCCCCGACATCGCCAGGTCCTCGCAGGCGAAGTCGCCGGTCCAGAGCATGGCGTTGGCGGGCTCCCCCAGCTGGTCGGCGACGTCGCCGACCCCTGTGCGGTCGGCGGCGGAGTCCCCGTCGCCGGCGGCCACCTTCGCCGCGACCGCGGCGTAGGACGACGTGTCGCTGGTGACGACGAGTCCCTGGTCCGCCAGCAGCGCGACGTACTGCACCTCGGGCGTCAGCGTCGGATCGAGCCCGGCGACGAGGTCGATCCCGCCCTCCCAGACCCCGTCGTCCTCCTTGGGCTTGCGATAGCCGTCGGAGCGCAGGTTGTCGGCGAGGACGTCGAAGTCGGTGCCGTCGGCCACCTTCAACACCATGGCCGCACCCTTTGTGCCCTGGGCGAAGGCCTCCCACCGGGCGTTGACCGGGCCGAAGCCGAACTTGTCGTGCATGGCCACGGCCGCCTCGTCGAGGCTGGACGCAGCGGTGAAGTCGCGGTCGTAGGCCTTCGCCATGAAGTCCTCGATCCTGCTGCTCTCGGGGTCGCTGCCGAGACCCGCGTGCAGCTGGCGGCGTACGGCGGCCCAGTCGGTGAATGCGATCCGCTTGGACGAGGCGGGCACCGCGCGGATGGCCTGCTCGAGGTCGGTCCTGCCGTGACGCTTCCACGCGACGACGCCCGCCACCGCCACACCGGCGACGAGGACGAGCGCAAGACCGAGGACCAGGAACCTGCGCACGGGCCCGAGGGTAGCCTCCCGCCATTCACCCGGGCGTGTGAGGATACGGGTCATGGCAGCCCCCAAACCGGCGAGCGGTCCAGACGTCGTTGCTGCCGGTGCCGTGGTCACGCGGAAGGGGCCCCGCGGACGCGAGGTCCTGCTGGTGCACCGCCCGAAGTACGACGACTGGTCCTTCCCCAAGGGCAAGCAGGATCCCGGCGAGCACGTGACCTCCACGGCCGTGCGCGAGGTGCTCGAGGAGACCGGCGTCGAGATCCGGCTCGGCCGCCCCCTGCTGCCGCAGCTCTACACGGTCAGCGGCGGGCGAGCGAAAACGGTGCACTACTGGATCGGGCACGTGGTGGGCGACGACGACGTGTCGGGCTACCAGGTCAACGCCGAGGTCGACGAGCTCGGCTGGTTCGACCTCGACGCCGCGAAGGAGCGCCTGACCTACCTCGACGACATCGACCTGCTCACTCAGTTCCGGGAGGGACGCAAGCAGACCGCCGCCCTGGTCGTCGTACGCCATGCGAAGGCGGTCAAGCGCGGCGCCTGGGACGGCCCCGACCCCCGGCGGCCGCTGTCTGCCGACGGTGAGGAGCAGGCGGCAGCACTGTCGCCGATCCTGCACGCGTTCGGCGTCTCACGGGTGCTGACGTCCTCCAGCACACGGTGCGTGCAGACCGTCGAGCCGTTCGCGCTCGAGCACGTCGTGCCGCTGGAGGAGGTGGACGAGCTGTCCGAGGAGGACTACCACCAGGAGAGCGCCGGACGCCTGCTCGACCTCCTGATCAGGGCGCCCGGCTCGAGCGTCCTGTGCAGCCACCGGCCGGTGCTCCCGGAGCTGTTCGGCCTGCTGGAGATCGAGGAGGAGCCGCTCTCACCGGCGGAGTTCGTGGTGTGCCACCACCGCCAGGGCAAGCTCCTGGCCACCGAGCGTCATCACCCGGTCTGAACCGGACAAAAACACGCTGACCTGCGGCTGTTCAGACACCGGACGCCTGCCGCCCGCCTCGGAAGGCGCCGACATTCGTTGTCCGGGCAGCCACCGTTCACCTCTCGTTCACTCACGGCGAGGTGCCCGGTCACTTGCCATTCCTAGGTTCACAGCGTCCAACAACTGTGAACGACACCTGAACCCAGGAGATGAAGTGAACCGCACTTCCCTACGCCGCATCGCTGCTCCCAGCGCCGCGGCTCTCGCACTCGGCTTCGCTCTTTCCGCCTGCGGCGCCGGCAACGAATCGTCCGGCGACAGCGGCAGCAGCAGCAGTGACTCGCTGACCGGCAAGCTCGACGGAGCCGGATCCAGCGCCCAGTCCGCTGCCATGGATGCCTGGCGCGCCGGCTTCCAGAAGGCGAACAGCGGCGTCACCATCAACTACGACCCCTCCGGCTCCGGCGCCGGCGTGGAGAAGTTCAACGCCGGCGGCGTCGACTTCGCCGGCTCCGACGCCGCCCTCGACGCCGAGAAGGGCGAGGTCGACGCAGCCAAGGAGCGTTGCGGCGCCGACGCCATCGAGGTGCCCAACTACGTGAGCCCCATCGCCGCGGTCTTCAACGTGGAGGGCGTGGACAAGCTCCAGCTCTCCGCCAAGACCCTGGCAGGTCTGTTCGACGGCACCATCAAGCAGTGGGATGACGCGGCCATCAAGGCCGACAACCCCGACGCCACGCTGCCCTCCCTGAGGGTCGTGCCGGTCCACCGCTCCGACGAGTCGGGGACCACCAAGAACTTCACCGACTACCTCGAGAAGGCCAGCGACGGCGCCTGGAAGTCCCCCGCCGACAAGGTGTGGCCGATCAAGTCCGGTGAGGGCGCCAACCAGACCTCCGGCATGATCTCGGCCGTCAAGGGCGGCAAGGGCACCATCGGCTACGCCGACCTCAGCCAGGTCGGTGACCTGAGCGCAGCCTCGATCAAGGTCGGAGAGGCGTATGTCGAGCCCTCCTCCGAGGGTGCTGCCAAGGCGCTGGAGTCCTCGCCCCTGGACGACAGCCGGCCCGAGGGCGACATGGCGGTCAAGATCGACCGCACCACGACCGCAGACGGTGCCTACCCGCTGTTCCTGACCTCCTACCTGATCGCCTGCCCGACGTACGACGGCGACAAGGCAGACGTGGTCAAGGGATTCCTGAACTACGTGATCAGCGACGAGGGTCAGCAGGCGGCAGCAGACAACGCCGGCTCCGCGCCCATCCCCGCAGCTTTCGCCGAGAAGGCCAAGACGATCGTCGACTCGATCTCCTCCAAGTGACCCCGGAGCACATCACACCGTGAGCATTACCGAGGCGAAGACCGGGTCACCCAAGCGCCGCTTGGGTGACCTGGTCTTCGCCAACCTCACTCGAGGCGCCGGCCTGCTGATCCTGCTAGCCCTGGCCGGCGTCGCGATCTTCCTCACCGTGGAGGGAGCCCCCGCCTTCAAGGCAGGGCCCGATGACCTGAGCGGGTCGAACAACTTCGTCGTCTACGTCTGGCCGCTCGTGTTCGGCACGCTGCTCGCCGCCGTGCTGGCCCTCGCGATCTCACTGCCCCTCGCCCTCGGCGTCGCGCTGGCGGTCTCGCACTACGCACCGCGCAAGATCGCCACGCTGATCGGCTACCTGGTCGATCTGCTCGCCGCGGTCCCCAGCGTCATCTACGGCCTCTGGGGCGGCCTGTTCCTCGGTCCGAGACTCGTGCCCGTCTACGACTGGCTGGCCGAGCACGCCTCCTGGATCCCGCTGTTCAAGGGCCCCGCGTCCACCACCGGCCGCACCATCCTGACCGCCTCCATCGTGCTGGCGATCATGGTGCTCCCGATCATCACCGCGATCTCGCGCGAGATCTTCGCCCAGACGCCGCGCCTCAACGAGGAAGCAGCCCTGGCCCTCGGTGCGACCCGCTGGGAGATGGTCCGCCTCTCGGTCCTGCCCTACGCCCGTTCGGGCATCGTCTCCGCCGCCATGCTCGGCCTGGGCCGCGCGCTCGGCGAGACCATGGCCGTCGCGATGGTGCTCTCGGCTAGCGGCATCGTGACCTTCAACCTGATCTCCTCGACCAACCCCTCGACGATCGCGGCCAACATCGCCCTGACCTTCGCCGACGCGACCGGCCTCCAGGTCAATGCGCTGATCGCCAGCGGCCTGGTGCTGTTCGTGATCACCTTCTTGGTCAACTTCGCGGCCCGCTGGATCGTCTCCCGCAGTGAGGTGAAGGCATGACCACGCTCATGGACAAGCCGGCGCCCCCGCTGGAGCACGTCCCCCTCAAGCACGCACGGCTCCCGAGGTGGGCGCCGCTGCTGGTGCTGGTCCTGGCGTTCGCCGCCTCGGGGCTGGCCGGCCTGGTGCTCGGCTGGGGTGCCGTCCCGATCGTCATCGTGGCGTTGCTGGCCTATCTGGTCGCCCTGCCGCTCTGGTCCGGGGTCGTGGAGAACCGGCGCTCAGCCGTGGACCGCTTCGTCACCGGCTTGGTCTGGGTCGCGCTCGGGATCGCGTTCGTGCCCCTGGTGTCCCTGCTCTGGACCGTGATCGGCGAGGGCCTGCCGACCCTCGACGCCAAGTTCTTCACCTGGTCGATGCGCAACATCGTCGGCGAGAAGGGCGGGATCTACCACGCGATCATCGGCACGGTGCTGATCACCGCGGCCGCCGCGGTGATCTCGGTGCCGATCGGGTTGCTGACCGCGATCTACTTGGTCGAGTACGGCGGCAAGTCCCGGATGGCCTCGTCGATCCGGTTCCTGGTCGACGTGATGACCGGCATCCCCTCGATCGTCGCGGGTCTGTTCGCCTACGCGCTCTTCGTGGTCTTCTTCGGCCCCGGTGTGCACATGGGCCTGGGTGGCGCAGTCGCGCTCTCCCTGCTGATGATCCCGATCGTGGTGCGCTCGGCGGAGGAGATGCTCAAGCTGGTCCCAGCCGATCTGCGGGAGGCGGCGTACGCCCTCGGCGTGCCGAAGTGGAAGACGATCGTGAAGATCGTCCTCCCGACCGCGCTCGCCGGCATCATCACCGGCATCACGCTCGCGATCGCCCGCGTCATCGGCGAGACCGCACCGCTGCTGATCATCGCCGGGTCGACGGACTCCACGAACTTCAACCTGTTCAAGGACCAGATGATGACCCTGCCGGTCTTCATCTACTACAGCTACACCCAGCCCGGCAACACTCCCGAGATCGCGCGCCCGATGGCCTGGGGCGCTGCGCTGGTCCTGATCCTCCTCGTCCTGGTGCTCAACGTGCTCGCGCGTCTGCTCGGCAAGTTCTTCGCCCCCAAGAAGGGCCACTGACCCCCCGCCCAGGGGGCTCCCGAAAGGAAACCGATGGCCAAGAGCATCGACATCTCCGACCTGAACATCTACTACGGCGACTTCCTCGCGGTGGAGGGTGTGTCCCTGACCATCCCCGCCCGCTCCGTCACCGCCTTCATCGGCCCCTCGGGGTGCGGCAAGTCCACCTTCCTGCGCTCCCTGAACCGGATGCACGAGGTCATCCCCGGCGCCCGCGTCGAGGGCAAGGTCGTCGTCGACGGGCAGTCGCTCTACGACGTGGCCGTGGACCCGGTGGAGGTACGCCGGATGATCGGCATGGTCTTCCAGCGCCCGAACCCGTTCCCGACGATGTCGATCTACGAGAACGTGCTCGCCGGCCTGCGGCTGAACAATCGGCGCCTGCCCCGCAAGGAGGCCGACGAGGTGGTGGAGCGGTCGCTCCGCTCGGCCAACCTGTGGAACGAGGTCAAGGACCGGCTCCAGAAGCCCGGCATGGGGCTCTCAGGTGGCCAGCAGCAGCGCCTCTGCATCGCTCGCGCCATCGCCGTCGAGCCGCAGGTGCTGCTGATGGACGAGCCCTGCTCGGCCCTCGACCCGATCTCCACCTCGGCCATCGAGGACCTCATCCACGAGCTGAAGACCGAGTACACGATCGTCATCGTCACCCACAACATGCAGCAGGCCGCCCGGGTCTCCGAGGACACCGCGTTCTTCAACATCGCCGGCGCCAACAAGCCCGGCAAGCTGATCGAGATGAACCCCACCAAGAAGATCTTCAGCGTCCCGGACGAACCGGCCACCGAGGCCTACATCTCGGGCCGGTTCGGGTGAGGGTGGCCGGTGCTCGGGTTGCCGGACGTGGTCGGGTCACCGGATGTGGTCGGGTCGCCGGACATGCGAATGTCGCGTGAGTGATCGCTGAGGCGGTCAGTCACCCCTCCGGCCACATTCGCATGTCCTGGCGCCCTAACCCCGACCCACTTCCCATCCACAGCCCGGCCGCACCCTGACGTCATCCACAGGCTGACCAACTGCTTGCACCGGAGCTCGCGATCTGGTCGACCGTCCCTGCATGGATCTGATCAGCCAGGTGACTCTCCTCGGCGGCGTCTGCGACCGGGGCACGCTCGTTCGTCTGCGATCAGCAGACGAGGTCGACGCCGCGCTCCGGGACGGCGTACTCGTCCGTGACGCACGCGGCCGCTATGCCTTGCCCACCACGCGACCGGCTCTGCGTACGGCGAACCGCGTGGCCGGCGTCCTCTCGCACCGCAGCGCGGCTCAGTACTGGGGATGGGCGCAGAAGACCCCACCTCCCCTGCCCGAGGTCACATTTCCGAGGACTCGCCGGGTCCCCCGAGGAATGCGGGAGATCCTCGTTCCGCACTGGTGTGAGCTGTCCTCCGACGACATCGAGGGCTCGGTCACCAGCCAGGTGCGCACGCTCATCGACTGCATGCGGAACCTTCCGTGGGACGAGGCCGTGGCGATCGTCAACAGCGCGATCCGCGCGGACGACTTCACCCAGGTCGAGGTGCAACAGATCGCCGAGAGGACCAAGGGCCGCGGACGGCGACGCATCTGCGAGGTCGCTGCGGCGGTCACGGGCCAGTGCGCCAATCCGTTCGAGGCGGTGCTCTACGCCCAGGCACTGCTGATCCCCGGCCTCGACGTGAAGCCGCAGGTTCCGGTTGTCGTGACTGGTACGCCGCGAACGATCCATCCCGATCTCGCCGACGTCCGGCTGGGACTCGTGATCGAGGCGGAGAGCTTCGAGTGGCACGGCAAGCCGGCCCAGCTCTCGCGCGACTGTCGGAGGTACAACACGCTCTCCCTGCTCGGTTGGCACGTGATCCGCTTCAGCTGGTGGCAGGTGATGTTCGACCCGGCGTACGTGCAGAAAGTGTTGGTGGAGGCGGTGGCTCTCCTCACCGAACATGCGAATGTCGCTTGAGGGCCTTATGCGCGCCAATTGCGCCCCAGTCGCCACATTCGCATGTTCCCCGGCGCTCCAACCCACCCGCAACAACCCCTACCACCCGACCCACCGCACCACCTAGGTTGGCAAGACCAGCCGAACGGGAGGCACATCATGGGGATCCTCAGCGACATCCGCGTACGCCAGCCGGCCAAGCTCGACCTGGTCGGGAAAGAGTTCACGGTCGCGGGGGTGGGGACCGGCTTCGAGGGGACGATCGGGATGCGGGTGCTCAACCGCGCCGGCAAGGTCATCGCCACCGGGTTCGCGCAGTCCGGCGGGGGGATGGCCGCGATCGGGGAGTTCAGCACCACGCTCAAGGTGAAGACCCCGCCACGAGCAGGTACGACTGTCACGCTGCAGGTCTTCGGCGACAACCCCGGGCCCGGCCCCGGACCGGGCAGCGACCTGCGCGAGGTCGAGGTGATCATCTACCCCGACCTGTTCGGCTACCTGCTCTACCGGGTCGAGCGGGGTGACACGCTGACCGGGATCGCCAAGAAGGCACGTGACTTCGGCAAGACGACGGTGCCGCAGATCGTCGCGGCCAACGCGATCATCAAGGACCCCGACCTGATCCAGGTCGGCTGGAAGCTGCGGATCCCGCTGAGCCGCTGAGCCAGGTCAGGGCAGCTGGAAGACGAACTTCAGCACGACGTACACCAGCGCAGCCACCGTGCCCGCCGCGGGGAAGGTGGAGACCCACGCCACCAGGATCGAGCGGGCCACGCCCCAGCGCACGGCGGAGAACCGCTTGGTGGCGCCGGCGCCCATGATCGCCGAGGTGATCACGTGGGTCGTCGAGATCGGCGCGTGCCACACGAACGCCGTCGTGTAGAGCACCGAGGCACCGACGGCCTCGGCGGAGAAGCCGCGGGCCGGGTCGAGGTGGATGATCCGGCGACCGAGGGTGCGCATGATCCGCCAGCCACCGGAGTACGTGCCGAGCGAGATCGCGCTCGCCGCGAGGATCACGACCCACAGCGGCAACCGGTCCTCGGACTCGGCGTAGCCACTCGCCACCAGCGCCAGGAAGATCACGCCCATCGTCTTCTGCGCGTCCTGCAAGCCGTGGCCGAGCGCGAGGGCGGCGGCCGAGACGGTCTGCATCAGCCGGAACCCGCGATAGACCTTGTGCGGCGACCGTCTCTTGAAGATCCACATGATCGCCAGCATCACCGCGAAGGCGGCTGCGAAGCCGAACAACGGTGACAGCACCATCGGGATGAGGACCTTGTCCACGATCGTCTTCCAGTGGACGACCGCTCCCGCGGCCAGCGCGGCCCCGACGAGGCCGCCGATCAGGGCGTGCGACGAGGACGACGGGAGCCCGAAGTACCACGTGATCAAGTTCCACGTGATTGCCCCGAGCAGCCCGGCGAGCACGATCACCAGGCCGTGGTTGCCGTCCGGTGGCGCGATCACGTCGCTCACCGTGTGCGCGACCTCCTGGCCGAGGAGAGCGCCGACGAAGTTCATCACCGCCGCGAGGAGCAGCGCGATGCGCGGGGTCAGCGCTCGAGTGGAGACCGAGGTGGCAATGGCGTTCGCGGCATCGTGGAAGCCGTTGGTGTAGTCGAAGGCGAGGGCAACGACGACCACCGCCACGACGATGGCGAGATCCACGTCTCAGGACTCCTTGGCGTGGATCTGCTCGATGATGTTCGCGACCTTCTCGAAAGCGTCCACCGCGTGCTCGAGCGAGTCGACGATGTCCTTGAGCTTGAGCACCTCGAGTGCCTCGTAGGAGCCGCTGAACAGCTTGGCGAGGATCCGCCGGTAGCTCTTGTCGCCGGCGTTCTCGAGGCGGTTGATCTCGATCCAGTACTCCTCGAGACCCTTCATCGACTTCAGCTTGGGCATCGCCTCGGCCGTCAGCTCCGCACACCTCTGGAGTACGTCGACCTGGTCGGCCATCCGACCGGGCAGCTTCTCGACCTCGTAGAGCATGGTCAGGTCGACCGCTTCCTCCATGAAGTCCATGACGTCGTCGAGGTTGGAGGCGAGAGCGTAGATGTCCTCGCGGTCGAACGGCGTCACGAAGGTCGAGTTCACCCGCTTGGCGATCTCATGGGTCGTCTCGTCGGCCTGGTGCTCGGCGTCGCGCATGCGATCGGCGATGGCTGCACGGTCGGCATCCTCACCGAGGAGCTCGGCGAGAATGTTGGCGCCCTCGACCAGATGGGTGGCCGATTCGGTGAGCAATGTGTAGAACGCGTTGTCCACAGGCTTGAAGCGCAGGGCCACTAGGAACTCCTGATAAGGAGGGCAAGAACGAAGCACATGCTAGGACGTGGGTGGCTCAACTGCGCAACTCGCCACGTTGAAATACCCCCTAGGGGTATGTAGCCTGTCGCCATGGACACGCCCGGCTACCACGACCACAAGGCTGACTATCTCAAGCGCCTGCGCCGCATCGAGGGGCAGGTGCGGGGGCTGCAGCGGATGGTCGACGAGGACGTCTACTGCATCGACATCCTCACCCAGGTCTCCGCGGTGAAGAGCGCCCTGCAGAGCGTCTCGGTCGGTCTTGTCGAGGACCACCTCGGCCACTGCGTCCAGGACGCCGTCGCCGGCGCCGCTTCCGGCGACGCCGAGGGCCGCATCCGGGCCGAGGAGAAGGTCGCCGAGGCCAGCGCCGCCATCACCCGCCTGCTCAAGAGCTGAGCGCGATCATGAGGAGCGAGATGAGCAACACCTACGAGGTCACCGGCATGACCTGCAGCCACTGCGCCGCCGCCGTCACCAGCGAGGTCCAGGCGATCCAGGGAGTCACGGGAGTCGTCGTCGACGTCGAGACCGGCCAGGTGAGCGTCGAGGGCCACGGGTTCACCGACGAGCAGATCGCTGTGGCCGTCGATGAGGCCGGCTACGCGCTGGCCTGACATGCGAATGTCGCACGCGGGACGCTTGGGACTCCCCCGAGACCCTCGAGCCACATTCGCATGTCCGGCGCGGAGAACCCCATGACCGAGACCGAGAGTCGCTCCATCGACGTCCTTGTCGGCGGGATGACGTGTGCCTCGTGCGTCTCCCGGGTGGAGAAGAAGCTCAACCGTCTCGATGGCGTCGAGGCGACCGTCAACCTGGCGACGGCCTCCGCGCACGTGAGCTTCGACCCGGGACTGGTCGACGAGTCCACGCTCGTCGAGACCATCGAGCGCACCGGCTACTCCGCCACCCTTCCCTCCGACGACGAGGACGGCGGCGCCGCGACCGAGGAGGCGGGCTACGCGCACAGTCTCCTGCTCCGGTTGTGGTTCGCCGCCCCGCTGAGCGCCGTCGTACTGGTCCTCGCCATGGCTCCCGGTGTCCCCCGCCTGCCCTGGGTGCAGCTCGTCCTGACCGTCCCGGTGGTGCTGTACGCCGGATGGCCGTTCCACCGCGCCGCTGCGATCAACGCGCGCCACCTCGCCTCCACGATGGACACGCTCGTCTCGCTGGGCACGCTCGTCGCCCTGGCGTGGTCGGTGGTCCAGCTGCTCGACGGCGGGATGCACCTCTACCTCGAGGTGGCCGCGACCGTCACGACGTTCCTGCTGCTGGGTCGCTACCTCGAAGCCAGGGCGAAGTCACGGGCCGGGTCCGCGCTGCACGCCCTCCTCGAGCTGGGAGCCAAGCGAGCCGTGGTGCTGGACGAGGACGGCGAACGCGAGATCGACGTCGCCGCCCTGCGCCCGGGGATGCGGATGCTGGTGCGACCCGGGGCTCAGGTCCCGACCGACGGGATCGTGGTCGGGGGTGCCAGCGCCGTGGACGAGTCGATGGTCACCGGCGAGAGCCTCCCCTCCGAGAAGTCGGTCGGTGACGAGGTCGTCGGCGGCACCTTGAATGCCGACGGGCGACTCGTCGTCGAGGTGACGCGGATCGGCCGGGACACCCTGCTCGCCCGCATCCGCCAGTCGGTGGTCGACGCCCAGTCCGGGAAGGCGCCGATCCAGCGCCTGGCCGACCAGATCTCGGCCGTGTTCGTGCCGGCGGTGCTCGTCGTCGCCGCACTCACCTTCGCCGCCTGGCTGCTGACCGGCAACGGCACCGATGCCGCGATGACCGCAGCGGTCTCGGTCCTGGTGATCGCCTGTCCGTGCGCGTTGGGACTGGCGACCCCGACGGCGCTGCTCGTGGGCACCGGTCGCGCCGCCCAGCTCGGCATCGTGATCCGCGGCGCCGAGGTCCTCGAGTCCTCCCGGGCGATCACCACGGTCGTGCTCGACAAGACCGGCACCCTGACCACCGGGGTGATGCGCGTCCACGAGACCGCCGGTGATCCGGACGCGATCCGGCTGGCAGCGGCCCTGGAGAGCGCCAGTGAACACCCCGTTGCCCGCGCGGTGGCAGCGCTCGCAGCGCCTGCCGTGAACGAGGTGACGGTCGAGGAGTTCACCAACGAGCCCGGACTCGGCGTCCGGGGCCTCGTCGAGGGCCACCGGGTGCGTGTCGGACGAGCTCCCGAGCCGGGCGAGCTTCCTGAAGCGTTGGCGCAGGTCGTCACCGCGGCTCGAGCGGAGGGACGCACGACGGTCCTGGTCAGCGTGGACGACCAGGCTCGGGCGGTGATCGCGGTCGGTGACACGGTCAAGCCCGGCGCCCGGGCGACGGTCGATGCCCTCGAGGTTCTTGGTCTCCAGACGGTGCTGCTCACCGGCGACCACCCGGCCGCGGCGCAGCACGTCGCCGCAGAGCTGGGCATCGCCACCGTCCGGGCCGGCGTGCTCCCGCCGGACAAGACGAGCGAGATCGCGCGGTTGCAGGAGGCCGGCCACGTCGTCGCCATGGTCGGCGACGGTGTGAACGACGCGGCTGCCCTCGTGCAGGCCGACCTCGGCATCGCGATGGGCACCGGCACCGACGCCGCCATCGAGGCGGGCGACATCACCCTGGTCAACGGCGATCCGGCCCTGGTGGGCACGGCGGTGCTGCTGGCCCGTCGTACGCTCCGCACGATCCGCCAGAACCTCTTCTGGGCGTTCGCCTACAACCTCGTCGGCATCCCCGTGGCCGCACTCGGCCTGCTGAACCCGATGATCGCGGGTGCGGCCATGGCGGCGTCCAGTGTGTGCGTGGTGTCGAACTCCCTGCGCCTGCGAGGGTTCCGCCCGGCGGGGTGAGGACGGAGGGGTGTCTCAGTCGCCTTCGCGCGGCTGGGGCAGCCCCAGGATCTGATCGATCTCGGAGACGGACATGTGCGCCTCGGCCTGGTTGGCAGCCACGATGAGGTTGGCGGTCAGCTCGACCTCGTCGAGCAGCTCATCGTCTTGCAGGCGCACGTCGAACGGGTCCACTCGCCACGTCCCTTTCCCTTGGTCCCCTGGCTGGTGATGACCAAGTTCCTACCCGGGCCCGAGCCGCTGGAAACCACTATGTGGACACTATGCTCGCCTATTTGTCCTGTTTCGGGTAGTCGACACCCCATTTGAGACGGTGGCGACACCAGGGCCTCCGCAGTTGGCCTCTGGAAGCACGTGCCTGAAAGCACGAAGGCCCCGACCACGTGGTGGTCGGGGCCGTCGCGGTGAATCGATCAGAGAGGACGAACGTTCTCCGCCTGCGGGCCCTTGGGGCCCTGCGTGACGTCGAACTCGACCTTCTGGTTCTCGTCGAGGGACTTGTAGCCCTGCGACTGGATTGCCGAGTAGTGAACGAAGACGTCATCGCCGCCGTTCTCCTGGGCGATGAAGCCGAAGCCCTTCTCGGCGTTGAACCACTTGACGGTGCCCTGAGCCATGCTGGTGTTCTCCTGTTACTGAGGCTTGAGACCGCCACTTCAGCGGCCTCTGCAGAGTGCGGGTGATACGCCGTCCCGCCTCGCAAGCCATGTAGCAAAGAGAAGAAACGCCGTTGGATCACAAACTCCAACAAGCGTTGTGTACCGCTGGAACTTGCACCCTGCACTGCGAGCCTACCAAGGTCTGACCGAAACGCTATTCGGCCCCCACAGCGTGTGCCCGACGTTCATCCGCGTGGTCCGCCCGGTTGCCGGTCCGGGACGTATGACGGACCAGATCGTGGACTCTCGTTCGGGCGAATCGGATTGATCGGTCCAGCCGCCACTGACGTGGCCTTAGGGTCAGCAGATGGGCGAAACCACACCCCAGGATCCGCCGGAGACGGCCGCGGATCCCGTCGACCGCACCGACCCGGAGCCGCCGTACGTCCCCGGTGAGCGCCCGCGCAACTCCTGGGTCGCCCCGGGCTCGTCGGACGTCGTCGACGTCGGGTCCCAGGAGGAACCCACCGACGAGCCGAGCCGGAGCCGGCGCCTCCTCGCCCGGATCCCGGGCGTCTCGAGGCTCGCCGAGCAGTCGGGGTGGATCGGTGGCGACGGCGTCGAGAAGCCGCCCGACGGCGACCCGGGCTGGGTCTTCCACGAGGGTGACGGGGCGTCGGCGTTCGAGGGCTGGCTCTACCACTACGCCGACGGGACGATGGTGGACGCGGAGGGCGTCGAGTACGCCTTCCCCGCTGACTCCTCGAACCCGCGGGCCCCCGAGCCGCCGGTCGCGACCGAGCCGGAACCCGAGCCCGAGGCCGAGCCCGAACCCGAGCCCGAACCCGAGCCCGAACCCGAGCCGGAACCCGAGCCCGAGGCCGAGCCGGAACCCGAACCCGAACCCGAGGCCGAGCCGGAACCGGAGCCCGAGCCCGAGCCCGAGCCCCGGCGGGAGCCCGAACTGACACTGGTGCCAGACCCCGAACCGGAGGCAGAGCTCGAAGCCGAGCCGGACCCCGAGGCCGAGCCAGAGCCCGAACCCGAACCCGAACCCGAACCCGAGCCGGACGACAAGCCCGAGACGGACGCCGCGACGCCCGCCGACATCCCCCGGTTCGTGGAGTACACCCCCACCGCGGCGCGCGGCTACGTCCTCGGGGCGGTCTTCATCGTCGCCTCGGTCGTCGGCGTGCTGACGCTGTTCGTGGCGGTCAGCAAGGAGTCGGCCGCCGCCCTGGTCATCGCCGGAGGCTGCGTCGTGCTCGCCGTCGTCGCGTCCTGGGCTCTGGCGAGCTGGAAGCCCACGGTCGTCTCCATCCACGACGGCGTCCTGGAGGTCGCGCGAGGCGAACGCACCGAGACCTTCGAGCTCGACGACCCCCGCAACGTGGTCGAGTTCACGGGCAAGCCGGGATCTCCCAGCTGGACCGCGACGGTCAAGAACGCCAACGGACCTCGCACGATCCTGCGCGCGAGTCACGTCAAGCCGCGGCAGTTCGAGCGGATCGTGCGCTACCACCGGTCGCACGCCCAGTCAGCACCGGCAGGCGGGGCGGCGAAGGACTGAGCGGCACTCAGTCGGTGGGAAACGTCTCGTCGTGGGGCCGGCTCCCGACGAACGTCGCCCACTCCTGGCGGGTCAGGCTGCGTCCGGCCGGCGAGACCGCCGCGTAGCCCTCGTCCGGGTGCCGCACGCGGCGTACTCTCGCCACATGGCTGACATCGGCGCCCCCGAGCTCTTGATCGTGCTGGCCGTCATCGTCCTGCTGTTCGGGGCATCCAAGCTGCCCGACCTGGCACGGGGCACCGGACAGGCTCTGCGCATCTTCAAGGCCGAGACCAGCGGTGCGGTCAACGGGGAGGCAGCGGCCGCGACGCCTCGACGGCCGGACGAGTCCCTCGCCCCCGACGGCACGGAAGACCGCACCGGCCAACGACCCTGAGCCCTGGCCGGCCCCTAGGTGGTGGGTGCCCTGGCACTCGCCAGGCTCCGGCTGCCTAGCTCCTTCGTGTGGGAACGCTCAGAGGTGCACGCAGCGCGTTGCCGCTGCGGCTCTGACGCCGGACGGTGACTGACCCGCGGACCGGTAACCTTCACCCGCGGGGAGCGAGACGTCGCCTCACACGGCTGTTGTCCCGAGGGTTGCCCTGACCGAACCCTTTGTCCCCCGGGCCTCTAGCTCAATTGGCAGAGCAGCGGACTTTTAATCCGCGGGTTGTGGGTTCGAGTCCCACGGGGCCCACTCGACCCGTCCGGCTCGCGTGGTGCGAGGTTCCGCGTTTCGCTGGAGCACCGGCGTGGCGAGCGACGACACCGGCAGCAGGAACCAGTGCCGGTCGACGCACACGACCTTGGCGTGCTCGATCGGGCCGTCGGTGCTCTCGAAGACGTCGCGCCACAGGATCTCGGCGGCGCTGCCGCACTCGGGGCAGTTCGTCAGGTCCATGGTCAGCTCCTCGGGTCGGAGGCGGTCCGATGGGGACCGGCTCGCCGTTGAGGAGCCCCGGGTGGTTCAACGACCATGCTCCCCGGTGAGGACGGTCCTGACCACGTGACGTGCCCCACGGGTCGGCGAGGGTGCAGACCCGCGCGGAGACGGTCGGTCGGGTCCATGGCCGCCCCTCCTCGTGCGTGCGGGCCGGGTGGCCCTCCTGGCTCTCCGGTCTTCGTGCACCGGTGATGTGGACAAGGAGGGGGCCGCCCGACCCACAGATACGCCGCTGGCGTGAGGTCAGGTCACGGGTCGGCCGGCTCCGGTGGCGCCGGCGTCCCCTGGCCGACGGTCAGCAGGGACCCCGTGACGTCGACCCGGGGGTGGCCCGAACGGGCCGGCGTTGGCCACCTCGACGGTGTCCGTCCCGTGCCGGCCCCCTCGACTCCTACCCCGACCCCTCCGACACCGGATCGATCTCCACGTGGGGGCGGGACTGCCACAGGGCCCACTCGGCGCTGACGTCGCCGGCGCTGCGGAGGAGCAGGGGGAGGTGGTGGCCGAGCAGGTGGTCGGTGGTCGTCTCGGCTGCGTGGACGGTGACGTTCATCGCCGCCCGGACGGCCCCGGTGCCGTCCCGGACCGGCACGGCCACGGACCTGACGCCCGGTGCGAGCTCCTCGTCGGCCAGGGCCCAGCCCCGGGCACGCACCTCGACCAGGTCCTCATGGAACTGGTCGGGGCGCCGGCCGATGTAGCGGGGCAGCCCGGCCCGGCTCGGCAGCTCCAGAGTCCGCTCGAGCTCCTCGGGGGACAGCGCGGCCAGCAGCACCTTGCCCTGCGAGGTCTGCGGGGCGGGGAACCGGGTCCCGATCTCGACCCGCAGCGCGATGATCTTCGGCACCGAGACCCGGGCGACGTAGACGATGTCGGACCCGTCGAGCTGGGCCATCGGCGACGACTCCCCCGTCCGGGAGACCAGGTCCTCCATGTGTGGCCGCGCGATGTCCCACAGACCCAGCGCGCCGACGTAGGCGGTGCCGAGACCGAGCACCTTCGGGGTCAACGCGAACGAGCCGTTGGCCGAGCGGACGAAGCCGAGCTCCTCCAGCGTCAGCAGCAACCGGCGCGCGGTCGGCCGGGCCAGCCCCGCCTCGGTCGCCACCTCGGTGATCGCGTTGCACGACGATGCCGGCGCCATGACCGCGTTGCTGACCAGCACCTTGGGCACGACCGCCGATGTCGTCGTTGACCCGGTCGGGGGCCCGGCCGCGACAGCTGCGCTGCGCGTCCTCGGGCTCAACGGCCGGCTGGTCAACCTCGGCGGCTCGATGGCCGACGAGGCGACGTGGTCCTCCTCGGTGGTGCGGAGCCGGTCGCTGGAGATCCTCGGCTACACCAACAACGCCCTCTCCCCCGCGCAGCGCCGCGATGCCCTGACCTCGGTGCTGGAGCACGCCGCCGCCGGACGGATCCACGTGGCACAGGAGACCTGGCCGTTGCAGGACGCCGAGGAAGCCTGGGCCCGGCAGGCGTCGGGGGCTGCCGACGGACGGATCGTGCTGCTGCCCTGACCCACCCGCCGCCGCCGACACTGGCCGTCACGGGGTTGCATTTAGGTAAGCCTTACCTAAATGATGGCCGCATGACCGAAGCGCCGGGCACCGACCAGCGGCGGGAGCCCAGCCTTGCCCAGCAGGCCCGCACCGCCCTGGCCCAGGCCCGGATGGGGAGCCTGATCGGGCGGAGCTCGGCGTCCGCGTCACCGTCGATCACGCTGGTCAAGGTCACCGACCAGCACGACGGGCAGCCCGTCGTCGAGGTCGACCCGGACTCGAGCATCGTCAGGCTTCTGGGCTGGTGGCCGGTGGTCACCGTCTCGGTCCCCGGCCCGGGGATGTTCAGGGCGCTGCACCTCACCGGGACCGCGAAGAACAGCGACCCGCTCGACGAGCGGCTGCGGGCCTTTCGGCTCTCACTGATCTCGACCCGCCTGGTCAGCACCCGGTCGGTCACCGTCCCGCTCGAGGACTACCGGGCAGCCGAGCCGGATCCACTGTGGCAGCACGCGCCGCAGGCTCTCGAGCACCTCGGGGACTCCCATGCCCTCGAGCTGCTGGCCTGCGTGCGGGCCCACGGGGTGCCGGAGGCGGAGGCCGTCCTGCCTCGCGCCCTGGACCGCTACGGGCTCGAGCTCGCGGTCATCACCAGGGAGGGGATCCGCACCCTGCGGCTGCCCTTCCCCGGGGGACCGGTCAGGTCGCTGCAGGAGGTCACCGACGGGCTTCGTGTGCTGCTCACCTGTCGGTGCGGGACCTGCCGGCACCGACCCACCGAGCACTGAGACGCCCAGCCAGGGACGCAGGCCCGGTGACCGGCGCCGCCGCGCGACACCCTCCGCTCCTGTCCGATTTGTCTAATAAGTCGCATCTTGCTCCCGAATCTCTCGTTGCTGTCGGCAGATACAAGGGCCGGCACGCTGTCGACCGAGGCCTCGCGGGTGCACACTCGGTGCAGAGGTACCAGGAGGGCCCATGGACCACGTCTCGGCGGGTGAAGCGACGCGCGACGTCGCTCGCACACGTCGCAGGCGCATGCGTGACCGGGCACGGTCGCAGCAGCACCCGGTCCACGCGCCTGTCCCTGAGCGCTACCAGACGCCGGAGTGGCTCGAGCGCTCGTTCGTTCTGCCGCTCACCCAGCCGGAGGCGAGCGACGTGCCGAGCCAGTCCGTTCCACACCACGACGACGATCCTTTGTCCCGGGCCGCTCCCCGCGCGATCCCCGAGGACGTGTCCACCGAGCACCTCTCACAGGGCAGCTTCGTGCGCCCGCCGAGCGAGCACATCGACTTCGCCCGGGTGGTCCGGCGTTCCGACCTGTGCCGCAGGACCGGCCGCGTGGCCAAGGCCAGCGCCGGCCTGAGCGGACTGGGCGTGATCGCCTGTCTGCTGCTCGCCTCCGCGGTGGTGCTCGCGATCACGATCGCACTCGCGCTGACCTCGTTGGGCGCGTTCGCGCTCCGCGAGCGGCTGAGGCGCGCGCCGGTCCCCCTCAACCACCGTTGACCCCTCGGTGGCCGGGGGCTTCGACGGCCAGTCCGCCGGAGGGTCGTCGAGGAGCGCCGGGGTGGTCACGCGGTCAGCAGCACAAAGGTGACCACGAACGCCGCCACCGCCAAGATGACGCTGGAGACCAGGACCAGGACGGCCGGGACCTCGCGGCGCGGAGCCGGCTCCGTCCCGTCGGCCGACAGGTTCTCGAGCTCCCTGGCGAACTCCGCGGCCGTGGCCGGCCGCCTGCCCGGGTCCCAGCTCAGTGAGCGGATCAGCAGCCGGTCGAGCGCGGGAGGCAGCCCGAGGCGGGTCGCGAGCGGGGGCGGCCTGCTGTCGACGCGACGCTCGAACACCTCCGCCGGGGTGCGGTCCGGGAACGCCGTGTGTCCGCTGAGCAGGTGATAGGTCACGGCCGCCGCCGCGTAGACGTCTGCGCGGCTGTCGAAACCTTCGTTCTGGTGGATCTGCTCGGGCGCCATGTACGCCGGCGTGCCGGTCGTGACCGTCACGCCGGAGGCCTCGGCGAGGAGCTTGGCACTGCCCAGGTCCGAGACCACGATCCGTGGTGGCGAGACCCGGTCGTCGACCAGCAGGTTGCTCGGCTTGACGTCGCGGTGGATCACTCCCGCGTCATGGAGCACCTGCACGGCGTCTGCGAGCGCGACGCCGTAGTCGAGGGCCTCCCGCGTGCTCACGGAGTCGATCCGGTCGGCCAGGGTCCCCCCTGGGACGAACTCCATCACGAAGTAGGGGCGCTCCTCGTCGTCCTCGCTGAGGCCGACGTCGAAGACACGGACCAGCCGCGGGTCGTCGACCCGGCGCAGCAGCCGTGCCTCGGTCAGGAACCGCTCCCGCACGTCGGCGTTGTTGGCCCAGTTGTCGGCGAGCACCTTGATCGCCACCCGCGCCTCGAGAGCAGGATCCTCGGCCAGCCACACGGTCGCGAAGGCACCAGAGCCGAGAACGCGCTCGAGGCGATAGCGCCCCATTCGCCTCATGTGGGACAACATAGTGTCCCGTGAACGCGACAGCTGACCCCACACCCTTCGAGGACGAGCTCGTCGAGCGCGCCCGGGGTGGCGACGCCGAGGCGATCGAGAACCTCCTCGGACTGCTCCGGCCGATGGTGCTGAGCAGGTGCTCGCGGTTCCTCCCCCACCTCGACGATGCCGAGGACGCCGCCCAGGACGCACTGGTCTCGATCGCAAAGCACATCCACACCTTCCGGGGGGCCGGCTCGTTCCGCGGCTGGGTGACCGTGATCGCCTCGAACAGCGCCCGGGCGACCTACCGGCGGCTCCGTCGGCGCTGGGCCGAGAACGGCGCCGCCGAGACCCCCGAGCCCGCCGACCCGCGCACGACCAGCGTCGTGGCAGGCACCCGCCTCGACCTGATGGAGGCGCTCGCCCAGCTGGAGGAGCGCCACCCGCGCACGGTGGAGGCCTTCGTGCTGCGTGACCTCGGCTCGCTGTCCTACGACGAGATCGCCCTGCTCACCGACAGCTCGCTCGCCGCGGTCCGGGACCGGATCCACGTCGCGCGGACGTTCATGCGATCGACCCTGAACCCGACTCCGTGACCGGCTCAGCCGACGACGACCCAACGAATCCGATGCAGGCGGCATCTCTACCACTGAACGGCGGCCATCGGGCCGCCCGCTGCACAGGAGAAGCGACGTGAACCTCAGAAACGCAGTCATCAGCGGCACCGCCGCAGTGGTCGTCGGGGTCGGTGGCGGTGTGGCCGTGGCCAAGGTCGGCCGGCACACCGAGCAGCCCAGCAGCCAGTCGCCGCCGGCGAGCACGAGGTCTGCGGAACCCTCACCGACACCGAGCGCCGGCACCCCCGCACCGTCACCCTCCACCGCGGCCACGACCGCGGACACCAAGGCTCCGGCACCCACCCCGACGCCGAAGCGCCTCGATGAGATCTCCGAGGAGAACCTCGTCCGGGAACGGCTCTACTACGACGTCACCGGTCACTCCTTCAGCCATGTTTCCGGGATCGACCGCCAGGAGCCCCTGGGTCCGTGCACGGGCGACACCACCTTCGACGACGTCCTGCCCAGCCGCGGGCTGAAGACCATCGGGACGATCCTCGCGGGCAACGACGTCACCCGGGTCACCGAGGTGCTGGCGCAGGCCCAGACCCCCGCTGCTGCCAAGGCGGCTGCGGCCAGCATCGTCTCCGCCGTCGAGGAGTGCCCCGCGATCCAGGGCGGCGACTTCGGGTACGGCGCCCCGGTCACCGAGGCCCAGGAGGGCCGGCAGGTGTCCTACTTCCCCGGCTATGACTCCGATCGGCGTTACGGCGGCTACATCGTGTTCGCCGTGGGAAACCGGGTCGGGGTGATCTCCGTGGCCGACACGGTGGGCCCGGAGAAGATGTCGAGCCTGGCGCGGGAGGCAGCGGGCATCGCCGGGATCTGACCTCTCCCCGGGTGATCGGCTCGGGGCGGGGCCGACCCTGCGTCGTACGCCGCCGAGCCGCCCGCAGGCTCCACGCCGGCACGTCCTAGATTTGGCGCGTGAACACGCCGATCCGCTACACCGTCGTGGACCTGACCGACGAGGAGCTCGCCGAGGAGCGCGACGTCCTCGGTGGTCTCGCCCAGAGCGTCCGCGACCTCGCCGAGGCCTCCTTGCGTACGACGGTCCCCGTCGGTGCGGCTGCCGAGGTGCGCGACGAGATCGAGCGCCTGACCGCCCGGTTGCGCGAGGAGCAGATCCCCGGTGCCTTCGGCGTGAGCCTGACCTCGTCGGGTGTGGTGCGGGGTCACGGCAATGCCGTCGTCGGGATGCGCAACCCGATCGCCGTACCCCTCGAGATCCAGCGCTCCGACGAAGGGCGCGCCTGGGCCAGCTTCCACCTCAACGCGCTCTACGAGGGACCACCCGGCACCGTGCACGGCGGCGTGGTCGCGCTCGTCCTCGACCAGGTCCTCGGCGAGGCCGCGGCTGCCGGCGGCAGCCCGGGGATGACCGGCACGCTGACGCTGCGCTACGAGAGGAACACCCCGCTCGGGGACGCCTCCGCCGAGGCGTGGATCGACCGCGTCGAGGGGGTCAAGACCATCGTCAAGGGCGAGCTGCGCGACGCCGACGGGGAGACCAGCGTCCGCGCCGAGGGCATCTTCATCCTGCCGCGCTGGGCACGCGAGGCGCTGGAGAAGAACGACCAGAAGCCGCCTCGCTTCGAGTGAGGCTCAGCCGGTGACGCGCACCTTCACGACCTTCGTGGGGTAGCGCACCTCCGCCTTGAAGTAGCGGTGGAAGTGCCGCGTCAGCTGGCGCAGCGGCCCGGGCGCGAGCTTGATGCAGCCGTTGGACCTGTAGTCGTTGTAGACCGGCACCTCCCAGCGACACCGGTCGTCACCCTTGCGGTTGCGGCACTGGGTGTTGAACTGCGTCTGCTCGGAGTGGATGAACAGCAGCTGGCGACGGGTGCCGTTGCGGCAGGCCTTGGCCTCGAGCTCGAAGACGCGGCCGTTGATCGCCGGGGCCTTGCGTCGGTCGTGCTGGACGAAGGAGTAGGTGCCGTTCGGCAGCCAGCCGACGTTGCGGTGGCAGGAGTCCTTGCCGGCGCGACCGCCCAGCCCTGACCCTGCACGCCACGACGACGACTCGACCGGCACCCATCTCCGGCCCTGCTTCGCCCACACCCGGAGGTGCACCCGCGAGTTGAACGGGTTGCGCCAGTTCTTCTCGAACACGATCGCCGCACGCTTGGGCACCTTCGGGTTCTTGCGAAGGGCCGCCTTGTGGGCCTTCTGCCGGGCGAGCGCCTCAGAACGGGCGGTGCGCGCCGCCGCCGGGGCCGCCGGGGCCGCGGCCGCGCCCACCGCCGCCCGGCGCGAGGCAGTGGGCGTAGCGGTGGCCACGACCGGCAGCAGGACGACCGGGGAGGCGAGTGCGAGCACCACGAAGCAACGAGCCGCACGGGGGAAGGAGCTCATGACCGCTGAGTTTCACACGGTCACGTGCGGCTCGGCCCGCATTGGCGGCCCACGACGTGTCGTGTCGCGGGCGACGGCTCAGGCGGTGTGCTCGGCCACCCGCCCGCGCTCGCCGGAGTCGGTGAGCCTGGCCTCCTCGGCTGCGATCGCCTCGAGCTCGGCACGACGGTCGGTGAACTCCCCGGGAGGGCTGACCAGCTCGGTCGCGCCACGAGGCAGTCGCTCGAGCGCCATCCGGGCGAAGATCTGCTGCTCGGTCGCGGTGCGCTCGGACCGGTCGTTGCTCAGGAACGTCACCGTCCAGTGGAGCAGAGCGGTCACCTGGTTCTTGAAGCCGGTCAGATAGATCAGGTGGACGCCCAGCCACATCAGCCAGGCGATGAACCCGCTGATCCGCAGCTTGCCGACCATGGCCACCGCGTCGAAGCGCGAGATCGTGGCCATGCTGCCCTTGTCGAAGTACTTGAAGGGCTGCTGCGGCGCCTTCTCCTTCAGGCGGCCCCTGATCTCCTTGGCGGCGTACTTCGCCCCCTGGATGGCCACCTGCGCCACGCCCGGGAGGTTGTTCAGCGCGATCATGTCGCCGACCACGAACACCTCCGGGTAGCCGGGCAGGGTGAGGTCGGGGTTGACGCCGATGCGGCCGGCGCGGTCCAGGGAGGCGCCGGTCTGCTCGGACAGCGTCACGGCGAGCGGGCTGGCCTGGACACCGGCGGCCCAGATCTTGGTGACGGACTCGATGCGGCGCTGCGTGCCGTCCTTGTCCTGTACGACGAGCCCGCGCTCGTCCACGTCGGTGACCATCGCACCGAGCTGGACCTCGACGCCGAGCTCCTCCAGCGCCGTCTTGGTCTTGGCTCCGAGCTTCGCGCCGAACGGCGGCAGCACCTGGGGCGCCGCGTCGAGCAGGATCACCCGCGCGTGCTTGGTGTTGATCGAGCGGAAGTCGCGCTTCAGGGTCCGCTTGGCGACCTCGGCGATCTGGCCCGCCATCTCGACGCCGGTGGGGCCGGCGCCGACGACGGTGAAGGTGAGCAGGTGGTCGACGTCCTCGCCCTTGCTGGCCATCAGCTCGGCCAGCTCGAACGCGCCGAAGATGCGGCCACGCAGCTCGAGGGCGTCGTCGATGCTCTTCATGCCCGGGGCGAACTCCGCGAAGTGGTCGTTGCCGAAGTAGGACTGGCCGGCGCCTGCCGCGACGATCAGGGAGTCGTAGGGGGTCACGGTCTCGCGGCCCAGCACGTGGTGGGAGACCAGGCGCTTCTCGAGGTCGATGCCCGTCACCTCGCCGAGCAGGACCCGCGCGTTGGGCTGCTTGGCCAGCACCTCGCGGGTCGCCGGGGCGATCTCGCCCTCCGAGAGGATGCCGGTGGTCACCTGGTAGAGCAGCGGCTGGAACAGGTGATGGGTCGTCTTCGCGATCACCGTCACGTCGACGTCGGCGCGCTTGAGGGCCTTCGTGCCGAACAGGCCACCGAAGCCCGATCCGATGACGACGACGCGGTGACGAGGGGCGGAGCTTGCTGTGTTCACATCAGCCATAACGTCCATACTTCCCAACATCGTCCGCCCGGGGCCAGTCCAGGGACGTCGCTTCGGTCACACGAGCCTGTCCCGGGTGCGGCACGATGGCCGGGTGACGCACTACGACCTCGCCGTGATCGGCACCGGCTCGGGCAACAGCATCGTGACCCAGCAGTTCAACGACTGGCGCGTGGCGATCATCGAGGAAGGTGTCTTCGGCGGCACCTGCCTCAACGTCGGCTGCATCCCGACCAAGATGTTCGTCTATCCCGCTGATCTGGCACGCAACGCCAGGCACGCCCCCGAGCTCGGGGTCGACACGTCGTTCGACGGCGCCCGCTGGCCCGAGATCCGCGACCGCATCTTCGGCCGGATCGACCCGATCGCCCGGAGCGGCGAGGACTACCGGCGCCGGCTGCCCAACATCGACGTGTACGACGCCCACTGCACGTTCGTCGACGACCACACCCTCACGATGCCGACACGTGATGGTGGCGCCGACGTGCAGATCACGGCCGACCAGATCGTGATCGCCGCCGGGGGACGGGTCCACCTCCCGGAGATCCCCGGCCTCGACGAGGTCGACTTCCACACCAGCAACACCGTGATGCGGTTGCCGGAGCTGCCGCGCCGGATGACCATCGTGGGTGGTGGCTACGTGGCGGCCGAGTTCGCGCACGTCTTCTCGGCCCTCGGGACCGAGGTGACCCAGCTGGAGCGGGGACCGGCCCTGCTGCGCACGCAGGACGAGGACATCTCCCGATGCTTCACCGAGCTCGCCGCCCGGCAGTGGGAGGTGCGCCTCGACACCGAGGCCACGAAGGTCGCCCCGCGCGGCGAGACCACGGCGCTCACCCTCTCCGACGGCAGCGAGCTCGAGACCGACGTACTCCTGATCGCGACCGGGCGCGTCCCCAACGGCGACCGCCTCGGGCTGGAGAACACCTCGATCCAGGTGCACGACGGCCAGGTGGTGGTCGACGACCAGCAGCGCACCACCGCGGCAGGCGTGTGGGCCATGGGCGACGTGAGCAGCGACCACCAGCTCAAGCACGTCGCCAACCTGGAGGCCAGGACGATCCAGCACAACCTGCTGAACCCCGACGACCTGGTGGCCAGCGACCACCGGTTCGTGCCGAGCGCGGTGTTCACCTCACCGCAGATCGCCAGCGTCGGACTCACCGGCCAGGACGCCCGGGACCAGGGCATCGCGCACCGGGTCGTCCACCACGACTACGCCGCGATCGCCTACGGCTGGGCCATGGAGAGCACCCCGGGCGAGCAGTTCGTGAAGCTGCTGGCGACCCCCGACGGGGAGCAGCTGCTCGGCGCGCACATCATCGGCCCGCAGGCCAGCCTGCTGCTCCAGCCCCTCGTCCAGGCGATGAGCCTGGGCACGCCCATCGCCCGAATGGCACGCGATCAGTACTGGATTCACCCCTCGATGGCCGAGGTGGTCGAAAATGCCTTGTTGAAACTGGTCGATTGAAATTGAACGCACAAGAGTGCCGAACCGGTGCCATTCCCCTAATGTTTTGCTGAACGCGGGCACGCGCCCGCGTCTCGTGCACCCCTATTCCGGTCACCAGGAGCGAGAGACGGTGCCCCTGACCAAGCGCTCACTCGTGCTCCCCGCGAGCCCCCCTTCGGTGAAGCTCGCGCGGTCCTGGGTGTCCAAGATCCTCGCGGAGATCGGGCGTGAGGACCTGGTCGACGCCGCGAAGCTGGGCGTCTCCGAGCTGGTCACGAACGCGCTGATCCACTCCCAGCCGCCACTCTCGGTCCGGGTGCGCGGCACCGTCGACCACCCCCGGATCGAGGTCGTCGACTCCTCGCCCGTGCCCCCTCAGCGGACCCCGGTCACCCCCGAGCCGGAGGAGGTGGACAGGTTCAACGTGACCACGTTCGGGCGCGGGCTCGACCTGGTCGCCATGATGTCGAGCCGGTGGGGTTCAGACCTCGCCCACGACGGCCGCAGCAAGTCGGTGTGGTTCGAGCCCAGCGGCGACGCCCACTTCGAGGACCACCTCGAGGGCGAGATCTTCGACTTCGACCCCGACCTCGCCGAGGGGCCGGAGATCATCGAGGGCGACCGGATGCCGCTGCGCCTGCTCGGCGTGCCTCCCAAGCTGTTCGGCGAGCTGCGCCGCTACCACTTCGAGGTGCGCCGCGAGCTCCGTCTGCTCGCGATGACCGCGCCCGACGACTACCCGCTGGCCACACAGATCACCGACATCTTCGTGCAGGCAGACCGGGAACGCCGCTCCAGCGTCGGCATCTCGCGACTCGACCAGGCGATCGCCCGCGGCGAGGAGGTCATCGACCTCGAGTACGAGGTGCCCGTCTCCACGCCGGCGACCATGGCGCAGATCCGCGACCTTCTCGACGAGGTCTACCAGGCCTTCTCCAGCGAGCACCTGCTCGCCCTGCGCCCTCCGGACGTGCTGGTCGACCTGCAGGTCTGGTACTTCACCGAGTTCGAGCGCCAGGGCGAAGGTGCCCCGCCGAAGCCCTGGGACGGCCCGACGTCGATGCCACCGATCGCCTAGCGTGGCGGTGATGGCGGTGGGGCTCGCCGACAACCGCAGCGCAGGCTGCCAACAGTCCCTACCTTGCACGCAGCTGACGCAACGGTAGGAGTGACATGTCCCGATCCACCCCCACGCCGGCCCAGGCGCGCATGCGCGCCATCCATCCCGGAGTCGGCCTCGGACAGGGCGTCGCGGTGGTCGCCCTCGGCGGTGGCCTCGGAGCCATGGCCCGATGGGGGCTGTCGAGCGCGCTCCCCTCGGCGTCCGGCCACCTCCCGTGGACCACGCTGCTGATCAACGTGGTCGGCTCGGGACTGCTGGCCGCCCTGCCCCTGCTGCCCGCAGCCCGGCGCCGGGCCTGGGCCGGGCTGCTGGTCGGCACGGGGATGCTCGGCGGGTTCACCACGATGTCGACCGCGTCGGTCGACACCTTCACCCTGCTCGACGAGCACCATGCCGCGCTCGCGCTGGTCTACTGCCTGGGCACCGTCGGCGCGGCGCTCACCGCCGTGCTCCTCGTCGACCGGCTGAGCACGCTCGCCGACCGGGCCGAGGCCGAGAGCGCCGGGTGGGACGAGTGAGCGCGCTCCTGGTCGCGCTCGGAGCCGCCGTCGGCGCACCGGTCCGGCTGCTGGTCGGGTTGTGGCTCGACCGGCGGCTCCACTGGGGCACGCTGACGGTCAACCTGGTCGGGTCGTTCCTGCTCGGCACCCTGGTCGCAGCTGCGGTCGACGGTCACTGGCTGGCGCTGCTGGGCACGGGATTCTGCGGCGGGTTGACCACCTACTCCGCCTTCGCGGTGCAGGCCGTGCAGGGCGGACGGTGGCGCGGGTCGGCGTACGTCGTGGTGACGGTCGGCGGCTGCCTGGCCTCGGCGACCCTCGGACATCTGTTCGCCACGGCTCTCCTCTAGCGTGGGGCCATGTCCGAGTTCGTGCTCCGCAACGTGCGGCTCGTGCCGCTGCGCGGGCACGCCTCTCCGCCGGGCACCGTGGACGTCCGCGTCTCCGGCGGGCGCGTCGCCGAGGTCGGGGCCGGGCTCCCCCGGCCGAGCGGGATCCGGGAGTACGCCGGCGACGGCCGGTGGCTGATCCCCGGCCTCTGGGACCAGCACGTGCACCTCGGTCAGTGGACCCTCGCCTCGCAACGACTCGACCTGACCGGCTGCCGGTCGATCGAGCAGGCTCTGGAGCAGGTCTCGCGCCGACTCGCCGAGGGGCCCGACGTCCCGGTCGTCGGGTGGGGCCACCGCTCCGCGTCGTGGGACCGGCAGCCCACCGTCCGCGAGCTCGACGAGGTCACCGGCGTACGCCCGGTCGTGCTGATCAGCGGCGACGGGCACCATGCGTGGATCAACACGGTCGCGCTGCGCGGACTGCGGCTGCCCGAGCGCGACGGGGTGGTCAGCGAGACCGAGTGGTTCAAGGTCTATCCACGACTGGCCGAGGTCGTCGGCTCCGACGGGACCTCGCCGGACGCCTACCTGCACACCATGCAGCAGGCCGCCGCGAAGGGCGTGACCGGACTGGTCGACCTCGAGTTCGACCAGGGTGTCCGCGACTGGCCCGACCGTGAGGCGGCCGGTGCCGAGCTGCTGCGCGTGCGGGTCGGCGCCTACGTCGACACCCTGGACAGCTTCCTGGCAGCCGGGGTGCGCACCGGCGACCCGATGCCGGGCTGCGGTCCGCTGGTGACGATGGGGCCGCTGAAGATCATCTCCGACGGTTCGCTGAACACCCGCACGGCGTGGTGCTGCTCGGAGTACCACCGCGGCGGGGGCACCGGTGCGCCGAACATCAGCAGCGAGGGCCTCCGTGCGGTGATGGAGGCCGCCAACCGGCACCACCTCGAGGTGGCGGTGCACGCGATCGGCGACGCCGCGGTCGAGCAGGCGCTCAAGGAGTTCGGGGCGACGAGGGCGGCCGGCTCGATCGAGCACGCCCAGCTGATCGGTCGCGAGGACTCGCGCTCGATGGCACGGCTGGGCATCCGGGCGAGCGTGCAGCCGGCGCACCTCCTCGACGACCGTGACCTGACCGAGAGCTTCTGGCCCGACCGCACCGAGCGCTGCTTCGCCCTGCGGTGGCTGCAGGACGACGGCGTCGAGCTGGCCCTCGGCAGCGACGCCCCGGTCTCGCCACTGGACCCGTGGCTGGCGATCGCGGCGGCCGTGCACCGTAGCGCCGACGAGCGCGACCCCTGGCACCCCGAGCAGGCGCTCACCGTCGCCGAGGCGCTGGGGGCGAGCACCGACGGTCGCGGCACGGTCGCGGCGGGCCACCCCGCCGACCTCGCCCTCCTCGACGCGGACCCCCTGGCCGCCGGGTCGTCCCACGAGCAGGCGGTGGCGCTGCGCTCGATGCAGGTCGGCGCCACCTGGGTCGCCGGGCGGCTGGTGCACTCGGCGCTCTGAGCGCGGAGGGCGTCACCTCCGGACCCGGATGGTCCCGGGTGTTGGGACCCTTCAGGCGCGGCGGGAGGGTCCGTTCACTCGGGACTGTCCGGTCTGGGGGCGAGCCCCAGCGCGATGGTCAGCTCGAGGATGGTGCGGGGGTCCTCGAGACGGTCGCCGAAGACCTCGCGCAGCTGGCCCATGCGATAGCGGACGGTCTGGGGGTGCACGAACAGCTCGGTGGCGACGGCGTCGCGACGGCCGTGGTGGAGCAGCCAGGAGCGCAGTGTCTCGGTCAGCTTCTCCGCACTCGAGTCGCGCAGCTTGTCCAGCGGCGCGAGGGCGCGGGCGCGGAGGTCGTCGAGGGCACTCTGGTCGGCGGTCAGGACGAGCTCGGCCAGGTGCTCCTCGCTGTCGGTGCCGAGGCCGAGCGCGTGTGCCCGTGCAGCCCGGTCGTAGGACGCCCGCACCTCGAGCCACGGCCGGGCCGGCCCCGCGACCGCTCCCCTCTCGTCGAGCGCCTTCAGCAGCGTCCCGCGACGCCGGCCGTGGGCGTCCGGGACGAGCAGCAGCACCATGTCCTCGCGACCCTCGACGTCCTGGGTGGACTGCAGGGTCTCCCCGAGGATGGCGTTGAGCACCGTGCGCACCTGCGACTCCGGCACGATCACCGCCGTCAGGGTGCGGGGCGGGGACCAGTCGGCGCGCTCGGCCGCCGCCTCGACGACCTCGGCCGCGGAGCCGTCGAGCAGGTGGGCGGCCAACCTCTCCAGCAGCCGCTGGCGGACCCGACCGGTGGTGGCGAGCTCGTCGTTGTGCCCGGCCACGCTCGCGGCCGAGAGCTCGTCGATGTAGGCGAAGACCAGCTCCGCGAACCGGGCCAGCGTGTCGGCGTCGACACCGTTGCGCACGGCGGTGGAGGACATCTCCTGCCAGGAGACCCGTGCCCCGATGCGGTACGCCGAGAGCAGCGCGTCGACCGACCGGCCGCTGCGTGCCTCGCCCCGACCGAGCTGGTAGGCACCGTCGACGGCCGGCGCGGTCGGGGTCTGCGCCTCGACCCCCCGGGCACGGGCGGCCAGCGAGATGAAGCCACCGAGCGCGAGCTCGACGGCGTTGCGGATCGTCTCCCCCATGGGACCGCTCAGCGCGTCGGCATAGCTGGGGACCTCGTCGGTGATCGCGGAGACCGTGCGCTCGGCGGCGACCGGCACTCCGTGACGGAGGTCACCGATGGTGCGCTGGTTCAGCCGCAAATCGGGCGCTTGGGGCATCTTTTCATCCTTTGCGAACAAAACAGCACGGTCGATTCACGCGCTCCGGTCATGACTTTACCCTCCTGACACACCATTGTTGGACCCATGGCCACCACGACCTATCCCGCCGGCGACGCATGGAGCCCGCTCGCTCTGGGCCGGTCCATCCGCGAAGGCGCCCGGCGCCTCGCCGAGCTGGCCGCGACGCCACTGGTTCCGGCCGACTACCTCGACGTCTTCAACCCCCTGCGCCGCGGCGCCGAGCTGCGCGGCCGGGTCGTCTCGGTCACCCCGGAGACCGAGGACGCCGCCACCCTGGTGATCAAGCCCGGTGCCGACTGGGCCGGGCACGTGCCCGGTCAATACGTCCGCGTCGGCATCGACGTCGACGGCGTCCGTCTGTGGCGCGCCTACTCGCTGACCCACGGCCCGCGAGAGGACGGCTACATCTCCATCACGGTCAAGGCCGTTCCCGACGGCAAGGTCAGCAACCACATCGTCCGTGACTGCCGTCCCGGCACGCTGGTGCACCTCGAGCAGGCCGCCGGGGAGTTCGTGCTGCCGCCCGAGGGTGGCAAGTTCCTCTTCGTCACCGCCGGGTCCGGCATCACCCCGGTCATCGGGATGCTGCGCAACCTGTTCCCGGTCGCCGACTCCGGCGCCGTGCACCTCGCACGCAGCGAGCCCTACGACATCACCGTCGTGCACGTCGCGCCGAGCGAGCCGCACTCGATCTTCATCGACAACCTCCGCGAGCTCGACCGCGCCGGGATGATCAACCTGGTCGCGCGCTACGACGACGAGCACGGCGTCCTCGACGTCGCCGACCTGGCCGACCTGGTCCCCGACCTGCAGGAGCGCACCACCTTCGCGTGCGGCCCAGCCGGCCTGCTCGACGCCCTCGAGGCCCACCACACCGAGCGCGGCATGAAGCTGCTCACCGAGCAGTTCCGGGTCGCGACCCTCGCCGTCGGCGAGGGCGGCACCGTCAGCTTCCTGAAGAACGGCACCCAGCTCGAGGCCACCGGCGATCGTCCGATCCTCGAGCAGGCCGAGGAAGCCGGCGTACTCATGCCGAGCGGGTGCCGCATGGGCATCTGCTACGGCTGCGTCCTGCCGATGCGCGAGGGCACCGTGCGCGACCTGCGCACCGGCGAGATCACCACCGCCGTCGAGGGCGACGGAGTCCGGATCCAGACCTGCATCAACGCTGCCGCCGGCAGCTGCCAGATCGACCACTGACTCACCAGACCAGCGATCACCGAACCGAAGGAGATCAGCATGACTGTCCTGCAGAAGAAGCCCACCAGCCCGATCGACCACCTCAGCCCCGAGGACGTCGAGGAGATCGGCCGCGAGCTCGACGCGATCCGGGCCGAGTTCGTCGAGAAGCGCGGCGCCAGCGACGCGGCGTACATCCGCAAGGTCATCGACACCCAGCGCAAGCTCGAGCTCGGCTCGCGCGCGGTGCTGCTGTTCTCGCTGTTCCCGCCGGCGTGGTTCGTCGGGACGGCAGGCCTCTCGGTCGCCAAGATCCTGGAGAACATGGAGATCGGCCACAACGTCATGCACGGCCAGTGGGACTGGATGCGTGACCCGAAGATCCACTCGACCACCTGGGAGTGGGACAACGCCTCCCCCTCGGAGCAGTGGAAGCACTCGCACAACGAGCTGCACCACAACTTCACCAACGTGGTCGGCAAGGACAACGACCTCGGCTACGGCATCATGCGCGTCGACGAGGACCAGCGCTGGCACCCGGTCTACCTCGCGCAGCCGCTGTGGAACTTCATCAACGCCTGCTTCTTCGAGTACGGCATCGCGGCCTACGACCTGGAGATCGGCAAGAACATCAAGCGCAAGACCATCAAGTCGCCGGAGTTCAAGGCCCGCGCCAAGGTGACCATGCGCAAGATCCGCAACCAGTTCAAGAAGGACTACGTCGTCCACCCGATCCTGTCGGGCCCGTCGTTCCTGCACACGATCACGGCGAACTTCACCGCCAACCTGGTCCGCAACCTGTGGACCCACTCGGTGATCATGTGCGGGCACTTCCCCGAGGGCGTGCAGACCTTCGAGAAGAAGTCGATCGTCGGGGAGAGCAAGGGCGAGTGGTACGTCCGCCAGATGCTCGGCTCGGCCAACATCTCGGGTTCCAACGCGATGCACCTGATGACCGGCAACCTGTCCTTCCAGATCGAGCACCACCTGTTCCCCGACCTCCCGAGCAACCGCTACAAGGAGATCGCGCCGAAGGTGAAGGACGTCTTCGAGCGCTACGGCCTCGAGTACACCACCGGCTCGCTGCCCAAGCAGGTCTTCTCGGCCTGGCACAAGGTCGTCCGCCTGTCGCTGCCGAACAACTTCATGGGCACCAACGACCACCCCGCCCCGCTGCCCAAGCCGGCGGAGCACGCGGTCGCAGCCTGACCCTGCGCCGCTGGTCGCCCGGGGGGAGGCCAGGGCCGCAGGAACATGCGAATGTCGCTCGAGTGGCGGGTGAGCCGGGTCTTCCGGCTCACCCGCCACATTCGCATGTCCGACGCCGGCCCCCTCCCACCAGCGCCTTTGTAGGTTGAAGGGGTGCAGGTCAGCGACGAGGAGTTCGAGGAGCTGGTCGCCGAAGCCCTCGACGGGATCCCGCCCGAGCTCGCGCGCCTGATCGACAACGTCGTCGTCCTCGTCGAGCCCGAGCCTCCGGCCGACGACCCCGATCTGCTGGGCCTGTACGACGGGGTGCCGCTGACCGAGCGGGACAGCAACTACACCTTCCTGCCGCCCGACCGGATCTTCGTCTACCGGGGACCCACCCTGCGGATGTGCGAGTCGGCCGAGGAGCTCGTCGAGGAGGTCCGGATCACCGTCGTCCACGAGATCGCGCACCACTTCGGGATCGACGACGACGCGCTGCACGACCTCGGATACGCCTGAGCCTGCTCCTCCCCTACACTTTCCCAGTCGCGCTCGGCCCTGTGCCGAGGACGGCGGGCCCCCATCGTCTAGCGGCCCAGGACCCCGCCCTTTCACGGCGGTAGCACGGGTTCGAATCCCGTTGGGGGTGCTGTGTCGGGGTCCAGACCCCGACTCTGCTCACGGCGGGGGTCCAGACCCCGGCTCTGCTCACGGCGATAGCACGGGTTCGAATCCCGTTGGGGGTGCTGAGTCGGGGTCCAGACCCCGGCTCTGCTCACGGCGATAGCACGGGTTCGAATCCCGTTGGGGGTGCAGGGAAGTCCCGCGAGGGGTCCTCGATTCGGAAGCGGACCACCTCATGGGTTAGCATTCCGTGGCTTCGCTTGCAGAGCGAAGTTCGCATGATCCAGGCCCCGTAGCGCAGTTGGTTAGCGCGCCGCCCTGTCACGGCGGAGGCCGCGGGTTCGAGTCCCGTCGGGGTCGCCACCACACCAGCTCCGGCCAGTCGGCCGGAGCTGGTTCTGCGTCCGGGGGATCCCGCACACAACGAGTCAGCCGACACAGTGTGTGCTCCGTCCGCACGGGTACGTTCACCGACATGACCACCGTCGAACGCATCATCAAGACCACCCCGCAGCGAGTCTGGGACGTGCTGGCCGACGGCTGGCTCTACCCACTGTGGGTCGTCGGCGCCTCCCGGATGCGAGAGGTCGACGAGGAGTGGCCCGCGGTCGGCTCACGGATCCATCACTCGGTGGGTGTCTGGCCCGCGCTGATCGACGACGACACCGAGATCACGGCCAGCGAGCCGCTGCAGCTCCTCGGGCTGAGGGCCAAGGCGTGGCCCCTGCTGGGCGAGGCAGCGGTGACCCTGGAGCTCAGCGCCCAGGGCGCCGGGACCCTCGTCGTGATGTCCGAGGACGCCGTCTCCGGCCCCGGCAAGATGGTGCCCAAGCCGGTGCGGGCGCCGGGGATCCTGTGGCGCAACACCGAGAGCCTGCAGCGCCTGTCGTTCCTGGCCGAACGGCGCTGATGGCCTCCTACGACGCGATCGTCGTCGGCTCCGGACCCAACGGTCTGGTTGCCGCGAACCATCTCGTCGACGCCGGCTGGTCGGTGCTCGTGCTCGAGGGCCAGTCCGAGCTCGGCGGGGCGGTCCGCAGCGCCAACGACGTACACCCCGACTTCGTGCACGACACCTTCAGCGCCTTCTACCCGCTCGCGGGCGCCTCTCCGACCATCCGCTCGTTCGGTCTCGAGGACCACGGCCTGGTGTGGCGGCACGCACCCGCCGTCCTCGGCCACCCGCTCCCCGATGGGTCCTGGGCCCTGCTCGACCGCGACCGCGAGGTCACCGCCTCCGGGTTCGACGAGCAGCACCCCGGTGACGGCGAGGCCTGGCTGGAGCTGTGCGAACAGTGGGACGTCATCGGCGATCGGCTGATCCAGGGCCTGCTGACCCCCTTCCCACCTGTGCGCGCGACCCTCGGCGGCCTGGTGAAGCTGCCGCGGGCCGGCGGCCTGCAGTTCGTGCGCGACCTGCTCACCCCAGCTGTGGACCTCGGCCGCAACCGCTTCGGCGGGGTCTCGCCACGGATCCTGCTGGCGGGCAACGCCGGCCACTCCGACATCCCGCTTGATGCCCCCGGGTCCGGCCTGATGGCGCTCTTGATGAGCATGATGGGCCAGACCGTCGGGTTCCCGGTCCCCGAGGGCGGTGCCGGCAACCTCACCCGGGCCCTGGCGCGCCGGCTGCGGTCGCTGGGCGGCGAGATCCGCTGCTCCGCACCTGTCGACCACATCGGCACCTCGGGTGGGCGTGCCCGCACGGTGCACGTCGCGCGGCGAGACGTTCACGGCCGATCGAGCCGTGGTCGCCACCGTGGTCGCCCCGAAGCTCTTCGGCGACCTGATGAATCCGGCTGACGTCCCCGACCGGGTCCGCCGGGGGATGCGCACGTTCCAGCTCGACCCCTCGACCGTGAAGGTCGACTGGGCCCTCAGCGGCCCCGTGCCGTGGGCGGGCACCCCCGCCAAGGCACCGGGCACCGTCCACATGGCCGACAGCGTGACCGACATGACCGAGGCCCTGGGGCAGGTGTCCGCCGGACTGGTGCCCGCCCGGCCGTTCATGCTGGCCGGCCAGATGACCACCACCGACCCGACGAGGTCCCCTGAAGGCACCGAGTCGATGTGGGCCTACACCCACGTCCCCCAGGAGACCGAGGGCGACGCGGGTGAGGGCGGGATCCGCGGCGACTGGGGCCACGACGACCTCGAACGCTTCGCCGACCGGATGCAGGATCGCTTCGAGAGGCTCGCCCCCGGCTTCGGCTCCCTGGTCACCGAGCGGCGGATCCTCGGTCCGCACGAGCTGGAGAGCCGCGACGCCAACCTGATCGGCGGGGCGATCAACGGCGGCACCTCCCAGCTGCACCAGGAGCTGGTGTTCCGACCGGTTCCGGGGCTGGGACGAGCCGAGACCGGCGTACCCGGCCTCTACCTCGGCGGCGCCTCGGCCCACCCGGGCGGCGGTGTGCACGGCGCTGCCGGGATGAACGCAGCGCGCGCCGCCATCGCCCACCACCGGCTGCGGCGGCTCACCGGTCGCGGATGACGGTCTACGTCGCGTGGGTCGCCGAGGCGCCCGAACCGAACCTCCCCGGCCCCTGGGTCGAGCTCCGGGTCGCCGCCCCAGGGCTCCTCCTGATCGAGAGCGACGACACCCTCTCGCGCGTCTTCCACGAGCTGAAGTGGGCGCTTCCCGAGGACGCGGCTCTGTTCGTCGCCCCGCTCGCCGCGACGCCCAAGCTGCGTCATCTCGAGGCCGGCACGCTGAGCTGGTTGCGTGCGCGAACCCCTCGTCCCTGACGGGTTTCTTGGTGGTGAAGACGATCCGGTAGAGTTCCGCACCGTGTCCCGGGCGACCGGTGACATGGCGGCCAGGTAGCTCAGTTGGTACGAGCGTCCGCCTGAAAAGTGGAAGGTCGGCGGTTCGACCCCGCCCCTGGCCACCGCCACGACGAAGCCGCAGCCCGACGGGTTGCGGCTTCGTCGTCAGCCCCGTAGTCAACCCTCTCGCTGGGCCCCCGGTGGCAGCGCGGGCAGGGACACCGGGGCACCACCGGCCGCCAGGTCCAGCAGTGCCGGCACGTCGAGGTGCTCCTCGACGAGGTCCCCGAGCAGGTCGAGCCGCGCCTCGCGGGCGGCGGCGAAGGACACCTGCGAGGTCACCCCCAGGGACTCCGCGAGGTAGGCCGCGCGGGTCGCGTCGTCCTCCAGGCTGCCGTGCACCATCGTGCCGAGCACCGAGCCGGCACGTAGTGCACCGCTCACCCGACCGTGGTGGATCTCGTAGCCCGCCGGCTCGTGGAGCCGCAGCACCTTCTCGGCGCCGAAGGTGGTGGTGAGATCGAGCAGCCCCAGTCCTTCCACCTGAGCGCCCGCCGGACCCTCGACACCCGCGGGGTCGGAGATGGTGCGGCCGAGCAGCTGGCACCCGCCACAGATGCCCAGCACGGGCCGTCCGGCGGCCGCGTGCGCCCGCACGGCACGGTCGAGCCCGCGGGCCCGCAGCCACGCCAGGTCGGCGAGGGTGGCCCGGGTGCCCGGAAGCACCACCAGGTCCGCGTCCGCCAGCGCCCGCGGATCGGAGGCGAAGACCACGTCGAGGTCGGGTTCGAGCCCGAGGGCGTCGACGTCGGTGAAGTTGCTGATGCGCGGCAACCGGACCACGGCGACCCGGCGTGCCCCCGCGGCAGGGGCGGCCCGACGGCCCTCCAGGTCCAGGGCGTCCTCCGAGTCGAGCCACAACGCCGGGTGCCAGGGCAGCACGCCGAAGACCCGCCGGCCGGTGAGCGACTCGAGCTGCCGCAGACCCGGTGTCAGCAGGGAGGCGTCACCGCGGAACTTGTTGACCACGAAACCCGCGACCAGCGCCTGGTCGGCGGCGTCGAGCAGGGCGACGGTCCCGTACATCGCTGCGAACACCCCGCCACGGTCGATGTCTCCCACCACGACGGTCGGGACGGCGCCGTGCCGCGCCAGTCCCATGTTCACGAAGTCGCTCGCGCGCAGGTTGATCTCGGTCGGGCTGCCGGCTCCCTCGGCGACGACGACGTCGTAGCGGGAGCTCAGGTCGTCGAAGGCGTCGTACGCCGCCCGGGCCAGGTGTCCGCGCCCGCCCAGGAAGTCTGCGGCGTCGAGATCGCCGGCCGGCTGTCCCATCACGACGACGTGGCTGCGGCGGTCGCTGCCGGGCTTGAGCAGCACCGGGTTCATCGCCGCCTCGGGCTCGGCCCGGGCCGCGGCGGCCTGGATCCACTGGGCGCGGCCGATCTCGGCCGTGCCCGCCGGGCCCGTGCAGACCATCGAGTTGTTGGACATGTTCTGGGCCTTGAAGGGCGCCACCCTGACCCCCCGCCGGGCGAAGGCCCGGCACAGGCCGGTGGTGACGATGCTCTTGCCGGCGTCGGAGGTGGTGCCGGCGACCAGCAGGGAGCGCGTCCTCATGGCGACGATCCTGTCGTGCCCGGGGCCGGGTGGGACAGTCCGATCGCACCTTTATCGCCATTTCCCTGCAAACCGGACATTCAGGGAGCACCATCGAAGCCAGAAGATGGCTGACCAGCGCGGAGGGCGTCATGGATCTCAGGTCAACTTCTCGGGAGCAGCACCGCGACGTCTTCGTGCTCTCAGGTGGCGCGAACCGTGGCGCGGTCCAGGTCGGCATGATGGAAGCGCTGATCGAGCACGGCATCATCCCCGACGCCCTCGTGGGCACCTCGGTCGGAGCGCTGAACGCGGCCTTCATGGGTTTTCGGCCCGACACCGGTCGCGTCCGCGAGCTGCGCGCCCGGTGGATGCAGCTGACCACCGGCGACATCTTCCCCGGCGGCACGCTCACCCGCGTGGGCCACCTGATCCGCCAGCGCCCCTACCTGTTCTCCCCCGGCGCGCTCACCCGCCTGATCGACGACTGGCTGCCGACGCGGGACCTCGAGGACCTGCCCACCCCGGTCCGGATCGTCACGACTCCCCTGACCGGCGACGCCGCCGTCTACCACCGGCACGGTGACCTCGCCCAGCTGCTGCTGGCCTCGGCTGCGGTTCCGGCGATCTTCCCCCCGGTCGACCTGCCGGCCACCTGTGGCCACCCGGGCCTCCACGTCGATGGCGGGGTCTCAGACCTCGTGCCCATCAGCGGCGCCGCGGACCTCGCCCCGACCCGGGTGTTCGTCCTCGACGCGAGCGTGCCCGCACGACTCCCCCGTGGGCGCACGCCGATCGACATCCTGGTCGCCAGTCTCGGGGTGGCGACCCGGGTGCGACGCGAGCCCGACCTGGGCGCAGCGGTCGCCGTGCACCGCCTGACCACCCCCGACCACGAGATCCGGATGACCGACTTCTCCCGCACGCCCGAGCACCTCGCCGATGGCAGGGCCTCGGCGGAGCGGCTGATCGAGGAGCTGATCACCGCGCGCGAGCAGGAGCCCCCGGCCACTGCCGCCCCGGCTCCCGTACGCCGCAGCACCATCCGCCTCTGGGACCGACGCAACCGAGCGGCCTGACCGCTCGAGCCGACGGGCTGCCTTGCCCCGACTGGGACGGACCTGTCTCGGCCTCAGGCGCCGCGACGACGCCGGACCCACCGGGCGGCGCTCACCAGGGCGAGTGCGGCCAGCACCGAGGAGACCCCGACCGCACGACCCTCCGCACGACCCTCCGCACGATCCTGGGCACGATCCTGGGCACGCGTCTGCTCGGCGAGGACCCCGCCCACGGACAGGTGCGAGAGCACCGATGCCTGGGACGTGGAGGACAGGGTCGAGGCGACGCTGAGGAAGGAGCCGGTCGAGAGCAGGGAGCCGAACGAGCACACGCTCCCGATCGAGGCGCACGACCAGAGGCTCCCGATCGAGAGCACCGACCCCTCCGAGGCGATGCTGAGGAACGAGTCGTGGGACCACAGGGACAGGGAGCTGCCCCCCGGGCTCTCGGTCTCGATCAACATGTGCGCCTCTCGTTCGGTCGACCTGGCCTGGCGCGCCCACGGTCCGAGTCGGGAGTCCACCACCAGCCCCGGCCTTCGGACTCAAGGACACTAGTCTGACCCGCATGAGCGTGCGCGTCGACCGCGACGGACCCGTCACGACGGTGACCATCGACCGACCGGAGGCGCGCAACGCCGTCGACCGGCCCACCGCCGAGGCACTCGCCGACGCCTTTCGCGCCTTCGATGCCGACCCGGACGCCTCGGTGGCGGTGCTCACAGGTGCCGGCGGGCACTTCTGCGCGGGCGCCGACCTCAAGGCGGTGGGCGAGGGACGCGGCAACCGGGTCGAGGCCGACGGGGACGCACCCATGGGGCCGAGCCGGCTGCGGCTGTCCAAGCCGGTGATCGCGGCGATCGAGGGTTACGCGGTGGCGGGTGGGCTCGAGCTCGCCGTCTGGGCCGACCTGCGCGTCGCCGCGCGCGACGCCGTCCTGGGGGTGTTCTGCCGCCGCTGGGGCGTGCCCCTGATCGACGGCGGCACGGTGCGGTTGCCGCGGCTGATCGGGCAGTCACGGGCGATGGACCTGGTGCTGACCGGCCGGGCGGTGCCGGCGCCCGAGGCCCTCGAGATGGGCCTGGTGAACCGACTGTGCGAGCCGGGCGAGGCCCTGGTCGCGGCGCGGTCGCTGGCCGCCGAGATCGCGGCGTTCCCCCAGACCTGCACGCGCCAGGACCGGCTCAGCGTGCTGGAGCAGTGGGGACTGCCGGAGCATCAGGCGCTGGGCGTCGAGCTCGCCCACGGCCTGGTCTCCCTGCAGGCGGACGCGCTGGCGGGGGCCACCCGGTTTGCTGCCGGGGCGGGACGGCACGGTCACCCCGACAGGCGGCACTCCCCGAGCGGTGGCCCAGGACACGGCGCGGGAGATGGCGAAGACCCTCCGCCGCAATGACGGAGGGTCTTGCGGGTGCTGCGTAGTGCGGGTGGGACGTCACCGGGGGGACGACATCCCGGGTCGGATCAGTCGCGGGCGCTGCGCTGGGCGGGGATGACGTCGCCCAGGAGTTCCTTGACTTCGCTCTCGCGGTAGCGGCGGTGGCCGCCGAGAGTGCGGATGGCGGACAGCTTGCCGGCCTTCGCCCAGCGCGTGACCGTCTTCGGGTCCACGCGGAACATGGCGGCTACCTCAGCGGGCGTGAGGAGTGATTCTGTTTCGGTCGGTCGCGTTACCACGGCGCTCCCCTTAAGTGATGCAGTGACTCGGAGCTCTTTGCTCTGTCCAGAAGTGTGCCACCGGGCTTGATCCCCCGAAACCTGATATGTCCGGATTCTTGAAAACGACCGTAAATCGGTCGTTGTAGTCTAGACCAGCCGAGGCCCACCCTTGCCTGGGTACCAAAACCGTGCATTCACCCCAAGCGCGACATATGCGAAGGAGTCACCACCGTGGCCCCAGACACGTTCAGCCTGTTCGACCATCTCGAGGGCCACGAGCAGGTGGTCGTCTGCCAGGACGAACGTAGCGGCCTCCGGGCGATCATCGCGATCCATTCCACGGCCAGGGGCCCCGCCCTCGGGGGCACCCGGTTCCACGCCTACCCCAGCGATGCCGACGCCCTGCGGGACGCGCTCAACCTCGCTCGGGGGATGTCCTACAAGGCCGCCCTGGCCGGTCTCGACCTCGGCGGCGGCAAGGCGGTCATCCTCGGCGACCCGCTCACCGACAAGACCCCGGCGCTGCTGCGTGCCTACGGACGCTTCGTGCAGTCACTGGCCGGTCGCTACTACACCGCCTGCGACGTGGGCACCTTCTCCGAGGACATGGACGTGATCGCGGAGGAGAGCCGCTTCGTGACCGGGCGGACGGTCGCCCAGGGTGGTGCGGGCGACAGCTCGGTGCTCACGGCGTACGGCGTGTTCCAGGGCATGCGGGCCGCCGCCGAGGCCACCTGGGGTGCCCCCACGCTCGCCGGCCGGACGGTCGGTGTCGCGGGCGTCGGCAAGGTGGGCCACCACCTCGTCGAGCACCTGCTCGAGGACGGCGCCCGGGTCGTGGTCTCCGACACCTACGAGCCGGCCGTCCGCCGCGTGCTCGACGCCCACCCCGAGGTGAGCGCCGTGGCGGACACCGACGCGCTCGTCGCCGCCCCGCTCGACGTCTACTCCCCCTGCGCCCTCGGCGACGCGCTCACCGACGGCGTCGTGGCGACGCTGCAGGCGCGCGTCGTGTGCGGGGCGGCCAACAACCAGCTGGCACACCCGGGCGTGGAGAAGCAGCTGGCCGACCGCGGGATCCTCTACGCGCCCGACTACGTCGTCAACGCCGGCGGCCTGATCCAGGTCGCCGACGAGTTGCACGGCTTCGACTTCGAGCGGGCCAGGGCGCGCGCCAGCCTGATCCTGGACACGACGCGCGAGGTGTTCGCGCTCGCCGGCACCGAGGGCGTGCCGCCCGCCGTCGCCGCGGACCGGATCGCCGAGCAGCGGATGGCGGATGTCGCCGTCGCGGACGGTGATCGCGGGATCTGGCTGCCCTGAGCGCCGGGCCCGAGGGCCGGTGTCAGTCAGCGGACACGACTGGCGTCAGTCGCGTGAGGAGTCGGAGTAGTCCGCCCACTTGTCGTAGTCGTCGGAGTCATCGACAGGCTCGACGGGGTCGACACGGTCGGCCGGGGACGACTCACCCCCGTGGAGTTCTTGGGCAAGCGATGCGAAGTCCGTCTCGTGAGTGCGGTACTTCAGATCGCGTGCAACCTTGGTCTGCTTCGCCTTGGCACGGCCGCGCCCCATGGGTGGCCCCTTCGCACGTTTGCCGGCGCCGCCGAGGGCCGCCGGTCTGAGTTAACTGTTCGTGGAAGAAGCCTAACCGGCCGGTGGTGATTCCCGCACCTCGGCCCGCCCAGCGAAACTCCCGGATCTGCGCAGCGCGATCCCGGGCGTGGCGAACGACTAGCGGTGGTCGCCGTGGAGCGAGACGCGGCCGCCGTCTCCGGCGGTGGCTTCGGTCACTGTGCCGGCGATCCAGGCGTCGATCCCGAAGCCGGCCAGGACCGAGACCGCGCGGTCGGCGTCCTCGGCAGCGGTGAGCGAGACCATGCCGACACCGCAGTTCAGCGTCTGCTCCAGGTCTTCTCGGGCCACGCCGCCGGCCTCGGCGACCAGGCGGAAGACCGGGGGCAGCGACCACGTGGTGCGGTCGAGGCTCGCGGTGAGCTCCACGGGCAGCACCCGCTCCAGGTTGGCGGCCAGACCACCGCCGGTGATGTGGGACATGGCGTGGGTCTCGGTGGCCCTGGCCAGCTCGAGGCACGCCTTGGCGTAGATGCGGGTCGGCTCGAGCAGCTCCTCACCGAGCGTCCGGCCGAGGTCGTCCACGTGCTCCTCGAGGCTGCGGCCGGCTCCCCCCTCGGACGACGGAGCGAGCAGCACGTGGCGCACGAGGGAGTAGCCGTTGGCATGGAGGCCGCTCGAGGCCATCGCGACCACCGCGTCGCCCGGACGGACCCGACCCGGCCCGAGGAGCTGGCTGGCCTCCACCACGCCGGTCGTGGACCCGGCGACGTCGTACTCGTCGGGCTCGAGCAGCCCGGGGTGCTCGGCGGTCTCGCCACCGACCAGGGCGCACCCGGCAGTGACACAGGCCTCGGCGATGCCCTTGACGATGGCGGCGATGCGTTCGGGTACGACGCGCCCCGTGGCGATGTAGTCGGTCAGGAACAGCGGCTCCGCCCCGCAGACGACGAGGTCGTCCACGAGCATCCCGACGAGGTCGAACCCGATGGTGTCGTGCTTGTCGAGGGCCTGGGCGATGGCGACCTTGGTGCCGACCCCGTCGGCCGAGCTGGCGAGCAGCGGGCGGTCGTAGGCCTTGAGCGCGCTCGCGTCGAAGAGCCCGGCGAAGCCACCGATGCCGCCGATCATCTCCGGCCGGCGGGCCTTCTCGACCCAGACGCGCATCAGCTCGACCGCCTTGTCACCGGCCTCGATCGAGACGCCTGCGGACTCGTACGTCGCCCCGGGGGTGGACTGGTTCATCGGATCGCCCCGCTCACGGCCGACCGAGCGCGTCGGAGGCACCGCCACCCGTGAGTGACGTCGCCAGGCCGTCGGCCTCGATCAGGGGGGCCATCTCCAGCAGGTGCTTGCCGAGGAACTCCGGCTCCGGGAGCTTCACCGGGTAGACGCCGTCGAAGCACGCGCGGCACAGGTCGTCGGCCGGCACCGTCGTGGCCTCGATCAGCTGGTCGAGGCCGATGTAGGCCAGGGAGTCGGCGCCGATGGAGGCGCAGATCTCGTCGCTGGAGAGGCCGTTGGCGATCAGCTCGGCCCGGGTCGCGAAGTCGATGCCGTAGAAGCACGGCCACTTCACCGGCGGGCTGGAGATGCGCACGTGCACCTCGCGGGCGCCCGCCTCGCGCAGCATCCGGACCAGGGCACGCTGGGTGTTGCCCCGCACGATGGAGTCGTCGACCACGACCAGCCGCTTGCCCTCGATCACGTCGCGCAAGGGGTTGAGCTTGAGCCGGATGCCGAGCTGTCGGATGGTCTGGCTGGGCTGGATGAACGTGCGGCCGACGTAGGAGTTCTTGACCAGTCCCGTGCCGTAGGGGATGCCACTCTCCTCGGCGTAGCCGATGGCGGCGGGGGTGCCCGACTCGGGGACCGGGATCACCAGGTCGGCCTCGGCAGGGAAGTCGCGGGCGAGGCGACGGCCGATCTCGACCCGGACGCTGTGGATCCGCTTGCCGGAGATCAGGGTGTCGGGACGGGCGAGGTAGACGAACTCGAAGAGGCAGCCCTTGGGCTTGGCCTCGGCGAAGCGCCGGCTGCGCAGTCCCTGCTCGTCGACGGCCACCATCTCGCCGGGCTCGATCTCCCGGATGTAGGAGGCGCCGACGATGTCGAGGGCGGCGGTCTCGCTCGCCACGACCCAGCCGCGCTCGAGCCGGCCGAGGACGAGTGGCCGGATGCCCTGCGGGTCACGGGCGGCGTAGAGCGTCGTCTCGTCCATCCAGACGAACGAGTAGGCGCCCTGGAGCTTGGGCAGCAGCTCGGCGGCACGCTCCTCCAGCGAGGTGTCGGGGTGACAGGCCAGCAGCGCGGTCACCAGGGAGGTGTCGTTGGTGCTGGTCTCGAGCTTGCGCGCGCCGAAGTCGAGCTCGGCGTCGGCCGGCAGGTCCGCGACCAGCTGCTGCAGGTCGCGGGTGTTGGTCAGGTTGCCGTTGTGGGCCAGCGCGATGGATCCCCCGGCCGTGGGCCGGAAGGTCGGCTGGGCGTTGTGCCAGGTGCTGGCGCCGGTGGTGGAGTAACGCGAGTGGCCGATCGCGAGGTGGCCCTTGAGCGCCTCGAGGGTGGACTCGTCGAAGACCTGGCTGACCAGTCCCATGTCCTTGTAGACCAGGATCTGCTGGCTGTTGCTGACCGCGATCCCCGCCGACTCCTGACCGCGGTGCTGGAGGGCGTAGAGGCCGAAGTAGGTGAGCTTCGCGACGTCCTCACCGGGGGCCCAGACACCGAAGACGCCACAGGCGTCCTGGGGTCCGCGGTCCTGGGGGTCGAGGTCGTGCGTCAGGCGGCCGTCTCCACGACGGCTGGCCCCAGAATAATGTGGGCTGGGCACGCGGCCGAGTGTACGTGCCACCCGGCGGCGGGCCGCCCGCCGTCCGGCCGGTGTCGCGATCCTTCCCGACTGTGAGTCGGGGCCCGGGCTCACCAGGGTCCCCCCGGCTGTCCCTGGTGGCTGCCGGACCTCCGACTCACATGCTCTTGGCGCCCGCCTTGATCGCCTCTCGGATGCGCGAGTAGGTGCCGCACCGGCAGACGTTGCGGATCTCGTCGAGGTCGGCGTCGGTGATCTCGTGCCCCTCGGCGCGAGCCGCCCTCACCTTCGCGACCGCGGCCATGATCTGGCCCGGCTGGCAGTAGCCGCACTGGGCCACGTCGTACTCCAGCCACGCCTCCTGCATCGGGTGCAGGTCGCCGTCGACGGTGTCGGCGAGGCCCTCGATGGTGGTGACCTCGTCGGTCGGCGCGATGTCGGCAACCCGGACGGAGCACGGGTTGAAGGCCTTGCCGTTGATGTGCGAGGTGCAGGCCTTGCAGACGTTGATGCCACAGCCGTACTTGGGGCCGGTGAGGCCGACGATGTCGCGGATCACCCACAGGAGGCGTACGTCGTCCTCCACGTCGACGGTCGTGGACTTCCCGTTGAGGACAAAAGTGTGTTTCGGCAAGGGAATTCTCCTCAGTAGGTGTGGCTCAGGCCGTCGGTGGGCGACTCGGGCACCGGCGGCACGAAGCTCTTCACGTCATAGGTGATCGGGTCGTCGTGGTTGATCGGGAAGCGCGTCGGCAGCTTGCCGGTGGCCCTGGCGAAGGCGCAGGCGACCGCGGCGAACGACGAGGCCACGGCCGCCTCACCGGCACCGCCGGGCTGCTGCTCGTCGGAGTCGACGATCACGCACTCGAACTCCGGCGGAGTGTTCCACTGCCGCGTGTAGAAGTAGTTGTCCCAGCTGGCCTCGAGGAAGTGACCGTCACGCAGGTGCAGGCTGCTCGTCAGGGCCAGCGCCAGCCCGTCGGAGAAGCCACCCATCATCTGAGCCTTGAGTCCCTGCGGGTTCACCACGAGGCCGGCGTCGACCGCGACCACCGCCTTGGTCACCCGCGGGCCGGTCACGCCGTCGCGGACCTTGCGGTTGACGGTCTCGGGCCGGCAGTCGATCTCCACCAGGACGGCCGTGCAGCCCTTGTACTCCTTGTGGATCGCGATGCCCTGGGCCGTGCCGGCGGGCATCTTCCGGCCCCAGCTGCCGACCTCGGCGACCTTCTCGAGCACGCCACGCACGCGCTCGTCCTTGACGAACTCCAGCCGGAACTTCAGCGGGTCCTTGCCCATCGCCCGGGCGAGCTGGTCGATCACCAGCTCGTTGGCCGTGCGCACGTCGGGTGAGTAGATGTTGCGCATGCTGCCGGTGTTGAACCGGGTGTCGGTCTCGTTGAGCAGCTGGGTCACCGCCCCGAAGTTGTAGGGCAGCTCCTGGGTCAGCGCGAAGATCGACTCCGCGAACCCGAGGTTGCCCAGCCCCGCCGGCAGCTGCGCCGCCTGCGAGGTGAGCATCTCGCCGAGGCCGTGGCTGAAGTCGGTCTCGACGCTGGTGTGCCGCTGCTCGAAGCTGAGCACCTGCCCGGCCAGGTAGGTCGCCCGGATCCGCGAGGTGCACATCGGGTGGACCCGTCCCTGCCGCGGCTCGTCGGCGCGGTGCCACATCAGGCGCACCGGCTTGCCCATCGCCTTGGAGATCGACGCTGCCTCGATGGCGTGGTCGCCGAAGAGCTTGTGGCCGAAGGATCCGCCGCCGGTGACCACGTTGACGGTGACCTTGTCCTGCGGCAGTCCGACCGCCTTGGCGATGTCGCCCTGGGCCACGATCGGGGACTTCAGGCCGGCCCACACCTCTGCCCGGTCGGCACGCACGTCGGCGATGGCGGCGTACGGCTCGAGGGCGGCGCTGCTGCGGAACATGAAGGTGAAGCTGGCCTCGACGGTCCTGGCCAGCACGGGCACCTTGGGCACGGCGAGCGGCAGCTCGGCCTTCTTCAACCCGGCCAGGATGGTGGCGTCGGACTCGCCCTCGATCGGCCCCTTGTTCCACTCGACCTCGAGGGCGCGCACCGCGTCGATGCACTGTCCGAAGGTCTCCGCCCGGACCGCGATCCCGGTGTCGACCTGGGCCACGTCGGTGACCCCCGGCATCGCCTGCACCGCGGCCTTGTTCTTGATGCTCTTGGGCGAGCCGTTGAGCGTCGGCGGGCGGCAGACCATGGTGGGCAGCGCGTCGGGGACCTCGAGGTCCATCGCGAACTTCTTCTTGCCGGTGACGATGTCGTGGGCGTCGACACGGTTGGCAGGCTTGCCGATCACCGAGAACGACGCTGCCGACTTGAGGTCCACCTCGACCGCGCGCGTGGTGCTGCTCGCGGCCTTCGCGGCGAGCTCGCCGTAGGTCGCCGAGGCGCCACCCGGCGCGGTGATGACGCCGTCCTTGGACTTGAGCAGGGCGACCGCGGAGCCGAGCTCGATGGCCGCAGCCTCGAGCAGGGCCCCCTTGGCGATCGCGGCGGCGACACGGACGGGGGTGAACGTGGAGACGGTGGTGTTCGAGCCGCCGGTGAGCTGGTTCCAGACGAGCTCGGGCCGAGCGGGAGCCAGCGTCACGTGGACCTTCTCCAGGGGCAGGTCGAGCTCCTCGGCGATGATCATCGAGGTCGAGGTGGTGATGCCCTGGCCCACCTCCATGCGCGGCATCGCGAAGCTGGCCGTGCCGTCCTCGTGGAGGGTGATCGTGATCAGCTGCGCGGTGGGCCTCGCCGCGTCGGTCTGGAGGTCCTCGAGGTCATAGGCCTCGGCGATCTGGGCGGGGCTCGGCACGGCGGCCCAGGCGGGGGTGCCCACTCGGAGGTCGGCGGCGACCATGAGGGTCGAGGCGCCGACGACGTAGCCGAGGAAGCCGCGACGGCTGACCCCGCGTCCGTCGTCTCGGGCGGCCTCGTGGGCGGCCTCGCCCGTGCTGACAGGGGTCGATGAAGTGAGGGTCACGCAGCGGTCCTCTCGATGGCTGCGGCCCGGGAGGCTCCCGAGCCCCCCTCCCCGTGATCTGGTCACCCGCTCCCGAGGGTGGCGTCGATCACTTTCCGGAGCGTACCCGTGCGTGGTTGAACCCGAAACCTTGGGGGATGACCTGTTTGCACTATTTCGGCCAGAGATCGGCGCAGGCCACCAACGCGCGGTCGAGGGTCGCCGGGTCCGAGCCCACGACCAGGCCGGATCCACCGGACCGTGCCGTGTAGGGGCGTCCGTCCCGGTGGGCAGCCGCCCCGCCGGCCTCACGGACCATCAGCGTCCCCGGCAGGTGGTCCCACGGGTTGGTGTGGCCGTAGAGCACGTAGTCGGCCTCGCCCTCCAGCAGCTTGGGATAGTCGACCCCGCAGCAGACCCAGGTGCCGATCAGGTTCGGCAGGCCGACCGGCTGCCGGCCCCGGCGCGACCAGATCGAGGTGGCCCCCTGGGGTTGGTCACCGGCGGGGTCGCGGTGGATCGGCTCGCCGTTGCGGCGTACGCCGCCACCGAGCTCTGCGACCCAGGCCATCTCGTGCTCGGGCTGCCAGATCCAGCCGCGAACGGTCTCGCCGTCGACGACCTCGGAGATCATCACGGCGTGGTCCTTCGAACCGTTCACGAAGTTCTTGGTGCCGTCGACCGGGTCGACGGTGAAGCCGTGGTCGGCCGCCCGGAAGTCCTCGATCAGCTCCGGGGCGCTGGCGTAGGCCTCCTCGCCCAGCACGACCGCGTCGGGGTAGGCCTCGAGCAGCGCTGCGGTGATCAGCTCCTCGGCCTCGTGGTCGGCGATCGTGACCAGGTCACCCGGCTTCTTCTCATCGATCTGGGCCGAGGTCAGCGACCGGAACCGAGGTGTGATCACCTCGGCAGCGACCGACTGCATCAGCTCCATGACCTCGTCCGTCGAGAGCGGCACGGCCTGCTCACTCACCCTGCGAGGTTGGACAGCAGCAGGGTCTCGGCCAGGCAGACGCGCTCGAACTCGGCGAGGTGCAGCCCCTCGTTGGCGCCGTGGGCCCGGGTGTCGGGATCCTCCACCCCCGTGACCAGGACGCTGGCCCGGGGGAAGGTCTCGAGGAACTCGGCGATGAACGGGATCGAGCCGCCGACGCCCATGTCGATCGGCGCGGTGCCGTCCCAGGCGTCGGTGAACGCCTGGCGGGCGGCGTCGTACGCCGGTCCGGTGGCGTCGATCTGGGTGGCCTCACCGGTGTCGACGACCTCGAAGCTCAGCTCCGCGCCCCAGGGGACGTGCTGCTCGAGGTGCTCGCGAAGTCGGTCGACGGCGTTGCCGGTGGTGTCGCCCGGCGCGATCCGCAGCGAGATCTTGGCCCGGGCGCTGGGGACCAGGGTGTTGCTGGCGCCGTCGACCTTGGGGGCGTCGAGACCGGTGACCGTCAGCGACGGCTGGGTCCACAGCCGCTCGACGACGGAGCCGTGGCCGATGTAGTGCACCCCCTCGGCGATCCCGGACTCGGCGCGCAGCCGGTCCTCGGGATAGTCCACGTCGGCCGCCTGCCCGTGGTGGAGCCCCTTCACGGCGACCGACCCGTCCTCGTCGTGCAGCGTGGTCAGCAGTCGGGTCAACGCCATCAGGGCGTCGGGCACGAGACCGCCCCACATGCCGGAGTGGACGGCGTGGGTGAGGGTGCGTACGCCGATGTCCACCCGGACGAGGCCTCGCAGGCTGGTGGTGAGGGCCGGGACGCCGATGTCCCAGTTGCCACTGTCGGCGATCACGATCACGTCGGCGGCGAGGAAGTCGCTGTGCTGCGCCAGGAGGTCGGAGAGGGTGTCGGACCCGACCTCCTCCTCGCCCTCGATGAACATCGTCACACCGACGCCGAGGTCGTCACCGAGGGCGCGGATCGCCCCGAGGTGGGCCACGATGCCGGCCTTGTCGTCGGCTGCGCCCCGGGCGTAGAGGCGACCGTCGCGCTCGGTCGGCTCGAACGGAGGCGAGTCCCACTCGGCGTGGTCGTTCTCGGGCTGGACGTCGTGGTGGGCGTAGAGCAGCACGGTCGGCTTGCCCTCGGGCGCGGGCTTGCGCGCGATCACGGCCGGGGCCCGGCCGTCGTCGTGGGCGCTGACGATCTGCACGTCCTCGAAGCTCTCTCCCCGGAACAGCTCGGCCACTGCCTCGGCGCTGCGCTGCACCTCGGCGGCGCGGGAGGGGTCGGCGCTGACCGACTCGATGCGGACCAGGGCTTCGAGGTCCTGTCGGATGCGGGGCAGCTCCGCGGTCACCCTGGACCGCAGCTCGTCGATGTCCATGGGTCCAACCTAAGGGCGCGTCGGAAGACTCCGGCCGTCGGGAGCGTCGCGAAGCGCGTGGCACGTTTCTTCCGGGGTCCCCGCGGAAGCGCGAGCCCCAGCGAGCGATTCTGTGGGGTGGAGGCTTGGCCGACGAGGGAAGGCGTGGTGGATACCACGTCGACTGAGGAGAACGCCGCCAGGTCGCGTGCAGCGCGGCGCGTACCAGGGTGGGGTCGCCCGACGCGCCCTTGGGCGTGTGGGTCAGGTGGTGAGCGGCAGGTAGGGGGTGAGGTCGGCGCGCTCCCCGGAGGCGCGGATGCGGCCCTCGTCCATGGCCTGGGACCAGCTCGTCTCACCCGTGGCCAGGGCGATCCAGGTGGTCGCGTCGAGCTCGACGACGGCCGGTGGGGTGCCGCGGGTGTGCCGGACGCCCTCGACGACCTGCGCAGCGGCGTACGGCGGGACCCGGACCTCGACCGACCTGCCCGGAGCGCGTTGCGCGAGCCGGGCCAGGAAGTGCTTGGTCAGCAGCTTGAGGTCGGCCCTGGACCGTTCGTCTCGCGCCAGTGCCTCCTCGACCAGAGCGGGGTCCTGGGGCTGGAGACGGGGCACGGACCAACGCTATCCGGCACGGGGCTGCGCGTCAGATGCGCGGGCTGCTCTCGTCGAGCGCTTCCTGGGTCACGTCGGACTCCGGCGCCGGCACGGGTCCGGCCGTGCGGGTGAACTGCACGTCGAGCATGCGTCGCATCAGCTTGCGGACGGGCTCCTCGAAGAAGCGGTAGAGCAACCAGGCCACGAACACGATGACCGGGATGAACGCCAGCTCGGCGTAGTAGCGCGTGGCCGTCGGGAGGAAGAGTGCGTCGGTGTAGTGGGTGGCGTCGCGGAAGAGGTAGAGCATCGGGCTGTGCACCAGGTAGAGCGCGTAGGAGAGTCCCCCGCCGAGCACGAGCGCCTTGGTCGAGAGGAGGTCGTGGAGGGGGCCGGTGCCGACGGCGAGGAAAGCGATCAGCGGCACGAAGAGCACCACGACGTAGAGGGCGGCCCAGCCGGCCAGGTCGAGCTGGCGGACGGCATAGAGCCAGGCGACGATCGCCACCACCGTGGCGATGGCGCCGTGGCCTGCGATGCGGCGGGTGCGCGGGGTGAGGTCCAGTCGCGAGGCCGCCGCGCAGAGCAGCATCCCGGCGGTGAACTCGCACAGGATGCGCGCGACCCAGACGTGACCGCCCATGTTGTGCTGCAGCGTGATGCCGACGACGAGGGGCACCATCACGAGTCCGGCGAGCACGAACAGCGTGCGGGAGCGCAGGTGGCGCTGGAACCGCGCCACGGCCAGCACGGCGATCGGGAACACCAGGTAGGCCAGCCACTCGGCGCTCAGCGACCAGGCGGGGCCGACCCAGCTGGTCTCTCCGTGGTCGGGCGGGAACCACTGCTGCACCATCAGCGCCTGCTTGGCCAGCATCGGCACGGTCAGCTGGTCGACGGGTGCGGACTGCCAGAGCTCGTGGCGGATCACGCGCAGCACGCCCGCACCGAGGATCACCAGCATGTAGAGCGGCCAGATCCGGGCGAGCCGGAGCCACAGGAACCGGAGGGTGGGACGCAGCCGCACGCGCGTCCCGAGCTGGTCCATGTAGTTCAGGGCCAGCACGAAGCCGGACAGGATGAAGAACACGTCCACGCCACGCACGCCGGCGATCACCACCGGGGACACCGCGACTGCGGCGTCGTGGTGGTGGGAGTAGAGGAACGCGAAGTTGTGCCGGGTCGAGTGGTAGACGACGACCCAGAGGGCCGCGAAGAACCGCACCCCGGTGAGCGCCCGGATGTGCTGGCTTCGCATCCTCGGACCCGGGTCAGGCCATCGCGGCGGGCAGGGTCGCGGTCCAGGTGGTGCGCAGCTCCTCGATCGGTACGTCGAACTGGCCGGCGACCGAGAGCAGGTCACCGCGGGTCTGCCCGAGGGAGGACACCGCGACTCCGTGATCGGCGGCCAGCTCGAAGAGCCGTTCCTCGTCCTCCGGGGCGACGGTCACCAGCACCCGGCCGGCGGACTCGCTGAACAGGGCGAGGAACGCATCGCCACCGGCGACGTCGTCCAGCTCGATCCTCGCGCCGATGCCGTGGCGGAGGACTGACTCGGCGAGGGCCTGGGCGAGGCCACCGTCGGAGAGGTCGTGGGCCGAGGAGAGCACCCCGGTCGCCTCCACCAGCAGCTCGCTCAACGCTCGCTCGGCGGCCAGGTCGACCCGTGGAGGCGTGCCCCCGAGGTGTCCGTGGACGACGTGGGCCCACTCCGAGCCGGACAGCTCCTCGCGGGTCTCGCCCAGCAGCAGCACCCGGTCGCCCGCCGTCTGGAAGCCGGTGGGGATGCGCCGGGTGACGTCCTCGATGACGCCGAGCACGGCCACGACGGGCGTCGGCAGGATCGCGGTCTCGCCGGTCTGGTTGTAGAGGCTGACGTTGCCACCGGTGACCGGGATGCCCAGCTCGACGCAGGCGTCCTTGAGTCCGCGGCAGGCCTCGGCGAACTGCCACATCACGGCCGGGTCCTCTGGGGAGCCGAAGTTGAGGCAGTCGCTGATCGCCATCGGGGTGGCGCCGCCGGTGGAGACGTTGCGGTAGGACTCGGCGAGCGCCAGCTGGGCACCGGCGTAGGGATCGAGGAGGGCGAAGCGTCCGTTGCAGTCGGTGGAGATCGCGACACCGAGGTTGGTCTCGTCGTCGACCCGGATCATGCCGCTGTCGCTCGGCTGCGCGAGCACGGTGTTGCCCTGGACGTAGCGGTCGTACTGGTCGGTGATCCAGGACTTGTCGCACAGGTTGGGGCTGCCGAGAAGGCGCAGCAGGGTGGCGCGCAGCTCCTCACCGTCGGCCGAACGGGGCAGGGCCTCGGCCCGGTCGGCCTGGACGTCGTCCTGGGAGTCGGGTCGGGCGAAGGGGCGGTGGTAGGTCGGACCGTCGTGGGCCACCGACCGCGGCGGGACGTCGACGACGCGTTGGCCGTGCCAGTCGATCTGCAGCCGGTCGCCGTCGGTGACCTCGCCGACGACGGTCGCGTCCACCTCCCACTTCGCGCAGATGGCCAGGAACTCCTCGACGTCGCCCGGCTCGACGACGGCCATCATCCGTTCCTGGCTCTCGCTCATCAAGATCTCCTCGGGTGCGAGCGAGGAGTCGCGCAACGGGACCAGGTCGAGCTCGACGTGCATGCCGCCGTCTCCGGCGCTGGCGAGCTCGCTCGTCGCGCACGAGAGGCCGGCACCGCCGAGGTCCTGGATGCCGGCGACGACGCCGGCGGCGAAGAGCTCGAGGGTGCACTCGATGAGCAGCTTCTCCATGAACGGGTCGCCCACCTGGACGCTGGGACGCTTCGCGGGGCCCCCTGCGTCGAAGGTCTCCGAGGCCAGCACCGAGACTCCGCCGATGCCGTCGCCTCCGGTCCTGGCGCCGTAGAGGATGACCTGGTTGCCGACGCCGCTCGCCTTCGCGAGGTGCAGGTCCTCGTGGCGCAGGACGCCGACGCACAGCGCGTTCACGAGCGGGTTGCCGAGGTAGGTCTCGTCGAAGACGGCCTCGCCACCGATGTTGGGAAGTCCGAGGCAGTTGCCGTAGCCACCGACCCCGGCGACGATCCCGGGCATCACGCGGTGGGTGTCGACGGCGTCCAGGGGGCCGAACCGCAGCGGGTCCATCACCGCGACCGGCCGGGCGCCCATCGCGAGGATGTCGCGGACGATGCCGCCGACGCCGGTGGCCGCGCCCTGGTAGGGCTCGACGTAGGAGGGGTGGTTGTGGCTCTCGACCTTGAACGTCACGGCGTAGCCCTGGCCGATGTCGATGACCCCGGCGTTCTCGCCGATGCCCGCGAGCATCTTCCCGACGCCGCCCGCCGAGCCGGCCCTGCCAACCCGTTCCTGGGGGATCTCGGAGAACTGCTTGAGATGCACCTTGCTCGACTTGTAGGAGCAGTGCTCGCTCCACATCACCGAGTACATGGCCAGCTCCGAGCTGGTCGGTCGGCGACCCAGGATCTCGCGGATCCGGGCGTACTCGTCGCCCTTGAGGCCCAGCTCGACCCACGGCTGCTCGCGCTCCGGGTCGGTGGCTGCGAGGTCGACGGTGTCGAGGTGGACGAGGGCAGGGGCCTCAGCGCGGGACTCGGTGCTGGTCTCTGGCACGGGATCAACCTACTTGGACCTTCCGACCCGAGGTGTCCGGACCCTCCGCGACGGGCACGGGCGGCCCCGGGATCCCGAACAATCCCGAGAACCTGCATTTTGAATTACACATTTGTAATTCATTCAAGCCCTGTTACTGGTGTGAATAGTGAGGTTAGAGTCATCGGCATTTCCCGACATTCCTGGAGATTCCGATGCTTCCCCGATCCACTGCCCGGGGCACCGCCACCCGGATGAGGCCGTCCCTGGCCGTGGCCCTGGTGACCGGCCTGGTGGCCGCGTTGCTCGCGGCCCTGCCCAGCGCGCCGGCGTACGCCGCCAACCCGGTCACCCCGGGCAACTTCACCGGGCTCGGTTTCGACCAGTGCGACGCACCACGCCAGGCTGCGATGACGGCCTGGATGAAGAGCTCGCCGTTCCGGGCGGCCGGCATCTACATCTCCGGGAACTCCCGCGCCTGCCGCACCCAGACCAACCTCACCCCGACCTGGGTGCGCAACCAGCTCGGCGCCGGCTGGCACCTGATGCCGATCACGCTCGGTCCACAGGCCGCGTGCTCGACGCGCTACCCGCGCTACGGCAAGAACATCGACCCGACCATCAACGCCAGCACCACCGGCAACTACTCGGCGGCCCGGGCCCAGGGTGTCGCCGAGGCGAACAAGGCGGTCAGCACGGCGCAGCGGCTCGGGATCGTCCGCGGAAGCACGATCTTCTACGACCTCGAGGCGTTCAGCACCACCAAGAGCACAACCTGCACCACGTCGGCGAAGTGGTTCATCCACTCCTGGACCAACCGGCTGCACGCACTCGGCTACGCCTCGGGCTACTACTCCAGCGCAGCGTCGGGGATCAGGATGCTCGACGACGCACGGGTGACCCCGGGCAACCCCTTCACGCTGCCGGACCAGGTCTGGATCGCGGACTGGAACAACCAGGCGAACACCGCCTCCTCCTACATCCGCAGCGACGGGTGGCAGCCCTATGCACGCGCGCACCAGTACCGCGGCGGGCACAACGAGACCTGGGGCGGCGTGACCATCAACATCGACCGCAACTACCTCAGCCTCCGGACGCCGAAGCTGCCCGGCAGCAGCACCCCGGCTCCGGCACCGGCCCCGGCTCCGGCACCGACCGCGCCGAAGTACACCGGCACCTCGACCGCGGACGCGCGCTGCACTCCGACGTCGATCAGCAAGGCGAGGTACCGCAAGACCGACGCGAGGACCAACCCGGCCCTGTTCGTGCCGCTGCAGTGCCTGCTCAAGCAGCAGCACCTCTACCGCTACGAGGTCACCGGCCGGTGGAACAGGCAGACGCTGTCGGCGCTGCACACCTTCCAGCGCACGTCCGGCTACACGATGCGGCCCTACGTCAGCCGCAACGTCTGGACGGCGATGCTCACCAAGGGCAACGGCCGCAAGGGACTGCGCACCGGGGTCAGGGGCGCCGACGTCGTGCGGGTCCAACGGGCCCTCAACGCCGCGGCCGACCCGAAGCTCAAGGTCAGCGGCACCTACGGCGCCGGCACCCGCAGGGCCGTCGCCGCCTACCAGCGCTCGGTCAGGATCAAGGCTTCGGGCATCGTCGGGTCCCGCACCTGGGCCGCCTTCGAGGCCGGCAGGCGCTAGCCCGGGTGCCTCCTGCGGGCCGGATCAGGCCGACTGCAGCGAGGCGACGACGCTGGTGAAGAACCCGAGCCCGTCGGTGCCGGGCCCGCAGAGGTCCTCGACGGCGTGCTCGGGGTGCGGCATCAGGCCGACGACGTTGCCGGCCTCGTTGCTGACACCGGCGATGGCACGCTGGGAGCCGTTGGGGTTGCCTCCCGTGTAGCGGGCGAGCACGCGACCCTCGGCCTCGAGCATGTCCAGGGTCTGCTGGTCCGCGACGTAGGAACCCTCGCCGTTCTTGAGCACGATGGTGAGCTCCTGGCCGGCGGCGTACGCCGAGGTCCAGGCGGTCGCGTTGTTCTCGATGGTGATCGTCTGGTCGAGGCAGCCGAACTTGCGGTGGTCGTTGCGGATCAGCGCACCGGGCAGCAGGTGCGACTCGCACAGGATCTGGAACCCGTTGCAGATGCCCAGCACCGGCAGTCCGCCCCGGGCCGCGGTGATCACCTCGGTCATCACCGGTGCGAAGCGTGCGATCGCACCGCAGCGCAGGTAGTCGCCGTAGGAGAAGCCGCCGGGCAGCACCACCGCGTCGACGCCCTTGAGGTCGTGGTCACCGTGCCAGAGCGCGACGGCCTCCGCCCCTGCCAGGCGTACGGCGCGACGCGCGTCGACGTCGTCGAGGGAACCGGGGAAGGTGACGACCCCGACCTTCACGAGACCACCCGGACCGAGTAGTCCTCGATCACCGGGTTGGAGAGCAGCGTCTCGGCCATCTTGTGGACCTCGGCCAGCTGTTCCTCGGTGGCCTCGCCCTCGAGCTCGAGCTCGAACCGCTTGCCCTGGCGGACCTCGCTGACCCCGGTGAAGCCGAGCCGGGGCAGAGCACCCTGCACAGCCTTGCCCTGGGGGTCGAGGATCTCCGGCTTCGGCATGACGTCGACGACGACACGGGCCACGGGACGGCCCCCTTCTTGGGTGGCGGGATCGGGAGGAGCAGGTGCGGGCAGTCTATCGACGTCGAGGTCGGGCGACGACGATGCCCAGCGCGATGCCGAACCCGGCGACCGCCGGCCCGAGGATGGCCCAGAGCTCGACTCCGGTCATCGAGCTGCCCTTGATGTAGCCGAGACCCTGGAAGGTCCAGAGCAACCCGACGACGATCAGCAGCGCGGACAGGACCAGGCCGACGACCCGCGCCATCAGGCTGCCCCTCGGGCCTGGAGGATGCGTCCGGCGCGGCGCAGGTCACTGCGTACGGCGAACAGCCCGGCCGCACTCGCCGCCCAACCGATGGGCCGCAGGACCCCCTTGCCGCGCACCTCGAACTCGACGTCGACGCTGCAACCACCGCGGTGGGGCGCGAACCGGAGCGTCAGGTCCGCCTCGATGGCACGCCAACGACCGGTCTCGGCCCACAGCACGTCCGGCTCGAGGTGGGTGATCTCCATCTCCGGCACCACCCGGGCGGAGGTGAGGTCACGCCAGCGCATGCCGACGCGCGGCTCCCCCTCGTCGAGCAGCTCCACCCCGCGCAGCGACGACTGCCACTCCGGTCGGTTGCGCGGGTCGGCGAGGTAGGCGAACGCCAGGGAGACCGGCACGGTGTAGCGCAGGGTGGTGGTGCGCATCGTTCGTCCCTCTCAGAACTTCTGGCCGGTGAGCAGCTCGAAGGCGTCGACATAGCGCGATCGGGTCCGCTCGACGACGGCCTCCGGCAGCGGTGGCGGCCGGTCGCCCGAGGCGCGGTCCCAGCCGCTCTCGGGGGAGGTGAGCCAGTTGCGCACGATCTGCTTGTCATAAGACGGCTGGGTGCGCCCGGGCTGCCACTCGTCGGCGGGCCAGTAGCGACTGGAGTCGGGGGTGAGCACCTCGTCCCCCAGGACGATCTCGCCGCCGGCGCCACCGTTGCTGCCCGGACGCGTCCCGAACTCGAGCTTGGTGTCGGCCAGGATGATGCCCCGCTCGCGGGCGAGCTGCTCCGCGCGGCCATAGACCAGCAGGGTGAGGTCACGGAGCTCCGCCGCGGCCTCGCCGCCGATGTCGCTGACGACGGCCTCGAAGGAGACGTTCTCGTCGTGGTCCCCCAGAGCCGCCTTCGTGGCGGGGGTGAACACGGGCTCGGGGAGACGACTGCCGTCGACGAGCCCGCGCGGCAACGAGACGCCGCACACCTGGCCGGTCGACTGGTAGTCCAGCAGCCCCGAGCCGGTCAGGTAGCCGCGAGCCACGCACTCGACCGGATACATCGCGAGCTCCTCGCAGACGACCGCGCGGCCGCGCACCTCGGCCGGCACGTCGGTCGAGACCACGTGGTTGGGCACCAGGTCGGCGAGCTGGTCGAACCACCACAGCGACATCCGGGTGAGGATCTCCCCCTTGTCGGGGATGGTGCTGTCGAGGACGAAGTCGTAGGCGGAGATCCGGTCGCTGGCCACCATCAGGAGGTGGCCGTCCTCCAGTCGGTAGAGGTCGCGGACCTTGCCGGAGTGGAGGTGTGTGGCGCCCTCGATCGGCGGAGCGTCAGGGATGTTGTGCACGGCGCCACCCTACAAACGTCTCGCGACTCCTCCGGCGGGCAAAGACGGAGGGGTGTGTCGGCCGTGGCCGACACACCCCTCATAGGGAAAATCAGTGGGTCAGAGGATCGCCTTGAGGATGGCGCTCTTGCTCGGGCCCTGCTTGGCGTCGGCTGCTCCGCCCGCGGCCGGCACCGAAGCGACGGCCAGGACGACGGCAACGGACAGCAGGGCGGCACGAAGGCCACGGTTCTTGAAGTTCATGTTGGGTTTCCCTCCCCTACATCGCGGACCCCGATGGTCCGGCACGTGAGACTGACCTTACTGGAATATGGGATGTTTGTACATAAATCGGACAAAAGGAACCAGGCTGACTATCCTGCCTCGAATTCGACGGCCCCCCGTGGCATCGGCAAGACCCGCGGGCCCGGCGGGAGGCCAGCAGGGGCCGCCCCGTGGTGGTGCGCGGGGCGGCCCCTGGCGACATGCGCTGGGCAGAATTCAGCGCACTGCACCCGGCGCGGCGCGAGCCTCGACGGGCGTTCTGACCCATCGAACCTAAGCGACAGCCTTCCCGGTCACAAGGCTCATAACTGTCCATTTCAGACACTGGACGGATCGATCAGAGGATCGCGCCGGGGACGTAGGCGACCGCCCCGGGATCGGTGGCCACGACCTCCTCGATGCGGCGTACGACAGCGGCGACCTGGTCGCGTGCCGCACCGGTGAACTCCACCGGGTCTGCCACCAGGGCAGCGATCTGTGCCTCGGTGAGACCGAGTCGGGGGTCGGCGGCCAGCCGCTGGAACAGGTCGTTCTCGGCGAGCCCCTGTCGCATCTCCAGCGCGACGGCGACCGCGTGCTCCTTGATCGCCTCGTGCGCCTCCTCACGACCGACGTTGTTGCGCACGGCGGCCATCAACACCTTGGTGGTGGTCAGGAAGGGCAGGTAGCGGTCGAGCTCGCGCTGCACCACGGCCGGGAAGACCCCGAACTCGTCGAGGACGGTGAGGAAGGTCTGGAACAGCCCGTCGGCCGCGAAGAACGCGTCCGGCAGCGCGACACGTCGTACGACGGAGCAGGAGACGTCTCCCTCGTTCCACTGGTCGCCGGCCAGCTCGCCGACCATCGAGAGCTGGCCCCGCAGCACCACGGCCAGACCATTGACCCGTTCGCAGGAGCGGGTGTTCATCTTGTGCGGCATCGCCGAGGAGCCGACCTGGCCCTCCTTGAACCCCTCGGTCACGAGCTCGATCCCGGCCATCAGCCGGATGGTGGTCGCCAGGTTGGACGGGCCGGCGGCGAGCTGGACGAGGGCGGAGACCACGTCGAAGTCCAGGGAGCGCGGATAGACCTGACCCACGCTCGTCAGCACCCGCTCGAAGCCGAGGTGGCGGGCGACCCGCTCCTCGAGCTCGGCCAGCGACGCGGTCGAGCCGTCCAGGAGGTCGAGCATGTCCTGGGAGGTGCCCATCGGGCCCTTGATGCCGCGCAGGGGGTAGCGCGCGAGCAGGTCGTCGAGTCGTTCGAGCGCAACCAGCATCTCGTCGGCGACGGTGGCGAACCGCTTGCCGAGGGTGGTGGCCTGCGCGGCGACGTTGTGCGAGCGACCCGCCATCACCAGGGACGCGTGCTCGGAGGCGAGGCGGCCGAGCCGGGCCAGCGTGGCCACGACGCGGGTGCGCAGGAGACCGAGCGAGGCTCGCACCTGGAGCTGCTCGACGTTCTCGGTCAGGTCGCGCGAGGTCATCCCCTTGTGGATGTGCTCGTGCCCGGCGAGGGCGCAGAACTCCTCGATGCGGGCCTTCACGTCGTGGCGGGTGACCCGTTCGCGCGCGGCGATGCTGTCGAGGTCGACCTTGTCGACGACCGCCTCGTAGTCCTCGATGACACCGGCGGGCACCTCGACACCGAGGTCGCGCTGCGCGGTGAGCACCGCGATCCAGAGCCGTCGTTCCAGGACGATCTTGTGCTCCGGCGACCAGATCTCGGCAAGGTCCGCCCCGGCGTAGCGGGTGGCCAGGACGTTGGGGACAGTCACACCGAGATCTTCTCAGGTGCCAGTGGTCCCAGGTGCAGGACCCACGGGCGACCGGGGCCGGTCGGGAGCCAGCATCCCTCCCACTCCTCGAACCACGCGCCAGGCCGATCCAGCACGAGCTCCGAACGGCCCTTCAGCTCCACGATGTCGGCGCCGAGGACGACCAGGCCGCCGACCGTGGCGAGGAACGGGAAGCTGCCGTGGCGCCGGATCTGGAGGTCGACCGCGACCCACTGCCACGGAGAGACCGAACCCCACTCCCGCGTCAGCGCGGCCAACCGGTCCTGGCGAGAGGCGGTCGCGGGAAACCCTCGCCGGGAGACGAACAGGCCTGGCCGGCACCGCTCCTCGACATCGGGCCATCGGAGCGACGGCCGTTGGGCGAGCTCAGTCACCCGCGCTTCGTCGTAGAGGACCAGTGACTGCGTCAGGACGGGCTCACCGGCCAGACCGGAGGCGAGCACCCGGGCGGCCGACCACGTGCTCACGCCGTCGCGGGAGAGGGTCTGGCACGCCCGTCTGGCGGTGATCAGCATGCAGCGAGGCTAGGTCTGCGCGGTGACAATCGACGTCGGCCCTCACAGCGCTACGCAGACCTGACAGGTGGAAGGTCTACGTAGCGGTCGCACAACGATCCCGGGCCTGCCAGGTGGAAGGTCTACGTAGCGCCCGCAGGACTAGTCAGACCCGCCGGGTGAAAGGTCTGGGTGGCCCTGGAAGAAGCTGGAGGGGACACGACGCCCACACCGCCGCGACCCGACGCCTCAGACGCCGACCGCGATGTCGGTGCGCCACTGGGCGCCGTCGAAGCCGATCGACGAGACCCCCTCGTAGGCCTTCGTGCGCGCGTCCGCCACGTCCTTGCCGACCGCGGTGACCGCGAGGACGCGACCTCCGGCGGTGACGAGCGAGCCGTCCTCCTGCGCGGTGCCGGCGTGGATCACGTCGACGTCGTGCTCGGCGGCCAGTGTCTCGGTGCCGACGATGACGTCGCCACTGCTGGAGGACTCGGGATAGCCGGCGCTGGCCATCACCACGGCCACCGCGGCACCTGGCTTCCAGCGGGGCGGGTCGACCTCGTGCAGGCGACCTTCGGCCGCGGCCAGGAGCAGCTCGCCCAGCTCGGAGTCGAGCAGGGCCAGCAGCGCCTGCGTCTCCGGGTCCCCGAACCGGGCGTTGAACTCCACGACGCGGACTCCACGAGAGGTGAGCGCGAGCCCGGCGTAGAGCAGCCCCGAGAAGGTGGAGCCGCGGCGGGCCATCTCGTCGACGGTCGGCTGCAGCACCCGCTCGAGGACCTCCGGGACGAGACTCTCCGGCGCCCAGGGCAGCGGCGTGTAGGCGCCCATCCCGCCGGTGTTGGGCCCCTGGTCGCCGTCGAAGATCCGCTTGAAGTCCTGGGCCGGCTGGAGCGGGTAGACGGTGGAGCCGTCGGTGATCGCGAACAGCGACACCTCGGGGCCGTCGAGGAACTCCTCGATGACCACGCGGTCGCACTGGGCGGCGTGCGCGGCTGCCTGGTCGCGGTCGTCGGTGACCACCACGCCCTTGCCGGCGGCCAGCCCGTCGTCCTTGACCACGTAGGGCGGGCCGAACGCGTCGAGCGCCGCGTCGACCTCGGCAGCGGTGGTGCAGACGTGGGCCATCGCGGTGGGCACGTCGGCGCCGGCCATCACGTCCTTGGCGAAGGCCTTGGAGCCCTCGAGCTCGGCCGCCAGCCTCGAGGGGCCGAAGCAGCTGATGCCCCGCTCGCGCACGTCGTCGGCCACCCCGGCCACGAGCGGGGCCTCCGGGCCGATCACGACCAGGTCGACGCCGAGCTCCTCGGCGAGGTCGGCCACCGCGTCACCGTCGAGCGGGTCGACGTCGTGCAGCGTGGCGACGCCCGCGATGCCGGGGTTGCCCGGTGCGGCGTGGACCTCCTCGACGGACGGGTCGCGAGAGAGGGACAGTGCGAGAGCGTGCTCACGACCGCCGGTGCCGATGACGAGGACCTTCACGCTCGCCGATGCTAGCGATCGGGACGGTGCGTCGCGCGCGCCGGTCAGTTGGCGGGAGGACGGACCCGGGCCTCGTAGGCCGTCCGCTGAGACTCGTCGCGGTCGGCGAGCACCCGGTCGGCGCCGAAGGCTCCGGCGATCCGCTCCTGCAGCCAGCGTGGCAGCACGCCGGTCGTCCTGGTCATCCCCTGCACCCAGCGCGGCACCCACAGCTCCGGACGAGCGGTGCGGATCGCCGTCGCGATCACCTCGGCGACGTCCTGGGCCGAGACGGACTTGACGCCCTTGGCAGCCGGGACACCGGCCGAGAGCTCGGTCTGGACGATCGTGGGGAGCACGACGGTGACGTCGATGCCGTGGGGCTTGAGCTCGGCCCGGGTCGCTTCGCTGAACCCCACCGCGGCGAACTTCGAGGCCGAGTAGGTGGCGCCGTCGGCGACGGCGATCCTGCCCACCGCAGAGGCGACGTTGACGATGTGCCCCCTGCCGCGCTCGACCATGCCCGGCGCGACGGCCTTGGTGCCGTTGATCAGGCCGTGCACGTTGACGTCGATGATCGCGCGCGTCACGGCGTCGGGCTCCTTGAGCACCGAACCCAGCGGCATGATCCCGGCATTGTTGACCAGCACGTCGATCGGGCCGACCTCACCCACCTCAGCCAGGAAGCTCCGCCACGAGTCGGGGCTGGTCACGTCGAGGTGCGCCCCCACCGCGCCGCGGCCGATGCGCTCGGCCACCTGCTCGACCAGCGCGGTGTCGAGGTCACCCAGCGCGACCGTGGCGCCCTGTCCGGCCAGCAGCTCGGCCGTGGCCTCCCCGATCCCCCTGGCGGCACCGGTGATCACCACCGTGAGTCCGGAGATGTCGCGCTTGCTCATCGTGGATGCGTCCTTTCGAGACGTCGCAGGTCGACCGGTTGGCCGTCCGCAGGAAACGGGAGTGAGTGATAGTTCAGCTGGTCGCGGTAGCTCGCGTCCACCGTCCAGTCGAACCGGCGCAGCAGCTGGTGCAGGACGAGCTTCACCTCGGAGCCGGCGAACGCCAGGCCGAGGCACTTGTGCACCCCGCCGCGCAGCTGCACTCGCCACTGGGGGTGGGTCCCGAGGTGTCGCATCATCGTGGTGACGGTGATCGTCGAGGTGTCGTGGGCGGCCATCAGCAAGAAGATCATGTGGTTCACGACGTCGCGGTCGGTGAGGCCAGGTCGAGGGTCAGGGACTTCAGCGCCGGATAGACACAGAACCCGGCGCCCGGTGTCCAGGCGTCGGGCCCTGCGGCGACAGCGGGGCCCATCGTGGTGGTGTAGGTCGACAGGCGCTCCCGGGTGAAGGGGGTCACGGATGTAGGCGAACGTCGCACCGACGAAGGGCAGGCCACGCCGGCGTGGAGCAGACCGACCGGACTCCGTCATGGACCCACTCTCAGCGACACTGTTTCTGACAGACTGTCATGTCAGTTTTGCGGCTGGAGGAGGATGCCGTCAAGATGCCATCCATGAGCGCCCCGGAACGCAGCTATGGCGGGCGGTCCTCCCAGGAGCGGACCGAGGGCCGTCGACAGCAGCTGGTCGAGGCGGCCATCGCGGTGCTGGCGAGCAAGGGCGAGCGCGCCACCATGACCGCGATCTGCCACGAGGCCGGGCTGACCGAGCGCTACTTCTACGAGAGCTTCGCCAACCGCGACGCCGCCCTCGTCGCCGCGCTCGACACGGTGACCGAGGAGATCGCGCAGGACGCCGTGAGCGCGCTCCAGGAGACCCCGGGCAGCGTCGAGGACCGCGTCCACGCGATGACCAGGTCGTTCGCCCACTGGGCCGCCGACCAGCCCGAGCGCGCCCTGGTCGCGGTGGTGCACGCGACGGCGACCGATGCCCTGCGCGAGCGGCGCCACCAGCTGATCGGCTCGTTCGCCGAGATCGCGGCCCACGAGGCGGCCAGCCTCTACGGCGACCAGGCGTGGCCCCCCGACCGGGCCAGGGTGCAGGGGCTCGTCCTCATCGGTGGCCTCGCCGAGCTGGTCGCCTCCTGGCTCAGGCACGAGGTCGGCATGGACACCGACGAGCTCGCGAGCGCGGCCGCGGACCTCTTCGTCGCCCTGAGCCGGCGCCCTCAGGAGTAGGAGCCGGCGATCCTCGCGCGTGGCCGTCGTCAGTTGACGATGACGGTCTGGTCGCGACCGGGGCCGACCCCGACGGCCCAGAACGGGACCCCCGACATCTCCTCGAGCGCGCGCACGTAGCGCTGGGCGTTCTTCGGCAGGTCCGCGAAGGAGCGGCAGCCGGAGATGTCGTCGGCCCACCCGTCGAGGTATTCATAGACCGGCGTGGCGCGGTGGAACTCCGTCTGGGTCATCGGCATCTCGTCGTGCCGGACCCCGTCGACGTCGTAGGCCACGCAGACCGGCACCCGCTCCCAGGACGAGAGCACGTCGAGCTTGGTCATGAACAGCTCGGTGAGTCCGTTGACCCGGGTGGCGTAGCGGGCGATGACGGCGTCGTACCAGCCGCAGCGCCGGTCGCGCCCCGTGGAGACACCGACCTCGCCGCCGATGCGCCAGAGCTTCTCGCCGTCCTCGTCGAACAGCTCGGTCGGGAACGGACCCGAGCCGACCCGCGTGGTGTAGGCCTTGATCACGCCGATGATGCGGTCGAGCCGGGTGGGGCCGACGCCCGCACCGACGCACACGCCGCCCGAGACCGGGTTGCTGCTCGTCACGAACGGGTAGGTGCCGTGGTCGACGTCGAGCATGGTCGCCTGCGCACCCTCGAACAGCACGGTCTTGTCGTCGTCGAGCGCTCGGTTGAGCAGCAGCGAGGTGTCGGCCACCATCGGCTGGAGCCGGTCGGCGTAGCCGCGCAGGTCCTCGACCACCTCGTCCACGGTGATCGCACGGCGGTTGTAGACCTTGGTCAGCAGGTGGTTCTTCATCTCGAGGGCCGCTTCGACCTTCTCGCGCAGGATGTCCTCGTCGAAGATGTCGGCCACCCGGATGCCGACGCGGTTGATCTTGTCGGCGTACGCCGGTCCGATGCCGCGGCCCGTCGTGCCGATCTTGTTCTTGCCCAGGAACCGCTCGGTGACCTTGTCGATCGTGGAGTGGTAGGAGGCGATGACGTGGGCGTTGGAGCTCACCACGAGCCGGCCCATCGGCACCTTGCGCTCGATCATGGCGTCGAGCTCGCGGAACAGCGCCTCGGGCGAGACCACGACCCCGTTGCCGATCACCGAGGTGCAGTCGGGGGTGAGGATCCCGCTGGGCAGCAGGTGCGTGGCGAACTTCTGGCCGTCGACCACGATGGTGTGGCCGGCGTTGTGACCGCCACTCGTGCGGACGCAGAAGTCGATGGCGTCCTCGGTGGTGAGCAGGTCGGTGGCCTTGCCCTTGCCCTCGTCACCCCACTGGGCTCCGAGCACGACGATCGCAGGCATGTGGTTCACCCCTCCAACGGCGGGTGTGGAACGGTCCGGGACGCCGGGGACGTCCGAACGTGCGACGAGCCCAGGTGCAACAGCGCCAGGGCTCTTGCGACCACACGCTACCAAGGACCGCGCCCCCACCTCCATCCCACGGTTCCGAGCACCCCGGCACCCCCTCCCTCTAGGGTGTCCGCGTGGACCCGCTGCTGCTGATCACCAACACCGACGCCGGCGGCGTCCAGGACGCTCTCGACATCGCCCTGGCCGTGCTGCGCGAGGACGCCGACGTCGAGGTGGCGACCACGAGCAACCCCGGCGAGCTGGACGGGGTGCTGCACCGTGCCGGCGGTCGCTCGATCGTCGTCGCGGGCGGTGACGGCAGCCTGCACGCCGTGGTGACCGCGCTGCACCGCCGCCACGAGATCGCCGACCGGACGCTCGGGCTGATCCCGCTCGGCACCGGCAACGACTTCGCGCGTGCGCTGGGCATCCCGCTCGACCCGGCCGAGGCGGCGGCGGCGCTGCTCACCGGGACACCGCGGCGCATGGACCTGATCGTCGACGAGCTCGGCGGCGTGGTCGTCAACAGCGTCCACGCCGGGGCCAGCGCGCAGGCCAGCCGTCGCGGCGCGCGCTGGAAGAAGCGGCTGGGGCCCTACGGCTTCGGCATCCTCGGCTATCCGATCGGCGCCGCACTGGCCTCGATCAAACCACCGTTCGTGCGGCTCCGGGTGGAGGCCGACGGCGAGGTCGTCTCCGACATGGACAAGCACATCTTGATGGTGGCGATCGGCAACGGCACCAGCGTCGGTGGCGGCACCGAGCTGACCCCGGACGCAGACCCGACCGACGGCCGGCTCGACGTGATGGTGTCGCTGGCGACCGGCCCGCTCGAGCGGTTGGGCTACGTCTGGAACCTTCGCAAGGGCGAGCACCCGCAGCGCGACGACGTCATCTCCCTGCGCGCCAAGCAGGTGACCGTCTGCGGCGAGGACTTCTTCCTCGCCGCAGACGGAGAGATCAGCGGTCCCGAGCGCCGACGGTCGTGGCACCTCGAGCAGGGTGCGTACTCGATGATCGTCCCGGACGCCTAGGGCGAGCTCGGGTCGGCCTCGTCCTGGGTCCGCAGCACCTTGTCCTTCTCGACCCGCGGATCCCCCGCGTCCGCGAAGTAGTCACCCCTGGTGGTCTCGTCGGACCCGTTGGACACCTTGGCGAGGTTGAGCACGAACGAGAGCACGACGGCGATCGCCAGGTTGGCCGCGAAGGCGGTCAGGGCGATGTAGCCCATGTCGCCGAGCCCCGGGATCTCCCCGAGGGAGCCACCGAAGTGCTTGCCGGTGGCCGGGTTGATCACCTGGTAGGCCTCGACCGTGCCGTAGACCATCCCGAACGCCCAACCGGCGAGCAACGCCCACTTGTGGAACCAGCGGGTGTAGAGGCTGAAGACGATCACCGGGAAGGTCTGCAGGATCCAGACGCCGCCGAGCAGCTGGAAGTTGATCGCGTTCTGCTTGTCCAGCGTGAGCACGAACATCAGCGCGAACGCCTTGACCACCAGGGAGGCGATCTTGGAGACCTTCGCCTCCTCGGCGTGGGTCGCGTTCGGCTTGATCCACTCCTTGTAGATGTTGCGGGTGAAGGTGTTGGCTGCGGCGATCGACATGATCGCGGCCGGCACGAGCGCGCCGATCGCGACTGCGGCGAAGGCGACCCCCGCGAACCAGCTCGCGAAGGAGTCCTCGAAGAGCTGCGGGATCACCAGCTGCGGGTTGGGCTTGCCGTCCACGCCGATCGGCTGCGTGCCGGCGGCGATGGCGACCCAGCCGAGCAGGGCCAGGAGGCCCAGCACGAAGGAGTAAGCGGGCAGGATCGAGGCGTTGCGCCGGATCGTCGTACGGCTGTCGGAGGAGAGGGTCGCGGTGACCGAGTGCGGATACATGAACAGCGCCATCGCCGAGCCGAGCGCGAGGGTCGCGTAGGCCCACATCTGCCCGTCGCCGGGGATGAAGGCGCCGTTGGGCTTGCCGGTGGCCTCGTTGGTGGCGGCCATCTTCTCCTTGGCTGCGCCGAAGATGCCCTCCCAGCCACCGTCGATGGTGGTCGGCAGGTAGATCACCGCGACGATGATGACCAGGTAGATCAGGGCGTCCTTGACGAACGCGATCACCGCGGGGGCCCGTAGCCCGGAGGTGTAGGTGTAGGCCGCCAGCAGCACGAACGCGATCAGCAGGGGTGCGTCCTTGGCGAACCAGTTGCCGCCACCACCGAGGCCGACCACGTCGAGGACGGCCTGGATGCCGACCAGCTGGAGGGCGATGTAGGGCATCGTCGCGACGAAGCCGGTCAGCGCGACGGCCAGCGAGAGGATGCGCGAGTCGTAGCGCCCCCGCACGAAGTCGGCGGTCGTGACGTAGCCGTGGCGGTGGCTGACCGACCACAGCCGCGCCATGAAGATGAAGATGATCGGGTAGAGGATGATCGTGTAGGGCACCGCGAAGAAGCCCGCGACCGAGCCCATCGCGAACATCGCCGCGGGCACCGCCACGAAGGTGTACGCCGTGTAGAGGTCGCCGCCCAGCAGGAACCACGTGACCCAGGTGCCGAACTTGCGCCCCCCCAGGCCCCACTCGTCGAGGGAGTCGAGGGTGTCCCCACGCTTGAAGCGGCTGGCCATGAAGCCGAGCACGGTCACCACGAGGAACAGCACGATCAGGACTGTCAGGGCGACGCCGTCGACGCCGCCTGCCGCGAGGGGGATCATGGCTGGTCCTCCTCATCGGGGTCCGGCGCATGGCCGGTGGTCCCGGCTCCGGGCTTCCGCGCCGCCAGCACCAGCCGGTGGGCCGCGTAGGTCATGCCCGCGCAGATGAACACCCACATGAACTGGTACCAGAAGAAGAACGGGAAGCCGCCGAGCCGGGGCGTCTCGCGCGCGTAGCTGCTCACCCAGCAGAGCGCGATGATCGGGATCGCGAGCAGGATGCATGCCAGGACGATCAGCGGCTTGTTGGTCGGAGGGCTGGTGTCTCGGGCGCCGTCACCGGCGCCGCCCGAGCGGTCGAGGTGTGCCATGCCACGGGACTCTAGACCCGTGGTGACGTGAGTCTCACCTGTCCGCGCGGGTGTCTGGACGACGTGTCGGTGTCTCCGGTGTCCCCGGTGTCGCCCGTGTCGCCGATGACCTCAGCGCAGCGCTGCGTGCGCCTCCGGGCTGGAGTCGGCCAGGAACTGGTCGCAGCGGTCGCGCTCGCGGTCCTCCCCGATGCGGTGCGCTGCCTCGGTGAGGGCGGCGAGCGCGCGGAGGAAGCCACGGTTCGGCTCGTGCTCCCACGGGACCGGGCCGTGCCCCTTCCAGCCGTTGCCGCGCAGGAGGTCGAGGCTGCGGTGGTAGCCGACCCGTGCGTAGGCGTAGGCGGTCACGTCGTCGATCGAGTCGTCGGCGAGCGCCTGCTCGGCCAGGGTGGCCCAGGCGAGCGGCGACTCGGGGTGCATCCGCACGACCTCGTGGGCGGCTTCGCCGGCGTCGAGCTCCTCGGCCGCGGGGTCGACGGGGAGCAGCGTGGGCGGGGGGCCGGCCATCAGGTCACGGCCGAGGGGCGAGTCGCTCATGCCTCGATCGTGCCACGGCCCGCCGCCACCGTGGGCACCGACGCCGGCTCTCCCGAGTGCGAGGAGGGCAGCTGCTGGCACGGCGGACCAGCTGTGACGCGACAGGCCCTCTCAGGCCGGCGCCAGCTCCCGTCGTACGTCGGCCACGGTCACCCGCTGCTGCCGCCGGGCGGCCAGCACGGTCACGCCGAGGGCGACCAGGCCCCACACCAGGAGCACCAGCACATCAGCCGCGACCGTGCCGACCTGGCCGCCGAGGGTCAGGTGGGAGATGGCGTCGGAGGCCCGGGCGATCGGCAGGAACTCGTTGAGGACGCGGAGGAGTCCCGGCGCGGTGTCGATCGGCAGCAGGCCACCCAGGGAGACGACCTGCAGGGCGGCGAAGCCGATCGAGAGGATCCAGCCCCGGCGCGCGCCGAACCAGCTGGTCAGTGCCTGGTTGATCGCCGTGAACACGGCGGCCGCGAGCAGGCACATGGCCACGACCCCGGCCGGGGAGGACAGGTCGGCGCCGAAGGCCACCGCGACCGCGAGCAGGAGGCCCGACTGGATCGCACCGATGAGGAGCGCCGGCCACCAGCCGGCCCAGGCCAGCCTCGTGGGCGAGATCGCCGAGCGCAGGCGGCGCGAGGGCACTCCCTCGCGGACCAGATAGATCACGAACGCGCCCAGCCACAGCGCGAAGGCCAGCATGCCGGGGGTGAGCAGGGTGGTGCCGTCGAGGGCGGGGTTCAGGGTGCTCGAGGCGGAGTCGACAGGGTCGGAGATCACGTCTGCCTGGTGCTCGGCGTCGCCGCCGCTGGGGATCTTGTCGGCCCCCTCCTGGAGCCCGACACCGAGCCTGTCGGCACCGGCGGAGAGCTTGTCCGCGCCGCCGCCGAGGGCTTCGGCACCCCCGGCGAGCGCGCCGGCGCCGTCGGCCAGCCTGGTCGCTCCGCCCTGTGCCTTCGAGGCACCGTCGCCGAGCTTCTCGGCGCCGGTCGCGAGCCGCGAGGCGCCGCCGGAGAGCTGCCCGGCGCCGTTCTCGAGGCGGTGGGCGCCGTCGGCGAGCTGACCGGTGCCGTCGGCCAGCTGTCCGGCACCGTCGGCCGCCGAGTTCACGGCTCCGGCGAGCTGGGAGACGCTGTCGGTGAGGTCGCCCAGCGAGCCGAGCTGCTCGAGCACGGCCGCCTGTCCCTCGACGGCCTGCACGGCCTGGTCGGCTGCGTCGCAGAGCTGAGGACTGGTCTGCCGGAACTCCGTCGAGCTGCAGGCCTGCTGCAGCCCCCGGGCCAGCGAGACCAGGCCTCGCACGCCTTGCTGCAGGGCACCGGTGTCGATCTGACCGGCCTGCTCGGCCTGCCCGGCGAAGGCGTTGGTCTGGTCGCGCAGGCGGTCGAGCCCACCGGCGAGCGTCGAGGCCCCGGAGTCGAGCTGGTCCGCGCCGTCGGCGAGCCTCCCGATGCCGCCCTCGAGCCGCCTCGCGCCGCCCGCGACCTGGTCCGCGCCGGTCGAGAGCCGGCCGGCGCCGTCGGACAGGACGCCGAGCCCTGCCGCGAGGGTCTGCGCCCCGTTGCCGAGGCGGTCGGCGCCGTCGGCGAGGTCGTCGGCGCCGTCACCGAGCCTCCCGGCGCCGTCTCCGAGGTCACGGGCTCCTCCCGCCGCCTCGCCGAGCTGCTTCTTGAGCACGCCGGTCTGGGAGAGCACGCCCTCGATGTAGGTCGCGGTGATCTTGTGCCCCAGCCGGTTGGTGGCGACGTCGCCCACCTGCTGGCTGATCTGACCGACGAGTGCGCTCGAGGAGTCGTTGCTGCGCACCGTGACCCCGGCGGTCTCCGGGTCGGTGCCCTGGATCCCGGAGAGCTTCCTGGAGAAGTCCTCGGGGATGGTCAGCACGGCGTAGTAGTCACCGTCGGCCAGGCCCTCCTCCGCATCACGGCTGTCGGTGAGCTCCCAGCCCAGAGAGGTGTCGGCGTCGGTGCGCGGCGAGGTGAGCTCGCCGGCGAGCAGACGACCGGCATAGATCGGCTGCTCACCCTTCTTGGTGACGGGCTCGTCGAGGTTCACGACCGCGGTCGGCACCCGGTCGGAGTGCTCGGCCCGGTCCGCGAGCGACCACAGGATCAGGCCGCCGAGCAGCATCGGCAGCACGAGCGTGCCGACCAGGATCCGGTTGAGGGTGAAGCGCATCAGACGGTCGCCTCCTCAGGCGTCGTTGCTGGTCCGTGGGGCGGGTCGTCAAGGGACAGGACGTCGGCGTGGCGCGGTGCGACGGTGGAGAACCCGGCGACCACGGTGGCGCCGGCCATGGTCAGGCGACGCAGCCGCTGCCAGCGCCGCTCCACCTCTGCCTCGTCGGTCGGGCCGCCGTCGATGTCGTCGACCACGACCAGGGTCGGGGTGCCGTCGCTCGCGCGCCGGGTCAGCTCGTCGAGCTCCTCGGGCGAGGGGACCCGGTGGTGCAGGGCCACGCGGCGGCGTACGGCCTGGGCCTCGGCGGGCAGGACCCGGTCCAGGACCACGAGCCGGCCCTCGCCGTGCTCGAGCCGCCCGGTCAACGCGGCCAGGAACGCCCGGCGGCGGACGGGGTCGCGGTCGCCGACGGCGAGCAGGTCACCTGGCCAGAGCACGAGGTCGACGCCCTCGACGAGAGGCTCACGGTCCGCGGGCAACGACAGCTGTTCCGCGCGTACGACGGGCCAGCCGTGCTGCTCCACCCACTCCTCGTGCTCGACGTGCTTCTCGATGCCCGAGCCCTCGACGTCGAGTGACGGGAGCCGACGGTCGAGCCACGACGGGAGCCACCAGGCCCGCGCACCGAGCAGGGCCAGCACCGCTGGGACGAGGGTCATCCGCACCAGGAAGGCGTCGACGAACACCCCGACCGCGAGACCGAGGGCGATCGGCTGCACCGAGGAGTCACCGTGCGGGACGAACGCGGCGAAGACGCTGATCATGATGATCGCGGCGGCCGTCACCACCCGGGCACTGCCGGTGAAGCCGGACACCACCGCCCGCCTCGCGTCACCGGAGTGGACGTAGTCCTCGCGCATCCGCGAGACCAGGAAGACCTCGTAGTCCATCGCCAGTCCGAACAGGACACCCATCAAGATGATCGGCATGAACGAGATCACCGGCCCGACCTGGGGCACGTTGAGCTCGTCGGCGAACCAGCCCCACTCGAACACGGCGGTCACCGCGCCGAACGACGCACCGACCGAGAGCAGGTAGCCCAGCGTCGCCTTGACCGGCACGGCGATCGAGCGGAACACGATCATCAGCAGGAGCAGCGAGAGCCCGACCACGACGATCCCGAAGGGCAGCAGGGCCCCGGAGAGCCGGTCGGACACGTCGATGGCGACCGCGGTCTGACCGGTGACGCGCAGCTCGGTGACGTCGTACTTCTTCTCGAGCGTCCCGGCGTCCGCACGGATCGTCCGGACCAGGTCGGCGGTCGCGGGGTCTGTCTGCGCCTTGGTCGGGATGATCTGCACCATCCCGAGGTCGGCGGACCGGTTGGGCGTGGAGAGCGCGATCGCGTCGACGCCGTCGTAGGTGCCCAGGTCCTCGCCGAGCTTCTTCATCACGCCGACCGGGTCCGTGGTGCGGATGATGTCGGCGGTCACGAGCAGCGGGGTGTTGAAGCCGGGACCGTAGTCGCGGGTGACCAGGTCGTAGGTCGTGCGCTGGGTGCTGCCTTCCGGGGCGGACCCGTTGTCCGGCAGCCCCAGGGCGAGGTCGCGGGCCGGCAGGGCGAGCACCACGAGCAGGCCGGTCACCAGGACTGCCGTGAGGACCGGGATCTTCGTGACCAGACGGACCCACTTGGCACCGAGGGTGTGGGTCTGTCCGGGTTCCACCACCGCGTTGCGGGCGGCGCGAGAGCCTGCTCGCGGTCGGAGCCGCTCCCCGACCAGGCCGAGCATCGCGGGCACGACGGTCAGGGCGACGACCACGGCGATCGCGACGGCCACCGCGGCGGCGTACCCCATCACGGCCAGGAACGGGATCTTGGCGACCACCAGTCCGCACAGGGCGATCACGACCGTGGCTCCGGCGAAGATGACGGCGCTGCCGGCGGTCGCGAGCGACTGCGCGACGGACTCGGCGGGTGCGAGCCCGCGGGCGAGCTGGCCCCGATGCCGCGACACGATGAAGAGCGCGTAGTCGATGCCGACCGCGAGGCCGATCATCAACGCCAGCGTCGGTGTGGAGGAGTTGACGTCGGCGAACGCAGCGACGGAGAGCACGCCGGCCATCGCCACGGCCACCCCGAGGATCGCGGTCACGATCGGCATCCCCGCGGCGAGCAGGGAGCCGAAGGTCACGGCCAGGACCACGAGCGCGACGAGGACACCGAGCCCCTCGGTGGCGGAGACCTGGACGGACTTGTTGGTGAAGATCTGCCCGCCGAGGTGGACCTCGAGCGACGAGCCGGAAGCGCGGGCGGCCCTCTCGAGGCTGTCGACCGTGGAGTCCTCCAGCTGGTCCAGCGGGACGTCGAGCTGGACCTGGACGAGTGCGTCGCGACCGTTCCCGGACAAGGCCAGGGCGTTGCGCTTCTCGAACGGGTCGGTGGCCAGCTGGACGTGGTCGACGTCGCCGACCCGCTTCACGACCTGCTCCACCTCGTCGCGGTGGTCGCTGACCTGCTCCCCCTCCGGCGCCACGAGCAGGATCTGCCCCGAGGTGCCGGCGACCTCGGGGAACCGCTGCGCCAGGACGTCGAGGCCGTCCTGCGACTCGGTGCCGGGGATGGTCAGGTTGTCCTGCAGCGTGCCGCCGAGACCGACGGCGAGCGCCCCCATCAGCACCAGTGCGAGCATGGCCAGAGCAAGGACCCGCTTCGCCCGCCGGACCATGACGTGGCCGAGACGGTAGAGGAACGACGACATTTCAATACACTAACGTATTGAATACAGAGATGTATCGAGACGGGAGGTGATCCGTGCCACTGCCTCCGAGGACCCCTGCCCTGCGCCGACGGGTGAACACGCGCGCTCGACTGCTCGAGGCGGCCGAGGACGTGTTCGTGCGCAAGGGCCTGCGCGGTGTGACCGTGGACGACCTCGTCGGAGCAGCAGGCTTCAGCCGGGGCGCGTTCTACTCCAACTTCTCCTCGATCGAGGAGGTCTACTTCGCGGTCTTCGAGCAGCAGTCGGCGCGGTTGCTCGAGATCGTCAGCGAGGTCACGGAGTCGATCCCCGAGGACGAGTTCACGATGGACTCACTCGGCCTGATCCTCGATGCGATCGCCCCGCTGGGACAGCGGTTCTTCATGCTCCAGACCGAGTTCACCCTGCTCGCCCTGCGCGAGGAACCCGCGCGGGTGATCTTCGAGGAGCACCGCGCCCGGCTCGAGGGCCAGATGCAGCAGGCGATCGCCGACGTCCTGCACCGTCTCGGGCGAGAGCCCACCGTGTCGGTCGAGCTGGTCTCGGAGACGGCGGTCGCGCTCTACCTGCACAGCCTGGGGCAGGAGGGTCTCGGCTTCGGCAGCCTCGACCCCCGCCAGCTCGTCGAGGTGGTCCTGCCGGGCATGATCCTCGGCCTCACCCGCGAGCGCGGCTGACCGAGCCTGCGGGGCTGGCCGGGGTGGCCCCGGGTCGGCCCAGGGTCGGCCCAGGGTCGGCTGAGTGTCGGCCCAGGGTCGGCTGAGGGGCTCAGCCGACCGAGTGACCCGTGCTGCGCAGGTTCTCGCAGGCCTCGAGGACGCGGGCGGCCATGCCGGCCTCGCCGGCCTTGCCCCAGGCGCGGGGGTCGTAGGCCTTCTTGTTGCCGACCTCGCCGTCGACCTTGAGCACGCCGTCGTAGTTGCTGAACATGTGCCCCGCGACCGGGCGGGTGAAGGCGTACTGGGTGTCGGTGTCGACGTTCATCTTGATCACGCCGTAGTCGACCGCCGCGCCGATCTCCTCGGCCGTCGAGCCCGAGCCACCGTGGAAGACGAGGTCGAACGGCTTGGAGCCCGCCTCGAGCCCGAGCTCCTCGACGACCGCGTCCTGGGCCTTCTTGAGGATCTCGGGACGCAGCTTGACGTTGCCCGGCTTGTAGACGCCGTGCACGTTGCCGAAGGTGAGCGCGGTCAGGTAGCGACCGTTCTCGCCGGTGCCGAGCGCGGCGACCGTGGCCAGCGCGTCCTCGGTGGTGCTGTAGAGCTGCTCGCCACCGCCACCCTCGACGCCGTCCTCCTCGCCGCCGACGACGCCGATCTCGACCTCGAGGACGATCCGGGCGTCGGCCGCCTTCTTGAGGAGCTCCTGGGCGATCTCGAGGTTCTCCTCGAGGGGTACGGCGGACCCGTCCCACATGTGCGACTGGAACAACGGGTTCTGGCCGTTCTTGACCCGTTCGAGCGAGATCTCCAGGAGCGGGCGGACGAAGCCGTCCAGCTTGTCCTTGGGGCAGTGGTCGGTGTGCAGCGCGATGTTGACCGGGTAGGACTTGGCGACCTCCGCGGCGTAGGCGGCGAAGGCGACCGAGCCACTGACCATGTTCTTGATCGTCGGGCCGGAGAGGTAGTCCGCCCCACCGGTCGAGACCTGGATGATCCCGTCGCTGCCTGCCTCGGCGAACCCGGCGAGCGCGGCGTTGAGCGTCTGGGACGAGGACACGTTGATGGCCGGGAACGCGAACGACCTGGCCTTCGCGGCGTCCAGCATCTCGGCGTACTTCTCGGGGGTGGCGATGGGCATCTCAGGTCTCCTACGAGTCCTCGGCGTGACGAGCGGATGGGTCCCTGTTCCCTCCGGCGGGACCTCTCCTCCAACCCTAGTGGACTCTTCCGCCTTCGGGTCGGGGGCGATCGTGGGAGGATCGCGCCGACCGCCCCACCCGAGCTCGGAGCCCCATGCCAGCGCACCTTCTGCCCGCTGACGGGCGTCCCCGCGTCCGCGCGGTCGTGCTCGCCCTCGTGGTGGTGCTCGGCCTGGTGCTCAGCGGCTGCGGCGGCACGGCGGGCGGCCAGAAGAAGGCGGAGGCCGCGAAGCCAGGGACCTCCGAGGCACCGTCGGTGGACGACGAGCCCGCGCCCGATCCCGGATACGGCGCTCCGAAGGTCGGCGAGTGCCACCGGATGACGGCCGAGCAGTCGCTCGCCTCCGTGGCCACCAGCAGGTCGGTCGCCTGCAAGGCGTCGCACACGAGCGTGGTCGCCTACGTCGGCTTCCAGCCGAAGCCGGTCACGCCGAGGACACCGGTCAAGGCGCGCCAGGCGCTCGGCAAGAAGCTGTGCGAGCCCGCCTACCGGCGCCTTGCCGGGGGGACCCTCGCGGACCGCGCGATGTCGATCCTCACCTGGACGCTGTTCACGCCGGGCCAGGACCAGCTCGAACGAGGGGCGCGCTGGGTGCGGTGCGACGTGGTCGCTCGCAGCGGCACCAGGCTGACGCGCCTGCCCGCGACCACCCCGCTCCTCGCCCAGGGCATCCCCGACCAGCTCCGCGCCTGCCAGACCGCCACCGGCACCGACGTCTCGTGCGCGGAGGACCACGCCTTCCGGGTGGAGGCGGTCTTCCTCGCGGTCGGACGCGGCAAGAACCAGCCCTATCCCGACACGACGACCTACACGGCCACCGCCCGGTCACGGTGCCAGCAGCTGACCGGCAAGGCGGGCGGCTACTGGCAGCCGCCGAGCCGGGTCGGCTGGAGCTCTGGTGACCACTTCATCCGCTGCCTGACCCCGAAGGCAGTCACCCCCTAGCGGCACCATGGTCTCCATGGAGCAGAGCACCACTGTGGAGATCGCCGCGCCCACCGAGCGCGTGTGGCAGGTCATGACCGACATCGACCGCTGGCCCGAGTGGACCGACTCGGTCACCAGCGCCGCTCGGCTGGACTCAGGACCGCTGCAGGTCGGGTCCCGGGCCGAGCTCGTCCAGCCGAAGCTGCCCAAGGCGGTGTGGACCGTGACCTCCCTGGAGGCCGGGCGCTCGTTCACCTGGGAGCAGCGCCGACCCGGCGTGCGCACCGTCGCGAGCCACCGCCTCGAACCGCTGCCGGACGGGGGCACCCGGGTGCACCTGGCCGTCGAGCAGGGCGGATGGCTGGGGCGCCTGGTCGGGCGGGCCTACGCAGGGCTCACCGACCGCTACCTGGCGATGGAGTCGGCCGGCCTGAGGGCGAGAGCGGAGCAGCCGACCGGCTGAGCCTCAGCCGCGCCAGGCCCCGCCGAGGTCGGCGTGGCGGGCGATCCACGTGTGCATCGCGATCGCGGCGGCGGCCGAGGCGTTGATCGAGCGGGTCGAGCCGAACTGGGCGATCGAGAAGGTCCCGTCGCAGCGCTCCCTGGCGTCCTCCGAGAGGCCGGGACCCTCCTGACCGAACAGGAAGCACACCGACCTCGGCATCTCCCACGTCTCGAGGTGCTCGGAGCCCGGCAGGTTGTCGATGCCCATCAAGGTGACGCCCTGCCCGTGGACGTGGTCCGCCAGCGACTCCACGTCGTCGTGGTGGCGCACGTGCTGGTAGCGGTCGGTCACCATCGCCCCTCGCCGGTTCCACCGTCTCCGGCCGACGATGTGCACCTCACGGGCCAGGAAGGCGTTGGCCGAGCGGACGATCGTCCCGATGTTGAAGTCGTGCTGCCAGTTCTCGATCGCGACGTGGAAGTCGTGCCGGCGCAGATCGAGGTCGGCGACGATCGCCGCCATCGACCAGTAGCGGTAACGGTCCACGACGTTGCGCCGGTCCCCCTCGGCCAGCAGGCGCTCGTCGTACTGCTCCCCGGCCGGACGCGGACCGCGCCACGGTCCGACGCCGATCTCCTCCGGCCCGTGCGGCATCGGGTCGTACGGCGCCCGCGCGTCATCAGCCTCCACAGCCGCAACAGTAGGGCCGGACAGGTGGGGGTCAGGAAACCCCCGATACGCTCGGCGGGTGATCAACCCACTGCTGTTCGGGATCGGCTGGATGGACCCGAACTGGCTGCTCGACCAGTTCGGTGGCTGGTTCCTGTGGGTCTGCCTGCTGATCATCCTGATCGAGTGCGGGCTGTTCTTCCCGATCCTGCCCGGCGACACGCTCCTCTTCGCCGTCGGCCTGTTCGTCTCGACCCGCGACAACATCGTTCCCGGGCCGTCGGTCACCGACCTGCCGGTCGCCCTGGTGCTGCTCTCCGCGGCGGCGTTCGCCGGCAACGTGCTCGGCTATGAGATAGGTCGCGCGCTGGGGCCACCGCTCTACGAGCGCGAGGGCCGGATCATCAAGCGCAAGTACTTCGACCAGACAGCCGCCTTCTTCGACAAGCACGGCAACAAGGCGCTCGTCATCGGCAGGTTCGTGCCGTTCGTCCGGACCTACATCACGGTCGTCGCCGGCGTCACCCAGATGCGGCGCCGCCGCTTCTTCTTCTGGAGCGCGATCGGTGCGGTCGCCTGGGTGCTGAGCATCACCCTGCTCGGCTACTTCCTCGGCCGCTCGTTCCCCGGCCTCGGGCAGAACATCGACAAGGCGATCATCGTCATCCTGGCGTTCTCGATCATCCCGATCGCCTACGAGTTCTGGAAGCGCCGCCGGCACGGGCACGAGTCCGCCGAGGCGCCGAAGCCCTAGTCGGGCACACCCGGCCCGTCAGCCCCGGGCAGCGTCCAGCTGGGCCTTGGTGAGCACCGGGCGCACCTCGAGGCCGACGTCCGCCAGCGGGTTCTCCCCCTCGGGGCTCCGGTCGATGGCGCAGACCACCGTCTCGACGACCGCACCCGCCTCGCGCAGGGCCCTGGTCGCGTCGCGGACGGCGCCCCCGGTCGTGATCACGTCCTCGACCAGGGTCACCCGGCGCCCCGCGACGTCCTGGCCCTCCGCGAGCTTGCAGGTGCCGTACTCCTTGGCCTGCTTGCGCACGAACAGCGCGGGGAGCCCGGTGCGTGCGCTGAGCACCGTCGCGATGGGGACGCCGCCGAGCTCGAGCCCACCGAGCAGCTCGGTGCCGTCGGGGACCAGGCCGATCATCTGCTCGACCACCCGTGCCAGCAACGCCGGGTCGGCCTCGAAGAGGTACTTGTCGAAGTACTCCGACGCCACCTGGCCCGAACGCAGGGTGAACTCCCCCGTCAGCCGGCAGCAGGTGTCCACGTCGCGGGCGAGATCGTGGTCGGTGTCGCCGGTTGAGCCTGTCGTCGGATCGCCGGTTGAGCCTGTCGAAACCATGACCGGAGGTTACTGGTCCTTGGGGACGGCGCTGACGAGGTGCCCGAAGGCGATCATCCGGTTGTCGGTGTGGAAGATCTCCGAGCAGGTGGTCAGGGTGATCAGCCGCTGGCCCTGCTTCTGCTCGGGCTGCGGCCCACCGTCGGGGTTCTCCGGCAAGGGGTCGAGCACCCACACACCCGTGAAGGGGATCACCAGCCTGCGCGGGTCGGTGTCGAGCTCGTAGGTGAAGGTGCGGTCGACGGTCTCCACCACGATCTGGTCCCCCGGCCGGAGCTCGGGCATCCGCCGCAGCGGCTCGCCGTGCGTCACCCGGTGGGCGGCCAGCGCGTAGTTGCCGCGCTCGCCGGGATCCGCCGACTCCGTGAAGTGCCCGTAGCCCTTCGAGAGCACGTCGTCGCTGGTCCCCTCGAGCACCGGCACGATGTAGGACCGGCCGAACCTCGGGATCCGGACGAGCGCCGAGGCCTTCCCCGTGGGCACGTACTTCGGCTGCAGCTTCGTGCCGGGCTCGGTGCGCCACTCCTGCCGCAGGGAACCGGTCAGCTCACGCTGCTCCCGCTTGGAGACCCAGGTGGTGCCCCACAGCTGCCACCCGACGTAGCCGAGCATCAGCAGGCCTGCGACCACGAGGGCGACGCCCGACCAGAACGCCACCCGGGCGCCGGTGCCACCATCGCTCCCCCGAGTGCGCACCATGGGGGCCATTGTGTCGGACCGGAGACAGTCGCAGGTTAGGTTCGGAGGCGTGAGTGATCCGAACAGGGCGGCACGACGGCTCGAGGGGGTCGGCAGCACGATCTTCGCGGAGATGTCGGCGCTCGCCGTACGCACCGGGTCGGTCAACCTGGGCCAGGGGTTCCCCGACCTGAGTGGGCCCGACACGGTCATCGAGGTGGCGTACGACGCCATGCGCGCCGGCCGCAACCAGTACCCGCCCGGTCGCGGTGCGCCCGAGCTGGTCGAGGCGCTGATCCGGCACCAGCAGCGGCACTACGGGCTCGACCTCGGCCCCGAGAACGTCGTGGTGACCACGGGCGCGACCGAGGCCATCGCCGGTGCACTGCTCGGGCTGGTCGACCCCGGCGACGAGGTCGTCGTGTGGGAGCCCTACTACGACAGCTATCGGGCGATGATCCAGTTCGCCGGCGGCGTACGACGCCCGGTGACCCTGCACGCACCGGACTACCGGCTCGACCAGGACGAGCTGGAGTCGGCCGTCACCGACCGGACCAAGCTGATCCTGCTCAACAGCCCGCACAACCCGACCGGCCACGTCTTCGACCACGACGAGCTCGAGGCCATCGCCGCCGTGGCCCGGCGTCACGACCTGGTCGTGGTGACCGACGAGGTCTACGAGCACCTCACCTTCGACCACCACGAGCACGTCCCGATCGCCACGCTGCCGGGGATGTTCGAGCGGACGGTGAGCATCTCGAGCTCGGGCAAGACGTTCTCCTTCACCGGCTGGAAGATCGGCTGGGCGACCGGTCCGGCCGACCTGGTCGCGGCCGTCGAGGGCGCCAAGAACTGGCTGTCCTACTCCTCGGGGATGCCCTTCCAGCCCGCCATCGCGCACGCCCTCGACCACGAGGGCGCCTTCCACGAGCAGCTGCGCACGGACCTGCAGCAGCGTCGCGACCATCTCTGCGCAGCCCTGGCATCACTCGGGCTGGACGTGCACGTCCCGCAGGGCACCTACTTCGTCACCACCGACGTCTCCTCACTCGGCCACGCCGACGGCAAGGCCTTCTGCGCGGCGACGGCCGAGCGCGCCCAGGTGGTGGCGATCCCCAACCAGGTCTTCTACGAGGACGGCTCGGCCGAGGGCCGCCACCTGGTCCGGTGGGCCTTCTGCAAGGAGCAGGACGTGCTCGATGAGGGCATCCGCCGGCTCCGGGCCACGGACCTGCGCGCCTGACGGACGTCATCCGAGCTGGTCGCCGGGGCAGCCACCTCGCATGACGTCCCGGCACCTCGCCGTCGACGTCATCCGAACCGGTCACCGGGGCAGCCACCCCGCATGACGTTCGGGCACCTCGCCGTCGACGTCATCCGAACCGGTCACCGGGACAGCCACCCCGCATGACGACCCGGCAGACGTCATCCGAACCGGTCGCCAGGACAGCCACCCCGCATGACGACCCGGGCCACCTCGAGGCAGACGTCATCCGAACCGGTCGCCGGGACACCCACCTCGCATGACGTCCGGCGCGCTCACCAGACCGGAGGCTTGCCCGACCCGGTCCGGGGCCCGTCCTGGGGCCTGTTCTGGGGCCACTCCTGCGGCGGGGGTCCGGGCTGGTTCCCGGGAGGGGGCGGGCCGTACTGCCCCGGAGGAGGACCGTAGGGCGGACCGGGGCCGCGGGTGGGGCCGGCGAACCACGCCCGCGCGCGCACGCTGAACAGGCCGGCGATCGTCGCCGCGCACGCCGCCTGGTGGACCAGGCCGACCGGGAACGCGAACAGTGCGGCGACCATTGCGACACCCGCGCTGCCGACGAGGAGGAAACGCGCCCAGTTGTGCCGGCGCCAGGTGAACCAGGCCAGCACCATCGAGCCCGCCGCCCACGCGAAGAACATCAGGCAGCCCAGCCAGAGCACCGGCAGGATCAGGTCGGAGTCGAGGTTGGCCCGCCCCCACTCCGGTGAGCTCACGACGTAGTCGACCACCTGGTCCTTGGCCACGACCAGGGCGCCGAGGACGGCGGCATACATCAGCGCGACCACGCCGGCGAAGACCCAGGTGAGCAGGCAGGCGACCTTGACCGGCACCGGGACCGGTCCGGGCGGGCCCGGGTGGTCGCCCGGCGCGGCCCAGTCGCCCGGGGCAGGTGGGAGCGCGGCCCAGTGGCCGGGCGCCGCCCCCGGGGGCGCGTAGGCGGACGGCTGGCCGAAGCCGGGCCGGGCGGGCGGGAGCGTCGAGGTCTGCTCGGTGGAGACGTCCGGGACGGACGGCCCTTCCGGCGCGGTCGGGTCGCCGGGCGCGGTCGGGTCGCCGGGCGCGGTCGGGTCGGGGCCGGTGCTCTGGGGAGGTGCCGGCGGTGGGAAGTCGTGGCGCCGGGCGGGCTCCTCGCGCTCACCGCGGGTCGGTGCCAGCGGTTGCCGGATCGGCCTCCCTGCGAACCAGTCACGGGCAGGACCACTCCACAACGTCAGCGTCGCCACCGCCACGAGTGCACCCAGCACGCCGCCGGTGAGCGGGGAGGTGAGCAGGATCGGCACGGCCAGCACGGACAGCGCCACGCGGGCACCCCGGTGGCGCTGGAGCACGAAGACCCCGAGCACCGCGGAGGCCGCGGCGCACGCAGCGGCGACCATCAGCCCGAAGCGCATGCCGGAGAGCGCCTCCGAGACGGTGATGCCCAGGCCGTTCCCGGTCTGGGACGAGAGCATCCTGCTCACCTCGTCGCGCGTGTCCACCGACTGCAGGTTGGTGATCGCGTCGAAGATCGCGAAGAGCAGGATCACCGAGCCCCCGATCACGAACCCGCCGGCCACGGTCAGCTGGCGGGGGCGCGCGGACGGCTCGCTCTCACTCATGGGGCCATTGAACCAACCGACCAAGCACCCCCGACCCGGCGGCAGGTCACTGGACGGTCAGGGTCAGCTCCTGTGCACCCTCGACGTGGTCCACCGCGACCTGCTGCCCGTCGGTCACCTCGCCGCCGATCAGCATCCGCGAGAGCGGGTCCCCGATGGCGACCTGGACGAGCCGACGCAGCGGCCGGGCGCCGTACGCCGGGTCGTAGCCGTTCTCGGTCAGCCACGCGCGTGCGGCGTCGGTGACCGTGACCGTGATCCTGCGCGGAGCCAGCCGCTTGTCGAAGGCAGCGAGCTGGAGGTCGACGATGTGCGCGAGCTCGTCCATGCCGAGCGCGTCGAACATCACGATCTCGTCGAGCCGGTTGAGGAACTCGGGCTTGAACGACTGCCGCACCACGGACATCACCGACTCGTGCTTCTTCTCGAGGTCCAGCGTCGGGTCGACGAGGTAGGCCGAGCCGAGGTTGCTGGTGAGGATCAGCAAGGTGTTGCGGAAGTCGACCGTGCGACCCTGGCCGTCGGTCAGCCGACCGTCGTCGAGCACCTGGAGCAGGATGTTGAACACCTCGGGGTGCGCCTTCTCGACCTCGTCGAGGAGCACGACCGAGTAGGGCCGGCGGCGGACCGCCTCGGTCAGCTGCCCACCCTCGTCGTAGCCGACGTAGCCCGGAGGGGCGCCGACCAGACGCGAGACCGTGTGCTTCTCGGAGTACTCGCTCATGTCGATGCGCACGATCGCGCGCTCGTCGTCGAAGAGGAAGTCGGCGAGCGACTTGGCCAGCTCGGTCTTGCCGACGCCCGTGGGGCCGAGGAACAGGAACGAGCCGGTCGGCCGGTTGGGGTCGGAGATGCCGGCCCTCGAGCGGCGTACGGCGTCGGAGACGGCCTTGACCGCGGGGCGCTGTCCGACCAGGCGCTCACCGATGATCTCCTCCATCCGGAGGAGCTTGGCGGTCTCGCCCTCGAGCAGCCGTCCGGTCGGGATGCCGGTCCAGGCCTCGACCACGTCGGCGATCTCCTGCGGGCCGACCTTCTCGTTGACCATCGGGTCCTCGACGCCCACGGCATCGTCGGCGGCGGCGATCTGCTTCTCGAGGGCCGGGATGCGGCCGTAGTTGATCTCGCTGGCGGCGGCCAGGTTGCCCTCGCGGACCAGGCGCTCGGCCTCGACCCGGAGCTCGTCGATCTGCTTGCGCAGCTCGCCCGAGCCCTCCAGGGCAGCCTTCTCCTGCGCCCACCGCGACTCCAGGCCGCGCAGCTCCTCCTGCTTGTCGGCGAGGTCGGAGCGCAGGCGCTCGAGCCGGTCCTTCGAGGCGTCGTCGGTCTCCCGCTCCAGTGCGAGCTCCTCCATCTTCATCCGGTCGACGGCACGCCGGAGCTGGTCGACCTCGACCGGGGAGCTCTCGATCTCCATCCGCAGCCGCGAGGCGGCCTCGTCGACGAGGTCGATGGCCTTGTCGGGGAGCTGACGGCCCGGGATGTAGCGGTCGGACAGCATCGCTGCGGCGACCAGGGCGGCGTCGGTGATCTCCACCATGTGGTGCGCCTGGTACTTCTCCTGCAGCCCGCGCAGGATGGCCACGGTGTCCTCGACACTCGGCTCACCGACGAAGACCTGCTGGAAGCGGCGCTCGAGGGCGGGGTCCTTCTCGATCCGCTCGCGGTACTCGTCCAGGGTGGTCGCGCCGATCAGGTGCAGCTCACCGCGAGCGAGCATGGGCTTGAGCATGTTGCCGGCGTCCATCGCAGAGTCGCCACCGGCACCCGCGCCGACGACGGTGTGCAGCTCGTCGATGAAGGTGATGACCTGCCCCTCGGCGCCCTTGATCTCTTCGAGGACGGCCTTGAGGCGCTCCTCGAACTCGCCGCGGTACTTCGCCCCGGCCACCATCGCGGCCAGGTCGAGGCTGAGCACCCGCTTGCCCTTCAGCGAGTCGGGCACGTCGCCGGCGACCACGCGCTGGGCGAGGCCCTCGACGACGGCGGTCTTGCCGACGCCGGGCTCACCGATCAGGACAGGGTTGTTCTTGGTGCGCCGCGACAGCACCTGGATCACCCGGCGGATCTCCGCGTCCCGGCCGATGACCGGGTCGAGCTTGCCCTCCTCGGCGAGCGCGGTCAGGTCGACGGCGTACTTCTCGAGCGCCTCGTAGGTCGCCTCGGCCTCCTGGCTGGTCACCTTCCGGTTGCCCCGGACGGCGGTGATCGCCTGGCGCAGGGCGTCCTCGTCGGCGCCGACCTCGGTCAGCAGGGTCTTGACGGGGCTGTCGACCACGGCCAGCGCGAGCAGCAGGTGCTCGGTGGCGACGTAGTCGTCACCCATCTCCTTGATCAGGTCGAGCGACCTCGCGAGCACCCGGGTGAGCGAGGCCGAGGCGGCCGGGGTCGAGACGGTCGAGCCCGAAGCCTTCGGCAGTCCCCACAGGGCCTGGTCGAGGACCCGGCCCACCGACGCAGGGTCGGCGCCCGCCTTCGCGAGCAGCGACGGCGTGATGCCCTGCTGCTGGCGCAGCAACGCGACCGCGAGGTGCACGGGGTCGACCTGGGGGTTGCCCTCGTTGACGGCGAGGGTGCTGGCGGCGTTGATCACCTCGACGCTGCGCGAGGTGAGCTTCGATGCGTCCACGGTGCATTCTCCTGATCGTGGTGGGCGGGTCTTTCCGACCGCCCGGGTGGTCTGGGTCCTGTCTATCCCAACGGGCGCAGAGTTGAGTCCATTCCCCTCAACTTTGACGCCTTTCCGCACCCTTGGCAACCAGCGTCCGCGAGTAGACCAGCAGGCGTGTCTGCCCGCTTCCCCGGGCCTTCACCCGCCAACATCCCTAGAGTTCAGAGGTTGGTCTCGGGGTTCGCCGACCCGGCCCGGCCATGCGTCGGAGGAGGGAGTCCCCCGATGCTCGGGCTGTTCGCGCACGCGCTGCACCTCCTGCTGGTGGTCCTCGGGCTGGCCGGGGTCGCCGTGCTGCTGTTCCCGCAGGTGCAGGCGGCCCGCTCCCGGCGTACGACGTTCCGCGCGCCGGCCGACGCGACCGAGCACGAGGAACGCATCGCCACCCTGCGTGCGGCGGTGCGGAGCGGTCGCCTGGCGGCCCTCCCCGAGACGGCCCTCCCTGTGACCGCCCTCCCTGTGACGGCCGGGCCCGCCCGGGACTCCTCGACCTGGCGAGCGGTCGCGGTGGGCAGCAGCGTCGCAGCCGCCGGTGTCCACGCGGCCGTCTTCCCCCATCACCTCGACGAGGCGCTCGTCGTCGGGATCTTCTTCCTCGCCATGACCCTGGGCCAGGCGGCCTGGGCGTGCCTGGTCTGGCTCGAGGCCACCCGCGACCGGCTGGTCGCAGGCATCCTCGGCAACCTGGGGCTGGTCGCACTGTGGGGAGTCTCGCGCGCGGCGGGCCTGCCCGGGCTCGGCCGCGAGGCCGTCGGCGGCTGGGACCTGGCTGCCGTCGTCTGGGAGCTGGTCATCGTGGGGACCTGCCTCGTCGGGCTGCACCGAGGCGCAGACGAACGAGCGCTGACCCTGGGCGGCCTCGGACGCTTGGGGTGGAGCTGGGCCGCACTCTGCGCAGCGACCCTGGTCCTCCTCACCCTCACGACTGCCCAACACTGACCGACAAGAGGAGAAGCGCCGTGTGGTGGATGCTCGGAGCGGCCTGCAACGCCGTCATCGCGACCGCGTACTTCGCGATCGTCTTCGCGATCGTCCGACCGCTGGTGGCCGGCCGCCAGCTGCGCTCGAACGCGTTGGGTGCGGCCACGGCCGCGATCTTCTTGACCTGCGCGGTGCACCACGGTGCCCACGTGGTGCACATGCTGATGCCCTACGCCGGCGTCGACCTCGAGCGCGGCAACGCGATGCGCACCGCGTGGGGGCCCGAGCTCGCGCTCTGGGACCTCGTCGGTGCCGTCGTGGCCTCCTACTACTGGACGTTGCGCGGCGGCTTCGGCGGTGGGGTCGAGAGCCCGCAGCTGTTCACCGACCAGGTCGAGCGCGAGCAGCGTGCCCTCGAGCTCAACGACGCCGTCCTGCAGGGGATGGTGGTCGCCCGGATGGCCCTGGAGCTCGGCGAGCGCAAGCGGGGCATGGCCGCGCTCGACAACAGCATCGCCGCCGCGAGCCACATGATCACCGAGCTGATCGGCGACGATCGCGGACACGCCAAACGGCCCCTGCGGTCGTCGCCGGCGCTGGTGGAGCGGCCGGCCGCGCCGGGAGAGAACTCGTGAGCGGGCTCGCGGCCAGCTCCGACCCGTTGCAGGTCCTGATCGTCGACGACACCCCCGACCTCCGCGACCTGCTGACCATGGCGCTCGAGCGCACCGGTGAGTTCCGGGTGGTCGCGCAGGCCGAGAACGGTCTCGAGGGCGTCGAGGCCGCGCGCAGGCACGGACCCGACCTGGTCCTCCTCGACATCGCGATGCCGGTCATGGACGGGCTGGAGGCGCTGCCCCAGGTGCGCACTGCCTGCCCCGAGGCGATCGTGGTGATGCTGTCCGGCTTCGGCGCCTCGGAGATGACCGCCAAGGCGCTCGCCCGCGGCGCCGACGGCTACCTCCAGAAGGGGCAGTCGCTGGGCCACCTGCTCGGCCAGCTCCGCACCGTGGTCGCCAGGGTCTCCGACTCCCGAGAGGGCGCCACCGACCAGGTCCGGCCGAGCGAGCGACCCGCCGTGCTCGACCATCTCGAGCTCGCCCCCTTCGGTTTCCTGCAGGTGCGCGACGGGCTGGTGATCAGGTCCAACCGGGAAGCAGGCCGACTGCTCGGTGACGTGGCGGCGCCCGACGCCGATCTCGCGACCCTTTCCCCGGTGCTGGCGAACCACCTCAGCGACGACCCCGACCACGAGAACGCCACGCTGCTCGACCTCGGTGAGCCCGCGCGGCGGATCATGGTGACCGTGCGCCGCACCGGCGAGGACCACGTCGTCTACCTGCAGACGCAGGCCGGCGACGAGGCAGAGCTGCTCCGACGGGCCATTGCCACCGCGGCCCACGAGATCCGCAACCCCGTGGGCGTGCTGATGGGCGTCGCGGAGACCCTCACGATCCACGGGCACGAGCTCACGGTCGCCGAGCGGGAGCGCATGCTCGATGCCATCGGGCGCCAGACCCGCCTGCTCGACAACATCACGGCCGACCTGCTCGCGGCCGGGCAGGCCCAGCACGGCACCCTCGCCGTACAGCTGGAGAGCGTGGACCCCGGAGACGTCGTGCGCTCGGTCGTCGACGACGCCTTCGACCTCACGTTGGTCAACGACACCGAGCCGATGGTGGTCACCGACCCGATGCGGCTGCAGCAGATGCTCGGCAACCTGCTCAGCAACGCGCGCAAGTACGGCGAGCCACCGTTCGAGGTCCGGGTGAGCGCCATCGGCTCCCACGTGAGCATCGAGGTCCACGACAGTGGCCCCGGTGTCCCCGAGGACTTCCGGCCAAGACTCTTCCAGGAGTACTCGCGAGCTCCGGGCACCCGGGCACGAGGCACCGGTCTAGGCCTGTTCGTGGTCCGCGCGCTGGCCGAAGCCCAGGGCGGGAGCGTCACTTATGCCCCACGTGTCCCACGCGGCTCAGTGTTCACACTCATCTTGCCGGCCGCCCGTCAAATCTGAGCGGGAGCCAACTAGTCCACGGGGGCACAGTTGAGGGCACTCCGCTCAACTCTGTCCTGATATTTCGGACTCGGGCGAAATAGATGACCCAAAATAGCCATCGCCCTTACCAGCGCACGCCGGATAGAACGGACACGTCCCCCAACACCCCCAAAGGAGCCACAAATGAGCAGGATCCGGATCCGCACCAAGACCCTCGTAGCAGCCGGCCTCATCGCCGTCATGTCCGTCGGCGTGGTGGCGCCCGCGGCCACCGCAGCGAAGGCCCCCGCCTCGAAGGCGATCCTCAAGAAGGCCATTCTCTGACCCACCCACGTCATGCGTCGTCGACACGACGCGCGAACGCCCACCGGACCGACCGCCCTGGTCCCGGTGGGCGTTCGGCATTTCTGGGTGGTCGAGCGGGCTACTCCTCGGGGATCTGGTGGGTCGGGAGCTCCTCGGCCTCCTCCGGGTCGACCAGGCAGGCCCTGCAGAAGCCGGCGCCGAACGGCGTCAGGTGGATGGAACGGCGGACCACCTTGGGGAAGCGCACCGAGTGCATCGCCGCCAGCACGTCCGGCTGGGCCTCCACGACCTGGTACTCCATCGGGTCCTCGAGCTGCTCGCGCGAGAACCAGATCAGCCCCAACCGGAACAGGTTGTTGAGGTAGGCCGGCACCTCGTCGAGGTAGCGACACCCGGCCCGGGCGCCGATCATCGACATCCCCGGCGCCACCAGCGCGGAGCTCACCAGCCCGACCGGTCCGCCGGTGCGCACGTCGACCGACGGCTGCGGACCGCCGCGCAGCAGCAGGAGCAGGATGCGGGCCTCGTCGGGCGCGAGGTCACCCAGGATGCGGGCGTACGCCGGGTGGGTCTCGTCGTCCTCGCTCCACACGTCCCGCGACCGGTGGAGCAGCTCCTCGCCCCGCTCGCGCAGGCTCTTCTCCGGCGGCTCGTCATGGCGCGGGGTGATGTCGGCCAGCACCACCGAGGACAACGACACCGAGGCGTCGAGCAGGGCCTTGGGGAGCGGAACCCCCGCCGAGACCGCGCGGGCGACATCGCTGACGGTCCTCGTGGCCTCGGCCACGTCGCGGGCCACCTCCTGCACGAGCTCGCCGGCCGTCGTCGGGTCGGTCAGCGCACGCGCAGCGAGCCTGCTGGCCCGGACCCCGGAGCCGACGGTCCAGGCAGCCGAGCGCATCCACGCGGTGGCGGCGATCCGGGCCATGCCGGGCAGGGCCTCGGCCGCCTCGTCCCAGATCGCCGGCGGGTGCCGGTCGTGGTTCGCGGACGGGTCGCTGTGGTCGCTCACGTTGCTCCTCCCACGCCGAAGATGGCCAGGTGGAGGAGTCCCCCACCGAAGCCCATGATGGCGCCGTGCGCGTAGAGCATCCACTCATCCTCCTTGATCGCGGAGCGCATCATCTCCACGAAGTCGCGCGGAGGCAGCTCCTTGGTGCGCTGGGCGATCAGGGCATAGATCTTCTGGGCCTGGTGCCGGCTGAACTCCGGGTCCTTGAACGGCTCGATCGTCCGGTCGACCGCCTCCACGGCCACCGCGTCGCGGATGTTGTCGAAGTGCCTGGGGCCGACGGCGATCCGCACGGCGGCACGGACGGGGCCGGCGGCGTTGTCGATGGCGGGCCGCATCGCGTCCGCCAGCATCTGGCGGGTGCGGTCACCCCGTGGTCCGTCGAGCAGGAAGTCGCCGATGTTCTCCAACGTGATCACGTCGTCGGCGATGATCCGCGCGTAGACCTCGGCGGCCTGGTCCTGGCGACGCAGGAACAGCCCGTGCACCTTGATGCCGAGGATCCGGTGCTCCTCCGGCGGCTCGAAGATCAGCCACATGCCGAGCGCGTTGGTCATCCAACCCACGATCACGCCGAGCACCGGCAGCAGCCACCACTGTCCGAACCAGTGGTCCAGGATCGCGACCGGGATGCCGAGCGCGAAGCCGAAGACGAACCCGAACGCGACCATCAGGTTCAGCTCGCGCTGGCCGAAGTCCCGGAAGATGCGCACCACCAGCGCGGGGTTCTCCTGGAAGTGGTTGATGACCATGATCTTGGGGTCGAGCAGCTGGTCGATGTGCTCGCCGATCTCGTCGGTCACCGTGTGCACGACGCCCGGCAGCTGGGCCTGCACCCGGGCGATCACGGCCTGGCGCGCCCGGACGGGGAGGTCACGCCACAGGTTCGGGTGCTCGCGACGCATGATCTCCTCGATCATCGCCGGGAGCTCCGGCTCGAAGACCTGCACGATGTGCTCGGCGATGCGATCGGGCTCGAGCTGTTGGTAGAACTCCCTCGGCGTGCCGAGCTTGGCGATCGCCTTGTCCACCGCGATGCTGCCCATCTTCGCGGCCCGGGCCGGGACGATCCCCTGCCAGCCGAGCCCACCCTGCAAGAAGCCCGGCACCTCCTGGATCTTGCGCGGCAGCACGCGGGAGAGCTGCCGCATCCCGGGGACGGTGAGGCCGTGGAAGCGCACCGGCGAGAACAGCATCACCAGGCCGGTCCAGTTGATCAGCCAGCCGACGACTCCGGTGAAGACGGGGACCGAGAGGAGGTGCAGCCAGTCGACGTGCGAGAAGTTCCAGTCGATCTCCAGCAGCATCTCTCACCGTCCTCCGGCCAGCAGTCAGGTCCATGACGACGACAGCGGGCCGAACCGGCCGCGGACCGTCGCTGAGACTAACGGCTGGGCGACCCGAACGTCACTGAGACGGTGAGCACCCCCGGGTGGTGCACCGGCGGCGTCCTGGCCGCGGAAGGGGGGGATCCGGGGGTGGCGGACGCGAGCGTCAGCGCGGGTCGCGGAACGGGCTGATCGGCCCGGTCCTGCTGCGCAGCACCGGCAGGTTGGGCCGGCGGTCCTGGAGGGAGCTGAGAGTCGCCTCGAGCGCGGTCTGGAGCTCGCTGACACGGTTGCGGAGCTCGCGGTTGCGGCCACGCAGGGCAGCCACCTGGTTCTCGAGCTCGAGGATGCGGCGCACGCCTTCGAGGCCGATGCCGGTCGAGGTGAGCTCGGCGACCTCGCGCAGCTGCTCGATGTCGCGCAGCGAGTAGCGGCGACCGCCGCCGCCGGTGCGGCCCGGCGAGACGAGACCGGCGCGGTCGTACTGACGCAGGGTCTGGGGATGCAGCCCGGTGAGCTCCGCTGCCACGCTGATCACGTAGACCGGCACCGTGGGGCCGGGGACCCGGCTGCGGCCCTGGCCACGCTGCGGCGAAGACCCGGACGAACCTGGCATCACGCACCACCCTGGAACAGTGCGGCGCGCGGGTCGGCACCGCTGCGAGCGTCACGGTACGCCGTGACCGCCGCTCGCGTGGCCTCGTCGAGGGTGTCGGGCACATGGACATCGACGGTGACCAGCAGGTCGCCCTTGCTGCCGTCCTTGCGCGAGGCTCCGCGACCGCGGACCCGGAAGACCCGGCCGTTGGGCGTGCCTGCGGGGATCCGCAGGGTGACCGGTGACCCGCCGAGCGTGGGCACCTTGATCTCGGCGCCGAGTGCTGCCTCGTCGAAGGTGACCGGCGCCTCGAGGGTGAGGTTGTCGCCCTTGCGTCCGAAGATCCGGTGCGGCTTCACGTGGACGAGGACGAGCAGGTCGCCGGCCGGGCCACCGTTCTCGCCGCTGGCACCCTTGCCCTTGAGCCGGATGCGCTGGCCGTCCTTGACGCCCGCGGGGATGCGAGCCGAGACGTTGCGGCTCGACAGGCCGCGGCCGCTGCCGTGGCAGGTGGGGCACGACTCGTCGTAGACCAGCTGGCGACCGTGGCACTCCGGGCAGGTCTCGTTCATCGAGAACCCTCCGCCGACCGAGCTGACCACGACGCCGGCGCCCTCGCACGTGGGGCACACGTGCGGCCGGGTGCCGGGCTTGCCGCCGGTGCCCGAGCAGGTCGGGCAGGGGGCGTCCGAGCTCAGCCGCATGCTGATCGTGGTGCCGTCGATCGCCTCGTCGAAGGCGATCGTCGCCTCGGTCTCGATGTCGGCGCCCCGGGCCGGCCGGGGCGCACGGGTGCGGGTGCCGAAGCCCCCGCCCCCGCCGCTGCTGCGGTTGAACAGGTCGCCGAACAGGTCGGAGACATCGAAGCCGCCGGACGTCGTCTGCCCGCCCTGCCCGAAGCCGCCGGGGAAGCCGCCACGCCCGCTGGCACCTGCGCCGGCGAACATCGCGCGCATCTCGTCGTACTCCTTGCGCTTGGCGGTGTCGCCCACGACGTCGTAGGCCTCGGCGACCTGCTTGAAGCGGTCCTCGGCGACCTTGTCCCCCGGCTTGGAGTCGGGGTGGTGCTCGCGCGCCAGCTGGCGGTAGGCCTTCTTGATGGCCGCCTGGTCGGCGTCCTTGGCCACCCCGAGGATCTTGTAGAAGTCCTTGTTGGCCCAGTCAGCGTTGCTCACCGCTCACCCCTCCTCTCGTCTCGTCTCGTCGGGTTGCTGGTTCAGCTCTCGTCCGCGGACCCTGTGCCGTCCGACTCCGGGCCTGACTCCGGGCCTGACTCCGGGCCTGACTCAGGATCCAGCACGGTCACCTTCGCGGCGCGCACCACGCGGTCACCGATGCGGTAGCCGGCGTGGGCGACCACGTCGACCGTCGTGGTGGTGACGTCCGGGGAGTGCCCGTGCATCAGCGCCTCGTGGGCATTGGGGTCGAACTCGTCGCCCTTGGCACCGAACTTCGTCAGGCCCAGCGCCGTGACGGTGCGCTCGAGCGAGTCGGCGACGGCCTTGAAGCCGCCCTCGAGCTCGCCGTGCTCGCGGGCGCGGTCGATGTCGTCGAGCACCGGCAGCAACCCGCTGAGCACGCCGAACGTCGCGTTCTGCTTGACCAGCTCGCGGTCGCGGTCGACGCGCCTCTTGTAGTTGAGGAACTCCGCCTGGAGCCGCTGCAGGTCGAGCGTGCGCTCGGCCAGCGCCGTCTGCGCGAGCGTCAGCTCGTCGCTCGCGGCCTGGTCGGCGTCGGGCGTGGCCGTCTCGTCGTCATCGAAGGTTCCGTCGGGGTTCGGGTGGGCCTCCGGCTCACCGCCGGGGCGGCGGTGCCGGGGGGTCGCAGCCTCCTGCGACCCCCCGACACCCGCGTCCGACGTGTGGTCGACCCCTGGCTGGTCGTCGGGCGTGGAGGTCACTTGGACTCCCCGTCCGCGCCTTCCGTGCCGTCCTCGTCCACGATCTCGGCGTCGACGACGTCGTCGTCACCCTCGCTCGTGGCCTCGCCCGACTCACCGGCGGCGGCACTCTCGGCCTCGCTGGCGGCGTACATCGCGGCACCCATCTTCTGGCTGGACTCACCCAGCTTGGCGATGGCGGCGGTGAACGCGTCCTTCTCGGTGTTCTCGTCCTCGAGCAGCTTCTTGAGCTCGTCGAGATCGGTCTGCACCTCGGTCTTGACGTCCTCGGGCAGCTTCTCGTCGTTCTCGGACAGGAACTTCTCGGTCGAGTAGACGAGCGAGTCGGCCTGGTTGCGGGACTCGACGGCCTCGCGACGCTTGGCGTCCTCCTCGGCGTACTGCTCGGCGTCCTTGACCATCCGGTCGATGTCGTCCTTCGACAGCGCGCTGCCGCCGGAGATCGTCATCGACTGCTCCTTGCCGGTGCCCTGGTCCTTGGCGGACACGTGCACGATGCCGTTGGCGTCGATGTCGAAGGTGACCTCGATCTTGGGGACGCCACGCGGGGCCGGCGGCAGGCCGGTCAGCTCGAAGTTGCCCAGCGGCTGGTTCTGCGCCCACATCTGGCGCTCGCCCTGGGCGACCTTGATCTCCACGGAGGGCTGGTTGTCGTCAGCCGTGGTGAAGATCTCCGACCGCTTGGTCGGGATCGTGGTGTTGCGCTCGATCAGGGTCGTCATCACGCCGCCCTTGGTCTCGATGCCCAGGCTCAGCGGGGTCACGTCGAGGAGCAGGACGTCCTTGACCTCACCCTTGAGCACACCCGCCTGGAGCGCGGCGCCGATGGCGACGACCTCGTCGGGGTTGACGCCCTTGTTGGGCTCCTTGCCTCCGGTGAGCTCGCGGACGACGTCGGCGACGGCGGGCATCCGGGTGGAGCCACCGACGAGCACGACGTGGTCGATCTTGCTGACGTCGAGACCGGCGTCCTTGATCACCTGGCGGAACGGCGACTTCGTGCGCTCGAGCAGGTCCGCGGTGAGCTTCTGGAACTCGCTGCGGGTCAGCTTCTCCTCGAAGTGCAGCGGGCCGGACTCGCCGTGGGTGATGTAGGGCAGGTGGATCGTGGTCTCGCTGGAGGAGGACAGCTCGATCTTCGCCTTCTCGGCAGCCTCCTGGAGGCGCTGCAGCGCGATCTTGTCCTTGCTCAGGTCGACCCCGTTGTTGCCCTGGAACTTCTTGACCATCCAGTCGACGACCTTGGAGTCCCAGTCGTCACCACCGAGGTGGTTGTCACCGCTGGTGGCCTTCACCTCGACGACGCCCTCGCCGATCTCGAGCAGGGACACGTCGAAGGTGCCGCCGCCGAGGTCGAAGACGAGGATGGTCTGGTCGGACTCACCCTTGTCGAGGCCGTAGGCGAGCGCGGCCGCGGTGGGCTCGTTGACGATGCGGCTCACGTTGAGGCCCGCGATCTCGCCGGCCTCCTTGGTGGCCTGGCGCTGGGAGTCGGAGAAGTACGCCGGGACGGTGATCACCGCGTCGGTGACCGTCTCGCCGAGGTAGGCCTCCGCGTCGCGCTTGAGCTTCTGCAGCACGAACGCACTGATCTGCTGGGGCGTGAAGTCCTTGTCGTCGATCTTGGTGTTCCAGTCGGTGCCCATGTGGCGCTTGACCGAACGGATGGTGCGGTCGATGTTGGTGACGGCCTGCCGCTTGGCGACCTCACCGACGAGCACCTCGCCGGACTTGGCGAAGGCCACCACCGACGGAGTCGTCCGGGCGCCTTCGGCGTTTGCAATGACGGTGGGTTCCCCACCCTCGAGTACGGCGACGACGGAGTTCGTCGTGCCGAGGTCGATGCCGACCGCTCGTGCCATGTTGTGTTACCTCCGTGTGAGTGGAACTGCTGTGCGTCGTTGGGGCCGCTGTGGGCCGCAACGCATGGTGGTCTCGGTGCTGCGACTGTGTCAAACAAGTTGAGTCAGATCAACTCAACTTCTTTCATAGGTCCCAACGGAGGTCCACGCCAACTGATTCCCGGTTCCCAGAAATTCTCCGACGGACCTTTGACCGGGTGGCCCCATCGCGGAGGACCGCCCCCGAGGGGTTGCCTTGAGCCATGGACACAGGCGCTCCAGGAGCTGACGAACCGGCCTCGATGGTCCCGGCTGGGATGATGCGGAGCGACGCGGAGGAGGTGCACCCGGCGATGGCGAGTTCTCCGGACTGGTGGCGGCGCCTGGGCCGCGACAGCGCCTACACGCTCACCAGCCTCCCGCTGGCCGTGCCGGCCGTGGTCCTCGTGACCGTGCTGGTCTCGGTCGGGGCCGGACTCTCGGTGCTGCTGATCGGCCTCCCACTCCTCGCGCTGGGCCTGCTCACCGCCCGCGGCTTCGCCCAGCTCGAGCGGCTGCGCCTGCGACGGCTGCTGCTCACCGAGCTCGCGCACCCGACCTATCTCCGGGCCGACCCGTCCGACCGGCTCCTGCGACGCCTCACCACGGCAGCCCGGGACGGGCAGTCGTGGCTCGACGTCGCCTGGACCGTCGTCGGGCTGTTCACGGCGACCATCGCCTGGTCGATCGCCGTGGCGTGGTGGACGACGGCGCTCGGCGGCACGACGTACGGCATCTGGGAGCAGGTCGTCCCCCGCGGCACCGACCCCGTCACGCTCGCCTCCCTGCTCGGGTTCGGCGCCGGCGAGCGCGCCGACATCATCGTGATCAGCGCGATCGGCGGGTTCGCCCTGCTCACCCTCCCCCTCGCCCTGCGCGCCGCCGCCCTGCTGCACTCGACCATGGGGCGGGACCTGTTGTGCAGCCGCGCGGAGCTGCAGCAGCAGGTACGCCGCTCCGAGGAGGGACGGGCCGCCGGTCGGGCCGCGGAGGCCGAGTCGCTGCGCCGCCTCGAGCGCGACATCCACGACGGCCCCCAGCAGCGACTGGTGCGCCTCTCGATGGACCTCGGACGTGCCCGCAGCCAGCTCGACCGGGACCCGGAGCAGGCGCGCGCCACCCTCGAGGGCGCGCTGAGCCAGACCCGGGAGACCGTCGAGGAGCTCCGCTCGCTCTCCCGCGGGATCGCGCCACCAGTGCTGGTCGACCGCGGTCTCGAGGCCGCGCTGCGCGAGGCGGTCGCCCGGTCGCCGGTCGCCACGACGCTCACCTACGACGCACCGGAGAACCTTCCGGCCCACGTCGAGAGCACGATCTACTTCATCGTCTCCGAGTGCCTGACCAACCTCGCCAAGCACAGCGGCGCCACGGCGGCGAAGGTCTCGGTCGTGGTCCACGACGGCGACGGCGTCGTGGTGGTGGAGGACGACGGGCGCGGCGGCGCCATGGCCACGCCCGACGGCGGCCTCGCCGGCCTGGCCCAGCGGGCACGGGCGGCGGACGGCCTGCTCGACATCACCTCGCCGCGCGGCGGGCCGACGGTCATCAGGACGGAGCTGCCGTGCGGATAGTCATCGCGGACGACTCGGTGCTCCTCCGGGAGGGGCTCCAGCTGCTCCTCTCGGAGGCGGGCCACGACGTGGTCGCGGCGGTCGGTGACGGTCCCGGGCTCGTGCAGGCCGGGCTCTCCCACCGACCGGACCTCTGCGTGGTCGACGTACGCATGCCCCCCTCGCACACCGACGAGGGTCTGCGCGCGGTGGTCGAGATGCGCCGCGAGTGGCCAGGGGCGAGAGTCGTCGTGCTCTCGCAGTACGTCGAGCTCTCCTACGCCGAGGACCTGCTCGCCGACGGACGGGGCGGCATGGGCTATCTGCTCAAGGACCGGGTCAGCGACATCCAGGACTTCCTGGGAGCCATCGAGCGGGTGGCCTCCGGAGGCACGGTCGTCGACCCGATCGTGGTCTCCCAGCTGATCAACCGGCGTCGTGACCCGCTTGCCGCACTCACCCCGCGCGAGACCGAGGTCCTCGGCCTGATGGCGCAGGGCCACTCGAACGCCGGGATCGCCGAGGCCATGACCGTCAGCGAGGGCGCCGTGGAGAAGTACTCCGCCCGCGTGTTCACCAAGCTGGACCTGCTCCCGGACGAGAGCGGACACCGCCGGGTGCTCGCCGTGCTCCGCTGGCTGCAACGCGGCTGACACACAACGGTTACGGCACCGACCTGCGTGGGTCTGGCCAGCGGTGCCGCGCACGGGGCAGGCTGGACCCATGCCGACACCCACGACCGTCGTCCTCTTCGGTGCGACCGGTGACCTCGCCCAGCGCAAGCTCCTCCCCGGACTGCTGCACCTGTTCCAGTCGGGACTGCTCAACGAGGTGCAGGTGGTGGGCACGTCGCTGGACGAGCACGACCGCGACTCCTTCGTCGAGTTCACCCGCAAGGCCGTCGCCGAGTACGGCGGCGAGGGGGCAGACCCCGAGGGGTGGGCGGAGTTCTCCAAGCGGCTGCGCTGGGCGCCCGGCGCAGGTGGCGCCGAGGCGTTGCGCGCCACGGTCGCAGAGGCCGAGGACGAGTTCGGCAGCACCGACGGGCTGCGTCGGCTGCACTACCTGAGCGTGCCGCCCAAGGCCGCGCTCGCCGTCGTGCACATGCTGCGCGACGCGGACCTGGTCGAGCACAGCCGGATCATCATGGAGAAGCCGTTCGGCACCGACCTCGCCTCGGCACAGAAGCTCAACGGCGAGCTGCACCAGGTCTTCGCGGAGGAGCAGATCTTCCGGATCGACCACTTCCTGGGCAAGGAGGCGGCCCAGAACATCCTCGCGTTCCGCTTCGCCAACGGCCTCTTCGAGCCGATCTGGCACCGCAACCACATCAGCCACGTGCAGATCGACGTGCCAGAGGAGCTCGGACTGGCCCAGCGCGCCGACTTCTACGAGTCCACCGGGGCCTACCGCGACATGGTGGTCACGCACCTGTTCCAGGTCCTGGCCTTCACCGCGATGGAGCCCCCGACCGCCCTGGAGCCCCGCGCCATCAGCGAGGAGAAGAACAAGGTCTTCCGGTCGATGCTGCCGATCGAGCCGTCGGACGTCGTGCGCGGCCAGTACATCGGCTACCGCGACATCGAGGGAGTCGCGCACGACTCGGAGACCGAGACGTTCATCGCGCTCAAGTGCTACGTGGACAACTGGCGCTGGGCGGGCGTGCCCTTCTACCTGCGCACCGGCAAGCGGATGGCCGAGGGTGCCCGCATCATCTCGATCGCGTTCCGCGAGCCGCCGCGCTCGATGTTCCCGGTGGGCAGCGGGGTCGGCGACAACGGTCCGGACCACCTCACCTTCGACCTCGCCGACCAGTCGAAGATGTCACTCTCCTTCTACGGCAAGCGGCCCGGGCCCGGGATGCGGCTGGACAAGCTCTCGATGCAGTTCGCAATGCACGAGACCGGCTGGGCCGGTGCCGTGCTCGAAGCCTACGAGCGGCTGATCTACGACGCCGCTCGCGGTGACCGCACCCTGTTCACCTCTGGGGAGGGCATCGAGCGCCTCTGGGAGCTCTCGTCGCCGCTGCTCGAGAACCCGCCCGTGGTCCGGCCCTACACGCAGGGTTCGTGGGGACCCAACCGGATCCACCAGCTGATCGCCCCACACCTGTGGCGGCTGCCCTTCGAGCGCACCTGGCGCGATCCGAACACCATCGGGGCCTAGCCGAGTCTCAGCTCGCGTCGACCGGGCCGGCGTCCGGCCCTTCCACGTCGAGCAGGAGCTTGCGCAGCAGCACGACCAGCTGAGCACGCTCCCGGGGGTCGAGAGCGGCGAGCAGGCGGTCCTCGTTGGCCCAGTGGCGTACGACGACCTCGTCGGTGAGCGCCCGTCCCTCAGGGGTCAGCTGGATCACCCGGCCCCGGCCGTCGTCGGCGCTGACCGACCGCTCGACCAGTCCCCTGGAGACCAGGCGGTCCACCCGCTTGGTCACGGCACCCGAGGTCACCATCGCGCTGGCGGAGAGCTCGCCGGGGCTCAGGCGGAAGGGCGGCCCCGCCCGGCGCAGGGTCGCGAGGATGTCGAAGTCGCCGTTGCCCAGGCCGGCCTCCGCGAACACCGTGCGCAGCTCGGTCTCGAGCAGCGCGCCGAGGCGGTGCACCCGCCCGACCACGGCCATCGGACCGGTGTCCAGCTCGGGACGCTCGCGGGCCCACTGGGCCACGATCTGGTCGACGGCATCGCGTTGGCCAGGGGTCGGGTGGTGGTCGGTCCCGGCGGCGTCGTCGGCGTCGTCGGCGTCGGCGTCCGATGAGGTCGTGGCTGGCATGGGTTGATATTACCTTCCACGGAAACTAAACTATCTTCCATGGAAACTAAAGTGGGGTGGGCGCCACTGGTCACGGCGGTGGCCCCGATCGCCTGGGGGTCGACGTACGTCGTCACCGAGCAGCTCCTGCCGCCGGACCGCCCGCTCTTCGCGGCCACCGTGCGCGCCCTCCCCGTGGGCCTCGTGCTGCTGGCGTTCCGGCACCGGCTGCCGCACGGCGACTGGTGGTGGAAGGCGACCGTGCTGGGGCTGTGCAACATCGCGATGTTCTTCCCACTGATCTTCCTGGCCGCCTACCACCTGCCCGGCGGGCTGGCCGCGACCCTCCAGGCAACCTCCCCCCTGGCCGTGATGGCCATCGCGTGGCTGGTGATCGGCGAGCGTGCCGGAGTCGTCCGCGTCGCGGCCGCGCTCGTCGGCCTGGTCGGCGTCGCCCTGCTGGTGCTGCGCAACCCCGGCGCGATGGACCCGCTCGGACTCGCGGGCGCCTTCGGCTCGGTGCTGGTCAGCGCGGTCGGCTTCGTGCTGATCAAGCGCTGGCGGGCGCCGGTGGACCTGCTCACGCTCGTCTCCTGGCAGCTCGTGGTCGGCGGTCTGGTGCTGCTGCCGATCGGCCTGGTCGTGGAGGGCGCTCCGCCCGCGCTCGACCTGCCCGCGGTCCTCGGCTTCCTCTGGATCGCCGGGATCGGGACGGGGGTCGCCTACGTCTGCTGGTTCCGCGGCCTGCGGCTGATGTCGGCCGGCGCGGTCTCGATCATCGGGCTGGTGAACCCTGTCGTGGGCACGATGCTCGGGGTGAGGTTCGCCCACGAGGGGTTCGGTCCCGTGCAGGCGCTGGGCATGGTGCTGGTGCTCGGCGGGGTGCTCATCGGACAGCGCTTCGGCCCGCGGGTCGTCGTACCTCTCGAGCCGGAGGCACACTCCACGCCAGGCAGCCCTGCGCTCGCGAAGCGGGCCGCCTGATCGGGACCGCTCGGGAATAGTTCGGCGCCCCGAGGTGTAGGCAATTGGTATGACCCAGATTCCGAACTTGACCTTCAACGACGGCAACACCATCCCCCAGCTCGGCTTCGGCGTCTTCCAGATCCCGCCGGAGGACACGGCCAGGATCACCGGAGAGGCCTTCGAGGCCGGCTACCGGCACATCGACACCGCCGAGATGTATGGCAACGAGAAGGGAGTCGGCGAGGCGATCCGCGCCTCCGGCATCCCGCGCGAGGAGCTGTTCATCACCAGCAAGCTCAACAACGGCTTCCACGAGCCCGACGTGGCGCGGAAGGCGTTCGACCAGACGCTGACCGACCTCGGCCTCGAGCAGATCGACCTCTTCTTGATCCACTGGCCGCTGCCGACGCGCTACGACGGCGACTTCGTGTCCACCTGGAAGACCCTGATCGAGTTCCAGCAGCAGGGCCGCGCACGCTCCATCGGCGTCTCGAACTTCCAGCCCGCGCACCTGGCGCGCCTCGCCGAGGAGACCGACGTGGTCCCGGCGGTCAACCAGGTCGAGGTGCACCCCTACTTCACCAACGAGGCGGTCCGCAAGGCCGACCAGGCGGCCGGCATCCTCACCGAGGCATGGTCGCCGATCGCGCAGGGCGGCGTCCTGGACGACGAGGTGATCGTGAAGATCGCCGAGCACGTGGGTCGTACGCCGGCCCAGGTGACCCTGCGCTGGCACATCCAGCGCGGCGACATCATCTTCCCCAAGTCCTCGACACCGGAGCGGATCGCGGAGAACTTCGCCCTGTTCGACTTCGAGCTCGACGACCAGGCGATGGACTCGATCTCCGCGCTCGACCGTGGCGAGGACGGCCGCACCGGCCCGAACCCCGACACGATGGACTACATCCCCAGCTGAGCGTCCGGGCGCCATTGCTCGAACAGAACTGACGCGGTCCGTGCGAAGTTTCGTACGGACCGCGTCAGTTTCACAGCGGCCGCTGTGAAACCGACAGCCCCAGCCACCCCCGCTAGTCGATCGTCACCATGATCACGTTGCTGCCCTGCTGCGTCTTCGGGTCGAAGACGCGGAACCGGTTCTCCCCGGAGCGGCCGGTCATGATGTAGGTCGCGAACGTGCCCACGCGCACCGTGGCCTGCACCCCGAAGTTGGACCACTGCCCGCCGTCGAAGCGCTGCACCTCGAGCTGGAGGTTGTCGGCGCCCTTGTAGCTGCCGGTGAGGTTCACCCGCTCCATCGGCCGCGCCATCACCGGCGAGATCGACAGCTCGATCTGGCCGCGCTTGCCCTTGTCGGGCGAGGCCGACTCCGAGGGCTCGTCACTGGGTTCGTCCGCCTGCTCACCCGGGACGGGCAGTGCGGTCGTGGGGAGCGGCTGGGTCGGCCTGTCGGGAGCCGACCCCACGGGCCCGGTGTCGTCGCCCTCGTTGAGGCCGAGCGCGTGGACCATGATCGTGGTGCCGATGGCGATCAGGACCCCGATCACCACCACGATGCCGAGCGCCTTCAGCAGCGCGTTGCGCACCTGCGCCGACCGCTCCTCGTCGGTGAGATCTTCGTTCATGGGTGTCCTCATCGCGTGTCGGCCCGGTCCGGCAGTGTCGGGGTCGAATGTACCCAGCACGGGCACGCCCTGACCGTGCTGTCCGCAGTTCGTGGTGGTCCCGTGACCGGTTCGGGCTCGGCGGCCGACGTCGGTTTCCCCCGGCGGGGAAACCGATCCCCCCTAGGACGTCGCCGAGAACTCCCCCGGCTCGACCGGGAAGTGGCAGGCCACCCGGTGACCATCGGGCGTGGCAGCGGGGCCGGAGGTGATCTGGAGCAGCGGCGGCTCCTCGGTGCGGCAGATCTCCTGGGCCTTCCAGCAGCGGGTGTGGAAGCGGCACGCCGGAGGAGGGTTGATCGGGCTGGGGACGTCACCGAGGAGGCGGATCCGCTCGCGGTTCTCGCGACGGCTGGTGTCGGGCACGGGGACGGCCGAGAGCATCGCGACGGTGTAGGGGTGCCGTGGGCGGTCATAGAGGTCGTCGCGGTCGCCGATCTCGACGATCTTGCCGAGATACATCACCGCGACCCGGTCCGAGACGTGGCGTACGACGGACAGGTCGTGCGCGATCATCACGTAGGTCAGGTCGAGCTCCTCCTGGAGGTCCTCGAGCAGGTTGACCACCTGGGCCTGGATCGACACGTCGAGCGCGGAGACCGGCTCGTCGGCCACGATCAGCTTCGGCTTCAGGGCGAGGGTGCGTGCGATCCCGATGCGCTGGCGCTGGCCACCGGAGAACTCGTGCGGATAGCGGTTGTAGTGCTCAGGGCTCAGGCCGACCGTCTGGAGCAGCTCCTGCACGACCTTCTTGCGGCCGCCCTCGGGGTCGACCCCCTGCAGCTTGAACGGCGCCCCGACGATCTTGCCGACCGTGTGGCGTGGGTTCAGCGAGGAGTAGGGGTCCTGGAAGATCATCTGGATGTCACGTCGCATCGGCCGCATCTTCCCGTCGGAGAGATGGGTGATGTCCTGGCCGTCGAAGGTGACCTTGCCAGCGGTCGGCTCGAGCAGACGGGTGACCAGTCGGGCGGTCGTGCTCTTGCCGCAGCCGGACTCACCCACGATCGAGAAGGTCTCCCCGCGGCGTACGTCGAAGTCGACCCCGTCCACCGCCTGCACGGCACTGGTGGAGCGGCTCAGGAAGCCACCCTTGATCGGGAAGTGCTTGACGAGCCCCTCGACCTTCAGGAGGGTCTCGGGCGTGCCCGGAGCAGGCGTCGTGGTCTCGTCGGTAGGTGTGGTCACTGCAGCCTCGGGATGATCTCCTGCGACCAGATCTGCTGTCGCTCGGCGGACGGGATGTGGCAGGCCACGAAGTGGTTGCTGCTGTTGTCGACCAGGTCGGGCCGCACCGTGACGCACTCGGAGCCCACCCGGTCCTGGTAGTCGCAGCGCGGGTTGAACGGGCAGCCTGCGGGCACGTTGATCAGGCTGGGCGGGGTGCCCTTGATCGGGAGCAGCCGCTCGGTCGGCGGCTTGTCGAAGCGTGGCATCGACCCCAACAGCCCCCAGGCGTAGGGGTGTTCGGGCCCGTTGAAGAGCTGATCGGCCGTGCCGTACTCCGCGGCGCGACCGGCGTACATCACCAGGATGTCGTCGGCGAGCTCGGCCACCACCCCGAGGTCGTGGGTGATCATCACGACGGCGGAGTTGAACTCCTTCTGCAGGTCGCGGATCAGGTCCAGGATCTGCGCCTGGACCGTCACGTCGAGCGCGGTGGTCGGCTCGTCGGCGATCAACAGGACGGGGTCGCACGAGAGCGACATCGCGATCATGGCGCGCTGCCGCATGCCGCCGGAGAACTGGTGCGGATAGGCGTCCACCCGCTGGGAGGGCTCCGGGATGCCGACCCGGTCGAGCATCTCGATCGCGTGGGCACGCGCCTGCTTCTTCGAGACGTCGTTGTGGATGCGGTAGGCCTCGATGATCTGGTTGCCGACCGTGTAGAAGGGGTGCATCGAGGAAAGCGGGTCCTGGAAGATCATCGCCATCTTCTTGCCCCGCAGGCGACGCACGGTCTCCTCCGAAGCGCCGACCAGCTCCTGCCCGTCGAGGATGATCGAGCCGCTCACCTTCGCCGACTCTCCGTGCAGCCCCATGATCGCCATGCTGGTCACGGACTTGCCCGAGCCGGACTCGCCCACGATGCCGAGGGTCTTGCCCCGCTCGAGGTGGAAGGAGAGGCCGTCGACGGACTTGACGATGCCGTCGTCGGTCGGGAAGTGCACGCGGAGGTCACGGACGTCGAGGTAGGACGCGCCGTCTCGCGGAGACCCGCTGGGGGTGTCCTGTGCGGAGAGGGTCATCGGGGCCCCCGCGGAGTCGCGTCGGTGGCGAGCGCAGCGAGCCGGGCTCGCGAGTTCGTGGGGTGATTCATCGGGGCCCCCGCGGAGTCGCGTCGGTGGCGAGCGCAGCGAGCCGGGCTCGCGAGTTCGTGGGGTGATTTCATCGGGTGCGCACTCTCGGGTCGATGACGGCGTAGAGGAGGTCCACGACCAGGTTGCACAGTGCCACGAAGACCGCGGTGATCAGCACCACGGCCAGCACCGGCGGGAGGTCGTTCTCCTTGGTCGCCTTGATGGCCAGCTGTCCCAGGCCGGGGAGGCCGAACACGGTCTCGGTGAGGACCGCACCACCGATCAGCAGCCCGAAGTCGAGGCCGAAGATCGTCAGGATCGGGGTCAGCGCCGAGCGCAGCCCGTGCTTGACCACCACGGTTCTCTCCGGCAAACCCTTGGCACGGGCCGTGCGGATGTAGTCCTCCCCCATGGTCTCGAGCATGCCTGCGCGCGTCAGCCGCGCGTATTGGGCAGAGAACAGCAACGCGAGCGTGATCCACGGCAACAACAGGGCGTGCGCCCACTTGAGTGGATTCTCGGTCAGGGGCGTGTACGACGCGCCCGGCGGCGTCCAGCCGAGCTGATAGCTGAAGAACGCCAGCGAGACCAGGCCGGTCCAGAAGATCGGGAGCGAGACGCCGGCGAGGGCCAGCGTCATGGCGGCGCGGTCGAAGAGCGAGCCGCGCTTCAGGGCCGAGATCACGCCGATGCTGATGCCCATGATCATCCAGATGACGGCCGCGCCGACGGCGAGCGACAGCGTCACCGGGAAGCGGTGCTGGATCTGTGGGAGCACCGGCTGGCTGGTCTTGAAGGAGTAGCCCAGGCACGGCGCGGGGCAGTGGTCGACGCTCGACCCGTTGTTGACGTCGCGCCCGACGAAGATGCCCTGGAGCCAGTGCCAGTACTGCACCGGCACCGGGTCGTAGAACCCCAGCTCCTGGGCGGCAGCGTGCAGCTGGCCCGGGTTCGGCGACTTGCCCACGTAGCGCGCAGCCATGGACTCGGGGGTCGAGCCGGCGAGCCGCGGGATCAGGTAGAAGATCGCGAACGTGATCATGCTGATCACGAGCACGACGCCGATCGCGGCGATCAGTCGCCGGATGATGTAGCTGACCAAGATTGCGGCTGGGGGGCCGGCCCTCCGGAGATTCCTCCGGAAGGCCGGCCACCCGCGCCCTCACCTACCTTCGGTGTGGTTGTGGTGAACCTGCGAGCTACTGCTTCTTGCCCATCGCGGTGTAGTCGTAGTAACCGAACGCGTCGTTGACGAACACGTTCGTCACGTCCTTCCCGCGCAGCATCACGGCCTTCGCGTAGATGCCCGGGAAGTAGTAGGCGTTCTCCATGACCAGCTGGTCGATCTGGGTGGAGATCTCAGCGCGCTTGTCGGTGTCCTGCTCGACCGCGAGCTGGTCGATCAGCTTGTCGACCTCGGGGATCCGAACCGCGAAGTTCGGCGAACCACCCTCGGGGTTGATCACCCGGCTGTCCACCAGCTGGGCCAGGTAGCCGTAGCCGGTGTTCCAGTCAGCGCCCCAACCGTAGACACACAGGCCGACGTTGTTGTCGACGAGGTACGACGGCTTGCCGCACAGCTCGGAGGTGTAGGTGTCGTCGGGCATGGGCTTGACCGTGACCTTGATGCCCACCTTGCCCAGCGACTGCTGGAAGGCCTCGGCGACCTTCTTCTCCTTGTCGCGGGAGGAGCGGTAGCCGATGGTGGTCTCGAAGCCGTCCGGCTGTCCGCACTTCTTCAGGGCCTCCTTGGCCTTGTCCGGCTGACCGTTGGGGTGGGACTTCAGGCCGTAGACGTCGGTCTCCTTGTAGCCCGGGACCGGGGGCGGCAGCACCGTGGTGGCGATCTCGCCACCGGCGAACTTGCCGCCGTAGGCGTTCTGGTAGGACGACGGGCTCATCGCGTAGATGACGGCCTTGCGGCAGTCCACGTTGTCCAGCGGCTTGACCGTTCCGACGATCTGGGTGAACCACTCACGCGCGGCGATCGGGTTGTCCGCACGGGCCATCAGGTCCTTGCTCTGCAGCACCTTCGGGAGCGCCGCCGGCTGCACGCCGGTGCCCGCGATGTCGACGTCCTGGTCACCGCTGATGAGCTGGTTGTCCAGGTCGTCGGCCTGCAGGCCGAGCTTCACGTCGATCTGGTCCGGGAGCGCGTTGCGGTTGGGGTCGGTCGACGCGTCCCAGTTGGGGTTGCGCACCAACGTGCCACCGGTGGCGACGTCGGTGTTGCCCTGCCACATGTAGGGCCCGGACGAGATCGGGTGGCTGGTGTACTTCTTGCCGGTGTCCTTGGCGGCCGGGACCGGTGCCGTCGTGGGCAGTGCCGCCACGTAGTCGAACTCGGAGAACGGCTGCTTGAGGTGGAAGACGATCGTGGTGTCGTCCGGCGTCTCGACCGCGGAAGAGATGTCCGCGCCCTTGCCCCCCTTGAAGGGACCCTTGTAACCCTCGGGCCAGTTCAACAGGTCCGAGAAGTAGCTCGGGCCCTGCTTGAGCTCGGCGCGGTCGACGTTGCGCGAGACCGCGTAGGCGATGTCCTTGCTCGTGATGGGCGAGCCGTCTTCGTACTTCAGGCCCTTCTGGAGCGTGTAGGTCCAGGTCTTGCCGCCGTCCGAGGACTTGCCGAGGTCGGTGGCGATGTCCGGCACCAGCTCGAGACCCTGCTTGCCCGGGGCCGCCTTGTTCGTCACCAGGGTGCGCCAGTAGTTCCTGCCGAGGTCCCAGGAATAGCCGTAGTAGGTGTCCCCGGGGTCGAAGCTGTCACCCCAGGCCGCACCCAGCGCCATCTTCAGGGTGCCACCCTTCTGGTCGGAGGCGTTGACCACCGAGGAGAGCGCCTTGTCGTCCAGCTTCGGGCCCGAGCTGCCGCCGCCCTTGTTGTCGCTACTGGTTCCGCAGGCTGCAAGCCCCAGGGCCGCAGTGGCGATCAACGCCACGGCTGCTCTCTTACGCATCGTGCGCATCTTGATTAACCTTCCTTGTCGACCGCCCTGGGGAGCCCAGGCCAGGCTGGTGATCCGGTGAGTTCACCGGCTTCTGGGATCAAAGGCGTCGCGCAGCCCGTCCCCGAAGAGGTTGAAGGCCATGACGGTGGCGAAGATCGCCAGTCCGGGCCAGAACATGAAGTGCGGCAGCGTGTAGTAGACGACCGCGTCGGAGAGCATGCCGCCCCAGGTCGCGGTGGGCGGGGGGACGCCCACCCCGAGGAACGACAACGCCGCTTCGAACAGGATGTTGGTGGGGATGATCAGCGTGGCATAGACGAGGATCGGCGCCACCAGGTTGGGCAGGATCTCGGTGAAGAGGATGTAGGGCCGCCGGGCGCCGAGGCTGCGGGCGGCCTCGACGTACTCGCGCTCGCGCAGGGAGATCGTCTGCCCGCGCACGATGCGGCCGATGTAGGGCCAGCTGAAGAACCCGATCACGAAGATGAGCAGGGTCAGCTTGAGCGGAGCGCCGGAGAGGCCGAAGGCCTTGCCCGGGAAGACGCCGGACAGGGCGATCGCGAAGACGAGCACGGGGAACGCCAGGAACATGTCCATGATGCGGCTGAGGATCGCGTCCACCCAGCCGCCGAAGAAGCCGGAGGTGATGCCGATCACCGTGCCGAGGAACACCGAGAGCCCGGTGGCCAGCAGCGCGATCAGGAGCGAGATGCGAGCGCCGTAGATGACCCGGCTGAAGATGTCCCGGCCCGTGATCGGCTCGACACCCATCGGGTGGTCCCAGCTGATGCCGCCGAAGCTGCCGTAGGGGCCGATGGCCGGGTCGACGAGATCGGCGTGGTACTCGTTCGGCGGCCCGCCCGTGATGTGCGTGATCAGCGGGGCGAAGATCGCCACCACGATCAGGAAGAGGATGAAGCAGCCGCCAGCCAGGGCGACCTTGTCCTTGCGGAGGCGTCGCCAGGCGATCTGGCTGAGCGAACGACCCTGGATCTTCTTGCCGTCGCTGTCCGCGACCGCTTCCGCGAAGTCCTCGGTCGGGTTCGGAGCATCCAGAGTGCTCAGGTCGATCGCCTCCCCGGGTCGCAGGTCAGGTGCTCAGGACCGCCTCGGTGTGGCGATCTGACCAAACCTCGATCCCACGGCCACCGCGGGTCAAGCGGACGCGGGGCCTGTTGCCGAATCGTGACCGCCCCCGGATGGAAACCGGGAACTATCCGGCGCACCTGCTCTGCGCGCGGTGAGCCAGGTCAGCGACGCGGCTCGAGGACCACCACGGGGATCTCGCGGTCGGTCCAGGACTGGTAGGAGTCGTAGTCGCGGTAGAGGTCGACGAGCCGGGACCAGAGCTCGGCGCGTTCGGCCCCGGACGCGGTGCGTGCCCGCATCGGACGGCGGTCTCCCCTGACCTGCACAGTGACCTCGGGGTCGGCCTCCAGGTTGCGGAACCAGAGCGGGTGCTGCGGGCGGCCCGCCTGCGAGGCGACCACCACGACGCGGTCGCGGTCCTGCAGGTAGACCAGGGGCGTGGTGCGGAGCTTGCCCGTACGCCGGCCCCGGTGCTCCACGAGGCAGATCGGCACCGGGTCCTTCCAGCCGGCGCCGACGCGCCAGGTGCCGCCGATCCGGCCACGGGTGAGCTTGTAGACCCGGACGTTCACCGCGGACATCACCTTGATGACCTTGCGCGCGAACTCGCCGTCGAGGCCCTCGGGCTTGGTGTCCACGTCCGTCACAGACCTCTCGTGAAGACGACGTCCTCGCGCAGCTGCCGCGAGCGCCAGCCCTCCGGTCCACGCACCAGCTCGTGGTGGTAGATCCCGCCGAACTCGACGACCAGCTCGGTGCCGTCCGGCTGCGGCAGGCCCATGGGGTTGTAGAAGTAGGCCGCCACGGTGGCCCGGTCGCCCTCCACCCGGCTGTCGACCTGGCCGAGGAGGTGCATCCGCCTGGGGAAGATCGGCAGCATCTCGGCGAGCCAGGGCTTCACCTCGGCGTACGACGCCTCGATGCCGCCGCTCGCGGTGTAGTCGATCTTCGCGTCGGGGGTGAACACCTCGTCGAGGGCGTCCCAGTCACCCGAGTCGATGGCCCGGGTGTAGCGGGTGAGCAGCGCCTCGATCTCGAGACGGTCGGAGATCTGCTGGAGGTCCACCCGCTCACTCTGGCAGAAAACTGGAACGTGTTCTAGTCTTCGGGCATGCGTTTCACCTACGCCGAGGCGATGACCGATGCCCACTTCTACGCGCCGCTCGCCCAGGCCGCGGAGGCTGCCGGCTACACCTCGATGACGGTCGCGGACTCCCTGATCTACCCCGAGGAGTCCGACTCGACCTACCCCTACACCGACACCGGCGACCGGGAGTTCCTCGAGGGCAAGGAGTTCATCGAGACGATGATCCTCTGCGCCCACCTGGCCGCAGCGACGAGCACGCTGCGGTTCACGCCGTTCGTGCTCAAGCTGCCGGTGCGCCCGCCGGTGCTGGTGGCCAAGCAGGTCAGCTCGGTGGCCTACCTCAGCAACAACCGCCTCGGCCTCGGGGTGGGCCTGTCGCCCTGGCCCGAGGACTTCCAGGCCCTGGGCGTCCCGTGGGAGAAGCGCGGCAAGCGGATGGACGAGTGCATGGACATCGTCCGCGGCCTGACCTCCGGGGAGTTCTTCGGCTACGACGGCGACTTCTACTCGTTCCCGCCGATGAAGCAGACACCTGCGCCGACCGAGCGGGTGCCGCTGCTCGTGGGCGGTCACGCGGACGCCGCACTGCGGCGCGCCGTGCTCAAGGGGGACGGGTGGATGCACGCCGGCGGCGACGGCGAGGAGCTCGACCGACTGCTGGCGCGCCTGGCCGAGATCCGCACGGAGGAGGGCGACACCCGCGACGACTTCGAGGTGCACGTGATCTCCTACGACGCCTATGACCTCGAGGGCATCAAGCGCCTCGAGGACAAGGGCGTGACCGACTGCATCGTCGGGTTCCGGATCCCCTACATCAAGGGCCCGGACACCGAGCCGCTGGAGACCAAGATCGAGCACCTGAACAGGTATGCCGACTCGATCATCAGCAAGGTGAGCCTGTGACACCCGACTACACCGCGACGTTCCGGGAAGCCGTCGCCGAGGCGGAGGAGCTGGTCGCCAACCCGCCGTTCGAGGTGTCCGCGCAGGACCTCGCCGAGGGCTTCGACTACCTGGCCGGCAGCATCCGCTCGTCGCTGCAGATGGCCTTCGACTACGACCTCGAGCACCCGGTGCTGATCAACCCCACGCACCAGTACGCCCGCCAGGGTCTCGACAACCCCGACGCGATCTACTTCAACGCCTACCTGACCGGCGACGCGTCCTACGTCGTCTCGGGGGTGCGCGGATCGACGGCCGACCTGTCCTTCCAGATCATGGACGGCACCTACTCCTCCGACGGGGCGCCGAGCACCGTCGCGGCCTTCGACGACCGCGAGCTGGACATCGCCGAGGACGGCAGCTTCGAGTGGCGCTTCGGGCCGGAGCTGGGGCTGCAGAAGGGCAGCACGCTGATCATCCGTGAGGTCTACGCCGACTGGAACGCCGAGGAGCGCGGCACCATCCGGATCCAGCGCCTCGACACCGCCGGACAGGCGCGTCCCACGCTGACGCCCGAGCGCGTGGCCAAGAGGTACGCCGTGGCCGCGAAGATGCTCATCGGCAGGATCAACACCTGGTTCGCCTTCCCGGAGTGGTTCACCTACAAGGAGCCGGTGAACACCCTGACCCGGCCTGCGTCCACGCCCGGCGGACTCGCCTCGCAGTTCTCCTCGATCGGGCACTACTCGTTGTCCGACGGGGAGGCGATGATCGTCACCGTCCCGGTCTCCGAGTGCGACTACCAGGCCATCCAGATCGGCTCGCGGTGGTACATCTCCACCGACTACGAGCACCACCAGACCTCGTTGACCCGGGCGCAGTCCCACGCCGATCCCGACGGGCTGTTGCGCTACGTGGTCAGTGAGCAGAACCCCGGCATCGCCAACTGGCTCGAGACCTGCGGCCACCCGCAGGGCGTGATGATGCTGCGCTGGCAGCGGCTCGCGCGTTCGCTGGACGCTGCAGACGGCCCGACCGTCGAGGTGGTGCCGTTCGACGAGCTGCCCGCGCGCCTGCCGCACTTCGAGGACAACCAGATCTCCCCCGACGACTACACCGCCCGCATCGCCGACCGCCAGGCCGGCATCGCCCGGCGGATGATCTCGTGACCCCGCCGACCGGGCAGTTCTGGTTGGCGGGAGTACGCCGACCGGGCAGTTCTGGTTGGCGGGAGTACGCCGACCGGGCAGTTCTGGTTGGCGGCCGGCCAACCACGATCGCCCTCTCAGCGGCGTACGCCCAACCAGAAGTGCCCTCTCGGCGAGCTGCAGCCAACCAGAACAGCCCTCTCGGCGAACTGAAGGAGACCTGACGTGACCGACTCACCACAGCTGCTGCAGGACAAGGTCGTCGTGCTCTCCGGCGTCGGGCCGGGGCTGGGCCGTTCGCTCGGCGAGGAGGCGGCCAGGCTCGGCGCCGACCTGGTCCTCGCCTCACGCACGCAGAAGCGGCTCGACAAGATGGCCGAGGTGGTCCGGTCGCACGGGCGCCGTGCGCTCGTCGTACCCACGGACATCAACGACGAGGAGGGCTGCCAGAAGCTGGTCGACGCGGCGCTCGAGGAGTTCGGCAAGGTCGACTGCCTGATCAACAACGCGTTCGCGATCCCGCCGATGGACCCGCTGACCACGATCAAGCACGACGCGCTGCGTGCCTCGCTGGAGACCAACGCGTTCGCTCCCCTGCGGCTCTCGACGCTGTTCGCGGACGCGCTCGAGCAGTCGAAGGGGTCGATCATCATGGTCAACTCCGCGGTGCTGCGGCAGTCCCAGCCCGAGTTCGCCGGCTACAAGCTGAGCAAGGGCACCCTGGTCCACATCGCCTCCTCACTGGCGAGCGAGCTCGGCCCGCGCGGCATCCGGGTGAACACCGTCGCGCCGAGCTGGATCTATGAGGACGTCAACAAGGCCTACTTCGACTGGATGGCCGAGGAGCGTGGCGTCACCCACGACGTGATCTACACCGAGATCGCCGACCGCACCGACCTCAAGCGGCTCGCGACGCCCGAGGAGGTCGCACGGGCCACCCTGTTCCTCGCCTCCGACCTGGCCTCGGCCGTCAGCGGGATCACCCTGGACGTGAGCTGTGGAGAGTTCCATGGCTACTGATCCCCGAGCCCGCCCCGGACGTCATCCGTGAGCGCCCGCACCCGGGAGGACCTCGGCTCCTTCGAGGACATCAGGGCGGCCGCGGTGCGCACGACGGGGCTCGAGGACTTCGGCGGCAGCGAGCACGAGGAGGGTCTCCGGCTGCTGTGCGAGGACCTGGTCGAGCACGGCGGGCTGACGCCCGAGGGCAACTACATGCAGCGCACGTTCATCAAGAGCGCGCTCGTGGGACGGCTGCTCTCCGAGCACGGTTTCAAGCAGCACCCGTCGTACGCCGACGTGCCGATCGAGCGACCCATCTTCGTGTGCGGCCTGCCACGCACCGGGACCACCGCACTGCACCGGCTGCTGAACGCCGACCCGGCGCACCAGGGGCTGGAGCTGTGGCTGACCGAGGTGCCCCAACCCCGGCCGCCGCGCGAGACCTGGGAGGAGAACCCGATCTTCAACGCGCTGAACTCCGCGTTCTCCGAGCACCACATCGACAACCCCGAGTTCATGGGGATCCACTTCATGGATGCCTCGAGCGTGGAGGAGTGCTGGCGGATCCTGCGCCAGTCGGGCAAGTCGATCGGCTACGAGTCGCTCGCCCACGTCCCGGAGTACTCCGCCTGGCTCGAGAAGCAGGACTGGACCGACGCCTACGCCCGCCACAAGGCCAACCTGCAGCTGATCGGGCTCAACGACCCCGAGAAGCAGTGGGTGCTGAAGAACCCCTCGCACCTCGTCGGGCTCGACGCGATCATGTCGGTCTATCCCGACGCCCTGATCGTCCACACCAGGCGCGAGCCCGTGGTGGCGATCGCGTCGGCGTGCTCGTTGTCGGCCGAGGCGACCAAGGGCTGGTCGACGACGTTCGTCGGCGAGACGATCGGGCGCACCCAGCTCGACATGCTGAGCAAGGCGGTCGCGCGGTTCGAGCGCGAGCGGGCGGCGTACGCCCCGGAGCAGTTCATCGACATCGACTACCGCGAGTTCGTCACCGACCCGGTGGCCACGACGAAGGGCATCTACGAGGCGTTCGGGCTCGAGTGGACCGCCGCCGTCGACGAGGCCGTCACCGCGCTCGACGCCGAGTCCCGCCGGGGCGGACGCCGACCGAAGCACTCCTACGACCTCGCCGACTACGGGCTCACCGAGGACGAGGTGCGCGCAGCGTTCATCTAGCGCGAGTCCCGCACGCGCACCATGCCGGCCAGCGTCGCGACGTACGCCGAGCCGTCGGGGGCCAACGTGACCGCGGAGTAGTGGTTGTTCATCAAGGTGCCCAGACCCGTGCGGACGCTGAAGGCGGTGCGACCGGTGCGCACGTCGAGCGCGGTGAGGTACCACGCGCTGACGCCCCACCAGGTGCGGCGCTTGGTGTAGGCGTAGAGCAGGCCGGTCTCCAGGGACACCTTGGGCACCGAGGTCGGCGCGATCTCGTCGCTGGTCCACACGACCCGGCACGTGTCCCCGTCGAGGTCGACCCGGGCGATGCCGGCTCGGGTCGCCCGCCCGAGCAGCGTGCTCTGCGGCCCGGAGTAGCCGTAGTTGTTCTCCACGATGACGCCGTCACCGACCGACACCAGAGAGTTCTCGGTGGCGCTCGCCCCGGACTCGAGGACCGGCGCCCGGCACACCTCCCGCCCGGTCGTGGTGTCGAAGAAGGCCACGTTCATCCGCGGCTCTGCGTTGTCGGTGATGGCCACCCGCCCGCCGGGCAGCACCGTCGGGGTGGTGCCGCTGCCGCGGGAGAGCTGCCCGGGCTTCTGCCTCGAGCCGCGGTCGTACGCCGCCCGCCAGTCGACCCGTGGCCCCCCGGAGGAGTCGGCCGAGAGTCGGTACAACGCTCGGTCCGACACGACGTAGACCCCGCGCTCGTCCACGGCGAGCGAGTTGTAGACACCCTCCCCCAGCTCGTGCACCGAGACCGCACCGCTCGCGGGATCGACCGTCCCGGCTCGTCCCTCCTGCGTGACGAACCAGATCCGCCCCGACCAGTCCGGCATCAGCGCGATCAGGCAGTCGCTCGACGGGACCTCTCCCGAGACCTCGAAGCTGCGCACCTGCCGGAACCGCGCCGCACCGTCAGGGTCGGCCACCGAGAACTCGAGGATCCGCCGGTCCGTCGTCGCCACGACCGCGTGGTCGTCGGCGTCGAGGTAGAAGTAGGCGCCGGCACAGAGGTTCTCCCACGGGCGCTTGCCCTCGACGTGGGGACGGTCGGGCAACCGCCTCGTCGTCAGGGGGCGAAGGTCGCGGGAGAGCACGTGGAGCACCGGACCGCGGAGGTCTCCGCAGAGCCCGACCAGCCGATCGCGGTGGTCGAAGGCGAGGGTGGCGCACTCCTCCAGCCCATACCAGGCGGTGTCGACCTCGGGGTCGCGGCCGAGCGGACCGGGTCCGGCGTAGGAGTCGCTGGCCCAGCCGTCGTCGTGCATCGAGTTGCGGCCGTCGGCAGCGAGGTGGGGATGCTGGGGCACCTGCACGTCGAGCGGTCTCGCCGTGGCGGCCCTGCCCGTGAACGAGGGCGTGACCAGGGCGCCCGGGCCCGGCGGGATCGGCAGGCGCCCGTCGGGGACGACGACCACGACGGCCACGAGCAAGGCGACCGCCCCGACCAGGGCGCCGGCGGTCCACCAGGGGTGGCGCGGTCTGGCGGTGCGTCGTACGGCCGGGACGAGGAGGGCGAGCAGGCCGAGCACCAGCACCCAGGGGCCGAGGGCGAGCCACAGCACCGCGAGCAGCACCCACCCCAGGACTCGCCACACGGCGCGAGCCTAGAGGTACAGCAGCGGTCCGGACAGCCCGTCGGTCAGAAGGGGTACGTCGGCGGCTCGGCTCGCGCGGTGATCCAGCGGGTCTCGGTGAACGCCTCGATGTTGGCCGGGGCGCCACCGAAGCGGGAACCGGTGCCCGAGGCCGCGACGCCGCCGAAGGGGGCGTTGGCCTCGTCGTTGACCGTCTGGTCGTTGATGTGCACGATCCCGGTCGGGATCCGGTCGGCGAGCGCCAGACCGCGCATCACGTCGGAGGTGATGATCCCCAGGGAGAGGCCGTAGTCGCTGGCCCGCGCGAGCTCCACGGCCTCGTCCTCGCTGCTGATCCGGGTGACCGGAGCCACGGGCCCGAAGATCTCCTCGGTGAAGGCCGGGTGGTCCGGGGTGACCTCGGAGAGCACGGTGGGCCGGTAGAAGAGCCCGTCGTACGTCGCTCCGGCCGCCGCCTTCGCGCCGGCATCGGTCGTCGCCGTGACGAGCCCGTGGATCTTGTCGCGCTGGCCCTCGTCGATGACCGGCCCGAGCGCGACCTCCTCGGTGGCCGGGTTGCCGACCGGGAGGTGCCCGGCCTTCTCGGCGAGGGCCTCCACGAAGTCGTCGTAGATCCGGTCGGCCACGAGGTGACGCCCGGTGGTCATGCAGATCTGGCCCTGGTGGAAGAAGGAGCCCCAGGCTGCGAGGTTGACCGCCTTCTCCACGTCGGCGTCGTCGAGCACCAGCATCGCCGAGTTGCCACCGAGCTCGAGGTGGGCCCGCTTCAGGTGCCGCCCGGCCAGCTCGCCGACGGCCCGCCCGGCGGCGGTGGACCCGGTGAAGGAGATGACCCGGACGTGCGGGTCGGCCACGAGCGCCTCGCCGACATCGACGCCACCGGGAACGAGCTGGAGGACACCGGCGGGGAGACCCGCCTCCTCGAAGACGCGGACGATGTTGACGCCGCCGGTCATGACCGTCCTCGGGTCCGGCTTGAGCAGCACCGAGTTGCCCAGCGCGAGGGCCGGGGCGACCGAGCGGATGCTGAGGATCAGGGGGACGTTGAACGGCGAGATCACGCCGACGACCCCGACCGGGACTCGCTTGGCCATCGAGAGCCGCGGCTGCTCGCTGGGGATCAGCTCTCCCAGGGGAGCCCCGGGGAGGCCGGCCGAGGCATAGCACTCCTCGGCGGCGACGTGCAGCGCGAAACCCGCCATGCCGGGTACGGCGCCGACCTCGCGGACGTTCCAGCCGGCGAGCTCGTCGGCGTGCTCGGTGAACAGGTCGCCCGCCCTGCGCAGGACCGCGGCCCGCTGCGTGTGCGGCAGCGCGGCCCACTCGCGTTGGGCCCCGGCAGCGGAAGCGGCTGCGGTCGCGACGTCGTCGACACCTGCCCGTCCGGTGCGCCCGAGCTCGGTGCCCGTGGCGGGCTCGAGGATCGCGGCGTCGCCGGCCGATCCCGGCCGCCAGGTGCCCTCGACGAAGATGTTCCCGGTCCAGTCGGCGCCGTCCAGCAGTGTCGTTGTGGTCATGCCTGCAGCCTAGGCACGCGGACACAGGCGGACGTGCTGCCAGGTTCCGGCCAGTGGAAGGTGTCAGTCCTCGTCGAAGGCGGCCGCGATCTCGTGCCGGTGGCGATGCAGGATCAGCCAGGTGATGGCACCCACGACGATGCCGCTGGCGCCGCAGACGACGAACACCGCCGGCAGGCCCAGCCACGCACCCAGGGCCCCGCCGCCGAACATGCCGAGCGGGATGCCGCCCCAGATGGCGGTGCGGTAGGCGCCCTGGACCCGACCGAACAGGTGCTCGGGGACCAGCGCCTGACGCACGGACATGATCTGCACGTTGAACAGCGAGATCGCGCCGGCGGAGACCGCGTAGAGGACCGGCCCGCCGACCGGGTGCTGCCAGAACGCCATCAGCAGGATCGCCACCGCCGACAGCACCTGGGCGGAGCCCATCGCCGCGGTGCGGCCGACCAGCCTGGTCACCCGGACCGAGAGCAGCGACCCGAGGATCGCGCCGACACCGGCTGCGGCGATCGCGAGACCGAAGCCACGCTCGGAGAGGCCGAGGTCCTGCAGCACGTAGAGCACCAGGATGCCTTGGGTCAGCGAGTGGATCGCCGCCCCGAAGAAGCTCGCCACCATCAGCTCGCGGAGCAGCCGGTGGCGGAGCAGCCAGCCCAGGCCCTCGCGCATGTCCTGGCGCACCGTGGAGCCGCTCGTGCGGTCGACCGCGAAGCTGCCGGCCACGGTCAGTGCCAGGAAGGCCGCGACGAGGTAGGCGCCGCTGTTGGCCCAGAGCGGCAGGGACGCGGCGACCGCGAACAGCCACGCCCCGATCGGCGCCCCCAGGAAGATGTTGCCGACGGCCTCGGCCGTGGTGAGCAGGCTGTTGCCGCGCTCGAGCTGGGACCGGGTCACCACCTGGCTCAACATGGCCCGGGCGGCGCTGTCGTAGACCGTCTCGGCACACCCGAGCAGGAAGGCGACCACGTAGAGCACCGGCAGGGTGGCATGACCGGTGGCCACCGACCCGGCGAGCACGCCGAGCAGGAGCGCGCGGAAGACGTTGGCCACGGCCATCGCCGTACGCCGGTTCACGCGGTCGACCAGCGTCCCGGCAGGCAGGGCGAAGAGCAGCCAGGGCAGGAAGGCGAGCGCTCCGAGCGCGGAGACCGCGACCGGGTCACGGGTCAGTGTCGCGGCGAGCAGCGGCAGGGCGGCCTGCATCACCCCGTCGGAGAGGTTCGAGGTGCTGCTGGAGGTGAACAGGCGCCAGAACGACCCGCCCAGCCGTGACGGAGCCAGCGTCTGCGAGCTCACGTCCCCGTCCGGTGCTCGGTCGGGATCAGCTGGTAGACGACCGAGACGCGCCGCGCGTCCCCGGTGCCCTCCTCCTCGCGGTAGCGGTCGACGACGGCGTCGAGCTCTTCCCGCATCGCCGCCAGCCGGGCCGGGTCCAGGCTGACGTGGGTCTCACGGCGCACTGCCGCGTCTCGCCACTCGGGGGGCCACTCGCGCGCCAGCGTCACCATCTCGAGCACCCGCCGGTGCTCCTCGCGCAGCTGCTCGCGCAGCAGCACGTCGACCGCGACCGCCGACGACGGGTCCTCGGCGAGATCGAGGACCGGGATGCTCCAGCCGCCCGGGCGCGGCACCCACACCCGTTCGCGGGCCGTGCCCCGCTCGGGGTCCTCCTCGACGAAGCCGTGGCGGTGCAGCTGGCGCAGGTGATAGCTCGTCGACCCGCTCGACTCCCCCAGGGCCGCCGCGAGCTGGCTGGCGGTGGCCGACCCGCGCGCGTTGAGCTCGGCGATCAGCCGCAGCCGGAGCGGATGGGCCAGGCCCTTGAGCGCCTCGGTGCCGACGACTGCCTGCTCCGGGGTGCTCATCGCCTCACCCTAGAACGCAAAGACCTCTTTGCAAAGAGATCTTTGCATCTAGTCGCGTGCGGACCGCAGCGCCCGGAGCCCCCACCGGCCGAGCACCACCGCGATCACGACGTTGACCACGATCAGCACGGTGTGCGCGACGTAGTAGCCCGTGGGCCGGTCCTCCTCGGTGTTGATCAGCGCTCGGGTGAACTGCGCGTAGGTGACCACGTTCCAGACGGCGACGGCCAGCAGGACCAGCGCGTGCTTGCGTTCGAGCTTCACCCGGCCGAGCCTACGAGGCGCTCTTCCACGGACGTCTCGGCACCCGTCCAGATCAGGTACGCCGCGCCCGGGCCTGGTCTCGGAATGCGGAGCACACTGGAGGGGTGCCCCGGACCTCGGCCTTCCGATTCGCCTGACGGGTGCGCCTGGCTCTCCCCCGACCGACGCCCCGTCAGGCCCGGTCGGGGTGCTCAGGCTCCGCGACGGCGGCGTACGACGATGCGGGCGCCGTGGCGCGGCACGCTGGTGATGTTGCGGACCTTGGCGACCTCGGTCGTGCCCCGTGGCAGGTCGACGTCGTAGGTGATCAGCACCTCGCGGAGCACGGCCACCCCCTCCATCAGCGAGAAGCCGGCACCGATGCAGCGGCGTACGCCGCCGCCGAACGGGATCCAGGTGTTGATGGCGACCTCTCCGTCGAGGAACCGCTCGGGGCGGAACCGGGTGTGGTCGGGATGGCTCTCCTCCGACTCGTGGGCCAGGATGATCGACGCAGCGACGTTGGCGCCCCGCGGCAGGTCGATCCCGCCGATGGTGGCCGGCGCCATCAGGTGCCGCACCACCATCGGGATGACCGGGTGCAGCCGCATCGACTCCTTGAGCACCGCCTCGAGGTAGTCCGTGTCGCCGGCCGAGGCGGCGTCGCGCGCCTTCCGCTCCTCGACCTGGTCCTTGCCGAGCTCGTGCAGGGTCCAGGCGAGTGCGGTCGCGGTCGTCTCGTGGCCGGCGAGCAGCAGGGTGACCAGCTGGTCGCGCAGCTCCTCGTCGCTCAGGCCCTCGTTGTTCTCGTCACGGACCTGCAGCAGCCGGGAGAGCACGTCGGACCGCTCGGCCAGGTCGGTCGCCTCACGGCGCTCCCCGATCACCCGGAAGATCACCCGGTCGAGCTCGATCTGGTTCTCGACCGTGCGCCGCCAGGGGCCGAGCTTCTGCAGCTTCGGGAACCCCCAGCCCAGGAACACCAGCGGGGGGATGTTCACGGTCTTGTTCACCAGCGGCCGGAGCTCCGAGAGCCGCGCCTCGTCGGTGACCCCGAAGACCACCTGAAGGATCACCTCGAGGGTCAGCGCGTTCATCCGCTCGAGCGAGGCGAACGCCTCGCCCTCGTGCCAACGGCCGACCTCGGTCTTGGCCAGCCCGGTCACCAGGTCTTCATAGCCGCGCAGCGCGTGACCGTTGAACGCGGGCATCAGCAGCTTGCGGGCGCGCTTGTGCTGCTTGGAGTCGACCAGCAGCAGCGAGTGCTCGCCCATCACCGGCCCGAGGATGGCGTTGCCCTTGCCGGCGTGGAAGACCTCCGGGTCGCCGGCGAAGATCTCCTTGACGTGCTCGGGACGGTTGAAGACCACGAGGTGGCGTCCCTCCGGCATGATCTTGATGGAGAAGACGTCGCCGTAACGACGGTGGAGGGCCGGGACGAACCAGTGCCGGAAGCGCAGCAGGCCGATGCTCTGCAGGATCCCGGGCAGTCTGGGACCGGGTGGGAGCTCTCCCGGGTCCACCGTGGGTGCGTTCCCGTCGGGCACGGGCCGCATCTTGGCGAAGCGACGTTCGGTCACGGTCTCGGTTCGCATACGGAGAGTATGCCGCCGATCGCGTGACCCGGCGAGGATGCGGTTCAGCCCCCGTGCAGCTGACCGGCCTGGTCGGGTTCTGGACAGCGCTCGTGCTCGTCGTGGCCGGGGGCACCCGCACCAGGGCGGCACCGATCAGCCTGAAGACCAGGTAGACGATGCCGAGGGTCAGCAACGTGCCAGGCCGCAGGTCGTCAAGACCTCAACGACCTGCGGCCGGTCAGTCGATCAGACCGGATCGGCGGGCGAGCGCCGAGGCTTCCGTGCGGCTCCCGGCACCCAGCTTGGCCATCACGTTGGAGACGTGCACGCTCACCGTCTTGGCCGAGATGAACAGCTGCTGACCGATCTCGCCGTTGCTGCGTCCGGCGGCCACGAGCGCCAGGATCTCGCGCTCGCGCGGGGTCAGCAGCCCGGCGTCGGCGGCGGCCGGGCGCAGGGCCGACCCGAGCTCCTCGAGCAGTGGCGCGGCGCCCAGGCGCTGTGCCACCACCCGCGCGGCGGCCGCCTCCTCCTGACCGGCCTCGGTCTCTCCCGCTGCACGCAGGACCAGCGCCAGCCGCGTCCGCGCGCGGGCCTCCTCGTAGGCGTGGCCCAGCTCGGCGAACAGCTCGGCAGCGCTGCGCCAGCGTCCCACCAGCTCCTGGAGGTCGACGCGGGCGCCGAGCAGCCACTCGAGCCGGAGCTCCTCGGCGCGCAGACGGGCCTCCCACGCGCGCCCTTCGGCGGCGAACGGCCGCAGGTCCTCCTCGCGCACCTCGAGCACTCCGCTCGGCATCGGTGACCAGTCGAGCCGCGGTCGCCCGCACCTCGTCCCGGGAGCCGGTCGGGGTGCGTGGCGCCTCGTCGGCCAGGGCCGCGAGGGCCAGGGTCGCGAGCCGCAGCCGCGCGCCGAAGTGCTCACCCCACAGCGGGGTGAGCACCCGGCAGATGTCGTCGTACGTCGCCACGGCTGCTGCGGCCCCGTCACGGATCGACTGCAGCTCGATCGCCGCGGAACCACCGGTGATCGTGACCAGTCCCTCCCGGTGCCACCGTTCGCGCAGGGCCGGAAAGACCGCCAGCGCGGAGACCTCGCCGCGCCCGGCCGCCACGGCCAGCGTCACGGAGTCCAGCATCGCGCGCGGTGTGGGAGGCGGGTCCTCGTCGCGGTAGTCGGCGATCGCGAGCGCCTCGTCCCACTCGCCGCGCATGTAGGCCATCACCGCGCCGAGCATCCGCCCGGCGATGCCCTGGATGGTCCAGGGTCGGCCGATCTGGCGGGCGAGCCGCGCCGCCTCGAGGTAGTTGTCCTGGGCGGCGGTGAGCTCGCCGTAGTCGTACTCCAGTCCGCCGCAGCGCATGAAGCCGCGCAGCTCGCTGAGCACGTCGCCGCGGTCCTGCGCCTCGGCGATGATCCGCTTCAGCTCGGCCCGGCTGCCCTCGCCGAGGTCGAGGTGCTGGCTGAGCCAGGTGAGCGTCACGCTCACATCGGCGGCCAGCCGCGGCAGCTCGAGCTGGTCGGCGAGCTCGATAGCCTCGTCGGCCTGCTGGCGCGCCTCGTCGAACCGGCCGTCCCAGATCAGGGCCTGGGCGTGCATCGCGAGGATCCGGGCGCGCAGCTGGGTCGGGTCGGGACCGACGAGCTCGAGGGCCTCGGCGGTGACCAGGCTCGGGCGGGCGTCGGTCTCGGTCGAGCGCAGCGCCTCCACCCGCGCCAGCAGCAGGCGGGCACGGGAGAGCTGCGGCGCGTCGGCCGGCAGGCGGGAGAGGTGGGAGTCGATCAGCGCGAGCGCGGTCTCGGGCCGGCCGGAGCTGCACAGCGCGTCGACCGTGCGCGCCACGAGCTCGGCCTCGTCGGGCGGGTGGTCGAGGTGGGGCGCCGCGCGGGAGTAGATCTCGAGCGCCTTCGTGTAGTGCCGGGCCGCCTCGTCAGGGCCACCCGTGGACAGCGCCTGGTCGCCGGCCTCGACGCTGGCGTGGAGCGCCGTGGGCAGGTCGTGCGAGGCCAGGGCGTGGCGGGCGAGGTTGGCCGACTGGAGGGTGCCGTGGAGCTCGCGCACCGCCTCGGCGTACGCCGTGTGCAGGCGCATCCGCTCGCCGGGCAGGAGGTCGTCGTAGACCGCCTCGCCGAGCAACGCGTGCCGGAAGGCGTATTCGGACTCGCCGGTGCGGACGAGCACGTTGGCGTCGATCGCGTTGCGCAGCGCCACCTCGAGCTCGTCCTCGGAGACCGGGGCGACCCGGGCCAGCAGGTCGTGGGGCACGCGTTGTCCGGCGGCGGAGGCCACCCTGACCACGTCGCGGGCGGACTCCTCGAGGCGGTCCAGCCGCACCAGCAGCAGGTCGGCGAGGTCCTCGGGGAGGCTCCAGCCACCGCCGAGGAAGGCGCCGACGAGCTCCTCGACGTAGAACGCATTGCCTTGCGAGCGCTGGACGATGCGCTCGATGTCGTCGTCGTACTTCTCCCCCAGCGGCTGCCCGGGCCGGCCGATGATCTGCTCGACCATGCCGCGCACCGCGCCTGCCGGGAGCGGGTCGAGCTGGACCCGCTCGACACCGGGGAGGCGGACCCACTCGGCGACGCGCTGGCGCAGGGGGTGACGTCGGTGCATCTCGTCGGAGCGGAAGCTGACGAGGACCACGAAGCGGCGCTGCATGCGACGCGAGAGCAGGAAGCTGACCAGGTCACGGGTCGAGGCGTCGGCCCAGTGGGCGTCCTCGACGACGAGCACCAGCGGGCCGAGGGCAGCGAGGTCCTCGACGAGGGCGTGCATCGCCTCGAAGACCTCGGCCCGGTCGAGGCCCTCGGAGGGTTCGTCCGCCGGCGCGCGGTGGCGCAGCCTGGCAAGTGCGGGGTGGAGCTCGCTCTCGACGAGCTCGGGGGCGACCTCACCGACCTGCGCGATCATCTCCGCGAACGGAAGGTAGGGCATCGAGGTCTCGCCGAAGTCGAGACAGTGGCCGACCAGCGCCCGCCAGCCCTCGGCCACGAGCCGGTCGATCGCCTCGGTCAGGAGGCGGGTCTTGCCCACTCCGGCGTCACCGGAGAGGAGGACCATCCGGGTCTGGTCCGACCCGGTGGCCGAGCGGAGCAGGACCTCGAGCTCGACGTCGCGACCGACGATGCTCCCGGCCCTGCTCCGATCAATCCGCACATCGGTCATCATTCCGCACTGTGGCGGCTGGGGTGTGCGGCGCGGCGCCACCAGCGGCGCCCGGCACGGGCCGCCAGGTCCTCGCGACGCGGGCGGCGCAGGCTGTCGGTGCGGTTCTTCATTTCCTCGAACATGTATTCCTCGTTGAGGGGGCTGTACATGGTGCTCATCTCCTTGATTGGTCGATGGCTCCACTTCAGTGCTAAGGCGCCCCCGGGACATCGGCCGATGCCTTAGTCCGGGCACGCGGGCACCTCAGATCCCCTTCGCCGGGCCCATCCGGCGTCTGAGGTGGTCCCGGTCGACGCCGCCGGGAGGGGTCAGGGCAGTCGATCGAGGGAGACCACGTCGAACACGGGCAAGGGGCTCAGCCGCTCGACACCGCAGGTCAGCTGCCCCTCCCCCTGGGTCCCACGGCTCACGGTCACCGCCCACTCGACGGCGACGCCGTCGGCCCGGCGCTCGAACACGCTCGTCCACCCCGCCCGGCGGACCAGGCGGACGGCGTCGAGGCGGTCCTCCTCGAGGTGGCGGCGCAGCGCGATCTCGGCGTACTGCACGTGCATGGGGACAGACGAACGACCGCGCAGCCGTCCGAGGTCGACCCGGCCGGCCTCGTGGAGCCAGGCGACCTCGCTGGCCGAGCCGGGCTCCATCCGCCCGTAGTAGAGGCCCTCGGGCAGGACCACCATGTTGGCCGCGAACCGGTCGCCACCGATGTGGGAGACCTCCCACGTCTCCGCCGGGTGTGAGGAGGTGAGCGCGGCGGCCACGGGGCGACCGCGCTCGGCGCAGCACGCGTCGTGACGGCCGTGGGTGCACACGCCGTAGACCGGCCCGTCGGAGCGCTCCCAGTCAGGCGCCTCGCCACGCGAGACGGCGTCCAGGTCGAGGCGGGTCAGCTCCTCGGGGTCCGCGAAGGTCGAGGTGAGCAGCAGCCGGCGCGCGGGGAAGCACAAGGTGATCCGGAACTCCGAGCCCCGGTGGGCCCGGTGGTGCCGGCGCGCCATCAGCACCTTGATGTTCTTGTGCGTCGAGAGGTGGGCCTTCACCGAGTCGGGCAGCCGGCTGTCGCGCGGGGCGCTGGCCCCCCACGGTCCGTGGTGCTCGACCAGCAGGAACGCGGTCACGTGCGTGGCGGTCCCGGCGAGGTCGTCCAGCCGCTGCTCCGAGGCCGCCGAGCAGCGGTAGTCGGTGGTGCCCGGCGGAGTCAGCGGACGACCTCGAGCAGACCCTCACGGACCAGCCGCCGACAGAGGACCAGGGCGGACTCGGGGTCGAGGCCCAGGTCGTCGGGGGTGAACGAATGGAGCGTGCGCACCCGCTCGACGGCCTCGGTGATGCGCGCCGGCACCGTCATCCGGCGGTCGCCGAGCAGAAGGTGCACTCGGTCGCCGTCGGGCCGCAGGACGCACGGCTTGCCCGGTCGCCGGCGCAGGGTGGTGTCGCCGGCCATGCTGTCCAGGCTCATCCGGTCGACGAGTGATCCCCGCAGGTTGGCGCCGCGCTTCTCCAGGAAGGAGCGGGTCTGGGCGTCGGCGATGGCGGCCACGTCGGTGCCGGCCAGGGCGTCGGCCAGGGAACGCAGCCGCTCGCCGAGACCCTCGGCGAGGCGCTCGGGGTCGTCGAGATATCCGGCGGGCAGGTGGGCGTCGGCCTCCACCTGCTCCATGGCCTTCGACACGGCGCGGTCTAGCAGGGTGCGCCAGGTGACCTGGTTGATGCCGATCGTCACGTGCAGCGAGACGGTGTCCCGGGCGCGGGCGGCGTGGGGCGTGCCGGTCGGGAGATACATGCTCAGGCCCGGCTCGAGCAGCACCTCGCGGGGGTCGCCGTCCTCATCGGGGGCGGGGTGGACCTCCCACAGCTTGGAGCCGTGGGTCTGGAACACGAAGACGTCGTGGGCGTCGCTGTGCACCGCGAAGCCCTGGGAACCGGGCGGGGTCAGGTAGGCGTTGGCCTGGCAGGGATGGCCCAGGGCGAGCTCGAGCTCCGCGACCAGGCGCGTGAGCGGCGGCCAGTAGCGGTGCAGTCCCTGGAGTACGACGGTCGCGCCGCCCTCGAACAGGTCGATCACCTTGCGGGCGTCGACCAGCCCGGTCAGGGCCTGGCCGGCCAGCGTGGCCCCACTGCGGGTGTAGCGCGACTGCGGCAGCACGGACCCGTCCTGGGCCAAGCGCACCGCGGGCGTGCGGATCGCCGTGGACGTCAACAGCTCGTCCACGTCACCGAACGAGAGCAGCCCCACCAGCTCGGCGGGGTCGGTCTCGTGCAGGTGAACGTGGGACGCCCAGACCTTCTCGACGAAGTTCTGGGCGTCCCCGCTCAACAGCTCGAGCGCATCGGTCACCCGTCGGTCGCGTCGCCGTCGGTGCTGTCGGTCGAGTCGCCGTCGGTGCCGTCAGCGTCGCCACCGTCGGTGCCGTCAGCGTCCGTCGAGTCACCGTCGGTGCTGTCGGTGGAGTCGCCGTCGGTGCCGTCGGCATCCGTGGAGTCGCCGTCGGTGCTGTCGGTGGAGTCCCCGTCGGAGCCATCGGCGTCGCCGCCGGGAACCGCGTCGTCTCCGCCGGCCGTGGTGTCCAGCTCGTCGTCGTTCAGTGGCTCGTCAGTCATCTGCTGCCTCCTGGTCGTGTTCCGGCGCACCGTTGCGCCCTAGGCCTGTCGTTCCCGATCTTGCCGGTTCGAATCCGTGCGCACCACTGCGGGGTCGGCGGGTGGCGGGTGGGGGTGGGTGGGCGGCGGGTGGGGGCGGGTGGGCGGTGGGTGGGCGGCGGCGGCGGTTTCCCCGGGCGCCCGGGGAAACCTGCTCCTTGTCACGCCAGCGCTCCCACCAGTTGGCGTCCACAGCGCTGGTGTGACAAGGACGCGTCCACAGGCTGCCCTGGTGGGTGCGGCAGCGCAGGTCAAGACGCCCCATGCTCACGCAATGACCCACCCCTGGAACCCTCGATGTTCTCTGCCCCACGGCCTCGTCGTCCCGCTGCCCGTCGACCCGGCCGGCAAGCTCGGGCCGACCATGGGCCAAGCACGTGGCCCTGGTTGGAGGCGCACCTCACCCGGTCTCTACGTCCCCGCCACCGTGGACAGCGAGCTGGTCGAGCAGCGGATCCTCGAGGCGGCACAGCGCCTGCCGCCCGGGGGTGCCGTCTCGGGCTGGGCCGCTCTGCGCCTGGCTGGCGGCGGGTTCTTCGACGGGTTGGAGCCCGACGGACGTACACCGAGACCAGTGCGGCTGGTCGTCCCTCCGACTCGCAACCTACGGGCCCTCGGACTGATGGTCGTGGGACGCGAGCGCATCGACTCCTCCGAGATCCAGATCCTCCACGGGGTCCCCTGCACCAGCGCGCTCCGGGCCACCTTCGACGAAGCACGGAACTCAGCGAACCTTCGCGAGGCCGTGGTGGCTGTCGACATGGCTCTCGCGGCCGGGCTGGTCCGACTCGAAAAGTTCCGGGCCTACGCCGAGCGCCGGATGCGTTGGCCGGGTGCGATCCAGGCGAGAGCGGCGGGAAGACTCGCTGATCCACGGAGCCTTTCTCCCGGCGAGACCCGGATGCGGCTTGTCTGGGTCATCGACGCGGGCCTCCCAGACCCTCGCTGCAACTGGCCGATCGCGGATCTCGAGGGGCGTCGGCTCGGCAAGCCCGACCTGCTCAGCGACGAGCTCGGAGTCGTGGGTGAGTACGCCGGGGCGGAGCACCGCACACGTGCAAGGCAGGCGAAGGACGTCGCCCGCGAGGACCAGTTCCGCCGAGCCGGGCTGGAGGTGTTCACCGTGGTCGGCGAGGACCAGTTCGACGTACCTCGAGTGCTGGGTCGCATTCGCTCCACCTGCGACCTGGCGCGAGCCGCCCGCCGCCCCAAGGGATGGCTCATCGCCCGTGACCCAGGACCACCCTGACGCATTCTTGCCACATCAGAGCTGTCCGTCGAGCGCTGGGGCAGCCCTGCTGTGACAAGGAGCAGGTTTCCCCGGCCGCCCGGGGAAACCAACACCCAGCTAGAGCTTCTCGGCCTCGGCGCGCTGCACCAGGGCGGCGGCGTACTCCTCGTTCTCCTCGCGGATCCGGGACAGGAAGCTCTTGGTGCGCTCGTGCTGGGGGTTGTTGATGACCTCGCTCGGGTCGCCCTGCTCGACGACGACACCGCTGTCCATGAAGACGACGCGGTCGGCGACCTCGCGGGCGAACCCCATCTCGTGGGTCACCACGATCATCGTCATGCCGCCGGTGGCCAGCTCGCGCATCACGTTGAGCACCTCACCGACCAGCTCCGGGTCGAGGGCCGAGGTCGGCTCGTCGAAGAGCATCAGCTTGGGGTCCATCGCCAGGGCGCGGGCGATCGCGACCCGCTGCTGCTGACCGCCGGAGAGCTGGGCCGGGTAGGCGTCGCAGCGCTCGCCGAGGCCGACTCGTGCGAGGAGCTCCCGGCCGCGCTTCTCCGCGTCCGACTTGCGGAGGCCGGCCACCTGGATCGGGGCCTCCATGATGTTCTCCAGCGCCGTCTTGTGCGGGAACAGGTTGAACCGCTGGAAGACCATCCCGATCTCGCGCCGCTGGGCGGCGATGCGCTTGTCGTGCAGCCGGTGCAGCTTGCCGTTCTTCTCCTCATAACCCGCGAGCTCGCCGTCCACGAAGATGCGGCCGCCCTGGATGGTCTCGAGCTGGTTGATGCAGCGCAGGAAGGTCGTCTTGCCGGACCCGGACGGGCCGAGCAGGCAGACCACCTCACCGGCGGCCACGTCGATGTCGATGCCCTTGAGCACCTCGACGCCGTAGAAGGACTTGTGCACGTTGACCGCGCGCACCAGCGGCGTGGTGGCCTCCTGGGTCTCGCTCACTTGCTGCCCCCGATCATTGCGAGCATCTTCGCCCTCATCCCGGTGTCGGAGGGACCCGAGGTGCCGAAACCGCGCCCGAAGTGGGCCTCGAGCCGTGACTGGATCACCATCAGCACACTGCACACGATGAGATACCAGAGCACCGCCGCCACCAGCACGGGGAACACCTCGTAGGTGCGCGACCCGATGGAGCGCAGCTGGAAGAACAGCTCGTTGCTGACCGGGATCGCGATCAGCAGGGACGTGTCCTTGACCATCGCGATGGTCTCGTTGCCGGTCGGCGGCACGATCACCCGCATCGCCTGCGGCAGCACCACCCGCCGCATCGCCTTGCCGCTGCTCATGCCAAGGGCGCACGCTGCCTCGCGCTGGCCGGGGTCGACCGAGAGGATCCCGGCGCGGGCGATCTCGGCCATGTACGCCGCCTCCGAGAGGCCCAGCCCGATGATGCCACCGAGGATCCCGGTGAAGATCTGGTTGGCGTCGAGGCTGAAGAAGGTCAGGTCACTGCTGAGCCCGAGCAGGTTGCCGATCTGCTCACCGAACGGCACCCCGATGCCGAGGCCTCCGGTGGCCTGGGGGAACAGCAGGCCGAGCGCACCCATGATGGTCAGCAGCACCAGTCGGGGCACTGCGCGGAAGAACCAGGTGAACACCCAGGCGACGCCCGAGAGCACCGGGTTGTCGGAGAGCCGCATCACCGCGATGGTGATGCCGAGCACCACACCGATGAGCATCGCGCCGGCGGTGCCGATCAGGGTGCCCATCACCAGTCCGCGGAGGACGGGCGACTGGACCATCGCCTCGAACACGAACGACCAGTGGAACGCCTCGTTGGTCAGCAGCAGATGGACGAACATCGCCACCAGCACGGCGAGGACCGCGATGATCACCCACCGTCCCGGGTGACGCACGGGAACCGCGTCGATCATCCCGGGACGGTCGTCCCCTCCGGCAGGTGGGGACGTGGGTGTCGTCGTCATGTCAGACCGCGGGGTTGACCGCGAAGTCCTTGATCGCTCCGGCCTCGACGCCCCAGCCCTTGAGGGCCTTCTCGTAGTCACCGTCGGCCTCGAGCGACTTCAGCGCCGCCACGATCGCGTCGGCGAGCTTGGTCTGGTCCTTGGGGATCACGTAGCCGTAGGGGGCCGCGTCGTAGATGTCACCGGCGGCGTCGAGCTTGCCCTTGGACTGCTCGACGGCGTAGGCGACGACCGGGCTGTCGGCCAGCATCGCGTCGGCCTTGCCAGAGACCACGTTGGCCGTGACCTCGTCCTGGCCCTCGTAGACCAGGACCTTGGTCGGCTTGCCCTCCTTCTTGCAGGCGGCGATCTTCGGCGGGAGGTCCTCCTCCTGCTGCACGGTCCCCTGCTGCACGGCGACGGTGAGGCCGCACGGCTTGTCGGGGTCGACGCTCTTCGGGTTGCCCTTGGCCGTGGCCCACTGGGTGCCGGCGTTGAAGTAGCTGACCATGTTGGCCTGCTTCATCCGGTCGGCGTTCACGGTGAAGCTGGAGACGCCCACGTCGTACTTGCCGCCCTGGACGCCGGTGATGATCGAGTCGAACTTGGCGTTGGCGTACTCGACCTTCAGGTCGAGCTTCTTGGCGACCGCGGTGAAGAGGTCGACGTCGAAGCCCTCGATGGACTTGCCGTCACCACCGAGGAACTCGCTGGGGGCGTAGCTCGCGTCGGTGCCGACCGTCAGCGTGCCCTTGTCCTTGATCTCCTGGGGGACCAGCGCTGCTGCTTCCTTGTCGACCGAGGCCTTGACGTCACCACCCTTCTTCTCCCCGGTGTCGAGCGAGTTGGAGCCGCACCCTGCGATGGCGAGCAGGGCGATCAGGAGGACAGAAAACAGACGAAAAGGAATTCGGTGCATGAAAGAGTCAGGTCCTTCCGAGACCGGGGAATGAGATCTGGATCTTGACACTCGCCACACGTTCGTGGCGAGGTCAACGAGCAGGAGTAAGGAAGCTGTGACCTTGCGGCCTCAGCCTTCGTCGAAGGCAGCCACGACCGCCTCGTCGATCGTGTGCTTCGGGCCGGTGAACCACTTCTTCGCCGAGAGGTTCCACCAGACGGCCAGCACGATCAGCGTGCCGAGCGTCAGCACGGGGGCGTAGTTGACGCTGCTCCAGGCGAAGTCCTTGGAGAACGGCACCCCGGCGGGGGTGAAGGGCAGGATGAAGTAGACGCTGATCACGGTGATCTCGATCACGGCGACGAGGTTCATCCACTTGTACTTCGCCCCGTTGGTCCACTCGCCGGGCTCGAACGCGTCACCCATGCGCCAGCGCAGCCAGATCGGGATCAGGAAGGCGAGGTAGAGGCCGATCACCGCGACGGACACCACGGCATAGAAGGCGATCGGCACACCGCCGACGCTCTTCAGGGCCGGGAGCGTGATGATGATGCCGATCACGCCCACGAAGACCACGGCGTGGGAGGGGACCCGCGTCGCCGGGTTGACCTTCGCCAGCCACGTCGAGCCGGGGATCGCTCCGTCGCGACTGAAGGCGAACGTCATCCGCGAGGCGCTGGTCAGGCACGCGGTGGTGCAGAAGAGCTGGCCGGCGGTGGAGATCAACAGGATCAGGAAGTGCCAGCCCTCCGGCAGGGCCTGCCCGAAGATCACGTCCACGGCGCCGAAGCCCTCGTTGACACCGTCGACGTCCTGGACCGCGAAGACGAAGGCCAGCAGCAGGACGTAGCCGCCCACGGCGGAGTAGAAGATCGACTTCCAGATGCCCTTGGCCGCACCCATGGCGGCCCCCTGGGTCTCCTCCGAGAGGTGCGCGGAGGCATCGAAGCCAGTGATCGTGTACTGCGTGAGCAAGAACCCCAACGGCAGCACGAGGAACCAGTAGAAGCCGTTGCTGAACCCGGAGTTGTTGATGCGCTCGGTGAAGACGAAGTCCATGCTCTGGTGGGTGTCGGGCACGATGATCAGCACCAGGATCACGATGGCGGCGCCGGCGACGTGCCACCAGACCGAGATGTTGTTCACGATGGCGAGCAGGTGGCCGCTGAAGATGTTGGCCAGGGCGGCCAGGGCCATGATCACCACGAACCACAAGAACACCCGCGTGAGCGAGTAGGAGTCGGCGTACCCCGAGCTGATCGTGCTGATCGTCAGGTCGAGGAACGTCGCCGCGCCGTAGGCGACGGAGGCCGTGACCGCCAGCAGCCCGATCAGGTTCAGCCAGCCGGTGAAGAAGCCGGCAGCCGGCCCACCCATCTTCGCGGCCCACCAGTAGATGCCACCCGAGGTGGGGTACGCCGAGACCAGCTCCGACAGCGTGAAGCCGATGATCAGGATGAGCGCGGAGATGATCGGCCAACCCCACGAGATGGCGACCGGCCCGCCGTTGTTCCACGCCTGGCCGAACGTGGTGAAGCATCCGGCGAGGATCGAGATGATCGAGAACGAGATGGCGAAGTTGGAGAAGCTCGACCACGATCGGCCGAGCTCCTGCTTGTAGCCGAGCTTGGCGAGGTGCTTCTCGTCCTCGGAAAGGTGTTCGTGGCCTTCAGGCATGGGGCACGCTCCGTGGTCCGTCGTCGGGTGATTCAGGAGGCTAGACCCGTGGTTTCGTCGGCGTCCATAGCCCGCATGTAAAAGGTTTGAGTCCAGACCATTGACACCTGTGCCGCATCCCTCGAACACTGACCGGGTGAGCGCCGCCTCGGAACCTTCCCATCGTGGTGGTGGTCGGGGCTCAGGTCTGTCCGAGGTCGTCCTGCGACCGGTCCGCGGCCACCACGCGTTCGAGGCGTGCGTCGAGCAGCTGGCCACACTGATCCGCCTGGGCGTCTATCCGCGCGGATCCGTGCTGCCCTCCGAGCGCGAGCTGGCCGAACGTCTCGCAGTGTCCCGCGCCACCTTGCGGGAGGCCATGGCCGCGCTGCGACAGGCGGGACTGGTACAGACCACTCGAGGTCGCGGAGGGGGCACCGTGGTCACCATGCGCCCGTCCACGCCGTCCGCGCGCGCCGCCTCCCGGCGTACGCCGGCACTGCGCGCCGAGTGGGGGGACGCCCTCGACTTCCGTCGGATCGTCGAGCCCGGCGCGGCCGGACTGGCCGCCGGCGGAGAGCTCGGGGACAGGCAGCGCGAACAGCTGGAGACCGCCCACGACGCGGTCGCCACCGCCAGCGGCCCGGCCGTGCACCGGCAGGCCGACTCCCGGTTCCACCTCACCATCGCCGCACTCACCGGCTCCTCGCGCCTGATCGAGGCAGTCACGTCGGTGCAGTCGACGATGCACGAGATGCTGAGCGCCATCCCGGTGCTCGAGGCGAACATCGCCCACTCAGACACCCAGCACGCCCGCATCGTCTCGGCGATCCTCGCCGGACGAGCGGAACGTGCACAGCGGGTGATGCAGGAACACTGCGACGACACCGCCGCACTGCTCCGAGGACTTCTCGGATGACGGACGACCAACACTGGAGAGCAGATGAGCACACCGAACGACCGCTACCTGACCCTGGACCGACTGCGCTCGCTGATCGAGTCGGGTGAGGTCGACACCGTCGTACTCGGCTTCACCGACATGCAGGGCCGGCTGCAGGGAAAGCGCCTGCACGGCAACTACTTCCTCGACGTCGCGCTCGAGTCGGGCACCGAGGGCTGCAACTACCTGCTCGCGGTCGACATCGACATGAACACGGTCGCCGGCTACACGATCTCCTCGTGGGACAAGGGCTACGGCGACATGGAGTTCGTGCCGGACTGGGACACCCTGCGGCTGCTGCCGCACCTCCCGGCCACCGCCCTGGTGCAGTGCGACCTGGTCTGGCTCGACCACGCACCCGTGCCGCAGTCGCCTCGCACGATCCTCAAGGCGCAGCTGGAGAAGGTCGACGCGATGGACATGGTGGCCCTCGCGGGGACGGAGCTGGAGTTCATCGCGTTCAACGACACCTTCGAGGAGGCCCACGACCGCAGGTGGCGCGACCTGACCCCCGTCAACCAGTACAACGTCGACTACTCACTGATCGGCACCTCGCGGGTGGAGCCCCTGCTGCGTGACATCCGCAACCACATGTATGCCGCCGGCATGGACGTCGAGGGCGCGAAGGGCGAGTGCAACTTCGGCCAGCACGAGATCGGCTTCCTCTACGCCGAGGCGCTGGCCACGGCCGACAACCACGCGGTCTACAAGACCTCGGCCAAGGAGATCGCCTCCCAGCACGGGAAGTCGCTCACCTTCATGGCGAAGTACGACGAGCGCGAGGGCAACTCCTGCCACATCCACCTCTCCCTGCGCGGCAAGGACGGCACGGTCGTCTTCGGCGAGGGGTCGGAGCGCTCGCCGCTCTACGACCACTTCGTGGCCGGTGTGCTCGCCACCATGCAGGACTTCACGCTGCTCTACGCCCCCAACATCAACTCCTACAAGCGGTTCGCCTCGGCCTCGTTCGCACCGACCGCCGTGGCGTGGGGCACCGACAACCGCACCTGCGCGGTGCGCCTGGTCGGCCACGGCGCCTCGGGCCGGATGGAGAACCGGCTCCCCGGTGGCGACGTGAACCCCTACCTGGCGCTCGCGGCGATGCTGGCCGGGGGCCTGCACGGCATCGAGAACGAGCTGGAGCTCGAGGACGAGCTGGTGGGCAATGCCTACGACTCCGACAAGCCACACGTCCCGCACACGCTGCGGGCCGCTCGCGAGGCGTTCGCGGCCTCCGACATCGCGCGGGCTGCCCTGGGTGACGACGTCGTGGACCACTACGTCAACATGGCCGACGTCGAGCTCGCGGCCTTCGAAGCCGCTGTCACCGACTGGGAGCTCGGCCGGACCTTCGAGAGGATGTGAAACCTTGGCTTCGACAGGCTCAACCGCCGTGAGCGCGGTGATCAACCCGGTCACCGCCGAGCAGATCGCCGAGGTCGGCTCGGCCAGCGTGGAGGAGACCGACGCCGCGATCGCCCGCGCGCAGGAGGCCTTCCCCGCCTGGCGGGACGTGGCTCCGGGCGAACGGGCCCGGTTGCTGCGCGCGTTCGCGGCCGTCGTCGACGAGCACCTCGAGGAGCTCGCCCAGCTCGAGGTCGCCAACGCCGGTCACACGATCGGCAACGCCCGCTGGGAGGCGGGCAACGTCCGGGACTGCCTGAACTACTACTCGGCCGCACCCGAGCGGTTGTTCGGCAGGCAGATCCCCGTGGCCGGCGGTGTGGACGTCACCTTCCACGAGCCCCTGGGCGTGGTCGGCATCATCGTGCCCTGGAACTTCCCGATGCCCATCGCCGGCTGGGGCTTCGCCCCTGCTCTCGCCGCGGGCAACACGGTCGTGCTCAAGCCCGCCGAGATCACGCCGCTGACGGCCATCCGGATCGGCGAGCTGGCCCTGAAGGCCGGGCTGCCGGAGGGCGTGCTGACGGTCGTCCCGGGCAAGGGATCGGTCGTCGGGGAACGCTTCGTGACGCACCCCGACGTGCGCAAGGTCTGTTTCACCGGGTCGACCGAGGTCGGCAAGGGCATCATGCGGGGCTGTGCCGACCAGGTGAAGCGGGTGACCCTCGAGCTCGGCGGCAAGAGCGCCAACATCGTCTTCGCCGATGCCGACGTGGCAGCAGCGGCGGCGAGTGCGCCGTACGCCGTGTTCGACAACGCCGGCCAGGACTGCTGCGCCCGGTCGCGGATCCTGGTGGAGCGCTCGGCGTACGACGAGTTCGTCGGTCGGCTCCAGGAGTCCGTGCAGGCGCTGAAGGTGATCGACCCCGCCCACGAGGACAGCGAGATGGGCCCGATGGTCTCGGCCGCCCAGCGTGACTCGGTGCAGCGCTACATCGACGGGGCCACCGTCGCTTTCACGGGCTCGCGGCCCGAGGGCGACGGCTTCTGGCTGCCGCCCACCGTCGTGGAGTCGACCTCGACCGACGAGCCGGTCTGGCGCGAGGAGGTCTTCGGCCCCGTGGTCGCGGTGATGCCGTTCGACGGCGAGGACGAGGCGATCGGTCTGGCCAACGACACCGAGTACGGCCTGTCCGGGTCGATCTTCACCGAGAACCTCGGTCGCGCGCTGCGCGTCGCACGCGGGGTGCAGTCCGGGAACCTCAGCGTGAACAGCCACTCGGCGGTGCGCTACTGGACCCCGTTCGGCGGCTACAAGCAGTCCGGTCTCGGCCGGGAGCTCGGACCGGACGCACCCAACGCGTTCACCGAGGAGAAGAACGTGTTCATCGCCCACTGAGGCGTCGCATTTCGGTGGTCGAGCAGCGAGCGCGAGCGAGCGTCTCCAAACCACCTCGGACAGGAGGGATCAGGACATGGCAGGACGTCTGGACGGCAAGGTCGCGGTGGTCACCGGCGGGTGCTCGGGGATCGGCCTGGCGTCGGTGAACCGGTTCGTCGAGGAGGGCGCACGCGTCGTCATCGGCGACATCGACGACCAGCGCGGGCACGAGCTCGTCGGGCAGCTCGGCGGCGAGGACATCGCGGTCTACGTGCACGTCGACGTGACCAGCAAGGACGAGGTCGACGCACTGTTCGCGAAGGCCAAGGACACCTGGGGCTCGGTCGACATCGCGTTCAACAACGCCGGCATCTCCCCGCCCGACGACGACTCCATCCTCGACACCGAGCTGGAGGCGTGGCGTCGGGTGCAGGAGGTCAACCTGACCAGCGTCTACCTGTGCTGCAAGGCCGCGCTGCCCTACATGATCGAGCAGAAGTCCGGCTCGATCATCAACACCGCCTCGTTCGTCGCCGTGATGGGAGCGGCCACCAGCCAGATCTCCTACTCCGCCTCGAAGGGCGGGGTGCTCTCGATGAGCCGCGAGCTCGGCGTGCAGTTCGCCCGCGAGGGCATCCGCGTGAACGCGCTGTGCCCCGGCCCGGTGAACACACCCCTGCTCAAGGAGCTGTTCGCCAAGGACGCCGAGCGCGCGGCGCGACGGCTGGTGCACGTGCCGATGGGGCGCTTCGCCGAGCCGGAGGAGATGGCCAACGCGGTGCTCTTCCTCGCCTCCGACGAGTCCAGCTTCATCACCGCGAGCACGTTCCTCGTCGACGGCGGCATCTCGGGCGCCTACGTCACGCCGTTGTGAGAGGTGGGGTGAGCAGTCGATGCCGCCGCTGATCGGGCTGACCACCTATCGCGAACGCGCGCAGTGGGGCGTCTGGGACCAGGCCGCCGACCTGTTGCCGACGATGTACGCCGACGCGATCGTCCGCGCTGGCGGCGTACCCGTGCTGCTGCCGCCAGCCACCGATGACCGCGACGCCGCCGCCTCGGTGGTGGCCCGCCTCGACGGTCTGGTCGTCAGCGGCGGTGCGGACGTCGACCCGGAGCAGTACGGCGAGGAGCCCCATCCGCTCACCGCGTCCTGGCGGCCCGACCGCGACGCCTGGGAGCTGGCCCTGCTCACCTCGGCCGCGGCAGCCAACCTGCCGACGCTCGGGGTGTGCCGCGGCATGCAGGTGATGGCGGTCGCCGCCGGCGGCACCCTGGACCAGCACACCCCCGACGTGGTCGGCCACGAGCAGCACAGTCCCGGCGGGCCCGAGTTCGGCGCGGTCGAGGTGTCGGCGATGCGGTCGTCCTTGCTGCACTCGATCCTCGGCGCGTCGACCACCGTGCACTGCCACCACCACCAGTCGGTGCGCTCCCACCCCGGCTACACGGCCGTCGCGCACGCGGAGGACGGGACGCTCGAGGCGATGGAGCTGCCCGGCTCCGAGGACGGCGGTCGGTTCTGCCTGGGTGTGCAGTGGCACCCCGAGATGGGTCGCGACCAGCGGTTGTTCGACGCGCTGGTGAGGGCGGCGGGGGGCGCTGCTGGCTGACCTGGGACGTCATCCGAACTGGTCGACCGGGCAGCCAGGTCGTATGACCTTCGCGGAGACGTCATCCGAACTGGTCGCCCGGGCAGCCAGGTCGTACGACGTCCCCGGAGACGCGTCTAGGTGACCACCTCGGCCACCAGCGGGACCCCGGGGCGGTAGGCGAGATGGATGTGTGAGGGCGCCTCGAGCACCGTCAGGTGGGCGCGCTTGCCGGGTGCGAGGACACCGACGTCCGCACGCGAGAGCGCCTTCGCGCCGCCGGCCGTGGCCGACCAGACGGCCTCCGCGGGGGTCATCCCCATCTCGCGGACGGCCAGCGCGATGCACAGCGGCACCGACGAGGTGTAGCAGGAGCCGGGGTTGCAGTCGCTGGCCAGCGCGACGGTGACGCCGGCATCGAGGAGGGCACGTGCGTCGGGGTACGGCGAGCGGGTGCTGAACTCCACGCCGGGGAGCAGGGTCGCCACCGTCCCGGAGTCGGCGAGCGCGGCGACGTCCGCAGCGTCGAGGTAGGTGCAGTGGTCGACGGCGGCGAGGCCGAGCTCGCAGGCCAGCTGAACCCCGGGGCCCAGACCGAGCTGGTTGGCGTGCAACCGGCCCCGGAGCCCCTGCTGCTGCCCGGCCAGGAGGATCGCCCTCGCCTGGTCGGCGTCGAAGGCACCCGTCTCGCAGAACACATCGATCCAGCGGGCATGGGGGGCGGCCGCGTCGAGCATCGGGCCGGTGACGAGGTCGACGTAGCCGGCCGGGTCCTCGGCGTACTCCGGGGGCACGACGTGGGCGCCGAGGAACGTGGTCTCGGCGGTGAACTGACGTGCGATCGCGAGGCTGCGCGCCTCGTCGAGCGTGCTCAGGCCGTAGCCGCTCTTGATCTCCACCGTCGTGGTGCCCTGCCGCCGCATCTCGGCCACGAGTCGCGCGGCGTTGGCGGAGAGCTGCTCGTCGGTCGCCGCGCGGGTGGCGGCGACGGTGGTGCGGATGCCTCCGGCCGCATAGCTCTCCCCTGCCATCCGGGCGGCGAACTCGGGCGCGCGGTCGCCGGCGAAGACGAGGTGGGAGTGGGAGTCGACGAAGCCGGGGATCACCGCCCGGCCACCCAGGTCGCGGGCCGAGTCCGCCTGGGGCGCCTCGGTGCGGCGCCCGACCCAGGCGATCCGGGAGCCGTCGACCACGACTGCGGCGTCGGTGACGATCCCGTGGGCCGTGCCGTCGTGCGCGGGGTCGTTGGTGACCAGCTCGGCGATGCCGGTGAACAGCACGGAGGTCACGGGGTCTCCACCCGGATCACGTCGGCGGCGGTCGCCGCGAACACCAGGGTCTCCGGGGACGGGCCGCTGCCCCGGGTGCGGATGCTCTCCAGGTCGACGGCCACCAGCTCAGCGCGCTGCCCGACGGCGATCCGCCCGGCGTCACCGAAGCCGAGCGAGCGGTGTCCGTCGTGGGTCGCGGCGGTGAGCAGCTCCATCGCCGACCAGTGTCCCCGCTGCTGCGACGCGAGCCGCTCGTGCATCTCCACCGCGCGCATCTCCTCGAACAGGTCGATCACCGCATGACTGTCGGAGCCCAGCGTGAGGGTGGCGCCGGCGTCGTGCAACCGCCGGGACGGACCGATGCCGTCGGCCAGGTCGCGCTCGGTCGTGGGGCAGAAGCAGACGTGCGAGCCGCTCTCGCCGAGCAGGCGGACGTCCTCGTCGGTCAGGTGGGTCGCGTGCACGGCGGAGAACAGCGGGCCCAGGGCGCCGGCCTCCGCCAGGAGCTGGGTCGGGGTCATCGCGGTCGCCGCGAGGCAGGCCTCGTTCTCGGCCACCTGCTCCGAGACGTGCGCGTGCAGCGGCATCCCCTGGGCGGCCTCGACGACCACACGGAGCTGGTCGGGGGGAACGGCGCGCACGGAGTGGATGGCAGCGCCCACCCGCGGGTCGTCGAAGGCGGCGACCCGCTCGGCCCAGGCGTGCGCGTCGCCGTCGGAGTAGCGCACCTGCACCCCCTCCGGCTCGCGCCCGAACCCCGCCGCGAGATAGCAGGTGTCGAGCAGCCGGATCCGGATCCCGGCGTCGTCGGCCGCGGCGAGAAGAGCCTTGCCCATCTCGTTGGGGTCGTCGTAGGGCGTCCCGTCGGGCTGGTGGTGCAGGTAGTGGAACTCCCCGACCGCGGTGATGCCGGTGGCACGCATCTCCGCGTAGGTCTGCCGAGCGAGCTCGAAATAGCTCTCCGGCGTGAGCTCCGCGGCCACGGCGTACATCTGCTCCCGCCAGGTCCAGAACGACCCTCGCTCGCGCTGGGTGTGCCCTCGCAGCGCCCGGTGGAAGGCGTGGGAGTGGCAGTTGGCGAGGCCGGGGAGGGTGAGGCCGGGGACGGTGTGGTCGGGGACGGTGTGGTCGGTTTCCCCGGCCGCCCGGGGAAACTGCTGCCGGTAGGCCGAAACTTCCCCCTCCCGGCTCCAGAGTTGCCCGCCAGCCCTGACCGAATTGATCCGTCCGTCCTCGACCTCCAGGAGTACGTCGGAGCGGACACCGTCCTCCAGGAGGGCGTGCTCCAGGCGGAGGGTGCTCACGCGACGAGCACCTCGAGGGCGTCGGCCAGGGCGTCGACGCCGGAGAGACAGTCGGCCGCCTCGGCGTGCTCCTGCGGCGAGTGCGAGACCCCGGTGGGGTTGCGGACGAACATCATCGCGGTCGGGACGCCCGCGGCCGCGAGGATGCCGGCGTCGTGGCCGGCCATCGTCGGGATCACGGGTACGTCGCCCCAGTGCTCCGCGAGCCCCGTTCGCAACGACGACGTCAGTGCCGGGTCGAAGGCGACCTCGCCCGAGACGGACTCGGCGGTCACCTCGAGGCGGGTGCCGTCGCGGTCGGCGCGTTCCTGGCCCTGGCGCTTGATCTCGGAGACGAGCCGGGTGAGGTCGGCCTCGGTGTGGCAGCGGGCATCGAGCCAGGCACTGACACGCGAGGGGATCGCGTTGGTCCCGTTGGGGGCCACGTCGACGCGGCCGAAGGTGGCCCGCTGGCCGGTCGCCGCCGCCCGCTTGCCGGCTGCCAGCGCGGTCATCGCGAAGCTCAGCATCGGGTCGTGCCGGTCCTCCATCCGCGTCGTGCCCGCATGGTTGGCGTCCCCGGTGAAGTCGAACCGGTAGCGCCCGTGCGGCCAGATCCCCGTCGCCAGCCCGACCGGACGCTCGCGGTCGACGAGGTCACGCCCCTGCTCGACGTGGAGCTCGAGGAAGCAGCCGACCCGGTCCACCCAGTCCGCCCGGCCCAACGACGCGGAGACGCCGGCAGCGCCCATCGCGTCGAGCAGCGGGGTGCCGTCGCGGTCGCGCAGCTCGCGGGCCGCCTCCGGCGTCGTCGAGCCGGTGGCCAGCCGCGAGCCCAGGCACGCGATCCCGAAGCGCGACCCCTCCTCCTCGGCGAAGGCACCGACCGCGATCGGCCGGCTCGGCACCACCCCTCGCCCACGCAGCAGGTCGATCGCCGCCAGCGAGGAGACCACGCCGAGCGGTCCGTCGTACGCCCCGCCGTCGAGGACGGAGTCGAGGTGGGAGCCGATCAGGACCGCCCGGTCTTCGACAGGCTGGACCGACGCGCCGACCGCGTCCCACCACGCCAGCAGGTTGCCGTTGCCGTCCGCCTCCACGGACAGTCCCCGGGCCTCGCACTGCTCCAGGAACCACGCCCGCAGCTCGGACTCCACGGGGGTGAACGGCTGCCGGAAGTAACCGCCACTCGCCGCCGAGCGGCCCAGGGGTGCGAGCGTCGCCCACATCTGCTCGAAGTCGTCAGGCATATTCGGTCCCATGGAGTTCTCCGACGTCGTACGCCGCCGCAAGATGGTCCGCAACTACACGGCCGAGCCGGTCGACCCGGAGATCGTCGATCGGGCGCTCGCCAACGCGACCAGGGCCCCGAGTGCCGGCTTCAGCCAGGGCTGGGGCTTCCTGGTGCTCGACACCCCCGACGACGTACGCCGCTACTGGTCCGCCACTGCCGGGGAAGGGGTCGAGGACCCCGACGAGTGGCTGGCCGGCATGATGCGCGCGCCGGTCGTGATCGTGCCGTGCTCGAGCAAGGCGGCCTACCTGCGGCGCTACGCCGAGCCCGACAAGGGGTGGACCGACGAGGACGAGGCGCGCTGGCCGATGCCGTTCTGGCACATGGACGCCGCCATGGCCTCGCTGCTGATCCTGCAGACCGCCGTCGACGAGGGGCTCGGTGCCTGCTTCTTCGGAGTCCCGCCCGAGGAGGAGGCTGCGCTCCGGATCACGTTCGGGATCCCGGACACCTTCGACCCCGTCGGCGCGATCACCGTGGGACACCCGGCCCCGACACCCGGCGCCCAGGGCTCGCCCACTCGCCGACGACGCAGGGACCCCGAGGAGGTCGTGCACCGCGGCAGGTGGAGCACTCCCGGCTGACATGGGCACCAGTCCATCCAATCCGGCGGCGGGGCGCCAGCCGGGGCCGGGTCGGGCTGTCTCGGATGCGAGATACCGCGGGTGTGGTTTGGCCGGTTTTGCGGAGGGGTACTGCTCCCGGGACGGGGGGAAACCATCGATAAGGGAGACGGACATGATTGTCCTGGGACTGATATTGCTGATCATCGGATTGGTGGCCAGCATTCCGATCCTCACCACGATCGGGGCGATCCTGCTCATCGTGGGCCTGGTCCTCAACCTGGTGCCGATCGGGGGAACCCGGCGCCGGGTCTACTAGCGGCTCAGCCGACGAGCTGAGCACGGAAGGGCCCCGACCTCGGTCGGGGCCCTTTCTGCTGCCCCAAAAGCGCTGGTCCACTGCCCGGAGGGGCTAGCGTTCGTTGCCGTGGATGACCAGGCGGACCTCGAGCGGCTGCGCACGCTGGTCCGCGTCCCCACCGTCTCCCACACCGACGAGCAGGCCATCGACCCGGAGCCGTTCGTGGAGTTCGCTCGCGGCCTGTCCGAGGCGTTCCCGCTCGTGCACGAGCACCTGAGCCTCCACCGGGTGCTGGAGCACTCGCTGCTCCTGCACTGGAGGGGGCGCACGGACGCCGACCCCCTGGTGCTGATGGCGCACCTCGACGTCGTGCCGATCGACGAGTCGGCCCCCTGGCAGCACCCGCCCTTCGGCGCGGAGATCCACGACGGGGCCATCTGGGGCCGCGGCACGCTCGACGACAAGGGGTCGCTGGTCGCGATCTGCGCCGCGGTCGAACGCCTCCTCACCCAGGAGTTCGTGCCCGGCCGGGACGTGTGGCTGAGCTTCGGAGCCCGCGAGGAGGTCTCCGGCCCGGACGCCCGCGCGGCGGTCGAAGTGCTCCGCGGGCGCGGCGTGAGGCCGTGGTTCGTCCTCGACGAGGGTGGCGCCATCGCGCACCAGGCCTTCCCCGGGGTGCAGCCGCCGCTGGGCGTCGTCGGGGTGACCGAGAAGGGCACCACCACGATCGAGCTGCGGGCCGAGGGCCGGGGCGGTCACTCCTCGACGCCGGCTCCCGGTGGTCCGACCGCGAGGATCGCACGAGCCGTCGTACGCCTCGAGAAGCGGCCGTTCGCGCCCTCGCTCCCCGAGCCGACGATCGAGCTGTTCCGCCGGATCGCCCCGCACGCACCACTCGCCCTGCGGCCGCTCTTCGCCAACGCCCGCCGGCTGCAGCCTGTCCTGAAGCGCGCACTGCTGGCGGCTGGTGCCGAGCCCGCCTCCCTGGTGCGTACGACGATGGCTGTCACCACCCTCTCCGGATCACCGGCCCACAACGTGATCGCCTCGAGCGCGACGGCGGCCGTCAACCTGCGCATCCTCGCCGGCGACACCGTCGCGTCGGCGACCGAGCACGTGCGCAAGGCGATCGCCGACGACTCCATCCGGCTCGAGGTGATCGACGCCAACGAGCCGAGTCCGGTCAGTCCCACCGACGACCCGGCCTTCGAGCTGATCACCTCGACGATCAGTGAGCTGTTCGAGGACGCCGTGCCGACGCCCTACGTGATGATGGCGGCGACAGACTCGCGCTACTTCACCGCGATCTGCCCACGCGTCTATCGGTTCACGCCGTTCCGGATGACCAAGGCGCAGCGGGAGAGCATCCACAGCCATGACGAGCACATCGGCGTCGAGGACTGGCTCGCGGGCGTGCGCTGGTATTCCCGACTGATCGAGAGGCTGGACCCATGAGCACCCCCACTTCCGCACCGGCCCGCACGCCGGGGGTCGTCCCGGGCCTCGCCACGATCGTCGGCTTCCTGGTCTGCGTGGAGATCGCCAGCGGCATCCTCCAGGGCTTCTACACGCCGATCTTCAGCGACATCGCCGATCACCTCTCCATCGCCGACGCCGACGTGAACTGGTTCGAGGCGGCGCAGCTGGTCGTCTCCGCCCTGGTGGTGCCGGTGCTCGCGCGGCTCGGTGACCTGATCGGTCACAAGCAGGTGCTGCTGATCTCCACCGCGGTGACCGCGCTGGCCTCGTGGGCCCTGGCCTTCGCGCCGAACTTCAGCCTGTTCCTGGTGGCCTGGGCGATCCAGGGGTTCTACGTGGTGTGGCTGCCGCTCGAGGTGAGCATCATCCATCGCCGCACCGCCGGCACGGGCGCACAGGCACGGCACACCCGCCGGGCTGCAGGCTTCCTGGTCGCGGCCCTCGAGATCGGCGTGATCCTCGGAGCCGTCACCAGCGGCGCCCTCGTCGAGTCGATCGGCATGACCGCGCTGCTCTGCCTGCCGGCCGTCGCCGTCACGATCTGCTTCGTGGTGATCTGGTTCGGCGTGGCCGGAACTCCCCCCGTGGCGACCGGCAGGCTGGACCTCAAGGGCTTCGGCCTGATCACGCTCTCCATCGGCCTGGTGATGGCGGGCCTCATCCTGGTGCGGCTGCAGGGTCCCGGATCCGCCGTGCCGTGGCTGGTCCTCGCACTCGGACTGCTGAGCCTGTGGCCGTTCGCCCGCGTCGAGCTCGCGATGGAGGAGCCCCTGATCGACGTGCGGCTGCTCGGCACCGCGGCCCAGTGGCCGGTGCAGCTGACCGCCTTCCTGTTCGGGATGTCGGTGCTGGGGGCGCAGATCCCGCTGTCGACGTTCGCGCGGACCGATCCCGACGAGGTGGGCTACGGCCTCGGCGCGTCGGCCGGGTTCGTGTCCACCCTGATCGCGGTCTACGTGCTGTCCCTCGTCGCCGGGGCGCTGCTCCTCCCGGTGGTGGGTCGCGCCGCCGGCACGCGGGCGGCGATGCTCGGCGCCTGCCTGCTGGTCGCGCTCGGCTACGGGTTGTTCCTGCCGTTGCACGACTCGACCGGGCAGGCACTGCTCAACATGGCCATCGCCGGAGTCGGCTCGGGCGCGCTGGTGGCCGCACTTCCTGCCGCCGCGGCGGCCGCGGCGCCGGCGGACCGCACCGGCTTCGTCACCGGGATGACCAACACCACCAAGACGATCGGTGGCGCCATCGCGTCGAGCATCTTCGCGATCGCCCTCGCCTCGACGGGCTCGATCGCCGACGCGGAGGCGGGCCATGCGCCGCTCTCGGGCTACCTCACGGTGTGGGCGGTCTGCTCGGTCACGGCCCTCGTCGCGGCGCTCAGCCTGTTCGTCGTACCCAAGGACGCGTTCACCGACTGACCCGCCTGGAGTCTCAGGGCCGACCCGCGTGCGGTGCCGGTGCGCGATGGGTCAGCACCTTGCCCGTCGGCTCCCCCTGGCCCACGCCGCTGGTGCCGCCCCAGCTGGCCGCGACCACGAAGAGCGTCCGGCCATCGTCTCCGCCGAGCATGCAGGAGAAGCAACCCCGGTCGGCCTCGACGACCTCGAGCACCTCGCCCCCCTCGGCGACGCGGACACAGTGCTGGTGGGGCACGTCGGCGTACCACGCGGCACCCTCCGCGTCGAGGCAGATGCCGTCGGGGTTGTCCTCGCCGAGGTCGGCCCAGACGCGTCGGTTGCTCAGCGAACCGTCCGCACCGATGTCGAAGCCGGTCAGGCAGTGCCCGTAGGACTCCGCGACCACCAGGGTGCCGCCGTCCGGCGTCACCGCCATCCCGTTGGGGAACCACACGTCCCCGGCCACCTGCTGCGAGGCGCCGTCGGGTCGCACCACCCAGACGAATCCGGGCTGGGGCTCCTCACCGCCCATCAGGTCGAAGCCGGGTGCGTTGACGAAGGTGTTGCCACGCGGGTCGACGACGATCTCGTTCCAGGCCTGGCCGGTCGCGCCGTACGCCGCGAGCGTGCCGTCGCTCTCAGCGGTCACCACGCCCTCGGTGCTCGTCAGCACGGTGCGTCCGTCGGGCAGCCAGTCGACGGAGAACGGCAGCCCGCTCATCGTCAGCTCGACGCGACGCTCACCGGCAGCGTCGTAGGACACCACCTCGCCCGCCACCCAGTCGCAGACCCACAGCCTCCCCTCGTGCCAGCGCGGCGACTCCCCGAGCCCCAGCCCGGATGCCAAGACCTCCATGCACCCACCTCCCTCGCTGACTCTGACCCTCCTGGGCCCTGGAAGTCATCGGTATTCTCGAGGTCCGGGGGTGACTCTGATGTCCGAACGCAAGGAACGCCGGCCCGATCGCGAGGTCGATGCCCGCACGGGCTCCGATGCGGCGGCTGCCCGCATCCAGCACCAGACCCGCTGGGTCGACCTGCAGATCACCCAGGCCATGGAGCGTGGCGAGTTCGACAACCTGCCCGGACAGGGCAAGCCGCTGGGCGACCTCGGGTCGCCCCACGACCGGGACTGGTGGCTGAAGAAGCTCATCGAGCGCGAGAACATCACCGGGGTCCTGCCGGCGGCCCTCCAGCTGCGCAAGGAGGACGCCGAGCTCGACGCGCTGCTGGACCGCGAGGCCACCGAGAAGTCGGTGCGGCAGGTCGTCGAGGACTTCAACCGGCGCATCGTCGAGGCCAGGCGTCAGCTCCAGGGCGGCCCCCCGGTCGTCACCCCGACCCGCGACGTCGAGGCGGAGGTGGGGCAGTGGCGAGAGCGCCGGCTCGCCCGGCTCCGGCGGCGGGCCGAGCGCTCCGTCCCGTCGCCTGCCCAGTCGCCTGACCCGTCGCCTGCGCCCGCGAGGACCCGACGTCGTTGGTGGCGGCGCTGACGGAGCGGGCCCGCCCCTCCTGATCTCCTCGACCTCGATCTCCTCACCGGGCAGAGCCAGGACGTGCCGGTCGTGGTGCCGTGGTGGACGACGCTGTTCGGCCTGGGGCTGCTGCTGGCCGTTGCCCTGGTGACCCTCCAGGAGTCCTCGCGTCGCCGACCGGACGGCGACCTGCAGCGCATCGGGTCACGGTGAGGGACTCAGGCCAGCAGGTCCGCACGGGCCGCGGTGAGCGCGACGCGCACCGCACGGTCGCAGAGGTCCCGACCGGGCTCGCGGTCGAGGACGAGCAGGTCGAGGTAGACCGGCGCCACCAGCGTGGCGACGACGGCCGGCTGGCTGGTCGCACTCACCGCCGCGATCGTCGAGCTGGCGCGGCTGCGCCGACCCCCGCGCGCCGGTGCGTGAGTCGGTTCGGCCCGGCTACTCCTGGCCGCGCCGGAAGGCGTCGTCGAGCCATCCCTTGACGCTGCCCACCATCCCGGCGGTCTCGTGCAGGAACCGGCCCAGGGCGTCGGAGGTGTTGCTGAAGGACTCGGCGTAGCTCTGGGCCGCCTCCCTGGCCGCGGCGCTCAGGTCGGCGTCGGCGTCGTCCTCGCGCAGCGGGTAGGCGCCGGAGAGGATCGCGGTGTAGGCGCCGCTGTCGACCCAACGGCGCAGCTCCTTGGCCCGGGTGACGGCGAACGGGTGCGTCGCCCGTTCGACCAGCGTGAGCCGCAGCAGCGACTCGCGCAGGTCACCCGACTCGTCGTACTCGGCGCCCTGCTCGAAGAACGAGGTGGTGTCGAGGTCCTCGAGGTAGCCGCCGCTGGCCAGCTTCATGTGCACCCGGAAGGCCACCTGCGGGTCCTGGGTCGCGAGCAGCCCGGCGCGGTCGGCGGAGAGCTCGGCCTTGCGCGACCACTCGAACAGCGCGGCCACGATCACCCGCAGGCCGAGCCCACCCAGCGGGACCGAGCCGATCACGCCGGTGAGCACGAGCAGCCTGCCGAGCAGCGTCTGGTAGACCGCGTGGCCGCTCAGGGCATGACCGAGCTCGTGTCCGATCACGAAGCGCAGCTCCTCCTCGTCGAGGAGGTCCAGGAGGGCGCTGTTCAGCACGATGATCGGCTTGTTCATGCCGATGGTGGTCGCACTCAGGACGGGGTTGGCCACGACGTACATCTCCGGGAGCTCGGCCGCGTCGAGGGTCGACCCGACGTCGGTGAGCAACCGGTGCAGTCGCGAGAACTGCCGCTCGTCGACCTTCACCGCCGAGCCCAGCAGGGTCAGCCGGACGGCGCGCTCGTTGACCAGCCCGGAGAGCGCTCTCAGGACGGTGTCGAAGCCGCGCAGCTTGCGCAGTGCGACGAGCGCTCCCTTGTCTGCGGGGTGCTCCCAGGCGCGCGAGCTGACGCCGGGAAGCGGGGTGCGGGCGCGGACGGGTCGTTCGGTCACGTCGTGATCCCCTGGTCCTTCTGGTCGGAGTACCACTCGTTGGCACCGCCGATGAACAACAGCACGAGCACCGCAACGGCCCCGAACAACGAGAGGAACGGGACCCCGAGCCAGAACATCGAGATCGACGCGACGATCGTCCCGGCCGCCGAGGCGGCGAGGGCGATCCGGGCCCAGTTGCGCCCGGCCATCGCCCAGCGCGCGAGCAGGCACGCCGCCACCGACCACACCACGATGCCGGCGCTCAGCGAGTAGACCCACGCGCGCGAACCGTCCAGGGAGTCGAGGATCGGCTCACCGGCCGACACCAGGAAGACCGCGAACGACGCCGTGGCCAGCACCGTGATCGCCGAGGACACCCACGTCACGATGGCCGCGGCGAGGATCGTGCCGGGTCGCCGTACGCCGATGCCATCGGTCGCGTCGGGCACCCACCAACCCGGCGGGTACGGCGCGGGCGCGACGGGCTCCCCGAGCGGAGTTTCGGACATGGCGGGCATTCTGCCTCGGTGACACTGGCGCTCGCACGCGATTGGACAAGCCCGTCGCGGACTCATCCAGCGACGCTACGTAGACCTTCCACGTGGAAGGTCTGCGTAGCGCCCCCGCAACTAGCCCTCCTGCATCGGGACGCGTACGCCGCGTTCCTCGGCCACCTCGACGGCGCGTTCGTAGCCCGCGTCGACGTGGCGGATCACGCCCATGCCCGGGTCGTTGGTGAGCACCCGCTCGATCTTCTGCGCGGCGAGCTCGGTGCCGTCGGCCACGCAGACCTGGCCGGCGTGGATGGAGCGACCCATGCCGACGCCGCCGCCGTGGTGGATCGAGACCCAGCTCGCACCGGAGGCGGTGTTGACCAGCGCGTTGAGCAGCGCCCAGTCGGCGATCGCGTCCGAGCCGTCGAGCATGGCCTCGGTCTCGCGGTAGGGCGAGGCGACCGAGCCGGCGTCGAGGTGGTCCCGGCCGATCACGACCGGTGCCTTGAGCTCCCCCGAGGCGACCATCTCGTTGAACTTCAGGCCGGCCAGGTGACGCTCGCCGTACCCGAGCCAGCAGATGCGTGCCGGGAGGCCCTGGAACGCGACGCGCTCGCCGGCCATGGTGATCCACTTGTGCAGGCGCTCGTTGTCGGGGAACAGCTCGAGGATCGCGCGGTCGGTCGCGGCGATGTCGGCCGGGTCCCCGGACAGCGCGGCCCAGCGGAACGGGCCCTTGCCCTCGCAGAACAGCGGCCGGATGTACGCCGGGACGAAGCCGGGGAACTCGAAGGCGCGGTCGTAGCCGCCCTTCCGGGCCTCGTCGCGGATCGAGTTCCCGTAGTCGAAGACCTCGGCGCCCTTGTCCTGGAACTCCACCATCGCGCGCACGTGCGCGGCCATCGACGCCTGCGCGTCCTTGGTGAAGCCCGCAGGGTCGCGCTTCGCGGTTTCGTGCCAGTCGGCGAACGGGACGCCGATCGGCAGGTAGGAGAGCGGGTCGTGCGCCGAGGTCTGGTCGGTGACCACGTCGATCGGCGCGTCCTGCTCGAGCAGCGCCGGAAACATCTCGGCGGCGTTGCCGAGCACGCCGATCGAGAGCGGCTTGCGCGCGTCGCGGGCCTCGATGGCGAGCTCGACGGCATGGTCGAGCGAGTCGGCCTGCACGTCGAGGTAGCGGTGCTCGATGCGGCGCTTGATCCGGCTGTCGTCGACGTCGATGCAGATGGCGACGCCGTCGTTCATGGTCACGGCGAGCGGCTGCGCGCCACCCATGCCGCCGAGGCCGGCGGTCAGCGTGATGGTGCCGGCCAGCGTCCCTCCGCCATCTGGATTTCGGCCGGAGGCCGCGAGCTTGTCGGCCACGGCGGCGAAGGTCTCGAAGGTGCCCTGGAGGATGCCCTGGGTGCCGATGTAGATCCAGGAGCCAGCGGTCATCTGGCCGTACATGGTCAGGCCGAGCTCCTCGAGCCGCCGGAACTCCTCCCAGTTGGCCCAGTCGCCGACCAGGTTGGAGTTGGCGATCAGCACGCGGGGCGCCCACTCGTGGGTCCGGAAGACACCCACCGGCTTCCCGCTCTGCACGAGCATCGTCTCGTCGTCGGCGAGCGTGGTCAGGGTGCGCACGAGCGCGTCGTAGGACTCCCAGTTGCGGGCAGCCTTGCCGGTGCCGCCGTACACCACCAGCTCGGCGGGATTCTCGGCGTTCTGCGGGTCGAGGTTGTTCATCAGCATCCGCAGCGGCGCCTCGGTCTGCCACGACCGCGCGGTCAGCTCGGTCCCGTGGGCGGCGTGGATGGGCAACCTCTCGTTGGTTGAGGAGCGGGCGCCAGCGAGCGTCTCGAAACCACTGTTGTTGTTCTCGTTCACTGGAGTTCTCCGATCACTTCTTCGACGGCGTGCAGGACAGCACCCGAGGCGACCAGCTCCACGGCGGTCTCGATCTCGGGCGAGAGGTGGCGGTCGGGACCGGGACCTTCGATCCCGGCGGACCGCAGCAGGTCCACGACGGCCGCGGTGGCCGGGGAGGGCTCCAGGGGACGGCGCAGGTCGAGGGCGCGGGCGGCCGTCAGCACCTCGATCGCGATCACCCGGGTGAGCCCGTCGACGGAGCGACGCAGCTTGCGGGCAGCAGCCCAGCCCATCGACACGTGGTCCTCCTGCATCGCACTGGAGGGGATGGAGTCGACGCTCGCCGGGTTGGCCAGCCGCTTGAGCTCGGAGACGATCGCGGCCTGGGTGTACTGCGCGATCATGTGCCCGCTGTCGACGCCCGGGTCGTGCGCCAGGAAGGGCGGCAGTCCGTGGCTGCGGGTCCGGTCCAGGAACCGGTCCGTGCGCCGCTCGCTGATCGAGGCCACGTCGGCGGCCACGATCGCTGCGAAGTCGAGCACGTAGGCGACCGGGGCTCCGTGGAAGTTGCCGTTCGACTCGACCCGCCCGAGCTCCCCGTCGGTCGAGCCTGTCGAGACCACCACCGGGTTGTCCACCGCGCTGGCCAGCTCGCGACCGGCGACCACGGCGCAGTGCTCCAGGGTGTCGCGGGCGGCCCCGTGCACCTGCGGCGAGCACCGCAGCGAGTAGGCGTCCTGGACGCGGTTGCAGTCGGGTCCCCGGTGCGAGGCGACCACACCGGAGTCGGTCAGGATGGCGACCAGGTTGGCGGCGGAGGCGGCCTGGCCGGGGTGCGGCCGGATGGCCTGGAGCTCGGGGGCGAAGACCCGGTCGGTGCCGAGCTGGCCCTCGACCGACATGGCGGCCGCGACGTCCGCCGTACGCATCAGGACGGAGAGGTCGGTCAGCGCCAGCACCAGCATGCCGAGCATCCCGTCGGTGCCGTTGATCAGCGCGAGGCCCTCCTTGGCGACCAGCTCGAGCGGCTCCAGGCCCGCGGCGGCCAGCGCCTCGGCAGCCGGCACCAGCACGCCGTCGGCATCGTGCACGGTGCCCTCGCCCATCAACGCCAGGGCGCAGTGGGCCAGCGGCGCGAGGTCGCCGGAGCAGCCGAGCGAGCCGTACTCGTGGACCACGGGCGTGATGCCGGCGTTGAGCAGCCCGGCGATCAGCTCCGCCACCTCCGGGCGTACGCCGGTCCGGCCGGTCGTGAGCGTGGAGAGACGCAGCAGCATCAACCCGCGGACGACCTCGCGCTCGACCGCCGGGCCCGAACCGGCTGCGTGCGAGCGCACCAGCGACCGCTGCAGCTGCGTGCGCATCTCGGTCGGGATGTGCCGCGTCGCGAGGGCGCCGAAGCCGGTCGAGATGCCGTAGGCGGGCGTGGGGGCCGCGGCGAGCTCTTCGACGACCGCTCGCGCCTGCGCGATCGCGACCAGGGCCTCGTCGGCGAGCACCACCTGTGCGCCGTCGCGGGCAACGGCCACGACCTCCTCGAAGGACACGGCACCGACGCCCACCTCGACGGCGCGCGAATCGGTGGTCGGGATGCGCAGACTCATGCGACGATTCAACGTCCAGCGGGGGCCGGCAACCAGCCCCGCACCGGCCGGTCTGTCTCGGATCCCAGACATTCGGTCACCAGCTCGACCCGAAGGGACACGATGCGCATCCTCACCGGCGTGCTGCTGGCGGTCGTCCTCCTCGTGGGCGCTGGATGCGAGGCGCCGCTCGAGCCGGAGTCGAAGAAGGCCGACGCCACGACGACGCCGTCACCGCGCGCGTCGGTGCTCCCCGATCCGGCCCCGACCCGGTCGGCGGACGCGACGGGGGCGACGCAGACCCCCGCACCCCCCAAGCCGTCGGCCACGATCAAGGTCCCCAAGCTCCCCAGACTGAAGGACCTCGGCCCCGTGCTCGGCGCCGACATCAGCTGGCCGCAGTGCCCCAAGGGCATGGGCATCCCCCAGAAGCAGGGACAAGGCTCGCCGATGCCGGTGGACGCGGCGCGCTACGTGATCCTCGGCCTCACCAACGGGCCCGGCTTCTATCCGAACCCGTGCCTGGCCAGCCAGGTCGCCTGGGTCAAGAGCCGCGACCTGATGGCAGCGGCGTACTCCGTGATCAGCACGCCGCAGGACGGCCAGCTCGAGGCCTACGGGAAGAAGGGACCCTTCAACGGCGGCACCCGGCTCGGCGCACTCAGCAACGTGGGCTACCAGCAGGCGGTGTTCAACCTGTCCACGATGAAGCAGGCGAGGCTGCAGTCGCCGATCGTCTGGCTCGACGTGGAGCCGGTGCCGGAGTTCGACTGGCCGAGCGACACCGTTGCCAACGCGGCCGTGGTCCGCGGTGCCGCGCGCGGCTACACCGACGCCGGCTACCGGATCGGCGCCTACTCCACCCAGGCGCTGTGGCAGCACGTCGTCGGCGACCTGCGGCTCGGCATCCCCGAGTGGCGGGCCGCAGGGCAGACCTCGCGCGAGGAGGCCCTGCGCCGGTGCGGTGACGAGCGGATGTTCCAGGGGGGTGACTCGGTGCTGGGGCAGTGGGTCGAGGCGGGACGCGACATGAACGTGACGTGTCCCGGGACCTCGGCCGAGATGCTGCGCTGGTTCCACCAGTACTGAGCACCCGACCGGGCAGCTCAGCCTGGCACTCAGCCTGGGCAGCTCGTCCTGGTTTGCCTTTCTCCCCGAGCGGGCAGAACACTCTGCGCATCGATGAACGTCCGTGTCCGGGGGGAAGAACGTGAGGGTCCGTCAGCTGGCGCTCGGCACCGCGGTGGCCACCGCGATGCTCCTGGCCACCTCCGCGTGCGGCGGTGAGCCCGAGGAGGGACCGCTCGACGCCCAGGGTGGGGATGCCACCAGCGCTCCCTCGCCCTCCGAGAGCGCCCAGGCCGCCGCCACCAAGCCGGACCTGCCGGCCTCACCCCGCAACACCTCCGCGGGCCGGATCGCCTTCGCGAAGTACTTCGTGAAGGCCTACAACTACGCCTACGCCACCAACGACGCCACGCCGATCACGGCCGTGGGCTCCACCGCCCAGGGCACCAAGTGCCAGATGTGCGACGACCTTGCCGACTACGTCGAGGGCCAGCAGGCCAAGGGTCTCCACCTCGAGCCCGCCGAGCTGCCGGTCAAGCGCGTCTTCGAGACGGCCCGCGCCGCCGAGAACGTGTGGGTGCTCGACATCCAGAGCAGCGCCCCGAAGCGCGCCGACGTCGACGAGGCCGGCAACCCGGTGAAGACCTATCCCGCGAAGAAGGACTACCTCATCGAGGTCGGGGTCGCGTGGGAGAACGGCCACTACCGGGTCACCGGCTGGAAGTCAGGAGAGAACTGATGCGCAGTGCAGTGATCGTCCTCGCGGCCCTCGCGACGGTGCTCTGGGGCGCTGGCCCCGCCCTCGCCGACCCCGACGTCGGTGGCCAGAACACCCACGGCGGCACCATCATCCAGGGCACCGACCACGGCCAGACGGGCTTTCCCGGTGTCTACCACCCGGGCCAGCCCTACCAGCACTCCGAGGGCCCGCCGCCGCCGCTCTACAAGGACTACTACACGCCGGCCTGCATGACCAACGGTCCTCCCAACCAGGGCAGCGACGCCATGTGCAACGCCGCGGTCTCCGTGTGCAAGGCCCGGGGCGAGGAGGACGCGCTCTTCATGCAGCACTGGCGCCAGCAGATCTCGCCGACGGTCGGCAACTGGGAGTTCGTCGGCAGCGTGTGCCGGGGTCCCGACGAGCCGGCCCAGCAAGCGCCGCAGATCACGGTCGAGATGGTGCTCGACCAGGCGTACGCCGCTGCGCCGAAACCCACCGCCGTCGTGCAGCCCGGCAACCGGTCCTTCGTGAACCTGCCCAACAACTACTACGCCGACGCGCCCAGCCAGACCATCCCGGTCGTCGTCCTCGGCCAGACGATCCCGGTCACGTTCACCGTCACCGAGGTCCGCTGGGACTTCGGCGACGGCGGCACCGCGACCGGCGAGGGCGTCAAGGACGCGGGACTCCACCAGGACGGCGCGATCGAGCACGCCTACGCCGCCCAGGGCAGCTATGACATCACCGCCACCAGCGTTCTGTCGGTGTCGTTCACGATCCCGGGCGGTGGGCAGCAGAACCTGCCCGGCGCCCTCGAGATCCCCGGTGAGCAGCGGACGCTGCCGATCGGCGAGATCGAGACCCGCGTCAACAACACCCACTAGTGCCAGGCGTCAGCCCGTCTGATCAACCCAGCCGGTTGCCGTAGTTCGGGAGCCGGTAGGCCCGCTCGTAGTTCTTCCCGGTGAAGTCGGTGCTGCGGTTGCCGATGTTGGCGATGATGTGGAACCCGTTGTTGGTGAACGAGGTGCGGCACCGCTGCTTGCTGTGCGCGAGCGACTCGCCCTTGTAGTGCGCGCAGAGCCCGTCGACGGGGAAGCCGGCCCGCTTGAGCTGGGCGATGGTGCGCTTGCGCAGACTGACGTTGCGGCCGGTGTTGAACAGGATGTAGACGCCCTTGCTCTTGGCGTAGCGCACCAGCCGGATCGTCGCCGGGATCGCCTTGCCCGGGGCGTAGTAGCTCTGCAGCGAGGTGTTGTCGATGTCGAGGTTGAGCGCCAGCTTGGTGCCACCCTGGGCTGCCCGGTTGGCGACCCAGGGGCGGGCCCCGGCCAGTGCCGTCACGGTGTCGTGGAGCCAGGCCGAGCGGCTCGGCATCCTGGCCGCCTGGCTGGAGGGCACCAGGGCGGTGAGCACCAGGACCAGGGCGAGCAGCGTCGCGGACAGAAGTCGTCGGGGCAGGTGAGCTGTGCCGGTCATGGGGGCCTCTCATCGGGGGCAGGCGCCGCAGCGACGCCCGATTCGTCCCCTCCATCCTGACGCATGTGGGGCCAGTGGGACTAGGTTTCGGCGCATGAGTCAGGTTCCGGCGGCCACGCGCACGCTCCGGGTGCTGAGCTTCCTGGCCTCCCAGCCGGACCCGGTGCCCCTCGAGAGGCTGGCCTCGGCGCTCGACCTGCCGCGTTCGACGGCCTACCACCTGGTCAACGCCATGATCGAGCAGGGTTTCGTCACCCACATCGCCGAGGACCGGCGCTACTGCCTGGGGGTCGCGGCCTTCGAGGTCGGCATCGGCTATGCGCGCCAGGCGCCTCTGCAGCGGATCGCGCACCGCCCGCTGGCCACCCTGGTGGACCGGATCGGCCAGTCGGCGCACCTGGCGGTGCCGCACGGTCGCGATGTCCTCTACGTGCTCGAGGAGCGTGCCCCCGGTCGGGCGCCCCTGGTCACCGATGTCGGCGTACGACTTCCCGCGCACCTGACGGCCAGCGGTCGCGCGATCATGGCGGCGCTGCCGGAGAACCAGGTCCGGGCGCTCTATCCCGACCGGAGCGCCTTCGTGGACCGGCACGGCCGCGGTCCCCAGAGCCTCAAGGCCCTGCGCGGGGTGCTGAGCGAGACGCGGCGGCGCGGCTACGCGACCGAGGACGGCGAGGTGACGCCCGGCTTCGCCTCGATCGCCGTGGCCGTCCTCGACCACAACGGGACGCCGCTGGGCGGCATCGCCACCACCTACGACGCCAGCGAGGAGGTCGACCTCACCCGCCTGGTGGAGGCTGTGTCCACGACGGCACGCACGGTCAGCCGACGCCTGGGGCGCCCCTTAACGTGAGGCGGTGAGCCCGCCCGACACCTCCACCATCACCACGGCCCGGCGGTGGTGGATGCTCGGCGCCAGCGTGGCGGCGCAGGCGGGTGCGTCCGTGGCGATCAACGGCCCGGCCTTCCTGATCCCCCAGCTCCAGGACTCCCGCGGCCTCTCCCTCGCCGAGGCCGGGACCGTCGCGGCGGCCCCGCTGGCCGGGGTGATGCTCACGCTGTTCCTCTGGGGCGTGGTCGTCGACCGGATCGGCGAGCGGGCGGTGCTGCTCGCCGGACTGGGGGGTACGGCGCTCCTCGGTGCGTTCGCCACCACGGTCGACGGCACGATCCCGCTCGTGGTCACCCTCTTCGTGGTCGGCATGTTCGCGGCCTGCACCGGGGCCGCCAGTGGGCGCATCGTGGTCGGCTGGTTCCCTCCCCGACGACGCGGCCTGGCGATGGGGATCCGGCAGATGGCCCAGCCCCTGGGAGTCGCGATCGCCGCTGCGACCATCGCCGTGGTCGCGGACCGGGTGAGCCTCGCGGCGGCGCTCTGGATCCCCGTGGCGGCCACCGCGCTGGCCTTGGTGGCCGTGCTGGTGATCGTGATCGACCCGCCGCGGCCGACCGCCACGGCCGCGCTCACGGCCAACCCCTATCGCGCCGACCGGTTCCTGGCGCGGGTGCACGGCGTCTCGGTGCTCCTCGTCGTCCCCCAGTTCCTGGTGTGGACCTACTCCTTGACCTGGCTGGTGCAGGAGCGCCACTGGTCGGCCGCCGCCGCCGGGGCCCTGATCGCGGTCACCCACGTGCTCGGCGCGCTCGGCCGGATCGCGGTCGGGCAGCTCTCCGACGTGGTCGGGTCCCGGGTCCGGCCGCTGATGTGGGTCGCCATCGCGGCTGCCGTGACGATGGCCCTGCTCGCCGTGACCGAGCCGTTCGGCGTGGCCGTCGTGCTCCTGGTGGTGGCCTCGACCGTGACCGTGGCCGACAACGGGCTGGCCTTCACGAGCGTGGCCGAGCGTGCGGGGTCCTACTGGTCGGGGCGCGCGCTCGGTCTCCAGAACACCGCTCAGTACCTCACCGCCGCCGCCGTCGCCCCGGTCGCCGGACTCGCGATCACCCACTGGGGGTACGCCGCGACGTACGCCCTCTCCGCACTCTGCCCGGCCGTGGCCTGCACCCTCGTCCCGCGGAAGGACGAGACCAGCCCGGAGTGAGAACGACTGCCGCGGCGCAGTGACCGGGGAGTAACCGACGAGGGCACTGGCTCGTTGGTCCGCTCAACCGCTCGCAAAGGACTCCCATGCGCCGTCTCACCCGCTCCAGCGCCGGTCGTCGACTCGTCGCCGCCGCCGGCCTCTCCGCTGTGGCCCTGCTGGCCGCCGTCGTGGTCCCCTCCGGGGCGCTGGACGGCCTGGCCGCCAAAGCGGGCGCTGACGGCTACAAGAGGGCCTACGCCGCGAAGGCCGCCAACAAGCAGGCGGCCGCCCAGGGGTCGGGCACGGTGTTCCTCGCCGACGGCAGCCACATCCACCCCAACGGACTCGTCGACGACGGCCACGGGCACACCCACAACGACCCCGCGACGAAGAACTCGGTCTCCCGGTCCGCCCCGACGACCGACCAGGAGACCGCCGACCCGACCACCCCGGAGCAGGCCCGGCTCGCGGTGGGTGCCGCTGCGGACCAGCGCGACCAGGCCGAGCCGGCGCTGTCGAAGGTGCCGGTCAGCCCGGCACACACAGCCACCCCGACGGACCGCTACAACATGTTCAACGCCTGCTACGGCCTGCAGTCGGCGAGGACCGGCCGCTGGCTGACCGACGCCAACGTCCCCACGTTCGCCGCCGCGACGCAGAGTGCGGGGACGCCGCTCTACTTCAAGCCGACCGCGCTGGGCCGCTACATGCTGTTCAGCCCCGACCGCACCTACCTCGACGGTGGTGCAGCGACGGCGAAGTACGCCGCAGGCCCCGGCCCCACGAGCGACTGGGTCGTGCAGATGCCGAAGGCCGGGCAGTTCACCTTCCAGATCCCCGGCAAGGGCTACCTCACCGACGGCGCGAGCAACGCCACCATCAGCAGCACCCCCACGCTGGTCAAGCTCCGGCTGCGCAGTGGCTGCACCGACTTCCCCGAGGTGGCCACGAACGTCACGGGTGACCCCTTCGCCGGTGTGAGCAGCCAGCAGGAGGTGCGCGGGTTCATCGACGCCCACACCCACGGCATGGCCTTCGAGTTCCTCGGCGGCGACGTCCACTGCGGCCGGCCCTGGTCGCCGTACGGCGTGGAGGTCGCTCTCAAGGACTGCCCCGACCACTCCCTCACCAACGGCAAGGGCGCGGTGATGGAGGCGTTCCTCTCCGGCAAGACGAGCCACGACCCGGTCGGCTGGCCGACGTTCAAGGACTGGCCGGCACCGGAGTCGCTGACCCACGAGGGCACCTACTACAAGTGGATGGAGCGTTCCTGGCGCGCCGGACAGCGGATCCTGGTCAACCTGCTCGTCGAGAACAACAAGCTGTGCGAGATCTACCCGCTCAAGCGCAACTCGTGTGACGACATGGACTCGATCCGCCTGCAGGCCAAGGACATGCATGCGCTCGAGGACTACGTCGACGCCCAGAACGGTGGCCCCGGCAAGGGCTGGTATCGCATCGTCAGGACGCCGGACGAGGCCCGCAAGGTGATCAACGCCGGCAAGCTGGCCGTGGTCATGGGCATCGAGACCTCCGTGCCGTTCGGCTGCACCCAGAAGCTCGGTGTGCCCGACCTGAAGTGCACCAGGGCCAGCATCGACAAGCAGCTCGACGAGGTCCAGAAGATGGGCGTCTCGCAGATGGAGCTGGTCAACAAGTTCGACAACGCCCTCGCCGGTGTCGCCGGCGACGAGGGGTCCACGGGCTACCTGGTCAACTCGGCCAACACCCTGGAGACCGGGTCGCCGTGGCGGATGCAGACCTGCAACCCCAACGACCCCGAGGTCCACGACAGGGATCAGGACAACTCGGTGCCCGTCGACTCCGGACAGGTCCCGCAGCAGGACGCGCTGTTCGGTGCGGTCGCCAAGGCCTCGGGCATCACCCTGCCCGGCGTGCCGATCTATCCGGCCAAGCACCACTGCAACGCGATGGGCCTGACCGAGCTCGGCGACCACGTGATCCGCGGCCTGGCCAAGCGGCACATGATCTTCGACCCCGATCACATGAGCGTGAAGGCGCGGAAGACCTCGCTGGACCTGATCGACCAGCTGCACTACAGCGGTGTCGTGTCCAGCCACTCGTGGTCGACCCCCGACGCCTACCCGCGGATCTACCAGGAGCAGGGCTTCATCACGCCCTACGCCGGTGACAGCAAGGGCTTCGTCGAGAAGTGGAAGCGTCACCTGACCTGGGCCAACCCCAAGACCTACTGGGGCATCGGGTTCGGCGCCGACATCAACGGACTCGGCGCCCAGGGCGACCCGCGTCCCGATGCCGCGACCAACCACCCGGTCACCTACCCCTTCACCACCCTGGGTGGGGTGAAGGTCGACCAGCAGGTCAGCGGCGAGCGCGTCTACGACATCAACCGGGACGGTGTGGCGCACTACGGGCTCTACCCCGACTGGATCCAGGACCTGAAGATGCAGGCCGGCAACGACATCGTCAAGGACATGGCCCGTGGGCCAGAGGCCTACCTCCAGGTCTGGGAGCGCGCCTACGGCATCAAGCCCAACGCCTGCACCAACCCGGCCTCGAAGCTGACGCCCGCGACCTTCTCCTCGAAGGTCAGGGCCGGGATGACGAGCTGGGCGACGCTCAACGCCGTCGGCCAGCCCGACCGCCGGCTCGGCAGCACCTTCAGCTACTGCTCGACCAGCGGCAAGGTCACCGTGCGATTCAGCAGCGCCGGCAAGGTCACCAAGGTCGTCCGCTCCTGAACCTCACCGGTGGAGCGGGACGCGGGCGTCTCGCACGGGCGAGGTCCACGTCCGGAACATGCGACAGAACGCTGGTTACTCGCAGGTAGCCTTTGTCACACCGAATGCGGATACCGGGGCCGGGAACATGCCCGTAGTCTGCCCCCGGCGGGTGGCTGCGATGCGCCCGGCACATCGCCCGACAGATTGTGAGTGACAAGTGCTTGTGGTGCTGATTGTCGGCCTGTTGATGAACGCGATCGCGCTGCCGTTGGCGGCCAGGCGCATCCTGTTCCTCTACCGCGTGATCAGCAGCGGCCAACCGGCCCCTGATCGCATCGAGGGCGTGACCGGCCGGTTGGGTGCCGCGGCCAAGCGCCAGCTGGTCGAGGTGTTCGGCCAGCGCAAGATGCTCAAGTGGAGTGTCCCGGGCACCGCGCACTTCTTCGTGATGTGGGCGTTCTTCATCCTCGCCACGGTCTACCTCGAGGCCTACGGCTCGTTGCTCAAGCTGCTGTTCACCGGCGGCGACGGGGCGCTCGACTGGGCCATCCCGGTCGTCGGCCACTGGGCGGTCCTCGGGTTCCTCCAGGACTTCATCGCGGTGATGGCGCTGTTCGGTCTGGCCACCTTCTGGTGGATCCGGCTGCGCAACGCCCCCAAGGACCTCGGTCGCAAGTCCCGGTTCTTCGGCTCGCACCTCGGCCCGGCGTACCTGACGCTGTTCATGATCTTCAACGTCATCTGGACGATGTTCCTCTTCCGCGGAGCCTCGGCCGCCCTGGGCAACCTGCCCTACAAGAGCGGTGCGTTCGTCTCGATCGGCGTCGGCAAGCTCCTCGACGGGCTCGGCCACGGCGCCCTGGAGGCGCTCGAGGGCATCGGCCTGCTGCTGCACATCGGCGTGATGCTCGTCTTCTTGATCTTCGTGCTCAACTCCAAGCACCTGCACATCTTCCTGGCACCGCTCAACGTCATGTTCGGGCGCGAGCCGGTGGCCCTGGGTGCCGCCAAGCCGATGATGAGCGGCGGCAAGGCGCTCACGCTGGACGACCTCGAGGACCTCGACGAGGACGCCAAGCTCGGCGTCGGTGCGGCCGAGGACTTCAGCTGGAAGGGCGTCCTGGACATGGCGACCTGCACCGAGTGCGGTCGGTGCCAGTCCCAGTGCCCCGCGTGGAACACCGAGAAGCCGCTCTCGCCCAAGCTGCTGATGATGGCCCTGCGCGACCACACGATGGCCAAGGCGCCCTATCTCCTGGCCGACGAGGGCCAGCGTGACGGCCTGCTCGAGGGCAACGAGACGCTGGCCCGCGAGGTGGAGAGGCCGCTGGTCGGCGACACCGGCGACGACTGGTTCTACATGCCCGACAACGGCTCCGCGGTGATCGACCCCGACGTGCTCTGGTCCTGTGTCACCTGCGGAGCGTGCGTCAACCAGTGCCCGGTGGACATCGAGCACGTCGACCACATCATCGACATGCGCCGCTACCAGGTCCTGGTGGAGTCCAACTTCCCCAGCGAGCTCAACGGCCTGTTCAAGGGCATGGAGAACAAGGGCAACCCCTGGAACATGTCGCCCACGGCGCGGATGGACTGGGCCAAGGACCTGCCCTTCGACGTCAAGGTCGTCGGCGAGGACGTGGAGGACCTCGACGAGGTCGAGTGGCTGTTCTGGGTCGGCTGTGCCGGTGCCTACGAGGACCGCGCCAAGAAGACGACCCGTGCGGTGGCCGAGCTGCTCGACATGGCGGGTGTCTCGTTCGCCGTACTCGGCAACGGTGAGACCTGCACCGGAGACTCCGCCCGACGCGCCGGCAACGAGTTCGTCTTCCAGGGCCTGGCCGCGCAGAACATCGAGACGTTCAAGGAGTACAAGGTCAAGAAGGTCGTCTCGACCTGTGCGCACTGCTTCAACACCCTGAAGAACGAGTACACGGACCTCGGCATCGAGCTCGAGGTCGTCCACCACACCCAGCTGCTCAACCGGCTCGTGCGGGAGAAGAAGCTCGCCCCGGTGGCCACCAACGGTGGTGCCGACAAGCGCTCGATCACCTACCACGACCCCTGCTACATCGGTCGCCACAACGGCGTCTACTCCCCACCCCGCGAGCTGCTCGACGTCATCCCCGACGTCGAGCTCACCGAGATGCCGCGCAACTCCGAGCGGTCCTTCTGCTGCGGCGCCGGCGGTGCCCGGATGTGGATGGAGGAGACCATCGGCACGCGGATCAACGAGACCCGCACGATGGAGGCCGTCGAGACCGGCGCCGACCAGATCGCCGTCGGTTGCCCCTTCTGCCGGGTGATGCTCTCCGACGGGCTCACCTCCGCGCAGAGCAAGGGCGAGGCCCGCGAGGAGGTCGAGGTCATCGACGTCGCGCAGATGCTGCTCGCCTCGGTGAAGGGCGAGTCCAGGCCGGCGAAGAAGCCCGCCGCCGCGAGCGAGTCCCAGGCGGGCGGCGCTGCCGCCGGGGCCACGGCGACCGCGACCATCGAGCGCGAGCAGACGGACTCAGGCACGGATTCGGACGAGGCCACCAAGGCCGAGCCCGAGGCCGGCGACGTCACGCAGACGGAGGAGACCGTCACCGACACCGAGGACGTCGGTCCCGCGGCCAAGGCCTCCGGCGGGGGCTCGCTGTTCGACGTGGGCGACGACGACTCTGGCTCCGGCTCCGGCTCCGGCTCCGGCTCCGACTCGGACTCGGACTCGGACTCCGGGGAGGGTGAGCCCAAGGTCGAGGCCACGGCGACCGCGAGCGAGGACAAGGGCGGCCTCGGTGGCGGCTCGCTCTTCGACGTCGGCGACGACGAAGAGGTCCAGGCAGAGCCGGCCGAGGAGACCGCTGACAAGGACTCGTCCGCGGCGTCCTCTCCCGCCGCTTCGGAGAAGCCCGAGGCAAAGACCTCCGGGGAGTCCTCGTCCGACGACGGCCTCGGCGGTGGTTCACTCTTCGACATCGCCGACGACGACTCCACCGAGGAGCCGGCCGAGCCCAGGACCGAGGACACCGGGGACAACGTCGACCGCAGCCAGGACGACGCCGACGGCGACGTCGAGCCGGAGGCGAAGAAGTCGGAGTCCTCCGACGAGGGCTTCGGCGGCGGCTCCCTGTTCGACATCGGCGACGACGACTCCGCGGACGCCTCGACCGACGAGGCCACCACGGAGCCCAAGACGGAGGACACCGGAGACAACGTCGACCGCAGCCAGGACGACGCCGACACCGACGTGCAGCCGGACGAAGCCGACTCCGCTGAGCCGGAGTCCTCCTCGACGGACCAGGCGGAGCCCGCACCGGCCCCGGCCTCGTCGGGGACCGCGATCACCCCCGGCACCGAGATCCCCGAGGGTGGCTCGCTCTTCGACATCGAGGAGCCCGCCGAGGAGCAGGTCAGCCGGGCCGCCCCCACCACCGAGAGCACCGAGACAGCCGAGGAGCCCGAAGGCACCGAGGACGCCGCCGGCGACTCCACCACCGACGGCCAGGTCGACCGCAGCGAGGACGACGCCGACACCGACGTGCAGCCGGACGAGCCCGACCGGTCCGACTCCAGCGAGCCGGAGCCCCCAGCGACCGACCAGGCGGAGCCCGCTCCGGCCCCGGCCTCGTCGGGAACCGCGATCACCCCCGGCACCGAGATCCCCGAAGGTGGCTCGCTCTTCGACATCGAGGTGCCCGCCGAGGAGCAGGTCAGCCAGGCCGCCCCCACCGCCGAGGCCACCGAGGAGCCCGAGGAGCCCGAAGGCACCGAGGACGCCGCCGGCGACTCCACCACCGACGGCCAGGTCGACCGGAGCGAGGACGACGCCGACACCGACGTGCAGCCGGACGAGGACACCTCGGGCGGCACGTCGGGCGTCACGTCAGGCGGGGACACCGAGGCCGACGAGGCCCCGGTCACCTCCCTGCGGGACATCAAGGCGAAGTTCTCCGGCGAGCAGTCCGAGAGCGAGACCGAGCAGCAGACGCCAGACGAAGCCGAGGACGAAGCCGGCACCGAGACCGTCGCCGAGGAGTCCGAGGAGTCCGAGGAGTCCGACGAGTCCGACGAGTCCGAGGAGGAGAAGCCGAAGCCGGCCCCCTCCGGGGACACCCACCAGCCCCGCACCGACGCCGAGATCGGCGAAGGCGGATCCCTCTTCGATCTCTGAGCAACCCGGATAGTCCCGAGCGATCGGACCCCCGTCAGCGCCTGCCGAGGGTCCCTTCACTCGGGACTATCCGTTTCCCCTGACCTGTGACCCGCGTCACCCGCTGTAACCGGGGGCAGTCCGGGTCGTTGCTCCCCCAAGAGGCCATGCCGGTCCTGTGGGAGGAACCAGATGTCGTCACGTCCGCTCGCCCGAGTGCTGCTCACCGCCGTCGCGGCGGGGGCCCTCGTCGCCGCACCGCTCGCGATCGCCCCGGCCCAGGCAGCCGCGCCGACCGCCCCGGCGACGAGCACCTGGAAGCCCCGCCCCGAGCAGTACTCCCAGACCTCCACCACCAAGGACCTCGCCATCTCGATGTCCGACGGCGTGAAGTTGCGCGGCGACCTGACCCTGCCGGCGAACGCCGACGGCACCCCGATCGGCACCAAGGTGCCCGTGATCGTGACGATCACCGCCTACAACAAGACCGTGATCGCCGGCGGCTTCGGCGGCACGCTGGCCGGCGCCGACCCGGCGTACCTCGTCAAGCGCGGCTACGCCCAGCTCACCGTCGACGCGCGCGGGACCGGCTCGAGCGAGGGCCAGTGGAATGCGTTCGACGCGCGTGAGGACAAGGATGCGGCCGAGGTGATGACCTGGGCGCACCGGCAGCCCTGGTCCAACGGCAGCACGGCGATGACGGGCGCCTCCTACATGGGGATCGGCCAGATCTTCGCCGCGGCCGGAAGGCCCGCCGGGCTCAAGGCGATCTTCCCGCAGGTCCCGGCCGCCGACGTCTATCGCGACGTGGTCGCCTCCGGCGGCCAGATCGACTCCGGCTTCATGCCGCTGTGGCTCGGCCTGGTCACCGCCACCAGCCTGATCCCTCCGGCCGTCGCCGGCACCGACCCCCAGTCGGGCATCGGTGCGCTCGCCTCGCACATCGGCGCGGCCGGGACCTTCACGGGCCCGACGCTGGTCAAGGCGATGGCGGGCCAGGAGACGGCGTACGACGGGCCGTTCTACGCCGAGCGCTCCCCCATCAACGTGGTCGGCAAGGTCGACGTGCCGACCTTCCTGATCGGCGGCGAGTACGACCTGTTCCAGCGCGGCACCCCGCTGCTCTTCGAGAACCTGCGCAAGCGTGGTGTGCCGACCAAGATGATCATCGGTCCCTGGGACCACCTCAAGGGCTCGTCGGGTGCCGAGGTCGGTGACGCCGGCTACGGCCCGCTCAACGAGCTGCAGCTGCGCTGGTTCGACCACTACGTCAAGGGCATGCCGGACAACACGCTGGACTCCGACATCGCGCCGATGACGTACTACGAGCAGGGCAGCGGCGGCTGGCGCAAGAGCAACGACTGGGTCGGGTCCGACCGCGTCGCGTCCACCTGGAAGCTGTCCGGCAGCGCCAGCAACGGCACGGCCGGCGGCCTGACCACCGGCACCGCGCAGGACGGTAGGGCGACCGTGCTGCCCATCCCGGTCGCGGGGCTCTGCACCCGCTCCACCAACCAGTGGACCGCCGGGATCATGGGCCAGAGCCCGCTGCCCAACCCGTGTCTCGACGACAACCGGCTCAACGACCTCGCCGGCGTCACCTTCGACTCGGCCCCCGTGGCCTCGCCCGTGCGCTTCCAGGGCCCGATCAACGCCCGGCTCTACGTCTCCAGCCTGGGTGGCGACGGGATGCTCTCGGTCGCGGTCGAGGACGTCGCTCCCGACGGCACCGTCAAGCGGCTCACCGGCGGCTGGCAGGTCATCTCGCACCGGGCGCTGGACACCTCGAAGAGCCGCTACCTCGACGGCAAGCTGATCCAGCCGTTCCACCCGTTCACCAAGGCAGCGGAGAAGCCGTTGGCCGCCGGGGCCGTCGAGCCGGTCGACGTGGAGGTGTTCCCGACGGGCGCATCGATCGAGCCGGGCCACAAGCTCCGGATCGCCGTACAGGCCTTCGACGTACCCCACCTCACGCCGACGCTGCCCCAGCTCCCCGGGACGCTGACCTCGATCACCATCCACAATTCGGCGAAGTACCCGTCGGTGCTGACGATCCCGGCGGTCCGCTGAGACATATCGCCCAGGGCTGGCGGGCAGAACTGGAGGCGGAGGGGCGAAGTATCGGCCTACCGGCTCCAGTTTCCCCGGGCGCCCGGGGAAACCGCCGCCGCTACCCCTTCATCGCCACGCCCTCGCGCCAATAGCCCATGAACGCGACCTGGGCTCGTTCGAGGCCGAGCTCGGTGACCAGGCTGCGGCGCATCGCCTTGACCATCCAGGACTCCCCCGCGATCCAGGCATAGGTGTCGTCGAGGTCGTGGCCGAGCGAACGGGTTGCGCAGCTGGGCATCGAGGTCCTCCCCGGCGGCGGAGTAGCGAGGCGTCTCCCACACGTCGATGTCGAGACCTCCGGAGGCAGCCAGGTCGGGGATGGCGTCGAACTCGGCGGAGGGCGGGAGACCGAGGTGACGACGCACCTCCTGCACGAGCCGCCGGCCGCACCGGCCGCCGTCGCGGGCGAACCAGGTCACCTCGAAACCCGCCGGCGTCGGCAGGTCGAGGACGTCGGCCGCGGTCGGCACCTCGACGAAGACCTCACCGGTGTGGCCGGGGGCGAGGTCGTCCAGGATGCGCGCCAGGGCGGGCACGGCGGTCTCGTCACCGATCAGCAACAGGTGCGCGCGGCCGGCCGGGTCGAACTCCGTCCCGCCGTACGACGACAGGCGGTGCGGCGCGATCACCTGGACGACATCGCCGGGCGATGCGCCGAGTGCCCACCGGCACGCCGGGCCGAGGCCGTGACCGGTGTCCTCGTGGACGACGAAGTCCACCACCAGCCGCACCCCCGACCCGTCGCGGACGATGTCCCGGATCGTGTAGGTCCGCATCGGTGAGCGCGCCTCGTCAGGTGCAGCCAGCCAGGCTGCGTAGTAGTCCTCGGCCGCCGGCGGGATCGTCGGCAGCTCGCCGGTGGGCCCCGGGAGGACGACCTTGAACCGGGTGTCGAAGCCGTCCACCCCCAGGTCCACGAAGGCAGGGCTGGCCAGCTCGATCCGGACGAAGGCCGGGCTCAGCCGCGAGACGGCATGGACCCTGGCCTCGCCGACCAGGACGGTGGGAGCGGCTGTCTGGGTCTCGGTCATGCTGGCGCTGTCCTCCGGTTGCTCAGGGTGCGGGAGCGGCGACCCAGCGGGATCACCATGGGGGTTGCGGTGACGGGGTCCTCGATCACCCGGGACTCCATCCCGAACACGGTGCGCACCGACTCCTCGGTGATCACCTCGCGCGAGGGTCCGGCGGCGACGATCCGTCCCTCGCACATGGCGACCAGGTGGTCGGCATAGCGGGCCGCGAGGTTGAGGTCGTGCAGCACCATCACGATCGTGGTGCCGCGCGACTCGTTGAGGTCGGCGAGCAGGTCGAGGACCTCGACCTGGTGGGCCACGTCGAGATAGGTCGTCGGCTCGTCCAGCAGGAGCAGGTCGGTCTGCTGGGCCAGTGCCATCGCGATCCACACCCGCTGGCGCTGCCCGCCCGAGAGCTCGTCCACCAGCCGATCGGCCAGGCCGAGCGTGCCGGTGAGCTCGAGCGCCTCGGCGACCGCACGCTCGTCCTCGGCGGACCAGCGGCGCAACGCACCCTGGTGCGGATGGCGTCCGCGACCCACGAGGTCCACCACGCTGACCCCCTCAGGCGTGACCGGGTTCTGCGGCAGCAGTCCCAGGACGCGGGCCACCTGCTTGGAGGGAAGTGAGCCGATGGCCTTGCCGTCGAGCAGCACCGTGCCCGAGGAGGGACGCAGCAGTCGGGCCAGGCCGCGCAGCAGGGTGGACTTGCCGCACGCGTTGGCGCCCACGATCACGGTCACCTGCCCGTCGGGCACCTCGCAGTGCAGGTCGTCGACGACGGCGCGGTCGCCGTACCCCAACCTCACGCCCCGGGCCACCAGCCGGCCGGTCGGGGCGTCGAGCCGGTGGTCGGGTTCCATCACGACCTCCTCGAGGTGCGTCCGGTGGCGAGCAGCCACAGCAGGAAGGGGGCTCCGAAGGCGCCGGTCACGACCCCGACCGGATAGTTCACGTCGGGCACGGCGTACGCCGCCAGGTAGTCGCCCCCGACCACGATCACCGCACCGACGAGGGCAGCGCCGACCAGGGTGGTGCGGCCGCCGTTGAGGGCCCGCGCGATCGGACCGGCGAGGAAGGAGACGAACGCGACCGGACCCGAGGCCGCCACCCCGAGCGCCACCAGCACGACGGCCAGCAGCAGGAGGAGCTCGGTGTGGCGAGGCGTGACGCCCAGACCGGCGGCGGTGTCCTCCCCCAGCTCCGCGGTCCGCGCGGCCCGGCCCAGCCAGACGATGGCCGGCAGCAGAGCGAGCAGCAGCAGCGCCAGCAGGCGGATCGTCGACCAGTCCGCGCGGTTGAGGCTGCCGGTCAGCCACTGCAGCACGATCTGGACGTCCCACTGGTCGGCGCGGACGAAGAGATAGCTGACCACCGAGAACAGCGCCGCGCTCACCCCCACCCCGACGAGCACGAGACGCGTGCTCGCCCCGGGTCCCGCCTGCGAGCGCACCAGCAGGGCGGTCAGCAGGGCGCCGGCCACCGCCGCAACGGCGACGCCGGCTCCGCGCTGGTCCAGCACCACGATCGAGAACACCGCGGCGGCGCTCGCGCCGATGCTCACGCCGATGATGTCGGGGCTGGCGAGCGGGTTTCGCAGCGTCGACTGGAAGATCGCGCCGCCGACCCCGAAGGCGGTCCCGACGAGGATGCCGAGCACGGCCCGCGGCAGCTTGTTCTCCATCAGGATGAAGCTGGCGCCCGGGATCTCCGTGCCGGAGAGGATCCGCAGGGTGTCGGGCACGGTGATGATGAAGTCGCCCAGCGTCACCCGGCAGACGAACACCGTCCCGAGTGCCACGGTGAGCGCAGCGACGACCACCGCGTGGCGTCGCGCAGGACGTCGGCGGGCCGCGCGCACGATCTCCCGGGAGGACGCCCGCGCTCGCTCGGCAGACCCGGCCTCGGGCTCTCGAGTGGCGATCACGGGGGCGCTCACAGGGTCCCGATGCGACCGCGACGGATCAGCAGCAGGAAGAGCGGCGCTCCGACCACCGCGGTCATGATGCCGACCTGCACCTCGCTCGGAGGGAGGACGACCCGGCCGGCGACGTCCGCAACCAGGACCAGGGCGGCCCCGAACCCCATGCTGAGCGGCAGCACGAGGCGGTAGTCAGGCCCCACGACGGCGCGTACGGCGTGCGGAACGATCAGCCCGACGAAGGCGATCGGCCCGGCCAGCGCGGTCGACGCTCCGGCCAGCAGCACGATGGCCACGCCGATCACGAGCCGGTCGACCACCAGACGGCGGCCGAGGCCCCGGGCGAGGTCGTCGCCGAGCGCGAGCGCGTTGAGACTGCCGATCGAGGCCAGTCCCAGCACGGCACCGACCAGCAGGAACGGTAGGCCGACCAGCAGCACGTCGGTGTCGCGGCCGCCGATGGTGCCGACCGACCAGAGCCGGAAGGCCTCGACGGTCTGGCCGTCGGTGAGCAGGATCGCCTGGGTCCAGGACGTGACCGCGGCCGTGAGAGCGGCGCCGGCGATGGCGATCTTCATCGGGGATGCCCCGTCACGGCCGAGGGCGGCGACCAGGTGCACCAGCACCATCGCCACGGCGGCGCCGGCGAACCCGAACCAGACGTAGGTGCGCAGGTCGAAGAAGTCGAACATCGAGATCGCCAGCACCATGGCGAGCGAGGCACCGGCGTTGATGCCGAGGATGCCCGGGTCGGCCAGCGGGTTGCGGGTCAGGCCCTGCATCAGCGCTCCGACCAGACCCAGCGCGCCGCCGACCGCCAGGCCCAGCAGCGTGCGGTCGACGCGCACCACGGCGATGCCGTGGAGCCGATGGGTGCTCTCGAAGATGGCACCGATCGGGAGCACGCGCGCGCCGATCACCATCGAGGCGCACGTGGCGGCGAGGAGCACCACGACGAGCACCGCCACAGGCGTGGACACCCCCCGCCGCGCCCCGCCGGAGCGGCGCACGTCGGAGGACGTCTCAGGGGCGAGCAGCTCGGTCGTCACGAGCCCTGCACGGCCGCGTCCAGCCTGGGCAGCACCTTGTCGATCACGACCGGGATCGACAACGGCGTGGGGTTGGTGATCGCCTCGGAGACGACCGTGTCGGCCTCGGTGTAGACGTTGCCGTTGGCGAACGCCGGCATCTTGCCGATCTGCGGGTGCTTCACGAACGTCTCGAGCGTGCCGCCCTCGTCGGTGAAAGCCAGGACCACGTCGGAGGCGAGGGTGTCGGCCTTGTCCGCGGAGACGGTGCCGTAGAACTCTCCGGGCTTGACGACCTTCTTCACCGCAGGGGCGTCCTGGAGCCCGAAGTCACGCAGGAACTGCACCCGGGTGTCCTGCGAGCCATACATCCCGACCGTGGAGAGGTCGGTGGTGGAGAGGTAGGCGAGCAGGAAGGTCTTGCCCTCCATGTCGGAGTACTTCTCCCTGGCCGCCGCGATCGTGTCCTCGGTCTCCGCCAGCACCTGCTCGGCCTCCCCGGAGCGGCCGAGGGCCTTGCCGACCGTGGCCAGCGAGGTGCGCCACGGGGTGATCCACGGCACGTCGGGGTAGGCCACGACCGGGGCGATCTTGGTGAGCTTGTCGTAGTCGGCCTTCGTGAGTCCGCTGTTGGTGGCCAGGATCAGGTCGGGGTCGACCTTGGCGACCTCGGCGAAGGGGATGCCGTCGGTGTCGTCGTAGCGTGCCGGCGCCTCGCCGCCGAGCTCCTCGACGGCCGCGTCGAAGAAGTCGGTCGAGCCTCCCTGGTTGCCGCCGTAGGTGATCTTGGTGGCGCCCACGGGCACGACGCCCAGCGCCGCCACGTGGTCCTGGTCGCTCCAGCCGAGGGTCGCGACCCGCTTCGGCTCCCTCTCGATGGTGGTCTCCCCGAAGGCGTGCTCGATGGTGACCGGGAAGGCGTCGGCCTCGGCCTTGGTGGTGCTCGTGGCGGCTGCGTCGTCGTCGGTGGATCCGGTGCTGCAGCCGGTGAGGGCGAGCGCTCCGAGGGTGACGGCGAGCGCAAGAGGGCGCAGTCGCTTCATGGGGTTCCTTGGGTCGAACGGACGGATTAGTTAGGTAAGCCTAACCTAATTCGACCGAGTCGAGGCAAGAGGGTGCCCGCCGCGGACGGCGGCAGTGACGCGGGGGGGTCAGATCTGGGTGCGCTGGAAGTTCGCGTAGGAGCGCGACGGCGTGGGGCCACGCTGACCCTGGTAGCGCGAGCCGTACTTGGCCGAGCCGTAGGGGTGCTCGGCCGGCGAGGAGAGCCGGAAGAAGCACAGCTGGCCGATCTTCATCCCCGGGTAGAGCTTGATCGGCAGCGTGGCGACGTTGGCCAGCTCGAGGGTCACGTGACCGCTGAAACCGGGGTCCACGAATCCCGCGGTCGCGTGGGTCAGCAGTCCGAGCCGGCCCAGCGAGGACTTGCCCTCGACCCGCGCGGCCAGGTCGTCGGGCAGGGTCACGACCTCGAGCGTGGAGCCCAGCACGAACTCGCCGGGGTGCAGGATGAACGGCTCGTCGCCGTTGGGCTCGACCTCACGGGTCAGGTCGGACTGGTCGGCGGCCGGGTCGATGTGCGGGTAGCGGTGGTTCTCGAAGACGCGGAAGTAGCGATCCAGCCGGAAGTCGATGCTCGACGGCTGGATCATCGCCGGGTCGTAGGGCTCCACGACGACCCGCTTCGACTCGATCTCGGCCAGGATGTCGCGGTCGGAGAGCAGCACGCGGCAAACCTACCTTCTGCGCACCCCCCAGCGGAGCGCCGAGTGGAGGGTCCCAGAATGGCGCCATGGCTGCGGACTCCAGCACCTGGCACCGGTACGTCGCGATCGGCGACTCGTTCACCGAGGGCGTCGGCGACCCCGACCCCTCGTTGCCCAACGGCCTGCGTGGCTGGGCCGACCGGGTCGCGGAGGTGCTGACGACCCGCGCCCCTGACTTCGGCTACGCCAACCTCGCGATCCGCGGGCGCAAGCTGCAGGGGATCCTCGGCGAGCAGCTGGAGCCGGCGCTGGCCCTCGAGCCCGACCTGGTCACGTCGTACGCCGGCGCGAACGACATCATGCGGCCACGGGTCGACATCGACGCCCTCGCCACGGCGTACGACGAGGCAGTCGGCCGACTCGTCGCCACCGGCGCCACCGTCGTGCTGTTCACCGCCTTCGACCCCGGCGGCTCGGCGATCTACCGGCCGCTGCGGGGGCGGTTCGCGCTCTACACCGAGGCCGTGCGCGAGATCGCCGAGCGCCACGGGACCCTGCTCGTCGACTTCTGGCGGATGCGCGAGTACCGCGAGTTCGGGTTGTGGGACACCGACCGGATGCACATGGGACCGGCCGGCCACCAGCACATGGCGATGCGGGTCCTCGACGCCCTGGGCGTGCCGCACGACCTCGAGGAGCTGCCGCCGACCCCGCACCCTGAGCTCAGCGGGCGCGAGCTGCGCGCACAGAACCTCCAGTGGGCCCGCACCCACGCTGCCCCGTGGGTGCACCGGCGCCTCACCGGCCGGTCCTCGGGCGACACCGTCTCGCCGAGACGGCCGGACCTCGGCCCGATCTGAGCCGGGTCAGTGCCGGGGGTGGTCGCTCTCCACGATGCGGGCCCCGATCACGCGGAACGCGACGTAGATGCCTCCGATCAGGGCGATGGCGACCAACAGGGCGATCATCAAGAACATCAGCGAGTGCATGGACATGGGGGCCTCCTGGGCTCCCTTCGACGGTACGGCGGATCCGGGCCGCAAGACCTTACGAGACAGTGACGGTCGCGAATGCCACGCCCGGGTGCGGCCGCGACGCCGTTCGCCCGTTCGGGTAGCATCGCGTCGCGCGGGTCCCCCGCACGCGGATGTAGCTCAGCTGGTAGAGCGCGACCTTCCCAAGGTCGATGTCGCGAGTTCGAATCTCGTCATCCGCTCCATGAACTTTCAAGGCTTTCCCGAGGCCGCGCTCGACTTCTACGACGACCTCGAGCTCGACAACACCAAGTCGTTCTGGCAGTCGCACAAGCACGTCTACGAGTCAGCGGTGCGCGATCCCATGCTCGCGCTGACAGCCTCGCTGGCCGACGAGTTCGGCACGGCGAAGGTGTTCCGCCCCTATCGCGACGTCCGGTTCGCGAAGGACAAGACGCCCTACAAGACCGCGCAGGGTGCGTTCGTCTCGGTCGGCCCGGCGACCGGCTGGTACGTCGAGATCGGAGCACCCGGCCTCCGGGTGGGCGCCGGCTACTACCACGCGGGCGGCCCCGACCTCTCGCGCATCCGGACGGCGATCGACACCGACCACTCCGGCGAGGAGCTCGTCCGCATCGTCGCCGCGCTGGAGTCCGACGGGTTCGAGGTCCGCGGCGAGCAGCTGAAGACGACCCCTCGAGGGTTCTCCGCCGACCACCCGCGGATCGACCTGCTGCGCTACAAGTCGATGGCGCTGGGCAAGTCCTACGGCTTCGAGAACCTGGACACCCCGGACCTGCTCGACCGGGTCCGCGACGACTGGCGCGCCCTGCGTCCCCTGGTCGACTGGGTCGCCGCCCGGGTCGACATCGTCGGCTGATGGCGATCGGCGGTCTTCGTTCGGCTCACGGTCACTGGTAGCCGGGACAAGCGGGTCCGTGGTTGCCTCACTGGCCGTGGTGGACGCCGACAGGGCGGAGCCGCCCTCCTCCGCTGCGCTCCCCCGGTGCGTTCCACCCGGTCGGCTCAGCCGACCCCTTCGGGGTCGGGTTTCCGCAGGGTGGCCATCGTGCGCTCGACCTCCCAGTGGGCGGCCATCGAGACCATCTTTCCCGCGTCGTTGACGCGGTAGACCGCGATCAGGTCGGTGTCCGCGAGGGTGCCGTCCTCCAGCACGGTGGAGAACGTGCCGATGTTGGCGCAGGCGTTGCCGTTGGCGAAGGAGTCGCGGATGGTGAAGTGGAACTCCCTGACCGGGGCGATCGCCATGTCCCAGAACGCGCTGACACCCTCGATCCCGTGGTGTCCGTTGCCCTCGGGGTCGAAGAAGGAGGGACCGACGGGGTCCTCGATCACGGCGTCCTCGGCCCACAGCGAGAGCCACTCGTCCTTCTGCTTGCGCGACACGAGGTCGTAGGAGCGCTGCGAGAGACGGCGTACGGGGTGGTCACCGTCGGGCGCCTCCCAGGTGACGAACTCAGACTCGATCATCGCAGAACTGTAACGTGTTTCAGTTTCGGGTGCGATGAGTCCCGGCCCCGAGAAAGGTCTGCACCGGCAACACGAAGGAGGAGCCATGAGCTCAGGAACAGGCCCAGGAGCAAGCAGGGTGATCGCGAGCATCACGACCTCGGTCGACGGCTACGTCACGGGTCCCGACGACGGACCCGAGCGCGGCCTCGGCATCGGGGGTGAGCGCCTGCACAACTGGGTGATGGGCGGCCCGTGGACCTACGAGGGCGAGCACGCGTTCGCGATGTCCGAGGAGGACCGGGAGTTCTTCGACGCCCTGACCGCCGACCTGGGGGCGGGCATCGTCGGCCGCGGGATGTATGACGCCGCCGGGGCCTGGGGAGGCCAGAACCCGTTCGGCGGACCCCTCCACGTCGTGACCCACCGGACCGAGGACCCACCGGACCCCTCGACCGGTTTCGTGTTCGTCAACGGCTTCGACCGCGCCATGGAGCTGGCCCACGAGGCCGCCGGGGGCAAGGACGTGTCCGTCGGCGGTGGCGCCGACGTGATCCGTCAGGCCCTCGAGGGTGGGTACGTCGACGTGCTGGCGCTCTCGACGGCCCCGGTCATCCTGGGCGGCGGCAAGCGGCTCTTCGAGGGTTTCGACCACGACCTCGACCTCGAGAAGATCAGCGTCCACTCCTCGCAGTGGGCCACCCACACGACCTACGCCGTCAGGCGCTGATCAGGCGTCGACGGACACACGCTCGGCCAGTCGCTTCCACTTGCGGCGCTTGCGGTCGAGCCGGTGCCGGTCCGCCTCGAGCCCGGCGACCAGCACGTTGAGGCGTGAGTTCTCCGACAGCGCGTCCGCCAGGGCATCGACGGCCACACCGAGCTGGTCCCGAGGACCGGGAAGCGGGCGCTCGGCGCCGTCGCCGGTCAGCACGGCGAGGTCGCCACGCAGGTCGTAGCCGGCGTTGGCGAGCGTCGTCTCCCACCGCTCGACCAGGGGGCGAAGCACCTCCGTCGGCGCGACCGGCATCGCCGCCCGGTCGTGGTCCTGACCCAGCAGCAGGTCGGCCGTGGAGGGCAGGATCGAGTCGTCGAGCTGGCGGTTCACCTTGCGGAGCACGGCGACCCCGGCCGGGTCCGCATAAGGAGGTACGACGCACGGCAGGTCATCGCCCACCAGGCCGGCCAGCCCGGCCAGCTCGCGCCAGTGAGCGGTCACGTCCGCGTCGGCGATCACGTGCAGCCGGTCGTCGTGGAAGGTCCACCCCCAGCGGGCCAGCATCGAGGCGAGCTCGTGTCCCGCCCAGAAGTCCTCACCCTGCTGGTGCTCGCGCACCCCGCCGGTGGCGTGGTCGAGCACGCGGCCGACGTACTTCTCCCAGCCGGTGCTCCGCCCCGCCCGGAGCTCGGCCAGCCAGCCGCCGTAGAGCTGCTGCGAGAACGAGTCGAGGGTGATCACGAGGTGCACCTCGACGCCGATCAGCGGGTCGAGGACCAGCCGGATCTGGTCCTTGTCGGCCGCGCACAGGTCAGGCGTCGAGAGCACGGAGACGCCCTTGTGCTGCCACACGCGGTCACAGATCCGCGCCCAGCGACCTTCGACCTCGTGGCGGGAGAGCCCCGCCTGCCGATGGGTGCGGAGCAGCTCGTGGGTGGCCAGCCGCGCCTCGTCGGCGGAGGCCACGACCCGGACTCCGGCCGCCTCGAGCGCCTCGTGGTGCGCAGTCAGGTTGGCCTCGATGACGGCCCGGGGGGCGTGGGCCAGCCCGAGGTGCCAGATCAGCTTTCGTCGTGCCATGGCACCGATGCTCACCGAGGTCGACGACGCGCCGGTGAACGCGAGGTGACCTCGAGGGATCAGTGCGGCTTCCAGGCCTCGTCGTCGACCGTGAGCTTGGCCACGCCAGCGGGAAGGGTCCGGCTGGCCAGGGACTCGATGGAGACGTTCTCGAAGACCTCGCGCAGCGCCGTGCGCGCCGCGATCCAGACGTGCTGCAGGATCTCGGCGGACTCGTTGTAGGACACCGCCTCCGGCCGCAGCCCGTAGACGCTGACCAGGGGGCCGTCGACGGCCCGGATCACGTCGGCGACGGTCACGTCGGAGGGTGTGGCCGCCAGGCGCCAGCCACCGGACTGTCCCCGCTGGCTCACCACGATCCCGGCCCGGCGCATGTCGGCGAGGATCGCCTGCAGGAAGCCGTGCGGGATCTCCTGGAGCTTGCCGAGCTCCTCGGCGCTCACCGGTCGACCGTCGTCACGGTTGGCGATCTCGATGAGCGCACGGAGGGCGTAATCGGCCTTGGCGGAGACGCGCATGCCAGAAGTCTGTCAGATCGCTCGGATTGATCGACCTGATCGACTCGCCATCGAGGCGCGATCTCGGGTATCGGCCGTGGGCACGGCGCTTTGGCGTTGGTCACACACCTGCCCGAAACGCTTGCGCCGGCCTGGTTCCCGACAGATACTGGTTGTTACTGACTGGTAGCACTGACCGGTAGCAAAGCCGCACCGGTTCCCCAGCGTCGAGAAAAGGTGGGTCTGTGAGCCACTACAAGAGCAACATCCGCGACATCGAGTTCAACCTCTTCGAGGTGCTCAAGCGCGACGAGGTCCTCGGAGAGGGTCCCTTCGCCGACATCGACGTGGACACCGCGCGATCGATCCTCAGCGAGGTGGACCGGCTCGCTCGCGAGGAGCTCGCCGAGTCCTTCGCCGATGCGGACCAGAACCCGCCCGTCTTCGACCCCAAGACCCACACCGCGCCCCTGCCCGAGTCCTTCAAGAAGAGCTACGCCGCCTGGCGGGACGCCGAGTACTGGCGCCTGGGCACCATGGCCGAGCTCGGCGGCACGCCGGCCCCCTCCAGCTTCAACTGGGCCCTGGGCGAGCTCGTCCTCGGCGCCAACCCCGCGCTGTGGATGTACGGCGCCGGCCCGATGTTCGCCGGGATCCTCTTCCGCAACGGCAACGAGCGGGACAAGAAGATCGCCCAGCACATCGTCGACAACGACTGGAACACCACGATGGTGCTCACCGAGCCGGACGCCGGCTCCGACGTGGGCGCCGGTCGCACCAAGGCCACGAAGAACGAGGACGGCACCTGGAACATCGAGGGCGTCAAGCGCTTCATCACCTCGGCCGAGAGCGACCTGTGCGACAACATCGTGCACATGGTGCTGGCGCGTCCCGTCGGCGTCGAGGGCGTCGGCGGCCCGGGCACCAAGGGCCTGAGCCTGTTCATCGTGCCGAAGTACCACTTCGACGTCGAGACGGGCGAGCTCGGCGAGCGCAACGGCGCCTACGTGACCAACGTCGAGCACAAGATGGGCATCAAGGTCTCCAACACCTGCGAGGTCACCTTCGGCGACTCCGGCGTGGGTGGCGGCGAGCCTGCGGTCGGCTACCTCCTCGGCGAGGTGCACGACGGCATCGCACAGATGTTCCAGGTCATCGAGAACGCCCGGATGATGGTCGGCACCAAGGCGATCGCCACCCTGTCGACGGGCTACCTGAACGCGCTCGAGTTCGCCAAGACCCGCGTGCAGGGTTCTGACCTGAGCCAGGCCTCCGACAAGACCGCCCCGCGCGTGACGATCACCCACCACCCCGACGTCCGTCGTTCGCTGATGGTGCAGAAGTCGTTCTCGGAGGCCATGCGCTCCCTGGTGCTCTACACCGCCTCGTGGCAGGACCGCGTCCAGATCGCCGAGCACAACGGCGAGACCGACGAGCTGGCCATGCGCGTCAACGACCTGCTGCTCCCGATCGTGAAGGGCTACGGCTCGGAGCGTTCGTGGGTGCTGCTCGGCACCGAGTCGCTGCAGACCCTCGGCGGCTCCGGCTTCCTGCAGGAGTACCCCATCGAGCAGTACGTCCGTGACGCCAAGATCGACACCCTCTACGAGGGCACCACGGCGATCCAGGGCCAGGACTTCTTCTTCCGCAAGATCGTCAAGGACCAGGCCAAGGCACTCGGCTACCTCGCCGGCGAGATCGAGAACTTCATCAAGAGCGAGGCCGGCAACGGTCGCCTCAAGGTGGAGCGCGAGCTGCTGGCGAAGGCGCTCGAGGACGCCCAGAGTCTCGTGGGCCTGATGATCAACACCCTGATGAGCGCGGACGAGTCCGCCGAGGGTGGGGACATCAACAACATCTACAAGGTCGGGCTGAACACCTCCCGCCTGCTGATGGTCCTCGGCGACGTGGTCTGCGCCTGGCTGCTGCTCAAGGGCGCCGAGGTCGCGCTGGAGAAGCTCTCCGGCGACGTCTCCGGCAGCGACAAGGCGTTCTACGAGGGCAAGGTCGCGGCGGCGCAGTTCTTCGCGCACCACAACCTGCCCAGGCTCACCGCCGAGCTGGCCATCGCCGAGGCGACCGACCTGTCCCTGATGGAGCTCGACGAGGCCTCCTTCTGACGGACCGAGTCACGACGTACGACGTGTCCCCGGTCGGTCCTTCGGGATCGGCCGGGGATGTCGCTTCTCGTGGGTCACGGCAGGTCCCACAGCGTGAGCGTGTCGACCGGGTGGCTCGGATCGGCATGAACCGGCTCTGTTGGGGCACACTCGGGGCAGCCCACCCGGGCGACCCGAAGGGAGCACTGCCATGGGAATCGGACTCGGAGTACTGCTGCTGTTGATCGGACTGGTTCTGGTGTCCGGCGTCACCAACTTCGACCTCGGTGCGGTCGACGACCGCGGACTCGGCTGGATCTTCGTCATCGTGGGGGCCCTGGCCATCGTCCTGGCCATGGTGATGAACAACCAGCGCACCCGCTCGACGCGTGTCGTCGAGGAACGGCGCGTCGACCCGCCCGCCTAGACAGACCCGTCGTCCGGCGGCCCGTCCGCCCTTGCTGAACACCTCAGCGGGGACCGGCGGGCCGCCGTACGCTGTGCGCCATGACCCGGCCCAGCGAGCCCCAGGCCGCGCCCGGAGCGGCGCACCTCACCGATCTGATCGAGACCTGGCACGAGGCCTGCACCCGCTTCGTCGCGCTCGTGCGCGAGATCCCGCCCGAGCAGTGGGACCTGCCCACCGACCTCGACGGCTGGAGCGTGAAGGACAACGTGGCGCACACGGCCCACCTCGAGGCGGTGCTCGCCGGTGCACCCGAGGAGAGCATCGAGGTCGCGGAGGCGCCCCACCTCAGGGGCCTGATGAACTACTACACCGAGCAGGGTGTCCTCGCCCGGCGTGACCGCGACATGGCCGCACTCGCCGACGAGATCGAGCAGGCCGTCGAGACGAGGTACGCCGACCTCCTCGCCGACCCGCCCACCGACCCCTCGGCCGCACCGCCGCGGACGCCGGGCGGGGCGCCCTGGGACGTGAAGACACTGCTCAGCAACCGACCGCTCGACGTGTGGATGCACGAGCAGGACGTGAGACGCGCCATCGACCGGCCCGGGGGCTATGACTGCGCCGCCGCCACGCACGTGCTGCAGACCTTCGGCAAGGCCCTGCCGATGGTCGTCGGCAAACGCGTCGGCCCCCCTCCCGGGACGACCGTGCGCCTCGAGGTTCCCGACGCCGGGTTGTCCTGGAGCGTTCGCGTCGGCGACGACGGGCGGGCCGCGGCAGTCGACGACGATGCGGGACCGGCGACCGCCACGGTCACCCTGAGCCCCGAGGACTTCATCGTGCTCGCGGGTGGTCGACGCGCTCCGGAGGTCACCGACCCGCGTCTGAGCGGCGACGAGGAGCTCGGTCGCCGACTGCTGGCGGCGCTGGCGGTCACTCCGTGAGCTGGAGCGTGGACGAGATCCCCGACCTGACCGGCAAGCGCGCGCTGGTCACCGGCGTCACGAGCGGGATCGGCGAGACGACCGTCCTCGAGCTCGCCCGGCACGGCGCCGAGGTCATCCTCGGCGCGCGCAACCCGGCCAAGCTCGAGGCCACCATCGCCGGCATCTCCGCCGAGGTGCCCGGGGCCACCCTCCACCCGCTGGCCGTCGACGTCTCCGACCTCGCGTCCGTACGCCGCGCCGCCAGCCAGGTGACCGGGCCGCTCCACCTGCTGATCAACAACGCCGGGGTGATGGCCACGCCCTACCAGCGCACCGCCGACGGTCTCGAGCTGCAGATGGCGACCAACCACTTCGGGCCGTTCGCCCTGACCGGGCTCCTGTTCGCGCAGCTCGTGGCCTCGGGCGACGGGCGCGTGGTGGCGATCAGCTCGCAGGGCAGCCGGATGGCCCGCCGTGCGCCGCTGGAGGACCCGAAGAACCAGGACGGACGCTACGGCCGCTGGCAGGCCTACTTCTCCTCCAAGCTGGCCGACCTGCTGTTCATCCTCGAGCTGGACCGGCGCGCCCGCGAGCAAGGGGTCCCGGTGAAGGGCGTCGCCGCGCACCCCGGCTATTCCGCGACCGGGCTGATGGGGACCGGGCGCAACACCGGCAACACCGGCGAGAAGATGCGGTTCACCGCCACGATCCTGCAGGCCGTCTTCTCGGCGGTCGGCCAGCCGGCCTCGATGGGAGCGCTGCCGACGTTGATGGCGGCCACGGCAGACCTGCCCGGGTCGACGTACATCGGACCCGACGGCCTGCTCCAGTTCAAGGGCGAGCCGCGCATCGTCAGCCCCCGACGCCTCGCGCTCGACCGGGACGCTCAGCGCCGGCTGTGGGAGATCAGCGAAGAGGTCACCGGGGTGAGGTTCCTCGATGGGTGAGCCGGCACGGGCTGACGCCACCCTGCGAGCGATCAACCCCGCCGACCATGCGTCGGTCGTCGCGTTGAACGACCGGCACGTCCACCTGACTGCGCCGATGGACCAAGTCCGGCTGGCCGAGCTGACGGCGGCCGCGGAGCACGCCGACGTGATCGAGGTCGGCGGACGGTTCGCGGGCTTCGTGCTGACCTTCGGCCCCGGGGCGGCCTACGACGGGACGCACTACACCTGGTTCGCCGAGCGGTTCGAGGACTACTGCTACCTCGACCGGATCGTGATCCACGAGGACTTCCAGCGACGCGGTCTCGGCACCTTCGCCTACGACGCGCTCGAGGCCGGCTGTGGCCGGCCCGTGTTCGCCCTCGAGGTCAACATCGACCCACCCAACGAGCCCTCCTTGGCCTTCCACCGGGCCCGCGGCTTCACCGAGGTCGGGCAGAGCGACGCCAGCGGGCACCTGGTCTCGCTGATGGTGAAGACGCTCAGTTGACGACCCGCAGGACCACCGTGGCCTTCGCGTAGCGGACCCCGGCGCCGAAGTGCTGGTGATAGCGGCGGACCAGGTCGGCGAGGTCGGACGGCGACATCTTGATGCAGCCGAGGGACTTGTAGTCGTTGATCCTCGGGAACTCCCACCGGCAGGCCTGGTCGCCCTTGCGGTCCGGGCACTGCCTGCTGCCGGCCCCCTGCTCGGTGTGCACGAAGAGCTGGTGCCGGACCTTGCCGTTCGGGCAGGCCTTGTCGTCGAGGCGGAAGGCTCTGCCCTTGATCACGTTGCCGTGGTAGTCGTTGGACTGGCGCAGGCGATAGGTGCCGTTGGGCAGCCAGCCCTTCGACGTGGCGCACGAGTTGCGGCCGATCTTTCCCGGCAGCCCGGACCCGGCGCGCCAGCTCTTCGTCTGGGTCATCGTCCAACCGCCCGCGGCGTTGCGCTGGTAGAGCCGCCAGACCATCCGCGAGTTGAACTGGTTGTGCCAATTCTTGTCGAAGGTGATGGTGGCGCGCCACCTCGGCGGCGCCGACTCGGCAGGAGCGGCCAGCAGGACCGAGGCCGCCAGGACGGTCAGGGCGGCCAGCACCGCGAGCACTCTTCTCACGAGCCGAACCCTAGGACGCCGCCCGCCCGTGTGCACAGTGCTTGCCTCAAGTGCTGGATGGGGTCAGGTTGGTCCAATGCGGATTCTGGTTCTCGGCGGCACCCTGTTCCTCTCCCGCGCCGTGGCGGCCGACGCCGTCGCCCGCGGCCACGACGTGACCTGCGCGGCGCGCGGCGAGTCGGGCCCGGTCCCCGACGGCGCCACGCACGTCCACCTCGACCGCGAGGACCCTGACTGGTCCGGGCTGGCGGGCCCGTGGGACGCGGTCGTCGATGTGGCCCGCACACCGAGCTGGGTCGCGGCCGCGTTGGACCACCTGGCCGACGCCCACTGGACGTTCGTCTCCTCGATCAGCGTGTACGCCGACCACTCCATCCCCGACGGGACCCCGGAGACGCTGCCGCTCCTGCCGCCGATCACCGAGGACGTCGAGCAGGACACCGCCGAGAAGTACGGCTCGAGCAAGGTGGGCTGCGAGCAGGACGTGCTGGCTCGAGCACGCGAGGCGCTGATCGTGCGTCCTGGGCTGATCATCGGGCCCGGCGACCCGAGCGGCCGGTTCACCTACTGGCCCGAGCGGCTCGCCGAGGGTGGCGAGGTGCTGGCTCCTGAGTCCCCCGACCGGGACACCCAGGCGATCGACGTACGCGATCTGGCGGCGTGGATCGTCACGTGTGCCGAGCAGCGCCGGACGGGCGTCTACGACGCCAGCGGGCCCGTCGTACGCCTGGGCGACCTCGTCGACCAGGTGGCCGAGGCCGTCGGTGGCGACGCCAGGGTGGTGTGGGTGCCGGCGGACTTCCTGCTCGAGCGGGAGGTGACTCATTGGGCCGGACCGCGGTCGCTGCCGCTGTGGCTCCCCGACGACGCGCGCGGCATGACCTCGCACGACGTGAGCGCGGCCTTCGGGGCCGGTCTCAGCACGCGTCCGATGGCAGCCACCGCGGCGGACACCCTGGCCTGGCTCCGCGAGACACCGGACGCACCACGCACCGGGCTGAGTCGTGCCGAGGAGCAGGACCTCGTGGACGACTGGCTCGCTCGACAATAGAACGTGTTTCAGTTTTGATGTTCCCCATGGATCTCTCCGTGGTGCTGTTCACGAGCGACCGGGGCATCACCCCGGCGGATGCGGCCAAGGCCGCCGAGGACGCCGGGTTCCACGCGTTCTACGTGCCCGAGCACTCCCACATCCCGACCAGCCGCGACTCGGCACACCCCGGTACGGGCGGTGAGCTGCCCGACGACCGCTACCTGCGCATCCTCGACCCGTGGATCTCGCTGGCGACCGCGGCGGCGGTGACGAGCACGATCCGGCTCGGCACGGCCGTGGCGCTGCCGATGGAGCACGATCCGATCACCCTGGCCAAGACGCTGGCCACCCTCGACCACCTCTCCGGCGGCCGGGTGACCCTGGGTGTCGGGTTCGGCTGGAACGTCGAGGAGCTCGAGGACCACGGCGTGCCGGGCAAGAAGCGGCGCACCGTGCTGCGCGAGTACCTCGAGCTGATGGGTGAGCTCTGGAGCAACGAGGTCGCCTCCTACGACGGCGAGTTCGCCCACCTCAAGCCCAGCTGGGCCTTCCCCAAGCCCGTGCAGCAGCCGCGCATCCCGATCCTGGTCGGCGCCGGCGGCACCCCGAAGAACTTCGACTGGATCGTGGCGAACGCCGACGGCTGGATCACCACCCCGATCGAGACCGACATCGAGGCCCGGGTGGCAGCCCTCAACGAGGCATGGTCCGCCAAGGGTCGCGAGGGCAGCCCGCGGATCGTCGTACTGCTGACCAGTCGGCTCGAGCCCGGACAGCTCGAGCGCTGGGGCGAGCTCGGCGTCGACGAGGTGATGTTCGGCCTGCCCGACAAGAGCGCCGAGGAGGTCAGCGAGTTCATCGGCCGGATGGGCGCCAAGCTGAACGCCCCGGCGTGAGCACCCGATGAGCACCTACGTCGTCAGCGGGTCGGCCTCGGGGATCGGCGCGGCCCTCGCCCAGCGGCTGCGCGGGGACGGACACTCCGTCATCGGGGTCGACCTCCGGGACGCCGACGTGATCGGCGACCTGGCCACCGACTCCGGCCGGGCGAGCGCCGTCGCGGCGATCCACGAGCTGACCGAGCACGTGGACGGCGTCGTCCCGTGCGCCGGGATCGCGGGTCTGACCGACACCGACTCCGGCCTGGTGGTCTCGCTGAACTACTTCGGGGCGCTCGCCCTGGTGACCGGGCTGCGCCCACTGATGGGTGCGGGGTCGAGCGTGGTGCTGGTCAGCTCCAACTCGGTCACCTGCCAGCCCGGCTGGAGTGCCGAGGTGGCGGCCGCGTGCCTGGGTGACGACGAGGAGAAGGCACGTCGGCTGGCGGCGACCGAGGACGCCGTACAGATCTATCCCGCGACCAAGGCCGCGCTCGCCTACTGGGCCCGGCGCGAGGGGATCAAGCCCGAGTGGGCGGGGGCAGGCATCCGTGTGAACGCGGTCGCCCCCGGCATGATCTCGACCCCGATGACCGAGCAGCTGCGCCAGGACCCGAAGCTCGGGGTCTTCGCGGACGCCTACCCGACCGCCCTGAACCGCCCCGGACGTCCCGAGGAGGTGGCCGCCCTGGTCGCGTTCCTGCTCTCCGACGAGGCCAGCCTGCTGGTCGGCTCGGTGGTCTTCGCCGACGGCGGCACCGACGCCTTGCTCCACCCGATGAAGCCCGAGGGCATGGGCGTCCCGAAGATCGTGCTCGGCGCGATGGACGCTGTCTCGAGTGCGGTGACGAAGGTCAGGGCGTTGCGGAAGCGGTAGGGGCCCGTCGGTTTCACAGCGGGCGCTGTGAAACTGGCGCGAAACGAGTGAAGTTTTGCTCGGATGGTGACAGTTTCACAGCGGCGGCTGTGAAACCGACACCCGCTCCCCGCTCGAGCAGCCCCCCGCCTCACGCCGCGGAGAAGGGCTGACCCGGCCCCGTCGAGACAGTGACGGTCTCCTCGGAGGGCATCAGGATCCACAGCACGGGGTAGATCAGGATCTGGCTGCCGGGGATGACCATCAGCAGCAGCACGAAGAGGAGTCGCGCGGTCCAGGGTGAGATGCCGAAGCGCCGGCCGAGCCCGGCGCAGACACCGCCGAGGACCCGCTCCCGCTGCGGACGGATCAGACCCTGGTGGGCGAAGCTCTGGCGGACGTCGTTCATGGTGGCACTTTCCTTCGTGTCGTTGCCAGGCGTCTGCCTGACAACTCCACTGTGACTCGCGAGGGAGGGCTCGCACATCGGGTGCAGCCCTGACCCGACCCTCGACTTTCAGAGCAGTTGCCTCAGGGGTGGCTACTGGCCGAAGGAGAAGCGCAGGTCTGCGAAGAGGAGATGGTTCAGTCGCTTCCGCAGATGACCGGTCGTGCTCTCGTCCGGGGCCTCGTCGGGGGTGAGCAGGGTGAACCGGAGAGAGGTCCCGCCCTCCGCCTCGCTCAGCTCGAGGTGGACCTGGTCGTGGGGGCGGCCCGGCCACAGCGAGGACCAGATCACCCGGCTCGGACTCTCCGCCTCCAGCACCTGCGGCTCGACCTCGTCGTCGAGCAGGGCCAGCCAGGCGCGGGATCCGGGGCGATGAGGATCGACCAGCGCCTCCCACACCACCGCGGGAGGTGCCGGCAGCTTCCGAGCCCTCGAGCCGATCGTGATCACCGGGGAAGCGTAGGCGCACCGGGTTGTACGCCGGGCGCGCGGAACCCCCGGCTCAGAACAGGTGGATGATCCAGTCCGCCGCACCGAGGATGACGAGGAACCGGATGTAGCGGCCGACCAGGCAGGTCGCGATGAACAACCAGAGCCGCACCCGCAGCTGGCCGGCGAGCACAGCCATCACGTAGAGCGGGGGAAAGCCGAGCGAGGCCGAGGCGAAGAGCAGGAGGGCGGTCTGGTTCGGTCGCTCGTGGATGCGCCTGGACCACTTCTCGTGCGACTCCTTCCACTTCGGCGTCGCCATCTTCTTCTTGATCCACGGGAGCCGCATCGCCCAGTCGGAGGCGTAGTAGAGGCCGACCTTGCCGGTCGTCTGCCCGACCGCGGCGGCCCCCGCCACCCACCACACACCGACGTCCTGGATCGCGGCACCCACCGCGGCCAGGTAGGCCTCGATGTTGATGAACGGGATCAGTGCGGAGCCGAAGGCGACGACCAGAGTGGTGAGGACCAGCTTCACGGGCGGACCGGTTCGGCGGTCCCGCCGAGCGAGGCAGAACCGAGGTCCATCCCGAAGCGCTCCTCTGCCTCGACGAGGTGCGGCAACGGGGCGCCCGAGATCGGCATGCCGAGCTTCATCAGGTGGCGCAGCGAGACGATCTTGTGCGCCAGCAGCGCCAGGGCGATGGCCAGGCCGACCCACATCCAGCCCGTCACGAGCAGCAGGATCGCGAAGAGCCCCGAGTTCACCGCCTTCCCGGGGTGCGACCAGTTCAGCAGCCACATCCGCCGGTCGATGACGTAGAAGTAGTTGGGGCTGGTGATCGGCCAGGCCAGGAAGCAGATCGAGAGGAAACCGTCGATCACCATGAACTCGGCGAGGTAGACGAAGATCGCGGGAGCCAGGTTCGGCTCCAGCCAGGCCAGCCCGATGTAGAACGCCGCGGCGCAGAGACGGTCGCTGAGGATGTCCAGCACGGCGCCGGTGCGGGTCTCGCAGTCGAACATCCTGGCCACCTGGCCGTCGGCCGAGTCGCCCACCCAGTGCACGAGCAGTGCGACCACGAGCAGTGTCTTGCTCCCCTGGCTCGCCGCCACGGCCGCCAGCGCGATCGACGCGGCGGTGCGCACGAAGGTGACGATCGTCGCGGGTGTGGCGATGCGCTCGCGCGCGGGGTCGGCCAAGACCCGGCCTGGTTTCACCATGTCTGCAGGCTATCCGCGTCGTCGCAGCGACGGGGTCAGGCATCCCCCTGACTCGCCCCCGGGTCTCGGGCCGGTTGCGGCTCGATCAGCTCACGTCGCGGCGTACGGTCAGCAGGATCCCGATGCCGGACAGCAGCGCCGCCCACGCCGCCAGCGTCAGCGCCGCCGCCCACCATTCGAGACGTACGTCGTCCGGGGAGTTCTGCACGGCGTTGACGATGCCGTTGGTCGCCTCGCTGGGGAGGTAGGGCGCCACGTGCTCACGCCCGAAGTCCGACGCCTTGATCGCCAGCCCCAGGAGTGGTTCGACGATCCACGCCACCCCGACGCCGATCAGCAGGGCGGCCACCTGGTTGGGGATCAGGATGCCCACGCCCAGCCCGATCAGGGCCCACAGGCCGAGCACCAACAGGCTCAGCGCGATCGTCCGGAGCACCTCGTCGGAGGGGAAGGCCGCCTCGCCGCGCAGCCGAAGGGTCAGGGCTCCGACGGAGACCGAGCCGACGAGGCTGACCACGCCGTAGGCCACCCCGATCGCCAGCAGGGCCACGACCTTGGCCAGCATCGCGGTCGCGCGGCGAGGGACCGCGAGGAAGGTCGCGGTGATCGTGCGGTGGCGGTACTCCGCACCGACCTGGATCACTCCGATGGTCAGCATCAGCAGGTAGCCGACGCTGAGCCCGCCGGTGTAGACGCTGTTGGCCACCTGCACCGCGTCGCCGGTCGGGATGCCGTTGGCGTTGCCGCTCCGGGCAGCGTCGGAGGTGAGCAGGATGCCGAACAGCAGCGCGAACGCGGCCCCGGACAGGAAGACCCCCAGCGCCATGCCCCACCACAGCCGTGTGGTGAGGAACTTGCGCAGCTCCGCGTGCACCGCACGCGCGAAGGTGCCGTTCACGAGGCGACCTGGTTGCGGTTGGTGCCCTCGGTGAGGGAGAGGAACAGCTCCTCGAGATCGGCCCGTTGCGCTCGCAGCTCCCAGACCGGGAGTCCCGCGGCCAGCGCGAGGTCGCCGACGGCCCGCAGGTCACCGGTCCGGACCACGAGGGCATCGTCGGGGGCGGCACTCGAGTCCAGACCCGCTGCGCGCAGCGCCTCCACCAGTCGGGCGGGCTCGGAGGTGCGGACCAGAACCGTGGGCGCTCCCCGCAGGTCGTCCATCGCGCCGTGGCGCACCATCTGGCCGTTCGCGATGATCACCACGTCGTCGATGGTGTTCTCCACCTCCTGCAACAGGTGCGTGGAGACCAGGACGGTCTTGCCCTCGTCGTGGCTGAGCCGGGTCAGGAAGCCCCGCAGCCAACGGATGCCTTCCGGGTCCAGGCCGTTGGCCGGCTCGTCGAGGACGAGCACCTTCGGGTCCCCGAGCAGCGCCGCGGCCAGCGCGAGCCGCTGACGCATGCCCATGGAGTACGCACCGGCGCGCCTCCGCGCGAAGGCGGGGATCCCGGTCAGCTCGAGGAGCTCGTCGACCCGGCTGTCCGCGACCCCGCACGCCGCCGCCATCACCCGGAGGTGGTCCCGCCCGGTGCGACCCGGGTGGAAGCTGGTCGCCTCGAGCGCGGCGCCGACCATGCCGAGCGGGTCGGCGAGGTCCTGGTAGTCCTGCCCGTCGATGGTGACGTTGCCGGACGTCGGCCGGACCAGGCCCAGCGCCATCCGCAGCGTCGTCGTCTTGCCGGCGCCGTTGGGTCCGAGGAAGCCGGTGATCCTGCCTGGCTCCACGGTGAAGCTGAGGTCGTCGACTGCCGTGAAACCGCCGAACCGTTTGGTCAGGTGGCTGATCTCGATGCGGGCACCAGCTGCCACGGGTCTCCCTCCGTGTGGACGGATCAGAACAGCAGCGCGGCTGCCGGGTCCTCCATGATGGCAGCGACGTCGGAGAGGAAGCGCGAGCCCTTCTCGCCGTCGACGTGGCGGTGGTCGAAGGAGAGCGCGAGCTGGGTCACCTGGCGCACCACGATCTCGTCGCCCACGACCCAGGGCTGCTTCTTCACCGCGCCGAAGCACAAGATCGCCGACTCGCCCGGGTTGATGATCGGCGTCCCGGCGTCCACGCCGAAGACACCGACGTTGGTGATCGTGAAGGTGCCCCCGCTCATCTCCGCAGGCTGCGTCCGGCCCTCGCGGGCGGTCGCGGCGAGCTGGCTGAGCGCCTCGGCGAGCTCGAGCAGGGAGAGCCGCTCGGCGTCCTTCACGTTGGGTACGACGAGCCCGCGCGGTGTGGCCGCAGCGATGCCGAGGTTGACGTAGCTCTTGAACACGATCTCCTGGGCCGGCTCGTCCCAGAAGGAGTTGATCTCGGGCGTGCGACGCATCGCGAGCATGCAGGCCCGGGCCAGCACCAGCAGCGGCGAGACCTTGACGTCCCTGAACTCGCGACGGCTCTTGAGGCGCTCGACGAACTCCATCGTGCGGGTGACGTCGATGGTGACCCACTCGGTGACGTGGGGGGCGCTGAAGGCCGAGTCGACCATCGCCGTGGCCATCATCTTGCGCACGCCCTTGATCGGCTCACGGTGCTCGCGATCCGCAGCGTCATGCGAACTGGTCGCCGGAGGAGCCAGTTCGGATGACGTCCCGGTGGATCCGGAGGCCGCGGTGACGTCCTCGCGGGTCACCGAGCCATTCGGGCCGGTGGCGGTGACGGTGGTCAGGTCGACCCCGAGGTCCTTGGCGAGCTTGCGCACGGGCGGCTTGGCCAGGGCGTGCACCGGGCCGTCGACGGGCTGATCGGTCACCGCGTGGGCAGGGACGGCCGGCTCGTCGGACTCGACGACCTCCTGGGACTGGGCGCCACCGGGAGCGAACGCCCCCTGCACCTGCATCTGGGTCGCGGAGGCGGCCTCGGTCGAGGGCGACGCCGATCCCTTGCGCGCTCGACGCACGGGACCGCGGTCGGCCTTGTTGCGGCCGACGAGGCTCTCCCCCTCGCCACCGCCGGAGGCGGCGGGGTTGGACAGGTCCATCCCGCTGAGATCGGCCGGCGCGGGCTGAGCGGTCTCCGGGGCAGGCTCGGGGGCGGGTGCCTCGCCCGCGGCCCCGATCGAGATGATCGCGGTGCCGACGGGGACGGTCTCGCCCTCGGGGACCAGCAGCGCGGTCACGACGCCGGCGTAGGGCGAGGGCAGCTCCACCAGCGACTTGGCGGTCTCGATCTCCACGACGATGTCGTTGATCTCGATCGTGTCGCCCTCCTTGACCCGCCAGGACACGATCTCGGCCTCGGTGAGTCCCTCCCCGACGTCGGGAAGCAGGTAGTCGGCCACGTGAATCTCCTCAGAACTCGAGCGATCGGTCGACGGCGTCGAGCAGCCGGTCGAGGTCGGGCAGGTAGTCCTCTTCGATGCGGGAGGCGGGATAGGGCGTGTCGAAGCCCCCGACCCGGATGACCGGTGACTCCAGCGAGTAGAAGCACTCCTCCTGGATCCGCGCGGCGAGCTCCGAGCCCATGCCGAGGTTGACGTGCGCCTCGTGGACGACGATGGCGCGGCCCGTGCGGCGTACGGACTCGACCACGGGCCCCATGTCCAGCGGGCTGAGCGTGCGCAGGTCGATCACCTCGAGCGAGGTGCCCTCGGTCGCGGCCGCCTCGGCGGCCCTCATCGCGGTCTTCACGGTGGGCCCGTAGGCGAGGACGGTCGCATCGGTTCCGCGCCGGACCACCCGGCTGGTGAACAGCGGCTCGGGCGTCTCGGTGTCATCGAGGTCGGCCTTGTCAGCGTGGTACTGACGCTTCGGCTCCAGGAAGATGACCGGGTCGTCGGAGGCGATGGCCTGCTGGATCATCCAGTAGCCGTCGACCGGGTTGGAGCACGCGACCACCTTCAGGCCCGGGGTGTGGGCGAACTGCGCCTCCGGGCTCTCGGAGTGGTGCTCGACCGCACCGATGCCGCCGCCGAACGGGATCCGGATGACCATCGGCATCGGGGAGCGACCCTTGGACCGGTAGTGCATCTTGGCGACCTGGCACACGATCTGGTCGTAGGCCGGGTAGACGAACCCGTCGAACTGGATCTCGACCACGGGACGGTAGCCGCGCAGCGCCAGGCCGACCGCGGTGCCGACGATGCCGGACTCGGCCAGCGGGGAGTCGATCACCCGGTCCTCGCCGAAGTCCTTCTGCAGCCCGTCGGTGATCCGGAAGACGCCGCCGAGCTTGCCGACGTCCTCGCCCATGATGAGGACCTTGGGGTCGTCCTCCATGGCCTTGCGCAGGCCCATGTTGAGGCCCTTCGCCAGGGTGATCCTCTGGCTGCTCTTCTGGCTGCTCTTCTGGGTCGTGGCCATCTCAGTGCGCCCCTTCGAACGTCTCGAGGTAGGCCGCGTATCCCTCGCGCTGGCGGCGCAGCTCCTCGGTCTCCTCGGCGTAGACGTGCGCGAACATGTCCAGCGGCTTGGGGTCGGCGAGCGCCTTGACTCCCTCGCGCAGGTGGTGGCCGAGATCGTTGGCCTCCCCCGCCACGGTCTCGATGAACCCGTCCTCGACCAGACCGTTGCGGCGCAGGTAGACCTCCAGACGGGCGATCGGGTCCTTCAGCTTCCAGTGCTCCACGTCGTCGGAGAGCCGGTAGCGCGTCGGGTCGTCGGTGGTGGTGTGCGCGCCCATCCGGTAGGTGTAGGCCTCCACCAGCGTGGGTCCGCTGCCGTCGCGGGCACGCTGCAGGGCGGCCTGGGTCACGGCGTACGTCGCGAGCACGTCGTTGCCGTCCACGCGCACGCCCGGGAAGCCGAACCCCAGCGCGCGCTGGTAGAGCGGGATCCGCGTCTGGCGCTCGATCGGCTCGGAGATGGCCCACTGGTTGTTCTGGCAGAAGAACACCACGGGCGCGTTGTAGGACGCCGCGAAGATGAACGCCTCGTTGACGTCACCCTGGCTGCTGGCGCCGTCGCCGAAGTGGGCGATCACCGCCGCGTCGCGGTCGGGTTCGCCGGTGCCGACGGCTCCGTCGCGCTGGATGCCCATGGCGTAGCCGGTCGCGTGCAGCGCCTGCGCACCGATCACGATCGTGTAGAGGCCGAAGTTGAAGTCCTTGGGGTCCCAGGCGCCGTGGTCGACACCACGGAACAGCCCGAGCAGGTCGAGGGGGTCGACGCCGCGGCAGTAGGCGACGCCGTGCTCGCGATAGGTCGGGAAGACGTAGTCCTGGGTGCGCAGCGCGCGACCGGCGCCGATCTGGGCTGCCTCCTGGCCCAGCAGCTGGGCCCAGATGCCGAGCTCGCCGTGTCGCTGGAGGGCGGTCGCCTCGGTGTCGATCCTTCGCGTCAGGACCATGTCGCGGTAGAAGCCGCGCAGCTGTTCGGCGCTGAAGTCGAGGTCGAACTCGGGGTGGTGCACCCGCTCGCCCTCGGGAGTCAGCAGCTGGATCAGCTCGGGGCCGCCGTCGGCTTGCGAGGGACCGAAGACCTCGACGAGGTCAGGACCGAAATCCGGCATTCAACTCTCCTGTGTCCGGGCGAGTGCGGGGTCTCCGCGTCGCGTGGCATGCAGCGGGCCGGCGGTGGCAGGGGTGGCGCCACCGGGACGACCCGTTGGTCGGAATGTCCCTGTGACACGCGCCACAGGTCTCATCGGAAAAGGTAGCGGACGATGAGTCGCTGCGCCCAATCGAGCAGCCCGCGATGGGCGGTTTCGAGAACGGGCGCTCAACAGCTGAACAGGCGCACCACACGCTCGACCAGGGCGCGTTCGGCTGCCCTGCCGGCCTGGTAGTGGGAGTCGAACGGCCCCGTGCGGTGGAGGACCTGACCCGCGAAGACCACCTCGCCGTGCCACCGCTGCGGTGAGGCCTCGTCGCAGACGCTGAAGAAGGAGAACGAGAGCCGCTCGTGGTTGGAGTCCCACGGCACCCGCAGCCCCGGCCGCACCTCGTAGCCGTCGACGAAGCGTGGTCTGGCGGTGACGGATCCGGCAGGAGTGGTCCTCGAGGCCAGCATGCGTCAACGCTAGGGCTGACCACCGACAAGATCGGGCGGCTTTCGGACGGCGACGCTGCGGGTCGCAGCCGCGACCCCGACGACCGTGATCACCAGCCCGGCGATCTCGCGCAGGTCGAGCGTCTCGCCGAGCAGGAGCCAGGCGAGCACGGCGGTCACCGGGGGCATCAGGAAGAACACGCTCGCTGCTGCCCCGGCCCCGCGCGCCCGCACCAGGATGCCCAGCAGACCGAGGCCGATCATCGAGTTGACGACCGCGAGATACACGATCGCGATGCCCGCTGCCGCCGGGTCGCGGACCACGTCGGTCCCCTCGACGACGAGGGCGAGCACGAGCAGCGGTGGTGCCGCGACCCCGAACTGGATCGTGGCCGACCACAGGGGGTCCGGGGCGTGGCCGATCCAGCGCTGGCCCAGCGTCCCGATGCTCAGCCCGAGCACGCTGACGACGCCGCAGAGGATGCCGAGGGCTCCCCCGGCCTCGTCCACGTCAGGACCGAGCACGAGCAGCACTCCGACGACCCCGACCACGAAGCCCACGACCTGGAGCGGGGAGAGCCGCTCTCCGAGGAACACCGCCGCCATCAGCGCGGTGAGCACCGGGCTCAGCGAGTGCATCAACGAGGCGAGCGTGGCGCCGAGGCCGGCGTCGAAGGCGAGGTACATCGCGCCGAACTGCACCCCGTTGAGCACGAAGCCGGACAGGGCGATCCGGACGCCGTCTGCGCGCGAGACGCGCAGCGGCCCTCGCAACGCCCGGGCGAGCCCCCAGGCGAGCAGGGCAGCCAGCACGAACCGGACCGCCACCAGCATGAGCGGCGACATCGCCTCGACGCCGTAGGGTCCGGCGATGTAGCCCGAGGACCACACCAGCACGAAGCCTGCGGCGGGAGCCAGTGGGAGATGGCGCGAGGCCCCAGCCGCCATCAGGGTTCCTCCTCGGCCTGCTCCGCCTCCGTCTGGTCGGCTCGACGCTAGCCGCCCATCAGCCCTCTGGTTCACTCGGGTTCATGGGCATCCGGGTGGGGACCGAGGTCGTGTGGAGCTGGGGTTCGGGGACCGCGACGGGCAGGGTCACCGAGATCCGTCGCGACAAGGTCACGCGGACGACGCGGGGCGAGCAGGTGACACGCAACGGCAGCACCGAGGACCCGGCCTACGTGATCGAGCAGGACGACGGCACCGTCGTGCTCAAGCTGCGCAGCGAGGTGCGGCGCGCCTGACGCTCTCCGGGCAGACGGGACTCCGGGTACGTCAAAGAGGTGCCCCTGACCCGTTGGGGCCAGGGACACCTCGATGAGTTCTCAGGCGGGCTGGGGAACCTTGCGCTCGGCAGCGGAAGGCGCCTCGGTCTCCCCGGTCTGGCGAGAGTGCCGCAGGCCGAGCAGCGCGAGGACGAGCAGCACGGCAGCACCGACGAAGGCCGCGATGGCTGCGAGGCCGGCGATGGTGCCGATGGTCGCGAAGGCATAGCCGTAGAGGAGCAGGCCGCGCAGGGTGTCGCCCATGAAGAGCGTCTGGCGCAGCTGGCCGAGCGCCTGTCCGTCGGGGGAGGCCTTGTCGGCGTCGCTGAGCCCGATGAACTTGCCGCTGACCTCTTCGTAGGTCTGGCCCTGGGAGGCCTCGTTCATGTGCACGAGGATGTAGTGGTCGGCGAACGCCTTGGCCTCGGGGCCGGTGTCCATCGGGCTGCCGGCGTACTGCTTGAGCGCGGCCGCGTCGGCCTTGGGCAGTCCGCTCAACGCTTCACCCTCCGGCATCGTGATGCCCTGCATGGTGAGCTGGTCGTGGACCTGGTTCCCGATGAAGGTGTTGGCCCAGAGGAGCAGACCCCCCGCCGCGAGGAGTACGACGACGAGCACCAGGCCCGTCGCTGAGATGAGCTTGTCGAATGCAGAGCGCATGAGGTTTCTCCTGGTCGTGGCGGCAAACGTCTGTCTCCGCATCACTGATCAGGCTAGGTAGCCGCGCGCTCACCGGTTCAGGGTCAGACGTCCCGTCTCCGTGGGCCAAAGGCCCGAGCCATCAGCTCAGGACTCGTCGTCCGGATCCTCGCGACGCAGGCGTTCGCCGGTCGCTGGATCGATCGCCTCCTGCCCCGGCGGCAGGTTGGAGAGGTCTGGAGCGATCACGGTGGTCTCACGACTGTCCGGCAGACGTACGCCGACCGGCTTGTCGCCGCCCCCGACCAGGATCAGGTCACCAGCGTGCGCCTTGGCCAGCGTCTCGCCGCGGAAGTACTCCGGAGCGATGCCCATGTAGACGAACATCAGCACCAGGCCGAGGACGAGCGAGCCGACGCCGATCAGGAAGACCCCGCCGACGCGACCGATGCTGGTGAAGCCGTAGTCGGGATCCGCATAGGTCTTGCAGGCGATGATGAAGAAGGTGAGGAGCAGGATGCCGCCGAGCAGCGGAAGCAGGCCCTGCATCAGGACGTCACGAGGCTTCTGCCACATCGTCTTGCGGTAGAACCAGACGCACGCGAAGCCGGTCAGTCCGTAGTAGAAGGCGATCATCAGGCCCACCGCGGCGATGGTGTCGGCCAGGATGTCGTCGCTGATCAGCGTCAGGCCGACGTAGAAGACGATCGAGACGGCGCCCATCCAGATCGTCGAGTCCGTCGGCGTCAGGTACTTGGGGTGCACCCGGGCGAACCGCCCCGGGATCGCCTTGAAGGCGGCCATCGACAGGCTGGTGCGGGCGGTCGGCAGGATCGTCGTCTGGGTCGAGGCCGAGGCCGAGGTCAGCACGCAGATCGCCAGCAGGTGGACCATGATCCAGCCGATGAACCCGCCGCCGAAGACCTCGTGACCCATCGCGGCGAAGACGTCATCGGCGTTGTCCTCGTTGCCGAGCCCGATCCCGGTCGTCCCGACGCCGGCGAAGGCGATGGTCGCGACCGAGACCAGGGCGTAGGTCACCAGCAGCAGCACCGTCGAGATGATCGCGGCACGGCCCGGCGTCTTGGCCGGGTCGTCCGACTCCTCGTTGGTCGCGACGGCCGTGTCCCAGCCCCAGTAGATGAAGACCGCGATCAGGGTCGCGCTCACGATCGCCGTCAGGCTCAGACCGCTGGGCGAGAGCCAGTCGAGTGACGGCTTGATGCCGACAGGCGCGTCGCCCGAATAGACCTTCACCAGGGCGAACAGCGCGAAGGCGACCAGGGTCGCGACCTCGACGCCGAGCAGTGCGTACTGCAGCCGCACCGAGACCTCGATCCCGCGGTAGCAGATGTAGGTCATGATCGCGATCCAGATGATGCCGGCGACCGTGCTCCAGAACTTGCTCGCCGCGAGGCTGTCGGCGCCGACCAGGACGAACGAGTAGGACCCGGCGATCTGGGAGAGGTTGGCCATCACGATGATGTCGGCGGCGATGATGCCCCAGCCGCCCATCCAGCCGGTCTTCGTGCCGAAGGCCCGGGCCGCCCACGTGAACGTGGTGCCGCAGTCGGGCTCGGCCTTGTTCAGCTCGGAGTAGGCGACGGCGATGAAGTACATCGGGACGAAGGCCAGCACCATGATCAACGGCGCCTTCACGCCGACGATGCCGTCGCCGTTGGCCACGATCACCACGTAGCCGAGGCTCGCGGCCAGGCTGTAGGCCGGGGCGGTCGACGCGATGCCGACCACGACGCTGCCCACCAGCCCGATGGCTCCCGCTCGGAGGCCCTTGCTCTCGCGTTCGTCCTGCTGGGTGCTGGTCATGCGTGTCCTCCGGTCACCAGCCCGAGAGATCTGAGAAGCAGACTAGGGCGAACGATCGGTTGATTCGAGCAACCGGGCCGACTTGCTGTCTCGCCAGTCGGCAGGCGGCGCTCAGGGCGCGGTGACGAACCGCTGCAGCAGGACAACGAGGCGCTTCGCGCGTGCCTTCGAGAGGCCACTCAGGATCCGGTCGCCCATCTCGTCGGCGAGCGCGCCGGCCTCGGCGAGCACGGCGGAGACCCCGGGCTGCACGTGGAGGACCTGGGTACGCCGATCGGTGGCGAGACGGCGACGCTCGAGCAGCCCCCGGTGCTCGAGGTCGTCCACGATCTGCACCATGCTGGCGCCGCTGACGCCGAGGTGGCGGGCGAGCTCCGCCTGGGACACCGGACCCGTCGCCTCGAGCGCGGTGAGCGCACCGAAGTCACGTGGTTCGATCCCCAGCGGTTCGAGCGCGCTCACGAACTCCCGGTGCATCCGCGAGTGGATGCGGGTGATCAGGAAGCCGATGCTCTCGCGGAGCGGCTCGGGCACATCCGGGGCGAGGTCGGGCTCGGCCACCCGCAGCAGCAGGCCGCGCAGCTCCTCGCGCTCGTCGAGGCTGAAGCCTGCGGTGATCGAGTCCTCGAGGTCCTCCGCGTGCCGACGCCACCGTCGCGCGGCCGCGGCCCCCTCGGGCGTCCGGGTCAGCGCGTAGGAGCGGCGGTCCTCCGCGTTGCGGACCCGGGCGACGAGTCCCTGGTCGGACAGGTCCGCGGCGACCCGCACCATCGTCGTGCGGCTGACGCTGATGGTGTGCGCGAGCGACTGCTGCGACCGGGTCACCCCTCCGGACAGGGCGAGCAGCGCGGCGTACGCATGGATGTCGACGCCGGGTGGGAGCACCTCCCCGAGGGCGGCGGCGACCCGGGCCTGGGCGCGCCAGAACAGGTGGCCGAGCATGGTGGCGAGCTCAGGCAGCAGGGCCCGACCGTCGCTCGCTTCACCCACCGTTCATCCCTCCACAAATCATTCACCGCTTGACGATGTGCCGGACAGGCGTATCGTACCGTTGGTAATCGTTAACTGGTTGATGATTACGTCGTTGACGAACAGAGGAACCCCATGACCGAGCCGACCACGGCCGCACCCGGCCAGACCCCGACCGAGACTGCCGGGCGCGATCCCAAGTGGTGGACGCTCGTCGCCGTCTGCACCGGTGTCTTCATGCTGCTGCTGGACATCACGATCGTGAACGTCGCCCTGCCGGACATCCAGACCGAGCTCGACGCGACGCTCTCGGACCTGCAGTGGGTCATCGACGCCTACGCACTGAGCCTGGCCGCCCTGCTGCTCACGGCGGGCTCACTGGCCGACCTGTTCGGACGCCGGCGTGTGTTCGTGATCGGCACCGTGCTGTTCACCGTCGGTTCGATCGCCTGCGGGGCCGCGCAGGACATCTTGTTCCTCACCATCTCCCGGGCGTTCCAGGGGATCGGCGGCGCCGCCATGTTCGCCACGGCCCTCGCACTGCTCGCGAGTGCCTTCCACGGCAAGGACCGGGGCACGGCGTTCGGCGTCTTCGGCGCCACCACGGGCATCGCCGTCGCCATCGGCCCGGTGCTCGGAGGCGTGCTCACCAGCGGCCTCTCGTGGCGCTGGATCTTCTTCGTGAACATCCCGATCTGCTTCGTCGCCCTCGCGGTCTCGATGCTCCGGGTCCAGGAGTCGAAGGACCCGAACGCCGGGCGTCCGGACTGGTTCGGCTTCGTGTCGTTCTCCTTGGCTCTCGGCGCCCTCGTCTACGGCCTGATCGAGGCCGGCCAGGGCAGCTGGGGAGACCAGAGGGTCGTGACGTCGCTGGTCGCCTCCGGCGTCCTGCTGATCATCTTCGTGGTCAGCCAGCAGCTCCAGCGCCAGCCGATGTTCGACCTCGCACTGCTTCGCAAGCCGACCTTCACCGGCGGCCTGATCGCCGCGTTCGGGGTCTCGGCGTCGATCTTCTCCCTGCTCACGTTCCTGGTGATCTACGTGCAGAACGTCCTCGACTACTCCGCCGTGCAGACCGGTGTCCGGTTCCTGTTCCTGTCGGGGGCGTCGTTCTTCGCTGCCGCCATCGCCGGGCGGCTGACCGAGCGGGTGCCGGTCAAGTGGCTGATCGGGCCGGGGTTCTTGATCCTCGGAGTCGGCCTGCTGCTCATCCTCGGGATCCAGACCGACTCCTCCTGGACGCACCTGATCCCGGGCCTGACCGTCGCGGGCGTGGGGATCGGGCTGATCAACCCGCCGCTCGCCTCGACGGCGGTCGGCGTGGTGCCCGTCGAGCGCTCGGGCATGGCGAGTGGCGCCAACTCCACCCTGCGCCAGGTCGGGATCGCCACCGGCATCGCGGCCCTGGGATCCATCTTCAGCCAGCAGGTGGCCGACGCAGCGAGGCCGGACCTCGCCGGCAAGGTGCCGGCGGACGCCCTCGACGGGCTGACCGGAGCCCTCTCAGGCGGACAGGTCCACGCCGCCGCAGCGGGCGCCCAGCAGGCGGCGAGCGCCTCCGGCGGCGCGGGCGCCGGGCAGAAGGCCTTCGACCTCGTCAACGGCGTCGGGACCTCGGCCGTGGTGGACGCTCTCAACCACGTCACCATGATCGCGGCGGTGATCGCCTTCGCGGCGGGACTTCTCTGCCTCGTGCTGATCCGGCAGAAGGACTTCGTCGTGCGCGGCGGACCGCCCGCCCCCGCCGGCGAAGGCGCCCCGCCGCCCGGTGGCAAGCACGCCGCAGGGGCGCCCGTCGCCTGAGCGGAACGCTCCCCGGTCCGGCGTCAGCCGAGCCGGTCGCGGTCGTGCAGGGCCAGCCAGGGATCGGTGTCCGGTCCCTTGGGGACGATGCCCGAGGGGTTCACGTCGCTCTGCACGACGTAGTAGTGCTGCTTGATCTGATCGAAGTCGATCGTCTCCCCGAAGCCGGGGGTCTGGTAGAGGTCGCGGGCGTAGCCCCACAGGTTCGGCATCTCCACGAGCTTGTTGCGGTTGCACTTGAAGTGGCCGTGGTAGACCGCGTCGAAGCGAGCCAACGTCGTGAACAGGCGTACGTCGGCCTCGGTGATCGAGTCCCCCATCAGGTAGCGGCGATCGGCGAGCCGCTCCTCGAGCCAGTCCATCGCGGCCCAGAGACGGTCGTAGGCCTCGTCGTAGGCCTCCTGCGACCCGGCGAACCCGCAGCGGTAGACGCCATTGTTCACCTCGGTGAACACCCGCTTCATGACGGCGTCCATCTCCTCACGGAGGTCGTCGGGCCACAGGTCAGGAGCATCGGGGCGGTGGAAGTCGCGCCACTCGAAGAAGAGGTCGTGGGTGATCCACGGGAAGTCGTTGGTCACCACCTGGCCGGTGGGGATGTCGACCATCGCCGGCACGGTGATGCCGCGCGGATAGTCCGGGATGCGCCTGAAATAGGCCTCCTGGAGCCGGTGGATGCCGAGCACGGGGTCGACGCCGTCGGGGTCGAGGTCGAAGGTCCAGCTGTCCTGGTCGTGCACCGGACCTGCCAGGCCCATGGAGATGACGTCCTCGAGACCGAGCAGTCTGCGCACGATGATCGACCGGTTGGCCCACGGGCACGCCTTGGCGGCGATCAGCCGGTAGCGACCTGGCTCCACCGGCCAGACCTCACTCTCGCGCGTGATCCGGTCCGGGATGTAGTCCATGTCGCGGTCGAAGGACTTGCCCTGCTCCACATAGGTCGAGTCGCGGTTCACCATGACACCAGCATGCCCGGATACGACCGGTTTCAATCATCGGCCGGGGGGTCGTGCGAGCATGCACGACATGTTGGAGGAGCGGCGGATCGGGACTCGGACCCCCGAGTGGCGCGCCCTGCACGAGCGCGTCCAGGTCGCCATGGACCTGACCTCTCGTCTCAACGTGCTGCCGTTCAGCGACGTCAGGGCACGCAAGGCCCTGCTCGAGGAGCTGCTGGGGCGACCGCTCCCCGACAAGGCGATCATCCACCCGCCGTTCTACTGCACCTCCGGCGTGGGGACCCGGCTCGGAGTGCGGACGTCCGTGGGACAGGCCTGCTCGTTCCTCGACCTCGGCGGCATCACCATCGGCGACCGGACGATGATCTCGCCCAAGGTCACGCTGGTCACCGAGGGACACCCCGTCGACCTGGCTGAGCGCTACGCCCACGTCACCGTCGCACCGATCGTCATCGAGGAAGACGTCTGGATCGGCGCTGCGGCCACCGTGCTGCCCGGGGTGAGGATCGGGCGCGGCTCGGTCGTCGGTGCGGGTGCCGTTGTGGCCAGGGACGTGCCCCCGCTCACCGTCGTCACGGGCGCGGGTCACGTCCTGCGCAAGCAGCTGGAGCCGCCCGGACCCGGGACCTGACCCCGCTCAGGCGGGGCCGAGCCGCCCGACCACCTCGAGGAACACGTCGTTGCCCTCCGCCTCGCCGATGCTGATCCGCACTCCCTCCCCGGCGAAGGGGCGCACTGTGATGCCGGCCTCCTCGGCCAGTGCCAGGAGGTCGACTGTGCGCTCACCCAGCGGCAGCCAGACGAAGTTGCCCTGGGGGACCGGGAAGACCCAGCCCTGGTCCAGGAGCGCGGCGACCACGCGGTCGCGCTCCGCGACGATCGCGTCCACGCGCTCGAGCAACGCCTGCTCGGCGTCGAGACTGGCGACGGCGGCGGCCTGCGCGACGCTGGAGACGCCGAACGGCAGCGCACACGCACGCACGGCCGCCGCGACCTCCTCGTGCGCGATCACGTAGCCGACCCGGAAGCCGGCCAGTCCGTAGGCCTTGGCGAACGTGCGCATCAGCGCGACGTTCGCGTGCTCCGAGGCGAGAGCGAGCCCATCGACCGGGTCGTCCTCGCGGACGAACTCGCGATAGGCCTCGTCGACCACGACGAGCACGTGGTCGGGCACCCGTTCGACGAACGCGCGCAGCTCGGCGTCGGTCACCGAGGGCCCGGTCGGGTTGTTCGGCGTGCACACGATCACGACCTTGGTCCGGTCGGTGACGGCCGCCGCCATCGCGTCGAGGTCGTGCCGCCCGTCCGCGTCGACGGCCACCTTCACCGAGATCGCGCCGGTCGCCGACACCGCGATCGGGTAGGCCTCGAAGGAGCGCCAGGCATAGACGACCTCGTCGCCGGGATCGCAGAACGCCTGCAGCAGGTGGTAGAGCACGGCCACTGATCCGGTGCCGGCCGCGAGCCTCTGCTCGGCCACGCCCAGACGCTCGGCCAGGGCGGCGTACAGCGCCGAGTTGCCCATGTCGGGATAGCGGTTCATTCGTGCGACCGCCGCCTCGGCCGCCTCCACCACCCCCGGCAGTGGCGGGTAGGGGTTCTCGTTCGACGAGAGCTTGTAGACCTGCTGACCCGGGCGCGGAGCCGGGGGCTTGCCGGCGACGTAGGCCGGGATCGAGGCGATCGTGTCTCGGGGGCGAGGAGGCTGCTGTGTGCTCACCGGATCACCCTAGAACCACCACCGAGACGGCTCACGCGAGCGTGACACGGCCTCCGGGCACCGGGGTGAGATCGCGCCCGAGGCGTACGTCGAGCGGGTTGGTCATGCAACGGATCGCGCCACCACCCTTGAGGAACTCGCCCACCTCCACCACCACGACCTCGAAGCCCCACTCCTCGAGCCGGGCGCGGACGCGGTCGGTGCACGCGGGCATCAGGATCGTCCGGCCCAGGACGATGGAGTTGGCACAGAAGGCCAGGCCCTCCTCCTCGGTGAGGACCAGCGGCTCGGGCACCAGGTCGAGCAGCGCCGCCGCCGAGGCGTCGTCGTAGGCCGAGGGGCAGACCATCGCGTGGGTGTCGTCGAGAGGGCAGAAGCCGATGTCCATGTGGTACATCCCCGGGTTGGTGATCCGGACGCCGCGCACGCTCACACCGAGGTCGGTGGCCAGGTGCTTGAGGGCCAGCTCCTCGGTGCGCGGGCCGTAGCCGACGACCAGCTCGCCGCGCCACGCGAACGCGTCACCGGCCTCGAAGTGGGCGCCGACACCCTCACGGCCGATCGAACGCGTCGCGACGCCGTGGTCGGCGAACCAGGACTCGGCCGCGGGCGTCTCCATGCGTCGCTGGGCGTAGCGCATGTGTGACAGGACGACCCTGGAGGACTCACTGTCGCCCTCCTCGAGCGCGAGGCCGAGGTTCATCGCGTAGACCATGTCGGGGGCGTCCGGCAGCTGCGGCAGCACCTCGACGCGGCCACCCGCCGCCTCGATCGCGGCGACGAGGGTCAGCCACTCGTGACGGGCGCGGATCGGGTCGGGCTGGTCGTCGAGGTGCATGAACGGGTTGATCGCGTAGTCGACGCGGAAGTGGTTGGGCTCCACCATCAGGTAGCGGCGGCCCCAGTCGAGAACCTTGCTCATGTTCGCCTCCTCGAGGATCGTGCCGACGTCGTCGCGCGCACGGTTCCTTCGTACTGAGGAGGCGTTTCGGCCCCGTTTCGTACAGGTGCGTGTCATGTGACCGATCGTCGGATTGTCGGACAATCCCAAGTGTGCGGCACGAGAGGTGCCAAATGCAAAGGATTGTCGGACAATCGGGGGTGACATGAAGGACACCCGCTTCGCCGCGCTCAGCTTCCAACCGGTCTCCACGGTCGATCGGGTCGCCGAGGAGCTCCGCCGATCCCTCTTCGACGGCGAGCTCGGACCCGGTACGCCGCTGCGCGAGGTGGCCCTCTCCGACGCTCTCGGGGTCTCCCGGTCGACCGTGCGCGAGGCCCTGGGCATCCTGGTCGCCGAAGGGCTGGTGGACCGCGTCCCCAACAAGGGCACGCAGGTCCGTCGCCTCGACCCCGAGCAGGTGCGCGACGTGTGCCGGGCGCGCACCGTGATCGAGATGGCCGGGATCCGGCGATGGAACGAAGCAGGTGAGGCGGCCCGTGACCACGTCCGGCAGGCGCTCGCGGCGTACTCCGAGCTGCGCGGGAGCGACTGCACGACGGCAGAGTTCACCGCAGCCCACCTCGAGATCCATCGCGCCCTGGCGGGGCTGACCGGGTCGAGCCGGCTGGTGGCCGCTGTCGAAGTGCTCCACTCCGAGGTGCGGCTCGCGCTCGCCGAGGTGGACCGGGCCCGGGGCAACGCCGCCGAGCAGGTCCACTCGCACAGCCTCCTGCTCGAGCTGATGGAGAGCGGCCAGCTCGACGCAGCGGCCGAGGAGCTGACCGAGCACCTGGCCGATGCCGAGGACTCGATGATCGACGAGGTCGGGCGCCGCGGCGCCTGAGCGGTCCCGGCCGGGTTCGTGACTACTGTGGCGGCATGAAGTTCCTGATCTGGCTGGTGGTCAACGCCCTCGCCCTGGGTGTGGCCGTGTGGCTCTTCGACGGGATCTCCCTGTCCGCGAGCAACGACACCAACGGGTTCGTGACCCTGGTCGTCGTCGGGGCGATCTTCGGGGTGATCACCTCGTTCGTGCGCCCGATCGTCCGGCTGCTCTCACTCCCGCTCATCATCCTGACCCTCGGCCTGATGCTGTTCGTGATCAACGCCCTGATGCTGATGCTGACCAGCTGGATCGCCGACCAGCTCGACCTCGGCTTCCACGTCGACGGCTTCTGGGTGGCGCTGTGGGGCTCGATCGTCATCTCGCTGGCCTCGCTCGTGCTCGAGGCGATCCTCCCCCACCCGGACCGACGCTGACGGTTTCGCAGACTTCGCAGCGGCGTGACCGCGTAGATTTGGCGACGCACGACTCGGGCAGCGACGCAGCACCCACAGCGGTCGAGGGAGACAGCTCATGACGGATGGACAGCCGGCACCACTGCAGCCCCCGGGAGCGACCGCGTCTGCTCTCGCCCTGGTTGCGCCGGCGCCCCCGGAGCCCGTGGCCGCCACCGCCGCCCCGGCGATGGCCCCGGCCGTCGACGCGGCCGCTCTCCCCGGGCTGGACGCGAAGGTCGAGACCTTCCTCGGCTCACTGATGGATGCCGCACCACGCTCGCCCGAGTTCGCCTCCAAGGCCACAGACGTGCGCACCATGGGGGACGCCGACATCCGTCAGGCCGCCGAGTCCTCGAACCGTCTGCTGAAGTCACCGGTCAAGGCCCTCCAGCAAGGTGGGCTGTCCGAGGGGTCCAAGGTCGGTTCCACCCTGCTCGAGCTCCGCAGGACGATCGAGGACCTCGATCCCAAGGAAGCCACCGGGGCCAGGAAGCTGCTCGACCTGCTCCCGTTCAGGGACCGGCTGACCGACTACTTCCGGCAGTACCAGTCGGCCGAGAAGCACCTCGACGGCATCCTGCACGCGTTGCGTGAGGGCCAGGACGAGCTCGGCAAGGACAACGCCGCGCTCAACCTGGAGAAGCAGCAGCTGTGGGACGCCATGGCGCGCCTCAACCAGTACGTCTACGTCGCCGAGCGGCTCGACGCCAAGCTCGCGGCCGCCATCACCGACCTCGAGGCGACCGACCCCGAGCGGGCCAGGGCGCTGCGCGACGACGTGCTCTTCTACGTCCGGCAGAAGCACCAGGACCTGCTCACCCAGCTGGCGGTGTCGATCCAGAACTACCTGGCCATCGACATCGTCATCAAGAACAACATCGAGCTGGTCAAGGGAGTCGACCGCGCCTCGACGACGACCATCTCGGCCCTGCGCACGGCCGTGATCGTCGCCCAGGCCCTGGGCAACCAGAAGCTCGTGCTCGACCAGATCACGGCTCTCAACACGACCACCTCCGGGATGATCGAGCGGACCAGCGAGATGCTGCGCGACAACTCGGTGGCAATCCAGGAGCAGGCAGCCTCGGCGACCGTGGGACTCCCCCAGCTCCAGGCCGCCTTCGCCAACATCTACGCCACGATGGACGCCATCGACACCTTCAAGGTGCAGGCGCTCGACACCATGGCCGCCACCATCGGCACGCTCGAGACCGAGGTCTCCAAGTCGCGGGACTACCTCGAACGCGTCGACCGCCAGGACCAGAACGTCGCCCACGGGTCCCTCGACCTCGGCAGCTCGCCGTAGTCCACGCATCGGGACCTGAGGGGAGAGTGGTCGCATGGCGGGTGGGTTCTTCGGCCGCCTGTTCGGTCGCGGGCCGCGTGCGGAGACCAGCGAGCAGCACGTCGTCGCCGCGCCGCCGACCAGCGATGACCTGCTCGCGGCGCTGGCCCGGGTCGAGGCCATGGTCGGCGCCGGCGCCGTCCCGGCACCGGTCGCCTCACGGGTACGCCGCGTCGACCGGGTCGTCCGTGACACCATCCCCCGGCTGGCCAGCCTCGGCGCCGGGAGCCCACAGGCCTACTCCGTGATGGCGACCGCGACCGACTACCTCCCCGAGGCCGTCGGCGGCTACCTGCGCCTGCCCCGCCAGTTCGCCGACAACCGGCCGGTCGACCGCGGCAAGTCGTCCTTGATGGTCCTGATCGACCAGCTCGACCTGCTCGCCTCCACGATGGACAAGGTGTTCGAGGCGGTCTGCCGGGAGGACGCCGCCGCCCTCGTGGCGCACGGCCGCTTCCTCGAGGAGAAGTTCGGCACCGCCTCGAGTGGTGGGACGCTCGACCTCGGGCCGGGGCAGCTGCAGCCGCCGGCCGGGCGGGACGCCTGATGGGCGCTCCTCCCCCACGGTCGGCCGCAGGCCCGCCGTCGAATCCCACGCTGGCCGAGGCCGTCGACGCCCTGGCGAGGATGGCCGAGACCGCCGGGGTCGACCCGCAGGCGGCTCGCGACGAGGGCCTGTCCCTGGCCGCCGCGGTGGCTGAGTCGGCGCCGGGGGCCGCAGCCGACTGGACGCAGGCCACCGGGGACCCGGCCAGCACCCAGGACTTCTTCGACGCAGCGAGCCGCGGACGTCGCTGGCGAGGTTCGCCCACGTCCACCCTCAGCGCGCTGGCGGCGCAGGACCCCGCCCGTGCCGCGCAGTACGCCGCACTCCTCGCTGAGGTGGCCTCGGCCGCCTGCCAGCTCGGCGAGCCGACCATGCGAGTCATCGGCAACGCCTCGGTCGCGGCGGCCGCGCAGCTCCGGGCGGTGCCGCCTCCGGCACCCGAGGCGCCGGCCCCCCTCAGCACTGCCCCCGCCGAGGCTCCCGCCGCGCAGGCGGACCCCGAGACGCCCGAGCGCAGCCTCGAGGAGCTGCTCGCCGAGCTCGACGGCCTGATCGGCCTGCAGGCCGTGAAGCGCGAGATCCACCGGCAGGTCGCCCTCCTGCGCGTCGAGAAGCTGCGCCTCGAGGCGGGGCTGCGCAGCGCCACGCTCACCCGACACCTCGTGTTCACCGGCAACCCGGGCACCGGCAAGACCACCGTCGCCCGGCTCGTCAGCGGGATCTACCGCGCCCTCGAGCTCCTCTCCCGAGGCCAGCTCGTCGAGGTCGACCGCTCCGAGCTCGTGGCGGGATACCTCGGCCAGACCGCGACGAAGACAGCCGATGCCGTGGCCTCGGCGGCAGGGGGCGTGCTCTTCATCGACGAGGCCTACAGCCTCACCGGCCTGGGCCCCCAGGGCGACCAGTACGGCCAGGAGGCGGTCGACACGCTGGTCAAGGAGATGGAGGACCGGCGTGACGACCTGGTGGTCATCGTCGCCGGCTATCCCGCGCCCATGCGGTTCTTCATCGGTGCGAACCCCGGCCTGGCCAGCCGGTTCCGGACCACCATCGAGTTCGCGGACTACACCGACGACGAGCTCGTCGAGATCCTGCACCAGCTGGCGGGGGGCGCCGACTACGAGGTCGTGCCGGAGGCCGTCGAACGCTTCCGCGAGCTCCTCGGTCGGACCCCGCGGGGAGAGACCTTCGGCAACGGTCGCTTCGCCCGCAACGCGCTGGAGTCGGCCATCGGGCACCAGGCCTGGCGGCTTCGCGACGTCGACGCACCCACGACCGACCAGCTGCGCGAGCTGGTCGCGCGCGACTTCGACGAGGAGCCCCCCGAGAACGTGCCCGAGAACGTGCCCGAGAACGTGCCCGAGAACGTGCTGGGGGTTCCCACACCGACCTCCGGTGGGGATGATGATGCGTCCAGGGAACCCGGGACCCCTGATCGCGGCCCGATGTCGGGAGGAAGCTCGTGACGGTGGTGAGGAACGCTGGCCCGGCACCGGCACCGGCACCGGCACCGGCAACGGCACCCGCCACGCCACCCGGGCCGTCCCCGGTCTCGAGCCGCACGGACGCGCTGATCGCGTCTCTGCGTTCCGGCTTCGAGGGAACCCCCGGTCGATTGCGGGGACTCGCCGCCGTGACGGTGCTCGCCGCGCTGGTCTTCGGGCTGGCGGCCGGCTACTCCTTCCGTGCGGCCGACGGCGCGCTGGGACGGGCCCAGGCCAACACCGACCAGCTCATCCGCGTCCAGGCGATCCAGAACCACGTCGTGCAGGCCGACGCCGACGCGACCAACGCGTTCCTGGTGGGTGGCCTCGAACCCGCGGCACAACGCGCGGACTACACCGAGGCGGTCACCTCGGCCTCGAGGCTGATCGCCGAAGCCGCACAGAGCCAGCCTGCCGACGGTCCGGCGCTCGGCGCTCTCAACGAGGCCCTCGTCACCTACGCCAGCACCATCGAGCAGGCGCGGGCCAACAACCGCCAGGCACTGCCCATCGGTGCGCAGTACCTCAAGGACGCGAGCGCCGAGCTGCGCGCGGACGCCCTGCCTGCGCTGAAGAACCTCGTGGACGCCAACAACGCGCGCGTCGCCGAGGAGTTCGACCATGCCCGCAACGCCGTGTGGTGGTTGATCGTCGCGGGCCTGCTGACGTTGGTGGTGCTCGGCCTCGGGCTGGTCTGGCTGGCTCGCCGTACGCGCCGTTACGTGAACCTGCCGCTCGCAGCAGCCGCGGCGATCGTGCTGGTGGCGCTCGTGGGCGGCACCATCGGGTTGCTCAGCGTGGGAAACCGGGTCGACACCGTCCGGGACGGCGTCTACGCCGCGACCCTGTCCACGGCTCAGGCCAGGATCGCCGGCTTCGACGCCAAGTCCAACGAGAGCCTCACCCTCATCGCCCGCGGCTCGGGCGCCGCGTTCGAGACGTCGTGGAAGGCCTCGGACGTCGTGGTCCAGAGGCAGCTGGCCGAGCTGAGCCAGAACTCGGCCGCCAACGGCTTCGCGACACTCCCGTGGAAGCCCTATGCCACGGTGCACGGGCAGATCCGCAAGCTCGACGACGGCGGGGACTGGGACGGCGCCGTGCGCCTGGCCACGTCCTCCACCACGTCCTCCACCACGTCCTCCGCCGGCGACTCCGGCAACGCCACCTTCGACGCCTTCGACAAGAGCTCCGGAAACCAGGTCGCCTCACTGGGCAAGGACACCGCGTCTGCGCTCGACCGGGCGGGCGGCTGGCTGCCGTTCGCCGGGGTGCTGGGCATCCTGGCCGGCATCGTCGCCGCGCTGCTGGCCTGGTGGGGCGTCGCGCAGAGGCTGGAGGAGTACCGGTGACCCGCCGCCACGCCAGCGCCGTCCTGGCCGCGATCACCGCCACCCTGTTGCTGGGCGCGTGCTCGTCAGCCGGTGACTACGCAACGACTCCCCTGCCGACGCGCAGCGCCGCGCCATCGCCTTCTGCCACCACCGCGCCGGCGCCGCCGGCCACCGGGGCGACCGACATCACGACCGCCAACTGCCTGCGGTCCTACGCACCCGTCGCCAGCCTGCCGTCACCCCGGGACATGCCGGCAGGTTCCACCATGGAGAAGATCCAGAAGCGCGGTCGGCTGATCGCTGGCGTCTCCGCGGACACCCTGCTCCTCGGCGCGCGCAACCCGATCTCGGGTCGGATCGAGGGCTTCGACATCGACCTGCTGCACGCCGTCTCCCAGGCGATCTTCGGCAACCCCGACAGGATCGAGCTCCGGGTGGTCACCGCCGCCCAGCGGCTGCCGGTGCTCCAGGACAGGAGCGTGGACATCGTCGCCCGGAACATGACGATCAACTGCGTGCGGTGGAAGGACATCGCGTTCTCGGGCGAGTACTACCGGTCCGGTCAGAAGGTCCTGGTCCGCCTGGGCGAGAAGACCGAGAACGGCGGCCGGATCACCGGCATGCAGGACCTGGAGGGCAAGCGCGTCTGTGCCCCGAACGGCTCGACCAGCATGGAGAAGCTGCGGACCTTCAAGGGCGTGGAGGCCGTGGGCGCCGACGCGCACACCGGCTGTCTCGTGCTCTTCCAGGAGGGTCGGGTCGACGCGATCACCGGTGACGACACGGTGCTGGCCGGCCTCGCGGCGCAGGATCCCTACGCCCAGGTGGTGCAGTCCCCGGCCTTCACCGCCGAGCCCTACGGCCTCGGGGTCAACAAGGACGACGTCGACTTCGTGCGGTTCGTCAACCGGGTCGTGGAGAACATGAAGGACGACGGCCGGTGGGCGAGCAGCTACAAGCGGTGGCTGGCCGACGCGCTCGGTCCGGCCCCGGCGCCACCCACCGCCGTCTACGGACGCACGCCGTGATCGCGGCCGCGACCACCACCACGGCACCCACGTCACCAGGACGCCTGGGCGCGGCCATGACCTCTGCCGAGGCGTTGAAGTACCTGGAGTCGCTGGGCACCTGGCGCGACCGACGCAAGGTGGAGCTCGACCAGCTCGACGAGGCTGCGCTCGCGGCACCCGACGCGACCGGGTTCACCGACGACATGCTGCTGTCGATGGCCCTGTGGAAGGCGGTCGCCGACCGCTACGACCTGCTCGTGGCCACGTGGGACTCCGGTCGCGTGGGCCAGACCGAGCTGGAGCGTCTCACCACGCTCGTGTGGGGTCGCCTCGACTCCAGCCGCCAGCCCGCCGGGGGGACCACGGGCGGCGCGGCACCCGACGCGGTGGGGGCACTGGCCGTCTCCCTGCCCGAGGCGTGCCGGCTCTCCGATGCGTTGGCCGCGTCGCTGCGCGCGCGCCTCGGGGTCGACGCGTCGGAGGCCGACACGACCGCCCGGCTTCGTCAGCTGCGGGCCGCCGTCGAGCGGGTGCGCGACCTGGTCGATCGCGAACCGGCCGCCACGCACGAGACGGCGCAGGCCCTGCTGGTCAAGCTCGACGCTCGCGTCACCGACACCACCGACCGCGCCAGAAGGGGTGCGACGGTCGGCGGGCTGCTCGGACCGCTGGAGCAGGACGTCGCCCGGGCCGAGCGCGACCTCATCGTCGGCGCGGCGAACCGCCGTGCGAACGCCCACGACGAGGCCCGGGCCCGCGCGCTGCGCGAGGAGCTCCTCGCGCGAGGGGCGGCGCTCGGCGATCTCGCGAGACGCTGCGTCGCCGAGGTCACCCCCGCTCCCCGGTTCGCCGTACCCGACGTCACGGCCCTCGGAGCTGTCCCGAGCGCACCCGACGCCGTGGACGCCTACCTCGCCCGGCTCGATGCCGTCGGACGCGCCATGGCCGTGGCACAGGCGGCCTATGCCGACGCGCTCGGCGAGCGCGAGGAGCTGCGTGGCCGTCTCGGTGCGTACGCCGCCAAGGCCGTCGCCCTCGGTCTGGCCGGGGACGACCTCGAGGTCCTGGAGCAACGGACCAGCGCGGTCCTCGACGCACCACCGGCCGACCTCGAGCGTGCACGGGCACTGCTGGCCGCCTACCAGACCTACCTCGCCAGCGTCCAGGGACAGCAGGCGCCCGCCACCGCTTCGGACCCCGGAGGCAGCTGATGACCGCGACCCCCTGCACCCAGCCCGGCTGCACCGGCTCGATCCTCGACGGCTACTGCGACGTCTGCGGATCACCCGCGACGGCGACCGGCTCGATCGGGGCGAGCGCCGGCGCCTGCGGTCAGCCTGGCTGCACCGGCACCGTCGTCGACGGCTACTGCGACGTCTGCGGCACTCCCGGCGGGTCCTCACCGCTGGACAGCACCGCGACCGCCGCAGCGGCCGGGGTCGGCCAGGCACCCTCGACCGTCTCGCGCGCCTCGAACCGGCTGGCGTCGACCGCCCTGGGATCGGCCCGCGCAGCCGCCGGGGGCACCAAGATCACCCGCCGGCTCGGCACGTCCTCGACCCGGTTGCGCGGCGCCCGCCTCGGGGCCGGACTGACCTCGATCCCGCCCGTCCCGGCAGTCGACGCGTCGAAGGCGATCCTGAAGAACCCGATGGTTCCCGAGGAACGCCGCAACTGCCCCAGGTGCGAGGCGCCGGTCGGGCGTTCCCGCGACGGGCAGCCGGGCCGGACCGAGGGCTTCTGCCCGAAGTGCCGCACCGAGTTCTCCTTCGCCCCCAAGCTCGAGGAGGGCGACCTGGTCGGGGGACAGTACGAGGTCGCCGGCGCGATCGCGCACGGTGGACTCGGCTGGATCTACGTGGCTCGCGACCGCAACGTCTCCGACCGGTGGGTCGTGCTCAAGGGACTGCTGAACTCCGGTGACCCCGACGCGCTGGCGGCGGCGATCGCCGAGCGGCAGTTCCTCGCCCAGGTCGAGCACCCGCTCATCGTCGAGATCTACAACTTCGTGACCCATGAGGGCGCCGGCTACATCGTCATGGAGTACGTCGGCGGCACCTCCCTCAAGCAGCTGCTCAAGAGCCGGATGAAGGCGGCCAACGGCGTCTACGACCCCCTTCCCGTCGACCAGGCGATCGCGTTCATCGTCGAGGTCCTGCCGGCGTTCCAGTACCTCCACGACCTCAACCTGATCTACTGCGACTTCAAGCCGGACAACATCATCCAGGTCGGCGACGCGGTGAAGCTGATCGACCTCGGCGGCGTCCGACGCCTCGACGACGTCGACTCGGCGATCTACGGGACGGTCGGTTACCAAGCACCCGAGGTGCCCGTGGTCGGTCCGTCCGCGGCCTCCGACATCTACACGATCGGACGCACGCTCACCGTCCTCACGATGGAGTTCCGCGGCTACCAGAACACCTACATCGCCTCCCTGCCGCCGGTGGAGCAGACGCCGCTGTTCGAGGCCAACGACTCCTTCTACCGGCTGCTGCTCAAGGCCTGCGCCCCCGACCCCGCGGACCGATTCGTGTCCGCCGACGAGCTGAGGGTGCAGCTGCTCGGCGTGCTCCGGGAGGTCGTGGCGAAGGACAGCGACGCCGCGGAGCACTCCGCGTCGTCGCTGCTGTTCTGGTCGCCGACGGTCTCCGAGGACGTGCTCGCCTGGCAGGACCTGCCGGCCCTCCGGGTCGACGAGAGCGACGCGCAGGCACCCTGGCTGCGCACGTTGAGCATCGAGGACCCCGCCCAGCGACTCACCGCCCTCGAGAGTGCACCGGAGGTCACCGCCGAGGTGCTGCTGGCCCGGTCACGGGCTGCCCTCGAAGCCGGTGACCACCAGCAGGCCGACCAGTCAGCGCAGTCCCTGCTGGCCGACGACCCGTGGGACTGGCGCGCCGCCTGGATGTCCGGCCTCGTGGCGCTGGCCCAGGGACGGACCGCGGACGCACAGAGTGCCTTCAACGCGGTCTACGGCCAGGTCCCGGGCGAGCTCGCGCCCAAGCTGGCACTGGCCGTGGCGTGCGAGATCCACGGCGAGGGTGACGTGGCGGAGTCGCTCTACGTCACGTGCGCCCGGACCGATGCCAACTACATCGCCCCGGCCGCCTTCGGCCTGGCCCGCATCCGGTCGGCTCGCGGCGACGTCGACGGGGCGATCCGCGCGCTCGAGCTGGTGCCCGGCACCAGCCGGGCGTTCACCTCGGCGCGACGACGCAGGGCGACCCTGCTCGCGGAGTCGGGCGGCGGCATCGCCTCGCTGGCGGCCGCCCTGCAGAGCCTCGACAGCCTGACCATCGACCCGGTCGACCGGTCGCGCTTCCGGGTGGAGGTGCTGCAGTCGGCCCTCTCGATCGTCGAGACCCAAGGGGTCGATCCGGCAGTCAGCATCGGCGGCCACCCGGCCTCGGAACCTCATCTCCGTGACGGACTCGAGGCCGCCTACCGCGACCTGGCGCAGTACGCCGCCACCCGCCAGGAGCGGGTCGGGCTCGTCGACCGGGCCAACGCCGTGCGCCGCTGGACCGTGCGATGACCGAGCCGACGGCAGCAACCGCGACCACGCAGTGCCCGAGCTGCGCCGAGCCGGTCGCACCCGGTGACGGCTTCTGCGAGGCGTGCGGCGCCGAGCTCGGCGCCACGACGGCCAGCGACCCGACCGGAAGCCTGGGTGGGACGCACGCCGAACATCGGCCTCGTCCCCAGGGGGCGCCATGTCTTGCGTGCGGTGGTGACGTCGCGCCGGACGGCTACTGCACCGAGTGTGGTGCCAAGGCCCGCAGCGAGCGGGACCACTTCACCGAGCAGCCGGCGGCCTGGGTGGCCGCGGTGTGCGACCGCGGTGTGCGCCACTCCCGCAACGAGGACGCCGTCGCCCTCGAGGCCCGGCCCGAGCCGGGCAGTCACGCCGTGCTCGTGGTGTGTGACGGCGTGTCGTCCTCGACCGACTCCGACGTCGCCAGCCTGGCCGCGGCTCGTGCTGCGCGGGACGTGCTGGCGAGCTCGTCGCCCACCGGGATCGGTACGGCCGCCGCACGCGTCGCCGCGACCGCGAAGTCCCTCGAGACGGCCGTCGACGCAGCCAACGAGGCCGTCATCGCCCACACCGCCGCCGACTCCGACAACCCGGCCTCGTGCACGTTCGTCGCCGCCGTCGTGGACGCGGCCGTCCTCGTGGTGGGCTGGGTGGGTGACAGCCGCGCCTACTGGCTCCCGGACGTCGGCGAGGCGAGGCTGATCACGACCGACGACTCCTTCGCCGCGGAGCAGATCGCCGCGGGGGTCTCCCGCGCCGAGGCCGAGAACGGCCCCCAGGCGCACGCGATCACCCGCTGGCTGGGCCAGGACGCACCCGAGCACGCACCCCGGACGGCGCAGCTCGACCTCGACGCCCCCGGATGGGTGGTCGTGTGCTCCGACGGCCTGTGGAACTACTGCTCGGAGCCGACCGACCTCGCCGACCTGGTGCGCGAGCAGGGGTCCGCACCCGGGGCAGACCCGCTGCCCCTCGCCTCGTCCCTCGTGGACTGGGCGAACGCCCAGGGCGGGGTCGACAACATCACGGTGGCGCTCGCGCGCATCGACCCCAACGGCACCACCACCACCCCCCGAGAGGAAGTCACCCCCGATGGCCACGTTCACAGCTGACGTCTACCAGAACGAGTTCCTGCCAGAAGGTGGGAGCGACGTCCACGCGATCGTCACCGTGACCTGCTCGGGCGCCGGGGCCGCGGGGAGCTCGGGATCCGGGGACGCAGCGGAGATCGTCATCGTCGACACCTCCGGGTCGATGGGCGCGGACAAGATCCTGGCGGCTCAGCAGGCCGCCTCGGCCGCGCTCGACCAGGTGCTCGACGGCGTCTGGTTCGCGGTCGTCGCGGGCAACCACGAGGCCCGGCTGGCGTTCCCCGACGACGGCGAGAGCGCGCTGGTCCGGATGGACGACCGCACCCGGTCGGCCGCCAAGGCAGCGGTGGCGGGGTTCGTGCCCGACGGCGGCACGGCCATGGGCACCTGGCTGCGGATGGCGACGCAGCTCTTCGCCGCCGTGCCCGGCCTCGCGCAGAAGCACGCCATCCTGCTGACCGACGGCATCAACCAGCACGAGGGTCCGGAGCAGCTCACCGCCTCGATCGAAGCGGCGCGCGGCCAGTTCCAGTGCGACTGCCGCGGTGTCGGCGTCGACTGGCAGGTGGAGGAGGTACGCCGCATCGCGACCGCCCTGCTCGGCAGCGTCGACCTGATCGCGCGACCCGAGCAGATGGCTGCCGACTTCGAGCAGATCATGCGCCAGTCGATGGGCCGCGGCGTCGCCGAGGCCTGGCTGCGGGTGTGGGCACCCCAGGGAGCCGAGATCCTCTTCGTCCGGCAGGTCTCGCCCACGGTCGACGACCTCACGTCGCGACGGACCGAGGTCAACCCGCTCACAGCGGCCTATCCCACCGGCTCCTGGGGCGACGAGGCGCGGGACTACCACGTCGCTGTCCGCCTGGCAGCCAAGGCGATCGGCCAGGAGCAGCTGGCCGCGAGGGTGCAGCTCGCCATCGGCCAGGACGTCGTGGCCCAGGGCCTGGTCAAGGCGATGTGGTCCAACGACGACACCCTGACGACCCGCATCGACCCCGCGGTCGCCCACTACACGGGGCAGGCCGAGCTGGCGGAGGCCATCCAGGAGGGGCTGGCCGCGAAGGCGTCCGGTGACACGGCGACGGCGACCACCAAGCTCGGCCGCGCGGTGCAGCTGGCCGCGGAGACCGGCAACGAGGAGGCCACCACGAGGCTCCGCAAGATCGTCGACATCGACGACGCCGACACCGGGACCGTGCGACTTCGCCGCAGTGTCGACAAGCTGGACGAGATGGCACTCGACACCGCCTCGACCAAGACGACCCGGGTGAAGAAGTGACGACCTACACCTGCCCCCAGGGGCACCAGTCCAGCTCCGCCGACTACTGCGACACCTGTGGGGTGCCGATCCCAGCCGGCTCCGAGGCGAGCGCTGCTCCGGCCGCACCCGCTGCGGCCGCGCCTGCTCCGGCGACGCAGGACTGCCCCAACTGCGGGACCCCGAGCGCGTCGGCGGCCCTGTTCTGCGAGGCCTGCGGCTACGACTTCACGACCGGCAGCCTGCCGCGCCCGCCGGACGCCGCACCCACGACCCCGCCGGCGGCGACGCCCTCCCCCGGGTCGCTGTCGAGCCCCATCGCACCCGAGTGGGTCGTCGAGCTGTGGGTCGACCCGGACTGGTACGCCGTGCAGAGCAGCGCCGAGCCCTGCCCCTCCCCGGGCCTGCCCGTCGTGATCGCGTTGACCACCCAGAGCGTCCTGGTCGGTCGGCCGTCGACGAGCCGCAACATCCACCCGGACGTCGACTGCAGCAGCGACACCGGCGTCAGCCGCCGGCAGGCCCAGCTGACCACGGACGGTCAGCGGTGGTGGGTCGAGGACCTCCAGTCCTCCAACGGGACCTTCGTCGGGCCGGCCAGTGGTCCGCTCCCGACCGATCCGGTGCCTCCCGGCCAGCGACGCGAGCTCGGCGAGGACGACCGCGTCTACCTCGGCACGTGGACCAGGCTCGTCGTACGCCGGGCCACGCCGGAGGAGAAGGCCGGCCAGACGTCGTGACCCTGCCCGCCCCGACCGGCACCCCCTACCGGATCGCGTTCGTCTGCCTCGGGAACATCTGCCGGTCCCCGATGGCCGACGTGATCCTCACCAGGCTCGTCGACGACGCAGGACTCGCCCGAAAGGTCGAGGTGAGCAGCAGCGGGACAGGCACCTGGCACCTCGGTGAGCCGATGGACCCGCGAGCCGCCGTACAGCTGCTGGCGGAGGGGTACGACGCCTCCGCCCATCGCGCCAAGTCGTTCGAACCGAGCTGGCTCGACCAGGACCTCGTGCTCGCCATGGACGCGAAGAACCTCGCCGACATCACCGAGGGTCGTGGAGCCAGCGACCGGGTGCGGATGTTCCGCTCCTTCGACCCGGTCGTGGCCGAGTCCGACGACCCGGACGACCTCGACGTCCCCGATCCGTTCTACGGCGGCGACGAGGGCTTCGTCGAGGTCCTGCACCTGGTCGAGCGCACCTGCCGGCGTCTGCTGACCGAGATCCAGGCGCTGGACCTCTGACCGGCCTGGACGCACCGATGAGTTCCGAGGTCCCGGCCGGTCAGTACTTGTGCCCAGGGATGGGTGCAGCGATATACCTGTAGTCGGGACCCGAAGGAGCACCCATGACGACGACCGACCAGCAGCAGCCCTCTCCGGCCGACTTCCCCCAGGTCGCGGACCAGTACCGTCGCGAGCTCACCGCCCACTGCTACCGGATGACCGGCTCGGTCTACGACGCCGAGGACATGGTGCAGGAGACCTACCTGCGCGCCTGGCGTGCCTACGACGACTTCGAGGGCCGCTCGTCGGTGCGCACCTGGCTCTACCGGATCGCCACCAACGTGTGCCTGACCAACCTGGAGAGCAAGGGCCGCCGCCCACTCCCCACCGGGCTCGGGATGCCGGGAGCCCGGGCCGGCGACGAGCTCGTCGAGGCCGCCGAGGTCCCCTGGCTCGAGCCGGTGCCGGACGTGATGGTCGACGTCGCCAACGTCGACCCGGCCACGGTGATCGGCAACCGCGACTCGATCCGTCTCGCCTTCGTCGCGGCGCTGCAGCACCTCCCGCCCCGCCAGCGCGCGGTGCTGGTGCTGCGCGACGTGCTGCGCTGGTCGGCCAAGGAGACCGCGACGGCCCTCGAGACCACGGTTGCGGCGGTCAACAGCGCCCTGCAACGGGCGCACGCCCAGCTGGCCGAGAAGCAGCTCACCGAGGGCACGGTCGAGGACGACCTGTCTCCGGACCTCGAGCGGATGCTCGAGCGCTACGTCCAGGCGTTCTGGGACAAGGACGTCAACGCGCTCGTGACGATGCTCGCCAGGGATGCCATCTGGGAGATGCCGCCGTTCACCGGCTGGTATGCCGGGGCCGACAACATCGCCGCGCTGATCGACCACCAGTGCCCCGGAGGTGCTCGCGAGATGCCGATGATCCGCACCTCGGCGAACGGGCAGCCGGCGTACGGGCTCTACATGCGCCAGCCCGACGGACACTTCGAGCCCTTCCACCTGCAGGTGCTCTCGATCGTGGACGGCAGGGTGCAGCACGTCGTCGCGTTCTTCGAGCACGACCTGTTCGAGAAGTTCGGGCTGCCGGCGTCGCTGCCGGCGTCGTACTCCACGCTCGCCGCCTCCTCGTCGGTCTGAGATGTCCACCGCCTCGCCACCCGCCTCGGTGGCGGTGCTGGACAGCGCCGTCAGCTGGACCCACAGCTGCCTGCAGCTGGCCCGGTCGAGCGACCTGTCCCTGCCCACGCCGTGCCACCGGTGGGACCTCGGTCAGCTGCTGGGCCACATGGAGGACTCGCTCGCGGCCCTCGGTGAGGCCGCCGAGCTCGGGCGCGTCCGGGTGGCCGACGACCCGGCGCACCAGGACCCCGGCCAGATGGTCGACCGCCTGGTGCAGCGCGCCTGCGCCACGCGCGCCGCGTGGCTGGAGCGGCTCACCTCGGCCCCGATCGACATCGGTGACCTGTCGCTCGGTCGCGACACCCTCGCCATGGTCGGTGCCCTCGAGATCACCGTGCACGGCTGGGACGTCGCCCGGGCCGTGGGCAGCGACCAGCAGATCCCGGAGGACCTCGCGGTGAGGCTCTACGACGCGTGCCAGGTGATCGTGACCCCGGACGAGCGCGGGACCCGGTTCGCCGCCGCTGTTCCGGTGCCGCCCGGTGCGCCCGTCAGCGTTCGGCTGCTCGCTCACCTGGGGCGGGTGGAGCGGTAGGGGGGGGGCCGGCGGTTTCCCCGTACGACGATCAAGGTCGCTCGTCCACCCAGGGAGACACCAGCCCTAGCGCCGTGCCGTGCGAAGCGGCACTCTGGAGCGATGGCGCGGATGCGTGGGATCGCCGAGCGGGCCGAGCACCTGCTCGGTCAGGCGGTCGTGGCGACGACGCCGATCGCCGGCGGGGACATCTGCACCGCCACGCGGCTCCGCCTCAGCGACGGGACCTCCGCGCTGGTGAAGACGCGAGCCGGGGCCCCCGACGACTTCTTCCAGACCGAGGCGCGTGCCCTGGGCTGGCTCGCCGAACCGGGGGTCGCCGACGTGGCCGAGGTGCTCGCCGTCGAGCACGACTGCCTCGTGCTGCGATGGATCGAGCCGGCCCGCCCCACGGCCGAGACCGCGGCCTCGCTGGGTCGCTCGCTGGCCCGCCTGCATGCCAGCGGGGCCGACCGGTTCGGGGCCGACCAGGACGGCTACATCGCCTCGCTCCCCCTCCCCAACAAGACCGCGCCGAGCTGGCCCGAGTTCTACGCGACGCGGCGGGTGCTGCCCTACCTGAAGCTGGCCGCCGACCGGCACAACATCGAGGAGTCCGACGTCCGGACCATCGAGGGCCTCGTCGGTCGCATCACCGAGCTCGCCGGTCCCGACGAGCCCCCGGCCCGGATCCACGGCGACCTGTGGTCGGGCAACGTGGTGTGGTCCCTCGAGCACGGCACCCTGATCGACCCGGCGGCCCACGGCGGTCACCGCGAGACCGACCTGGCGATGCTCGCCCTCTTCGGGCTTCCCCACCTCCAGCGGCTCCTGGACGCCTATCGCGACGAGACCCCGCTCGCAGACGGCTGGGAGGAACGCCAGCCCCTCCACCAGCTGTTCCCGCTCCTGGTCCACGCGGCCCTGTTCGGCGGCCACTACGGGCGGCGTGCGGCGGAGTCCGCGGCGCGTCTTTGATCCTCCGTCACTCAGCCGGACGCAGGCACGATCTCAGCGATTGCTCAGCCGTCAGTGGCACCCTTGTCCCGTGAACGCCGCCGACCCGCAGACCCAGCCCCGCCAGCACGTCCTGGTCGTCGAGGACGACAGGGCCGTGCGCGAGTCGCTGCGACGGTCGCTGGAGTTCAACGGCTACCACGTCTCGACGGCCTCCGACGGTGCGGAGGCGCTCGCAGGGATCGGCGGCATCAACCCGGACGCGGTCGTGATGGACGTGATGATGCCGCGCCTCGACGGCCTGGAGACCACGCGCGCGCTGCGCAAGGTCGGCAACAGCGTGCCGATCCTGGTCCTGACCGCACGCGACGCCGTCGGCGACCGGGTCGAGGGCCTCGACGCCGGGGCCGACGACTACCTGACCAAGCCGTTCGCCCTCGAGGAGCTGCTCGCGCGGCTGCGCGCCCTGCTCCGACGGGTGACCCCCGAGGCCGGCGACCCGGACGAGCACCTGTCGTTCGCCGACCTGAGCATGGACCTCGCCTCGCGCGAGGTGCGCCGCGGCGAGCGCCTGATGGAGCTCACCCGCACCGAGTTCACCCTGCTCGAGCTGTTCCTGCGACGGCCCCGACGGGTGCTCGAGCGGTCCTTCATCCTCGAGGAGGTCTGGGGCTTCGACTTCCCGACGACGGCCAACAGCCTCGAGGTCTACGTCGGCTACCTGCGCCGCAAGACCGAGGCCGAGGACGAGCCCCGGCTGCTCCACACCGTGCGAGGCGTCGGTTACGTGCTCCGAGAGGCCTCCGCGTAGTGGGTCTCTGGGCGCCGCTCCACTACCGGCGGTCCCTGGCGAGCCGGGTCACGCTGCTCACCACGATGGCGGTGGGCCTCGCGGTGACCGCGGTCGCCTTCGCGGCGTACGCCACGGTCCGGATGCAGAGCATGGACAGCATCGACCGGTCGCTGCACGCCCGCGCCTCGGCGGCGGCGAAGCCCGAGACGCTCATCGCCATCGACAATCGCGAGGTGCCGGCCTGGGCCCTGGGCGCCGGCGACGTCAAGCTGGTGCTGGTCCAATCGGGCCAACCCTTCGCCGCGACCGACGCGGCCGCCGCGGACGTGGTCGGGACCGCTGAGTTCCGGGTCGCCGCCGGACGCGAGTCCTGGTCGGCCCGCAGCGTGCTGATCGACGGCTCGCGCTACCGCGCGGTCTCCGTGCCGGCCGGGCAGGGACGGGCACTGGTGCTGTTCCAGTCGTTGAAGTCGACCGACGAGATGCTCGACCGGCTGGGTCTCGTGATGCTCCTCTTCGGCCTGGCGGGCATGATCAGCGCCGGCCTGGCCGGCTGGGCGGTGGCGCGCAACGGCCTTCGTCCCGTACGCCGCCTCACCACGGCCGTCGAGGAGATCGCCAAGACCGAGCGTCTCGACCCGATCCCGATCGAGGGCAACGACGAGGTGGCCCGGCTCGCCCAGGCCTTCAACGCCATGCTCGCCTCGCTGTCGGCCTCGCAGGCCCGGCAACGCCAGCTGGTCGCCGACGCGGGGCACGAGCTCCGCACCCCGCTGACCTCGTTGCGCACCAACCTCGACCTGCTCGCCCAGGCGGACTCATCCGCAAGGCTGCCCGAGGAGTCGCGCCGGGAGCTGCTCGCCGACGTGCGGGCCCAGATCACCGAGATGACCACGCTGATCGGCGACCTGGTCGAGCTGGCCCGGGACGAGCCGGCGACTCCCTCGGTCGAGCCGGTCGAGCTCGCCGCCGTGGTGTCACAGGCGGTCACGCGGGTCCGGCGCCGCACGACCACCGCCGAGTTCGACGTGCACACCGAGCCGTGGTGGGTCACCGGCGACCCGCAGGCGCTCGAGCGCGCGATCACCAACCTGCTGGACAACGCGGTCAAGTGGAGTCCCGAGGGCGGCCGCGTCACCGTGGAGCTCGAGCACGGCACGGTGATGGTGGCCGACCAGGGTCACGGCATCTCGGAGGTCGACCTGCCGCGCGTCTTCGACCGCTTCTACCGGTCCACCGAGTCCCGCGGGATGGTCGGTTCGGGGCTGGGCCTGTCCATCGTCAAGGCGGTCGCGGACCGGCACGGCGGCGAGGTCCGGGCGGGGAACGGGCCCGAGGGTGGAGCCGCGTTCTGGTTCCACGTGCCCGGCACGATGGCCCCGCCCGAGGTCTTGGCACGGTCGTAGCCGCTTCAAAGCCCGCTCTCAGGATGACTACCGACACTGGGAGGCATGGATGAGCAGAACCCCAGATACCCCGAGAACAACCAGCCCGACGAGAACCCCGGCCAGGACCCCGGCCAGGAGCAGGGCGGCCACGACGACCAGCGCGACCTCGACGACACGCACCCCGTGTTCGGTCCGTCGACTCCCGCGGAGGACAACTACACGCGGCCGATCCCGCCCTACGCGCCGGCGCCCACCTACTACGACCAGGGCAGCAACCAGCCCGGTGGCACCCAGACCGTGAGCCGCAACCGCGGGCTCACCGCGGCGGTGCTCGTCGGCGCCCTCGTGCTCGGTGGGGCTGCCGGTGTCGGTGGCTCGGCCGCGTTCCACGCCTTCCAGGACGACACGACGTCGACCAGCTCCACGGGCACGGACGGGAAGTACCAAGCGACCTCGACCGCCCTGGTCAAGGACGGCACCGTCGAGAAGGTCGCCTCCGCCGTGCTTCCCTCCGTCGTCAAGGTGAACGTCTCCAGCCAGTCGGGAGCAGGCACCGGCTCGGGCATCATCTTGACCAAGGACGGCCAGATCCTCACCAACAACCACGTCGTCACCGGCGCCGGTGACGGCGGCAACATCACGGTGAACTTCAACGACGGCACCACCAAGAAGGCCACCGTCGTCGGCACCGACCCGGTCACCGACATCGCCGTGATCAAGGCAGAAGGGGTCGACGACCTGACGCCGGCCTCGCTCGGCAAGTCGAGTGCGTTGCAGGTGGGGCAGTCCGTGGTGGCGGTCGGTTCGCCGTACGGACTGAACGCGACCGTGACCAGCGGCATCGTCAGCGCCCTGAACCGCCCCGTCTCGGTGTCCGCCGAGCAGGAGCAGGCGCCGCAGAACCCGTTCGGAGGCGGCCAGGGCCAGCAGGCACCGAGCCAGAGCCTGAGCACGACCTACCCGGCGATCCAGACCGACGCCGCCATCAACCCCGGCAACTCCGGCGGCGCCCTCGTCGACATGTCGGGTCGCGTGGTCGGCATCAACTCCTCGATCCGCACGGCGAGCTCCTCCAGCGACTCCGGCGGCTCGATCGGGCTGGGCTTCGCGATCCCCATCGACGAGGTGCTGCCGATCGTCAACCAGATCACCGACAACCAGAAGCCGACCCACGCGCGCCTCGGCGTCTCGGTCTCCGACGTCAGCGGCAACTCGCTGACCGAGGGCGCCCAGCTGCAGACGATCGAGGACGGCGGGGCGGGCGCGCAGGCCGGGCTCAAGAAGGGCGACGTGATCACCAAGGTCGACGACGAGGTCATCGACGGCTCCGAGTCACTGGTCGCCACCATCCGTGGCCACCGCCCCGGCGACAGCGTCAAGCTCACCTACATCCGAGGCGGCAAGACGAGCACCGCGACCGCCACGCTCGGGTCGGACGAGAGCACGCAGGACTCGTAACGAGGAGCGCTTCGGGCCGGTCCGTTTGGGGGCGAAACTTGCGGACCGGTCCGAACCTCACCAGTCGGTGTTCTCCGGCATTCCGGACCGGTATGCACCAGCCGGTGCCAGAACTCGCTGCTCGGCGTAACGTCTCCACCGCACCGCCCAGTGGGGGGCGGCCTCCCGGGGGAGAGGGTCTCGCGATGTTCATCCAGGTCATCCAGGGCCAGTGCCGCGACGCGGACAGGGTCCGTCAGCTCGGCGATGAACGGCGCGACACACTCGGCCCCGGGGCAGCAGGCTGGCTGGGCGGTGCCCACGGCATCATCGACGAGACCTCCGGAGCCGCAATGGCCTGAGGTCCCGGGCGGAGACTCAGACGAGGGCGTGCACAGGGGGAGACTGTTCGCAGTCTGCACGCCGATCGATGAGTCTCCGCCCCATCCTCTTCCCTAGCGTGGTGGGACTGCCGCGGCGCGCAGCCGGTGTGCCTTCCACAAGGTCTCGGCCCACTCCTCGTCCACGTCGGAGTGCACCGTGATGCCGCCACCGGTGCCGATCCAGGTGCTGCCGCCGGGGGCGACGTACAGCGACCGGATCACCACGCCGAGGTCCGCACGGCCATCGGCGCAGATCCAGCCGAACGCGCCGGCGTAGAGACCACGAGGTGTCTCCTCCACCGCATCGATGACCCGCATCGTGCGCAGCTTCGGGGCACCGGTCATCGAGCCCGCGGGGAACAGCGCCCACAGGGCACCGAGCGTCGTGACATCGTCGCGCAGCCGCCCGCGCACGGTCGAGACCAGCTGGTGCACGCTGGCATAGGACTCCACCGCCATCAGGCTGGGCACGGTCACCGATCCGACCTCGCAGACCATCGACAGGTCGTTGCGCAGCAGGTCGACGATCATCAGGTTCTCGGCGCGGAACTTCGGCTCGGTCGCCAGCTGGTGCGCCCTCGCCTCGTCCTGCGCCGGAGTCTCCCCACGCGCGGTGGTGCCCTTGATCGGCTTGGTCTCCAGCCAGCGGTCCCCCGAGTCATCACGGTCGACGGTCGCGTAGCGCTCGGGTGAGCTGCTCAGCAGGTGCGTGCCCTGGTGGCTCAGCAGACCGGCGTACGGCGCGGGGTTGCTCGCACGCAGCCGGAGGTACGTCGCCAGCGGGTCGTCCGACCCGTCGACCGCCTCGCGATAGGTCAGGTTGACCTCGTAGGAGTTGCCGGCATGCAGCTGTTCCTGGACCTCGGCGAAGGCGTCGGCGTAGCAGGTCGGGGCCTTCGACGGTGCCGGAGCGCTCGCTGGCGGTCGCTCCTCGACGAACGAGGGATCGTGGGTGAAGAACTGCACGCCCCGCGAGCGCATCCACACCGCATCCGGTCCGATCCCCCACGGGCGCGCAGGAAGGTCGGGGCGTGACGCATAGCCGAAGCAGCCGACCCAGTGCACGTCAGGATCCCCGTCGTCCCGGGCGATCTCGGTCTCGAGCACGCCGAACACGTCGTCGCCGACGACCTCGGCACGCCCACCCTGGTGACGGGTCACCTCTCGCCGGGCGGCGTCGAAGGTCAGCGAGACGTCGTCGTCCTCGAGCACACCGACCAGCGACCGGCGTCCCGACCAGTCGCGCGATCCCCCTCCGTCGAGCCAGAACACCCTGTCGCTGCGGGCGAAACCATCGCGGACGGCGTCCAGCACGGGCTCGTTGGTCCGTGGGGTGCTCATGACAGGAAGTTCCGGACCAGGTCGACGCCGTGGCGCGACAGGATCGACTCGGGATGGAACTGCACCCCGACGTGCGGGAGCTCCCGGTGGCGCACGGCCATCGTCACCCCGCTGTGCTCGTCCACGGCTGTCTGCCGGAGCACGGCGGGCAGCGCCACGGCGGCGAGCGAGTGGTAGCGCACGGCCTCGAACGGGTCCGGCACTCCCGCGAAGAGACCTTCCTGGTCGTGGTTGACCAGGGCGATCTCACCGTGTGCGGGGTCGATCCGGTCCACCGTGCCGCCGTACGACGTGACCAGGGCCTGCATGCCCAGGCAGACCCCGAGCACCGGCACGTCGAGCTCGAAGACCGCGCTGCCGAGGGCGAAGTCGGCCGGGTCGGTCGGGTGCCCCGGCCCGGGTGAGAGCACGACGTGGGTGGCGGCACGGGCGAGGTCGATCACGCCCGGGGCATCGTGCTCGACCACCTCGGGGAGCGCACCGGTGACCGACGCGACCAGGTGCACGAGGTTCCAGGTGTAGGAGTCGTAGTGGTCCACCACGAGAACGCGCGGGACCACAAGGGCACTCACCCCAGAAGCTCCAGGAGCAGGCCGCGCAGCAGGGCGAACCCGTTCTCGGTGAGGATCGACTCGGCGTGGAACTGCACGCCCCGGAACGTCGGTCCGGCGACGAGGTGGATGTCACCAGTCGCGGGGTCGGACTCGATCCGCACACCGGCAGGCACGTCGGCGGCCTCGGCGCGACCGACGAAGGTGTTGTAGAACCCGACTCGCTCCTCGCGACCCTCGATCTGCACCGAGGACTGGGTGCCCTGGAAGACGATGTCCTTGTAGGCCAGGGGGATGCCGAGCCGGTCACACAGGACCTGGTGGCCCAGGCACACGGCGAGGAACGGCTTCCCGGAGTCGAGCAGAGCGTCGATCGCCTTGCGGTAGGCCGCGATCTTGGGGTGGTCGTGCTCGCGCGGGTCCCCCGGACCAGGCCCCACCACGACGAGGTCGGCGTCGTCGAACGAGTCCGCGGCATAGGCCTCGTGGCGTACGACGCGCGAGCCCATGCCGAGCACCGAGAACACGTGCGCCAGCATGTTCACGAAGTCGTCCTCGCCGTGGAGGATCACGATCCGCTTGCCCGCGAGGGTGGGTGCCGGAGGTGCGCCCGCCTGGTCGGTGAGCCAGAACTTGGCGAGCCGCTGGTTGCGTGAGTTCAGGGCGATCAGCACGTCCTCGTCCTGGGTGAGGTCGGCGATCGCGTGCGGCGCACCCGTGGCTCCCGGCACGAGCCCGAAGGCCGAGAGGATGCCGCCGGCCTTGGCGAACGTCTCGGCGACCTCGTAGTCGGCCTTCGAGTCGCGCACCAGCGTCGCCCCGGCCGTCACCTTCATCGCGCCCTCGGGACTGACGTCGGCCGTGCGGATCACGATCGGCGAGTCCGCCGTCGGGGCACCCTGCTCGTCGCGCCCGATGAGCGCGAGGGCACCGGCGTAGTAGCCGCGGCCCTCGGACTCGTAGTCGTGGATCAGGCGACAGGCGTTCTCGACCGGCGCGCCCGTGACCGTGGCGGCGAACATCGTGTCGCGCAGGACGTCGCGCACGTCGGAGCGGGTGCGGCCGGCGAGGAGGTACTCGGTGTGCACGAGGTGCGTCATCGGCTTGAGGAACGGTCCGAGCACCTGGCCACCCTCGTGGCAGACCTCGCACATCATCTTCAGCTCCTCGTCGACGACCATGAAGAGCTCATAGATCTCCTTCTCGTCGGCGAGGAACTCCAGCAGTCGCTGCTTGCGCTCGGACGCCTCGAGGCCGCGCAGCCGGAAGGTGCCCGAGATCGGGTTCATCCGGACGTCGCCGCCGTGCACGCTGACGTGTCGCTCGGGCGAGGCGCCGATCAGGAAGCGGTCGCCGGTCCAGAAGCAGTAGGTCCAGTAGGCGCCTCGCTCGCTGGTGAGGAGCCGCCGAAGGACGGTGAGCGCGCGGTCGGCGTTCCAGTCGTTGAGCTGTGCCCGGTAGTGCCGACCCACGACGAGGTTGGCACCCTCGCCGTTGCCGATCTCGTCGCGGATGATCCGCTCGACGACCGCACCGTAGTCCTCGTCGCTGGTCTCGAAGCCGCCTTCGTCCGCGAAGGTGACCGGCTCGTCCGGCAGAGCCGCGATCAGCTCCTCGAGCGGGACCTCGAGCTCGGTCGACCCGGGGGCGGTCAGGTCGACCACGGCCAGCGGAGTGCCGTCGTCGTGGGCCATGAACCCGCGCTCGGTCACCTGGCGGAAGGGTACGGCGACCAGCCGATCGAACCGCCGGTTGCTCTCGGGCACCCCCTCCTCCAGCGGGATGTCCCTCAGCTTCTCGAGATGGCTCAGCGACCCGCCGACCAGCGTGACGGTCTCGCTCTCCCGCAGCCGGATCACTGCCCACGCCTCGTGCCCCATCAGCTCCTCGAGGGCGGCGCGGGCGGAGGGGTTCTCGGGCATGCCGGGAACGCTACTAGGTCCGGGTGGGGGTGCCGGTTTCCCAGGTTAGGAATGGAAACTGCCTCTTCACACACAGGGCAACGTGTGTGAAGAGGAGGTTTGGGTTCATCACCTGGGAAACCGACTTCGACCGCATCCGCCAGGCGGCGGTCGCGACGGGCACGATGCGGATCGTGGGACCACCGCCGTTCTGACTCGCGCTGCTGCTCAGTCCTGCTGCTCCTCCAGCCGGCGGAGCAGGTTGTCCCTGGCCGCGGCGTCCATCGGGCCGTCCCGCTCGGCGAGATGCTCGGCGATCCCGAGCCGGTGCTCGGCCGACTTGTTGCCGCCGTACTTCATCTTGGCCCGCACGCCCTCCACGTGCAGCCGGAGCCCGCGGATGCCGGGCAGCTGTCGACGGTCGTGCTCCTCGTCCGCGCGAGGCACCGCACGCGTCGAGTCGTCGGGCTCGAAGTGACCGAGCTGCTCGGCGAGGATCGCCGCCTTCTCCTCGGGGTCGTCGACGACCTCGGCGCGGCAGAGCAGCTGGACGGCCGTGTAGTAGGAGGTCGGGACGCCGTACGCCGGGTCGGTGCCGGCGTTGGCGTTCCAAGCCGCCTCGACGTAGGTGTAGTCGCCGGTCAGGGCGAGGACGACGTGCGGGTCGGCCTCGAGCGCCTTCCAGACCGGGTTGGGCCGGGCGAGGTGCAGCAGCACCGTGTCCTGGCCGTCGTAGTGGAAGTGGGTCGGCACCACGACCGGATAGCCGTGGACGTGCCCGGCGGTGACGAGCTGGCCGAAGTCGGCCTGCGCGAGCACGCGCTGCCACTCCTCGCGGGTGGCCTGGTCCCAGGGGTGGATCAACATGGGCCCATCCTGCCAACCACCAGCGCCCGGTCGGCGTCGTACAGCCAACCAGAACTGCCCTCTCGGCGAGGTTCAGGGGGCAGTGGTGAGGGTGACCATGCGCTGGGTGGCGCGGGTGTAGACGACGTAGAGGGTTGCGCGGCCGGTGGGGGACTCGTCCTCGATCTCCTGGGGTGCGACCACGACGATGCCGTCGAACTCGAGGCCCTTGGTGTCCAGGCCGGTGAGTACGACGAGCCGCGACTCCGGCGAGCCGAACTCGTCGGCGAACTCCGGCCACGACGACACCCAGCGGCTCACCTCACCGAGGCGAGCGGTCGGGACGACGACACCGACGGTGCCCTCGAGTGAACCGGCCAGCTCGCTCAGTGCCGAGCGCACCGCCGCCTCGAGGTCGTCCACCGTCAGCTCGGTCGGGGCCACGCCCGTCGACCGGACCGCGTCGGGGAGGTCGGCGTCGAGGCCGACCCGCGAGGCGTAGTCGGCCGCGAAGTCATAGATCTCCGCCGAGTTGCGGTAGTTGGTCGACAGGTGGAAGTCGTGGCGGGGCTTGTCGCCGAGCGCCTCGGCACGGGCGGCCGCCGACTCCGCGGGCTCCGGCCACGAGGACTGTGCGAGGTCGCCGACGATCGTCCAGGTGGCGGCGCGACCACGGCGGCCGACCATCCGCCACTGCATCGGCGTGAGGTCCTGTGCCTCGTCGACGAGCACGTGCGCGAACCCGTCGTCCTCGACGCGGTTGGTCGGCGGGGTCCAGCCGCGCGGGCCGGCGTACTCCCGGTCTGAGGCGGTGAAGACCTCGTGGAGGGAGGCGTCCTCGGCGGCGAGGTATTCGTCGTCGACCGACCCGGTGTTCACGATCGGCGGGTCGCCGAGCAGGTAGCGCAGCTCGTCGAGCAGGGCGATGTCGTCGACCGAGAGCGAGTCGCCCCACGACTTCGCGAGCAGCCGCACCGACTCGTCGTCGAGGATGCCCTCGCTCACCCGCGCCAGCAGCTCGGGGTCGCGCAGCCAGCCGAGCACGGTGGCTGCGTCGAGGACCGGCCACCAGGCGGCGGCGAACTCGAGGAACGCGTCGCTGGTGCGCATCTCCGCGGAGAAGTCCTCCTTGGTGCGCTCCCGCCCCCGCTCGCTGCGGACCTGGCGCCACATCGCATCGATCAGGGTCGAGGCGACCTTGGTGGTGGACCGGTTGCGGCGACCCATCGAGAGCAGCTGGCGGCGGAGGGCGCCGAGCTCGCGGGGGCCGAGGTGGATCACGTCGTCGCGGTAGAAGACCCTGAACTCCCGCGGGGCGTCGGGCACGGCCTGACGCGACGTGCGGCGCAGGAGCTCGGCCATCGACAGGGAGCCCTTCACCTCGGCGACGGCCGGCTCGTCACGCCGGGTCGCACGGACCCCGTCGACGACCTCGCCCAGCGAACGCAGGGCGACGGCGGTCTCGCCCAGGGAGGGCAGCACCCGCTCGATGTAGCGCATGAAGACGCCCGACGGTCCGACGACGAGCACGCCGCCGGTCTCGTAGCGGCGGCGGTCGGCGTAGAGGAGGTAGGCCGCACGGTGCAGCGCCACCACGGTCTTGCCGGTGCCCGGACCACCCGTGATGGAGACGACGCCCTTGTTGGGCGCCCGGATCGCACGGTCCTGCTCGGCCTGGATGGTGGCGACGATGGAGTGCATCGACCGGTCACGCGCCCGCGTCAGCTGCGCCAGCAGGGCACCCTCGCCGATGATCGGCAGGTCGGTCTCGGCCTCCGCGTCGAGCAGGTCGTCCTCGACACCGAGGACCTTGACGCCCTTGCTGCGCAGGATCCGGCGGCGTACGACGCCCTGCGGGTCGGCCTGCGTCGCCTGGTAGAACACCGCCGCGGCGGGAGCCCGCCAGTCGATCAGCAGCACGTCGTAGTTGCTGTCACGCAGCCCGATCCGGCCGATGTAGCGCGGCACCTGGCTCACCTCGGGGCGCACGTCGAGCCGTCCGAAGACCAGGCCCTCGTGGGCGGCGTCGAGCGTGGCCATCCGGCGAGCCGCCTGGTAGACCATCGCGTCGCGCTCGACCAGACCGCCCTCGTTGCCGATGCGGCCGCGCTCGAGACCCTCCCTGGCCAGCTCCTGGGCGGACAGGCTCGCCTTCTCGAGCTGGTCGTAGACGGTGTCGACGTACTCCTGCTCGCGCGCGACCTCGCGCGCGGCTAGGTCATTGTTCAACGCCGGTGTCCCTCCGTAAGCGTTGTCGTGCAAGGGGAACCGACTACTTTACCGCCCTTCGCGAGCCGAGACTGCCGGATGTCGCGTTCGCGGACTCAGGCGAGGTCGTGGACGAACTCCCCGAGCTGGGTGAGGTTGCGGCACTCCACCATGGCGAAGTGCTGGGCGTACTCGCGCGCTGCGGAGTCGCCGGTGTTCCAGTTGCGGGTGTGCTCGGGGTTGAGCCACCAGCTGTGCCGGGCGGCGTGCACGAGCTCCTTGACCACCGGCAGGGCCAGGTCGGTGTGGTTGGACCGTGCGTCGCCGAGGACGAGCAGGTTGGTCCTGGGGGTCAGCGCGTCGGCGTGCTCCTCGGAGAAGCGGGTGAACGCCCGCCCGTAGTTGGTGCGACCCCACAGCGACGCGTAGCGCGCGCTCGCCGCGAGGTCGGCCATCGTCGTCGCCGGGTCGCCGCCCGCCGTGAAGCGGTCGGTCACCTCGTGGATCTCGTCGACGAAGGTGAACGCCCGCACCCGGTTGAACTGCTCGCGCAGCGCGAAGACGAGCATCAGCGTGAAGCTCGCGAAGTTGGCGACCGAGCCGCTGACGTCGCAGAGCACGACGAGGTCGCTGCGGCCCGGCCTTTTCGGCTTGTGACGCGTCTCCATCGGGACGCCACCGCTGGACATCGAGGCGCGGACCGTGCGCCGGAAGTCGAGCGGACCACGTCTGCGGGCCTGGTGCTCCCGGCTCAGCCGGGTGGCGAGGCGACGGGCGAGCGGCTGGATCTCGCGGCGCATCAGCTCGAGGTCGGCCTTGCGCGCCGAGGTGAAGTCGACCTGCTCGATGGCGGGGCGCACGGTGTGGCGGGCCACGTGCTCGGGGCCGCGGACCTCGGCCGCACGGCGGCGTACCTCGGTGTCGACCAGCCCCTCGAACGCCCGCGACTGCGCCTCGACCAGCCGCCGCAGCGACGGGTCGTCCCCCCACTCCTCGTCGCCCAGGAGGCCACGGAGCGCCTGCTCGACCAGCTCGTCGGGTGAGACCCGGTTGATCACGTTGTAGGAGGACCACCGCTGCTCGCCCGGTCCGCGCCCCCGGATCAGCCCGAACCGCTGCACGGCCTCGCGCGCCAGCATCGCCAGCGCGTCGGGGTCCCCCATCGCCATCGCGGTGGCGAGGGCCTCGCGGAAGTCGGCGAGTGCCTGGGGCCCGTCACCCACCTCGCCCCCCGACTCCTCGGTGGTCGAGGAGTCGGCGCCATCGAGCGTCTCGGAACCACTGGCCCCCTCCCCGACCAGCGCCGGGAAGTAGAGGTCGAAGACCTGGTCGAACCCGGGGCGGTGGTTCTGCCGCTTGACCAGCGTCGCGGCGTACGCCGCCCGCAGCGTCTCGCGCTCACCGAGCCCGAGGACGTCGATCGCCCGGACCGCGTCGAGCCCCTCGGCGAGCGAGACCGGAAGCCCGGCGCTGCGCAACGCCTCGACGAACTCGATGTGCCGGTCCAGCAGCGTCATCGGAGGGAGGTCACTTCTGTCGCAGCCTCAGCTCGCGGATCGCCCGTTCGTGGTCGCTGGCGTGCTTGAGCACCGCGCCCAGCGTCTGGTCGATCGCCTGCTCGTCGAGCGTGGCGGTGCCCAGCGCGACCAGTGTGCGCGCCCAGTCGATGGTCTCCGCGATCGAGGGGGCCTTGCGCAGCTCCAGGTCGCGCAGCTTGCCGACCACCTCGACGATCTGGCCGGCCAGCTGCTCCTCGACCTCGGGCACCTGCGAGACGACGATGTCGCGCTCGCGGTCGGCCTCGGGGTAGTCGATGTGCAGGAAGAGGCAGCGTCGCTTGATCGCCTCGGAGAGCTCGCGGGTCGCGTTGGAGGTGAGGACGACGAGCGGCTTGCGGCTCGCCGTGACGGTGCCCATCTCGGGGATGGTCACCTGGAAGTCGCTGAGCACCTCGAGCAGCAGCCCCTCCACCTCGACGTCGGTCTTGTCGACCTCGTCGATGAGCAGCACGGTCGGCTCCTCGCGCCGGATCGCGGTCAGCAGCGGACGAGTCAGCAAGAACTCGTCGGTGAAGATGTCGTCGTGGGTCTCGTCCCAGGACTGGTCACCGGCAGCCTGTATGCGCAGCAGCTGCTTCTTGTAGTTCCACTCATAGAGCGCCCGGGCCTCGTCGAGGCCCTCGTAGCACTGCAGCCGCACCAGGTCCGCACCCGTCGCGCGCGCGACCGCCTTGGCCAGCTCGGTCTTGCCCACTCCCGCCGGCCCCTCGACCAGGAGCGGCTTCTCCAGCGCCCCCGCGAGGAAGGTCGTCGTCGAGGTCGCTGCGTCGGAGAGGTAGCCGACCTCGGCCAGCCGCTTCTCGGCCTCGGCCGGGGACTGGAACCAGCTGGACTTCTGGGTCGGCTTCTGGGTCGACTTCTGGGTCACCCGGTCATTGTGCCCGTCGCCCCGAGCCGGACGACCGGAGTGTGCGCGAGGACATAGCCGGCGCTCACCGCGCGGCAGCGGCGCACGATCCGTGACCGGCCGTGCCGGGCTCTCGCCACGACGGCCGGGCGAGTCAGCTCCGGGTCCTGGCTGAGGATGGCCTGCTCCGTCGCCCGCACCATCGCGGACGGGTCGACCCCGAGGTCCTCGGCCAGCCGGGCCCGGAGCGCGGCCAGGGTGGCCAGCGCCTCGGCCTGGCGGGCGCTGGCGTACTGCGAGCGGGACAGCAACGCCCAGAGCTGCTCGCGATAGGGGTGATCGGGAGCGACCGGCGCGAGCAGGCGTACGGCGGCAGCCGGGTGTCCCAGGGCCAGCAGGGCCTCCGCACGCGCCTCGTCGACGGTGACACGCAGCTCGGCGAGCCGCGCCGACTCGGCCTGCAGCAACGGCGACCGGCACTGGGCGTAGGCCTCGCCGTCCCACAGCTCGTCGGCCCGCGTGCCGAGGACGAGCCGGTCGCTGGGCGTGCCGGCCGAGAGCGCCTGCTCCGCCAGGTCCTCGAACAGCCAGACGTCGGCCTGTCCGGACTCGAGCGCGAGCGCGTAGCCGGCCGGGCTGCTGTGCACCTCGCGCCGGCCGGTCCGGGTGGGGTCGAGCAGAGCCCGCAACCGCGAGACCACCACCTGCACGCAGGCGGGCGCGGAGCCGTCGTCCTGCCACACCTCGGCGAGCAGCCGGTCGGTCGAGACAGGTCGGCCGCGTGCCGCGACGAGCAGGGCCAGCACCTCCCGCTCGCGACGTCGCGTGAGGGCCACCTCCGCTCCGTCCGCGGTGCTGGTGGCGACCTGCCCGAGGACCCTGATGCGGTGCGTCATGGCAACTCCTGACGTGGGGCGTGCTCAGTGAAGGGTGGCCGGGCCGACCGGGCCGACCGGGCCGACGAGGTGCTCGCGGGTGAGGAAGGCTCGCCGCAGGTCGGCGGGCAGGCCCTCGAAGGGAGAGGTCTGGGAGACGTGCAGGCGGATGGCCGCCTCGCGGCGCTCGAGCTGGGCGCTGGTGTCCAGGACGAGGTCGATGTCCTCGTCAGGTGTCCCCAGCTCGCCGAGGGCGAGATAGCTCGACCCGGGGTCCTGCGCGGACATGTGGGCCGCCCACTCCGCCATCAGGCGCCGGGAGAGGCACTCGAGGTAGACCGGGATGCCGAGCTCCCGTCCGACCGCGACCGTGGTGTCGCGGACCCGGGCGTGGTCCCGGTGGCCGTCACTGCCGTCGAGGGTGACCAGGACGTCGGGATCGGCGGCGGCCACGGCACGTCGTACGCCGTCGGCGACTGCCTGCTCCTCGGCACCCACGAGGCTCCCCGGCGCCGGGTCACCCGACATGCCGGAGTCGGCGAAGCCGAGCACGTCGACCCGGCTCACGCCGAGCGCGGCAGCGGCCTCGCGCAGCTCGAGCTCGCGCTGCTCGGCGATCCCACCGGCCGGCAGGACCATGCTGTCGGGCCATTCGCCCGCGTCCCCCCGGGTGGCGCAGCACACGCTGGTCACCATCCCCGCGTCGGCCGCGTGCAGCAGCAGCGACCCACACCCGAAGGTCTCGTCGTCGGGGTGGGCGACGACGACCTGCACGTGCACCCGGGCGCGGTCGGCTCGGCGACTGACGAACGGGAGATTCTGCAACGGCGATACTGTCATGTGCAGTATTTGATACTGCACACCGCAGTATGTCAAGATGCGCCATGGCTTCATTTCCCTCCACCACCTCCTTTGCCGTCCTCGGCCTGCTCTCCGTGCGTCCCTGGACCACCTACGAGCTGGCCAAGCAGGTGCAGCGCAGCCTGAACTGGTTCTGGCCACGGGCCGAGCGCAAGCTCTACGACGAGCCCAAGCACCTGGCTGCCGCGGGCTACGCCGTTGCGACCGAGCGCTTCACCGGCAAGCGACGCAGCCGGGAGTACGCCATCACCGACGAGGGCCGGGCCGCACTGTCCACGTGGCTGGGCCAGCCCCCGGCCCCGAGGACGGTCGAGTTCGAAGGCATGGTCAAGGTGTTCTTCGCCGACGGAGGCGACCTCGACCAGCTGCGCACCACCCTGCAGACGATCGCGGAGGAGGCCGAGGAGCGGGTCGCCGCGATCGGGGCACTGGCCTCGCAGGGGAACGCCTTCACCGAGCGGAGGCACATCAGCGCCCTGATGCTGCCGCTCCAGCTCGAGCAGGAGACCGTGGTGCTGGACTGGGCCCGCTGGGCACTGGAGCAGGTGCAGTCATGGGCGAGCACGAAGGACCCGGGCGCCTGGGACGGCGCCGAGCAGATGCGGTCGGTCGCGCGGCGGGCGCTCGATGCCGCGCGACCTCAGCCCTGAGCGGTGGCGCGAGGGGTGAGCCGGACGAGGAGTAGCACGACTCCGATCACCCCGGCCGTCGCACCGGCGAGCACGAGCGGGAGCGCCCCGTCGCCGCCCCAGGCCAGCCCGGCCCACACCCCCGCGACGAGTACGCCACCTCCGAGGATGCCCTGGAAGATGCCTTGCCCCGTCCCCTGCGCACCGGCGGGGAGCAGACCGGAGACCCACGCCTTGCCGACGCCGTCGGTGAGCCCGGTGTAGGCGCCGTACCCGGCCATCAGCAACCAGGCAGCGAGGTGGTCCTCGCTGAGCCCCAGCCCGGCGTAGACCACGGCGAAGACGAGCAGACCCACGGCGACGACCTGCTGGGGGCTGAGCCGGTCGGCCAGCACCCCCGCGGGATAGCTGAGCAGGGTGTAGACGACGTTGTAGCCGACGTACGCCAGGATCACCTGCACCACCGAGAACCCGATGTCGTGCAGCCGGAGCAGCAGCAGCGCGTCCGGGAAGTTGACCAGGCTGAAGACTCCGAGGACCCCGGCCACCCGCCAGAAGTCGCGGCCCAGCTCGGTGGTCGACGAGGTCGAGGAGTGCGAGGAGCGGGCCCGTCCGGACACCGCCGAAGGAGGTCGGGGCGGCTCGCGGAGCACGAACACCAGCGCCGTGCTGAGCACCGCCGGGACGACGGCGACCCAGAGGAGCGGTCGCAGCTGGTGGTCGAGGAGCTGATAGCCCACGAGTGCCAGCAACGGCCCGATGACGGCGCCGGCGGTGTCGGCGGCGCGGTGGAAGCCGAAGGCACGGCCACGCTGCTCGGGCGGGATGTCGACGACGAGCAGCGCGTCGCGCGGGGCGCCGCGGATGCCCTTGCCCAGGCGGTCGACGCTGCGACCGAGGAGCACCACCGGCCACACGCTCGCCGCCGCCACCAGCACCTTGCCGACGGCTGCCAGGCCGTAGCCGAGCCCGACGATCGGCACCTTGCGCCAGCGGTCCGAGAGACGCCCCGCCACCACCTTCGTGACGGCGGCGACCCCCTCCGCGATCCCCTCGATCGCGCCCACCACGGCCGCCGGTGCGCCGAGCACGGTGGTCAGGAGGATGGGGAGCAGCGGATAGAGCAGCTCGGAGGCCGCGTCCTGGAGCAACGAGACCAGCGAGACGATCTTCAGGTTGCGGGTCAGCCACGGCCGGCGTTCGCTCACCGACCCATCATGGCGCCGCCGGCCTCACCAGCGGTCGTGGACCAGCTCCTTGACCCGCTCGTCGTAGATCCGTCCGACCCCGGCCAGGAAGTCGTCGCTGAGCGCCGGCGCCCGGCCCGCCGTGGCGTTGGACCGCGCCTGGTCCTCGCTGCGCGCGCCGGGGATGACCGTGCTGACGCCGGAGAGCTGCCAGACCCACGCGATGGCGGCCTGCGCCGGCGTCAGCCCCGAGGGACCCGACTCGCGGACCAGGTGGGTGAAGTCCACGGCGGCCCCCAGGCCCACGTCGTAGGGGACGCCCGAGAAGGTCTCGCCGACGTCGAACGCGCTGCCGTCCCGGTTGTAGCTGCGGTGGTCGTCCTCGGCGAAGGTGGTGCTCTCGTCGTACTTGCCCGAGAGCAGGCCGGAGGCCAGCGGCACCCGCGCGATGATCCCCACCCCGGTCTCGACCGCGGTCGGCAGCACCTTCTCGAGCGGCTTGAGTCGCAGCGCGTTGAGGATGATCTGCACCGTCGCGAGATGGGGTCGCTTCATCGCGCTGAGCGCCTGGTCGACGGTCTCCACGCTGACGCCGTACGCCGCGATGGAACCGTCCTCGACAAGGGCATCGAGCGCGTCGTAGGTCGCCTCGGAGTCGATGGTCGCCGAGGGAGGGCAGTGCAGCTGCACCAGGTCGAGCCGGTCGACGCCGAGATTGGTGCGGGACCGGTCGATCCAGGCGCGGAAGTTCTCCGGGCTGTAGTTCTCGGGGACCTGGTCGAGCCGGCGCCCCATCTTGGTGGCGACGGTGAAGCCGTCGTCGCCGTGGTCGGCGAGGAAGCGACCCACGATCTGCTCGCTGCGGCCGTCACCGTAGACGTCGGCGGTGTCGTAGAACGTGACCCCCTCGGCTGCTGCGGCCTCGAGCACCGCGCGGGCGTCCGACTCGGGGACGTCCCCCCAGTCCGCCCCCAGCTGCCAGGTGCCCAGACCCACCACCGAGACCTGTCGTCCAGTCCTGCCGAGCTCACGCTGCTCCATCGAGACTCCCCTTGTTCGTAGGTCCCCACTTCTACACGGTCAGGAAAGCGGTCCGAACCTCCAGACGATCCGCGAGCGCCAGGTCTCACCGCGGCGGAGCACCGCGGAGCCGAAGTCCGGACGGTTGGGCGTGTCCGGGAAGAGCTGCGGCTCCAGCGCGAGTCCGTCGCCGGGGCCGTAGGGCTGACCGGTGGTCGAGCGTCCGGAGCCGTCGAAGGCGGACCCCGTGTAGACCTGCAGGCCCGGCTGGTCGGTCAGCAGGTCCATCCGCGTGTGCGTCCGCTCCGAGGCGAGGGTCGCCGCCGGGTGCTTGCGGGACTGGGAGAGCACGAAGTTGTGGTCGAAGCCGCCGTCCTCGATCCGGGGACCGAGATGGGTCGGGCGGCGCAGGTCGAACGGCGTGCCCTCGACCGGTGCACGGTCGAGCGGGATCCCGGTGTCGTCGACCGGGAGGTACTCCTCCGCCGCCACCAGCAGGAGCTGGTCACCCATCGGTCCCGAGCCGTCGCCGTCGAGGTTGAAGTAGGCATGGCTGGTGAGGTTCACGACGGTGGCCTCGTCGGCGGTCGCCTCGAGCGAGACGCCGACACTGTCGTCGGTCACCTCGAACCGGACGTGCGCCACCAGGTTGCCCGGGAACCCCTGGTCACCGGCAGGACTGTCCAGACGCAGGCTGGCGTGGTCCGTGGTGTGCGAGACCACCTCCCACACCCGCCGGTCGAAGCCGTCGGGTCCGCCGTGCAGCAGGTTGCCCCGGTCGTTGGTCTCGAGCACGACCGTCCGGCCGTCGAGCTCGAACCGGCCGGCCCGGATCCGGTTGGCGTAGCGACCGACCGTCGCGCCGATGTAGTCGGAGGAGTCGAGGTAGTCATCGGCGGTCGCGTGACCCAGCACGACGTTGCGGCGTACGCCGTCACCACCGGTCACCCAGAGCCGGTGCACCGTCGCCCCGAGGTCGAGCAGCTCGAGCACCGGACCGGGCGCGGACCCGATCGTCAGCTTCTGGACGGGGCCGACCCGGGACTCACCGAACTCCTCGACGCTCATGGGGCGAGGCTAGTGCGGGCTGGTGCGGTTCGCGGACCGACGGTCAGCCGATCGGGCGCAGCTCGTCGGCATACGAGAGCGAGACCCGACGAAGGACGCCCGCGTCACTGACGGCGTACTGCCCCATCCGCCACAGCGGCGGACTGTAGGCGTGCACGCTGATCGAGCCGTGCACGGCGCCGTTGAGCCGGTGGATGTGGTCGGGCCCGAAGGAGAACACCCGTCCAGCAGGCACGCGCGTCTCGCGCGCGCCGTGGGCCAGGGTGAGGTTGTTCTCGACCAGCTCGCCGGCGACCACCGCGACCGCCCCCGAGGAGATGTCGTGGTCGTGCCAGCCGGTGTCGTTCTCCGGGGTCCAGCACAACAGCCAGACGTCGACGTGGGCGTCGCGGTGCAGCGACACATAGACCCGGTCGGCGCCGTCGAAGGCGACGTGGTGGGCCCACGACCCGGGCTGACGGGCGACGCCTGCGGCCAGAGCCTCGAGCTCGGTGTGGGTCAGGTCCCGGTCGGGCAGCCGCTCGAGCAGGTGCGTGACGCTCACGTTGTCGGGGTACGCCGCGAGGAGGGCCGCCTGCTCGGCAGCAACTCCTGGCCCTGCCAGCACGGCCTCCTCGGCCAGAGCACTCAGCTCGCCACTGCCCATTCCTGCTCACCTCCTTGGTAGTTCCCGAGCCCGAGAAGGCGGGCCGGGTTGGCGACGCGCACCGCGTGGGTGGCTGCGTCGCCGAGAAACTCCTCCAACGGGTCGCCGTAGGGTCGGTCGCTGCCGAGCACCAGGGTGTCGATGCCCAGGACGCGCACGATCGCCTCGAGCGCACGTTCACCGGTGCAGGAGGTGTCGACGAAGACGTCCGGGTCGATCGGCGTACGTCCACCACCGCGCAGTGCGTGGCGCTCCGCGAGCACCGGCGCGAGCCCCGCGCCCGCGCCGAAGACGACCCGCAGCCGCGGGAACAGGCTGCGGCCCTCGAAGGCGTGCCAGCCCCACCAGGCGGCCTGCAGCTGCGCGGTGTAGCCGACGACGGGCGCCCACCACTGCGGCAGGCGGCCGGCCAGGACGCGCGACGGCTCGGGCCCCGGGTGCACGAACACCGGCTTGCCGGCGAGCTCGGCGGCGAGCAGCAGAGCCGCGGACCGCTCCCAGTCGAAGGGGGTGGACAGGTCGGTGGCCGGGAGCTGGAGGCCGATGAAGCGGTCCTCGGCGAGCAGGTTCTTCAACGAGGCGACGTCGGGCTCGTCCCTGGGCACCGAGATCCAGGCACGGAAGTGGTCGGGCAGCTCGCGGACGCCGCGGTGCCAGGCGTCGAGCAGCGGCTGCGCCTCGGGCCGGACCAGTCGCTCGATCCCCAGCGGTGCCGAGAGGCTGAGGCAGGAGGTGTCCAGCTCCGCTTCCAGGTCTGCCGCGACTCGCGTCGCGACGTCATGGTCTGCCGGGTCCACGTCGTAGGCCGGTTCGCCGTCGGTGTGCAGCGTCCAGCCGCGCAGGTAGGGCGCCTTGGACCGTGCCCGCAGACGGTCGACGAGCTCGTCGGGCCACAGGTGCTGGTGCACGTCGATGGCGCCCGGCGGGCGCGGGTCCTGGGTCGTGCTCGTGGGTCGTGTCGTGCTGATCGGTCATCTGTCTCAGTCCCCCCTCTCTAGTAAGTGGAGTGACTTTATCGTATTTCTGCGTGGGACGTAGCCACGATCACTTCCCGCGTGCCGGCCTGACAGGGGGAACACTCGTCAGTATGCGCCCGTTGTCGCCGGAGGCCGCATTTCCTACCGAGGAGATCGCTTCTTCTCGCCCGCGCTGCCCCCACGAGCCGGGTCAGGCGGCTGGTCCCCAGAAGATGTCGGGCACGTAGTGGACCGGCTCTGTGCGGCGGGTCGTGGTTGTCGGCGGGTGCCTTGGCGGTTGGTGACGTAGACGCGGCCGTGGGGGCTGGTCCAGGTGAACTCGCCCTCGGTCTGGGTCACGGTCCACTCGCTGTGGGTCTTGATCCGGTGGTGATGTCGGGCCAGCTTCCCGAGGTTGGCCTCGACCGTCTGGCCCGGTGGCCCCTCGGGGTCGTAGGGGACGGTGTGGTCCCGGTCGAGCTTGCGGCTCCTGGAGCCGGCGTAGGGGAACACATCAGCGGGTTTGGTGAGCTGGAGCTGTTCGTCGATAGCGGCGGGGATCTCATAGCAGTCCGCCGCCATCCCGGCGGCCAGGTCGAGCACCGGGCGCACGGTGACGTGGTGATGACCCAGCACGGTGATCAGCTGCTGGCGGGTCAAGACCCCCAGCTCCTCAGCCCTGGTGACCCCGACCCCGTTCAGGGTGCTCGGGGTCACGTGCAGGTAGAGCACCGCCCGCGGCCGGGTCGCCGCCGGCCCAGCAGCCCGGACCGCAGCCGCCACCCGCTCAGGGCAGACGGCCTCCTGACCGGTCTGGACGGCGTCGTGGGCGCCGACCATCAGCTTCAGCGCGGCCAGCGGGCTCGCCAACAGCTCGGCGGCATCGGCACGGAGCTGGTCGATGCCCTGGGCACGTTGCGCGGCCTCGCCGTGCTCACCGAGCAGGTGCGCGAGGTGCTCGATGGTGCCCGCCAACCGGCCCACCCCCGCAGCGGTGCCACGCACCACCAGGGTCCGCACCCCCGCCCTGTCGGTGCGGCTGGTCCACACCATCCGGGCGGCGGCTGCCTCCTCGGCCTTGCGGTCGGCCAGCGCCTGGTCGGCCTGGACCACCCGGGCGGCCACCACATCCAACAACCGCCCCGGGGGCAGGGTGGTGACCACCTCGGCGATCGCGGCATCGACCCACCGCGCCTGCTCATCGGAGAGGTCCGCGGTGGCGGTGGCGATCTTGCGGGCCACCCACACCTCCACCCGGCCTATATCGGCCGCCGTCCACAGCTGCGGGAGCCGGTCGTGGATGTCGACCGCGTCGGCCATCCAATGCCGACCGGCCAACGGGTGCAGCTCCAAGGCCGCCGCGAACTCCGCCGCCGCATAGTCATCGACCGCCAACGCCACCGCCCCCAACGGCGTCGGACGCCGTCGCGGATCCGCCAACATCCCCGGATCGGTCACCACATGCGCCAGCGCCCACTCCCGCGCCAACCGCAGCCGCTCGAACTCCGCGCCACGCACCCGGCCCAGGTTGGTCTCCACCAGCTCCAACAACCGCTCCGTGCGATCCGTCGGTGTGGTGGTCATGCCCCAATTCTCGTCAGCACACATGTTCGAGTAAAGAGACTTCCGCAATCTGTGGACAAGCCGCGGATGAGTCTCTTCACCCGTGTCGAACAGGTGGGGTTCGGGAGCCACGATCGGGGTCGGCCAGATGGAGGCCTGCACTGTAGGTCGTGGCGCTGCCGGCAAACCAGCGGTGTCTCTCGTGCGCGGGGCCGTCGAGGGACGACACCGGCGCCTGGCTCGACGGCGGCAACTCCTACCGGTTGCACGCGCCCCCAGACGTGCCGGTGGTCGAGAACCGGTCCGGTCACGGTCTACGACAACCTGTCTCGGTCCATGCTCGAGGCCGAGACGAACCGGCCCACCGCCCCCGAGGGACACGAGTCGAACTCAGCAGACGGCCGCTGGCGCTGAGGTCCTGGCGATCGCCGGGTACGGCACACTGAGGCGATGCTGCACCTACGCGTCACGGCGCCGCCGGAGCTGACAGAGGACGTGTTGCAGGTGTTCGCGGACGATCCTGCGGTCAGCACGCTGGCTGTCATCCGTGACGCGTCGGTCCGCCCGAAGGGTGACCTCGTGCTCGCCGACGTGGCGCGGGAAGCCGCCAACGAGATCGTCGACCAGCTGGTGGCGCTCCGCGTGCCACAGCTGGGGACCATCCACGTCGACCCCGTCACCACCTGGATGTCCGAGCAGGGCCTCGAGGCCGAGCAACGCACCCCCGGCAGCAGCGCCGACGCCGTGGTCTGGGCAGAGGTGACCCAACGCGCCTACCAGGAGTCCGAGCTCAACTGGACCTACCTGTCGTTCATCGTCGCGGTCATCGCGGCGGCCGCAGGGGTGCTCTCACTGACCTCGGCCAAGGTGGGTGGGCTCTCGGGGGTCTTCATCTCCGTGACCACCGTTCCGGCGGCAGGCAACGTCGCCCTCGGCATCGCCTTCGGGGCCGGCCACGAGATCTGGGGCAGCACCGCGCAGCTGCTGCTCAACCTGGGCGGCATGGCCGTTGCCGGTTGGATGACTCTTGCCTTCCAGGACGTCGTGTGGAGTCGCATGTCCGCACGCCGGGCACGACACCTCGCGCTCCGGTCGGGGGGCGACACGCAGGACGACGGGCCGTAGGCCTCAGCCCGGGTCGCGCGGGTCCGGCTGGAAGCGATAGCCCATCCCTGGCTCGGTGAGCAGATGGCGCGGTCGCGCGGGGTCAGCCTCGAGCTTCTGGCGCAACTTGGCCATGTAGACGCGCAGGTTCCCCCCGGCATTCTCGTAGCCGGGTCCCCAGACCTCCAGGAGCAGCTGGGCCGGGCTGAGCAGCTTTCCCGGGTGTCGCAGCAAGACCTCGAGCAGGTGCCACTCGGTCGGAGTCAGCCGAATGTCGACCGTGTGGTCACCATCGGCAACCGTCACCCGGTGAGCGGCCAGGTCGACGGTCGCCTTTCCGAAGGTCACGACCGGCTGGATCTCCTCAGGCGTGGTCCGGCGCGCAACGGCGCGCATCCGGGCCATCAGCTCGTCGACGCCGAACGGCTTGGTGATGTAGTCGTCGGCACCCGCATCGAGAGCGTCGACCTTGTCGGCGCTGTCGGTGCGTCCGGACAGGATCACGATGGGCACCGACGTCCACCCCCGCAACCCACGAATCACGTCGACACCGTCCATGTCCGGCAGCCCGAGGTCGAGGATCACCAGGTCGGGCGGATGCGAGGCCGCGGTGGCCAGCGCGTCGGCTCCGTTGGCCGCGGTGAAGACCTCGTAGCGGCGAGCGCGCAGGTTGATCGCCAGGGCACGCAGGATCTGGGGCTCGTCGTCGACCACCAGCACCCGGTTCACGACGCGTCCCAGGACAGGTGCGCATGATCGCCTTCGCCTTCACGCTCTCGTCGGCCCGGTTGGCTGCCGTCGGGCGCGCCCGGTTGTGCCGGCGCGGCCGGCATCGACAACACCATGGTGAGCCCTCCTCCGGGGGTTTCCTCGGCAGCGAGGGTGCCGCCCATGGCCTCTGTCAGACCGCGTGACAGGGCGAGTCCGAGTCCCACTCCCGTGGTGTTGTCGGTGTCCCCCAGTCGCTGGAACGGTGCGAACACCCGATCGAGGTCGCCAGGAGGGATGCCGGGACCCCGGTCGATGACGCGAAGCTCGACGCGCTCACCGAGACTGCTGCCGCTGACCCTCGGCGGCTGGTCCGGAGGGCTGTAGCGGATCGCGTTTCCGACCAGGTTGGCGACGACGCGCTCGAGCAGTCCGGGATCTGCCATCAGCAGGGGCAGGTCGTCGGGTACGTCGACCACGACGCCGGATCCCACCGGGCCGAGGTCGTCGAGCGCCAGCGGCACCACCTCGTCGAGGGCGACTCGGCGGGTGACAACCGACAGCGCCCCGGCCTGCAGGCGACTCATGTCCAGCAGGTTGTCCACCAGGCGGGTCAACCGGTCCAGAGACTCGTCGGCAGCCAGCAGCAGCTCCGCGTGGTCCTGTGGCGACCACTCGATCTCCTGGCTGCGCAGACTCGTCACCGCTGCCTTGGCCGCGGCCAAGGGAGTGCGCAGGTCGTGCCCGACCGCGGCCAGGAGCGCCGTCCTCATCCGGTCGCCCTCGGCGATCGGGACCGCGGCGGCGGCAGCCTCACTGAGGCGATGCCGCTCCAGGATGACGGCGGCCTGCGCCGCGAAAGCGCCGGCGATGCGTTGGTCCTCGGCACGGAGGGAGCGTCCCCGCAGGGCGAGCATGAGCGTGTCGCCGGCTGACACCTCGGTGTCGGCGTCCTGGGGACGAGTGCACCCATCCGGTCCGGCGACTGCGACCACCGTCCACTCGTCGGCGGGACCGCGAGCGGCCGACCCGCCGTCCGGGGTGGAGGGTGAGCTCCGCTCGAGCAGGGTGACCGACGTGAGGCCGAGCGCCTCCCGGAGCCTTCCCAGCATGGCGTCGAGAGCCGTCTCACCTCGCAGGATGCTGCCGGCCAACGTGCCCAGGGTCTCGGCCTCAGCCTTGGCGCGGGCCGCCTGGCGGGTACGCCGGGCGGCCAGGTCGACGACTGAGCTGACGAGTGCGGCCACCACGATGAAGACACCGATGGCAAGCGCGTTGTTGGTCTCCCGGATCGTGAAGGTGTGCAGGGGTGGCGCGAAGAAGTAGTTGAGCAGCAGCGAGCCCCCGATGGCGGCGAGCATGGCCGGCAGCAGTCCCCCGACGAGGGCGACCACGACGACGAGCAGCAGGAACAGCAGCACGTCGCTGACCAGGTTGAGCGGACCTCGCGCCTGGGCCAGCACGAGAGTCAGGACGGGGGGCAGCAGCAGGGCCAGCGCGGCCCCTTGCTGTCTCCGGCGCCGGGTGAGGCTGCCCTGGAGCCGGGGCAACCCCCGGCCCTTGCCCATCTGGGCGTGCGTGACCAGGTGCACGTCGATGTCACCGGACTCCCGGATCGTGGTGCTGCCGATTCCCGGTCCACTCAGCATCGCGGCGAGCCGCGATCGACGGCTGCCCCCCAGCACGAGTTGGGTGGCGTTCTCCGCACGGGCGAACTCCAGCAGGGCCTGGGCCACGTCATCGCCGATGATCTGGTGGTAGGTGCCGCCGAGGGTCTCCACCAGCTGTCTCTGTCTGGCCAGGTCGGCGGGGCTGGCGCCGGTGAGCCCGTCCGAGCGGGTGACGTGGACCGCCAGCAGGTCCCCGCCGGAGGAGCGCGCGGCAATGCGCGCGGCTCTCCGGATCAGGGTCTCCCCCTCCGCGCCGCCGGTCACTGCCACGACCACCCGTTCCCTGGCCTCCCAGGTGCCGGCGATGTCGTGCTGGGCTCGGTAGGCCTGCAGCGCCTCGTCGACCTTGTCCGCGGTCCAGAGCAGTGCCAGCTCCCGCAGGGCGGTCAGGTTGCCCACCCGGAAGTAGTTCCCCAGTGCCGCGTCCACCTTGGCTGCCGGGTAGACGTTGCCGTGTGCCATCCGTCGTCTCAACGCCTCGGGGGCCATGTCCACGAGGTCGACCTGGTCGGCTGCCCGCACCACCGCATCCGGAACCCGCTCTCGTTGCGGGACGCCGGTGATCTTCTCGACGACGTCGTTGACCGACTCCAGGTGCTGGATGTTGACCGTGGAGATCACGTCGATCCCGGCGGCGAGCAGCTCCTCGATGTCCTGCCAGCGCTTCTCGTTGCGGCACCCGGGCACGTTCGTGTGGGCGAGCTCGTCGACGAGGGCCACCGCCGGGTGGCGCGCCATCACGGCATCGACGTCCATCTCGGTGAAGGTGGCCCCCCGGTGGGTCACCTCGCGCCGCGGCACGACCTCCAGACCGTCGACCAGCTCGGCGGTGTGCTGCCGGTCATGGGTCTCCACGAACCCGACGACGACGTCGGTGCCTCGCTCAGCCCGGCGGTGGCCCTCGCCGAGCATGGCGTAGGTCTTGCCGACGCCAGGGGCTGCACCGAGGTAGATGCGCAGCTTCCCTCGTTTCATGCTGCCCTCCCTTGGCGCCAGTCCGGCCGTTCAGACGAAGCTCAACCCTGTGTGGCCCGGTCGAGGGCCAGGTTCAGCTCCAGGACGTTCACCCTCGACTCTCCCAGGATCCCGAGTATGCGTCCCTGGGTGTGCTCGGCAACCAAGGCGCGCACCTTGGCCACGCTCAGGCCGCGTTCGCGAGCAACCCGGGGGACCTGCAGGCGCGCGTAGGCCGGGCTGATGTGCGGATCGAGGCCGGAGCCGCTGGCCAGCAGGGCGTCGGCGGGGACGTCGCCGGGCCGGACACCCTCGAGCCGCGCCGCCGTGGCACGGCGCTCCTTGACGGCTTCGATGAGGTCTCTGTTCTCGGGACCGAGGTTCGAGGCAGACGTCGAGAGGGGGTCGTAGCCGGTGCCGGCGGCCGACGGTCGGCTCTGGAAGTACGTCGGGTCCGCCTCGACGACCGGGTTGCCGTCGGCGTCCAGCTCGGGCTTGCCGTTCTCCTCGACCGGGCGGGTGAACGCCTGGCCGATGAGGTCGGACCCGACCGCCTGGCCACGCTCGTGCACCAGCGAACCGTCGGCGTTGCCGCCGAAGGCCACCTGCGCGATGCCGGTCATCGCCAGGGGGTAGGCGAGGCCGAGGATCACGGTCAGCGTGAGCAGTGTCCTGATCGCTGCGCCGTACTGACGGATTCTCGTGTTGGTTGCCATGGGTGTCTGCCTTCTTCAGCTGAGGCCGGGGATCTGCGAGACGAGCAGATCGATGAGTTTGATGCCGATGAACGGGCTGGCGATGCCGCCGAGGCCGTAGATGCCGAGGTTGCGGCGCAGCATCGACGCAGCGGACGAGGGCGTGTACCGCACGCCTCGCAGGGCCAGCGGGATGAGTCCGATGATGATGAGTGCGTTGAAGATCACCGCGGACAAGATGGCCGACTCTGGTGAGGCCAGCCGCATGATGTTCAGGTTGTCCAGCCCCACGTAGACCCCGGCGAACATGGCCGGGATGATCGCGAAGTACTTCGCGATGTCGTTGGCGATCGAGAAGGTCGTCAGCGACCCACGGGTGATGAGCAACTGCTTGCCGATCTCGACGATCTCGATGAGCTTGGTCGGGTTGGAGTCGAGGTCGACCATGTTGCCGGCCTCCTTGGCCGCCGACGTGCCGGAGTTCATCGCCACCCCGACGTCGGCCTGGGCGAGCGCCGGCGCGTCGTTGGTGCCGTCGCCGGTCATCGCGACCAGCCGACCGCCCTCCTGCTCGCGCTTGATCAGCGCCATCTTGTCCTCGGGGGTGGCCTCGGCCAGGAAGTCGTCGACGCCCGCCTCCTCGGCGATCGCACGCGCGGTCAACGGGTTGTCACCCGTGATCATCACCGTGCGGATGCCCATCCGGCGCATCTCGGCGAAGCGTTCGCGCATGCCCTCCTTGACAACGTCCTTGAGGTTGATCACGCCCAGGGCCCGAGCCGTTCCGCCGTCCACGCACTCGGCAACGACGAGTGGCGTCCCACCTGCGGTGGAGATCCCGTCGACGATCTCGCCGACCTCTTCCGTGGGGTGCCCGCCGTTCTCGCGGGCCCACTTCATCACCGCGGAGGCAGCGCCCTTGCGAATCTGTCGGCCGTCGTCGAGGTCGACGCCGCTCATCCGCGTCATCGCCGTGAACTCCACGAAGTGTGCCGTGCTGACCTCTCCTGGCGCCCGCTCCCGGAGACCGTGGGCGGTCTTCGCGAGCACGACGATCGAACGACCCTCCGGGGTCTCGTCGGCAAGGCTGGAGAGCTGCGCCGCGTTGGCGAGTGCTGCCGGGCTGACTCCGTTGACGGGGAGGAACTCGGCGGCCTGTCGGTTGCCGAGGGTGATGGTGCCGGTCTTGTCGAGCAGGAGCGTGTTCACGTCGCCGGCAGCCTCGACCGCACGCCCCGACATGGCCAGGACGTTGTGCTGCACCAGCCGGTCCATGCCGGCGATGCCGATCGCCGACAGCAGCGCGCCGATGGTCGTCGGGATGAGGCAGACCAGCAGCGCGGCCAGCACGATCAGCGACTGCTCGGCGCCGGAGTAGATCGCGAACGGCTGGAGCGTGATGGTGGCCATCAGGAACACGATCGTCAGGCTGGCGAGCAGGATGTTCAGCGCGATCTCGTTGGGCGTCTTCTGCCGGGAGGCGCCCTCGACGAGGGCGATCATCCGGTCGATGAAGCTCTCCCCCGGCTTGGCCGTGATCTGCACGACGATCCGGTCCGAGAGCACCTTGGTGCCACCGGTCACCGAACTGCGGTCGCCGCCGGACTCACGGATCACCGGGGCGGACTCACCCGTGATGGCGGACTCGTCGACGCTGGCGACACCCTCGACGACGTCGCCGTCGCCGGGGATCACGTCGCCGGCCTCGACCACCACGTGATCGCCGAGCGCCAGCTGCTGGCCGGGGACGCTCTCCTCGGTGCCGTCTGCTCGGAGCCGACGAGCGATCGTCTCGGTCTTGGCGCGCCGCAGGGTCTCGGCCTGCGCCTTCCCGCGCCCCTCGGCAACCGCCTCGGCGAGGTTGGCGAAGATCACCGTCAGCCACAGCCACACCACGACCGACCAGGCGAACAGGCTCGAGTCCATGAACGCCAGGAGGGTCGACAGCAGCGCCCCGGCCTCGACCAGGAACATCACCGGGTTGTGGGCCATCACCCGGGGGTCGAGCTTCCGGAAGGCGTCCGGCAGCGACGTCAGCAGCATCCCGGGGTCGAGCAGGCCCGCGTTGACCCGCGTGGGCGAGGTGGTTTCAGACATGCGAGGAGGTCCTTCGGGCGAGGTGTTGGAGTCGCCGGTTCCGGCGGTGGGAGTGGTCGTCGACATCAGAGGCCCTCCGCCAGCGGGCCGAGGGCGAGGGCGGGGAAGAACGTCAGCCCGGCAACGATGATGACCACGCCGACGAGCATCCCGACGAACAGGATCCGGTGCGTGGGGAGGGTGCCGGCGTTCGCGGGGACTGGTGTCTGACGGGCCAGCGACCCGGCCAGGGCGAGCACCAGCACGATGGGCAGCAGCCGGCCGGCCAGCATCACCAGGCCCAGGGCCGTGTTGTAGAAACCTGTGTTCACCGAGATCCCAGCGAAGGCCGAGCCGTTGTTGTTTGCGGCCGACATGAACGCGTAGAGGACCTCCGAGAGCCCGTGTGGACCCGGGTTCAGGATCGACTCCCTGGCCTTGGGCAGCGCCATCGCCAACCCGGTGCCGGCAAGCACCAGCACCGGCATGGTGAGGATGTAGAGCGAGGCGAGCTTCATCTCGCGAGCGGTCATCTTCTTGCGCAGGTACTCCGGGGTGCGCCCCACCATCAACCCGGCGACGAACACGGTGACGATGGCCAGGACGAGGATCCCGTAGAGCCCTGAACCGACACCGCCGGGGGCGACCTCCCCGAAGCCCATGTTGAAGATCAGCAGGCCGCCGCCGATGGAGGTGAACGAGTCGTGGAACGAGTCGACCGCCCCTGTCGAGGTGCCCGTGGTCGAGGTGGCGAACAGCGCCGAGGCCCACTCCCCGAACCTGCTCTCCTTTCCTTCCATCGAGGCTCCGGCCAACTGCAGCGCCGTGCCGCGGTGCATGGTCTCCGCGATCGTGACGCCGGTGAGGATCAGTGCCCACAGGGCACCCATGGCGCCGAGGATCGCGTAGCCCTGCCGCTGGTCCTTGACCATGCGGCCGAAGGTGTAGGTCAGTGCGACCGGGATCAGGAGGAGCAGGAAGATCTCGAGCAGGTTGCTGAAGGCATTCGGGTTCTCGAAGGGGTGCGCCGAGTTGACGTTGTAGAAGCCGCCCCCGTTGGTGCCGAGCTCCTTGATGGCCTCCTGGGAGGCCACGGGGCCACCGGTGATCGTCTGCGACTGCCCGGCGACGGTCTTGACCGTGGTGCCGGAGGAGAGGTTCTGGACCGCGCCGAGCCCCACGAGCGCGAGGGTGCCCAGCACCGCGATGGGCAGCAGGATGCGCAGGCTGCCCCGCACCAGGTCGACCCAGAAGTTGCCGATCCGGTCCGTGCGCGAGCGCATGAATCCGCGGATCAGCGCGACGGCGACGGCCATGCCGACGGCGGCCGAGACGAAGTTCTGGACGGCGAGCCCGGACATCTGCACGAGGTGGCCCATCGTCGACTCGCCCGAATAGGACTGCCAGTTGGTGTTGGTCACGAACGAGGCAGCCGTGTTGAACGCCTGGTCGGGGGCAACACCGGGGAGGCCGAGGCTCATCGGCAGGTGTGGCTGGAGGCGCTGCAGGGCGTAGAGGCCGAGGACGCTCACGGCGGAGAACGCCAGGAGCGCACGGGCGTAGACCGGCCAGCGCTGGTCGGCCTTCGAGTCGACGCCCATGACTCGGTAGATCACGCGCTCCACGCGGGAGTCGTGCTCGCTCTCGTAGACGCGGGCCATGTAGGCGCCGAGCGGTCGGTAGCACACCCCGAGCGCGAGGATCAGCAGACCGACCTGCAGCAGGCCGGCAGTGGTGTCGGACATCTCAGAAACGCTCCGGGAAGAGAAGGGCCACCACCAGGTAGCCGAGGAAGACGATGGCAACGATCAGGCCGATGGCGTTCTCCACGCTCACAACCGCTCGACTCCCTTCACGACCAACGCCGACAGGGCGAAGAACGCGATGGTGAGGATCACGAACACGAGGTCTTGCATGGGGGCTCCAGTCATCAGGTGGCCGGTTCAGGACACCTGACGAGTCTCTGCCGCCACCGGGCCGAAACGTCCCTCGTTAACGAACTGCTAACAGGGATTCGGCGCCTGTATACGGGCCTCTAACAACCCTGGGGTCGCACCGCGCACCGGGCGTTAACAGGTTGTTAGAGATCCGCGCACACGCTCGTGCAACGCACGCAATGCCCAGACGATGGACACATGAGTCCGAGCAACGGTGAGCCGCGGCGCTTCGATGCCTGGGTGGAGTCGCCGCGCACCACCCTCGAGCGGCACACGTCGGCGGTCATCGTCGCCGCGGCCGCCGGCCCCTTGCTCGCCTGCGCCGCCTTGTCTGTCTTCCGGGACAACATCACCGCAGCGACTGCCGTTCTGATCCTGGTGCTGCTCGTGATCGCCGCGGCGAGCACGGGCAACCGCGTGGCGGGCATCGTGGCGGCCGCCTCGGGGGGAGTCTGGTTCGACTTCTTCCTGACCGAGCCCTACGGACAGCTGGCGATCCATGACCGTGGCAACGTCGAGGCGGCCGTGCTCCTGGTGATCATCGGTGCCGCGGTGACCGAGGTGGCGCTCTGGGGCCACCGTCAGCAGGCGCGGGCCAACCGCCGGGCGGGGTATCTCGACGGCGTCCTGGGCACCGCTGAGATCGTCGCGCTGCGCACCGAGTCCTCCGATGCCCTCACCGCTCACGTGGCAGACCAGATCAGCCAGATCCTCGCTGTCAGCCGTTGCCGGTTCGTGATGGGGCCGCCCCGCGACTCGCGCTTGCCGGTCCTCGGCCGCGAGGGTCACGTCACCAGAAATGGGAAGGACCTCGACGTCGACCGGGACGGGCTGCCGACCGACGACGACATCGCGCTGGAGGTCACGCGTGCAGGTGCGGCGGTCGGCCACTTCCTGCTCACATCCGCCGGGAAGATCGCCCGTCCGACCCTCGAGCAGCGCAAGGTCGCGATCCTGCTTGCCGACCAGGTGAGCCAGGTCCTTGGCGACCCGACCTGAGGTCTGACGACATCAGTCGGTGGTGCCCGGTGCCAACCGTGACCCCGCGGGCAGCTCGACGCTGACCGTGCTGTCGCGACCGACGACGGGGATCGCGTCGGGGTCGTCCAGCGCGACCTCGGTGGATCCGACGACCGCTCCGGAGAGCAGCTCGCAGCGCGTGTCCACGATCGCTCGGGTCACGCGCGCGCCACGTCGGACCACGGTGTCGTTGAGGATCACGCTCTCCACGACCTCGGCGCCCTCCTCGACGACCACCCCGGGACCCAGCACGCTCCGGGTGACGGTGCCGGCGACCACGCAGCCGGGGCTGAGCAGGCTGTCCTCGATCCGTGCTCCCGTGGCGACGTACGCCGGCTCGCGCTGTGGCTGCTGCGTGCGCAGCGGCCAGTCCGGCTGGAAGAGGTCGGTGGCGCGTCGGACCAGCTCGAGGTGCGAGTTCAGGTAGTGGTGCGGCTGACCGAGGTCGCGCCAATAGGTGTCGAGCAGGTGTGCGTAGACCTTGCCGCGCTCCATGAGGTGTGGGATCAGCAGGTCACCGAAGTCGCCGAGGCCGGAGTCGCCGACGCCGTCGTCGCCCTCGTCGGGCTCGTCGGACTGCTCGCGGTGGAGCAGCTCGAGCACCTCGACCAGCACGTCCGGCTCGTAGAGGAACATCTCGGCGGCCACGGTCGAGGAGGCCGGCTTCTCGGGCTTGTAGGCGAAGGAGGTCACCCGACCGAGCCGGTTGACCTCCACCACCGCGTGGTCGGCGGGGTCCTCGGCGTAGACACCGTCGAGGTCGGTGACCACCATCGTCACCTCGGCGCCCCTGGCCCGGTGGGTGTCGACGACGTCGCGGAAGTCCAGGCGATAGACGTGGTCGGCACTGAGCACGAGGACCAGGTCAGGCGCCGCGACCCTGATCTGGTCGCGCAGCCGGAACAGCTCGTCGGCATTGCCCTGGGCGAAGCCGTCCTCGTCCAGTGATCCGGTCCCCTCCTGCGGCACCAGCAGCCGCAGCCCTCCACGGGTCCGGTCGAGGTCCCAGGGGCGGCCGTTGTGCACCTGGTCCCCCAGTGAGGACGCCTGGTACTGCACCGAGAGCCACACGTGGTCGATGCCGGAGTTGACCAGGTTGGACAGGGGGAAGTCGATCAGCTGATAGCTGCCGGCGTAGGGCAGCGCGGGCTTGGCCCGCTCCATGGTGAGCACGTCCATGCGGCCGCCGGCGCCCCCGGCCTGGACGATGGCGAGGATCTTGGTCGACTCCATGACCGCCATCGTGGCAGGGCTGGAAAACCCACCGCCGACGCCCGGGACGGGCTAGCGGTTCGCCGCCACCTTCTCGCCCCAGGCGGCGCGTGCACCGGAGTCGCCCACGCGGTAGACCTGCACGCCGCAGGCGAGCGCGACCACCACAGCCAGCACGGCCACCACGGTGAGGGACCCGCCACGCTTCGAAGGTGACGTCTGCTCGCCCGCGGCTCGTCGGTCCAGGACGACCAGCGCCAGGGCGAGCACCAGGAGGGGTACGGCGAACCAGATCAGCTGGTCGCCGAGCTGTGCATGGTTGGCCGGTCGTCCGACCCGCTCCTCGAGGGACTCCCCGCTCGAGGTGGCGACCGGGATCAGGACCGTCGCCAGCGCGGCGCACGCGACCACCAGATGGCCGTAGCGGCGGCGCCACCCCGGACGTACGGCGATGGCCACGGTCCCGACCACCGCGAGCGGCAGCAGGACCACGACGGCGTGCACGACGAGGGGATGGACGGGAATGCCGTTCACGAGGTCGAACATGGACTCTCCTGGTTTCAGCGAAGACGGACGGGGGCGGACCCGGCGCCGACGGGCACCGGGGTCGGATCGAGCGCGGGACGGCCACCGGCGGCGAACACGTAGCGTCGGTAGGCCCAGAAGCGGAAGAGTGTGCCCAGGGCCAGACCGACCCCGTTGGCGGAGAGGTTGTCGTCCAGACGGCTGGTCAGCCCGAGGAGGTCGTGCGAGATCACCAGCGTGAGCGTGGAGATCCCGAGGCCGATCACGTTGAAGACCACGAAGAGCGCGACCTCGCGGGCACGCGCCTGGCCGCTCTCGCCGCGCCAGGTGAGCCAGCGGTTGCCGCAGTAGGTCACCACCATGGCGACCGCGACCGCGACGACCCTCGCGGCAGAGGGATCCCAGTGGTCGAAGGGCGCCGTGGACAGCAAGAGGTTGAACGCGGCGACATCGGTCACGTAGCCGAGCCCGCCGACCAGGAGGAAGGCGGAGACCTCCGTGGGGGCGTGGCGGCGTACGAACGACCACGGGGTGCGCCAGGAACCATCCACCCTCCGAGGCTGACACCCTCACCTGACCCTCACCTGACCACACCGGACCGGTCCGGACCGCGGCGACCGTCCGGCCGCCGAGTCGTCATGATGGGCACTGAGGAGGCCGTGATGCGGGTGCTGGTGGTCGAGGACGAAGCCATCCTGGCGGGGTCGCTGCGCAAGGGACTGGAGCGGGAGGGCTTCGCCGTCGACGTCGCGCCCGATGGCGGCGAGGGGCTCTGGTACGCGCAGGAGAACGCCTACGACGTGATCCTGCTCGACATCATGTTGCCGGTGCTCAACGGCTACAAGGTCTGTGAGCAGCTGCGCACCGAGGGCAACTGGACGCCGATCATCATGCTCACCGCGAAGGACGGGCCGTGGGACCAGGTGGAGGCGCTGGACACGGGTGCGGACGACTACGTCACCAAGCCCTTCTCCTTCGACGTGCTGCTCGCCCGGGTCCGGTCGTTGCTGCGCCGCGGCGTCGCCGAGCGGCCGGTGACGCTGCGAGTCGGTGACCTCGAGCTCGACCCGGCCCGCAAGACGGTGACCCGCGCCGGTGAGCCGATCCGCCTGACGGCACGAGAGCTCTCCCTGCTGGAGTTCCTGATGCGTCGCGCCGGCGACGTGCTCACCAAGCAGCAGATCCTCGGCAACGTGTGGAACTTCGACTTCGAGGGCGACCCCAACATCGTCGAGTCCTACATCGCCCGGCTCCGCCGCAAGGTCGACAAGCCCTTCGGTCGCGCCGACATCGAGACTCTGCGAGGCAGCGGCTACCGGCTGCAGGCCGACGGATGAGCCGCTGGTCCTTGCACCCCAAGGACGTCCGCGTCCGCGTCACCGCCACCGCCACCCTGGCGGCCCTGGTCGTCGCCGTCGTGGGTTCGCTGCTGTTCGTCGGGTTGCTGCGCAACTCGCTGCAGCAGGGCCTGGTGACCTCGGCCTCGCAGCAGGTGCAGTCGCTCCAGGCGCAGCTCAGGTCGGGAGAGCAGATCGACCAGGTCGTGGTCACCGGCAAGAACGACATCCTGGTCCAGATCGTCAGTGCCGACGGCGACGTCCTCGCGACCGACCACCCGCGAGTGACCTCGCCGATGCTCGAGCAACCCGGCACCGACAGGCACGTGCGCCTGCCTGGAGTCTCCGACACCTACATCGCGGTCGCGCGCCGCGAGAGGGGCGGCGACCGGCTCATCGAGGTGGGGCACTCCTCCGAGGGGGTCGACCGGGCAGTGAGCGCCGTGGCCGTCCTGCTGGGGACAGCGGTGCCGATCGGGCTGGGCCTGCTGGCGCTGGCCGTGTGGCTCAGCGTCGGGCGCGCTCTCCGTCCCGTCGAGGCCATGCGGCGCGAGGCGGCCGACATCACCGGCGCCCATGCCGAGCGCCGGCTCGCGGTTCCCGACGGAGGCGACGAGATCGCGAGGCTGGCCACCACCTTGAACGCCATGCTCGACCGCATCGATGCCTCGCACCGGCTGCAGCGACAGTTCGTCTCGGACGCCTCCCACGAGCTGCGTTCGCCGCTGGCGTCCCTGCGCCAGCTTGCCGAGATGGCGGGTGAGTACCCGACCGACACCGACAGCCGGGAGCTCGCCCGCGACGTGCTCACGACCGAGCAGCGGATGGAGAGCCTGGTCACCGCGTTGCTGCTGCTCGCGCGTCTCGACGACGAGCAGGTCCCCCGTCTGGTGCCGGTCGACCTCGACGACCTCGTCCTGGAGGAGGTACGCCGAGTGCGCAGGGGCACCTTCCCCGGCGTGCACGTGGATGCCTCCGAGGTCGGATCGGCGCAGGTCGAGGGCGATCCGGTGCTGCTCGCCCAGGTGGTCGGCAACCTGGTCACCAACGCGGCCCGCCATGCTCGCTCGACGGTTCGAGTCTCCGTGCGGGAAGAGCGCGGCACTGCCCTGCTGGTGGTCGAGGACGACGGGAGCGGCGTACCCCTGGAGGAACGGGAGCGCATCTTCGAGCGCTTCGTCCGCCTGGACGAGGCCCGCACCCGAGACCACGGTGGCTCCGGTCTGGGTCTGGCGATCGTGGCGAAGATCGTCCACGCACTCGGCGGCAGCGTCGCCGTGGACGACTCGAGCCTGGGTGGTGCCACGTTCGCCGTGACCCTGCCTCTCGAGGTCGCCCCCACGCCGTGAGCTGTTCACCGGCTGATCGCCGCCGTTCAGGCTGGGGTCAGGTCCGAGGAGGACTCTGGTCCTGTGTCACCAGTCGCGGCGCGCAGGGAGGGGCCGACCACCAGGACGGCGCACCCTGAGCCCGCCGTCCGGACCTCCACCAGTCCGGCCCTACCCCGGCCGGTGGTCGGCCTCGCCCTGCTCGCCGCGCTGTTGCGCCTGCCCTACGTCGCCGCCCCGCTCTCGCACGACGAGGCGGGCTACTTGATGATCGCCCGGCAGTGGCATGCCGGGCCCTCGCTCTACGGCCACTACTGGGTCGACCGCCCGCCCCTGCTGCTCGAGCTCTTCCGGGTGGCCGGCGCCGGCGGTGGCCACACGGCACTTCGTCTGCTGGGCTGCGTCGCGGCAGCACTGACGGTCCTCGGGGTCGGCCTGGCCGTGCGCCGGGTGGGCTCGCCGTCGGCCTCCACCTGGTCGGCAGCCGCGGCGTGTGCCCTGCTGGTCTCGCCGCTCGTGGGCACGACTCCCGTCAACGGCGAGCTGTTGGCCGCCCCGTTCATCGCGTTCGGAGTCTGGCTGGCCGTGTGCGCGATCGACGGATCCGGACGCGGGAGGGCCGGCTGGGCCGCGGCCGGTGCGGGTGCCTGCGCGACCGCTGCCGTCCTGGTGAAGCAGAACATGCTCGACGTCGCCGTGTTCGCCGTCGTCCTTGGCCTGGTCGCCCTGCGTCTGGGGTGGTCCCGGGCCGCCCTGGGTCGAGCCGCGATCTGGTTCACCGGCGGAGGTCTTGCGACCGCTGTCGCTGTCCTCGGGCTCGCCCGGTGGAGCGGCACGTCGCCCGGCGGGGTGTTCTTCGCGATGTATCCCTTCCGTTGGCACGCGACCTCGGTGGTCGAGCACCACGGGCTCCACAGCCGGATCGCGCGGCTGCTGGGCCTGGGCTCGACCGAGCTGCTGTCGGTCGGACCGGTGCTGCTGGTGGCGCTCGCCGTGGTCCTCGTCGTGCTCCACGTGCGGCACCGCCACCCCCTGGGCGACTGGGTCCCGGTGGCGGTGGCCACGCTCGCCCTGGCGGCGTACGCCGTGGTCTCGATCGCCGCCGGGGGCAGCTATTGGGGGCACTACCTGGTCCAGCTCGCCGTGCCCACGTCCCTGGCTGCCGGGCTCCTCGTGGCCGCGGTGCCCCGCCTGGGTCGTCGGCTGGTGGCGGTCGTGCTCGTGGTCGCGGCGGTCTCCTGGGGCGTGGGCCTCTCCTACCGGGTGGAGGCCCGGAGCCTGGAGGTCGGCGCGGACGTCGGTCGCGTCGCGGACCCCGGCGACACCATGGTGAGTGCCCTCGGGGATGCCGACACCCTCGAGGCAGCCGGCCTGAGCTCGCCGTACCCCTATCTCTGGGCACTGCCCGCGCGCACGCTCGACCCGGGGCTGACCCGACTGGGCACGCTCCTCTCCGGACCGGCTGCCCCCACCTGGGTGGTCGTCCGGGGGCCCCAGACCCTCAGGCTGCTGAACCCGGCACCGGGCCGCCCGCTGAGGTCGCACTACCGCCTGGTGGCCCGGATCTGCGGTCGGGCGGTCTACCTGCACGACGGGGTGCAGCGGCCGGTGCCACGGCAGCTCGGCCCCTGCACACGGTCCCTCTCCGGCTGGGCCGCACCCATCGGCGAGATGAACGAGGAGCTGGCCCGATGAAGCCGTTCGAGAGCCGGCGACCCGCCACCCGGGTCACGGCATCCGCGTCCACGTGCTGGTGCGTCCGGCCAAGGCCGGCCTCGGAGCTGCCTACCGGGCCGGCTTCGTCTGGGCCCTGGACCGCGGCTACGTCGCTGTCGTGCAGATGCACGCGGACCTGTCGCACCCTCCGGAGACCGTGCCGGCCCTGGTCGATGCGCTGGAGAACTGCGACGTCGCGGTCGGCTCCCGCTACGTCAGCGGCGGGTCGGTGCGGAACTGGTCCCTCTCCCGACGGCTGATCTCGCGCCTGGGCAACGCCTACGTGAACCTCGTGCTCGGGCTCGGGGTCCGCGACGCCACGGCCGGGTTCAAGGCCTTCCGTGCCGACGCGCTCGAAACCATCGGCGCGGTGGGTTCGCAGTCGAACGGCTACTGCTTCCAGATCGAGAACACCTGGCAGGCGGTCCAGCACGGCCTGCGCGTGACCGAGGTCCCGATCACCTTCACCGACCGGACGAGGGGACCGTCGAAGATGTCCGGAGCCATCGTCGCGGAGGCCGTCGTACGCGTGCTCGGCTGGCGCCTGCGCGAGCCCTCCGGCGGGGTGGGGCGCCGCGGGTCTGCGTCATACGTCGTGGGTGTCCGGGCGACCAACCCGCATGACCTTGCGCAAGACGTCATCCGGGGTGGGTGTCAGGACGACCACTCGTACGACGTCCCGACCGGGGCCCTCGACGAGACGCACACGAGGACCGGTCCCCACTGGGATCCGGTCCTCGTGACACGGCGGTGGCGGAGGGATTTGAACCCTCGGTTGACTTGCGCCAACAAACGCTTTCGAGGCGTTCTCCTTAGGCCGCTCGGACACGCCACCGCCGGGAAGGTTACCGGACGGGTCGGGCGCGCCAGAAATCAGCCAGGATCAGGCGCCGATCAGCGGTGGGTGCGGAAGAACGCGTCGAGCAGGGCGGCGCTCTCCTCGGCGAGGACGCCGCCGACGACCTCGGGGCGATGGTTGAGCCGCCGGTCGCGGACGACGTCCCAGAGTGACCCGACCGCACCGGCCTTGTCGTCGTAGGCGCCGAAGACGATGCGGTCGACGCGGGAGAGGACCGCGGCACCCGCGCACATGGTGCAGGGCTCGAGGGTCACCACCAGCGTGCAACCCGTCAGTCGCCACTCCTCCGTCGCGACGGCGGCCGCGCGCAGGGCCAGGATCTCGGCGTGCCCGGTCGGGTCCGCGTCGCGCTCACGCACGTTGCTGGCGGACGCGAGGACCTCGCCCGCGGAGGAGAGGACCACGGCACCGATGGGCACGTCGCCCCAACCGGCCGCAGCGTCAGCCTCGGCGAGGGCGGCCCGCATCGCGGGTTCCCACGCGGTCGACCCAGGGGTCACCCGGACAGGCCGACGAGGTCGTCGAACTTGCCGCCGAACCCCGCACTGTCGGCCACCTCGCTGAGGATCTCCTCGGGGAAGAGGTCGTAGTCGTCCAGCAGCGCGCCCATGTCCTGGGCCGACATCCCCATGTCGGCGACGATGGCGAGGTCACCGGCGGGCGCCTGGTCGTCCTCGTCGTCGACGTGCACCCCGATGTGGTCGACGGCAGAGCGCGCGAGGCTCCAGTCGGTGGCAGCGGTGACGTCGGAGAGCAGCACCCTGACCAGGGAACCCTGCGCGCGGACCAGCAGCACGAAGTCCTCGGCCACGGAGATCAGCGCCAGGGCGCCGGACTCCCCGGGATAGCGCCGCAGCTCCCTGGCGATGGTGTCGACGGAGTCCAGCGACCGGCCGGGCAGCTCGGCCACGCTCCAGTCGCCCTCGTCGCGGTAGGCGACGACGGCCAGGTCGATCTCGCCGACCTCGGCATCGGACACCTCTGTCATCGCACCACCCTTCTGGACGCCCACAGTCCCGATGGTGGCAGAACCGGGCGGCGAGGACCACCAAGGCACTCTCCCACTAACGTGTGGGCATGCGCCTGCACGTCGTCGACCACCCGCTGGTCTCGCACAAGCTCACCACGTTGCGCGACCAGGGCACGGCTTCGCCGGAGTTCCGCAGGCTCACCGAGGAGCTGGTGACCCTCCTCGCCTACGAGGCGACCCGCGACGTCCGCGTCGAGCCGGTGCGCATCAGCACTCCCGTCGCACCCACCGAGGGCGTGAACCTGAGCCGGCCGCGGCCGCTGGTCGTCCCCATCCTCCGGGCGGGCCTGGGCATGCTCGAGGGGATGATGCGCCTGATGCCGACCGCGGAGGTCGGCTTCCTCGGCATGGTCCGCAACGAGGAGACGCTCGAGGCCTCGACGTACGCCGAGCGACTGCCGGCTGACCTCTCCGGACGCCAGTGCTACGTGCTCGACCCGATGCTGGCCACCGGTGGCACCCTCGCCGCCGCGATCCAGTTCCTCACCGACCGCGGCGCCGACCACATCACCTGCATCTGCCTGCTGGTGGCGCCCGAAGGCGTCGACAACCTGGAGAAGGGCCTCGCTGGGGTCGACGTGCCGGTGGCAGTCGTGACCGCCGCGCTCGACGAGCGGCTCAACGAGAAGGGCTACATCGTGCCGGGGCTCGGCGACGCAGGGGACCGGCTCTACGGTCTGGCGCAATAGCCGGCACGCAGCGGGTCAGCCGGCTGCGGACTCGGCGAGCTTCAGCTCCATCTGGCGCGGCAGGGTGACGGTGACCGTGGTCCCGCGTTCCGGGGCGGACTCGACGTCGATCCGGCCTCCGTGCAGCGCCACGATCGCCTTCACGATGGTCAGGCCGAGACCGGTGCCCTGGATGGCGTGCTCGGTCGCCGTGCGTGAGCGGAAGAACCGGGTGAACAGCTTGGACTGCTCGTCCTCGGGGATGCCCAGCCCGGTGTCGCTGATCACGATCTCGGTGTGCTGGTTCAGCGTGCGCAGCTGCAGCTCGACCCGGCCGCCGTCGGGTGTGAACTTCACCGCGTTGGTGAGCAGGTTGAGCACCATCCGCTCGAGCTGCACCGGATCGCCGTGGTGGATGACCGGCTCGGTGGGCACGAGCACCGAGACCTCGAGCGAGCGGCCGGCGAGGACGGCACGGATCGCCTCGTGGGAGTTGGTCACGACGTTGCGCACGTCGGTGACCACCGGCTCGATCTTCAGCAGGGACGACTCGATCTGCGAGAGGGTCAGCAGGTCCTCGACCAGGAGGAGCAGCCGCCGTCCGTTGCGGTCGACCCGGTCGACGATCTCCTGCTGCGAGAGCGTGAGCTCCCCGACGGCGCCGTCACCGAGGAGCTCGGTGTAGCCGATGATGCTGGTGATCGGCGTACGCAGCTCGTGGCTCACCGTGGAGACGAAGTCGCCCTTGACCCGTTCGAGCTCGCTGAGCCGCTCGACGGCGGTGCGCTGGTGCTCGAGGGTCTGCAGCAACGCCCGCTGCGCGTTCTCCCGTTCGGTGACGTCCTCGGCGGTGGCGAGGTAGCCGGTGAGCTCGCCTCGGGCACCATGGATCGCGGTGAGCGTCATCCGCATCGTCCGCTCCTCGCCGTCCTTGCGCAGGAAGCGCCAGAGCTGGTTGCGCTCACCGGCGGCCACCGAGGCCCGGCTGATGTCGGAGAAGTTCGGGAGCGCCCGCAGCCGCGAGGCCTGCCGTCGGAGCTCACCGGGTGCGTGGAACCGGTCCGGCAGCTCGCCGACGACCTCCTCGGCGAGGTAGCCGAGCATCGCCTCGGCCCCGGGGTTGAACAGGATGATCCGGCCGTCGGTCCCGGTCGCGATGATCGCGGTCCCGGTGGCCGCCTCGACCAGCCGCTGCAGGTTCTCGCGCTCGGTGTCGGCCCGGGACGTCGCGATCCGTTGTTGGGTCACGATGACGGAGAGCGGCAGCAGGATCAGGCCGCAGTCGAGCAGGAACAGCTGGAGTACGCCGTGCGAGAGCTCGGGCGCCATCGCGTAGCGGTCGCCCAGTGCGTAGATGGGCCCGACCTGGAAGACCTCCGAGGCCACCGTGCCGATGACCCCGACCACGGTCAGCAAGATCGTGGCCTCGCGCAGCGTCCCGCGGAACGCGTGCCAGGCAAACATGGGCATCACCGCGAAGATGACCAGCGGGGCGTCGGTGGCCACGAAGACCGCCGTCGTCGTGCCCAGCGTCAGCACGCTCTGCACGATTCGTTCCCGCGCACCCGCGAGGGGCTCGAAGGCCAGCGTCTCCAGGAACAGCGGCAGCAGGATCATCAGGGCCGCTGCAGTGGCGCCGAACGCGCCGAGGGCACCGAGGAGGGGATCACCGTTGTCGGTCACCCACGCGGTGAGACCGCACCCGACGCCTGCCACCACCGACGACGTCGTGATCGCCCCCACCAACCGGGAGACGTCACCCTGGTCGAGCAACGCCGCGCGTCGAACGTCCTGCCCGCGCACGAGCAGGTGGCGCAGCAGCCAGGACGCCGCGACCGAGCTGGCGCTGAAGCCCACTGCCACGACCCAGTCGTAGCCCGTCAGCAGGTGCGCCAGCACCATCAACGCGAAGCAGGCTGCCAGCAGCCCCCGGCGCAGGCGTCGGGGCGAGGTGAGCAGCAGCCCGGCGGCCACCCCGCCCGCCGGCCAGATGGCCGGCACCAGGCTCTCGGTGTCGACGACGACGAGCGCGAGCCAGGCGGAGACGAACACCGCCACCAGCAGCAGGGGGATGCGGGCGGCACGAGCGGTCAGGGTAGGCCTGCGCCGCCATGCCTGCAGGACAGCAGGCATGGACGAAGACGTGTCCGCTTGCACCGTGCCCCCCATGTGCCGGATCCGAGTTACCGACTGTCCAGTCCAGTATGTGCGGACTTGCCGGGAATGGGGCGACTTTTCGGAATCCGGTGGGGTCGGGTCAGAGGGCCTTGACCGCGTTGAGCAGCTTGCCCATGGAGTCCTTGGCGTCCCCGAAGAGCAGGGTGGTGTTCTCCTCGAAGAGCAGTTCGTTCTCGATGCCAGCGAAGCCCGGGCGCATCGACCGCTTCATGAAGACGACCTGCTTGGCCTCGTCGGCGTTGAGGATCGGCATCCCGTAGATCGGTGCCCCTGGGGTGGTCTTGGCGGCGGGGTTCACCACGTCGTTGGCGCCGACGATGAGCACGACGTCAGCGTCCTTGAACTCGCCGTTGATGTCGTCCATCTCCTTGAGCTGCTCGTAGGGCACCTGGGCCTCGGCGAGCAAGACGTTCATGTGGCCGGGCATCCGGCCCGCGACCGGGTGGATCGCGTAGTCGACCTCGATGCCGCGCTCGCCGAGCAGGTCGACGAGCTCACGCAGCGTGTGCTGCGCCTGGGCGACGGCCAGGCCGTAGCCCGGCACGATGATGACGCGGTCGGCGTAGGCCAGCATGATCGCGACGTCCTCGGGGTTGGCGGACTTGACCGGACGGTCCGAGGCCACCCCCGCACCGAGGGTCGAGCCGCCCTTGAGGGCGCCGAAGAGGATGTTGGCCACCGAGCGGCCCATCGCCTTGGCCATCAGCAGGGTCAGGAACGTGCCCGAGGCCCCCACCAGGGTGCCGGCCACGAGGAGCACGACGTTGTCCAGCACATAGCCGCCGGCCGCCACCGTCAGGCCGGTGAAGGCGTTGAGCAGCGAGATCACGATCGGTACGTCGGCACCACCGACCGGGAGCACCAGCAGCAGACCGAAGATCAGCCCGACGACGCCGAGGACGATCCCGACCCAGAGGGCCGAGTCGACGACCAGCTGGGTCGACAGCCCGACACCGGCGATCAGGGTGACGCCGAACGCCAGAGCCAGGCCCGGGAACACCACCGGCGCCGAGGTCATCAGCTCCTGCAGCTTGGCGAAGGTGACCACCGAGCCGGCGAAGGAGACCGCCCCCACGAAGATGGTGAACGCCGTCGCGGCGAGCACGAACCATCCGGGGTCACCGCCCCCGGAGTCCACGATGTCGAGGATCTCGTGCAGCTCGAGCAGCGCCACCAGCGCGGCGGCCCCGCCGCCGACACCGTTGAACAGCGCCACCATCTGCGGCATCTGGGTCATCTGGACCCGCCGGGCACCGAACACGCCACCGACCGTGCCCACGACGATCGCAGCCAGGATCAGCGGCACGTGGTGCAGGTGGTCGACACCGTTGGGCTTGTAGAAGAAGGGGACCGCGACGGCCACGACCGCGCCGGCCGCCCCGATCAGGTTGCCCGTGCGGGCGGTCTTGGGACCCGAGAGCCCCTTGAGCGCGAGGATGAAGCAGACCGCGCAGGCGAGGTAGACGAGCTGGACCCAGGTGGGAGTCACTTCGAGCCCTCCCCGCCGGAGCCGGCGGCCACTGGCTTCTTCTTCTTGCGCACGAACATCTGCAGCATCCGGTCGGTCACCACGAAGCCGCCCACCATGTTGACCGCAGCGAGCACGATCGCGACCAGTCCGACCGCGACGGCCAGGCCGTTGTCGGTGGTGCCGGTCACGAGGATCGCGCCCAGCAGGATGATCCCGTGGATGGCGTTGGCACCGGACATCAACGGCGTGTGCAGGGTCGAGGAGACCTTCGAGATGACCTCGATGCCCACGAAGACGCTGAGCACGAAGATCGTCAGCCAGACGATGGCGTCGTTCACTACTGCTCCTCGGAGTCGAAGGGGAGGTCGAGCTGCTGGTCGCGTTCACCGGTGAGCTCGGCCCGGTCGACGGTCTCGCCGGGTGGCGGCTCGGGTTCTGCCTCTGCCGGCCCCTCGATCGCCTCGCGGGTGGGCTCGTGCACGATCCGACCCGCGTGGGTGACAGCCGCGCCGGCGACGACCTCGTCGTCGAAGTCGGGGGCGAACTCGCCCTCGCGGGTCATCAGAGCCAGCAGGTTGACCACGTTCTGCGCGTAGAGCTTCGAGGCAGGACCCGGCATCTGGGCCGGGACGTTGTCCCCGCCCCACACCTGGGCGTGGCCGATGCGGACGACCTTGCCGGCCACCGACCCCTCGACGTTGCCACCGGACTCGGCGGCCAGGTCGACGACGACCGACCCGGGCTTCATCTGCTCGACCATCTCGGCAGTGACCAGCACCGGGGCCGTGCGGCCGGGGACGGCGGCAGTGGTGATCAGGGCGTCGGCGTTCGCGATGTAGGGCGTGAGCAGGTCACGCTGCCGGGCGGCCCGGTCCTCGGTCATCTCGCGGGCGTAGCCACCGGAGCCCTCGAGCGTCTCCAGCTCGAGGTCGATCGACTTGGCACCCATCGACCGGATCTCCTCGGCGGCCGCCGCACGCACGTCGTAGGCCTGCACGACGGCACCCAGGCGCTTCGACGTGGCGATCGCCTGCAGCCCGGCGACGCCGGCCCCCAGCACCACGACCTGGGCCGCCTGCACGGTGCCGGCGGCGGTCATGTTCAGCGGGAAGAACCGGCGCAGCAGGCCCGCGGCCACGATCGCCGAGCGATAACCCGCGACCAGGGCTTGCGAGGACAGCGCGTCCATCGACTGTGCGCGCGAGATGCGGGGCACCAGCTCCATCGCGAAGGCGGTCACGTGGAGGTCGCGCAGGTCGGTGACCAGGTCGTGGGAGGAGTTCACCGGCAGGAACGAGACGACGGCGGCGCCCTCGCGCAACAGGCGGAGGCGATAGCTCGGGAGCGCGTTCACCGAGACCACGACGTCGGCGTCCTGCAACAGGTCCTCGGTGACCGTGGCGCCGGCCTCGGCGTAGAGCTGGTCGTCGTACTCCGCCCGGAGGCCCGCATCAGGCTCCACGAGGACCTCGTAGCCGAGGTCCGTCAGCTTGCCGACGAGCTCGGGGACCATCGCCACCCGGGTCTCGCCGTCACGGGATTCCCTTGCCACTGCGATCTTCACGAGGCGAACCTAACGGAAGGTGCACCCGCGACCGGTAAATGAGATCGGCGTCTCACCGACTTCCGCCACAAAGCGGGCAGGACCGACCCTCAGGCGCCGAGACCGATCGCGGACCCGATCGCATAGGTCACGACCATGGCCAGCAGACCACCGACCACGTTGCGCAGCACAGCCGGCCGGGTGGGAGCCTCACCGATCCGAGCGCTGACATAGCCGGTGAGGGCCAGCGCCGCCGTGACCGCACCGAAGGTGACGACCACGCGCAGCCCGGGGGCGAGGAGCAGGATCGTCAGCATCGGCAGCAGCGCACCGACGGTGAACGCGAGCATCGAGGCCACCGCCGCCTGCCACGGGCTGGTCAGCTCTTCGGGGTCGATGCCGAGCTCGATGTCGAGGTGGGCCCGCAGGGCGTCCTTCGCGGTGAGCTCGACCGCCACCTGGCGGGCGAGCTCGGGCGAGAGCCCCTTCTGGTGGTAGAGGTCGGTGAGCTCGGCCAGCTCCTCCTCCGGCTCCTCGGCCAGCTCCTTGGTCTCCTTGACGATGAGCGCCTGCTCGGTGTCGCGCTGGGTGCTCACCGAGACGTACTCACCGGCCGCCATGCTCAGGGCACCGGCCACGAGCCCTGCCATGCCGCCGAAGAAGATCGTCTGCCGATCCGTCGTGGCGCCGGCAAAGCCCATCACGATGCCGGCCACGGAGACGATGCCGTCGTTGGCGCCGAGCACGGACGCCCGCAGCCGGTTGAGCAGGTTGTTGACCGAGTCGAGGTGGGGCTCGCCCTCGTGCTGGCTCATCTCGGGGAATCCCCCGTTCGGGGGGCCGGCGGTGGGGCCGTTCATCGGGTCGGGCGCGGCGGAAGACATGCCTCCATGGTCGTGACAACGCTTCCTCGCCGCAACGAAGGGCAGGCTGCGCTCAGCTGATCGCCTTGAAGAGGTACTCGGTCGCATAGGTCGCCGGGTCGACCCGACTCACCTTGACGAGGACCCGGAACTTGCCACCGGCCGTGTCCAGCGTGCAGGTCATCGTGGTGCCCACCTTCCCCGCGAGGTAGGGAGGGCAGGACCCCGTCGGCGGCTTGCCGCCGTACTTGGCGGCGTACTGCCGGGCGAGGTCCGCCAGGACCGACTTCCCGGTGACCCCGAAGGCCGTCGCCTTGTCGTCGACCTTGACCTTGAAGTGTCCGCCCCCGGTCACCTCGTCGATGGTGACCGTGGCGCCGATGCGCACCAGGCGGCCGTCGTCCAGCACCACCGTCCGTTCGCACCGGGAGGAGGCGCCCACCTCGTACTTCACATCGGCACAGCTGAGCTGCCCGCGGGTGATGCTGGGGTTCTCCTTCTCGAGCTGCGCGTTGGCGCGCGAGGCGATCGTGGCGCCGTCCAGCTTCTCCGGCTTCGAGGAGACCTCGACGCTCGCCCCGCACCCGGTGAGGGCGAGCGCGAGCGCCAGCAGCCCCGGAGTCGACCAACGCCGCCTCATCGCACCATCTCCTCCACCCAGGCGGGGACGGTATCGGTCGCCGGCCCCTGACGCACGTGCGTGAAGTCGCTGACGGCGTCGGGGGCGAGGTTGAGCTCCAGGGTGTCCGCGCCGGCACCGATCGCGTAGTGCACGAACGCGGCGGCCGGATAGACCAGCCCGGAGGTGCCGATCGCCACGAACAGGTCGCACTCGAAGAGCGCCCGCTGCACGGAGTCCATGTCATGGGGGACCTCACCGAACCAGACCACGTCCGGCCGCAGCGTCTCGTGCCCGCAGGTCGGACAGGGTGGGCTGTCGGCGAGCGTCCCCGTCCACGCGTGGCGTCCGTCGCAGGTGGTGCACCAGGCCGAGCGCAGCCGGCCGTGCAGGTGGTGGACCCGGCGCGAGCCGCCGCGCTCGTGCAGGTCGTCGATGTTCTGGGTGACCAGGTAGAGGTCCTCTCCGAGGTGCTCCTCCAGCCGGGCCAGCGCCTGGTGTGCCGGGTTCGGCTGGACGCGGGCGAGGGCGGCTCGGCGTACGTCGTAGAAGCGCTGCACCAGGTCGGGATCGTCCTCGAACGCCTCGGGAGTCGCCACGGCCATCGGGTCGTGCCCCTCCCACAGCCCGTCGGGGTCGCGGAACGTCGGCAGCCCGCTCTCCGCGGAGATGCCGGCACCGGTGAGGACGACGACCTTCATGTCGGCACTCAGTAGTACCAGGGGAAGCGCGGCACGCTCAGCGGCTGTCGGTGGTCATCGTTGGCATTGTGCGGCTGGCCTGCGCAAACGCGTTTGGCGGCGTTGGTCGCGAACGGTCGACGTCGACTCTCCTGCCACGCATTTGCCACGCACGGACGCGTCACCGACGCGCCTCCGGGTGGCCCTGGTCCTCGCTCACTGCGGCCTCCCAGTCTTGGCCGCCGTGGAAGACACCGAGGATGTTGACGACGAGCTCACCGGACGACTCATCCACCTCGTAGGCGACGAGGGTCCGCTTCTTGAAGGTGCTCGTCCGCATGCCCGGCCGGACGTCGTCGCGCGCTCTTCCGGCGAGTGGAAACGCCAGAATGCCGTCGATGTGGTCGAGGATCGCGGACACGAAGCGCCGAGCGATCTCGGACGACGCGGCCTTGGTGATCCAGTCGTCGAGATTCTGCAGATGTTGCTCGGCCTCCGGCGTGTAGTGGATTCGGCCCGTCATGAACGGGCGGCCCACTTGGCTTCGAAACGAGCTCTGACGTCCTCGGCAGGAACCGCGCGCGACGGGTCAGCCTTCAACGCGTCGTACGCGGCAGCCGCCTCGGTCTGCAGCCAGGTCCTCCGCTGCCTCGTCGATGGCGTTCGTCCCGACTCGACCGACTCGAGCAGCCGCAGCGCCACGTCCTTGCGGACGTCAGGAGGCAGGGACATCCCCGCCTCGTAGAACTCCGATGCACTGAACGTCATGACATGAGTCTACGGCTGGCAAACGACAACCCGCGCCCTTTGAGCAGTCCTCGACGCCGCTCCGCTGGGCAAGGAGCTCGCGCTCGTCGGTGCACTTCTGCAACTCCCACAGCAGTCCCTTTCCGCGCCCACCCACACGCTGCCTCGGTCAACGTCCTCGGCTGCACTTTGACAGACCGATGTGATGAAACTGGGTCACATGCCACCGCCAGCAGCCCGCTACCCACGCACTCTCATGGTCGATGTGAGGTCGCAGAATCAGAAGCGAAACTCGAGCGTTTCTTCCATGTGTTCGGCCGAATCCAGGAACGTCGTCATAGGCCATGGCGGGGAGTCAGCGTGGCCCGACCACGTCATGTGGACCAGGGCGACCCGTTCGTCGGCGGTCTCCACAATCACCTCGTCCTGAGGTATGGCCCGGCCGACCACGCGCAGGTCGAGGCCGTGCAAGGTATGACCGGGGCTCACCTCTCGTAGGAGTTCAGTACGAAGCCGCTCGGCTTCCTCGGCCTCGCCACGCACGTCGCGGAGTGGGTCGGAGAACTCGTAGTGCTCGGTCCAGGTCACGCGCTGAACGATAGGGGGAAGTGTCCTCACCTGCCGCGATCCGATGGGTGACGCCGAGATCCGGCGTTGCCAATGCGCCAGCATTCACGGTCCAGCCTCGCCCACACGCGGCTCACTTGTTGCAACTGACTGGAGGCGAGGAAAATGAGAGTTCCGATCGAGGATGGCCTTTACTTGATTGTGGCTCGGGAGGCGGACCTCGATGAGGCCATCGAAGAAGCGGCGTTCGACGCCGTAGGTCTGGCTTTGCGAGCGCACGCCGAAGTGTTATTCGTCTCCACCATCGACTCGGAGATTGAGTGGGTTGAACTCGAGATCCGCCAACTCGCAGCAGCGCCCGACGGTGAACTCGACGAGTTGGCGTCCGAGTGGGGGCCTTGGGATTTTGGACAAATCCACGCCGAGAGCCCTATCGAGATCCACACCCAAAAACGAGTGCCGATGTGTGCGGTGACCGACGAGGCAGGTGACTACGACGTTGCACTGTTCGGTCGCCCAGCCGCGCAGGGAGTTGAGCGCCACCTACTGCTCGTATGGCGCGAGCCGAGCTTCGAGTAGAGCCGAGCGGTACGTCATTCGACCAACGCCGACGTGGCACGGGCGCTGTCCAGTGCCGAGCCGGAGCAGCGACCGAAGTCGAGGCCCGGTTTCACCGCGTACGTGGCACTCTGCGCCTTCGCCGGGCTGCGACGAGGCGAAGCGCTCGGCGTGCAGGTCGGTGACATCGATTTCCTCGGACGAACACTGCGGGTCACCCGTCAACTCCAGCGAGCCAAGCCTGCCGACATCGAGGCGGCCAAGAATCTCGTCGAGGCCGCAGGCGGGATCACCGTCGTCGTCCGGCCACCGAAATACGAGTCCGAGCGGACGCTCTATCTACCCGATGAACTCGTCACGATCCTCGCTGAGCACATCCGTCGGAACACTCCCAAGGGCGAGCCGACGCGCTGGCTCTTCGACGAAGGCGGCAAGCCGTGGCACGACAATCTCGTCGACTACCGATGGAGGGCGACCCGCACCGCCGCCGCGGTGTCCTGCAAGCTGCACGAGCTCCGGCATTACTTCGCCAGCGGCCTGATCGCTGCCGGTTGCGACGTGGTCACCGTGCAACGCGCCATGGGCCACGCATCTGCCACGACGACGCTCAGCACGTACGCCCACCTCTGGCCGACGGCCGCGGACAAGACGCGAACGGCCGCTTCGGAGATGGCGGCGGCAGTTCTTGCCACGCATCTGCCACGCATAAGTCCCTAATAGGCCCCTGACCTGCGCAAGGCGTCAGATCAGTAGTACCAGGGGAAGGGCGACCAGTCGGGCTCGCGCTTCTCCAGGAACTGGTCGCGACCTTCCTGGGCCTCGTCGGTCATGTAGGCGAGGCGGGTGGTCTCCCCGGCGAACAGCTGCTGGCCGACCAGTCCGTCGTCGATCGCGTTGAAGGAGTACTTCAGCATCCGCTGGGCGGTCGGGCTCTTGCCGTTGACCAGCCGTCCCCATTCCAGCGCCGTCCTCTCCAGGTCGGCGTGCGGGACTGCCTTGTTGACGGTGCCCATCCGGACGCCGTCGTCCGCGGAGTACTCCTGGCCGAGGAAGAAGATCTCGCGCGCGAACTTCTGGCCGACCTGGCGAGCGAGGTACGCCGAACCGAAGCCACCGTCGAAGCTGCCCACGTCGGCGTCGGTCTGCTTGAAGTGGGCCTCCTCGGCGCTGGCGATCGTGAGGTCGCACACGACGTGCAGTGAGTGGCCACCGCCGGCCGTCCAGCCCGGGACCACGCAGATCACGATCTTGGGCATGAACCGGATCAGCCGCTGGCACTCCAGGATGTGCAGCCGGCCGAGCTTCGCCTTGTCGACGTCAACGTCCGCCGTCTCCCCCTCGGCGCGGTGCTGATTTTGATACATGTAGCCGGCCTTGCCGCGGATCCGCTGGTCTCCTCCGGAGCAGAAGGCCCACTTGCCGTTCTTCTCGCTCGGGCCGTTCCCGGTGAGCAGGACGCAACCGACGTCGCTCGACTGCCGTGCGTGCTCCAGCACGCGCAGCAGCTCGTCGACGGTGTGGGGACGGAAGGCGTTGAGCACGTCGGGCCGGTCGAAGGCGATCCGGACGGTGCCGTGCGCCCGGGCGCGGTGGTAGGTGAGGTCGGTCAGGTCCTCGAAGCCGGGCACGTCGTCCCACTCGGCCGGGTCGAAGATCTCGCTCACTCCGTCAATCGCAGTCATGCCGTGAACACTAGTGAGCCGGAATCCTCGGCACTTCTCTGGTGTTATGGGCGACATGACACTCGAAGGCGAATACGTCCCCAGCAAGGCGCAGTGGGTGCGCGACCAGGTCGAGAAGTTCGAGGCGACCGACGGCCGGGAGGCCAACACGCTGCGCGGCGGCGACGACCCGATCGTGGTGATCACCTCCGTCGGTGCCAAGTCAGGCAACCTCCGCAAGAACCCGGTGATGCGGGTCGAGCGCGACGGCATCTACGTGGCGATCGCGTCCAAGGGCGGCGCCGACGACCAGCCGGAGTGGTACTACAACTTCGTCGCCCACCCCGAGGTCGACCTGCAGGACGGGGCGGTCAAGAAGACCTACCGGGCCGAGCAGGTCGAGGGCGACGAGCGGGCCGACCTGTGGGAGCTCGCGGTGAACACCTGGTCGACCTATGGCGAGTACCAGAAGAAGACCGACCGCCAGATCCCGGTCTTCAAGCTCACGCCGATCGACTGAGCGCCGCCTGGCTCGGGCTCGGTCGGGCCGAGACCGAGGAGTGAGACACTGTCCGTTTCGCCGTTTATGCCCCACCTAGGTCGGGTATTTCCTCTCCATGAGCCAGGTCTCGGTGTTCCCGACGACCGCCCACGGGCGGTCGTCGTGGCGTGCGCTGCGGCCCCTGCTCCTGCTCGGAGGCTTCGTCGCCCTCTGGTGGGCCCTGATGACCGGGGTCGCCCAGGCCGACAGCTCGCCGAAGCACCTGGTCGACCACGTGCGGTCCCAGGTCACGACGGCTCATCACGACACCGCGAAGTCGCCGGTCCGTGAGGTCGTCCGCCGGGTCCACCACGAGGTGAAGACCACCGCCACCAAGACCACCTCCACGGTGCGTCAGCAGACCAAGCCGGTCACCCGTTCGGTGTCGACGGTCGTGGAGAAGACGCCGGTCGTGCGGGCCGCGAAGCCGGCCGTGCACGAGGTCGAGAAGACCGTCCGCAGCTCCGTTGCCGACACCGTCGAGAAGACCCGTTCCGTGCTGTCGAAGACCCTCGCCGGCCCGGTCGTGGACGGCGTCGTGGACGCTGCCGACAGCACGGTCGAGACAGCAGAATCCGCAGCGCTGCAAGGGGATTCTCCCTCACCGAGCCACTCGGCGAAGTCGTCGACCCCCTCGGCCACGTCGACCACGTCGACCACCTCGACCACCACGACCACCGACCTGGCCGCCCTCGCCTCCGGCGAGCACCCTGACTCCTCCGAGGCACCGTCCGGTGAGCGCGCGTCCCACGACGCCGACGCACCCGTCGACGGTCCCGCCGGGACCCCGCCCGTGCACGACCCCTGCGCTTCCCCTAGCGGGTCGAGCACGACCTCCACCACGCCGGCAGGCATCACCGAGTCGTCAACGATCGTGATGCCGCAGGTCGGTCATGACCTGCACGTCGGGCGCCTCGCGCGGCTGCTCGACGGACCGGCGTACGAGCCCGGTTCCTCGCCTGACTGAGTGAGTCCTGCGTCCACCGGTTCCTCGGTGGACACACGACCTCGTGGCCGACTGGCCACCACACACCACTCTCAGTCAAGGAGCAGCCATGCGTATCTCAGTACGCCGAACGCTGTGCGCGACTGCGATAGCCGGGGGATTCACAGTTCTTGGCATCGCCTTCGCCACGTCGTCGGCCTCAGCAGCAGAAGCACCCGATGTGACCTCGGGTGCCGCCGGACTCGTGTCGGGCAACCAGACCGGAGGCCACGCCACTGCACCGGTGGACGCCTCCCACAACCAGGTGACCGTCATCGGTGACGACAACCGCAACGCCGGCGCCGGCCGGGGCGGGGGCGGCGGTTCGTCCGACGGCTCCGGTCCCAGCGGTGGCGACACCACCTCGGGTGCGGACGGCAGCGGGTCGGGCAACCAGACCCACGCCGGCGCGACCGCCCCCGTGGACGCCTCCGACAACCAGGTCACCGTCATCGGTGACGGCAACAAGAACACCAGCTCCACCTCCGGTGGCAGCGGCGGAAGCGAAGGCTCCGGCGCAGACACGACGTCAGGTTCCGCCGGTGCGGGCTCGGGCAACCAGACCGACGCCCAGGCCGTCGTGCCGGTGGGCGCCACGGGCAACCAGGTCACCGTGATCGGTGACGGTCAGGTTGCCGACGTGCAGCCCGGCACCAACGGTGTCGAGCCCTCCGCTGGCAGCCCCCCGGGAACACCTCCGGGAACACCTCCGGGAACACCTCCGGCGACGCCAGCGGTGGGAGCACCACCGAGGGTCAGGACGGCACCGGAGCGGGCAACCAGACCGCTCTCGGCGCGCTCGCCCCGGTGGACGCGACGGGCAACCAGGTGACCGTCATCGGCGACGGCAACACCCACGACACCAGCTCCTCGCCCCAGGGAGGTGCGGCCGGCGGAAGCTCGTCAGGATCGACGACCTCGGGTGAGGACGGCACTGTTGCGGGCAACCAGACCGGTGCCGCGGCCATCGTCCCGGTCGACGCCTCGGGCAACCAGGTGACGGTCATCGGCGACGGCAACACCGCCAGTGGCAGCAGCACGGGTCCCGCTCCGGGGTCGGCCTCGGGCACCGACGGTTCGACGACGTCGGGCACGGACGGCACCGGGTCGGGCAACCAGACCAACGCCGGCGCAGCCGCACCCGTGGACGCCACCGGCAACCAGGTGACCGTGATCGGCGACGGCAACACCGCCGAGAACACCACCACCGAGGGCGACACCGCCGGCGCCACCGACGGCAACACCACCTCGGGCCAGGACGGCACCGGGTCGGGCAACCAGACCGAACCCGCCATCACCGCCCCGGTGGACGCCGGGGACAACCAGGTGACCGTCATCGGCGACGGCAACACCGCCGAGAACACCACCACCGAGGGCGACACCGCCGGCGCCAACGACGGTGACACCACCTCGGGCCAGGACGGCACCGGGTCGGGCAACCAGACGGTGCCCGGCATCGTGGCGCCCGTCGACGCGAGCGACAACCAGATCACCGTGCTCGGCGACGACAACACCACGCGCGACACCGAGTCCAGCCCGGGCCTGGAGGACACCGACAACGGTGACGACGACGGTGTCGACGCCGGCGACGACCCCGCCACGGGCAACGGTGCCGACGCCAGCGACACCGACGGCGGCGCGGTTGCGGGTGCGGCTGCGGGATCGGCCGGCAACGGCTCGAACACCGTCTCGGCGCTACCGCAGGCCGGTCCCACGGCTCAGGTCGCCGGAGTGCTTCCGCAGACGGGTGCAGCCGCAGGGCTCGTCCTCTGGGGCGGCCTCGGGCTGATGATGCTGCTGCTGGGGCTCGGGCTCCTGGTCAGCCAGCGTCGTACGCCGGGAGTCCGCACCGGGCGGGAGGTCGCCCCGGTCAGCTGACCGGGACTGCGACGGCCGAGCGGCCAGCCACTGGCCACCGACGCCGTTCCCGGGCGCCGAGCCGCGCCTCTTCCCCGGTGGGTGGCGGCGCTCATGGGGATGGAGGGGCGGGTGCACGACCACGGCAGCACCCGCTCCCCGGGCCTCCGATCCTTCCGTGACCAAGGGTCGGAGGTCCGGTCGGCCCTGCGCGATCAGGGCACCTAGCGCGAGATGGAGGCGCCCAGCGCGGAGAGGTGGCTCAGGCGGGCGATCTCGGAGTCGAGGATCTCCGGTCCCCCGCGCCGGGCGATCACGATCATCTCGTCCTCGCCCAGCGCGCAGCCAGCCACCAGCAGGTCGGAGTCGGAGACGTCGACGCGCTGGCCGCGCGCCATGTCCTCCGGCCACCGGATGTGGTCCGGCACCTCGGTGGGGGCAGCCGAGGTCCCGTGGAGGATCTTGGCCGAGTCACCCTCACGCCGCACGCGCACGGCCCAGTCCACGACGAACGTGGCGGGCAGCAGGTCGACCAGGGTGTCGCGGGCAAGGTCCGGGGAAGAGGTCATCGCCTCGACCACCTCGAGGTCGCGGGTGAGGTTGGAACCGGCGCCGTAGCGCGAGATCCAGAGGACCTCCACGCCCTCGAGCGAGGTGCACGCAGAGATGATGCTGTCCGGCATCACCCCCGCCTCGGCGGCGAGGAAGACATCGTCCACCGCGCGGCCGTCGTGGCTGCGCTCGACGATCTCGATCGCGTCGATGTTCCCGCCCGCGGAGCCGATGGCGGATGCGAGACGACCCAGCGAGCCGGGGACGTCGGGCAACGCGACGCGCAGCAGGTAGGACATGTGACGACCCTAACGAAGCGGTGTTTCTCCGCGATTTCGTGTCAGCGGTCGAGCAGCGAGCGCCAGCGACGACCGGCGCGGGCTCATCTGACGACCTTCAGGTTGAACTCCGCCGTTCCGAGCGCACCCATCAGGCGCACCCAGAGCGGCAGCCACATCTCCAGACCGCGCGCGTTCGAGAGCCCCTCGAGCTCGAGCACGTCACGCCAGCCGAGCTCACGCAGGAGGCCGACGACGACCTGGCGCGCCTCCGCGTCGTCACCGGCAGCGAAGACCGTGCTGTCGCCGTCACCGACCGACCCGGGGTCGACCATCACCGAGGCCGTGACGGTGTTCAGCGCCTTGACCACGCGCGCCTCGGGGAACGCGCGCTGGATCTGCTCGGCGAGCGAGTCGGTGTCCTTGACGCTGAGGGTCGGGGGAAACCCCTGCGAGAAGTCCAGCGGGTTGGCCACGTCGACGATCACCTTGCCCGCGAGGTGGTCTGTTCCCACCTCGCCCAGGGCAGCGAGACTGGCCATCCCATTGGTCGCGTTGACGACCACCTCCGCGTCACCCGCCGCCAGGCTGAGCGGCTGGAGCGCCACGTCCACGCCGGCCCAGTCCTCCCGGGCCGACGTGTCGGCGGGGTCCCGGGTCCCGACCACCACGTCATGCCCCGCGCGCTGGAGGCCCTGCGCCAAGGTCCGTCCCACCACACCTGTCCCGATGACCGCGATCCTCATGGCTCCACGGTATGCCCGGAGGTGTCCGGCGCCCAGTGCTTCACGGGCCGGTCCTTAGGGTGGGGTCCATGACCAGCATTCTCGTCACCGGCGCCACCGGCTTCATCGGCCGTCGGCTCGTCCCGGCACTCATCGAGCAGGGACACGACGTGCGCGCGATGACCCGCCACCCCGAGACGTACGACGGGCCGGGCGAGCCGGTCGCCGCAGACGTCCACGACCCCGACTCGCTGGTGGAGCCCCTGCGCGGTGTCGACGTGGCCTACTACCTCGTGCACTCGCTCGACGACGCCGACTTCGAGCGCAAGGACGCCGAGGCGGCGAAGGCCTTCGCGAAGGCGGCCTCCGAGGGAGGCGTGCGCCAGATCATCTACATGGGCGGCCTCGGCGACGACGGGGAGATGTCGGCGCACCTGCGTTCCCGACGTGAGGTCGAGGGACTGCTCGGCAGCACCGGCATCCCGGTGACCGTGCTGCGCGCCGCGATCGTCGTCGGCCACGGAGGCATCTCGTGGGAGCTGACCCGCCAGCTGGTCAAGAACCTCCCCGCGATGGTGGTGCCCAAGTGGGCGAGCACCAAGACCCAGCCGGTGGCGATCGACGACGTGGTCCGCTACCTCGTCGGCGTGTGCGACCAGGAGAAGGCGCTGGGGCGGGTCTTCGAGATCGGCGGCCCCGACCAGCTCACCTACGTCGAGATGCTCCGGGTCGCTTCCCAGATCGACAAGGACCGCAAGCTGACGATCATCGAGGTGCCGGTGCTGACGCCACGGTTGTCGTCGTACTGGCTGGCGCTGGTGACCGACATCGACGTCACCACGGGACGCAACCTGATCGACTCGATGGGCACCGAGGTGGTGGTCAAGGAGCAGTCGATCCGTGAGGTGGTCCCCGGTGAGCCGCTGAGCTACGCCGACGCCGTGCGCCGCGCGCTGGCCGACCGCGACAAGGACAGCGACACCGACAGCTGAACGCTAGGTGGCGTGGCCGAGGAAGATCGCCGGCAACGCGTAGAGCATCGTCACCGACCAGGTCAGGTGGGTCAGGATGGGCGCCAGGATGCCGCCGGTCGCGCGACGCTGGAGACCCACGACCGCGCCCAGCAGGATCGCTGCGAATCCGAGCATCACGTTGCCCGTGGCGAGGGTGGCGACCGTGTAGGCGACGGTCGTGATGACCACCTGGAACCTGGGGATCGCGGCATACATCGCGCCCCGGAAGAACAGCTCCTCGGCGATCCCGTTGACGACCGTGACGGCAAGGAGGATCGCAGGCGCACCCTGGTTGGCGTGCTCCAGGACGTTCTCGATGAACGGGCTGAGGTGGTCGTCGAGCAGGGGGACGGCCTTGATCAGGAACGCCCCCACGACGAAGAGGAGCGACAGCGCGGCCCCGAGCAGGATCGGCTGGACGACCGGGCGGGGCGCGGTGTGGTCCGGCTGAGCCGGCAGACCGATGCGACCGAGGTGCAACGGTCCCGACGCGAAGGCGCCCACGGCCCAGACGAGGGCGAGGCCCAGCGTGCAGGAGTAGAAGAGCGTGGTGTTCCCGGGGTCGATCCGCAGCGAGAAGCCGAGCACCACGGCACCGATGACGACCACCACGACGCTGACGATCTGGCGGCGACGGAACTCCCGGGCGGTCTGGCGGTGGTCGCGCGGGGTCATCTCCCAGAGGCTGGAGCGCAGGTGCAGGCCGAGGGGTCGCAGCTGCCGTCGCATTCCTCGACAGTAGCCGTCGGGTGCCCACCTCAAACCTGCCAGTGTCCCGTCTCACACGCGGGCTCCCAGCCCCCTCGTAGGGTCGGGAGGATGACCTCGATCATGTGGTTTCGCCGGGACCTGCGGCTGCGCGACAACCCAGCCCTGCGGGCGGCCGCGGGCGGCGGGCCGGTCCTCGGACTGTTCGTGCTCGATCCGGTGCTCTGGGCCGGAGCGGGAGCTGCGCGCCGAGCCTGGTTGGCCGCGAGCCTGCGCTCGCTCGACGAGTCGACGGGGGGCCGGCTCTGCATCCGGCTCGGTGGCGCCCCGTCCGTCGTACCGGCCATGGCGAGCGAGGTCGAGGCCGAGCAGGTCCACGTCAGCAACGACTTCACGCCCTACGGCCGAGCCCGCGACACCGCGGTCGTCGACGCGCTCCCGGGCAACGTGGAGGGGGTGGCCAGCGGCACGCCGTACGCCGTGGCGCCGGGGACGATCACCAACGGGTCCGGCAACCCCTACAAGGTGTTCACGCCGTTCAGCCGGGCCTGGCGCAGCCACGGCTGGGACGACCCGGTGCCGGCGCCTCGCAACCTCGAGTGGGTGCAGGCCGGGAGCGACAAGCGCGTCGGGCCGATGCTCGACAAGGCCCTGCGCGAGGCGCCCGAGGGCCTGCCGACCGCCGGGGAGGAAGCCGCGAGCCGTCGGTTCCGGAGCTTCCTGGACCGCGACGTCGACGACTACGACAGCTCGCGCAACGACCCGGGAGCCGACCGGACCTCGCGGCTCTCGCCCTACCTCAAGTACGGCGTCGTCCACCCGCGCCAGCTGCTGGCCCAGACCTCAGGTCGACGGAGCGCGGGCGCCACGACGTTCGAGACCGAGCTCGCGTGGCGTGACTTCTACGCCGACGTCCTCTTCCGGAACCCCGCGTCTGCGTGGAGCGACCTCAACCAGGTCGCCGGGCTGACGTACGACGAGCCGGCGGACGCCATCGAGGCCTGGAAGGCCGGGGCCACCGGCTTCCCGATCGTGGATGCCGGCATGCGCCAGCTGCTCGGCGAGGGCTGGATGCACAACCGCGTCCGGATGATCACGGCCAGCTTCCTGACCAAGGACCTGCACGTCTGGTGGCCGGTCGGGGCTCGACACTTCCTCGACCACCTCGTCGACGGCGACCTCGCCTCGAACAACCACGGGTGGCAGTGGGTGGCGGGCACGGGCACCGACGCGGCGCCCTACTTCCGCGTGTTCAACCCCGTCACACAGGGGCTCAAGTTCGACCCGGGAGGTGACTACGTGCGCCGCTGGGTGCCCGAGCTCGCGCACCTGGCCGGGAAGGCGGCGCACGAGCCGTGGGACGCGGAGACCGGCTACGAGCACGGCTACCCGAAGCGGATCATCGACCACGCGGAGGAGCGTCAGCGGGCGCTGGACCGCTACCAGCGCGGCCGAGACTGAAGGTCTCCACGACCTCGTGCCGCGCCCGGTTGCGCGGCCCCTCACCGAGGTGGGAAGCCACCAGCGCGAGCTCGCCGACGGTCCACGTCGGGCTGCTGTAGGCGTCGAGCAGCCGGATGAACTTCGTCGCCTCGACCGGCCGGTGCACGCGCGCCAGGGTCAGGTGGGGGCGGAACCGCTGTCCGTCCACCTCGGCCCCCGACGTGGCGACCGCCGCCCGCGCTCCGCTCGCCATCCGGCGCAGCTCCTCGGCGTCAGGGTCGGAGGCCTGCACGCCCGCGTAGACGACCTTCGCGCGGGCCGCGTCGGGGAAGGCCCCGCCGCCGGCGATCCGGGCCGCGACCGGATGACGCTTGCGGGCTGCTCTGCCGAGACGGTCGACCAGGTCGTCGTACGCCCGGTCGGGGACGTTGCCGGAGAACGCCAGCGTCAGGTGCCACTGGTCCGGCTGCGTCCACCGGAAGGGCGCCGCCTCACGTCGCGGACCCACGAATGACTCGAGGTCCTCGATCACCGACTCCGGCGGGATCACCGCCACGAACATGCGCGTCATCCGGGGTCGAACTCCGTGACCCGCGCGGGCATGAAGGCGCCGATCAGCACCAGGGTCGTGGCCAACGCCGCGGAGACCAGGAAGACGTCGTGGAGGGCCGGTTCGAGGACACCGGCAGCCACGTGCTCGAGCTGCGCGGCCGAGCTCCCCAGCTGGGACCGGACCTCCGCGTTGGCGATGGCGCCCAGGACTGCCACGCCCAGCGCGCTGCCGACCGATCGGGCGAACATGTTGGTGCCGGTCACCACGCCGCGGTGCTGCCAGGTCACCGTCGACTGCGCCGCGATGACCGCCGGGCTCGCGACGTAGCCGAACCCGAGTCCCATCACGAAGCACGGGACCGCCAGCGCCCAGATGCTGCTGTCCGCGTCGACCAGGAGCAGCAGGGAGGACCCGACGACGGCGAACAGGGCTCCCAGCAGCAAGGTCAGGCGGAACCCGATGGTGAGGTAGAACCGCCCCGAGGTGGAGGCTGCGACCGGCCAGCCCAAGGTCATCGCGGCCAGCGCGAGCCCACCGACGACGGCGCCGTGCCCGAGCACACCCTGCGCGAAGACCGGCACGTAGGACGAGAGGCCGAGGGTGAGCACCCCCACGACGAGCGAGGCGAGGTTGGCCGTGGCCAGGGTCCGGTTGCGCAGCACCCACAGCGGGAGGACCGGTTCGGCGGCCCGGCGCTCGACCAGCACGAAGACGACGAGCGCGAGCACCCCGAGAGCGAACAGCAGCACGCTGGTGGCGGAGTCCCAGGCCCAGCGCTGCCCGCCCTCGAGCAGGGCCAGCAGGAGGATGGTGCCGCCGACCGCCAGCAGGCCGGCACCGAGGTAGTCGATCCGGTGACTGCGCCGCTCGATGTTCTCGTGGAACCGGCGCAGGAGCACGAATGCTGCCGCGATGCCGATCGGGAGGTTGACGAAGAAGATCCACCGCCAGCTCAGGTAGTCCGCGAACACACCGCCCAGGGTCGGGCCGATCACTGAGGACATCGCCCAGACGCTGGCGATGTAGCCCTGGACCTTGGCCCGCTCCTCGAGGCTGTAGATGTCGCCGACGATCGTCATCCCCATCGGCTGCACCGCTCCGGCGCCGAGCCCCTGGACCACGCGGAACACGATCAGGCTGGTCATGCTCCAGGCCAGCCCGCACATCAGCGAACCGGCGAGGAACAGCCCGATCCCGACCAGCATCACCGGCTTGCGGCCGAAGAGGTCGGCCACCTTGCCGTAGACCGGCACCGAGACCGCCTGGGCCAGCAGGTAGACCGAGAACAACCACGGGAACTGGGTGAAGCCCCCGAGGTCGCCGACGATCGCCGGCACCGCCGTGGCCAGGATGGTGGCATCGATCGCCACCAGGCCGATGCTGAGCATCACGGCCAGGAGGATGGGCCCACGCTCGCTGCGCAGGCCGACACTGGCCCGGCTGATCCCGGTCGACGTCACGTGGTTCCGCAACCGAGGTCGACGACGGGGCATTCCCCACTACCGCGGGTCACAGTCCCAGGTCGCGACCGATCAGCTCCTTCATGATCTCGTTGGAGCCGGCCCAGATCTTCGAGACGCGGGCGTCGCGCCAGGCGCGGGCGACGCGGTACTCGTTCATGTAGCCGTAGCCGCCGAAGAGCTGGACGCAGTGGTCGAGGATCTCGTTCTGCACCTGGGAGGTCCACCACTTGGCCTTGGCCGCGTCGATCGCGGTCAGCTCCTTGGCCGCGTGCGCGTCCACGCACTGGTCGACGTAGGCCTGGGTCACGTCGACCTGGGTGAACATCTCGGCGAGCAGGAACTTGTTGTGCTGGAAGGAGCCGATGCCCTGGCCGAACGCCTTGCGCTCCTTGGCGTACTCCAGGGTCTCGACCAGGATCTGGCGGGCGTGCGCGAGGTTGGAGATCGCGCAGCCGAGCCGCTCCTGCGGCAGGTTCTCCATCATGTGGATGAAGCCGTGGTCGAGCTCGCCGACGATGTCCTCGTCGCTGACCCGGAGGTTCTCGAAGAACAGCTCGGCCGTGTCGGACTCCTCCTGGCCGACCTTGTCCAGCTTGCGGCCACGTGCGTAGCCCTCGCTGGAGGTGTCGACGCCGAACAGGGTGATGCCGCGCGCCTTCTTCTCCGGCGAGGTGCGGGCCGCGACCACCACGAGGTCGGCGGAGTAGCCGTTGGTGATGAAGGTCTTCGACCCGTTGAGCACCCAGCTGTCACCGTCCCTGACGGCTGTCGTCTTCAGCGCGGCGAGGTCGGAGCCGCCGGACGGCTCGGTCATGCCGATCGCGGTGAGCAGCTCGCCGCTGGCGACGCCGGGCAGCCAGCGCTCGCGCTGGGCGGGCGTGGTCAGCTCGACGAGGTACGGCGCGACGATGTCGGCGTGGATCCCGACGCACGACGAGAGCGCCGCGTTGACGTGGGAGAGCTCCTCGAGCAGGACCGCGTTGAACCGGTAGTCGCCGGCCCCGGCGCCGCCGTACTCCTCCGGGATCTCGAGGCCGAGGAAGCCCTGCCTGCCGGCCGCGAGCCAGAACTCCCGACCCAGCGCCTTGTCGGCGAGGTGCTCCTCGAGGTGCGGGCGGACCTCGCGGTCCAGGAACTCGCGAACCGAGCCGCGGAAGGCCTCGTGGTCCTCGTCGTAGATCATTCGCTTCATGGGAGGCATCGTAGTTTCGGTTGCTACTGACAGGTAGCCAGAACCGTGACGACCGCCTCACACCGGGCTCGGGTGGACCCACCATTTGTGGGTACGGCGCGAGTCCTCGGTAGTTTGATCGTTCTAAACCTCCACTCACGAGGAGCACACCTTGGAGATCTGGCCCGGCAAGGCCTACCCGCTCGGCGCCACCTTCGACGGCACGGGGACGAACTTCGCGCTGTTCAGCGAGGTGGCCGAACGCGTCGAGCTGTGCCTGTTCGAGATCGGTCCACGCGGGAAGACCAAGGAGACCCGGATCGAGCTGACCGAGGTCGACGCCTACGTCTGGCACTGCTACCTGCCCTCGGTGCAGCCCGGTCAGCGCTACGGCTATCGCGTGCACGGTCCGTGGGACCCCGAGAAGGGCCAGCGCTGCAACCCCAACAAGCTGCTGCTCGACCCCTACGCGAAGGCGACCGCCGGCGAGATCGACTGGGACCAGTCGCTGTTCGGCTACAACTTCGGTGACCCCGGTTCACGCAACGACGACGACTCCGCGTCGCACATGACCCACGGTGTCGTGATCAACCCGTTCTTCGACTGGGAGGGCGACCGATCCCTCGACATCCCCTACAACGAGTCGGTCATCTACGAGGCCCACGTCAAGGGCCTGACCGAGCTGCACCCCGACGTGCCCGAGGAGATCCGAGGGACGTACGCCGCTCTGGCGCACCCCGCGATCACCGAGCACCTGACCCGGCTCGGCGTGACGGCCATCGAGCTGATGCCCGTGCACCAGTTCGTGCAGGACAGCACCCTGCTCGAGAAGGGCCTGCGCAACTACTGGGGCTACAACACCCTCGCCTTCCTGGCGCCGCACGCGGCGTACTCCTCCAACGCCGAGGACCCGAACTCGTTGGGCCAACAGGTCCAGGAGTTCAAGGCGATGGTCAAGGCGATGCACATCGCCGGCATCGAGGTCATCCTCGACGTGGTCTACAACCACACCGCCGAGGGCAACCACCTGGGCCCCACGCTGTCCTTCAAGGGCATCGACAACCAGGCCTACTACCGCCTGGTGGAGGACGACCAGAAGTACTACATGGACTACACGGGCACCGGGAACTCCCTCAACGTGCGCCACCCCCACTCGCTGCAGCTGATCATGGACTCGCTGCGCTACTGGGTCACCGAGATGCACGTCGACGGCTTCCGCTTCGACCTCGCCTCCACCCTCGCCCGCGAGTTCTACGAGGTCGACCGGCTGGCCACGTTCTTCGAGCTCGTGCAGCAGGACCCCGTCGTCAGCCAGGTGAAGCTGATCGCCGAGCCGTGGGACGTCGGACCCGGCGGCTACCAGGTCGGCAACTTCCCGCCGCAGTGGACCGAGTGGAACGGCGCCTACCGCGACACCGTGCGCGACTTCTGGCGTGGTGAGCCGTCGCTGGGCGAGTTCGCGTCCCGCGTCGCCGGCTCCTCGGACCTCTACGAGAACTCCGGTCGCCGACCGTTCGCCAGCATCAACTTCGTCACCGCCCACGACGGCTTCACCCTGCGCGACCTCGTGTCCTACAACGAGAAGCACAACGAGGCCAACGGCGAGGACAACAACGACGGCGAGAGCCACAACCGCTCGTGGAACCACGGCGTCGAGGGCCCGACCGACGACCCCGAGGTGCTCGCGCTGCGCGCACGCGAGCAGCGCAACCTGCTGGCCACCCTGCTGCTCAGCCAAGGCGTTCCGATGATCCTGCACGGTGACGAGATGGGACGCACCCAGCAGGGCAACAACAACACCTATGCCCAGGACTCCGAGATCTCGTGGATGCACTGGGACCAGGCCGACAGGCCCCTGATGGAGTTCACCTCCGCGCTGATCCGGCTCCGTCGCGACCACCCCACCTTCCGGCGCAAGCGGTTCTTCACCGGCACCGCCGTGCGGCACGGGGAGAAGCTCGACGACATCGTCTGGCTGCACCCCGACGGTCGCACCATGGAGGACGACGACTGGGACGGCGGCGGCAAGACGCTGGGCATGTATCTCAACGGCCACGGCATCGCCGGTCGCGACGCCCGCGGAAACCGGATCACCGACGACCACTTCCTGCTGTTCTTCAACGTGGGCGACACGGTCGAGCTGACGCTGCCGCCCGCGGAGTACGCCGAGCGCTGGGACCTGATCATCGACACCGGTGGCGTGGCCGACAACGGACGCACCTACCTGGCGGGCGACACCTTCGACGTGCACCACCGATCACTCGTCGTGCTCCGCGAGCACCACGAGCCCGAGGCCGAGCCGGACCACTCCGTGGCCGCGTCGTTGGCCGCCAACAGCAGCAACCAGGGCGGGAGCCGCCCGTGACCGCACCGTCCGACCCGGGCGCCCCGGGCGCCCCGGCCTCGACCTACCGGCTGCAGATCCACGCCGGCTTCGACCTCTTCGAGGCTGCGCGACGACTCCCCTACCTGCACGACCTCGGTGTCGACTGGGTCTACCTCTCGCCACTGCTCGCCGCCGAGCCGGGCAGCACCCACGGCTACGACGTCGTGGCCCTCGACCACGTGGACGAGGACCGTGGCGGCGCTGAGGGACTGGCCGCCCTGTCCGCCGAGGCGCGACGGTTGGGCATGGGCGTCCTCGTCGACATCGTGCCCAACCACGTCGGCATCGCGACCCCAGCCGCGAACCCGTGGTGGTGGGACGTGCTCCAGCACGGTCCCGCCGCGGCGCACGCAGAGGCGTTCGACATCGACTGGGACTTCGGCTTCGGCAAGGTGCTCGTCCCCGTCCTCGGTGACGACGACCTGCCGGTCGACGGTGCACCCATCGGTCACCTCGACGTGGTGGACGACGAGCTGAGGTACCACGACAACCGCTTCCCGCTCGCCCCCGGGACCGCCCACGGCACGCCGGAGGAGGTGCACGGCCGACAGCACTACCAGCTGGTCAGCTGGCGCCGTGGGGACGCCGACCTCAACTACCGCCGGTTCTTCACCGTGACCACCCTGGCCGGCGTCCGCGTGGAGGTCCCCGAGGTGTTCGCTGCTGCCCACGTGGAGGTGCGTCGGTGGTTCGACCAGCACCTCGTCGACGGGCTCCGCATCGACCACCCCGACGGTCTGCGCGACCCCGAGGTCTATCTCGACCACCTCGCCACCCTCTCCAACGGGGCCTACACGCTGGTGGAGAAGATCCTCGAACCCGGCGAGGCGCTCCCCCGCGACTGGGCGATGGACGGCACCACCGGCTACGACGCCCTCGCGCTGCTCGACCGTGTGCTCACCGACCCGGCCGGCGAGCAGCCGCTGACCGACCTCGATTCCCGGCTGCGTGGGGGCCCGGTGGACTGGAGTCTCCTGGTCCACGACCGCAAGCGGTCTGTCGCCGACGGCAGCCTGCTGGCCGAGACGCGGCGCATCGTGCGCGAGCTGCCGGACCTGCTGCCGCACAGCCTCGAGGTCCTCCAGGACGCGGTCGCCGAGGTGCTCGCGTGCTTCCCGGTCTATCGGTCCTACCTCCCGCAGGGCCGTGACCATCTCGACCAGGCCCTGGCGAGCGCCCGGTCACATCGTCCTGACCTCGCCGATGCCTTCGACGCGGTCGGGCCGGTGCTCGGCGACCAGGACTCGCCGGCAGCGCTGCGGTTCCAGCAGACCAGCGGCATGGTGATGGCCAAGGGCGTCGAGGACTGCGCCTTCTACCGGTCCTCGAGGCTGACCTCGCTCAACGAGGTCGGCGCCGACCCGAGCATCTTCGCGATCACCCCGGACGAGTGGCACCGGGCGATGGTCGACCGCCAGCGCGACTGGCCGCGCGCGATGACCACCCTCTCGACCCACGACACCAAGCGCGGCGAGGACGTCCGCGCCCGGATCGCGGTGCTGGCCGAGCACCCGACCCGGTGGGCGGAGGCCGTGGAAGCGCTGCAGTCGCAGGCTCCGATCCCGGACCCGGGCTTCGCCAACCTGCTCTGGCAGGCCGCCTTCGGCGCCTGGCCGATCAGCGCCGACCGGTTGCACGCCTACGCCGAGAAGGCGATGCGCGAGGCCGGCGACCACACCACCTGGACCGACCCCGACGAGGACTACGAGGCGGCGGTCCACGGCGCCATCGACGCGCTCGACTCGGACCCGGAGATGCGTGGCCTGATCGAGGCCCTGGTCGACGAGGTCGACGCAGCCTCACGCAGCAACGCACTCGCCCTGAAGCTGCTCAGCCTGACGATCCCCGGAGTGCCCGACGTCTACCAGGGCAGCGAGGTGGAGGAGCGCAGCCTGGTGGACCCGGACAACCGACGACCGGTCGACTACGAGATCGCCGCGTCGACCCTTGCTGACGGCTCGGTCGAGAAGCAGCACCTCACCCGGGCGGCCCTGCGGCTCCGGCGCGACCGCCCCGAGCTGTTCGGCGGCTACACCCCCCTGCGGGCCGAGGGTCCCGCGGCCGACCACGTGCTCGCCTTCGACCGGGGTGGTGCCGTCACGGTCGTGACGCGGCTGCCCCTGGGGCTGGAGCGTCGTGCTGGGTGGGGTGACACCACGATCGAGCTGCCCGAAGGTGAGTGGACGAACCTGCTGGCTGCCGGTTTCCCAGGTGATGAACCCAAACCGCCTCTTCACACACGGGGCAACCTGGGTGAAGAACCAGTTTCCCTTCCTCACCTGGGAAACCGGATCCTCCTCGCCGACCTCCTCGGCGACCTGCCCGTCGCGCTGCTGGTGAGGACGGACTGATGCGGGGGCGGTTCGACGTGTGGGCGCCCTTCCCCGAGCGGGTCCGGTTGTCGGTCGCCGACGAGGTGGTCGAGATGGCCAGGGGTGCCGACGACTGGTGGTCACCGGTCGGGCCGGTGCCGGACGGCGAGGTGGACTACGGCTTCCTGCTGGACGACTCCGACACCGCCCTGCCCGACCCGAGGTCGCGCCGGCAGCCGAACGGCGTACACGAACGTTCGCGCAGCTTCGACCCCCACGACTTCGAGTGGTCCGATGACGCCTGGACCGGTCGTCAGCTCGCCGGGTCGGTCGTCTACGAGCTCCACCTCGGCACGTTCACACCCGAGGGCACCCTCGACGCCGCCATCGAACGGTTCGACCACCTCGTCGCCCTCGGCGTCGACCTCGTCGAGCTGTTGCCGGTCAACGCGTTCAACGGCACCCACAACTGGGGCTACGACGGCGTGCTGTGGTCGGCCGTCCACGAGCAGTACGGCGGGCCCGCGGCCTATCAGCGCTTCGTCGACGCCGCCCACGCCGCCGGCCTCGGGGTCATCCAGGACGTGGTCTACAACCACCTGGGACCGTCGGGGAACTACCTGCCGATGTTCGGGCCCTACCTGAAGGCCGAGGGTGCGAACCCCTGGGGCTCGCTGGTGAACCTCGACGGCGAGGGCTCCACCGAGGTGCGGCGCTACATCCTCGACAGCGCGCTGATGTGGCTGCGCGACTTCCACGTCGACGGGCTGCGGCTCGACGCGGTGCACGCCCTCGAGGACGAGTCCGAGACCCACCTGCTCGAGGAGCTCGGGGTCGAGGTGGGCACGCTGTCCGCGCACCTGCGCCGCCCGCTCACGCTGATCGCGGAGTCCGACCTCAACGACGCACTGATGGTCACCCCGCGCGAGGCCGGCGGCCTCGGGCTGGACGCGCAGTGGAGCGACGACTTCCACCACGCCGTGCACGTGGCGCTGACGCGAGAGACGACCGGCTACTACGCCGACTTCGAGCCCCTCTCGGCCCTCGCGAAGGTCTGCACCCGCGGCTTCTTCCACGACGGCACCTTCTCCTCCTTCCGCGGCCGCAACCACGGCTCCCCGGTGCCGACCGCGACCATGCCGACCTGGCGGCTCGTGGTCTGCAGCCAGAACCACGACCAGATCGGCAACCGTGCCGTCGGCGACCGGATCGTCGAGCACCTCGACGAGGACCAGCTCGTGTGCGCGGCGATGCTCACGCTCGCCGGACCGTTCACGCCGATGCTCTTCCAAGGCGAGGAGTGGGCCGCATCCGCACCGTTCCAGTTCTTCACCTCCCACCCGGAGCCGGAGCTCGGCACGGCGACCGCCGAGGGCCGGCTCCGCGAGTTCGAGCAGATGGGCTGGGACCCCTCGCTCGTGCCCGACCCGCAGGACCCGGAGACGTTCCGACGCTCTGAGCTCGACTGGTCGGAGCGGACGGAGGGACAGCACGCGCGCGTGCTCGCGGCCTACCAGCGCCTGGTCGAGCTGCGCCGTTCGCTGCCCGACCTGACCAACCCCTGGTTCGGCTCGGTCTCCTGCACCGCCGACGAGGCCCGTCGGGTGTTCACCATGCGCCGGGGCTCGCTGCTGATGGTCGTGAACTTCGGGGACGAGCCCGCCGAACTGATCGTCGAGGGTGACCTCGACGTGCTCTTCCGTACGCCGAGCAGGCCCACCCTGACCGACGGCCGGATCCAGCTGCCGCCACATGCCGGGGCACTGCTCGGTCCCGCGAGACCATGGGACGCGTGACCCTCACCCCCGACGGATCGGGCCGGCTCGCGTCGGTCGCCGGTCTCGCCCTGCTGCTGACCCTCTCGGCCTGCGGGGCCGCTGCCTCCGACGAGCCCACCCAGTCCTCACCCGGGGTCCCACCGGCACCCAGCGCCACCGCCAGCCCGTCACCCAGCCCGTCAACGAGCCCGTCACCCAGCCCGTCACCCAGCCGCACCCTGCCCTCGCCGCGGCCCACCGACCGTCCGGTCGTCGGGGCCAGGCCGCCGAGCTGGCTCGGGAAGCGGGTGCTCCCCCGGCAGGCCAACGGCTTCGGCGAGATCCGGCCGACGCCACCCGAGCTGGACCCTCGCCGGTTCACGCTGCCCGACCGGCTGCCGCCCCTGCCGGGATCCGGGTTCGCCTCCCGCGTGACCACACCGGCCCCGACGAGCGTGATCGCCCGGTCCACCTGGAAGCGGGGCTGCCCGGTCGAGGCGGCCGACCTGTCGTGGGTCCGGCTGACCTTCGTCGGCTTCGACGGCGAACGGCACACCGGTGAGCTGCTCGTGAACACCGAGGCGGCCGCCGACCTGGTGCGGGTGTTCCGGTCGCTGTGGGCCGACCGGTTCCCGATCGAGGAGATGCGCATCACCCGTGCCGACGAGCTCGACGCTCCCCCGACCGGCGACGGCAACAACACCGGCGCCTTCAACTGCCGACCGACGACCGGCGCGACGTCGTACTCCCAGCACGCCTACGGGCTGGCGATCGACGTCAACCCGTTCCAGAACCCCTACCTGAAGAACGACCTCGTGCTCCCGGAGCTGGCGTCGTCCTACCTCCAGCGCGGTCGGGTGCGCCCCGGGATGATCGAGCCCGGCGGAGCTGTCGTCCGGGCCTTCGACTCGATCGGCTGGACCTGGGGCGGGACCTGGCGTTCGCTGAAGGACTACCAGCACTTCTCGCGCAACGGCACCTGACCAATACTTCGCGGGGTCTTGTGCGCACCCCGGGATCGGAGTTGGTTGGTGCCATGGGGGAGCGCCACGGCAGAGCCACCAACCACCAGCTCGACGTGTCCTCGCCCGAGCAGGTGCGCAACGTCGTCCTGGTCGGGCCGAGCCAGTCGGGCAAGACCACACTGGTCGAGGCCCTGCTCGTGGCCTCGGGTGCGGTGACGCGTGGCGGTTCGGTCGCCGAGCACAACACGGTGTGCGACTTCGAGGACAACGAGCGCGACCACGAGCGGTCGAGCTCCCTGGCCGTGGCACCGGTCGTCCACTCCGGCTGCAAGATCAACCTGCTCGACACCCCCGGCTACGCCGACTTCGTCGGTGAGGTGCGCGCCGGGCTGCGCGCGGCTGACTGTGCCCTGTTCGTGGTGGCCGCCAACGAGTCCGTCGACGAGGGCACCCGCCAGCTGTGGCGGGAGTGCGCAGCGGTCGACATGCCCCGCGCGGTGGTCGTGACCAAGCTCGACCACGCCCGCGCAGACTTCGACCGGACCCTCCGGGCAGCGCGCGACGCGTTCGGCGACCGGGTGCAACCCGTCGTCGTCCCCGACGGTCGAGGCGTGACCGGGCTGCTCGCCGGCTCGGGTGACGACGAGCGCCGAGGCACCCTGATCGAGGCCGTGATCGAGGAGTCCGAGGACGAGTCCTTGATGGAGCGCTACCTCGGTGGCGAGAAGGTCGACGAGGACCTCCTGGTGCGCGACCTCGAGAAGGCCGTGGCCGGGGCGCGCCTGCACCCGGTCGTCGCCGTGTGCGCCACCGACGGCCGCGGGTGCGCCGAGCTGCTCGACCTGTGCGTCCGTGGCTTCCCCGCTCCGCCCGAGCACCCGGCGCAGGAGTCGTTCACCCCCAGCGGCGGCCAGGCCGATGCGGTGACCTGTGACCCCGACGCCCCGCTCGTCGCCGAGGTGGTGCGGACGAGCAGTGACCAGTACGTCGGCCGGGTCAGCATCGTGCGGGTCTTCTCCGGCACCCTCGAGCCCGACTCCGCCGTGCACGTCTCGGGTCACTTCTCCGCCTTCTTCGAGGACGACGCCGGTCGCGAGGACCATGACGAGGACGAGCGCATCGGCGCCCTGGCACACCCGTTCGGTGCCCAGCAGGTGCACGCGGACCGCGTGGTCGCGGGCGACATCGCCGCCATCGGCCGGCTCAGCCGCGCCGAGACCGGGGACACCCTGTCCAGCCCGGAGCGGCCCCGGGTGCTCCGGCCGTGGACGATGCCGACCGCGCTCCTCCCCGTCGCCATCGAGGCGCAGTCCCACTCCGACGAGGACAAGCTCTCCACCGCCCTGGCCCGCCTGCGCGCCGAGGACCCGAGCCTGCGGATCGAGCACAACGGCGAGACCGGGCAGGTCGTCCTCTGGGTGATGGGCGAGGCGCACGCCGACCAGGCCCTCGACCGGCTGCGCAGCAGGTATGGCGTCGCGGTCGTGCCCCAGGACGTGGTCGTCCCTCTGCGGGAGACCTTCACCTCGCCGTCGAAGGGGCACGGTCGCCACGTGAAGCAGTCCGGCGGCCACGGCCAGTACGCGATCTGTGACCTCGAGGTCGAGCCGCTGCCGCAGGGCGGCGGTTTCGAGTTCGTGGACAAGGTCGTCGGCGGCGCCGTTCCCCGACAGTTCATCGCCTCGGTCGAGAAGGGCGTCCGGGCCCAGATGCAGCGCGGTGTCAGCAAGGGCTACCCGGTCGTCGACATCCGGGTCACCCTGACCGACGGCAAGTCGCACAGCGTGGACTCCTCGGACGCGGCCTTCCAGAGCGCCGGAGCGCTGGCCCTGCGCGAGGCGGCCGGGGCCGGGCAGATCGCGCTGCTGGAGCCCTACGACGAGGTCACGGTCGTCGTGCCCAACGAGCACGTCGGCTCGGTGATGAGCGAGCTGTCAGCGCGACGGGGACGGCTGCTCGGGACCGAGGAGGCGAGCGAGGAGGCGGCCGAGGACCGGGCCGCCGTACGCGCTGCCGTGCCGCAGGCCGAGCTCGTGCGCTACGCGGTCGACCTCCGCGGCACGACCCACGGGACCGGCAGCTTCACCCGCACCTTCGCCCACTACGAGCCGATGCCCGAGGAGCTGGCGCGGAAGGTGGGGGCGCGGGGTTGAGGGGGCCGGGGCGGTTTCCCCGGGCGCCCGGGGAAACTGGAGGCGGAGTGGCGATACTTCGGCCGACAGCCTCCAGTTTCACCCGTCAGCCCGGCCCGTTTTGCGCGTACGCCGGGTCAGCCGGTCTGACCTTCGTCGCGGCTCTCCTCCACCCGGTGCGGCACCCGGAGCAGCCGGGCCGAGGTGACGAGCACCAGCCCGCCGGCCAGGTTGCCGAAGGACGACCAGCCCAGGGCGCCCAGCCAGTCGAGCCAGGTGTAGTCGGCCTTGCCGGTGAGGAGTCCGGTGAACATCAGGATCGAGTCGAGCACCGAGTGGAACAGCTCAGCGCCCACGAGCACGAACGACATCATCACCGCAGCCACCAGCTGGGGACCGAGACTCTGCGTGGCGTGCTGCATCCGGGTGAGCAGGGTGATCACCGCTCCGGCCAGGACCGCCAGGAAGAACGAACGCCAGGAGACCCCGAGATGGGCGTAGTGCGAGCCGGCCTTCACGGCCGCCTCGTGCACGTCGGGCAGGGCGACCACGATCATCGCGGCCATCGCGAGCCCCGCCACGAGGTTGGCCACCAACGTGACCACCCACAGCCGGACCAGCTGGCCGATCGTGCCGACCTTGGCGACCACGGAGATCACCGGGACCAGGAAGTTCTCCGTGAACAGCTCGCTGTTGGCCAGCAGCAGCGCCACGAACCCGACCGTGAAGGCGAGTGAGGCGAGCAGCGGCTGGTGGGTCTTGGCGTCGACGACGAGATACATCAGCACGCCCACCCCGACGTCGATGCCGCCCAGGAAGCCGGTGGCCACCAGGGGCAGCAACGGCCGGTCGAGGCGATCGTGGCCCTCCTCGACCAGGCGGTCGAAGGTCTGTTCCAGCTCGGGCTCCTCGCGTGAGCCCTTCGGCGCCTTGACGTCTTCGGACCCGCCGGACGGCCGGCTCATCCAGCGACTCGGTGGGAGCGGGCTCGGGCAGCGGCTGCGTGAAGGAGGGGCACCCACTGTGGGTGCCCTTCTTCGCCAACTCGATGCACTCAGCCGCCGAGCAGGTCCTCGAAGCTGCCCATGGCAGCGATGTCGCGAGTGAACTGGTCACCCCGGGCGGCGACCGGGCGAGCCTGGACGAGGGCGGCGAGCTCGGCGGCGGCACGGTCGATCCGGCGGCGCAGGACACCGTCGACCCCGGTGGCTCCCCAGTCCTCGCTGGCCGCGAAGACGCCGGTGGGGACGACGACGGCGTGCAGATAGCTGAACAGCGGCCGCAGCGCGTGCTCGAGCACGAGCGAGTGCCGGGCGGTGCCGGCGGTCGCAGCCACCAGGACCGGGGTGCCGTCGAGGGATCCGGTCTCCAGGATGTCGAAGAACGACTTGAACAGGCCCGAGTAGGAGCCGCTGAAGACCGGGGTCACCGCGATCACCGCGTCGGCGCCGGTGACCGTCTCGATCGCCTCGGCGAGCTCGGCGTTGGGGAAGCCGGTGAGCAGGGCGTCGGTCACCGCGTGGGCCAGTGGCCGCAGCTCGACGACGTCGACCTGTGCCTCTCCCAGCGCCGTGGCAGCCGCCTCACCCAGCAGGTCGGCGAGCAGCCGGGTCGAGGACGGCTCGGACAGGCCGGCTGCCACGACCGCGATCCTGTGCTGGGGCTGACGGCCCGCGACTCGCAGCGTCATGCCGCCGCCTCCTCGGTGTGCTTGCGGAGCTCCGCCACGACCTCACCGAGCTGGTCGAGCTGGTTCAGCACCGTGGTCAACGGGAGACCGGCGTGGTCGACCAGGAACAGCTGGCGCTGGTAGCTGCCGGCGTACTCCTGGAAGGAGAGGGTGCGCTCGACGACCTCCGCCGGGGTGCCCACGGTCAGCGGCGTCTCGCGGGTGAACTCCTCCAGCGAGGGACCGTGCCCGTAGACCGGGGCGTTGTCGAAGTACGGCCGGAACTCCTTGACCGCCTGCTCGTGGGTCTTGGCCATGTAGACCTGGCCGCCGAGCCCGACGATCGCGTCCTCGGCCTTGCCGTGCCCGTAGTGCTCGAAGCGCTGGCGATAGAAGTCGACCATCCGCGCGGTGTGCGAGGCCGGCCAGAAGATGTGGTTGGAGAAGAACCCGTCACCGTAGTAGGCGGCCTGCTCGGCGATCTCGGGGCTGCGGATCGAACCGTGCCAGACGAAGGGCGGGTTGCCGTCGAGCGGACGGGGCGTGGAGGTGAACCCCTGCAGCGGCGTCCTGAACTTGCCCTCCCAGTCGACGTTCTCCTCGCGCCAGAGCCGACGCAGCAGGGCGTAGTTCTCGATCGCGAGCGGGATGCCATCGCGGATGTCCTTGCCGAACCACGGGTAGACCGGTCCGGTGTTGCCGCGGCCGAGCATCAGGTCCATGCGGCCGTCGAGGAGGTGCTGCAGGGTGGCGTAGTCCTCGGCGATGCGCACCGGGTCGGTGGTGGTGATCAGGGTGGTGCTGGTCGAGAGCTTGATCCGCTCGGTCTGCGCACCGATGTAGGCCATCGTCGTGGTGGGTGCGCTGGCCACGAAGGGCGGGTTGTGGTGCTGGCCGACGGCGACGACGTCGAGCCCGACCTCCTCGGCCTTCTTCGCGATCGCCACCGTGTTCTTGATGCGCTCGTGCTCGGTGACCGTCTTCCCGGTCGTCGGGTCGGTGGTCACGTCGCCGACGGTGAAGATGCCGAACTCCATGTGATCTGCCTCCAGAAGTAGTTGATCATACAACTACGTGGTGCGTTTTGGTATTCCCCGAGGGGGAACACCACACCATGGCCAAATCCCGTGTCGGATACCAGGACGTCGATGACGACTACCTCGACAACCGCTCGCTGAAGAAGGGCGCCGCCGGGTGGATCCTGCTCGCCGGCCTCGGCGTCAGCTATGTCATCTCCGGGGACTTCGCGGGCTGGAACTTCGGCCTCGACGAGGGCGGCTGGGGCGGTCTGCTGATCGCCACCATCCTGATGGGGCTGATGTACACCTGCATGGTCTTCGGCCTCGCGGAGATGTCCTCGGCGCTCCCCGTCGCCGGCGCGGGCTACGGCTTCGCCCGACGCGCGCTGGGCCCGATCGGAGGATTCGCGACCGGCATGGCGGTCCTGATCGAGTACGCCGTCGCGCCGGCCGCCATCTCGGTGTTCATCGGCGGCTACGTCGAGGCACTCGGACTCTTCGGTCTCTCCAACGGCTGGCTGGTCTACCTGATCGCCTACGTGGTCTTCATCGGCGTCCACCTCTACGGCGTGGGCGAGGCACTCAAGCTGATGTTCGGCATCACGGCGATCGCGGTCCTGGCGCTGGTCGCTGCCGTCGTCGGCCTGATCCCGAAGTTCTCCACGAGCAACCTCTTCGACATCGCAGCGGACGGCTCGACGATGTCCAGCGACTTCTTGCCCTTCGGCATCGGCGGTGCGGTCGCCGCACTGGTCTACGGCATCTGGTTCTTCCTCGCGGTCGAGGGCGTGCCGCTGGCCGCGGAGGAGACCGACGACCCGAAGAAGGACATGCCCCGGGGCATCATCACCGCGATGCTGTTCCTGCTGGTCTCTGCCTCCTGCATGTTGCTCGTGGTGCCGGGGGCGGCCGGGTCGGAGACGGTGCGCACCTCGGACAACCCGCTGCCCGAAGCCATCCGGGCGGTCTACGGAAGCGGCTCGCTGCTCGCCGATGTCGTGAACTACGCCGGTCTGGCCGGCCTGATCGCGAGCTTCTTCTCGATCATCTACGCCTACTCCCGACAGCTGTTCGCGCTGTCGCGTGCCGGCTACCTGCCCCGGGTGCTGTCGCTGACCAGCGGCCGCAACACCCCGTGGGTGGCACTGATCGTCCCGGGCACGATCGGCTTCGTGCTGGCGGCGAGCACCAAGGACGGCGCCCTGCTGATCAACATCGCCGTCTTCGGGGCGACGACGTCCTACGTGCTGCTCAACCTGAGCCACATCATGCTGCGCCGCCGCGAGCCCGACCTCGAGCGCGCCTACCGCACCCCCGGCGGCGTGCTGACGACCGGACTGGGTCTGGTGCTGAGCCTGATCGCGATGGTCGCGACGTTCTTCGTCGACATCTTGGCGGCGGGGATCACTGCGGCCGTCTTCGTGGCGGCGCTCGCCTACTTCTGGTTCTACAGCCGCCACCACCTCGTCGCGAGCGCTCCCGAGGAGGAGTTCGACCAGATCGGCGAGGCGGAGAACGAGCTGAAGTAGGCCTCAGCCGTCGGCCAGCGCGGCGCGGAGGCGTTCACGCAGACCACTCGCTCGCTGGACCTCACGCCCGATGGCCGAGCGGATCGCGGTCTCGGTGCCGACCACCCTGACCTGCTCCTGGGCGCGCGTGACCGCGGTGTAGAACAGCTCGCGCGTCAGCAACCGGGACTCCTCGCCGGGGAGCACGACGCTGACCGTGTGGGCCTGCGACCCCTGCGACTTGTGCACGGTCATCGCGTGCACCGTCTCCACCCCGGAGAGCCGGGTGGTGGCGAACTCGCGCACCGCCTCACCCACCTGTACGACGACCCGGAGGCGACCGTCCTCGCGACGGATGGTGGCCCCCATGTCTCCGTTGTTGAGCAGCTGGTCGTAGTCGTTGGCGGTGACCAGGATCGGCCGGCCGGCGTACCACTCCTCGTAGTGGGTGGTGCCCGTGCGCTCGGCGACCAGCCGTTCGACCAGACGGTTCCAGCCGCCGACGCCGAAGGGACCCTCCCGGTGGGCACACAGCAGCCGGTGCCGCGAGAGCGCAGCGAGAGCCGCCGGAGCGTCGCCCGCCTCCGCCGCACGTCGCAGGTCCATCGCCACGTCGACGACGCGCGACCGGAACAGCGTCATCGCCTCGTCGTCCTCGGGGTCGACGAGCTCGACCTGGCTGGAGCCGGACCGCAGTGCCGCCATCGCCGCGTCTGCATCACCCCTGCGCAGCGCCTCGGCCAGGGCGCCGATGTGCTCGCCGAAGCGGTGCGTCGTCAGCAGCGGAGCGACCGGGGAGTCGGACGAACCCTCGAAGCCGGCGACCAGGTCGGCCAGCACGGCTCCGGCCTCCACCGAGGCGAGCTGGTCGGGGTCGCCGACCAGCACCAGCCGGGCGTCGGGCCGGACGGCCTCGAGCAGCCGGGCCATCATGGTCAGCGAGACCATCGAGGTCTCGTCGACCACGACGACGTCGTAGGGCAGCCGGTTGGTGCGGTCGTGCCGGAACCGCACCCGGCTGTCGGGGCGCCAGCCGAGCAGCCGGTGCAGCGTGGAGGCCCGCAGCCCGGCCAGTCGCTGCTGGTCGGTCGGGTCCTCGAGCGCCCCGTTGTCGGCGCCGACGGACTCCTGAACCGCCTCCTGCAGTCGTGCGGCCGCCTTGCCCGTCGGGGCGGCCAGGGCGATCCGCGGCGGCCGGCCCGTGGCGAGCTCGTGCTGCTCCGCGACCAGGGCGAGCAACCCGGCGACCGTGGTCGTCTTCCCAGTGCCCGGGCCTCCGGTGAGCACCGTCGTCCACCGGGACGCGGCTGCACGCGCGGCACCCCGCTGCTCGGCGAATCCGGCACCCGGGAACACCCGCTCCAGGCCGGCGTCGAGGGCGGCGTCATCGACCTCAGGAGGAGTACGCCGGATCCGGGCGACCAGGTCGTCGCAGACCTGACCCTCCTCGCGCCAGTAGCGGTCGAGGTAGAGCCGCGTCCCGACCAGGCGCACCATCTCCTCGCGGACCAACGGACTGCGCCCGACCCGCTCCACCCAGGCCGCGGCGTCGGGCCACGGCAGCGGCGCCTCGTGCTCGAGCGGCAGGTCGGCGATGGTGGCGAGGTCGAGGCACACCGATCCCGTGCGCACGGCCCGGACAGCCAGCGCGATGGCCAGCAGCACCTCCTCGTCGGACTCGTCGAGCAGGACCCCCAGCCGGAGTGCGACGTGGATGTCGGCGGCGTTCAGCAGCTCGGGCAGGTTGAACCGCGCCAGCAGGTCGGGAGCGCCGAGCGCACGCCGGCGGTCGTGGGCGTCGGCCCACACGACCTCGTCGGTGACCGTCATGACGCGCTCGCTGTCGGTGCGGTGGCGAGCCGGCCGTCGAGCAGGTCGGAGAGCTCGACCACCATCGCGGCAGGTGGCGCCCAGCTGAAGACGCCGCACGGGACGCCGTCCACCTCAGGCGTCTCCGGCCCGCACATGCCGCGGACGTAGAGGTAGAGGATCCCACCGAGGTGCTGCTCCGGGTCGTAGCCAGGCAGTCGCCACCGCAGGTAGCGGTGCAGCACGACGGAGTAGAGCAGCGCCTGCAGCGGGTAGTTGGAGTGCAGCATCGCGGCCGTCATCAGCTCCGGCGTGTAGTCGAGGGCCGTCAGGGGCTCGTCGATCTCGCCGAGCCGGTTGGTCTTGTAGTCGACGACCAGGAACCGCTGGTCGGCCCCCTCACCGACGCGGAGCACGACGTCGATCGACCCGCTCAGGTAGCCGCGCAGGCTCTGCCCGCCCAGGGCCGGCGACTCGAGTCGCTCGGCGTAGGCGAGCATCGGGTCGTCGGCAGGCAGGTGCCGGCGCAGCACCTCGCCCATGGCGGACAGCAGGACGTCGGCGGTCGGTTCGTCGCCGCCCGCCAAGGGGATCTCGAAGTCGAGCTCACGCAGCCGGTCGGGCAGGGTGATCTCGGCGAGGGTGCGGCCACCGGCGAGCGGGCCGAGCGAGGTGTTCTGGAGCGGCAGCAGACCCTCGACGAGATCAGCCGTCGTGGCCTCGACCGACCACCAGCGGCGCTGCTCCTCCACCCTGGCCGTCAGCTCCGCGACCAGGTCGGGGGCCCGCGGGTCGGCGTGCTCGAGCACCCCGTGGACCAGCGACCCGAAGGTCGCCCCCGCGGGCAGGGAGTCCATCGGCGAGGGAACGTCGCCGCCGGTCGTGGCGGTGGTCGAGCGCTGCGGCTCCTCGACCAGCTCGTCGGTCGCGGCCTCGTCGACGGTGCCCTCGACCTCCGGCTCGCTGTCGACCCCGGCTGCCCCTTGTTCCTCGGCCCGGATCAGCCCGGAGTAGGACGTGCGTCGCCACTCGGTGTCCACACCACGGCGGAAGCGGCGTACGTCGAGAGTCGGGATCGGGTCGGCCGGCACGGTCGCCGCGGCGCGGTTCAGCTCCGAGAGCTCCACCACCAGGGCACCTCCGGACTGCCACTCGGTCAGCGCAGCGAGGGCCTCGAAGCTGGAGGGGACCTGCGGCAGCGACGTGGGTACGGCGCTCTCGCCGCGCTGGCGTCCGAACAGGAGCCGGGTCAGCCCCGCGTGGCAGGAGTCGCGGGTCGGCGCCCACCAGGTGACGACCTGGCTCTGCGCCCGGGTCATGGCGACGTAGGTCAGCCGCAGCTCCTCCCCGGCGGCCTCCGCCCTGGCCCGCGCGGCGATCGCGGGATCGACCGCGCCGCCGACGTCGACGGTGCGTCGCCCCGCGACGTCGTGGAAGAGGGGGGTGGCCTCCTCGGGGGTCCACTTGTTGAAGAGGAGCGGAAGGTAGACGACGGGGTACTGCAACCCCTTGCTCGCGTGGATCGTCACGAACTGCACCGCGCGGGCGTCGGTGTCGAGGCGACGGGTGCGCTCGTTGCTGGTCTGGGCGGCGCGACGCTCGGCACGCAGCCAGTCGAGCAGCCCCGGGAGGCCGAGCCCCTCGCGGTGCTGCACGTCGTGGAGCACCTGGCCGAGGTGGTCGAGGTCGGTCAGCAGCCGCTCGCCATCGGGTCGGGCGAGCACCCGCGCCGCCAGCCCGTCGGCCGTGATCGCCTCGTGCACGGCGGCGATCCCCCGGGCGCGCAGCATGTCCAGCCAGCGACGGACACGCTCGGCCACGTCGTCGGTCAGGTCGTCGCCGCCGGCGTCGAGCTCGGCCGCGCTCAGGCCCACGAACGGGCTCAGCGCGACCGACCGGACCCGGGCCGAGCGGTGCGGCTGCTCGAGCGCCTCGAGGAGCACCAGCCAGTCGGCGCCGGCCTCGGTCAGCAGGACGCTGCTGCCCCCGCTCACCACCGACGGGATGTCGCGGTCGGAGAGGGCCTTCTGGAACAGCCCGACGTGCTTGAGGCTGTAGATCAGCACCGCGACGTCGCCCGCGCCGACCGGACGGCCCTCGAAGGTGGCACCGGAGGAGAGCAGGCGGGCCACGTCGTCGGCGAGGTCCTGCGCGATGTGGGTGCGGGCCGCGTCGATCGGCATCGTGGCGCCGTCGGAGGCCCGGAGCACGCGGACGCGCAACGGGTCGGCGACCGGTGCCCCGGCCAGGCGACTTCCCCGGTGCTCCGCCTCGACCGGATGGACCGCGATGCGCGGGTCTCCCAGCGCAGCGCCACCCAGCAGGGCCTGCAGAGTGTCGACGAGCACCTCGTCGCTGCGCCAGTTGACCGCGAGGGTGCGCCTGGTCGCCGCCGTCTCCGACGCCTCGAGGTAGGTGAAGATGTCGCCGCCACGGAACGCGTAGATGGCCTGCTTGGGGTCACCGATCAGCACCAGCGTGGCCTCCCCGGAGAAGGCACGGTCGAGCACCCGCCACTGCACGGGGTCGGTGTCCTGGAACTCGTCGACGAGCACGATGCGCCAGCGCTGGCGCATCCGCTGCCTGGCCGGCGAGTCATCCGCCTCGAGCGCGTCGGCGAGCCGGGTCAGCAGGTCGTCGTAGGACAGGATGCCGAGGCGTCGCTTGCGCCGCTCGATCTCGGCCCGGACCGTCTCGGCGAAGGCGTAGCGCTCCCCGGTGGGGCTGCCCGGTGGGGCGTCGCTGGGCGCGAGGAGTGCCTGCGGGTCGCCCACCGCGGCCCGGGCGAGCTGCAGGGCGACCGGGCGCTTGAACGGTGGGTCCTCGGCGAGCTGGCCGTAGCGGCTCAGGTAGACGTCGTCGACGACCTCCACCACCAGCTCATCGAGGTTGTCGACCAGCTCCGCACCCGAGTCGGTGTCGCCGGCGACCCCGAGCGAGCGCAGCACCGACTGGCAGAACTGGTGGGTGGTCGCGATGGTGGCGGCATCGAAGTCGGCGAGGGCGTCGCGCAGCCGGGCGCGGCGTAGGGCGATCTCGGCGTCGTCGACGTCCGCGAGCAGGCCGCACAGGCCGCCCAGCGCCCGGGCCGACGCCGGATGGGCCAGCGCGCGTTCGGCCTCGACCAGCTGTTCGCGCACCCGCTCCCGCAGCTCCTGGCTGGCTGCGCGGCCGAAGGTGATCACCAGCATCTCCTCGAGGCGGGCGACACCCTCGGCGACGAAGCGCGCCACCAGGGCACCGACGGCGAAGGTCTTGCCGGTGCCGGCGCTCGCCTCCAGCAGCGTGGTGCCGGTGGGGAGCTCACCGAGGAGGTCGAAGGGCTCCATGTCTCTGGTCGGGTCAGTCCTGGTGGGGTCCTCGGCCATCATCGCCTCCGCTCCAGGATCGGCTTCCACAGCCGGCAGGCCAACGCACCCAGACGGGTGTCCTGGTCCGCGACCTCCTCGCCGGGGAGCGGCCGCTGCTCGAGCAGCCGCGCCAGCGGGGCGTCGGGGCCCCACACCCGCACGTGGGCCTCGTCCTCGTTCTCGTTGCCGAACCGGGCCCGGGACCAGGTGGCCTCTGCCTTGTGGCGTGCGTTGCGCGGGTTGGCGCTGGCCCAGGCGTGCCCGGTCTTGAGGGGCAACGGCAGCGGCTCGCGCATCCCGGCGTCATAGATGGCCACGAGGTCGCGGAGCAGGTCGCCGGCTCCCTCGACCGAGGCGAAGGCCGACCGGTCCGTGGCGCGGCCGAAGTCGCCCCGACCGATCGCACCAGCCGACCACGGGCGACCCGGGGAGTCGGCACACAGGGCGAGCAGCGGCACCCACGCCTCCAGCAGGTGGCGAGGGCCGAGCTTGGAGAAGCTCACCTTCACCACCCGGTCGCCGTAGAGGTCGGTGACGGTGCCGCGCAGCCGACGGCCACCACCGAGGTCGACGTCGATGTCGCGGGCCGCGACCTGGATCCCCTGGGTCACCGAGGCCGCGATGTCGGCGACAGGCGCAGCCTGGTCGACGATCTTCTGCGCCAGGCGCCAGCCGAGGTGGCCCGGCGGCAGCACGCCGCGGCGCCATTCCTTGTCGAGGGTCGCCTTCCGGGTGCGGCCGGCCTGCAGGTCGTGCAGCATCCGGTCGCCCACCCCCCACTGCCCCAGACCGTCGAGCTCCACCGGGAGCCCGTCGGTGACCTCCTCGCCCTCGTCGGCCAGCGCGAGGTCGAGCCGGCGGCGCAGGAACTCCTTGACCGGGTGCTTGAGGAACGACACGAGGGCGGCCAGCTCGACGTCGCCCTCGGGTGCGGGCAGCTCGAGGCCGGCGAGGTCGGGAGGTGCGACGCGCGGACGTGCGGCCGCGAGAGCGCCCTCGAGCGCAGCCGTGTCGAAGGAGAACGGCCGGGTGGCGTCGAGGTTGCGGCGGTCGAACGCCTGGAGCGGGTGCCGCCGCAGGGCGTGGGCCTTGCCGCCGACGGCGGTGGCGTCGAGGGTGTCGAGGAGCTCGCCGAGGGGGACGGCAGGCGGCCGCTGCTGGCCGGTCGTCTCGTTGGCGCCGGAGTAGGTGACGACCAGGTGCTCGGTCGCCGCGACGATCGCGTCGAGCATCAGCTGCCGGTCCTCGCTGCGCACGTCGCGCTCGCCGGTGACCGGCCGGCGGGCCAGCACGTCGTCGCCGTCGACCGCGCCCGCGCGCGGGAAGATGCCGTCGTCGAGACCGAGCAGACAGACGACCCGGTGGGGCACCGAGCGCATCGGCACCAGCGTCGCCACGGTGAGGGTCCCGGTGCGGAAGTTGGCCCGGGTGGGCCGGCCGGAGAGTCGCTCACGCATCAGCGCGCGGACATCTGGCAGGCGCAGCTCCAGCTCCGAGCCCGACGTGGCGACGAGCATGCCGGCCAGCTCGCGGTGGACCTGCGCCGACTGCCACTCCTCGCCGCGCGCGACAGCGGTGAGCTGGTCGACGCCGTCACCCACCGCGGCCAGCCAGTCAGCGACAGGGTGGCTGCCCGCGAGCCGGTCCGTCACCGTCTCCAGACGGTCGAGGAGCTCGGCGAGACGCCCGGCCAGGTCGATGCTCGTCGAGCCGACATCGTCGAGAGGCAGCGTCGCACCGAAGAAGCGGTCGGCGTCGTCACTGACCGCCACCCCGGCCAGGACGCGGTCGAGACCGAAGCGCCAGGTGTTCTGGACGTAGTGCTGCAGCCCGAACGGCTCCCGGTGCGCAGCGTCGAACGCCCAGCGGACCCCGGCCTTCTCGACCCAGTCGGTGATCGTCTCGAGGTCGGAGTCGGTGAATCCGAAGCGCCGCCGGACCGGGCCGCAGGCCACGAGGTCCAGCACCCGGCTGGCCTCGGCCCGCCCGCCGGCGAGCTCGAGCAGCTGCCCGACCACGGCGAGCAGCGGATTGGTCTGCGTGAGCGACCGGTCGGCCAGCCGCACCCGCAGTTGGTGGCCGGGATGCCCCCCTATCTCACCCATCCCGAACGCGGCCGCGACCAGAGGGGCGTAGGCCTCGATGTCGGGGCACATCACCAGGATGTCGCGAGGTTCGAGGCTGGGGTCGTCGGCGAGCAGGCCGAGCACCACCTCGCGCAGGACCTCCACCTGCCGGGCCGGGCCGTGACAGGCGTGCACCTGGACGGAGTCGTCGTCGGGGCTGATGCTGCGGGAGGTCGGGTCGACGGTGGAGTTGGCTGCGATGTCCTGCTGCAGCCAGTGCAGGAGGCGGCCCTTCCCGACGGGTTGGTCACTGATCTCTGCGAGCGCCTCGGGACCGGGTGCTGGTCGGGAGCCCACCGACACCAGACTCCGCTCGAGCTCGCGCACGTCCCGGCCCAGCGAGGCGAGCAACGGGTGGCCGACCCGTTCGTGTGACGTGTCCTCGCTCCGCGGCACCGCGCCGGACAGGTCGGCCAGGGTGTCCCAGAGCGCGGCCGAGGGATGGGGCAGCCACAGGTGCACGTCGCGGTGCTCCCCCAGGGCAGACAGCAGCTCGACCTCGGTCACCGGGATGCGGGTGTGCCCGAACAGCGAGAACCGTGACGGCAGCGCGATCTCCTCGGGACGCTCACGCAGCGAGGCGAGGACGTCGAGATGACGCTCGCGCGGCGAGGGGGCACCGACCTCCACGACGAGCAGACGCCAGAGCTCCGGCTGCCACGAGAGGTCCGGGTCGAGCGGTCCCCCGGCTCCGTCGTCGTCGCGACCGGACTCCCACTCGGCGAGCAGGGTCGGCCGCTGGACGGCGTAGGACGCGAACAGCTGCGCGAGCCGGCGCGCCACCGCATAGCGACGGCCGCGCCGGAGGTCGCCCTCCTCACCGGTCTCGCCGTGGCCGAGGTGCTGGCTGAGCACACGGCACCAGGACTCCCCGGCATGGGCGTCGACGACGGCCAGCAGCGGCCAGACCAGCGCGTCGGGCGACCACGCGTCCTCGCGGGTGCCGCCGATGACCAGCTCCGCGACCAGGCTGGCCGGCGAGCGGAACTCCACGCCGGCACAGACGCCGTCCTCGCGTCCCTCACCGTGGCCGAGGCGGTGCGAGAGTCGCTGGCTCAGCCAGCGCTCCACTCCCCGGGCGGGAACCAGCACCAGCTCCTGCGCGAACGGATCGGTCAGCGGATCGCCCAGCAGCTCGGCCAGGCCGGGGACGAGCTGGTCCGCGCGTGGAGCGCGGTGGACGATCAAGCTCACCGAACGTGCCTCCCGCGCCTCGTGTCCAGGTCCGGGTCAACCTAACCCAGCGCGCCGACAGGGCGACCGCTCACCCGGGGGCCGCCGGGCGGTCAGTCCTGACGGGCCTGCCAGAGGCCCATCAGATTGCCCTCCACGTCCTTGAAGTACGCCGCCCAGCCCATGTCTCCGACATCCTGGCGACCGAGCACGGTCATCCCGCCGAGCTCCTCGATCTTCTTCAACGCCTCGTCGATGTCCTCGACGTCGACGGTGATCACCGGACGGTCGGTCGGGCTCTCGCGACGGAGCATCCCGCCGCCGATGTAGCCGGTCGACTCGGGGAAGCCGTCCTCACCCGTCGGGCCGGTCTGCACGATCGTGTAGTGCAGCTCGGGGATCTCGGTGATGTTCCACCCGAAGGCCTCGCGGTAGAACGTGCGGGCCCGGTCCCCGTCGTCGAAGGGGATCTCGAAATGGACGACTCTTCCGCTCATGGGGCCGAGCCTAACCGGAGCCGGGAGTCGGGTGCCGGGGTCGTGCGGGCCGGGCGGTTCTCAGCCGATCGCGGCGGCGGCAGCGCGCCCCGCCGTACGCCCCGAGAAGAGGCAGCCGCCGAGGAAGGTGCCCTCGAGCGCGTTGTAGCCGTGCACCCCGCCGCCACCGAAACCGGCCACCTCGCCGGCCGCGTAGACGCCGGGCAACGGCTCCCCGGACGGCTGGAGCACCCGGGCGTCGAGGTCGGTGTGCAGGCCGCCGAGAGTCTTGCGCGAGAGGATGTTGAGGCGTACGGCGATCAGCGGGCCGTTTGCCGGGTCGAGGAACTTGTGCGGCGAGGCGACGCGGATCAGCTTGTCGCCGCGGTAGTTGCGATGCCCGCGGATGAAGGTGACCTGGGTGTCCTTGGAGTAGGGGTTGTCGAGCTGCCGGTCACGCTCGGTGATGGTGCGACGCAGCGACTCCTCGGAGATCAGCGACGACCCGGCCACCCGGTTCATCCCGGCCACGAGGTCGGTGAGGTTCTCGGCCACCACGAAGTCCTCGCCGTGCTGCTTGAACGCCTCGACCGGACCCGGGGCGCCGGCGCGGAGCCGGTTGAGCAGGAGCTTGACGTCCTTGCCGGTGAGGTCGGGGTTCTGCTCGGAGCCGGAGAGGGCGAACTCCTTCTCGATCACCTTCTGGGTCAGCACGAACCACGAGTAGTCGTAGCCGGTGCGCGTGATCGCCCCGAGCGTGCCCAGGGAGTCGAACCCCGGCAGGTAGGGGGCCGGGAAGCGCTCGCCGGTCGCCGAGAGCCACAGCGACGAAGGCCCGGGCAGGATGCGGATGCCGTGGTTCTTCCAGATCGGGTCCCAGTTGCGGATGCCCTCGGTGTAGTGCCACATCCGGTCGGGGTTGATCACCGCGCCCCCCGAGGACCGCGTGATCTCGATCATCCGGCCGTCCACGTGGGCGGGCACGCCGGAGACCATGTGCTGTGGCGGGTTGCCGAGCCGGTCGACCGGCCAGTTGCGGCGGACCAGGTCGAGGTTGGCGCCGATGCCGCCGGAGGTGATGATCACCGCCTGGGCGGCGTACTCGAAGTAGCCGATCTCGTCCCGGTTGGACTCACGGCCGCGGTCCATCTCGTCGGGGGCCAGCCTGGCGCCGCGCACCCCGGTCACCACCCCGCCCTCCGTGACCAGCTCGTCGACGCGGTGGCGGAAGGAGAACGTCACGAGCCCCTTCTCGTGGGCCTCGCGCACGCGGCGTTCGAAGGGGGCGACCACGCCCGGGCCGGTGCCCCAGGTCAGGTGGAAGCGGGGCACCGAGTTGCCGTGGCCACCGGCGCGACCGTCGCCACGCTCGGCCCAGCCCACGACGGGGAACAGGCGCAGACCCTGGTCGTGCAGCCACTGCCGCTTCTCGCCGGCGGCGAAGGCGACGTAGGCCTCTGCCCACCGGCGCGGCCAGTAGTCGCTCTCCCGGTCGAACTGGGCGCTGCCCATCCAGTCCTGCAGGGCGAGCTCGTAGGAGTCCTTGACGCCCATCCGCCGCTGCTCGGGGGTGTCGACGAGGAACAGGCCACCCAGCGACCAGAACGCCTGGCCACCCAGGCTCTGCTCGGGCTCCTGGTCGAGCAGCAGCACCGACTTGCCCGCGTCGGCGAGCTCTGCGGTGGCTGCGAGTCCGGCGAGGCCGGCTCCGACAACGATGACGTCTGCGTCCATGCCCGCGATCCTGACACGGGTCCCCCGCGCGTGCCGTCGCAGATGGCAGGCTGGAGCGGTGACCACTGCACCGCCCGACCATCCGGCCCAGGATCCGGCCCGATCCGGGCCCAGACCGGCCCAGAACCCGGCCCTGCGCGACCCCGCTCACCAGGTGTCGACCAAGGCGCCGGTGCTCTGGGCCGTCGGGGCTGCGTTCCGGTGCGTGTTCCTGCTGGTGGCGCTCCTCGTGGCGGCGCTGTTCTGGATCGAGGTGCCGTGGTGGGTCTGGCCCCCGCTGGTGATCGCCTCGGTGGCCTACGTCGTGGCGATGCCGCGGGTGCGCTACCGGATCCACCGCTGGGAGAGCACCGACACCGCGGTCTACACCCAGACCGGCTGGTTGAGCCGCGAGCGCCGGATCGCGCCGATGTCGCGGGTGCAGACCGTCGACTTCGAGCAGGGGCCGCTCGACCGGCTCTTCGGCCTGGCGAGCGTCACGGTCACCACCGCGTCCGCTGCGGGCCCGCTGCACATCAACGCCATCGACAAGCCGGTGGCCGACCGGCTGGTCGACGACCTCACGCGGCGTACCGAAGCCGAGGCCGGGGATGCCACGTGAGGACACCCCCGTGACCCAGGCGTTCCCGCCACCGCCCGTGCCGCCGTCGACGTCGCCCCCGGTGCCGGGCGTGCCGTGGCGCCGGCTCGACCCGCGGATGCTGCTCGTGCACCCGGTGCTGGAGATCATGAAGTTCCTGCCGGTGCTGATCGGCATCTTCGTGCTCGGCGGCGGAGGCGACAACAGCTGGTGGCAGGCCTTCGGTGTCGCCATCCCGATCGGGCTCGGCGTGATGCGGTTCCTGACCACGACCTACCGGATCACACCTGCCCAGATCGAGCTCAAACGCGGTCTGATCGGCCGCAAGGTGCTGACCGCGCGGCTCGACCGGGTGCGTGCCGTCGAGCTCACCTCGACCCCGATCCACCGTGTCCTCGGTCTCGCCAAGGTCGAGGTCGGCACCGCCAGCGCCGCCACCCAGGACGACGACAAGTTCGCGCTCGACTCGCTCCCGCTGGCGGAGGCCCGGACGTTGCGGATCGCCCTGCTGCACCGGGCCGACGCGCCGACCCCGGCCGGGACGTCATCCGAAGGGGTTGCCGGGGCGACCAGCCCGCATGACGTCGGTGAGCCTGCCGGCCCCGAGGACGTCGAGCTGCTGCGCTTCGACCCGGCGTGGGCCAGGTATGCGCCGCTGACCTCCTCGGGCAGCGTGATCGCCGCCGGTGTGCTCGCGGTCCTCGGCCAGTTCGGTGAGCAGCTCGGCACCCGCTGGTTGGACGAGGGCGACGTCCGCAACACCGCCGAGCGGATCTCGCTCGGGTGGGTCATCCCCCTGGCCGTGGTGGGCTTCCTGGTGCTGGGAGCGGTGTTCTCGGTGCTCGGCTACTACGTCGCCAACTGGGGCTTCTCGCTGGCCCGCGACTCGCGGGGCCGCACCTTCCACGTGCGCCGCGGCCTGCTCACCAGCACCGAGACGAGCCTCGAGCGCGAACGGGTGCGCGGGGTCTCCGTCGACGAGCCGCTGGGTCTTCGCGGGGTCGGTGCAGGTCGGCTGTTCGCCATCGTCACGGGCGTCTCCAAGAGCGAGTCGGGGCGGACCCAGCTGGTGCCCCCGGCGCCGCGCACGGTCATCGACGCAACCGGCGCCGACGTCCTCGAGCAGTCCGAGCCGCTGCAGGTCACGCTCAACCGGCACGGTCCGGCCGCTCGTCGCCGGCGGTGGACGCGCGCCATGCTCGGCGCGCTCGTCCTGCCTGCCGTGGCGATCGTGCTGACCAGCACCACGCCGGTCCCCTGGTGGGTGGTGCTCCCGACCCTGCTCGGCATCCCGGTCGGGGCCGCTCTCGCGTTCGACCGCTACCGCCGGCTCGGACACGGCCTGACCGACGGCCACCTCGTCGTACGTTCCGGGTCGCTGCGGGGTCGCCGCGACGTCGTGCAACGCACCGGCATCATCGGCTGGAACCTCCAGCAGTCGTGGTTCCAGCGCCGGGCAGGACTCGTCACGCTGGTCGCGACGACGGCCGCCGGAGAGCAGGCGTACGCCGCCATCGACATCCCCGAGGGCCAAGCCGTCGCCCTCGCCCACGCCGCCGTGCCCGGCCTGGTCGAGCCGTTCCTCGCCTGAGCGACCAGGGCCCCGACAGCACCGTCCGGGGCAACCGCGCGCCCAGCGGCCCGGCGTAGGCTGCACCTCCCGGGAACGACAGGGGTAGGACATGACGGCGAGCCGATCTGCTCGTGAGAAGAAGGCCGGCGCGGAAGCAGGACCGCTGGCGAGGGTGAAGATCGACCTCGACGCGGACCGGCAGTTCGTCTACAAGATCAGCTGCACCGAGTGCGTCGCCAGGGGCCGCCTGAGCTGGTCGGCCTACCGCCCAGGTGGCGACAACGGCTTCATGGCCGCGATGGACCGCTGGATCTTCCACCTCGAGGAGAAGCACCCGGCAGCCGACGCCCCCTGCCTGGCCTACCTGTCGGCGGCGCAGCAGCGGCTGCACCAGCGGCGCGAGGAGCACGCGGCGGCCGGGACGGCCGGGCCCGAGTCGTGACCGATCTCCCGGTCCTCGCAGCCGAGGAGCAGCGCATCCTGGGCGCCCTGATGGAGAAGCAGACGACGGTGCCGGCGTCCTACCCCCTCACCGCGAACGCACTGCGGACGGCCTGCAACCAGACCAGCAGCCGCGATCCCGTCGTCGACTACGACCTGCAGGACGTCGAGCAGACCGCGCGGGACCTCAAGGACCGGGGACTGCTGCGCATCGTGTGGGCGGCCACCGGGCGACGGACGTTGAAATACCACCAGATCCTCGACGAGGTGCTCGGGCTCGAGCCCGACGAGCGGGCCCTCGTCACCATGCTGTTGCTGAGGGGCGCGCAGGCACCCGGCGAGCTGCGCACCCGCACTGAGCGGCTGCACGAGTTCACCGACAAGGCCGAGGCCGAGGCGTGCCTGCGACGCCTGGCTGAGCGCTCCGAACCGCTGGTCCGCGAGCTGGAGCGGCGGCCCGGACAGCAGGACGCCCGCTGGATCCACCTCCTGGGACCCACGCCCCAGCCCGCGGCGGGCGCTCCCGACCGGGACTCGGTGATCGCCGAGGGCGGGGAGCAGCGGGACGCGCGGGTGCGGTCGTCCTACGACACGATCGCGTCCGACTACGCCGACCACTGGGTCGGGCTGTTCGGCGAACCGTCCTTCGAGACCTGGTTGCTCGACCGGGTGGCTGACCACGCGGACGGCGGCCCGGTGGTGGAGGTCGGGTCGGGTCCCGGGCACGTGACCGCCTACCTGGCTGGTCGCGGCGCCGACGCGACGGGGGTCGACCTGTCCCCCGCGATGGTCGACGAGGCGCGCAGACGCTTTCCGGGTCCGAGGTTCGAGGTCGGAGACCTCCGCGAGCTGAGACCTCCCCCCGCGAGCTCCGGGTGGGCCGCCGTGCTCGGGTGGTATTCCTTGATCCACCTGGCGGCCTCCGAGCTCCCAGACGCGGTCGCCGGCCTGGTGCGCTCGTTGGCCCCTGGTGGATGGCTGGTCCTCGCCCTCCACGCGGGCACCGAGGTCCGTCACCACGGCGAGTGGTTCGGCCACGAGATCGACCTCGACTTCGTGCTGCACGAGCCCTCGGACCTCGCCCGCACCGTGGAGTCCACCGGCCTCGTCGACGTCGAGTGGTACCTCCGCGGGCCCCTCGCGGCCAGGAGTGAGACCACCCAGCGGCTCTACGTCCTCGGTCGCAAGCCCGCCTAGCCTCGACGACGCCGGTTGGACGCCTCGCCCGGGTAGTGCTTTGGTTGCCCCGTGACGCGCACTGTCGAGGCCGACTACCTGGTCGTCGGGGCCGGCGCGACCGGCATGGCCTTCACCGATGCCCTGATCGACCACAGCGATGCGCACGTCGTCCTCGTCGATCGCCGGCCGGGTGTCGGTGGTCACTGGCGCGGGGCCTATCCCTTCGTGCGGCTGCACCAGTCCTCCACCTTCTACGGCGTCGCGTCGACGCTGCTCGGGGGCGGACTGATCCAGCAGTCCGGACCCGAGGCGGGACTCCACGAGCGGGCCGACCAGCCCACCATCTGCGCCTACTACGACGACGTGCTGGCCGACAGGATGCTGGGTCCGGGGCGGGTCGAGCTGTTCACGGGCTGCGACTACCTCGGGGATCGCACCTTCGTCTCGCTCGCGTCGGGTGACCGTTTCGAGGTCCCCGAGCACTGCCGGATCGTCGATGCCCGCTACCTCGCCCCCGAGATCCCCGCGGAGACGCCTGCGAGGTTCACGGTGTCCGAGGGCACACGCGTGATCCCCGTCAACGACGTGGTGCGGATGGACGACGACCCGAGCCAGTACGTCGTCGTGGGCTCCGGCAAGACCGCGACCGACGCCTGCATCTGGCTGCTGGCGAGCGGGGTGGACCCCGACGCGATCTGCTGGGTTCGGCCACGTGAGCCCTGGATGCTCAACCGTGCGGTGATCCAGCCCGATCCAGCGATCTATCTCGGGATGGTCGCCGACATGGTGCAGGCCGCCGCGGTCGCGGCGTCCCTGGACGACCTGTTCCTGCGCCTCGAGGACGCGGGCATCATGCTGCGCATCGACCGGTCGCTCACCCCGACGATGGCGAAGGCACCGACCCTCGGCACCTGGGAGCTCGACCAGCTGCGCACCATCGAGAACGTCGTACGCCGCGGCCACATCGACACCGTGCGCCGAGGCCGGATCGACTTCACCGAGGGATCGATCGCCGTTGCCGACGACGCCCTCGTCGTGAACTGCGCGGCCGACGGGCTGAAGAACCCTCCGCGCCTGCCGATCTGGCAGCCCGAGGCGATCACCGTGCAACCGATCAGAGCGGGGTTTCCCTGCTTCGGCGCCGCGCTCGCCGGCTACGTCGAGGCGACCCGCGACGACGACGGCGAGAAGAACAGGCTGTGCCCGCCCTCGTCGCTCGGCAACAGCCTGGTGCAGTGGGCCACGATGAACGTCCTGGGCCTGCGCAACTCGGCGTCGTTCACCTCCGAGCCCGACATCCTGGACTGGACCAACCGGGTCGCGCTCAACCCGTCGCGGATCCCGCCCGGCCATCCTGGCTCCGCGGAGCTCGACGAGGCGCTGACCCGCCTGCGCACCCACACCGCTCCCGGCGTCGCCCGCCTGGCCGAGCTGGCGGGTGGCCCCGCCTGATGGACTTCGAGTTCGAGGGGCCGGTGGTGGAGTGGCGCGGCCCCGCTCCGTTCTGGTTCCTGCAGATCCCCGAGGACGAGAGCGCCGACATCAAGTTCGCCGCCAAGGGCATCGAGTACTGGGGCCAGGTGCCGGTCGTGGTGCGGATCAACGGCACCGAGTTCACGACCGCGCTCTTCCCCAAGGACGGCTGCTACCTGATCCCGCTGAAGGTGGCCGCGCGCAAGGCCGCCGGGATCGACCTCGAGGTGGATGCCGTGCTCGACGTGGCTCTGGACATCCGACGTCGCTAGGCGCACCCGCGCCACCAGGCTGGGCGAGCCGGTCGACTAGGTGCGGACGAAGGTCAGGACAGCCAGGACCCGACGGTTGCTGGTGGCGTCGGGGTGCAGCCCGAGCTTGGTGAAGATCGTGCTCACCACCGGCTCCACGGTCTTGATGCTGAGGTGGAGCTCCTCGCAGATCGCCGCGTTCGACAGCCCACGGGCCATCAGCTCGAGGACGTCCCGTTCACGAGGGCTGAGGCCCTCGAGGTGTCCGGCTCGCCGTTGCCGGGCGATCACGTCCGAGAGGTTGAGGTGCGTGATCACCAGGGCCGCCTGGGCGGCGAGGTCGTCGAAGAGCCGGTCCTCCGCAAGGGAGAGCCGGTCGGTCCCCGCCCGGTTCACGCTGAGGGCACCGACCACCGTGCCGTGACTCGTCACGGCACGGGCCTGGTGCCCCCGATCTCTCCGGAGCGCGTCGAGACCGGTCGGTGGGATGTCCTGGTCGGTGTCGGGCCACACCCCGACGGCGTGGAGGCGGTCACTCGGGCCCATCCACAGACCTGCCCCGGTCGCGCCCAGGGCCTGTGCCGTTGCCCTCGCGATGTCGGTGGGCAGGTCCTCGGACCCGGGCCCGGTCCGCGACAACCAGGTCAGTGCCGAGTAGGCAGCCGCGTGCTGCCCGTCCACGATCGCCCAGCCTGCGGTGACCGGCAGGAGGGTCGCCGAGATCAGCCCGGGCACAGGAGTGCCCCAGATCGCGAGCCCCGCGAGGAGGGCTCCCACCGAGACGGCGGCTGCCGCGACGAGCCAGGCCACCTGGCGACGGACGTGACCGTCGGAGGAACGCCAGCGGGCGACCAGGGCGACCACCCACAGCGCCTGGAACCCGACGTACGCCGGGTGCGCGATCGCCGACCAGAGCCGCGAGACGAGGTCGGGCGCCTCGGTGCTGAACGGATGGGTCGTGCTCACACCGGCGGACGCGTACTCGACCGGCCAGAGCGACGAGATCGCCACGCACACCACGGTGATCCCGACGATCGCCACCGCCACGGGACGCCAGCGCGGGGACGGCAGCCGGCCGTCGGGGAAGCAGATCACCGAGAAGGTGGTGAGGGCCAGGGCCAGGACCAGCGGCCACACCCCGAGCCACCCCCACCAACGACTCGCCTCCGAGGGGGACTCGTGGCCCAGCTGCCGGCCGAGGAACATGACGCCCTCCACCACTCCGGCGGCCAGGAACAGCCGACCCTCCCGGTGACCGGGGCGCTGGAAGAGCACGTAGGCACCGACCGTGGTGAGCGCCAGCGCGAGCAGGCCGTTGTGCAGGTTCGAGAGCCACACGCCCCGCGAGAGCCCGAAGGCGACGACCACGACGACGCAGCTGACCAGCAGGAGGGGCACCAGCCCGCGCAGTCCCCGGGGGTCGGTGGGCGTCACGCGCTCATCGTGGCACGGCTGTGCGCGGCACGGTCCAGGGTTTTCCCTGCTTCTCCGGGGCAGGGTTGTCCCCGGTGCGGCCGACCTGCTCCCGTGCCGACAGTGGGCCAACTGCGACGACGAGGGAGCCACCATGACCAGCCCGACAGCCGGCCCGACAGCCGGCCCGACAGCCAGCCCGGCGCTCCGGTCCGGGACCGGCGCACCCACCCCCACCGACCGACTGCTCACCGCTGCGTTGCTCGTCGCGCCGCTGGTCTATCTCGCCGCCGACACGACCTACGCCGCGCGCGGCTGGGACGACGGGACCGGCGGGGTCCTGCACGTCCTCGGTGCGATCGGCTACGGCTTCGTCGTCCTCCGGATCGCGTCGTGGCTGCCGGCCCGGTCGAGGCTCGCGGCCTGGATCCTGTTCGCCGGGCTGGTCGGGCTCGTCGGCAACGCCGCCTACGGCTTCGAGGCGATCCACATGTCCCTGGGCGACACCCAGCTCGTCGACCAGCCTGGAGGCGCGGCCGGCCTGATCAAGCCGCTCGGCCTGTTCTTCCCACTCTCGGTCGCGCTCATCGCCGTCGCGCTCGACCGACTCGGCCACCGCTGGCAGGCCGGGCTCACGCTGGTGGCGACCATCGCGTGGCCGGTCGCGCACATCGGCAACCTGCCCGCCGTCGCGGTGCCCGTCAACGTGGCGCTGGTGGTGGCGCTCGGAAGCCTCGTGTGGGCACGGGCCGGGAGTCCGTCGCCGGGCGAGGGGACCGACCGGTCCGACCAGCCTGTCTCCTAGCCCCCGGGGAGGCGCGCCTCGACCGCCCACCCGCCCACGCCGGTCGCCCCCGCGCTGAACTGGCCGCCGAGGGTCTGGATGCGCTCGCGCAGGCCCACCAGGCCGCGACCGGTGCCGACCAGGGGTGCCTCGTGGGGGGCGGCCCGGTCGTTCTCCACCCTGACAGCGAGCCCCCGCTCGGCCGCGTCGACGCTGATCACGATCCGCACGTCCGCACCCGGCGCATACCTCAGCGCGTTGGTCAGGCTCTCCTGCACCACCCTGAACGCGAGGTGCGCGACCGGCTCGGGGACCCGGTCACGGTCACCCTCGAAGCGACACGTGACGTTGAGCCCGCTGCGGCCGGCGCGCGCCACCACCTCGTCCACGAGGGACAGGTCCGGCCCGCCGCCGGTGCCGTGGTCGCTGCCCCCGAGGAGCTCGATGAGCCGTTCGAGGTCCTTCGAGCCCTGCCGCGCGGACTCCGAGATCGCGGCGAAGGCCTCCTTGGCGCGGGCGGGGTCGGCGTCGACCAGTCGCTGCCCGGCGGCCGCCTGGATCACCATCACGCTGATCGCATGACCCACGATGTCGTGCAGCTCGCTGGCGATCCGTGCCCGCTCGTGGCGCAGGGCGATCTCGCCGAAGAGCTCCCTCTCCTCCTCGAGCTCCTGCGCGCGCAGCGCCAGCTGGTCAGCCGTCTCCTTGCGCAGCCGCAGCACGGTGCCGGCGGCGTACGGCGGGACCGTGAACATGATCGCCGCCACCCAGCTGCCCACCTCGGCCAGGTAGTAGAACGGCACGAGGTAGGCCAGCGCGCACAGGGCGACCAGCCAGGCGGCGCGCCCCGACCAGCCGAGCGCCAGCACGGCGAAGCTGAGTGAAAAGAACACGACACCGGTGTCGGGGAACCAGCCGGCGCCGACGGCCAGCGCCGCCAGGAACAACCCGAGTGCCGCCACCGACGAGGCGCGTGGATGGCTGCGCCACCAGATCAGCGCGAGACCGCCCCCGAGCACGAGGACCGTGAACAGGTTGCCGCGCAGGGTCGTCGGCCAGCCGTGCAGCGCGATGGGCAGCGCCATGAGCAGGAAGACCCCGAGGGCGATGCCGAGCTGGTCGAGGCGTCGCATGCGGCTCGCTGCTATCCCACCACGGGCAACAGCGCGACCGCCCTGGCCCGGCCGCGGCTCACCTTCACCTCCAGGGACCCGCCGAGGAACTTGGCGCGCTCCCTGGCCCTGGCGACGGCGGCCTTGAGGTCGGCGGTCCTGTCGACCGGTCCGTTGACCCGGATCTCGAGGGCGTCGTCGTCGAAGCGCACGTCGACCTCGATGGGCGAATCCGGCCTGGTCCGCGAGGACGTCCACCAGGTGCTCGACGATGCGATAGGCCGAGAGCTCGAGCGCCGCGGACAGCGAGCGTGGGTCGCCGGCCACCGTCAGTCGCGAGTCCCCTGCGGAGTGCCTGGCCAGCAGCGCATCGAGGTGGGCGACCGAGGGCGCAGGGGCCAGCGCGACGTCCCCGCCCCGCAGCAGTCCCACGATCTCGCGCATGCCGTCGAGGGTCGCCCGGCTGTCGCTCTCGATCGACTCGAACAGGGCCAACGCGTCATCGCGGTCGAGGTTCTCGCCCGACTCGGCAGCGGTCGTCAGCTGACCCAGGCGCTCCTGCAGGAGCCCGTCGAGCTGGTGCGAGAGCCGGGCGCGGTCACTGGCGACCTCGAGGGCGACCCGCTCGTCGCGCAGCTCCTGGAGCTGAGCCGTGCGCGCCTCGAGCTCCGCGCTCATGGCGACCCGGCTGCGGACGGCCCGGCCGACCGCGAAGACGATCAGCACGATCGGGAGCGCGAGCACGATCGGTTCGAAGCCGGTCGTCGCGTCCCGCACCAGGACGGCGGCGGTGAGCAACGTGGTGAGGCCCAGTGCGATCCAGGCCTGCCGGCGCTCCAGGACGACGGCGGCGAGGTAGGCCAGCACGAACGCGAGCGGCAGCCCTGCTCCGCACCTGGTCACCCAGCCGAAGAGCAGGTCGTGCAGCACCACGACGGCCAGCGCGAGGCCGGTCACGGCGATGACATGGCGTCGCCACCACAGCACGGGGATCGTGGCCAGGGCGAAGACCGGGACCATGGCCCACGAGTGGGAGGTCAGCTCGTGGACCATCGTGCCCTCGGCCATGGCGGCGGCGGCGTGCTCGTCCTGGTAGAGCACGTTCTCGGCCATCAGCCAGATGCCCAGCGCGGTGAGGGCACCCGCGAGGACCCAGTCGACGGGACGGATTCCTCGCAGGACCGAGCTGTTGCCCTCACTCATCGCTCGACCCCCTCAGGCGTGAACGTGCTCGACGCCCAGCGTAGGCTCCGCGGCCTGCTTCTCGGCACGAGACTGCACGAAGAGTCCGACGCCGTAGAAGACAGCGGCAAGCGGGACCGAGAGGGCCAGAGCACCCAGGCCACCGGTGGAGGCGTCCTTCATCAGCGTGACGACCTGGAGCGCGAGGATCCCGACCATGCCGATCAGGTGGTTCTGCTTGCTGCCGGCGAAGCGCGCCACGGCGTACGCCATCGCGATCGAGAGCGGCAGTGCCCAGCCGCAGCGAGTGACCCAGCCGAACATCGGGACGCTGGCGGCGGTGACCACGAAAGAGACTCCGATCGCGGCCAGGATGCCGCGTCGACGCCACAGGATCGGCAGTGCCGCGAGCATGAAGACCGGGATCATCAGCACCGACTGCGAGTCGAGGGAGTGAGCGAGGTCGGCGTCGGCCCCCGCGTTGACGTTCGCGAAGCCGATCAGTGCCGCGATCGCGACCATGGTGGCCGCCAGCACGTAGTCGAGGGGCCGGATGCCTTTGAGGATGTCCATCTCTGCTTCCTTTCGAGCCGGCGTCTGGGTGACCCCGTTGGCACCACGCTCGCAAGCCGACTCCGTAGTCGGCGTCGGCAGCGAGGATGAACCTCGCGCCGCGCGTCATCCTCGAGGAGGACTCCCCACCGGCCCGCAATCGGCATGATGAGGGTGTGATCAGGGTCCTCATCGCCGACGACCAGGAGCTGGTGCGCACCGGTTTCCGGGTGATCCTGGAGGCCGAGGGCGACATCGAGGTCGTCGCCGAGGCCGTGAACGGCCACGAAGCCGTGCGGCAGGCGGCGCTGGTCAAGCCCGAGGTCGTGCTGATGGACATCCGGATGCCCGAGCTCGACGGACTCGGCGCGACCGAGCAGATCCTGCGCCAGTCGGACCCGCCGACGATCGTCGTCCTCACGACCTTCGACCAGAACGAGTACATCTACCGCGCTCTCCGGGCCGGCGCCGCCGGCTTCCTGCTCAAGGACGCCCCCTCCTCCCGGCTGATCGCCGCCGTCCGGGCCGCCGCCACGGGTGACTCCCTCATCGAGCCGTCGATCACCCAGCGGCTGGTCGAACGGTTCGCGGAGCCGGTGGCCGTCCCCGGCATCCCGGAGCAGCTCGCGCAGCTCACCGAGCGCGAGCTCGACGTGCTCCGGCTGATCACCCGAGGCCTGTCCAACGCGGAGATCGCCGCGGAGATGGTGGTGGCCGAGACGACGGTGAAGACCCACGTGGCGCGCATCCTCACCAAGCTGGGCGTGCGCGACCGGGTCCAGGCCGTGGTGGTCTCCTACGAGACCGGGTTCACCCGGCGCAGCGGCGGCTGAGCGACCGCCGTCCACCGATTCGCTGGTCGGTTCCTCGCCACCGGCCGGGGCGAAGGGCGTAGCGTGGGCGTGGGTTCGCACGATTCTCGGGACGGCGGGGAGGTAGGTGTGTCGAGAGGTCGGCACACCGCGATCGAGGGAGCGCAATGGCGGAGACGTCGGAGCCCGCGCGGCCGACTCTGCTTCCCGATGCACCCCCTCCGGAGCAGGTGGACCCCCGCGTCGCGGCCCAGGCAACCGTGGACCTGCGCGTCGCCAAGGTGCTGGCTGTGCTGGCAGGCCGGTCCGTCGAGGACGTGGCGCAGGAGTGGGACATCGAACCCGCGCTGCTGCATCGCTGGGTGCGGGACTTCCTGGTCGCCGGCTCCGCCGTGATCACCAACCAGCCCGACCCGGACGTGGCTCGTCAGCGCGAGCGCTTCCTGGCTGCGTTCGCGCACGAGCTCCGCACGCCGGTGGCCGTGGCCAGGGGATGGGCGATGATGCTCGCCGAGGGCGACGTCCCCGAGGAGCAGGTCACCGACTCACTCGTCCGGCTCTCGGACGCCCTGACCCGTCTCTCCGAGCACATCCTCGACGTCGAGATGGCCGCGACTGCGTCCCTGGGACGGGTCCCCGTGACGATCGAAGCCGTCGACGTCGCCGGTCTCTGCCGGGGACTCGAGGGCAGCCCCGAGCTGCGCCGGGGAGCCGACCTGCCCGTCCACGCCGACCCGCGGCTGCTGAGCCGCGTGCTGCGCGACCTCTGGCAGGCCGCCCATCGCGAACCCCCGCCGGACAGCGTCGCGATCGAGGTGCTCGAGACCGGTTCGTGGCACGAGATCCGCGTGGTGCGGGAGGGGTCCCCGATCGGGCCGATGGTGATCCAGGCCCTCCTCGACCCGTTCGACGCGAACGACGACGCGACGGGCGTGACCATCGGCCTCTACATGGCCCGGGCCCTCATCGTGGCCCAGGGGGGTTATCTCGGGGCCGAGGGCGATGACCAGAGCACCGTGCTGCTGGCCCGGTTGCCACGTGGACCAGCGGCCGATCCGGAGCCACCAGGGCCCGGACCCGACCCTGACCAGGGAGGATCACCATGAAGTACAAGCTGTCATGCGGTGACGCGATGCCGGGCTGTTCGGCCCGCTTCGAGGAGGACAGCCGCGAACGAGTCCTGGAGCTGGTCTCCGTGCATGCTCGCGAGGCCCACGGCGTCACCGACGTCACCCCGGAGATGCTCGAGGCGATGGATGCCAACATCGTCACCGCCTGAGGTGACGACGTCGGGCAGATCTGGGCGTCAGCGGCCCTGACGGCTCGCCGACACGATGCGGCGGATCACGTCGGCGTCGCCACTGTTCTGGCGGTCGACGGCGGCGAGCAGGTCGTTGAGCTGGGAAGTGCGGGGCTGTGCGGCGAGGTCACGGGCGAGGGCGCGGTAGGCACGCCGCACCTGACGGCGCTCGCGGAACTCCTGCTGGGCAGCAGCCCACCGCTCACGGGGTCGGCGGGCAGGGGTGTGCACTCCCTCGGTGGTGGTGGTCGTAGTCGTGGTCATGTCCCAATCGTGCGCTTTTCGCATTCATACGTCCAATAACGTGCTCGGGTCGGACCCATGCACATTGGTCATGGAACCGCAGGGGCCGAGGAGCGCTCGCACGGGGGGATAGGTTTCGGCCCGTGCTGACCACCGTCCTCATCGAGCATCCGTGGATGACGACGGTCGCCCTGGTGTCGCTGGTCGTCCTCGGGCCTGTCGTCGGCGCCTGGCTGGTCCCGAGAGCGCGGACCACGCGGGTGCTGCTCACCTTGTCGATCGTGACGGTGGTGCTGCTCACGCTGGCCCCGACGAGCCGCGACCTCTCGGTCGGTTGCGCGCGGGAGTGGGACCTGCCCAGCCTCGCTGCCGTGGAGCTGATGGCGAACGTGATCCTGTTCGCTCCCGTCGTGCTGCTGGCCGGGATCGCGACCCGCCGGCCGCTGATGGCCCTGCTCGTCGCCAGCGGCGCCTCCGCCGTGGTGGAAGGCGTCCAGGCACTCACACCCGCGCTCGGACGAAGCTGCTCGACCGATGACTGGTTCTCGAACACGCTGGGCGCCCTTCTGGGCGCCCTCCTGGCCCTGGCTGCGCTGCGCCTCGCACGAGCCCTCGCACGTCGACGCCGAGCCTGAGTGCCTCCCAAGCGCTCGGTCAGCCGAGCTGCTCGAACAGGGACACGATGATCCCGTCGGGCCCACGCACGCAGACCATCCGCACGCTTCCCTCCCAGTCGCCGATGCCGGCGACGGGTCCGTATCCGTCGGCGGGGACGGAGCCGGGACAGGGGTCTCGACCTGCCTTGTCTTCAGGGCCGCGTCAGGCGGCCTTGCCCGCGACGACCTTCTCCAGCGCGAGGAACTCCGGCACCGGGCTCAGCGCGTTGAGCTGCTCTTGGAAGTCGATGTTCTTGCTGATCGTCTTCACCTGGCCGGCCACCTGCTCGTACTTCGTGTTGAAGGCCGGTCCGGCGAGGTCACCGGTGCTGAGCTGGGTCAGCAACGTGCGGCGCTGCGTGACGATGCTGGTGAAGCCCGCACCGAACGCGGCCAGGTTGGCGTTGTCGGAGGCGCTGAGCTCCTCGAGGACGGGGAGGCAGTCCGCGATGGCGGGGCGGTACTGCGCCAGCATCCTTCGTCCGAAGTCGGTGGTCGAGCTCGGCGAGGTCGTGAGCCTGGTCGAGGTGAACACGTCCCCGCAGGCGGCGAAGACCTGCTCCAGCAGAGGGAAGGCAGCAAACAGGGAGTCGTGGAACTGGTCCCCCTTCTCCGACTTCGCCGAGAACGTCTCGTAGGCCTTGGCCACGTCGGGGTCCTCGAAGGCGTCGAGCTTCGCCACCTCGTCGAGGGCATCGTCACGCTTCTTCACGGCCGCGTCGAACGCCGTGGTCACGGGCTCCAGGGCCGCATCATCGGCGGTGCCCTGGGGGTGGCTCTTGAAGTAGGTGACCGAGGTCTTCTGCACCTTCGCCCCGGCGTCGTAGACGGCCTGGTAGTCGGCCTTGAGATCGGTCAGCGCCGTCTGGGCCTTCTTGAAGTCGCCCTTGCTCGGCGGTCTGTCCTCGGCGGCGGCCTTGTCGGCCTCGCCCTTCCCACTGCCCCCGCAGGCGGTGAGCACGAGGGCGGCAGCGAGAGCGCCGGCGAACGAGCGTGATCGGGTGGTCGAGAAGCGCATGGGGTCGGCCTTTTCAGCAGATGACGGGCGCGCGGTGCACCGATCAGCTGCTACTTTCCCCCGCCCCCGAGGGTCAAACCTCGCGTGTCGCCACAGCGGTCAGGTCTGCGCTGTGAGGCCACCGTCCACGACGAAATCCGATCCGGTGACGTTCCCGCTGGCGCGGTCGCTGGCGAGCATCACCACCAGGGCGGCCACTTCTTCTGGACGGGTGAAGCGTCCCGTGGCGGCCTGGCCGACGGCCTCCTGGGCGACCGCCTCCGGGTTGCGTCCGCTGGCGCGCCCGACGGTGGCGGCAACTCCGCGGTCGCCGAGCCACAGGTCGGTGGCCACCGGACCGGGACTGACCGTGTTCACGCGCACGCCGCTGGGTCCGACCTCCTTGGACAGCGCCTTGCAGAAGTTGCTGAGCGCGGCCTTGGCTGCGCTGTAGTCGATCACGCCCGGGTCGGGCAGGAAAGCGTTGACCGAGCTGGTCGTCACGATCGCGCCCCGACCTGCGGCCAGCATCACCGGAAGGGTGGCGCGGGTGGCCCGCACGGCTGCCATCAGGTTGAGGTTGATCGACTGCAGCCACTGGTCGTCAGTCACCATCAGGAAGCCGCTGAGTCGCGGCGAGACGACACCGACGTTGTTGACCAGGATGTCCACCCCGCCACGGTCCAGCGCCGCAGCCACGAGGTCGGCCGGCCCGGTGGGCGTGCCCAGGTCGACCAGGACGGCATCGACACTCCCCCGGCCGGCGAGCTCGGTGAGCTGGTCGCTGGTCTCCCGGGCACCGGCCACGACGTGCACGCCTTCGTCGACGAGCGCGCGGGTGATGGCCAGGCCGATGCCCTTGCTGGCACCGGTGACCACTGCCACCTGGCCGTCGAGTCCGAGGTCCATGAGGTCGTCGGCCCCTCAGAGGCCCTGGACCTTGAGCCACTCGAGGACGGCGTCGGCGACGTCCTTCCACCCGCTGTCCACGGTCAGTGAGTGACCTCGGCCCTCGAACTTGCGCAGCTCGGTGACCGCCGCGGAGTCGCGGTACTGCTTGAACGTCGACCGGGTCACCACGTCGGGGACGGTGTGGTCGGCGGTGCCCGAGATGAGCAGGAGCGGGCCCCGGTCCTCGTTCCCGGTGTCGACCTTGGCTTCGGAGTGCAGCGCGAAGTTGGCGGCCGCCGCCTGGAACAGCGGCCGTGCCGGCGACGGGATCGTCCAGCGGTCGTGGAGGGCGTCGGACTCCTCGGGAGTCAGGGCGTTGCCGAAGCCGAACCTGAACTCCTCCTTGGTCAGCGAGACCGATCGGTGCAGGTTCGCGGGGTTGCCGAGGGCCGGAAGACCAGCCCGCAGCTGCGCGAGCGGCAGCGGCAGCACCCCCTTGATCTGGGCGGGGTCGATGGCCACGCCGGCCGCGCCGATGCCCTGGCCGAGCAGCTTCTCGGTGATCAGCCCACCGAACGAGTGACCGATGATCACCGGCGCAGACCCGAGTCCGGCGATCAGGTCGGCGTAGTGCCCGACCGCCTCGTCGATGCTGGTGTTCGCGACCAGGTCGGGGTGTTCGCGTGCGGCGGCCACGGTCTCCGGCTCGTTGGGCCACCCCGGCGCCACCGGCTCGTAGCCGGACTGGCGGAACAGGTCGAGCCAGGGACCCCAGCTCGATGCGTGCAGCCAGAGGCCGTGGATGAAGACCACTGGCGTTGCGGATTCGGTCATGACGTTGCTCCTTGCACTCGGGGGACTCTCGGGCGGACTCTCGGGCCGCTCTCGGGGGGAGGGCACATTCGAGGCAACACCTGCGTCGACCTCGGCGTCCAAGACCCATCCGGTCGCGATCGATAACCGCACTGGTCGAGACCGGTTCGGGCGCACTACCGTGACGTCGGGGAAGGTGGCTCTGGATGGATCTGGACCTTCGGCTGGTGAGGTACTTCGTCGCGGTCGCCGACGAGCTGCACTTCGGCCGGGCCGCCGCGAAGCTCTACATCAGCCAGCCGGCGCTCTCCAAGCAGATCCGCAAGCTCGAGACCGAGGTCGGCACCCAGCTGCTCCTGCGCGACAGCCGCCACGTGACGCTGACCAGCCGTGGCGAACGCTTCCTCGTGGACGCCCGTCAGCTGCTGGCCATCGCCGAGCGCATGCGGCGTGCACCGGAGGCCAACACGATCCGGATCGCGCACATCTTCGAGCTCGAGACCAGCCGGCTGATCGCCGACGACTTCTCCGGCTCCTACGACGACGTCCGGCTGGTCGAGCACAACATGGACAGCGCACGCCAGCTCGACGCGCTCCTGGCCCAGCAGCTCGACGTGGCCATCCTGCGCGTCAGCTCCGCAGATGCTCTCCGAGCGGCCCACCGGATGGCAGCGACAGCTGATCCGCCTCGAGCCGTTGCTGCTCGTGGGCAGGCCCGGCGAGGAGGCCCGCGAGTCGGCCTCGTTGCACGAGCGGCCGATCGAGGTGTTCGCGGACGCCGCAGGGTCTGGGCTCTTCAACGCGCACGGCGACTACCTCTCCGCGTTCGAGCGCCAGACCCGCGTCACCCTGCGCTGGCTGGGCAACCCGGGAACCTTCCAGCACTGCCTCGCAGCCGTGCTGCGGGCGCGCGAGTCCGCCCACACGCTGGAGTTCGAGAGCTACGCCGAGCGCTACGAAGCGGCCGGCATCCCGGTCCATCGACCTCTCGAGCTCCAGCCGGTCTATCCCTGGTGGGTCGCCTGGCGTGACGACGAGCACTCGGAGTCTGCGAAGGCCTTCGTTCGGACGGCGGTCGAGGTCTCGGAACGACACGGCTGGCTCCGGCCGAGCAACGTGCGTCACGCACCGATCTGGCTCCCGGCGGGCGATCCCGGCGTCCTCGAGCACGCCCCCGGCTAGGCAACCTCGCACAGAGCCGGGGCTTGCCAGCGAACGAGAACTCGTTCTAGATTGGACAGGTGTCCAGTCAAGTGTCCAGCGCGCTGCGGCGAGAGCTGAACTCCCGGCAGGTGGACACCCTCGACAAGCTGCTCGCGGCTGCCTCCGTCGAGCTGGAGGAGGTCGGCCACGAGGTTCTGACCGTCCGGACGGTGGCGTCCCGCGCCGGGGTGTCCTCGGCGACGGCCTACAACTACTTCGCCTCGCGCGACCACCTGTTCGCCGAGCTGTTCTGGCGACACCTCGCCACCACCGAGCTGCCGAGGCTCACCGGACGCAGCGCCACCCGCCGGCTCCAGCAGACCACTCGCCACCTCGCGGAGACGATCGCCGATGCCCCCACGCTCGCCGCCGCAGCGACGAAGAGCCTGCTGGGGACCGACCCTGCCGTCGGTCAGCTGCGCGTGCGCATCGGGGCCGTCTTCGCCGACCGGTTCCGCGATGCACTCGGCGAGCAGGTCGACCGCCGCGTCCTGGACACGCTCCTGCTCGCGTTCTCGGGCGCGCTGCTCCAGACGGGCATGGGTCTGTTCACCTATCCCGAGCTCGCCGACCGGCTCGACGACGTCGTCGCCGTGATCATGAAGGGCCACCAGTGACGCTCACGCACCAGGACGAGCTGGTCTTCGATCCCTACGACTACGCGACCCAGGACGACCCCTACCCGCTCTATCGCCGCCTGCGTGACGAGGCTCCGCTCTACCACAACGAGGAGCACGACTTCTGGGTCCTCTCCCGGCACGCCGACCTCCACCGCGCCGTGCGCACCGACGGGACCTACTCCAACGAGATGGGCGTCTCCCTCGACCCGAGCGCGTGGACGCCGTACGCCCACCAGACGATGTCCTTCCTGGCCATGGACCCGCCGCGACAGACGCGGCTGCGCAAGCTGGTCTCCAAGGGCTTCACCCCCAAGCGGGTCGCCGAGCTCGAGCCGCGGATCCAGCGGATCGCCGACCACTACCTCGACGACGCCATGGAGGCCGGTGAGCTCGACTGGATCGCCGACTTCGCCGGCAAGCTGCCGATGGACGTGATCTCGGAGATGTTGGGCGTGCCGGTGGCCGACCGTGACGAGGTACGCCGCCTCGCGGATCTCCTCGTGCACCGCGAGCCCGGACTGCGCGACGTGCCGAAGGCCGGCATCGAGGCGGCGATGACCCTGTTCGGCTACTACGCCGACCTGCTCGCGGAGCGGAAGCGGCAGCCCGCCGACGACCTCACCAGCGCCCTGCTGGCCGCCGAGGAGGACGGCGACCGGATGAACGACCAGGAGATCATCGCCTTCCTCTTCTTGATGGTCGTGGCCGGCAACGAGACCACGACCAAGCTGCTCGGCAACGCGATGTATCACCTGACCGACCACCCGGAGCAGCGCGACGAGGTCTTCGCCCGGCCCGAGCTGGTCGATCCGTGGATCGAGGAGACGCTGCGCCACGACACCTCCACCCAGCTGCTGGCCCGGCACCTGGTCGAGGACCTGACCCTGCACGGTGTCACCGCACCCGCGGGCTCGAAGCTGCTCTTCTGCCTCGGTGCGGCCAACCGCGACGACCGCGTGTTCACCGCCCCGGACACCTTCGACGTGCACCGTGACGAGGCCGAGCTGAGACAGATCCTCAGCTTCGGTGGCGGTCGGCACTTCTGCCTCGGCGCCAGTCTCGCCCGGCTCGAGTCGCGGGTCGCCCTGCGCGAGCTGGTCCGCCGAGCGGGCTCGGTCGAGGCCGACCACGGCGCAGCCGTGCGCTTCTACTCCGCCAACGTGCGCGGCTTCGCCCACCTGCCGGTCCGGGTGGAGGCGCGATGAGCAAGTACGCCCAGCCCGACCGGCGACCGGCCGTCGTCACGGGCGCGTCGTCCGGCATCGGCGCGGCCACGGCACTCGTGCTCGGCGCGCAGGGGTTTCCGGTCGCCCTCGGCGCCCGCCGCACCGATCGGTGCGAGGAGGTCGCCGGCCAGATCAGGCAGGCCGGCGGCGAGGCCGTCGTACACCCGCTGGACCTCACCGACGACACCTCGGTCGCCGCCTTCGCCCAGGCAGTGACCCGCGACCTCGGTGGCGTCGAGGTGGTCGTCTCCAACGCCGGTGCGGTCGCCCCGGGCACGGTGCACGAGGTCGACACCGAGCGGATGCGCGCGGAGATCGACCTCAACCTGCTCGGCGCCCACCGGCTGGTGCGAGCGTTCGTGCCCGCGATGGTCGAGCGGCGGCGCGGCGACCTCGTGTTCGTCTCCTCCGACGTGGCCGTGCGGCCGCGACCCTTCATGGCGGCCTACGCCACCAGCAAGTGGGCCCTGGAAGGACTCGCCCAGTCGATGCAGATGGAGCTCGAGGGCACTGGCGTGCGCGCGAGCATCGTGCGACCCGGGCCGACGTGGAGCGAGATGGGCACCACCTGGGACGACCGGGACGCGGCCGGCGTGATCGAGCACTGGGTCCGGTTCGGCCTGGCCCGGCACTCGCACTTCCTCAAGCCCGAAGCACTGGCCAACGCGATCGCCACGATCGTGACCGCCCCGCGCGGGGTGCACCTGAACCTGGTCGAAGTGACCCCCGAAGCTCCCCTGGAGGACCGATGACCGCGACCGGCTCAGTCGACGGAGTGCGCGAGGTCTCGCGGCTGCTGCCCGACGACCCGCACGGCCACCTGCAGGAGCTCCGCACCGACCCGATCGGCCTGCTGCACCGCGTCAGGGACGAGTGCGGCGACATCGGCCGGTTCCGGCTGGCCGACCGCGACGTCGTGCTGGTCTCGGGCGCCGAGGCCAACGAGCAGTTCTTCCGGGCACCCGACACCACCCTCGACCAGGCCGCGGCCTACCCGTTCATGACTCCCATCTTCGGCAAGGGCGTGGTCTTCGACGCGACCCCCGAGGAGCGCCAGCAGATGCTGAAGAACCAGGCGTTGCGCGGCGACATGATGCGCGGCCACGCGGCCACCATCGAGGGCGAGATCAACCGGATGGTCGCCGCATGGGGCGACCCCGGAGACGAATGGGGCGAGATCGACCTGCTCGACTGGTTCGCCGAGCTGACCATCTACACGACCTCGGCCTGCCTGATCGGCAAACCCTTCCGCGAGGAGCTCGACGCCACCTTCGCGCACTACTACCACGAGCTGGAGCGGGGCACCGACGCGATCGCCTACGTCGACGCGTATGCCGACATCGAGTCCTTCCACCGCCGTGACGCGGCCCGCGAGAAGCTGGTCGAGCTCGTCCAGGGGATCATCGACAAGCGCAAGGCCCGCGGGACCCTCGCCCGCGAGGACCGCGACCTGCTCGACGTGCTGATCTCCATCGAGATGAGTGCCGACTACATCACCGGCATCTTCATCTCGATGATGTTCGCCGGCCACCACACCTCCTCGGGCACGGCGGCCTGGGCGCTGATCGAGCTGCTGCGCCACCCGGAGGTCATGGCGGACATCGTCGGCGAGCTGGACGAGCTCTATGCGGACGGCTCGGAGGTCTCCTTCCAGGCCCTCCGGTCGATCCCCCGTCTCGAGTCGGCGCTCAAGGAGACCTTGCGGCTGCACCCGCCGCTGATCATCCTGCTCCGCCTGGTGCAGGAGGAGATCGAGCTGGCCGGTCAGGTGATCCCGGAGGGCACGATGGTGGCGGCGTCGCCTCGCGTGTCCAACCGGATCGCCGAGGACTTCCCCGAGCCGGGCCGCTTCGACCCCTCGCGCTACCTCGACCCGCGTCAGGAGGACCTCGCCAACCGGTGGACCTGGATTCCCTTCGGCGCCGGGCGGCACCGCTGCGTCGGCAACGCGTTCGCGATGATGCAGCTCAAGGCGATCTTCTCGGTGCTGCTGCGCGACTGGGAGTTCGAGCTCGCCCAGCCGGCCGAGTCCTATCGCGACGACTGCTCGAAGATGGTGATCCAGCTCGAGCAGCCGTGCCGGGTGCGCTATCGCAGGCGCGGTTCATCGAGGGCCGGGCGATGAGGGTGGTCGCCGACCTCGACCTCTGCCAGGCCCACCAGGTGTGCCAGGTCGAGGCGCCCGAGGTGTTCGGGTTCGACGAGGCGGCCGACCAGGTCGTCGTACTCGTGCACGAACCGGAGGAGTCGATGCGTGCCGAGGTGTCCTCGGCCGTGCGCTACTGCCCGGCGATGGCGCTCGCACTGGAGGAGAACTGATGGACCGCGCAGACATGGAGACGTTCTGGACCGGCTGGCTCGCGGCCAACCGACGGGCAGAGGAGCTCAGGGACTGGAGCAACCTGGCCGACCACTACGCCGAGGACGCGACCTACGGGTGGATGTACACCCCCGACGAGCACTTCATGGCGATGGGCCGCGAGGAGATCCGCACCTATGCGCTGGGCACCGAGATGGCCGGTCTCGACGGGTGGCACTACGACTACGTCGCGCGGGTGATGGACGAGTCCAACGGCATGGTGATCGGCCTGTGGAAGCAGCGCGCCGGCATCGAGGACGAGGCCACCGGGCGGGAGTACGAGATCCTCGGCATCGGCGGCTCGTGGTTCGGGCTCGTGGACACCGCTGACGGCGTGCGGATCGGCTGGCAGCGCGACTGGTTCGACCTCGGCTCGACCGCGCACACCTTCCTGTCACTGGCCGCGTCCGGGAAGGCCCCGCAGCCGCTGCTCGACCGGATGTCGCTGGACGGCCCGTCGCAACCCGGTCACTACACGCTGGCCGACCTGCCCTCGACCGTGTGGCCCCCGGTGGTGGAGTCATGACGCAGCTGGACGTCCCGGCGGCACGCCTCCTGATCGACGGGAAGCTCCTCGAGGCGAGCGACGGGGCGACCTACCCGATCCTCAACCCGGCGACCGGCGAGCAGATCGGCGTCGCTCCGGACGCCACCAGCGACGACGTCGACGCCGCGATCGAGGCTGCCCGGCGGGCGTTCGACGAGACCGACTGGTCGACCGACCTCGAGCTGCGCGTGCGCTGCGTCCGCCAGCTGCACCAGGCGCTGGTCGAGCACGGCGAGGAGATGCGCGCGCTCACGACTGCCGAAGCCGGGGCCCCGGCGTTCCTCACCTCGGGGCCGCAGTACGACGTGCCGGTCGACGGTCTGCGCTGGACGGCCGACCTCGCCGAGGGCTACGCGTGGGAGACCGACCTGGGCGTGGGCAAGCCGATGGGCATCGCGACCCGGCGCACGATCCGCCGCGAGGCCGTCGGTGTGGTCGCGGCGATCACGCCGTGGAACTTCCCCAACCAGATCAACCTGGCCAAGGTGGGTCCGGCCCTGCTCGCCGGCAACACCGTCGTGCTCAAGCCGGCGCCGGACACCCCCTGGGTGGCCGCCGAGCTCGGCCGGATCGCCACCGAGCACACCGACCTCCCGCCCGGCGTGCTCAACGTGGTCACGCCACGGGACAACAACGTCGCCTCCGTGCTCGCCACCGACCCCCGGATCGACCTGGTCTCGTTCACGGGGTCCACCGCCACCGGTCGGGCGATCATGGCCGCGGCGGCACCGACGCTGAAGAAGGTCTTCCTCGAGCTCGGCGGCAAGTCGGCCGCCATCGTGCTCGACGACGCCGACCTCGCCGGCGCGGTCGGCACAGCGGCCTTCTCGGTGTGCGTGCACGCGGGCCAGGGCTGCGCGTTGACGACCCGGCTGGTGGTGCCCCGGGAGAGGTACGACGAGGCGGTGCAGATCGCGGCCGAGACGATGGCCTCCATCGGCGCGAAGGACCCGACCGACCCCGGCACGATCTGCGGACCGGTGATCAACCAGTCCCAGCGCGACCGGATCGTGGGCTATCTCGCCCTGGCCGAGGACGAAGGTGGTCGGTTCGCGACCGGCGGCACGGTGATCGAGCAGGCCGGGTTCTGGGTCGAGCCGACGGTCATCTCGGGTCTGTCGAACGACTCACGTGTGGCCCGCGAGGAGATCTTCGGGCCCGTGCTCGTCGTACTCCCGCACGACGGCGACGACGACGCGGTCCGGATCGCCAACGACTCCGACTACGGCCTCTCCGGCTCGGTCGACAGCGGCTCCCCCGAACGGGCACGCGCGGTCGCCCGCCGGATCCGCACCGGCACGCTGGCCGTCAACGGCGGGGTCTGGTTCGCCGCCGATGCGCCGTTCGGTGGCTACAAGCAGTCGGGCGTCGGCCGGGAGATGGGGGTCGCGGGCTTCGAGGAGTACCTCGAGATCAAGACGATCGCAGAAGCCACCCGTGGCTGAGCTCGCGAAGGCACGGACAGTGGCGCAGGTTGAGGAGCGTCGGCCCAGGGGCGAGCGCAGCGAAGGACTGGGCGACGCGTCTCGAAACCCAGTGAGACGAGAGGCAGCAGTGAGTTGAGGTTCGAGAACAAGGTGGCCGTCGTCACCGGCGCGGCCCAGGGCATCGGGGAGGCCTACGCCCACGGGCTCGCGGCGGAAGGGGCCGCGATCGTCGTCGCTGACCTCAGCCCCAAGGGCAAGGACGTCGCCGAGGCGATCAACGCCGCGGGCGGGCGGGCGATCTTCGTGGAGACCGACGTGTCGTCGCACGAGTCGGCCCACGCGATGGCCGAGCGAGTGGTCGAGGAGCTCGGCGGCATCGACCTGCTGGTCAACAACGCCGCGATCTACGGCGAGATGGCCTTCGACCTGCTGATCACCGTCGACTGGGACTACTACCGAAGGTTCATGTCGGTGAACATGGACGGCGCCCTGGTGATGACACGTGCGGTCTACGCGCACATGCAGGCGCGCGGCGGCGGCGCGATCGTCAACCAGAGCTCGACGGCGGCCTGGCTGTACGCCGGCTTCTACGCACTCGCCAAGGTCGGCATCAACGGCCTCACCCAGCAGCTGGCCCACGAGCTCGGCGGCATGAACATCCGCGTCAACGCCATCGCACCCGGCCCCACCGACACCGAGGCGACGCGCAAGCAGGCCGGCGGTGCGAGCAAGGAGCTGGTCAAGGGGATGGCCCTCAAGCGGATGGGCACCCCGCAGGACATGGTCGGCGCGTGCCTCTTCCTGCTCTCCGACGAGGCGTCCTGGGTGACCGGCCAGGTCGTCAACGTCGACGGCGGACAGGTATTCAGATGACGGAGCTTCAGATGAGCGAGCCTCCGCTGCGGGCCGTCGGTTTCGTCGGGCTGGGCAACATCGGCAAGCCGATGGCCCTGCGACTGCTCACCGGGGACGCGCCCGTGTGGGTCCATGACGTCGCGCCCGAGCCCCTTGCCGTGCTGGAGCAGGCGGGGGCACGCGTCGCTCAGGACCTGGCCGAGCTCGCTGCGAACGTCGACCTGCTCTGCGTGATGGTGCGCGACGACGACCAGGTGCGCGAGGTGCTCGGCGGTGTCGTCGCCGTCGTCCGTCCGAAGGACGCACCGCCGTTGACCGTGGCGATCCACTCCACCGTCGGGCCGGACACTCCGGTCGAGCTGGCGGACGTGGCCCAGCGTCACGGCGTACGCCTGCTCGACGCGCCGGTCAGCGGAGGCCCCATGGGCGCTGCGGAGGGGACGCTGGCGATCATGGTCGGCGGTCCGCAGGAGGCCTGCACCGCCGCTGAGCCGGCGCTGTCCCTGATGGGCACGAAGATCGTGCACGCCGGACCGGTCGGTGCGGGCACCAGGATGAAGCTGGCCCGCAACCTGATCCACTTCGTCGCCTTCACCGCCGTCACCGAGGCGCAGCGGCTCGCCCAGGCCGCCGATCTCGACCTGGTCGCGCTCGGCGAGGTGGTGCGGCACACCGACGCGATCACCGGCGGCCCTGGCGCGATCATGCATCGCGACACCACCGCTCCCCTGGCTGCTGACGACTTCTGGCACGGCGTCTTCACGCACGTGGTGGCGCTCGGCGAGAAGGACCTCGGCTTCGCGATCGACCTGGCCGACCAGCTCGGTGTCGACGTACCCCTCGCCCTGCATGCCCGCACCCATCTCGCCGCCGGGCTGGGCCTCACCGAAGGAGCCACCTGATGACCGAGCCCGTGAGCGAGTCGCCCGAGGACCGTCGTCGGCGAGGGCTGGAGAAGATGGCCGAGGTCTACGGCTGGGAGTTCCAGGACGGACCGGGCGACTTCTTCGGCTACACCGCCGACCACCTCTTCGCCGAGATCTGGAGCCGGCCGGGTCTGGACACCAGGGAGCGGCGGCTGCTGCTCGTCGGCCTGCTCGCGGGACAGGGCGCGACCGACGTGCTGGAGATCCAGCTCGGGGCGGCGCACCGCAACGGTGAGCTCGACGCCGAGGGACTGCGCGAGATCGTCGTGTTCCTGGCCCACTACGCGGGGTGGCCGGTGGCTGCGCGGCTGAACAACGTCGTGGAGAAGATCCTCTCCGCATGAGTGGGTTCGCGTCCCTGTCGCGCGAGGAGCTCGCGGTCGTCGTACCCGAGCTGCTGCTGGTCGGGCAGCTGATCGACCGGTCGGGGATGGCGTGGTGCATCAGCGCGCTCGGCCGTGAGGAGATGGCGCGGATCGCGATCGAGGAGTGGATGGCGGCCTCGCCGATCTACACCCGGCGGATGCAGCGCGCCCTGGGGTTCGAGGGCGACGACGTGATCACGATCTTCAAGGGGTTGCAGCTCGACATCGGGGCGCCGCCGCAGTTCATGGATTTCCGCTACAGCGTGGAGGATCCGTGGCACGGCCGCTTCGAGCTCGCGCACTGCGGCGCGTTGATGGACGTCGAGCCGATGGGGCCCGACTACGTGCGCTCGATGTGTCACGACATCGAGGACCCGACCTTCGACGCGACGGCGGTCGCGACCAACCCGCGAGCGCAGGTGCGACCGGTGCACCGTCCACCCCGCACGCCGGCCGGCCGCTCCCCGCACTGCGCCTGGACCGTGGTCATCTCCGACACCCACCCGCCGGTCGGGTTCTCACCCGGATGCATCGAGCTCCAGACCTCTCGCGCTGCCTCGCTGGAGCTGGACCCGATCGACCCGTCGTCAGCCGGCCGGTCCGACTACTCCGGGGCGCTGGTCTCGGACCTCGACTTCGCCGAGTTCTCCCACTCGGCGCTCGTCCGTCTGGCCGACGAGGTCTGCCTGCAGATGCACCTGCTCTTCCTCGGCTTCCGCCGGGCCGTCTCCGCCCGGCTCCCTCGGGACGAGGCGCGCGAGATCTGCGTGAAGCAGCTCACCGGGATCGCGGGGGTGGCGGCCACGCGGCTGCAGGCGGCGCTCTCCCTGCCCGCTTCACCTGCAGGGGCCGCGCGCGTCCTCGAGCTGCACCCGCTGTTCAACCCGGTCGCCTACGTGTCGACCGACTCCTCACCCGCCCACGCGGACGGTGCCTGGATCTCGCTCGTCGGCCCCTCAGAGGTCCGCCCTCTCCAGGCGATCGTCCGCGCCGTCGACCCGCACCTCGACGTGGTGCTCAGCGGAACCCCCTGGTCGGTCGAGGTGATCACCCGCGAGTCCCCCATGCCCCAACCCGACGAGGTCGCGGTCACGCGGTTCAGCACCGGCGCCGCGTTCGTCTTCGAGCCCCGGCGGTCCTTGCCGATCACGCCGGTCTGACTCGCGTTTCTCGAAGCCGGGTGCTCCTACGACGGGCAGCGATCTTGACCCCGCTCGTTGAGCTCGTCGAAACCCGGTGCCGCACGCCGGACGGGAGCCGCCGCCACCCCGCCGGTTGAGGCTGTCGAAACCTCATGGGTCTGATGGTTGGTCTTCAGATCTCGATGGTCGTGGTCTCCGTGGGCGGTTGGTCACCGGGGTGTTCCCCGACCCCTTCGTCCGGGTCGCGGTCGCTCGGCTCGACCGTCGTGGTTGCGGCCGCAGAGTCGAGGTCGCTCCGCTCGTCACGGCCCCTTCGTGGACGCGGAGCGAGTATGAGAAAGATCCTCGAATCCCTTACCCACAAGGCGAAACTCGGCCCGGAAACTGTCAGTGGTCGCTGGTTGACTTCTCCCATGACCAGCACCCGGCCCGACCTCGACTCCGCTGCCGCGGTGCTCGAGCTCGCCCGGAACTCCCGCGCGACCGCTGACCGCGCCGAGGCCGACGTCCTGCTGGCCGCGGTCACGTGGGCCGAGCAGCACCCACCGGAGTCGATCCACGTCGCCGCGACGTGGAGCGCGCCGGGCGGGGACACCGAGCTGGTCCTGGCCGGGGAGGGTGCACCGCTGGTGTGTGAGTTCTCCGTCGCCGAGTTCGCGCTCGCCCTGGGGATGTCCACCGACAGTGGGAAGGCGCTGATCGGGCACGCGCTGGAGCTGAAGTACCGCCTCCCGCGCCACTGGGCCCGCACCCAGGACGGGACCCAGAACGGGACCGACGGCACCCGGCCCAGCCTGGCGCCGTGGCGCGCCCGCCGGGTCGCCCAAGCCACGTTGGGGTTGTCCCCGGAGGCTGCGGCCTACGTGGATGCGCAGGTGGCTCCGTTCGCGCACAAGATCGGCCTCGCGCAGCTCGACCGCGTCGTGGAGGAGGCGATCGCCCGGTTCATGCCCGAGCTGGCCGAGGAGAACGCCGAGAAGGCCGCCGACGGCCGGCACCTGTCAGCTTCCACCACCAGCAGGTCTCCTTCACCGGGACCACCACCATCGAGGGCGAGCTCGACCTCGCCGATGCCCTCGACCTCGACGCCGCCATCACCCGAGGCGCCGAAGCCCTCAGGGCCGCCGGATCTACCGAGTCCCTCGACGTGCGCCGCGCGATCGCCGCCGGTGAGCTCGCCCGCCGCCAGCTCGCCCTCGACCTCACCAGCACCGAGGCCGAACCGCCGCGTCGGCCCCAAGCCACGCCAGGTCGTCCTCTACGTCCACCTCTCCGAAGCCGCCATCACCGGCAAGCCCACCAACGACAGCGGCGCGGTGGTCTGGAGCTGGCGCGGGTGGAGAACCACCGCCAGGGCGTCACCGCCGACCAGGTCCGCACCTGGTGCGCCAACCCCGACACCAGGTCACCGTGAAGCCGGTGATCGACCTCTCCGAGCACATCCACGTCGAGGCCTACGAAGTCCCCGAACGCCTCGCCGAGCAGACCGAGCTCCGCGACCTGTCATGCGTCTTCCCCTGGTGCACCCGGCCAGCTCGGAGATGCGACCACGACCACGCCATTCCCTACGACGACGGCGGCACCACCTGCTCGTGCAACATCGCCCCACTCTGCCGACGACATCACCGGCTCAAGACGCATTCGGCGTGGGACTACACCGTCCTCGAACCCGGGTCCTTCGCCTGGACCAGCCCGCACGGCTACCACTACCTCCGCGACCACGCAGGCACCACTCGATGTCACCACCGGTACCGCCCGGCCACCACCGCCCGACCCACCCCACTTCTGAACCCACCGCCCCGGACCCCGCCGAAACCCATGCCGGCGGGGCCACCGGCATGCACCTGTCAGGGATGACGCCGTCTGTGCCGGGCGTACGGCGTCACGACCTCGGGCGTCTGACGAAGAGTCTTCGGTGCCGGGGAGCTGGCGTCAGGGGGCGCTCCGCCTGGTCCAACCATCCGGTGTCGACCTCGACCAGCCTGTCCCGCCATGCCAAGGCAAACTCGAGCATGTCCTGGTCCGGCTGGCCTTGCGTCCATCGGGCAAGAGCCGCGACGACCAAGTCTCCCGCTTCGTCGGCTGACGCGAGATCGCCTCGTGGGCTGCCGTACGCCTCGATAGTGCCCGCCCAGGTCCCGAAGACGTCTCGCAGAGCCACCGCCGCTTCCGTCTCCGGCGACGCTTCGTCCATGGCGTAACGGTTGGCGATAGAGGCGATCGAGCTGGCCAGCTCGTAGGGATCGGTTTCCCGGACCGACGATGCGTGACGGTCGAGATCGTCACGCAACGACATGGAGGCCAGCTCTCACATCAGCTTCTTGAGCACCGGCAGCGGCGCGTGCTTCATCAGCACGCTCATCGGGGCCCATGGGAGGGGCGGGACGCAGGCGGAGTCCTTCTCCTTCTCGATGGCCTCGACCATCGCGCGGACCCCCTTCTGTGTCGAGACCATGCCCTTGGCCTTCTTGGGGTCGACCTTCTCGTTCATCTCCGAGGCGATGTAGCCGGGGTAGAGCACGGTCACCTTGATCGGCTTGCCGTAGAGCTCGTTGCGCAGGCCCTCGGCGATGTGGGCCACACCGGCCTTGGTGGCGGCGTACGTCGTCATCGTCTTGGGGAGCCCGCGCATCGCCGACATCGAGCTGATCATCACGAAGTGGCCGGCGTCCTGCTCGCGGAAGATCTCCATGGCGGCCTCGGACTGGGCGAGCGCCGCGACGAAGTTGGTCATCGCCGTCTCGCGGTTGGCGTCCCACCGGCCGGTGCCGAGCGGAGCACCCTTGCCGATGCCGGCGTTGATCACGACCCGGTCGATCGTGCCGAAGTCCTTCTTGAAACCCCGGAACACCTCGAAGACCTCGTCGTCGTCGTTGACGTCGAGGGTGCGGATCTCCACCCGCCGCTCGGGGTGGACGGCGACGATCTCCGCCTTGAGCACCTCGAGCTTCTCGATCCGGCGGGCACACAGCGCCAGGTCGTGACCGAGGGCGGCGAACTGCCGCGCCATCTCGGCACCCAGGCCGGCGCTGGCGCCGGTGATCAGGATCGTCTTGCGCTTGGGGTCAGCCATGGCGGTCATCTTGCCAAGCGCGCTCAGACCACCGCCCGGAGGGCCCGGATCGCACCGGCCAGGAAGCGGTCGACCACCACCCGGTCCTCGTCGCTGAGGCTGGCGTCCAGGATCGCGAGCTCACGGAACATCGGCATCAGGTAGCCGACGACCTCCGTGCGGCCGCTGGGGCTGATCGTCACCGACGTACGCCGGCCGTCGCTTGCGTGGGAGGCCCGCTGGGCATGACCCCGCGCCTCGAGCCGGTCGATGATGCCCGAGGCCGCGGCCGAGCTCACCCCGAGGATGCGGCCGAGCTCTCCTGGCCCCATCGCCCTGTCCATCAGGTTCTCGAGCGCTCGGAGCTCGTTGTGGGTCAGGGAGGCACGACGCGCGATCGCCGGGGCAGCCTGTTCGGCGAGCCCCGTCAGGGTCCGCAGCGCCGTCAGGGTCGAGCTCTGCTGCAGCTGCGCCGGCAGCCCTTCGCGGTTGGACGCGTGCCCGGCCCCGGTGTTAGATTCGCTCACCAGATTGCTCACTTAGTTAGTTATCAACTGAGACGTATCGGGAGTGTAACGCCGTGAACGCCCTGCAGCGCGTCATCGTCGGTCGGGCCAGCGCCCTGGTGAGCATCGTGGTCCTGGGGTTCGGGGTCCTGCTCATCGTGGGTCTCGGGCAGGCATCGCACCAGCCGGCCGTCGACGACGCGCTCCCGAAGGGCTACGACAGCACGATCGCGGCCCAGCTCAAGGACGACCTGCCAGCCGAGGACTCCTCGATCGCGGTGGTGCTGTTCACGGCGGAGGACGGCGAGCTCGGCCAGGCGAAGCTCGCCGAGATCGGCACCGTGGTCAAGGACCTGCAGGTCGATCGGGTCTCCGCGCCGGCGCAGGCGCCCGTCGTGCCCAGCGAGGACGGCAAGGCCGCGATCAGCATCCTCTCGGTCGAGACGACCGGCGCCACCGCGACCGCCGACGCGGTCACGGCCCTGCGCGACCAGCTCGACGAGAAGGCACCTGCCGGGGTGCGGGCCGAGGTGACCGGCCCGGCAGCGATCCAGGCCGACCTCGCCGCCGTCTTCGACGGCGCCGACTTCCGCCTGCTCGCCGCGACCGCCTCCGTCGTGGCACTGCTGCTGGTGATCACCTACCGCAGCCCCGTCCTGTGGATCATCCCGCTGCTGGTCGTAGGCATCGCCGACCAGTCCGCATCGGTGCTCGCGACCCAGGTGCTCGCCGGGCTCGACGTGCCGTGGGACGAGTCGACCACCGGGATCTTGTCCGTGCTGGTGTTCGGAGCCGGCACCGACTACGCGCTGCTGCTGATCTCCCGCTACCGAGACGAGCTCCGCACCCACGAAGACCGGCGGGAGGCGATGGGGGTCGCGTTGCGGCGTACCTCCCACGCGGTGCTCTCCAGCGCCACGACCGTGGTCCTGGGTGTCCTCTGCCTCACCTTCTCGCTGGTGCCCTCGACGCGTGGCCTCGGCATCGCCTGCGCGGTGGGCATCGTCGTGGCGGCGACCTTCGCCCTCGTCGCGCTGCCGGCGACGCTCGTCCTGTTCGGCCGCTGGGTGTTCTGGCCCAAGGTCCCCAAGCTCGGCTCGGAGTCGCTCGCCGAGGGGCACTCGCTCTGGCGTCGGGTGGGCGACGCGGTGAGCCGGCGTACGACGGCCTTCGTCGCCGGCACCCTGCTGCTCCTGGCCGTGCTCGCTGGCGGCCTGCTCGACCTGCAGCTCGGTCTGCCGACGGCGGACCAGTTCCTGCAGAAGCCGGAGGCGATCTCGGCCGGCGAGAACCTCGCGAAGCACTTCCCGGCCGGGAGCTCGGACCCTGCTCTGGTGATGACCCAGAGTCCCGACGAGGCGCAGAAGACCCTCGAGGGCGTCGACGGCGTCGACTCCGTGCGCCCCGGGGCGTCGGGCGGCGGCTGGACCCAGGTGGACGTCGTGCTCGCCGACTCCCCGGACAGTCCCGCTGCCCAGCAGACGGTGCAACGGATGCGCACGGCCCTGGCCGACGTCGAGGGTGAGAGCCACGTCGGCGGGACCGCGGCCGAGGCCATCGACGAGGGCGACAGCGCGACCCGCGACCGGTGGGTGATCTTCCCGCTGATCCTGGCGCTGGTGCTGGGAGCGCTGGTGCTCCTGCTCCGCTCGCTGGTCGCACCGATCCTGCTGGTGCTCACCGTCCTCGGCACCTACATCGCCGCGCTCGGGGCGAGCTGGTGGCTGTTCAAGGAGGTCTTCGGGTTCGCCGGGGTCTCGGTCGGGATGCCGTTGCTGGCGTTCCTGTTCCTGGTCGCGCTGGGAGTGGACTACAACATCTTCCTGGTCACGCGCGCTTGGGAGGAGACCGAGGAGCACGGCGCCCGTGCGGGGATGCTGCGGGCGCTGGCTGCGACCGGCGGCGTGATCACCAGCGCCGGCATCCTGCTGGCCGCGGTGTTCGCGGTCCTCGGCGTGCTCCCGCTCGTCGTCCTGGCCCAGCTCGGCGTGGTGATCTGCCTCGGGGTGCTGCTCGACACGCTCGTCGTGCGCACCGTGCTCGTGCCCGCGCTCGCGCTGCTGCTCGGCGACCGGTTCTGGTGGCCGCGGAAGGTGCCCGGGAAAGTGTCGAGTGCCGGCTAGTCAGCGGTAGGTCAGCATGTCGGGTACGCCGTCGAGGTGGGCGTGCCCGTTGAAGGTCACGAAGGTCAGGCCACGCCGACCGGTGATCAGGCGGGTGACGCCGGAGTTCACGCAGACCGGGTTCAACCGGCGCCACAGCCGCCCCGCGACCTCGGGCTCGTCGGAGAGCAGGCTCGCGACCGACCAGGCGATCGGACCACCGCTGGTGAAGACGACGGTGGTGCCGCGCGCCCGCTCTGCCGCCCGAGCCAGCGCCTCGCCGACCCGAGCGGTGAACGCGGCGAACGACTCGTCGTAGTCGTCGTCGTGCTCACCCTCGGTCCAGCGGTCGGTGGCCGTCTCGAACCACTCCTGGAACTCGGCCCTCGTCGGCTTGCGCCCCTCGTAGGCGGGTGGACTGGCGCCCAGCATCGCGACGTGGTCGAACTCGTCCCAGCCCGCGTCGACGTCGGGCGTCACGGTGGCCCCCAGCTCTCCGAGGCAGGCCTCGGCCGTCTCGCGATGACGGCGCATCCCCCCGGTCACCACGGCGTCCGGGCTGATGCCGCGCGCGGCCAGCGCCTTGCCCAGCAGCCGCGACTGCTCCCACCCCGCGGGCGAGAGCACGTCGTAGTCGTCGGAGTCCCACGACGCCTGGCCGTGTCGGACCAGCAGCAGCTGACCCATCAGCCCGCGGAGATGATCTGCTCGCAGCGAGTCTCGAGGTGCGCCGCGGCAGGCCCGAAGATCGCGTAGGCCTTGTTGGAGGTCTGCTTGTGGAAATAGCGGTAGTAGATCTGCTGCGCGATCACCCCGAGCCGGAACAGCCCGTAGACCTCGTAGAACCGCCACTGCTCCGGCGTCACCGACCAGCCCGTGCGCTCGCAGTAGTAGTCCACGACCTCCGGCCGCGACAGCATCCCCGGCAGGTTGGTGGGCTGGCGCCGGAACTCGCGGAAGAACTCGTCGTCGTCGTCCTGCACCCAGTACGCCAGGGTCCCGCCGAGGTCCATCAGCGGGTCGCCGACGGTCGCCATCTCCCAGTCCAGGACGCCCACGGGCCGGGTCGGGTCGTCCTGGTCGAGGACCAGGTTGTCGAACCGGAAGTCGTTGTGGATCATGCAGCTGGCCACGTCGTCTGGCTGGTGCTCGGCCAGCCAGGCCATCACCCTCTCGTAGTCAGGGATGTCCTCGGTGTGCGCGTTGCGGAACCGGGTCGACCAGCCGGAGATCTGGCGCTCGACGTAGCCCGTGCCCTTGTTCATCGCCTTCAGCGGCGTGGCGTCGACATCGACCCCGTGCAGGTCGATCAGGACGTCGAGGGCGTTGGTGCACAGCGCGGCGGTCTGCTGCTCGTCCAGGGAGACCTCCGGCGGGAAGTCACGTCGCGGGATGATCCCCGGCACCCGCTGCATCACGTAGAACTCCGAGCCGATCACCGACTCGTCCTCGCAGAGCGCGACCATGTCGGGCACCAGCGGGAAGACCTCGCGGAGGCCGTCCTGGATGCGGTACTCGCGGGCCATGTCGTGCGCGCCCTTGGCCTTCTGGCCGCTCGGCGGTCGACGCAGGATCAGGTCGTGGGAGCCGTCGCGCAACGAGTAGGTCAGGTTGGAGGCACCTCCCCCGAACTGCCGCACCTCGACGTCGTCGCCCAGGTCGGTGCCGCGCTCGGCGAGCCAGGCCCGCACGGCGTCGACGTCGAACCGGTCCTCGTCACGGACGTCTGCCGCTCCCGCGATCTCGCTCACTGCACTCCTCGATCCTGGCCCGCCGCGTTGAGTCTCGCGGCCTGCTTGCGCATCACCTGGTCGTACGCCGCCCGGTCGGCCAGCTTGAGCCCGTAGGCAGCCCGCGCCGCCTCGTCGGGGAGGATCAGCTCCTCGCCCCGCTCCATGCCCTCGAGCACGGCCGCCGCGATGTCCTCGGGACCCAGTGGAGCCGCCGGCCACGAGGCCGCCGATGACCTGGCCGACCGCGGTGTCCCCAAAGGAGGTGGCAGAGCCCTGCATGTTCTCGATCAGGTTGGTGCGGAAGTAGGACGGGCAGACCACCGAGCAGCGGATGTCCCACTCGGCGAGCTCGTGGGCGGCGGTCTCGCTGAACGCGACCACACCCGCCTTCACCGCGTTGTAGGAGCCCATGCCTGCCGGGTGCACCAGCCCCGCCAGCGAGGCGACGTTGACGATGTGGCCCGACCGCTGCTGCTTGAACATCGGCACGAACGTGCGTGTCCCACGGACGACCCCGAACAGGTTGATCTCGGTGATCCACTGCCACTCGTCCATGCCGGCCAGGTCGATCCGGCCGCCGCCGGCGACGCCGGCGTTGTTGACGAGCACGTCGAGCCCACCCCAGTGCTCCTGCACCCAGTCGCGGGCTGCCGCCCAGTCGTCGTCGGAACGGACGTCGAGTGTCAGGTCCGCCCCCTCGACGATGTCCGCGGCGAGCACCTCGTCACCCCGAGCCCGGAACGCGGCAACCAGCGAGCCGCCGAGGCCACCGGCACCGCCGGTCACCAGCACCCGCATCAGCGGTGCTTCTCGATCTCGAGGCGGGCGACGACCCCGCGGTGGACCTCGTCGGGGCCGTCGGCCAGACGAAGCGCCCGGGCGTTGGTCCACATCCCGGCCAGGGGGAAGTCGGCGGAGAGACCGCCACCGCCGTGCAGCTGCATCGCCATGTCGACGACCTGCTGGGTGACGTTGGGGACGATGACCTTGATCTGGCTGACCTCGCTCAGCGCGTTCAACGGCCCACCCACGTCGAGCTTCCAGGCCGCGTTCAGGACGAGCAGCCGGGCCTGGTCGATGGCGATCCGGGCATCCGCGATGCGTTCCCGGTTGCCCCCGAGGTTGAGGATCGGCTTGCCGAACGCCTCACGCGACAGGCCGCGCTTGATCGCGAGCTCGAGCGCGACCTCCGCCTGGCCGATCAGCCGCATGCAGTGGTGCACCCGACCGGGGCCGAGACGCCCCTGGGCGATCTCGAAGGCGCGCCCCTCGCCGAGAAGGATGTTCTCGCGAGGCACCCGGACCTCGTCGAAGCTGACCTCGCCGTGACCGACGGGGGCGTCGTAGTCGTTCATCGTCGACAGCAGGCGCTCGACCTTGACGCCGGGGGCGTCTCGCGGCACCAGCACCATCGTGTGGCGGTGGTGCCGGTCGGCCTCCGGGTCGCCCAGTCCCATGAAGACCAGCACCCGACAGTCGGGGTGTCCGACCCCGCTCGACCACCACTTGCGACCGTTGATCACCACCTCGTCACCGTCGACGACCGCGGTCGCCGCCATGTTGGTGGCATCGGAGGAGGCGACGTCGGGCTCGGTCATCGTGAATGCCGAGCGGATCTGGCCGTCGAGCAGCGGCTCGAGCCACTCCTGCTTCTGCCGGTCGGTGCCGTACTTCAGCAGCACCTCCATGTTGCCGGTGTCCGGCGCGTGGCAGTTGAAGACGTAGGGCGCCAGGCTCGTCGCGCGGCCCATCTGCTCGGCGAGCGGGGCGTAGTCGCTGTTGGACAGCCCGGCGCCCCCGTGGGTGCCGAACTTCTTCGCGTAGTCCTCGGAGTGCTCGGCCGGCAGGAAGAGGTTCCAGAGTCCCTGGTCGCGGGCCTTGCGCCGCAGCTCGCCCAGGATCGGCGACTCGCTCCACGCCGCGTCGGGCGCGGTCTGACTGACCTGCTGGTGGTAGTCCGCGGCAACCGGCTCGATCTCGTCGCGCACGAAGGCGGTGACCAGCTCCAGGAGCTCAGCTGCCCGGGGAGAGGGGGAGAAGTCCATTTCCCGACCCTACTCAGCAGGAGGAGATGGCGCTCATCCCCGTGGTCTTGTTGCGGACGCCAGGGGTCCACTTCAGCTCCGGGTCGCCGCGCTGGCCCGCCCTGGTGGTGATCTCGGCTGCGAGGCGCACCTGCTGCCGGGCCTTGATGAACATGGTCACGATGGCCACCTGGCGTCCGTCGTGATCGCGAGTGACCAGCCGGACCGGCTTGCCGTTGGCCGTCAGCTCGGTGATCTGGGCACCCGTGGGTGCATAGAGGCGGAGGTTCATCCGCATGGTGCCCTTGGCGGCGTACGCCCCGGTGCCGGTGATGTAGTGCGAGAGCTCGAAGCCCCTGCGTGGCGCCGACGACGTGAGGACCATCCCGACCTGGAGGGTCTGGGTGCCGTTGTCGGTGCACGCCGCCGAGCGGATGCTGGCCGTGTAGTCGAGGTAGTACTCGATCTTCGCGGCGGTCGCGTCGTTGAGGTAGAGCCCGACCTGCGGGACGTCGCCCGTGTCGCGCGGCAGCTTCCCCCCGCTCGTCCGGGTCGCGAGCTCGCGCTCCTCCTCGGGATGGCTGCTCCACACCAGGAACCGGCGGTCGGCGGCGGACCGTCCGAGGGCACGCAGCAGCTTCAACGGCTCGACCTGACGGTTGATCAGGGTGTCGAAGACACCGGCTGCCACCGTGTCGAAGTAGGCCTGCTGCTGCTTGCGGGTCTCGAAGCGCTGGTAGACCTCGTTGAGCAGCTTGCGCACCACGTTGCGGGAGGTGAAGGTCTCGCCGTCGACCGTGATCGAGCCGGTGGCCTTGAGCACCGAGGCCAGCACGACCGGATCCACCGCGACGACGCCGTCGACGCTGGAGCCGAACGAGCGCGTGTGCAGGGCGCTGATCAGTGCCGCGGCCCTGGGGAAGTCCGGGGTCAGGTTGGCGTCCCGGATGTTCTCGCCGAGGTTGTCGCCGTAGAGCGCCTTCTCCTCCTCGGTGAGCGGGAGCGCCGGCGAGGAGAGCACGTCGAAGTCGTCGACCGCGAGCTGGTCACCGAGCGACAGCTTCCCGTCGTCGGCCTCGAGGATCGACAACGAGCCCGGCAGGCCACCGGTGGACCGGATCTCGGCGTTGTTCTGGACCACGAGGAGGTACTTGCGCGGTCCGTCCGTGCCGAGCATCGGCGGCAGCAGCCGGGCCACGGAGGTGCCCCCCTGGGCGGCCGAGAGCAGCGAGTCGATCTGGTCCTGCACCTTGGTCGTCACGTTGCCCAGGGGTCCGACGAGCCGGTCGGGATCGATCGCGTCGACGTCATCGGCCGCGGTCTGCAGCGCGGCGGACATCTGCTCCAGCGGCTGCGCGAGATCGGCGATGGCGGGCAGGTTGAGCTTGCCGGCACTGTCTCGGAGACGGTCGCCCTGGACCTGCTCGAGCAATGCCGTGGCCGGCGCGGTGGCGCCGCGCGCCGCTTCGTTGGCGGCACGTGCCATCACCTGGACCGCCTCGACGTCGTCACCCACCAGGGGCAGCGCACCCACCGCATCCCACAACACGTTCTCGGAGTGCCCCCGGGCGGTGTCGGTGTGGTCGCGGATGTCCTGCAGCGTCTGCTTGACAGCGGAGACGTCATTGTCGCGGATCTCACCGCTCAGCCGGGAGGTCTCGTTCTTGGCCTCGCGCAGGGCCAGGACCGTGCGGATCGCCTGATAGCCGAAGACCAGGACCAGCAGCACGAGCGCGAGCGCTGCCACGCGGATGAGGAGACGTCCCACCGATCTCACAGGGGCCCCCACGGCAACTTGTTCAGAATCGCGCGGCAGCCGCGGAGGTCAGCTGGTCTGCCGGCGACGTGCAACGACGACGACCGCGCCACCCGCGAGCACGAGCGCGGCGCCCCCACCGAGCAGCATCGCGTTGGGACCGCCGGTGCTCGGTAGGTCGCCTGCGCTGGGAGCGGCGGCAGCCTGGCTGGAGTCGGGGGCCGCGCTGTTGACCTGCGGCGGCGTGGCCTCACTCGTGGGCGGGTTGTCGGGGTAGGCCTGGGCAGGAGTCGACAGACCCAGAGAGACGACCACGGCCGCGAAGACCACGATCAGTCCGACGATTACCTTCTTCATGCGCATTTCCCCCGTTGAAATCATTTCCTGCAATCGCCGCAAATCTTCCCACACGTCCCCGGACGGCCACGCATGGAACGGGTCCCGACCCGGATATCCGCGAGTACTGGTCTATACGTCGTGAACGCGGCATTTGCCGCCGAAGGTCAAAATCACCCAGCCACGGTCGCGATCACGCGCGACCGGACGACCGGATCCTCCCACCTCCGGGTGGACGTGCGGAGCCTCCAGAGCGACCAGCAGAGCAACACCACGCTGACGGCGAGCGCATAGCGCACGTCCTCTACCTCGGCGAGACCGGAGAAGATCAGCCCGGTGATCGTCGTGGCGACGGCGAGTCGGGCGCTGTAGCCGGCCATCACGACCGGTGGTGCCGGGGTCGCCCGGGCGCTGCGCAGGTCGACGGAGAACGGCCGGGCGATGCTCCAGCGCATTCCGGCCGAGACGACCTGGAGGGAGACCACCAGGGTCGAGCAGACGAGGGCGACCACCTCGGCCGGCGTCGGGCGACCGGCCCGGAGGGCGGCGAGGAACAACGTGGCGAGCGCCGAGACCAGCAGCACCTCCAGCAGCACCACGGTGCGGGAGAGGAAGGCGATCCTCGGTGAGACCGGCAACGAGTCACGCCAGAGCGCGCCCCGGCCGTCCAGGCACCACGTGTTCACCCCGAAGAGCAGCGCACCACCCGAGGCGACCAGACCGGGCAGGATGGTCAGCATCCGCCACTCCAGGTCTCCGGCGAGCGCGACCGCTCCGGGCATCACGGCCAGGACCGTCATGCCGCGCCGCAGCGGCACCGAGCGCCACACCGCGGCCCGGTCGATGCGCAGCAGCATCGAGAAGTCCGAGCGCGTTCCGGGCCGGGCGGGGTAGCGGCCCGACTCCAGCCGCAGCTCCTCCCGCATCGGCCGGTGCAGGGCCCAGCGGGCGGGCAGGGCACCCACCACGACGGCGGCGAGCCCGAGCACGAGGATGCAGAGCACCCCGACGGTCCACGTCCCCCAGTGGCCGGCCTGGGCAGCCAGCGTGGTCCTCAGGATCTGCCCGGTCGGGCTGTGGTCCAGCACCGGAGCCAGGTTGCCGCTGATCACGAGGGTCGCGGCCCCGGCCGCGAGCACGAGCACGATCCCGCGGAAGATCGCGATGCCCCGCGGGGCGCGGCGTACGCCCTCGGAGAGCCAGCCCGCGACCTGGGCCAGCGCCGTGGCCGACAGGATCCAGAGCACCACGGGGATCTCGTAGGCCCACAGCTTGTCGGTTCCCAGCGCGTAGGCCGTCATCCCGAGGAGCATCCACGCCTGCAGGATCCAGGCGATGTTGAGCGGCGCCAGCAGCAGCGCACCGAGGTGATCGGTGGTCGTGGAGACCGGGAAGGCGACCGCCTGGTCGCGTGGGACCACCTCGCGACCACCCGCCGAGGCCACCGCGGTGAAGATCGCCAGCACGAGGAAGCCGAGACAGGCAGACGGAAGCAGCGCGAGCACCTGGCCACCGCGAGGGCGAGGGTCGTCGCCGCCGAGGTAGGCAGGGCCGACCGCGGCAGCGATGGTGAGCACGACGACGATCGCGCCGACGACGTGCATCCGGCGTCGACCACTCGAGGTCATGCCCGACCGGCGGAAGGCCAGCAGGGACGCGAGGTCCTGGCGGGCCGAGCCCAGCTCAGTCCAGGAGAGCGCGGTAGACACCGGCGCCCTCCTCACCGACGAGCTCGTGGGCTCGCAGCTCGGCGACGCTGGCGCCACCGCGCAGCACGAGCGCGTTCTCGCAGGCGTTCATGGCGAGGTCACGCAGGTGCGTCGAGACGAGCACGGCGGCCCCCCGGGCTCGGGCGTCGGCGATCACCTCGAGGGTCGCCTCGACACCGAGCGGGTCCACCCCGTCGAAGGGCTCGTCGAGGAGCAGCACCGACGGCTCGTGGAAGCAGGCCAGGATCACCGAGAGGCGCCGGCCCATGCCGTGGCTGAAGCCGGAGGTCACCCGGTGGGCCGCGTCGCCGAGGTCGAAGCGCTCGAGCAGGTCCTGCGCGCGGTCCTCCCAGCCCTCGAGCCGGCGCAGCCTGGCGGCGAGCTGGAGGTGCTCCCACGGGGTGGCCCGAGGAACGAGGCCACCCACGTCGGGGCAGTAGCCGGTCAGCCGCTTGACCGCGAGCAGGTCGTCGACGACGTCGATCCCGTCGACCCGGACGGTCCCCTCCGTGGGAGGGATGACGCCCGCGAGCACACGCATGGTGGTGGACTTGCCGGCGCCGTTGCGACCCAGCAGCGCGGTCGCCCGACCGGCCTTGGCGGTCAGGTCGATCCCGCGTACGGCGGACACCGCGCCGAACCGCACCCACAGCCCCTGGATCTCGACCCGGGTCTGGCCCTCCGCGATGTCCTCCACCGCCTCATTGTCCCTGAGATGGTGGAGGACCGCGTCCGATTTGCGAAGTTGCCGGTTCCCCTGCTGACCAGGGATTCCGCACGACCCTCAGGCCGGGAAGGACTCGCCCTGCTCCGCCATCTCGACCAGCCGGTCGGTGGGCGCGAAGCGCTCGCCGTACTTCTCGGCCAGCTCGCGGGCCCGCGCGACGAAGCCGGTGAGGCCCTGGCCGGCGGGGCCGTCGTAGCCCTGCATGTACTGCACCGTGCCGCCGGTCAGCGCCGGGTAGCCGATGCCCATGATCGAGCCGATGTTGGCCGCGGCCGCGGACTCGATGACGCCCTCCTCGAAGCACTTCGCGGTCTCGAGCGCCTCGATGAACAGGTAGCGGTCCTTGAGGTCGTCGATGTCGGCCGGCTCGTCCTTGGACGGGAACAGCTTCTCCAGCCCCGGCCAGAGCGACGTGCGGCGACCGTTCTCGTCGTAGTCGTAGAAGCCCGCTCCGCGCAGGCGGCCCGGACGACCCTCAGCGATCATCGTCTCGACCACGGTGGTGGCCGGGTGAGCCTCGAAGTCCGGACCGGCAGCGTCGGCCGTGGCCTTGGAGATCTTGGCCATCAGCTCCATGTTGAGCTCGTCGGAGAGCTGGAGCGTGCCGACCGGGTAGCCGGCCTGCGTCGCCGCCCGCTCCACCGACATCGGGTGGACGCCCTCGCCGAGCATGGCCAGACCCTCGTTGACCATCGTGCCGATCACGCGGCTGGTGTAGAAGCCACGGCTGTCGTTGACCACGATCGGGGTCTTGCGGATCTGCATGACCACGTCGAGCGCCTTGGCGACCGCCTCGTCGGTGGTCTTCGCGCCGCGGATGATCTCGACCAGCGGCATCTTGTCGACCGGTGAGAAGAAGTGCAGACCGATGAAGTCGTCGGGACGGTTGACGCCCTCGGCGAGCTCGGTGATCGGCAACGTCGAGGTGTTCGAGCACAGCAGGGCGTCGGCGTTCACGACGTCCTGGATCTCGCCGAACACCCGCGCCTTGAGCGACGGGTCCTCGAAGACCGCCTCGATGACCAGGTCGCAGCCCTTGAAGTCGTTTGCCTCGGTGGTCGCGGTGATCCGGTCGAGGATCTCGTTCTTCTTCGCCTCGTCCATCTTGCCGCGCTCGACGGCCTTGGACAGGATCTTCTCGCTGTAGGCCTTGCCCTTGTCGGCCGAGGCCTGCTCGACGTCCTTGAGCACGACGTCCATGCCCGCGCGGGCGCACGAGTAAGCAATGCCCGCCCCCATCATCCCGGCGCCGAGCACGCCGACCTTGGTGGCGGTGAACTTCGGCACGTCCTTGGGACGCAGCAGGCCCGAGTTGATGGCCGAGAGGTCGAAGAAGAACGCCTGGATCATGTTCTTGCTGTTCGAGCCGACGATCAGGTGGGCCAGGTAGCGCGACTCGATCCGGCTCGCGGTCTCGAAGTCGACCTGCGCACCCTCGATCGCGGCGGCCATGATCGCGCGCGGCGCCGGGTAGAGCGCGCCCTTGGTCTGCTTGCGCAGCATCGCGGGGAACGCCGGCAGGAACGCAGCGAGCGACGGGGTCGAGGGGCTGCCGCCGGGGATCTTGAAGCCCTCGCGGTCCCAGGGGTTCGACGCGGCCTGCGCGTCGTCCTGGTGGGCCTTGATCCACTTCTTCGCCGCGGGCACGAGGTCGTCGCGGTTCTTGACCAGCTCGTCGACCAGGCCCTTCTCCTTGGCGGCCTCCGGCTTGAACCGGGTGCCCTGCAGGAGGATGTCCATCAGTGCGGACTGGATGCCGAACATCCGCACGGTGCGGGTGACCCCACCGCCGCCGGGCAGCAGCCCCAGCGTGGCCTCGGGCAGGCCGAGCTCGACCTTGGGGTCGTCGACCACGATGCGGTGGTGGCAGGCCAGGGTGATCTCGAGACCGCCACCGAGCGCGGCGCCGTTGATGGCGGCGACGACCGGCTTGCCGAAGGTCTCCAGCCGACGCAGGTCGCCCTTGATCCCCTCGCACATCTCGAAGACCGCCTGGGCGTCGTCGGGAGTGGCGGCCAGCATCCCCTTGAGGTTGCCGCCGGCGAAGAAGGTCTTCTTCGCCGACGTGACCACGACCCCGGTCACGTCGTCCTTCTCGGCGTACAGCTTGTCGATGGCGGCGTGCATCGACTCCTTGTAGAGGTCGTTCATCGTGTTGGCGCTCGCGGTCGGGTCGTCGAGCGTGAGTACGACGATCCCGTCGTCGCCCCGGTCGTACTTCACTGCGGAGTCAGTCATGTCAGTCCTTGTGTTGGTCACGTGGCCGGGGGTCAGACGAGCTCGACGATGGTGGCGATGCCCATGCCGCCACCGACGCAGAGCGTGGCCAGGCCGCGCTTGAGCTCACGACGCTCGAGCTCGTCGATCAGGGTGCCGAGGATCATCGCGCCGGTCGCACCGAGCGGGTGGCCCATGGCGATGGCACCGCCGTTGACGTTGGTGATCTCGTGACTGATGCCCATGTCGCGCATGAACCGCATCGCCACGGCCGCGAAGGCCTCGTTGATCTCGAACAGGTCGATGTCGTCGACCTCGAGACCGGCCTTGGCCAGCGCCTTGCGGCTCGCCGGGGCGGGGCCGGTCAGCATGATCGTCGGGTCGGCACCGGACACGGCGGTGGCGATGATGCGCGCCCGCGGGGTCAGGCCGAGGTCCGTGCCGACCTGCTCGCTGCCGATGGCCATCAGCGCGGCGCCGTCGACGATGCCCGAGCTGTTGCCGGCGTGGTGGACGTGGTCGATCTTCTCGATCCAGTGGTACTTCTCCAGCGCCACGGAGTCGAACCCGGCCTGGTCGCCGATGCCGGCGAACGACGGCCGGAGCTTCGAGAGGCCCTCGACGGTGGACTCGGGCTTGATGAACTCGTCGTGGTCGAGCACCGTCACGCCGTTGACGTCCTTGACCGGCACGATCTGGCCGGCGAAGCGGCCGTCGGCCCAGGCCTTGGCGGCGCGGTGGTTGGACTCGACGGCGAAGGTGTCGACGTCCTCGCGGGAGAAGCCCTCGATGGTGGCGATCAGGTCGGCGCCGATGCCCTGCGGAACGAACGAGGTGCCGAACGCGGTGGCCGGGTCGGAGGCCCACGCGCCGCCGTCGCTGCCCATGGCCACGCGGCTCATCGACTCGACGCCACCGGCCAGGATCAGGTCCTCGAACCCGCCACGGACGCGCGAGGCGGCCTGGTTGACGGCCTCGAGGCCGGAGGCGCAGAAGCGGTTGAGCTGGACGCCGGCGACCGTGTCGGGGTAGCCAGCAGCAAGGGCGGCGGTCTTGGCGATGTCGCCGCCCTGGTCACCGACCGGCGACACGACACCGAGCACGACGTCGTCGACACGGTTCACGTCCAGGGAGGGGTTGCGCTCCTTGACGGCGTCGAGCAGGCCGACGACGAGGTCGACCGGCTTCACCTCGTGGAGGCTGCCGTTCTTCTTCCCCTTGCCGCGGGGCGTGCGGATCGCGTCGTACACGAACGCTTCTGATGCCATGTTTTCCCTGCTCCTTCTGGAGGCTTCGGTGGTGAACAACGGGCGGGCTCGCGGCCCGGCCGGGCGCAGCGTCGCGCTGAGGCGGCGCGCTTCTCATTCTGACAGTAATGCTGTCATCGTCAATGTGGGCGCGATGTGCGCCAGATCACCCGACGCGGGAGCCCGCCGACGCCGTGCCCAACCAGGTGTGCGGGTTGCCGTCCCAGCACCAGCCGAGCTTCGGCGCCCGCTCACTGATCCACAGGGCCGGGACACGGCGGTCTCCCGGAAGGGCGGAACGCCGCGAGCCGGCGAGCATGAAGCACCGGTTCTTCTCCAGCACCGTGGGCTGCTGGGTCACCAGCGCGATGCCCTCGTCGATCGTCAGCGGGGTGCGGCCCCGGTCGTGGATGGTGCGGGTCGCGTCCTCCGGGCGGACGTTGCAGAACTCCTCGCCGCGCTCCACGTCGCGCAGGAGGTAGCCCACAGCAGGCGGTTCGCATCCCTCGAGCGGGTGATAGCTCGCCAGGTCGCCCTCGCCATGGTTCCGGTCGACCACACCACGCCTGTCGCTGCCGGCGAGGCGCAGCAACGGCACGGTGTCGTACGGCGAGACCAGGTCACGGGTCACGACGAGGACGAACGGGACCTCGCTCGGGGTGGCGTCACCCGGGATCTGCTCGGCGGCGGTGCGCAGTGGCTCCAGCCGGTCGCGGAAGTCGGGCTCGGACATTCCGGCGAGCCGGGGGTAGTCGAGGGTGACGAGATGGTCGACCTGCTGCTGGAACGAGGGGATCGGGACCTCCAGGGCTCGGGAGTGGCCCTTGTCCAACGCGCCGCGAGCCGTGGGAGTTCCTAACCCTCCTGGTCGGTGGGGCGGATCAGCACCTCGTTGACGGCCACGTGGCGCGGCCGGGTGACGATGAACTCGACGGTCTCCGCGATGTCCTCGGCGGTCATCCGCTCGATGCCACCGAAGCGCTTCTTCATTCCCTCCTGGATCTCGGGGCGGTTGTGCGACCCGAGCTCGGTGGCGACCGCGCCGGGCTCCACGAGGGAGACCCGCAGGTGCCGCGCGGTGACCTCCTGGCGCAGCGACTCGCTGAACGCGCCGACGGCGTGCTTGGTGGCGTTGTAGACGCCGCTGCCGTTGCGGGCCACCCGGCCGGCCACCGAGGAGATGTTCACCAGGTCGGCGACCCGGCGAGGGTCGCCCTCGGCCGCCTCGAGCAGGTGGGGCACTGCGGCGTGCGCGACGTAGAGCAGACCCTTGACGTTGAGGTCGACCATCCGTTCCCACTCCTCGAGCGGGGCGTCGACGATCGGACCGAGCAGCATCACGCCGGCGTTGTTGACGACCGTGTCGAGGCGGCCCAGACGCTCCACCGTCTCGGCCACCGCCTGGGCCGCCTGCGCCTGGTCGGTGACGTCGGCCGTGATCGTGATCGCCGTCCCGCCCTGGCCCTCGATGGAGGCGGCCAGCTCCTCGAGCCGGTCGGTGCGCCGGGCGACCAGCGCGACCGCGGCGCCCCTGCGTGCCAGGGCACTGGCCGAGGCCTGCCCGATGCCGCTGGAGGCGCCGGTCACCAGCGCCACTGTCCCGTTCAGAGAGTCAGCCATGGTGACGACGCTAGCGAGGCGAGACCAACACGGGTACTGGGGTCTCAGGACCAGTGCGAGGGTCTGCCCAGCCACGCGGGCAGCAACGTGCGTTCGTCGCCGCGGGCGGCGTTTACCTGGAACTGGGTGAGGAACAGGGCCGTGGTCAGGTCGGCGCCGCAGACGTCGGCCCCGCGCAGGTCGGCGCCCAGCAGGTCGGCGTCGGAGAGGTCGAGGTCGCGCAGGTCCGCGCCGATGAGTACGCCGCCACGCAGGTCGGCCGCCACCAACCACTCCGAGCGGAGGTCCTGACCGGCGAGGTCCTCGCCCCGCAGGTCGCGGCCGCCCACTCCGGCACGGACGAGCGCGCTCACCTCTCCGAGCAGCGGATCGGCGCGAAGCTGGAGCGCGACCACGTCCGTGCCGGCCGATGGCTCGACCGCGGCGTCGATCGCGGCCTCGACCGCCTCGCGGAGGCCGGCCACCTCCTGGTGCAGGGGGCGAGCGGCGGGGCGGTCGGCTGCCTCGGCGAGGTACCAGAGCAGCTCGTGCAGCCGCTCGACGACCTCGAAGGTCGCGAACATCTCCTCCCGGATCTCCGGTGAGGTGCGCCAGTCACGGCCGCCGAAATGCCCCTGGACGACGCGCTGTCCAGCGCCGAAGCAGTCATAGACGGTGCATCCCGCAAAGCCGCGTTCACGCAGCTCGGAGTGGATCGTGCAGCCGAAGTCGGTGGTGGCCAGGTTGGGGCAGGGCACGCCGGTGGGCTTGTCGATCGCGAAGTCCGAGGAGGCGGTGAAGGCGGGGACGACGCAGCACAGGCCGGCGCACTCGGTGCAGTCGGCGCGCAGCTGGGACCGGTCCGGGGCAGTGCTCACGCCTGGACGGCCACGCCCTTCTCGATCAGGGCGTCCACGTCCGCGATGCCCCAGGCAGTCAGTGCCTCCCGGGTGTCGGCACCGGCCCGGGGGCGCGGCGGGAGGCCGAGCCCGGCCGGCGTACGGGAGAAGCGCGGAGCGGGCGCCGGCTGACGCACCCCCTCGTGCTCGACGAAGACCTCGCGCGCGGTCATGTGCGGGTGCTCCATGGCCTCGGTGAGCGGGATGATCGGGGCCACGCACGCGTCGGTGCCCTCGAACACCTCGGACCACTCGGCCTGGGTGCGGCTCGCGAACCGCTCGGCGATGACGGCGCGCAGCTCCTCGCTGCGCTCGAAGTCGTAGCGGTCCGGCGCGTCCTCGATGTCGAGCAGCTTGACGAACGCGTCGTAGAACTGGGGCTCCAGCGGCCCGACCGACATGTGTCGCTGGTCGGAGGTCTCATAGACGTCGTAGAAGGGCATCCCGCCGTCGAGCAGGTTGGCGGCGCGCTCCTCGAGGAGATTGCCGGCGGCCAGGAAACCTGCGCTCATCGCGTTGAGATGGGCGGTGCCGTCGACGATCGCGGCGTCGACGACCTGGCCCTTCCCGGAGAGGCGGGCCTCCAGCAGGGCGGCGAGCACACCGATGACGAGGTAGGTCGAACCGCCGCCGAAGTCGCCCACCAGGTTGGCCGGGAAGTGGGGCCGAGCCTTGTCCTGGCCCATGCCGAAGAGGGCGCCGGTGATCGCGATGTAGTTCATGTCGTGCCCGGCCGCGGAGGCGAACGGTCCGGTCTGGCCCCACCCGGTCATCCGGCCGTAGACCAGGCGCGGGTTGCGCCCCAGGCACTCCTGCGGCCCGAGCCCCAGTCGCTCGGTCGTTCCGGGACGCATCCCCTCGACCAGCACGTCGGCCTCGGCGACCAGGTCGAGGACGGTCGCGACCGCCTCCGGGTTCTTGAGGTCGAGCGCCACGCTCGGGCGGCCGCGGTTGAGGAGGTCGGTCGGCCCCCCGGTGAGCGCCTGACCGCCGGGTCGCTCGACACGGATCACGTCGGCCCCGAGGTCGGCGAGGATCATGCAGGCGTGCGGGCCGGGGCCGATGCCGGCGATCTCGACGACCTTCACGCCCGCGAGCGGCCCGGTGCCCTGGCCGAGTGCATAGCTCATGCGGGTGATTGTGACAGTTGTGCTGTCAGGGTGGGGTGGGGCCCGTGGCGGTTTGGCCGGGCGCCCGGCCGAATTTTCAGTGGAGGGGCGAAGTTTCACCCCTCCACTCACAGTTTGGCCGGGCGCCCGGCCAAACTGCAGCCCCCTACTGGTGCTGAGCGTGGTGCAGCTCGTGTACGACGGCGTGGCCCTTGCCGCGAGAGATCAGCCAGCGGTTGACGGGCACGGTGAGGACGAAGGCGATCACCAGGGAGACGGCGAGGCTCCACCAGAAGAGTCCGGTCGCGAGCCCGGCGGCCATCGCACCGGGGACGAGCAGGATGAACAGGTTGTCGACGATCTCCATCGTGGTGATCGAGACGGTGTCGGAGGCCAGGGCGAGGCGGACCCCGACGCGTGTGGAGGCGCCGTGTCGGCGTACGGAGGTGAAGGTCAGCAGGTAGCCGAAGAAGAAGGCCAGGGCCACCGAGAGCACGATGCTCCCGACCCCGCCCCACCCCCACCAGGTGGAGAGCACCATCCCGAGCACCTCACCGATGGCACAGCCGGTGAGGCAGTGGAGGGTCGCGCTGACGGCGGTGGACCAGGAGGTGTTGAGGTTGCTCATCCGCACGACCGTATACCCCCTAGGGGTATCCCGCAAGTGAGTCACCTCACTTGTGCAACCAGTTGCACAAAGGTGGCGCCGCCCCCGAGACTGCTGGGGTGGCCCTCGAACACGCCCTGCTCGTCTCGCTGCGCGAGCGACCCGCCACCGGCATCGAGCTGACCCGGCGCTTCGACCGGTCGATCGGGTTCTTCTGGCGTGCCACCCACCAGCAGATCTACAAGGTGCTGCGGCGGATGGAGGATCGACGGCTGGGTGACGGCGAGCGCCGGCGACACGCGCAGCACCGAGCGGGTGTATGCCCCCACGAGCGCCGGCGATCGCGTGCTCGCGGAGTGGATCGGCTCCCCCACCCCGGCGGTCACGCTGCGTTCCGAGCTCGCGGTGAAGATGCGCGGTGCGTCGTACGGCGACCGCAGGCAGCTGCTCGCCCACATCCGCGAGCTCCTCGAGGACCACCGCACCAGGCTCGAGCACTTCGAGCAGCTCGAGCGCGAGCAGTTCCCGGACACATCCGGCCTCGCGGGGCACGACCTCGACCTGTGGCTGGTGCTGCGCGGCGGGATCAAGCAGGAGCAGTTCTGGATCGAGTGGCTGACCGAGTACCTCGAGAAGCATGGAGAGAGACCTTGACCGACTACCCGCACCTCCTCGAGCCGATCACCATCGGCGACCTGACGCTGCGCAACCGCGTGGTGATGGGGTCGATGCACACCGGGCTGGAGGACTACGCCTGGGACGTGCCCAAGCTGGCGGCGTACTTCGCCGAGCGCGCCCGTGGCGGCGTCGGCCTGATCATCACCGGCGGCTACGCCCCGACCAAGCGCGGCTGGCTCAAGCCGTTCGCCAGCGAGCTGACCACGCGGCTGCAGTCCGAGCGGCACAAGCAGGTGACCGGGGCGGTGCACGACGAGGGCGGCGCGATCGCGCTGCAGGTGCTGCACGCGGGCCGCTACGGCTACACGCCGTTCTCCCAGGCACCCGGTGACGCCAAGTCGCCGATCACCCCGTTCCGCCCGAGCGCGATGTCGACCCGGGCCGTCGACCAGACGGCCTCGGCGTTCGCCCACAGCGCCGCCCTGGCGCAGCGGGCGGGCTACGACGCCGTCGAGATCATGGGCTCCGAGGGCTACCTGATCAACCAGTTCCTCGCCGAGCGCACCAACGACCGCGACGACTCCTGGGGAGGTACGCCGACCCGGCGGATGCGGTTCCCGGTCGAGGTCGTCCGGCGGACCCGCGAGGCCGTCGGCGAGGGCTTCCCGATCGTCTACCGGATGTCGCTGCTCGACCTGGTCGAGGGTGGCCAGACCTGGGACGAGGTCGTCGAGCTGGCGCTGCTGGTCGAGCAGGCGGGAGCCACCGTCATCAACACCGGCATCGGCTGGCACGAGGCCCGGGTGCCGACGATCATCACCCAGGTCCCCCGGGGTGCCTGGACCTGGACGACCAGGCGCCTGCGCGCCGAGGTCTCCCTGCCGGTGTGCGCCTCCAACCGGATCAACACCCCCGAGCTGGCCGAGCAGCTGGTGGCCGACGGCACCGCCGACCTGGTCTCACTGGCACGTCCCCTGCTCGCCGACCCCGAGTTCGTCGCCAAGGCGGCGACCGGCCGCTCCGACGAGATCAACACCTGCATCGCGTGCAACCAGGCCTGCCTGGACCACGCGTTCGCGAACAAGCGCGCCAGCTGCCTGGTCAACCCGCGTGCGTGCCACGAGACCGAGCTGGTGCTGCTGCCGCTGCCCAGCGCGGCCCCCACAGCGCCGAGACCGACGGTTGCGGTGGTCGGCGCGGGGCCGGCCGGGCTCAGTGCCGCGACCTCCTACGCGGAGCGCGGCTTCGCGGTGACCCTCTTCGAGAAGGACGCCGACCTCGGCGGGCAGTTCCGTCTGGCCAGGCAGATCCCCGGCAAGGAGGAGTTCGCCGAGACGATGCGCTACTACGCCCGGCGTCTCGAGGTCCTCGGCGTCACCGTCCACCTCGCCACGGAGGCGAGCGTCGACCGCCTCGAGGGTTTCGACGAGATCGTGGTGGCGACCGGGGTGGAGCCCCGCATCCCGCAGATCCCCGGCATCGAACGTGCCATCTCCTACGCCGACGTGCTCGACGGGGTCACCGTCCCCGGCCGCCGGGTGGCCGTGATCGGGGCCGGCGGGATCGGTGTCGACCTCTCGGTCTGGCTGACCCACACCGAGGAGAGCACCGAGGAGTGGCTCGCCCACTGGGGCGTCGGTGACCCGTCCCTGCACGAAGGCGGCCTGACCGAGCCGAAGCCACGCACCGCCGCGCGCGAGGTGTTCCTGGTGCAGCGCAAGACCTCGATGATCGGCAAGGACCTCGGCAAGACGTCGGGGTGGGCCCACCGCGCCGTGCTCAGGCAGTCCGGGGTCGAGCAGGTGAGCGGTGCGACCTACGACCTGATCGACGAGGCCGGGCTGCACCTGACCGTCGAGGGTGTCTCGCGACTGCTCGAGGTGGACGACGTGGTGATCTGCGCAGGGCAGGTGTCGCGTCGCCAGCTCTACGACGACCTCGTGGCCCTCCACCCTGATCGCAAGGTGCACCTGATCGGTGGCGCCGACGTCGCCGCCGAGCTCGACGCCAAGCGCGCCATCGCGCAGGGCATGCGCCTCGCCGCGGGGGCCTGAGCTGACCGTTCGGGTCGTCCTGGGCTGGTCCCTACGGGCACGTGTCAATCCCCCCGACGTGCCACTGCGCGGCAGCAACACCGGCCCCTAGGCTCGCTGCAACGGGCCCGCATGCGGGGGAAGCCAACACGGCTCGTCGGGTGGAATGACTCCTGGCAGGGGGGGTCGCGACAGGAAAGCACCTGTCGCGGCCGGACAGGCCCACGCCCACGGTGATGACACGTGGGCCGTGGACCGTCACGTCACGGTCGGCCATCCGGACCGCCCGGTTCGGATGGCCGTTCCTCTGCGCGACTACTCGTCGGTGACGAAGCCTTCCTTCTTCAACCAGTCGTAGGCGACCTCGGCCGGCTCCTTGCCGTCGACGTCGATCTGCGCGTTGAGCTGGAGCAGGACCTTGTCGGTGAGCTTCTCCGCCACTGGCGCGACGAGGTCGGCGATCTGCGGGTACTTCTTCGCGATGTCGTCGGTGAGCACGAGGGAGACGTTGTACTTCGGGAAGAAGTTGCGGTCGTCCTCCAGCACCTTCAGGTCGAGAGCGACGATGCGTCCGTCGGTGGTGAACACCTCACCGAAGTTGCACGAGCCCTTGGCCGTGGCGTCGTAGATGGCACCGGTCTGGAAGGTCTTCAGGTTGTCCCGCGGCACACCCTTCGGGCTGCCGAGGGGGATGCCGTACTTCTCCAGCATGCCCTTGAGGCCGTCCGGCCGGTTGATCAGCTCGGACTCGACGCAGAACGTGCGCTCGTCCACGGGCACCTTCGCGATGTCGGAGAGCTTGTCGAGCTTGAACTTCTTGTCTGTCTCCTGGGTGATCGCGAAGCCGTAGGTGTTGTTCATCGGGGCCGGCTTGAGCCAGACGAGGTCGTTCTTCTTCCGGTCCTCGTCACGGACGGAGGTGTACTGCTTCTCCTCGTCGGGGATCGGCTTGTCGTGCCCGAGGTAGGTGATCCAGCCGGTGCCGGTGTACTCCCACATCGCCTGGATCCGGTCGTCGAGCATGGCCTGCCGCGCGGCGGCGGAACCCGGGATGTTGGTCAGGTCGGTGGTGCTGGCCCCGGCGGACTTGAGCAGGATGATCGCCATCTTGCCCAGCAGCACGTTCTCGGAGAAGTTCTTGGAACCGACCGCGATGTCGGCGCCGTCGAGGCTCTTGATGTCCTCGAGCGGCCCGGCCAGCTTCCCGGTCGGCACGAAGCCACCCGCCGTCGGCATGCTGCACCCCGCGAGCAGCAGGCTCACCGCGGTGGCTGCCGCCACCGCGACGGCACGGAGTCGGTTGTGGTGCCTCATCGCTCACACTCCCTTCGGACGGGCGACCATCTCCAGGACACGCCCGAGCCACTCGATGAGCAAGGCGAGCAGCGCAACGAGCACGGCTCCCCAGACGATGACCGAGTAGCGCAGCAGCGAGATCCCGGCCTGGAGGGTCGCCCCCAGACCACCGCCGTTGATGAACGTCGCCAGGGTCGCGGTGCCGACCAGCAGCACCAGTGCGGTGCGTACGCCGGCCATGATCACCGGCAGGGCCAGCGGCAGCTCGACACGCAGGAGCACCGACATCGCCGTCATGCCCACACCGCGGCCGGCCTCGACGAGGGTCGGGTCGACGCCCTGCAGGCCGACGATCGTGTTGCGCAGCACCGGGAGGATCGCATAGACGGTGAGCACGATGACTGTCGTGGTGAACCCGAAGCCCAGCCACATCGCGAACAGCACGATGAGTCCCACGGAGGGCGCCGCCTGTCCTGCGTTGGCGACGCCGATGATCACTGGCGCGGCGGCCTTCGCCCGGCCCCGCGTCAGCACGACGCCGAGAGGCACCGCGATGGCCACCACGAAGAACGCCGAGACGAAGGTGATCTTCACGTGCTCGCCGATCTGCTTCCAGATGGTCGGCCACGCCAGCGAGCTCTCCTCCACCGAGTCGAGCGTGGCGGTGGCGTGCCAGACGGCGTAGGCGCCGAAGCCGAGCACCACGATCACCGGGATCGCGAAGAGCACGATGGCGGCCTCCGCGTTGAGGCGACCGGTGAGCCGCGAGAGCCCGCTTGCGGTGTCCTCGTCCTCGGCGGCTTCGGCGTGCGTCGCGCTCACCGGGTCGACCCGTCGTCGCTGGTGATCTCGTCCACGTGGTCGTCTTGGGGGTCGGACGCGGCCGGGATGTCGGAGTCGGACTCGGAGCTCAGCTTCTCCTGCTGCTCACGCATGTAGTCGGTGACCGCGGCGAAGTCCACGACCCCGATGTAGCGGTCGCGGTCACCGGTGACGACCGCGCCGCCGTGGCTGTTGGTCAGCATCGTGTCGAGCGCGTCGTTGAGGGTGGCGCGGTGGTCGATGTTGATCAGGTCCTCCTCGCCGGCGTGGATCGTCTCGCCCTTGAGCTGGCGCAGCCACGGCCAGGCCGTCGGTCGCTCCTGGTCGTCCAGCACGATGACGGCGCGGTCGCCGTTTGACTCGGCTCGCGCCCGCGCCTCGGCGGTGCTCTCCCCGATCTTGGCGGTCGTCGGCCGGCGCAGCTCGACCTCGGAGACCCGCGACAGGCTGAGCTGCTTGAGCGTGGAGCCGGCGCCGACGAAATCGGCCACGAAGTCGTTGGCCGGGTTGGCCAGGATCGCCTCCGGGGTGTCGTACTGCGCGACCTGGGCGCCCTCCTGCAGGATCAGGATCCGGTCCCCGAGCTTGATCGCCTCGTCGATGTCGTGGGTGACGCACACGATCGTCTTGCGCAGCTCGCGCTGGATGGAGAGCAGCTCGTCCTGCAACCGCTGGCGGGTGATCGGGTCGACCGCGCCGAACGGCTCGTCCATCAAGATGGCCGGCGGGTCGGCCGCCAGTCCACGAGCCACCCCGACGCGCTGCTGCTGGCCGCCGGAGAGCTCACGGGGATAGCGGTTGCGGTACTTCTTGGGATCGAGGCTGACCAGGTCGAGGAGCTCGTCGACGCGCTTGTCGATGCGGCTCTGGTCCCAGCCGAGCATCTTGGGCACGATCGCGATGTTCTTGGCCACGGTCATGTGCGGGAACAGGCTGCCGCCCTGGATGACGTAGCCGATGTGGCGGCGCAGGTCGTCGGCACTCTGGCCGCTGATGTCGTTGTCGCCGATGTGGATCGATCCCGACGTCGGCTCGATGAGGCGATTGATCATCTTCAGCGAGGTGGTCTTGCCGCAGCCGGACGGGCCGACGAACATCACGATCTCCCCGGCGGGGATGACCAGGCTCAGCCCGTCGACGGCAGCGGCCTCCTGGCCGGCGTACCGCTTGGTGACGTTCTCGAGACGGATCTCCGCGCCGCTGATCTCGCTGTCGCCCGAGGACTGGTCGGTGAACTGGGTGTCGGTGGCAGTCATGAGACCCGGATTCCTTTCGAGATGGTCGCGCGGCCGAGGAGCAGGAGGAGAAGGTCGAAGATCAGGGCGATGATCACCACGCCGATGGTGGCGCTGAGGGCGTAGTTGGTGCCGTTCTTGCCGCCGGCCTGCGCCAGGCCGGTGAAGATCCAGGCGCCGAAGCCCGGACCGAGGATGTACGCCGCGATCGCCGCCACCCCCATGGACATCTGGGTGGAGACACGGACCCCGGCCAGGATGACCGGCCACGCCAGCGGCAGTCGCACCTGGAACAGGGACTTGGCCTCGCTCATCCCCATCCCCCGGGCGGACTCGAGCAGGTCGGGGCTGACCCCGCGAAGCCCGACCACCGCATTGCGCAGGACCGGGAAGACGGCATAGAAGCCGACCGCCACCAGGGAGGGCCAGAAACCCAGGCCGAGGACGGGCAGCAACAGCCCGACCAGGGCGAAGGACGGGATCGTGAGGCCGATCGAGCTGATCGCGTTGGCGACCGGCTCGAGCTTGGGCACCTTCGTCACGCCCACCGCGGCGGCGATGCCGATGACGCTCGCCACCAGCACCGCGACGGCGACGAGGAGCGCGTGTCCCCAGGCAAGGGTCCACACCTGGTCAGAGCGGTCTACCAGAAAATCCCACACAAGAGCCGACCCCCAACATTGGCTGAGCAGTGGACTGGGCCCGTCAACCCAAGCACGATCGTGCGCTTGTGACCAGAAGTCGACCAGATTCGGCGTGTTTGGCGAGTGAACCGTCGCGGTGGTGGCGGCGGCCCGCCACGGACTCGGGAGACAAGCCCACCGGGGCGGTCTAGCGTGTGCGCGTGAGCGAGCACACCCCCTCGGCAACCACCCGGCTGGTCGTGCCGGTGCCCGAGCTGACCGCGCGTGTGCCCGGGGCCCACATCCCGCTGCTCGACCCGTTCCTGGCGGTCGGCGAGATCGACGAGGGCGTGATCGCCGAGCTGCGGGAGCTGTTCTCCGAGCTGGTGCCCTTCGCCTACGTCCTCGGCGAGCCGGCCCGGTTCCCCAGCGGAGTGGCCTACCTCCCGCCACAGCCGGTCAACGTCTTCCGCCGGATCACCCACAGCCTGCGGCGCGCCTTCCCCGAGACCATCGGCCCGGCCACCTCGCTCGACACGGTGATCCCGCACCTCCTGCTCACCGAGGAGTCCGAGGTCCCCACCCCGCTCGAGGTGCACGCGCGCGAGGCGGTGCTGCTCGAGGGCGAGTCGTCGGTGCTGGCCACCTTCCGGTTCGGGACGACGGCGGCCTGAGCACGCGGCTCAGGCCAGCGACCTGATCTTCACCACCAGCACCGAGCCGAGCACGCTGAACCCCGCGGCGAGCACGTAGAGCGTGGAGTACCCGAAGCCGAGTCCGAGCACGGCCGCCGCGACGCCGGGGGCGAGCACCTGGGGCAGGGCGTTGGCGATGTTGATGACGCCGAGATCCTTGCCGCGGCCGGCGGCCGACGGGAGCACCTGGGTGATCATCGCGAAGTCGACGGCGGTGTAGATCCCGAAGCCGATGCCGAGGATCACCGCGCCGGCGAAGGCACCGACCCAGGTGGTCACGAACGCGAGCAGCAGCAGGCCGGCCGCGGCGACCAGGCCGGAGACGATCACGAACACCTTGCGTCGCCCGAGCCGGTCCGACCAGATGCCGCCGACGACCGCGGTGAGCACGGTGCACAGGCCGTAGGCACCAGTCAGCACGAAGACGCCGTTCTCCGCCTCGTCGTCGGTGAGGTCGACCGCGTCCTTGAGGTAGTAGAGGAGGTAGAGGATCACCAGCGCGTTGCCGAGGTTCATCAGGAACCGCGTGATCCAGGCCCAGGCGAAGTCGGGGTGCTGCCGCGGCGAGATCCAGAACGACCGCAGGAAGTGGCCCAGGTCGAAGGGCTCCCGGTCCTCGGGCGCAAGGGCGAGGTCACGACTGTCGAGGCAGTAGGGCAGCGCCAGCACGACCAGCACCCCAGCGGTCGTCAGGTAGCCGACCGCGATGCTGCCGGTCGCCGCGGCGATCCCGGAACCGGCCACGACACCGACGGTCTGGGCGATCGCCAGCCAGCCGCCGACCGCGCCCCGTTGCCGCGAGGGCACCTGGTCGGGCACGGTCGCGGTGATCGCGGCCAGCATCGCGTTCAGCGAGGCCTGGGCGAGCGCCCAGCCCAGCACCATCACCAGGACCGACTGGGCGCCGGAGAGCACCACCATCGCGACCACGCCACCGCCGAGCCCGCCGAGGACCCAGGGCAGCCGGCGACCGATGCGCAGCACGGTGCGGTCCGAGAAGGCACCCCACACCGGGTTGAGCACCGTGGAGACGAACGCTCCGACGCCGGTGACCAGCGAGAGCGTGGCCTCCTTGTGCTCAGGGTTGAGCGCCTCGGCCTGCTGGGCGAGCAGCACCTGGATCGGGCCGAAGAAGCCCGACCACACCCCGATGCTGATCAGGGCGAGCCACAGCACCCACAGCCTGCTGACCGGCCGGGTCGGGTCCGTGAGAGCTCCGAGATCGGCGGGACCGGACGGTTGTCCCGCGATCGGGTTGCTCATCTGCGGTTGGCCGCGATCACCCGGGAGTACCACTCGAAGGACCGCTTCGGCGTGCGCACGAGGGTGTCGTAGTCGATGTGCACCAGACCGAAGCGCTGGGTGTAGCCCTCGGCCCACTCGAAGTTGTCCATCAGTGACCAGCAGTAGTAGCCGCGTACGTCGGCGCCGTCCGCGATGGCCTCACCGATCGCGCGCAGGTGGCTGTCGAGGTAGTCGATGCGCGGCTGGTCGTCGACGACGCCGTTCTCGTCCGGCACCATGCCGTAGGAGCAGCCGTTCTCGGTGACGTAGATCGGCGGGATCCCGGGGTAGCGCTCGACGAGCTGGCCGATCACCTGGCGCAGACCGTCGGGGACGATCGGCCAGCCGAAGTCGGTCTTGGGGTAGCCCGGGATGTCGAGGAACTCGAAGGGCACCTCGGCACCCTCGTGGGCCGCGCCGATCCGCATCGGGTTGTAGTAGTTGAACCCGTAGAAGTCGAGCGGCTGGTGGATCGCCTCGAGGTCGCCCTCGACCACCGGCATCACGTCACCGAAGCCCTCGGGGTAGCGACCGAGCAGCATCGGGTCGGCGTACATCCGGTTCCACATCGAGTCGAACAGGTCGGCCGCTGCGACGTCCTCCGGCTGGTCGGAGGCGACCCACACCGGCGCGTGGTTGGTGGCCGCCCCGACCTGCCCGGCGCCGTTGGCCCGCAGCGCCTGCACGGCCAGCCCGTGGGCGAGGTTGAGGTGGTGAGCCACCGGCAGCGCGTCGAACCCGAGCTTCTTGCCCGGAGCGTGGTCACCGATCCCGTGGCCGAGCAGGGTGACCACGTTGGGCTCGTTGACCGGCGCCCACTTGCCGACCCGGTCGCCGAGGCGCTCGGCACAGAGGGCGGCGTACTCCCCGAACCGCTCGGCGGTCGAGCGTGACTCCCAGCCCCCCGCATCCTGCAGCGCCTGGGGCAGGTCCCAGTGGTAGAGCGTGGCCATCGGCTCGATGCCGGCCTCGACCAGGGCGTCGACGAGGCGGTCGTAGAAGTCGAGGCCCCCGGAGCTCGCCGCCCCGGTCCCGTCGGGCTGGATCCGCGGCCACGAGATCGAGAACCGGTAGGCGCCGATGCCGAGGTCCTTCATCAGCGAGACGTCCTCGGCGACCCGGTGGTAGTGGTCGCACGCCACCCGGCCGTCGCTGCCGTCCTTGATCCGCCCGGGCTCGGCGGTGAACGTGTCCCAGATGCTCAGGCCCTTGCCGTCCTCGTCCCAGGCGCCCTCGATCTGGTAGGACGCGGTGCTGGTGCCGAACACGAACCCCGCCGGCAGTTCCGGATAGCTCTCAGTCATGAGGGAAGTAAAGCGGTCGAGGCTCACCCCCGGATAGACCTGTCTGCGACTATCGGCAGGTGATCGAGTACCGCCCCGCCGACGGTCGCTACGTCACCCGCGCCGAGGGGCGTACGACGCACCACTCGTTCTCGTTCGGGGTGCACTACGACCCCGCCAACGTGGGGTTCGGGCGGCTCGTGGCGCACAACGACGAGCGACTGCCGCCCGGGACCGGTTATCCGGACCACCCCCACGCCGACCTCGAGATCGTCACCTGGGTGCTCAGCGGTGCCCTGCGGCACACCTCGACCGTGGGCTCCGGCGTCATCGGCCCCGGCGAGGTGCAGCGCCTCTCCGCCGGCAGCGGCGTGGTGCACTCCGAGGTGGCCGACGGGACCGAGGAGACCAGGTTCCTGCAGGCGTGGGTGCGTCCGGACGAGCCGGGGCTGCCGCCTGCCTACGTGGCGACCGACGTCGCCCTCGGGGAGGGGTGGAACCGCGTGGCGGACGGTGACGGCGAGGGCGGCGTGCTCCTCGGGACGCGTGGAGCCTCGCTGCTCGTCGCGGACCTCGTCCCCGGACAGCGGCTCGCGTTGCCGGACGCGGCCGGCCTGCACGTCTTCGTCGGCGCGGGGCGGCTGATGCTCGGAGAACGCCTCCTCGAGGAGGGTGACGCGGCCAGGCTGCTCGACGAGGGCAGTCGAAACCTGACCGCGGAGAGCGAGGCGCACGCCGTGGTCTGGGCGTTCTCGGAGGTCGGCCGGGATGCCTGATTTCGACACTCGGCCCACGCCTGACACCGTGGGGGCATGACCTCAGACATTGCCGCCGACCCGGCCTCGGTCGACTCCCACGGCCGCCGGTCCCGGGAGCGCGTGATCGGCGAGGCGATCGCCTGGACCGCGCGGTGGAGCCTGCGCTGGGTCGCCATCGCCCTCGGAGCCGTCCTGCTGGGGCTGATCGTGAAGGAGACGTGGGGGATCCTGCTCCCCGTCGTGCTCGCGCTGATCGTCAGCACGGTGCTGGCTCCGCTCTCCGCACTGCTCCGTGACCGGCTCGGGCTCCCGGACGGACTCGCGGCGGCGGCCACCCTGATCGGCACCATCGGGATCGTGATCGGTGTCGGCTTCGCGATCGCACCCTCGGTCGCCGGCCAGTCCGACCAGATCGTCTCCGACACGGCCTCCGGGCTGCAACGCCTCCAGGACTGGGTCAAGGACAGCGACTTCGTCTCGGCCGCACAGGTGGACAGCGCGCTGCAGGGCCTCCAGGACAAGGTCACCGGGTCGGCCGGCTCCATCGCCTCCGGGGTGCTGGCCGGTGTCGGCGCAGTGGGCAGCGCCGGCGTCACGCTGGTGATCAGCCTCATCTTGACCTTCCTCTTCCTCAAGGACGGGCGCCGCTTCGTCCCGTGGATGGAGGCGCTCACCGGCCCCAGCGCCGGCCCCCACCTGGCGGAGGTGTCGACGCGGGCGTGGACGACGCTCGGTGGCTTCATCCGCACCCAGGCCCTGGTCTCGGCCATCGACGCGGTCTTCATCGGGGCGGGTCTGCTGATCGTGGGGGTCCCCCTCGCCATCCCCCTGGCCGTGCTGACCTTCTTCGGAGGCTTCGTGCCGATCGTCGGGGCGTTCGTGGTCGGGGCCGTCGCCGTCCTCGTGGCGCTGGTCTCCAACGGGCTCACCGGCGCCCTGATCATCCTGGCCGTGATCGTCGCCGTGCAGCAGCTCGAGGGCAACGTGCTCTCACCCTGGCTGCAGTCGCAGTCGATGAACCTGCACGCGGCGGTCGTGCTGCTGTCGGTGACCCTGGGCTCGACGCTCTTCGGCATCACCGGCGCCTTCCTCGCGGTCCCGACCGTGGCAGTGGCCGCCGTGGTGCTGCGCTACCTCGACGACCTGGTCACCGAGAGATCCCTGCCCGCCTCCCCTGCGACGCCGGCTGACGAGCCGACGACCGAGGAGGAACCCGCCGGCGAGCCGTCCGCCTAGTCGATCCGACGGTGGGCCCCGGCGCCCGTCCTAGGGGATGAGCACGCCCGGGTTGAGGACCCCGCTGGGGTCGAGCTCGGCCTTGAGCGCCCGCAGCATGCGTACGCCGACCGGGCCGATCTCGCGGGCCAGCCACGGCTTGTGGTCCTGGCCGACGGCGTGGTGATGGGTGATCGAGGCTCCGTTGTCGATCATCGCGTCCGAGGCGGCGGCCTTCGCGGAGAGCCACTGCGCCACCGGGTCCTGGGCCTGCTTGGTCGCCACGGTGAAGTAGAGGGAGGCGCCGGTCTCGTAGACGTGGGAGATGTGGCACAGCACGAGAGTGCCTTCGCCGAGCTCGGCAGCGAGGGCGTCCTTGACAGCGGCGTACACCTGCTGGATCCGCGACCAGAAGGTCACCGTCTCGAGGGTCTCGACCAGCACGCCGACGTCGAGCAGCGAGTCGCGGAGATAGGGACCGTGGAAGCGACCTGACGCCCACCCCTCGTCCTCACCGAGCGACGTCCCGCCGAGGCCGGTGAGCAGGGCCGTGACCGCGGTGCGCCTGGCGTCGACGGCCTCCTGGGTGCCCTCGTAGCCGGTGATCATCAGGGCGCCACCGGCGGACTCGCCGCCGACCTCGGCCGGCTTGGCCAGGTTGATCTGGGTCTCGTTCTCGTCGGAGAGTCGCAGCACCGTGGGGAGCACCCCGGCCTGGGCCAGGGTGCGCATCGCGGTGGCGCCGTCGGCGAAGGAGTCCCATCGCCAGTGCTCGTAGACCTTGACCGCCGGGACGTGACGGACGCGCACGGTGACGGCGGTGACCACGCCGAACGCACCCTCCGAACCCATCACGACCTCGCGCAGGTCGGGGCCGGCTGCGTTGGCAGGGGAGCTGCCGAGCACGAGCTCTCCCTGGGGGGTCGCGACCCGCAGGCCCACGACGAGCGAGTCGAAGCGGCCGTAGCCCGCGGACGACTGCCCCGAGGATCGGGTCACCGCGAAGCCGCCGATGGAGGCGTACTCGAAGGACTGAGGGAAGTGGCCCAGGGTCAGCCCGTGCTCGGCCAGCAGAGCCTCGGCCGCCGGGCCGCGAAGTCCCGGCTCGAGCGTCGCGGTCATGGACTCGGTGTCGACCGCGAGCAGCTTGTCGAAGCGGAGCAGGTCGAGGGAGACGACGCCCGCGAACCCCTCGCGCCGGGCGACGAGCCCACCGACGACCGAGGTGCCGCCACCGAAGGGGACCAGCGCGACGTGCCGCTCGACGGCCCAGGCGATCAGCGCCGCGACCTCGTCGTGGCTCCCGGGCCGGACGACCGCGTCGGGAGAGTCGGACCCGTCACCTGCGCGCAGCCTGAGCATGTCGGGGGTGGACTTGCCGCGGGTGCGGTGCAGCCGGGTCTCGTGGTCGGTGAGCACGTGCTCGGCGCCGACGATGCCGGTCAGCTCCGCGAGCAGCTGCTCCCCCAACGGCGTGGAGAGCCGGACGCCGTCGGGGTCGACCGCAGGAGTCTCCGTGGTGCCGATGAAGGCGTCGACCAGCGCGAAGGCGCCCTCGGACAGCGGGGCGGCCTGGGCCGGGTCGCCCCAGCGGGACCAGTGCATCTCGGGCGTTCCAGATGAGCTCATGTGTTACAGTGTGACACATGACGTCCATTCGTCACAACCCACAGCAGGACGGCCAGCCGGTCAGGTCCGCCGACGACGCCTACCTCGACGCCGCCCGCGAGGCGATCCTGGCCGTGGGCTGGAGCCGGACGACGCTGACCGACATCGCCCGCCGGGCCGGCGTCAGCAGGATGACCCTCTATCGCCGCTGGCCCGACACCCAGACCCTGCTCGCCGACCTGATGACCCGCGAGTGGGGCCAGGTCGTGCAGGAGTCCGCCAACGAGGACGCCGACGCGCTGACCCGGATCGTGCACAGCATCGTCTCGACCGTGCAGGCGCTTCGTGCCAACGCGCTGCTGCGCCGCATCGTCGACGTCGACCCCGAGGTCCTGCTGCCCTACCTGCTCGACCGCCGGGGCCGCAGCCAGGAGATGGTCGCCGACGCCCTGGCGGCGCTGATCGAGGAGGGGCAGCGCGAGGGGTCGGTCCGCGAGGCCGACCCCGCTGACCTGGCCCGCTCCCTCGTGCTGGTCTGCCACGGGTTCACCCTGTCGGCGCACACGATGGTCGACGACGCCGACCGGGAGGCCGACGTGCGCCACCTCGACGCCCAGCTGGACGAGCTGGTGCGGAGGTACCTCCGGCCATGACCACGCCCCCCACGACCAGGATCGGCGTCGGCCTCGCCGACCTGCCCGAGTCCACCGACGTCCTCGTCATCGGCCTGGGCATCACCGGTGCCGGGGTCGCCCTCGACGCCGCCAGCCGCGGGTTGTCCGTCGTGGCCGTCGACGCCCACGACGTGGGGTTCGGCACCAGCAGATGGAGCTCGAAGCTCGTGCACGGCGGCCTGCGCTACCTCGCGAAGGGCCAGATCGACGTGGCCCACGAGAGTGCCGTCGAGCGGGGCATCCTGATGCAGACGACCGCCCCCCACCTGATCCGCGCGCTGCCGATGCTGATGCCGCTGACACCTGAGATCAGCCGCTTCCAGGGTGGACTCGCACGAGCAGGTCTCCGGGCCGGTGACCTGCTGCGGCTGGGCGCGCGCACGGGCCGCGAGGTGCTCCCGCGACCGAGGCGGATCGGGGTCACCGAGACGGTCACGCTCGCCCCCGTCGTACGACGAGAGGGGCTGCGGGGCGGCCTGCTCTCCTGGGACGGCCAGCTCGAGGACGACGTACGCCTGGTTCTCGCGGTGGCCCGCACCGCAGCAGCCGAGGGAGCACACGTGCACACGCGGGTGCGGGTCAGTGACCCGACCGGCGCCGGCGCCGTGCTCACCGACACCCGCACCGGCGAGAGCCGGACCATCCACGCCCGGGCGGTGATCAACGCGACCGGCGTCTGGGCCGGCGAGCTCGTGGAGGAGATCCGGCTCCGTCCCAGCCGCGGCACCCACCTCGTGCTCCGCAAGGAGACGCTGCCGGGCGTGCGCTGCGCGATCATGGCGCCGGTGCCCGGCGCCAGCAACCGTTTCGTCTTCGCCCTGCCCCAGCCCGACGAGACCTTCTACGTCGGGCTCACCGACGAGGAGGTCGAGGGGGTCGTCCCCGACGTCCCCGAGCCGCCGGAGAAGGACATCGAGTTCCTGCTGCGGGTGATCAGCACCGCCCTGCGCCAGGACGTACGCCGCGACCAGGTGATCGGGGCCTACGCCGGACTGCGCCCCCTGCTCGACACGGGGACCACCACGGCCGACATCTCGCGCAAGCACGCCGTCCTCGTGTCGCGGACCGGCGTGGTGACCGTGGTCGGCGGCAAGCTGACCACCTACCGCCGGATGGCGCAGGACGCGGTCGACCGGGCGGTGGCCAGGGCCGGTCTCTCGGCCGGCCGCTGCCGCACCGCCGAGCTGCCCCTCGTCGGGGCCGGCTCGCCGACCGAGCTCGCTGCCCTCGACGCACCGGAGCGGCTGGTGCGCCGCTTCGGGATGGAGGCACCGGCGGTGCTCACCGACGCGAGCGCCGTGACCGGCCTCACCGACGAGGAGCTGCTCGCCCCGATCGCGCCCGGCCTGCACGCAACGCTGGCGGAGCTGGTCTTCGCAGTCACCCACGAGGGCGCCACGACCGTGGAGGACCTCCTCGACCGGCGCACCCGCATCGGCCTGGTGCCCGAGGACCGCGAGCGCGCGGTGCCGGCGGCGGAGCGGGCGCTGGCGCTGGTCGTCGACTAGGGGCGCGCTGCGGGGTCCGGGCCGCTGCGGCGTCCGGGCCGCTGCGGCGTCCGAGCCTCTGCGTCATACGAGCTGGCGCTGCGCCCGAGCCTCTGCGTCATACGAACTGGCTGCTCTGGCGACCTGTCCGGATGACCTTGCGCGAGACGTCATCACAAGTGGTTGCCCGGACGGCCAGCTCGTATGACGCAAGGCGCGCCCCCCGGGCCCCCACCCGCCCGGCGAGCGCCCTAACCCCTGGCGGGTTGGCCGAGCTCCTCGAGCACGGCTGCGGCGGCGCGCTGGCCGGACTTCATCGCTCCCGGGATGCTCGGCGTCTCGCGGTGGTCGCCGGCCACGAACAGCCCGTCGCCGAGGTCGACCTCGCGTCCCATGATCAGCGGTGGCCGCGCGGTCGGCCAGGCCGCCGAGTGGGAGTTGCGGTTGACCAGGCCCCAGACGCTGGTGTCGGTGCGGAAGATCTGGGCGAGCTGCGCACGCACCTCGGCCTCGGTCTCCGTCCCGACGTCCTTGCCGGGCACCGGCACCGAGCAGGCCGAGACGAGGTGCTGGCCGGCGGGCGCATAGCGGGGGGCGACGTTGGAGACGACCAGGGCGTGCGAGATCGGCCCGGTCGCAGGACCCATCGGGTTGACGAAGGGCATCTTCATCGTCGTCGGTGGCACGTCGGTGGCGAACCACCAGGTCGAGAGCCCCCGCATGGCCGGGATGCCCAGGCCGAGGAGCGTCGAGGCGGTCGCGGGATCGGTGGCCACCACGGCTGCGCGAGCGCTGATCTTGCCGCCGTCGGTGTGGATCCGGACGCCGTCGCCGGTGCTGCGGGTCACGCCGAGCACGTCGACGCCGTGCTCGACGGAGTGCTCGAGGCTCAGCGCCAGCTGGTTGGGCAGCGCCTGCATGCCGAGCGCGGGGAGCGAGGGCATCCCCATCAGCAGTGCCTTCATCCCGAGCATCGCGAACTGGAAGGACGTGCGGAGGTCCTCGTCGGCGAACACCAGCCGGAAGAACGGGCGCAGCACCTCCTCGCGGATCCGGCCGGAGATGCCGTGCCGGTCGAGCGACTCGCCCAGGGTCATGTCCGCGCCGGCGAGCATCCGGGCCGGCGGCTTGCGCAGCGGCTCGGACCAGCGGAGCAGCCGGGCGATGTCCTGGGGCTGGCCGAGCCCGGAGCGGATCGTGGCGATCAACGCGGCCTGCGAGCCGTGCAGGATCCGGTAGCCCTCCGGGTGGGCGAGCACCATGCCGGGCTCGACCGCCTGCGGGTTGAGGGCGGCGACGTCGGTGATCGCCCGGACGTCGGCGTGACCGGCGTTGAGCCACTGGAAGCCGCGGTCGCACCGGAAGCCGTCGATGACGTCGGTCCCGACCCGGCCACCGACGCGAGCCGAGCGCTCCAGAACGCGCACGTGCAGACCGGACTCCTCCAGCGCACGCGCGCAGGCGAGCCCGGCGACCCCCGCGCCGATCACGGCCACGTCTGTGGCATCCATGGGTGGTGAGTATCGCCCAGTCCAGGAGTCGGCACACATTGGGCAGATCAGCGACGCGGCTTGGTATGGACCACGCGGCGCGGCGGACTCCGAAGTCGCATGGAACGCGCGTCGGGCGAGCTCAGGTCTCCGTTCGGCAGAAGTCCACGATGTGCCGCATCGCCGCCCTGGCCTCCGGGATCGGGAGCAACGGGTAGATGTGGATCAGGTCCGGCGCCACGACGTACTCCAACGACCAGCCGGCAGCGTCGGCGCGCTCGAAGAGCACGTCGCACGCCGGCTGGAGCAGGTCGCGGGTGCCGCAGAGCATCAGCGCGGGCGGCAGCCCGGTCAGGTCGCCGAGTCCCGGGCTGACCCGCGGGTCGGCGAGCGCCTCGGCATCCGCCGAGCCGGCCCAGAAGGTCGCATAGATCGACAGGTGCTCGAGGGACAGCCAGGGGTCGTGCTCGTCGGCCTCCGCGGTGCCAGGGGCCGAGCCGGTCAGATCGACCCACGGCGCGACCAGCACGAGACGCTCGGGCTGCGCCCCACCGCGATCACGCAGGGCCTGGGCCAGAGCCAGGGCGTAGCCACCCCCCGCCGAGTCACCGGCCAGCACCACCCCGTCGGGTGACTCCGCGGCCACCTCGTCGAAGAGGCGCAGCAACTCCTCGAAGGAGTCCTCGACGGTGAACTCGGGTGCCAGCGGGTACGCCGGCAGCACGGCCCGCGCGCCCAGCGCGTCGGCGAGCGGGACGAGGAAGCGCCAGTGCCAACCCACGACGCCGCGCACGTAGGCGCCGCCGTGCAGATAGATCACGCTGCGCCGCGGGGCGACGTCCCGCCGCGCGTTGCTGGTCTGCCACAGCGTGAAGACCGGGAAGCCGTGCAGGTTCTCGATCTGCTCGGCGTGGCCGCGCCGGATGCGTCGCGGAGGCCCCTCGTCGGGAGTGCGGTTGCGCTCGGTCAGGGCGGCCCGGAGCGCCGGGACGTCGTCGGCGGGCGGGTTGCGGCGGATGATCGGGATGACCCGGCTGGCCACCGCATGCTGCAGGCTCGGCATGCCGCAGACTCTAGGTGGGTGGGTCCCAGGGGTGCGCAGCGTGCTCCCTTGGATCCAGCCACTCTAGAGCGCGGGTGTTTCGGCGGAGTGCTCGTCCGTGGGGTCGCTGGGCAGCCGCGCCGACATCACGATCAGGCCGACCGCCGTGACCACCGGCACGAGCATCGCCCGCTGCAGGTCGGAGTGCGACGCGACGAACCCGATCAGGGCCGGGCCGATCAGGAACGCGGCGTACCCGAAGCTGACGACGAGGGCCAGGCCGCGGCCGCCCCCGACGTGGCCTGCCAGCCCATAGATCTGCGGCGCGATCAGACCGACGCCGAGGCCGACGAGGCACCAGCCCACCAGGATCACCGCGAGAGCGCCGTCGACGACGGTGAGCAGGTAGCCGACCAGGGCACACGCGGACCCGGCGCGTACGACGAACGCCCGGCCCAGGCGCTCGACGACGAGGTCGCCGAGCAGCCGGATCACCACCATGAAGCCACTGACGCAGGCGAGCCCCCAGGCCCCGGCGGACGGACTGACGTGGCCGACGTCCGCGACGTGCAACGAGGACCAGTCGATGGCCGTGCCCTCGGTCAGCCCGAAGCAGACGGCCATCGCAGCGAGCAGCCACGCGACCGGCGGGACCGTGCCCGACCCGCCGTCCTCGGTGATCCTCCGCGGCGACTGCGGAGCCGACGGGAACACCGCGACGAGCAGGAGGGTGAGGAGCACGGCGGCGCCCCAGAGCGACCACTGAGTCGCGCCGTCCGCCGCGAGCAGCCGCCCCAGCACGACGACGACGATGGCGCCGGCGAAGTTGCCGATGGAGAAGAAGGCGTGCAGCCGGCTCATCACCGGACGCCGCCGCGCCTGCTCCACACTGACGCCGAGCGCGTTCATGGCGACGTCCATGGCGCCGTTGCCGAGGCCGAAGAGCGCGGCCCCGAGCACCAGCACGGGGTAGCTGTGCGCGAAGCCCATCACGACCGCGGCAGCCACCATGACAGCGCCACCGACGACGGTGGGCAGCTTGGCGCCGTAGCGGTCGGCGACCGGGCCGCTGACGTTCATCGAGATCACCGCGAGCAGCGCCGCGGCGATCAGCACCCCGACGATCCGCCCGGGGCTGAGGTCGAGCAGCGAGCGCAGTCCGGGCAGGGAGCCGCCGAAGGTCCCGACGGCCAGGCCGTTGCCGAGGAAGAGGACGCAGACCGCGAGGAAGTCGCGCGTGGTGCCGCCGGCGACCGACGACGTGGAGGGATCAGGAGACTGCTTCACCGCGATGTGGACTGTGCTCTCTGGTCTGTGGGGAGGTGGCGTGGACGGGGCACCCGGCGCCCGCGAACGTGCCCAGGCCGTCGATCTCGTAGCCGGCCGGATAGGTGCGGTAGTAACCGTACGTGCTCACCCACTTGGGCCTTGACCGAGCGGGGAACAGCCGCAACAGCCTGGCGCGCAGGCGCATGGCGCCGCGGAACAACCCGCGCTCGAGCCGGCCGGGGACCGGGTAGCGGAAGGCGCGCAGCAGGGGCTCGTCCATCATCGAGAACGCGAAGCGCCTCACCACCCACGACGGCGCCCAGCTGTTCGGAGGGAAGGTGGCCAGCAGGTCGAGCGTGGAGTCAGCCACGCGACGGCCTCCGGCGTCGAAGGCGAAGTGGGCACGCTCGTAGTCGTCGAGCAGCTGCTCGAAGGCTGCGAAGTCCTGCGGGATGTCCGTGATGTTCATGTGCCGGCCGAGCTCGATGTAGTAGTTGGTGGTCGCGGCGATCTCGTTGGGTGTCATCGGTCGCCATCCGTGCTCGTCGACCCAGCGCTTGGGAACCACCACGAAGGTCGCCAGCACGTAGCGGAAGTCGTCGTTGCTGATGTCGTACATCGCGTGCATCTGGTTGATCCGGCGTACGGCGGACCGCCCTCGCCGGCTCGCGAGCCCGTGACGCTGCACCTCCTCGAGGAGGAGCCCGGTGTCGTCGTAGCGCTTCTGGACCCGGCCGGTGAACTCGCCGGTCTCGTCGAGCAGCCGGCCGATCGAGGGCACGGCGTAGGTGCGGAACAGGGCGAACGACAACGCCTGGAGGTTGTCCCACGGGAAGTCGTAGGCCGAGACGTGCAGGCTGATCTCGTGGCTGTCCCGGACGGGGTCGAGCTGCTCGCTGCGCCGGGCCCAGTGGCTGCGTCGCTGCATCGGGTCACCCTGCCTCTCGGTGTCACCGTGACGCTGACAGCAGATCTGTCAACGTGAGCCTACGACAAGCCCACCGGCACCGTGGACTCCTCCTGCGTCCCGAGATCGAGCGGGGCCGCGCCCGCTCCCATCCGGTCCCAGAGGTCGAGCAGGGCAGCGGGCCACACCGACTCGTCGGTGGTGGCGAGGTCCTCGCGACTCCACCAGCGGTGCTCGGTCATGGTCACCTGCTCCTCGGCCGTGTGGCCCGAGGTGTCGAGCTCGAAGGGGGCCACGGTCACGCCGAAGAACACCTCGTCCTGTGCCACCACGACGTCGCTGTAGCCGTGCTGGACGTGCCGCCGGGCGAGCGGCCCGTCCAACGACTCCGGGTCGACGGTGAGACCGGTCTCCTCGGCGACCTCGCGCACAGCGGCCTCGAGGTCGGTCTCTCCGGGCTCGACTCCGCCGCCCGGCGTGATCCACCAGCGCAGCCCGGGGATTGCGGGGTCGGTGTCGGAGAACAGCAGCATCCGGCCCGAGTCGTCCACGACGAGCACCCGGGCCGTGCGCCGGCGGCGCAGCGGCCGCGCGGCGGGGTCGACCGGGCGAAAGGTGCGGACCTCCGGCTCGGGAGTCAGGCCCGACCCGGGTGTCGAGGCGCTCATCGGACCGCGCGGAGGAACCGCTCGAGCACGGGCCCGGCGGTGCCCGAACCGGACTCGCCCCGCTCCACGAAGACGGCGACCGCGAGGTCGTCGCGTCCCGCGATCATCCAGGCGTGCGTCGGCAGGGGTGGCTCGTCGCCGAACTCGGCGGTGCCGGTCTTGGCGATCACCGGCCCGCCGGGGAGGTCCGCGAGGACGCTGCCGCTGCCGCGCTCGACGACGGCGCGCATCATCGCGCGCAGCTGACCTGACTCCTTGGCCGTGAGTGGCTCGGCCGGCGCCTTCTGCTGCACGTCCACGTCCGGGAGCAGCCGGGGCAGCACCGCCGACCCCTTGACCACGGACGCGGCGACGGTCGCCATCGCCATCGGCGAGGCGAGCACGGTGCCCTGCCCGATCATGCTGGCCGCCGCCTGGGTCTCACTCTCGGGTGACCCGACCTGACCGAAGAACGCCGGGAAGCCGGTGTCGTGGTCGACCCCGAGCCCGAGTGCCGCAGCGGCCTCGGACAGCGACTGGGGGCCGAGCTTGTCGCGCTCGGAGATGAAGGCGGTGTTGCACGAGTTGGCCAGGGCGTCCTCGAAGCTGATCTGGCCCAGTCCCGAGGCCGGGTAGTCGTCGTAGTTCTTGAAGCGCTTGCCGTCGACCACGGTCGTCGGAGGGCAGGAGACGCGAGTCTGCGGGGTCACCCCCGATCGCAGCAGCGCGAGCGCGCTGACCACCTTGAAGGTGGAGCCCGGGGCATAGCGTCCGAACGTGGCGGTGTTGTAGCCCTTGGAACCGGGTCCGCTTGCCACGGCGACGAGGTCACCGGTGGACGGGCGGATGGCGACGAGGGCGCTCGCGGACGGCACCCCGGCCAGCGCCTGCTGCGCCACGCCCTGGGCGTCGAGATCGAGCGTGGTCCGCAGCGAGGTGCCCGGCTTCGGCTCGGCCGTGAACAGCGTGCGCCTCTGGTTGCCCTCGCTCAGCGCCGTGACGGTGGCGCCGCGGGTGCCGGCGAGCTGCTCGTCATACCTCTTCTGCAGGCCGGAGAGCCCGACGTCGTCGCCGGCCCTGATCCGGCCCTTGCTCTCCTTGACCAGCTCGGCGGTGGCGGGTCCGACCGTGCCGAGGATCGCGGCCGCGAAGTCCTTGGTGGGTGCGAGCGGCAGCGTGCCGGCGACCGCTCCGCCGCCCTTGATCGAGGACAGACGGCCCATCACGTCGGCCGGGGCGTCGTCCTGGCGATAGACGATGCCCTCGACGAACGCCCTCGGTCCGCTCGCGTTGACCTGCTTGAGGAAGCTCTTGGCATCGATGTCCAGCAGGGCAGCGAGCTTGCCCGCCGAGCCGGCTGCCTGGGCGGCGCTGAGACCGGTCTTGTCCAGCCCGACCCGGACGACCGGGCGCTGGGTGACGATGGGCTTGTCCCCGGCGCCCAGGATCTTGCCGCGCTCGGCCTTGAGAGTGGTCTCGACGAGCCGTTCGCCCGGCTTCAGGGACGGCTCGACGAGGGTGGGCGACCAGCGGACCAGCCAGGCGTCGCCATCAGCGTCTCGGCCCTTGGTCAGCTGCACCGTGGTGTCGTAGGTCCAGGTCTTCGAGCCGACCTGCCAGCTCCAGTCGAGCTTCCCGGTGGCCTTGTCCCCGTCGGTCGAGACGTCACCGGCGGTCACCTTCGCCTCGCCGGCCGCGCTGGTGACCTGGTCGAGCTCGGTGACCGCCTTCTTGGCGGCGGCGTCGCCCCCAGCGAGGTCGACACCGGTCAGCTTGCCCGCCGAGAGCGCCTTCGCGAGGTCGGCCATCGCGTCGTCCGCGTCCGGGCCGGAGCCGGGCAGGCTGCAGGCCGACAGGGACAGCAGCAGGCCCCCGATCCCGGCGATGATCCCAGGGGTGACGAGGGAGGACCTGCGTGCGGCAGCGTGGCGCATGCGGTCGATCCGACCATGCCCGGCGGGGGCAGACAAATCGGTTGTGGCAAGAACTGGTCTGTGCCGCGCCGGTCGGCCGACGGCGGAATGGGGCCGCCGGCGCGACACAGGTGTGACGAGGTCTGGCTCGTGGCAGGACCTCAGTCCTTGAAGGCGTCCTTGACGTTCTCGGCCGCCTGCTTCAGCGAGGACTTGCTCTGGTCAGCCTTGCCCTCGGTCTCCAGCGACTCGTCATCGGTCGCCTTGCCGGTGGTCTCCTTGACCTTGCCCTTGAGCTCTTCGGCCTTGTTGGAGGCCTTCTGTTCGTTACCCATGGCTGCACTCCTCGATTCGGTGTGGCTTTCACGGTCGTGCGGCGGACGCATGGAGTCGCAGGGAGCGTGTCCGAGAGGGCCCCAGGGGCGTACGCCGCACAGTCGCGGACGGCCGTTGTCTCGACCTCCGGGCCATCCAGTACCCGGATGGGACCGCAATTCACGCCACGCCGACCAGCAGGTGGGACGGCCGACCGGGGAGCGGGTCAGCTCTCCTTCTTGCGATGGTGCGCGACCACCTGGGCGGCCACCTCGGCGACCTTGACATTCATCTCCTGGGAGACCTTGGCCAGCATCTCGAAGGCGCGGTCGTCGTCGATGTCGTGCAGCGCCATCAGCATGCCCACGGCCTTGCCGATCTCGCGGTTGCTCTCGAGGCCCCGCCGCAGCGTCGTGGCCTCCTCGCCGCGCGCGACAGCGGCGAGGGTGACCGAGGCGAAGGAGGTGACCATGATCGCCTGCTCCAGGGAGTGCTCGGTGAGGGCACCGGGGGTGTCGCTGAACACGTTGAGCGCTCCGACGCGCTGGCCGTCCTGGCGCAGCCGGAAGCCGGCCATGCCTCGCACCCCGGTCTCCTCCAGGATCTTGGCGGCCAGCTGGGGCCACTTGCTGCCCTCGGTGAGGTCGGGGCTGATGTGCTGGTCGTCCTCGTCCTCGTCGATGGCGTCGAGGCAGGGACCCTCATCGAGTGCCTTCTCGAGCTCGTCGATGCGGAGGGCGACGTCGTCGGAGGCGCCGACGGTGGAGATGCGCCCGGATCGGCGGAGCATGAGCGAGGCGTGGTCACAGCCGTCGACCAGCGAGACCGCGGTCTCGCAGACCGCGTCGTAGACGGAGTCGTAGGACTCACCGGAGTAGACGATCTCCGCCATCGCGCGGAAGCTGGCGACCAGTTCGGGCGGATATGGGGTGGGCATGGCGAGCATTCCTCTTTGTCGTGCCAGAGGGTCGTTCCCAGGGTCTTGAGTCCGACGGACATCGCATGATCCCACGTCTGTCCGATCGCGGGTGACCAGGTCGGTCGATCCTGAGAAAGGTGGGCTCAGCGGTTGACACGCCCGGGATCGGCGTACGCCTCGAGCTCGGTGGCCTTGGCGGAGAGCCAGACCTCCCGCCCGACCTCCAGCCCGAGCTCGGCGACCGCGGCGGGCGTCACGTCAGCCAGCGCGGCGGGGGCGCCGTCCGTCTGGAGCCGCACCCGGTCGGCGAGCACCTCCATCGAGGTGACACGCCCCTGCCACACGTTGCGGGTGCTGGTGTGCTCGGGACGCTCGGTGTGCAGCGTGATGGCACTCGGCCGGAGCGAGACGAGGACCGTTCCCACGGGCGCATCGGTCGAGACCGCGAGGCGACCGCCGCCCCCGCGGTCGAGGTCGAGGTCGACCACACCATCGTCGCCGAGCCGGCCGGCCCAGAGGTTGAGGCCGACCAGCCGTGCGACGTACGCCGATGCCGGGCGCCGGGCCACCTCGGCCGGACTGCCGAGCTGCACCACGCGGCCCCCCTCCAGCACCATCAGCCGGTCGGCGAGCACCATCGCCTCGAGGGGATCGTGCGTCACCAGCACGACAGGACCGGCGAAGTCGGCGAGGTGCGCCCGCAGGAAGCTGCGCACGTCGATCCGGGCCCCGGCGTCGAGCGCGGCCATCGGCTCGTCGAGCAGCAGGACCTCCGGCTCGAGCGCCAGCGCCCGGGCCAGCGCGACCCGCTGGGCCTGACCACCGGAGAGCTGGTGGGGCCGGCGGCGGGCCAGGTCCGCGAGACCGAGCCGCTCGAGCCAGCTCTGGGCCTCGGCCCTCGCCGAGGCCCGCCGGCTGCCGCTGGAGCGGGCCGCGAAGGCGATGTTGTCGCGGACGTCGAGGTGCGGGAACAGCCGGTAGTCCTGGAAGACGACTCCGGCCCGGCGGCGTTCGGCCGGCACGAAGAGGCCCGGCTGCTGCCACGCGTGCCCGCCGACGGCGACCGTGCCCGTGCTCAGCTCCTCGAGCCCGGCCACGGCGCGCAGCAGGGTGGACTTGCCGGCCCCGTTGGGTCCCGAGCACCCCGAGCACCTCCCCCGGCCGCACCTCGAAGGACGCGTCGAGCTCGAAGGTGCCGCGGCGGACGCTGCCCTCGAAGTGGAGTCCCTCGGCGCGCAGGTCCGCGAAGCTCTGGCCGGCTGCGCTCATGCCGCACCGCCTCCGCCGACCCAGCGACCGCGCAGCGCGAACAGCACCGCGACCGAGACCGCCAGGAGCACGAGCGAGAGGGCAACGGCAGCGTCGGGATCGGTCTCCATGGCGAGATAGACCTCGAGCGGCATGGTGCGGGTGACGCCTTGCAGGTTGCCGGCGAAGGTGATCGTCGCCCCGAACTCGCCCAGCGCCCGGGCCCAGCACAGCACCGCACCGGCGACCAGCGCCGGCCGGATCAGCGGCAGCGTCACCCGACGGAACACGGTCAGCCTGCTGGCCCCGAGGGTCGCGGCGGCTTCGTCGTACCCCTGGTCGGCGGAGCGGAAGGCCCCCTCCACCGCGATGACCAGGAACGGCATCGCCACGAACGTCTCGGCGATGACGACTGCGGCCGTGGTGAAGGGGAGGGTGATCCCGAACCACGAGTCGAGGTACTGGCCGACCAGCCCGTTGCGCCCCAGCACGAGCAACAGCGCCACCCCGCCCACGACCGGAGGGAGCACCAGCGGCAACGTCACCAGCGCCCGCAGCAACCGCAGGCCCGGCCAGGTCGAGCGCGCCAGCACCCAGGCCAGGGGTACGCCGAGCACCAGCGAGATCAGCATGGCCAGGGTGGCCGAGAACAGGGAGAGCCAGAGGGCGTCGAGGACCTCCTCGGTGCCGAGGATCCGGGTCAGGCCGTCCCACGGTGCCCGGACGAGCAACCCGAGGAGAGGTACGACGAGCAGCAGTGCGCCGATCACCGCGGGAACACCCAGAGGCCACGGGGTCCGCTGCTGCCGGGTTGTCACGGGGGCGTCACGGTCGAGCGAAGCCGGCGTCGGTGAGCACTTTCGAGCCGGCGTCGGAGAGCACGAGGTCGACGAACTCCTTCGCCTGCTTCTCGTGCGCGGAGTTCTCGAGGGTGGCGATCGGGTAGGCGGTGGAGGCGTTCTGGTGGTCGGGGATCTCGATGCCCTTGACCTTCCCGCCTGCGGCCTGCACGTCGGTCACGTAGACCACGCCGGCATCGACCTCACCGAGCTCGACCTTGGTGAGCACCGACTTCACGTCGACCTCCTCGGTCACAGGCCTCAGGTCGAGTCCGAGCTTGTCGAGGAAGATCGCGTCGGCCAGCTTGCCGCACGGCACCTGCGGCTGGCAGACCGCGACCTTGACTCCCTGACCGACGAGGTCGCCGACGGCCACGATCCCGGCCGGATTGTCAGGCGGCACGGCGACCTCGCCACTGTTCTTCGCGAAGTCCTTCGGGTCGCTGGCGTCGCCGCTCTGCACGAGGGTGTCCATGTTGCTGGGACTGGCCGAGGCGAACACGTCGGCTGGAGCGCCACTGGTGATCTGCTCCGCCAGGCCGGAGCTCGGGCCGAAGTTGAACTCGACCTTGGTGTCCGGGTGCTCCTTCTCGAAGTCCTGGCCGAGCGTGGTGAAGGTCTCGGTCAGCGAGGCGGCGGCGAACACATGCAGGGTCACCTGGTCACCGCCGTCGCCACCGCCGCCGCAGGCGGCGAGACAGGAGAGCGCGAGCACGACCGCGGCCACGCCGGCGGCAGGACGGATCCTCATGCCTTCTCCGGCAGCTCGACCACGACGTTGGTGGACTTCACGGCAGCGATGGCGAGCACGCCCGGCTCGAGGCGGAGCTCGTCGGCGGCCTCGCGGCTCATCAGGGAGACGATGCGGTGAGGACCGGCCTGGATCTCGACCTGCGCCATCACGGTGTCCCGCACGACGCGGGTGACCAGGCCGACGAACCGGTTGCGCGCGGAGGCCTGGACCACCGGGCCGGGCTCGTGGTGCTCACCCGTGCTCGCCAGCTCCTGGGCCAGGCGGGCGAGGTCCGCACCATCCACCACCTGGCGTGAGCCCTCGGTGGTGGTGCTCAGCCGGCCGGAGTCGGCCCAGCGTCGAACGGTGTCGTCACTGACGCCGAGGAGCTCGGCGGCCTGCTTGATGCGATACGTCGCCACAGGCCGAGACTAGCCGCAGATGCGGTCTCATGCCATCGGTCGGTCCGCACGTGCGGAGTCATGGATCAGCCTTCCCAGCCCGGCGGGCGGTGCTTCCTGGCCAGCTTGGCGACCACGAGGCGATAGGACTCCTCCACCGCCTCCCGGATCTCGTCGTCCTCGATGGCGCCGTCGAAGCGCAGGTTGTTCCAGCCGGACCGCCCGATGTAGGCCATCACGCTCGCGTCGTCGGGATAGCGGTCGAGCCACTCGTCGGCGACCTCCCGGGTGGGCCCCGACTTCACCCCGACCCCCTCGCCGCCGATGAAGGCGAAGATCTTGTCGTGCACCTTCACGACCGGGTGCTCGTGGTCCCAGGGGTTGTCCGGCCAGGCACCCGGCAGGCTGAGGCAGTGCTCGAGCATCTCCTCGGGTGTCATGCATCCGACGGTAGCCGGATTGCCGGTGGCCGATCTGGATACATTCAAGCCATGGCGAACCCCCACACCTCCTCGATCCCGCGTCCCGAGCAGGGTGACGTCGTCGAGGCGATCCTCGACGACCACCGGCTCTTCGAGTCGTTGCTGCGCGAGCTGCGCAACGAGCAGAACGACCGCGACGCACTCCGCCAGCAGATGGCCGAGCTCCTGGTCGCGCACGGCGAGGCCGAGGAGAGCAAGGTCTACCCGCAGCTCGAGCGCAAGGACGCGATCGACGAGGAGGAGGCCGAGCACGGCAAGAAGGAGCACGACGAGGGCTACGAGACCCTGCTCCCGCTGCTCGAGGCCACCGAGCTCTACGACGAGGACTTCAGCCAGAACCTGCACGAGTTCAGCGAGACCCTGCTGCACCACCTCGACGAGGAGGAGCGCGACATCTTGAACCCGGCGCGCGAGGACGTCTCGGACGAGGACCGGGCGCGGCTCGGTGCGGAGTGGCTCGCGGAGCGCAACCGGCTGCTCGACGAGGGCTGCGGAAGCCTCGAGCAGGTGCGCGCGCTCGTCGACAAGACTTGAGAGGCTTTCTCGCCGACACCCGCCCGCTGCGCGACCGGCACTTCCGCCGGCTCTGGACCGCCAACATCGTCACGGTCGTCGGTGCCCAGCTGACGGTGGTGGCGGTGCCGTCCCAGATCTACGCGGAGACCGGATCCTCGGCCTACGTCGGGCTCACGGGCGTCTTCGGGCTGGTGCCCCTGGTGGTCTTCGGGCTGTGGGGTGGAGCCCTGGCCGACGTGATCGACCGGCGCACCCTGCTGATCTGCACGACCCTCGGCATGATCGTGACGAGCGGCCTGTTCTGGCTGCAGGCGTGGTCCGGTGCCACCGACGTGTGGCTGCTGCTGGGCCTGTTCTCGGTGCAGCAGGCTTTCTTCGCGGTGAACCAGCCGACGCGGAGCGCCGTACTCCCCCGGTTGCTGCCGCTCAACCTGCTGCCGGCCGCCAACTCGCTGAACATGACGGTGATGCAGGCCGGTGCGATCGGTGGCCCGCTGATCGCGGGCGCGCTGATCCCGGTCTTCGGCTTCCCGTGGCTCTACCTGATCGACACGCTGACCCTGATCCCGACGCTGGGTGCGGTGCTGTTCCTGCCACCGTTGCCGATCGAGGGCACGACCGGGACCCTGGGGTTCAAGGCGGTGCTCGACGGACTCGGCTACCTCAAGGGGCAGCCGGTGCTGCTGATGTCGTTCCTCGTCGACCTCATCGCGATGGTCTTCGGTATGCCCCGGGCGCTGTTCCCCGAGATCGCGCACGTGGACTTCGGCGGTCCCGACAGCGGCGGCATCGTGTTCGCGCTGCTCTTCGCCGGCATCCCGATCGGCGCCGTCCTCGGTGGCGTCTTCTCGGGCTGGGTCTCGAACGTGTCGCGCCAGGGCCTGGCGGTGCTCGCCTCGGTCATGGTCTGGGGCCTCGCGATGACGGGCTTCGGGCTCGCGGTCTCACTCGCGGACACCTGGAAGTGGCCGATGCTCGTGGCCGCGGTGCTGATGCTGGTGGTCGGCGGCGCCGCCGACATGGCCTCGGCGGCGTTCCGCACGAGCATGCTGCAGAGCGCTGCGTCCGACGCGGTCCGCGGTCGGCTGCAGGGGGTGTTCACCGTCGTGGTCGTCGGTGGACCTCGGATCGCCGACGTCGCCCACGGCGCCGTGGCCGTGTCGATCGGTGCGGCGGCGACGGCCGCCGGGGGCGGCGTGCTCGTGATCGTGGTCACCGTGATCGCCGCGGTCGCGTTGCCGGCGTTCATCCGCTACCGCGTCACTGCGGCAGCTCCCCGGCACTGATCAGACCGCTGTCACTGCTTGCGACGGTCGCGCCCGGTGTCGCCGGGGCGGGGTCGGCAACGTCCGGCGGTCGACCACGCACGAGGTCAGGCGCAGCAGACCGACCCCGTGGCGGGATCGGTCATCTCGTTCTCGTCCGCGTGGTCGCCGAACTCCTGGCTGTCCTCGAGCACGGTGTAGACCTCCCAGCGCTCCCCGTTGGGGGCGCCCTCGACCCAGAACTTGTCCTGCTTGGCGTAGCAGCAGGTGGTGTCGCGCTCGTCGACGGAGGCCAGGCCGCGCTCGGCCAGCCGGCGCTGTTCGGCGTCGACCGTGTCGGTGTCGGCGACCTCGACACCGAGGTGGTTCAAGGAACCGCCACGGCCGGGGTTCTCGATGAGCACCAGCTTCAGGGCCGGCTCGGCGACCGCGAAGTTGGCGTAGCCGGGCTTGACCTTGGCCGGCTCGGTGCCGAAGAGGCCGGTGTAGAAGGCGATCGACTCCTCGAGGTTGTCGACGTTGAGAGCGAGCTGGACGCGGGACATGGGTGCTCCTTGAGAGATAGATGATTGTCTATGTCTGCCGAGGTTGCCACGGGACATCGACGTCTGTCAATATAGATGCATGTCGAAGTCCCTGACGCTCCTCACCCCGACCGAGCAGGTGGCCTGCTGCTCGCCGCTGCTCAAGCAGCCGATCGGCGCAGACGAGGCGGGTCGGATCGCACCGCTGCTCAAGGCGCTCGCGGACCCCGTGCGGTTGCGGTTGCTCTCCCTGGTGGCGTCGTACGCCGAGATGGAGGCGTGTGTCTGCGACCTCAACGACGCCTTCGACCTCTCGCAGCCCACGATCAGCCACCACCTCAAGGTGCTCCACGAGGTCGGCCTGCTCGACCGGAGCAAGCGGGGCGTCTGGGTCTACTACCGGGTGCGCCCCGAGGCGCTCGCCGACCTGAGTGCGCTGCTCGGCGGCGTGGCGGGGTGACCCGCACGGACAGCCGCACGGCGGCTCACCAGCAGGACGTCGATGTCCTGCACGGCCTCTCCCTGCTCGACCGGTTCCTGCCGCTCTGGATCCTGGCCGCGATGGGGGCGGGACTCCTGATCGGGCGAGTGTCCCCATCCGTCGCTGCAGGACTCGACGCGGTCAAGATCGGGTCGGTGTCCCTGCCGATCGCGGCCGGCCTGCTGGTGATGATGTACCCGGTGCTGGCGAAGGTCCGCTACACCGAGACGGGCGATGTCACGCGTGACCACCGGTTGATGGCGGCCTCGCTCGCGATGAACTGGATCCTCGGACCCGCGCTGATGTTTGCCCTCGCCTGGCTCCTGCTGCCTGACCTCCCCGAGTTCCGCACCGGCCTGGTCATCGTCGGCCTCGCCCGCTGCATCGCGATGGTGCTGATCTGGAACGACCTGGCGTGCGGCGACCGTGAGGCAGCCGCCGTGCTCGTCGCCCTCAACTCCGTGTTCCAGGTCCTCGCCTTCAGCGGGCTCGGCTGGTTCTACCTGCAGACACTCCCCGGGTGGCTGGGCCTCGAGACCGCCAGCGCGGAGTTCTCGGTGGCAGCGATCACGATCAGCGTCCTGGTCTTCCTCGGCATCCCCCTTCTGGCCGGCTTCCTGACCCGCACGGTGGGTGAGCGCCTCCGTGGACGGGAGTGGTACGAGTCGACCTTCCTGCCCCGCCTGGGGCCCTGGGCTCTCTACGGCCTGCTGTTCACGATCGTGGTGCTCTTCGCACTGCAGGGCGAGGCCATCACCAGCAAGCCACTCGACGTCGTCCGCATCGCGCTGCCCCTGCTGGCCTACTTCGCCCTGACCTTCTTCGCGGGCATGGTGCTCGGACGTCTTCTCGGCCTGGGTTACCCACGCACCGCGACCCTCGCCTTCACTGCCGCGGGCAACAACTTCGAGCTGGCGATCGCCGTCTGCATCGGCACCTTCGGGATCGCTTCCGGCCAGGCTCTGGCCGGGGTGGTGGGGCCACTGATCGAGGTGCCGGTCCTCGTCGGGCTGGTCTACGTCGCCCTCTGGGCACGCCGCTTCTACCCGGCGCTCGTGGAGGCACCGGACCCACGCGATGAGGGATCTCGCGAACAGCCACCGATCTCCGGGAGACCAGCATGACCAGCATGACCAGCACCGACGCTCGCCCCACAGTCCTGTTCGTCTGCGTGCACAACGCCGGTCGCTCACAGATGGCGGCCGGGTTCCTGCAGCACCTGGCCGACGGCCGGGTCGACGTGCGTTCGGCCGGCTCCCAGCCGGCCGACCAGATCAACCCGATCGCGGTCGAGGCGATGGCCGAGGTCGGCATCGACGTCACCGCAGGGCAGCCGAAGGTGCTCACCCCCGACGCGGTGCAGGCGGCCGACGTGGTGGTGACGATGGGGTGCGGCGACGAGTGCCCCTACTTCCCCGGGAAGCGCTACGAGGACTGGGTCCTCGACGACCCGGCCGGCCAGGGCATCGACGCCGTTCGACCGATCCGCGACGAGATCCGTCGGCGGGTCGAGGAGCTCCTCGCCGGGCTCACCTAGCCAGTCGGATCTCGCCGGCCCGGCTTCGGGACAGTTCGCCGAGAGGGGGATTTTGGTTGCTCTCAAGGCGCTGAGCGGGTGGAAATGGTTGGCTGCGACCAACCAGAACTGCCCTGTCGGCGTACTCCGGCCAACCAGAACTGCCCTGTCGGCGTACTCCGGCCAACCAGAACTGCCCGGTCGGCGGACTAACTGGCGACCGTCACACGTCGGGGATGGTGCGCCGGGCGCGGGGTGAACTCCATCGACGACTCCAGCCGCCGGTGGAGGGTGGTGACCGAGTCGAGCAGGTAGTTCTGCCGGACCCGCCAGGGCCCCCGGTCCCCTTGCCGCGGGAACTGGTCGATCGCTCGCTGGATGTAGCCCGAGCTCAGGTCGAGCAGGGGTCGCTCCTCGAGCTCGCCCCGGGGCATCGGCACCGCGGCGACGAGGTCGTGGCGGGACAGGTGGTTGAGCACCCGGCAGACCAGCCGGTGCGTGAGGTCGGCCCGCAGCGTCCACGACGCGTTGGTGTAGCCGATGCACACCGCGAAGTTGGGGATGCCGGTGAGCATCGCGCCCTGCCAGACGAACTGCTCGTGCAGGTCCACGGTCTCGCCGTCGACCGAGGGCGCGATGCCGCCGAACGGCTTGAGGGTGAGCCCGGTCGCGGAGACCACGAGGTCGGCCTCGAGCACCCGTCCGCTCCTGAGGCGGATGCCCTCGGGCACGAAGGTGTCGACGTGGTCGGTGACCACCTCGGCGTCGCCGTGCCGGAGGGCGCGGAACAGGTCGGCGTCGGGTACGGCGCAGAACCGCTGGTCCCACGGGTCATAGGTGGGCGTGAAGTGCTCGTCGACCAGGTCCCGATCACCGCGCAGCTGCTTGGCGGTCAGCCCGAGCAGCAGCTTGCGCGCTCGATCGGGGAAGCGCTGGCAGTAGTTGTAGAACCCCAGCGTGAACACGATGTTCTTGCTGCGGATGATCCGGTGGGCCAGCCCGGCGGGCAGCTTCGCGCGGAGCGTGTCGGCGAACCTGTCCCGCCCGGGGATGGCGCCGATCCAGCTCGGGCTGCGCTGGAGCATCGTCACGTGGGCGGCTCGCTCGGCCATCGCGGGCACGAGCGTCACCGCGGTCGCCCCGCTGCCGATCACCACGACCCGCTGGTCGTCGTACGCCAGGTCCTCGGGCCAGAACTGGGGGTGGACCACCTCGCCCTCGAAGTCCTCGATGCCCGGGAACTCCGGCGTGTGGCCGCGGTCGTAGTCGAAGTAGCCCGCGCAGGAGTAGAGGAAGCCGCAGGTCATCGTGCGCGGTCCCTCTGGAGTCTCGAGCCGCACCGTCCAGCGCGCGTCCTGCGTCGACCAGTCCGCGCCGACCACCCTCGTCTGGAACCGGATGTGTTCCTCGAGACCGAACTCGGCGACGGTGTCGTGGATGTAGGTCAGGATCGTGTCGCCGTCCGCGATCGCCTTGTCGGCCGTCCACGGCTTGAACTGGTAGCCGAGGGTGAACATGTCGGAGTCCGAGCGGATCCCCGGGTAGCGGAACAGGTCCCAGGTCCCGCCGATCGCCTCCCGTGCCTCCAGCACGACGAAGGTCCGGTCGGGGCACTCGGTCTTGAGCCGGTAGGCCGCGCCGACGCCCGAGAGCCCGGCCCCGACGACCACGACGTCGACGTGCTCGATCACCATGTGGTGCACGCTAGCGCCGGACCTCGTTCAGTCCTTGGCCGTGCTCAGCGGTGCGCCGTAGACCAGGTCGCGGTAGTCCTCGTGGTGCTCGATCCACGACTTGATGAACGGGCACAGCGGCAGGACCTTGCGGCCGCCCTGGGCGCGTACGTCGTCCAGCGCCGCCCGTGCCAGCGCCGACCCGACGCCCTGGCCCTCGCAGCGGTCGTCGACCTCGGTGTGCGTGAACACCACCAGGCGGTCGTTCAGCTCGTAGGCCGCGAACCCGACCCGGTCCCCGTCGATGTAGGCCTCGTAGCGGTGGGCCTCGTCGTTCTTGCGCGTCTCCACATCTGCCATGCGCCCATCCTTGCCGCCCGGTCAAGTGCCGGGCCGGGCGGTCCAGAACGGCGCTCGCCCGAGGCGTCGGAACCACCCCCGGGGCGGGCATCCGCACCTAGCATGTCGGCGTGAGCGTGCGGTACGCCGCCTTCGGCGCGATGACGGTCTCGGTGGAGGGCGACTCGGTGCCACTCACCCGGCGCCGCGAACGCGGTGTGCTCGCCGTCCTGCTGGCCGCCCACGGGGCCCCGGTGGCGGCCGAGCGGTTGGTCGCCGAGGTCTGGGGGGACGAGGCGCCGGGCCAGACCCTCGCGTCCCTGCAGGTCGCCGTGTCGCGGCTGCGCTCGCTGCTCGAGCCCGACCGGAAGGCGCGCAAGGGTTCACGGCTCGTCAGCACCGCGGCGGGGTACTCCCTGCGCGCCGAGGTCTCCGAGGTGGACACCTGGACCTTCGAGTCGCTCGCTGAGCAGACACTCGCCGCGCCCGCCCCGGAGGAGCGGTGTCGGCTCGCCGTGCAGGCCCTCGCGACGTGGACGGCCACGCCGTACGCCGACTGCGACGCACCGACCGTCCGGAGCGAGACCAGCCGGCTCGAGGAGCTGCTGCTCACCGTCGAGGAGATCCGGGCACGAGCGCTGCTCGACCTGGGCCGACCCGACGAGGCGTTGCGCGGACTCGCGGACCTGGCACCGCGCCATCCCTACCGCGAGCGCCTGTGGTCCTTGCTGGCGCTGGCGCAGTACCAGTGCTCTCGCCAGGCCGACGCGCTGGAGACGCTGCGTCGACTCCGGGAGGGGTTGGCCGAGGAGCTCGGCGTCGATCCGTCCGAGGAGATCCAGCGGCTGGAGCAGGCCGTGCTCCGACAGGACCCCGAGCTGGCGGCCCCCGGGCGCACGCACCAGCCGACACCCGAGCCCGCCGCGACGGGCGCGCAGGTCGCCGCGCGGCGGGCGGCCCCCGACCTGGCCTCGACCATCGGCCGTGCACGCGTGCTCGCGCAGGCGCTCACGGTGCTCGACGACGCCGCCCCGGGGCATCCGGCCCGGTTCCTGCTGGTCGCCGGGGAGCCGGGGATCGGCAAGTCGCGGCTCGTCGCCGACCTGGGGCGCGAGGCAGAGGCGCGTGGGACGCGGGTGCTCGTGGGCCGCTGCCACGAGGACGACTACGCCCCCGCCCTGTGGCCGTGGCTCGGGATCGTGCGCGCGCTCACCGACGGGGCCGAGGTGGATCCGCTGCTGGCGCCGCTGCTCTCCGACGAGGCCGGCGACGACCGTCAGGGCGCCGGCACCGGGCTGCGCATGTTCGACGCGGTGGTCGACCTGGTCGCCCGGTCGGCATCGACCACACCGCTGCTGCTGGTCCTCGAGGACATCCACTGGGCCGACACCACGTCGCTGCAGCTGGTCCGCCACCTCGCGAAGTCGGCCGTGGCCATGCCCGTTGCGGTGGTCTGCACGCGGCGTACGACGGAGGCCACCACGGGCGACGCGCTCGTCGACACCCTGGCTGCGCTGGCGCAGGCGGGCGCCGAGCGACTGCGGCTCGACGGACTCGACACCGCCTCGGTCGACGCGCTGCTGACTGCCTCCGTGGGAGAGCACGATCCCGGTCTGGGCGCGTTCGTCGGCGACATCACCGGCGGCAACCCGTTCTTCGTGCTGCAGTACGCCCGCCAGCTCGCCGGCGTACCCGACCTCGAGCACCTCGACCCCTCGGCGCTGCCCGTCCCCGACGGCGTGCGTGACGTGCTGCGCCAGCGGATCGCCCGGCTGCCTGCCCCCGTCGTGGGGACCCTGACCTCGGCCGCCGTCCTCGGCCGCTACATCGACCCGGACCTCGTCGCCGAGCTGGCCGGCGTGAGCGTCGACGACTGCCTGGACCAGCTCGACCTGGCCATGACGAGCGGGCTGGTGGAGGACCAGGAGGCCGGCTACGCGTTCGTGCACGCACTGGCCCGCGAGAGCCTGTACGCCGAGATCAGCGCCGCTCGCCGGATGCGTCAGCACGACCGGGCGGGCCACCTGGTCGAGGCCCGCCACGCCGACGAGGTCGACGCCAGCGCCACGATCGCCCACCACGCCCACCTGGCCGCACCGTTGAGCACGCAGCATGCCGAGCGCGCCTGCCACTGGTTGGAGCGGGCCGCCCAGGTGGCCACCTCGCGGCACGCGCACGCGGAGGCACTCGAGCTGTGGCGGCTGGTGCAGGCCGATGCGTCGGCGAGCCCGGTGACGATGATCGAGGCGAAGTGCGGCGCCGCGGCCTCGCTGCTGCGGCTGGCGCGCACCGTCGAGGGCCGACAGTCGGTCGAGGGGGCCGTGCACCTGGCGCGGGACATCGGACGGTGGGACCTGGTGGCCCGAGCAGCCGCGATCTACAACGGCGCCGGCGTCTGGTCCTGGCGCGAGCACGGCGTGCAGGACGACGCGTTCATCAAGGTGCTCACCGAGGCGACCAAGCACGTCGCGGACCCGGAGCGCGCACGACTGCTGGCGGCGCTCCAGATGGAGCACTTCTACGGCTGGGACAGCTCGGTGGCCGACCGGATCGGCGCAGAGTCGGTGACGGTCGCCCGCGCCTGCGGCGACCCGGCCCTCCTGATCGAGGTGCTGCTGGTCCGGATCATCGCCGCCTGGGGCCCCGACCGCGCACCGTTGCGGCTCGAGCTGGTCGACGAGGTGCTCAGCCACGAACCCACCGGCGAGCTCCGGGTGTTCATCCTCTTCCAGCTCGCCACGACCTTCTACGAGGTCTACGAGCCTGCCCGCGCCGACGAGACCATGCAGCAGTGTGCCGACGAGGCGGCGGCTCTGCGGCACACCGGCGTGGAGATCCCGCTCGCGTGGTGGCGCTTCGCCCGGGCCCGGGACCTCGACGACCCGGCGGCGCTCGAGCTGGGCGCGATCGCCTTCGCGCTCCACCGCGCCAGCGGCTACATCGCCGGAGTCGAGCTGGAGTGCCTGGTGGCGATCCGCGGGACCTCCCCCGGGACCCGGGTGCCGGACGAGGTGCTCGCACTCGTCGAGGACGCGAACCCCGGGCTGCGCGCGCTGGTGGCCCACGCCGCACTGGAGGCCGGCGACCCGGAGACGGCCTACGCCCTGCTCGGGGACCCGGCACCCCCCGGAGCGAGCGAGTACTCCGTGCTCGCCGGGCACTGCCTGCGGGCGCTGGTGCTGGCGCAGACCGGCAGCGCGGACGAGATCCGCGCGGCGCTCGACCGGATCACGGCGTACGCCGGCCAGGCAGTCACCTACGGCACCGTCGACCACCTCGGCTGCGTCGACCACTTCCTGGCCTGCGCCCACGCCGCCCTCGGCGACCGCGACCGCGCCCTCGAGCACGCCCGGACGGCCGTCGTGCTCAACGAGAAGCTGCAGTGCCTGCCCTGGCAGCGGCGGGCCGAGGAGCAGCTGGGGCGGCTGTTGGAGGGGTGACGGTCTCCCCTCGCTGACCGGGGAAACCGACAGCCCAAGCGGCGTGCAAGCCCGCGGCAAGTCGGATGCAAGAGGGGTCGCGCAACCTCGTGTCACCGGTTCGAGAGCGAACCGATCGACCCGAGAGGAACACCCCGATGTCCGACACCACTCTCCCCGCCGCCGTCCGGACGGCGATGCCCGCCCAGGCCGTGACTGCTCCCGCAGGCAACCAGAGCCACGCCCTCGAGGACCTGCGCCGCCGCGTCGTCGGTCGGCTGCACACCCCCGACGACCCCGACTGGGACGCCGCCCGGATGGCCTGGGTGGTGAACATCCCGCAGCACCCGATGGCCGTCCTGGAGGTCCACGACGCCGACGACGTGGTCGCGGCCGTCCGTTGGGCCGTGGACCACGGGCTCGAGGTCACCGCCCAGCCGACCGGTCACAGCGGCATGTCGACCCTCGACCAGACGCTCCTGCTGCGCACCCGCGCGCTCGGTGGCATCGAGATCGACGTGCAGCGGCGCACGGCCACCATCGGCTCCGGCGTCAAGGCCGGCGAGCTCTGCGCCGCCCTCGAAGGCACCGGGCTCACCTTCCTGTGCGGCTCCAACCCCGACCCGTCGGTCACCGGCATGACCATCACCGGTGGCATCAGCTGGTTCGGTCGCGCCTACGGTCTCGGCGCCGACAGCATCGTCAGCGTCGAGCTGGTCGACGGCCTCGGCCGCTGCCGCCGGCTCAGCGCCACCGAGGAGCCCGAGCTGTTCTGGGCCGTCCGCGGTGGCGGCGGTGACTTCGGGATCATCACCAGGCTGGAGGTCGCGCTGCACCCGGCTCCTGCGGTGTACGGCGGCCGGTTCCTGTGGCCGCTCGAGCAGATGGACGAGGTCCTGCGCACCTTCCGGCAGGCCACGGAGGTCGCGCCGACCGAGCTGACCACCTGGTTCCACGTCTACCAGTTCCCGCCCTTCCCCGAGGTCCCCGAGCCGATCCGCGGGAAGGCCTTCGCCTCGGTCGCGGTCGCCTACCTCGGCGCCCGCGAGCAGGCCGAGGAGCACCTCGCCGCCTATCGGGCGATCCCCGGGATGGCGATGGACCTCGTGGGCGACGTGCCGCTGAGCGCCCTCGGCTCGATCGCCGAGGAGCCGACCGACCCGATGCCGGGCATGCAGCGCTCCCAGCTGCTCGACGAGCTCGACGACGACGCCATCGCCGCCCTCGTGGCCACGGTCGGACCGGGCAGCGGTTCGCCGCTGACCATCGTGCAGATCCGCCACCTCGGCGGAGCCTTCGCCTCCGACCGCGAGGGTCGCGGCTCGCACGGCGCGGTCACCGAGCCCTACAACCTGTTCGCGCTCGGCGTCCCCGCGGTCCCGGAGCTGGTCGCCCCGATCGAGATGTTCTTCGGACGCCTCGGCGCTGCCGTCGCACACGTCGCCAGCGGGCGCACCCTGCTGAACTTCCTGGAGTACGACGAGGACCCCGCCGGCTGGTGGAGCCCCGAGACCCGCGAGCGCCTGCACGCCGCCAAGCAGGTCTCCGACCCGCTGCACACCATCCGGAGCAACCGCCCGGTCCGTCCCTGACCTGCCGGGCGACATCCGCCCGGCACCAACCCCGAAAGGAATCACGTCATGAACAAGCAGACCATCAACCCCTGGACCTGGCAGGAGGCGCTCGGCTTCTCCCACGCCGTGCTGGTCGAGTCGCCCCAGCAGACGATGTACGTCGCCGGGCAGGGCTCGATCGACCCGGACGGCAACCTGGCCCACGAGGGCGACATGGCCAACCAGGTCAGCCTCGCGATGGACAACGTCGAGACCGTCCTGGCGGCCGGCGGCATGTCCCTGGGCGACGTCGTCCGCTACGACGTCTACACGACCTCCCTCGAGGACTACTTCATCAAGGGCGCCGAGCACCTGGTGACCCGGTTCGCGCAGGCGGAGAACATCCCGGCCGGCGGCATCGCCACCGAGGTTCCGGCCCTGGCTGTGCCCGGCATGGCCGTGGAGATCACCGTCACCGCGTGCCGGTGAGCGCGGCCCTCCCTGAGCACCCCCCGGCCAGGGAGACGAGCCCGGCGGCCACTCCCCGTTGCGTCACGGCGCACGGGGAGTGGCCGTTTCCACGTGGGCCGGGTGCGGAGGCGGTGGGTCAGAAGCCGCCCTTGCGCCGCAGCGGCCGGGGACGGCCGTCGGGGTCGTGCAGGAGCAGGTAGGGGACGATGGCGACGGCCTTGGCGATCGGGTTGAGCCGGGGCTGCCCCAGCCGGCGGAGGCGTCCGGGTGGCCGCTCGCCGGTCCGGCCGGTCCGATGCCACTCATCGAGGCGGCGAGCCGTCTCGGCGTACGCCGCGAACATGCCGGCCGGGTCCACACAGTCGGACATCACCTCGATCAGCGAGTCCGGGTCATCGTCGTCCACGGGGCGATCGAGATGCTCGGCCGCGAGCCTGAGCCGCAGCCGCCGCGCGTAGGGACTGTGGTCGTCGGCCGAGGTGTCCACCACCACGGCCGACAGCTCGGAGTCGTGGGTCCACGAGCGCCGGTTGAAGTTGTCCGAGCCGATGGTGGTCCAGATGTCGTCGACCATGCACACCTTGGCGTGCACGTAGACCGGTGTGCTCTGGTGGTTCTCGATGCCATAGACCGCCACCCGGTCGGGCGCCGCGTCGGTCATCTCCTGCATCGCCCTGGCCCGGCCCAGCATCTGCGGCGTCCGGGCCATGAAGCCCGCCTGGTCGGTGAACTGGGGGACCACGGCAATGACGTGGAGGTCCTTGTGCTCGCGGAGCGCCTCGGTGAACACGTTGCCGACGTGCTGACCCCAGAGGTACTGGTCCTCGACGTAGATCAGCCTGCGGCCCCGCTCGACCGCCTTGGTGTAGCCCCGCGCGACGCTGCGTTCGCCCCCGCGGGCGAAGGGATAGTCACGCCCGCGCCGCAGGTTGGGGTAGGTGCGCAGCAGCTGCACCACGTGGGTGCCCCCCTCGACCGCAGGCGGAGGAGGTGCCTGCTCCGGAAGCTTGTCGGGGGTCATGTCCATCCGCAGCAGCTTGTCCTGGGTCCAGTAGAGCGGGTGCCGGGTCAGCCGGGTCGGGTCCTCCCACCGCTCCCGGAAGACGGTCTCCACGTCGTGCACGGCTGGCCCCGAGATGGCGGCCATCACGTCGTGCCAGGGCGGGGTCTCGCCGTACTCCGGAGCCATCTCGAGCGCCTGCGGGTCGCCGAGATGGCGCGCGTCGTCCCGGCGGGAGTGGCACAGGTCGATGCCGCCGACGTAGGCGATGTCGCGCTCGGGGTGGCCCAGGTGCCGGATCACGACCATCTTCTGGTGGTGCGAGCCGCCGCTGCGCACGCGCATGTCGAGCAGCACCTCGGCGCCGCGATCCTGGAGCTGGCGGCCCAGCAGCCGGTTCTCCTCCGAGTTGAAGTTCAGCTTCTCCGAGTGCGAGCGCCAGATCAGCCCGCGCACGTCGACCCCGCGCTCGTCGGCCCGCCCGAACACCTCGACCACCTCGGAGCCGGGCGTGCCGAGGAGCTGCTCGTCGGCGTCGCCCTGCCAGTCGGTGAACAGCACCAGGTCGCCGGGCTGGGTGGCCTCGATCCGTTCGTAGAGCTCCGCGAAGTAGGCGCTCCCGTGGATCAGGGGCCGCACCAGGTTGCCCTCCGACCAGGCGGAGTCGCCCGGATGTCCGTCGTCGAGCCGAGTCTGCGGATTGGCCCGCTCCGACTGCGTGAGCAGCCAGTCCGTGTGACGCACCGAGCTCCCTTCCCTCACCCCTGCCGGCCCTCGAGGAGCTCGGCCAGGGCTGCTGTCTCCACGACCTCGACCTGGAGGTCGCGAACGCGCACGACCCTACGGTGCTCGGCGACCACCGCGCGCAGCTGTGCGCGGATCCGCGCCGCACCGTGCTCCTCGGCCAGCGCCAGCTGCTGGGCCATCTTCTGGGCCATCTTCTGGGCCGGCTCGGTGGCGCCGTCGTCGGACGGGGCTGTCATGACGACCGCTCGCCCTGGCGGAGCACGACGAGCGGTAGCCCCACCCACGCCAGCGCGTAGAACACGAACACGGCCCCACCGGCGACATAACCGGCCGTGTCGCCGGCCACGACCCCGAAGATCAGGACCACCACGACCACCAGGGTCAGCCCCATCGTGGCCATCCCCGTCTTGGCGAAGAACGCGCCCACCTTGACCAGGGTGGCCTTCTCGTGGCGGGCGAAGAGGAACCGGTGCAGCGAGACCGGGGCCGTCATCAGGCCGACGGTCACGACAGCGAGGCTGAACGCGACCAGGAAGATGCGCCGGTGAGCGGTGTCGATGTCGACGAACCGCGCGCTGAACGGCAGCGTGAGCAAGAAGCCGGCGAGCACCTGCACGCCGGTCTGCGCAACCCGCAGCTCCTGGATCAGCTCGACCCAGTTGCGGTCGGAGCGCTCTGCCGATGTCTCGTTGCGCTCGTTCACGAAGTCAATGTAGTCGCGCTCGATGCCTCTGGACGCTGCACGAGGTTCAGTCCGCGAGATCGTCGAGACCGGTCTGCCCGCGCACCCAGTCCCACATCTCGGCACGCTCCGCCTCGCCCGTGCGGGTCTTGCGCAGCAGGTGCGTCGGACGCGCGCGACGGTCGTGCCAGAGCCGGCCGGAGCGCGGCTGGGGCGTGGTCGCCGCCAGCCACACCGTCGTGTCCGCACCGCCCTCGGCATCGCGCAGCAGCGGGCCGGTGAGCTTGTGGAACGTCGGCAGCGAGTCGACCACTCCCGGGGTGTCGGCCCATCCCGGGTGGGTGGCGTGCACCCCGAGGCCGGCCGCCGCCCAGCGGCCGGCCAGGAGGGGCAGCAGCTCCACCTGGGCTCGCTTGCTGCGCGCGTAGGCGGTGGTGGGGCTGTAGTCGCCGTGGAGATATTCGGGATCGTCGGCCCGCAGCCGCTGTCCGTACATGCCGCCGGAGGTCACGAAGATCGTCCTCGCGTCGTGGCCGGTCAGGACGGGTCGGAGCAGCTCGGTCATCAGCACCGGACCCAGGACGTGCAGCGACATCGTCAGCTCGTGGCCCTGCGCGGACTCGGTGCGGGTGGCCGGCATCGAGCCGGCGTTGTGCACGAGCACGTCGAGCCGGTCGACCGCGAAGCTCTCCGCGAACCGGCGCACGTCGTCGAGGTCGGAGACGTCGCACCGGTCCACGACGAGCTCGGCGCCCGGCACGGCTGCCTCGAGCCGGCGCTTGACCTCGGCACCCTTCACCTCGTTGCGTACGACGAGCCGCACGCTGGCCCCCAGCCGGGCGAAGCCCTCCGCCGTCGCGAGGCCCAGACCCGAGGTCGCGCCGGTGACCGCGGCGGTCAGGCCGACCATCGCGCCGGGCGGCGGGTCAGCGGGCCATCCCGGGAGCCGGCTGCGCACGGCGGGACCGATCCGGGTGAACCCCGGCGCCACGGTGCGGTCCATCACGGTGTCGACCCCGGCCGCCAGCCGCTCGGCGAAGGACGTCATGGCCGCACCGTCATGGTTCGACCGGAGCAGCGCGTGCTCACAGCTTGGCCAGGGCGGTGCGCAGACCCTCTTCGGCCTCGTCACCGAGCTTCTTCAGCGCGGGTGCCAGCAGCGGCGCGATCAGCTTGCCCAGGCCCTTGAACTGGAAGTCCGCGGTGTAGGTGACCTTCGAGCCGTTGCCCTGCGCGGCGATGTCCATCGTGTCGTTGGCCACCACCGAGGAGTTCTCTCCGCGCAGTGCGAACACGGCGTTCGGCTGGTGCGTGACCACCTCGTAGGTCAGCTCGGTCTCGCGTCCCATGAACTTCGAGACGTTGTGGTAGGTCGTGCCGACGCCGCCGTCTCCCGAGACGAGCTCGGTCCTGACCGTGCCGGGGTCCCACTCGTTGGTGGTGGTGAAGTCGCTGAGGTAGGCGAACACGGCGGCCGGGGTGGCGTTCGTCTCGACACTGCGCTGGAGCTTCATGGGTGCCTCTCGGGTGGGTCGGAGAACCGGAGCCGGTGGTTCGGCGGCCGGTCAGCTGGCGGATTGGCCCTGGGGACCACGGTCGTCGGGGGTCGCCTCGTGGTGCCGGGTCCCGTGCGTACGACGATCCTCCTTCATCTGCGCCTCGAAGAGGTGACGGCGGCCGTCGACGAGCTCGTCACGGGCCTGCTTCTCCAGGGTGGAGAACACCGACCAGTAGGTGTCGTCGTACTCCTCGACGATCTGGAAGCTCCACCGTCCTTCGAGCACGTTGCGGCCCACCAGCTCCCGCTCGAGACGATCGGCGAGGTCGGGGTGGCCGGCGTCGCGGAACTGGTCGACGGCCTCGCCCAGCGTCAGGTCGGCCCGGCCGCAGAGCCGGTGGAAGGCGTAGAGGTGACCGCGCGCCTCCTCGACCGCCTCGAGAGCTTCGGAGAGCTTGCCCAGCGCCTCGACCGTCTCGTCGTCGACCCCGTCGGGGCGCACGTGCTCGTCGGTCCGTCGGTCGCGGGGTGCGTCGTGGGCGCCGGTCACCGCGGGCCTCCTCGTCCGTCGGGTGGGTTCCTTCGGACACTAGCCGTCGACACCTTCAGGTCGTAGCGCTTGCTGCGTCGCGGGGTGCTCGCCGACTCGCTGCTCCACCGGGCCAGCTCGACACCGGCGTCCACGATGTTGCGGAGGTTGACCAGCAGACCGCCGTACTCCTGCCACGCCGACCCGGCGAGCCCCTCGGTGGACAGCGCGGCGGCGAGCTCGCTCAGCTCCGCGCGGACGCCCTCCAGCCGACCGGCGTCGTCGGCGTCCAGGCCCTCCGCAGTGGCGCCCAGCAGCCGCCGCCACTCGGACCTGAACGAGTCGTCCCAGACGTTCGCGTGATCGGCGCTGGTGGCCACGGTGCGGGCCAGGCTGAGCGACTCCGCCACGGCCTGCTCGAGCAGGTGCAGCGATCCCTCGATGTCCTCGAGGTCGGCGGGACGGCTGCGCCTGGGGTTGAAGCGGCTGCTCTCCCTGGCCTGGCGCAGGAGCCCCCAGGCCTCGTCGATGTGCACGTCGAGCTCCCGGCAGCGGCCGATCCAGCCCTCGAGGTCTGAGGACGCCAGGTCGGGTCCGAGCGCGGAAGCCATCTCCGAGAGCACCGCCGAGAGCTCGTGCGGGAGCCGTTGGGCGTGCGTGCGGGCGGCGCGGTCACGCAGCGGCGGCCAGACGAGCAGGTTGACCGCCAGGCCGACGACCACACCCACCGTGGTGTCGAGCAGCCGGCCCGCGAGCAGGTGGGAGTCGTCGATCGCGTTGGTGGCCAGGACGACGATGCCGGTCGTCGCGATGGTCATCGACTCCTCGCTGAACCAGCGGTGCCGGCCGATCAGGAACGCCGCGGCGAGCATCACGCCCATCCCGAGCGGCCCGATCCCGAACAGCGTCCCGGCAGCCGCTGCGAGGATGACGCCGAGGAAGGTGGCGACCACCTGCTGACCGCCGCGGGACACGGTCCGGTAGACCGTGGCGTGGACCACGAGCACGGCCGCCCACGGCGCCAGGAACGCCTGCTCGAGCCCGAGCACATCGGTCGCCACGAACCAGGCGAGCACCCCGGCGAGCGCGGTCTTGGCGCTCTGCGCCAAGTCGGCCACCACCGCCGGATCCGGCCGGCGCCACGAGTGCCAGGGCCGGGCCGGCCGACGTCCCTCCCAGAACGTCCGCATGCCCGGACCGTACCCGCGCCGCGCCCGGTGTCACGGGCCGACCGAGAGCGAGGTCAGCTCACAGTGCGGCGTGGACCTCGTCGGCGGTGCGGTAGCCCGAGGTGACCGCACCGTCCATGTAGCCCTGCCAGTAGAACGCCGCCTCGGTGCCGCCCCAGTGGATCAGCCCGTTGGGCTGGCGCAGGGCGGTGCCGGCGCGGGTCAGGAGCCCCGGAGCCGGAAGCCCGGTCGGCCCGCCCCAGGAGAACTCGTCGTGGTCCCAGCGCTTGAAGCCCCGGTCGACCGCGAGGTTGCGCGCCTGGGGTCCGAAGTACTCCACGAAGCTGTCCATGCACTCCTTGAGGAGCCTGGCCACGGGCGCGCGGTCGAGGCGACGCATGTTCTCGCCGGAGATGAAGCCCATCAGCCAGTGCTTGCCCTGGCTGTAGGTCTCGAAGGTGATGTCGATGGGGCTGCCGTTGCCGATGACCTGGCCGGAGAGCCCGGCGTCGCGCCAGAACGGGGTGTCGTAGGCCGCCTGGAACTTGCCCTCGTAGCCCATCTTGGTGCCGGCGTGCAGCCGGTTGCGGGCGATGCTCAGGCCGCCCGGATAGCCGATCCGCCCGGCGATCGCAGGGCTCATCGCGACGATGACCCGCTTGCCGGTGAAGGTGCCGGCCTCGGTGCGCACGACCGCTCGGCCGGACCTGGTGTCGATGGAGCTGACCGGTGCGTCGTAGACGATCTTGCCGGCCAGCGAGTTCGCCATCGCCTCGGGGATGCGGTAGGCGCCGCCGTCCAGGAAGCGCTCCTGCGCGCCGCCGGAGGTGTTCAGCAGGCGGAACATGTCGCCGGGGTTGTCCTGGTCGCCGGCCGAGGCGATGTAGCTGAACATGAAGAGCGCCGAGATCTCCTCGGGGCCGACCGAGAGGGTCGAGCTGCAGATCAGCCCGAACAGCAGTCGGGCCTCGGCGGTGATGACGGTGCGGTCGATCCACTGCTTGAAGGTGATCGAGTCCCAGTAGTTCGCCAGCGGGTGCTCCCACGGCTTGCCGGGCGTGATGCTGAAGCAGATGGTGGTCAGCTTGGTGATGCCGGCGACGACCTCGGGGGCGGTCGTGTCGACCGGGATCCCGATGGCGGCGGGGTACGGCGTGATCGTGCCGTTCACCGCAAACAGGTTGTTGCCCTCGTTGTAGGTCTCGAGCTCGGTCACCTGGAACTCGCGCGCCAGGTCGCGGATGGTGTTCTGGGTCGGGCCGACGAACTCCGCACCACCGTCGAAGTGCAGGTTGCCGCTCAGCGTCCTGACGTTCACCACGCGCCCGCCGGGACGGTTGCGGGCCTCCACGACCATCACGCTGCGACCGGCCGCGGTCAGCTTGCGCGCAGCGGCGAGGCCGGAGAGCCCGGCGCCGACGATGATGCAGTCGTGGACCCTTCCCGGTGCTGAGAGGGCGCGGGCATCGGCGCTCTCGGCGGTGAAGGGGGCGACGGCCCCGGCGGCGCCGAGGGCGACGGCCCCGCGCAGTACGTTTCGACGGGAGAGGGTCATGTCGACGGAAACTAGTCCAAATGGCGGACGTTTGCGGTGGTTTCGCCGGGATTGGTGCCCGGCCCCCTCGGACACGCCGATGAGTTCTGCCCGACACGCCGGTCTGCCCCGATGAGCCGCTCCCGCCGGGAGCCACGGGACGCCTCCGGAGGCGAGCGATGGACGACGAGAAGCGCGTGCGGGATCACCAGGAGGATCGCCGGGCACCGGGGCGACTCGATCACGAGTTCACCGCCGAGCTGCGCAGGAGCCCGGTCAAGGGCGGTTGGACCTATGTGGTGATGCCCGGCTCGACGGAGTTCTTCGGCACCGCGGGGCTGGTCAAGGTCCGCGGGACCTTCGACGGCGAGCCCTTCGAGAGCTCGTTCATGGCGATGGGCGACGGCACCCACAAGCTCCCGGTCAAGGCCGCGATCCGCAAGCGGATCGGCAAGGAGGAGGGCGACCCCGTCGTCGTGCACCTCGAGGAGCGCCTGGCTCGCTGAGTCCCGGTCGCTGAGTCCCGGTCGCTGAGTCCCGGTCGCTGAGTCCCGGGGACCGGCGCCGGCCGCGGCCTCAGGGTGGCGTGGTTAGCGTGGTCGAGACGGCGGACCACACTCGGAAGGCAATCACCATGACTGACAGCGACACCACCGAACTGGCCCAGGACAAGGTCGTCTCGATCATGCAGGGGGACCGGTTCTGCATGCTCACCTCGGTCGGCTCCGAGGGCCGGCTGCACGCCCACCCGATGACCCCTCAGGAGGTCACCGAGGACGGTGACGTCTGGTTCTTCATCGACCGCTCCAGCACCCAGGCCGCCAACATCAGCGCCGAGAAGCGGGTGAACCTCTCCTTCTCCGACGGCTCGACCTGGCTCTCCGTCGCCGGCCACGGACAGATCCTGCGCGACGACGCGAAGGTCGAGGAGCTCTGGAACTCGATGGTCGAGGCGTGGTTCCCCGACGGCAAGGACTCCCCCGACGTCGCGCTGCTGCTCGTCGAGGCCGACTCGGCGGAGTACTGGGACACCCCCGGTGGCCGCGTCGCCTCGGCACTGGCCTTCGCCAAGACCAAGATCACCGGCGACCAGCCGAGCGGGGACAGCGCCTCCGTCGACCTCTGAGTCCGCCCAGAAGTCAGTCCAGGCGCTCGCGCAGTCCGGCTGCCATCCCGGCGACGGTCGCGGCATCGAGGAGTCCCCCGAGGCTCTCGGCCAGCCGCACCCGTCGTACGGGACCCAGCCGGAGGCGCAGGTGGACCCGGGTGCCCGACGCGACCGGGGTCAGGGTGATCGCCCACGACAGCCGCACCCGGCCGCGCTCGGAGCGGTAGACCAGCTGGCTGGGGGGATCGACCCGGACGGCCTCGAAGTACTCCTCCGGCCCGCCGTAGTCGGGGATGCGCTCGCCGACCACCAGGCCCTGCCACTCGGGCAGCACCGAACGCGCCGCCCGGCGCGAGTGCGGGAGGAAGCGTTCGAGGCGACGACGCAGATACCAGCCGCCTCGTCCCTTGCCGAGCTGCACGAGCCACGGCCACACCTGCTCCGGCGGCGCGGGGAGGTCGAACCCCCGGTCCATCACCACGTCGGCGTCCGGCACGAGGTCGTCACCCGGGCGGGGCGCGGCGACCTCGTCGGCCGAGGCGGCGACGGCTGCGAACGGCGTCCTCACCTGCGCCATGGTGCCCCGGAAGTGGAGGGCTCGACAGGGCGGCTGGACACGAACGCCTCGAGGTGGACTAACCTGCCCCGGTCGAACAGCCATCCCGGGAACGCCGAGTCCCGCCCATCCCGGGGTGCCCATCGAACCGGTTCGGGCGGGAGTGGGGGACCCACAGGTTCCACGTACGGCCACGATCGACCAGCTGGACCCGGCCGTGCTCGGGGTGAAGTCACCGAGAGGTGGCGGAGCACTTTCTCGCTCCAACCCGACAGCTCACCTCACAGGCGTGGGAAGGGACCACACCCATGCCTGTGCTGGGACATCTGCGCCACCTCGTCGTACTCCCCCTGCTGACGTTGGCGATCCTGGTCGCTGCCAGCGCCCTCACCCCGACTCCGGACGCGGCGGCCGCCACGAAGCGGTCGGCATCGCGACAGCAGAAGGTGACCCGCGCGGCGTCGGTCGCGCTGCGGCAGATCGGTGATCCCTACCGGTACGGCGCTGCCGGTCCGCGGGCCTTCGACTGCTCCGGGCTGGTGAAGTACAGCTATGCGAAGGCCGGCATCAGGCTGCCCCGCACCGCCTCTGCGCAGTCGAAGCGCGCCCACCGGATCGCCAAGAGCAAGCTGCGCCGTGGAGACCTGATGTTCTTCACCAACGGTCGGCGCGTCTACCACGCTGCGGTGTTCCTGAGGTGGCAGCGCGGTCGCGCGGTGATGGTGCACTCGCCGGGGACCGGCAAGCACGTGCGCCGCGACCACCCGTGGACCACGTCCTGGTTCGCCGGCACGATGCGCTGACCTCCTGGTCGACGACACGCACGCGTGCCAGCTGATCGAGGCTGCCCGGACCTACGATTCGCCCATGACGACTCAGCATCTCGGGCAGGATCTGGGGCAGGATCTGGGGCGGGCCCCGGCGATCGACGACGACGCGGGTGCGCAGGGATCCGGCGATCTGGGCACGTTGTTCGACAGCTCGCCGGCACGGTCGGTGCAGACCTCTGCCGCGGCGCTGATCGCCTTCGTGCTCGGACTGCTGGCCGTCCTGGCCGTGCCGTTCTCGCTGGCGATGAGCTTGTGCGTGGGCATGGCCGGGGTCGCGCTGGTGAGCTCGATCGTCGGGATGGCACGGGCGAGCAAGCCCGGCATCGCCGGCGGCCTGCTCGCCTCCATCGCGATGGTGCTCTCGCTGGTGACGCTCGCCCTGGTCGGGCTGCGCTACCTCGGGCTGGACACCGCCTTCGGCGACGGCCTCGCCCCGACGTTCACCGACTGGCTGGATGCGCTGAACACGCTCCTGCCCACACCATGAGCGAGAAGTTCTCGAGCGTCGAGGACTACCTCGACTCCCTCGCCCCCGACGTGCGCAGCGCCGTCGAGGAGGTGCGCGCGATCGTGCGCGAGGCCGTGCCCGACGGCGAGGAGACGATCAGCTACAACATCCCCACGATCCGGCGCGACGGTCGTGCCGTCGTGCACTTCGCCGGATGGAAGAAGCACGTGAGCATCTATCCGGTCCCGGAGGCCGATGGCGACCTGGCGCGCGAGCTCGCGCCGTACGCCGGCGCCAAGGGGACCCTGAAGCTCCCGCTCGACCAGCCGTTGCCGCGCGAGCTCGTCGCCCGGGTGGCTCGCGCGCTCAACGACGCCGCGCGGTGAGCATGAGCAGCTCCTCGTGGGACACGCTCGAGGAGCACCTGCAGACGTGGGTGGGTGAGCACGACGTCTCGGGCGCGGTGCTGGTGACGCGAGCCGGCGACACCCTCTTCGAGGGTGCCTATGGCCTCGCGGACCGGTCGACGGGAACGCCGGTCACCACGGCGACGCGGTTCGGGCTGGCCTCGGTCACCAAGATGTTCACCGCGGTCACGGTGGTCGACCTGGTCGCGGCCGGCGCACTCACCTTCGACACTCCCGTCGTCTCGGTGCTGCCGCCCGAGCGTCGGCCGAGCACCCTGCTCGACTCGGTCACGATCCACCACCTGCTCAGCCACACCTCGGGGATCGCGGACTACTGCGAGGAGGACGAGGACTCCCCCGCCTACCTCGAGGACTACGGCTCGTTGTGGGAGCGGCGGCCGTCCTACTCCATCGAACGGCCCGCCGACTTCCTCCCGCTCTTCGGCGACCTTCCGCCCTACCGCGAGCCCGGGGTGGTCCACCAGTACTCCAACGCCGGCTACATCGTCCTCGGCCTTGTCGTGGAGGAGCTGACGGGCCTGCCGTTCCCCGACGCGGTGCAGCGCGCCGTGTTCGACCGAGCCGGCATGACGGCCAGCGGCTTCTTCCGCCTCGACGAGGTGGTCCCTGACCTGGCGGTCGGCTATCTGCCGCGCTCGGGGCCAGACGCACCGGGCCGCTCGAACATCTACCGCATCCCGGTGATCGGCGGTGCAGACGGTGGCGCCCAGAGCACCGTCCACGACCTCGACCGGTTCCTCCGGCTCTACGACGACGGCAGCCTGCTCGGTCCCCACCACGACCTCGTGCTGACCCCGCACGCCGACGCCTTCGACGGCTTCTTCGCGGGCTACGGCGTGCACCTCTATCCCGATGGTCGGTTCGGGCACGGCGGAGGAGACCCCGGGGTGAGCGCGATCATCAACCGCTGGCCCGACGAGGACGTCAACATCGTCGTGCTCTGCAACGTCGAGGACGCCGCAGTCGACCTGCGCAACGAGGTCATGACCGCCTGGCGCGGTTGAGCCCCACCATCATCCGCCCGCCCAGCCCCGGTGGTTGAGGAGCGAGCGCCAGCGAGCGTCTCGAAACCACTCCATCACGTGGTTTCGAGACGGTTGCTGCGCAACCTCCTCAACCACCGGGGTAGTTGTTCGGGGCCGCCGTCCGCACGGCGAGTGCCCAGGTCTCGGTGGTTGAGGAGCGAGCGCCAGCGAGCGTCTCGAAACCACGCGATCATGGTCTGTCGAGGCCACTGCTCAGACCTGGTCGCGTGGCCGTTGGCGCGCGGCCCGCTGGCGTTCGTGGTGACGCTCGGCACGTCGGGTCTCGCTGTCAGGCGTGACGAGCTTCTCGATGACTGTGCGCAGGTAGTACATGATCTTCTCCGATCCTTCGACACCACCAAAGACGCTACGCCGGTGTTGCCACGAGTGCAACCACCAAACGAGTTATGCTGGTGTCGTGGAAGAGACCCTGCCCCGTCCGGACGTCCCGGCACCGATCGCCGTGGTGCGCGACTTCGTGAACACCACGGACCACGAGACCGGGACCGACGAGCTGACCACCCAGGCCGAGCTCGTCCGCTACCTCACCCAGGAGGGACTGCTGACGTCCGGTGCGCGAGCCACGGCGCACGACCTGGCACTCGCGAGGCGGCTGCGGGCCGGCCTCCGGCGAGCCCTCGAGCGCAACCACGACGGCGACGACGGGCCCGTGCCCGAGCTGGCCGGTGCGCTGCGTGAGCTCCCGGTCACCCTCGACTGGACCGACGCCGGGCCCACCCTCGCCACCACCGCGGGCGGCGTACGCGGCGCCCTGGCACGCATCGGTCTGGCCGCGCACGCGGCTGCCGGCGAGGGCATCTGGTGGCGCCTGAAGATCTGCCTGCACGACGAGTGCGAGTGGGCCTACTACGACCACTCCAAGAACCAGTCCCGCTCCTGGTGTGAGTACGGCTGCGGCAACAAGGTGAAGACCCGCGCCTATCGCGAACGACAGCGAGCCAGGACCTGACGCCCACGCGGGTTCTGGGAATGCCGGTCACCTCGCGCGGAGTTCCGAGGATGATGAGGCTGCAGGCGAGGTTGCACTCGCAGGCCCACAGCTGACACCCGAGGAGAGCGATGCCGGACTACGGCCACGACCTGCAGTTCGGCATCTTTCCGAGCCCCGACTCCAGCGCCGCCGAGCGCACGCTCGAGCTCGCACAGCTGGCCGAGGTGACCGGCCTCGACCTGGTCTCGGTGCAGGACCACCCCTACCAGGGCAAGCACCTCGACACCTGGACGCTGCTGTCGGTCATCGCTGCTCGCACGACGGCGATCCGGGTCGCCCCCAACGTGGCCAACCTGCCGTTGCGACCACCGGTGGTGCTCGCCCGCGCGGCGGCGACGCTCGACCTGCTCAGTGGCGGTCGCGTCGAGCTCGGCATGGGTGCCGGCGCCTTCTGGGACGCCATCATGGCCGCCGGCGGTCCACGTCGTACGCCGAAACAGGCGGTCGACGCGCTGATCGAGGCCATCGGCATCATTCGCCAGGTGTGGGCAGGCGACACCGTCCACAGCACGGGCGAGCACTACCAGGTCAACGGGCTGCACGGCGGCCCTCGCCCAGCGCACGACATCCCCATCTGGCTCGGCGCCTACAAGCCGCGGATGCTGCGCGTGACCGCCGATCTCGCCGATGCCTGGATCCCCTCGATGGGTTATGCCGACCCCCACGAGCTGGCGACCATGAATGCCGCCATGGACGAGCGGGCCGAGTCCAACGGTCGCGGGCCGCAGGCGATCCGCCGGATGTACAACGTGTTCGGCCGCTTCGGCACGGGCAGCGGGTTCCTCCAGGGATCCGTGCGTGACTGGGCCGAGCAGCTCGCCGGGCTGGCGGTCGACGAGGGCATCAGCACCTTCATCCTCGGCACCGATGATCCGGACGCGATCCGGCGGTTCGCGCTGGAGGTCGTTCCGGCCGTGCGCGAGCAGGTCGAGGAGGAGCGCACCCTCCGGGCGAGCGGCGGTGGTTCCACGACCGGGTCCGCCCGCGCCACGGTGCCGCAGGCCTCCGGGGAGCCGGAGACTATCACCGTCACCCCGACGCCGGCGCCCGCGAGACGACTGAGCGACGCCGTCCTGTGGGACGAGTCGACCCGTCCGCGCTACCCGGCACCGGCGGGTGCGGCGTACACCGAGGCGCAGCAGGCCCATCCCCAGCACCTGATCGACATCCACGACGCGCTGCGCGCCGAGCTCAACCAGCTGCGCGACGTGGTCGACCAGGTGCGCCGCGGCCTGATGCAGGTGGGCCAGGCGCGCTCGGTGATCAACACGATGACGATGCGCCAGAACAACTGGACCCTCGGGGCCTACTGCGAGTCCTACTGCCGCATCGTCACCGGCCACCACACGCTCGAGGACCGCAGCATGTTCAGGTTCCTGCGTCACCAGGATCCCGATGCCGCGCCGGTCGTCGACCGTCTGGCCGAGGAGCACGAGGTGATCGCCGAGGTCCTCGAGCACGTCGACCGTGCGTTGGTCGGGCTCGTCGCGGCCGAGCCGCACGACGCCGCCCAGGCGCTCGAGGACTTCTCCGCCACGGTGGACCTGCTCACCGACTCGCTGCTCTCCCACCTCTCCTACGAGGAGCGCGAGCTGCTGCACCCGCTGGCGCGGCACGGGTCGGGCTGACCGGTCACGCGGCGAGGATGACCTCGTCGGCCATCCGCGTGCCCGACGCCTCGTCCGCCGGGGACGCCGCGGTGGACAGGTGCCGGGTCTCCCACCGGCCCCGCACCGAGTGCCAGCGGACGGTCAGCGCGGCACGAACCGCGTGCCTGGACCGCACCAGACCGTGCACGCCGAAGTAGCCCCAGACGAGGTTGCTGGCGAACGAGGGCCAGCTGCCCGCGGTCAGGGCACTCACGGCCAGCAGCCCGGCACCGACCACGTTGATGGCCTGGAAGCGCATCGAGTGCGCGTCCATCCGACGACTCGACACCAGGGCGTACGCCCCTACGGTGCCGGCTGCACCGACCCATCCCACCGACGACGCCACCGTCTGGACCATCTCGTTCACAGGACAATCGTGACGACCGGAGGGACTTAGCGCAATTGAACTAAACTCGACTCCAGATTAAGTTCTACTACATGCAGATCGACCCTCGACGGCTCGCCGTCCTGCTCAACATCCATCGTTCAGGCGGGGTTCTCGCTGCTGCGGACGCAGTGCGAGTGACACCGTCGGCGATCTCCCAGCAGGTCGCACGGCTCGAGGAGGAGACGGGGATCACAGTGCTCGACCGTCAGCCCGGTGGCGCCGTGCTCACCGCGGCGGGTCGGGTCCTGGTCGACGCGGCGGAACGCATCGAGTCCGAGCTGACCGATGCCAGGAGAGCGCTGCTGACGCTGCAGGGCGAGGTCACCGGCACGGTCGTCATCGGCGCGTTCCAGAGCGTCATCCAGGCCCTGCTGGTCCCCCTGGCGGTGGACCTCAAGGATCGACTGCCCGGGCTCGACCTGGTGGTCAACGAGGTCAGCGCCGAGGACGGTCAACGAGGACTGCGCGAGGGAGCCGTCGACCTGTTGATGCTCGAGGCCGACAGCCCGACCGGACGGTCCTCACCGCGCGGGACCCACGACGTGGCGGTGCTCGACGAGCCCTGGGTGGTGGCGGTTCCCGCCAACGCGCCCGCCCCAGCCACCCTCGAGGAGCTGGCCCAGGTCACGTGGCTGGGGGTGGACCCGGCCGCAGCCGCACACCGCGCCACCGCGCGGCTCCACGCCGGCTTCACCGGGCCACCGCCGGTCCGGCACGTCTACAGCGACAGCGACGTGGCGATCTCGATGGTCGCGGGAGGCCTGGGGGTCGCCCTGCTGCCCTCGCTGGCACTGCTGGGCGCGCTGCGGCGTGAGGGGATCCAGGCGGTGTCCATGGCCGGTCTCGGCAACCGGCAGGTGATCGCCCGGCACCGCAGCTCGCGTGCCGAGCCGAGGCGCGAGGTCGTGACGGTGCTGGGCGAGATCGTGCAGGCCGCCAGCGACCTCGACCTCAGCGCGGTTTGAGCTCGGCACACGGTGTGGATGACGGTGCCCGAGTCATCTGGCGCTCGGCGTGAGCGGGGGGCACTCTCATGACGACGATGTCCGGACGGGACGTCGTACGCCCTGGGCTCGCCGACTGCCAGTTTGTAGGACGTCCCGAGCAACGTCGTACGCCTTGGTCGCCCGGACGACCAGTTGGTATGACGTCCCACGGACTGGCAAGCCAGCGAGCCGATCCGCGGCAAGCCGGCCATCCTTGTCACATCAGGGTTGTCGCGAGGGACCCACGACAGCACTGGTGTGGCAACAACCGCGTGTGAGGGGCCGACGGTGTGCGATCGCGCGGTCTGAGCGCCAGGCCCTCAGTCGTCGCTGACCTTGAGGGTGACCTCGATGTTGCCCCGGGTCGCGTTGGAGTAGGGGCACACCTGGTGGGCCTGCTCGACGAGCGCCTGCGCCTCGTCGTGGGGCAGGTCGGGGATCACGACCTCGAGGGTGACCTCGAGCTGGAACCCACCTGCGTCGTTGGACCCGATGCCCACGAGCGCGCCGACCGACGAGTCGCCGAGGTCGGCCTTCGCCTTGCGCGCGACCGACTGGAGCGCGGAGTGGAAGCAGGCCGCGTAGCCCGACGCGAAGAGCTGCTCGGGGTTGGCACCCTCACCGCTGCCGCCCATGTCCTTGGGGATGGCCAGGTCGAGGTCGACCCGCCCGTCGGTGGTGCGGACGTGGCCGTCGCGACCGGCCCCGGTGGCGAGGGCCTCGGCGGTGTAGAGGGTCTGCATGCGCTCTCCTTCGTTGCGGTCCGGGCGGCTCAGCCGAGCCGGCCGGTTCGTTGCCTTGCTCGTCCAAGAACCCCGTTGCGGCGCGCGAGTATTCCGCCGAGCATGAGGTCCCATGCGTGATCCCCAGCACCCGGACGACGAGAACCTTCCCCGCGGCGAGTTCGGGTGGGAGGACATGTGGGCCTCGCCGGAGGACGACCCACGCAGCGAGGAGGGTCCGACCGACGAGCGGTCGCTGCTGCTCCGCTACCTGCGCAACTACCGGCTCACCCTGGAGCTGAAGTGCTCAGGGCTCGACGCCCCACAGCTCGCCCGCCGCTCGGTCCCGCCGTCGAACCTGTCGTTGCTCGGGCTCGTGCGGCACCTCGCCACGGTCGAGCAGCACTGGTTCCGTGTCGCGATGAACGGCGAGGCTGTCGAGCGGCTCTACCGCGGCGAGGGCAACGACGAGTTCGAGGATGCGGTCGGTGACCCGGCGTGCGTGGACGACGCCTGGACGTCCTGGCGGCGGGAGGTCGCCAACGCGGAGCAGTACGTCGAGCAGAACCCCGACCTGGACACCGTCGGTCCCGACGGCGACGTGCTGCGGGAGGTCCTGCTCCACCTCGTCGAGGAGTACTCCCGCCACGCCGGCCACGCTGACTTCCTGCGCGAGCGGATCGACGGTCGCATCGGCCAGTGACCGGTCCCCCGACTGACCCACTCGCGCCGTCGTGGTCACGCTCACCGCTGCGATGCGGCAGGCTGGGCGGCGTGTTCCACATCGGAGTCGACCTCGCCTGGGGGACCAAGCGACCCACCGGCCTGGCCGTCCTCGACGCGTCCGGTCGGCTGGTGCACGTCTCGACGGTGCACTCCGACGAGGAGATCCTGGCCGCGTTGTCGTCGTACGCCGAGGGCGACTGTCTCGTCGCCATCGACGCCCCGCTCATCGTCCGCAACGAGACCGGCAACCGTCCCGCGGAGGCCGCGCTCAACAAGGACTTCGCCCGCTTCGACGCCGGTGCCCACCCCGCCAACACCAGCAAGCCCGAGTTCAGCGGGACACCCCGCGGCGCCTCGCTCTGCCAGGCGCTCGGCCTCGACATGAACCCGCGATCGGGTCGCTCCCGCCGCGCCATCGAGGTCTATCCCCACCCGGCCACGATCGCGCTCTTCGGTCTGGGCCGGACGCTGAAGTACAAGCACAAGCCCGGCCGCGACCTGGACTCACTCCGCGCGGAGCTGCTGGCCCTGATGGGTTTCCTGGAGGGGCTCACCGAGGCGGACCCGGCGATGGACCTGAGCACCGACACCGACACCGGCACCAACGGCGCCGGCTGGTCCGCGCTCCGGCTGGCGGTCGAGACCGCGACGCGCAAGAGCGAGCTCCGTGTGGTCGAGGACCAGGTGGACGCCGTGGTCTGCGCCTACGTCGCGTTGTTCGTGGCCAGGAGGCCCGAGGCCACCACGACCTACGGCGACCTCGAGACCGGCTACATCGTCACCCCGACCCTCCCCGAGGGGTTGACCCCCAGCCCGCGACCCCCGAAGCCGGTGGCCGTGGCCGCCGACCCGGTGCGCGAGTACGCGCTGAACCACCCAGCCCTCGAGGCCGCCGGCGAGCAGTTCCTGGGGCTGGTGACCTCGATCCTCGACGACGCCGGCATCAACTACCTCAGCGTCACCGGCCGCACCAAGACGGTCGCGTCGTTCGCGGAGAAGGCTCGGCGGACCCGCAACGGGGCGCCGCTCTACACCGACCCGCTGCGCGAGATCACCGACACGATCGGCATCCGCGTGATCACCTACGTGCACAGCGACGTCTCGGCGGTGGCCGAGCTGCTGGGCGACCAGGTGGTGGTCAAGGACGACCGGGACATGGGTCGCGAGACCGCCCAGGAGGGCCGCTTCGGCTACGCGAGCCGACACCTGCTGATCGGGTTGGACGCGGCGCGCGAGGGCCACCCGTCCTACGAGCTGATGCGGGGCCACACCGCGCAGATCCAGATCCGCACGGTGCTGCAGCACGCCTGGGCGGAGTTCGAGCACGACATCCGCTACAAGGGCACGATGCCCGACGAGCACGCGCGCGACTTCGACCGCCGGTTCACCCTCGCCGCCGGGCTGCTCGAGCTCGCCGACCGCGAGTTCTCCACCATCCGCGACACCCTGCGCGCCTCGGCGTCGAGCGCCACCGACTCCGTCGGCGAGGACGACGACCCGCGCATCGACCCGCGCGAGCTGGCGGCGTTCCTGGCCGGGCAGTACGCCGAGGCCGGCTGGTCGCGCACCGACCACTACGCCTGGATCTCGGGCCTCCTGCTCGAGCTCGGCATCGCCGGGCTCGACGAGCTGGGCGAGGTGCTGCGCCGAGGCGACGAGGAGCAGATCCGTGACCGGATGGGCTACCACTACCCGCCCGGCGCCGTACGCCGCCTCGACGACGCGCTGCTGTCCGCCTACGGGCAGACCTACGTCGGCCTGCGCGGCAACGCCCATCGCCAGGCGGCGCTCGAGGCCCGGCTGGAGAAGCTGACCGGCTGAGTCAGTCCGCCACGTCGACGTGGACGTGGTCGCGGTGCTCGAGGATGGCCGCGACCTGCTTGGTCCTGCCTGCCGTGCCCGGCTGGTAGTCACGCCAGCCCTGCCCTCCGCGCCGGGCGGTCCAGATGCGGGCGTCGAAGATGACCGTGTCGATCTCGAGGCGCTCGGCCTCGGCGACGAGGTACTGCGCGATCGCCCAGCCCCTGGTCTTGTTCGCCGGAGAGATCGGGCGGAAGAACACGTCCACCGCGCGGCCCTCGTAGTGCGCCGACCCCGGCATGTGGCCGCTGCGCACGCCGCCGGGGGCGAAGCCACCTACGCGCTGTCGACCGAAGGTGCTGTCGAGGTCGCGCCTGACCCTCGCGGCGCGCGCCGTGAGTCCGGAACGGTCGAGCCGGTCCCGTTCCTCCTCGTCGGCACCACCGTGGGTGCAGCTGAGCGCGTGCCGGGACCTTCCGGTCAGCGCCGACACGACCAGCGGCGCGTCGCGGTCGGGGAGGTCCACGAGCTCGGTCAGGGCCGCCGCGGTCTGACCCAGCGGCAGCTGGCGCCGCACTGCCCGCGCCGAGAGCTGGGCGGCGACCTCCGCCTCCTGCGTGCTGAGGTCGACGGACCGCTCCCCGATCGTCACCGTGCAGTCCGCCGTCCCCGGCAGCAGCCCGCGGACAGCCCCGAGGGCCAGCAGCGAGCCGACCAGCGCCAGGAGCACGACTCCCGACAGCACCAGCACGAGGCGGCGTCGGGGGTCCCGGATCAGGTCCATCGGTTCAGTCTCCGGCCCGGCCCAAGCCCCCACCCAAGCCCCGGCCCGAGCCCAGACTCAGGTCCGGGCGCCGCCCGAGCGCTGCCGGTCTCAACCGCCCCATGGGTACCGTGGAGGATCACCACTCACGAGAGGCATTGCCATGATCGGTTTCCTCGTCTTCGGGCTGTTCGTCGGCGCCGTGGCGCGCCTGCTCAAGCCCGGCCGCCAGAACCTCAGCATCCTGGCCACCCTCGGGCTGGGCGTGGTCGGCTCCCTGATCGGCGGCACGATCGCCTGGCTGATCGGCACCGGCAGCATCTGGGAGCTGGACTTCCTGGGATCGGTGTTCGCGATCGTCGCGGCCGTGCTCCTGGTCGGGACCGCCGAGGCCGTCACCGGTGGCGACAAGCACAAGCGCCTGACCTCCTGACGCAACCGCCCTCAGCGGGCGGGTGGCGTGAGGGTCACAGGTCCTCGACGAGACAGACGCAGAACTCGTTGGTCTCGGGGTCCAGCATCACCACGTAGGTGTCGTCGGGCTCCTCGTGGCGGCGTACGAACGCAGCGCCGAGCCCGCGCAGGCGCTCGACCTCCTTGTCGAGGTCGTCGCTGTAGAGATCGAGGTGCATCTGGTCGCGCGCGCTCACCGGGGTCTTCGCGACCTGGAGCGAGAGGTTGACCGACGTGCCGCGCAGCACGCGGAAGTCGTCGTCCGCGTCGCGGTGGTTGGGAGTCAGGGACAGCGCCTGGCTCCAGAAGTCGGTCATCGCCTCGAGGTCGGCGCAGTTGATCACGGTGCTGCCCAGTCGGATTGCCATGGCCGAGACGCTGCCACACCGAGGTGACAGGCGTGCTCCGATCGTGCCCTCGACCGCACGGCGAAGGTGGTCGCGAGACCTCCGAAAAGATCCCGGACGATTCCTATAACCGCTGGTCAGAGGGCCTTTTCTGTCAGTGCTGGCTGCTTGAATTCACTCATGAGCAGCCGGCCGATCGAGCACCTCCACCCGGTGGTGGAGTTCGTCGAGGGGCTGGGTGCGGGGCTCGACGATCTGGCCGAGGTCCCGGTGATGTCGATGAGCGCGCAGGACAAGTGCCAGGTGCTGGTGGAGCTGGCCAGGGCCCGGGCACAGCTCGAGGCCTTGACGTTGCGGATGCTGGCCGAGGCCGAGCAGTCCGAGGCCACCGTCGCCTCCGGTGCCGCCTCCGCGGCCGACTGGGTGGCGATCGAGACCCGACAAGTACGCCGCGACGCCCGCTCCGACCTCAAGCTCGCCCAACGCCTGGGTCGACACGAGCTCGTCGCCGCCGGCATGGCAACGGGGCGGGTCAACACCGCTCAGGCCCGAGCGATCGTGGCGTCGTTGGAGCGGTTGCCGCGCACGGGCGAGTTCGCCATCGGCACCGAGCAGCGCACAGCGGCCGAGACACACCTCGTGGCCCTCGCCGAGCACCACGACGCCAGGGAGCTCCGCGTGCTCGGTCGGCGGATCCTGGAGGTGATCGCCCCCGACCTGGCCGAGGAGTTCGAGGGCCGAGCCCTCGAAGCCGAGGAAGCCAAGGCGCTGCGGCGCACCACGCTGGTGATGTGGGAGGACGACCAGGGCACCACCCACGGCCGGTTCGACATCCCCACTGCCCAGGGCCAGATGTTGACCAAGATGATCCTGTCGCTGAGCAACCCGGCCCGCTCCACTGCCACTGACATCGACGATGACCTCCCCACCCCGGTGCGTCACGGTCTGGCGTTCTGCCAGCTCATCGAGGCCGTCCCCGCCACGTCGTTGCCCAAGGCCGGTGGCTGCAGCGCCACCGTGGTGGTGACGATGACCCTCGAGCAGCTCCTCGGCCGCCTCGGAGACGCCGGCGTCTGCACCCTGGACACCGGCGGACACATCTCCGCCTCCCAGGCCCGACGCCTCGCCTGCAGCGCCGGGATCATCCCGATGGTGCTGGGCGGCAAGAGCCAGGTCCTCGACGTCGGCCGCAGACGCCGCCTCCACACCGAAGCCATGCGCCTCGTCATGGGCGTGCGCGACGGCGGCTGCACCGCCGAGCACTGCGAGACCCCGCCCGGCCTTTGCCACGCTCATCACGACATCCCGTGGTCACGAGGTGGTCCCACCAACGTCGACACCGGCCGGCTGCTCTGCCCCCACCACCACAGACGGATGCACGACCCTGGCTTCCGGGTCAGGCGACTACCCAGCGGCAAGATTCGCTTCCACCGTCGAGAGTGATGCCTGGCTGCCAGAGTCGGTGGCGCGCGCCCCTAGCGGCCGAGCGTCGCGGGTGGGCGATGCCGACGGCCGTGGGCGGTGGATCCCAGACATCTAGTCACCGAGCGCGGCGGCGACGACGGCCCTGGGTCAGGGCTTCTTCCAGTTGGAGCTGGACGAGCCGGTCTTCTTGCACTTCCACTTCTTGCCCTGGGCGTCCCAGCCGAACTTGCCGCGCTTGGCCTTCGGGCAGAACTGACCACCCTTGATGCACTTGCCACTGGAGCTCTTCGTGCACGCGTGCTTCGCCGCGATCAGGCTGTGATTGGAGTCCACGGATCGAGCCGGGGCCGCGGTGGCGGCTGACGGAGCGAGGAGGCCGGCGGCGATGAGCGCGAACGCGGCGAGGATGCTGCGGAAGTACATGTGAGTTCCCAAGACTGTGAGTGCCGCGTCAGAGTGATCGAGGCGGGATCACCATCGGCTGACAGGGCCCTCCGGAGAGGCGTTTTGTGGAAATTGAGGGCGTTGGTATGGACCACTACGCGGGTGTCATGGTGGTGCGGAGCTCGTCCGTGCCCACCAAATGAGTCAGCGCCGAAGTACGAGAAGGCCTCACTTGCAGGCGGTTCCGTCGCCGTCCCTGTCCAGCCGCGGGGTCTCGTACCCAGGGTCGCCGCGGTGCAGCGGCGCTTTCCCGGCGGCGCGGACCGCGTCGCAGTTGGCGTAGTACACCCGCCCTGCAGAACCTCGGCCCGGTTCCTGGTCGCTGCCGTTCTCTGACCCTGTGGCCTGGGCGGGCTGCTGGTTGCTCCGTTCCTCGGGGCCTGGGTCGGTGAGGTGCTGGTCGACGCGGGTTGGCGCGTGCGTCGGGTCCGGAGTGGCCGGCTGACCGGGGCAGGTGGACAGGATGCGGGCGATCGCGTCGTGCTCGGCAGGGGTGACTGAGAGGGCGTACTTGGCCTTCACGGTGACCTGCCGGGCGAGGTAGGCGCACCGGTAGCTCTTGTTGGGCGGTAGCCAGGTGGCGGCGTCGCCGTCGTGCTTGGACCGGTTCGCGCCGGCGTCGACAGGCAGCAGGTTCAGCGGGTCGTTGGCGATGGCCGCACGCTGGTTGATGTCCCACTTCCACGCCCCGGAGACCCAGGCGTTGGCGAGTGCCACCACATGGTCGATGTCGATGGAGTAGGTGTCGCCGCGGACATAGGAGATGGTGGTCGCGGTGTAGGGGTCATCCAGGATCCCGGAGGCGACGACGCAGCCGTTGGTGCCGGGGCGCAGCACGATCTCGCGCAGGGAGCGACGCAGCTGGTCTGAACGGGTGTCGCATCCGTTGCGGTCCGCGTCCAGCCATGCCTGGCCGAATCGGTCCCGGTCATAACCGGTCATCGGCGCCCGACCGCGGACCCTCAGGGTCGCGAGCAGCCCCACCGCTGTCCCTCGCCCTGGGGTCGCTGCGTGGGGACTTGCTTGGTGGTGCGGGGTCGGTCTCGTGGTGCCCGGGGATGCCTTCGCTGGTGTCGCGTGACCAGCGGTTGCGCCCGGTGAGGTGGAGGGATTGGCCCCAGGCCCGGGCGGGGATGCGCCGTCGTTCGAGCCGGTGCTGGAACAGCCCACCAGGGCGAGCGTCGCGGCTACGACCACCATGGCGAAGCGCCCGACGGGGTGAGGGCGGCCCGGGGCACGATCGCCGCGAGAGCAGGCGATTGCGGCGGTGGTGCCCGAGAGCGGAGTCACGGCCGACACTGTGCCTGACGAAACCCAAAGGTGCAGTGCTATGGCCGAATCCCGCACCTGTTGGCGGCGCAAGGCAGGCGTCGATGACCGCCGCCCGCATGCGACTGCAAGCGCTGGGTGCCGGACGCGACGCGGCATCTGACGCTGCGTTTCCGGCGCTGCCCACTGAAGCACCCGCCTGACGGCTCGACGGCTCGACGGCAGACGCATCCGACTAGCGGTGGAAAGCCGCGCCGCCCCTTGGCGTGGTGCGGCCAAGTGCGGAATCCGCGCCGCGGGTCAGGTCTGGCAACTACCCTGCCGCGAGAGCTAGGAGGGGTATGTCTCGGGGCGGTCGCAGAACGCGGGCTATCGCGCGGCGCATGCGCGAACTGGATCGGCTGGACGCGAAGTACGGTCTGGGCGCCGCGCTGCCGCGACAACGCACCCCCAAGGACTGGCGCAAATGGGTGGTGCCACTAGCCACACTTGGCTTGACACTCGTGCTTCTCCTGGTGGTGCCGGGCATCGCGCCCGTGAGCGTGCGGAACACCTTCGGTCTCGGCCCCCATCGACTCGGGCGTCCACCCACAATCGAGGCCAATGGCGCGTACAAGTTCATGGCGAAGCAAACCGAGACCGGGTCCCAGCCCGTGACGTGGGACCCGTGCAGGCCGATTCACTACCAGGTCAACATCGCAGGCGGCCCGCGCGACGCGGTGGCCCTGGTCCGGAGTGCGATCAGCGAAGTCTCTCAAGCGACCGGCCTGAAGTTCGAGTACGACGGCCTGACCAATGCGCGACCACGATGGACGTCGAGCTATCTCCCGTTCCTGGCATCTCACCGCCCCGTGCTTGTCTCGTGGGCGACGGAGTCGGAGGTCTCCCAGCTTGCTGGCCGAGTCGCTGGCATCGGGGGCTCATTACCCCAACCGGCACGCGGTGGACGACTGCGTTACGTCACCGGTGGTGTCACGCTCGATTCGGCATCTTTCGCGAACATGAGCCGACGGCGCGACGGCGCTGCCCTCGAGCGCGCGATCGTGTTGCACGAACTCGGACATCTCGTCGGCCTGGCGCATGTGTCCGACCCGAGCGAGTTGATGAACGCCGACAACGTCGGCCTCCTCGACTATGGAACCGGCGACCGTGAGGGTCTCGCCAGACTGGGCGCTGGACTTTGCTTCTGACGTGCGGCCTGGGGCTAGGCGGCCAGGCACGACGCGAATCTGGCTCGTGATCGACACCAGGTTTCGGAGACCTGAACGCGGCGAAAAGACGCGACCCGCGACAGGCACAACCGTTCAGACTCCACCGCATCAAACCCGCAGTACGCGTCCTTCGATCCAAGTTCCTCGCGCGGCGCGCGTGTGTACATGTTGAGGGCAGCAATGACAGCCGTGTAGTGATCGTGCGGACTGTTAGGACGCGTGGCCGACACCAACGAGGTTTGCTCGACCGGGCTTCCCCGACCTTCCGATGACCCGTGGTTGGGCGGGAAGGCCGCGGGAAGACCCCGGGGCTAGCGTCCATCGCGACATCAACAGGGGCCGGGAGGTCCGCGAGCAGCACCTGCCAGCAACAACCAGCAAGGAGCACCACCATGTTGTTCGACCTGTCCGCCCTCGTCCCCTTCGTGATCGGCTTCTTCCTCGTGGCTCTCGTGGCCACCAGCATCGCCGTCGTCGCACTCGCGTCACTGGCCCTCGAGCGCCACCGCCCGGCTCACGGTGTTGCTGAGGCTCACCGGGCGGGCGGCGTGGTACACGCCACGATGGCTCAGCCGGATCCTCCCCGCGATCACCTTCTGCCACGGCCGACCAGGACGCGACCAGTCGGTCGACTGGTCGACCAGTTGGCACACATTTCGAATATCCGAGAAACCCGATCCCTAGGAAGTGAGAACCATGCACCCCAGCATTGTCCGATTTGAGTCACGCACGGTGATTGAACGACCCGTCGACGCGGTCTTCGAGCGTTTGGCGGACCTACCGGGCTACGGGCGGTGGATGCACCGCACGGGTCTTTTCCGCCGGAGCGGACTGATCTCCGAGGCCCCCGTCGGGAAAGGCACGACCTACTTCGATGCGACGCGGATGGGAACCTTTGAGGGCGAAGTGACGGAGTTCGTACCGCAGTCGCGCCTTGCCTTTCGCGAGACACTGCGTTGGTTCGGCTCCGACATGTCGCGGGCCCGACCCGAGTATTTTCTCGACGGGGACGAGAACGCAACGATCGTTCACCACGTCGCCGTCGGAGAGCTCTTCGGCTGGATGCGGCTCATGAAGCCCGCGGCAGCGCTGATGGCCAGAGTCGAACGGACCCGCACCCTCAAGTCCTTGAAGCGCTCCCTGGAGTCGGAGTAGCCGAACACTCACGCTGTTGCAGGTATCGCGATGGACCTGCCACCCAAAAGCCCACGGGTGTGCAGGTGAGCAACACCGGCACCGCGCCACCAGCGGCGTCACGACCCGGGTACCGGGCAGGCCGGCCGCTGACCACCCGCCGGTGGCCCTCCAGGACCGCGTCGTTTCGCAGCACGGCGTGGGGTGCGTAGGTGTGGGTCACCTGCAACCGCGACATCCGGTGGAGCACCTCGTAATCGGTGAGGTGGGCTAGATCGAGCGCGGCAGCAATCTGTCAATCAAGCCGTCACCGGGGGATAACACCTCAGGCATCAGCCCCTGCCCGGCGCCGCGGCGGAGCTTCATGGGCTCGATTCGGCGAGGCCGCCTGACCGAAGTGCCGCCGCCGACAGGCGGCGATAAGACGCACACCAGACTGGGTCCCGCAACGGGACCATCGTGCGGGACGAGCGCTGAGGGATGGGCTACTGCAACGAGTCGATCATGCTCGGTCGTGGACCAGCGTCAAACGTTGAGCTGCGGGTCGCTATCCAGTGGTGCGTCGTCGTCTCGGCGATGAGTTCCGCGAAGCCCGCGGAGTCTGGATTGTCGGCCCGCGTAACGTCGCCACCTGTGTCCGGGGTCCGCGGACTGCCTCACCCCCGACGACTTCGTACGCTGACGGCGGGATCCGGGAGTTCGGCGTTCGGTGCCCCGGGGCCAGGCGAAACGGGGCCCGGCGACACGGGATCCGGCGGCCCGGGGTCCTGTGGCGCCGGATACCGCACTGCTGCGGGAAAGCAGCCCAGCAGTGCGGCGAGCCGCGCGGTATCGCCCGCCACCTCGGTGTCTGCCCGCTCGACGGCGTCGTGCAGCGCCACACCGGCGAACACCAGATCGCGCAGGGTCGCCGCCTCCGGCACGGTCAGCCACGCATCGGCTTCGGCGTCCTCACCGCGAGCCAGCTCGAACCGCCCGCCAGCGACGGTGGCGCGGAACCGGTCGCCCGCGACGTTCATCTGGCAGCGCAGCGACAGCTCACCCGCCAGTGCCGGATCGAAGGTCGCGCGCAGGGCGAACAGCAGCGCGTCGACGCTCAGTTCCGCCGCGCCGTCCTCGGGCAGCGGTGCGCGGCTGCCCCAGTGGGCGAGCGCGCGGAGTACGGGCTCCAGTTCCTGCCCGCGTTCGGTGAGCTCGTATACGGAGGCGGGCGCAGGCGGTCCCAGGCGCCTTCGGCGCACCAGGCCGTCGGCTTCGAGCTCGCGCAACCGCTGCGCGAGGACGTTCTGGCTCATCTGCGGCAGCCCGCGGTGCAGGTCGGAGTAGCGCTTCGGGCCGAAGACCAGCTCCCGCACGACGAGCAACGCCCACCGCTCGCCGACCGTGTTCAGCGCTCGCGCGATGCCGCAGGGGTCGTCGAACAGCCGCTTCTTGCTCATGCACCCGAGTGTACTTGCAAAACAGGTGTCGGTGCTCCTATATTAGGAGTACGAACCGTGTGACCTTCGCCGCCGTTCGCAACACCCAGAGAAGGGATCGAACCCATGGGAAAGCTCGCGATCGAGACCAGCCGGCCATGACTAGACCCGGTGAGATCCTCGGCAGCGTGTTCGCCGCCAGCGAGCGCGAGCAGCTCGAGACGTTCCTGGATTACCTGCGCGACGCCGTCGTGCGCAAGGCCCGCGGGGTGTCGGAGGAGGACGCCCGGCGCAGCCCGGTGCCGACCGGCACCAACCTCGGCGGCCTGATCAAACACCTGCGGTGGGTGGAACTGGGCGGGTTCGCCCAGCAGATCGGGCAGATCCCCGCCGCGGAGCTGCCCACGCCGCCGTGGACCGACGCAGACCCGGAAGCCGACCTGCGGCTGGAGCCGAACGAGAAGCTCGACGACGTCATCGGCGCCTACCAGGCAGAGTGCGACCGCTCCCGCGAGATCGCCGCCCAGCACAGCCTCGACTACGCCGTCACCACACCGCAGGGCAGGGAGCTGACGTGGATGTACCTGCACGTGATCCTGGAGACCGCCCGGCACGCGGGCCACGCGGACATCCTGCGCGAGTTGATCGACGGCAGCGTCGGCGACTGACGGCTCGCGACGCGTCGCCGGTCACCGGGATCTCGATCACGAGCCGGACCCAACCCAGCCATCACCCTGTGCCGCTCGCCCAAGCAAATACCGTGCGCACGTACTGACAGGCATGAGCGTGCACTCTTGGGCGATCGGCAGAGCGTCCCGCAGCAGGAACGTCATACCGACACTCCAAAGGTGTTGACCGCGCCGTTGCTCCCCGTGTCCCACAAGACCCGTCCGCGATGCTCACCGGAACCGGGAGGTCCTACGCCTCGCGCCGCGCACTGCCCTCGGCGTAGCCGCGTCCCGCAGGCGGCGTTATGACGCACGGGCCACGCTTCAGAGACGTAGCCTTGCGTCAATCGCCGATGAGTTAACCTTATTGCGATAAGGTTAACTCTAGAGTGGAAGGGGGTAACCATGGCTCACTGGGAACGGGTGCAGGTCCCACCCGACTTCGCTGGACTCACACGTGCCGATCGACGCGGCGGCAGCTACCTCCAATACCACCCAGACATGCTCCTACAAGTGTCCAACACGTTGGATGGAGAGGTGCTGGAGTACGCCGCTGAGGTCTCCACTTCCCTCGGTCGCCTCGGGGAGCGCCTTCGATCCAACCCACTCCCAATCCTGTACTCCACGATGATCCGCTCGGAGTCCATCTCGTCCTCATGGATCGAAGGCATCCGGGAAAATCCTCGAGCGATCGCCATCGCGCAGATCGGTGACACAGCGGCGTCACATAACGCTTCGTCGATCATCCGAAACGTAGACGCGATGAAGGAAGCCATCGAACTCCTCGGCGGAGGAGCCTGGACCCACATGGATGTGCTGCGCATCCACCACGACCTGCTCCCGCAGTATCGGCTTGGTTATCGAACCGAGCAGGTATGGATTGGCGGCAGAAACAAGTTCAACGCGGACTACGCGGGACCTCCACACGAGTTGGTGCACCCTTACATGGAGGACCTACTCGAGTACGTGAACACGTCGGGTGATCTGCCAGTCGTGCAGGCCGCCATCATTCACGCTCAATTTGAGACCATTCACCCGTTCGAGGATGGCAACGGTCGCGTGGGGAGGGCGCTGTTTCACGGCATCCTGAAGCGCGCCGGTCTGATTGATGGTGGAGTAATACCACTATCGACCGTGCTCCGCGACGACGTAGACGGATACGTCAAAGCGCTAACCAGGTACCGCTACGACGGCGACAACCGAGCCCCTGCCTTGCACCTGTACGTGGAGCAGTTCCTCGACTACGTGGCCAGCGCGGTCTCGGCAGCAGAGCGCTTTCGGCTAGATGCCATCGCAATTCATCAGCGCTGGAAGCAGTCGGTATCGCGGTTCCGATCGGACTCCTCCATCCATCGCGCGGTTGACCTTTTGATGGAGTATCCGGTCATTTCGGCACGTTTCCTTGCGGACAACCTAGGCGTCTCGACCGTCTCGGCACAGAAGCTGGTCAAGCAGTTGGATTCCGTCGGCATTATCCGAGCCGCCACGGGCAAGTATCGGAAGTCCGCGCTGTATCAGGCAGATGACATCCTCGATCTCCTTGAGCACCGGGCCGAGCTCATCCAGGGATAGCTCAACGACGCCTGCCTTCCATTGCGGCGCAATGGGCTACAACCACCGTCACACCTTCAGCCGAAACCACATCCCCCAGCACCTGAGTCACGTCTGACACCCTCGTCCCATGCACACAGCCGTCTACTGGTTCGGGTTCCTCGGAGCCTGGCTGCTCGTGGCGGGGCCGGTCTTCCAGGCCAGCGTGGAGCTGCGGGCCGAGGACGAGGCGAGCACGCGGATGCACGAGCTCACCGACGGGCTGCCACCTCCGCCGAGGGTGTCGAACTGGTGGTGGCTGCTGCCGCCGGTCAAGCTGGTGCTCACCTCGCGGCGCAGCACGGACTACCGCGAGACGTTCCTGGCCAACCTGTCCGCCGAGGACCTCGAGCTGGTGACCCGCTACATCAACGTCGCCCGCGGCTGGATGCTCGTCGGCGGTGGCGCGTTCCTGATCGCGCTGAAGGAGACCTGGGAGCTCGTCGAGCACGAGGAGTGGCCGGAGTGGGCCTTCTGGGCTCTGGTCGTGGTGATGGCCGTGCTCACTCTCGGCAGCATCGGTGGCAGCGCCGAGCGCGAGCGCCGGGGCAGGGACCGCCGCAACCGTCAGGCCGGCGGCGGCCGCCGGGGCGCGCGGGCCGGCGGCGAGCCGACGGCCTAGACGCTGCGCTTCTCGAGCTCGTCGAGGAACGCCGTGGCGAGCCGCTCGTAGTCGTCCGCTCCCAGGCGGATCTCCTCGCCGGGTGCTATGCCTAGCACCGACTTCTCCGGCTGCCACCTGACCACCGTGCCCACGTCGAAGCGGCCGCCGTTGCCGATCAGCGAGTCGACCAGCAGCTCCACCTCGCTGAGCGGGTTGGTGTCCTTGCCGGTCATCTTGCGGATGCGGTGCACGAACGGACGGTCCAGGCTGAGCACGAGGCTGTTGAAGTACGTCGCCTCCAGGTCACCACCCGCACCCGAGGCACGCCAGTCTGCGAGCTGCCTCTTCACCGTCGCCCGGGCGCTGTCGAGCTCACCGCTCTGATAGCTGTTGCGGCCCAACATGGTCGGCTCCTCTCGTTGGGATGTTCTCGAACCTTTGACGGCAGGCGACCAGGAAGTGTGACTGCCGGCTCCGCGCCGGCAGACCTCAGGAGGATCGCGACTCCCCCGCACTGCCGCCGATCAGCACCAGCGCGGTGCGGACGACCCCGACGACCGGCCCGATCGGGAGCGCGAAGCCGACCCAGAAGACGAGCTCGACGGGCAGCAGGAGTGCGGCGAACGCGCGGTTGCCCGGGTGGCCGGTCCAGAGCCACCAGCCGAGGACGAGCTCCGCGGCGCAGACCAGCAGGAAGGCCAGGAGCAGCGGCACGCTGGTGTCGAGGCCGATCTTCTCGAACAGTCCGCCGCCATACGTGGTGAAGTCCACCAGGGTCCACACCTCGCCGTGCCGGACGAAGTACCAGGTCGCATAGACGGCCGGCAGCCCGAAGCCGAGGCCGAGCACCAGTGCGAGCACGCCCGCTGCCCGAGTGGTCGCGGGCGGACCGCCGCTCACGCGGCGGTCATGGACATGCTCCGTGGCGGTCGACTCGTCCGGCCCCGAGCCCCGTTGCTCGACATGTGGCACTCCCGTCCCTGCTGCGAGCACTCAGCATCGGGGCGGTGGATGGGGGCGTCAACGCCGTCCTAGCCCACTGGTGGACCCGCGTCGGGCGCGCCCACCCAGGCGGCCCGCACCTGGTCCACGACGGTCGCCGCCTGGCGCAGGCCGGCCCGGGCCGCGTCCGCGCGCTTGGCGGGATCGAGCACGTTCTTGCCGATGTCGGCCAGCGCCTGCTGGTCCGGTGTCACCACCGCGCTCCTGGTGGCGCCGGTGCGCTCGAGCTGCGCCCGGATCGAGGTGGCCTTGCTGAACGCCTGCGGCAGTGGCGCGATCACCACCACCGTGTCGGCGCCCTCGGCCAGGTCGACGTTGGCGGTCGACCGCATCCCGCCGTCGATGTAGTGCTTGCCGTCGATGGTCACCGCCGGCCACACCAGGGGTACGGCGCAGCTCGAGGCGACCGCGTGCACGATGTCGACGCCGCTGGACTTGTCGAAGACGACGAACTTGCCCGTCTCGGCCTCGACGGCCGTCAGCTTCAGGTCACGCTCACCCCAGGTCTCGACCCCGATGCGCGAGCGGATCACCTCGATCCGCTGCTCACCACCCGGAGGGTGCGCCCGCATCGACAGGGCGCCGACGCGGGCACGCTTGCGGTCGCCGCTTCCGGGCATCAGCAGGGGCGGCACCATCCGCAGCAACGTGAACCGGGAGAGCTTGGCCCCGATCTCGTGGTCGGCTGGCTCGAGCTGGGTCTCGTAGAGCTCCTCGACCGTCCGCCCGGTGGTGATCTGGGCCCCGACGACCGACCCCGCCGACGTGCCGACGACCAGGTCGGCAGTGGTGAGGTCGATGCCGGCGTCGGCCAGTCCCTTGAGGATGCCGAGCTCCCAGGCGATCCCGGTCACCCCGCCGCCGCCGAGGACGAGTGCTGTGCGCGTCATGGGTGCAACCTACGGGCCATCCCATGGTGCAGACCGGCGGGTCCGCTGGTCAGTACGCTCGTGCCCGTGGCGGGCGATGAGGCGGAGTCCACACCCGGGCCCACCGCCGGGTGGCGCGGCATCACCCTGTGGCGGCGTGGGCGATCCGCCCCGCTGCGGTCGTTCCTGCAGACCGAGTCCGGCAGCGCGGGTGTGCTGGTGGCAGCGGTCGTGGTCGCTCTGCTCTGGGCCAACCTCGACCCCTCGTCCTACGAGTCGCTCTGGCGCACCGAGCTGTCCATCCGGCTCGGTGAGCACGGCCCGGCCTACGACCTGCGCGAGTGGGTCGACAGCGGGCTGATGACCTTCTTCTTCCTGGTCGTCGGACTGGAGACGCGCCGCGAGTTCGACCTCGGCGACCTCCGCGAACGCCGGCGCTTCCTGCTGCCGTTCGCCGTCGGGCTGGTCGGGATGCTCGTGCCGGTGCTGATCTTCCTGGCCTTCAACGCCGGTCGGGACAGCGCCCACGGCTGGGGGATCGCGATGTCGACCGACACCGCCCTGGCGCTCGGGCTGCTGGCCCTGATCGGCCGCCAGGTCCCTGACCGCGTGCGGGTGTTCCTGGTGACCGTCTTCGTCGTCGACGACCTCGCTGCCCTGGTCGTGATCGCGGTCGTCTACAGCTCGGACATCAAGGTGGTCCCGCTCGTCGTGGCGGTCCTCGTGTTCCTCGCGCTGGTCGTCGCCGCACGGCAGCGGATGCACCAGCGCTGGCTCTACGTCGTCCTCGGCGTCGTGATCTGGTCGGCCCTGATGACCAGTGGTGTGGACCCCCTCGTCGCGGGGTTGGCGATCGGGCTCGCCGCGCCGGCGTACACCCCGAGCCGCGGAGACCTCGAGGAGGCGACCGCCCAGGTGCGGCAGTTCCGGGAGGAGCCGACCCCCGAGCTCGCCCGGTCGGCCACCGTCGGCCTGACCTCGACCCTGTCGCCCAACTCCAGGCTGCAGGCGTTCTACCACCCCTGGACCAGCTATGTGATCGTCCCGCTGTTCGCGCTGTCCAACGCCGGCATCGAGCTCGACGGAGACTTCCTGAAGGGCGCGTACGCCGCCCCGGTGACCCTCGGCGTCCTCGTCGGCTACGTCGTCGGCAAGCCCGTCGCCGTCGTGACCACGTCGTGGCTGGTGACCCGGCTCAGCCGGGGGAAGGTGCGCCCGCCAGTGGGCTGGGCCGCGGTGATCGGGAGCGGCACCATCTCCGGGATCGGCTTCACCGTGGCGCTGCTGATCGCCACCCGGGCGTTCGCCGGCGAGGAGCTCGCGCAGGCAAAGCTGGGTGCCCTGTCGGCGGTCGTCGTCGCCTCCGGGCTGACCTGGGTGGTCTACCGGTTGACGGCGCTGCTGTCCCCCGACCGACGCGCCAAGGCCCTGCTGGGCGACATGACGCTGATCCAGGACCTGATCCCCGAGGTGGACGTCGAGCGCGACCACATCCGCGGGCCGCTCGGCGCGCCGATCACGGTGATCGAGTTCGGCGACTTCGAGTGCCCCTACTGCGGGCTGGCCGAGCCCGTCGTACGCGACCTGCTGACCGACATGGACGTCCGCTACGTCTGGCGCCACCTGCCCCTGACCGACGTGCACCCCCAGGCACAGCTGGCCGCCGAGGCTGCGGAGGCCGCGGGCTCCCAGGGCGCGTTCTGGGAGATGCACGACCTGCTGCTCGGCCACCAGGACGCGCTGCGCGGCGTCGACCTGATGAGGTACGCCGCAGAGCTGGGCCTGGACACCGATCGGTTCCACGAGGAGATCAAGGCCGGCGACCACCAGACCCGGGTCGCCCAGGACGTCGAGTCCGCCGACCTCAGCGGGGTGTCGGGGACGCCGACGTTCTTCATCAACGGCCAGCGCCACTACGGGGCCTTCGACCTGGAGACCCTCTCCACAGCCATCAGGACCGCGCGTGCCCAGCTGCGGGTCCGCTGAGGCCGGTCACCGCGTGATCCGCTGCACCACGCCGTCCTTGGTGCCGGTCACCCAGAGCGTCCTGGCGCCCGGGGCCACCGCCACGGTGTCGGGCTGTCGCACGGTCGGGTAGGTCGCGATCACCTTCGGCGCAGGTCCCGTGACGTCCAGGCCGACCAGCCGGTTCTTGCCGGTCAGGGTCACCCACACCGTCCCGGTCGTGGGATCGCCGGCCACGCCGTAGGGACTCCCGGGCAGCGACAGCGACCCGACCTGCTTCAGCGGGTCCAGCGTGAACAGCAGCACCTGGTCGCCCCGGGTGTCGGTCACCGCGATCCGGTCGTCGCCGACCAGGGCGCCGTGGGTGGGGCCCTGGCCCGCGGGCGCGCGGTCGACCCGCTTCATCGAGTCGAGGTCGTAGGTGGTGACGGTGTAGTCGCCCACGTCGACCGCCACCGCCGTGCTCCCCTCGGCGAGCACACCACCCGGCTGGCGCAGGTCGCTGAAGGTGTGGATCACCCGGCCCCGTCGTACGACCGAGATCGAGCCGCTGAACTCGTTGCCGGCCAGCACGTCACCGCCCGCGGTGCCGGCCGCGTCGTGCGGGTGCCGCTGCACGTCGGTCGCCTGCGCCCGCCCGGTGGCCAGATCCACCTCGAAGACCTTGTCGGCCGTCTCGCTCGGCACCAGCACGGTCCCGCCCGCAGGGGTGACCTGGAGGTGTCGCACCTTGCCGGGCAGCTCCACGGACCGCCGCTGCACCAACGTGGTCGGGTCGAGGACGAGCAGCCGGTAGGGGTCGCGGACGGCCACCGCGAGCGAGTCGGTCTTCTCGTCGTAGACGATCCCCTGCGGCAGGTCCGCAACCTCCCGGACCGTGCCGGCAGGGGTGGCGCCCAGGGCCGGGGAGACAGCCGGCTCGGCCGCCGACTTGCCGTCCTGCTTCTCGCCCTCGTCCGTGCCGCCGCAGGCGGCCACGAGGAGCAGGAGTGCCGCCACGAGGGCGGCCGTGCGGTGCGTACGCCGAGGAGTCACTCGTTCGAGTCTGCCCGGGCGACCCGAATCGTCCGCGTCAGGGCAGTCGTGGATCGAGCATCGTCATCCCGACGGGCGAGGCCGAGCCCAGACCGGGCAACAGCCCCGCGGCCTCGGTCAGGCTGACCGTCCGGCCGATCAGGTCCTGCGGCCGCAGCACACCGCTCTCCACCAGCCCGAGCAGCTCGGGGTAGTCGGCGCTCGGCATCCCGTGGCTGCCGAACACGTCGAGCTCCCAGGAGATCACCCGCTCCATCGGGACCGGTGTCGGTCCCTCGACGGACGGGAGCAGCCCGACCTGCACGTGTCGACCCCGCCGACGCAGGGACAGGATGCTGTCGGCACACGTCGCCGGTGATCCGACCGCGTCGATCGCGACGTGGCTGCCACCCCGGGTCAGCTCGTGGACGGCGGTCGGCACGTCGTGGTCCCGGGAGACGAGGGTGTGCTCCGCGCCGAGTGCGGTCGCGAGCCCCAGGGCCTCGGGGTTGGTGTCGACCGCGACCACGCGGGCGCCCAGGGCGACGCCGATCATCACCGCGCTGAGGCCGACCCCACCCACCCCGACGACGGTCAGCCACTCGCCCGCACCCAGACCCGTCCGGTGCGCGAGCGCGCGGTAGGACGTGGCGAAGCGGCAACCCAGGCTCGCCGCCGCCCCGTCGGAGACACCCTCCGGGACGCCGACCAGGTTGGTGTCGGCGGCGTGCAGCACGACGTGGTCCGCGAAGGATCCCCAGTGGCTGAAGCCCGGCTGGGTCTGGTCGGGACACACCTGCGACTCGCCGTCCGCGCACCAAGCGCAGTGCCCGCACCCGCAGACGAAGGGGGTCGTGACCCGGTCCCCGGCCCGCCACCTGGTGACGTCCGGACCGGCCTCGACCACCACCCCGCACAGCTCGTGGCCGGGCACGTGCGGGAGAGCGACGTCCAGGTCGTGCCCGGCCCAGGCGTGCCAGTCGCTGCGGCACAGCCCCGAGGCGTGCACCGCGACCACGACGCCGTCCGGCGGCGGCGTCGGGTCAGGGACCTCGCGGACCTCCACCGGCCCGGCGTACTCCTCGAACACAGCTGCGCGCATGCCGCTCCCCCTCCCGCGTCCTCGTCACCAGTGCATCAGGTCGAGCGCCCCGGCCGGCCGCTGCCCCGGGCGCACGGGTATCTGCGAACCCGGCCGGGACCTCTTCGTGCACATGGATCGACGGCCCCCACCCGTCCTGGGCGTGGGCTCAGAAACGCACGAGGGAGTGGTCATGACGACCGACAGACGAATCGAGAGCATGGAAGGCCAGCAGCGACGCGTCGAGGTGGCACAGCCCCAGGACGCCGACCTCGGCCCGCTCAAGGACCTGCCCGGCAGGTGGGTGGGCCAGGGCCGCGGGTGGAACATGATCGCGTTGCCGTTCGCGCAGCCCGGTCCGCTGGACTACCGGCTGCTGCTGAACCAGTACGACGAGGAGCTCAGCTTCACCCTCGTCGACAAGGGAGTGCCCAACCGTGGCCTCTCCTCCAACCACCACAACCAGAACGACCAGTTCATCGTCACCCTGGACTACGAGCAGGTCGTCAAGCAGGTGGCCGTCGTCGATGAGCCGGCCAGCACCGTGACCGGCCTCCCCGGCGCGGCGATCCACCACGAGCCGGGCCTGTTCTTGAACATGCTCAACCGGATCCCGGACCACTTCGACATCGCCCGGCTGGCCACGATCCCCCACGGTGACGCAGCCCTGGCCCTCGGCAAGAGCTCGCACGTGACCGGGCTCGCGCCGATCCCCGCCGTCGACGGCTTGCCGATCGGGGTCAGGCACGACGTGGTGAACAACCCCTACCTGGCGCCGTACAAGCACTTCCACGACAACCCGTTCAAGGGCACGGTCGGCTTCCCGGGGTTCCCGGGGTTCGACCCGACGGCACCGCACCTGCTGCTGCAGCTGGCCAACAACGGGCTCGACGTGACCCGGACGACGGTCCTCGAGCTCGACACCGCCAACCCGACCGGCGGGATCAGGAACATCCCGTTCGTGGTCAAGCAGGCGGACGCGGGATCGATGAAGTCGACGTTCTGGATCCAGGAGCTCGCCCCGGACGCCGACGGCAACGTGGAGATGCAGCTGCAGTACCTCCAGATCGTGATGCTGGACTTCTTCCCGCGTCGCGACGGGCTGCCCGGCCGGATCGGGTGGCCGCACGTCAGCATCAACACGCTGTCGAAGGTCTCCGACGAGGCCGCGACGCCTCGTGAGCTGGCCACGAACTGAGCGCACCGCGCTCGTCGGCCCGGCCTCGGGGCCGGGCCACCGACCGCCCCCACGGAGCCGGCACCGGGCCGGCACCGAGCCGATGACGCGGTGGCGACGAATCACCTCGTGACACCGCGTCCGACAGATCGCAGGAGCACCACCATGACCGCCAACGACCCAGCACTGAGCACCGAGTCCACCTGCGCGTGCGGTCAGGCGCTGGACTGCTGCCACACCGGGCACTGCCCGCGTTGCGGAGTCACGCTGCACCCCACCCAGCACCCCGCCCTGCGCGCCGCCTGAGCGACCCGCCCGGACCGACGATCACGCCGTGGCGACCACCGGTCGCGGTCGTGTCGTGGTGGCACCCACCCGGACGCGCACGGCACGCTCGAGGTCGCGGAAGAAGCAGCCGGTGATGTGGCCACCGGCGATCGTGAGCGGGGCGCTGCCGAGCCGGGCGACCAGGCCGCCGACCCGGGCGCGGGCGTCGTAGGCCAGTGCCGTCGTCCCAGGCGTGCGGCCCTCGGTCAGCCGCACGCGCAGGTCGAGCTCGAGGGTGCCGCAGCGTCCTCGGCCCGAGATCGAGACCACCAGCTCCGAGCCGGGGTGGGTGTCGTCGATGGCGAAGGTGCCGCGGTAGGTGTCGGCCAGGCGGCCCACCCGGGCCGCCAGCGTCGCGGAGTAGCGGCCCACTCCGGTGGGGCTGAGCCGCTCGCAGCCGGGGATGGCCGCGCGCAGGACCTCGCTGTCGTGCAGCGCCGTCCAGACCTCGGCTGCCGGAGCCGGCACCTGTCGTACGTCGGTGAACCGCATCGTCCACACACCTCCCTGGTCCTCCAGGCTCAAAGAGGTGGTGCGGCCTCCCGAGATACGTCAGTGGGCCATGTCGACGAAGCGGGAGTAGTGACCCTGGAAGCTGACGACCACGTCGCGGGTGGGGCCGTTTCGGTGCTTGGCCACGATGATGTCGGCCTCGCCGGCGCGGGGCGACTCCTTCTCGTAGACGTCCTCGCGGTGCAGCAGCATCACGATGTCGGCGTCCTGCTCGATCGAGCCGGACTCGCGCAGGTCGCTCATCATCGGGCGCTTGTCCGATCGCTGCTCGGGACCACGGTTGAGCTGCGAGAGCGCGACGATCGGGACCTCGAGCTCCTTGGCGAGCAGCTTGATCTGGCGGGAGAACTCGGAGACCTCGACCTGGCGGGACTCGACCTTCTTGCCGCTGCTCATCAGCTGCAGGTAGTCGATCACGATCAGCTTCAGGTCGTGACGCTGCTTGAGCCGGCGGGCCTTGGCGCGGATCTCCATCATCGTCATGTTGGGGCTGTCGTCGATGAACATCGGCGCCCCGGAGACCTGGCCCATCTTGGGGACGAGCTTGTTCCAGTCGTCCTCGGTCATCGGGCCCTTGCGGATGTTGTTCAGCGGGATCTTCGCCTCCGCCGAGAGCAGGCGCATGGTGATCTCGCTCTTGGACATCTCCAGGCTGAAGATCACGCTGGTGAGGTTGTTGTGGATCGACGCCGAACGGCAGAAGTCCAGGGCCAGCGTCGACTTCCCGACCGCGGGGCGCGCGGCCACGATGATCATCTGACCCCCGGAGAACCCGTTGACCAGCTCGTCGAGGTCGGCGAACCCGGTCGGCACGCCACCGGTGGTGCCGTCGTTGGCCGAGATCGCCTCGATCTCGTCGAGGGTGGACTCCATGATCGCCGAGAGCGGCGCGTAGTCCTCCTGGGTGCGCTTCTCGCTGATCGCGTAGATCTCCTGCTGGGCCACGTCGACCGTGGAGTCCACGTCGCCCTCACCGGCGTAGCCCATCTGCGCGATCTTGGTGCCGGCGTCGACGAGCCGGCGCAGGATCGCCTTCTCGCGCACGATGGTGGCGTAGTAGCCGGCGTTGGCCGCGATCGGGACGCTGGCCGAGAGCGTGTGCAGGTAGGGCGCTCCGCCGACCCGGGTCAGCTCGCCGCGGCGCTGCAGCTCGGCCGAGACGGTCACGGGGTCGGCCGGCTCGCCGCGGCCGTAGAGGTCGACGATGGCGTCGTAGATGGTCTCGTGCGCCGGACGGTAGAAGTCCGCGCCGCCGATCTGCTCGTTGACGTCGGCGATCGCGTCCTTGGAGATCAGCATCGACCCCAGCACGCTCTGCTCGGCGTCGGAGTCCTGCGGCGGCATCCGCCCCGACCAGTGTTCCTGGTTGCCGGTGGTCTCGTCACCGAAGCTCGGGGCGTAGGTGGGGTAGGAGTCCCACGCCTCGCTCATCGCGACCGCGGCCCCCCCGTTGCCGGAGCCGTTGCCGGACCCCTCAGTCGAACCGCCCGCATCGGCAACGCTCATCCCACTGGCCCCTTCCGCCACTTGCTCACCAGCAGGTTAGGGCCCGCCACCCACAATTCCCGGGCGGCCGGAGAGCAGCCCGGAGAGTCCACCAGAAAGTCCACCGGCGAGTCCGCCGGAGAATCCACCGGAGTCGCCCCGGCCATCGGCGAAGCCCGGGCGAACCCCCTCGGATTCGCCGCTTCCCGACACCCGGAGGGGTGAGACTAGGCGCGAGGTCCGGGACCCACCAAGCCCGTTATCCACAGGCACCTGTGGATAACCCTGTTGATCGTGTGGAACACGCCGCCGGTGGGGTGCACAGCCTGTTGGTTCGGTTGTGGACGCAGAAAAAGTTCACTGCCCCAACGAGGCTGTGACCTGCGGCTTTGCCACATCTGGGCTTGTGGAGAGAAGTTTTCTGGCCCGCTGGTATTCACCAGCCGGTCATCTCGCATCGCCCTGTTCGTTTGTCGACAAAGCCCCCGCGGACCGGGATACCCACAAGCAGACCCGGGTTTTGCACAGGTTTTGCTGGCGCTAGCCTCACCCCCGTGGTAGTGACCGGGCGCGCACACGACCGGGAGATCCTGCGCCTGGCGGTCCCCGCGTTCCTGGCCCTGGTCTCCGAGCCGCTCTTCCTGCTGGCCGACTCCGCCATCGTCGGACACCTCGGCACCCCACCCCTCGCGGCGTTGGGGGTCGCCTCGGCCGTCCTCGGCACCCTGGTCAGCCTGTGCATCTTCCTCGCCTACGGCACCACGGCCTCGGTGGCCCGTCAGGTCGGGGCCGGCAACACCCGCGGAGCCCTCACGCAGGGGGTCGACGGGCTCTGGCTCGCCGCAGCGATCGGGACCGTGGTCACGCTGGCGGCGCTCCCGGTGGCCCGCCCCCTGGTCAGGCTGTTCGGACCCGGTGCCCGCGTCGAGGACCTCGCGGTGACCTATCTGCAGATCGCGCTCCTGGGAGCCGTGCCGATGCTGCTGATGCTGGCCGCCACCGGCGTGCTCCGCGGGCTCCAGGACACCCGCACGCCGCTCGTGGTGGCGGTCGCCGGCAACCTCGCCAACATCGTGCTCAACCTGCTGCTGGTCTACGGCCTCGACCTCGGCATCGCGGGCTCCGCCCTGGGCACCCTGATCGCCCAGGTCGCCTCGGCAGTCGCGCTCGTCTGGGTGGTGGTCCGGGCCGCTCGCCTCGAGTCGGCCCCGCTGCGGCCCGACCTGCCCGGCATCCGCCAGGCCGGCCGGGCCGGCGTACCGCTGATCGTGCGCACGCTGATGCTGCGCGCCTCCCTGCTCGTGATGACCTACGCCGCCGCGCGGCTCGGCGACGCCGACCTGGCGACCATGCAGCTCGCGCTGACCCTCTGGACCTTCCTGGCCTTCACCCTCGACGCCGTCGCCATCGCGGCGCAGGCGATCACCGGGCGCTACCTCGGGGCCGGTGATGCTGTCGGCACCCGAGCGGTCACCGCCCGGATGGAGCGCTGGGGCTGGGCCAGCGGCATCGCCACCGGACTGGCTCTGGCCGCCCTCTCCCCGTTCCTCGGCCGGCTGTTCACCAGCGACCCGGTGGTGCAGGACCTGCTCGTGCCCGTGCTGCTGGTCGCGGCTCTCGCCCAGCCGGTCGCGGGCATCGTCTTCGTGCTCGACGGGGTGCTCATCGGCGCCGGCGACGCGGTCTACCTGGCCTGGGCCCAGCTCGTGACCCTGGCGCTGTTCGCCCCGGCTGCCTGGCTGGTCGGCAGCCACGGCCTGGTCTGGCTCTGGGTCGCGTTCTCGGTGTGCTTCATGGGCGGGCGCGCCGCGACCCTCCTGCTCCGGGCCCGCGGAGACCGTTGGATGCGCCTCGGCGCCGATCCGGGCCGGGCCTAGGCGTTCTTGGCGAGGAAGGTCCGGATCGCCTCGCGGGGGCGGTCCCGGATCTCGGGTCCGTGGGTGAACGCCGCCACGGAGTAGTCGAGCTCGCCGAGCCGGTGAGCGGTCTTCTTCGTCATCGCGAAGTCGGTGCACAGGAACTTCAGCGGCCACCGCGTCCCGAGCACGTTGAAGATCGCGTCCCCGGTGATCAGGGTGCCCGAGGGCTCGTGCAGGTAGGACGCGTGCCCGGGCGAGTGCCCGGGCGTGTGGATGACCCGGATGCCGCCCGCCACCGGCACCACCTGCCCATCGGTGAGCTCCTCGCCGATGGTCACCTTCGCCTGCTTCGGGTCGGGGAACCTGCTGAACAGCTTGCCGAAGCGGATGGACTGGTCCCGCGGCGGCTGGGTCCCGGTCCGGACGTACTCCGCGTCGTCGGCGTGGACGTCCACCGGCCGACCGGTCTGCTCCGAGACGTAGGCCGCTCCCCCGGCGTGGTCGGGATGGCAGTGGGTCAGCAGCAGCCGCGTCACCTCGCTCGGGTCGGAGCCGATGGAGCGCAGCGCGGCGATCACCTTCTTGCCGGACGAGGCGATCCCCATGTCGATCAGCGTCACCTGCCCGTCGTCGTCGCGCAGCATGAACCCGTTGGTGTAGTCGCCGATCAGGGGGATCCGCCAGACGCCCGGAGCCAGCTCGACGGTCGCGCTCTTCGCCATGCGCGGGAGCCTACGCTTGCGCCCATGGGTCTGGGGTCGCCGCTGCAGAGGATCGCCATGGGCATGGTGATCGTCATCGGCAGCGCGGTGTTCCCGGCGAACCCGTCGCCGTCCTGGGAGCACTACGACGCGCTCGCCGACCCCGCCGGCTGGCTGCTCGTGGTCCTCGGCATGGTCGCGCTCGCCCGCGTCGACGAGGCGTTCGTGACCGCTCGCTGGCTCGCCGTCCTGGCCGGCCTGGTCAGCGTGCCGATGTGGTTCCCCCAGCTCCACCACCACCTCGACGCCTCCGGCGAGTGGTTCGCCTCGCTCCCACAGCTCGCGTTCTGCCTGGCCCTGTCACGCGAGATCGGCCTGCTGGGCGCGCGACAGACACCCGCGGACGGCTATGTCGCGAAGCGGTTCGGGCTGATGGTCTGGGGGTTCGCGGTGCTCGCCGTACTCCCCGTGCTCGCCCTGGGGGGCGGCGTGAGCACGCTGGAGTCGACGACGCTGCTCGTCTCGCTGGTCGTCAACGTGGTCTTCGTCTACCTGCTCTTCCGCGTGCACCGTCGCGAGTGGCTCGGCGGTCCGGGACCGCTGGAGGTCCATCCGCGCCGACGCCCCACGGACGTGGAGCCGGAGGACACCCCGGACAGCAGCGAAGGCCGCCCACCCTCGAGCTGAGGGGGACGGCCTTCGGTGGCAGCTGTGTCAGTCGCGCCGTTCAGGCGGAGACGACGTTGAGGTTGACCTGCGCCTCGACGTCGTCGTGCAGCTTGACCATCACGGTGTGCGCGCCGAGCGACTTGATCGGGTTGAGCACCACGATCGTGCGCTTGTCGACCTCGCCACCGGCCTCGGTGATCGCGCCCGCGATGTCCGCAGCCGTGACGGCACCGAACAGGCGCCCGCCCTCGCCGGCACGGACCTTGACGTTGTAGGTCGAGCCCTCGAGCTTGGCCTTCACCTCGGCGGCGTGGTCGGCGTCGCGGACCGAGCGCGCGTCGCGTGACTTCTTGATCGAGTCGATGGTCTTCTCGCCACCACGGGTCCAGCGGATGCCGAAGCCACGCGGGATGAGGTAGTTGCGGCCGTAGCCGTCCTTGACCTCGACCACGTCGCCGGCACCACCGAGACCGGTGACCTCCTGGGTCAGAATGAGCTTCATCAGGGGTCTCCTCTCAGCGAGCCGTGGACGTGTAGGGCAGCAAGGCGACCTCGCGGGCGTTCTTCACGGCCGTGGCCACGTCGCGCTGGTGCTGGACGCAGTTGCCGGTCACCCGACGCGCACGGATCTTGCCGCGGTCGGAGATGAACTTGCGGAGCAGGTTGGTGTCCTTGTAGTCGACGTAGGACACCTTTTCCTTGCAGAACTGGCAAACCTTCTTCTTGGGCTTGCGAATGACTGCCTTGGCCATTGTGGTGCTCTCCTCTCAGAGCCCGGCTGTCGCCGGAATGGTTAGGGGATGGACTGTTGAGTTGTGGTGCTGGTGCTGGTGCTGGGATCAGAACGGGGGCTCGTCGGAGCCGCCGCTGGCCCAGGGGTCGTTCTGGGCCGGAGCGCCCTGCGGCGCCCCGCCCTGCTGGCCGCCCCAGGAACCTCCCTGGCCGCCACCCTGGGGGGCACCCTGCGGCTGGGCCGCAGGCTGACCACCGGACTGACCACCGGACTGGGCCGGGCTGGAGGCCCACGGGTCGTCCCCGCCGCCGCCGCCCTGGTTGCCGTAGCCGCCGCCTCCGCCGCTGCGCTGGACGCGCGCGACCTTGGCGGTGGCGTACTTCAGGCTGGGTCCGACCTCTTCGACCTCGAGCTCGACGACGGTGCGCTTCTCACCCTCGCGCGTCTCGTAGGAGCGCTGCTTGAGCCGCCCCTGGACCACGACGCGCATGCCCTTCTGGAGCGACTCGGCGACGTTCTCCGCAGCCTGCCGCCACACCGAGCAGGACAAGAACAGCGCGTCGCCGTCCTTCCACTCGTTGGACTGCTTGTCGAAGGTCCGCGGCGTCGACGCGATCCGGAAGTTGGCCACGGCCGCACCCGACGGGGTGAAGCGCAGCTCGGGATCGTCGACGAGGTTGCCGACGACGGTGATGACTGTCTCGCCTGCCATATGGATCTCCCTGGGGGTGGTCTGCCTTGCGGGTGTGCTGCTGCCGGGGACGGCCGCTGGGGTCAGCGGGCGTCGGGCCGGATGACCTTGGTGCGAAGCACGGACTCGTTCAGCGTGAGCTGACGGTCGAGCTCCTTGACGGTTGCAGGCTCGGCCTGCAGCGACACGACGGCGTAGATGCCTTCGGCGTTCTTGTCGATCTCGTAGGCGAGGCGACGACGACCCCAGACGTCGACGTTGTCGACGCTGCCTCCGTCGTTGCGCACGACGTTGAGGTATGTGTCGAGCGACGGCTGGACGGTGCGCTCCTCGAGGTTGGGATCGAGGATGACCATGAGTTCATAGGCACGCATAGCGTTCTCCACCTCCTTCGGACTCAGGCGGCCACGGCGTTTCCGTGGCAGGAGGGCTGATGCGGTGTCGCGACTCCCATCTGGGGAGTGCGACGCGCAAGGTTACCAACGCTGCGGCGTACCCGCGAAATCGTCGTCCACAGGGGTGCTGGCGCTCGGCCGCTAGCTCCTCCGCCAGCGCACGACCACACCGACGAAGAGGCCGAGGACGCCTCCGGCGACGCCGGCCGGGACCCCGACCTCGAGCACGGCGAACCACGCGGTCGGTGGATGGGCCTGCCACCCGAGGACCAGCCCCACGACACCACCGACGGCGCCCAGCGAGACCGAGCCGACGAGCACCGCCGTGGCCACGACCCCCATCGCGTCCGGCCGCGTGCGCAGCCAGGCCCACGTGAGGTCGAGTCCTCACGGCATCCTCCGACGGGCCAGCGGGATGACTGCTGCTCGTCCGAGGCCCGTGGCGACGGTGAGCTGGAGCCAGAGCCAGCCGGCGTCCCCGTCGAACAGGACGAGGTCGTAGAAGACCCCGGCGGCCAGACCGGTCAGGGCGGCCATCGCCACGTGGACGACCTGCTCGCGCACCGGGAGACAGACCACGTGGACGATCACGCACCCGACCAGGGCGGCGGGCCAGCCGAAGAAGAGGGCGTAGCCCACGACGACCAGGACGAAGGCCACGCCGGCGAAGAGCTCGCCGAACCCGGACGGCCACCCGACGTCACCCGCGAGGAGGGCGGAGAGGGGAAACGTCAGGGCGAGGACCCCTGCGCTGGCCAGGACGGCCAGGACGTAGCCGCCGAGGCCGGGGGCCCCGGCTCCGCGAAGCCCGGTGCCGTGCGGCCTCACCTCGGTCGTGCTCACAGCCGGCCCCGCTCCGGCACCACGACGTCGAGCACGGAGGCGACCTGCTGGACCAGCGCGTTGGCCCCGGGCAGCCGGGACAGCTTGACGGCGCTGGCCAGCATCGCCACCGATCGGTCGACGAGCTGGCGGGTGCGTGCCTGGTCGGGGCTGGTGTCGATGACCCAGTAGAGGGTCACGCTCAGGTGCGCCAGCCACAGCAGGTCGGGCAGCACCGGCGCCAGCCTGGCGGGCACCGCCGGCGAGGCGCCGGCGACGACGTCGCGGTAGATCGCCATCGAGAGCTCGCGAGCCCCGGCGGACTCCTCGCTGAACGGGCTCACCGTGGCGCCGGGCACGATCGCCGTGCCGACGAAGGCCGCACCGAACCCGTGGTAGGGCGCCATCACCTCGATGCCCGCTCGCTCCACGGCCAGCAGGCGCTCCGAGAGCGTTCCCCCACCGGCGAGCACGTCGGCGCACCGCTCGCGGTGGGCGACCTGGATCCGGCGGTAGAACTCCTGGACCAGCTGGTCCTTGCTCGCGAACCAGTAGTAGGCGTTGCTCGGCGAGACGCCGGCCTCGGTCGCGATCGCGCGCATGGTGGTGCCGGCGTACCCGCGCTCCTCGAACAGGCTGATCGCCGTGTCGAGGATGTGCTGGCGCGTGTCAGCTGGCACGACGACTCTTCTTGAACATGTTCAAATCCTAGTTGAACATGTTCAACTAGCGCTAGCCCCCGCCTGGCGAGGACGGCCAGGACTGGCGTTGTCAGGCGCGAAGCCTAGGCTGGCTCCATGTCCAGCAACCCCTCCTCCAGCATCGCCGTCGGAGCCCACGTCGAGCAGACCGACCCGGTCGCCGAAGCCAAGGCGCGGGAGACCACCCTGGTCCAGTTCTTCCTCGGCGACCCCCAGGGCTACAAGGGGCCCGAGATCCGCTACGCCGGCGGCGCCGCGGCCCTGCGTGCCGACGCCGAGGAGGCCGGTGTCGACCTCTACGTGCACGCGCCCTACATCGTGAACGTCGCGACGACCAACAACCGCATCCGGATCCCGAGCCGCAAGCTGCTCCAGCAGCACATGAATGCCGCGGCCGAGATCGGCGCCAAGGGACTGATCGTCCACGGCGGTCACGTGAACAAGGACGACGACCCCGCCACGGGCTTCGACAACTGGCGCAAGGCCATCGAGGCGACCGACATCAAGATCCCCCTCCTGATCGAGAACACCGCCGGTGGCGAGAACGCCATGGCCAGACACCTCGACCGGATCGCGGGGGTCTGGGACGCCATCTCCCGGGCGGAGGGGTTCGAGCAGGTCGGCTTCTGCCTCGACACCTGCCACGCCTGGGCCGGTGGCATCGAGCTCCCGACGGCCGTGGAGAAGGTCCGCTCGATCACCGGGCGGATCGACCTGCTGCACGCCAACGACAGCCGCGACGCCTTCGACTCCGGCGCCGACCGGCACGCCAACTTCGGCTCCGGCCAGCTGGACGAGGACGACTTCGCGGGTGTCGTGCGCGACGCCGGGACCCCCGTGATCTGCGAGACACCGGGTGGACCCGAGGAACACCTCGCCGACTTCGCGTGGCTGCGCGAGCACGGCGTCTGACCATCCACCGCCCGGTCTCCCGCCGCGCCCTGCTCGGGGCCGGCGCCGCTGCCAGCCTCGTCGCGGGCTGCGGTGGTGCGGCACGCACCGGCGAGCCGGTCCGGGCAGGGGCGCAGCGGATCCGATACGGCGACGACCCACACCAGTACGCCGACCTCCGCCGCCCCGGGGGCAAGCCGCTCGGCACCCTCGTGCTGCTGCACGGCGGCTACTGGATGCCCGGCTACGGCCCCGACCAGCTCGACTCCTTCGCCAACCGGATGACCGAGGCCGGCTGGACGACCTGGAACGTGGAGTACCGGCCGATCGGCGACGGCAGCGCGTGGCCCGACCCGATGACCGACGTGGCGCTGGCCGTCGACCGGCTCGCCGCGGAGGGCCTCGATGACAACGTCGTCCTCCTCGGGCACTCGGCCGGTGGCCACCTCGCCGTCTGGGCCGCCTCCCGCACCGCGCAGACCCCCGGCGGCTCACCGAAGGTCGAGGTCAAGGGTTCGATCTCGCTGTCCGGCGTGCTCGACCTCACCCTCGCCGCGAGCGCGCCCGGTTCCCGTGACCCGGTCACGGCGTTCGCCGACGGCACTCCGGAGGAGCAGCCCGGGCACTACGCCGTCTCCGACCCCGCACTCCTGGTCCCCGCGGCCTGCCCGGTGTGGGTCGTGCACGCGGAGGCCGACGACGTGGTGCCGGCCGAGCAGGGTGCGTCCTACGCCGCCAAGGCCCGCTCGGCGGGGGGCCGGGCGACGCAGGTGACCGTCCCGGGCGACCACTTCACCCTGATCGACCCCCGCGCGGCATCGTTCCCGACGATCAAGAAGCTGGTCGGCGAGGCCAGGGCGTGATTCCGACCCGCCGCCCCGACCCCGTTAGGCTCGCCGCGTGACCTCCCCGACCCTCGGTGCTCCCGTCGTGCGCACCATCAGTGCCGGGGAGCACCTCGCCTTCATCCGGTCGCTCACCGCTCGCGAGGGTGGCTCGGCGAGCTTCCTGCAGACCCCCGCCTGGGCGGCGGTCAAGCCGGAGTGGAAGGCCGAGTCGATCGGCTGGGTCCAGGGCGACGAGATCGTCGGCGCTGCCCTCGTGCTCTACCGCCAGCTGCCCCGGGTCAGGCGCTACCTCGCCTACCTGCCCGAGGGGCCGCTGCTGGACTGGTCGAGCGACAACCTCCGCTCCTGGCTCGACCCGATGGCGGCCCACCTCAAGCGCCAGGGCGCCTTCGGCATCCGGATCGGCCCACCGGTGGTCACCCGGCGCTGGAGCGCGGCGCAGGTCAAGGAGGGGATCGCCGAGGAGTCGGTGCACTCGCTGACCAGCCTGCCGCCGAGCGAGCGCAGCCAGGTCGGGGCCGGCGTCGTCTCCCAGCTGCGCGAGGCCGGTTGGCGGCCCCAGTCGGTGGCGGGCGGCTTCGCGGCCGGGCAGCCGCAGTACAACTTCTGGATCCCGCTCGTCGACGGCGCGGGGGCACCACGCACCGAGGACGACGTGCTCAAGGGCATGAACCAGCAGTGGCGGCGCAACATCAAGAAGGCCGCCAAGCTGGGGGTCGAGGTGGAGCACGGGACGCTCGCCGACCTCAAGGCGTTCCACGAGCTCTACGCCCACACGGCGCAGCGCGACCACTTCACGCCACGGCCGCTGGCCTACTTCGAGACGATGTTCGAGGCGCTCGGTGCCGAGGAGCCCGACCGGATCAGGGTCTACCTGGCCCGGCACGAGGGCGACCTGGTGGCCAGCACGATCTGGATCCGGGTCGGCGTGCACACGTGGTACTCCTACGGCGCCTCCTCCACCGAGAAGCGCGAGGTCCGCGGCTCCAACGCCGTCCAGTGGCAGATGATCCGCGACTCCCTGGCGGCCGGCGCCCACGTCTACGACCTGCGCGGCATCACCGACACCCTCGACTCCGAGGACAGCCACGTCGGCCTGATCCAGTTCAAGGTGGGCACCGGCGGCGAGGCCGTGGAGTACGCCGGAGAATGGGACCTGCCCCTGAACCGGGCGATCTACAAGGCCTTCGACCTCTACATGTCCCGGCGGGGCTGAGCCTTGCCACTGACCCTCCACGTCGACGGTGACCGTTGGCGCAGCCACCTCAAGGACGTCCTGGCCCGCAACCCGGGGATGGTCCCGGTCGCCAAGGGCAACGGCTACGGGTTCGGCCTGCACCGGCTTGCCCGCAAGGCCGAGTGGCTGGGCGTGGACACGCTCGCGGTCGGCACCTATGACGAGCTCCAGCACGTCTCCCAGCGGTACGCCGGGTCGCTGCTCGTGCTCACGCCGTGGCGTCCCTTCAGCCATGTCGACCACGACCCGCGCGTGATCCACACGGTCGGCCGGATCGAGGACCTCGGCGCCCTCGTCGAGCAGGGCCTCTCCTCCGGCCAGCGGCCCCGGGTCGCCCTGGAGCGGCTGACCTCGATGCTGCGCCACGGCTTCAGCGCCAAGGGGCTGCGTGAGGCGGGCCGTCTGATCGCCGACCGGGGCGGTGTCCAGGTCGACGGCGTGGCCCTGCACCTGCCGCTGGCCCTGAGATCCCACGGGGCCTCCCACCTCGGCGAGGTCGACCGGCTGATGACCGACGTGGTGGCCGCGGGTCTGCTCGAGCTCAGCCAGCGGGATCACCCCGGGAGCCGCACCGTCTGGGTCTCCCACCTCACCGAGACCGAGCTCGCGACCCTGGCCGGGACATATCCCGACTTCAGCTTCCGTCCCCGGATCGGCACCTCGCTGTGGCTCGGCGACCGGGGTGCCCTGTCGGTGCGGGCGACCGTGCTCGACGCCCATCCCGTGGAGCGCGGCGACGTCTACGGCTACCGCAGGCGCTCGGCACCACGCGCGGGCACGATCCTGATCGTCTCCGGAGGCACCGCCCACGGCATCGGCCTCGAGGCGCCGACCGGTGACGCGAGCCTCAAGGCCAGGGCTGCCTCGATCGCTCGAGGGGGACTGGACGCGGCCGGGTTCGTGCGCTCGCCGTACACCGTGGGAGGCAAGCAGCGACTCTTCGCCGAGCCGCCGCACATGCAGGCCTCGATGCTGTTCATCCCGGACGGCCCGACGGTGCCCGCCGTCGGTGACGAGATCGACGTCCGGGTGCGCTTCACCGCCACGACCTTCGACGTAGTCGACATCGGCTGAGCGACGTAGTCGACATCGGCTGAGCGACGCGGTCGCGATCAGCCGAGAGCGACCCGTTCGCGCGGTTCGTCCTCGACCACCGGGTCGTGCTCGGGGCGCAGGACGTCGCGCACCACCACGGCCACCAGGTAGAGCTGGGCGGCGACCCGCACCCAGATCGCCAGGTCGTAGGCCGGTGCGCCCCCACCGGCGGCCTCCTCCAGCCAGCCACCCAGGAAGGTCCAGACCGCCAGGAGGTAGACGAGCTCGCCGGCCTGCCAGATGAGCAGGTCGCGCCACCGGGGCCGGGCGAGGACGGCGAGCGGCAGCAGCCAGAGCACGTACTGCGGGGAGTAGACCTTGTTCACCAGCAGGAACCCGGCGACCACCAGGAACGCCAGCTGCGCCACCCGTGGAGTACGCCGGGCCCGCAGCCCGAGCACCGCGACGGCCAGGCAGATCGCTCCGAACAGGGCCCAGGACCAGGCGTTGATGGTGGCGGGCGTGAACGTGTGCCCGCGATGGGTCAGCGCCAGCCAGACCGAGCCGAGGTCTGCACCGCGCTCGGAGTTGAACCGCCAGAACACCTTCCACTGGTCGGGACCGGAGAGCCAGGCCGGCAGGTTGACCACGGCCCACGTCACCGCGGCCGCACCCGCCGCCCAGGCGAACGACCCCAGCTGTCGACGGCGCAGGGCAACGACCAGGATCGGCCCGAGCAGGAAGAGCGGGTAGAGCTTCGCGGCGGTGCCGAGACCGATCATCACGCCGGTCAGCAGGGGCCGGTCGCGCGACCAGGCCCACAGCGCGCCTGCCACGAAGGCGACTGCCATCAGGTCCCAGTTGATCAGCCCGGTCATCAAGAGCACCGGGGAGAGCACGAAGGGCAGGGCGTCCCAGGGGCGCCGGCGGTGGACACCCGCCATGAACCAGGTGGCGAGCAGCCCGAAGCCGCACAGGAACAGGGTCGTCACCAGGAAGTAGCTGTTCACCTCCTTGGTCATGCCCGGGAGGAACCACAGCCCGCCCGGGTCCTGGTGGTGACGCTGGGCCACCGGCGGCCCCGACGGGTCGATCTGCGTGACCTTGGCGCTCAGCCAGGCCAGGTAGGAGATGCCGACGGGATACTCCATCGCCTCGTAGCGGCCGTGGTTGTCGGCGTAGGGCCAGAGTCCCTCGGCGAACCCGCGGCCGGTGTAGAGGTAGGGGATGTCGGAGTAGCAGCCCTTGGCGTAGCGCGCCTGGTCGTTGGCCCAGTTGGTCTTCATGCACGGCTGGTGCTGGACCACGGAGAGCGCGAACACCACGGCGAACAGGGCGAGCAGGACCCGCACCGGGACCCACCAGCGGTGCGGCCGTCCGTGGTGACCGACCGGACCGCCCACGACCTCGCTCATCGAGCGGGCGAACGGGTCCGCGCGGGTCGGTGCCACCACGTCGTCGGCCCCGGCGTCCGGTCTCCCGGCGTCCAGGTGGGTCACGGGCTACAGGTGGGGTCCGTCGGGTCACAGGCGCCGCCGCCGCCGCCGTTGCCGCCGTTGCCGCCGTTGCCGCCACCGCCGTTGCCGCCGCCACCGTTGCCGCCACCGCCGTTGCCGCCACCGCCGCCACCCGGCTGGCTCGGCGGCGCCTGCGACGGCGGGGGTGCCTGGGTCGGTGTCTGCGCCTGCGTCGGCGTGGGCTTCGGCTTGGGCTTGGGCTTCGCCTTCTGCGTGGGCGTGGGAGGCGGGGTGTAGGGCGCGTGGCCGTCGTCGGGGGCATCGCCGTCGACGAACGCCGCCGGCGGGAAGTCCTCGGAGTCGGTGCCCTCGAGGACGGCCTCCATCACCGCACGCCAGGTGTAGGTGGGGTAGTTGGCGCCGAAATAGCTGGGCAGGAAGCCGTTGAGGGCCTCGTTGCCCTTGCCGCGCACATACATCACCGCGGTCGAGACCTGCGGGGTGTAGCCGACGAACCAGGACGAGGACACGTCACCGTCGGCGTTGGTGGCGGTGCCGGTCTTGCCGGCCGCTGGGCGGTTGAGCGCCCGGGCGTTCTGGCCGGTGCCGCTCTTGACGACCTGCTGGAGCGCATAGCTGACGTCACGGTCGATGTCGTCGGCGACGGCCCGCTCCTTCTTCCGCGGCGCGCGGTAGAGCACCTTGTCGTCGGAGGAGCGCCACACCTTCTTGACCATGAACACGTCGTGGTGCACCCCACCGTTGGCGATGGTGGCGTAGGCGTTGGCCATCACGATCGGGCTGACCGTCGCCGAGCCGAGCGCGATCGCGTTGTTGGCCTCCAGACCAGGGGTGTTGCGCGGGATCCCCATCGCCACGGCCATCTTGAGGATGTCTTCCGGGCCGTTGGGGAGTGACTCGGTGAGGTCGGAGTAGGCCGTGTTGACCGAGTCCTCGGTCGCCTTGAGCAGGCTGATCGACGACCCGTAGTCGGTCCCGGTGCCCCCGCCCTCGTTGACCACCTTGCTGCCGTTCTCGAAGGTGTAGGGCGAGTTGCCGTCGAAGGTGTCCTTGAGGCTGAACCCGGCCTTGAGCCCGGCTGCGAGCGCGAACGGCTTGAAGGCCGACCCCGGCGAGCCGCCCAGGGCAGCCCAGTTCAGCTGGCTGTCGAGGTAGTCCTGCCCCGCGTAGAAGCCCATCAGCGCACCGGTCTTCACGTCGACCGACGCAGTGGCCACGTGGAGCTTCTTGAGCCCCTCGGGCCGCTCGGCCAGGACACCCTTCTCAGCGGCGTTCATGGCCTTCTTGGTGAAGGTCGTCTCCACGCGCAGGCCACCGGAGTCGATCTCGGGCTCGTCGAACCCGAGCCGGAGCAGCTCCTTCTTGACCATCGTGAGCATGAAGCCCTTCTGGCCGCCGTACTGGTTGCTCGCCTTGGCCTTGGCCAGCTTGGGCAGCTTGCCGTAGTGCTTTTCGGCCACGCTCGCGTCCAGGTTGCCCATCGAGACCATGCCTCGCAGCACGTAGTCGTAGCGCTCGATCAGGGCGCCGCGCCCGGCGGCACCCCGGTCGGGACTCAGGTAGTTCGGCGAGTTGAGCACGGCCGCGAGCATCGCCGACTCGGGGACGGTGAGCTTCTTGGCCGGCTTGCCGAAGTAGGCGTTGGAGGCGGCCTGGACGCCGTAGGCGCCCCGACCGAAGTAGATCGTGTTCAGGTAGCCCTCGAGGATGGTCTGCTTGGACTTCTCCTGCTGCACCTTCAGCGACAAGAACGCCTCCTTGACCTTGCGGGAGAGCGTGCGCTCCTGGCTGAGGTAGAGGATCTTCACGTACTGCTGGGTGATCGTGGAGGCACCCTGGGTGGCGTTGCCCTTGGCGTTGGAGAAGGCCGCCCGCACGATGCCCTTCGGGTCGAGGCCCTTGTTGGTGTAGAAGGTGCGGTCCTCGGCGGCGATCGCGGCGTCCTGCATCGACTGCGGGATGTCGGCGAGCGGGATCGACTCACGGTTCTGCTCGGCGAACCGGCCGACCTTCGCCTTGCCGCCGGAGTAGTAGACGAACGTCGACTGCGCCTCGAAGGCCTTGTTGGCGTCCGGGATGGTGGTGTTCTTGTAGGCGAAGTAGAAGATGCCGGCCAGCACCAGGATGCCGACGAGCGAGGTGATGGCGAACCACTTCAGCGTGGCCCTCAGGCGCGGGTGCTTGCTGGTCCCCCTGCCCTTTCCGGGGCCCTTGCCGGGCGCCCTTGCCGGGGCTCTTGCCGGCACCAGTGCCGGTCCCAGAGGTCGCTCGCTTGCGGGGCGAGGCACTGCTCCGGTTGCCGCTCACTGATCACTCTCTCTGGTCGCCGGCCTGGTCTGCATCGAAGGGTACGGGGTCGCCGCAGAGCCCGGATCGGGTTGCGGGGGCCGGTGTGGCGATTCGCACACGATATATCGATGCGATAGGTTGAGGTGATAGCAAGGCTTCTGGTGCAGAAGTCATCGACGCGCGGAGAGCAGGTCTGAACGTGGCAAGCAAGGGGGCGACCCTCGAGCTGGCGGTCCTCGGGCTGCTGCACGACTCGCCGCTGCACGGCTACGAGCTGCGCAAACGGCTCAACCTGCTGCTCGGCTGGACGCGCCTGTTGTCCTACGGGTCGCTCTACCCCGCCCTGAAGCGGATGCTGCGCGCCGGACTGGTCACCGAGGTCACGACCGCCAGCGCCGGGGTCTCTCGGCGGCAGCGGATCGTCTACCAGATCACCCCGGCAGGCTCCGACTACTTCGCCGGCAAGATCACCGACGTCGGCCCTTCCGCCTGGGAGGACGAGGACTTCAACATGAGGTTCGCGTTCTTCTCCCGCACCGACTCCGAGGTGCGCCTGCGCATCCTCGAGGGCCGGCGCTCGCGACTCCAGGAGCGGCTCGACCGAGCCCGCGTCAGCCGAGGACCCGCGGGCACCGACCGTTACATCAGCGAGCTGCAGCGCCACTCCATCGAGTCGGTGGAGCGGGAGGTCCGGTGGCTCACCGACCTCATCGCCGCAGAGCGCGCCGGTCCCGAACCACGGACCGGCGCCACCCCACGGCCGGCCACGAAGCCGGCCGCATCGAAAACATCCGGGCAGAAACCAGCCAGCCGCACACCAGAGAAGCGCACTCAGCACAAGAGCGTGAAGTGAGGGAAACATGTCATCGGTACGAGTAGCCATCGTCGGAGTCGGCAACTGCGCCAGCTCCCTGATCCAGGGCGTTGAGTACTACAAGGACGCAGACCCGTCAGGTGCCGTCCCGGGCCTGATGCACGTCATGTTCGGGGACTACCACGTCCGGGACGTGGAGTTCGTGGCGGCGTTCGACGTCGATGCGAAGAAGGTCGGCTTCGACCTCTCCGACGCGATCAACAACTCCGAGAACAACACCATCAAGTTCTGCGACGTCCCGCCCACCGGCGTGAGCGTCCAGCGTGGCCACACCCTCGACGGTCTCGGCAAGTACTACCGCGAGACGATCGACGAGTCCGACGCCGACCCGGTCGACATCGTGCAGGTCCTCAAGGACGCGCAGGTCGACGTACTCGTCTCCTACCTGCCGGTGGGCTCCGAGCAGGCCGACAAGTTCTACGCCCAGTGCGCGATCGACGCGGGCGTGGCCTTCGTCAACGCGCTCCCGGTGTTCATCGCCTCCGACCCCGTGTGGGCCAAGAAGTTCGAGGACGCCGGCGTCCCGATCATCGGCGACGACATCAAGTCGCAGGTCGGTGCCACCATCACCCACCGCGTGATGGCCAAGCTCTTCGAGGACCGCGGCGTCGTGCTGGACCGCACCTACCAGCTCAACGTCGGCGGCAACATGGACTTCAAGAACATGCTCGAGCGCGACCGCCTGGAGTCCAAGAAGGTCTCCAAGACCCAGGCTGTGACCTCCAACATGAGCCACGACATGGGCGCCCGCAACGTGCACATCGGTCCCTCGGACTACGTGCAGTGGCTCGACGACCGCAAGTGGGCCTACGTCCGGCTCGAGGGTCGTGCCTTCGGTGACGTGCCGCTGAACCTGGAGTACAAGCTCGAGGTGTGGGACTCCCCCAACTCGGCCGGCATCATCATCGACGCCATCCGCGCGGCCAAGATCGCCAAGGACCGCGGCATCGGCGGCCCGATCCTGTCGGCCTCGTCCTACCTGATGAAGAGCCCGCCCGTGCAGCGCCCCGACGACGAGGGCCGCGCCTCCGTCGAGGCCTTCATCAAGGGCGACGTGGAGCGCTGAGGTTGAGTCCCACGGCTGAGCTTGCGAGGCCGTGACAGGACGAAAGGTTGAGGAGCGTCGGCTCCGACCCGAGCGAAGCGAGGGTGGGAGCCACGCGTCTCGAAACCAGAAACGCTCCGCGTACCGCCCGCAGGTTGAGCGAGCCCGCGGCTGAGGGACGAAGCCGCGACGGCGGGTCGAAACCAGGGTGACGTCGAGCGCTGAGCTTGACCTCCTGAGCGCGAACGGCCGCAGGACCATCACGGTCCTGCGGCCGTTCTGTCTGTCCGAACGGACAGTGGCACCGGTCACACGGGCCATCGACAAGCGCTCTGCGGTATCTCTAAGGTTCGCCCATGAGCGAAGGCACCCCTCCTCCTCCCCCTCCTCCTTCAGATGACCCCTCGGGCGCCGGCCAGCCGCCACCGTCCGGGAGCACGCCTCCACCGCCTCCACCTCCCCCACCGGGAGGCGGGGGTGCCCCGCCCTACGGCGGCCCGCCGCAGACAGGCGGGTACGGCGCTGCCGCGCCGCCGCCACCGCCGCCGGGTCCACTCGGGAGCGGGGGCTACAGCCCGACCGACGCGTTCTCCTACGGCTGGGCCAAGTTCAAGGCCAGGCCGGCCGACCTGCTGGTGCCGATCCTGGTCGTCCTCGTGGTCGTCATCGTCCTCGAGGTCATCGTCTTCTTCCTCCTGCAGGCGACGTTGCTCGGCACCCACGACTGCACCAGGACGGTCCTCGGCACCACGATCGAGACCCAGTGCGGACCGGGCTTCTTCGTCAGCCTCCTCGGCAACGCCCTCTCCAGCCTGGTGATCAGCCTGATCGTGCAGATCCTGGGTGCGGGACTGATCAAGAACGCGCTCAACGTCACCGACGACAAGCCGGTGTCGCTGGGAGAGATCGGCACGTGGGCGACCAACCCGAAGGTGATCACCGCCGCCCTGATCGTCGCCGGGGCCACGTTCGTCGGCTCGATCTTCTGCTACATCCCCGGGATCATCATCGGCTTCCTGCTGAACTGGACGATGTTCTACGTCGTCGACAAGGACATGGCGCCGATGGATGCTGCCAAGGCCAGCGTCACGTTCGTGACCTCGCACCTCGGGGACACCGTGGTGTTCTACCTGCTCGGCATCGTGGCGTTCGTCGTCGGCGCCATCTTGTGCCTCGTCGGTCTGCTCGTGGCCGCTCCGGTGGTCCTGCTCGGTGCGGCGTACACCTTCCGCAAGCTCAACGGGGAGCCGGTGTCGCCCGTCAGCGCCTGACCGGTCAGGCGGCGCCTGGTGTCTGATGGACACCGTGTCCGACCTGCACTGCCCCGCGACGCTCATCGTCGCCCGTCACGCGAAGGCCGCCTTCGTCGGGAGCTTCTTCTCCGACGAGGGCGGCTCGCTGACCGCTGCGGGTCGTGCGCAGGCTCGCGAGCTGGCCGACTCCCTGCGTGAGAGGCGGATTGCGTCGATCTGGTGCAGCGACGCGTCGCGGGCGGTGCAGACGGCCGAGATCGTCGCCGCCTGCCTCGGTGTCCACGTGACCGCACGCACGTCCCTGCGCGAGGTCTTCATCGGCGACCTGATCGGTCAGGCCTTCGACCGCGCGCGCATCGAGGCCGTCTGCGAGCAGTGGTACGCCGGGTCGCTGGACGCCCGCTTCGAGGGAGGCGAGTCCGGCGCCGAGGTCGTGGCCCGCCACCGCGCGGAGCTCGAGGAGCTCGCCGACCTCCACCGGGGCGAGACGGTGCTCGTCGTGGGGCACCCGACCGCACTCGGGCTCGTCGTAGCCGTGCTGGCGGGCGTGAGCTTCCCCTGGGCCAGCAGCCACGAGCTCGCGAACACCGAGTCGATCGAGCTCGAGCGCGACGCGGACGGCTGGGCCGTGCGTCGCTGGGGAACCGCCGCGCCCTGAACGGCTGCCGGCGGGACTACGCGGCGACCGAGGCGCGCTCGGCGTCGGCCTTGATCCGGGACAGGGTCTGGCGCATCCCGCGCTGGAGGTCCTCGGTGAAGTTCTCGACGCCGCCGAGCACGGCCTTGGTGAGCCGCACCGAGACGTCGGAGATCCCCTTCGGCGCCTCCCGGCGGTGGACCACGCGAGTGCCGCCGTCCTCGGTCGGGCCGAGGGTGAAGGACCAGATCGTCCAGTTCTCCCGGATGCGGAAGGCGATCTTCTGCTCGGGCTCGAACGTGGTCACCATCGACTGCGTCGGCCACACCAGCAGTCCCTTGCGGTTGATGTTCACCATCTTCGCGCCCTGCCGGGTCTTCCCGCCGCGGACGATCGTCTTGACCACCTGGGGGCTCCACCGCGACATGTGGGAGAGGTCGGAGACCAGTGCCCAGACGGCTGCGGGTGGGGCGGCGATCTCGATCGATGCCTCGATGGTCTCGACGTCGTTCAGGGGCACGGGCTCTCCTCGGGCTGCGCGGCGACGGCCCGACGCGTCAGCGCGGGCCGTGGGTGTTCAGCCAGAGGATAGGGGCGGGAAGCGGGTCACGGCGGTTCAGGTCTCGGATCGCGGCCAGTGACTTTCCCGTGTAGACGGGCTCGAGGTGGAGTTGGTCACGTTCGGCTGCCGACACGGCCTCCATCGAGGCGGGAGTGGGGTCTCCGTAGGTCTCCCCGAGCCAGTCCGTGCGCATCGTCACATCACCCTCCTCCAGCGGCGCCAGGTCGAGTGCGGCCCCCCGGTCGCGCAGCAGGTCGGCGGTCTGGTTCGCCAGTCGGGCGATCACCGGGGCATCGAGCGGGAAGGCGTCGTTGACGACCACCCCGAACACCCGCGTGCGCAGCCCGGCCAGGCGCAGGCCCAGCGCGAGGCCGGCCGCCGTCCCGCCGGACCCGACGGCGGTGACGAGGGTGGCCGGCTCGGGGAGCTCACCGGCCCTCACCTGCGCGGCGATCTCGAGTGCCGTCTCGGCGTACGCCAGCGCGCCGAAGGCGTTGGACCCGCCCGCCGGGAGATACCACGGCAGCTTCCGGTCGCGCACGGTCGCACGGGCGACCAGCCACGCTGCGGCGAGCTTGAGCCGGCGTTGGTCCCGATAGCGGTGCAGCTCGGCCCCGCTCGCCTCGAGCCGGGCCAGCTGCTCACGGACATGGTCGTCGACGGGCTGGTCCACCAGTCCCAGCATCGTGTGCAGGCCGTGCTCGCGTCCGTAGAGCGCCGCCGCGAGCCCCCAGTGCGTGCCGATGCCGCCGACGGTGAACAGCGTGCGTACACCGCGACGCCTGGCCTCCGGGATGATCCACTCCAGCTTGCGGACCTTGTTGCCACCCCACGCACCGTCGCCGAAGACGCTCTCGTCCTTGAGCCACACCTCGCCGCCGCCCGCCAGCCCGGTGTCGAGTCGGCGCACCGGTGTCGGGGCCGTGCCGAGGGCGAGGTGCTCGACGGTCAGGCCGGGCAGGTGGTCGTGCAGCAGCGCCATGCGCCCCATCCTGCCCGGGCAGCACGGACTGGCTAGGTGGCGGCACTCTCAGGCATACCGAAACGCCTTCCGCTCCCGACGTTCGAAGCGACGGCGGAGGGCCCGGTGGACGAGGCCGTAGCCGGGAGGGGCGGTGGACAGGATTCGCTCGCGTGCCTCCAGCGGCAGCTCGTGCATCGCCCAGCAGAGCACGAACGGGATGATGCGCAGCGGGTAGGCCTTGCCCACCGCCCTCTCGAAGGCCTCGTTCTCCTCGACCGAGAGGGTGCGCTGGAGCATCGGCAGGGCCTGGCCCTCCTCGTGGCCGAGGTGGCGGTCGAGGCTCTCGCGTGCCGCCGCCAACCGGATCTCGAGGGCGTTGCGGTGGTCCGCGCACGGGTGGTCGACCATCTCCCCGAACGCCGAACGTACGGCGTCCAGTGCCGGGTCGATCACACCGTGCTCGGCCTCCATGTCCTCGAGCAGGGCGAGGTCCTCGGCGTGGCCCGCCTCCCGGGCGTGACCGCGCAGCACTGGCCAGAGGAACCCGTCCTCGACGTGATGGTGGTGGTTGAGGACCTCGGCCATCTGGTCCCAACGGCGCTGGAGCGAGGTCCACACCTCGTGCTCGGCGACCGGAGTGCCCTCGACCGCCGCGAGGAAGCCGGCGAGGTCACGACGGAAGCCGAAGTGCATGACATACATGCCGGTCTGGTCGTGGGGACCCTCGGCGGTGTGGCTCTGGCCGGGCAGGGTCAGCTGGGCCTCGGGCGTGGCGTTTCGGGTTTTCTGTGACATTGCGGGCTCCTGGATCGGGTTCGGCTACCGGTCACACGGTGCCGAGGCCTTCTTGGGTCCGGCTGTGGCGCGACTTGGGCCCACGCAAGGCGCCGGGACGGCTACGGTTTCTCGCGTGAGGGTGTGCGTTCTCGGTCCGAGCCGGGTGTCGCTGGGCGAGGACCCCTCAGCTGCCGTCGACCTCGGCGCGCGCAAGCCACGATCGGTGCTCGCGGCGCTCGCGCTGCGGCTAGGCGCCGACGTGTCCCCCGACGCGTTGGCCGACCTCGTCTGGGGCGAGGAACCGCCTCGTGGTGCGCACGGGACGCTGCACTCCTACCTCTCCGGCGTACGCCGCGTCCTCGAACCGGGTCTGGGCCCCCGGCAGAAGCCGACCGTCCTGCTGACCAGCGACCACGGCTACCGGCTCGACCTGAAGCGCGAGCAGGTGGACGCCCACCGATTCGCCGACCAGGTGCGCGCCGCCCGGCGCGCCCTCGCTCCGCTCGCCACGCAGTTCACCACCGGCCCGGCGGCGGACTGGCCCGAGCGACGCACGATCAGCGACCACGTCGACCGCCTCGAGGAACTGCTGGGTCTGTGGAGCGGAGAGGCCTACGCCGACCTGCCCGACACCCCCGAGGTCGCCATGGAGCGTTCGACCCTCGAGCAGCTGCGCCGTGGCGCCGAGGAGGACCGGGTCCTCGGCCTGCTGGCGCTCGGTGACCACGCCGTCGTCGTCGCGGTCACCGAGCAGGCGACGGTTCGCTACCCCCTGCAGGAGCGGGTCTGGGCGCTGCACGCACTCGCGCTGGCCCGGTCGGGTCGACAAGCTGACTCCCTGGCGGTCCTCCGCCACATCCGGGGCGTGCTGGCCGAGGAGCTCGGCCTCGATCCGGGGCAGGAGCTGCGCGACCTCGAGCAGGCGGTCCTCGTCCAGGAACCCGGACTGCAGCAGTGGTTGCGGACCGAGGTGAGCGCTTCACCAGTGCTGCCGGTGGAGCGCGTCCGCGCGGAGTCACGCCCGGGGTGGGGAACCGTGGGTCGTGAAGCGGAGGCCGCTCTCCTGGCAGGCGTTCTGGACCGCGCAGAGGAGGGCGCGCCGACGTTCGCCCTGATGGTCGGTGAGCCCGGGATCGGCAAGTCCAGACTGGTCGAGCGAGTCAGTGTGAGCGCCCAGCAGCGTGGGTTCGTCGTGGCCACGGGCCGGTGTGCGCAGGACGACGGCGCCCCTCCGCTCTGGCCGTGGAGCCAGGCACTCGACGAGCTCGGTCGCCACGACCAGCGCGTCCTCGACGTCGAGGTCGAGCGTTTGCTCAGCGGTGAGACAGGCAACGACCCCACGCACGGACCCGCCAGAGATCCGAACGGCGACGCCACCGAGCGACAGGCCTTTCGCGCGTGGGCGAGCATCGCGCGCGAGGTCCTCACCCGCTCCGAGGAACGGCCGCTGCTGGTGGTGCTGGAGGACCTGCACTGGGCCGACACCGCGAGCCTCAGGGTGCTGCGGCGCCTGATCGCCGCCACCCGGAGCGGTCACCACCTCGCCGTGGTCCTCACGCGGCGTCCCTTTCCCGAGCCCACCGGATCCCTCGCCGACGTCGGCGAGGACCTGGCCCGTGCCCACGTGGTGCGGCTCGACCTGGAGGGCCTGAGCCCCGAGCACGCCGCCGCCCTCGTCGAGGACGTGACCGGCGAGGTCGGCGACCCCGAGCTGGTGGCTGCCTGGCACGCGCGCTCCGGCGGCAACCCGTTCTTCCTGATCGAGCTGGCCCGGTTCGGCCAGGCGGGCGGGACTGACTCGGTCCCCGCCACGGTCCGCGACGTGATCGCGCGCCGCTTCAGCACGCTCCCCGAGAACACGCGCTCCCTCCTGCTGCTGGCGGCGGTCCTGGGCCGACGCTGCTCGCTCGACGTGCTCGCCGCCGTCGCGGGGCAGCCCGTCGACGAGGCTGAGAACACCCTGGACCCCGCGCGCGAGGCGGGGCTCGTGCTCGAGCCGGAGGTCGGCACGGTGGCCTTCACCCATGCGCTGACCCGGGACGCGGTGCTGGCGACGACGACCGGGTCCCGGGCAGCCCGGCTGCATGCGCAGGTGGCTCATGCGCTCGACGACGGTGGTGAGGTCGCCTCTCTCGTCCCGCCCGAGGAGCGGGTCGCGGAGCTCGCCCGGCACTGGCTGGCCTCTGGACCGTCGTACGCCGCCAAGGCGTGGCGGGCCGCCGTGGCCGCGGCGACCCAGGCGCGCCGCACCTTCTCCTGGGTCGAGGCCGAGCACCTGATGGCCGCTGCCATCGAGGCGCACCGGCGCGACCCCCTGGGGACGCCGGAGGAGCGCATCGACCTGTTGCTGACCCGGGCCCGGGACTGTCGCCCCAACGCCGAGTGGAACCAGGTGCTGCCCTGCGCAGCCGAGGCCGTCTCCCTGGCCCGACGCGCCGGCGACGTGGAGCGACTCGCTGCGGCTGCTGCTGCCGCGAGCGACAACCTGGTCTGGCTCTCACAGCAGTGGGACGAAGTGCTCGTCGACACGGTGGACGACCTGCGCTGGGGTCTCGAAACCGTCTCCACGACCGACTCCCCGGTTCGATGTCGGCTGATGCTGGCCCTTGCGGTGCAGCTCTACTACGACCCCTCTGCCCGCGCCGAGATCGTGGCTCTGGCCGAGGAGGGGCACGCGATGGCGGCTCGGCTCGACGACCCCGCGCTGAGGTGGTGGGCCTGCCACACCGCGTGGAAGGCGCTCTGGTCGCCGACTCACCTGGGCAGTCGACTCCAGCTCGGGCTCGAGGGCCTGCAGGCGGCCACGCTCTCGGGGGACGAGGACTCCATGGCGATCGCCCACCTGCTCGTGGCGGCTACGGCGCTGGAGGACGGTGAACTCGGCACGTTCGAGGAGCATCTGGACGAGGCCGAGCGGCTGGCCCGTCGCCGCAGGAACTCCTACGCCCTGATGGCGGTCGCCTGGGTGCACATGAGCCTGGCCGCCATGAGCGACGACCAGGAGGCCGCTGCGCGCTACATGGGCGACGTCATCGAATACCGACCCCGGCTCAACCCCGTGATGGAGTCGGTGCAGGTCGCTGCGGCGCAGCTGATCGCGAACCTGTGGAACGGTCAGATCGGCTCGCTGGTGGAGCCACTCGTGGAGGCGGGACTGATCGGGGGTGACGACATGAGCCGCGGCATCGCCACTCTGGGCCTGGCGCGCGGCGACCGCCTCGACCTGTTGCGCGCACTGCTGGCGGATCCTCCGCGCTACGCGGTGGAGAGCTGGGCCTCCACCGACACCTGGTGCGGCCAGGCAGAGGCTGCGGCCGTGGCCGGAGACGTCGCGCTGGCCGGGGAGATCGCTGCGCATCTGCTGCCACTCTCGGGGCGGTTGTCCATGAGCGGCATCTCGGTGGTGATGGGGCCGATCGACGGTTACCTCTCGCTGGCGCTGGTGACCTGCGGTCGTCGCGAAGAAGCAGTCGCGGCAGCCGACCGCGCCCTCGCCCAGGCAGCGCAATGGCGGCTGCCTGCCTACGTCTCGTGGCTGGAGGCTCGGCGCGCGCAGCTCGGCTTCTGACCCTCTAGGGTCGGGCCCCATGGACGTCTTCCTGATCGGCGGCGGGTGGTCCGACGACCGTGCCCGGGACATGTTCGGTGGGTTCCTCGCCGCGGCTGCGGCCCGCGCTCCCGGTCGCGACCCGCGGATCCTGCTCGTGGTGATGGGCACCGGCGAGGAGGACCTCGACTACCACCAGAAGTTCGTGCGCGCGCTCGGTCTCGTCGGCGGCCACGAGCTCGTGATCGAGGCCATCACCGAGGGCGACTCGCTGGACCCCGGCCTGCTCGACGGCATCGACGGGCTCTTCGTCGGAGGCGGTGCCACTCCGGACTACCACGCGTCGCTCTCACCGGCGTACGACCGGATCAAGGCGCTGGTCACCGAGGGACTCCCGTATGCCGGGTTCTCCGCCGGTGCGGCCATCGCCGCCACCACCGCCGTCATCGGGGGTTGGCGCATCGACGGTGTGCCGGTGTGTCCCGAGGACAGCAACGAGGAGCTGGACCCGGTGACCGTGGTCGACGGGATCGGCCTGGTCACCGGAGCGGTCGACGTGCACGCGTCGCAGTGGGGCAACCTCTCCCGCCTCATCGCCGCGGTCGAGGCAGGTCTGGTGCCGCACGGCACGGCCATCGACGAGTGCACGACCGTCGGTCCCGGCGGCCACGTCATCGGTGCCGGCCGCGCGTGGCGGGTCAGCCCCGCGCCGGACGGCGTCGTGGTCAGCCGCGCCTGAGCCGGTCCGCTCGCCGGGGTCAGCCGCGCTTCGCCGAGGCCCAGTCGAGGAGCGCGGCCTTCGCGTCCTCCTCGCTCATCGGGCCCCGGTCGAGGCGCAGCTCGAGCAGGAACCGGTAGGCCTCACCGACCTCACGACCCGGACCGATCCCGAGGATCCTCATGATCTGGTTGCCGTCGAGGTCGGGTCGGATGGAGGCGAGCTCCTCCTGCTCGGAGAGGCGGGCGATGCGTTCCTCGAGCTCGTCGTAGGTGCGACGCAGCCGGTCGGCCTTGCGCTGGTTGCGGGTGGTGCAGTCGGCCCGCGTCAGGACGTGCAGGCGTTCGAGCTGGTCGCCGGCGTCGCGGACGTAGCGGCGTACGGCGGAGTCGGTCCACTCCCCCGAGCCGTAGCCGTGGAAGCGCAGGTGCAGCTCCACCAGCGCGGCCACCGCATCGGTGGTGTCCTTGGGGAACTTCAGCGCCTGCATCCGCTTGCGGGTCAGCTTCGCCCCGACCACGTCGTGGTGGTGGAAGGTGACCACGCCGTTCTCCGCGAAGCGCCGGGTGCGCGGCTTGCCGACGTCGTGCATCAGGGCGGCGAACCGCGAGACGAAGTCGGGGCCGTCGCCCAGCCGGGGCTCGAGGTCGATCGCCTGCTCCAGGACCGTCAGGGTGTGCTCGTAGACGTCCTTGTGCCGGAAGTGCTCGTCGCGCTCCAGCGCCAGGGCCGGCAGCTCGGGGAGCACGTGGTCGGCGAGCCCGGTCGAGACCAGGAGCCGCAGCCCGCTCACCGGGTCCGGCGCGAGCAGCAGCTTGACCAGCTCGTCGCGGACGCGCTCGGCGGAGACGATCGTGATCCGCTCGGCCATCGCGGTCATCGCCGCCTGCACCTCGGGAGCGACGGTGAAGCCCAGCTGGGCAGCGAAGCGGGCAGCGCGCATCATCCGCAGGGGGTCGTCGGAGAACGAGTCCTCGGGCCGACCCGGCGTGCGGAGCACCTGGTGGGCCAGGTCGACGACTCCTCCGAAGGGGTCCTCGAGCTGTTGCTCGGGCAGCGAGAGCGCCATCGAGTTCACGGTGAAGTCGCGGCGGGCGAGGTCACCGACCAGCGAGTCGCCGTACTTCACGGCCGGCTTGCGGCTCTCGGGGTCATAGGCCTCGGAGCGGTACGTCGTGATCTCCACCTGCCACTCCCCGCGGCGGCAGCCGATCGTCCCGAAGTCACGACCGATGTCCCAGACGGCCTCGGCCCAACCCTTGACCAGACGTTCGGTGACCTCGGGAGGAGCCGACGTGGTGAAGTCGAGGTCGTTCTGGAGCCGGCCGAGCATCGCGTCGCGCACGGGACCCCCGACCAGGGCGATCTCCTCACCGGCGGCGGCGAATCGACGCCCCAGCTCCTCGGTCACCGGAGCGATCCGGGCCAGCTCCGCGACCACGCGCGCCTGGACGTCGCTGATCAGCAGGGGCTCTTCGGACACGGGAGACCACTCTAGGGCGTGGAAGGAGCTCAGCCGCCCTCGGTGGCCCGGCCCGGCCTGGCCGGGAGGAGTGCCCCTGCTGGATAGCATCGCGGCTGTGAGGAGCACCCTGCTGGCGACCCGTGCGCTGGCGGTGCTGACTCTGATCGCAAGCGGAGTCCTCGGCCCCCTGGCCGTGGGGGCCTCGGCGGCGGTCGACGCCGGGCTGCGGACCGCGGACGACTCGACCGCGACCCCACTGTCGATCACCATGACGCAGCTGAGCCCGTCGACGCTCCCCGCCAAGGGAGTCATCACGATCAGCGGGATCGTGCAGAACGACTCCAAGGAGGACTGGGCAGAGATCAACGTCTCGCCCTTCGTCTCCAGCGCTCCGATCACCACCCGCGACGACCTGGCCGCGGCGGCGGCGACGGCGGCGGACACCGCGGTGGGCGAACGGCTCACCGAGACCGACATCCAGGTGGCCATCGGCGACCTCGCGCCGGGTCAGAAGGCGTCCTTCACGGTCCGGGTCAACCGGAACGCCCTGCCGATCACCGGCGACCCCGGCGTCTACTGGATCGGGGTCCACGCGCTGGGTGCCAGCTCGGAGGGGCGCGACAACTTCGCGGACGGCCGGGCACGGACGTTCATCCCGCTGGTGCCGGCCGCCGTGGCTCGCCGCCGCAGCGTTCCGCTGTCCGTCGTGGTCCCGCTGCGCGAACGCGCTCGACGGGCTTCGGACGGGAGCCTCAACGGCCCCGCCCGCTGGGCTGCAATGACCGCCCCGCAGGGCAGGCTGGGGCGACTCGCCGACTTCGCCGCCTCGTCCGGAGACGCGGCCCTCACCTGGCTGCTCGACCCCGCCGTGCTGGACGCGCTGCAGGACTACGGGCGGGGCAACCCCCCACTCTCGCTCGGCTCGTCGCGCCCGAGCACCGACGCGGACAACGACGGCGACGCCCCGGACAGCTCGCCGTCACCGAGCCCGTCCCCCACCCCGATCTCGGGGGCACCCAGCGAGGAGGAGCGCGCGCGGGCCAACGCGGTGCTGGAGACCTTCCTGGCGACGCTGCGCACCGACTCGGTGCTCACCCTGGGGTACGCCGATCCCGACGTCGTCTCGCTCGCCCGTCGGGGGCCCAACCTGCTCAAGCGCGCCGGCGAGCTCGCCACCCGGAGCATGCGGGAGCACGGCCTCACCGGTACCCCCGTCGTGGCACCACCGACCGGCTACTTCGACCCCGACCTGCTCGCGCGCGTGCCCGCCACCTCGATGCTGTTGCTCAGCGACCACGAGGACCTGCGCGAGCCGCCGCTGTCGCGCCTGGAGTCCGGGCAGGAGCTCGTGCAGACCGACGAGCGCGCCTTCTCCGGTGGCCCCTCGCCCACCGCTCCCCGGGCGCCCCTGGCCCTGCGCCAGCGCATCCTCGCCGAGGCCGCCCTCGAGGTCGTCAAGGGCAGCGCGCCCGTGCGTCCCGTCGTGTTCAGCCTGCCGTCCGGGTGGAACCCCGGTCCCCACTGGCGCGACGCGGACTTCTTCGGCGGCCTGCGGGTGAAGTGGCTGCGGATGGTGCCGGTCCCGCGCGGCGCCACCGAGACCTACGACGGTGAGCTCCCCTACGGCCGGGCGCAGCTCGCCGAGGAGATCCGGGCCAGCAACGTCGCGGCGACGCGGCGCCTCGCCCGCACCTCCACGGTCCTGGGCCACCTGCTCGCCAACGACAACGACGTGACCGACCGGTTGACCGGCGCGAGCCTCCAGGCCTCGTCCTACAGCGCCCGGCGGACGCCCCGGCTGGCGGCCGACCAGGTCCTCGACCTCGACGCCGCGACCCGGGCACAGATGAACCAGGTGGAGGTCACCGGCACCGACTTCGTGACCCTCTCCGGCGGATCGGGGTCGCTGACGGTCACGCTGGTCAACGATCTCAAGCAACCGATCACCGTCGGTCTGCGCGCGCGGACCGACAGCGCTGGCGTCGAGGTCGAGACCCCGAAGCCGGTGAGCATGCAGGCCGGCCAGCGCACCACGCTCCGCCTCAAGGTGGCCAGCAGCGTCGGGGTCCACGAGGTCACGCTCGAGCCGGTGACGACCGAGGGCGAGCTGGCCGGCACACCGCTCACGTTCAGCCTCCGCACCAGCCAGGTGGGCAAGCTGATCTGGTACATCATCATCGCCGGCGGCGTGCTGCTCGCGGTGATGATCGTGCGCCGGGTCGCCCTGCGCATCCGATCGAGCCGCTGGCGGGTGGAGGAGACGTGAGCGAGGACCCGAGGACGCCGAACCCGACCCCCGCTCGCGAGGCTCAGGCATCCGCGTCGAGCTCGTTGCTCTCCTCCAGCGCGGTGATGGCGGCAGGCACGATCGTCTCGCGAATGAGCGGGTTCGTCCGGGGCATCCTGCTCGCCGCCGCCCTCGGTGTGGGCCTGCACGCCGACGTGTTCAACATCGCCAACACCGTGCCGAACATGCTCTACATCCTGCTGGCCGGTGGCGTCGTCAACGCCGTGCTGGTGCCGCAGCTGGTGCGCGCCATGAGGAACGACCCGGACGGGGGGGAGGCCTACACCAACCGGATCATCACGTTGGCGGGACTGTTCCTCGCCGTCGTGACGGTCGGGCTCGTGGTCGCGGCACCGTGGCTGATGCGACTCTTCCTCGACCCGGAGTTCTTCACCCCCGCCCTCTCCGACCAGCTCGACTCGGTGATCGCCTTCGCGCGCTACTGCCTGCCCCAGGTCTTCTTCTACGGGATGTTCGTGCTCGTCGGACAGGTGCTCAACGCCCGCGGACGGTTCGGCCCGATGATGTGGGCGCCGATCGCCAACAACGTGGTCTCGGTCGCCGTGCTGACGACCTACCTGATCACCCTCGGCCCGGCCACCGGCGCCGAGAAGCAGGGTGGGTTCACGGCCGGCGCGGAAGCACTGCTCGGCATCGGCTCCACGCTCGGGATCGTGGTCCAGTTCCTGGTGCTGGTGCCCTACCTGCGGGCGGCCGGGTTCTCCTACCGGCCACGCTTCGACTTCCGCGGCACCGGTCTCGGCCACACGTTGCGACTCGGCACCTGGACGGTGCTGTTCGTGGTGGTCAACCAGATCGCCTACACGGTCGTCGTCCGGATCGCCAGCAGCGGCACCGTCGACCCGGCCGGCTCCGGCGGCGAGGGCACCGGCTACACGATCTACTCCAACTCGTTCCTGCTGACGATGGTCCCGCACTCGATCATCACCGTCTCCCTGGCGACCGCGATGCTCCCGCTGCTCTCGAGGTACGCCGCCGAGGGCAACCTCCTCGCCATCGGCGCCTCGGTCTCGGGCACGCTGCGCTCGGCCTACGCGTTGGTCGTGCCGGTCGCGGTGCTGTTCGCCGTGATGGCGCTGGACACCGCCCACGTGATCTGGGGCTACGGCAGTGCCGCCTCCGACTACGGCAACTTCGCCCCGTCGCTGGCCCTGTTCGGACTCGGTCTGGTGCTGTTCACGGCCCACTACCTCGTGCTGCGCGGGTTCTACGCCCTCGAGCAGACCCGCCGGGTGTTCTGGATCCAGTGCGCGATCGCCGCCACCAACATCGTCGCGGCCATCCTGCTCACCCGCGGCGCACGCGCCTCGGAGACCGCGCCCCGGCTGGTGCTGGCCTACGCCTGCGCCTACGCAGTCGGGGCGGCCATCTCCTACACGCTGCTCGCCCGCGAGGTCGGCGGCCTGGCCGGACGGCGGCTGGTGCGGTTCCTCGTCCGGCTCGCGATCGCCGTCGGGATCAGCGCGGCGCTCGCCTGGGGCCTGCGCGAGCTGATGGGCGAGCTGCTGCCCGGCACCAGCACCTGGCACGCCGTACTCAACCTCGCGGTGGTCGGCTCGGTCTTCCTCGCGAGCTATCTGCTGATGGCGCGGCTGCTCCGGATCGTCGAGGTCAACGAGGTGTTGGCGCTGGTCACACGGCGCCTCGGCGTCAGGCGCGGCGGCCGGTGACCAGTCAGCCGGGACCCGATGGGGAGGCATGCTCGGGCCCTACGATGGGCACGAGGGAAGCCGCGGACCCGCCGCAAGACCGGCTGCAGGGTCCGTGCCGCGTCGTCGGTCCGTCGGCGCGCCACCGGTGAGGGGAAGTGACGAGTTGACGAGCGGTGCGATCGGACCCGGCACCGTCTTCGCCGGCCGCTACCGCCTCGACGACCTGCTCGCCGAGAGCTCGGGGGCCCGCTTCTGGCGCGCCACCGACACGATCCTCGCCCGCAGCGTCGCGATCCACGCCGTCCCCAGCGACGACGAGCGTGCCCCCGGCCTGCTCGAGGCGGCCCGGGTCTCGGCGACCGTGACCGACCCGCACCTGCTGCGCGTGCTCGACTGCGACGACGAGAGCGGCATCACCTGGGTCGTCAACGAGTGGGGCGACGGCGTCTCCCTCGACCTGATGCTCCAGCAGGGCACCCTGCCCCCGTCACGCGCCGCCTGGCTCACCCGCGAGGTGGCCGACGCGATCGCGGCGGGACACGCCCAGGGAGTCGCCCACGGCCGGCTCAACCCCGAGGCCGTGCTCGTCACCCACGCCGGAGCCGTGAAGCTGATCGGCTACGTCGTCGACGCGAGCCTGCAGCACCACCGGCCTCCAGACACGCTCTACGGCGAGCTCGACGAGCGCGAGGCCGACGTGATCAACCTCGCCGGGGTGCTCTACGCCGGACTGACCGGCCGGTGGCCAGGGGTCGCCCCGTCCGCCGTGCCCAAGGCACCGCGTGAGGGTCGTCGTCCCCTGCGACCGCGTCAGGTCCGTGCCGGGGTCCCGCGCACGCTGGACGTCATCTGCGAGCGGGTGCTCCACAAGGAGGCGTCCCAGCACTCGATGCCGATCGAGACGGCCCAGGAGATCGGCGCCGCCCTGGCCGACTACCTCGGCGACTCCGGCCTGGCCGCCCCGCTCGACATCGCCGGCATGCACGCCGAGCCCACCGTCTCGATCCACCGAGATGCACTGACCGCTGGTGTCGCCGACCCGGCCGCCACGGTGGGAGCAGCGCAGGAGGGTGTCGGGGACGACCCCGAGGCCACCCAGCTCTCCGCCGCGGTGACGCCGACCGAGAGCCCGACCGAGAGCCCGACCGAGAGCCCGACCGAGAGCCCGGCCGAGAGCTCGGCCGACGACCACACCCAGGTCTACCGCGAGTCCCACCAGGGTCCGGACTCGTTCACGCCGTTGCAGGCCCGCCGTGAGGAGGTCGCTCCACCGCCCCCCTTCGAGGACCTGCCCGAGCGACCCCTGTTCGCCGACACCGAGCGTCGTGTCCCGGAGGCCGCCCGCGCGGCCCTGGCGGCCGAAGCGGCCCAGGCGAGTGCGCGGGCCTCGGTAGCCGGCGGCGCCACGACCGGCGTGGGCACCGACACCGCCGCCCGCGGGCGGGTCGACTCCACGTCGGGAGGCACCGGCGACACCGGCTCGGGGTTCTGGCCGTTCACCGACGAGGACGAGGCCAAGAACGACGTCCACACCGGCCAGGAGGGCCGCGGCTGGTTGCGGGTGGCGATCGTGGTCGCAGTGCTCCTGGTCCTCGTGGTGGCCATGGCCATCGCCTTCAACCGGGGGCGCGAGGACGGCGGGACCCCGCCCGGGTCGAGCGCCGAGCCCTCGTCGACGGCCGGCGCGGTCGGCGCCCCGATCAAGATCGCGGGGGTGAGCGACTTCGACCCGGAGGGTGACCCGCCCGAAGAGAACCCCGAGACCGCCAAGAACGCCATCGACGGCAACGCGTCGACCTCGTGGCAGACGTTGACCTATCGGGGCAACCCGGCGCTCGGTGGGCTCAAGGCCGGAGTCGGCCTGATGCTCGACCTCGGCAAGGCCCAGAAGGCCTCCTCCCTGACCGTCCGGTTCAAGGGCGCCCCCACCTCCTTCGAGGTGTACGCCGCCCCGGCCGGCGTCACCGAGGCACCGCAGTCCCTCGACCAGCTCGACAAGGTGGCGGCCAAGGCTGGTGCGCCGGAGCGGTCGACGGTCTCGCTCGACCCCGCCCCGTCGACCCGCTACCTGCTCGTCTGGCTGACCCGGCTCCCCGCCGCGGACGGTGGCTACCGGGGCGAGGTCGCCGACATCACCGTCAGGTCGTGACGCACGACCAGGCTGGTGGGCCCGGTCCGGGGGACGACGACGCCACCCTGCTCGAGGCACACCTCGCGGGTGACCCGGACGCCTTCGGGGAGCTCTTCCGGCGCCACCGTGACCGGCTCTGGGCGGTCGCCCTGCGCACCACCGGCAACCCGGAGGACGCGGCCGACGCCCTCCAGGACGCCCTGATCTCCGCCTTCCGGCGGGCCGACTCCTACCGCGGTGACGCGGCCGTGACCACCTGGCTGCACCGCATCGTCGTCAACGCCTGCCTCGACCGGCTGCGACGCCGGAAGGTGCGGGCGGCCGATCCGCTGCCCGACGACCTCGAGGAGCACGCCGCCCGGGGCGCGGTCCTCGCCGGTCCCGAGCAGGGACCCGATCCCGGCCCGGAGGCCCAGGTCCTCGCCGGTGAGCGGCGCAGGCGGGTGCTGGCCGCGCTCGAGGCGCTGCCCCCGGAGCAGAGGGCCGCGCTGGTGCTCGTGGACATGGAGGGATACCCCGTCGCCGAGGCAGCGGCGATCCTCGAGACCCCGACCGGCACGATCAAGAGCCGGTGCGCGCGCGGGCGGGCCCGGCTCGGCGTACTCCTCGGTGACCTCGCTCCGCCCGGAACCCACGACCCGCCCGGCGCGTCCCATCCGGGAGGCCCACCGGGTGACCCTCCCCCCAGCACGTCCCCACCCGAGCCCGAAAGCGCCATCGAAGGAGGTGAGCAGGCATGAACGAGCACGAGCAGGATCCCTCGCTGGACCCTGAGGACGAGGCACGCATCCGTGCCCTGCTCGCCGACCTCGGCTCGCCCCCCGGCACCCCTCCTGGAGGCTCGTCGGACGACACCTCGATGCCGCCCGAGGTGGCCGCCCGCCTCGACCAGACCGTCGCCCGGCTGGTGGCCGAGCGTGCGAGCGCCGCCGAGGAAGGCCCCGAGGAGAGGGCCGAGAAGGTCTCCGCACAGGGGCGCGCCACCGTCTCACCGCTGCGCCGCCGGTGGGCCGCCCGTGCCGCCGGGGCGGCCGCGGCCGTGATCGTCGTCGGCGCCGGCGGGGTCGCCGCCGCCAACCTCGGGGTCTTCGGCGGCTCCGCGACTCAGAACGACAGCGCCGGCGGATCCTCGACCAGCGGCCAGGCCGAGTCGCTGGACAAGTCGGCGACCCCACCCGCCGACCCGTCGGCCAGCCAGCGGGGTCTCGCCCCGGCGAACGGTCGGGTGCCGGAGCTCGGCCCGGCCTCGTTCGACACCCGCGTGGCCAGACTGCTCGCCCCGCGCGACTCGGCCGCTCAGCAGCCGAACGCCTCACCGCGGCAGCTCTCCGAGCAACAGCGCGGCGACGCCCGGCGAGCCGCAGCGTGCCCCGGACCGAGCGTGACCGATGGTTCCCAGCGGATTCCGGTGACCTACTCCGGACAGCCGGCCGTCCTCCTGGTCCACCCGGCGAGTGGAGGAGATCAGCTGGTCCAGGCGTGGAGCTGCTCGGGCGCGAGGCTGCTCGACAGCACGAGCGTGGTGGGGTCGACGCCGGGGGCGAGCCCCGGCGGTCCCGGATTAGGCAGCCCCACCTCCACGCCGTAAGACTGGGGGCCATGTCCAGCCCGAACACCACACGTCGCACCCGCTCGGTCTCCTGCGAGGTCGTCCTCGACGTCCGCCAGCAGGCAGAGCTGGTCTGGTCGGTCGCCGTGGCCGACGGGCCGGAGCTCGCCACCGAGGCACTGACCGTCACCGTCGACGGAACCCCCCTCCCGGTCGAGGAGCTCCGCGTCGCCGACGGCGGCCGCCTGCACCTGTGCACGGCCCCTCCGGGCACGTTGCGTCTCTCCTACGCCGCCGACGTGACCGGCACCGCCGACCCCGCCTCGGTCGACCCGGTGGACGACATCGTCTACCGGCGACCCAGCCGCTACGCCGAGTCCGACGAGCTCGGCCCCACCGCATGGGCGGAGTTCTCCCAGCTGGAGGGCAAGGCGCTCCTGGACGCGGTGAGCTCCTGGGTGGGCACCCAGCTCTTCTACGTCAGCGGGTCCAGCCGGCACACCGACGGGGCCGCCCAGACCCTGCTGGCCCGCCAGGGCGTGTGCCGCGACTTCGCCCACCTGGTGATCGCGATGCTGCGCGCCCGCAACGTCCCCGCCCGGCTGGTCGCCGTCTACGCCCCCGGCCTCCAGCCGATGGACTTCCACGCTGTCGTAGAGGCAGCGATCGACGGCCAGTGGCGCGCCGTCGACGCCACCACGCTGGCCCCGCGGGAGACGCTCGTGCGGATCGCGACCGGGCGCGACGCGTCCGACACGGCCTTCCTCACCGTCCAGTCGGGACGCGCCGACCTGCGCACGATGAGTGTCAACGCGACCGCCACGCCGGACCTCCCCACCGACGACCTCACCAGCCTCGTCTCCCTCACCTGACACACGGCCCGCGCCGCGGCCGACCAAGGAATGCCGGGTGCCTAGGATCTGTTGGACAGGCGTGAACATCCGCACAGAGGAGTGGCAGTGACCGAGACGCAAGAGACCCGCAACGTGATCATCGTGGGGTCCGGGCCCGCTGGCTACACGGCCGCGGTGTACGCCGCTCGGGCGAACCTCGCGCCCCTCGTCTTCGAGGGCTCCGTGACCGCCGGTGGCGCGCTGATGAACACCACCGAGGTCGAGAACTTCCCCGGCTTCCGCGACGGCATCATGGGCCCGGCCCTGATGGACGAGATGCGCGGACAGGCCGAGCGCTTCGGGGCCGAGCTGGTCGCCGACGACGTGATCGAGCTGGACCTGACCGGCGAGACCAAGGTCGTCCGCACCGCCGAGGGCACCTTCTCGGCGCGCGCCGTGATCCTGGCCATGGGCTCGGGCTACCGCAGGCTGGGCCTTCCCGACGAGGACCGGCTCTCCGGTCACGGTGTCAGCTGGTGTGCCACGTGCGACGGCTTCTTCTTCCGCGAGCAGCACATCGCGGTCGTGGGCGGTGGCGACTCGGCGATCGAGGAGGCGACCTTCCTCTCGCGCTTCGGTTCCAAGGTCACCCTGATCCACCGCCGCGAGGGGCTGCGCGCCTCCAAGATCATGCAGGAGCGCGCCTTCGCCGACCCCAAGATCGAGTTTGCCTGGAACTCCGAGGTGACCGAGATCCACGGCGACGACAAGGTCACCGGAGTGACCCTGCGTGACACCGTCACCGGTGAGACCCGCCACCTCGACGCGACCGGGCTGTTCATCGCGATCGGCCACGACCCGCGCTCGGAGCTGCTCGGGGGGCAGGTCGACCTGGATGCCGAGGGCTACGTGCTCGTCGCCCACCCCTCGACCCGCACCAACGTCCCCGGCGTGTTCGCTGCGGGCGACCTGGTCGACCACCACTACCGCCAGGCGGTCACCGCTGCCGGCACCGGCACGGCGGCCGCGCTCGACGCGGAGCGGTTCCTGGCCGACCTCGACCACGCGGCCAACGCCGCGACCGCCGTGGGCGCCAGCGTCTGACCCGAGCCGGCTGGAGCAGACCAGACACGCGGACAATCCGTCCCTTGGCTGCTCCGGCCCTGGCCGACCGGCCACACTGGCGTGCGTGAGCCTGCCCTGGTCAGAGTTCCCCGACGAAGAGCTGCGGATCGCAGGGGTCTTCAACGGAGGCGTGAGCCTGGCCGTCTGGATGGGTGGGGCCACGCACGAGCTCAACCGCCTGATCCAGGCGCGGCAGCAGGACGAGGACGACGGCGACCGCCGGGCCGACTATCGGGCCCTCCTCGAGCTGGTCCGCACGACGGTGGTGGCCGACGTGCTCGCCGGCACCTCCGCGGGAGGCATCAACGGCGCCGCGCTGGCGGTGGCCCAGGCCAACCCCCGCGCCGACCTCGCGATGCTGCGCAAGGTCTGGGCTGAACAGGGCCGGTTCGACGAGCTGTTGCGGGCACCGTTCCAGGGCGACCCGACCTCACTCCTGCGAGGCGACGAGTACTTCTTGCCGCAGCTCTCCCGCACCATGGTCGAGCTCGCCCTCACCGATGCGCCACCCCCGGGCGAGACGGCAGCCGGTGGCGTGCCCAACATCGACCTGATGATCACCACCACCCTGCTGGAGCCTGCCGAGCGGGAGGTGCCCGACGACCTCGGCCAGGCGACGTACCAACAGGTGCACGCCGGCCACTTCCGGTTCTCCCAGGCCCACTTCGGCCCGGGAGCGCTGCCCACCACGGCGCGCAAGCTCGGCCTGGCCGCGCGGGCGAGCGCGGGGTTCCCGATGGCGTTCGAGGCGACGTTCATCCCGGTCAACGCTCCCGCGGACCGGCCCGACCGCGACCTGCGTCCCGACATGGCGGGGCATGCCTCATGGGCCACCGGTCCCGACGACGGTTCGCGCTTCGCGATGGACGGCGGCGTCCTCGCCAACACCCCGCTGCGCACCGCCCTGGACGCCATCCGCGACAAGACCGCGAAGAACCCCGTACGCCGCATGATGCTGCTCGTCTATCCGCACGCACCACTGACCTCGACGACGCTGACCGTGGCCCAGGACGAGGCCCCGACGGTCGTGGCCGGGGTGCTCGACCTGGTCGCCGCCCTGCGATCCCACGGGGGCCAGACCTTCATCGAGGAGCTCGAGGCCCACAACCGCGCGGTCGAGGGCTGGCGCGGAGGTCGTGAGGACGCACTTCCCGGACGGGGTGAGCTGCAGCAGCTCTACGAGCTCGCGGAGATCGCCTGGCCTCGCTACCGCAGCCTGCGCGAGCGGCTCTCCGCCAGCACGCTCGCGGAGCGGGTCAAGCGCCGGTCCTGGACCTACGAGCGCACCCGCGTCGCGGCCCTCGACGCCCAGCACGCGGTGCAGCTGCCGCAGGTGCTCCCCTACGTGCCCGCGGATCCTCCGCCGGCGCTGTCCTGCGTGGGACTGACGCACCCGACCGCCGACACGGCCACCGAGGGACCGCTGCGCGACTGGCGCTGGGGTCCGGTGGTCGCCGTCGGCATCACCGACTCGCTCGAGGCCATCCTGCGGGCGGCGAGCGGGGCCGCACGCGGGCCCGAGCAGCTCGCTCCGCTCCGTGATGCCCGCGAGACCGTGATCCGGGCCAGGGCTCAGATCGTCGAGGCCCGCGACGAGGTGGACGGCATCTGGGACGGTGGGCAGGCCCAGGCGATGGCGCCGGACGCGAAGTACTGGCAGTCCCGGCTGGTCGCCTTCCGGCGGGCCATGCTGCCCCCTGCCGAGGCGGTCCAGCCGGGTGACATCGAGGTGCTCGCCGCACTGGCGGTTCGCGCCCCCGAGGTCCACGCCCAGGTGGTCGCCCTCGACGGCAGCCAGGGCCGAGACGTCGCGCGGGCCGTGTGGACAGCCGTCTCCACCCTCACGGCGCCGGAGGTGGCCCAGGTGGTCCACGGCCTGTCGGTCGGGGTCTACGCCACGATCACCGGGCTCGACCGGTGGAGCGAGGTGCTCACGGCCGCGCCCCTGCCGAACGAGCCGGAGTCACTGACGCTTCGCCTGGTGATGCGCCTCCTCGCCGTCGACACGGCCACCTGGCTGATCGCCAGCAGCGACAGCCAGGGCACCCACCTCCCGATCCGCTCCGCTCAGCTCAGCCTCGGCGTGCAGCACGGTTTTGCGAGGCTCAGCACCAAGCCCGCAGACAAGGCTGCGGGCCTCCAGCTGGGCCACTTCGCCGGGTTCCTGAAGCGCTCCTGGCGGGCCAACGACTGGATCTGGGGACGCCTGGATGCCGCCCGGATGCTCTGCGAGATCGTGCTCTCACCCGACCGGTTGCGCCGTCTCGCGGTGGCCGGTGGCGAGGGCACCACCCCGGCCGACCTCGCCGAGCAGGCACTCCAGAGCCTCGGCAGCGGCTCGATCGCGCAGCTCACCCCCGGCGTCCGAGCGCAGGTCCTGGCCGAGATCGAGACCGCGATGCAGCCCTCGGGCGACCTGCCCGCCACCCTGCCCACCCTGGCGGAGTACGCCGCCCTGCCGATCCAGCGACGCATCATCCTCGAGGAGCTGCCTCACCTGCGCAGCGCGATCCTGGCCGACCGCTTCGAGAAGCAGAACCCGCGCTCACGCGGCGAGCTGTTCCTCGTGGAGCACGCTGCCCTGCTGGCGGCCGTGGAGTCCGGCGCCGATCCCGCGGTGTGGGGCGACAGGGCCCTGGCCGCCTTCGACAGCGCCGGCATCGGCCGCGAGGGGCTCGAGGGCGAAGCCGGCAGCGACGCGATGATCCAGACAGCGGCCAACGTGGCGGGCGTCGCCGCCACCGTGCTCAGCAGCGACCGGTTCGGGGCCAAGGCGCTGCAGCCCCTGGCCAAGACCGTCCGGGGCGCGATCCAGCTGCCCTACTGGGCCCTGCGTGGCCTGACCCAGGGCAGTGCCATCGCCCGGGCGCTCGCCCAGGTCGGCATCGTGGTCGGCGGGGTGCTGCTGGCCCTGGGCCTCCTGGGTGTCCTCGGCGGCGGTTCCGGGTTCGCCACGGCCATCGGGGTGGCCACCGTGCTCACCGTGCTCGGCTATTCCGCCCTGCGCACCGGCACGCTGCTCCACGGGGTGCTGCTCCTGGCCGCTGCGGGACCGCTGGGTGCCTTCCTCCTCGACGCGGCGCACGCGAAGGACGACGCCGCTGCCGACGCGCACGACGGGCTCGTGGGCGCCGTGGTCGTGCTCTCGATCTGCGCCGCTCTCTGGGTCCTCGCCAGCCTCCCCTGGCCGCTGCGATCGCCCGTCGACGCCGCGAAGCAGGTCTGGGCCCGGCACGCCGACGCGATCGTGGTGGGTCTGCTCGCTGGAGAGCTGCTCGGCTCGCTCGTGGTGCTGGTCGTGGTGGAGTCCGACTGGACGATCGACGGCCTCGGTGATGCCGTCGGTGATGCCGTCCGGGATGCCGCGCCGTCCGGTGGCGTGGTGGCGGCCATCGCGATGGCCGTCGTGGCGCTGGGCTCGTTCATCGCCTGGCAGCGAGGCCGAGGGCTGCGCACGTGGTCGCCCGTTGCGGGCGGTCGGCGTACGACGCGACAGAGCCTGCAGCTGCCCGCCGGAGTGGCCGCGACCTGGGCGGTGGTCTACGGGGCGGTCTGCCTCGCTGCGTCCGGAGCGATCGCACAGTGGGGCGAGGACGGCCCCGCCTGGGTCTTCTCGATCGTGTGGCTCGCGGTGATCGGTGTGCTGCTCGTCCTGGTCGTGCCGATGTGGCTGACCGGCAGGTTCCGGCGCCGGCTCGACCGCGAGCTGGTCTCGATGAGTCCCGTGCCGACCAGCGAGCTCACCTTCCTCGCCGAGCTGGGCAAGCGCGACCGGTTGTTCGTCTACCTGGTGCGGCCCGCCTCCGAGGTGGAGCAGGCGATGGATCCTGGTCCCCTGAGGCTGACCAGGCGCGGTCGACGCGTCCACAGCCGCGCCCTGCAGAATGCAGGGATCCGGCCGATGTGGGACCGTGCCTAGCCCGGGAAGAATTGGCGGGCACGGGGTGTTGACCCAAGGCACGCGTTCACCAGACTTCGAACACAGAGGAGCCCACATGTCTGACCTCCAGGCAGTCACCGACGACAACTTCGAGACCGAGGTCCTGAAGTCCGACAAGCCCGTGCTGGTCGACTTCTGGGCCGAGTGGTGCGGCCCGTGCCGTCAGGTCGGTCCGATCCTCGACGAGCTGGCCGCGGAGCACGGCGACAAGGTCACCTTCGTGAAGATGAACGTCGACGAGAACCCCGTCACGCCCTCGACCTACCGCGTCAACGGCATCCCGACCCTCAACGTCTACAAGGACGGCGAGGTCGTCAAGCAGATCGTGGGCGCCCGTCCCAAGGCAGCCCTGCTCAAGGAGCTCTCCGACTTCATCGCCTGAGCCGTCCGCGCCACCGGGCGGGCTACAGTCGCTGCGTGAACTCGGTCTTCCGCGTCGGGGACTCCGGTCCTGCTGTCGCCCAGATCATCGGTCTGCTCCGGCGGATCGATCTTCTGGGCGATGCCGGCATCCCCGGACAGTCCCGGATCAGTGCCTCCGAGCCGGTCTACGACGAGCGCGTCGAGCTCGCGGTCCGCACCTTCCAGCAGCAGCGCGGGCTGACCGTCGACGGCGTGGTGGGTCCGCTCACCTTCCGCCGCCTCGATGAGGCGCGCTGGCGCCTCGGTGACCGGATCCTGACCCATCTCCCCGGCAACCTGATGGCCGGCGACGACGTCTACGCCCTGCAGGGCAGGCTGCTCGACCTCGGCTTCCACGTGGGTCGGCTCGACGGCTACTTCGGGCCCGAGACCGAGGGCGGCGTACGCGAGTTCCAGCGCAACTTCGGCATCCCGCCCGACGGCACCTGTGGCCCGGCCACCCTCAAGGCACTCACGCGGCTCTCCCCGATGGTCAAGGGCGGGGCTCCCAACGCGCTGCGCGCCCAGGAACGCATCCGCGAGGCCGGACCCAACCTCGGCGGCAAGATCGTGGTCATCGACGTGGGTCGCGGGCACAACCTGCCCAACGACTACGCGCCGATGTCGGACGCGATCCTGCACGACCTCGCACAGCGGGTCGAAGGACGGCTCGTGGCCATCGGTGTCCAGGCCTTCCTGACCACACCACGCTGGGCCGACGCGCCGGGAGACGAGTCCGACCGGGCCGCGTTCGCCAACCGCACCGGGGCCGACCTGTTCGTGTCCTTCGCCCTGGACACCTCGGCGAACCCCGACGCGTGCGGGGTCTCGACGTACTTCTTCGGCGACGCCAACCGCGACACCTGGTCGTCGGTCGGCGAACGGTTCGCGGGTCTCGTCCAGCGCGAGATCGTCGCCCGCAGCGACCTGGTCGACCTGCGCTCGCACCCGAAGACCTGGGAGCTGCTCCGGCACACCCGGATGCCCGCCGTCCGGCTCGACGCCGGTTATCTCACCAACGCCGGTGACAACACCCGGCTGCGGGACCCCGACTTCCGCGACGTCCTCGCCGAGGCGATCGTGGTCTCGGTGCAGCGGTTCTACCTCAGCCCGGAGGTCGACGCCCACACCGGCGTGCTGCAGGTCAGCCAGATCCGCGACTCCTTCTCCGGCACCTGATCCTCAGTCGTGCCGGGTCACGCGGGTGGCGCCCCGCGGAGTGACCCGCTGCGGCACCGGTCGCCGGGCACGCTTGCCCGAGACCGCCCCGAGCAACGTCTCCAGCCCCCGTTCGAGCTCCTCGCGGATCGACAGCGTGGTGCGCAGGTCCATCCGCATCCGCGGGTTGACCGCGTGCGCCCGCTGGGTGGAGAACCCCACGGCCAGCAGGAAGTCGGCGGGTACGACGCAGTGCCCGGCCCGCCCCCGGGTGTCCCCGAACGCCTCGACCGCCTTCACCCCGCCCCGCAGGATCAGGTCCTTGGCCATCCCCTGCACGAGCATCCGACCGATGCCCGCGCCCCGGTGCTGCGGCGCGACGTGGGCGGTCGTCATGATCACGGCATCGGCACTCACCGGAGCGGTGGCGAACCCGTCGACGGCCGGCACGTGCACCGGCGGCGCCCAGATCATGTGGCCCACGACCTGCCCGTCGACCAGGGCCACCCGACCGCACGACCCCCAGTCACGCAGCACCATCGAGACCCAGGCCGCCTTCTCCTCGGCCTCGTGGCCACGGACCGCGTCCCGGCGTACGGGATCGAGCTCCCAGAACACACACGCCCCGCAGCCACCGGGCAGCTGCGGGAGATGGTCGAGGGTCAACCGCTCGATCTTGCGTCCCACGGTGCCATCGTAGGCGTGGTGGTGGTGAACGGACCGGGTGAAGAACGGACCGGGCGGCGAACGGGTCGGCCGCGGGCCCCCTGACTCAGCGCTGCGTCGCGAGGAAGTCCGAGATCCGGCCGATCGCCTCGGTGAGGGTGTCCAGGTCGGGGAGGGTGACGAGGCGGAAGTGGTCGGGCTCGAACCAGTTGAAACCGGTGCCGTGGGTGACCAGGATCTTCTTCGCGCGCAGGAGATCGATCACGAACTGCTCGTCGTCCTTGATGTGGTAGACGTCGGGGTCCAGCCGCGGGAAGCAGTACAACGCCCCGCGCGGCTCGACGCAGCTGACGCCGGGGATCTCGTTGAGCTGGCGCCAGGCGGCCTTGCTCTGCTCGTAGAAGCGGCCGCCGGGGTGGATGTACTCGTTGATCGACTGATAGCCGCCCAGCGCGGTCTGGATCGCGTGCTGGGCCGGGACGTTGGGGCACATCCGCATGTTGGCGAGCAGGGTGAGGCCCTCGAGGAAGTCCTCGGCGAGGTGCTTCGGCCCCGAGACCATCACCCACCCGGCGCGGTAGCCGCAGACCCGGTAGGCCTTCGAGAGGCCGCTGAAGGTCAGGCACAGCACGTCGTCACCGCTGTAGGACGCCGTGTGCAGGTGCTGGGCGTCGTCGAAGAGGATCTTCTCGTAGATCTCGTCGCTGAAGATCACCAGCTCGTGGCGGCGGGCGATGTCGACCAGCCCCTTCACGGTCGACTCGCTGTAGACCGCGCCCGTCGGGTTGTTCGGGTTGATGATCACCAGCGCCTGGGTGTTCGGCGTGATCTTGGCCTCGATGTCGGCCAGGTCGGGGTCCCAGCCGTTCTCCTCGTCGCAGCGGTAGTGCACCGGAGTGCCGCCCGAGAGCGAGACCGCGCCCGTCCACAGGGGATAGTCCGGGGCCGGCACCAGGACCTCGTTGCCGTCGTCGACGAAGGCCTGCAGCACCATCGAGATCAGCTCGGAGACCCCGTTGCCGATGTAGACGTCGTCGACTGCTGTGTCGGTGAGCCCCCGCGACTGGTAGTACTGCGCCACCGCGGTGCGCGCGGAGTAGATGCCCCGGGAGTCCGAGTAGCCCTGCGACTCGGGCAGGTTGTGCACGATGTCGGCGACGATCGCCTCGGGAGCCTCGAAGCCGAACGGCGCCGGGTTGCCGATGTTGAGCTTGAGGATCTTGTGGCCCTCGGCCTCGAGCCGCTGGGCCTCGACCAGGATCGGCCCGCGGACGTCGTAGCGAACGTGCTGCAGCTTGCGGCTCTGGACGATCTGGCGCATGCGCTCAGTCTCGCAGAGCCACCGCCCCACCTGCGGACGGTGGTTGAGGAGCGGGCTCCGGCGAGTGTCTCGAAACCACTCGCTCCGCGGATGGGGTGCCCGGCACGCCCGGTCGCGTGGCACGATCCCCGCATGCGCGACATCAGCTACCCGCCGATCATCCTCACGGCCAAGGCGTTGTTCCGGGTGCTCGGCCTGCGGTTCCAGCTGGCCGGCACCGAGCACGTCCCGAAGGCCGGCGGGGCGCTGCTGGCCTTCAACCACGTCTCCTACATCGACTTCGTGCTCGGTGGCTTCGCCGCACACCCCTCGCGGCGGCTGGTGCGGTTCATGGCCAAGCGAGAGGTCTTCGACCACTCGGTGGGTGGGCCGGTGATGCGCTCGATGCACCACATCTCCGTCGACCGGGCCGATGGTGGGGCGTCGATGGACGAGGCGCTGCGCTACCTGCAGGAGGGCGAGGTCGTCGGGATCTTCCCCGAGGCCACCATCAGCCGCTCCTTCGAGGTCAAGGAGCTCAAGTCGGGGGCGACCCGGATCGCGGCCCAGGCGGGCGTCCCGCTGATCCCGGTGGCGCTGTGGGGCACGCAGCGCCTGATGACCAAGGACCACCCGCGCGACTTCTCGCGCGGCAAGACCATCGGGATCCGGGTCGGTGAGCCGATGTATCCCACGGGCGACGACCCCACCGCGGAGACCGCGGAGCTGCACAAGCGGCTCCAGGTCCTGGTCGACGAGGCGATCGAGGACTACCCGGCGGCGGAGCAGCCGCCGGGATCGTGGTGGTTGCCCGCCTCACGCGGAGGCTCGGCCCCCACCCCCGAGCGGGCGCTGGAGATGGATGCCGAGGAGAAGGCACGCCGGGCAGCGCGCAGGCATCAGGCCCAGCAACCGGACCCGGCCGACCTCGGCGACGACGACCCGGCCGTCGGGTGACGCTTCGGCTCCTGATCTCTTTGTCGACAAATCGATGAATCACTCCATCGACATGTCGGTGGATGGCTAGATCGGCCTGTCCTGCCGGTTGCGCGGGTCGATCACGGAGACGATGCGCTCCAGATCGGTCAGCGAGGCGAACTCGATCGCGATCTTGCCCTTGGTGCGACCCAGCGTGACCTTGACGCGGGTGTCGAGCCGGTCGCTGAGCCGGTCGTTGAGCTCGGCCAGGCCCGGGGCGCTCGGCCGGGGGGCGCGCACCTTGGGCTGGTCGTCCTCGTCCTGACCGTGCTCGCCGACGGCGACGAGCTCCTCGAGGCCGCGCACCGAGATGCCCTCCGAGACCACCCGGCCGGCGAGCCGGTCCTGGGCCGCGGGCTCGGTGACCGCCAGCAGCGCACGGGCGTGTCCTGCACTGATCACCCCGGCGGCTACGCGACGCTGAACGGCGGGAGACAGGTTCAGCAGCCGCATGGTGTTGCTGATCTGGGGCCGGCTGCGTCCGATCCGCCCCGCCAGCTCGTCGTGGGTGCACCCGAAGTCGTCGAGCAGCTGCCGGTAGGCGGCCGCCTCCTCGAGCGGGTTGAGCTGTGACCGGTGCAGGTTCTCCAGCAGCGCGTCACGCAGCATCGCCTCGTCGTCGGTCTGGCGCACGATGGCGGGGATCGTCTCCAGGCCGGCCTCCTGGATGGCCCGCCAGCGACGCTCACCCATGATCAGCTCGTAGGTCGACTCGCCGGTGCGGCGTACGACCACGGGCTGGAGCAGGCCGACCTCGGTGACCGAGTGCACCAGCTCGGCCATGGCCTCCTCCTCGAAGACCTGCCGCGGTTGCCGCGCGTTGGGCGTGATCGAGTCGACCGGGAGCTCGGCGAAGTAGGCACCGGCCACCTCGACCGGACCGCTGTCGCCCGGCTCGACCGCCTCGACTGCATCGGCCGGGCGGTCCTCGGTGAGCGTGCCGACCCCGGTCTGGTTGGTGCTGAGGTCCGGCGCGGCGCCGTCGGAGTCGGGCCCGGCCGAGTGGCGGCCCTGCGCAGGCACCCCACCGGTCAGCGGACCGCTCTCCTCCGTGCGTGCGGGTGCCTGCTCGGCAGGCCCGGTGGGGATGAGCGACCCGAGGCCGCGCCCCAGTCCCCTGCGCTGGACGGGCTGCTTGTTGTTCATCGGGTTCCTCCCTGGTGGGTGCCGGCGCCGGCGCCCCGGCGGGCCAGCTCGCGTGCGGCTTCGAGATAGCTCAGTGCCCCGGGGGAGCCGGGGTCGTAGGTCATCACGCTCTGGCCGTAGCTCGGCGCCTCGGAGACCCGCACCGAGCGCGGGATGGACGTCTTGAGCACCTGACCGGAGAAGTGGTTGCGCACCTCGGCCGCCACCCCGGCCGCCAGGTTGGTGCGCGAGTCGTACATCGTGATCAGGATGGTGCTGACCTCGAGGTCCTGGTTGAGGTGGGTCCGCACCATCTCCACGGTCTCGAGCAGCTGGCCGAGACCTTCGAGGGCGTAGTACTCCGCCTGGATCGGGATCATCATCTCCGCGCCCGCCACGAGCGCGTTCAGCGTGAGCAGGCCCAGGGACGGCGGGCAGTCGACCAGCACGTAGTCGAACCGATCCGTGTCGGGGCGATCGTCGTTCTCGCTGTTGACCAGCGGGTGCGCGGTGATCGCCCGGCGGAGCCGGCTCTCCCGGGCGACCACACTGACCAGCTCGATCTCCGCGCCGGCGAGGTCGATGGTGGCCGGCGCCACGAAGAGGTTCGCGATGTCAGGGTGAGGCTGGATCACGTCGGCGAGCGGAACCCCGTCGACGAGCACGTCGTAGGTGGACGGGGTGCCGCGACCGTGCTCGACCGCGAGCGCCGTGGACGCGTTGCCCTGGGGGTCGAGGTCGATGACCAGGACCCGTAGCCCGTGCTGGGCCAGCGCGGCGGCCATGTTGACCGCGGTGGTGGTCTTCCCGACACCACCCTTCTGGTTGGCCACCACCATGACGCGGGTGTGGTCCGGTCGTGGGAGGGCGGTGCCGTAGGGAACCCCCTTGCGGACGAGCAGCTGCTGGGCGACAGCGCGAGCCATCGGCGTGGACTCGTCGTAGGTCAACGGTTCGCTGGCCAGCTCCGCGGCCGTGCGGACCCGGGGCCGCGGCGCCTGCTGCGGGACCGTCGGCTGCTCGACCTGGCCGGGCGCCGACCCTTCGTTGGTGCTGGTGGGGTTCGTGGGGCTCGTCCCCACGGGTGCTGTCTCCGACTGGTTCACGACACTGTCCTCAGGCTCTGTTTCACGTGAAACGGTGTCCCCTTGTGGATAAGTAGGGGCTATCTGTGGATTCCTACGCTCACTCGACCACTCCTGGCCGGTGGATAACTTTCGTCGCGCACGCCGGGCCCAGCCGAGCCGGCGCTCGTTGACCGTGGTCATCGGGCCCGCGCACTGACCACGGTCACCGCGGGGTCCAGCCACTGGCCGCCCACCAGCTGCACGTGGGCGTCCGTGCCGCCGCGCCGCCGGAGCACCGTCGCCGCCGCCTCGAGCTCCTGCTGGGCCGAGGACCCCTTCATCGCCAGGAACAGGCCACCGGGGCGAACCAGGGGGAGTGACCACCCTGCGAGCCGGTCCAGCGGGGCGACCGCACGCGATGTCACCACGTCGAACCTCCGTGCCCACTTCGCATCACCGTGCAGCTCCTCGGCCCGTCCCCGATGGACGGTCACGTTGTCGAGACCCATTCTGGACACGGCGAGGTCCAGAAACGTGGTGCGACGCAGCAATGGCTCGACCAAAGTGAGATTCAGGTCGGGACGCCGGATCGCGAGCACGATCCCGGGCAGTCCCGCACCGCTGCCGATGTCGCACACCGAGCTGCCCTCCGGCATCAGCTCCGTGATCACCGCGCAGTTCAGCAGGTGACGTTCCCAGAGCCGGGGCACCTCGCGTGGGCCGATCAGTCCACGCACCGTCGCCTCCTGCGTCAGCAGGTCCGCGAAGGCCTCCGCCGCCGGTAGCGCGCGTGAAAACACCTCCCGGGCGGTTGCTGGCGCGGGAGGTGTTTCACGTGAAACATGCTCGGTCACGGGCGGGGTCCCCGCCGGGCGGTCACGCCGGGAGCACCACGACGTAACGGCGCGGCTCTGCCCCCTCGGACTCGGACCTGAGGCCTGCGGCGGCCACGACGTCGTGGACGACCTTGCGCTCGAACGGCGACATCGGCTCGAGGGACGCCTGCTCGCCGGACTCCTTCACCTGCGCGACGATCCCGGCGGCCTGCTCCTCGAGCGCCGTACGACGGCCCGCGCGGTGTCCGCTCACGTCGAGCATCAGGCGGGAGCGCTCACCGGTCTCCCGGTAGACGGCCAGCCGGGTCAGCTCCTGCAGGGCCTCGAGCACCTCGCCCTGGTCGCCGACGAGCTGGGGGAGGTCGGCACCCACGATGGACACGGTCGCGCGGTCACCCTCGACGTCCATGTCGAGGTCGCCGTCGAGGTCGGTGATCTCGAGCAGCTCCTCGAGGTAGTCGGCCGCGATCTCACCCTCCTGCTCCAGTCGCGCGCGCCGACCCGGACGATCGGCCGCGGCGTCCTCGTCGTCCTCGTCGCCCTCGTCGTCCTCCGAGGTGTCCGCTGAGTCATCGGCGTCCTTCGCGTCATCGGCGTCATCGGCCTCGTCGCCCGCAGTCACCTCCTCGGTCACCGGCGCGACCTCGTCGGCATCCACGACGTCCTCGGGTGCCTCCACCTCGACGACCTCGCCCGCGGACTGGCCCGTGGACTCGTCCGGGGTCTCCTCCGTGGTCTCGTCCGTGATGTGTTCCGGGGTCTCGTTCGCTTGCTCACTCATGGGTGTCTCCGACTCTGTTCAGGGGTGCTACTGGTCTGTGGGGCGGGCCGAGCCGCCGGGATCCTGGGGTGGGTCCTGCGGGGAGCTCGCCGACTGGTTGGGGCTCCTCGGTGGGCCCCCGGCCCTCGGGGCGCCGCCGCCCTTCTTGCGCTGGGAGCGCGTCTGCTTCTTGGGCTGCTGCCGCGGGGCGGGCTTCTCCGGCTCGACGGGGGCCTCCGGCACGACCGCGCCGGTCGCGGGGTCGACCTCGGGCAGACCCTTGCGCTTGCGCTTCTCCGCGTCGCGCAGCTCCTTGGCCCTGGCGGCCTCGGTGTTGGGCGCCGGGTTGTTGCGGATCACGTAGAACTGCTGCCCCATCGTCCAGAGGTTGGAGGTGGTCCAGTAGAGGAGCACGCCGATGGGGAAGGCGATGCCGCCCACGGCGAACACGACCGGGAGCACGTAGAGGAGCAGCTTCTGCTGCTGGGCGTAGGGCCCGCTGAGCGCGTCGGCCGGCATGTTCTTGCTCATCAGCTGGCGCTGGGTCAAGAAGGTCGTCGCCGTCATCGCGATCACCAGGATCGCGGCGAAGATCTGGACGCGGTGGTCACCGTCGGCGCTGGTGAAGGACGCCGAGATCTTCACGCCGAAGACCTTGGCGTCGCGCAGCTGCTGCGCCTGGGTGTCGCTGAGCAGCCCGCGGCCCTCGCCGTTCTTGGCCGCCTGGTCGATCATCCGGAACAGCGCCAGGAAGAACGGCATCTGGATGATCAGCGGGAGACAGGAGGCGAACGGGTTCGTCTTGGTCTCGCGGTAGAGCGCCATCGTCTCCTGGGCGAGGCGCTCCCGGTCGTGGCTGTACTTCTTCTGCAGCTCCTTGACCCGCGGCTGCAGCAGCTGCATGTTGCGGCTGCTCTTGATCTGCTTGACGAACAACGGGATCATCAGCGCCCGGATCGTCAGGGTCAGGCCGATGATCGAGAGGGCCCACGAGATGCCCGAGGCCGCCCCGAAGATGTCCCCGAACACCTGGTGGAAGCCGAGCATGACGGCGCTCACCAGGAAGTAGAGCGGGGTCAGGATGAAGCCGCCGATTCCCTTCAGGAATTCCACTCAGACTCCTCGAGTCAACTTTGAATGCGGAGGTACGGGGTCATATCCACCCAAGGCCCACGGGTGGCAACGCAGCACCCGGCGTACGGCGAGCCACGAACCCTTGAGACTCCCGTGCACGGTGATCGCCTCGAGGGCATAGGCCGAGCAGGTCGGGTGATAGCGGCACACCTGCCCGTAGAGCGGGCTGATCAAGAAGCGATATCCGCGCAAGAAGGAGATGAGCAGGAACTTCACCGGCCGATCACCGCCTTCGCCGGAACATCTGTCGTGACGGCCACCTTGGCCAGCGAGCGGTCGAGCTCGCGACCGAGCTCTGGGTAGCTGGCGCCTGCGGCAGCCGGCAGCGCTCGGACCACCAGCATGCTCCCTGACGGCAACCCGGCCAGCCGCTCGCGACACAGGTGTCGCAGCCGCCGCTTGACCAGGTTGCGGGTGACCGCGGGTCCGACGGCCTTGGAGACGACGAATCCCACCCGCGGGTCGGTGGGCCCAGTAGCAGGATCCTCACCAGTCGACGCCAGGAGATGGACGACCATCAGGGGGCCGCCTCGGCGACGACCCCGGCGTACGACCTCACGAAAGTGCGTCGGTGAGGTCAGGCGGTTGCCGGAGGAGAGCACGAGCGGTTCGGCTCACGCCCCAGCCTCAGGCGGCGAGGCGGTCGCGGCCCTTGCGACGGCGGGACGACAAGATGGCGCGTCCTGCGCGGGTGCGCATGCGCAGGCGGAAACCGTGGGTCTTGTGCCGGCGCCGGTTGTTCGGCTGGAACGTGCGCTTGCTCAACGTATTCACTCCACTCGAGGGGCTGGGTACAGCAGTCCGGTCACCGGGTCGTTTCGGGCGAGCCTCGTCGCCAGTTGTGGGTCAACTGGCACCGCTCACCCATGAAGCACGACCAGCGAGATCGAACTGTCATGGACATGCGGCACCGGTCGACGCCGGTGCAGACCTGCCAACGGTACGTGGTGCGCGACGACAGGGTCAATTCGACAGCGAGTGGGCCAGCACGACACGCCGACCGCGTGTCCGGAGGCGACACGCCGAGACCTGGGGACAACTGGTCCTGTACCTGTGGACAACCGGTTGATCCACAGGCTCACCAGTTGTTAGGTTCCAGGTTCGCGGTAGTTCCCACAGCGCGTTTCGCCCGCCAGGACAGGGCATCTGCGGTTCACCCCCCTTTCGACGGACAGGTCGGCCCAGGATGCGCTCGGGCGACGCCTGCGGGACCGGCGAGGGAGCACGGGAGCAAGCACGGGAGTCGGCGGCGGACCTCGACGAGGTCGTCGGGCGGCATTGCACAACCTGTGGACAAAGGTGTGGAGCCGTGGGCGGGAACGTCTCGGGGCCTGCAGCTCAGGGCGGCACAACAAGAATGGGAGCGCGACCGGGCGTGGACGCAGCACAGGGCACAGGTTCCAGTTCAGGTTCCACCGGATCAGGCGGGGAGACCCCCCAGGCGAGCCACCTGGAGATCCTCTGGCCCGGCATCGTCGACAACCTGCCACCGAACCAGCGCGTGTGGCTCGCCTCCAGCAAGCCGCTGATGCTGGCGGAGAACACCGCGGTCGTGGCAGTCCCCAACGAGTTCACCCGCAACCAGCTCGAGGGCCGGCTGCGCACCCGCATCGAGGACACCCTCAGCGAGCGGCTCGGCAAGCCGGTCCGGCTCGCGGTGAGCGTCGACCCGTCCTTGGAGCGCACCGTCCACGACCCCCAGGGTCAACAGCCTGCCCACGCCCCGGGTCAGCACCAGGCCCAGCCCCACGACGACCCCCAGGACCACACCCGCGCCCAGCTGTCGGGGATCGGGCAGGGCCCCGACGCCGGGCCCCGCTCGGGACACCACGACCACAGCACCGACCTGGCCGAGCAGCCTCCGGTCGACCACCGGGACCACCGGGACCGCAGGCCCACGGCGACCAGTGGACACGGTTCCTCGTCGACAAGTCGGCAAGGTGACATGTCGACAAAGATGGTGAGCGCGTCCCTGGCCACCGGCATCCCGGACAGCCCGCTCAACCCGCGCTACTCCTTCGAGACCTTCGTGATCGGCTCCTCGAACCGGTTCGCGCACGCTGCGGCGGTCGCCGTGGCCGAGGCACCGGGCAAGGCCTACAACCCGCTCCTGGTCTACGGCGACTCCGGTCTGGGCAAGACCCACCTGCTGCACGCCATCGGTCACTACGTCCGCAACCTGTGGACCGGCGCCAAGATCCGCTACGTGTCCTCCGAGGCGTTCACCAACGACGTGATCAACGCGATCAAGGACGCCAACACCGCAGCGCTCCAGCGCCGCTACCGCGACGTCGACGTGCTCCTGGTCGACGACATCCAGTTCCTCGAGGGCAAGCAGCAGACCCAGGAGGAGTTCTTCCACACCTTCAACACGCTGCACAACGCCAACAAGCAGATCGTGATCAGCTCCGACCGTCCCCCCAAGCGGCTGACCCAGCTCGAGGACCGACTGCGCAACCGCTTCGAGTGGGGCCTGCTGACCGACGTACAGCCTCCAGACCTCGAGACCCGCATCGCGATCCTGCGCAAGAAGGCCGCGGCCGACCGGCTCTCCGCCCCGGCCGACGTCCTGGAGTTCATCGCCTCGCGCATCCAGACCAACATCCGCGAGCTCGAGGGTGCCCTCATCCGGGTCACGGCCTTCGCCAGCATCAACCAGCAGGAGGTCGACATGACCCTTGCCGAGATCGTGCTCAAGGACCTGATCCCCGAAGGGGGCGAGCCGGAGGTCACCGCCGGCCTGATCATCGCCCAGACGGCCACCTACTTCGGCTTCAGCATCGAGGACCTCTGCGGCCCGAGCCGCACCCGGGCCCTGGTCACCGCCCGGCAGATCTCGATGTACCTGTGCCGCGAGCTGACCGAGCTCTCGCTGCCCAAGATCGGCCAGCAGTTCGGCGGCCGCGACCACACCACGGTCATGAACGCCGACCGCCGCATCCGCAAGGACCTCGCCGAGCGCCGCAACGTGTTCCACCAGGTCACCGAGCTCACGACGCGGATCAAGCAGCAGGCCAAGACAGCTTGAAGCGCCTGCCTCCCGGCCGTCGAATGACAACGGTGCAAGATGTGCGTCGTCCCACCAATTCCCGTGGACGGGCAGGTGCGCGGGGTGTGGACAACCCACGTGCTCCGCGCACACCCGCCCGCTGGCCGCACAGGAACTTGTCGTTCGCCTCGGCGCCGTCCACACCCCGGCCGGCACAACTTTGTGCCGCTGACCTGCACGGACAGTGGTTGTCCACAGAATCCACCGCGCCTACTACTACGACGAGAATTCCAATTGATTCCTCGTCGCCCAACAACAGGTGCGTGCCGTGCGGTGTGGAGAACCCCAGTGAGGAACCGGCGTGACAGGATGCTCACCCCGGCACTGTGGCCCCGGCGGGTGGCGCCCACGGGGAGCAGCCCGACCTCGCACGAGTTGCACTGAGATGGAGAGGAACCATCCGTGAAGTTCCGCGTCGAACGTGACGTTCTCGCCGATGCTGTCGCATGGACGGCTCGCGCACTCCCGATCCGCCCGAGTGCGCCCGTGCTCGCCGGACTGCTGATCGAGGCAGGTTCCCTGGACGACGACTCCTCGGGGGAGGGCGCAGGCGAGGGTCTGCGACTCTCGACCTTCGACTACGAGACCTCCGCCCGGGCCACGCTCAACGCCGACGTCACCGAGGAGGGCCGGGCCCTGGTGTCCGGCCGGCTGCTCGCCGACATCTGCCGCAGCCTGCCCAACAAGCCGGTCGACATGGTCATCGACGGGCCGAAGGTGACGCTGACCTGCGGTTCTGCGCGCTTCAGCCTCCAGACGATGCCGGTCGAGGACTACCCGACCCTGCCCCAGATGCCCGAGACTCGCGGCACCGTCGGCAGCGCGGTCTTCGCCCACGCCGTGTCCCAGGCGGTCACCGCCGCGGGGCGCGACGACATGCTTCCTGTCCTCACCGGCGTGCGGCTCGAGCTCGACGGGGACTCGATCGCGATGTTGGCCACCGACCGGTTCCGGCTCTCCCAGCGCGAGCTGACCTGGTCGCCGACCGCCTCCGACATCGACGCGGCAGCCCTGGTCCCCGCCAAGGTGCTCGCCGACACGGCCAAGGCGCTGGTGGGCGGCAGCGAGATCTCGATCGCCCTCTCCAACGCCGGTGGCGGCGGGGCCGGCGAGGGGATCATCGGGTTCGAGGGCTCGGCCGGCGGCGGCGTGCGTCGTACGACGACCCGGTTGCTCGACGGTGACTTCCCCAAGGTGCGCTCGCTCTTCCCGAGCGAGCACCTGACCGTCGCCCGGGTCGACAAGGCCGCCCTGGTCGAGGCGGTGAAGCGGGTCTCCCTGGTCGCCGAGCGCAACACAGCGGTGCAGCTCGCCTTCGCCGATGGCCTGCTCACGCTCGACGCGGGGTCGGGCGAGGAGGCGATGGCCAGTGAGTCCCTCGAGGCGCACGTGACCGGCGAGGACATCACGACGGGCTTCAACCCGGCCTACCTCCTCGACGGAGTCACCGCCATCGAGACACCGTTCGTCGAGCTCGCGTTCACGCAGGCCTCGAAGCCCGTCGTACTCTCAGGTGTGGACTCGCTGGAGGGGGAGGCCGACAGCGCCTTCCGCTACCTGTTGATGCCTCGCCGCCTCCTTTCCTGAATCGACCCAGCACAGGAGCCCCTCATGGACATCGGACTCGTCGGTCTCGGCAAGATGGGTGGCAACATGCGCACCCGGATGCGCAACGCCGGAATCACCGTCGTCGGCTACGACCGCAACCCTGACGTCAGTGACGTCGAGAGCCTCGAGGCCCTGGTCGAGAAGCTACCCAGTCCCAAGGTGGTCTGGGTGATGGTGCCGGCGGGTGAGCCGACCCACGCGACCGTCCACGAGCTCGGTGAGCTGCTCGGTGAGGGTGACCTCGTGATCGACGGCGGCAACTCGCGGTGGACCGACGACCAGGCCAACGCCGAGCACCTGGCGACCAAGAACATCGGGTTCGTCGACTGCGGCGTCTCGGGCGGGGTCTGGGGACTGGAGAACGGCTACGCGCTGATGTACGGCGGCGCCGACGAGGACGTCGCCAAGGTGATGCCGGCCCTCGAGGCGCTCAAGCCGCCGGGCGACTCCGGCATGGTGCACGCCGGCAAGACTCCGGGCGCGGGCCACTTCGCGAAGATGGTCCACAACGGCATCGAGTACGCCATGATGCAGGCCTACGCCGAGGGCTGGGAGCTGCTCGAGAAGGTCGACCTGGTCGACAACGTCACCGAGGTCTTCGACTCCTGGCGCGAGGGCACCGTCATCCGGTCCTGGCTGCTCGACCTGCTCGTCTCGGCACTGAAGGACGACTCCCACCTCGACCAGATCCGGGGCTACGCCGAGGACTCCGGCGAGGGTCGCTGGACGGTCGAGGCCGCGATCGACAACGCGGTGCCGATGCACGTCATCGCCTCCTCGCTCTTCGCCCGGTTCAGCTCGCGCCAGGACGACAGCCCGGCGATGAAGGCCGTCTCGGCGATGCGCAAGGGCTTCGGTGGGCACGCGACCACCGGCCCCAAGCCCGGCGGCACCCCGCCGACGACGTCGGACGTCGACTCCCCCGCCGACAAGTAGACCTTGTACGTCGCCCACCTCTCGCTGCACGACTTCCGCTCCTATCCCGGCCTGGAGGTCGAGCTCGAGCCGGGCGTGACGTCCTTCGTCGGTCGCAACGGGCAGGGCAAGACCAACATCGTCGAGGCGATCGACTACCTCTCCCGCCTCAGCTCGCACCGTGTCGCGGCCGACCTGCCCCTCGTGCGCCGCGGTGCCACCCAGGCCGTCGTCCGTGCCGCCGTGGTCCGGGACGAGCGTCGGGCCGTCCTCGAGGTCGAGATCAACCCCGGCAAGTCCAACCGCGCGCGGATCAACCGTGGGCAGCTGCCCCGGGCCCGGGAGCTGCTCGGCCTGGTGCGCACGGTGGTGTTCGCGCCCGACGACCTGGCGCTGGTCAAGGGCGACCCGACCGAGCGGCGCAAGTTCTCCGACGACCTGCTGGTGCTGCACCAGGGGGCGAGGTACGCCGGCACCCGCACCGACTACGACCGGGTGCTCAAGCAGCGCAACTCGTTGCTCAAGACCGCCCGCGTCCGTGGCTCGTCGGCGGAGGCCGCCCTCTCCACGCTGGAGGTCTGGGACGAGCGGCTGGCCCGGCTCGGTGCGGAGATCATGGCCTCGCGCGAGCGGCTGGTCGAGCAGCTGAACCCGTTGCTCGGCAAGGCCTACGAGGCGGTGGCGCGCGGGGCGACCCGGGACGACGCGACGATCACCTACAAGCCCAGCTTCGACCCTGCAGACACCGATCTGGAGCAGGCGATGCTGGCCGAGATCCTCCGGCGGCGCCCCGACGAGCTCGAGCGCGGGGTCTCCCTGGTCGGCCCGCACCGCGACGACCTCCTCTGCTCGCTCGGGGAGTTCCCGGTGAAGGGCTACGCGAGCCATGGTGAGTCGTGGTCCTTCGCGCTGGCGATGCGGCTGGCCTCCTACGAGCTGCTGCGCTCGACCGGCGACGACCCGGTGCTCATCCTGGACGACGTGTTCGCCGAGCTCGACACCGGACGACGGGCACAGCTCGCCGACCTCGTCGCGGGCGCGGAGCAGGTCCTCGTCACCGCCGCCGTGCTCGAGGACATCCCCGAGGCCCTGCGCGGCCGCCGCTTCGAGGTCGCCGACGGGCAGGTGACCCCCGTTGGGTGACGACAGGGACCCGCCGGACCCGCCCGACCCGGAGGAGCCGGGCGAGCCGACCCCGCCGACCCCCGACGACCACGAGCCCACCGGTCTCGATCTGGCCCGATCGATCGCCCGCGGCCTGGCCGGCAGGACCGGACCCAGGACCACCCGGCCACCAACCGCAAGCGCTCCTGGCAGCGCGGCACGACGAGCAGCGGGGCCCATCCCGACGACCGCGACCCGCAGAGCATCGACGCGACGCTGGGCCGGTTCGTCAGCGACCAGGGCTGGGACACCGAGCTGCGCGTGCACGGGGTGTTCTCGCGCTGGGACGCCATCGTCGGGCGGGAGGTCGCCCAGCACGCCAAGCCGGAGTCGTTCGCCGACGGGCGGCTCGTCGTACGCACCGACTCGACCGCCTGGGCCACCCAGATGAAGCTGCTCGCGGCCGACGTCGTCCACCGCCTCAACGAGGTGCTCGGCGACGAGACCGTGCGGGTCATCGACGTCGCCGGACCCCGCGCTCCGTCGTGGGTCAAGGGCCGGTTGCGCGTGAAGGGACGCGGCCCGCGAGACACCTACGGCTGATCGCCCGCAGGACGCCTCCACAGGCCGCTGGCGGCCCCCACAGACGTATGGGGAGTCCGTCGCACCCCCGAAATGGGCTGCCCGGGCCGGTTCCGGGCCTCTGAGGGGCTGTTTTGGTCCCGGATCCCCCCAAATCCTGGGCAGCACACGTGATTGTGGGCCGCTGACGGGTAGACTGAGCCATGGTCGCCGACCCTTCGTGAGGCGGCCATTGTGTTGCCCCACCACCCGCCGTCGCGCTCGCGCGCGAGGGCGCACAGCAGAAGAGGAACCACGTGGCCGACGAGTCCACCGCCGCAGAGTTCGACCCAGAGTTCGACCCAGCGTCCCACTCAGCGTCCGACTCAGCGTCCGACGCCGTGACCGAGCCCGAAGCACAGCCGGCAACCCCGGACCTGCCGCCCGCTCCCGAGGTGGCCCCGGTCAGCATCTCGGAGGGTCACCAGGTGGCGGCGGGCTCCTACGACGCCAGCGCGATCCAGGTCCTCGAGGGCCTCGAGGCGGTCCGCAAGCGTCCGGGCATGTACATCGGCTCCACGGGCGAGCGCGGCCTGCACCACCTGGTCTGGGAGGTCGTGGACAACTCCGTCGACGAGTCGCTGGCCGGCTACTGCGACCGGATCGTGCTGACCCTCCAGGCCGACGGCGGGGTGCGCGTGGACGACAACGGTCGCGGCATCCCGACCGACATCCACCCCACCGAGGGCATTCCCGCGGTCACGATGGCGCTGACCCTGCTGCACGCCGGCGGCAAGTTCGGTGGTGGCGGCTACAAGGTCTCCGGTGGTCTGCACGGCGTCGGCATCTCGGTCGTCAACGCGCTCTCCAGCCGCGTGGTCGTCGAGGTGAAGAACCGCGGGCACCTGTGGCGCCAGACGTTCTCGATCGGTGTCCCCGACGGCGACCTCGAGCAGGTCCGCGAGATGGAGGAGGGTGAGAGCACCGGCACGACGATCATCTTCTACGCCTCGGACGACATCTTCGAGACCACGCACTACAACCTCGACACGGTGATCAACCGGATCCGTGAATACGCCTTCCTCAACAAGGGTCTCGAGATCGTCGTGCGCGACGAGCGCCCCGCGGAGGCCGCGGACGTCATCGGTGACGCCCTCCAGGAGGACGTGCCCGAGATCGAGGCCGTCGCCGAGGAGAGCCCGCGCGAGGGCGGTGTCTACGAGCGCCGGTTCAAGTACGACCGCGGCCTGGTGGACTTCGTCGACTACCTCAACCGGCGCAAGGACAAGGCCAACCCCACGATCATCAACTTCGAGGCCGAGACCCCGGAGTCGGCCCTGGACCACATGAGCCTCGAGCTGGCGATGCAGTGGAACACCTCCTTCAACGAGTCGGTGCACACCTTCGCCAACACCATCAACACCCACGAGGGCGGCACCCACGAGGAGGGTTTCCGCGCCTCCCTGACCTCGCTGATCAACAACTGGGGGGAGGAGTGGGGCCTGATCAAGAAGCGCGAGGACCGGGTCTCGGGTGACGACATCCGCGAGGGCCTGACCGCGATCATCTCGATCAAGCTGGCCAACCCGCAGTTCGAGGGGCAGACCAAGACCAAGCTCGGCAACACCGAGGCCAAGGGCTTCGTGCAGCGGATCGTCAACGACCAGCTCGGTGACTGGCTGGAGAAGAACCCCGCCGAGGGCAAGGACATCGTCCGCAAGGCCCAGGCGGCGGCGTCCGCTCGCATCGCGGCCCGCAAGGCGCGCGACCTGGCCCGGTCCCGCAAGGGACTGCTCGGCGGCGGTGGCCTTCCCGGCAAGCTCAGCGACTGCCAGTCGACCAACCCCGAGGAGTGCGAGGTCTTCATCGTCGAGGGTGACTCGGCCGGCGGCTCCGCCCGACAGGGTCGCGACCCGCGGATCCAGGCGATCCTGCCGATCCGCGGCAAGATCCTCAACGTCGAGAAGGCGCGCATCGACAAGGTGCTGGCCAACACCGAGGTCCAGGCGATCATCTCCGCCCTCGGCACCGGCGTGCACGAAGAGTTCAACATGGAGAAGCTGCGCTACCACAAGATCGTGCTGATGGCCGACGCCGACGTCGACGGGCACCACATCAACACGCTGCTGCTGACGCTGCTGTTCCGGTTCATGAAGCCGCTGATCGAGAACGGCTACGTCTACATGGCCCAGCCGCCGCTCTACCGGCTGCGCTGGAACAAGCCGGCCGAGCACGAGTTCGTCTACTCCGACTCCGAGCGCGACCTGCTGATGCGTGACGGCCTCGCCCAGGGCAAGAAGCTGCCCAAGGAGAACCCCGTCCAGCGCTACAAGGGCCTCGGTGAGATGAACGCCGAGGAGCTGTGGGAGACGACGATGGACCCCAGCCAGCGGCTGATGCTCCAGGTCAGCATCGAGGACGCCGCCCAGGCCGACGAGATGTTCTCCGTGCTGATGGGCGAGGACGTCGAGCAGCGTCGCTCCTTCATCCAGCGCAATGCCAAGGATGTCCGATTCCTCGACATCTGACCCAGGAGGTGTGCTGCCCGCACCTCGCGCCCCTCCTGCAACTCGAACGAAGGATTGATGAATGACTGACCTCCCTCCCGAGGGCCCTGGCGGGCCAGAGGGCCCCGAGGACAACCCGCGCGTACGCGTGGTGGAGCTGCGCGACGAGATGCAGCAGGCCTACATCGACTACGCGATGGCGGTCATCGTCGGTCGCGCGCTGCCCGACGTGCGCGACGGACTCAAGCCCGTGCACCGGCGGGTGCTCTACGCGATGTACGACGGCGGCTACCGCCCCGACCGCGGCTTCTCGAAGTGCTCGCGCGTCGTCGGCGACGTCATGGGCCAGTACCACCCGCACGGCGACACCGCGATCTACGACACCTTGGTGCGCCTGGCGCAGCCGTGGGTGATGCGCGCTCCGTTGATCCACGGCCAGGGCAACTTCGGCTCGCCGGGCAACGACTCGGCGGCCGCCATGCGTTACACCGAGTGCCGGATGGCCCCGCTGGCGCTCGAGATGGTCCGCGACATCGAGCAGGAGACCGTCGACTTCCAGCCCAACTACGACGGCCGCTCCCAGGAGCCCGTCGTCCTGCCCGCGCGCTACCCCAACCTGCTGGTCAACGGCTCGGCCGGCATCGCGGTCGGCATGGCCACCAACATCCCGCCGCACAACCTGCGCGAGATCGCCGACGGCGCGAAGTGGGCGCTCGAGCACCCCGACGCCACCCGCGAGGAGCTCCAGGACGCGTTGCTGGAGCGGGTCAAGGGTCCCGACTTCCCCAACGGCGCCCTGATCGTGGGTCACCAGGGCATCGAGCAGGCCTACCGCACCGGTCGCGGCTCGATCACCCAGCGTGCGGTGATCGAGATCGACGAGGACAACAAGGGCCGCACCTGCCTGTCGATCACCGAGCTGCCCTACATGGTCAACCCCGACAACCTGGCGCTCAAGATCGCCGAGCTGGCCGACGCCGGCAAGGTGCAGGGCATCGCCGACGTGCGCGACGACTCCTCGGGCCGCACCGGCCAGCGGCTGGTCGTCGTACTCAAGCGTGACGCCGTCGCCCGTGTCGTGCTGAACAACCTGCTCAAGCACACCGAGCTCCAGACCAACTTCAGCGCCAACATGCTCGCGCTGGTCGACGGGGTGCCGCGCACGCTGACGATCGACCAGTTCATCAGCAACTGGGTCACCCACCAGATCGAGGTCATCCAGCGACGGACCCGCTTCCGTCTCGCCGAGGCCGAGCGCCGCGCCCACGTGCTGCGCGGACTCGTCAAGGCGCTGGACATGCTCGACGAGGTGATCGCGCTGATCCGCCGTTCCCCCGAGGTCGACGACGCCCGCCAGGGCCTGATCGACCTGCTGGAGATCGACGAGATCCAGGCCAACGCGATCCTCGACATGCAGCTGCGCCGGCTGGCTGCCCTCGAGCGCCAGAAGATCATCGACAACCTGGCCGAGCTCGAGCTCGAGATCGCCGACCTCGAGGACATCCTCGCCAACGAGTCCCGCCAGCGCCAGATCGTCGGTGACGAGCTGGCCGCGATCGTGGAGAAGTACGGCGACGACCGCCGTACCCAGATCATCGCCGCCGACGGCGACCTGTCCATGGAGGACCTGATCCCCGACGAGGACCTCGTCGTGACGATCACCCGGGGCGGCTACGCCAAGCGCACCCTGGCCAGCAATTACCGGACCCAGCGCCGCGGCGGCAAGGGTGTGCGTGGAGCGGCGCTGCGCGGCGACGACGTCGTCGAGCACTTCATGGCGACCACCAACCACCACTGGCTGCTGTTCTTCACCACGGCCGGACGCGTCTACCGCACGAAGGCCTACAACCTCCCCGAGGCGTCGCGCGACGCCAAGGGCGGTCACGTCGCCGGGTTGCTGTCCTTCCAGCCCGACGAGCAGATCGCCCAGGTGCTCGCGATCCGCGACTACGACCAGGCGCCCTACCTCGTGCTCGCCACGCGTGCGGGCCTGGTCAAGAAGACCAACCTGGCCGACTACAACAGCCCGCGTCAGGCCGGCGTGATCGCGATCAACTTCCGCGAGGAGGACGACGAGCTGATCGGTGCCGAGCTGGTCAACGCCGACGACGACATCCTGCTCGTCTCCCGCAAGGGTCAGGCGATCCGGTTCACCGCGAGCGACGACCAGCTGCGACCGATGGGCCGCGCCACCAGCGGTGTGCGTGGCATGAAGTTCCGTGACGGCGACTCGCTGCTCTCGATGTCTGTCATCCGCGCGGAGCAGGTGGCGGCCGAGGAGGCCGTGGACGGCGACCCGGTCGAGGACGACGAGGTCGCGGAGCAATACGTCTTCACCATCACCGACGAAGGGTTCGCCAAGCGCACCCGCATCTCCGAGTACCGCACCCAGTCCCGCGGTGGTCTCGGCATCAAGGCGATGTCGCTGGCCAACGAGGAGCGCGGCAGCATCGTCGGTGCGTTCATCGTGGTCGAGGGTGACGAGATCCTGTCGATCACCTCCGGCGGCCAGGTCGTGCGCAGCCCGATCGACGAGCAGTTCCGCGCGACCGGCCGCTCCACCATGGGGGTGCGCTTCGTGACGCCCAAGAACAACGACAGCGTCGCCGTCGTGGCCCGCAGCGTGGAGAAGGACGCCGAGGTCGAGGAAGCAGTCGAGGTCGCGGTCGAGGAGGCCGCTGCCGAGGCTGGCGAAGAGACCGTCCCGGACGCCGGTGCTGACCCTGGTGCGGACGGCGCGGTCGAGGCCGACCTCGCGCCCGACGACACTGCGGAGGTTTCGGACGAGACCGGTGACAGTGCAACAATCGGCCCCGACGACGGTTCCGACGCGCCTGAGGAGGGCTGATGGCCGACGGCCAGAAGGACAGCCCGATCGCACCCCGGCGCAGCCTGGGTGGCCCGATCCTGCCGCCGCCCCCACCCGAGATGGCCGAGGAGGCCAAGGACGCCGAGCGGGCCAAGCAGGAGGAGCTCAAGGCCCTGCGGGCCGAGGACGAGCGCCGGGCCCAGAAGGAGGCCGAGAAGCAGAGCGCCGAGGAGCTCCGGCAGAAGCGGGCGTCCCAGCGCGAGGCCGAGAAGGCGCAGAAGACCCAGGACAAGGCTGACCAGAAGGCCCAGCAGAAGGCCGCCAGGAAGCGACCGGCCAAGCCGGCCCCGACACCCGGTGCCAAGCCCGCCTCCCGGCGCACCCGACGCGCGCAGCTGCGCCTGGTCCAGGTCGACGCCTGGTCGGTGATGAAGACCTCGTTCCTGCTCTCGATCGCCCTGGGCATCGTGCTCGTCGTCGCCGTCGCCATCATCTGGGGCGTGCTCGGCGCGGCCGGCGTCTGGGACTCGATCAACTCGATCGTCCAGCAGGCCGTCGGCAGCGACAACGGCAAGCAGTTCGACATCCAGGAGTACGCCGGCACCTCCCGTGTGCTCGGGTTCACCATGATCGTGGCCGTCCTCGACGTCATCTTGATCACCGCGATCGCGACCCTGGGGGCCTTCCTCTACAACCTCTCCGCCGCCCTGCTCGGAGGCATCGAGGTCACCCTCGCCGAGGACAGCTGAAGCGTTTTGTGGAGGCGCCCGCGCATCGGGTAGCCTTCCCTGTCGGTCCACCCGCCAGCGCCATGGGTGGCACCCACCCGGGCCTATAGCTCAGACGGTTAGAGCGCTTCCCTGATAAGGAAGAGGTCAGAGGTTCAAGTCCTCTTAGGCCCACTCTCGACATGCTGGAGGAAGACGAACGTGAAGAAGATCCTGCTCGTCGCAGTCGCTGCCGCCGGTGCTGTCATCGCGAAGAAGAAGATGGACGAGGGCAAGAAGGAACAAGCCCTCTGGCAGCAGGCCACCGACAACGTCGACAAGGCCTGACCCGCCACACGGGGCCTTGGCGCAATTGGTAGCGCACCTGCTTTGCAAGCAGGGGGTTAGGGGTTCGAGTCCCCTAGGCTCCACTCGCGTGTGACACCTCCTGGGGTGGGGCGCAATTGGTAGCGGCTGTGCCGTTCCTTGGGCCGTGCAAGCAGGGGGTTAGGGGTTCGAGTCCCCTAGGCTCCACTCGCGTGTGACACCTCCTGGGGTGGGGCGCAATTGGTAGCGGCTGTGCCGTTCCTTGGGCCGTGCAAGCAGGGGGTTAGGGGTTCGAGTCCCCTAGGCTCCACTCGTGTGTGACACCTCCTGGGGTGGGGCGCAAGGTAGGTCGGACAACCCGGACGTCGGTGACCCGGTTTCCGCCCCAGTCCAAAGTCAGTCATACAACTCGTTCGGGATCGTTGTGGGCGACCGAGGGCCCACGCTAGGGTGATCCAACTCATCGGATCCGGCTGCAGATCGGCCGGGCAGCAGCGTCGATGATGCTGACAAAACAAGAAGCGCCGGACGCCTACGGGTACCGCGACCGGTTTCACGCGATTGGCCTCTCGCTCCACGTGGCCACCGCGGTATCACACGCCCCAGGCTCGTGCCAGGCGGTTGTTCTGGCAGAAGTCGTGAACCCTGGTGAGGGGTTTGAGGTCAGATGGGTACCACGCCCCCCGCGTCGCTGGACGTGAGCTACGAGGACGACCCTCGCGTCCTGGCCGAAGCCGCCGTCGACGACTATGCCAACCACGTCGTCCCCCTGTCAGCGCGAATGTCGCGAGGGTCCCTGACGATGGCGTGGTACGGCGTCGCCTCGGCGATCTTCTACGTCGTGACCGGTGCAGCCGTCGCTGCGAACTACGGGACGAAGTCGGCGCTCGTCGGCCTGATCCTGACGATCGTCGTCTACAGCGCGATCAACTGGGTCATCTCGTCGGAGGCAGCGGACTCCGGCCTCAGCGTCGCGATGTTCTCCCGCAGCATGTTCGGGCTGGTCGGTGCCGCGCTGGCGACGTTGATCTTCGCGGCGACCGCCATCTACTACTTCGTGTTCGAGGGGTCGATCATCGCGGTCGCCTTCCAGCTGCAGTTCGGCGGCAACCTCAAGGTCTGGATGGCCGTGATCTGTGTGATCGGCTTCCTGCTGGTGATGCGGGGCGTCGACAAGTGGCTCGACAAGTTCAACGGGGCCCTGCTCCCGTTCTACATCCTGGGCATGTTGACCGCCGTGATCTGGGCGATCAGCGACTACGGATACAGCTCGGACTGGTGGAACGTGGAAGGTGTGGCGACGGGCGGGCTGCCGGGGTGGCTGGGTGCGTTCATCACCTACATGGGGGTGTGGGTCCTGATGATGTTCACGATGGACTTCGCGCGGCTGGCCAGGCCCGAGGACAAGAAGTACCACGGGTGGGTCACCTTCGGGCCGCTGTTCTACCTGCTCGCGTTCGGCGGGAGCGCGTTCGTCGGGGTGTTCCTCGCCAACTCCGTGCCTCTTCCCGACGCGGACTTCGGCGAGGCCAGCGCCGCGGTGGCCATCGTGGAGCTGATGGGTGTGCTCGGCGTGGTCCTGATCTTCATCACCCAGGCCCGCATCAACACCGCCAACCTCTACCTCGCATCCCTCAACCTCGAGGCGTTCATGGCTCGCGTCTTCCGGTTGCGGCTGCCGCGAACGGTGTGGGCGGCGGTCGCAGCGACCATCTGCTGGGTCCTGATGATCTGGAACGCCGTGCTCGACAACTTGCTCAAGGCCCTCGCCTACCAAGGGGTCTTCATCACCGCGTGGGTCGCCATGGCACTGGTGCACATCGCCTACGTCCGGGCGACGGGCACGAGGGTCGAGTTCCGGCCGTGGCGGATTCCGGTGATCAATCCGGGCGGGATGATCTCCTGGCTGGTCGCCGTGGTGGTGGGGATCTTCCTCCTCGAGAAGGACGGGCTGAACGCCGACCTCGTGCAGCTGGCACCCATCATCACCGTCGTCATCGCATCGGTTCTGTACGCCGCCTCGATCAGGATCTGGCGTCCGACGACCCAGACTCAGGGACTCGACCCGGCGACCGAGGTCGACGAACCATGGGACGCGCGGATCCGTTGCGCGACTTGCGACAAGTCATATGTTGCTGTGGAGATGGATCGCCGCGTCGCTGGTGACCAGGACCCGACCTGTGCATCCTGTGCACAGGTCACCAGCCGCCACGACTAGCGACGGCCAGCAACACTGTCGAGCCATGGCCCAACGAAGCTGAGGAGCAGGAGTGAGCGACACGATTGCTGGGGACAGGCAGGTCGAGGGTGCCCCACCGACGATCGACATCAACGCCGATGCAGGAGAGAGCTTCGGGAGGTGGCAGCTCGGTGCGGACGATGAGCTCGCCCCGCTGATCTCCTCGATCAACGTGGCCTGCGGCTGGCACGCCGGCGACCCCGCGACCATGACCCGTTCGGTGGCACTGGCCAAGGAGCACGGGATCGCCCTCGGAGCGCATCCCGGGTTCCCCGATCTGGTCGGCTTCGGGCGCCGCTCGATCGCGTTCTCCCCCGATGAGGCCGCCCAGGCGGTCCTCTACCAGTTCGGGGCTCTGCGAGCCCTGGCCGACCAACAGGGCGTGCGGGTCGTCCACGTGAAGCCCCACGGGTCTCTCTACGGACTGGTCAGCCGCGATGATGCCGTGGCGGATGCCGTGGCCGACGCCGTCGCAGCCGTGGACCCCGACCTCCTGATCGTCCTCGAGGCCGGTCCCCCCGCCGCTCGCCAGCGAGAGCGTGGCCACCGCGTGGTCGCCGAAGCCTTCGCAGATCTGGACTACACCGATGACGGCAGGATCATCATCGACCCGCACAACCGGCGACGAGATCCACAGTGGTGCGCGGACCAGGCGGCAGACATCCTCTCGGGCCGGGTCCGGTCGGAGAACGGCGTCGAGTCGGCGCTGGCCGCCCAGTCGATCTGCCTGCACTCCGACAGACCCGCCGCCGGAGACAACGCGCGGGCAGTCGTGGAACGTGTCCGTGCAGCCGGCTGGGGTGTGCGAGCGACAGATCCAGGAAGCCAGGCAGCTGGCAGCGAAAGGACGAGGAACCACGGATGAGCGGAACCACCCTTCCGGAAGCCCGCTACGAGTACGGCGGCGACGAGTTCGTGTTCGTCGAGATCGACGAGCAGATGAGCATCGAGGCCAACTTCAAGGCCATGATGATCGCGAACGCGCTGCGGTCGCGGGACCTCGACGGGATCGTGGACATCTGCCCGTCGAACGCGTCGTACATGATCCGCTACGACCCGGATCTCATCGCCCCGCGTGACCTGGTCACGCTCCTGCGCGAGCTCGACGACGAGGCGGGGCACGTGCCGGAGGACTTCACCCTCAACACCCGGATCATCGACGTGCCGGTCCTCTACAACGATCCGTGGACGCACGAGGCGCTGATGCGCTTCCGTGACCGGCACCAGGACCCCGAGTCGACCGACCTGGAGTACGGCGCGCGGATCAACAAGTTCGACAGCGTCGAGGCGTTCATCGACCACCTGGCCGGCAACCCGTGGGTCGTCACCATGCTCGGGTTCGTTCCGGGTCTGCCGTTCTGCTACCAGCTCGAGCCGCGCGAGCGGCAGGTGGAGGTGCCCAAGTACGTGCGTCCGCGCACGTTCACCCCCGAGCGCGCCTTCGGCATCGGTGGTGCGTTCGCGGTCATCTACCCGGTGCAGGGCGCGGGTGGCTACCAGCTCTACGGCATCTCACCCACGCCGGTGCTCAACGTGAAGCAGGACCACCCGGACTTCACCGACTCGATCGCCTTCCCCAAGGCGGGCGACATCCTGCGCTACCGCGCGATCGACCGCGCCGAGTTCGACGAGACCCGGGCGGTCGTCGAGGCCGGTGACTACCGCTACCGGCAACGGGAGGTGGAGTTCTCCCCGGCCGCCTTCCTAGCGGACCCGCAGGCGGTCAACGACTCGTTGCTGGAGGTGCTCTACCGATGACGGCACTCGTGAAGGTCGCCGGCGGAGGGCTCTACACGACGGTGCAGGACCTGGGCCGCACCGGACGCTACGAGATCGGCATGCCCCCGTCCGGGGCGATGGACCAGTACTCCTTCCGTATCGGCAACCTCCTGGTCGGCAACGACGAGAACGCTGCTGCGCTCGAGGCGACCTACGTCGGTCCGACCCTCGAGTTCACCGACGAAAGGCTGCTGGCGGTCACCGGTGGTGCTGCGTCGGTGACCCTCAACGGTGAGCCGGCGCCGACCTGGGAGGCGTTCAAGGTGTCCTCCGGCGACGTGCTTGCGTTCGGCATGATCTCCTCAGGCGCCAGGCCCTACATCGCGATCTCCGGGGGCGTCGACGTGCCGGTCTACCTGGGGTCGCGTTCGACATACACACTGATCGGGCTCGGCGGCTTCGAGGGACGCAAGCTGGCCGACGGCGACGAGCTCCCGCTGGGAACACCCGACGGCGCCGGCACCGTCGGAGCGCGGGTGGCGGACGACCTGATCCCGGAGCTGGACTCCGACATCGAGGTGCGCACCGTGATCGGCCTCTGCTCCTACCGGCTGACGAAGGAGGCCCTGGAGGGGTTCCTGGCGACTCCGTGGAAGATCACCAAGGACGCCGACCGGGTCGGCTACCGGGTCCGTGGCGGGGAGCTCGACTTCGTCGAGCGTGAGCAACCCTTCGGCGCCGGCAGCGACGCCGCCAACGTCGTCGACCTCGGCTACCCGTTGGGCTCGATCCAGGTGCCGGGAGGAGACGAGCCGATCGTGCTGCTCGCCGATGCCGTGACCGGTGGCGGCTACGCCACGATCGGCACCGTCGTCTCGGTCGACCGGGACCGCTTCGGCCAGGCCAAGACCGGGGACACCATCCATTTCAGGTCCGTCGACATCGACGGCGCCATCGCCGCCAGGTCCGAAGGGGCACAACGTCTCCAACGGGCTCGATCGATCCTTGGAGGAAGCTCATGACAACCGTCCAAAGCCCGCTGCCCGGGGTCTTCTACCGCAAACCTGCGCCGGACGCCGACGAGCTCGCGAAGCCTGGTGACGAGGTCACCGAAGGGCAGGTGATCGGTCTCGTCGAGGTGATGAAGACCTACTCCGACCTGAAGGCCACCGCGAGCGGGACCCTGAAGGAGTTCCTGGTCGAGAACGAGGACGAGGTGTCCGTGGGCCAGGACATCGCGGTCATCGAGTAGAGGTCGAGATGAGCACACATCGGGTCCTGGTCGCCAACCGCGGGGAGATCGCAGTGCGCGTGGTGCGTGCTGCGCACACGTTGGGCTGGGAGGCGGTCGCGCTCTACTCGGACGCTGATGCCGATGCGCACTGGGTTGCCCTCGCCGACGAAGCCGTCCACGTCGGCCCGTCCCAGGCGGCCAAGTCCTACCTCGACGTCGAGAAGGTGCTGGCTGCCGCGGCGTCCTCCGGGTGTGACCTCGTGCACCCCGGCTACGGCTTCCTCTCCGAGCGAGCCTCCTTCGCCGAAGCGGTCGCTGACGCTGGCCTCACCTTCGTCGGGCCGGATGCCGGGGTCATCTCCAAGATGGGTGACAAGGCCGCGGCCCGGGCTGCCGCCAGCGCCGCCGACGTTCCCGTCGTTCCCGGTTCCGAGGTGCTCTCCGACACCGAACTGGCGCTGAGTTTGGCTGACGACATCGGCTACCCGGTCCTGATCAAGGCCTCCGCCGGTGGCGGTGGACGGGGGATCCGCCTCGTGGAGGCGCGCGAGGACCTGGTCGAGGCGATCTCGGCCGTGCAGTCCGAGGCCCAGTCCTCCTTCGGGGACGGCAGTGTCTACCTCGAGAAGGTGATCAGGGACGCACGCCACGTCGAGGTGCAGGTGGTCGCGGACCAGCACGGCGGCGTCGCGCACGTGTTCGAGCGCGACTGCTCGGTCCAACGACGTCGGCAGAAGCTTCTCGAGGAGGCGCCCGCACCACAGCTGTCGGGCGAGATGCGCGAGCAGATGAGCGCGGCGAGCGTGCGCCTCGCGGCCGAGGTCGGCTACGTCGGCGCCGGGACGATCGAGTACCTCGTCGCGGGAGACGAGTTCTACTTCATCGAGATGAACACCCGGATCCAGGTCGAGCACCCGATCTCCGAGGAGATCAGCGGTGTCGACCTGGTCGCTGAGCAGCTTCGGGTGGCGGTGGGGGAGACGCTCTCGTTCGACCAGGAGGACATCGCGGCGTACGGCGTCGCGTTCGAGTTCCGGATCAATGCCGAGGACGTGGAGAACAACTTCTTCCCCAGTCCGGGCGAGCTGACCCGTTTCGACCTGCCGGGAGGCCCGGGCGTGCGCGTCGACACCGGCTACGTCTGCGGCGACTCCGTCTCGCCGTACTACGACTCGATGCTCGCCAAGGTGATCGTGCACGGCCGCAATCGCGAGGAGGCGGTCGCACGCTCCATCCAGGCCCTCGGGGAGATGAATGTGGAGGGCGTGAAGACGACCCGGGACATCCACGTCAGGCTGCTACAGGAGTCTGCCGTGCGGGAGGGCCCGGTCACCACGTCCTGGCTCGAGACCTATCTCGCCGAGTGAGCCGTCGTGCGCGCGGCAGCGAGATTGGTGAGAGGACCGGCGCGCTGAAGATGGCAGAAGGGACCGATGAGCGTGGCAAGTGAACCGATGGGGGCGCAGGTCAAGAGCCTCCTACCCGACCTCCGTGAGCAGGTTCTCGAGCGTGGTGAGGGGCTCAGCGAAGAGCAGATCCTGGCTGTGCTGACCTCGCCGGACGAGCTGCTCCCCGACCTGCTCGAGCTCGCCCACGCCGTACGCATGAACTGGTGTGGTCCCGAGGTCGAGGTCGAGGGCATCGTCTCGCTGAAGACCGGCGGCTGCCCCGAGGACTGCCACTTCTGCTCCCAGTCCGGGCAGTTCACCTCGCCGGTGCGCTCGGTGTGGCTGAACATCCCGGCGCTGGTCGAGGCCGCCGAGCAGACCGCGGCCACCGGGGCCACCGAGTTCTGCATCGTGGCCGCCGTCCGCGGACCCGACGAGCGGCTGATGAGCCAGATGCGCGAGGGCGTCAAGGCGATCAAGGCGGCGGTCGACATCGAGGTCGCCGCCTCGCTCGGCATGCTCACCCAGGAGCAGGTCGACGACCTCGTCGCCATGGGCGTGCACCGCTACAACCACAACCTGGAGGCTGCGCGCTCCTACTTCCCCAACGTGGTCACCACGCACTCCTGGGAGGAGCGCTGGGAGACCTGCGAGATGGTCCGCGACTCCGGCATGGAGCTGTGCTGCGGCTGCCTCGTCGGCATGGGCGAGACCATCGAGCAGCGCGCCGAGTTTGCCGCCAGCTCGCCGAGCTCCAGCCCGACGAGGTGCCGCTGAACTTCCTCAACCCGCGCCCGGGCACCCCGTTCGGTGACCTGCCGTTGATGGACAGCAAGGACGCGCTGCGGACCATCGCGGCGTTCCGGCTGGCGATGCCGCGCACCATCCTGCGGTACGCCGGCGGCCGCGAGCTCACCCTGGGCGACCTGGGCACCCGCGACGGCCTGCTCGGCGGCATCAACGCGGTCATCGTCGGCAACTACCTGACCACCCTGGGCCGCGACCCGCGACGAGGACCTCGCGCTGCTCGACGACCTCAAGATGCCGATCAAGGCCCTGAGTGAGCAGATCTGACACCACGACCCAGCCTCCAGTGACCCAGGACTCACGCAGGCAGCGGCTCGCCAGCACCGCCACGGCATGAAGTGCCACGACTTGTCCGATTCCTGGTTCGCCACGGCGACCGGTGGGGTACAAATCCAACACGGTTGTCGGGGACCCTGGGGGAAATGTCGTGCGGCTGGTCGGGATGGTGGCGTGTTCGGGCCTGCTCACCGTGTCGGTGGCGCTCACCGGGTGCGGCTCGGGGGACGCGAAGGCTGCTGAGCCGAAGACTGACGGGACCTCGTCGGCCGAGGCGACCAGCGCGGCCGAGCAGCCCGACGCCGATGGTCTGGTCGAGCGCACCGAGGCCGGCGTCACCCTCAAGGTGCCCGCGACCTGGAAGCTCTCCGAGGACACCTCCGACGCGACGCTGTTCATCTGGGTGAACCCGAAGTGCAAGACCTGTGGCCTCGTCGCGCTGAACGTGCAGAACTCCACCCAGACCGCCGAGGACTACATCGCCTTCGAGAAGAGCAAGCGCGGCAGCTGGCGCAACATGGTCAAGCGCCAGAGCCCGGTGACGGTCGAGGGGCTGGGCCAGGGCTACCGGGTGCACGTCGTCTACGAGCAGAACATCACCGACCACCTCGTCGTCGGCACCATGGACGGCCTGCTCGTGGACGTCACGTCGTCGCCCGACGAGGAGCACCCGGAGTACGCCGACCTGGTGCTCTCCAGCGTGAAGCGACAGCTGTGATGCGGTGCCGAGCGGCCCACCTGGCCCTGGCCGCGGCCTGTCTCGTGGTGGCCGGATGTGGTGGTGGTGACGGTGGGGAGGCGAAGCCGGCCTCGGCACCGGACGACGTCGCCACGGACATCGCCCCACCCCAGCCCACCTCGGCGAAGACGTTCGCGGGACAATCGCTGTCCGAGAACGACACCTCGCGCCTGACCGCCACGATGACCTCGGCCCTGCGCAGTGGTGAGAAGAAGAAGTTCCTCAGCGTCTTCGACCCGGCCATGACCGAGCTGGTGGCCCAGCAGGGCACCTGGTTCGACAACGTCCGCGCGGTGCCGATGAAGCAGCGGCGAGTGGTGCTGGTCAAGGCGACCGACACCCGCGACTCCACGGGCCAGGGGGAGCTCAAGGCCGACCTGGGCTTCCTCCACCAGATCACCGGGGCCGACGCGCACCCGCTGGCGGAGTGGTACAGCTTCGGCTTCAAGAAGCAGGGTTCCCGGCTCCTGGTCACGCGCGTCAAGGGTGCGGCCGCCGACGAGAGCACGGGCGAGAAATTCTCCCGCTACTACCGCCAGCCCTGGGACGACGGCCCGATGGTCGTGGCCCAGGGACACAAGTCCGTGATCCTCGGTCCCGAGGCGGACGAGAGCGCGATCCGGGGGATGGTGTCGCGCATCGACGATGCCGTGGACACCCAGGTCAGGCGGTTCGCCCGCAGTGGCGTGAAGCTGCCCGCCGACGTACGCACCCGCAAGTGGGTCTTCATGCTCCAGGCACCGACGGTGTCCGACGCCTTCGACTACCTCGGCGGCGAGGTCAAGCCGCTCGAGGCGGACTTCCTGGCCTTCGCCGCGCCGGTCTTTCGTTCCAACGAGCTCACGGGCGACCTCGAACCGGGAGCGGCCGGCACGACTCGCATCGTGCTGGACCGGAGCGTTCTCGCCCGTCCTGACCTCTCCACCACGATCCGTCACGAGATGGTGCACGCGCTCGAGCACACCTGGCAGGAGACCTTCGAGGGGGCACCGCGCTGGGCCGTCGAGGGCGCCGCGGTCGCCCTGAGTGATCCCGACTCCTCCGAGCGGAACTATCGACGCAACGCCGGGATGGGCTACCTGCGCGAGCACTCGACCCTGCCGAGCGACAAGGTCTTCTACGACGGCGACAACGACGCGGTCGCGTCGCACTACGGAGTCGGCTACCTCGCCTGCGCCTACCTGGCCGCGAAGCGAGGTGATGCCGGGCTGCTCGAGGTGCTCCGGACCCTGGACGCCGAGCCGGAGGGGGTCGAGAAGGCGCTCGGGATGTCCGAGGCGACGCTCGTCAGGCAGGTGCGCGCATGGCTCGGGTGACCCGGTGGGTCGCCCTATCCGCCGTGGTCGTCGTACTCGCGCTCTCCGGTGCCTGCGGTGGACAGACCGCGAAGGACCAGGGCGGCGCGAAGGCGGGCACCGCGGACGGCGGCAAGCCGGCCGCACCCAAGGTGGTCACGACCCAGCGGTGGCCCCGCTACTGGGCGACCATCGACGCTGCCGAGACGGGGGCGAGCGACGCCCTGCACACCGCCTACTTCGCGGGGTACGACGACACCTCGATCGTCTACACCGGGCAGGACGTGATCCGGTTCCTCGACCGGAAGACCGGCAAGCAACGCAAGCAACAGGTGCTCAAGGGCAGCCGCCTCGTCTGTTCCTCGCAGCCCCGGCGACAGCTCGAGAACGGGCTCGCGCTGATCGTCACCGGCACCGACGACGTCGACGACTGTGACCACCTGGAGGCCTACGACGCCGAGACCGGGGCGCTGAAGTGGGCCTACGGCGCCGACGGTCCCGGGCGTCCGGGCCGGGGCGGCGAGATGACCGTCGACCAACGCGACGGCGTGGTCCTCTTCGCGATGAACGCCGGTGCGGGCGAGGACAGCCCGGGCATCCTGGCCGGCATCGACGCGGCGACCGGACGAGAGCTGTGGCGCAAGCAGGTGCCGGACTTCTTCTTCGGCAGGCCGGCGAAGAAGAAGGACGAGTGCTTCGTCAACCCGGCCATCGCGGCAGACCGCCCGGTCGTGATCGCGTTCCTCGGCTGCGACGACTTCTCCAGCGACAAGCTCCCCGGCCTCTACGGCATCGACCTGAAGACGGGCGAGCAGCTGTGGACCTCCGACTTCTGGGAGAAGCCGGACAACATGTACACGACCGACGGGAAGAAGGTGCGCCCGCACACCGACGACGGCCGCGTCTTCGCGCAGAGCGCGGTGAGCAGCCCGGTCTTCGTCGACTCCGAGACCGGAGAGGTGACGAAGATCGAGGAGCCGGCCCCCCGGAAGATCGACGGGTCCACGTTCTGGTGGCCCATCTGCGACGACTTCCGTGGCATCGACTACGGCGGCGCGGGCGCGCGCTCGGACGACTGCTTCTTCGCCAGCGGCAAGGTCGACGTCTTCGTCCGCGAGATGGTCCCTGCGAAGAACACCGTGCAGCTGCGCGTCCAGGCGGTCGAGACGAAGACCGGCAAGCCGCTCTGGACGTGGGACCGGCGGCTGAGGAACAACCCGAAGAAGTACGACTTCCACTATCTGGAGTACCTCGGCTGGAACTCCGACCGCTCGGAGTTCTGGGTGCTGCAGGACCAGAAGGACGTGATCCGGCTCGACGCGAAGACCGGCGAGCGAGTGGGTCAGGGGTTGGCCGCTCCGCCGATGGAGCTGGTCAACTTCGCGATCGCGGGTCCGAAGTTCGTGCTCACCCGCACGGCCGGCGGGATCACCAACCCCGACGGCACCGGGGTGAAGTCGGGCACCAACTACTACGTCACCGACGCGGACTGAGGCCGCTCGACCGACGGTGCCTGCCCGTCGCGATACTGGCTGCGTGTCCGAGGCAACCCTCACCTGGTCAGAGCTGGCCGGCAGCGAGCTCGACGCCGCCACCCTGCACGACGTCCTCGCCCTGCGGTCGGCGGTGTTCGTCGTGGAGCAGGCGTGCGCCTACCAGGACATCGACGGTCACGACCTGACGCCCGGGACCCGGCACGTGCTCGGGCGCGACGGCGGCGGGATAGCGGCGTACGCCCGGGTGCTCGCGCCGGACGACGAGCACCGCACGCCCCGGGTCGGGCGGGTGATCGTCGCGCCGCACGCACGTGGTCGCCAGCTGGCGCGTCCGCTGATGCGGCGGGCGCTGGCGTCCTGCGAGGCGCACTGGCCGGGCGAGGCCGTGGAGCTCGGCGGCCAGGCACACCTGGTCGGCTTCTACGCCAGCCTGGGGTTCGAAGCGGTCAGTGAGCCCTACGACGAGGACGGCATCCCGCACGTCTGGATGCGATTGCCCCGCCCGTAGGCTTTCGGCGTGTCCCTCCTGCTCGCTCCGCGCTACTGGGGCGCGCACCTGTTGATGGTGCTGGCGGTGGCGGCCGCGATCTTCCTGGGGATCTGGCAGTACCACGCATGGGAGGCCGGGCGGGCCGCCGAGGCGCGCGACATCTCCGAGGCCGAGCCGATGCCGCTGGGCAAGGTGATCAGCGGCGACGAGGCGTTCCCGGGCGAGTACCTCGGGCAGCCGGTGTCCTTCTCGGGTGAGTGGTTGCCCAAGGGCACGCTCTACGTCGCCGATCGCTACCTGGACGGCAAGCGCGGCTACTGGGTGATGACACCCGTCCTCGTCGGCGACAGCGCCATGCCCGTCATACGTGGGTGGTCGGCGCAGCCGCAGGCCCCCGAGCCGACCGGACAGGTGGAGGTGCGGGGCTGGCTCCAGGCCTCCGAGGGGAGCGGTGCCACCGACGACGACCCCGAGGACGACGTGATCCCCGAGATGAGGATCGCCAGCATCGTGGAGCACGTCGACGCGGACCTCTACAGCGGCTACGTCGTGGCCAAGGACGCGGGCAGCGGCACAGGCGACCTCGAGAAGGTGACCCCGGCGTCCGTGCCGAAGGTCTCCAGCACGACCCACCTGCGCAACCTGCTCTACGCCTTCCAGTGGTGGATCTTCGGCGGCTTCGCCGTCTACATCTGGGTGCGCTGGTGCCGCGACCAGGTCGAGGCGGCCGCCGCGCCGGCCCAGACGGTCGCCGGATAAGTTGGCAGGCGTGCGCAACCTGTTCACCGCCTACCGCGTGCTCGCGATGATCGTGGGCGTGCTGCTCACGGTGCTCGTGTTCGTCGCCGTGCCGCTGAAGTACCTGCCCGAAGACGGGACCTCGCTCCAGCTGACCGGGGACAACCTCACCACCTTCGTCGGCGTCGCCCACGGCTGGATCTACATGGCCTACCTGGTGGTGGCGTTCGCGCTGTCGCGACGCCTCCGGTGGACCTGGCCGTTCACCGGGCTGGTCCTGCTCGCCGGGGTCCTCCCGATCCTGATCTTCTGGGTCGAGCACCGCGTCCACCAGAAGGTGCGCGCCGACCACCCCGAGCTCGTCACCGCTGGCGCCTGAGTCATGACCGACCGCACCGCCTTCGTCCTCGGCGGCGGTGGCTTGCTGGGGTCGGTGGAGGTGGGCATGCTGCGCGCCCTCCTCGAGTACGACGTGCAGCCGGACCTGATCGTCGGCACCTCCGTGGGTGCTCTGAACGGTCTCGTGGTCGCCAGCGACCCGACCCCCGGCGTCGTCGACCGGCTTCTCGACCTGTGGCGGTCGGTGGCCGAGAGCGACGACATCTACAGCGACCCGCCCTGGCGCCAGGTCACGCGAGCCATGCGCACGGGCACCCACATCCACTCGGCCAAACCCCTGCGTGAGCGGCTCGACCGGGAGTTCGGCGGGCTCACCTTCGAGCAGCTCGCGGTGCCCTTCCAGTGCTGCGCCGCCAGCATCGAACGCGCCGCCGAGACGTGGTTCAGCCAGGGACCGGTGGTGCCGGCGGTGGTCGCGAGCGCCGCCGTCCCGGGGCTGCTGCCGCCCGCCCGGGTCGGCGACGAGCACTACCTCGACGGCGGCATCGTCAACTCGATCCCGATCGGCAGGGCGGTCGAGCTGGGCGCCACCCGCATCTTCGTGCTCCAGGTCGGTCGCATCGACCGGCCGCTCAAGGCGCCTCGCAAGCCCTGGGAGGTGGCCCGGGTGTCCTTCGAGATCGCCCGGCGGCACCGGTTCGTGCGGGAGCTGGCCGAGCTGCCTGACGGGGTCAGCGCGCACGTGCTCCCGGCCGGTGGCACGGCCAGGGACGACTCGCCGATGGCCTATCGCGACACCACCCAGGTGGAGCAGCGGATCGAGGCGGCGTACGACGGCAGCCGGGCGTATCTCGAGGAGCACCTCTGATGCCACGCGGGCTGGCCGTCGTCCTCCAGCGCGTCGTGGTCGCACCACTGTTGATCCTGCTCACGGTGCTGATGTGGACCACGCTGCCGCTGTGGCTGATCGGGGCCGGGGTGGCCTCGCAGTTCGTGCCGGGGTGGCTCCGGCCGGTGCGGCTGCTCTGGCTCGCCGTGGTGCACCTGACCCTGGAGAGCATCATCCTGGTCGAGCTGTTCGGGCTGTGGATCGCCTCGGGGTTCGGCCTGTTCCTCCGCAGCCCGTTCTTCGAGCGGATCCACTACGACCTCGTGCAGGCCTACCTCGTGGTGTTCTTCCGCGAGGCGAGGCGGGTGCTCCGGTTGAAGATCGAGACCGTCGGCCCCTCACCGGACGCCTACCCGGGAAAGCCGCTGCTCGTGTTCTGCCGCCATGCGGGACCCGGCGACTCGTTCATCTTGATGTATGCGTTGATGCACTGGTATCACCGCGAGCCACGGGTGGTGCTCAAGGAGATGCTGGCGTGGGACCCCGCGCTGGGCGTGCTGCTCACCAGGCTGCCGAGCCGGTTCATCTCGCCCCGACCGGCCACGGGCCGCGACGTCGAGGCCGAGGTGGGCGAGCTGGCCCGCAACCTCGACGAGAACGACGCGTTCGTGATCTTCCCCGAGGGGGGCAACTTCACCCCGGAACGCCGCGAGCGCGCGATCAACCGGCTCCAGCGGCTCGGGCTGCACAAGATGGCCGAGCGGGCCGAGGAGATGATCAACGTCCTCGCACCCCGTCCGGGCGGTGTCCTGGCAGCTCTCGAGGCGGCACCCGAGGCCGACGTGCTGCTGGTCGCGCACACCGGCCTCGACCACGTCGTCAGCATCGCGGACGTGTGGCACTCCCTGCCGATGGACAAGCGGTTGCTGATGGGCTGGTGGCGGATCCCGCGCGAGGAGATCCCGGCCGGCCGCGAGGAGCGCATCGAGTGGCTCTTCGAGTGGTGGCGGCGGGTGGACGACTGGGTCGACGAGCACCGGCCGCTGGAACTGCCCCGGAAGTGAGCGACCCGCCACACCAGACGGTGTGGCGGGTCACAGCATTTGTGCTGGGTGTCGAGCTGCGTTGCTCAGGCCTTGGGGTCCTCGACCTCGGTGACGTCCACGTCCTCAGCCGGGGCGTCCGGCGTGGTGACGGGGTGCGGCTCCTCGGTCGAGTCGGCGAGCACCTCACCCGGGTTGGCACCGGTGGGGTCGCCGGCGCTCGTCGCGGCGCCGTCGCCCGCGGTGTCGGCGACGTGGCTGCCGGCCATGGGGGCGGACGGGCTCGGCGGGGCCGGGGGTGCGGCAGGCGCCGGCGTCGGGGTGTAGGACGACTGCCAGTTGGCCGACTCGTCGCTGCCCTGCAGCTTCTTGTAGACGAACGCACCGGCACCGGCGAGAGCGGCGAGGACGAACCACTTCTTCTTGCCGCTCTTCTTCTCCACCGGCTCGCCCTTGAGGGCCGCCGCCGCGAGCGAACCGCGGCGCTTGGCCTCCTCGGCGACCGGAGCGGCCTGGTCTCGGGCGTCGTTGACGGCCTGCTGCACCGCGGGCACCACGTCCTTGACGAAGCGGTCGCGCGCGGACTCGACGTAGGGAGCCGCCTGGTCACGCGCCTCCGCCAGCTTGGGGGTGATCTGGTCCCTGGCATCGGCGATCTTCGGGGCGATCTGGTCGCGGGCGTCGGCGATCTTGGGAGCCAGCTGGTCCCGCGCGTCGGCCAGGCGAGGAGCGAGCTCGTCACGGGCCTTCTCGACATGCGGGGTGATGGCCTCGGTGAGGTCGTGAGCGAGGTCTTGGGCCTGCTCGACGAACTTCTCCTTGCGGGTCTTGGCAAACATGGGTTGCGAGACTCCCTCTCTACAGAGTTCTTCAGCGTTGATGTCCGATCATGCCCGTCCCCGGAGCGTAAATAAACCCGTGTCAGCAGGCGGGCGCTGGGTACGCCTGCCGCGCCCCTGCTCCATGTGGGGCCGCATGGCAGGATCGGACCCGACGTTTGTTTCACGCCCGCTTTCGAAAGGCAGTCATGTCCGACCTCAAGGCCACGCTGAAGACCAACCGTGGCGACATCGTCCTGAACCTCTTCCCCGACCACGCGCCGAAGACCGTCGAGAACTTCACCGGTCTCGCGGAGGGCACCAAGGACTACCAGGACGACGCCGGCCGTTCCGGTGTGCGCTACTACGACGGGCTCGGGTTCCACCGGGTCATCGAGGGCTTCATGCTCCAGGGCGGCTGCCCGCTCGGCACCGGCACGGGTGGTCCGGGCTACACGTTCAAGGACGAGTTCCACCCCGAGCTCCAGTTCGACCGCCCCTACCTGCTGGCGATGGCCAACGCCGGTCCCGGCACCAACGGGTCGCAGTTCTTCATCACCACGACCCCCACTGGCTGGCTGAACAACAAGCACACGATCTTCGGCGAGGTGGCCGACCAGGCCAGCCGCGACGTGGTCGACGCGATCGGCACCACGGCCACCGGTCCCGGTGACCGTCCCGTGGAGCCCGTCATCATCGAGACGGTGGAGATCGAGCGAGGGTGACCACCCCTCCGGGTCCTGGGCAGTCGGGGGTGCCCAGCGCCCCCGACGCCCCCCCGACGTGCTACCGCCATCCCGACCGGGAGACCTGGATCCGGTGCCAGCGGTGCGAACGGCCGATCTGTCCCGACTGCATGCGGTCGGCCGCAGTCGGCTTCCAGTGCCCCCACTGCGTCAAGGAGGGCACGAAGAACACCCGGCAGGCGCGCACGCCGTACGGCGGCACCCGGGTCGAGGACCCCCGCCTGACCAGCTTCGTGCTGATCGGGATCAACGCCCTGGTGTGGCTGGCGATCGCAGCCACGCAGGGGCAGACCAGCAAGCTGGTCGAATATCTGGCCCTGCTCCCGTCGGGACGGTGCTCGCCCGCCGACGGGCGCGGCTACTTCGTCGGAGTCCCCGAGAGCCTCTGCGGCGGCAACGAGCACTGGGTCTCCGGCGTCTCGGACGGCGCCTGGTGGCAGCTGATCACCTCCGCGTTCACCCACGTGGAGCCGCTGCACATCGGCTTCAACATGCTGGCGCTGTTCTTCCTCGGCCCCACCCTCGAGCAGGTGCTCGGCCGGTGGCGGTTCCTGGCGCTCTACCTGGTCTCCGCCCTGGCCGGGTCGGCCGCGGTGATGCTGCTCTCCGCGCCCCACACCCAGACACTGGGAGCCTCCGGCGCGATCTTCGGTCTGATGGGTGCGCTGGCCGTGGTCGCGCTGAAGGTGCGCGGCCAGCTGCAGTCGGTGCTGACCTGGATCGCGCTCAACCTGGTCTTCACCTTCACGATCAGCGGGATCTCCTGGCAGGGCCACATCGGGGGCCTGGTGGGCGGTGCCCTCCTCGGCGCGGCGATGGTCTATGCCCCCCGCGCCCGGCGCTCGCTGGTGCAGTGGAGCGCCACGGCCGCCGTGCTCGTGGTCTCGCTGCTGGTGGTCGCCGTCCGGGTGACCACGCTCAACTGAGCGGGTGTGTCCCATGTCTTCTGCGTGAGCCAGGCAGGACGATGCACTCTCATGCCGAGTTCCGGGGGTTTGGTCACGGGACGTCATACCCCCCGGTCGTCCCGCCCGCCACCTCGGATGACGTCCCGAGCAACGTCGTACGACATGGTCGCCTGCACGACCGATCGGTATGACGTCCCACGAGCCGAAGGGCCGCGGGACCACATCCGGAACTGCCGCTGGTGGTGCCTCTTGGCCGGAGGGACTGGGATGCTTACCGAGTGGGCGGGCGAGCCAGACGCGGGAGTGGAGAGTCCCGTCAGGTGACACCGATCGCCTGGAGGTGGGGTTGGCGCGGCTGTTCCATCGCGGCGGCTGTGGCATGCACCATCTTTGCGGTCGAGATCAGCGGATCGGGACCGGTGGGGCGGGGTCTTGGACTCGCTATGTTTCTCGCGGCTGCCGGGGTGCCCCTTGGCCATCCTCCTTGTCACGTCAGGGTTGTCGCCAAGGACCCAGGACAGCGCTGGTGTGACAACAACCGTGTGTGTGCGGGGGCGGCGATGTGCGATCGCGGGGTCCTACGGCGAACGCGCAAACCCCTCTGGCTCCGCCGTGCGGGCGCGGTCCGGCCATGCAGCAACTCCGAGCGCTCGACAGATGCAAGCGCTCAACCTGCGTTCGTTCTGCAATGGTGCCTACGATCCGTCGTCCAGTATGCCGAGGAGGGTCATGGCATCCCCGCAGACGTTGAGCGAACAAGAGAGACGTCTCGTCGCCGAGTGGGCGGCTGACTGCGCGGAGCACGTGCTCCACCTTTTCGAGGCGGAAGCTCCTTCCGACGATCGCCCTCGGTTCCTGATCGCCAGAGCTCGGGGGTTCGCCACAGGTGAGCTCAACACTGCCGAGGAGATCCGTCGTCGGTTCGCCGGTGGCGTCGGCACGCGTGAGGTGAGGGAGCCCGCCGCGGCGGCCGCGGCCCGCGCCGCCGGCCAGGCCGCAGCCGTCTGTCACATGGGAGCGCATGCCCTGGGCGCCGCCGCCTACGCAGCCAAGGCCGCCGGCATGGCATCCCCGGACAAACCCGCAGCGACGGAAGCCGAGATCCAGTGGCAGCTCGGCCGGATGTCAGCGCGGGTCCGCGATGCACTGCGGACTCTGCCTCCGATAGGCGCGAACCGCTCAGGCCCACTGGGCCCAGGGCTGCTGTCCTCGGGCGACCTGGGCGCCATCATCGCCAGGTTGCAGGCGGGCCTCATCCAGCCGTAGTCACTTGAGCGGGCCGGCAACCGCCCACGACACAACGGCCGCTGATCGAGCGCGGCCGCGTCGATGAGCGGAGCCGAGTCAGGGACCCCCGACAAGCCCGTAGGCCCAAGCATCGTGGCCGTCGGAGACGTAGATGATGGTCACCTCGTGGAGGCCCTCATCCTCAGAGGCCCTGTAGATCGTCCCGCCCCCTGGCGTGCCTCCGCTCGGGATGGCGGCATCGGGCAGGCTCACGCGATCCCCTCGGTCGTAGGCACGCCCGTCGAAGTCGATCCTGCTCGGTGCTCCTGCCTCAGAGAACGAGAGCGCCCACTGTCCAGTGTCGGCATGCACCCAGATCAGCCGCCCTGCCACGACGACGATCACACACGTTGCCAGCGCAGTCGCTACCCACAACCGCAGGTTCCGGGTCACTCATACCTCCCTCGCGGACCTGCGCGAACCGTACACAGGCAGCGAAGCGAGCGACCGGATCTGCCGCCGTCCTCGCGCCTGCGGGTCATGCGAGCAGGGGTAGCTCGAGGTCGTAGGCCAAGACCACGGCGCGCGCCAGTTGAGCCTCTTGTTCGGCGCTGAGGTACCCGACGGTTCGGCCGAGCAGGGTCGCCGGGACAGTGATGACGTTGTCGAGGGCGACCACGCAGTCGTGATCCAGCCCGTTGTCGGGTCCGACCAGGACCTCGCTGGACAAGCCCTTGATAGTGGTGGTGATGGGAGCGACGGTCACCTTGGTCATCGCGGCCCGCGCCGGCTCGCGGGTCAAGACCAGTGCCGGCCGGGTCTTGTCGAGACGCACCAGGCAGATCTCGCGCACCGATCAGTCCTTGACCTCGAGGTGGGTGCTGCTCCACTGCACCAGCTCGTCCAGGTCGTCGGCGGGCCCGCCCTCACGCAAGACCTCTGCGTCTTGCTCGGCAGCCTGTCGACGCATCTCCCGTTCCACCGCCGCCGCGACGAGCGCGGCCCGGCTAGGAGCCTTCCCGGTGGCCACGGCGCGGTCCAAGAAGGCCACCATCTCGTCGGGGAGGCGAACAGCGATCTGAGTGCTCATGCCACCAGCGTACCCATTGCATCCCACTTTGGGATGCGAACGGCCCCTGCCGCTGATCGCGCGCGACGTGTGTCCAAGACACCCCGATAGTTGTCCACAACGGTGGACAACCCTGTGGAGAACTACAGCGGTGTAACTAGACCGTGCAGGTGCGCGGTCACTCCCACTTGGTGGCGAACGAGAACCCCACGGCCATGAAGCCGATGCCCACGAGCAGGTTGTACTGGCCGAGGTCGGTCATCACGGGGACCGAGGTGTCGTTGCCGAGGAAGTAGAAGGTGACGATCCAGATCAGGCCGATCAGGAAGCAGCCCAGCATGGCGCCCACCACGCCTCGTCCACGCCCGAGCGGGGTCCTCTTGTGGGCAGAGACGGCGAGACCGACGAAGATCAGGCCGAAGCCGATCGCGTAGTTCCACTTCTCCAGGTCGGCCATCCAGGGGAGCGGGTTGTCGGGCTTCTTCGCGCCGGGCAGGGCGGTGGCGGCGTCCTTGGCCACGTTGATGTAGACGACCATCCAGATGATGCCGAGCAGGACGAGAGCCCCCGCGAGGACGGTGCGCCGGATCGACGTCTCGTACCCACTCGACAGCACAGTGGGCTTACGGGCGGACGGCTTGGACACGGTCTCTCCTCGGATCTTCGGGCACGAGCTCGTCGGCTAGCGTAGTCAAGAGATGTCCCCCACGAGTCAGGCGCCCCGATGAGCACCTCCCGTCGTCGCCTCCGGGTTCCCCGGAAGCGCAGCCGCAGTACGAGCCGGCACACCGGCCCGGGAAGCAACCGGCGCTACGCCTGGCGGCTGGCCGCCGTGGTGGTCTTCGTGGTCGCCGGGACGCTGTTCGTGACCAGTGGCATCGCCGCCGGTGGACTCGACCTGCGCGCCTCCAGCGTGACCGACCTCGACACCGTCGTACGCCAGCAGCGGGACCGGGCCGACGCCCTGCAGGACGAGGTCGCCGCGCTGACCCGGGAGGTCGACACACTCGGGAAGGGTGTCGCGGACGCCCGGGTGACCGAGCTCCAGCGCCAGGTCGACGAGCTGCGGGGCCCGGCGGGGTTCGAGGAGGTCCACGGCCCGGCCATCACCGTCGTGCTCAGCGACGCACCCAAGGAGGACATCGCCCGCGCCGTGGCGAGCGGCAAGGGCGAGGTGACCAAGGAAGACCTGGTCGTGCACCAGCAGGACATCCAGGCCGTGGCCAACGCGCTCTGGATCGGCGGTGCCGAGGCGATGACGCTGCAGAAGCAGCGGGTGATCAGCACGACCGGCATCAAGTGCGTCGGCAACACCGTGGTGCTGCACGGCGTGCCCTACGCCCCGCCCTACGAGATCACCGCCATCGGCGACCTCGACGCGCTGCAGACCGCACTCGACTCCAGCGACTACGTGGCCGGCTACAAGACCTACGTCGACGCCCACAACCTCGGCTACGAGGTGAGCACGGACGACGACGTCACGATGCCGGCCTACACCGGCAGCAGCGACTTGCGCTACGCCAAGGCCGAGGCCAAGTCGGAGATCGACCGGGACTGACCGGGACTGGCCGGGACTGACCGGGACTGACCGGACTGACCGGCCGGCCGCCGGCGCCTACGGCGAGGGCGACGCGGAGACCGACGGTGAGGGCGGCGGCGGCGAGGGTTCGACGTAGGTCGAGACCACGATCGTCACGGTGCTGCCCTTGTCGAGGGTCTGGCCGGCGTTCGGGCTCTGCTGGAGAACGGTGCCCTTCTTGGCCTCCGTGGAGGAGTCGGTGACCCGGCTGACCTTGAACCCGGCGTCCTCGATCAGCTTGGTCGCGTCGGCCTCGGTCTTCCCGATGACGTTCGGGACCTCCTCGGGGCCGTCGGACCAGAACAACGTGATCTTCGAGCCGTCGGCCACCTTGGTGTCTGCCGGTGGCTGCATCTCGACGACCTGGTCCTTCGGGTCGTCGGCGTCGCGCTCGGTGAGCACCACCCTGAGCCCCAGACCTCGCAGCTGGGTGGCGGCCTCGTCCTTGTTCTGGCCGACCACGTCGGGCAGCGGCACCTGTGGCTTGCCGGCCGAGACCACGAAGCCGACCTTGGTCTTGGGGTCGACGAGGTCACCGGCCTGCGGCTGCTGGGAGATGACCCGGCCCTGGGCGACCTCCTTGCTCGCGGCGGTCGTCACCTCCCCGACCACCAGCCCGCTGTCGCTGATGGTCCGCTCGGCCTGGGCGCGGGTGAGCCCGGTGATGGTCGGGACCGACTGCTGCTCGGGGGCCGCCTTGAAGAGCTTGGGCCCGAAGACGAGCGCGGCGACGATCAGCGCCACCAGCAGGAGCAGCAGCAGGATGAGCGGGCCACGACTCTTGCGCGGCGGCTCGTCGTCGTCCCCCTCCGTCACGACCGAGGTCACCTGGGTCGGGTTGTCCGTGGGGATGAAGCTGGTCGGTGGCACCGCCGCGACCGCCGGGGCCTGCACGGGCTTGCCGGCGAGGTAGCGGTCGATGTCGGCCTTCATCGCGGCGGCACTGGGGTAGCGGTCGCCGACGTTCTTGGCCAGCGACTTCATCACGATGGCGTCGAGCTCGGGGGTCAGCTCCTCGTCGTGCGCCGACGGGGGCTGGGCCTGCTCGCGCACGTGCTGGTAGGCCACCGACACCGGACTGTCGCCGACGAAGGGTGGCCGCCCGGTGAGCAGCTCGTAGAGCAGGCAGCCGGTCGAGTAGACGTCGGAGCGGGAGTCGACGGTCTCTCCGCGAGCCTGCTCGGGAGAGAGATATTGAGCAGTGCCCACGACCGCGGCGGTCTGGGTCATCGTGCTGGAGGCGTCAGAGACGGCCCGGGCGATGCCGAAGTCCATCACCTTCACGTCGCCGGACGGCGTGAGCATCACGTTGCCCGGCTTGATGTCGCGGTGGATGATCCCGGCGCGGTGGCTGTAGTCGAGGGCGGCGAGCACACCCGAGGTGATCTCGAGGGCGCGCTCGGGCAGGATCTTGCGACCCTCGCGGATGATGTCGCGCAACGTGCGGCCGGCGACGTACTCCATCACGATGTAGGGCTGGGCCACGTTGCTGCCGTCGGTCGACATCTCCTCACCCGTGTCGTAGACGGACACGATCGAGGGGTGGTTCAAGGAGGCAGCCGACTGGGCCTCGCGTCGGAACCGGGCCTGGAAGGTGGCGTCGCTCGCCAGGTCGGTGCGCAGACGCTTGATGGCGACCGTGCGGCCGAGGCGCACGTCGGTGCCCTTGCGGACCTCCGCCATGCCACCGCGGCCGAGGAGCTCGCCCACCTCGTAGCGTCCACCGATCCGTTGCGGTTCCGTCATCGCAGGCTCAGTCTCCCTTCTTGCCCGTGCTGGGCTTGGCTGCCTTGCTCGGCTTGGCTTTGCCTTGCCGGGCTTGGCTGCCTTGGTCGCGCGTCCGCCCGGGGCGGGGCTTCCGGTCTGGTTCCCCTGGCCGCTGCCGCCGCCGGGTTTGTCGGTCTGGCCGGGGTCCTCGGGCGGGGGCGCCTGCGTCGTCTCGGTCTTCTCGGGCTTGGGCGGCTTGGTCTTCGTGTCCCCGGAGCCGCCGGAGCCGCCGGAGCTGCCTGAGTTGTCGGACCCGTCGGCCGGTGGGTCGCCCCAGACGTCCAGGGTGATGGTCGAGCCGACCTTCACCGTGCCGGTGGGGTCGAGGTCGGCGACCGTGCCGGCGTCGTGGTCACCGGGGTTGTCGACCTCGTCGGTCCTGGTCTTCAGCCCCTTGTCGGCCAGGGCCGCCTCGACGTCCTCGACCGGCTCGCCGATGTAGGCAGCGGCCCTGACCCGCACGGTGTCCCCGGCGGCCGGGTTGTCGTCGGTGCCCGTGGGGGAGTCGTCGGTCCAGGGATGGGCGACGAGCAGGGCGACCACGACGACCAGGACGAGCGCTGCGGCGGCGTACAGGGGCCAGCGGTTCTGCGTCTTCGTCGTGGTCACGCGGGCTGCGGGGGTCTCCTGCGTGCCGGGCGCCGCGACCGGGGCGGCCACCACGGGCGGCATCACCTGGGTGCTGGCCGGGGGCGGAGCCACCGCGGCGTGGGGGTCGGCCGCCTCCCGCAGCGCGGCCGCGAGCTCGCCACCGTCGGCGTAGCGCTGGGAGGGGTCCTTCTGCAAGGCCCGGGTCACGACGGCCGCCAGTGCGGGCGGCACGGTGTCGGGCAGAGGCGGCACCTCGTCGCGGATGTGCGCCAGGGCCGTCGCGATCGGGCTGTCCGCGTCGAACGGTCGCGTCCCGTTGAGGCACTCGAAGAGCACCACCCCGAGGGCGTAGACGTCGCTCGCGGCGGTCGCCGTGTCGCCGCGGGCCTGCTCGGGCGAGATGTAGTGGGGGGTGCCGACGATCTGGCCGGTCTGGGTGTAGGCCACCGACCCGGCGGCGCGGGCGATCCCGAAGTCGGTGATCTTCACCCGTCCGTCAGGCGTGACCAGGAGGTTCGCGGGCTTCACGTCGCGGTGCACCACGCCGGCCCGGTGGGCGACCGCCAGCGCCTCGGCGACCTGGAGCGCCAGCAGCCGCGCCTGCTCGGGGTCGATCGCGCGTTCGCCGGCGAGCAGCTCGGACAACGGGCGACCGTCGACCAGCTCCATCACCAGGTAGGGCGCCTCACCCTCGTCGGCGCCGTAGTCGAAGATCGAGGCGATGCCGGGGTGGTGCAGGCCGGCAGCGTGGCGGGCCTCGTCGGCGAACCGGGCGCGGAAGGTCGGGTCGTCGGCGTACTCCTGCTTGAGCACCTTGACGGCGACCTCACGGCCCAGGACGGTGTCGCGGGCGCGCCAGACCTCGCCCATGCCTCCGACCGCGATCCGGTCGAGGCGCTCGTAGCGCTGCCCCGAGTCGGGCAGAGGGCCGTCCGCTCGGGTGTCCTCACCGGGTCCGTCGTCACTCACTTCCCGATCACCGCCTCCATCACGGCCTTGGCGATCGGGGCCGCCAGGCCGCTGCCGGAGATCTGGTCGCGGGCGACCCCGGCGTCCTGCACGAGGACGGCGACGGCGACGGCGGGGGTGTCCGCGGGGGCGAACGACACGAACCAGGCGTACGGCGGTCGGTCGGGCGCACTCTGGGCGGTGCCGGTCTTGCCGGCCACGTCCACGCCCGGGATCTGGGCGGTCTTGCCGGTGCCGTTCTTGACGACGGAGACCATCATCTGGCGCAGGTCGCGCGAGGCGGCCGAGCTCATCGCCGGCTGGTCGGGCATCGGCTCCGGTGAGGTGCGGTCGATCGTCTCGAGCTTGGGTGACTTGGTCTCGTCGACCAGGTAGGGCTTCATCACGGTGCCGTCGTTGGCGATCCCCGCGCCGACCATGGCCATCTGCAGCGGGGTGGCGGCGACCTCGTACTGGCCGATCGCCGACAGCGCAGTCTGGGGGGCGTCGGGGTCCTCGGGGAAGCGGCTGATCGCCTGCCGGGTGAGCGCGTCGTCGAGGTCGGTGAACGTGCGGGTGCCGAAGCCGAACGCCTGTGCTTTGGCGCGCAGCTTGTCGTCGCCGAGCTTGAGGCCCACGTCGGCGAAGGAGACGTTGCAGGAGACCTCGAGCGCACGGGTCAGCGTGATCTTGTCGCCGCCACAGCCGCCGCGGCTCTCGTTGACGATGTCGGTGGTGGTCTGCGGCAGGTCGAGGCTCGCGCCGCCGGGGACCAGGGTGTCGGGGGTGTACTTGCCCGAGTCGAGGGCGGCTGCCGAGGTCACCAGCTTGAACGTCGAGCCGGGCGGGAGCACCTCCTCGATCGCACTGTTGTCCAGGGGGCTGGGCTTCTCGCCCAGGAGGCGCTGCTTGGTCTTCCCGGCCTCGGTGAAGTCGTGGCTGGCCAGCTTGTTGGGGTTGTAGGTCGGGCTGGAGACCATCGCGAGGATCTTGCCGGTGCGGGGCTCGATCGCCACGACGGCGCCGCGCACGTTGTTGCCGAGCGCCCGCAGCCCGTCGTAGGCCGCCTTCTGGGCTTCGGGATCGATCGTCAGGGTGACGCTGCCCCCCTTGGGGTCCTCGCCACCGGCCAGAGCGATCACCTTGTTGTCGATGAACAGCCGCGAGTCGCTGCCCGACAGGATGGAGTTCTGGGAGGCCTCGACGCCGCCGAGCCCGAAGTCGCGGGAGAAGTAGCCGGTGAGGTGGGCGTACTGCGGGCCGAGCGGGTAGACCCGCTGGAACTTGTAGGCGTCGTCGGACTTGTTGCTCTCGGCGACCGCCTTGCCCCGGACCAGGATGCCGCCGCGCTCACGGGAGAACTCCGCGTCGCGCACCCGCTTGTTGTCGGGGTGCTGGCTCAGCGAGGTGAGGTCGTCGGCCTCCCAGTACTGCACGAAGGTGGCGTTGACCAGCAACGCCACGAACAGCAGCATGCAGGCAACGGCGAGGTTTCGGATCGGCTTGTTCATCGGGGCCCCCGCGGAAGCGTGAGCCGCGTCGACCTCAGGCGCCAGCCTGCCCAATTCGGGGGGAGCGGTTTCGTGGGGTGATTCATCTGATTTTCACCACCTGGGTGGCATCGGCGTCGTAGTCCTCGTCGGGCTCGACCAGCTCCGGCGGTGGCCGGCGGGCGTGGTCGGAGATGCGCAGCAACAGCGCGACGATCACCCAGTTGGCGACCAGGCTCGACCCGCCCTGGGAGAGGAACGGGGTGGTCAGGCCGGTCAGCGGGATCAGCTTGGTGACCCCGCCGATCACCACGAAGACCTGGAGGGCGAACACGACCGCGAGGCCGGTGGCCATCAGCTTGCCGAAGTTGTCGCGGCAGATCAGCGCCGTGCGCAGGCCGCGCTCCACGAGGATGCCGTAGAGCAGGATGATCGCCATCACGCCGGTCAGGCCGAGCTCCTCGCCGAGCGAGGGCAGGATGAAGTCGGACCACGCGAGCGGGGTGATCTGCGGCTGGCCCTGTCCGAGGCCACGGCCGACGAGGCCGCCCCAGCCCATCCCGTAGAGCCCCTGGACCAGCTGGTAGGCGTTGGAGTCGGGGTCGAAGGGGTGCAGCCATGCGTCCACGCGGGACTGCACGTGGCCCAGGGCGAGGTAGCCGAAGTAGGCGCCGACCGCGAACATGGCGCCGCCGACGACCAACCAGCCGGGCCGCTCGGTGGCGACGTAGAGCATCACCAGGAAGAGGCCGAAGAACAGCAGGGACGAGCCGAGGTCGCGCTGGAAGACCAGGATGCCCAGGGAGACCAGCCACATCGCGAGGATCGGGCCGAGGTCGCGGCCCCGGGGCAGGTCGACGAACAGGAACCGCCGGCCGGCCAGCGCCAGGGCGTCGCGGTGGAGCACGAAGTAGCCGGCGAACGCGACCACCAGCAGGACCTTGGCGACCTCACCCGGCTGGAAGCTCATCGGGCCGAGGTGGATCCAGATCCGGGAGCCGTTGATGGTGCGCCCCAGGCCGGGCACCAGGGGCAGCAGGAGCAGCACGATGGCCGCCAGCCCGGCGGTGTAGGTGAAGGCCTGCAGCCGACGGTGGTCGCGCAGCACGATCAGGACGGCCGCGAAGAGCAGCGCGCCGAGGGTCATCCAGATCAGCTGGGCGTCGGCGAAGCCGTTGGTGTCCGACCGGGTGGCCTGCCGTCCGAGGTCGATGCGGTGGATCATCGCCAGGCCGAGTCCGTTGAGCGCGGAGACGATCGGCAGCAGGATCGGGTCGGCGTACGCCGCGAACATCCGCACCACGATGTGACAGCCGATGACCAGGGCGGCCAGCCAGGCGCCGTAGGTGAACAGGTTGACGGGGACCTCGCCGTCGACGCCGAGACCGACGGCGGCGTAGGCCCCGATGCCGACGACCAGGCTGAGGACGAGGAGCACCAGCTCGGCGCCGCGGCGGCGTCGGTGGACGAAGCCCATCAGCCCCTGGGGCGCGGCGGGGTCCGCGCGCAGGCTGCTCATGGCGCCTCGGTGCACGGGACGGCGCCGGAGGAGGGCGACGGGCTGGGACTGGGACTGGGGCTGGGACTGGCGCTCGCGCTGGGCGTGCGATTCTTCTGGGGCCTCGTGGTGGCGCCCTTGGTGGGCTGCTTGGTGGGGCTGGCGGAGGGCGACGGTGCGGTCGGCTCCGGGCAGATCACCAGCCGCTGGAGCCGGCTGATGATGCCGCGCGCGTCGTCGAGACTGCTGGCGCTGATGCCGTCCTGCACCTGCCGGGCGTTGAAGTCGGGCAGGCTCCCCAGCGTGAGGTCGCTGGTCTCCTGGACGTGGTGGGTGCGGATGCCCGGGACGTCCGCCTCGATCCCCTTGAAGATGGCGACCCCGTCGCCGTCGTTGGAGACGTAGTACTGGTTCTGGCTCCACTTGTAACCGGCGAACGCGATGACAGCGGCCAGCAGCACGACCACCACGAGCACCGCGAGCCGGCGGGCCCAGGTGAACCGTCGAGGTGCCCGCGGCGCGTAGCGCATCTCCTCCGGGTCGACGTCGCCCCCGGAGCCGGGCACCGGGTCGAGCTCACCGGTGTCGGCGCGTGCCGTCCCGGCCGAGCCGATCCGTCGCCGTCGTGGTGCTTCTGCGGCCGCGCCGACCACCATCGGTCCGGTGACCGCAGCCGCGCTCGTCTCGGCGTCGTCCACCTCGTCGTCGCCGATGACGTCGGCCACGACCACGGTCACGTTGTCGGAGCTGCCGGCCTCGAGCGAGGAGCTGACCAGCGACACGGCGACGTGGTCGGGAGTCCCCTCGCCGAGGATGCGGGCGAGGTCCTCGTCGGAGAGCACGCCCGAGCAGCCGTCGGAGCAGAGCAGGATGCGGTCTCCCGGAGCCACCTCGAGGGTGAAGACGTCCGGCTCCGGCTCGTGGACACCGTCCACCGCACGCAGGATCAGGTTGCGATGCGGGTGGACCCGCGCCTCGTCCTCGGTGATCCGGCCCTCGTCGATCAGGCTCTGCACGAAGGTGTGGTCGGTCGTCAGCTGGGAGAGGGTGCCGTCGCGCAGCAGGTAGCCGCGGCTGTCGCCGACGTGCCCGACGCCGATGTGGGAGCCGTCGAAGATCACCGCGGTCACGGTGGTGCTGGTGCCCTCGATCTCGGGGTCCTCCGCGACCAGGCCGGCGATGCGGTCGTGGCTGCGGTGGATGGAGCCGGCCAGGGCGCTGAGCATGTCGTTGCCCGGTGGGTTGTCCAGCTTGCGCAGGACCCCGACGGTCGCGGCGCTGGCGATGTCGCCGCGAGCCGACCCTCCGACGCCGTCGGCGATCACGAGCAGGTGCGGGCCGGCGTACCCGGAGTCCTGGTTGTCGCGCCGGACCCGGCCGACGTCGGACAGCGCCGCGTAGCGCAGTCTCATGCCTCGCCCCGGCTCACTTGCGCAGCTCCAGGATCGTCTTCCCGATGCGCACCTGCGTGCCGAGCTGGATCGCGGTGGCCTGCGAGATGCGGCTGTTGCCGACGTAGGTGCCGTTGGTGGAGCCGAGGTCCTCCACGAACCACTGGTCGCCGGAGCTCGCGATCCGGGCGTGCCGGGTGGAGACGTAGTCGTCGTCGAGCCGGATGGCCGCGTCGTTGCCGCGCCCGATCAGCAGGGGTGCCTGGTCGAGCGAGATGGTCTCGCCCTTGTTGCCGCCCTCGAGGATGACGACCTGGGTGGGTACGCCGCGGCGCGGCTTGCTGCTCTTCTGCTGCTTGGCCCTCGCCCGGCGCTCCGAGCGCGAGGGGCCGCCGGCGTCCTCGCGCGCGACCCGGGCACCGAACATGTCCGATCGGATGACCGAGATGCACGAGAGCACGAAGATCCACAGGATCGCCAGGTAGGCGAAGCGGATCAGGACGAGGGTCAGCTCTGACAACTCTCAACTCACCCTTGTTTGAGGCGCAGGGACATGGTCGTGTTACCGATCCTGATCGTTGCACCATCGGCGAGCGTCGCCTTCTCGACCCGCTTGCCGTTGACCGACATCCCGTTGGTGGACCCGAGGTCGTGCACGGTGATGCGGGGCTCGCCACCGAGATCCTGGGGCTCCTCGACGCGGATCTCGATGTGCCGGCGCGAGACGCCGGGGTCGTCGATGCGGAGGTCGGCCTCGTTGCCGCGGCCGATCACGATGCCGGGAGGCGCCAGCGGCAGGTGCTCCCCGTTGAGCTCGAGGGTCGCCGTGGCCCGGCGTACCTGGGTGTCGCTGGGGTCGCCCCCCGCCAGGCTGGAGCTCGCGATCGCCTTGCTGCGCACCCGGAAGCGCCCGGTGGTGAGGTCGTCGCGGGTCTCCAGCTCGATGTTGACCGGTCCGGTGAAGACGTAGGACTGCTGGGCTGCGTGCTCGCGCAGCATCTCGGTGAGCTCGCGGGTGAGCTGCGGGCCGAGACCCTCGAGCCGCTGGTGGTCGGTCTCGGAGAGCTCGACGTGGAAGTTGTTGGGCACCAGGCGTCGGTCGCGGCTGAGGATCTGCGCGGAGTTGTCGACCTCGCGGTTGAGCGCGGAGGCGATCTCGACCGGTTGGACGGCGCTGCGGAAGGTCCGGGCGAAGACCCCGGAGATCATCTGTTCCAGCTTGTTCTCGAAGCGTTGCAGCGCGCTCAAGGTGGCCTCCTCTCGGGCGTCGTCGTGACGGCAGGTCGGTCGTTCCCCAGTTGGGCGTTCTGGCGATGGTAGCGGGCGCAGTCGTCGCGCCCGCGCCCGGTTTGGGAGCCTGAGACGAGGTGGGATAGCCTTACGTCCGCTTCAGGCGCGAGTGGCGGAATAGGCAGACGCGCACGGTTCAGGTCCGTGTGCCCGAAAGGGCGTGGGGGTTCAACTCCCCCCTCGCGCACCATCAGGTGCGATCTCGACCCAGCACGACGGCATCACCCGGACCCCGGGTCGTGCCGTCGTCGTGCGTCGCGGGGGTTCCCGGGACGTCATACGACCTGGTCGTCGGGGCAGCCGAGTCCCATGACCTCTTCCGGGAGGTCATCCACATCGGTCGTCGGGGTGACCACGTCGTACGACGTCGTCCCTGCTGCGACCGGCCCCTGGGACCAGAGTGTCCACCTCGCTCCACGGTGACGGGCTGGTCGTGGCGTCGGTCACTCCGACGGGACCTGGTGCGCTGGAGCCGCGGGGGTGTGGCTCAGAACGTGAACCAGAAGCCGACGACCATCGGGATCAGGCCGAGCAGCAGCCACCAGGTCAGCAGCGTGCGGCCGTGGATCAGCAGCCCGGTCGCCACGGCCACCACGCCGATGAAGCCCGCGATCAGGTTGAGCCCGATGCGGGCGTCGAGGCGGTCCTCGTCCATGAACACGGCCAGCAGGACGACGCCACCCGCGAGGTGGATGATCGTCGTGACGGCGAGGGCCGACATCACCCAGCGCTGCACGCTGGTCAACGAGTCCGAGGTCCCCTGGGAGCGCACGTGGCTGCGACGCACGTCATCGGGGTCGAGCAGATGACGCGGTCGCCGCGTGGGCGGGATGGGGTCGGACACACTCTGAGCCTAGGCCGGGTCCGTGTGCGCGCCGTCAAGTGGGCCTCGCCTTTGTAGGCTCGGGCGGTGCGTCAGGAGATCCAGGGGTTGCGGGCAGCAGCCGTGCTCCTTGTCGTCGCCTTCCACCTGTGGCCCAACCGGATGCCGGGCGGCTACATCGGGGTCGACGTCTTCTTCGTGATCAGCGGGTTCCTGATCACCGCTCACCTGCTGCGCGAGGTCGACCGCACCGGGTCGGTGAGCATGGCCCAGTTCTGGGCGCGGCGGATCCGGCGGCTGCTGCCGGCGTCCTACGTCGTGCTGCTGGTCTCGGCCCTCGGAGTGCTCGTGTGGGTGCCGCGGCTGGTGTGGCAGCAGTTCTTCGGCGAGATCCTGGCGGCGGCGCTGTACGTCGAGAACTGGACTCTCGCGCTGAACTCGGTCGACTACCTGGCCGCGGAGAACACTCCCTCGCCGGCACAGCACTACTGGACGCTGTCGGCGGAGGAGCAGTTCTACCTGGTCTGGCCGCTGCTGGTGCTGCTCGGGATCTGGATCGCGAGCAGGCGGCTGTCGACGGGCTCGGCCAGCCGGACCACGTCGACGATCGAGGCACGCCGGGCTGTGTTCGGCGTACTCGCCCTCGGCACCGCGGCCTCGCTCGCCTACTCGCTGTGGGTCACGGCGACCAACCCGGCGTGGGCCTACTTCGTCACGCCGGCCCGGGCGTGGGAGTTCGGCGCCGGCGCCCTGCTGGCCTTCGTCCCAGCAGCGGCCGGGCGGGTCTCCCCGGGCGTCCGTGCGGTCACCGGCTGGGTCGCCCTGGTCGTCCTGTTGGCGTGCGCGCTGGTCTTCGACGCGAAGACCCCGATGCCGGGAACGGCCGCGATCTGGGTGGTGGTGGCCTCGGCCGTCCTGATCTGGGTGGAGGCACCGAACCTTGCCTGGTCGAGCGCGCGCCTGCTGATGCTGCGACCGGCGCGATTTCTCGGCGACATCTCCTACTCGATCTACCTCTGGCACTGGCCGCTGATCATCCTGCTGCCCTACGTCACCGACCACGCGCTCACGACCCTCGACAAGGTCTCCATCCTGCTGGCGACGATCGGGCTGTCCGCGATGACCAAGCGGTGGGTGGAGGACCCGGTGCGGCGCGCGCAGCACTTCGGCCTGGCGCGCCCCCGCACCACGTTCGTGTACGCCGGCGTCGGCGCGGTGCTACTGACCACGCTGTGCGTGGTGCCTCGCGTCGACGTGGCTCGTGAGCTCGACCAGACCCAGACCCGGGCGGCCGATCTGATGGCGCACCCACCACCGTGCTTCGGCGCCGAGGCGCGCGATCCGAAGAAGGGCAAGGAGTGCCCGAACCCCGACCTGGACGGTGTCATGGTCCCGGGTGCCGAGGCAGCCAACGCCGACCGCCTCGCCCAGCCGCAGTGCGAGGCGGCCATGCGCGCGGAGCCTCTGCGGCCGTGCACCTTCGGGACGCCCGGCCCGGGGGTCCCTCGGCTCGCGGTCATCGGCGACTCCCACGCCCGCCTCCTCACGAGCATGCTCGAGAGCCGCGTCGACGCGGGGGAGCTGGTCGTCGACCTCTACGTCCTCAGTGCCTGTCCCTTCACCACCCGCGTCCGCGACCTCAAGGGGGGTCCCGCCGGGAAGGCCTGCCTCGAGATGCACGGCAAGCTGTTCCCCCTGCTCGAGCGCACCGCCACGAGGTACGCCGCGGTCATCACGACCTCCCGCGCCAGCAGGCTCTACGGCGACAGGGCTGTCCGCGTCGCTGGTGTGGTCGACGCGTGGAAGCCGTTCACCAGCCAGGGGGTGCCGGTGTTCGCGCTCCGTGACAACCCCACGGGCGACGACCCGCAGCAGAACCCCAACTTCTGCCTGGCCGACGTGGCCCCTGAGCAAGCCAACGAGAAGTGCTCGTTCCGCCGCTACGACCGGCTCGACCGCTGGTACGACACCTACGGCGAGGCGGCCAGCCAGACCCCGGGAGCCACGGAGATCGACTTGAGCCACTTCTACTGCAACAAGTCGAAGTGCCCGGTCGTGATCGGTGGCGTCAACGTCTACGCCGACAACAACCATCTGTCGGTGACCTACGCGAAGACGCTCGGGCCCTACCTCCTCCGGGCCATGGCCGAGGCTGGCGTCGATCTTCGTTGAGGCGGCGCGCTCAGACCGTGAGGTCGTAGGTGACGCCGGTCTCGGCCTCGGAGAGGTCCCAGAGCCGGCGCGCCAGCTCCTCGTTGCGGGCGTGCCGGCTGCGCTTCGCCTCGCCCAGGCGTCCGCGTGTCTCCATCAGCCACTGCGGGCCGACGTAGGAGCCGGGCTCGCCGTAGGACGCCGCCCACAGCGTCGGGTTCGCCCCCGCACCCGAGGACTGGGCGACCAGCGGCATGAAGAACGGCGCCGTCGCGCGGATGATCGGGTTGGCACCCATCCCGTCCGGCGAGCCGACCAGTCCCGTCGCCGAGACCCCGGGGTGCGCGGCGACCGAGATCAGCCGTGAGCCGGCTGCCTCGGAGCGGCGGTGGAGCTCGGCGGCGAAGAGCAGGTTGGCCAGCTTGCTGTTGCCGTAGGTCTTCTGCGGCTCGTACGTCGCCTCGGGGTTGCCCTCGAGCACGGACTCGTCGCCACGGTGGTGGGCGATCGACGCGACCGTGACGACGCGGGGGGAGTCGGACTTGAGCAGGGCCGGGAGCAGCAGGCCGGTGAGCGCGAAGTGGCCGAGGTGGTTGGTGCCGAACTGGAGCTCGTGGCCCTCGGGTGTCTCGCGGTACTTCGGCGGGGTCATCACCCCGGCGTTGTTGACCAGCAGGTCGAGGGAGCCGTCGTAGCGTTCGGCGAACTCGTGGATCGAGCTCTGGGAGGCGAGGTCGAGCTGCTCCACGACGGTGGCGCCCTTGATCTTCTTGGCCACCTCGCGCGCGGCGTCGGTGTTGCGGCAGGCCAGGACCACCTCGGCGCCGTGCGCGGCCAGTGCGGCAGCGGTGTGGAAGCCGATGCCGGAGTTGGCGCCGGTGACGACAGCCCTGGTCCCGGTCAGGTCAGGCAGGTCCCTGGGCTTGAAGCCGGGCAGGGAAGGCGTCTCGGTCATCGTTCTCCTCGAATCGGGGGTGGCGCACTGTTCAACAGCCTCCCCCGGCGGTGGTTACGCCAACCCCGAGGAGTTGACGCCCGCTGCGGGTCGCCCTAGCCAGCGAGGCCGGGGTCGGTGAGGAGCTTGCCGGTGCTCTCCTTGCCGAGGGAGCGGCTGATCACCATCCGCTGGATCTGGTTGGTGCCCTCGAAGATCTGGGTCACCTTGGCCTCGCGCATGAAGCGCTCGACCGGGAAGTCGCGGGTGTAGCCGTAGCCGCCGAGGACCTGCACCGCGTCGGTGGTCACCTTCATCGCCGCGTCGGTGGCGGTCAGCTTGGCGATGGAGGCCTCCCGGGAGAAGGGCAGGCCGCGATCCTTGAGGCGGGCGGCGTGCAGCGTCATCGCCCGGGCGCTCTGCACGGCTGCCTCCATGTCGGCGAGCAGGAAGGCCAGCCCCTGGAAGTCGATGATCGGTTTCCCGAACTGCTGACGCTCCTTGGCGTAGGCCACGGCGTGGTCGAGGGCTGCCTGGCCGAGCCCCACGGCGACCGCCGCGATGCCCAGTCGTCCGGAGTCCAGCCCGGCGAGCGCGATCTTGAGTCCGTCACCCTCGTGGCCGAGGAGACGCTCGGCCGGGACGCGTACGTCGTCGAACCGCATCGTCGCGGTCGCCGAGCCGGTCAGGCCCATCTTGCGCTCGGGCGGGTCGGCGACCAGTCCCTCGGTGTCGGCCGGCACCAGGAAGCACGAGATGCCGTTGCGATCGTCGGAGGTGCGGGCCATCACCTTGTAGAAGTCGGCCTGCCCGCCGTGCGTGGTCCAGGCCTTCGCGCCGTTGATGAGGTAGTCGTCCCCGTCCCGCCTGGCCCGGGTCTTCATCGCCGACGGGTCGGAGCCGGCATGCGCCTCGGAGAGGCAGTAGGCCCCGAGCAGCTCGCCGCCGAGCATGTCGGGCAGCCACTGGCGGCGTTGCTCCTCGGTCCCGTGGTTCACCAGCCCGAAGCACGAGAGGGCGTGCACGGAGACCCCGACGCCGACGCTGGCCCAGACGGTGGCGATCTCCTCGACGACCTGGAGGTAGACCTCGTAGGGCTGGCCGCCCCCGCCGTACTCCTCGGCGTAGGGCAGCCCGAGCAGCCCCGCGCGCCCGAGCGTGCGGAAGATCTCGCGCGGGAACGTCTCGGTGGCCTCGGCCTCGGCCGCGGAGGGCAGCAGCTCACGGGTGGCGATCTCGCGGGTGAGCTCGAGGAGCGCGGTGGCCTCCTCGGTGGGGAGGACGCGGTTGGCCGGCATGGTTCCGACGTTATACGTGCCGCACGAGGGCTGCAGAATGGGCGGCATGGGTGACTACGTGCCGGCCGAGGATCGCTACGACAACACCGACTACCGCCACACCGGGAGGAGCGGGTTGAAGCTGCCTCCCCTCTCGCTCGGCCTGTGGCAGAACTTCGGCACCGACCGTCCCGAGGAGACCCAGCGCGCCATCCTGCGCCGGGCCTTCGACCGGGGGGTGACCCACTTCGACCTCGCGAACAACTACGGGCCGCCCTATGGCCGGGCCGAGGAGAACTTCGGCGTCTATCTCCGCGACGACTTCGCGGGGCTCCGCGACGAGCTGGTGATCTCCACGAAAGCCGGCTACGACATGTGGCCGGGGCCCTATGGGCAGGGCGGCGGCTCACGGAAGTACGTCCTCGCCTCGCTCGACCAGTCGCTGGCGCGGATGGGCCTGGACTACGTCGACATCTTCTACAGCCACCGTTTCGACGCCGAGACCCCGGTGGAGGAGACGATGCAGGCGCTCGACACGGCGGTCCGTTCCGGCCGGGCGCTGTACGCCGGCATCTCGTCGTACTCGCCGGAGAGGACCAGGGAGGCCGCCTCGATCGCCCGTGAGCTCGGCACTCCGCTGCTGATCCACCAGCCGTCGTACTCGATGCTGAACCGCTGGATCGAGCGCGGTCTGCTCGACGAGCTCGAGGAGCAGGGGATGGGGTGCATCGTGTTCTCGGCGCTGGCCCAGGGCCTGCTCACCGACCGCTATCTCGACGGCGTCCCAGAGGACTCTCGCGCCGCGCGCTCGGAGAGCACCATCGGCGAGGACCACCTCGACGACGCCACGCTGCGCCACGTGCGCGCGCTCAACGAGATCGCCTCCGCTCGTGGCCAGAAGCTCGCGCAGATGGCCCTGCAGTGGGCACTGCGCGACAGCCGGGTCACCTCGGCGGTGATCGGGGCCTCCTCGGTCGAGCAGCTCGACACCAACCTCGACGCCCTCGAGGGTCCGCCGCTCAGCGACGAGGAGCTCGCCGCGATCGACCAGGACGCCGTGGACGCCGGGATCAACCTGTGGGCGGGTTCGAGCGAGGAGTAGTCGGGCTACGCGTTCTGCTTGTCGACGGCCAGCGCGGCGGCGCCGACGATGCCAGCGGTGTTGCGGAGGGTCGCCGAGATGATCTCGGTCTGGATGTCGATCAGCGGGATGAACTCGCGGCCCTGCTTGCTGACGCCGCCGCCGACGACGAACAGGTCGGGAGAGAACAGCTTCTCGAGGGTCCGGTAGTAGGTCGTGAGCCGTTTGGCCCACTTCTCCCAGGAGAGCTCCTCGGCCTTGCGGGCGGAGTTGGCGGCCCGGCTCTCGGCGTCGTGTCCCTCGATCTCGAGGTGGCCGAGCTCGGAGTTGGGGACCAGCACGCCGTTGTAGAGCAGCGCCGAGCCGATGCCGGTGCCGAGCGTGGTCACGATGACCAGGCCGTCGCGGCCGCGCGCGACGCCGAACCTCGCCTCCGCGAGCCCCGCCGCGTCGGCGTCGTTGATCACGTGGACCTCGCGACCGAGCTCGTCGCTGAGCAGGTCGTCGGCATCCGTGCCGATCCACCCCTTGTCGATGTTGGCGGCGGAGGCCACCACGCCGTTCTTGCGCACGACGCCGGGGATGGTCACACCCACGGCCGAGTCGCCGCCCTCGAACTCCTCGAGGAGCTTGGCCATCACCTTGGCCACCGCCTTGGGGCTGGACTCCGCCGGGGTGTCGATGCGCTCGCGCTCGGCGGAGAACTCACCGGTGGTCAGGTCGACGGGCGCGGCCTTGATGCCGCTGCCCCCGAAATCGATTCCGATCGGATCTGCCATGCACTTCAACCTAGCGGCGGACCGGTGCGCTGTGCAGGGTTGCCGAACTGTTAACCGCCAGGACCTCCCAATCGTCGCGGATCCGGGATAGGAAGAACCCGGCTGTGTCACTGCGTGCACGTTCTCGAGGAGCTACCGATGCCAGTTCGTCCTGTCCTGCCCATCTCCCTGGCGGCGGCGCTCGCTGCCGGGGTCCTGCTGGCCCCGTCCGCCGGAGCCGCGACCGATGCGTCGGCGGTCGTCATCTCCGAGGTGTACGGCGGAGGCGGCGCCGGCACCTCGACGTGGCAGCGCGACTACGTCGAGCTCCACAACCCCACCGACCAGCCGGTCGACCTGGCGGGCGCCTCGGTGCAGTACCGCTCGGCCACCGGCTCGGCGAACCCCAGCGGTGTCACCGTGCTGAGCGGCTCCATCCCGGCCAAGGGCTACTTCCTCGTCGGTGAGGGCACCGGCAGCACGGGCGCACCGGTCCCGGCCCCCGACGTGAGCGGGTCGATCCAGCTCAGCGGCACCTCCGGCACGGTCTTCCTGGCGAACCAGACCACTGCGCTGACCGCGCCGCCGACCGGTTCGCTGACCGGCAACCCGGCCGTGCTCGACCTGGTCGGCTACGGCACCAGCAACACCTACGAGACGGCCGCGGCCCCTGCCACGACCTCCTCGACCGCGGTGGAGCGCGACGCGGCGGGCGCCGACACCGACGACAACTCCCACGACCTCACCGTGGGCACCGGCACTCCCGGTGTCGCCCCGACCACCGGCCCCACGGACCCGCCGACCGACCCGCCCACCGACCCGCCGGTGGCGAAGTCCATCGCCGAGATCCAGGGCACCGGCGACGCCAGCCCGCTCGCCGGCAAGGCGGTCACCACCGAGGGGGTCGTGACGGCGGCCTACCCGGTCGGAGGCTTCAACGGCTTCTACCTGCAGACCGCGGGCACGGGTGGCGACGTCGACCCGGCGACGCACCGGGCCTCGGACGCGGTGTTCGTGTTCGGCTCCGCGGCGGTGCAGTCGGTGGCGATCGGCGACCACGTCCAGGTCACCGGCAAGGTCAGCGAGTACCAGGGCACCACCGAGATCACGCCTGCTGCCGCGGACGTGAAGGTGCTTCCCGACCCGGCCGAGGTGCAGCCCGCGTCCGTCGTACTCCCACGGACGGAGGCGTCCCGCGAGTCCTTCGAGGGGATGCTGCTCGCCCCGAAGGGGCCCTACACCGTGGCCGACAACTACTCCCTCAACCAGTACGGCGAGATCGGGCTCGCCGCCGGCGACAAGCCCCTGTTCACACCCACGGAGGTCGCCGACCCGCACGACGCGGCCGCGATCAGGGCAGTCCAGGACGACAACGCCGCCCGCGCCGTCACCCTCGACGACGGCGCCTCGACCAACTTCCTGACGACCGCCAAGGACACGCCGCTGCCCTACCTGACCCAGGACCACCAGATCCGCGTCGGCGCACCGGTCACCTTCGACCAGCCGGTCGTCCTCGACTGGCGCTTCAGCGCCTGGCGGTTCCAGCCGACCGACCAGCTGACCGCCGACGAGGCCCTGCCCGTGAGGTTCGGTCACACCCGGACGGCGGCGCCGGAGCCGACGGGCGGCAACGTGAAGATCGCCTCGATGAACGTGCTCAACTACTTCCCGACCACGGGCGCCGACTTCGTCGCGTCCGGCGGGAGGTGCAGCTGGTACGACGATCGCGCCGGCAACCACGTCACCGTCAGGACCTGCACCGGCCCCGACGGCGAGCTCGGCCCGCGTGGCGCCGCCGAGGACGACGACCTGGCCCGCCAGCAGGCGAAGATCGTGGCCGCCATCAACGGGCTCGGGGCAGACGTGGTCTCGCTGGAGGAGATCGAGAACGCAGCCAAGTTCGGCCAGGACCGCGACGCCGCTGTCTCGACGCTGGTGGACGCCCTGAACGCCGAGGCCGGGGCCGGCACGTGGAAGTTCGTGCCCACCCCGCCGACCGCCGGCGACCAGGCGGACGAGGACGTGATCCGCACCGCGTTCATCTACCGCGCGGCGAAGGTGGAGCCGGTCGGCGAGTCCGTGATCGACGACGTCCCGGTCTTCGACGTCGCGCGCGACCCGCTGGCGCAGGCCTTCGAGCCGGTCGGCGGTTCGGCGTACTCCCGCTTCCTGGTGATCGTGAACCACTTCAAGTCCAAGGGCTCCGGGCCGGACGACGGCACCGGCCAGGGCAACTCCAACCCCCAGCGGGTGGCCCAGGCCCAGGAGCTGGCCCGCTTCTCCGAGGCGATGAAGGAGCGGCTCGGCAGCGACCGGGTCTTCCTCTCCGGCGACTTCAACTCCTACACGCGCGAGGACCCGCTGCAGGAGCTCTACGACGCGGGGTACACCGACATCGGCTCGCACAGCTCCCCCGACGAGCACACCTACCTCTTCGACGGGACCGTCGGCTCGCTCGACCACGTGCTCGGCAACGCTGCCGCCCTGCGCACGGTCACGGGCGCCCACGTCTGGAACCTGAGCTCGGTGGAGTCGGTGGCCCTGGAGTACAGCCGCCACAACTACAACGCCACGGACTTCTACGAGCCCGGCCCCTACCGCGCCTCCGACCACGACCCGCTGGTTGTCGGTGTCGACCTGCCGGTGGGACCGGTGCCGACGACGACCGTCCGCGACGGTGGCCCCTGTCCGCTGGCTCGTCGACCGACCCGTCGTGCACGTGCGGGTCTCCTCGGACTTCGGCACGGTCACCGGCGGCACCGTCGAGGTCCGGGAGGCTGGCTTCCTGCTCGGCCGCGGCACCGTGCGCGAGGGCGCGGCCGACGTGACCCTGCCCCGCTACGTGATCCCCGGGCGACACACGCTGAGCGTGCGCTACCTCGGGACGGCGCAGACCCGCGCCTCTCGGACCACGACGCGGCTGACGGTGACCTTCCCGCGGTTCTGAGTACGCCGCAGGGCGGGTCGCCCTAGCCTGCGGACGTGAGACGTGTCGCGGTGCTGCTGATGGCGCTGTTCCTGGTGAACCTGCCGTTCGTGCACCAGACCTGGACCGACCACCGGGTCGCCCGCTCCGGCAAGGACGTGCAGGCCACGGTGATCGACACTCGCAAGGTCGGTGGCAACTACCTCGTCGACTACCGGCTGCCGCGCTCGGTCGACCCCGACCGCACCCGGTTCTCGGCCCGGGTGGACGAGGCGACCTTCGAGCAGGCGCAGCGCAGCGACGCCCTCAGGGTCCGGGTCGTGCCCGGCGAGCCCGGCACCAACCGTCCCGACGGGGAGGTCGACAGCCATCTCTTCGCCGTCGTGGCCGCGCTCGGCGACCTCGCCCTGCTGCTGGCGATCGGGTTCGGCTACCGCCGGTGGCGACAGCGATCGCTGTTCGTCGTGGAGGCGGTCGATGGCGACGACGTGACGCTCGCCTCGCCCCGCGGACTCCTGACCGCCGTCGCCCCGCCCGGCTGGGCAGCGGGGCAGGCGGTCGGCCGACGGGTCAGTGGCGAGCTCCACCTGGTGACCGACCACGAGGTGGTGCCCGGACGCGAGGTGGGCGGCCTCGAGCAGGTGCACGGTTCGTCGTACGTCGTGCGGGGGCGGGTCCTGGACACCCGCGCCGGACGTCTCGAGCTCGAGCTGGACGACCGTTCGCGCCTGCAGGTCGAGACCGGTCCGCACCGGATCCGGGCGGACATCCGCGATCCGGCCGAGGTCCGCGGCACGCTCTGCTTCACGCCGCGTGGGCGCTGATCGCCAGACGTCTTTACATTCGTCACCCTCTTGTCAAACGGTCGCGGGTTCCCTACAGTGCTTTACATCTGGTCCTCAGATGTAAACAAGGAGAGATCGATGGCGATCACCCCGGGCACCGAAGGCCTTCCGCTCAGCCCCGTCCCCAAGTCCACCGTCCCCGACGGCTCGACGGCGCAGTGGAAGGACAAGAAGCGATACCTCTGGCTGATCGGGCTCGTGGTCCCGTCCCTGGCCTTCATCGCCTTCGGGATGTTCCAGCTCACCGGCTGGAGCGTGTGGCTGTGGATCGCACCGATCATCATCCTCGGCGTCGTACCGGCCATCGACCTGATCGCCGGCCTCGACCGGTCCAATCCCCCCGACGACGTGATCGAGCGCCTCGAGAGCGACAAGTACTACCGCTGGATCACCTACGCGTTCCTGCCGGTGCAATACCTCGGCTTCCTCGGCGCCTTCGTCTGGATCGCCAAGCCCGAGTGGCTCGGCGTCGCGGAACTGTCCACGATCGACAAGGTCGGCCTCGCGATCTCGATCGGCGCGATCGGCGGCATCGGCATCAACACCGCGCACGAGCTCGGCCACAAGAAGGAGAGCCACGAGCGCTGGCTGTCCAAGATCGCGCTGGCGCAGAGCTTCTACGGGCACTTCTACATCGAGCACAACCGCGGCCACCACGTCCGCGTCGCGACGCCGGAGGACCCGGCCAGCAGCCGGCTGGGCGAGAACTTCTACCAGTTCTGGCCGCGCACGGTCGTCGGGTCGCTGAAGAGCGCCTGGCGCCTGGAGAAGAAGCGCTACGCCCGCAAGGGCAAGCACCCGTTCCGGATCGGCAACGACGTGCTCAACGCGTGGCTGATGTCGGCCGTGCTGTGGGCGGTGCTGATGGCCGTCCTCGGTGCGTGGATCTTCCCGCTGCTGGTGGTCCAGGCGATCGTCGGGTTCTCCTTGCTCGAGGTGGTCAACTACATGGAGCACTACGGGATGCTGCGCCAGAAGGTGGGCTCAGGTGAGCGCCAGCGCTACGAGCGTGTCGACCCCAGCCACAGCTGGAACTCCAACAACATCGCCACCAACGTGCTGCTCTACCACCTGCAGCGCCACAGCGACCACCACGCCAACCCGACCCGGCGCTACCAGACCCTGCGCGACTTCGAGGAGTCCCCGGTGCTGCCGACCGGCTACGCCGGCATGATCGTGCTCGCGATCGTCCCGGCCGTCTGGCGCCGCGTGATGGACCCCCGCGTCGTGGCCCACTTCGGTGGCGACGTCACCCTGGCCAACATCAGCCCCCGCAAGCGCGACCGGATCATCGCGAAGTACGCCGCTGCAGCCTCCGCCCCCTCGGTGGTCGAGGAGCGAGCGTCAGCGATTGTCACGAAACCACTGGATGCCCAGGAGGTGATGGCGGCCCGCTGCCCCGGCTGCGGCTACACCTACGAGGTCGAGCGTGGCGACGAGCACGAGGGCTTCGCGGCCGGCACTGCCTGGGCCGACGTACCCGAGTCCTGGTGCTGCCCCGACTGCGGCGTGCGCGAGAAGGTCGACTTCGTCGCCGTCGAGCCCAGCTCGAGGGAGCTGACCTCGTGAGGATCGAGGTGGATCGCGACAAGTGCGAGGGCCTCGGCATGTGCGAGGCGATGGCGCACGAGTACTTCGAGGTCGACGACGACGACACCATGACCGTCCTCGACGAGTCACCCCCCGAGGCCGACCGTCCCAAGGTCCACGCCGCCGTCGAGGCCTGTCCGGTGCTGGCGCTGAGCCTCGTCGACTGAGGCGATCTGCCCGTGCTGACCGGGGTGCTGCCTAGGCTGGGGGCCATGACCTCCGCCGGCGTCCGGGCCGCCCAGCCAGTTGTCCAGCCAGTCACGCACCGTGACCGGTTGTTGGCGGCGGCCTCCCGGTTCACCGCCGAGCACGGCTGGGGCGCCCTCACGATGGGCAAGCTGGCCGACCTCGTCGGGGTCAGCCGGCAGACGGTCTACAACGAGCTCGGCGGCAAGCCGCAGCTCGCCGAGGCCATGGTGATGCGTGAGCTCGAGCTGTTCCTGGGGCTGGTCGACTCGGCCTTCGAGGACAACCCCGACGACCTGGTGGCGGCGATCCGGACCGCGGCCTTCCGGGTGCTCGACCTCGCCCGGACCGACCCCTTGCTGCACGCCATCCTCAGCAGCAGCCAGGGTGCGGACAGTGAGCTGCTGCCGCTGCTGACGACCAACTCCGAGGGGCTGCTCGGCGCGGCCGGGCAGATGATCCGCAGCCACGTGGCGACCTACGACGTGCCGCTTGATGACCAACGCCTCGAGGTGCTCATCGACATGGTCGTGCGCCTCGTCCTGAGCCACGTGATGCAACCCTCGGGCGACCCGGCCGAGACCGCGGAGATGGTGGCGTGGATCGCGGCCCGGGTGCTGGCGGTCTGAGCTCCGACCTCGGCGCGGCGACCTAGACTCCCGCCATGGCCACGACCGAGACGCGGATGCTGCTGCTCGGTGCGGTGGCCGTCTTCGAGCCGGTCAACGGCTACCAGATCCGCCGCGAGCTGGTCTCCTGGGGCGTCGAGGACTGGGCCAACATCAAGCCCGGCTCGATCTACCACGGCCTCGCCACGCTCGCCCAGCGCGGCGAGCTGGTGCGCCACGACCTGCGCGACGGCACCCGCGAGGTGGCCGTCTACGAGCTCAGCGAACTGGGGCGTGCGGAGTTCAAGCGCCTCTTCGAGGAGGCGATCACCGAGGTGCGGCTGACCGCCCCCCTCGCCTTCCAGACCGCGCTGTCGATGCTCCCCCTCGTCGAGCGCGCCGAGGCCAGGAGGCTGCTCCAGATCCGGCTCGAGAAGCTCGACCGGGCGCGGGCCGAGGGCGAGGAGAAGGCGACCGACCTCGAGCGCGTGCCGCCGCACGTCATCGCCATCATGGACTACTGGGACCGCGTGGCCGCCGTCGAGCGGGAGTGGCTGCTGCGACTGATCTTCCGGATCGGCGACGGTGAGCTGAGCTTCCTCGGCGAGGAGATGGGCTGGACCCCCGCACCGGACGATCCCGGACACCAGATGAGGGACGACCGCGACCGCTACCTCGCGCTGCTGCACCGGTGAACCGCTCGCACCGGCCGAAAACCCGATGAGTTTGTCGGTGCCCGCTGGTCTACTCGGCACGGATGGTTGACAGGGTCTGTTCAAACTTGAACACTAGTCTTGTTCAATTTTGAACACCAGCAGAGAAGAGGCAGGCGGATGATCCACGCGCGAGGGTTGGTGCAGACCTTCAAGACGCGTCAGGGGCGCGAGAAGGTCGAGGTGCGCGCCGTCGAGGGCGTCGACCTCGATGTCGCGGAGGGCGAGGTCGTCGGCTTCCTCGGCCCCAACGGCGCCGGCAAGACCACGACGCTGCGGATGCTGACGACGCTCCTGCGTCCGACGGCCGGGACGGCCACGGTCGCCGGCTACGACGTGGTCACGGAGTCCCAGGACGTACGCCGCAGCATCGGCTACGTCTCGCAGGCCGGAGGCACCTACTCCTACGCCCGGGCGGGCGACGAGGTCGTCGACCACGGGATGCTCTACGGGATCAGCAAGAAGCAGGCGACCGACCGGGGCCACCGGCTCTTCGAGCAGCTTGACCTGCCCGGTCTCTGGAAGCGCACCCCCAAGCAGATGTCCGGTGGCCAGAAGCGCCGCCTCGACATCGTCATGGGCCTGATCCACGACCCCACCCTGGTGTTCCTCGACGAGCCCACGACCGGTCTCGACCCCCAGGCCCGGGCCAACCTCTGGGAGCACATCGCCGACCTGCGACGCGAGCGTGGGGCCACCGTCTTCCTGACGACCCACTACCTCGACGAGGCCGACGCGCTCAGCGACCGCATCATGATCATCGACCAGGGCCGCATCATCGCCAGCGACACCGCCGAGAACCTCAAGGCGGCCGTCTCCGGCGACCTGGTCGACCTCGAGGTGGCCGACCCCACCCGCGTCGCTGACGCCGCCACGGCCCTCGAGCGCATCGCCGACTCCGTCGAGACCGACGGCCACCACGTCCGTGGACGGGTCGCCCGCGCGGGCCGCGCCGTCCCCGGCCTGGTGCGCGAGCTCGACCGCACCGACATCACCCTGGACTCGATCGAGGTCCTGCGACCCACCCTCGACGACGTGTTCCTCACCCTCACCGGGCGCTCGCTGCGCGACGCGGAGTCCGGGGCCGAGGCAGACCAGAGCGAGACGACCGAGACCACCGACCAGCCCGTCACCGTGGGAGCCGAGCAATGAGCTTCGTCCGAGAGTCGACCATCGTGTTCAACCGACAGGTGCGGATGAACCTGCGCAACCCCGCGTGGGTGTTCATCGGCGTGATGCAGCCGGTCCTCTACCTGGTGCTGTTCGGGCCGCTGCTCAAGCCGATCGTCGACAGCTTCCCGGGCGGTGCCGAGAACGCCTACACCTTCCTGGTGCCGGGGTTGCTGGTGCAGCTGGGCATGTTCGGCGCCTTCTTCGCTGGCTTCGGCCTGATCGGGGAGTGGCGCGAGGGCGTCATCGAGGCCGAGCGCGTCACCCCGGCCAACCGGACGGCGCTTCTCTTCGGCCGGCTGATGCGCGACGTGGCCCAGCTGTTCGTGCAGGCGGTGATCCTCGTCCTGCTCGGCTGGGCCATGGGCATGCGCGCGCCCGTCGGTGGCGTCATCATCGGCATCGCGCTGACCCTGCTCGTCGGCGGTGCCTGCGCCGCGGCCTCCAACGCGCTGGCGCTGACCACCAAGAGCGAGGACGTGATGGCGCCGGTGATCAACATGGTGATGATGCCGGTGCTGCTGCTCTCCGGCATCCTGCTCCCGATGACGCTCGGCCCTGCCTGGTTGCAGCGGGTGAGTGACTTCATGCCGTTCCGCTGGATCGTCGACGGGGTGCGCGACACCTTCGGGGGCAACCTGGACACCAGCGGCCTGATGTGGGGCACCACCTGGGCCGTGGTGCTGTTCGGGCTCGCCCTGTGGTGGGGCACCTCGGTGTTCCGCAAGGAGAACGCCTGACGGTTGGTGGGACTTCAGCACCGCGATTCGCGCTGGCGGTTACCCTCGGTCAGGGGCGGTCACGTCGGTGACCGGGAGCAGAGGGATCGGACGATGAAGCAGGTGTCGCGGCGCGACTTCGCGACGGTCGTCGGCGTCGGCGTGCTCGCTTCGGCCTGCGGCAGCCTGAAACCGGCCTCCGACGAGCCGCCGGGGACCACGGGCGGGAGCACTCCCGGGCCGAAGGGCTCGACAGCCCAGCCCGCGGCCAGGGCCATCACGGTCGCGGCACCCAAGGACCTGACCCAGCCGCTCCTGTCCTCCGACCTCCTGGTCTTCAGCAAGGACACCCTGTCGGCGAGCACGATCGAGAAGATCAAGGCGATCAAGGGCGAGGACGGCAAGCCGGCGATCCTCGCGGTGGAGCCGATGGCCATGGGCCAGGTCTACGTCGACGAGCAGCCTGTCACCTACGCCGCCGTCGACCCGAGGACGTTCTGGCGCTTCACGGTGCCCGGCACCGCCCACACTGCGGCCGTCTGGCAGCGCGTGGCCGGCGGCGAGGTCGCCGTACAGCCCCAGATCGGCCGCAAGCTCGAGACCACCGACGGCTATCTCAAGCTCGGCAACGACCGGGACGCGCCGAGCGCCCACGTCGGTGCGCTGGCTCAGCTGCTCGACCCGAGGTGGGCTCGCCAGATCGACGCCGTGGTGAACTTCAAGTGGGCCGAGCCGCTGCACATGCAGCCCCGCAATGCGGCGCTGATCGCCATGGGCGCGCCGTCTCCGCAGTCGATCATGAAGAAGCTGGTAGCGGCCGCCGGATCGGGCGCGTCGGTGCAGATCCTCGGTCCCAACCTCGACCTCAAGGCCGCCCAGACCGCCGTGCTCACCGGCGGCTCGGTGGCCGCGGCGGTCGGCACCTTCAACTACACGGCCAACGGCAACGGCACGGTCAATCCCGACCCGGGCTGGGTCGCCTCACACATCCGCACCGAGACGATGCCGATCATCGGCCGCGTCACCGGCAACAAGGTGATGCTGCCCCAGCTCCGCGGCGCACTGAACCAGGTGGTCAGCGAGGGTCTGTCGAAGGCGATCTATCAATACGGCGGCTGCTACGTCCCCCGCTTCATCGCCGGGACCCACACGCTGTCCTTCCACAGCTTCGGCACAGCCATCGACCTCAACGTGGCGGACAACCAGCGAGGCACCGTCGGCAAGATGGATCGCGGCGTGGTCCGCATCTTCAAGAGCTGGGGCTTCGGCTGGGGCGGCGACTGGGGCTACACCGACCCGATGCACTTCGAGCTGGCCTCCCTGGCGAAGACCTGACGAGCGCGCATTGACCCGTCGCCAGCACAGCTGCGCGTGGGCCGGTTTCCCAGGTTAAGAACCCGAACCGCCTCTTCACACACGTTGCGTGGTGTGTGAAGAGGCAGTTTCCCTTCATCACCTGTGAAACCGGCCGTCCCGGCGCACCGCTAGCCTCGGTCCCATGCGCGCAGTCAGGGTCAGCCAGCTCGAGGGACCGGGTGCGGTCACCGTCGAGGAGATCGACGAGCCGACGGCGGAGGGCCCCTTCGGCCCGCAGCTGCTGGTCGAGGTGCATGCGGTCGGGGTCTCGTTCCCCGACCTGTTGCTGAGCAAGGGTGAATACCAGCTCAAGCCCGAGCTCCCCTTCACCCTCGGCGTCGACTTCGCGGGCGTCGTACGCTCCGCGCCGGACGACTCCGGCTTCTCCGAGGGAGACCGGGTCGCCGCCGTCCTCGGCAACGGCGGTGCCGCCGAGCTGGTCGGGCTCGGCCCCGACAGCGTCTTTCCGCTGCCCGACTCGCTCAGCTTCGAGCAGGGCGCGGCCATCCCGATGAACTACCTGACCGCCCAGTTCGCCCTCGCGGAGCGCGGGCAGCTCCGGCAGGGCGAGACCGTCCTGGTCCACGGTGCTGCCGGCGGCGTCGGCACCGCGACGATCCAGGTCGCCAAGGGGTACGGCGCCCGCACCATCGCCGTGGTGTCCACCGAGGAGAAGGGCGAGGTCGCCCGCCGGGCCGGAGCTGACGAGGTGGTCCTGGTCGAGGGCTTCCGGGACGCCGTCAAGGAGCTCACCGGCGGCGAGGGCGTCGACGTGGTGATGGACGTCGTCGGCGGCGACCTGATGACCGACTCGCTGCGCTCCCTCGGGGCCCAGGGGCGTCTCCTGGTGGTCGGGTTCACGGCGGGTGCGGTCCCATCGGTCAAGGTCAATCGCCTCCTGCTCAACAACGTCGACGTCCGCGGCGTCGGCTGGGGCGCCTATGCGATGGTCCGCCCCGGCTTCATGCGGGCGCAGTGGGACGAGCTGGTGCCGATGATGGAGTCCGGTGTGATCGATCCGCCCATCGGCGCGACGTACCCCTTCGACCAGTTCGGCCAGGCGCTGCAGGACATGGAGGACCGCAAGACTCTCGGAAAGTCCGTCGTCACCCTGAAGTAGGCACCTGGGCGGGTTCCCGGTTGGTGCAACAGACCGTGGCACTTCCCGCGGCCTGGGTCTTCCGGTTGGTGCAACGGACTGTGGCATGACCGCTTCCCAGCCTCTCCGGGACGTGCGGGAGGTCCTGGGTCGGACCTGCGTTCGCGGTCTCGGCAAGGACCAGCGCTCCCGTTTGGACCGCCGGATGGTGGGCACGGAAGGGTCGATGACTGACAACCAGAACGCCGCCATCCTGTTCGACATCGACGGCACCCTCGTCGACTCGACCTACCACCACGCCATCGCCTGGCAACGGGCCTTCGACCGCCACGACATCACCATCCCGCTGTGGCGGGTCCACCGCACCATCGGCATGGGCGGCGACAAGCTGGTCGCGGAGGTGGCCGGCGAGGACGTCGAGGAGCGCCTGGGCGACGACCTGCGCGACGAGTGGCGGGAGGAGTACGTCGCGATCAAGTCCGAGGTGGCTCCGCTGCCGGGTGCCGCCGAGCTGGTGCACCGGCTTGCGGGCGCCGGCTACCTGGTCGCGCTCGCGTCCTCGGGCGACCCCGAGTTCGCCGACGAGACCCTCGACGACCTCGGGATCCGCGAGGACGTGTCGGTGCTCAAGACCTCCGACGACGTCGACGGCTCCAAGCCGGAACCCGACCTGGTCGAGGTCACCCTCGAGGCGCTCGGTTCGAGCAGGGCAGTCCTGATCGGGGACACGCCGTACGACGTCCAGTCGGCCGGGCGCGCCGGGCTGAGGTGCATCGGCCTGCGTTCGGGCGGGTACAGCGAGGCCGAGCTCGTCGAGGCCGGCGCCGCCCTCGTCGTCGACGCCCCCGAGGACCTGCTCGACCTGGACTGGGACAACTACCTCAGTGACCTCGCTGGCTGAGGAGCGTCAGCGAGCGTCTCGAAACCCCTGAACCCAAGGAGAGATCATGACCAACTTCGGCTACACCCTGATGACCGAGCAGACCGGCCCGCGCGAGCTGGTCGACCACGCCGTCCGGGCGGAGGGCGCGGGGTTCGACTTCGAGGTGATGAGCGACCACTACTTCCCGTGGCTCTCGGCGCAGGGGCACGCGCCGTACGCCTGGTCGGTGCTGGGTGCGGTCGCCCACGCGACCGAGCGGGTCGGGCTGATGACCTACGTGACGTGCCCGACGATGCGCTACCACCCGGCGGTGGTGGCGCAGAAGGCGGCGACGGTGCAGCTGCTCGCCGAGGGCCGCTTCACCCTCGGCCTGGGCACCGGCGAGAACCTCAACGAGCACGTCGTCGGCCAGGGCTGGCCGGCGATCCAGGACCGCCAGGCGATGCTGCGCGAGGCGATCGACATCATCCGCGAGCTCTACACCGGTGAGCTCGTCGACCATCAGGGCGAGTACTTCCAGGTCGACTCGGCCCGCATCTGGGACCTGCCCGAGGACCCGGTCGAGATAGCGGTGGCCGTCGCCGGTGAGCGCGCGATCGGGGAGCTGGCTCCGCTTTCTGACCACCTGATCGGGGTCGAGCCGCTCCCGGACCTCGTCAAGGGCTGGAACGCGGTCGAGGGCGCGCCGAGGATCGGCGACAAGGCTCGCGCGGTGGGCCAGATCCCGATCTGCTGGGACCCCGACAAGGACGCGGCCGTCGAGCGCGCCCACGAGCAGTTCCGCTGGTTCGCCGGCGGCTGGTCGGTCAACGCCGACCTGCCCACGACGGCCGGGTTCGCCGCGGCGACCCAGTTCGTGCGGCCCGAGGACGTCGCCGGCAACATCCCGTGCGGCCCCGACCTCGACGCGATCGTCGAGGCGGTCAGGCCGTTCTGGGAGGCCGACTTCACCGACGTGGCGCTCGTGCAGGTCGGCGGCGAGCACCAGGAGCAGTTCCTGGCCGAGGTGGCCAAGCCGTTGTTGGACAAGCTCCGCGAGGCCTCCAGCTGAGGTCGGCCGGGCCCGGCCCGGCGCCATACTGAACGGGTGTGGCCGCAGGCAGGGATGATCCGTACCGGCCGGCTCGTGCTGGAACCGCTGGCGGTCGCGCACGCGGCGGAGATGGTGTCGGTCCTGGCCGACCCCGTCCTCTACGTGTTCACCGGTGGCTGGCCTCCGACCGAGAGCGAGCTCGAGGAGCGCTATCGCAGCCAGTCCCGGGGGTCGTCCCCGGACGGCACCCAGGGCTGGCTCAACTGGGTCGTACGCCGCATCGACAGCGGTGCAGCAGTCGGCTTCGTCCAGGCGACCCTGACCGGCGACGCGACGACGCTGGTCGCCGACGTCGCCTGGGTGATCGGAGTCGCGCACCAGGGCGAGGGGGTCGCCGGTGAGGCAGCGTCGGCGATGCTGTCCTGGCTCGCGCGGCACGGGGTCTCGACCGTGCAGGCCCACATCCACCCCGACAACGCGGCCTCGGCTGCCGTCGCGGCCCGACTGGGTCTCGCGGCCACGGGGACCGTGGTGGACGGGGAGGTGTGCTGGGTCCGGACGTCAGCGGTCGCTCGGGACGTCATACGAAGTGGTCGCCCTGGCAGCCACCTCGCATGACCTTGCGCAAGACGTCATACGGTCTGGTCGCTCGAACCGCCAATTTCGTATGACGTCCCGGCGCCCCCTGCGAGACTCCCCGCCCCCACCCGCGAGATCCACCCGCCGCACGCTCCACCACCAGCGCAAGAGAAAGGCCCCGGGTGTCACCCGGGGCCCTTCGCTTCCCCCGTTCCCTTCCGTTCCCCCGAAGCGGAAGGGCCGTTCGTGGTCAGCCGGCCGGGGCCAGCTCCGCCTTCGTGCCGAACGTGAAGAACAGCAGGTCGGTCATCTCGAAGGTGCCCGGCCGTGGTCCGAGGTCCGGCTTGAAGCCCGGGGTGCGCACGATGGAGAACTTGCTGCCCTCCATCGCCCGGTGGAAGGTCTCGGCCACCAGGCGGGCTCCCACTCCCTTGAGGCGACCGTTGTTGATCTCGGCCTCGCGCAGGATGTAGAACCACAGCGGCGTGCGTGTCGAGAGCGAGTCCTTCTCGGCAGCGGTCAGGTGGTCGAGGTTGGCGCCGTTCTTGCCGCCCAGGATCTCGGCCCGGGTCAGGGGAGTCACCGGGATGCCGAGGCTCTTCATCGTCGTGACCATCTGCTGACCGCTCGCGAGCTTCACCATGCTGGCCCGCATCAGGTTGCGGAAGGCGAGGTTGCGCGGCATGTCAGGAGTGCTCTCGTCGCCACCGAAGGTGCTCGGCGGCAGGAACGACAACGGGTCGGTGAGGCGGGTGTCGATGCGCATCGCCAGGTTGAGGCCGCTGTCCGGCGCGGAGAGGCCGGGCTTTCCGGCGGCCGGGAAGTCATACATCCGGCGCCAGTCGGCGATCCAGCTCCCGAGGAGCCGTTTCTCACCGGCGAGCCCACCGCCCATGCCGGAGAACAGGAACATGTAGCCGAGGTCTCCGGCGGTGTCGGGGAAGTGGGAGTTCCAGTTGTACTCCGCACGGATCATGCTGTGGCCCAGCCGGAAGGCGGCGACCGAGAACTCGATCGGCATCGTCGGCACGTCGGTGGGCTTGGCGTCCGGCTCGACGAGCTTGCGACCGCTCTTGAACACGGAGTCGACCACCGTCGGCGCGCAGATCCGCGGCAGGTAGTCGTGGCGCAGCAGCCACTGGTAGTGCAGGGTCACCCGCTTGCGGGCGAGCGCGAAGCGCTGGTTGGCCGGCAGGGTGGTCGAGGTCTTGTCGACCACCCTGTTGTGGAAGCCGATCATCGCGGTGTGGGTCTGGGCGACGATCAGGTTCTCGTCGTTGCGCGGGTCCGGGATCAGCGCCCTCTGCGCGGCGGCGACCCCGCCCTTGCCGACGCGAGGCAGGTCGTGGCGCGGCTTGGCCTGCACGCCCTCGGCCGGGATCGTCGTACCGGTCCGCAGGTGCATCCCGTCGGTCTCGTAGAACTTGGCGGAACCCGGGCTGCTCGGGCCGTTGCCGTAGAGCGAGTCGAGGTCGAGGCGCGGCGAGCGACCCTGGAGCAGCTCGCCGGGGGAGACCTCGTCACCCAGCGTCACGTCGGTGTGGTCCATGGTCAGGTCGTGGTCGACGAACTGGCCGAGGTAGGTGTAGCCGGCGGGGATCTTCCCGTGGCCACCGCCCCCGACGACCATGGCGAGCGCCAGCTTCTTGATCACCGCGTTGCTGAGCGGGTGCCCCTGGGGCCCGACGCGCGAGAAGCGGAACGGTGGCGCGGTGTCGCGGGCCAGGTCCCTGGTCTTGCCGGCCTTCGGGTTGTCGGACTGCGAGAGAGGATCGCCCTCGTCGCCGGTCCGGCCACCCACCTGGGTGGTCAGCACGCCCTCGCCCTCGATGAAGAAGGTCTCCGAACCGTGCTTCATCCCGTGAGCCATCTGATGCGCCTTCCGTCCCGTTCGTCCCGGCGTGCTGCCCCCTAGGAGCAGGCGATGGGGCCGCAGATACATCCGGATCTCAATCGTCCCAGCGACCCACCGTGGCACCGCAGCGCGCTGGTGGACAGGGTGCGGGCGGACCGGTCTATCTGGGTGCGGCCCATTTCCCGAGCACCTCCAGCTCCTGGCCAGGCACGCGCACTCTCAGTCGAGTTCGGGTTGCTGCGGGGCCGCAGTCATACGCCCTAGTCGCTCCGGCCGCGCCGGCCGCCAAGTCGGATGACGTCCCGGGCAACCTCATGCGCTCTGGTCGCCGCGGCAACCAATCGGTACGACGTCCCACGAACCCAGAGGCCGAGGCGCACTCGTCTGCCGCGAGGACTGCGGTTTCCGGTAGGTTCTTGTGGATCGGTATAACCGCAGGTCAGAGTGGGTTTCTTGTCGGTGAGGGGTGCTTGAATTCACTCATGAGCAGGCAGCCGATCGACCGTCTTCACCCGGTGGTGGAGTTCGGTCAGCGGCTGGTCACCCGGCTCGGTTCGTTGGCCGAGACACCCCTGTCGTCGATGCGGCCCGAGGACACGTGCGAGGCGCTGCGGACCCTGGCCCAGGGTGAGGCTCAGCTGGCCAGTCTCAAGTTGCGGCTGTTGGCCGAGGCCGAGCGGTCCGAGGCCACCGTCACCTCCGGCGCCGCCACCGCAGCGGACTGGGTGGCGATCGAGACCAGGCAGACGCGTCGCGACGCCCGCTCCGACCTCAAGCTCGCCCAGCGCCTCGAGTGCCACGACCTGGTGTCCGCCGGCATGGCTGCGGGAGAAGTGAACGTCGCCCAAGCCCGTGCGATCGTCGCGTCGCTGGAGCGGTTGCCGCGCACCGGTGAGTTCGCGATCAGCACCGAGCAACGCCATCAGGCCGAGGCGCACCTGGTCGCACTCGCCGCCCACCACGACGCCAAGGACCTCCGGATCCTCGGACGTCGGGTCCTCGAGGTGGTCGCGCCCGACCTGGCCGAGGCCTTCGAAGGACGTGCACTCGAGGCCGAGGAGGCCCGCGCGCTGCAACGCACCAGCTTTGTGATGTGGGAGGACGACGAAGGCACCACCCACGGCCGCTTCAAGATCCCCACCGCGCACGGGCAGATGCTGACCAAGATGATCCTGGCCCTGACCTCACCGGCCCGCGGCGCCCGTCACACCAGCGGGATCGACCCCGACCTGCCCACCCCGACCCGGCACGGCATCGCGCTGACCCAGCTCATCGAGGCCATCCCCGCCGACGCACTGCCCACCACCGGCGGGTGCGGCGCCACCATCGTGGTCACCATGACCCTCGACCAGCTCCTCGCCGACCTCGATGCCGCTGGGGTGTGCAGCCTGGACACCGGCGGTCTCATCACCGCGACCGAGGCCCGTCGCCTGGCCTGCCGCGCCGGGATCATCCCGATGGTCCTCGGCGGGAAGGGCCAGGTCCTCGACGTCGGCCGCCGACGCCGCCTCCACACCGAAGCCATGCGCCTGGCCATGGGCGTGCGTGACGGCGGCTGCACCGCCGAGCACTGCGAAACCCCACCCGGCCTCTGCCACGCCCACCACGACCAGCCGTGGAGTCGAGGCGGCACCACCAACGTCACCACCGGACGGCTGCTGTGCCCCCACCACCACCGACGCACCCACGACCCCACCTACCAGACCACCCGACTCCCCAACGGCAAGCTCCGCTTCCACCGACGTGGGTGACCCCTCGAACAGACTCAGAGCGACCCCCGGCGGCTGTGCCGCAGATTGCACCCGGACCTGCCTGAACCTGGCACGATCCGCACGGACCTGCCGAGATCAGTGCGTTCCAACCGCGCCAGGCGGTTCCGCACGTGGGATAGCGATCGCGGGCTTTGGCCTCTACCTTGCCTATGACGCGTGCAACTAGGAGAAGCCGTGAACGAGCAGAATGAGGCGAGGCCCCCGCGCGGAGTGCTTCTCAAGCCGTACGCCATTGGGTGGGGCATCGTGCTAGTGGTCCTGCCGCTCGCCGGGTGGCTCGGGTATCAGGTACGCGGTGACGCACTGGGCGTACTCGTAGCGTGGTTCGTGGCGTGCTTACCCATCCTGCTGGTCACCGTGGGCATGGGCATTGTGCAAGTAAGAAGGGAAGCGCGCTCGTCAGCCCGTCGCGAGTTGGAGGGATAGCGTGAGCGCCGTCGCGCACGGATCTAGCCGCGATCCGCTCAGCCGCGACGAGCGCGGTTCTGCTGGGGGACTCAATGGGACACGCCCACTAAACCGACGCCTCGGGTCCCCCGTCGTCGGAGGTGTCCGCGAACGAGTGGTGCTCGTGGGAGACCACCCAGCGTCCGCCCTCGCGACGGAGTCCGACGGTCAGGCGGAGTCTCTGCTCGGGCTGACGCTGCAGACCCTTCTCCGTGTTGCACCGCAGCAGCGCCCAGGCGAACGCCACGTCCTCACCCGCGGTGACGTCGAGCTCGACGATCTCGAACCGGGCCCCGGACGCCTGCCACGCGAAGAACCCCGGCCACGTGTCCCGGTAGGCCTCCAGGCCGCGTACGCCGTCGTGCGGCGGTGGGACGTCGAACATCACGATGTCGTCGGCGTGGTCGGCCAGGACCGTGTCCAGGTCGCCACGGTGCACGGCCTCGGACCAGCGCTCGACCAGATCGCGGATCTCCTGCTCCATGCTGTGCCGACCCGCGGCGTCGGTCGAACTCATCGGTGGCAGCTCAACCTCCGTGGACGGGGACCCCGCCGACCCAGGTGGAGACCACCCGGGCAGCGCCGATCTCGGAGGCGTCGCCGGCGAACGGGTCACGATCGAGCACCACCAGGTCGGCCACTTGACCAGGCGCCAGGGTGCCGGCGTCGTCGCGGTGGTTCACCCACGCCGACCCGCTGGTGTACGCCGCGAAGGCGGTCTCCAGGGCGAGCGCCTGCTCCGGCAGGAACGGCTCGCTGCCGGCGGGACCCTCCTCGCCGTAGGCCCAGCGGTTCACGGCGACATGGATCGCCTCGAGCGGGTTGGGGGTGCTGACCGGCCAGTCGCTGCCGGCCACGAGGCGGGCTCCGGCGCGGTGGAGCCCGCCGAAGGGGTACTGCCAGCCGGCCCGCTCCTCGCCGATGAACGGCATCGTCAGCTCGGTCATCTGGTCGTCCAGGCAGGCCCAGAGCGCCTGCACGTTGGCGGCCACCCCGAGCTCGCCGAAGCGGCGTACGTCGTCGGGGTGCACCAGCTGCAGGTGCGCGATGTGATGGCGGTTGGACCTCCCGCCGTCCGGCAGTCCCTCGAACGCGTCCAGGGCCTCGCGCACGCCTCGGTCGCCGATGCCGTGCACGTGGACCTGGAAGCCCTCGGCGTCGAGCTTGGCGACATACCTCCGCAGCGCTGCCGGGTCGACGAACGAGTGGCCGCTGTTGTCGGTGGCGTGGCCACAGCGGTCGAGGTACGGCGCTGTGAGTGCCGCCGTGCCGTTCTCGGCGACCCCGTCCTGCATCACCTTCACGCTGGTCGCACGGAACCGGCCGTGGGTGTAGGCCTGACGTCGCTCGATCAACGACGCGATCTGCTCCTCTCCGCGGTCGCGGTCCCACCAGAGCGCGCCCACGACGTGCGCGGTGAGGTCGCCACGCTGCGCGGCGGCGAGGTACGTCGGCCCCGGGTCGTCCATCCCGGCGTAGGAGCCCACGATCGCGTCCTGCCACCCGGTCACCCCGAGCGAGTGCAGGTAGGACTGGCCGGCGAGCAGCCCCTCGTAGTAGGCCTCCGCCGACGTGGCGGGGACGAGCCGCGAGACCACGTGCATGGCGCCCTCGTGCAGCGTCCCGGTCGGGAAGCCGTCGGCATCGCGCTCGAAGCGGCCGTGCGGCGGCTCGGGGGAGTCACGGGTGATGCCGGCGAGCTCCATCGCCCGGGTGTTGACCCAGGCGCCGTGGTGGTCGCGGTTGGGCAGGAAGACCGGCCGGTCGGGCACGACGAGGTCGAGGTCGGCGGCGGTCGGAGTGCCTCCCGGGAAGGCGGCCATCGCCCAGCCGCCCCCGAGGATCCAGGGGACGTCCGGGTGGGCCTCGGCGTAGGCCCTGACCAGGGCCAGGTAGTCCTCGCGCGTGCTCCCCTCGGAGAGGTCGCACCGGGTGCGTTCCAGGCCGCCCTGGACGGCGTGCACGTGGGCGTCGACGAAGCCGGGGGCCAGCAGTCCGCCGGCGACGTCGACCACGGTCGTCCCGTCCGGGAGGTCCCGGGGCCCGGCCTCGCCACCGACGGCGACGATGCGCCCCTCCGTGACCAGGACGCTGCCGGCACCCAGGTGGCGATGGCCGTCGAAGAGGGCTCCGTTGACGAAGGCGATGGTGCTCACCCGGCGATTGTGCCTCTCACGTCGACGCCGCGAGGAAGCCGCTGACCGCGGCCTGCGCCTGGCTCCGCTCCGGACCCAGCCAGAAGAGGTGGCTGGGACCAGCGAGCTCCACCAGCGTGGCACCCGCAATGGTCGCAGCGAGGTCCTCGGCGTGGGCGAAGCCGACGCCGCCGTCCTGCCGCGACGCGGTCACCAACGTCGGGCAGGGCACGCGGGTCTGGAGCTGTCGGCGACGGTCGGCACCGTCCCGGCGTCCTTGCCGCAGGTCGTTGGCGAAGCCGCTCCCCGACGCCATGCTCCTGAACAGCGCGCGGGCGGCCTGCTTGTCCTCGACCGACCACGTGGTCCACCACTCCTCGACGGGACGCCTGGAGAGCGAGGCGACCATCCTGCGCAGGCCGGCGTCCGTGCCGACCAGACGCGAGATCGCCCGCCAGGCCGGTCCTTGCCAGGCCGGCCCGAACACGATCGGCCCGGCGATCGCCTCCAGACGGCTGTCGGGGTAGGGCAGCGTCGAAGGCGCGCAGCTGTGCAGCGCGAGCCTCGGTGCGAGGTGGGGCAGCTGGACGGCGACCTCGATGGCCTGCAGCCCGCCGAACGACACTCCGACCACCGCGGCAGTCTCTGCGATCCCCAGACGGGCGCAGCAGTCGCTCACCGCCGGGACGAACTGTCCCGCGTCGAGCCGACCGACGTCTGTGCCGCCGTAGCCGGGTCGCGAGAAGGCCAGAAGGCCGTGTCCGAGGTCGGTGTAGAGGCTCCAGCCGCAGTCGGTGGCCGCGGGAGAGTGCCCACCGGGGAAGAACAGCACCGGCGGCTCGGTGCCGGGCAGGTGCACCACCTCGACCGGCCCGAGCCGGGTAGGGACCACCGCGGCCACCGCCATGGGTCGAGCCTAGGTGTCAGGCCGCGTGCCGGGAGGGACCGGTGATGCGGACCGGGTGCGTGAGCACGGCGCCGGTGGCGACCCGTGTGCCGGCACCGGAGGGGCGCGACTGCCGGAAGGTGACGGTCAGTGCCACGACGGCCAGGGCGACCGACACCGCGGCCACGGCGAAGAAGACGTTGATCCACAGGGTCAGGGTGCTGGGGTCGTTGAACATGATGGGCTCCTGGTTCGGGGGTTGATTTCGCTACCCTCCGAGCGTGGATCAGGGCCCTTGCACGGCTCTTGCGCGCCGCTGCACTCCCGCTTGCACGCGGGTCTCGGCTCAGCCTTCGGTGGCCTCCTCGAGCGGTGCCGCGCTGGGGATGGCGCCGAACAGCCCGGCGTACGTCGCGCCGGCGATCAGGGCACCGACCACGGGGGCGACCAGGAAGACCCACAGCTGTGCCAGCGCGTCACCACCCGCGAACAGGGCCGGGCCGATCGACCGGGCCGGGTTGACCGAGGTGTTGCTGACCGGGATCGAGATCAGGTGGATGAGCGTCAGGGCCAGGCCGATCGCCAGCGGGGCGAAGCCCTTCGGCGCCTGGGTGTCGGTCACGCCGAGGATCACGTAGAGGAAGAACGCCGTCAGGACGACCTCGGTCACGATCACCGCCAGCAGCGAGTAGCCGCCCGGCGAGTGGTCGCCGTAGCCGTTGGTTGCGAAACCGGTCTCGCCGGCGTCGAAGCCGGAGACGCCGTTCGCGATCACGAGCAGCACGGCGGCGGCCAGGATGGCGCCGACGATCTGGGTGACGACGTACGCCGGCACCTCGCGCCAGTCGAACCTCCGTCCCATGGCCAGCCCGACCGTGACTGCCGGGTTGAAGTGCCCACCGGAGACGTGGCCGACCGCGTAGGCCATCGTCAGGACGGTGAGCCCGAACGCGAGGGCCACGCCGCCGTTCTTGACCACGGAGCCGGCGAGGACGGCGGTGCCGCAGCCGCCGAGGACGAGCCAGAACGTGCCGAAGAGCTCGGCCGCCAGTCGCTGTCGCATCGAGAACATGGGGACACCACCTCTGCTGGGGAGTCGGACGACACCGACGGTCGCGGTCGGCTGCAACCAGCATGCGAGGCCGGGGCGTGACACCCGTTCACCCGTTCCGGGTGAGCGGGCATGATGGACCGACGGCCGCTCAGCGCAGGCCGACGACAGCCCCGCGAGGAGGGCCCATTGACCAGCGACGGATCAGCCGCGAGCGACGTGGTGCCGGTCTTCTTCCTCTCCGACAGCACCGGCATCAGCGCTGAGACGATGGGCAACGCCTTGCTGATCCAGTTCCCCGACGTGCGCTTCGAGCGCACCCTGATCCCGTTCATCTCCTCGATCGAGGAGGCCCGCGACGTCGTCGCCCGGCTGGATGCCGTGCTGGACTCGGGTGGCCGCACGCCCTTGGTGTTCGCGACCGCAGCCAGTGACGAGGTCCGGCTCGAGCTGGTCAAGACGCGGTGCCCGGTGATCGACTTCTTCGGACTGCACATGGAGCGCGTGGAGTCGATCCTGGGGACGCACGGGGTGCACGCGGCAGCCCGCCTGCACGGCGTCGGTGACATCAAGCGCTACAACAGCCGGATGCAGGCGGTGGAGTACACCATCGAGCACGACGACGGGCAGAGCCTGCGCAGCCTCGACAAGGCCGACGTGGTCCTCCTCGCCCCCTCGCGCTGCGGCAAGACGCCGACGGCGATGTACCTCGCGCTGCAGCACGGACTGTTCGTGGCCAACTACCCGATCGTCGAGGAGGACCTCGACAGCAGCCAGCTCCCGCGTCCCGTGCGGCACCTCCGTGATCGGTGCTTCGGGCTGATGACCACACCGGCCCGGCTCTCCGCCGTACGCCAGGAACGTCGCCCCAACTCCCGCTACGCCTCGCTGGAGCAGTGCACCTTCGAGCTGCGGCAGACCGAGGCGATCTTCAAGCTGCACGACCTCCCGGTCGTCGACTCCGCGACGAAGTCGGTCGAGGAGATCTCCACGATGATCCTGCAGACCCTGAAGACCAAGACGAAACCGAGTCCCCGACCCAGGAGCCAACGATGAGCCAGAACGCCGCCCACGCATCGGTGAACGTGCGCGCCTTCGCCGACATCGGCCTCGCCGACCTCGAGGAGGTGGGCGGCAAGAACGCGTCGCTGGGCGAGATGGTGGGCAACCTCTCCGAGCTCGGAGTGCGGGTGCCCGACGGGTTCGCGACCACGGCGGACGCCTTCCGCCGGTTCATCGGCGACACCGGCCTGGCCGAGGCGATCTCCGGTCAGCTGCGCGAGCTCGACACCGACGACACCCGACGGCTGGCCGAGGTGGGCCGGGCCATCCGTCACTCGGTGGTCAACCAGGAGTTCCCCGACGACCTCGAGGCCGACATCCGGGCGGCGTACGACGAGCTCGTGGCCGGACGTGACGAGGTCTCCTTCGCCGTCCGGTCCAGCGCGACCGCCGAGGACCTCCCGGACGCCTCGTTCGCCGGCCAGCAGGAGACGTTCCTGAACATCAAGGGGATCGACGGCGTGCTCCAGGCCATCAGGGAGGTGTTCGCGTCGCTCTACAACGACCGGGCGATCGCCTATCGGGTGCACCACGACTTCGACCACGACGCCGTCGCGCTCTCGGCCGGTGTGCAGCAGATGGTGCGCTCCGACATCGGCTCATCCGGTGTGATGTTCACGATGGACACCGAGTCCGGGTTCGACGACGCGGTGTTCGTGACCTCGTCCTACGGCCTGGGTGAGGCGGTCGTGCAGGGTGCGGTCAACCCCGACGAGTTCTACGTCTACAAGCCGGCGTTGCGCGCAGGGCGGCCGGCCGTGCTCAAGCGTGGGGTCGGCACCAAGGCGACCAAGATGGTCTACACCGACAACCCGGCGGTGGGCCGCACCACCGAGTTCGTCGACACCGAGGACGACGAGCGGCGCCGGCTCAGCCTGACCGACGACGAGGTCGAGGAGCTGGCCCGGCACGCGCTCACCATCGAGGAGCACTACGGCCGGCCGATGGACATCGAGTGGGGCAAGGACGGCGTCGACGGCCGGCTCTACGTGCTCCAGGCGCGGCCCGAGACGGTGATGTCACGCTCGGCCGGCACCCGCAAGCGCTTCCGGATGGACGAGAAGGGCGAGGTGATCGTCGAGGGACGCGCGATCGGCCAGAAGATCGGCGCCGGCGCGGTGCGGGTGATGACCTCCATCGAGGAGATGCACGACTTCGTCGAGGGCGAGGTGCTCGTGGCCGACATGACCGACCCCGACTGGGAGCCGATCATGAAGCGCGCCTCCGCGATCGTCACCAACCGTGGTGGGCGCACCTGTCACGCCGCGATCATCGCGCGCGAGCTCGGCATCCCCGCGGTGGTCGGCACGGGCGAGGGCACCCGCGCCCTCGCGGACGGGCGGGTGGTCACTGTCTCCTGCGCCGAGGGCGACACCGGGTTCATCTACGAGGGCGAGCTCGACTTCACCGTGGAGGAGACCGAGCTCTCGGAGATGCCCGAGATCGCGACCAAGATCATGATGAACGTCGGCACTCCGGAGCAGGCGTTCACCTTCGCGCAGCTGCCCAACGCGGGCGTGGGCCTGGCCCGGCTGGAGTTCATCATCAACCGGCAGATCGGGATCCACCCGAAGGCACTGCTGGGCCTCGACGACCTCGAGGAGCCGTTGCACACCCAGGTGACCGAGGCGATCGCGGCGTACGCCGGTCCCCGCGAGTACTTCGTGCAGCGCGTCGCCGAAGGGGTCTCGACCATCGCCGCAGCCTTCGCGCCCCACCCGGTGATCGTGCGGATGAGCGACTTCAAGTCCAACGAGTACGCCAACCTCGTGGGCGGTGAGCTCTTCGAGCCCGACGAGGAGAACCCGATGATCGGCTATCGAGGAGCGTCGCGCTATCTCTCGCCTGACTTCGCGGACTGCTTCGCCATGGAGGCCGAGGCGCTGAAGTACGTCCGCGACGAGATGGGGCTGACCAACGTCAAGATCATGATCCCGTTCGTGCGCACGGTCGCCGAGGGCAAGGGCGTGATCGACCTGCTCGCCGAGCACGGGCTGCGTCGCGGCGAGAACGACCTGCAGGTCGTGATGATGTGCGAGGTCCCGTCCAACGCGATCCTGGCCCACGAGTTCCTCGAGCACTTCGACGGCTTCTCGATCGGCTCCAACGACATGACCCAGCTGACCCTCGGCCTCGACCGGGACTCCTCGCTGGTCGCGGCCTCCTTCGACGAACGCGACCCGGCGGTGAAGTTCATGCTGGAGCGCGCCATCACCGCGTGCCGCGAGGCGGGCAAGTACGTCGGCATCTGCGGCCAGGGCCCCAGCGACCATCCCGACATGGCCGAGTGGCTGCTCGGGCTCGGCATCGAGTCGATGTCGCTGAACCCCGACACGGTCGTCGACACCTGGCTCCGGCTGGCCAAGGTGTCCTCGTGACGGCGGGCGAGCGCGAGGAACGTCGTCGTCGCGACCCCGAGTGGTGGAAGTCGGGCGTGGTCTACCAGATCTATCCGAAGAGCTTCGCCGACAGCGACGGCGACGGGATCGGTGACCTCGGCGGCATCATCAGCCGGCTCGACCACCTCGTCGCCCTCGGGGTGGACGCGGTCTGGCTGAGTCCGGTCTATCGCTCCCCGCTGGTCGACAACGGCTACGACATCAGTGACTACCAGGACATCGAGCCGCTGTTCGGCTCGCTGGAGCAGATGGACGAGCTGATCGCTGCTGCCCACGATCGTGGCCTGGCGGTGATCATGGACCTCGTCGTCAACCACACCAGCGACCAGCACGCGTGGTTCCAGAGCTCGCGATCCTCGAAGGACAGCGAGCTGCGCGACTTCTACTGGTGGCGGCCCCCCCGCGAGGGCCACGTCGGTGGTGAGCCCGGTGCCGAGCCGACCAACTGGGGCTCGGCCTTCTCGGGTCCGGCGTGGACGTGGGACGAGGCGACCGGCGAGTACTACCTGCACATCTTCGCCCCGGAGCAGCCCGAGCTGAACTGGGAGAACCCGAAGCTGCGCGAGGCCGTCTACGCGATGATGCGGTGGTGGCTGGACCGCGGGGTCGACGGCTTCCGGATGGACGTCATCAACCTGATCTCCAAGCGCACGGTGCCCGGCTCGCCAGGGCTGCTCGACTCGCCGGTGGGTGAGGCCGACCCGACCACGCCGCGCGTCGTCGACACCGAGAAGTACGGCGACCCGTCGCCGCACATCCTCAACGGCCCCCGGATCCACGAGTTCCTCCAGGAGATGCACCGCGAGGTCTTCGCCGGGCGGCCGCCCGGGCTGCTCAACGTCGGTGAGATGCCGGGTGCCAGCGTCGAGCAGGCCGCGCTCTACACCGACCCCGCTCGCGCCGAGCTCGACATGATCTTCCAGTTCGAGCACGTGGACCTCGACTCCGGTCCGGGCGGCAAGTGGGACGTCGTACCCCTGCCGTTGACGCTGCTGAAGCAGACCATGCAGAAGTGGCAGGACGGCCTCGCGGCCACCGGCTGGAACAGCCTCTACTGGAGCAACCACGACCAGCCGCGTGCGGTCAGCCGCTTCGGCAGTGACGACCCGCGGTTCCGGGTGCGGTCGGCGAAGGCGCTCGGCACGGTCCTCCACCTGCACCGCGGCACGCCGTACGTCTACCAGGGCGAGGAGCTCGGCATGACCAACGCGCCCTTCGCCGGCGTCGAGGACTTCCGCGACATCGAGTCGATCAACCACCACAGCGAGGTCACCGCCCGCGGCCGCGATCACGAGGTCGTGCTGGCGGCGCTGCGCTACAAGAGCCGGGACAACGCTCGCACGCCGATGCAGTGGGACGACTCCCCGCACGCCGGCTTCACGACCGGCGAGCCGTGGCTCCCGGTCAACCCGAACCACACCGAGATCAACGCCGCCGCCCAGGTGGACGACCCGCACTCGGTGTTCGGCCACTACCGCCGGCTGATCGCGCTGCGCCACGAGGAGCCCGCCGTCGCGCACGGCGACTTCACCATGCTCGTGCCCGACCACGAGGAGCTCTACGCGTTCACGCGCACCCTCGACGACGTCACCCTCACCGTGGTCGCCAACCTCTCCGACAAGGACGGCCTGGTGCCCTCGGCCGAGGGCGTCCCCGTGCCCGGCGAGGTCGTGCTGACCAACGAGGACCCCTCCGTCGCCCCCGACGCACCCCTCGGCCCGTGGGCAGCCCGGGTGCTGCGCACGGGCTTGGGTGGTTGAGGAGTTCGCGTCTTCTCGGTGGTTGAGGAGCGAGCGCCAGCGAGCGTCTCGAAACCACATGATCTTCGTTTCCCGAGCTTGATGGGTCCGATAGCTGGCCTTCGGTTTTCGATGGTCGTGGTCTCCGTGGGCGGTGGGTCGCCGGGGTGTTCCCCGACCCCTTCGTCTGGGTCGCGGTCGCTCGGCTCGACCGTCGTGGTTGCGGTCGCAGAGTCGGGGTCGCTTCGCTCGTCACGGGTCTGTCGGTGGTGTGAGGAGCGAGCTCCAGCGAGCGTCTCGAACCACATGCCGTACGCCGGGCCGGAACCGCCACCCCGCCGGTTGAGCCTGTCGAAACCTCATGGGTCCGATGGTTGGTCTTCAGATCTCGATGGTCGTGGTCTCCGTGGACGCTGGTCACCGGGGTGTTCCCCGACCCCTTCGTCCGGGTCGCGGTCGCTCGGCTCGACCGTCGTGGTTGCGGCCGCAGCGTCGGGTCGCTCCGCTCGTCACGGTCCCTCGTGGACCGGAGCGAGCATCAGAAAATCCTCGAATCCCTTACCCACAAGGCGAAACTCGCCCCAGGAACTGTCAGTGGTCGCTGGTTGACTTCTCCCATGACCAGCACCCGGCCCGACCTCGACTCCGCTGCCGCGGTGCTCGAGCTCGCCCGGGACTCCCGCGCAGCCGCTGACCGCGCCGAGGCCGACGTGCTGCTGGCTGCGGTCACCTGGGCCGAGCAGCACCCACCCGAGTCCATCCACGTCGCCGCGACGTGGAGCGCGCCGGGCGGGGACACCGAGCTGGTCCTGGCCGGGTGAGGGTGCGCCGCTGGTGTGTGAGTTCTCCGTCGCCGAGTTCGCGCTCGCCCTGGGCATGTCCACCGACAGTGGGAAGGCGCTGATCGGGCACGCGCTGGAGCTGAAGTACCGCCTGCCGCGCCACTGGGCCCGCACCCAGAACGGCACCCGGCCCACGCTGGCGCCGTGGCGTGCCCGCCGGGTCGCCCAAGCCACGTTGGGGTTGTCCCCGGAGGCTGCGGCCTACGTGGATGCGCAGGTGGCGCCGTTCGCGCACAAGATCGGCCTGGCCCAGCTCGACCGGGTCGTGGAGGAGGCCATCGCCCGGTTCATGCCCGACCTGGCCGAGGAGAACGCCGAGAAGGCCGCCGACGGGCGGCACCTGTCGCTTCCACCACCAGCAGGTCTCCTTCACCGGGACCACCACCATCGAGGGCGAGCTCGACCTGGCTGATGCCCTCGACCTGGACGCCGCCATCACCCGCGGTGCGGAGGAGCTGCGGGCCTGTGGTTCGACCGAGGCCCTCGACGTGCGCCGCGCGATCGCTGCCGGTGAGCTCGCCCGCCGCCAGCTCGCCCTCGACCTGAGCGCAGCCGCGACGGAGGCCCCGATGGAGCACGGTGTCCGCGTCGAGGCCCATGCCACGGCAGGTCGTGCTCTACGTCCACCTCTCCGAAGCAGCCATCACCGGCCAACCCACCAACGCCAGCGGGCGGTGGTCTGGAGCTGGCGCGGGTGGAGAACCACCGCCAGGGCGTCACCGCCGACCAGGTCCGCACCTGGTGCGCCAACCCCGACACCAGGTCACCGTGAAGCCGGTGATCGACCTGGCCGAGCACATCCACGTCGAGGCCTACGAAGTCCCCGAACGCCTCGCCGAGCAGACCGAGCTGCGCGATCTGTCATGCGTCTTCCCCTGGTGCAGCCGACCAGCTCGGAGATGCGACAGCGACCACGCCATCCCCTACGACGCCGGCGGCACCACCTGCTCGTGCAACATCGCCCCACTCTGCAGACGACATCACCGGCTCAAGACGCATTCCGCGTGGGACTACACCGTCCTCGAACCCGGGTCGTTCGCCTGGACCAGCCCGCACGGCTACCACTACCTCCGCGACCACGCAGGCACCACCGACGTCACCCCGTGACCGCCCGGCACCACCGCACCGACCCACCCCACTTCTGAACCCACCGCCCCGGACCCCGCCCAGCAACACCACCGGCGGGGCCACCGGCACGCATGCATTCAGTCGCGCGGGCCCTCCCACGGAAAGTCGTAGCTGAGGAAGGCGTTTCGGATCACGTCCTTCTCGCCTTCGATCTCGTCCTCGAAGAGCTTCCGGCCGTTGGCGGTCTCGATGACGACCTTGGATCCGCGGCGATAGACCGAGTCCACCTTGGAGCGCTCGATGACTCGCTCGACCTCTCCCCGCCGTCGCACGTGGATCTCCTCGGCGTGGAAGTCCAGGACGGGGGAGTCGAGGATGACCCATGCGGCAAAAGCGAGTCCAGCAGCGAGCCCGATGATGGGACGGCCCACCGCCAACCATGGCTGATCGAAGGATCCCAGCAGTTCGAGCGGCCCCTGAAAGGGGACCCAGGGCAGTCCGGTGGCCCATCTGACGAGGAGCGGAACCAGGGCTCCCAGGGCCGTCCCGCAGAGACCGAAGATGACCAAGACCCACAGCTTGCCTGCGCGATCGAAGCCGCCCACGCTCAGGTGTGAGGGTTCGGGAGGCTCATGCGTGGTCATGCCGCCCGACCCTAGCGAGCGGTGTTCGGATCTGCGGCCGACGGCAAGCGCCGCGGACGCCGCCGTTCTGCCCGTCGCGGTGCAGCGGCGTGACGGCGACGTCAGCCCGGACCGGGTCGCACGAGCTGGTAGAGCACGTGGTCCTGCCAGCGCCCGTCGATCTTGTAGGCGGACTCCGCGACGCCGATGCGGGTGAACCCCGCCGACTGGAGGACGCGCTGGGAGGCGTGGTTCGCGAGCAGGGTGGCAGCGGTGACCCGATGCAGTTCGAGGGTGCCGAACGCCTCGCGCACGATCAGCTCGAGCGCCCGACTGGCCACACCTCGTCCGTTGTGCTCGAGGGAGACCCAGTAGCCGACGCTGCACGACTGCACCGGACCGCGATGGATGTCGGTGAGCATCACCTGCCCGATCAGACGCCCGCTCTCGTCCGCGATCACGCACGCGAAACCGGTGCCCTCCCGGTGGCCGTCGAGCGCCTCCGTGATCAGGGCGCGCTGACCCTCGGCCGTGAAGTAGGAGTCCGCACGCACGGGAGTCCAGGGCGTGAGGAACTCGCGGTTGGCCGCGAGCAGAGCCGCCAGCGCGTCGGCATCGTCCAGTCGGACCTGCCTGATCGTGACCGGTGGAGTCATCTGGCGGGATCAGTCCTGGGGCCAGGTCTTCGCGACCAGCGTCAACACGTCGTACGTCGCCACCGGCTTGCCCTCGCCGTTCGTGACCAGCGCATCCCAGCGGACCTCGCCGTAGTCGGCGGTCGTGCGCGGGGTGATCTGCTTGACCGTCAGGGTCACGGCGATCGAGTCGCCGGCCTTGACCGGGGTCAGGAACCGCAGGTTGTCGACGCCGAAGTTGGCCAGCACCGGACCAGGGTTGGGCTCGACGAACAGCCCGGCCGCCAGCGAGACGATCAGGTAGCCGTGCGCCACGATCCCGCCGAACAGTGGGTTCTTCGCCGCAGCCTCCTCGTCGGTGTGGGCGTAGAAGGTGTCACCGGTGAACTCGGCGAAGTGCTCGATGTCCTCGAGGCTGATCGTGCGCGCCTCGGAGGTGATCGTGTCGCCGACCGCGAGGTCGGCCAGGCTCTTGCGGAACGGGTGCACCTCGGTCTCGGTGCGCTGCGAGCCGGTCGTCCACTGCCCGGTGATCGCGGTGAGCATGTCGGGCGAGGCCTGGATCGCGGTGCGCTGCATGTGGTGCAGCACGCCGCGGATGCCGCCGAGCTCCTCGCCGCCACCGGCACGGCCGGGACCGCCGTGCACGAGCATCGGGAGGGGTGAGCCGTGGCCGGTGGACTCCGCGGCGTCGTCGCGGTCGAGCACCAGGATGCGCCCGTGCCAGGGAGCGAGGCCGAGGGTCACCGTGCGCGCCACCGACGGGTCGTGGGTGACCAGGGAGCCGACCAGGCTGCCGGATCCGCGGGCGGCCAACGCGACGGCGTCGTCGAGCCCTTCGTAGCTCATCACGGTGGAGACCGGACCGAAGGGCTCGATGTCGTGCGGCTCGCTGGCCCCGGCGCTCGCGCGAAGGAGCACCGGGGACATGAAGGCGCCTCGCTCGGCGTCGGCGTCGATCACCTCGACGGTGTCGGGGTCGCCGTACACGATCTCGGCCGAGCCCCGCAGCGCCTGGACCGCCTTGCGGACCTCCTCGCGCTGGTCGAGGCTGGCGAGTGCGCCCATCCGGACGCTCTCGTTGGTCGGGTTGCCGACCGTGATCCTCGCGAGGCGGGCGGCGATGGCGTCGGTCACCGCGTCAGCGGTCGCGGCCGGGACGATGACCCGGCGGATGGCCGTGCACTTCTGGCCGGCCTTGACCGTCATCTCGGTCACGACGCCCTTCACGAACAGGTCGAACTCCGGGTCGTCCGGTGTGACGTCAGGTCCGAGGATCGAGCAGTTCAGCGAGTCGGCCTCGATGCCGAGCCGCACACCGCCGTGCAGCACCGCGGGGTGCTGACGCAGGTGGGCGCCGGTCGCGGCAGAGCCGGTGAACGCGACCGAGTCCTGGGCGCCGAGCTCCTCGAGCAGTCCCGTGGGGCTGCCGCACAGGAGCTGGAGCGAGCCCTCGGGCAGGATGCCGGACTCGATGATCCGGCGGACGACCAGCTCGGTGACGTACGCCGTCTGGCTGGCGGGCTTCACGATGGTCGGCAACCCGGCCAGGAACGCCGGAGCGAGCTTCTCGAGAAACCCCCAGACCGGGAAGTTGAACGCGTTGATCTGCACCGCGATGCCGGGGCGGGAGGTGTAGACGTGCCGACCGAGGAAGGTGCCCTCGCGACCGAGCTGCTCGGCCGGCCCATCGAGGAGGACGGTGTCGTTGGGCAGCTCGCGGGTGCCCTTGGAGGCGTAGGAGAACACGGTGCCGATCCCACCGTCGATGTCGACCGCTGAGTCTCGCTTCGTCGCCCCGGTGCGCGCCGACAGTGCGTAGAACTCTTCCTTGACCTCGGTCAGGTGCTTCGCCATCGCCTTGAGGAGCCCGGCGCGCTCGTGGAAGGTCAGCGCGCGGAGTGCCGGACCACCGACGGCCCGGGCGTGGTCGGTCATCGCAGCGAGATCGAGACCGGTCGACGAGATCCGGGCGACCTCCTCACCGGTGGTGGCGTCGAGGAGCGGGGAGCCCTCGTCGTCGGCGCGGAACCAGGCGCCGGCGGAGTAGCTCTCGAGGACTGGAGTGGAATCGGCCATGTGTGGCAGACTAATACCAGACCGATCGGTCAGTAAACATCCGTGGAGGAGCCGCCATGACGGCCACCGAGTCACTCGAGACGCAGTTCGACGAGACCATCGCGCGCAACGACCGGATCGAGCCCCGCGACTGGATGCCGGAGAAGTACCGCAAGACCCTCATCCGCCAGGTCGCCCAGCACGCCCACTCCGAGATCATCGGGATGCAGCCGGAGGGCAACTGGATCACCCGCGCCCCCTCCCTGCGCCGCAAGGCCATCCTGCTCGCGAAGGTGCAGGACGAGGCCGGGCACGGGCTCTACCTCTACTCAGCCTGCGAGACCCTCGGCGCCTCGCGTCGCGAGCTGACCGAGATGCTGATCGAGGGACGGCAGAAGTACTCCTCGATCTTCAACTACCCGACGCTGTCCTACGCCGACGTCGGCACGATCGGCTGGCTGGTCGACGGAGCGGCGATCTGCAACCAGGTCCCGCTGTGCCGGACGTCCTACGGCCCCTACGGGCGCTCGATGATCCGGATCTGCAAGGAGGAGTCCTTCCACCAGCGGCAGGGCTTCGAGCTGCTCGCGACGATGATGCGCGGCACCGACGACCAGCGCACGATGGTGCAGGAGTCGGTCGACCGGTTCTGGTGGCCGGCGCTGATGATGTTCGGCCCACCGGACGCGGACTCGCCCAACACCGAGCAGTCGATGGCGTGGGGGATCAAGCGCGACACCAACGACGAGCTCCGCCAGAAGTTCGTCGACATGAGCGTGCCCCAGGCCAAGGCGCTGGGCGTCACGCTGCCCGACCCCGACCTGCGCTGGAACGAGGAACGCGGGCACCACGACTTCGGCCAGCCCGACTGGGAGGAGTTCGCCCGCGTCGTCAAGGGTGGCGGCCCGTGCAACGCCCAGCGGATCGCCCACCGCCGCCACGCCCACGAGGACGGCGCGTGGGTCAGGGAAGCTGCGGTGGCCTTCGCGCGGGGAGGCGAGTCGTGACCGAGATCAAGGACGAGTGGCCCCTCTACGAGATCTTCGTGCGCGGCAAGCGCGGGCTCAACCACGTGCACGTCGGGTCGCTGCACGCGGCCGACGACGAGATGGCGCTGCGGCACGCGCGCGACGTCTACACCCGCCGCAACGAGGGCGTCAGCATCTGGGCGGTCCGCTCCGACGCCGTCGCCGCCTCCTCGCCCGACGAGAAGGACCCGATGTTCGCGCCGGCCAACGACAAGGTCTATCGGCACCCGACGTTCTACTCCATCCCCGACGACGTCCCGCACATGTGATGGAAGAGAACTTCCACGACTCCGTCTACGACGAGGACCTGCTCGGGACCGATGCGTCCCACTGGGCCTTCGGCACCGACTTCGAGGACCCGCTCGCCGGAGTGGACACGACCATCCCTGACGGGGTGGACCACGATCAGCTTGCGGCGTACTGCCTGATGCTCGCCGACGACGCCCTCATCTCCTCCCACCGGCTCTCGGAGTGGTGCAGCCACGCGCCGGACCTCGAGGAGGACATCGCCTTGGCCAACATCGCGCTCGACCTGCTCGGCCAGGCCCGGCTCCTGCTCGCTCGCGCTGCCGCCGCCTCGTCGGCCGTCGTCCCGCGGCTGCCGGAGGGCTCACCGGTGCCGCCCGAGGACGCGCTGGCCTTCTTCCGCGGCGACTCGGAGTTTCGCAACACCAGGCTCGTCGAGCCGGTCAACGGTGACTTCGCCGCCACCATCGCCCGCCTGCTGCTGTTCTCCACCTGGCGCCTCGCCCTGCTGGAGCGCCTGACCGGCTCCAGCGACCACGTGCTCGCGGCCATCGCCGCGAAGGGCGTCAAGGAGGTGACCTACCACCGCGACTACGCCGGCCGGTGGTTCCTCACCCTCGCGCGGGGCACCGACGAGTCCCGCTCGCGGCTGCTGGCCGCGTTGCCAGGGGTCTTCGCCTTCCACGACGAGCTGTTCACCGACCACCCCGTCGAGACCTCGGTCGCCGGGGCCGGCGTGGGCGTGGCGCCGTCGACCGTGGCCGCCGAGGTCGGCGTGATCCTGGAGCAGGTGTTCTCGGTCAGCGGCGTCGAACGGCACCCGGTCGCCCAGATCGGCCCGGTCGCCGGCGGGATGGGTCGCGACGGTCGGCACACCGAGGCCTTCTCGCACCTGCTGGCCGAGATGCAGTCCGTCGCCCGCGCCCACCCGACGGGCCGGTGGTGACGATGCTGACCGCCATCTCCCTCGAGCGTGCGCGCGCCATGGCTGCCTCCGTCACCGATCCGGAGATGCCGATGCTCACCCTGGAGGACCTGGGCGTGCTCCGCTCGGTGGAGCTCGAGGGGGAGCGGGTTGTCGTCACGATCACCCCGACCTACTCCGGCTGCCCGGCGATGGCCACCATGCGCGACGACCTGGTGCACCGCCTCGTCGACGCCGGGTTCGAGGCCGAGGTCCGGGTGAGCCTGACCCCGGCCTGGTCGAGCGACTGGATCACCCCTGAGGGGCGGGCCGCCCTGTCCGAGCACGGCATCTCCCCTCCGGGAGCAGCACCCACCGGCAAGGTCGGTCTGTCCCTGCTCCCGACTCGCCGCGCGTTGACCTGCCCGCGGTGCGGGTCGAGCGAGGTCGAGCTGACCTCGGAGTTCGGCGCGACGGCGTGCAAGGCGATCTACCGCTGCACGTCCTGCCTCGAGCCGTTCGAGCACGTGAAGGAGATCTGATGACCCAGACGCGGGTGCGGGGCGAGTTCCACACCCTCACCGTCGCCTCGGTCGAGCGGCTCTGCGACGACGCGGTCGCGGTGACCTTCGACGTGCCCGACCACCTGCGTCCGGCGTACGACTTCGAGGCGGGGCAGTCCCTGACCCTGCGCCGGATCATCGACGGCGAGGACCATCGGCGCGACTACTCGATCTGCGCGGCGGTGGGAGAACGCCCGCGGGTCGGCGTACGCCTGATCCCCGGGGGACGCTTCTCGGAGTGGCTGGTCAACGAGGTGCGACCGGGCGACCAGGTCGACGTGCAGACCCCGCGCGGCAGCTTCCGCGCCACGCCCGACGGCGGACGACACCTGTGCATCGCGGCCGGGTCGGGCATCACGCCGATGATGTCGATCGCCGCCACGGTGCTGACGAACCCGTCCTCCAGACTGACCCTGATCTATGGCAACCGGACGACGTCCTCGGTGATGTTCGCCGAGGAGCTGTCCGACCTCAAGAACACCTACGGCGCCCGGCTCGACCTCGTCCACGTGCTCTCCCGCGAGCCTCGCGACGTGGAGCTGTTCTCCGGACGGCTCGAGGGCGACCGCCTGCGCCGGCTGCTGACCACGCTGGTGCCCCTCGCCTCGGTAGACCACGTCTGGCTCTGCGGCCCGTTCGGGATGATCGCGGACGCGCGTGCGGTGCTCGAGGAGCTCGGGGTCTCCCGCGACCGGGTCCACTTCGAGCTGTTCTACGTCGACGAGCCGCCACCGGAGCTGGACCGGCCCGAGGCCGTCCTGACCGGGGAGACGAGCAACGTGACCGTCGTGCTCGACGGTCGCAGCACGACGGCGCCGATGCCCAGGGCCCAGTCGATCCTGGACGCCGCGCAGAGGGTCCGGGCCGACCTGCCGTTCGCCTGCAAGGGCGGCGTCTGCGGCACCTGCCGCGCCCATCTCACCTCGGGGGAGGCGGACATGCGCCGCAACTACGCGCTCGACGACGACGAGGTCGAGCGCGGGTTCGTGCTCACCTGTCAGACGCACCCGGTCTCCGACGAGGTCACCGTGGACTTCGACGCATGACCGACCCCGAGGTGACGGATCAGGAGCTGGCCCGCCGCAGCGCCGATGCGATGTGGGCGGGTGACGCCGCCAGTCGGATGCTCGGCATGGAGGTCGTCTCCGTCGGCCCCGGCACGGCTTCGCTCTCCATGACCGTCCGCGAGGACATGATCAACGGCTGGGACCTCTGTCACGGCGGCCTGATCGCCTCGCTCGCCGACAGTGCGTTCGCCTTCGCCTGCAACTCCCACGGCGTCATCACCGTCGCCTCCGGCTTCGACGTGACCTTCCTGGAGTCGGCCAGGCTCGGCGACGAGCTGGTCGCGGTGGCCGTCGAGCGCGCGCTGCGCGGCCGGTCGGGACTGTACGACGTGACGGTGACCCGAGCCTCGGACGCCACCGTGATCGCCGAGTTCCGGGGCCGCAGCCGGGCCACCGGGCGCAACAACCCGGCGCTCTAGCCGGTCCCCAACCCGTCGAAGGCCAGGTCCACGATCGCGGCGGAGATCTCCTCGGCCGGCACGGGTCCGTCGGGGCGATACCACTCGACCAGGGAGTTGACCATCCCGAACAGCAGCCGGCTGATCTGCTCGGGAGCGATGTCGGCGCGCACCGAGCCCTCGTCGACGGCGGCCTGGACGAGGGCGGCGAGCTTGTCGTCGATCACCCGTCGGCGCTTCAGCGCAGCGAGCTCGATCTCGCTGTTGCCGCGCACGCGCAGGAGGAGGGTCACGGCGGGCAGGTGCTCGCCGAGGATCTCGACCGATTGGCGCACAGCGCTGCGCAGCCGTTCGTAGGCACTCGTGCCGGCGGACTCGTTGGCGGCGGCGTCGAGGGCACTCGAGAGCCCGTCGAGCGCCTCGTCGAGAGCGGCGGCCAGCAGGGCCTCCTTGCTCGGGACGTGGTGATAGATCGCCGACTTGGTGAGTCCCAGCTCGCGGGCGAGGTCCCCGATGCTGGTGGCGTCGTACCCCTGGCGGTTGAACAGCTCGATCGCGCGTCGCAGCACCGTCTCCTGGTCGTAGCCGGGGCGTCCGCGACGTGCGGGAGCCGGGGCTGCGGGATCGGTCACGCCGCGAGGTCTCGCGAGGGTTTCTCGGCGCCGGCGAAGAACCGGGGTGGCCGGTTGCCGCTGGCCAGGGCGCCCAGCCAGGCCGCCAGCGCGCCGACGCCGACGCCGCCGATCACGTCGACGAAGAAGTGCCACCCGAGGTAGAGGGTCGCGAGCACCGTCAACGCCAGCATCGTCCAGCTGAGCAGGCGGGGGAGCAGGCGGTGGGTGTTCCAGTGCACGATCAGGCAGATCGTCACCATCATGCCGACGTGCAGCGACGGGAACGCCGCGATCGTCTGGAGGGCGTCGGTCGCGCGGGGGTCACCCAGCACGTCGAAGCGGTCGCGCATCATGTTGGTCTGCAGCACGGTGCTCGAGTCGGGCAGGGTGGCGAAGTCGAGGGCGCGGGAGTAGATCGGGCCGAGGGTCGGGAACGCGTAGTAGGCCGCGACGCCCAGCACCCAGTCGAAGGCGAGAGCCGTGACGTACCACGCAGCGACCGCGTGGTTGCGGGTCCACGTCAGCGCCCACGCCAGGCTGGCCGGGATCAGGCCGATCCAGAGCAGATAGACGGCCGAGAAGAACACCGCGGCCGCACCGACCCCGAAGAGGCTGTGGAGCACGGCGGCCGGGTCGTGCCCGAGCCAGAGCACCCGGTCGAGGTCTCGGAACCGGCTGTCCCAGATCTTGTCGTTGACGAAGGGGACCGCGTTCTTGAGGTTCCGGAAGGCGCCGTAGGTGAGGTACCAGCCAGCCAGCCCGATCAGCGTGAACCGGATCTGTGGGTGGGGCCAGCGCTCGGTCAGCACCTGCCTGATGGCAGCCACGAAGCCGACTCGGCGCAGCCGCAGGACCACTCGTGGCACCACGTCGACCAGGACGGCGGCGAGGAGGATGAGGGGCAGCCGGATCCAGGAGGGGCCGAAGGCGTCGTCGGGGTCACGCATCGGCAGGTTCTGGTCTTCGGTGACCAGCACGGTCGCCAGGACCATGACCAGAGCCAGTGCCACGAGGACCTGCAGCCGGCGTGGGACAATCCGGTCGAGGCGTCCATGCAGTCCACGCCCGACCTCCGTCGTCTCGACGGGACTGTCGGACGCGGCCTTCACGTCCTGCTGGCGCGCCTCCACAACAGACACGATAGGCAGTGATGGCGACAATCACGCACTCCATTACCCCTGCGGTGTGACCGAAGACGCAGGTCAGTGGCCAGCCGAGCCCCCACGAAGCCGACCGGGACGACACGGCTCACCCTCTGCACGAGGTGAACTAGTCGGACACTGAGACGGAAAAGCGCTAAATCGGAACCTGATCTACCCTCACGGGGCACCTGTACAGGTGTGCACCGAATCGAAAGGTCGTCATGACCCGTTCCACCCACCGGCTCAGCACTCGACAGAAGTCGATGGTGCTGCTCCCCCTGGCCCTCGCTTCCGGCGTGTGGACGGCGAGCCTGGTGACGGCCAGTGCGACGGCGACCAGTGCCGAGACCCGGGGTGCGCTGCCCGATGGCACCCAGGTCCCCTCCGCGGCGATCGAGGCACCGGCCTCGGTCCCCACGCCGGGTGTGATCGCTCCGGCGGTGCCCGAGGGGTCGGCGGACTCGGTGGTCTCGGGTGCCTCCTCCAACGGGATCCCGGCCCCGGCGCTGGCGGCCTACCAGCGCGGCGCGCAGATCATCAACGCCGCCGACAAGACCTGCAACATCCCCTGGGAGCTGATCGCCGCGATCGGGCGGGTGGAGTCTGACCACGGCCGCTACGGCGGCAACACCCTGACCGAGTCCGGGGTCTCCAAGCCCGGCATCTACGGCATCGCGCTGAACGGCAAGAACGGCACCCAGGCCATCAACGACACCGACGGCGGCCAGCTCGACAAGGACCCCGTCTATGACCGCGCGGTCGGGCCGATGCAGTTCATCCCCTCGACCTGGCAGGTCGTCAAGGTCGACGCCGACGGCGATGACCAGCGCAACCCCCAGGACATGGACGACGCCGCCCTGGCCACCGCGGTCTACCTGTGCTCGGGCAAGGACAACCTCTCGACCCGCACCGGCCAGGAAGCAGCCGTCTACCGCTACAACCACTCCCGCGACTACGTCAACCTCGTCCTGCGGATCATGGAGGCCTACTCCTCCGGGGACTACACCGCAGTGCCCTCCGGCACCTACGGCGGCACCTCCTACTCCCCCTCCTACTCCTCAGCCATCGACAAGTCCTACAAGGTCGCCAAGCAACGCAAGGCCAAGCAGAAGGCGGCCAAGCAGAAGGCCGCGGCCAGTGCCAGCAGTGGTGGTTCCACGTCGGGGGGATCCGGCAGCGGTCTTCCGGCACCGGACGCCTCGGACGGCACCAACGGCGGTGCCGCCGGCTCCGGCGGCGATGCGGTCGGCAACCTCGGTGACGCAGTCGGCGGGGCGCTCGGTGACATCGCCGGGGGCGGCTCCAACGGTGGCTCGAACGGCGGCACCACCCCGAAGCCGGACCCCGTCAAGCAGCTGAGCAAGGACGCGGCCAGTGTCGCCTGCCTCGCCGAGGTGGGCGTCTCCACCGTGGTCTCGCTGCTCGTCGGCCAGCGCACGCAGTACAACGCCTGCATGAAGCGCTACGGCTACTAGCGACACCGCGCCCGCGACGCCGCCCTACGATGACGGCGTGGAGGACGTGCCCACCCGCAACGGGGTCCGACGAGCACCGAGCATGGCCGATGTCGCAGCCGCCGCCGGCGTCTCGCACCAGACGGTCTCACGCGTCCTGAACGACCATCCGCTGGTCAAGGACGCCACCCGGCAGCGTGTCCTCGAGGCCATCGGGGCCCTCGGCTACCGGCGCAACAACGCTGCCCGAGCCCTCGCGACGAACCGGTCGGGACTGATCGGCCTGGTGACCACCCACATGGCCCTGCACGGTCCGAACATGATCGCCGGAGCGGTGCAGGAGGCCGCGCACGCAGCCGCGTACGGCGTGGCCCTGATCGGCCTTCCCCAGCTCTCGGCCGAGACCCTGCGCGATGCGGTCGACCGGCTGCTCAACCAGTCGGTCGAGGCTGTGGTCGTCAGCGTGGCCCAACGGGAGGCGCTCGCGACGGTCGACTCCCTCGAGCTGCCGATCCCGGTCGTGATCGCCCAGGGGGTGCAGCCTGGCCAGCCCATGGCAGCCGGGACGGACCAGCTCCGTGGGGGTCACCTCGCCACGGCTCACCTCCTCGACGGCTCGACGGGCTCCGTGGCCCACGTGTCCGGGCCGCTGGACTGGGTCGAGGCCGGGCAGCGCCGCGACGGCTGGCTGGAGGCCCACCGCCAACGAGGTGTGCCTCCCGGTCCAGAGGTCGTCGGCGACTGGTCGGCGCGGAGCGGCTATCGGGCCGGCAGGTCACTCGGTGCCGATCCGGCCGTCGGCGCCGTCTTCGCGGGCAACGACGCGATGGCGCTGGGTGTGCTCCGGGCACTCCATGAGCTCGGACGCGCCGTCCCGGACGACGTGCGGGTGGTCGGCTTCGACGACATGCCGGAGGCGGAGTACTTCTGGCCTCCGCTGAGCACCGTCAGCCAGGACTTCGCAGCCATCGGGCAGCACGCCGTCGACCTGGCGCTGCGCACGCTCAGGGGCGAGCAGGGTGCGACCTCGCCCCTGGTCGACCCCGGGCTGATCGTGCGCGGGTCGAGCGCGCGCTAGCCCTCTGACCGGGGCCCCTGTCCGGTTTGGGACCGATTGCATGTGAGCGTTCACATCTGGCGCCACCCGGACCGGCCCGCACCCGGAAAAGAATGGCGACGAGTCCTTGACGTACCGGAATGTTAGCGCTCACACTCGGTCAGGTGACACCGGTCACACCCGGGCAGGAGCCCGACCAACCGAGAGGAAACACCGTGCTGAAGAAGAGTCTGGTCGCCGCGTGTGCGATCACCTTGGGCACCATCTCGCTCACCGCCTGCGGCAGTTCCGGCTCCGGTGACGACAGCGGCAGCAGTGGCAGTGGCAACGGCAAGATCGCGATGGGCTTCGCCCAGGTGGGCGCCGAGAGCGGGTGGCGCACGGCGAACACCAAGAGCATCCAGGAGACCGCCCAGAAGGACGGGATCGACCTGAAGTTCTCCGATGCCCAGCAGAAGCAGGAGAACCAGATCAAGGCGATCCGCTCCTACATCCAGCAGAAGGTCGACATGATCGCCTTCAGCCCAGTGGTCGAGACCGGCTGGGACACGGTCCTGCTCGAGGCCAAGCGGGCCAAGATCCCGGTTATCCTCACCGACCGCGTCGGTCGACACCCAGGACAAGACCCTCTACAAGACGTTCCTCGGCTCGGACTTCATCAAGGAGGGCGAGAAGGCCGGCCAGTGGCTGGTCGAGAACGCCAAGGACTCCGACGTCAACGGCGACGGCACCATCAACGTCGTCCAGATCGAGGGCACCACCGGTGCCGCTCCGGCGATCGACCGCGGCGAGGGCTTCGCCGAGCACCATCAAGTCCGACCCCACGATCAAGGTGATCGCCTCGCAGACCGGTGACTTCACCCGCGACGGTGGCAAGAAGGTGATGGAGTCCTTCCTGAAGTCCCAGAAGGACATCGACGTCGTGTTCGCGCACAACGACGACGAGGGACTCGGCGCCATCGAGGCCATCAAGGCGGCCGGCAAGGTGCCGGGCAAGGACATCAAGATCATCACCGTCGACGCGGTCAAGGACGGCATGACGGCACTGTCCAAGGGCGAGATCAACTACATCGTCGAGTGCAACCCGCTGCTCGGGCCACAGCTGATGGACCTGGCCAAGAAGGTCGTCAAGGGAGACGAGGTCCCCGAGCGGGTGGTCACCGAGGAGGGCGCTTTCGACCAGGCCCAGGCGACCGAGGTCCTGGCAGACCGCCAGTACTGATCCGGGCACCGATCAGTACTCGACCGCGAGCTCGCTGGGTCCGCCGCCCCCACACCTGGCGTCGGACCCGGCGAGTGCCCTGCCGGAGGCAGGAACGGACCAGGAGAAAGAGATGACCCAGATGGAAGTGCAGCCGACGGTCGCCGGTGACCAGGCGGTCGCCGATGCGCGCGGGAGCTCGGAGACCGACGACGCCACGCCCATCGTGGAGATGCAGGACATCGACATCGCCTTCGCCGGTGTGCCGGCGCTCGAGCGGCGTGGACCTGCGCCTGTTCCCGGGGGAGGTGCACGCCCTGATGGGCGAGAACGGCGCCGGCAAGTCCACGATGATCAAGGCACTCACCGGCGTCTACGGCATCGACCGGGGCACGATCACGGTCTCCGGCGCCGAGCAGACCTTCGCCTCGCCCGCTGCCTCCCAGGAGGCCGGCATCAGCACGGTCTACCAAGAGGTGAACCTCTGCACGAACCTCACGGTGGCCGAGAACATGATGCTCGGCCGCGAGCCCCGGCGGTTCGGGGGCATCGACACCAGGGCGATGAACCTGCGGGCCAAGGCGACCCTCGACCGGCTCGGCCTCGACGTCGACCCCGCCTCACAGCTGGGCGAGCACCCCATCGCCATCCAGCAGCTGGTCGCGATCGCCCGCGCCGTCGACGTGGACTGCCAGGTGCTGATCCTCGACGAGCCCACCTCCAGCCTGGACACCGACGAGGTCGAGAAGCTCTTCGAGGTCATGCGCACCCTGCGCGACCACGGCGTCGCGATCGTCTTCATCTCGCACTTCCTCGACCAGGTCTTCGCGATCAGCGACCGGCTCACGGTGCTGCGCAACGGCCACCTCGTCGGTGAGCGCCTGACCGAGGACGTCACCGAGCTCGACCTGGTCCAGATGATGATCGGGCGTGAGCTCGAGGCGCTCGAGCGGATCGACCGGAGGTCGCCGCCACCGAGGTCGAGAAGTCCGGAGCCCCGGTGCTCAAGGCACTCAGCCTGAGCCGCAAGGGCTTCCTGGAGGCGGTCGACCTCGACGTCTACGAGGGCGAGGTCATCGGTGTCGCCGGCCTGCTCGGGCTCCGGGCGCACGGAGCTCGCGCGCCTGCTGTTCGGTGCCGACACCGCCGACGGCGGCGAGCTCGAGGTCCGGGACGAAGAAGCGCCGGTTCCGCAACCCCCGGCACGCCATCGACAACAAGATCGCCTTCTCCAGCGAGAACCGCCGCGCCGAGGGCGTCATCGAGGACCTCACCGTCGCCGACAACATGCTGCTCGCGCTGCAGGCCACCCGTGGCTGGTTGCGCCCGATCCCGCCGGCGACGCGGACCAAGCTGGTGCGCCCAGTACATCGAGGCGCTCGACATCCGTCCGGCCGACCCGAACGCGATGATGCGCACCCTCAGCGGCGGCAACCAGCAGAAGGTGCTGCTCGCCCGCTGGCTGATCACCGAGCCCGACCTGCTGATCCTCGACGAGCCGACGCGCGGCATCGACATCGGCGCCAAGGCCCAGATCCAGGGGCTCGTCGCCGACCTGGCACGCAGGGGCGTGGCGGTGGTGTTCATCTCCGCCGAGCTCGAGGAGGTGCTGCGGCTCAGCGACCGCCTGGTCGTGATGCGCGACCGCCGCAAGATCGACGAGCGTCCCAACCTCGACGTCAGCGTCGGCGACGTGCTCGAGATCATCGCGGGCGAGGCCCGCTCGGAGGAGACCGATGTCTGAGACGTCCACGAGCCGCGGCGCGCGCCTGGCCGCCAACCCACTGGTCTGGCCGGTCCTCGCGCTGGTCGCGCTCCTCGTCGATCAACCTGATCGCGACCCCGTCGTTCCTGAGCCTGCGGATGCAGGACGGGCACCTCTACGGCAACCTGATCGACATCCTGCGCAACGGAGCACCGGTGCTGCTGATCGCACTGGGCATGACGCTGGTGATCGCCACCCGCGGCATCGACCTGTCCGTCGGTGCGATCGCCGCGATCGCCGGTGCGATCGCCTGCGTCCACATCGCCGGGTCCTCCTCGCAGGGAGCGGTCGGCACCGCGATCGTCGCGTGCGCCATGGCACTGGCTGCCTGTGTGGTGCTCGGCCTGTGGAACGGGTTCCTCGTCGCCGTGCTCGGCATCCAGCCGATCATCGCCACCCTGGTCCTGATGACTGCCGGTCGTGGACTGGCCATGCTGGTCACCGACGGCCAGATCACGACCGTCAACAACGACACCTTCGCGGGGATCGGGGTCGGCTTCTTCCTCACCCTCCCGGTCGCGATCCTGATCGCGCTGGCGGTCTTCGCGCTGACCGGCCTCGTGACGCGGCGTACGGCGCTGGGGATGCTGATCGAGTCCGTCGGGATCAACCCGGAGGCGAGTCGGCTCGCGGGCGTCCGGTCGCGCACGATCATCTGGACCGTCTACGTGTTCTCCGCCCTGTGCGCGGGCGTCGCCGGGCTGATGATCGCCGGCAACACCAGTGCTGCCGACGCCAACAACGCGGGACTGTGGATCGAGCTCGACGCCATCCTGGCCGTCGTCATCGGAGGCACCTCCCTGGCCGGCGGCCGGTTCTCGCTGACCGGCACCCTGGTGGGCGCCCTGCTGATCGCGACCCTCGCGACCACCATCCCCAACATCGGGATCCCGGCCCAGTCCAACTACCTGTTCAAGGCCGTCGTCGTGATCGTCGTGTGCCTGGTGCAGTCACCCAAGGCACGTGCGGCACTGCGCGTACGCCGCCACGGCACCCTGACCGCGAAGGCAGGCACCGCATGAGCACCGCTACCGCGACCGTCTCGACCTGGGACCGGGTCAGGCACTGGTCCCCGCCCTCGCAGTACATCCCGGTGCTCGCGACCCTCGCCCTGTTCGTCGGTCTGTTCGCCGCGGGCGGAGTGCGCTACGACGGTTTCACCTCCCCGCAGGTCGTGCTCAACCTGTTCTTCGACAACGCCTTCCTGATCGTGCTGGCGGTGGGGATGACCTTCGTGATCCTCACGGGTGGGATCGACCTCTCGGTCGGTTCGGTCGTGGCCCTCTCGACGATGATCGCCGCGCGCACCCTGGAGGCCGGCTGGCCGGCAGGGGCCAGCATCGTCCTCGTGCTCGTCGTCGGCACCGGGCTGGGACTGCTGACCGGGCTGGTCATCCACTACTTCGACATCCAGCCGTTCATCGCCACCCTCGCGGGCATGTTCCTCGCGCGCGGCCTGTGCTACCTGATCAGCATCGAGTCGATCCCGATCCGCAACCTGACCTTCTACAACGCGGCGTCCGCGCAGATCTCGCTGCCGGGTGGGCTCTACACGACACCGTCCGCGGTCATCGGGGTGGCTTTCGTCGCGGTGGCGGCGTGGGTGCTGCACCGCACCCGGTTCGGTCGCACCGTCTACGCGGTCGGGGGCAGCGAGAGCTCGGCACTGCTGATGGGACTGCGCGTGGCCCGCACGAAGGTCGCCGTCTACGCGATCAGCGGGTTCTGCGCCTCGGTGGCCGGGCTGCTGTTCTCGCTCTACATGCTCTCCGGCTACAGCCTGCACGCCGTCGGCATGGAGCTCGACGCCATCGCCGCCGTCGTCATCGGCGGCACCCTGCTCACCGGTGGACGTGGCCTGGTCGTCGGGTCGCTGCTGGGTGTGCTGGTCCTCGGCACGATCCAGACCTTCATCTCCTTCGACGGCACCCTCAGCTCCTGGTGGACCAAGATCAGCATCGGTGTGCTCCTGCTCGCGTTCGTGGTCATGCAGCGGTTCATCACCAGGCGGCAGACATGACGAGGACCGCACCGTCGTCCTCGGGCACGAAGCTCAGTCGTACGCCGGTGATGGCCGATGTCGCACGCCTCGCCGGGGTCTCGCACCAGACCGTCTCTCGCGTCATCAACGGTCACCCGAGCCTCCGGCCGGCCACCCGCGAACGGGTCGAGGAGGCGATCCGACAGCTGGGCTACCGACCCAACTCGGTGGCCCGCGCCCTGGTCACCCGTCGTTCCGCCACGATCGGGGTGATCGCCACGAACGGTGGCCTGTGGGGGCCCTCGACGGTGCATCGCACGATCGAGGCGGCCGCGCGGGAGTCCGGCTACTACATCAGCTCCGTGAACCTGCCCGACGTCACGCGCGAGGACCTCGCGGCCGCGGTCGAGCACCTCCGGGACCACAACGTCGAGGGCATCGTGATGATCGTGGCCAACGACGAGGCCCTCGACATCGCCCGCCACCAGGAGACCGGCGGTGTCCCCGTCGTGGTCGTGGAGGGCGACCTGTCCCGGGCGCCGTGGACGGTGGGTGTGGACCAGCTCGCCGGTGCGCGGATGGCCACCGAGCACCTGCTGAGCCTGGGCCACACCCAGGTCGATGCACGTGGCCGGCCCCCAGCACTGGGTCGAGGCCCGCGCCCGGCTCGCCGGCTGGCGCGAGGCCGTCTACGAGGCCGGGCTGCAGCCTCCGGCGCCACTCCTCGGCGACTGGACCGCTGCCAGTGGCTATGACGCGGGCCGTGTGCTGGCCGCTCGTCTCGAGGTCACCGCCGTGTTCGTGGCGAACGACCACATGGCCATCGGCGTGCTGCGCGCGCTGTCGGAGGCGGGGCGGGACGTCCCCGGGGAGTTCAGCGTCGTCGGCTTCGACGACATCCCCGAGTCGGGCTTCCTGATCCCGCCGTTGACGACCGTGCGCCAGGACTTCACTGCCGTGGGCCGTCTGGCCATCGACACCCTCCAGGTCGCGATGCGACCGGGCTCCGCCGACGCGGACGACTACGGCGTCAGCTCCCGGCGCGGACGGCTGATCAACCCCGAGCTGATCCTGCGGGCCAGCACCGGCCGGGCTCCCGGAGGCAACCCGTGACCGCGATGCACGCGCAGCCCACGTCCGGGGACAGGTTCGTCGTCGGGGTCGACTACGGGACCCTCTCGGGTCGGGCCCTCGTGGTCAGGGTCTCCGACGGGGCCGAGCTGGGCAGCGCCACGCACGACTACCAGCACGCGGTGCTCGAGGACCAGCTCCCCGGAGGGGTGCCGCTGGACCCCGACTGGGCCCTGCAGGTGCCCGAGGACTATCGCGACGTCCTGCGCGTCGCCGTGCCCGCCGCCGTCGCGGCCGCCGGCATCGATCCCGACCACGTGATCGGGATCGCGACCGACTTCACCGCCTGCACGATGGTCCCGACGCTGGCCGACGGCACCCCACTGTGCGAGCTGCCGGGACTCGCGGACCGGCCGCACGCCTACGTGAAGCTCTGGAAGCACCATGCCGCCCAGCCCCACGCCGACCGGATCAACGCCCTGGCCGAGGCACGCAAGGAGAGCTGGCTGCCGCGCTACGGCGGCCTGATCTCCTCGGAGTGGGAGTTCGCCAAGGGCCTGCAGCTCTTCGAGGAGGACCCCGAGCTCTACGACCGGATGGAGCGGTGGGTCGAGGCGGCGGACTGGATCGTGTGGCAGCTGTGCGGACACTACGTCCGCAACGCCTGCACCGCCGGCTACAAGGGCATCCTCCAGGACGGCTGCTACCCGAGCAACGCCTTCCTCGAGGAGCTCGCACCCGGGTTCGGCGGCTTCGTCTCCGACAAGCTGGACCAACCGGTCGGACAGCTCGGCGACCGCGCCGGCTCCCTGACCGCACAGGCAGCGGCGTGGACCGGCCTCCCCGAGGGGATCGCGGTCGCGGTCGGCAACGTGGACGCACACGTGACCGCACCGGCTGCCCAGGCGGTCGACCCGGGCCAGATGGTGGCGATCATGGGCACCTCGACGTGCCACGTGATGTGCTCCGACCGGCTGGCGGAGGTCCCGGGCATGTGTGGCGTGGTGGACGGCGGCATCGTCTCGGGCAGCTGGGGCTACGAGGCCGGGCAGAGCGGAGTCGGCGACATCTTCGGTTGGTTCGTGCGCACCTCCGTGCCGCCGGCGTACGTCGCCGACGCGGAGCGCACCGGCGAGACCGTGCACGAGCTGCTCACCAGGCTGGCCACCGGCCAGGAGGTCGGCGAGCACGGACTCGTGGCGCTCGACTGGCACAGCGGGAACCGGTCGGTGCTCGTCGACCACCAGCTCTCGGGACTCGTGCTGGGGCAGACCCTGGCGACCAGGCCCGAGGACACCTACCGCGCGCTGCTCGAGGCGACGGCCTTCGGCACCCGCGTGATCGTCGAGACCTTCCGCGAGGCCGGTGTGCCGGTCACCGAGTTCGTCATCGCGGGAGGCCTGGCCAAGAACGCCCTGCTGATGCAGATCTACGCCGACGTGACCCGGCTGCCGCTCTCGGTGATCGGCTCCGACCAGGGACCGGCCCTCGGCTCGGCCATCCATGCCGCCGTCGCCGCCGGCGCCTATGCCGACGTGCGTCTCGCCGCCAAGCAGATGGGCAAGGTCCGCCCGCGTGCGTTCGAGCCCGACGAGGCCCGGTCCGCCGCCTACGACCGCTTGTTCGCGGAATACCTCGAGCTGCACGACCACTTCGGCCGCAGCGTGCCTGCGATGCGACGCCTCAAGGGCATCCGCCACGACGCCGTCGCGCGGCGACCGTCCGCTGCCGACGGGATCCAGGAGGTGCCTGCATGACCGCCACCGCCGACGTCGACGCGACCATCGCCGCGCTGCGCGCCGAGGTGTGTGCCCTGCACGGGCAGCTGACCCGCTACCGGCTGGTGGTGTGGACAGCCGGCAACGTCTCGGCCCGTGTCCCGGACCGCGACCTGATGGTGATCAAGCCCAGCGGGGTCGCCTACGACGACCTCACCCCCGGCACCATGGTCGTCTGCGACCTCCATGGCCGCGTCGTCGACGGCGAGCACGCGCCGTCCTCGGACACCGAGGCCCAGGCCTACGTCTACCGGCAGCTGTCCCGTGTCGGGGGCGTGGTGCACACCCACTCCACCTATGCCACGGCCTGGGCCGCGCGGGGTGAACCGGTGCCGTGCGTGCTGACCATGGCGGCCGACGAGTTCGGGGGCGAGATCCCGGTCGGCCCGTTCGCGGTCATCGGCGACGAGTCGATCGGCCGCGGCATCGTGGAGACGCTCAGGGACAGCCGCTCACCCGCCGTACTCATGCAGAACCACGGCGTGTTCACGATCGGACCCACGGCGAAGGCGGCCGTGAAGGCCGCGGTGATGTGCGAGGACGTGGCGCGCACCGTCCATGTCGCACGTCAGCTCGGCACACCGATCCCCGTCGAGCCTGCGGCCGTCGACCAGCTCTTCGAGCGCTACCAGACCGTCTACGGGCAGCCGTGACGGTCTTCTCCGGCGAATCCTGCACGCGCCCCGCACACGCACGACACGATCAGACGTCACCCGACGCCCGTCCTTCGGAGGCCACATGACCACGACGACCGCCCAGGAGATCTGGTTCCTCACCGGGAGCCAGGCTCTCTACGGACCGGAGACGCTCGAGCAGGTCGCCCAGCAGTCGCAGTCGATCTGCGCGCGTCTCGACGGCAGCCCGGAGATGCCGGCCCGGGTGGTCTGGAAGCCGGTCCTCCTCGACGCCGCCTCGATCCGGCGCCAGATGCTCGAGGCCAACAGCGCGAGCGAGTGCGTCGGCGTGATCGCGTGGATGCACACCTTCTCGCCGGCCAAGATGTGGATCTCCGGCCTCGACGCGCTGGGCGAGCCGCTGCTTCACCTGCACACCCAGGCAGGCATGGCGCTGCCGTGGTCGACCATCGACATGGACTTCATGAACCTCAACCAGGCCGCCCACGGTGACCGGGAGTTCGGCTACATCCAGTCGCGGATCGGCGTGGCCCGCAAGACCGTCGCCGGCCATGTCGACTCCCCGGTGGTCGTCGAGCGCGTGGCGGCCTGGGCGAGGGCAGCCCTCGGGCGCCACGAGCTGCGCCAGCTGCGGCTCGCCCGCTTCGGGGACAACATGCGTGACGTCGCGGTCACCGAGGGCGACAAGGTCGAGGCCCAGCTCCGCTTCGGGGTCTCGGTGAACACCTACGGCGTCAACGACCTCGTGGCCGTGGTCGACGACGTCGCCGACGACGACATCGACAAGCTCGTCACCGAGTACGCCGACACCTACCGCGTCGTCCCTGAGCTGCTTCCGGGTGCGGAACGGCACGAGTCCCTGAGGTACGGCGCCCGGATCGAGCTGGGCCTGCGGACCTTCCTGGCCGACGGTGGCTTCGGGGCGTTCACGACCAACTTCGAGGATCTCGGAGGTCTGCGCCAGCTGCCCGGGCTCGCCGTACAACGACTGATGGCGGACGGCTTCGGCTTCGGTGGCGAGGGTGACTGGAAGACCTCGGTGATGCTGCGTGGCATGAAGACGATGGCCGCCGGGCTTCCCGGTGGCACCTCGTTCATGGAGGACTACACCTACCACCTGGTCCCGGGGGAGGAGAAGATCCTCGGGGCGCACATGCTCGAGGTCTGCCCGAGCATCACCACGCAGCAGCCGTCGCTGGAGATCCACCCCCTGGGGATCGGTGGGCGCGAGGATCCCGTGCGGCTTCGGTTCACCGCCGACCCGGGGCCAGCCGTCGTCGCCGGCCTCTCCGATCTCGGCGACCGGTTCCGGCTGACCGTCAACGAGGTCGACGTGGTCGAGCCCGACGAGGACCTCCCCCGGCTGCCGGTCGCGTGCGCGGTGTGGAGACCGCACCCCTCGCTGTCCACCTCGGCCGAGGCCTGGCTGATGGCAGGCGCGCCCCACCACACGGTGCTCTCCACGGCACTGGACACCGAGATCCTCGCCGACTTCGCCGAGATGACCCGCACCGAGATGGTGGTCATCGACGACGGGACGACCCCGCGCTCCTTCCAGCGCGAGCTGCGGTGGAACGCGGCCTACCACCGGCTCGCCGAGACCCTCTAGTTCTGGCTCGGGCGTCCTCGGCACTGGGAATCCGCGGGGTGGAGGTGGCAGGCTCATGAGACACCATCCACCGCCTGGGAGGACAACAGATGTCGCGAGAGCTGAGGACCGTGGTCGAGGACCTGCACTTCTCGGAGTGTCCGCGATGGCGCGACGACCGGTTGTTCTTCTCCGACTTCTACCTCCGGCAGGTCCTCTCCGTGGCCCTCGACGGCAGCGACCTGCGCGTCGAGGCGGAGGTGCCCGGTCAGCCGTCCGGACTGGGCTGGCTCCCCGACGGGCGGATGCTGATCGTCTCGCAGCACGACACCAGGCTGCTGCGCCGCGAGCACGACGGGTCGCTGGTGACTCACGCGGATCTCTCCGAGCACGTGGCCGGTGACCCCAACGACATGGTGGTCGACGACCAGGGCCGAGCCTGGCTCGGCAACTTCGGCTTCGACCTGATGGGCGGTGCCGACGTCGCGACGGCGACGCTGACGCGCGTCGACCCCGACGGGACCGCCACGACCGTCGCGGAGGACCTCCACTTCCCCAACGGCAGCGTGATCGTCGAGGGCACCCTGATCGTCGACGAGACCTTCGGCAACCGGGCGACCGCCTTCGACATCGCCGAGGACGGCTCGCTCGTCAACCGGCGGGTATGGGCGGAGTTCGGCCCGGTGCCGACCGCGACCGACGTGGGCGGCGCGATCGCCCAGCTCGACGTGGCCCCGGACGGTTGCTGCATCGACGCCGAAGGACTCATGTGGATCGCCGACGCCGACAACGAGCGCGCGATCCGGGTCCGCGAGGGTGGCGAGATCGTCGACCAGGTCGACACCGGCACGGGCACCTACGCGTGCATGCTCGGTGGGCCGGACGGGCGCACCCTGTTCCTCTGCTGCGCGCCCGACTTCCTCGCGCACAACCGACGAGCCGCCAAGGAGGGTCGCATCCTCGCCACCACCGTCGAGGTGCCGCACGGAGGCCTCCCGTGACCACCCGCGACCGGGACGAGGAGGGGCGCCCCCGCCAGGCGCGCCCGCGTGACGCGCTGGGTCGGCCGCTGGCCTATGGCGCGGAGGGCGTGGAGCCCGTGTCGGAGGAGCCGCTGCCGCCCCACGAGACGGTCGAGAAGGCGATGGAGCTGCTGCGCGCCGGCCGCCCGTTCTCGGCGCACGAGGTCTTCGAGGCGCGGTGGAAGGACGCACCCGAGGAGGAGCGTGACCTCTGGCAGGGCATGGCCCAGATCTGCGTCGGGCTCACTCACGTCGCCCGCGGCAACACGGTCGGCGCCTCACGGCTGGTGGAGCGCGGTGCCGGTCGTCTCGAGCGGTACGCCGGCGGCGGGGGGCCGGCGTACGGGATGGACGTGCTGGGCTTCGTCGCCGAGGCGCGCGCGACCGTCGCCCGGCACTGAGCCCGGGGTCGAGCGGGGCCGACGCAGCGCCACCAGCACACCGGCGATCAGCACCGCACCGCCCACGGCCTCCCCGAGCGTGGGCTGCTGGCCCAGCAGCCACCAGGCCGACGCCATCGCGACGACGGGCGCGAGCAGCACCCAGGGGACCACGGCCGAGGAGGGGTTGCGGCTGAGCAGGCCGTTGAAGATCCCGTAGCCCAGCAGGGAGGCCAGTCCCGCGGTGTACGCCGTCGACACGACGGCCTGCCAGGAGAAGGACGACAGCGCCCCGGCGAGAGCACTCGGGCCGTCGACGGCCAGGGACAGGGCGAAGAGGGGGACCGGCACGACGAGCGCCGACCAGACCGTGAGCGAGAGACCTCCGGTGACTCCCGACGCGCGGGAGACGACGTTGCCGACCCCCCACGAGAGAGCGGCGAGCAGGCAGAGCGCCAGAGCGGCGGCGGTGACGTGACCGCCTCTGCCGACAGCCACGACCACCAGGCCGAGCGAGCCCAGCAGCACGCCGACGACCTGGGGTCGGGTCGGCCGCTCGCGGAGCACGCCAGCCGCGATCACGACGGTGAAGATGACCTGGGCCTGCAGCACGAGGGCGGCCAGTCCCGGCGGCATCCCGGCGTCCATCGCGACGTAGAGGAAGCCGAACTGGCCCAGCGACATGAACGTCCCCACCGCCAGGATCGTGGGCCACGGAGCGCTCGGTCGTCGGACCAGGAAGACCGCGGGGAGGAGCACGAGGGTGAACCTCACCGCCGCGAACAGCAGCGGTGGGACGTCGTGCATCCCCCAGTCGATGACCACGAAGTTGAAGCCCCAGACGGTGGCCACGAGCGCAGCCAGCAGCGAGTCGCGGGTGTTCATGCCTCGAGCCTGCGGCCTGGGACCATGAAAGACCAGCGAATGATCGTGGGCTCATCCAAGTAGCATCGCTACATGATTGATCTGGCTGCCCTCAGCTCGTTGCGAGCCGTGGACACCTACGGCTCGGTGGTCGCGGCCGCCGACGCGCTCGGCTACACCCCGAGCGCGGTCTCCCAGCAGGTCAAGCGGCTCGAGCGCCAGACCGGCGTGGCACTGCTCGAGCGTGTCGGTCGCGGCGTGATGCTCACGCGTGCGGGCCGGCACCTCGTCGATGCGGCGACAGGCCTGCTCGCCGAGCTGGAGAGCCTCGAGTCCGGGCTCCACGAGCAGGCCGGCACCGTGGCCGGTCATCTCCGCGTCGCGGCGTTCTCCACGGCCATCCGCGGCCTGGTAGCGCCACGCGTGCGCGACCTGCGCGTCGCCCACCCGGACCTCACGCTGACCCTCTCCGAGCGCGAGCCGTGGGACACCATCGACCTGGTGTCCTCGGGTCAGGCCGACGTCGGTGTCGCGCACAGCTGGGGCGACGTCCACCTCGACATCCCCGACCACCTGGTCAGCACGTCACTCGCCGCCGACGTGGCCGACGTGATCGTCCACGTCAGCCATCCGCTGGCGAAGCGGGCGCACGTGACCCCGCACGACCTCCTCGACGAGGGCTGGATCGCGACCCCCGCGGGCACCATCTGCCGTGAGTGGCTCAGCCGGATGTATCTCGGCACCGGGCGCCAGCCCCGCATCGCGCACGTGTCGATGGAGTTCCAGTCCCACCTCGCTCTGGTCCAGGCAGGCCTCGGCATCGCCCTGGTGCCGCGCCTCGGTCGCGTCGACCTCACCGACGACCTCGTCGCGCTGACGGCCCGTGACCCGGTCCCGACCCGTGACATCGTGGCGGTCCACCGGCGCAGCATGGCCGACTCTCCTGCCCTGAAGGCCGTGGTCGAGGCTCTCGCCGGCTGAGGGAGGGGCGGCACTGCCGCGTCGGTCATCGGTCCCGCAGGACCAGTCCGTCTCCCGAGACACTCACCTTGAGCCACGACAGGTCCGGGACCGTCGGCACGTCGAGCTGCTCGTGCGTCGTACGCACCCCGAGGAGCTGGCAGCCCGCCTCGGTGGCGGAGCGCACGCCGGCCGGGGCGTCCTCGATCGCGAGACACTGCCCCGGGGCGAGCCGCAGGGCCGCTGCGCCCTTGAGGTAGGGCTCAGGGCCGGGCTTGCCCGCCGTGACGTCGTCCGCCGTGACCATCTGCGGTGGGATCGGAAGTCCGGCGCCCTCGAGTCGCGCACGGGCGAGCTCGCGCGGCCCGCTGGTCACGACCGCCCACGTGCCTGCCGGCAGCTGCTCGAGCAGAGCCTCGGCCCCGGGCAGTGCCGCGACCAGTCCCGCGTCCGCGACCTCGCCGGCATGGAGGTCCCGGACCAGCACCGAGATCTCGTCCTCGTCGAGCCCCGTGGCGATGGTGCGCATCGTCTGGTCGGCGGTCATCCCGTGGAAGCGCCCGACGACCGCGTCGCGTGCGAGACCGAGACGATCGGCCACGAGCGCCCAGTGCTTGTCCACCACCGCCGTGGAGTCGACGAGCGTGCCGTCGAGGTCGATCAGGAGGCCGTGCACCCGGAACTCCACGTGTCTCCCGTCCGCCGATCCGGTGCCGGTCCGCTGGCCGTCAGTCGCAGTAGTCGCAGATCCCGGATGCCGGCACCTGGGTGAAGCAACGCGGGCACAGCTGGACGGGCTTGCTCGGCGTCGCCTCGGCTGCGGCGGTCGGGCGTGCAACGACCTTCCGAGGGGCGGCCGCGCGCGGGGTGGTCTTGCTCGCTGCAGCCTTGCGCACCGCAGGCTTGCGGGCAGCTGCCTTGCGCACCGGCGTGAAGTGGGCGGTCCGCAGCGGCGTACCTCCATCGCGGGGCAGGCCGGTGGCCTCCCAGTGGCGGTAGCAGCTCAGCCGCTCGTGCGCCGCGTGGTCGTCGGGGTCGGTCGGGCGGGTGCCACGGACCTGCTCCACCGCGTCGGCGTAGCCCTGGCCGACGCTGCCCTGCACGCTGACGCAGAGCGCGGAGAGGAGTGGCTCGCCCCGGGACTGGCAGTCCTCGGTGACGCGCAGGAGCACGTCTCCGATCCACTGGTGCATGGGCAGGCTGGTGGTGATCCCCGAGGCCTCCTGCACGGCGGTCGCCAGCTGCTTGTAGGTCACCAGCGCGCGATAGCGGCCAGCCGCCTCCACCAGCACCGGCCTCGCCGCCTCCGCCCAGGCCGCTCTGGCGGCCGAGGAACCGACGTCAGAGGCATCACGGAGCTCGGGAGTGGGATCGACAGTCACGGTCCCATGTGTACCCGAACCGCCGGGGCGGCGTCACGACACCCCTGCTGGGAGGGGCAGGCCGACCACGTGGATGCACTATTTGTCCGATATTTAACGGATTATGTGCGACCGTGGGTCGGAGGGCCACAACCTGGCCCCGCGCGACGGTCTGGAGACACGGGATGGTGGTCACGACGCACCTCGCGGCCATGGCCGCGAAGGGCTCCGCCGACCTCTTCGACGTGCTCTTCGTCTCGTCCTCCCAAGAGGTGTCGGCGGCGGTCGAGCTCGCCCTGGGCTTCTTGTCCTTCGTCGCAGCGGTCCTGGCGGCCCGCGCTGCTCTGCGTGGGAGTGCTGCCTCCAGGCTCGCCTGGTGGGCGCTCTCGGCTGCGATGGCGTGCTGGGGCGCGAGCAATGTCTTCTTCGACCTCACCGTCCTGGCACCCGCCTGGGGGTCCGTGGAGCTGGCCCGCGACCTGCAGCTGGTCGCGATCGGCCTGATCGTGGTCGGGATGGCCGCCATGCCGGCTGGCCCGTGGCAACCGGGTGCCGCCCTGCGCACCTGCGTCGACATCGTCGTGATGCTGGTGTGCCTGGCCCTGATCGGCACCGTGGTCGTGGTCCGCTTCGTGCTCGACCACGCCGCGTCGCCTGCCGACCAGCTGTTCTCACTGCTCTACCCGGCCACCGCCGTGCTGCTGTGCAGCCAGGCCTACGCGAAGGGTCGTCGCGTCGGCGACCTGCCGCGACCTGAGCTGCCCACGCTGGTGGCGGCCTTCGCAGCGTGGACGTTCGCGGGCGTCGGGTACGCCATGACCACGCCGGACGGCTTCATCGGCGCACCGGCGGTCAACCTGGTCTTCGGCTGCGGCACCGCCCTGATCACCTATGCCGCGTGGGGTGCCGGCAGACCCGCCGGGACCACCCCGATCCTGCGCCTGCGCTCGCACCGGGTGCTGCTGGCGCTGCCTGAGGTGGTCGTGGTGGCGGCTGCCACGGCAGTCATGCTGGGTGGCCTGCACACCTGGTACGACTGGACGATCGGTGCCCTGGCCGCGGTCGCCGTGGTGGTCCGCCAGTCCATCTTCTCCGCGGACGCACGAGCCTCGCGTGCCTCCCTCGAGGCCGAGGTCGAGGAGCGCACCATCCAGCTCCAGCGCGTGAACGCCCGCGACGAGGCCATCCTGGCCGCCGTCGCCGAGGGCATCGTCGGCGTCGACGCCGACGGTTCGATCATCTTCGTCAACGTGGCCGCCGGACGGATGCTCGGCTACGAGCCGGCAGCCCTGATCGGACGCGACGCCTGCCAAGCGCTCTGCGCGCAGCAGCACGACCACTGCCAGCTGCGCATGGTGGGTTCGCTCGGTCACGTGATCACCGACGAGCAGACCACCTACCGCCGCAGTGACGGGTCGCTCCTGCCCGTGGAGGTGACCGCGGGACCCAAGGAGACGCCCAACAGCCTGGGGCAGGCCGGTGTCGTGGTGGCGTTCCGGGACATCACCGAGCGCCAGGCCGTCGAGCAGATGAAGCAGCAGTTCGTCAGCTCGGTCAGTCACGAGCTGCGCACGCCACTGACCTCGATCCGCGGCGTGCTCGAGATGCTGTCCGACGGGGATGCGGGTGACCTGCCCGAGGTCGCCCACCACCTGATCGCCACCGCCCAACGGGGCAGTGAGCGCCTCAGCCGGCTCGTCAACGACATCATCGACGTGGAGAAGCTCGCCGCCGGCGACTTCAGCGTGGTGCCGCGTCCGACCGACGTCCCCCAGCTGGTCGGCGACGCCATCGCCTCCATGGAGGGGCTGGCAGCGGCGAGCGGGGTGCGGCTCCGCTTCGGTGAGCTGGAAGGTCGTGCCCTCTGTGACCCGGACCGGGTGGAGCAGGCACTGGTGAACCTGATCGGCAACGCGGTCAAGTTCAGCCCCGAGAACGGGGTCGTCCTGGTGAGCGCGGTCGCCGACGAGACCCAGGTGGTGCTCTCGGTCCGCGACCGCGGGCGGGGGATCCCCGAGGACCAGCTCGACAACGTCTTCGAGCGCTTCGCCCAGGTCAACTCCAGCGACGCCACCGAGAAGGGCGGCACCGGCCTGGGTCTGACCATCACCCGCTCGATCGTGGAGCGCCACGGTGGCCGCATCTGGGTGGAGAGCACCTACGGCGAGGGCACCGCCTTCTCCTTCACCCTGCCGCTCGCACCGGTCGCCGCCCACGAGGACAACGCGCCTCCGACCGCTGTCGGTCTGGTCTGAGGCCCCGCACACAGCTCAGCCGCAGGTCAGCGAGCTGACCTGCGGCTGCATGTGCTGCGCGCCTGGAGGGATTCGAACCCCCAACCTTCTGATCCGTAGTCAGATGCTCTATCCGTTGAGCTACAGGCGCTGGCCCCGGACTCGGTCCGAGGACTGCGAAACTCTAGCCGACGACCGGGGTGGGGTTGAAATCGGTTGTTCGCTGCCGCCGCCTCGGTGCAGAGAATTTGCTGTGTGAGCAGCGAAATCACGTGACTCCGCACACACTTTTCTCGCAGGTCAGACCAGTGGATCGATCCAATATGAGTAATCGTCCCGGCCACGTAGATTCCGATTCACCTCGGTTACCTCGACGTCATTTCGCGGCGTAACTTGAGGCTCTGCACAACGGGTGATGCAACGGCGCTGCACCCGCGAACGTTACTCAAGGACACACACCGTCGACGTGCTCGACGGCCGGGTGGGCCCTTGCGGGGGCCCTTCCGCGAATGCTCGAGAGGGAACAGGCATGACTGCCGATACGTCGAACGAGACCAGCCCCCAGCAGGGCACCGCCACCGACGCTGCGCCGACATCCCACGAAGGCATCCTGGCCTTCGTCAACGAGGTCGCCGAGCTCACCACCCCGGACCGCATCCACTGGTGCACCGGCTCCGACGAGGAGTGGGTGGAGCTGACGGACGCACTCGTCGCGAGCGGCACCTTCACGCGCCTGGACCCGGAGAAGAAGCCCAACTCCTTCCACGCCGCCTCCGACCCCACCGACGTGGCGCGCGTCGAGGACCGCACCTACATCTGCTCGGTCGACGAGAAGGACTGCGGGCCCACCAACAACTGGATGGACCCCGGCGAGATGAAGGCCATCATGCGCAAGCTCTACGCGGGCTGCATGAAGGGCCGGACGATGTACGTCATCCCGTTCGTGATGGGCCACCTCGAGGCCGAGCACCCGATGTTCGGCGTGGAGATCACCGACTCGGCCTACGTCACGGCCAGCATGCGCGTGATGGCCCGCATGGGTTCAGGGGTGCTGCGCAAGATGGAGGAGATCGACGCTCCCTTCGTGCCGGCGCTGCACTCGGTCGGCCACCCGCTCGAGGAGGGCCAGGAGGACGTCGCCTGGCCGTGCAACGACACCAAGTACATCGTGCAGTTCCCCGAGGAGCGCACGATCTGGTCCTACGGCTCCGGCTACGGCGGCAACGCGCTGCTGGGCAAGAAGTGCTACGCCCTGCGCATCGCCAGCGCGAAGGCGCGCGACGAGGGCTGGATGGCCGAGCACATGCTGATCCTGAAGCTCACCAGTCCCGAGGGCGTCACGAAGTTCGTGGCGGCGGCGTTCCCGAGTGCCTGCGGCAAGACCAACCTCGCCATGCTCGAGCCGACCATCCCGGGCTGGAAGGTCGAGGCCATCGGTGACGACATCGCCTGGATGCGCATCGGCCACGACGGCCGGCTGTGGGCCGTCAACCCGGAGTACGGCTTCTTCGGGGTCGCGCCGGGCACCAACGAGCACACCAACCCCAACGCGATGAAGACCATCAACAAGGGCAACTCGGTCTTCACCAACGTCGCGCTCACCGAGGACGGCGACGTCTGGTGGGAGGGTCTGGAGAACCCGCCGGCGCACGCCACGTCCTGGAAGGGCGAGCCGTGGACCCCCGACTCCGAGGAGCTCTCCAGCCACCCGAACAGCCGCTACTGCACCCCGATCAAGCAGTGCGACATGCTGGCCAAGGAGTACGACGACCCGCGCGGTGTCCCGATCGACGCGATCCTGTTCGGCGGTCGTCGCAAGACCACGATCCCGCTCGTCACCGAGGCCCGTGACTGGGTCCACGGCACCTTCATGGGCGCCACGCTCTCCTCGGAGACCACCGCCGCGGCCACGGGCCAGGTCGGTGTGGTCCGTCGCGACCCGATGGCGATGCTGCCGTTCATCGGCTACAACGCGGGTGACTACTTCAGCCACTGGATCAACATGGGCAAGCAGAACGACGCCGCGAAGATGCCGCGCATCTTCTACGTCAACTGGTTCCGCCGCGACGACGACGGTGGCTTCCTGTGGCCCGGGTTCGGCGAGAACAGCCGCGTGCTGAAGTGGGTCATCGAGCGCATCGACGGCCAGGCTGCCGCTGTCGAGACGCCGATCGGTCACGTGCCGGCTCCCGGTGCGCTCGACATCGACGGCCTCGACGTGACCGAGGAAGATCTCGCCAAGGCCCTCGACGTCGACGTCGAGGAGTGGAAGCAGGAGATCCCCCAGATCACCGAGTGGTTCGAGAAGTTCGGCGACGAGCTCCCTGCCGTGCTCTGGACCGAGCTCGACGGACTGAAGGCACGTCTCGGCGTCTGAGGTTCGCCTCCGGGCACTCGTTGTCCGACCCCCCTTCACGACCAGGACCCGCGCCCATTGGGTGCGGGTCCCGGTGTTTCACGACATGATGAGTTGCATGAACATGCAGCAGGGGCCCGGCAGACGCGCGCTGCTGGAGGGAGCGGCGGGCCGGATCTTCCGCGAGGTCGTCGCCAAGGGCATCCTGCCGGCCGACGACCCCCTGCTGCGGCGCGGGCACGAGGACCACGACGCCGTCGAGCTGCTCATCGACCTCGGTCTCCTGCGCCAGGACGGCACCGGTGGCTGGGTGGCGGTCGATCCCTCGGCCGTGCAGGCGGGGGTGGTCGCCCCGATGGGTCGTCAGGTGATGGACCTGCTCTCGGAGTCAGCCGCCTGGGCCGAGGCGCTCGGCTCGCTGGCCCAGGCGTTCCGTCGTACGCCGGTCGGCGCCAGCCCGGTCGAGGCGATCCGCGGCCTGCCGAACATCAACCGCTTCCTCGAGGCTGCCGTCGACGATGCGGAGAGCGAGCTGCTCACCGCGCAACCGGCGGGAGCCCGTCGCGCAGTGGTGCTCGAACAGGCCGTCGAGCGCGACATGCGCACCATCGAGCGCGGGGTGCTCATGCGCACGCTCTACCAGCACACCGCCCGACGGTCGAAGGCGACGCGGGACCACGTCGACCTGATGCTCGCCCACGGCGCGCAGGTCCGCACGCTCGATGAGTTCTTCAACCGGTTGATCGTGATCGACCGCAGGCTCGCGATCGTGCCGGGGGAGTCGCCCGAGGTGGCCGTGGCCGTGCGCGACAAGAACCTGGTGTCCTACCTCGCCGACATCTTCGACCGCTCCTGGGAGCGGGCGCGGGAGTACAACGAACGGGGCACCGCCTCCGACAGCGACATCGCCGCGGAGGTGCGCCAGCTGACCGTGCGGATGCTCACGGAGGGCCACAGCGACCCAGCCAGTGCCAAACGTGTGGGTGTCAGCACTCGCACCTATGCCTCCTACGTCGCAGCCCTCAAGGAGGAGTACGGCGTGGAGACCAGGTTCCAGCTCGGCTATGCGATGGGGGTCAGCGGCACGGAGTCAGCCCCCGACAAGTGACCGACTCTGCGACGCGTCCCCGTGGGGGTGGGCTACTTCCTGCCCCATCCCGTGTCACTCGTGCTCACGCCGGACGACTTGGTCATCGTGGCGGCGGAGGCAGGCGCGGCGACGCTGACCGTGGTCAGGCCGACGGCCAGCAGGATGGCGGCAACGGGCTTGAAGATATGTGAATTCATGGAGCAAATCCTTCTCTCTCGGGGCAAGGCAAATGGTGCCCGTGCCGCGGAGCGCATTAACAGGTCTGGTGTCCACATGACTGTGCATTGCACGATCACGCAGGTTTTCCGGACATGACTAGGACCGCCCCGGGCCCGTCAGGGCTCGGGGCGGTCACCGGCGGAGGTGGCGGGATTTGAACCCGCGAGAGGGGATTACCCTCAACCCGCTTAGCAGGCGGGCGCCATAAACCGGACTAGGCGACACCTCCAAGAACAGCAGGCCACAGGGTACCCATGCGGGTGGTTCGCGAAAAACCGGGCTGCCGCCCAGAGCCCATGGGGCGGGGTTCAGCGGAGGCGGCGGTAGCCGTGTCCCCGGTCGAGGTGAGCGGTGAGGCTCTCGGTCAGCGTGGCCGCATCTCCCTCGAGCGCCCCGACGGGCAGGGCGGTCGTGCGCCCGTCGCGGAGGCGGAGCACGACGCAGGGGACGCCCGAGACGGTGCCGCTCTGGAGGTCCAGCACGTCGGTCCAGCGCGCCGATCGGGCCTCGACGCGCAACAGTCGCACCCGGTAGCCGGTCTGGTCGAGGCGCAGCACCCAGCGGCGTACGCCGACCAGCAACCCGAGCGCCACGACGCCGGCCGCGGCGAGCACCACCAGACCGGAGACGACCGCGTCGGGCAGGTCGGTGAGCCAGCCGACCAGGACACCGAGGGCGACGACGACGCCGATGGCCACCAGGCCCGTGCCGAGCAGGCGCGCCCGCAGGGCCGGCGCCAACCCGAAGTCGACCGGGCTCGAGGAAGCCTGGGGCGAGGGCGGGGTCACCGGATCGGTCACGTGGCGATTAGACCCGGCCGGTGGGCCGCCCACCAAATCCACCCTTGTCGGCTGACGTGTGCTGAGTCACACTCGGATTCCCACTGTGCACGACATGACTCGTGGAGGTGGTTCGAGATGGCTCCTCTCGAGACCGCGGTCAGCGAACTACGACAGATTCTCTCGGCGGACAGCACGGCGCCGGAGTGGCGCTGGAACGTGCGGCGCAGCCTCTCCGAGGTCAAGGACGCCCTGTCCGGCCCCCAGGCACGACAGGCCGACGCCTGGCTGGCGGCGCGCGCCCAGTCCTCCAACCGGGTGCGTCACCAGCTGCACGCACGTGCGACCACCCTGGCGAGCGGTGTCCTCGACAAGCTCGACCCCGAGAGCATCCTCACCGAGACGCGCCGGCTGCTCAGCGACCTCGAGCACCACGTGCAGCGGGTGCACGACCTGGTCTACGACTCGGTGTCGCTGGAGCTCGGCGGGTCGGAGTAGGCGGCGACGACCAGCGCCGTGCGGGGCAGGCTGATCTCGAAGCGGGTGGTCGTGCCCGTCGACGTCGCGCTGACCACCCCGCGGTGGGCCTCGACGATCGACCGGACGATGGAGAGCCCCAGGCCGACGCCCTGCTTCTCGGCCGCAACGGCGTTGTCGCCGCGGAAGAGGCGGTCGAAGACGTGCTCGACCTCCGCCTCCGCGATGCCCACGCCCTGGTTGGCGACCGAGACCGTGACCGTGTCCGCGTCGGCCGCCAGGGAGACGGTGACCGCGCCGGACACGGGCGAGAACTTCAGGGAGTTCGCGAGGAGGTTGTCGAGTGCCTGACCGAGGCGGTCCCCGTCCCCCATGATGTGGACGTCTTCGTCGAACCCGTCCAGCGAGAGGCCGACCTGCGCCTGGAGCGCGGCGGGCAGGGCGGCCTCCACCGCGTCGCGAACCAGTCCGGAGAGGTTCACCTGCCGTGAATGGATCCGGAAGGCGCCGTCGCCGATCTGGACCATGGTCAGGAGGTCATCGACCAGCCGCAGCTCGCGTCGGGCGTTGCGGATGATCACGTCGAGCAACGAGCGGGCGGTGTCGCTGAGCTCGTCGAGCTCCAGGTCCTCGAGCAGCTCGGCGTACCCCAGCACCGAGGTCAGAGGGGTCCGGAGCTCGTGTGAGACGGTGGCCAGGAAGCCGTCCTTCATCGCCTCGGCCTCGCGCTCCAGGCGGTGTCGCTCGCTGATGTCTCGCACCTGCACCCGCAGGGTCATGCCCAGGTCCGTGGGCAGGCCACTGATGGAGACCTCGACCGGAACCACGGACTCGTCCCGGCGAGTCACCTCCGCGTTGAGGCAGTGCGCCTCCGTCGTGGTGGGCCCGGCGAGAGAGCTCTCGTGGGCCCGACGCAACCGCTGGGCGAGCGGTGCCGCGTAGGGGCGGGGAAACAGTGACCACAGGGGCTGGTTGAAGATCTCGACGTGCTCGCGCTCGAAGAGCCGAGCCGCACTCAGGTTGGAGAGGGCCACCCCACCGTCGGGGTGGCAGATCAAGGTGGCATCCGGGTTGGCCTCGAGCAGTCCGCGGAACTGGATCTCCTCGAGGCTCAGGCTCCGCACCTCCCGGATCGTCATCATCACCAAGGTCCCCGTCGGCGTGCTCACCGGGCAGTTGGCGAGCTGCGCCTCGAACGTCGAACCGTCGGCGCGCTGGATCCTGCTCCCCAGGCCGTCCCGGAATCCCCGGGCGACCGGGGCGATCGCATGGGCCAGCATGCGTGGGGTGAGCGCCTCACGCAGGCTCTCCGGCACGAGCGTCAGGGCTGGACGCCCGAGGAGCTCCGCACGGGTGTGACCCGTGGCGGTGAGCAGCCGGTCGTTGGCCAGCACGATCCGGGCCGTCTCGTCGTAGACCATGACGGCGTCCTGCACGAGCTCCACCATCAGCGCCAGCTGCTCGAGGTCGACCGGACTCAACGATGTGCCTGTGGCCACAAGATGCCCCGATCGTCCCGACGTGCAGATGAGCGTGCACGGGGTCTGGGCGCACCGAGGAGTCCATCAGAGCACACGGTGCCTCAGCGGGGAACCACGCTCCCTCGGGGGTGGACCACGACGCTGCACGCAGCAGTCCTGACCGGCTCTGGCTGGCAGAGGGGGCGGGATTCGAACCCGCGGCTGACATCACTGCCAGCGACCGCTTTCAAGGCGGTTCCGATCGGCCACTCCGGCACCCCTCCAGGTCCCCGGAGGGACCGGCCCCGAGTGTAGTCACCGGTCAGTGCAGGGGCCGCAGGCGTGGGGGTTCTGCCCGCCGGAGGGGCGGATCACCGTGCGTGGCACGTCGACCCGGCGTGCCCCGGACGAGTCGGACGACCCGGATCACGACGAAGGCGACGATCAGGCCGAGGACAAGGCTGTAGGCCTCACCGAGCGCGATGGTCCGCGTCGAGACGTCGCTGCCGATCAGCCGGGTGGTCACGGAGGCGGTGGCCGCCGTACCGAACGCACAGACCCACCAGCCCTGGCGCCGCCTGGAACGCATGGAGACACCCCAGGCGAGTGCGGGGACCCCGAGGAACACCTCGATCGGATGAGGCGCGGCGCCGAGGTGGTCGTGCAGCCAGACCCTGACCGACTCCACGTCCGTCCGGAACTCGGGCGAGCCCCACCTCGTGAGCGCAGCGGTGTAGGCCAGCCCGACCACGAGCAGGACCAGCGCGGCGGCGACGAGCAGGACCCCGCTCCTGCCGAGGGCGTGGACACCGCCGCCGAGGCGGTAGACCATCGCGACCGTCCCCGCCAGGGACACCGCGAGCACCGTGTAGCCGAACCGGTCCGCGTCGATGCCGACCTGGAAGCCGGCGACCGCCAGGGCACCGATGACGGCGACGACCTGGGCGACCAGGACCTCGCGGACCGCGCGCGGGAAGGAGCGGGCGGGAGTCGTGCCGAGCACGGCGAGGCACGCAGCCAGAGCACCCGTGCTCAGCGCGGCGCCGGCGAGGAGGGTGGGCCACTGAGTGGCCACAGCGGCCCCGCCGACCAGGAGCGCCAGGGCGAGCGCCGGCAGCGCACGCCCCCCGATGCGCACCGTGAGGCCGACAGCGAGCAGGAGCCCGACGAGGGCCGCCACGGACTGCTGCGGGAGCGTCTCCGACTCGAGCTGGCGCATGACCGCGAGGCCGGCGCCGGCGCCCAGGAGGGCGAGCAGCCAGAGGAGGCGGAGAAGCCTCGATGAACGGGCCTCTGCGGCCGGCGGCTGCTCGTCCCCGCCGTGGTGCACGTCGATGCGCGGACGACGAGCGCGGGCGGGCTGCTCCGCTGGAGTCTCGCGCGGCTGCGGCGGCCCCTTGCGGTGGCCCGGCACCTTCTCGACCCTGGGCACGCCCGGGAGGATACCCCCGCGCTACATCCGCCGGTTGGCCAGCGACGAGTTGGTACGACGGACCCCGCTCACCGCCTCGCGGTCGATCACCGCGTCCAGCGTGACCGCGTCGTCCTCGCCCGCCTCGACGACCACGTCACCGTCGGGTGCGATCACCATCGAGTGCCCCGAGTAACGGGGACCAGGTTGTGCCACCGCGACCACCCAGACGGTGTTCTCGATCGCCCGGGCCCGCAGCAGTGTGCGCCAGTGCTCGACCTTGCGCTCCCCGGCCACCCAGGCGGCCGGGAGCACGAGTGCCTCGGCACCTTGCTCCACGAGCGCGCGAGCCAGCTCGGGGAAGCGCAGGTCGTAGCAGGTCATCAGGCCGAGCGGGAAGCCCGCGACCTCCACCCGGCACGGTGAGATCTCGCCGGGGCTCACCCGGGTGGACTCCTGGTAGCCGAAGGAGTCGTAGAGGTGGATCTTGCGGTAGGTCCTCAGGTCGCCGTCGTCGGCCAGGACGAGCGTGTTCAGAGGACGGGCCGGGTCCTCGGCGACCTCGAACATCCCGGCCAGCCAGGCCGTCCCGGTGCCCGTGCTCAGCTCGCGCAGCTTGGTGCCGAACGGCCCGTCCAGCGGCTCGGCGTGCGGCGCGAGGTCGGAGCCGGCCTCCCCGAAGTCGCGGGCGAACGCCTCGGGCAGCACGACCAGGTCGACTCCCTGGGCGTGGGGAGCGAGGTCGTCGAGGACTGCGCGGTTCTCGGCGGGATCGAGACTCGAAGCACGCTGCACGAGGCGGACGCGGAGCTGGTGCGTGGGCTGGTGCGTGGGCTGGTGCGTGGGCTGATCCGTGGGCTGATCCGGGTGCTGGTCTGCCATCCCCCCACCCTGCCAGCCGGGTGGCCCGTGTCCCAACCCTGGAGCCCGGCCGCCGGGTGCCAGACTCGAGCGCGTGAGCGGAGCAGGCACGGCCCAGCCCGAGAGCCAGCCCGAGAGCCAGCCCGAGAATCAGCTCGGAGGGGTCGTGCTCACCGGAGGGGGTGCCGCTCGCCTCCAGGGCGCCGACAAGGCTTCCATGGAGATCGGCGGGAGCACCTTGCTCGAGCACGTCCTCGGCGCCCTGGCCGACGTGCCGGAGGTCGTCGTCGTCGGTGACGAGGTGATCACCAGCCGTCCTGTGGGCTTCGTCCGGGAGGACCCACCCGGCGGCGGGCCGGCGGCCGGCATCCTCGCCGGACTGGCCGGGTTCCCCCGCCGGCCGAGGCTCGTCGTCGTCCTGGCCGTCGACATGCCGTTCGTGACGCCCGCGACCGTGTCCCGGTTGATGCTCTCGGCCGAGGATGACGGTGCCCTGCTCCTCGACGCTGCCGGCCGGCGGCAGTTCCTCTGCGCGCTCTACCGCAGCGAGGCGCTGCTCGCGGCGGCTCCGCCGGTCGAGGAGCAGCACGGGCTGCCCATGCACCGCCTGGTCTCCGGGCTGCGCCTGGCCGAGGTCCCGGCGCTCGGTTGGGAGGCCCGTGACGTGGACACCTGGGAGGACCTCACCGAGCTCAGGGAACGCCTCGACGGCTGAGCCGCGATTTCCCCGCGAAGACATTTGGGATACGTGTTGCGTCGCCACGGTCACCCGACCAAGACTGTGGGCGTGAACCTGCACGACTGGATCGACGAGCTGTGTGACGTCCTCGACATCGAGGTCGAGGTGGACGAGGCGCTCATCCTCGACCTGGCCCGCGACGCAGCGCACCAGGTCGAGAGGCCGGCCGCCCCGATCTCCACGTTCCTCCTGGGCTACGCCGCTGCCCAGTTCGACGGCAACCCGGTCCAGGTCGAACGCCTGGCGGCCCTCGCGCTGGCCCTCGCCGCACGCTGGGACAAGTCACCCGAGGAGCTCGAGCACGAGCTCGACGACGAAGAGGTCGAGGCCGAGATCGAGGTCTGAACCCCTCGAGGTCTCCCGTCGGGCGCCTCGTAGGGTGACCGCATGCGCGCCGTCACCGCACCCGACCCGGGTGGTCCCGAGGCCCTGACCGTCATCGAGCTGCCCGACCCCGAGGCCGGCCCCGGCGAGGTCGTCATCGACATCGTCGCGAGCGCGGTGAACCGCGCCGACACGCTGCAGCGGCAAGGGTTCTACCCACCCCCCGCTGGGGCGTCCGACGTCCTCGGCCTCGAGTGCTCGGGCCGCATCAGCGCCGTCGGGGAGGGCGTCGAGGGTCACCAGGTCGGGGACGAGGTGTGTGCGCTGCTCGCGGCCGGGGGGTACGCCGAGAAGGTGGTCGTCCCCGCCGGACAGGTGATGGCGTTGCCGCCGGGTGTGGACGTGAAGACCGCGGCCGCCTTCCCGGAGGTGGCCTGCACCGTCTGGTCCAACGTGTTCATGATCGCCCACCTCCAGCCCGAGGAGACCCTGCTCGTGCACGGTGGCGCCGGTGGCATCGGCAGCTTCGCCATCCAGCTGGCCAAGGCGCTCGGCTCGCGCGTCTTCACCACCGCCGGGACCGCGGAGAAGCTCGAGCTGTGCGAGTCGTTGGGCGCAGACCGGGCGATCAACTACCACGACGAGGACTTCGTCGAGGTGCTCAAGGAGGCCGGCGGTGCCGACGTCATCCTGGACAACATGGGTGCGAAATACCTCCCGCTCAACGTCCCTGCCCTCGCCACCGAGGGCCGCCTCGTCGTGATCGGGATGCAGGGTGGCAGCAAGGGCGAGCTCGACCTCGCGATGTTGCTGTCCAAGCGCGCCGCGGTCATCGCCACCTCGTTGAGGGCCCGCCCGGCCGAGGAGAAGGCGGCCATCTGTGCTGCCGTGGTCGAGCACGTCTGGCCGCTGATCGGGGAAGGCAAGGTGCGCACCGTCGTACACGAGCAGGTGCCGCTGGAGGAGGTCTCCCGTGCCCACGAGCTGATGGAGTCCGGTTCGCACAGCGGCAAGATCCTGCTGGTCGTGGGTGAGTAGGGTCGTGGACATGTCGACACCTCAGGACCAGCAGCCGGAGGCCGACCACATCATGGTGATCGGTCCCGATGGTCAGCCCGTCGCCCTTCCCGCAGACGCGGTCCAGGACGAGGGCGACGGCGACAACCCCGAACGGCTCACCGGACTGGTCGAGCAGCCCGCGAAGGTGATGCGGATCGGCCGGATGGTGCAGCAGCTCCTCGAGGAGGTGAAGTCCGCACCGGTCGACGAGCCCGGCCGGAAGCGGCTGGCCAACGTGCTGCACACCTCGATCCAGGAGCTCAAGGACGGCCTCGCCCCCGAGCTCGACGACGAGCTCGACCGGCTGATCCAGCCGTTCGACGTGACCACGCCGAGCGAGTCGGAGCTGCGCATCGCGCAGGCCCAGCTCGTCGGCTGGCTCGAGGGGCTCTTCCACGGCATCCAGACGGCGATCTACGCCCAGCAGATGGCAGCGCGCTCACAGCTGGAGCAGATGCGCCGCGCCCTGCCTCCCGGCGCGATGCCGGGCATGCACGGCGGGCCGGGTCAGGCCCAGGGCGAGGACGACGGGAACGAGCCGGGCGCCCAGGGCGGGATGTACCTGTGAGCCTGGGTGCTCAGCCGCAGTTGTCGCAGACGCCCGTGGGCGGGATCGCGAGGTTGCACGTCGGGCAGATGGGCAGCACCCGCTCTGCCTGACGGGTCTTCCTGGCGCGGTCGCGGCTCGCCTGCACCCTGGGGGTGAGCGTCGCGACGCCCCCGCCCTTGGGCAGGGTGGCGCCGAAGTGGCGGTAGCACTCCAGGCGCTCGCTCGCGGCGTGGAGGTCGGCGTCGGCCGGACGCTTCCCGCGGACCTGGAGCACGGCCTCGGCGTAGCCCTCGCCCACGCTGCCCTCGGCGTTGACGCACAGGGCGGAGAGCAGCGGCTCCTCACGCCGGTCGCACTCGGCCGAGACGCGGCCGAGGACGTCGCCGATCCAGTAGTGCATCAGCCGTCGGGTGCGGATGCCGGTCGTGCTCATGACCGCGGCCGAGAGCTCCTTGCGGGTGACGACGGAGTTGTAGTGGCCCGCGGTCGACGACAGCACCTCGCGCGCCGCGGTGGCCCAGGCTGCTCGCGCCTGCTCGGTGCTCAGGTCGGAGTCGTCGACGTCACCATCGATGTCGGCGGTCGCAGCGCCGCCGCGGAACTCCACGTCGAAGCCGATCGCCTGGAGCACCTTGGCGGCACCCTCTCCGCCGTCGGAGAACTCGTCGGGCTCCGCGACCCGGCCGACGGCGTACTGCAGGGCGACCCCGAGGATCGCCCGGGCGTCGTACTCCCTGTGCCCGTGGATCAGCATGTACTCGCGGGTCCCACTCGCGCCGTGGTGGGACAAGAACTCGTCGGCGCCGCGGCGGTCGAACTCACTCATCGCTCGAAGAACGTGGTCTCTGTCTACCTTCTCGAACGCCAGCATGACCTGAGCCTATGCCGGATTTCCGCTTCCATTCGCCGGGAGCGGTCTCACCATCACCAGCTCGCCCTCCTCGGTGGACCCACGGAGCTGGGTGAAGCCGCACTTCGCCAGCACTCTGAGGCTGGCGCGGTTCTCTGGCTGGACGCTCGCCCGCACGCGTACGCCGGCCTCGTCGGTGTGCTCCAGCAGCGCCCGGACCGCCTCGGTCACGGCGCCGTGTCCCCGCGCGTCCTCGACCAGGCCGAAGCCGACCTCGGCCTCCTCGATCTCGTCCTCCGCGGTCGCCGGGGCCCCGAAGAACCCGATCGAGCCGACCACGAGACCGTCGCCGTTGCGCACGATGTGTCGCTGGCCCCAACCCCCGTGGGGGTCGTCGGCCTTGACCATCGCGGCCGCGTCCTGGTCGGCCCTGCGCGGGTAGTCGGGGTGCCAGGAGACGCGCCGTCGGCCGGCCAGCATCCCCTCGGCGTCCTCGGGGGTGACCAGCCGGAGCGTCAGCCGCGCCGAGGTGATGTCGTCGGGGAGGTCCATCAGCCCGGTCCCGGGCCCGAGGACACCTCGTCGGGGAACCAGCGTCTGAGCTCGACCGCCGCTCCGTCGTCGTAGACGGTCTCGGTGGTGGCGTCGGCGGCCTCGTGGACCTCCCCGACGGCCTGGCCCATCGCCACCCCGCGGGCGGCCCAGCGGAGCATCTCGATGTCGTTGCGGCCGTCGCCGATCGCCAGGGTGTCCTCAGCGGACAGGCCGAGGCGACGGGCGACATAGTCCAGGCCGGACGCCTTGGAGACCCCGACCGGGGAGAGGTCGAGCCAGGCGGTCCAGCCGACGACGTAGTCGGTGCCGTGGAGCCCGAGCCGCGCCGCCATCGCCACGAAGTCGTCGGCCGAGGCGCTGGGGTCCCGGATGATGACCCGGCTGACGGGCTGCCCGAGGATCTCGTGCAGCTCGGTCTCGATCATGTCGCCGGAGAGCTCGCCGTCGGGGAAGGGCCGGTTGACCCGGTAGCCCACGCCGCGCTCCTCGACGGCCACCAGCGCGTCGGGGTGCTGCTCGAGGACCTGGCGGACCGCCTCGCTGGCGTCGAAGGTCTCCTCGTGGATCACCTCGAGGGGCGGGTAGCGGAAGATCACCGCGCCGTTCGAGGCGACGACCCAGAGCCGGTCCTGGTGCTCGCGCGGTAGGTCGAGGAGGTCGGCGATCATGGTCATGCCGTGGGGGGAACGGCCGCTCGCGAGCACGATGTGAGCCCCCGCGTCGACGGCCGACTGGATGGCGGAGTAGAGCGCCGGCGCGATCACCTCGTAGTTCTGACCGGTGCCCTCGACCCACTTGAGCAGGGTGCCGTCGATGTCGAGGGCGATCAGCCGTGGCTGCCAGGTGCTGTCCTCAACCACCAAGGCCGCCGACGGGCTCGATGACCTCGCGGCCCTGGAGGTAGGGCTGGAGCGCCGTGGGGACCCGCACCGACCCGTCGGCCTGCTGGTGGGTCTCGAGGATGGCCACGATCGTGCGGGGGATGGCGACCAGCGTGCCGTTCAGGGTCGCGATCGGCCTGATGTCCGCCGCTTGTCCCGAGCTCGTCGAAGGGAAGCGCCCCCGGGTGTCGAGCCGCCGGGTCTGGAAGTCGGTGCAGTTGGACGTCGAGGTCAGCTCGCGGTAGCGGCCCTGCGTCGGCACCCACGCCTCGCAGTCGAACTTGCGCTTGGCCGAGAGCCCCAGGTCGCCCGCAGCCACGTCGATGACGCGGTAGGCGAGCTCGAGCTTCTCGAGCCACTCCTGCTCCCAGCCCAGCAGACGCTCGTGCTCCGCCGCGGCGTCCTCGAGCGTGGTGTAGGTGAACATCTCGACCTTGTCGAACCAGTGGACGCGGATGATCCCCCGCGTGTCCTTGCCGTGCGAGCCTGCCTCCTTGCGGAAGCAGGGGCTGAACGCCACGTAGCGGCGCGGCAACGTCTCGGCGTCGAGGATCTCGTCGGAGTGGTAGGCCGCCAGCGGGACCTCCGAGGTGCCGACCAGGTAGGTCTCCTGCCCCTCGATCCGGTAGACGTCGTCGGCCGCCTGTCCGAGGAACCCGGTGCCCTCCATGGCCCGCGGCTTGACCAGCGTCGGCGGCACCATGGGCGTGAACCCGGCCGACCGGGCCTGGTCCATGGCCATGTTGACCAGCGCGAACTCGAGATCGGCGCCGACGCCGGTCAGGTAGTAGAACCGCGAGCCGGAGACCTTCGCGCCCCGCTCGATGTCGATGGCGCCGAGGATCCGGCCGAGCTCCACGTGGTCGCGGGGCTCGAACCCCTCGGCCGCGAAGTCGCGAGGGGTGCCGTGCTCGGAGAGCACCACGTAGTCGTCCTCGCCGCCGGCGGGGGACTCGTCGGCTGCCGGGTTGGGGATGGCGTAGATCGCCTCGCGCCAGTCCTGCTCGGCGTCGGTCTGGGTGAGCTCGGCTGCCTTCACGTCGGCGGCCAGCGTCTTGGTGCGGGCCAGCAGCTCGACCTTCTCATCACCCTGGGCCTTCGAGATCAGCTTGCCGAGGCTCTTCTGCTCGGCGCGCAGGTGCTCGTAGTCGGCGATGGCGGCGCGGCGCGCGGCGTCGGCGGACAGGGCGTGGTCGATCACGGAGCTGGACAGCCCACGCTTCTCCTGGGCGGCACGCAGGGAGTCAGGGTCGTCGCGGAGGAGTCGTGGGTCGATCACACAGCGAGGATAGGACCTGAGGGCGACCGGTTCAGGCGGCGGGCGGGAGCACCAGGGGGAAAGCTGCCGCTGTCGGCGCCACCGCCGGGCTCGGCTTGCCGTAGGCCGTCCACTCGGTGCCGTCCTCGGGCAGGTAGTAGGTCGTGATCGTCGGCTTGTCGGCGCAGAAGGTCCAGGTGACGCCGTTGGCGTCGGTGAAGCCGGCCCCGAGCCGGCAGGGGCTCGCCGGCAGCTTGGTCAGGCCTGCCGAGCCGTTCGGGAGGACGGTGCCGCCGTCGCGGGTGACGGGGGACGTGTCGGCCGGGCCGTTGCCCGCGGGGTTGGTCGCGTCGCTGTCGATGCTCTCCATGTAGGGCTCACCGGTGTTGTGGTTGAACCCGTTGGTGAACACCCACGGCCCCTTGGCCAGCGAGCCCTCCTGCGTCGCCCTGCCCCCGGCGACGTTGACCGCCCAGACACGGTTGGCCGCGTCGACCACGCGCAGGGTGTCTGCGCGCTCGGGGTCGAAGGCCCAGCCGATCGGCTTGAGCCCGCTCTCACCACTGCGCTGGCGGATGTCGACGACCTTCGGCTTTCCGGTGGCCAGCGAGTAGACCTTGAGCTTGCCGCTGACCTCCTCGCCGTGGGAGATCTCGGTGTCGGGGATCGCCCAGCGACGGTCGGCGCTGACCAGCAGCGCAGCGAGCTCCGGCGAGGCACTCCCGGCCTGCACTCCCGGCAACGCCTGCGCGGTGGCCTGTCCGGTCGAGGGGTTGAAGGTGATGTAGGTGGTCGTGGCGGTCTCGCCGTCCGCTCCGCCGGCGGACTGCATGGCGAGCAGCCAGTTGCCCTCGCCCGCGCTCGTGTCGACCTGGGCGGCCGAGGGCGTCTTGTCGTCCTTGGAGTCGGACTTCTTCTGGTCCGAGGTGACCTCGACGTCGCCGCAGGCAGCAGTCATCAGCAGGGCGGTGAGGAGTGCGGCGACCGTGGTCGCGGACCGCATCAAGTTGGTGCGACGCATGTGGTCCCCCTTGGTGAGTAGCCATGGTCTTGAATGGGGAACATGGCCAGGTCAGCTCCAGAAGATGATCCCACAGAAGACAAGCTCCACGTAGGACCTCGAAAGCACCACGTCGCAGGTGTCCCGGCCGTGCTCAAGGCCATGAAGATGTCGCAGGAGCAGATGGGCGTGCGACGTACGGCGCTCACGCTGCTGCGCGTGAACCAGCCCACCGGCTTCGACTGCCCCGGCTGTGCGTGGCCCGATCCCGGGCACACGCACACGGCCGAGTTCTGCGAGAACGGTGCGAAGGCGGTCGCCGAGGAGGCCACGCTGCGCCGGGTCGACCGGGAGTTCTTCGCCCGGCACGACCTCGCTGACCTCGCCGGCCGGTCGGACTACTGGCTGGGACAGCAGGGACGGCTGACCGAGCCGATGTACAAGCCTGCCGGCGCCGAGCACTACGAGCCGATCGACTGGCAGGCAGCCTTCGGGCTGATCGCCCGACGACTGCACGGTCTGCCCACCCCGGATGCCGCTGCGTTCTACACCTCGGGTCGCACCTCCAACGAGGCGGCGTTCCTCTACCAGCTGATGGTCCGGCGCTTCGGCACCAACAACCTGCCCGACTGCTCCAACATGTGCCACGAGTCCAGCGGAGCGGCCCTGGCCCACTCGATCGGCATCGGCAAGGGCTCGGTGCTGCTCGAGGACGTCTACGCCGCTGACCTGATCATGGTGGTCGGGCAGAACCCCGGCACCAACCACCCGCGGATGCTCTCGGCGCTCGAGCAGGCGAAGACCAACGGCGCCCACATCGTCAACATCAACCCGCTCGACGAGGCCGGGTTGCGCACGTTCCACAACCCGCAGACGCCGAAGGGTCTCCTGAAGGGCCAGGACCTCACCGACGACTTCCTCCAGGTCCGGCTGTCCGGCGACCAGGCGCTGTTCGCGGCGATGGCGAAGCTGACCGTCGAGGCGGGTGCGGTCGACGAGGACTTCGTCGCCACCTACACCTCGGAGTACGACGACTATCTCGCCCACCTCGAGAAGCTCGACTGGGACGACGTGCTGCGAGCCACCGGCCTGACCCGCGCGGAGATCGAGCGGGTCGCCCGGCGCTACCGCGAGTCCGACCGCGTCATCGTGTGCTGGGCGATGGGTCTGACCCAGCACCGCGGAGCGGTCGCGACGATCCAGGAGATCACCAACCTGTTGCTGCTGCGCGGCAACATCGGCAAGCGGGGCGCCGGCCTGTGCCCGGTCCGCGGCCACTCCAACGTCCAGGGTGACCGCACGATGGGCGTCTGGGAGAAGGCCCACGACGACCTGCTGGACGGGCTGCGCGACGAGTTCGGGTTCGAGCCGAGACGCGAGCACGGGCTCGACTCCGTCGACACGCTCCGCGCGATGCGCGACGGCAAGGTCCGGCTGTTCTTCGCGGTGGGGGGCAACTTCGTCTCCGCGACCCCCGACACCGGGGGCACCGAGGAGGCCATGCGTGGCCTCGACCTGACCGTGCACGTCTCGACGAAGCTCAACCGCTCCCACGTCGTCACGGGCAACGAGGCGCTGATCCTGCCGTGCCTGGGCCGCACCGAGCGTGACCTGCAGGCCAGCGGGGAGCAGGTGGTGACGGTCGAGGACTCCATGGGGATGGTCCACGCGTCCCGGGGCAGGCTCGAGCCGGCGGCACCTCGGCTGCTGTCCGAGGTCGCCATCGTCACGCGGCTCGCAGAGGCGCTGTGGCCCGACGGCGGGTCGGGGATCGACTGGGGCGCGATGCGCGACGACTACGCGCTGATCCGTGACCGCATCGAGCGGGTGATCCCGGGGTTCGAGCGCTTCAACGAACGCATCGAGGAGCCTGGGGGCTTCGCGTTGCCGCATCCCCCACGTGACCGCAGGGAGTTCAAGACCGAGACCGGGAAGGCGCGGTTCACCGCCAACGACCTCGAGACGCTGGTGGTCCCGGAGGGCCATCTCCTGCTGCAGACCGTGCGCAGCCACGACCAGTTCAACACCACGATCTATGGCCTCGACGACCGCTACCGCGGGATCAGGCAGGGGCGCCGGGTGGTGTTCGTGAACCCGATGGACCGCCAGGACCTCGGTCTTGCCGAGGGTGAGCACGTCGACCTGGTCAGCGTCTCCGACGACGGGGAGCGGCGCGCCGAGGACTTCCGGGTGGTGTCCTATGCGACGGCGCGAGGATGCGCGGCGGCATACTTTCCCGAGACCAACGTCCTCGTCGCCCTCGACTCGGTCGCCAAGGTCTCGAACACCCCCGTATCGAAGAGCATCGTGGTCCGCCTCGAGCACAGGACGGAAATGTGACGGAAGCCGAACTGCGCACCAGTCGCCTGGGCTGGAGCGTCCTCTGCTTCGTGCTCTTCGCGATCCTGGCGATCCTCGTCTCCACGGGGTGGACGCTGCTGCTCGACTTCGACAAGGACCTCGGCGCGTGGCCGGAGTCGTTCACTCGCGAGCACGACGGGCTCTACCAGTTCCTGCATGCGGTCTCGATCGTGACCTCGACCCTTCCCGAGGCGGTCGCGACCGCCGTGGTGGCGGTCGCGCTGGCGACGAAGGGCTACCGCCGCGCGGCGCTCTGGGCCATCGGGGTGATGGCGTCCGTGGGTGCGCTCGTGGTCGTCTTCAAGCAGCTCGTCGACCGTGGCCGCCCGGTGTGGGACGAGCCCCTGCTGGTCTACAGCAGTCCCTCGTTCCCGTCGGGCCACGCGGCCGGGATCGCCGGTGCCGTCGGCGTGACGATCGTGCTCACCCGGATGCTGGTGCGGCGTCCCGGCGTACGCCGCCTCGCGCTGCTGCTCTCGCTGGCCGTCGGCCTGCTCGTCGGCGCCGACCGGATCTTCCTGGGCGTGCACAACGTCAGCGACGTCATCGCCGGCTACCTCCTCGGGGCGGGCATCGTGCTGGCCTGGCTCGGCCTCTACGACCCGACGCCCCGTTCGATCGCGCTCGTCAGCCCGCCGCTGGCCGAGGCCGTCCCCAACCAGCGCAAGAAGCTGGCCGTCATCCTCAACCCCTCCAAGATCGACGACGCCACCCAGTTCCGCACCCTGGTGGAGGCACTCTCGACGGAGTCGGGCTACACCGCCGTCGTCTGGTGGGAGACCAGCGTCGAGGACACCGGCTACGGGATGGCGCACGAGGCGGCAGTCAGCGGCGCGGACCTCGTGATCGCGATCGGGGGTGACGGCACCGTGCGCGCGGTCTGCGAGGAGCTCGCCGGCACCGGCATCCCGGTCGGGATCGTGCCAGCGGGCACGGGCAACCTGCTCGCGCGCAACCTCGACATCCCGCTCTACCTGCGCTCGGCCGTCGACGTCGCCCTGAACGGCCAGGACCGGGCCATCGACATGGTCGAGGTCAGCGGCGACAAGATGGAGGACGCGACCTTCCTGGTGATGGCCGGGATGGGGTTCGACGCCGCGATCATGGAAGGCGTCAACGAGGACATCAAGGCCAAGGTCGGCTGGCTCGCCTACGTCTGGTCGGCGCTGAAGTCGCTGATGTTCCCGGCGATCCGGATCGAGGTCTCCGTCGACGGCGCCGAGTTCACCCGCCACCGCGCCCGGACCCTGGTGATCGGCAACGTCGGGTTCCTGCAGGCCGGGATGCCGCTGATCCCGGACGCGTCGATCGACGACGGTCAGCTCGACGTGGTGCTGCTCTATCCCCGCCGGTTCCTGTCCTGGCTGCCGCTGGCGATCCGGGTGATGACCAAGAACAAGCGCACCGACGAGCTGATCACCCGGATGAGCGGCAAGGAGGTCGTCGTACGGGCCGGGACCGACGCACCCCGCCAGCTCGACGGCGACCTGATCGCGCCGGGCCGGGAGATCCGGGCCCGGTGCATCCACGGGCGGTTGCTGGTGCGGGTGCCGAGGTAGGGGTGGGCGAGGGGGGGTCGGTTTCCCCGGGCGCCCGGGGAAACTGCCGCCGGTAGGCCGATACTTCGGCCCACCGCCTCCAGAATTCCCTGCCCGCCCTGTCCGCTTCGGGCAGCGGCTAGCTCACCGGGTCAGGCTGGGTCGAGGTAGAAGACCGGGATGGTGCGGTCGGTACGGGCGGCGTACCGGGCGTAGTTGGGCCACGTTCTCACCATGACCTCCCACAGCTCGTCGCGCTCGGCGCCGGTGATCTCCCGGGGCACGGCCTCGTGGCTCTGACCGTCCTGGGCGACCCCGACCGGCTCGCCCTTCTCGATCGCCGCGCGCACGTTGACCACCCACACTGGCGGCTTGAGCTGGCCGAAGTTGGAGCCGGCGACCAGGTTGCCGTTGTCGTGGGGGACGCAGAGCAGGGGGGTGGTGCGGGGGACGCCGGACTTGCGGCCCTTCACCGTCAGCATCAGGTTGGGCAGCCCCGCGAGGTCGAGGATCGTCACCCGGCCCCTGCTCACGCGTTGCACGAACTTGTCGGTCGCCGTGATCTGGGGGAGGAGCCTGGGCATCCACGAGATGGCGCCGATGCGGATGGCGAGCGGGGTCATGACCGTGAGCTTCATGCCGGGAGTCTAGGGAGGAACCGGAGCCTGTTCAGCGCGACGATCGTCACGCCCCGCGGGCTGTGACCTTCGTCAGGGACGCGCGTTGGAGATCGCGTCCTCCTCCTCCGGGGAGAGCTGGATCTCGCTGGCCCAGGCCGCGACGTTCTTGGCATAGGTCCGCGACTCGTTGCGTCCCTGGATCGAGGTCAGCACGACACCACTGCCGGTGTCGTCGAGCAATGCCATCGACCAGGACAGCTGGCCGCCGGTGTCGGTGAAGGCGTCGTAGCGGATCACGGCGACGTGCCTGAGCGCCTGGGCGCTCTCGGCCTTGAGCGCGGCGACCTCCTGCCGGAGGGCACGCGGGTCCTGGGGCAGGCTGCTGGCATCTGCCTTGCCTCGACCGCGGCTGCGTCCACCACCGGGCGTACGCCGACCCGCCAGCGCGACGCCGAGCGCGACCAGCGACACCACCAGGGCGAGGATCCCGAGGAACATGTCCACGCTGTGAGGGTAGAGAGCCGGACGGTTCGCCCAGTGGCGACTCGCGGGTCGACCAGGGCACGGCATGCGAAACTCGGCCTGTGACCACCACCCCCCGGCGACGGATCGCCTACCAGGGCGAGCCGGGAGCCAACTCCCACATCGTCTCCCTGCAGCACTACCCCGACTGGCAACCGGTGCCCTGCGCCTCGTTCGAGGACGTCTTCGCCGCCGTCGAGGGCGGCGACGCGGAGCTCGCCATGATCCCGATCGACAACTCGATCGCCGGCCGGGTGGCCGACATCCACCACTTCCTGCCCGACTCCGACCTGCACATCGTCGGCGAGCACTTCCTGCGCATCCAGTTCGCGCTGATGGCGCTGCCCGGTGCCAGCCTCGAGACGATCAGGACCGTGCACAGCCACGTGCACGCGCTCGGGCAGTGCCGCAAGGTGATCCGCGAGCACGGCCTGCGGCCGGTGATCTCCGGTGACACCGCGGGAGCCGCCCGCGAGGTGGCCGAGGCGGGCGACCTCACCCAGGCGGCCATCTCGCCCCCTCTGGCCGCCGAGACCTACGGCCTGGAGATCCTGGTGCCCGACGTCGAGGACGAGGACCACAACACCACCCGGTTCGTGGTGCTCTCGCGCGAGCTGGTCGAGGCCCCGGCCGGCAACGGTCCCGTCGTGACCAGCTTCATCTTCAACGTGCGCAACCTGCCGGCTGCGCTCTACAAGGCCCTCGGCGGCTTCGCCACCAACGGCGTGAACATGACCAAGCTGGAGAGCTACATGGTCGGGGGCCACTTCACCGCGACCCAGTTCCTCGCCGAGGTCGACGGGCACCCCCAGGACCCACCGTTGCAGCGGGCGCTCGAGGAGCTCACGTTCTTCACCACCGACGTGAAGATCCTCGGCGTCTACCCGGCCGACTCGTTCCGGTCTGCGTGACTTCGTCCCCGGTTCTGGACTAGTCCGAAACCGGGAATTCCCCACAGGCGGGCAGCCCTCATTGGAAGATGTGCGCGTCCAGAACCACTTGGGAGGTCTCCGATGCGCTCCACGTACCGAGCTCTTGGTCACACGATCGCCGCACTGGTCGTCGTGCAGGCCGCTGCCATCGCCTTCGCCATGTTCGGCGTGCTGCACTTCGTCGACGGCGGCGACTCGCTGAACAAGTCGATCGCCGAGGACCGCAGTGGCTTCGACGGCGCCGCCGGGTGGATGGTGCACAGCTTCGGCGCGATGCTGATCAGCCTGATCGCCATCATCTTGCTGATCCTGTCGTTCTTCGCCAAGATCCCCGGCGGCACCAAGTGGGCCGCGTTCGTCTTCCTCGCGGTGCTGCTGCAGTGGGTGCTCGCGATCGTGGCCTTCGGTGCCCCTGTCGTCGGAGCACTCCACGCCGTCAACGCCTTCGCGATCGCGGGACTGGCCGAGCTCGCCGCGAAGAACGCCGGCGTCATGGCTCCTGGTGCGTCGGCAACAGAGGCCGCCACGGTCTCGTGATCCTCCGCGACCGGGTTCGCGTCCTGGTCGGTGTCGTCGTCACGCTCGCCATCGTCACGCCGCTGTGCGTGATGTGGTGGAACAGCCGGCTGCCCGGGCGCTACTCCGTCATGGACATGGGGTACGCCGACTACGGCGGCGGTCCGCACGCCGCGGCGCACGACATGGCCGGGATGAAGCACACCGCGGGCCTGGTCGGCGTCAGCTCGCTCGACACGCCCACAGAGGGCCGTCCCGACGTCGTGGTCGACCTGACGGCGCGCCAGGGAACCGTGCGCCTCGCCGACGGTCGCAAGGTCGACGGCTACACCGTGAACGGCACGTCACCGGGCCCCACGATCGAGGCGACCGTCGGCCAGCTCGTCGAGGTGCGAGTGCACAACGCCGACGTCGCGGGCGGCATCGCGCTGCACTGGCACGGGGTGGACGTGCCCAACGCCGAGGACGGCGTCGCCGGTGTCACGCAGAACGCCATCGAGGCCGGTCACGATCACGTCTACCGCTGGGTCGCTCCGGACGCCGGCACCTACTGGTACCACTCCCACCAGATCTCCCACGAACAGGTCGCAGGCGGGTTGCTCGGTCCCATCGTGGTCCACCCGAGGCTGGTGGAGCAGGGCGTGCAGGACGTGGTGGCGCTCCTGCACCTCTACGGCGGCAAGGAGACCGTCAACGGCAGGACCGGGTTCCAGGACGTCGAGGCGGCGCCGGGACAGCGGGTGCGGGTGCGCGCGATCAACACCGACAACGGGCCGCAGGCGTTGTGGACGAGCTCGCCCTACCGGCTCCTCGCCACCGACGGGTTCCCCGTCCACCAGCCCACGGAGGTCGACGGGAGGTCGGTCGTCGTCCCGGCAGGTGGCCGGGTCGACCTCGAGGTGGACCTGCCCGAGGACGGCGCAGGGGTGCGCGTCTCGCTGGGGAGCACGGGGCTCGACCTCGGGCCCGACGGCGCCGAGGTGCCCGACTCCCCGCAGCCGACCAAGCACCTCGACCTGCTGCACTACGGCAGCCCGGCTGCGGTCCCCTTTGACACGGGCAGCCCCGATCGCCGGTTCCGTTACTCCATCGGACGCAAGCCCGGCTTCATCGACGGCAAGCCGGGCTACTGGTGGAGCATCAACGGCCACCTCTACCCCGACATGCCGATGATGACGGTCCGGGAGGGCGACGTCGTCACGGTGACGATCTCCAACCACAGTGGCCAGGTGCACCCGATGCACCTCCACGGCCACCACGCCGTGGTGCTCTCCCGCGACGGTGAGCCCAGCACGGGCAGCCCCTGGTGGTTCGACTCCCTCGACGTCCAGGACGGCGAGTCCTTCGAGGTCGCCTTCGAGGCCGACAACCCCGGGATCTGGATGGATCACTGCCACAACCTCCAGCACGCCCGCCAGGGGATGGTCACGCACCTGATGTACGAAGGGGTGACCACCCCCTACGAGCTGGGATCTGACTCCGGCAACGAACCGGAGTGAGAACCGATCCCGTGCCGGGGATACGTTGTGCTTCGTGGACCAGAGCCCCGAACCGCGCACCGCCGACCTCGGTTATGCCCGCGTCGACGTCGACCGCGCGGCGCGGACGGGTGATCCGGAGGTCGTCTACGGCCAGGGGAAGACGCCCAGTCAGGTGGTGGGCATCCTGCGCACGCTGCACGACCGCCATCGCGATCGCGCCGTCCTCGCGACGCGGCTCTCGGACGAGGCCATCGCCCTCGTCCGCGCGGAGCTCCCGGAGGCAGATGTCCACGAGGTCGCGCGGGCCGCGACCCTGGGACCGGTCCCCACCGCTCGCGGGCTCGTGGCCGTGATCAGTGCCGGCACCTCCGACGCCCCTGTCGCCGCGGAGGCGGCGCTGACCGCGTCGGTCCACGGTGCAGGGGTCGAGCGGATCGAGGATGTCGGCGTCGCCGGGCTGCACCGCCTCCTGGAGGCCCGTGGGCGGTTCGCCAAGGCGGACTGCCTCGTCGTGGTCGCGGGCATGGAGGGCGCACTGCCCAGCGTGGTGGGCGGCCTGGTCGGCATCCCGCTCGTGGCGGTTCCGACGAGCGTCGGGTACGGCGCCTCCTTCGGCGGTCTTGCCGCGCTGCTTGCGATGCTGAACTCGTGTGCACCGGGGGTGAGCGTGGTCAACATCGACAACGGCTACGGCGCCGGCGTCTTCGCCGCCCGCGTGGCACGCAACGCGCACCGGGGCGACGGTGCCTGACTCCACCGCGAGGGTCGTCTGGATCGACGCTTCCTCGGGGGCCAGCGGGGACATGCTGCTCGGGGCTCTCGCGGGGGCCGGCGTCCCGATGGGCGTGATGGTCGAGGCGGTCGACAAGGTCGCCCCCGGTCAGATCGGTCTGGAGCTCGCGGACGTGCGTCGCGCTGGGTTCGCGGCCGTGCGGTGCCACGTCGAGCTCGCGGACTCCGGGGACCACCGCACCTGGCGCGAGGTCGAGCAGCTGCTCAACGGGGCCGGCCTCCACGAGGACGTCCGCTCGCTGGCCCACGACGTCTTCTCGCGTCTCGCAGAGGCCGAGGGCAGGGTCCACGGTCAGCCGCCGGAGGACGTGCACTTCCACGAGGTCGGCGCCCTGGACGCGATCGCCGACGTCGTCGGGGTCTGCGCCGGCTTCGTGCATCTCGGTGCCGCGAGGGTCGTGGTCTCCGAAGTGTCGGTGGGGGGTGGCAGTGTCTCGTCCGAGCACGGCCGCCTGCCGGTTCCGCCGCCGGCGGTGGTCGAGCTCCTGCGTGGGGTGCCGAGCTCCGGTGGTCCCGTCGACCTCGAGCTCTGCACTCCGACCGGCGCTGCGCTGCTGACCACGCTGGCCGATGCGTGGGGGGCCCAGCCGGCGATGTCGGTGAGCGCGGTCGGCGTGGGTGCGGGCGCCCGCGACCCCGAGGGCCATGCCAACGTGGTGCGCGTCCTGGTCGGGCTGGCGTCCCGCTCGGCCGAGGAGCGTCCCGCCAGCGACGCAGGGTCCCCGCTGCTGCTGGAGAGCAACGTCGACGACCTCGACCCGCGGCTGTGGCCGGTGGTGCTCGCCGCCTTGCTCGAGGCCGGTGCCAGTGATGCCTGGCTGACCCCGATCCTGATGAAGAAGGGTCGCCCGGCGCACACGCTCAGCGTCCTGGTCGCTGCCGCCCGGGCCGACGCCGTACGCCGTGAGGTCTATCGCCAGACCTCCACCATCGGCCTGCGCGAGCAGCGCGTCGGCAAGCACGAGCTCGACCGGACGATGGCTACGGTCGAGGTCGCTGGATACACGGTCGGGGTCAAGGTGGCCCGGCTCGACGGGGAGGTGGTGAACGTGCAACCGGAGTTCGAGGACGTGGCCGAGGCGGCGCGTGGACTGGGCCGTCCGCTGAAGTCGGTGATGGCCGAGGCCGTCGCTTCCGCACGAGGACTCCTCGAGGGTCACGCCTGATGGATCTCGCTGTGATCGCGATCGTGTTCGGCGCGATCTTCGTCGTCGAGCTGCCCGACAAGACCTTCATCGCCGCCCTGGTGCTCTCGACGCGCTACAAGCCGTTCGCCGTCTGGGTGGGGGTGGGTCTCGCCTTCTTCGTCCAGACACTGATCGCGGTGATCGCCGGCCACCTCGCGACCTTCCTGCCGGACAACCTGATCAAGTCGGTGGCCCTGGTCATCTTCCTGGTGGGCGGGGTGCTGCTGATCCGGTCCGCTCCGGGAGCGGATGCGGAGGAGAAGTCGCAGGAGGAGGAGTTCGCTGCCAAGGCGGTCGTCTCGCGCACGGGCCTGCGCGCCGTCGGGGCGTCGTTCCTGGTGCTGTTCGCCGCCGAGTGGGGGGATCTCTCCCAGCTGCTGACGATCAGCATGATCGCCAAGTACGGCCACCCCGCGAGCGTCTTCGTCGGGGCCTGGCTGGCACTCCTGACGGTCTCCGGCATCGCGGTGCTGTCGGGCCGGGTGCTGCTGCGCTACGTGAAGCTGTCGGTCGTGCACTACGTCGGCGGCGGGGTCTGCCTGCTGCTCGCCGTGGTCACGGCCGTTGAGCTCCTGGTCTGAGGTCCCCGCGCCCCGCAACGTCACGGTGGGGGCAATAGGCTGCGTGCATGAGCGACGTCATGCCCGGTGTCTCCTCCGAGGTCGGCCAGCTGCGCACGGTGATGCTGCACCGGCCAGGTCCCGAGCTGCAGCGGCTCACGCCTCGCAACAACGACCAGCTGCTCTTCGACGGCATCCCGTGGGTCGCCCGCGCGCAGGAGGAGCACGACGCGTTCGCCGAGGCCCTGCGGAGCCGCGGGGTCGAGGTGCTCTACCTGACCGACCTGCTCGTCGAGACCCTCGCGAGCGAGCAGGCGCGTCGCCACGCGATCGACGCGGTGTGCGCCTCCCTGCGACTCGGGGACACCTTGCGCGACTACCTCCTCCAGGTGCTCACGGAGCTCTCGCCCGAGGAGCTCAAGGACGTGCTCACCGCGGGCCTGCGCAACGACGAGGTGCGCGGAGGCTTCGGGCTGGTCACCAGCCTGCTGCACAGTGACGACTTCCTGATCGACCCGCTGCCCAACCTGCTGTTCACGCGGGACTCGAGCGTGTGGATCCGCGACAAGGTCGCGATCACCTCGCTGGCGATGCCCGCGCGTGAGCGCGAGAGCCAGCTGACCGAGCTGATCTACACCGATCACCCCCGCTTCGCGTCCTCACCCAAGATCCACGGCTGGCAGCGTGAGCACGTCGAGGGCGGCGACGTGCTTCTCCTCGGGCGCGGCGTGCTCGCCGTCGGCGTGGGCGAACGTACGACGCCCGCGGGGGTCGAGCGGCTGGCCCGGCAGGTCTTCGAGGCCGGTGATGCGCACACCGTGCTCGCCGTGCCGATCGCGCAGGAGCGCGCCACCATGCACCTCGACACGGTGTGCACGATGGTCGACGTCGACAAGATCGTGATGTACCCGAACGTCGCCGACCATCTGACCGCCCACGCGGTCACCGTCACCGACGACGGGGGCCTGCTCGTGGCCGACGCGGAGCCCTTCCTGGTGGCGGCCGCGAAGGCGATGGAGATCGACACCCTCCACCAGATCGACACCGGCCTGGACCCTGTGACGGCCGAGCGCGAGCAGTGGGACGACGGCAACAACACCCTCGCGGTGGCGCCCCGGGTGGCGGTCGCCTACGAACGCAACGTCGAGACCAACACCCGTCTCGAGGAGGCCGGCATCGAGGTCATCGCGATCTCCGGCTCCGAGCTCGGCTCCGGCCGGGGCGGACCGCGCTGCATGTCGTGCCCCATCGCCCGCGACGAGATCTGAGCGCCGGCCGGGGGTCCAGCCGGCTTTCGGACGCCCGGGGCCGAAAAGAAAGATGCCCGACCGGTGTTGACGGGGGGGACAACATCGGTCGGGCACTACGAATGTACGGCATCGCCAGACCGGCCCACAACTACTGGGTATACCAGCAGTATGCGTGTCACCGGATGGTGAGCTGACGGCTGGCCAGACCGGCCCGCGCGGACCTCTGCTCGGCGGTCAGCGGCTCGGTCGAGGCCATGGCTTCGACCAGCGCCGCTTGCACCCGTGCGGCCGGTTCCTCGAGGGCCTCCGCGCCGGTGCCGAGCGGCAGGTCCCACACCGGCGTGACGAGGCCGTGCGCCCGGAACATCCCGATCAGCCGGTCGCCGTCGACGAGGTGCTCCGCGTCGGAGGCGTGCAGCCGCGCCAACCCGTCGAGCACGCGGTCCTCGTCGTCGGGGAGCACCCAGCGGAGGTACTCGCGGTTGCCCACCGAGGTCCAGTACGCCGCCTGCACCGTGGTCAGCCGGTCCGTCGGAGAGGCGGCCTCGTTGGCCTGCTGCAGGGCGGCCGCCATGGTCCCGTCGGAGTCGTCCAGGTCGGCGACCCAGTAGTCGAAGCCGTCGTGCACGGTGATGTCCAGCGGCTCGTCGCGGACCAGGTCCTGGAGTCGGGGACCCTCGCCCGGGTCGTCGGTGAGCCCGACCATGGTGCCGGGCTCGGCGTCGAGGGCCTTGCTGAGCACGGCGGCCAGGTCGCGGCTCGGGTCGCCGTAGGAGTGCTGCACCTGCAGCCCGAGCCAGATGGTGCCGTCCTCGCGCACCAGCGCCGGCGCTGCCGCGGGCAGCAGCGAGCACAGCTGCACCGTGCGGTCACCGTCGGCCAGGACCAGGGGCGCGGTCGCAGCGGGGACGAACTCGCGCAGCGCGACGAGGTCAGCCTCGCTGGACAGGCCCTCGAACGGACGGGCGACGAACGCGGAGGGCGCCCCCGCGGCACTGCCGTGGCACGCCTTGTAGCGGCGGCCCGAGCCGCACGGACAGGGTTGGCGCGGACCGACGGCGCCGGACTCCCCGGCGGAGGACTGTGCGGCGGCTTCGGTGCGGTTGCGCTGGCGTGACTTCTTTCCCATGAGCCGAACACTAGACAGGACCCGACGGGGTCCGACGGTCAGGCGAGGATCGCGTCGGCGAGGTCGGGGTCAGGCGACGACGAGCAGGGCGTGCACCGTGGTGCGCGAGCGGGTGCTCTCGACCCACCAGCGCGCGGCGAGGGTCTCGACGATCGAGAGGCCCCGGCCGGCCAGGTCGGAGACGCCCGCCTCGACGACCTCGGGGGTGCTCAAGGCGCCGCCGTCGGTCACGGCGATGTCGACGCCGGAGGAGCTGCTGGCCCAGGTGACCTGCATGGTGCCGTCGGCAAGTGGACGGGCATGTCGTACGGCATTTCCCACCAGCTCGCTGACCACCAGCCGGGCGTCGTCTCGGGTCTCGTCGCCGACGCCGAGTCCGCGCATCCATTCCACGAGCTGGCGGCGCGCGACGCCGGCACTCTCGGGGCGGAACGGGAGGTCGAGAGCCATGGGGTCCATCTCCGAGGTCTCCCCGATGGATCCCGACATGTCATCCTCCAGGGGGTGAGGGTGGCGGCTGCTGGTGGTGCTGGTGTTCTCGATGTTGCCCACCGCGGTCAGCCGGTAAACTCACCGGTAGGACTTTGTCAGGTAGGTCATGGCCGCCCCGGGCCTGTCGGTGATGATCGCCTCGATCCCCGTCCGGACGCAGCGGTCGATGTCCTCGGGCTCGTTCACCACCCAGCAGTGCACCCGGCGCCCGTCCTCGCGGATCTTCGAGATCACCTCGGGGTGCTCGCGGACCAGGTCCATCCCCGGACCGGCGATCCAGTCGTTGTCGATGAAGGGCTTGGCGCGGTACCACTGCGTCCGGGTCTCCGCGAGCATCACCAGCTCGACGTCGGGCGCCAGCCGACGGATCCGACGAAGGGCCACCCACGAGAACGACATCACCCTGACCGGCGCGTTGCGACCGGCCCAGCCGAACTCGTCGAGCAGCTGCACGAGTCGCCGTTCGACCAGCCCGGCGTAGCGGGTGGGGTGCTTGGTCTCGATCGCCAGCTCGACGCGACGGGGGTACTCCGCCGCCATCTCCAGCAGCCGTCGCATGGTCAGGACCTTGCCGAGCTCGGGGTCGGTGTCGGGTGCCTCGTCGTCCAGGTCGCCCCAGGGGTTCTTCCACGAGGAGAAGTCGAGGTCCTCGAGGTCGGCCAGCTCCATCGCGGACACCACGCCGTTCTTGTGCGCGGTGCGGCGCAGGTTGCGGTCGTGCACGCAGACGAGGTGGCCGTCTGCGGTCAGGCGCACGTCGCACTCGAGCGCCTCGGCACCCTCGTCGAGGGCGGCCACGTAGGCACCCAGGGTGTGCTCGGCCTTGACGGCGCTGGCTCCGCGGTGCGCCACCACCTGGGGCCTGCTCTCGACCATGGTCTTCATTGTGCCCGTCGGGCACCGGTCCCGGTGGGAGGTGGGCCACTCAGCCTGTCCGGGGGCCGAGTGCCTCCGCATCGCGCGTCGAGCTGGACGGCTCCTTGAGCTCGACGAAGATCGAGTGGGTCTGCGTCTCGCCGATGTTCATCCCGGAGTGTTCCTGCGCGTCGAGCCAGCGCGCCTCGAAGGCCGGCAGGTCGAGCTCGACCTGGCGGTCTCCGGTCCACAGGCGCCGGCTGAACGAGCTCAAGGTGACCATCACGGAGTCGGGGTGCTCGTGGGGCTGGGTGCGGTCGCCCGGGGAGTCGAGGTATTCCAGGACGCGCACGCGGTCGTTCTCGAAGACGACCCTGTAGAGGTCGGGGTTGCTCTCCACTGGATCGGACACGACGATCACCTGTTCCGGGGATGACCATCCCATCATGGGACGGTTGTATCATGTAACCATGACGTCGCCGTACGAAGCAACAGGTCGGCGCAGCCAGAAGTCGAGAACCCGCGAGGCACTGGTGTCGGCGGCCCGACAGGTGCTCACCGACGGGGAGACCGTCTCCGTGGAGAAGGTGGCGCGGGCGGCCGGGATCTCGCGGACGACGGCCTACCGCTACTTCCCGAGCCCCGGGGCACTCGTGCAGGCAGCCCATCCCGAGGTCGAGCTGACCACGCTGCTCGGCACTGACGCTCCGTCCGAGGTCGGCGCGCGGCTCGACCTCGTGCTGACCGAGCACTTCCGGATCATCCGCGAGTGGGAGCCGCAGCTGCGTGCCTCTCTGGCTGCCTCCCTGGAGGGTGGGTCCGATCTGCCGGTGCTGCGCAGGGGGCGGGCGATCGGCTGGATCGCGGACGCGCTCGCGCCGCTGCGTGAGACTCACCCCCGGCTGGACCGCCGGGCGCTGGCCGTACGCATCCGGGCCGTGGCCGGCATCGAACCGCTCGTGTGGCTCGTCGACGTCGCCTCGGTGTCACGCAGGCGAGCCTTCGAGACGATGCGTCGCAACGCCCATGCCGTCCTCGACGATGCGCTCAGGCCCGGGTGAGCGTCAGGTCGACGATGCTCACGCCGTACGCCGCCTCCAGCGCAGCGACGGGTGCGGCGAGCTCGGACTTGCGGGGCCGACGGGTGCCGGCGAACCAGCTGACCTCGCACGGTCGGCGCGAGCCGGTTCCCGGGATCCGCCAGGAGCCCGTGACGCGGCCGTCGACGAGCAACAGTGCAGGGATCATCCCGTTGCTGCTGATCCAGAGGCGCGCGTGGTGATCGGGAGTCACGAACCGCGCCCGGGACCTCGGGTCGTAGCCGCAGAAGAGGGCGTCGAACTCGGGCAGCAGCCGCACGCCCTCGGGCGGGCGAGGGGGCGCGGACCCGGCGAGGTCGAGGTAGGTGCGATCGTCCGGCCCGGTCTCGGCGGTCAGGTCGTCGGCGAGACGCTCGATCGAGGCGTCGACGACGCGCAGCCCGACCCCGGCCCACCAGGCAAGGTCGTGGCGGCTGGAAGGGCCGTGGCTGGTGATGTGCCGGCGGACCAGCGCGTCCATCGAGCCCTCGGGATCGGCCAGCACGGCGGTGCGGTCGCCGAGCACGGCTGACGCGGTCCGGTAGCCGGGTGCCCCCTGGCCCTGCCAGCCACCCTTCAGCGGCCGCCGGATCAGGCCACCGTGGCCGAAGGCGAAGTAGCGCCCGGCCTGGTTGTCGAGCCTGGGCGCGGCGGTGGAGTCGTGCGTCCGCAGCCACTGGTCGAGGTGAGCGCTGAGCTCCGCGGGAGTCCGCCACCCGTCGCGCGCGTAGTCCTCGATGCCGGTCCACACCTCCTCGAGCGTGGTGCGCTCGAGCTTCAGGGTGCGCTGCCACAGCGTGCGCTGACCGAGTCGGGTGGCGACCTCGAGCAGGGGGCTGTCCTCGGGTGTCGAGGTGTGCACGGTGCCGCGGATGGTGCTGCCTCGGACGATCCGGTGCTCGTCGTACGCCGCGGAGATGGTCTCGAGCGTCACGCCGGGCATCCGGGCGGCGAGCCCGAGGAAGGGGGACCGGGCTGTCTGCGCCTGGATCGGGCCGATCAGGTGCAGTGCCCGGGCGACGGCGCCGACGTCGCGCCCCGGGATCTCCGGAAACTGGCGGGACAGCGCCAGGCCGGCGAGGTCCTCCCAGGAGTACATGCAGGGACTCTACGAGGCGGTCGACCCGTTCAGCTGCGGCGCCTGTCGTGGCTCCACATCTGGTCGGGGGAGAGCGCCAGCGGCGACAGGATCCCGACGAACGCGCCGGCCATGACGACCATGCCGACCTTGACGAAGCGACCGGTCAGCAGGGTTAGCCCGATGACGGTCTCGCGGTGCAGTTGGTGGTTTCTGATGAGGTCCACGCTCCCCTCGAGATACCTCGGCGCGGATCGGCCGCGGGACCGAACCTGTCCTACGGGGACTGCGCGTGGCGACCTATGCCGCGCGACCGAGCTCATCCGGGCGCCATCCACAGATCTGATTCACCTCTTGATTCGCACATACGTGTGGTCAAGAGTTGGGGTCATGACCAGCACCCGTCCCGACTCCGCGATCCGGGAAGACCGCCTGGCTGCCGGCGTGGGCGAGCTGCATCAGGTGCTCGACCGGCTGCATGCCATTCCGGTCGCAGGCGCCCACGGATCGACGGCGTGGGAGGTGCCGGAGGTCGAACGCGCGATCCGAAGGCTGGAAGCGCTCAAGCTCAAGCTAGTCGCGGCCGCTGACACCGCGGGCGTCGCGCAGGACGCCGGGTTCGCCGGCACCGAGGCCTGGGTCGCGCGACAGACCACCACCTCGCCGACCACAGCCGCACGCCAGGTCGCACTGGCCCGGGAGCTCGCTCCCGGGACCGGTCACGACGCCACGGCGGCGGCCCTGGGCGAAGGCCTCCTGTCGGCATCGCATGCAGCGGTCATCGTGGGTGCCTCGCGCGCGCTCCCCACCGGCGCCACCGAGGAGCAGCGCGAGGTGGTCGAGGCAACGCTGGTCGAGCAGGCCAAGAGGTTCACTCCCGACCAGCTGCGCCGTCTCGCCCGGCGAGCGGTCGAGGCCATCGAGCCCGACCAGACGGTCGTGGACGCCCACGAGAACAACCTCGTCCGGTCCGAGGAGCAGGCCGCGGTGGCGCGGGCGTCGTTCAGCTGGCACGACCACGGGGACGGCACCACCAGCGGCCACTTCACCGTGCCCACCACCGGGTTCGCCCACCTGCACAAGATCCTCGACGCGATGACCGCGCCCCGACGAATGCGGGAGCACGACCAAGGCCCTCAGACGGGGATCGGCCGGGCCTTCGACTGGCGCCACCGTCGGGGACTGGCCTTCGCCGAGCTCCTCGAGCACCTCCCCACCGACCACCTGCACCACAAGAGCGCCGCCACCGTCGTGGTCACGATCGACCACGCCACCCTGACCGGAGCTCTCAGGGCCGCTCACCTCGACACCGACCAGCCCCTCTCGGCCGGCGAGGCCCGACGCCTGGCCTGCGGCGCGGGGATCATCCCCGCCGTCCTGGGCAGCGCCTCGGTCCCCCTCGACCTCGGCCGCGAGACCCGCCTGTTCACCCAGCCCCAACGCATCGCCGCCGGCCTGACCCACGACAGCTGCGCTGCCGAGGGCTGCGAACGTCCCTACGCCTGGTGCGAGCTCCACCACAGACAGCCCTGGGCCCGAGGTGGCCTCACCAATCTCCACAACGCCGTCCCGCTGTGCCACTGGCACCACCAACGCGTCCACGACCACACCTATCGACACGACTGGCACGCCGACGGCACCCTCACGCTGCGACGGCTACGTCCGAGGCGGACGTGAAGCGGCCGAGCTGGCCGTGGTCAGCGCTGGCTGCGGAGGAACTTCCCGAAGTGGGGGACCGTGAAAGCGACGGTGCCGCGCTCCCCGGAGAACACCAGACCCTTCTTGATCAGGCCGTCGCGGGCTGGGGAGAGGGACTGCGGCTTGCGGCCGAGCAGCTTGGCGACATCGGCGGTGCTGACGGCCAGGTCGTCGGTTCCCTCGCCGAGATCGGCCATCGCCACCATGTAGTCACGCTCGGCCGGGGTGGCGCGGTCGTAGCGAGCGCCGAAGAAGCCGACGGCGAGCTCGGCCTCCGCCTCGGGTGCTGCCTGCATGACGTCTGCCCACGTGATCGGCGACTCCACCGCCAGGTCCCAGGTGACCTTGCCGTAGGCCTGCACGAAGTAGGGGTAGCCGTCGGTCAGGCGATAGAGCTCTTCGAGGGCCTTGGGTTCATAGGTCGCATCCTCGCCCGCCGCGGGGAGGGTCCAGGCTCGCTCGGCCATGTCGCGGGGGAGGCGATCGACGACGACGTAGCGGAACAACCGCTCGGCATAGGACTTCGAGGACGCCAGGGCGACGGGCAGGTGTGGCAGCCCGGCGCCGACGATGATCAACGGCGCGCCCTGCTGGCTGATCTCATGACAGGCGCCGCACAGGGCGGACAGCTCCGCCATCGGGATGTCCTGCATCTCGTCGACGAACAACGCGATCCCCACGCCGAGGTCGCCGGCCAGCGAGGCGACGTCGGTGAACAGCTCGATCAGGTCGAGCTCGAGGTCTCCGGAGTCGGCCCGACCCTTGGCGGCCAGAACGTCGATGGGTGGCTGCCACCGGACGCTCCTGCGGTCCTTGAGGTCGGTGCGCAGGGCGAAGGCCTTGAGCACGCCCGCCACCTGGTCGACCTTGTCGGGGTCGCGGTGTCGGTGGGCCACCTCGCGCACGGCGGCGTGCACGGCCTGGGCCAGCGGCAGGCGCAGGGACTGGTCGGGACGCGCCTCGATCTTGCCGGTGCCCCAGGCTCGCTTCACCGCCAGGCTGCGCAGGGCGTTGAGCAGCACGGTCTTCCCGACACCACGCAGGCCGGAGAGCACCATGCTGCGGTCGGGTCGGCCGGCGGCCACGCGTTCGAGGGTGACCTCGAACTGCTTCAGCTCGCGGTCGCGGCCGGCGAGCTCGGGCGGGCGTTGGCCGGCGCCGGGGGCGTAGGGGTTCCGGATCGGGTCCACGATCGGAGGTTATCGGGCTGTCTAGCAGATTCCGTAGATTTCGCTAGCGAGTCGTATCGATCGGGTCGAGTCAGCGGACGTCGTCGTACGCCGCGTCCAGGCCCGCCCGCAGCGCGTCGATCAGGATCGGCACCTCGTCGACCGCGAGCCGGAAGGTGCCGGTGCACTCGGGGCCGCGCCAGAGCGAGAGGACCACGAGCCCCTCCTCGCGGTGCCACCTGACCCGCAGCGAACGCGCGCCGCCGCGGGCGTCGAGGAAGAACTCGGCTCCCAGGGGTGCTGGCGCGACCGCGGTCATGCCTGATTCTCCCTCGCGGGACGGGCGGAAACCAGACCTGCTCCTTTCGGGAGGTTCGGGGGACCTCGGTCAGGAGCAGCAAACGAGGGTCCGCGCGCTGGGTTACCGCGTTAACGTTGACGCGTGCCTGAGCTGCCCGAGGTCGAAGCCCTGGTGAAGGACCTGTCCCGTCGACTCGACGGGCGCGCGATCGTCCGCGTGGACATCGCGGCGTTCAGCTGCCTGAAGACCTACGACCCGCCGATCTCCGCGCTCGCCGGCGGGATGGTGGACGGGGTCAGCCGGCACGGCAAGTTCCTCGACCTCGACGTCTCCGGGACCCACCTCGTGCTGCACCTGGCGCGGGCCGGCTGGGTGCGCTGGAAGGACGAGGTGCCGCAGCTTCCTGCCCGCCCCAACAGCAAGTCGCCGCTGGCGGCGCGGATCGTGCTCGACAACGGGGCCGGCCTGGACATCACCGAGGCGGGCACGCGCAAGAGCCTGGCGCTCTATGTCGTCCGCGACGCCGCCGAGGTCCCGGGGATCGCTCGCCTGGGGCCCGATCCGCTGGCCGACGAGTTCACCATCGACGTCCTCCGCTCGATCCTCGAAGGTGCCGGACGGGCGCAGATCAAGGGTGTCCTGCGGCTGCAGAGCAACATCGCCGGGATCGGCAACGCCTACTCCGACGAGCTGCTGCACGCCGCGAGGATGTCGCCGTTCAAGCCGTCCAACAGTCTCGACGACAACGAGCTGCAGACGCTCTACGACGCGATCCGCAACGTCCTCGGCGACGCGGTCAAGCGCTCGGACGGGCTGGCGGCGAGCGAGCTCAAGGGTGAGAAGAAGAGCCACATGGCGGTGCACGGGCGCACGGGGGAGAAGTGCCCCGTGTGTGGCGACACCGTGCGCGAGGTCAGCTTCGCGGACTCGAGCCTGCAGTACTGCGCCACCTGCCAGACCGGCGGCAAGCCCCTTGCCGACCGGCGACTGTCCAAGCTCCTGAAGTAGCCTGCTGGAATGATTGAAGTTCCCACGATCGAGGTCGCCCAGGTCCCCGATCCGATCCCCGAGGGGGTCACCGTTCTCGACGTGCGCGAGCCCGTCGAGTGGCAGCACGGCCGCATCGACGGCGCGGTCCACATCCCGCTCACCCAGATCCCCGATCGTGCGGCGGAGCTCCCGGTCGAGCAGCAGCTGCTCGTGGTCTGCAAGGTCGGCGGTCGCTCGGCCCAGGCGACGGCGTTCCTGCGCGAGAAGGGGTTCGAGGCGATCAACCTCGCCGGAGGCATGCTCGACTGGGCCGACGCGGGTCGCCCGATGGTCAAGGACGGCGACGGCGACCCGCTGGTCGTCTAGCGCCAGGCACCTGGCAGGGGCAGGGTGAGTGCCTCGTCGAGGCGCTCGAGGTAGACCCTGCGCGGGATCTCCACGACACCGAGCGTCGCGAGGTGTGGGGTCTGCCACTGGGTGTCGAGCAGGCGCCGGTCGGCGTGCTCGTCGCCGAGCAGGTCGACGAGCCCCATCAGCGCGACCTTCGAGGCGTCCCGCGCCCGGGTGAACATCGACTCCCCGGCGAACAGGCCGCCGATCGCGACGCCGTACAGCCCGCCGGCGAGCTCTCCGTCGCGCCAGGCCTCGACGGAGTGGGCCCAGCCGAGGTGGTGCAGCTCGGTGTACGCCGCTGCGATGTCCTGGTCGATCCATCCGCCCGACCGGCCCGGATCCGCACACCCGGCGACGACGTCGGCGAAGGCGGTGTCGACGCGGATCTCGAAGTGGTGGGCGGACTTGCGCAGCGAGCGTGTGACCCTGAGCCCGGAGAGCGGCAGCACGCCGCGGGGGTCGGGCGACCACCACGCCAGGTCCCCTGGCCGGTCCAGCTCCGGCAGGTCGACGGCCATCGGGAACAGCCCGCGACGGTAGGCCATCAGCACCGTGCCGGGCGACAGGTCGGCGCCCAGGGCGACCAGGTCGCCGTCGCCCGGGCCGGGGGTGGGGAAGGCCCACGGGCTGGGGGGAGGTTCGACGGGCACAGCCCCATGCTGACAGGAGCGGTGATCAGGTGGTTTGTACCCTTCAGGCATGAGCCTCACCAAGCGCGCCGGCAAGGCCCTTGCGCCGAAGATCACCCAGGTGGCCCCGCAGATCACCGCCAGCTTCGTGCACCAGTCGCTGGACCGGGCCATCCACGGGGCCGGCCCCCTCGACCCGGCGGCGATGGTGGGCGAGAAGCACCTCGAGGACCACAAGGGTGATGTCGCGAAGGCGATCAAGGACATCATCGAGGTCCATGTGCGCCTCGCCGGCGCCCAGGGCTTCCTGACCAACATCGGCGGGCTCGTCACCATGCCGGTCCTCGTGCCCACCAACATCGCCGGGTTGGCGTTGCTCCAGTGCCGGATGGTGGCCGCGATCGCCCATCTGCGCGGCTACGACCTCGAGGACAAGCGCGTGCGCAACGCGATCCTGGCCTGCCTGCTGGGCGAGGAGCGGATGCTCTCGATGATCAAGAAGAAGAAGCTCCCGGGCACCCCGATGGCGCTGGCCACGGCGCCGGTCTACGACCCCAGTCTCGACGTCTTGATGGCCAACGAGGTCGCCTCGGAGATGATCACGCGGATCGTCGGCAAGCGGATCGCCTACACGGTGGGCCGCCGAGTGCCTGTCGTGGGTGGCCTGGTCGGTGCGGGAACCGACGGCTACTCGACCTGGCAGATCGGCCGCTACGTGGACCGGGAGTTCCTGCCCCGCAAGCGCCGGTAGAGCGCGAGACCCGCACGGGCCACCGGGTTGGTGTGCGACATGGCGACCAGCCGCTCCTTGGCCTTGTAGGAGCGGGTGGCGTGGAACCGGTCGAGCTGGCCCATCAGGTCCCCGATCACCTCGTGCAGCTCGATCTCGACGTCGCGCAGCTTGGCGGTCTCCTTGGTCATGATCGCGAGGGCATCGAGGGCCGCCTCGGCCACCTGCTCCTCGTCGCAGTCGTCGGGGTCGACGAACCCAAGCGGCTCCCCCGGCACGAGGTCGTCGAGGGTGCCGACCACGTCGTACCCGCGCAGCGCGAGCTCGCTGACCCAGGACCGGCCGAGGTCGCTGGCCCAGCGGTAGGCGTCCTCAGGGAGCGAGAGTCGCGGCGAACCAGGACGCTGCGACAGGTTCCGGTGCACGACCATCTCCCGCACGAAAGCGCGGTAGTGGTGATTGGGCAGCGAGTCGTTGAGCCGGAGGTTGAGCCGGCGGATCATCGCCGACTCGGGGACGCCGAGTGAGGCGTTGGCCTTGCTGGAGGGGGTGAACTCGGTGGGGTCGATGCCGAAGACGCCGGAGAAGCGCTCCCAGAGCAGCGTCGGGCTCGATCCTGGCGGCGGGACGGTGACCAGGTGCACGCGCTCGCGCGGGACGTTCTCGCCCCAGCGGTCGAGCACGTCGGGGATCTCCTGCACCCCCCAGAACCACTGCGCCACCTCGGCGCTGCGCTCGGGGTCACGGAGGTTCTCCAGGAAGCGGCCGTAGGTCTTCGTGCGGCGGTGCTTCACGTTCTCCTGCCACTCCGCGGGGATCTGGCGGACCAGGTCGCGGGCGGAGAACACGATGTGGACCTCGGTCTCGGGGGCGCCGAGGGACTCCAGGGCGCGGGCGACCTGCACCCGCGATGCCGTGCCGAAGATCTCGTGGCTGATGATCGCGGTCCCGGGCCAGCCGCGGACCTCGGCCGCCAGTCGGTCCCAGGCGCCGACCGCCTCGCCCTCCAACCCTCCCCAGGGGAGCTCCATCAGGTCCAGCGCGGCGAGGAAGTGCGCGTCGTGCCGGTCCGCGGCGTAGAGGATGCCCCGCTCGCGCAGGGCTTCGCGATTGGTGAACAAGATGTCCTGGACGAAGGAGGTGCCGGTCTTGGGCGCGCCGACGTGGAGCAGGACGCGCTTGGTCACGGGGTACCTCCCTGCAGGCGCCAGGTCCGGAGACAGGCCGCGATGGCCAGCTCGAGGGTGCGGGTGCGGTCGACGGTGCCGGAGTGCCGATGTCCCGCGGGAGCCAGCTCGTCCGGATCGCCGTGCACAGCGTATCCAGCGTCCCGGAGCAGTCGGGCGGTCGCGTCGGCCTGTTCTCGAGCCCAGGCCCGCGAGGACCGGGGCGCGAACGGGGCGGCCACGCTCGTGGTGGCAGCGTGGCCCCGGGAAGGGGACAGGCCGTCCAGGGCCGCCCCCAGTCTCAGCGCGCGGTCCTCGACCAGGGCGGGCCCGTCCACGACTGCGGTCAAGCGGTTCACCCGGCGCATCAGGTCGGTCTCGGCCAGGTCGCCGCTGCCCTCGACGACGAACGCCTTCGCCCGGAGCACGCGCGCGGTCTCCTCGGCGGCCGCCTGGGCGTCTCGTGCCACGACCACGTGCAGCGGCTCCCGGCGCCGGTCCTCCAGCCGGTGGGCGATCGCTGCGATGTCGATCCGCCCGGGCAGGTGACCGGCGACCTCCGCGCGACGCCACAGGGTGGCCCACTTCAAGATGCCCCCGGCGCGCGCGTTGGCCGCCCAGTGCTCGGCCATCATCACCTCGACCGGTCGGGCGACCACGACGTGCGTCGGCCTCCAGTCGCTCTCGACGAAGCCCTGGCCGACCAGCCCGTGACGGATCGCCGCGACCGTTCCGGGCGAGCCGTGCAGCCGGAAGCGTCGACGCCACGGCGGCCTCCAGCCGGAGTGCTGGATCCTGGTCGCTGGCATCGGCAGGCCCGGGAGGAGATGCACGAGCACGCCCGTGGCGAGCCTGATCAGCTCGTCCTCGGGCAGCCGGTCGGGAGCGATGGCCGGGGTGCCGAAGCGACGCGACGTGCCGGGCCAGGGGAGGGGAACCTCCACGAGGCCGCGGCCGGGGGAGGCGGTCGCGAGCACCTGCTCGACGAGGCCGCCGACCGGTTGACCCGCGCCGGCCAGGTTGATCCGGCGCACGAGCTCGAGGTGCACGGCGTCGGGCAGGGGATGCAGGGGCGTGGTCGATCCGGTCTCGGGTGGTCCCTGCTCGAGCCAGGCAGGCCAGGTCGTCGTACCGCCGGAGCGGAGGTGGTCGGCCCAGCCCGTGACGGCGTCCGCGTAGTCCTGCGCCTGCGGGCCCGTCATCAGGGCCGCAGCAGCCGGGTCAGGCGGGAGACCGGGCCGGACTCCACGATCGGGGCGCGGTCGACCTGGGTGAGCACGTGGGCGAGCGACTCGATGGCCGCGCCGGCGATCGCCTCGGGGTCGGCCAGGTCGGGGTTGGGCCACGGGGCGCCACCCTCGGGCCAGACCGGCTCGAGGTCGGCGAGCGTGCCGACGACGTCGATCCCGGATGCCCGGATCTGTTCCAGCCAGGTCTCGGTGATCCGGTCGACCTGGGGCCGTCGCTTGGGAGGCACCGTGGCCGGCACCTTGCCGGGCCGTTCGGCCAGGACCTCCTTGACGATCGTCTCGCGCACCCAGTTGACGTAGACCGCGCGTGGCACCGACTTCTCGGCCAGCGCGGTGTTCAGCCGGCGCAGCATGGTCACCTCGGCCCCGCCGAGCGAGGCGTTGGTGGTGTCGCTCTCGGCGTACGACGCGCGCGGGCTGAGCTCGAGCACGCTGGCGAACCGCTTCCACAGGGCGTCGCGCGGACCTCCCGTGGGCGGCACCGTCACGAGGTGGACGTGCCCGGGAGGGAGGTCCTTGCCCCACGTCTCGAGGATCCGGGGGAGGTGCTGCACCTTCCAGAACCACAGCGACTGGTGCTTGGCGCGGTAGCTGCGCATCAGCGCCTTGAGGAAGGTGGTGTAGTCGCGACCCCCACGGTGCTTCACGCGCTCCTGCCACTCAGCGGGGATCTGCCGTCCGAGGTCGCGGGCCGTGACGACCACGTGCACCTCGTGGTGCGGGAAGGACGCCATCGCGCGGGCCACGCTCTCGGGTCCGGCGGCCGCGAGGATCTCGTGGCTGACCAGGACGTTGCGACGGCTCTTGCGCGCCTCGAGGGCGAGCGCCTCCCACTGGCCGCCGACGGCCTTCTCCTCCCCGGCCCAGCGCTCGCCGATCAGGTCCAGCGCAGCCTCGAAGTGGTCGCCCGTGCGGGTGCGGAGGTATTCCAGTCCCTGCCGCTCCAGCACGTCTCGGTTGAGGGCCAGCTTGTCCTGCAGATAGCTGGTGCCGCTCTTCGGTGTGCCGACGTGCAGGTAGACACGGCGACGACTCATGGGCTCATTGTGCAGGGTTCAACTTCCGGCGAGCGCCGTGACCACGCGCGAGGGGCTCGGACGTCCGAGCACGTGAGCCATCCAGCGGCTGGTCGCGACCAGCGCGCCCAGGTCGACACCGGTCTCGATGCCGAGTCCGTGGAGCATCCAGACGAGGTCCTCGGTGGCCAGGTTGCCGGTCGCGCTCTCGGCGTACGGGCAGCCACCGAGCCCGCCGGCACTGGCGTCGAAGGTGGTGATGCCGTGCTGGAGGGCGGCGAAGGCGTTGGCGAGGGCCTGCCCGTAGGTGTCGTGGAAGTGCACGGCCAGCGCCTCGTTGGGCAGGCCCGCCTCGTTGAACGCGGTGAGCAGGTCACCCACGTGACCTGCCGTGCCGACACCGATGGTGTCGCCGAGCGAGAGCTGGCTGGCGCCGAGGTCGAAGAGCCGCTTGCCGACGGTGACGACCTGCTCGACGGGTACGGCGCCCTCCCACGGGTCGCCGAAGCACATGCTCACGTAGGCACGGACGTCGAGACCTGCCTCGCGGGCCCGGGTGACCGTGGGCTCGAACATCGCGAACTGCTCGTCGAGGCTGCGGTTGAGGTTGCGCTGCGCGAAGGTCTCGGTGGCGCTGCCGAAGATCGCGATGTGGCGACATCCGAGCTCCAGGGCCCGGTCGAGGCCGCGCTCGTTGGGGACCAGCACCGGGAGTTCCTTGCCGGCGTCGCCCAGGCCGCCGTCGATGAGCAGCGTCATCAGCTCGCCCGCGTCGGCCAGCTGGGGCACCCACGTGGGGTGGACGAAGCTGGTCGCCTCGACGATCGGCAGGCCGGCGCGGAGGAGTCGTTGGATGAACTCGGCCTTCGCCTCGACCGGGACGATGCCGTCCTCGTTCTGCAGGCCGTCGCGCGGGCCGACCTCGTAGATGGTGACGCTGCCGGGGAGCTCAGTCATCGGTCTCCTCCACCTCGAAGAGCAGCTGGCCCAGGGCCACCTGGTCGCCGGTCGCGGCGCCGACCGTGACGACCGTGCCGTCGAACGGTGCCGTGAGTGCCAGCTCCATCTTCATCGCCTCCAACACACCGAGCCGCTTTCCCTCCTCGACAGCATCCCCCTCGGCGACGTCGACCGCGAGCAGGGTGCCGGGCATGGGCGCGGTGAGGGTGCCTTGACCGGCCGCCGGACCGTGCGACGCGAAGACGTCGGGTCGCTCGAAGACGAAGCGCTGCCCCTCGACCACCACCTCGACCGAGTGCGGGGTCGCGTTGACGACCGCCCGGACCCGGCGTCCGCCGACCTCGAGACGAACGACGTGCTGCTCGGCCGAGAACTGCGTCACCGCGACGCCGTCCACCAGCCCCCGGGCGCGGTCGACGAGGACGACCCGGTCGAGCTCGACCCGGGTCGGCGCCGGTGGGGCACTGAGTCGGAAGCCGTCGGCGCGGAACGGTCCCTGGTCGCCGTGGTCGGCGGCCAGCATCGCGGGCACCCAGGCTGCGATCGTCCGGGCCAGGTCGGCGTCGGGGGCGGGGAGCTCGGCGGAGTCGAGCCAGGCCGTGTCGATCGTCGCGTCGCGGAACTCCTCCGAGGCAGCCAGCACCCGGAGGAAGCCCACGTTGGTCGTGAACCCGAGCACGGCGGTCTCGTCCAGTGCCGTCACCAGCGCGCGGCGTGCGGACTCCCGGTCGGGGCCGTGCACGATCACCTTGCCGAGCATCGGGTCGTAGGCCGTGGACACGACCTGACCGCTCTCCAGGGCCGCGTCGACCCGTGCGCGTGCGGGCCAGCGCACCAGCGTCGCCGTTCCGGCCTGCGGCAGGAACCCACCGAAGGAGTCCTCTGCGTAGACGCGCGCCTCGATCGAGTGTCCGTCGAGGTGCAGGTCGTCCTGGGTGAAGGGCAGCTCCTCGCCCGAGGCGACGCGGAGCTGGAGCGCGACCAGGTCGACCCCGGTGACCGACTCCGTGACGGGGTGCTCGACCTGGAGCCTCGTGTTCATCTCGAGGAAGTAGGCCTTGCCGGTGGCGTTGTCGAGCAGGAACTCGACGGTGCCGGCGTTGACGTAGCCGACCTGCCTGGCCAGGGCCACAGCCGCCGAGGTCACCTCCTCGCGCTGCTCGGGGGTGATGGTCGGGGCAGGAGCCTCCTCGAGCACCTTCTGGTGCCGGCGCTGCGTGGAGCAGTCGCGCTCGAAGAGGTGGACCACGTTGCCGTGGCTGTCGCCGAGCACCTGGACCTCGATGTGGCGACCGGACTCGACGTACTTCTCGATGATCATGGTGTCGTCGCCGAAGGCGGACTGCGCCTCGCGACGGGCGGCAGCCAACGCGTCGACGAGGTCACCGGCGCTGCGGACGATGCGCATGCCCTTGCCGCCGCCACCGGCGGCGGCCTTGACCAGCACCGGGAAGTCGAAGCTCGACGGCTCCGCCTCCACGTCGTAGGACGGGACCACGGCGACTCCGGACGCCACCGCGATGTCGCGGGCAGCGTCCTTGCGACCCATCTGCTCCATCACCCGGGCGCTGGGCCCGACGAGGGTGAGGCCGGCGTCCTCGACGGCCCGGGCGAAGGCCGAACGCTCGGAGAGGAAGCCGTAGCCGGGGTGGATCGCTTCGGCGCCGGTGCTCCTGGCGGCCGCGACGACGGCGTCGATGTCGAGATAGGAGGCGATCAGGACGGCCTCGTCGGCGTCGTGGACGTGTGGCGCCGAACGGTCGAGCTCGCTGTGCACCGCGATGGTGTGGATGCCCATCGCGCGAGCGGAGCGGATGATCCGGCAGGCGATCTCGCCACGGTTGGCGATGAGGAGCTTTTGCATCAGGTTGCCTTCTGCATCATGTTGCCTTCTGTCTCACGGGGTTTCGACGCGCCTTGCGCGACCTCGTTCCTCGGTCGCGGGCTTGCTCAACCTGGCAGCGCCCACGTGCCGAGCTCGTTCCTCGCTCGTCACTGCTTGCTCACATCCTCCAGATCCCGTAGGAGGGTTCCGGGATCGGCGCGTTCGCGGCGGCGGCCAGTCCCATCCCGAGGACGCGACGGGTGTCCAGCGGGTCGATGATGCCGTCGTCCCAGAGGCGCGCGGTCGAGTAGTACGGCGAGCCCTGGTGCTCGTACTGGTCACGGATCGGCGCCTTGAACGACTCCTCCTCGTCGGCCGACCACTCGCCGCCCTTCGACTCGATGCCGTCCCTGCGGACGGTCGCGAGGACGGACGCGGCCTGCTCGCCGCCCATCACCGAGATCCGCGCGTTGGGCCACATCCACAAGAAGCGCGGGTCGTAGGCCCGCCCGCACATGCCGTAGTTGCCGGCGCCGAAGGAACCGCCGATGACGACGGTGAACTTCGGCACCACCGAGCAGGCGACGGCCGTGACCAGCTTGGCGCCGTCGCGGGCGATGCCGGCGTTCTCGTACTCCTTGCCCACCATGAAGCCGCTGATGTTCTGCAGGAAGACGATCGGGGTCCTGCGCTGGTTGCACAGCTCGATGAAGTGCGCGCCCTTGCGGGCCGACTCGGAGAACAGGATCCCGTTGTTGGCGACGATGCCGACGTCGTGGCCCCAGATGCGGGCGAAGCCGCAGACGAGCGTCTCGGCGTAGAGCTGCTTGAACTCGTGGAACCGGCTGCCGTCGACGATGCGGGAGATCACCTCGCGGACGTCGTACGGCGTGCGGGTGTCGGCCGGCACGACGTCGTAGAGCTCGCGCGGGTCGGCGACCGGCTCCTCGACAGTGGTCTCGACCGATCGCTCGCCGCGCTCGCTGCTCGACCACCTCGGGGCGGGCAGCGTGTTCACGATCGAGCGGACGATCGCCAGTGCGTGCGCGTCGTCCTCGGCCAGGTGGTCCACGACGCCGGACTTGCGGGCATGCACGTCGCCACCGCCGAGGTCCTCGGCGGTGACCACCTCGCCGGTCGCCGCCTTCACCAGGGGAGGGCCGCCGAGGAAGATCGTGCCCTGCTCCTTGACGATCACGGTCTCGTCCGACATCGCCGGGACGTAGGCGCCGCCGGCCGTGCACGAGCCCATCACCGCCGCGATCTGCGGGATGCCCTCGGCCGACAGGTTTGCCTGGTTGAAGAAGATCCGGCCGAAGTGCTCCTTGTCGGGGAAGACGTCGTCCTGCATCGGCAGGAACGCGCCGCCGGAGTCGACCAGATAGATGCAGGGCAGCTTGTTGGCGCGGGCGACCTCTTGCGCGCGCAGGTGCTTCTTGACGGTGATCGGGTAGTAGGTGCCGCCCTTGACCGTGGCGTCGTTGGCGACGATCACGCACTCGCGGCCCTCGACCCGGCCGATGCCGGTGATGATGCTGGCGCTGGGGACGGCGAAGTCGTCGCCCTGGCCGTCCTTCTGGCCGTCCTTGATCTCGGCATACATCCCGTAGGCCGCCAGCGGGCTGAGCTCGAGGAACGGGCTGCCGGGGTCGAGCAGCGCGTCGACCCGGTCGCGGGCCAGCATCTTGTCGCGGTCGGTGTGCTTCTTGCGGGCCGACTCGGATCCACCCTGCTGCGCCCGGGCCGTGCGTTCGCGCAGCTCGGCGACGAGCGCGGCCATCTCAGAGGTCATGGGGTCATGTTAGCGATCGTTAACCTCTGTGACTATCCTGAGGCCCGTGACCACCCGACGCGAACAGATCCTGGCCATCGCGGCCGAGCTCTTCGCGCAGAAGGGCTTCCACGGCGTCTCCATCTCCGAGCTCGGTGCCGCCTGTGGGTTCTCGGGTCCGGCGCTCTACCGGCACTTCCGGTCCAAGGACGCCGTCCTCGCCGAGATGCTGGTCAGCATCAGCGACGAGCTGCTCACCGAGGGGCGCGACCGGGCCCGGGCAGCCGACTCCCCCGAGGAGGCGCTGGCCTCGCTCATCGACTGGCACGTCACTTTCGCCCTCGAGCACAAGGCCCTGATCGTCGTCCAGGACCGGGACTGGTCGGCGCTCCCGTTGGAGGCGCGCGAGAAGGTGCGCGACACCCAGCGCAAGTACGTCGAGGTGTGGGTCAAGCAGCTTCGCGCGATCCGTCCGGACCTCTCGCCGAAGGAGGCGCGGGCCGCCGTGCACGCCGCCTTCGGGCTGCTCAACTCCACCCCGCACAGCGCCTTCCTGCCGCCCGAGGAGATGCGCGCGCTGCTCTCCACGATGGCGGCCGGCGCCCTGGGGGTCAGGCAGGGCTCGACAACCGCGTCGGTGTGACGAGGTCCGTCAGGCTCCTCACGAGGCCATCGTGATCGCGATCTTGCCGCGCACCTCACCGGCCGCGAGCCGGCGCATCGCCTCGGGCACGTCCTCGAGGAGATAGCTGCGATCGACACTCGGGGCGATGCTGCCCGACTCGAGGAGCGGGACCAGCCGCGCGAGGTCGGTGCCCCGCTGCGTCGGCACGAAACCGGTCATCCGCTGGCCGACGAAGCGTGAGACCACCATCGCCCGCACCTGCCGGCCCAGGCCGCCGGTCACGTTGTCGCCGTCCTCGCCGCCGGTGAGGACGGCCGTCCCGGTGGGGGTCAGGGCGCGGCGCAACCTGGGCAGCGACGGGTTGCCCGCGATGTCGATGATCAGGTCGTAGCGTCGAGAGCCGTCGAGGCAGTCGTCCACGGTGTAGTCGACGACCTCGGTGGCGCCGAGCGAGCGCACCAGGTCCAGCTTCGAGGTGCTGGCCACGCCCGTGACCGACGCGCCTGCGGCCGCTGCGAGCTGTACGGCGTAGCTGCCGACCCCGCCCGACGCCCCGATGACCAGCACCCGCTGGCCGGCCTCGACCTGACCGACGTCGAGCACGGCTCGCTGAGCGGTGAGCCCGGAGACCGGGACGACCGCGGCCTGCTCGAAGGTCAGGTTCGCGGGCTTGAGGGCCAGTCGGTCGGCGCGCGCCACGGCGTAGTCGGCGAAGGAGCCTCTGCCGATGCCGAACACCTCGTCGCCAGCGGAGAACGTTGTCACCGCCGAGCCGACGGAGACGACCGTGCCGGCGACGTCGAGTCCCGGGACCGGTTGCTTCGGTCCGCGCAGGCCCAGGGCGAGCCGCATCACGTAGGGCTTGCCGGTCATCAGGTGCCAGGTGCCGCGGTCGAGTCCGGCGGCGTGGACGCGGATGAGGACCTCCTCGTCCCCGACCTCCGGGGAGGGAATCCGGTCGAGGTGGAGGACGTCTGCGTCGTCGCCGTAGCGCTGCTGCGTGATCGCCTGCATGGTCGCGGGCACAGCTGGCGAGACGCTGGCTCGGACCTCGCTGGCTGCGTGGTCGGTCGGGGAGTGGTGCGGGGTGGTGGTCATGGTCGGTCCGTTCCTTCGATGACGGGAGCGGCCGAGCTCCGCCGTACTTAGTAAGGGAGCCTACCTTACTAAGTACGAAACTGCTATCCTCCGGGATCACGATGCCGAAGCCGCCCAGCAAGCCCCGTGCCGCGCCCTCTCCGGAGCGCACCCCCCTCAGCCGCGACGGCGTCCTGCGCGAGGCGGTGAGGATCGCGGACGCAGGGGGGATCGGGTCGCTGACGATCCGCTCGCTCGCGTCGGCCCTCGGGGTCAAGCCGATGTCGGTCTACCACCACGTCGCCAACAAGGACCAGATCCTCGACGGCATCGTCGACATCGTCTTCGGCGAGATCGAGCTGCCCTCGCCGCAGGGTGAGTGGCGCGTCGAGGTGCGACGACGGGCGGAGTCGGCCAGAGCCGTGCTCCGGCGTCATCCGTGGGCGATCGGCCTGCTGGAGTCGCGCACCAGTCCCGGCCCGGCCACGCTCAAGCACCACGACGCCAACATCGCCACGTTTCGTGCGGGTGGTTTCTCGGTGGCCCTGACCGCGCACGCCTACGCGTTGATCGACAGCTTCGTCTACGGGTTCGCCCTGCAGGAGGCGTCGTTGCCGTTCGACGACACCAACGTCGCCGAGGTGACGACGCCGATGATGGAGGCCTTCGCGGACGGCGCCTATCCGCATCTGGTCGAGCTCGCCACGGAGCACGTGCTGCAACCGGGCTACGACTTCGGCGAGGAGTTCGGGTTCGGGCTCGAGCTGATCCTCGACGGCCTGGCCACCCGGCTCGACGCCGATCTCACAAGAGCCGGCTGACCGCCTCGTCGTAGGCAGCCACGGCTGCATCTGCCAGCCCGTGCCCGGTCGGGGCGTCCTCGGCCAGGGCCAGGACCTGCGCCGCACGCACCCGGGCCTCCTCGCGCTCCTCCGCGCCCGGGGTCGGCGCTCCGCCCGCGATCGCTGCCACCTCGGCGAGCAGGTCCTCGCGGGTGCGGCCGCGCAGGAGCATCAGCACGTAGGGATCGCTGTCGACCTGCCGGGCGAGCTGGTAGAGCAGGGCGAGGGCGTGCACGCACGGCTGCGCCCAGGCGTCGCACTCGCAGGCCGTGTCGATGTCCCCCGGACCCGGGATCAGCTCCACCCCGGCCTCATCGGCATGCTCCACGAGGTCGGCCGGCAGGTCGCCGGCCTCGAGGGCCACCGCATGACCACTCTCCCGGGCGGCCTCCCGGGCGAACGCGGTCCAGGCGTCGGCGTCGAGCCGGTCGACCTTCACCTGCGCCATCATCGGGCCCTCGGTCGCGGGGTCCACGACGGCGGAGGCCATCGCCTCGAGCACCACGATCGCGCCGATCCGTCCCGACCGGGCCAGCGTCCGCGCGGCGCCGAGGTCGGCTGCCTCCAGGGTGAGCTCCTCGAAGGACCGGACCAGGGCGCGACCCCACCACGTCGCGCTCCGGGCCGTCGCGCCCCGGACCCGGGGCAGCCGTGGCAGCACGATCGGGTCAGGCACGACTGCCGGCCGCATCAGGGTTTCGGAACGCGAACCGCGGATGTGGCGCGGCGCCCTCCACGAGATCTGCCACCACCACCCCGACCAACGGCGCGAACTTGGCCCCGTGGCTCGAGCACGGCGAGGCGATGACGACCTGCCCGCCCCTCGACGCCGCTCGATCCAGCACGAAGTCCTCGTCGGAGGTCATGGTGAACAGGCAGCTCTTCTCGGCGAGCGGATCCGGGTCGGCGTTCAGATGACCGGCGTCGGCATGGAAGCAGGCATCGCCGTCCAGTGCGATCCCGGGCCACTGCTCGGCCACGGCCGCCGGCGAGAGGAGGCTGGCCTCGACGCCCTGGCGGAGCAGCGAGGCGAGCATCAGCTGGCAGCGACCCGCACCGGCGTCGAGACCACCGGTCTGCGTGCGCAGGGTCACCCCGGACTCCTCCTCGAGGCGGTCCCACTCCTCGCTGGCCCGCCCCGTGAGGGTCACGTAGAGCGCCTCGGCACAGGCCCGTCGATAGATCCGAGAGGAGCCGTGTGAGCTGCCCCGGTCGTGGCCCACGGCGTACTGCTCGAGCAGGAGCACCGAGTGCCCGCGAGCCGTCAGCTCACGGGCCGTGGCGGCACCGGTCAGCCCGGCGCCGACGACCGCGACGTCGAAGCGATCAGGACCCACGGGTGTCCCCGGGCACGCGAAGGCTGACCAGGTCGCGCAGCTCGTCGTTGCTCAGCTCGGTCAGCGCCACCTCCCCCGATCCGAGCACGGAGTCGGCGAGTCGGCGCTTGCGCTGGAGGAGCTCTCCGACCTTCTCCTCGATGGTGCCCTCGGTCACCAGGCGGTGGACCTGGACCGGCCGGGTCTGCCCGATCCGGTAGGCGCGGTCGGTCGCCTGGTCCTCGACAGCGGGATTCCACCAGCGGTCGAAGTGGATCACGTGGTCGGCGCGGGTCAGGTTGAGGCCGGTGCCGCCCGCCTTGAGGGAGAGCAGGAACACCGGCGCGGCACCCGCCTGGAAGTCCTCCACCATCTGCTCGCGAGCCCGAACGGGGGTGCCGCCGTGGAGGAACAGGGTCGGGATCGAGGCGGCGGCGAAGTGGCGTTCGAGCAGGCGGGCCATGGCGACGTATTGGGTGAAGACGAGCACCGAGCCGTTCTCGGCCAGGATCGTGCCGAGCAGCTCGTCGCAGACGTCGAGCTTCTCCGAGCGCCCCTTGAGCCGGCCGCTGGCCTGGCGCAGGTAGTGCGCCGGGTGGTTGCAGATCTGCTTCAGCCCGGTCAGCAGCGCCAGCACGAGTCCCCGGCGGGTGTCCTCGTCGGCGCGCTCGATGCGGTCCATCGACTCGCGGACCAGCGACTCATAGAGGACGACCTGCTCGCGGGTCAGGCCCAGCACCTGGTCGGTCTCGGTCTTCGCGGGCAGCTCAGGGGCGATGCCCGGGTCGGACTTGCGCCGGCGCAGCAGGAACGGCTCGACGAGCTGGGCGAACCGACGGGCCACCGACGGGTCGACGCCGCTCTCGATCGGCGCGGCCCAGACCTTGCGGAACGCCGCGCGCGAGCCCAGCAGGCCGGGCGTCGCCCAGTCGAGGATCGCCCACAGCTCGGTCAGGTTGTTCTCGACCGGGGTGCCGGTCAGGGCGACCCGGCACCTCGACTCGATCGTGCGCAGGTTGCGCGCCGTCGAGGAGTTGGCGTTCTTGATGTGCTGGGCCTCGTCGGCGACGACGAGGTCCCACGCGACGGTCGACAGGGTCTCGTGGTCCTTGCGCATGGTGCCGTAGGTGGTCAGCACGAAGCCGTCGTCGAGGTGGTCCAGCGAGCGCGAGGTGCCGTGGAAGCGGCGTACGCCGACCCCCGGCGCGAACCGCCGGACCTCGCTCTCCCAGTTGCCCATCAGGCTCGCCGGGCAGACGACCAGCGTCGGCCCCGTCGCGAGCCCGCGCCGGCGACGATGCAGGTGCAGCGAGATCAAGGTGATCGTCTTGCCCAGGCCCATGTCGTCGGCGAGGCAGGCGCCGAGCCCGGCGCCGGTGAGCTCGGCGAGCCAGGTCAGCCCGTGACGCTGGTAGTCACGCAACGTCGCGTCCAGGTCGGCCGGTGTCTCCAGCGGTGCGACGACAGCCGCGTCGACGATGCGGTCCCGCACCTTCTCCAGGGTCGCGCCGGGGTGGACCTCCAGGGCGCCGCCGTCGAGGTAGAGCTTGCCGGTCAGGGCCGCCTGCAGCGCCACCACCGGCTTGATCACCTGTGCGGCCTTGCGCTTGCGGGCGCGGCGCGCGACGGCCGGGTCGATCACCATCCAGTTGTCGCGGAGCCTGATCACCGGCGAGTTCGCGCCGGCGAGCAGCGCCATCTCCTCGTCGGTGAGGGGATCGGCACCGAGCGCCAGCCGCCAGTCGAAGCTGAACATCGCGTCCGGTCCGAACAGCCCTTCCATCAGCTGTCCCTCGCGGGGGCCGGAGTCGACCTCGACCCGTGCCTGGGGGATCAGCTCGCCGCGCAGCCCACGCGGCCAGAAGACGTCGACGCCGATGCCGTCGAGAGCCTCGAGACCGTGCTCGAGCAGGTGGGCCAGCTCATCGGCGTCGAGGACCATCCGGTCGGGCACCTGCATCCGCTGCAGCCGGTCGAGCGGGGCCCACGCCTCGACGGCCGCGCGCAGGGCACGCCCGAGACTGAGCCGCGCGCGGCGCGAGAAACCGTGGCCCGCCGCCCCTTCCTCTCCCACCCAGAGCTGGTCGGCGTCGGTGAAGTGGGTGTCGTCGTCCACGTCGTGGGCCTGGAGCACGACGACCACGCCACCGCCCTCGAGCACCTCCGAGGGCGCCTCGACCCGCAGGGCCAGCCGCACCTCGCCGGGCAGGTCCGGATCGTCGGGGTCGGTCGAGGTGGTCACCCGGCGACGGGCGAAGGTCCCCGGGTCGTGCGACGCGGGGGGCCGGGTCATCGAGTCGGCCACGGCGTCGAGCAGCTGACGGATGACGTCCTCGGCGTCGTCCACATCGGTGTCCCCGTGTGCCCTCGCGGTGGCCAGCGCGCGGAGCCGGTCCTCGTCGTCGGGGTGCAGCGGACCGACCCGCCAGGAGTCGCCGGTCTCCGAGAGCCGGATCCGGCCGGCGGCCACCAGCTTCATGGCGAGCAGCGTCGCGCCGCTGAGGAGACCGACCGAGGGATGCGCGTCGTCGGCGCGCATCGCGCGGGTGAGCACGGGGATGGCGCCGCGCATCGGCATCCGGATCGTCCGGGTCGGACCGGTGAACTCGACCTCGCTGTCGCGCGGCGGGTGCTGCGGCACCCAGGTCGCCCTGCCCTGCAACGGGACGAAGCTCACCCGAGCCGTCCCCGAAGCGGTGTCGAGGCCCTGCGAGACGGTCGCTGCGCGACCTCCTCAGGGCAAGGGCTCAGAGGCGCTCTGTGCTGAACCACCGGGATCACGCGTCGAACCTAGCCGGTGGCCACGACAGGTCTGGGTGAGGCAACATCGGCAGATGCCGTTTCCCGAGATCGCGCCGTTCGTCGAAGGGGAGCTCGTCCTGGGCGACGGCTCCGAGATCTGGTGGGAGGTCTCCGGCAATCCCCTGGGGCAGCCGATGGTGTGGCTGCACGGAGGGCCAGGATCGGGCCTCGGCAGCGGCAGCTATCGCCGCTGGCCGGATCCCGAGCACTGGCAGATCGTCGGCTTCGACCAGCGGGGCTGCGGCCGGAGTCGACCACTCGCCACCGCTCCCGGGTTCGACCTGAACACCCTCACCACCCAGCGGATGATCGCCGACATCGAGGCACTGCGCGAGCACCTGGACATCGACAGGTGGCTGGTCGCGGGCGCCTCGTGGGGCAGCACCCTGGGCCTGGCCTACGCGGAGGCACACCCCGAGCGGGTCACCGGCATCGTGCTGCTGGCGGTGACCAGCGGGTCCCACCGCGAGATCGAGTGGATCAGCGAGGGTGTGGGCCGGATCTTCCCGGAGGCGTGGGCGGAGCTCGAGGCGGCCTCGGGCCGGCGGCCGGGTCAACCGCTGCTCGAGGCCTATCTCGAGAGGCTCACCGATCCCGATCCCCAGGTCCGCGAGGCTGCGGCACTCGCCTGGTGCCGGTGGGAGGACTCGCACGTCGCGATCGGCGAGCTGGGGGCAGGCGTGCCGCCCGGGCACGGCATGAGTGACCGGGATCCCCAGTGGCGGCTGGAGATCGCCACGCACGTGGTCAACAACTGGGCCCACGACGCCTGGCTGGGAGAGTCCGGGGTCCTCGACGGCATCGACGCCATCGCGCACATCCCGGGGGTGCTGGTCCACGGGCGTCTCGACGTCAGTGGTCCCGTCGAGACCGCCTGGCGGCTGCATCGCCGCTGGCCCGCGAGCCGGCTGGTCGTGATCGAGACCGAGGGCCACGGTGGTCCGCTGATGATCGAGCAGATGGAGTCGGCGTACGCCTCGATGGTCGGGCTGGACTGACTATTCGTTGACGCCGCGGATCGCGGCCGCCACGGCCTTGGGCACCTTGTCGTCGAACACGCTCGGCACGATGTAGCTGGCGTTGAGCTCGTCATCGGTGACGACGTGCGCGATCGCGTCGGCCGCGCGCAGCAGCATCTCGATGGTCACGTCGCTGGCGCGCGCGTCGAGCAGCCCCCGGAAGACGCCGGGGAAGGCCAGCACGTTGTTGATCTGGTTGGGGTAGTCGCTGCGACCGCTCGCCACCACCGCGGCGAAGTGTCCGGCCTCGGCCGGGTCGATCTCCGGGTCGGGGTTGGCCAGCGCGAACACGATCGGCTGATCGGCCATGTCCCGGATCCACTCGGCCTCCAGCACGCCCGGTCCGCTCACCCCGATGAAGACGTCGGCGCCCTCGAGCCCCGCGCGCAGGTCGCCGCGCACCTTCCGGGGGTTGGTCCGGCTGGCGAGCTCGGCCTTCTCGGGAGAGAGCGACTCGTCGTCGGCCGACAGGCAGCCCTCGCGGTCCCAGACCACGACGTCGCCGGCCCCGGCGGCGAGCAGGAGCGTCACGATCGCCGTACCCGCGGCTCCGGCACCGGCCACGACGATCTTCACGTCGGCCAGGTCGCGCGAGATGCAGCGCAGCGCGTTGGTCAGCGCCGCGAGTACGACGATCGCGGTGCCGTGCTGGTCGTCGTGGAAGACCGGGATGTCGAGTCGCTCGCGCAGGCGCTGCTCGATCTCGAAGCAACGGGGGGCGGCGATGTCCTCGAGGTTGATCCCACCGAAGCCCGGCGCGATGGCTTCGACCACGTCGACGATCCGGTCGGTGTCCTGGGTGTCCAGGCAGATCGGCCACGCGTCGATGTCGGCGAACCGCTTGAACAGGGCGCACTTGCCCTCCATCACGGGCAGGGCGGCACCGGGGCCGATGTTGCCGAGCCCCAGGACCGCGGAGCCGTCGGTGACGACAGCGACGCTGTTGCCCTTCACGGTGAGCCGGGGCACGTCCTCGGGGTGCTCGGCGAGCGCCAGGCTGACCCGGCCGACGCCGGGGGTGTAGGCCATCGACAGGTCGTCACGGGTCCGCAGCGGCACCTTGGAGCGGACCTCGATCTTGCCGCCGATGTGCAGCAGGAAGGTGCGGTCGGAGACCTTGTGGACGGTGACGCCCTCGAGGTTCCTCACGTCGCCGACGATCTCCTCGGCGTGCTCGCTGTCGGTCGCCGAGCAGGTGACGTCGAGGACGAGCCGGTCGTGACGGGACTCCGTGACGTCGAGGGCGGTGACGATGCCGCCGCCCGACGCGATCTGGGTCGCCACCCGCCCGATGACCGCTGGGTCGACGTCGGTGTGCAACCGCATCGTGATCGAGTACGACGCACTGGTCGCCGCCCGGCGCTTCTTCTTCTCCTCGGCCATGCGTGCATCTTGCCCGTCCGGTCGGGTTACCGGCGAGTCCGGGTCCGCCGGCCCTCGCCCGCCGACGGCGGCAGGAGTCAGTTCTCGGTGCCCAGGGTCAGGGGTAGGACGGCTGAGGCGCCGGCGGAACGGAGGGCGCGGGCCGCGAGGGTGAGGGTCCACCCGGTGGCCATCAGGTCGTCGACCAGCAGGACCGGGCCCCCGTCCAGCTGCCCGTCCAGCTGCCCGTCCAAGCTGCCCGTCCAGCACCAGCTCGAAGCGGCGGCTCACGGCGGCGACCCGCTGGGCGGAGTTGGCCGCGCCCTGGCCGGGGGCGACGGAGGGGTCCACGATGCCCCAGCGGCCGACGATCGGCAGCTTGAGGAAGCGGGCCAGCCCTTCGGCCAGATCTCGGGTCAGCTGGGGCCGTCGGGCCGACTCGACGTAGACCACGCCCGTCGGCCGTGCCGGCCACGCCGGGTGCCAGTCACGGAGCACCTCGAGCACCGCGTCGACCAGGGCCCGGGGGACGGGACCGTCCTCGGCGTCCGGGCGGAACAGCTCGCGCAGCATCTGGCCGTGACCGAGGTCGGTGAGCCGTCCGACGGCCCGGCCCTCCTCCCCACCCTCGGCGATCTTGCCCTTCAGGTCGATCCCGAGGTTGACCAGCGCCGTGGGCCACATCTTGCGCGGCGAGAGCGTCACGCCCGGTCGACGCAGTCGCTCGCCGGCGTCTGCCAGCGCGTTCTCCGACACCTCGCCGGGCAGGGTCAGGCCGCCGCAGTTGTCGCAACGCCCGCAGTCCTCGGCGTCGGGATCGTCGAGCTGCTCGCGCAGGAAGCGCATCCGGCAGCCGTTCGTGGCGGCGTACTCCAGCATGGCCGCCTGCTCGTCGCGGCGCGCGGCAGCCACCCGGTCGTAGCGCTCCTGGTCATAGACCCACTCCTGCCCGGTGGCGGTCCAGCCTCCGCGCACCCGGTCGACGGCCCCGTCGACGTCGAGGACCTTGAGCATCGTCTCCATCCGGTTGCGGCTCAGGTCGACGTAGGTCTCGAGGGCCGCCGTCGACATGGGCGCTCCGTTGTCAGCCAGTGCGCGCAGCGTCGCGCGCACGTGCTGCTCGGGCGGGAAGGCGAGCGAGGCGAAGTAGCGCCAGATGTCACGGTCCTCGAAGGCCGGGAGCAGGATCACCTTGGCCGGGCCGGTGCCGCGCCCCGCGCGACCGACCTGCTGGTAGTAGGCCACCGGGGACGAGGGGGCACCGAGATTGACCACGAACCCCAGGCGCGCGTCGAATCCCATCCCCAGCGCACTCGTCGCGACGAGCGCCTTCAGCCGGCCCGAGAGCAGGTCCTGCTCGAGCGAGAGGCGTTCGGTCGCCTCGGTCTGGCCGGAGTAGGCCGCGACGGCGTGGCCGTGCGCCCGTAGGTGCTCGGCGACCTCCTGGGTGGCGGCGACGGTCAGCGTGTAGATGATCCCGCAGCCCTCGAGCTCGGCGAGGTGGTCGCTGAGCCAGGCGAGCCGCTGCTCGGGGCGCTCGAGCTGCAGGACCGCCAGGTGGAGCGACTCCCGGTCCAGGGAGCCACGGAGCACCAGCACGTCGGTCCCCAATTGCTCGGCGACGTCGGCGGTCACCCGGGCGTTGGCCGTGGCCGTGGTCGCGAGCACGGGGATGCCCGGCGGCAGTGTGGCGATCATCTGACGGATGCGCCGGTAGTCAGGCCGGAAGTCGTGGCCCCAGTCGGAGATGCAGTGCGCCTCGTCGATCACGAGCAGACCGGCGGTCTCGGTCAGCTGGGGGAGCACCTCGTCGCGGAACGTGGGGTTGTTGAGCCGCTCGGGGCTGACCAGGAGCACGTCGATCTCGCCGGCCTCGACCCTCGCCCTGACCGCCGACCAGTCCTCGATGTTGGTGGAGTTGATCGTGGCCGCCCGGATCCCGGCGCGCTCGGCCGCCTCGATCTGGTTGCGCATCAGCGCGAGCAGGGGAGAGATGATCACGGTCGGCCCGGCGCCGAGCCCGCGCATCAGGGCCGTCGCGACGAAGTAGACCGCCGACTTGCCCCAGCCCGTCTTCTGCACCACCAGCACCCGGCTCTGCTCGACCACCAGGGCCTCGATCGCCGACCACTGGTCGTCGTGCAGGCGAGCGTCGTCACTCCCGACCAGCGCGCGCAGGTGGCGTTCGGCCTCGTCGCGGGTGCCGGCCGTGCTGATCGCGTGCTGGGTGGTGGTCACAGGCCCCTGTCTACCAAGACGAGGCGACATGTTCACCGCCCCCTCCACAGCCGTACACCTGGCTCGACCAGCCTCGCGGGCAGACCATCCATCCCTCGAAAGGTTCACGATGCCCACCAAGCGCACAGCGGTCGTCCTCGGCGCCGTCGCCCTGGCCCTCAGCGGGGCCGTCACCTCCACGGTCGTCGCCGCCGGACAGCTCCCCCTCCTCAACCGTTCGGCGAAGGGCAAGGTCGACCAGTACGGCGGTGCCGCCCGCCTCCGCGGTGACCAGAGCCAGCTGATCAAGGACTCGATCAAGAACTCCCGGGCCCGCAACGTCATCCTGTTCATCGGCGACGGGATGGGTGACTCGGAGATCACCGTCGCCCGCAACTACCTGCGCGGCGCCGGCGGGTTCTTCCCCGGCATCGACGCGCTTCCGCTCACCGGTCAGATGACGCACTACAGCGTCAACAAGGACACCGGGAAGCCCGACTACACCCCCGACTCAGCGGCGACCGGCACCGCCTGGTCGACCGGCGTGAAGACCTACGACAACGCCATCTCGGTGGACCGGCACGGCAAGGCCTTCCCCACCCTGCTCGAGCTGGCCAAGAGGCACGGGCTCGCGACGGGCGACGTCACCACCTCCGAGATCCAGGACGCGACCCCGGCCGTCGAGGTCAGCCACATCAGCGCACGCTCCTGCTACGGACCGGTGGCCACGTCGACCACGTGCCCGGAGGCGGCCAAGGAGAACGGCGGCCGCGGCTCGATCAGCGAGCAGCTCCTCGACACCCGCCCCGACGTCACGCTGGGTGGCGGCTCGACGACCTTCGCCGAGGTGGCCAAGGCCGGCAAGTGGGCTGGCAAGACGCTCGAGCAGCAGGCCAGGCAGCGCGGCTACAACTACATCACCGAGAAGAACGCGCTCCACAAGGTGTCCTACGCGGACCAGAACAAGCCGCTCCTCGGGCTCTTCTCACCGGGCAACATGCCGGTGAAGTTCGCGCCGCTGCCGGCGACGTCCGGTGGGGCCAACCTCCCGGGTGCGACCTGCAAGCCCGAGCCGACGTTCAGCTCGGTCCCCGACCTGCAGTCGATGACCACGAAGTCGATCGACCTGCTGGCGAAGAACCGGAACGGCCAGAAGCACGGGTTCTTCCTCCAGGTCGAGAGTGCCTCGATCGACAAGAAGGACCACGCCGCCGACCCGTGTGGCCAGATCGGTGAGACCGAGCAGCTCGACAGGGCCGTCCGGGCCGCGCTCGACTTCGCGAAGAAGGACGGGCACACCCTGGTCATCGTGACCGCCGACCACGCGCACACCAGCCAGATCGTGGACGGCAACACTCCTGGCCTGACCGCGAAGCTGACCACCAAGGACGGCGCGGACATGATCGTGGCCTACGGGACGGCGGCGGCCGGAGCCAGCCAGCAGCACACCGGCTCGCAGCTGCGCGTAGCGGCGTACGGTCCCGGTGCGGCCAACGTGGTCGGCCTGATCGACCAGACCGACCTGCACTTCCTGATGAGGAGGACGGTCGCCGGGCACTGACTCACTCTCGCCGTACGACGACCGCCCCGGTGTTCGTGGCCACGGCGATCAGTCGCTCGGACACGGCGAGCTGGTAGGGCCAGTAGGTCGTGTTGATCCCATCGGTCGGCAGCGGCGCCGAGGTCATGGCGCCGCTGCCGAGATCGAGCGTGTGCAGGGCAGTCGTGCCCGCGATCAGCACGTGGTCCTCGTCGAGGAGCGGGATGCTGTCCAGCTCGAACCCGTAGGGCAGGAACTGCGGCTTCGCCGGGACGGTTCGCGTCCACAGCAGGTGGCCGTCCTCGATCGCGTACGCCGACCACCGGTTGCCGACCCGCACCAGGATCCGCCCCGAACGCAGCGCGGCGTCGTAGTTGGCGCCCCGGGCCGGGACCGCGAACCACTCCTGGTTGCCCTCGGCGTTGATCGCGCGCAGCAGTGCCGTGCCCGCGCGGGCGCTCCACTCCTGGACGACTGCGGTGCCCGTCGAGGGATCGGTGCCGAGCACGTGCACGTCCGACCCGGCCGGTTCGCGACGTGTCCACAGCGTGGTGCCGTCCCTGGCCCGCAACAGCGCCAGCGCGACCCCCTCGCGTCGCTTCCCCACGGAGGCCGGGTCGAACAGCTCCGCCTGCGGCCTGCCGCCGGCCAGCAGGGTGCCGTTGCCCATGTCGCCGAGGAAGTCGCCGGAGTCCGCGTCCAGCGTGCGCTCCCAGACGAGCTCGCCGTCGCGACCCGAGAGCCGCACGATCCGCTCCTTCGATCCCTTGCCCGGCGCCAGCACGGCGACGTCCTCGTCGTCCAGGAACTGCGTCGCGAACGGGTCCGAGGGGCCCACCACCCCTTCCAGCGTCGCGCACCAGGTCCGCCGACCGGTGTCCGCGTCGAGGGCGACGAGGTCGGGCGGCTGCTTGGTGGGCATCGACGCGACCAGGTAGTGCTTCGCGCTGGCGTCGTAGGTCGACCGCTTGGTGCTCACCCGGACGCTCCACCGCGGCTCCAGCGTCGTGTCGTCGAGCATGGTGAAGTCGGGGTTGTCACGCGTGCGGACGCCGATCCCCTGGGCGTACGCCGAGACCTGCGCCCACTGCTCGTAGTGGTAGCCGACCGCCCCCACCACCTCGCCGACCGGCGCCGGATCCCCGGCCAGCGTGCTCACCAGCACGTCGCGGTCGTGGTCGGGCCGGTCCGCCCGCTCCTGCGCGTCGAGGAACGGGGTGCTCGACTTCGACGCGGGCAGGCTGGTCACGGCGGCACCGCAGTCTGCGCGGGTCTGCGAGTAGGCGTAGCCCGCCGAGGCCACGAGCGCGATCGTCATCCCCCCGATGAGCCACACCCGCCTGTCCACGTGGGTCAGCGTAGGGCCGCGCCCCAGCATTTCCCCTCGAGCAGCACGGGTGGTGCCACGGCCACGTGCAGTTCCCGGCTCGCTGGATTCTGGTTTGTGCCACGGGGGTTTGCACTTCCCGTGAAGTGGGGGGTGCGGGTGGTGTCACAGCGGTTGGCACTTCCCGAGTCGGTGGTTGAGGAGCGAGCGCCGGCGAGCGTCACGAAACCACTGGGTCAGCCGGCCTCGCTCGAGGATGACGGCTTTCCACAGGGCCAACTCCCAGGCACCGGTTCTGTCAGTCGCCATCGGTAGACCTGCCGCATGCCGGCTCGACCTGTCGCCCTGGACCCTGCGGAGAACCCTCAGCTCACCTGATGTGCTCCCGGGGATGGGGGTGGCCTGGATCGCGCGCGAACGCCGATACCCGCGGTTCCGGTCCTGCCCGAAAGGAGTCGAGCGCGGGTCCCTCGAGCACGCTCGGCTGGTCATCCGGGCCGAGCTGCCGGCCGACGAAGGGGCCTTGGAGCTCGAGCGCGCGTGGCGGGAGCTGACCAGGCTCGACGCCAGTCCCGATTCGCTCGAGCTGCTCGCCCACCACGACGCCTACCTCGACCAGCTGGTGGTCAGTGTGCTCGGCATGATCCTTCCGCCCGGAGAGGCCAACGACGTCGAGGCGATCCGGCTGCGCGCGGTGATGGACGGCCTGATCGGAGCTGCCTGCCGGGGAAGTGTCACCCTCGAAGTGATGTACGCCGCCCTCGACCGTCACATCGACGAGCTGGTGAGCAGGGCCGACCAGCCGCTCAGCCCCGACGCCGCCTGATCTCCTCGTTGATCGCGGGGACGACCTCGTGCATGTCCCCGACGACGGCGTAGGTCGCCTTGGTCATCATCGGCGCCTCGGCGTCGGTGTTGATCGCGAGGATGACCTTGGAGCTCGCGCAGCCGGCCCAGTGCTGGATCGCGCCGCTGATGCCGCACGGGATGTAGACCTCCGGCGAGATCCGGCTGCCGGTCTGGCCGACCTGCTCGTGGTGGGGGCGCCAGCCGAGGGAGGTGACCACCCGCGAGACGCCCAGCGAGCCGCCGAGCAGCGAGGCGAGCTCGAGCACGTCGTCGAAGCCCTCGGGACCGCCGGCGCCGCGACCGGCCCCGACGACCACCCGGGCCGACTTCAGGCTGTCGGAGTCGTCGTCGTCCACGCCCTCGACCGAGACGACCCGCACGAGCAGGTCCTCGGGTGCGAGGTCGACGTCGAGTGCCACGACCGAGCCCGCGCCGGGTGCCTCGGCGGGGACAGGCTCCACCGCGTGGCCGGCGACCGAGAAGACCGCCGGGCGCTTGCCGAGACGCATCTCCTCCAGAGCGGCCCCGCCGATCACCTGGCGGGTCACCACGAAGGGTGCGAGACCGTGGAAGGACACGACGTTGGCGGCCATCGGCACGTCGAGGCGGGTGGCCACGCGCGCGGCCACCTCGTTGCCCCGGTTGGTGCCACCCGCGATGACGACGACGGCACCCGCGGCCTGCCGCGCCGCGACCACGGCCGAGGCCGTCGCCGCGCCGGAGAACAGGTCGAGGTCGTCGCCGGTGGCGCGGTAGACGTTGCGGACGCCGTACGCCGCCAGCTCGGTCTCGGCGCCCTCCGGAGCCGGGCCGACCTGGACCGCGTCGATCGCGATGCCGCCGCCCGCCTCGGAGAGGGTCCGGGCGAAGGTGATCGCCTCGAGCGAGACCTCCTGGATCCCCTCGGCGGAGGTCTCCACGTAGACGAGGATCATCGCGACACCCCCAGCTTCTGCAGCAGGTCCACCACGACCTTGGCCGTCTCGGGGCCCTCGCCCAGCACCTCGGCGGACGCAGGGGCCGCCGGCGGCAGGGTGAGCTGCACCCGGGCGCTACCCGCAGGTTCCCGCGAGACCGGTCGGGTCTCGACCTCGACCTTCTTGGCCTTCATCCGACCCGTGATCGTGGGGTAGCGAGGCTCGACGCCACCCTCCAGCACGGTCACGACGGCGGGCATCGGCACCGAGTAGGTCTCCCGACCGTCCGGTCCGTCGGCGTGCAGCTCGGCCCGGTCGCCGTCGGTCGAGATCGTCATGATCCCCGTGACCACGGGGCGGGAGAGCTCGTGCGCCAGCCGGATGCCGACCTGGAAGTCGCCGGAGTCGGCGGCGTCGTTGCCGAGCAGGACCAGCCCGTACGCCGACCCGGCCGCCTCGTGGTCGCGGACCACCTGGGCGATCTCGTGGGCCACGTCGGCCGGACCCAGCGCGACCGGGTCGGTCTCCACCAGCACCGCAGCCGAGCAGCCGACCCCGAGCGCCGAGCGAAGCTGCTCGACCGAGTCGGCGGACCCGACGCTCAGCACGGTGGCCCTGCCCTCGGTCGCCGTGGCGATCTGCACGGCCAGCTCGACCGCGCAGCTGTCGTGGGTGCTCATCGTGTAGCCCACGAAGCGCGCGTCGGCTGACTGGGCGTCCTCGGAGAGCAGCACCTCGCCGGAGAAGTCCGGCACCCGCTTGATGCAGACCAGCACGTCGGTCATCGGTTCACCTGATCCGCTCGTTGTCCGGGTCGAGGAGGGCAGTGGCGTCGATGGAGCCCACGGTGACCGGGTAGAGCTCCTCCATGTAGGACACGGCCAGCTCGTTGCCGATCCGCGCCTCCTCGGGGGGGAGGAACGCCATCAGCACGTGCTTGCCCAGGGACGGCGCCGAACCAGCCGTCGTCACGTAGGGGTGGTGGCCGTGACCGTCGGTCAGGGTGCCACCGTCGCGCGTGAGGATGGGCTCGCCGCCGAGCATGTAGCGCAAGGTGCCGCTGGCCGAGGTGTGGTCGTCGACCGTCATGGTGCACAGCACCGAGGCCGGCTCGCTCTCCCGCTGCGCCAGGTAGGCCTCCTTGCCGACGAAGTCGGCCGCCTTGACCTTGGGTCGCTGCATTCCGGCCTCGATGATCGTGCGCTCGGCGTCGAGCTCGGTACCGAAGGCCCGGTAGCCCTTCTCGATGCGTCCGGTGACGCCGTAGACGCCGATGCCGACCGGCACCGCGCCGTGGTCCTTGCCGGCGCTGAGCACGGCGTCCCACAGCTGGGCCGCCTGGTCGAAGGGCACGTAGAGCTCCCAGCCGAGCTCACCGACGTAGGAGATCCGCGAGGCCAGCACGGGAGCGTCGACGCCCTTGACGTCGATCTCGCGGCAGGTCAGGAAGCCGAAGCCGGCGTCGGTGACGTCCTCGCCGGTCAGCGAGGTGAGGATGTCGCGGGCACGCGGACCCCACAGGCCGATCGTGGAGACCTCCTCGGTCCGGTCGGCCAGGGAGGCGCCGTCGACGAGCCGGTCACCGAACCACTTGCGGTCGGCCATGCCGTGAGCGCCGCCGGTGACGACGCGGAAGTGGTCCTCGCCGAGGCGCATCACGGTGAGGTCGGAGACGAACCCGCCCTTGGCGTCGAGCACCGGCGTGTAGATGACCTTGCCGATCGCCACGTCGCACTGCGCCACGCAGGTGTGTTGGACCGACGCGAGGGCGCCGGGGCCGGTGATGTCGAAGATGGAGAACGCGGTGAGGTCGATGACCCCGGCGTTCTCGCGCATCGCGAGGTGCTCGGCGTTGATGATCGGGCTCCACCAGCGGGCGTCCCACTCGTTCTCGCGGGGCATGACGGCATCGCCGTACTTCTCCACCAGGGGGGCGTTGGACTCGTACCACCAGGGCCGTTCCCAGCCGACGGTCTCGTAGAAGACAGCGCCCAGGGACTTCTGCGACTCGGCCATTGCCGACCACCGCACGCCTCGGTCGGACTCGTACTGCTCGGAGGGGTGGACGATCCCGTAGGTCTTGATGAACGCCTCGCTCGTGCGGGCCTGCACGTGGGGGCGCTTGGTCTCGTGGGCGTGGAAGCGCGCCATGTCGCTGTGGTGGATGTCGATCTCGGAGTAGCCGTGGGTCATCCACTCGGCGACCGCGCGACCGACGCCTGGGCCTTCCTTGATCCAGACGGCCGCGGCGACCCAGAGGCCACCGACCTCGCTCTCACCGAGGATGGGGGCGCCGTCGGCGGTCAGCGAGAGGAGGCCGTTGATCGCATAGCGGATCTCGGCACCCTCGGCCCCGAGCAGCTCGGGCATCAGCTCGAGTGCCTGCTCGAGCTGCGGGTCGAAGTCGTCCTCGGTGAAGGGCATCTCCGTGGGGGAGAGCTTGGCCTGGTCGAGCGAGGGGATGTCCTCGGGCTCGTGCAGGATCGCGCGGTGGGCGTAGGAGCCCACCTCCATGTCGGCGCCGTGCTGGCGCTCGTAGCAGAGCGTGTCCATGTCGCGCACGATCGGGAAGGAGATCTCTCCCTCCCGCTCCGCGAGCTGCGGGCACGGGCCGACCGAGATCATCTGGTGCACGGCGGGCGTCAGGGCGATCTCCACGCCGGCCATGTCGCCGATCTTGGGGCTCCACACGCCACAGGCGATCACGACGTGATCCGCCTCGATGTCGCCCTGATCGGTGCGCACGCGGCGGATCTTGCCGTCCTCGACGTCGAGACCGGTGACCTCGACGTTGGGCACCACGCTCAGCACGCCCTTGGCGAGCGCGTTCTCGCGCATGATCGTTCCTGCCCGCAGCGAGTCGACCACGCCGACCGACGGCGTCCAGAAGGCGCCGATGATCTGGTCGGGGTCGAGGAAGGGCACCTTCTCCACCACGAACTCCGGGGAGACGAGCTCGGCCTCGATGCCCCACGCCTTGGCGCTGGACATGCGACGGCGCAGCTCCTCCATCCGCTCCTCGGTGCGGGCGACCTCGAAGCCGCCGGACTCGGTGAAGACGCCCATCTCCTTGTACTGGCGCACGGAGTCCAGCGTCAGGTCGGTGATCTCGCGGGAGTGGTCCACGGGGAAGATGAAGTTCGAGGCGTGCCCGGTCGACCCACCGGGGTTGGGCAGCGGTCCCTGGTCGATCTGCACGATGTCGGTCCACCCGAGCTCGGCGAGGTGGTGGACGAGGCTGTTGCCGACGATGCCGGCGCCGATGACGACGACCTTGGCGGTGGCGGGGACGGTGGCCATGGGTTCTCCGATGGTTGAGCTTGTCGAAACAAGTGTTGCGTATGACGCGACGCGATGCGTAATGTGAAACTCTTGGTCAAGGATCACCCCGTGACCTCCGGGGTGTCAAGCACACGCGCCCGGGACCGATGCTGGTCCCGGGCGCGCGATCGTGCGAGGTGCAGAGAGCTCTCAGCCGAGCCAGGCGTCGACCTTGTCCGGGTTGTCGGCGATCCACTTCTTGGCGGCGTCGTCGGAGGACATGCCGTCCTTGGCGATGTACTTCGCGACGGCGTTCTGGTCGTCGTTGGTCCACTTGAAGTTCTTGACCAGGTCGACGGCCGGGGAGCCTTCCTTGACCCAGCTCGTCGAGGCCACCTTCTTCAGCGTGGTCTCGGGGTAGTCGCACGCCACCTTGGCGGGGTCGTCCTGGCACCCCTCCGTGTAGGGCGGCAGCTTGACGGCCTTGAGCGGGTACTCCGCGAAGAGCCACTGGGGCTCGTAGAAGTAGCCGATCAGCCACTCCTTGTTCTTCTCCGCCTTCTCGTAGGCCTGGATGCTGGCTGCCTCCGAGCCGGAGAAGACGACCTTGAAGTTGAGCTTCAGGTTGCTGACGATCGCCTCGTCGAACTGGACGTAGGACGGGTCGGCGCCGAGGAACTGGCCCTTGCCGCCGGACTCCGAGGTCTTGAACTTGTCGGCGTACTTGTTCAGGTTCTTGTAGTCGAGGATGTCGGGGTGCTCCTTGGCGAGCCACGGCGGGACGTACCAGTGGATGATGCCGACGTTGCCGGTCGGACCGACGTCCTCGGCGCTGCCGTCACCGGAGTCCGCGAAGAACTTCTTCTCCAGGTCGGGGTGTCCCCAGTCCTCGAGGACGACGTCGACGTCGCCGGTGCCGAAGCCCTGCCACGAGACGTCCTCCTTGAGCTCCTTGTAGTTGACCTTGCAGCCCAGCTTCTGCTCGGCCACCTGGCCCACCACGTAGGCGTCGGCCTCGTAGCCGACCCACGGGTTCACCGCGATGTTGAGCTCACCGCAGTCCCCCTTGCCGGCGGAGTTGGCCTCGTTCTTCTTGGTCTCCTTGTCGATGGAACCGCTGCCGCACGCGCCGAGCGCGAGCATCGCTGTTGCCACCCCGGCGACCAGCAGACCGGCCTTCCTGCTTGTCCTTCTCATCTCTTCTCCTGCTCCTCGGTGTCGGTCACTGCCATCCCCGGGTGGGGCTGCTTGTGGTGCCTGTTTCGAGCTTCTATCCACCTGAGCCCACCGGTCGCCACCACTGCCGGCGGTCGATCGCGACGGGCTTGCTGGCGCGGCCAGTGCGGCCCGAGGCCGCCTTGGCGATGCGGTCGATCATGATGCCGAGCAGCACGATCGTGATGCCAGCCGCCGCGCCCTTGCCCCACTCCTCGCTCCGCGAGAACCCGAGCACAGCGTCGTAGCCCAGGGCGCCTGCCCCGACGAGACCGCCGATGACGACCATCGCGAGCACGTAGAGCAACCCCTGGTTGGTGGCGAGCACGATCGAGCCCTTGGCCATGGGGAGCTGGACCTGGGTGATCTCCTGCCACGACGTGGTCCCCGCCGAGCGCGAGGCCTCGACGGTCGTCTCGGGGACGGCCTTGACCCCGTCCGCGACGAGCTTGATCGCTGCGGGTGCGGCGTAGACGATGCCGGCGACGATCGCGGTGAAGCGGGTCGGCCCGAAGAGGGCCAGCACCGGGATCAGGTAGACGAACGCCGGGATCGTCTGTCCGGCGTCCAGCACCGGTCGCAGCACCAGGTCGGCGCGGTGGCTGCGCGCCATCCAGACCCCGAAGACCAGCGCCAGGATCATCACCAGCAAGGTGGCGACGAGCGTCATGTTGAGGGTGATCATCGCGTCGTGCCACAGGTCGAAGTACTTGATGCCGGCGAGGCAGATCACCGTCGGGACCACGGCCTTCAGGCCGCCCAGGATCAGGGCGATGGCCAGGATGGCCAGGGCAGTGAGCCACCAGGGCGACTGGGCGAGCAGGCTCTGCATCGGGTTGAGCAGCGCCGCGCTGATGAAGTCCTTGAACGCACCGAACGGTCCGTCGAGGATGCCCACGGCCCAGCTGACGAAGGAGTCGAGGGTGTCGGCCAGGTTGCTGCCGAGGCCGGACTTGGGGAAGACCGCCGCATCGACGCTCTGGCGCGAGTACCACACCGCGGCGAGCACCACGACCGCGCCGATGCCGAGCACCAGCTGTCGGGTGCGTCCGGTCAGGCCCTGTCCGCGCGAGGCGAGCTCGGCGCGCTCACTGGCTGCGGTGGTGGCGCGGTCGAGCATGATCGCGATCAGCACGATCAGGATGCCGGGGACGATCGCGCCACCCACGTCGTTGCGCACCAGGGCTCGGAGCACCGGCTTGCCGAGCCCGGGACCGTTGACGTAGGAGGCGATGATCGCCATCGACAGCGCTGCCATCGTGGTCTGGTTGAGGCCGACGATGATCGTCTTGCGCGCCATCGGGATCTGCACCTTGGTGAGGCGCTGCCACTGCGTCTGGCCGGCGGAGTCGGTGGCCTCGATGGTCGTCGGTGACACGGCGCTGATCCCGTAGCCGCCGATCCGGATCAGTGGCGGCAGCGCGTAGATCAGGGTGCACACGATCGCGCCGGAGACGCCGATGCCGAAGAACAGCACGATCGGCAGCAGGTAGACGAAGGTCGGCATCGTCTGCATCAGGTCGAGGATGGTCGTCATCACCCCGCGGGCTCGTGGGCGGGTGCCGTAGAGCACCGCCAGAGGCATCCCGATGAGCACCGCGATCAGCACCGAGACGCCCGTGAGCAGCAGCAGGTCGATCGAGTCGGACCAGAAGCCGAGGAGTCCGAAGGAGACGAACGTGCACGCGACGAGGACGGCGATGCGCCAGTTGGCGACCGCGAGCGCCACCCAGGTGGCGAGTGCGGTGACGCCGAGCCAGCCGACCTGGGGGACCGGTCGGGGGAAGTCGGGCACGGAGAACATCCGCTGCAGCCAGTCGAAGCTGTTCCGGAAGAGCTCGGCGATGTTGGTGGTGAGCGCGATGATCGGGTTGGTGTCACGGCTGGCGAGCACGCTGTCACGGAAGTGCGTCAGCGACTCGTGCAGGTCGGTGTGCTGTCGGCCGGGGAGCTCGAGGGTGTTGTTGCCCTTGGTGACCGACCACAGCACGATCCACACGCCGATCACGCCGAGCACCATCGCCCAGCGTGGGATGCTGCGGGGTTCCTCGGCAGCCGGGGCCTCCTGCGTCGGATCCGTCGGCGTCGGGCTCGGCGGCGCGGTGGCGGTGGCGGTCATGAGTCCGAGACTCCCTGCGCGACCTTGTGGTCGCGGGGCGTCACCTTCTCCTCGGCCACGGCCACCCGGAGGATCGCGTCGTCGTCGACGATGCCGACCAGCTTGCCGTCGTCGACGACCCGCACGGGGTGCTCGGAGGCGAGGGCTGCCTGGGCTGCCTCGCGGATGATCGTGTTCGAGGTCATCACCGGCCCCTCGTGGGAGTCCCCGGGCCGCGGGTCGCGCATGACCCACTTGAGCGTCAGCACGTGGGAACGGGGCACGTCGGAGGTGAAGTCGGCGACGTAGTCGTCGGCCGGCGCACCCACGACCTCGTCGGGAGTGCCGACCTGCACCACCGCGCCGTCGCGCAGGATCATGATGCGGTCCCCGAGCTTGAGGGCCTCCGCCAGGTCGTGGGTGATGAAGACCATCGTCTTGCCGACCTCGTGGTGGAGCCGGATGACCTCGTTCTGCATGTCCCGTCGGATCAGCGGGTCGAGTGCGGAGAACGGCTCGTCGAACAGCAGCATCGAGGGGTCACCGGCCAACGCCCTGGCGAGGCCGACGCGCTGCTGCATGCCCCCCGAGAGCTGGTCGGGATAGCTGCTCTCGAAGCCGCTCAGGCCGACGAGGTCCACCACCTCGGCCGCCTTGGCCCGGCGCTCCTTCTTGCCCATCCCGCGGATCTCGAGGCCGTAGGCCACGTTGTCGAGGACCTGCCGGTGGGGCAGCAGGCCGAAGTGCTGGAAGACCATGGAGACCTTGTGGCGGCGCAGGTCACGCAGCTGTGACTCCGAGGCGCCGGTGACCTCGTCGTCCCCGATCTTCACGGTGCCCGAGGTCGGCTCGATCAGCCGCGTGAGGCACCGGACCAGTGTCGACTTGCCGGATCCCGAGAGGCCCATCACCACGAAGACCTCACCGGGAGCGACGTCGAAGGAGACGTCCTTGACGCCCACCACGCAGCCGGTCTTCTGCTTCAGCTCCGCGCGGGACAGGTCGGCGTCCGGCGTGCCGATGATCTTGTCGGCACCCGGTCCGAAGATCTTCCAGAGGTTGCGCACCTCCAGACCGGATCCGGTGTCTCCTGTGCGGGTCGGGACAGGGGCGGTTGCGGTCTCACTCATGGCGGTCCTCGATGTGGATGCGGGGGAGACCGGGGAACGGCGGCAGGCCACCCGACTCGATTGGCGACTTCATGTTCGGCATCAGGTCCGTCCGTGCAGGCGTTGCGCTGCTCGCAACCCCGGGCGCTATGCGAAACACAATGGCCACCTGTTCAGACCCAAGTCAAGGTTCGTGAGGACATCGAGACCTGCGGTATGAACCGGCTGCGGCGCATGTCGGCCGCGCGCGCCGCTCAGCTGGAGGCGTTGTCGTCCTGGACGCGCAGGAAGGTGAGGTGCCGCTCGTACTGGTCCAGGACGTCGTCGATCAGCTGGGTATGGGTGTATCCCATGACGTCGTAGCCCTGCCCGCCCTCGCGCAGGTGCACCTCGAGGCGCGAGTAGACCTCGTGCCCGCGCGGCGCCCACCCGCCGTACGCCGGCATCGGTGTCTCTCGGTGCTGGATCCGGTAGTCGAAGGCCCTGTCGGCACCGACGTCCGCGTGCAGGGCGACAGCAGGGTTGCCGTCGTCGTCGGTGCTCCTGCTCACCTCGGCCCGGACTCCCTGCTCCGCGAGCTCACGTGAGACGTCGCGCAGCGCCGGCTCGCCGACGTCGTCGAGGAACTCCTCGGCCTTGTCGCGGCTCGGGAACGTCATCACGCGGCGCAGTCGCGCCTGCCAGGGCGTGTGCCCGCGGTCGACCGACTCGCTGCGGCCCGAGAGCATCCCGGGCATCGCGCCCTCGCGGCTGTCGGCGAGCTGGGCCTCGACGTAGAGCGCCTTGTAGAGGCCCCACATCACGCCGATCATCACGAAGGCGAACGGCAGCCCGACGATCACGGTGGCGTACTGGAGTGCGTAGATGCCACCGGCGGCCAGGATGGCCAGGGTCAGCGCACCGGTCGCGGCCGCCCAGAAGATGCGCAGCCGTGGCGCGCCGTCGTGGTTGGCCGTCGGCAGCCGGGAGGACAGGTTGGCCATCACGAGGGCACCGGAGTCCGCAGAGGTCACGTAGAACAGCAGTCCGACGACGATCGCGAGCCCGGCCACGAACGGGAACCAGGGGTACTCCTCGAGCAGTGCCCACAACCCCTGGTCCGGGCCGCTGGCCGAGGTCACCGCCTCGGCGAAGCCCTTGTTGCCACTGCGGACCTCGTCGAGTGCGGCGTTGCCGAAGATGGCGATCCACATCACGATGTAGCTGAACGGGATGATCATCGTCCCGGCCACGAACTGCCGGATGGTGCGACCGCGGGAGATCCTGGCCAGGAAGAGCCCGACGAAGGCCGCCCAGGCGATCCACCAGGCCCAGAAGAACAGCGTCCACAGGCTCATCCAGTCGCCCGTGTCCTCGAAGGCGAAGGTCTGCATCGTCATGTCGCTGAAGCGGCGTACGTAGTCGCCGACGTTGAGCACCATGGCGTTGAGCAGGTAGGCCGTCCGGCCGGTGACCAGGACGAACAGGGCCAGCAGGATGGCCAGGAGGACGTTGGCCTGCGAGATGACCTTGATGCCCTTGTCCACGCCACTGATGGCCGACAGCGTGGCGATGGCGACCGCGACGATGATCAGGGCCGACTGCGCGGCCAGGCCGTTGGGGATCCCGAAGACCTTGTTCAGCCCGACGTTGAGGCTGACCACACCGATGCCGAGCGAGGTCGCCACGCCGAAGATGGTGCCCAGGACGGCGGCGATGTCCACCGCGTGCCCGATCGGGCCCTCGACGCGCTTGCCGATCAGGGGATAGATCGCGGAGCGGACCGCGAGCGGCAGGTTCATCCGGTAGGCGAAGTAGGCCAGCGCCATGCCCATCAGGCAGTACATCCCCCACCCCGAGATGCCGTAGTGGAACAGCGTCCACACCGTGCTCTCCCGGGCGGCGGTGACCGTCTCCCCGGGGCCGCTGGGAGGGGTGAGGTATTGGGTGACCGGTTCGTAGACCGCGAAGAACATCAGGTCGGTGCCGATGCCGGCGGCGAAGAGCATGGCTGCCCAGGCGCCGGTGGTGAACGCGGGACGTGAGTGCTCCGGGCCCAGCCTGACCAGTCCGAAGCGGGAGAACCCCAGATAGATCACGAACACCAGGACGGTCGTGGTCAGCGCGATGTAGTACCAGCCGAACCACGTCGACACCCAGCCGACGACGTCACCCAACGTCGACTCGGCGTGGGAGGGGGCGAAGACGCACCAGAGCGTCACCCCGACGGTGAGCACGGCCGCGGTGGCGAACACCGGCCTGTTCACGGTGACGCGGGGCTCCTCCGGATCGCCACCGGACGCGTGCGCCGCTCGAGACTTCGTGCCGACCTCGCTCATGGCTGATCTCCTGTCTCAGGAAGGCGTGGCGTTGCGGGAGTCGCCCGGTGGGTAGAGAGGTGAGTCATCCCGGTGCCGGTAGTAGGGCACCTCCTCGGCGGGCAGGGGCGTGTTGCCGAGGATCAGGTCGGCGGCCTTCTCGGCCACCATCATCACGGGCGCGTAGATGTTGCCGTTCGTGACGTAGGGGAAGACACTCGCGTCGACCACGCTGAGCGAGTCGAGCCCGTGCACCCTCATCGAGGACGGGTCGGTGACCGACAGGTCGTCGAGGCCCATCTTGGCGGTGCACGACGGGTGCAGGGCCGTCTCGGCGTCCTTGCGGACCCAGTCGAGGATCTCCTCGTCGGTCTCCACGCTGCTGCCCGGCGAGAGCTCTCCGGCGTTGAACGGCGCGAAGGCGGGTTGGTTGAGGATGTCCCGCGCGACCCGGATCGCCTCGACCCACTCGCGACGGTCGTTGGGGGTGGTCAGGTAGTTGAACAGCATCTTCGGGTGCTGCTTGGGGTCGGTGCTCGCGATCTTGACCCAGCCGCGGGTGTCGGCGTACATCGGACCGATGTGCACCTGGTAGCCGTGGCCCTCGGTCGGCGAGGAACCGTCGTAGCGGATGGCGACCGGCAGGAAGTGGAACATCAGGTTGGGCCAGTCCACGTCCTCGTTGCTGCGCGCGAAGCCACCACCCTCGAAGTGGTTGGTGGCACCGAGCCCGCGGCGGTGGAAGAGCCACTGGTAGCCGATGCCCGGTCGGCGGTGCCACGCCAGTCCGGGTGCGATCGAGACCGGCAGCTTGGAGGCGTACTGGATGTAGACCTCGAGGTGGTCCTGGAGGTTCTGGCCGACTCCGGGCAGGTCGTGGACCATCTGCACGCCGAGGGGCTGCAGGTGCTCGGGGTCCCCGATGCCGGAGAGCTGCATCAGCTGCGGGGTGTTGATCGCGCCACCGCAGAGGACCACGTGTCCCGCCTTGACCGACCGGTGCGTGCGACCGCCGCGGAGGTAGTCGACCCCGGTCGCCCGGGTGCCGTCGAAGTTGATCCGCGTGGCCATCGCCAGCGTCTCGACGCGGAGGTTGGGGCGGTCCATGACCGGGTGCAGGTAGGCCCGAGCGGCGGAGAGCCGGCGTCCGTCGTGCACGTTGCGGTCGAAGCGCGCGAAGCCCTCCTGCCGGTAGCCGTTCACGTCGTCGGTCAGGGGGTAGCCGGCCTGCTGCGCCGCCTCGAAGAACGCACCGAACAGCGGGTTGGCCGCAGGTCCTCGCTCGAGGACCAGCGGACCGCTGCCACCGCGCCACGTGTCCGCCCGGCGCTGGCCGTCGACCATCAGGGTCTCCATGCGCTTGAAGTAGGGCAGGCAGTGCAGGTAGTCCCAGTTCTCCAGCCCCTTGTCGGCGGCCCAGCGCTCGTAGTCCATCGGGTTGCCGCGCTGGAAGATCATCCCGTTGATCGAGCTGGAGCCGCCGAGCACCTTGCCGCGGGCGTGGTAGATCTTCCGGCCGTACATCTCCGGCTCGGGCTCGGTCTCGTACTTCCAGTCGTAGAAGCGGCTGCCGATCGGGAACGGCAGCGCTGCCGGCATGTGGATGAACGGGTCGATGCGGAAGTCGGAACGACCCGCCTCGAGCACCAGCACGCTCGTCGACGGGTCGGCACTGATCCGGTTGGCGATGGCACAGCCGGCCGAGCCGCCGCCGACGATGACGTAGTCCCAGTGGTCCCTCTTCCGGCTGCTCACGACTGACCGCCCTCTGTCTCCTCGTCGGTCGAGGCTGTCGGAACCCCGAACCAGCCCTGTGGCGCTGGAGCGATGTTGTGCCAGATGTGCTTGGACTCGCGGTATTCCTCGAGGCCGGCCTCGCCGAGCTCGCGGCCGATGCCGGACTGCTTGTAGCCGCCCCACTCCGCCTGGGCGACGTAGGGGTGGAAGTCGTTGATCCACACCGTGCCCATGCGGAGTGCGGCGGCGACGCGTTGGCCCTTGCCGGCGTCCTGGGTCCACACCGCACCGGCGAGTCCGTAGATCGAGTCGTTGGCGATGCGCACGGCGTCGGCCTCGTCGGTGAACGACTCGACGGTCAGCACCGGGCCGAACGACTCCTCCTGCGCGACGCGCATCTCGGAGCTGACGTTGCCGAGGATCGTGGGCGCGAAGAAGAAGCCGTCGGCCAGCTCGCCGTCGGTCACCCGGCTGCCGCCCAGCAGCACGACGGCGCCCTCGGCGCGGCCGGCGTCGACGTAGGCCGTGACCTTGTCGAGGTGGGCCTGCGAGATCAGTGTCCCGGTCTCCGCCTTCTCGTCGAAGGGTCCGCCGAGCCGGATCTCACGGGCGCGCTCGACGAGCTGGTCCACGAAGCTGTCGCGGATCGACTCCTCGACGACGAGCCGCGCCCCGGCGGAGCACACCTGGCCGGAGTGGAGGAACACCGCGGTGAGCGCCATGTCGAGGGCGGCCTCGATGTCGGCGTCGGCGAAGACGATGTTGGGGTTCTTGCCGCCCAGCTCGAGGGCGATCTTCTTCACGGTGCCCGAGGCGACGGCCATGATCCGCTTGCCGGTCTCGAGCCCGCCCGTGAAGGAGACCAGGTCGACGCGCGGGTCCTCGCTGAGGGGAGCGCCGGCGTGGGGGCCGTCGCCCACGACGAGGTTGCCCGCACCAGCCGGCAGACCGGCCTCGTCGAGCAGCCGCATCAGGTGGATCGCGGTGTGCGGTGAGAGCTCGCTCGGCTTGAGCACGAAGGTGCAGCCGGCCGCGAGCGCGGGTGCGACCTTCCACGAGACCTGCAGCAGCGGGTAGTTCCAGGGCGAGATCAGTCCGCACACGCCCACGGGCTCGTGCACCACCCGGCTGACGACGTCGCTGCGGCCGGTGTCCACCACGCGTCCGCCGTCGGCGTCGGCGACCAGGCCGAAGTGCTGGAAGACGCTGGTCACGTCATCGATGTCGTACTCGCTCTCGACCAGGCGCTTGCCGGTGTCGAGGGACTCCATCCGGGCGAGGTCGGCCTTGTCGCGCTGGAGCAGCTCGGCGACCTTGAGGAGCACGTCGCCGCGCTGACGAGCGCTCATCCGGGGCCATTCGCCGGTGTCGAACGCAGTGCGGGCGGCGCCGATCGCGGCCTCGGTGTCGACGGCCGTCGACTCGTCGATCTCGGCGACCAGCTCGCCGTTGGCAGGGCAACGGATCTCCCGGCGTCCGCCCTCGCGGGCGGAGACCCATTCTCCGTTGATGAAGTTCTCGGGCATCAGGATCCGATCTCGCCGGGGCGCTGCGCTGCTTGCAGCGCACTGGCTTTGGTTCCAGAAACAATGCTGTCGACCACCCCCGACGTCAAGTCCGAGGGCGACCAGTCGTGCGAAGGAGCGTTCGAGCAGCGCTCAGCGCACTCCCCAGCCGAGCCGGTGGGAGAGCTCGTCGGCCGCCTCCACCAGGAGCGGCACCACCTCCGCGACCCGTTCGGGAGGCAGCCGGAACGTCGGGCCGGAGAGGCTCATCGAGCAGATGACGTCACCGTGGGCGTTGCGGACCGGCGCGGCGATCGCGGTGAGCCCGACCTCGAGCTCGTCCACCGCAACGGCGTACCCGCTCTCGCGCACGCTCTCGAGCTCCTTCTTCAGCTTGCCCTTGGAGGTGATCGTCGTGTCGGTGAACGACGGGAGCCGACCGAGCAGCTCGCGCAGGTCGTCGTCGGAGAGCCACGCCATCAGGACCTTGCCGTTGCTCGTGGCGTGCAGCGGGATGTGCTGCCCGACCCAGTTGTGCGGCTGCAGGGCGGAGGGGCCGGCCACCTGGTCGAGGTAGAGCGCGCTGTGGCCGGACAGCGTGGCGAGGTTGACGGTCTCGCCGGTCGCCGCAGCGAGCTGCTTGCACAGCGGGCGGGCCTCCTGGACGACGTCGAGGCGGGCGCTGGTGGCGCCGGCCAGCCGGAGGAGGCCGACGCCGAGGCGGTACTTCCCCCGGCCCTCGACCTGCTCGACGAGGCCGTGCTGCTCGAGGGTGGCGACGAGCCGGAAGGCTGTGCTCTTGTGGACCTCGAGCGCTGCGGCGATCTCGGTGACGCCGGACTCGCCCGAGCGGGCCAGGATCTCCAGGATCCGGAGCGCCCGGTCGACCGACTGGACACCGACGGCCGGGTCCACGGCGGCGTTGCTCATGGCGCAACCGTAGACTGCACTGCGCAACCCCGCTAGACCGTGGTCTAGCCACAGGCACGGAGGAGCGACCCGCGATGCACGGTGTGACGGAGGCCTTCACCGACGGTGCGTGCCGCGGCAATCCCGGCCCGGGCGGCTGGGCGTGGGCGGTGCTCGACGGTCCGCAGGGGGCCGGTCACGACCCTGCCACGACCAACCAGCGGATGGAGGTCCGGGCCGCCTACGAGGCGATCTGCGCGTTGCCCGGTCCCCTCGTGGTGGTCAGCGACTCCACCTACGTCGTGAACTGCTTCAAGAACTCCTGGTGGACCGGCTGGCGCGCTCGCGGGTGGCTGAACAGCGCGAAGAAGCCGGTGGCCAACCGCGACCTGTGGGAACCGCTGATCGACCTCGTGGAGGCGCGCGGCGACGTGGCCTTCCGCTGGGTCAAGGGGCACTCGGGGCACCCGATGAACGACCTGGTCGACCAGCTCGCCGTCGCGGCGAGCCACGACCCCACGGCCGTCGGGAGGCCGGCCCCCGTCTTCGGCGGTGAGGAGCAAGGCAGCCTCTTCGGTGGCTGAGGAGCGAGTGTCGGTGTCCTCGGTGTCCTCGGTGTCCTCGGTGTCCTCGGTGGTCGAGGAGCGAGCGTCGGCGAGCGTCTCGAGACCACCAGCCCGACGCGCCCCCGGAGACGTGCTGGTGCACCTGCGCCGGGCACGCGACCACGTCGACCGGCACTACGCCGAGCCGCTGGACCTCGAGGTGATGGCGGGGGCCGCCGGGCTGAGCAAGTTCCACTTCCACCGGATGTTCGCCGCGACCTACGGGATCACCCCGGCGGCCTACGTCTCCCAGCGACGGGTCGAGCGCGCCCAGGACCTGTTGCGGGCGACCAACCTCTCCGTGACCGAGGTCTGCCACGCGGTCGGGTTCACGAGCCTCGGCTCCTTCAGCACCCGGTTCAAGGACGTGGTCGGCGAGACGCCGCGGCAGTTCCAGCAGCGGTGGGGGGCCGACGCCCCGCGGATCCCCGGCTGCTTCGTGCTGATGTGGGGGCTGGCGGAGCGGAAGACCGCAAGCCAGGAGAAGCGCGCCCACGGCTCGGACGCCTAGCGTCGTCGCATGATCACGAACATTTCCCTGGCCAGTGTCTTCGTCAAGGACGTCGACGCATCGAAGAGGTTCTACGTCGACGTGCTCGGCTTCGACGAGGGGGAGGACATCCTGCTCGGCGACTACCGCTGGTGCACGGTGCGCCACCCGAGCCAGCCCGAGCTCCAGGTGCACCTCGCCCAGCCCGGTCCGCCGCACTCCCCGGAGATGATCGAGTCGATCAACCGCGCGATGGACGAGGGCGGCATGCACGGCCTCGGCCTCGCCACCGACGACTGCCGCAAGACCGCGGACGAGCTGAAGGCCAAGGGCGTGCAGTTCATCCAGGACCCGGAGGAGCGGCCCTACGGCGTGGAGGCGGTCCTGCGCGACAACTCCGGCAACTGGATGGTGCTGGTCGAGCCGAAGGCCTACACGGCTGCCGACTTCGAGTAGGGCGGCCCTCGGACGTCATACGTTGTGGCTGCTCGGGCGACGAGCTCGGATGACGTCTCGGCGGGCGTCGTACGTGGTGGCTGCTCGGACGACCAGTTCGTATGACGCAGCCCGGACTCAGCGGAAGATCACCGTCCGGCTGCCGTTGAGCAGCACCCGCGACTCCGAGTGCCAGCGCACCGCGCGCGAGAGCACCTGCGCCTCGACGTCGCGGCCGGCGGAGGTCAGCTGCTTCTCGTTGTGGCCGTGGTCGACGCGGATCACGTCCTGCTCGATGATCGGGCCCTCGTCGAGGTCGGCGGTGACGTAGTGCGCCGTGGCGCCGATCAGCTTGACCCCCCGCGCGAAGGCCTGGTGGTAGGGCCGCGCACCCTTGAAGCTGGGCAGGAACGAGTGGTGGATGTTGATCGCGTGACCCGAGAGCTGCCGGCACGTGTCGTCCGAGAGCACCTGCATGTAGCGCGCCAGCACGACCAGGTCGATGCCGAGGTCGTCGTGGAGCTTCATCAGCTCGGCCTCCGCGTCGGGCTTGCTCTCCGGCGTGACCGGGATGTGCCGGAACTCGATGCCGTGGCTGCGGGCCAGCGGCTCGGCGTCGGTGTGGTTGGACACCACCACCGGGATCTCGATGTTGAGGCTGCCGGTGCTGGCCCGGAAGAGCAGGTCGTTGAGGCAGTGCAGGTGCTTGCTGACCATGATCAGCGTGCGGTACGGCGCTGCGGCCTCCCAGATCTCGAACGACATCGAGAACCGCTCGGCCACGGTCGTCGAGAAGTCGGCTCGCAACGACTCCGTGGTGGCATCGGCATCGGCCATCGCGAAGTCGATGCGCATGAAGAAGCGCCCGTTGAGCCGGTCGAAGAACTGCTGGCTCTCCATGATGTTGCCGCCGTGCTCGACCAGGAAGCCGGAGACGGCGTGCACGATGCCGGGTCGGTCGGGGCAGTCCAGGATGAGGACGAAGTCGCCCGTGGGCTCGCCGGCGTTCTCGGAGGGAGTGATCGTCATCAGTCGCCGAGCTCCTTGCGGCGGCGGATCACGTATTCCTCCATCTCCTGGCGGATCGCCTCGTCCAGCGGCGGCTGCTCATAGCTCTCGAGCCGGCCCTGGTAGATCTTCGTGGCCCGGGCGGCGGCGTCGTTGCCGCCGGTGCGCATCCACTTCTCGTAGTTGTCCGAGGACGACAGCATCGGGCGGTAGAAGCAGGTGCGGAACCGCTCCATCGTGTGCATGGCGCCGAGGAAGTGGCCGCCCGATCCGACCTCCTCGTGGGCGCCGAAGGCCAGCGACTCCTCGTCGATCTCCAGCGGGGTGAACTCCGCCTGCATCATCTGGAGCAGCTCGATGTCGACGATGAACTTCTCGTAGCCGGCGACCAGGCCGCCCTCGAGCCAGCCCGCTGAGTGCATCACCCAGTTGGTGCCGGCCAGGAAGGTCGGCATCAGCGTCATCAGCGCCTCATAACCGGCCTGGGCGTCGGGGACCTGCGAGGAGGTCAGGGTGCCGCCGGAGCGGAACGGCAGCCCGAAGTGGCGCGCGATCTGGCCGGTGCAGAGCAGGCCGATGCCGGACTCGGGGGTGCCGAACGTGGGCGACCCGGACTGCATGTCGATGTTGGACAGGAACGAGCCGAAGATGACGGGGCAGCCCGGGTTGATCGTCTGCGCGAGGGCGATGCCGGTCAGCGCCTCGGCGATCTGCTGCACCAGCGCGGCCGGGATGGTCACCGGCGACATCGCGCCCATCAGGATGAACGGCGTGAGGACCACGGCCTGGTTGGCCTCGGCGTACTCGAAGAGCGAGTCGAGCATCCGGTCGTCCCACCGCAGCGGCGAGTTGCAGTTGATCAGCGAGATCGTCGCGGGGGTCTGGGTGATGCTCGCGCGTCCGGCGTCACGGCCCTGGCCGCCGCCGAACAGGATCGAGGCGAGCTCGAGGGTGTCCTTCGCGTTGGGGCCGGAGACCACGTTGCCCATGAAGACCTTGTCGGTCAGGGTCGCCAGCGCGTAGGTCATGTCGAGGTGGCGGCTGTCCAGCGGGGTGTCGTTGGGCTCGCAGATCACCCCGCCCGCCGAGTCGAGGATCGGGAAGGACTGCGCGAGCTTGGTGAAGTTGCGGTAGTCGTCCATCGTCGCGTCCCGGCGTACGTCGCCCTGGCGCACGAACGGCGGCCCGTAGACGGCGCCGAAGGCCATCGAGTCGCCACCGATGTGGATGGTGTTGGCGGGGTTGCGGGCCTGGACGTCGAACTCACGCGGTGCCTTGGCGACCTGCTCGAGGATCCACTCGGGGTCGAAGAACACCTTGTTCTCCTCGACCCTCTGGCCGGCCGCGGCGAGCAGGTCGAGGGCTCGCTGACTCATGAACTCCACGCCGAGCTCGGTGACGAGCCGGCGCCAGCCCTGGTCGAGCGTGGCCATCGCGTCCGCCGAGAGGATCTCGTAGCGCGGCATCTGGTTGCGGAACATCTGACTCCCTGCACTTCCCTGCTCGTTTCGGCTCGGTGCTTGACCCGGGCCCATCTCCAAACCTAGCCTCACCATGTGGGCATGTCGTTCCACATCGTGGGAGTGTCGTAGTGACACCTTGGACCGGAGAGGGAAGGGCGGTCAAGAGTGACCAGCAGTTCGCTCGCTGAGTCGGGCACCGAGACGACCAGCACGCAGGGCGGGACCCAGGCCGTCGACCGGGCTGCCGCGCTGCTCACCTACGTCGTCGAGGCCGACCACCCGGTCACCTTCGCCGAGGCGACCGAGGCACTGGGCCTGGCCCGCTCCACCACCTCTCGCCTGCTCGCGGCGCTGGAGAACAACCGGCTGCTCGAGCGCTGCGCGCCGGGGGAGTACGTCGGCGGCCCGCTGTTCGTGCTCTACGCCGCCCGCCACGACCGCAACGCCGAGCTGGCCCGGCTCACCCAGCCGACACTCGAGCGGATCGGCGAGCTCACCGGCGAGGACGTCCACCTCGCGGTCGCCAACGGCAGCCAGGTCGCCCACATCGCCAACGTCGACTCGACCTACCTGCTCGGTGCGCGCGACTGGAGCGACATCGAGATCCCGCCACACAGCTCGGCCCTGGGCAAGGTGCTGCTGGCGTGGGGCGCGATGCCCCGGCCCGCCGGTCGGCTCGAGACGCCGACGGAGCACACGCTGCGCACCCGCGACGAGCTCGACGCCGACCTCGAGCAGACACGCAGCCGCGGCTTCGCCGTCACTCACGACGAGCTCGAGGTCGGCCTGGCCGGCGCAGCCGCACCGGTCTTCGGGCGGGACCACGACGTAGTCGCGGCTGTGGGGGTCTCTGGCCCCACGGCGCGACTCGAGCACCGACTCGACGAGCTCGGTCGGCTGCTCAAGACCCACGCGGGGGAGCTCTCCGAGCTGCTCCGTCGCGGGAGCCACGCAGACGTGCAAGCAGCGGGCCCAGAAAGGGACACGGCATGACCACACCAGATGAAATCCTCAAGGGGCTCTACGACGAGACCCTGGTCGGCAACGCACCCAAGGTGCTGGACCTCACCCAGGAGGCCCTCGGCATGCAGATGGAGCCGCAGAGCCTGCTCTTCGACGCGCTGATCCCCTCGCTGGAGGAGGTCGGCGCCCGCTTCGAGCGCGGTGACTTCTTCGTGCCCGAGATGCTGATCGCCGGCCGCGCGATGGCCGGCGCCATGGAGGTCCTGCGACCGTTGCTCGCCGAGACCGGTGTCGAGACGATCGGCAAGTTCCTGATGGGCACGGTCAAGGGCGACGTCCACGACATCGGCAAGAACCTCGTCAACATCATGCTGGAGGGTGCCGGGTTCGAGGTGATCGACCTCGGCGTGCAGGTGGCCCCCGAGACGTTCGTGGCCAAGATCGAGGAGCACCAGCCCGACATCGTCGGCTTCTCGGCGTTCCTCACCACGACGATGCCGATGTTCAAGGCCAACATCAACGCGCTCCAGAAGGCCGGCATGCGTGACGACGTGATCGTGATGGTGGGCGGTGCGCCGGTCACCCAGGAGTACGCCGACGCGGTGGGAGCCGACGGCTACGCTGCGGACGCCTCGGGTTGTGTCCGCAAGGCCAAGGACCTGCTGAAGACCAAGCGCGCGAAGGTTCTTGCCTGATGAGCGCCCCGCTGCAGGAGACGAGGATCCGGTCAGCCTCCAAGGAGGTCGTGATCGGCGGCAACCACCGCTTCTGCATCATCGGTGAGCGCATCAACCCCACCGGACGGCGGATCTTCCAGGAGCAGCTCAAGGCCGGCGACATGTCGGCCATCGAGCGCGACGTGAAGGCGCAGGTCGAGGGTGGCGCCGACGTGCTCGACGTCAACATGGGCGTGCCCCTGGTCGACGAGGCCGAGCTGCTCGCCAAGGCCGTCACCATGATCCAGGAGCTGACCGACCTGCCCCTGTGCATCGACAGCTCCGTGGTCGAGGCGCTGGAGGCCGGACTCTCGGCGTACAAGGGGAGGGCGCTGGTCAACTCCATCACCGCTGAGGACGAGCGGATGGAGCAGATCCTGCCGCTGGTCAAGAAGTACGACGCCGCGGTGATCGCCCTGCCCAACGACGTCGACGAGATCCCGATGGAGCCCGACAAGCGGCTCGTGCTCGTGGAGAAGATCGTGCGCGTCGCGACGACGGAATACGGCATCGCGCTCGAGGACATCGTGATCGACCCGCTGGCGATGCCGATCGGCGCCGATGTCACCAACGGCCTCGCGACCCTCGAGACGATGCGCCGCATCCGGGACACCTACGGGCTGAACATGACCTGTGGCTGCTCCAACGTCTCCTTCGGCATGCCCGGTCGCCACGAGCTCAACGGCACCTTCCTGAGCATGGCGATGACCTCCGGGCTCACCAGCGCGATCATGGACGCCCGCACGCCGTCGGTGGTCTCGTCGGTCAAGGCGACCGACCTGCTGCTCGGTCACGACGAGTGGGGCTCTGGGTGGATCTCAAGGCACCGTGCGGCTCAGGCCGCCCAGAAGGCAGCGGCCGAGGCAGCCGCCGTCACGTGACCTCGCCTGTCCAGGGGCCTGTCCAGGGGCCCGTCCAAGGGCCAGTCCAGGGGCCGGTCCCGGGCGGGGACCCGCCCGAGGAGCTCGCCACCTCGCTCGGCCAGGTCGGTCGCGAGGGTCTCCTGGCTCCCCCCGGGGCCACGGTGGAACCACACGACGGCACCGGTCGCGTGCAGCTCTCCTTCACCGTGCTCGACGGACAGGACCGGGACGTGCGTGTCCCTCCCGGCGTCACCGTCTTCGACTCGGCGTCCTGGAACGGCATCGCGATCGACTCCACCTGCGGCGGCCACGGCACCTGCCACAAGTGCAAGGTGCGCCTCGACGTGCAGACCCCGATCTCGAGGCACGACCGGCGCACCTTCTCCGACACCGAGCTCGCCGGCGGTTGGCGGCTGGCCTGCCTGGCCACGGCGACGCAGGACCTGAAGATCGAGGTCCCGCCGCTGACCACCCGACCCAAGGCGGCCACGGTCGGCGTGGGTCGGCAGGTGATCCTGCGGCCGGGCGTGCAGAAGCGATACGTCGAGCTCGCCGACCCGACCCTCCAGGACCAGCGCACCGACGTGGCGCGCCTGACCGACGCCATCGACGACCTCGAGCTCACCATCGATCTCCCGGTGCTGCGCCGGCTGCCGAAGGTCCTGCGCGAGGCGGACTTCAAGGTCACCGCCGTCGTGGTGGACGAGGCCCTGATCGACGTCGAGCCCGGCGACACCAGCGACCGTCGCTATGCGATCGCCTTCGACCTCGGCACGACCACCGTGGTCGCGACCCTGCTCGACCTCGGCACCGGCACCCCGGTCTCGGTCGCCTCGCGGCTCAACAAGCAGCAGCCGTTCGGCGGTGACGTGATCACCCGGATCAGCGCCACCATGATGGACCCCGAGGCGCTCGGCCGGTTGCAGGCGCTCGCCGGCGAGACCCTGGACGAGCTCGCCCAGCAGGTGTGCGCCGAGGGCGGAGTCGACCCGGCGTTCGTCTACGAGGTCGCCATCGCCGGCAACGCCACCATGACCGCGCTCGCCCTCGGGATCGATCCCGAGCCGCTCGGGGTCGCGCCGTTCGTGCAGACCACCTCGCAGCCGCCCGTCGTGCTCGCCGAGGAGGTCGGCCTGCACCTCCACCCGCGTGCCCGGGCGGCCTTCTTCCCGGCGCTGGGTGCCTATGTCGGCGGCGACATCGTCGCCGGGATGCTGGCCACCGGCATGGACCGCGACAAGCGGGTCCGCCTGTTCATCGACGTGGGCACCAACTGCGAGATCGTCCTGTCCAACGGCGACACGATCGTCTCGACCGCCGCGCCTGCCGGTCCGGCCTTCGAGGGCGGCGCGATCCGCTGCGGCATGCGCGCCGCCGACGGTGCGATCGAGGTGGTCCGCATCGACCTGGCCTCCGGCGTCGAGCTGTCGGTGATCGGTGACGTCGAGCCCCGCGGGCTCTGCGGCTCCGGCCTGGTCGACGCCGTGGCCGAGCTGGCCAAGGTCGGGCTCCTGGACCACAGTGGCCGGTTCGTCACCGACGAGCAGGCGGCCACGATCGCCCCGGTCATCGCCGACCGGTTCGAGCGGATCGGCGAGGAGCGCGTCTTCGTGCTGCACCGGCCGGCCCCGGACACCGACACCGCCGACACCGTCTATCTCTCCCAGCGCGACGTCCGCGAGCTGCAGTTCGGCAAGGCCGCGATCTCCACCGGCTGGACCCTGCTGCTCGAGCAGCTCGGCCTCGAGCAGGGCGACATCCAGCAGGTCCTGCTCGCCGGCTCGTTCGGGTCCTACCTCTCACCGGCCTCGGCCGTCCGGATCGGCCTGGTGCCCAAGCTGCCGGTGCTGCGCATCGTCTCCGCCGGAAACGTCGCCGGCGAGGGGGCGAAGATGATCCTGCTGTCCCTGCGCGAGCGCATCGGCGCCGCGACGCTGCTGAAGGAGGTGGAGTATGTCGAGCTCTCCGACCGCCCCGAGTTCAACGACCGGTTCGTCGACCTCCTCGCCTTCCCCGGCTAGCACCGCTCTCATCGCCTGTGGCGCGATCGCCCAGCCGGCCGCCCGCCTGGTGGCCGAGCACGGGTGGGCCGTCGACGTGCACCCGCTCCCCCCGTTGCTGCACAACCAGCCCCACCGGATCGCCGGTGAGGTGTCCCGGCTGGCGGAGGAGCTGGCGTCGTCGTACGACTCGGTGGTGGTGGGGTATGCCGACTGCGGCACCTACGGCGCCCTCGACGAGGTCTGCGAGCGGCTCGGGCTCAGGCGGCTCGAGGGACTGCACTGCTACGACGTCTATGGCGGTGCCAGCCGGATCGAGGCCTTCTTCGCCGACCAGCCCGGGACCTACCTGCTCACCGACTTCCTGGTGAAGTCGTTCGCCCGCACCGTCGAGACCGAGCTGGGCCTGGACCGGTGGCCCGAGCTGCGCGACGACTACTTCCGCCACTACACCCGCGTCGTGTGGCTCGCCCAGGACGAGACCCCCGAGCTCCGCGCGGCCGCCGAGGACGCCGCCGCCCGGATCGCCCTCCCCCTCACCGTCGTACCCACCGGCAACGGCGGGCTCGAGCGGGCGCTGGCGGCGCTCGTGGGTTAGGGGGCGGGGGGTTGGGGGACCGGGGGTTTGGGGACCGGCAGTTTGGCCGGGCGCCCGGCCAAACTGCCAGTGGAGGGCTGAAACATCACCCCTCCACTCACAGTTCAGCCCCTCCGGTCACCGGCGTACGGCGCTCAGTGCAGCCTTTCGAGCATCTGCTGGCGCCACACCTCGGTCGCCTCGATCTGGTTGAAGGTGAAGACGTGCAGGCCCTCGATGAGGGACTCCGGCTTCATCGCGACGGTGGCGCAGTCCTCGAGGAACTTCTGACCGGTCCAGCCACCGGGCGCGGCGAGCTTGGCGAAGAAGCCGGCGTTCTTGGAGAGGAAGCGGGTGGACTCCCCGACCCCGATCTTGGTGGCCATCGTGAGCAGCTTGGCCCGGTCGATCGGGCCGGGAAGGCCGAGCAGGACGGGTTGAGTGATGCCGCGGGCGCGCATCCGCTCCACCCACGACTTCACCGCGCCGGCGTCGAAGGTGAGGTTGCTGACGATGTGGGTCGCATGCCGGCGCTTGTCCCACATCGCCTGCACGGTGAGGTCGTCGTGGATCTTGGGATGCGACTCCGGGTAGCCGGCGATGCCGACGTGGGTGAACGGTTTCTCGAGCCGGTGCAGGTCCTCGAGCAGGCTGAACGAGTCCGGGTAGACCCCGACCGGGTCGGCGTCGCCGCCGGGCACGAAGACGCCGGTGATGCCGGCCTCGCCGAGTCGTGCCCGGATCTCCTCGACCTCGGCGAAGTCGTGGATCATCCGTGCCGCCAGGTGAGGGATGGCGATGTAGCCGGCCCTCGCGAGCGACTCCGCGAGCACCAGCGTGGCCTCGAGCCCCTTGGACGCGGAGGCGGTCACCGTGACAGCGACGTCCTTCGGGACCGAGGCGAGCACCTTCTCCTCCGTCGTGGCGGTGGGAAGCACCTCGTAGCGGGCGTGTTCGAGCAGACGCTGGATGGCCTGGTTCCGGGTCTGTCGGCCGCGGTGCAGTTTGTTGCGCATCGTGAGACTCGTTTCGTACTACGCACCAATGGTGTCTCACGGTACTGCCGAGCACCGCACCCCCACAAGACGCCGAGAGGGCAGTTCTGGTGGCTCGTACGACGCCGACCGGGCGGTTCTGGTGGCTCGTACGACGCCGACCGGGCTCGACGTACTCGTCGGCTGATCAGCTCGGCGGCGATGGGCGCATGCCGCTCGGAGTGGCCGATCGAACGACCGCAGCTTCGCCGGAAGCTGATCGGCGCGCACGAGGCCGACCGGTGCGGTTCTTGCGTAGCTCGTACGACGCCGACCGGGCACTCGACGTACTCCGTCGCCGGCCGCTTGGATCAGCTCGGCGGCAAGATGGGCGCATGCCCACCCCTGAGCGCCGTACCAGAACTGCCCGGTCGCCGTCGTCCGACCAACCAGAACTGCCCGGTCGCCGTCGTCCGACCAACCAGAACTGCCCGGTCGGCGCTACCAGATGCGGACGCGGTCCTCGGGGTCGAGCCAGAGTCCGTCGCCCGGCTGCACGTCGAAGGCCTGGTGGAACTCGGCGAGGTTGCGGGCGATGTTGGCGCGGAACTCCGGCGGGCTGTGCGGGTCGGTGGTGAGGAACTGCAGCGCGAGCTCCTTGCGCCGCTTGGTGCGCCACACGTAGGCCCAGTTGAGGAACAGGCGCTGCGGCCCGGTCAGGCCGTCGCGCACGGGAACCTCGTGGCCCTCGATCGAGATCAGGTAGGCCCGGTGGCCGATCGTCAGCCCGCCCAGGTCGCCGATGTTCTCGCCGACGGTCAGCGCACCGTTGACGTGCTCGCCGGGGAGCTCGCGCGGCTCGAAGCCGTCGTACTGGTCGATCAGCGCCTTCGACTTGACCTCGAAGGCCGCCTTGTCCTCGGCGGTCCACCAGTCGTTGAGGTTGCCCTGGCCGTCGTACTGCGCACCCTGGTCGTCGAAGCCGTGCCCGACCTCGTGGCCGATCACGGCACCGATGCCGCCGTAGTTCTCGGCCGGGTCGGCGTCGGCGTCGAAGAACGGCTTCTGCAGGATGCCGGCGGGGAAGCAGATCTCGTTGGTGCCCGGGTTGTAGTAGGCGTTGACCGTCTGCGGCAGCATGAACCACTCGTCGCGGTCGACCGGAGCGCCGATCTTGCGCAGCTCGCGGTCGGTCTCGAAGGCGGTGGCGGCCAGCACGTTGCCGAGCAGGTCGTCCGCGCTGATCTCGAGCCCGGAGTAGTCGCGGAACTTCTCCGGGTAGCCGATCTTTGGCCGGAAGGTGTCCAGCTTCTCGAACGCCTTCTGCTTGGTCTCGTCGGTCATCCAGTCGAGGTCGGTGATCGAGCGGCGGTAGGCCTCGAGCAGGTTGGCGACCAGCGCGTCCATCAGCTCCTTGGAGCGCGGCGGGAAGTGCCGGGCGACGTATTCGCGCCCGACGGCCTCGCCGAGCGCGCCCTCGACCAGCCCGACCCCCCGCTTCCAGCGCGCGCGCAGCTCGGGGGTGCCGGACAGCGTGCGGCCGTAGAAGTCGAAGTTGGCCTCGACGAACGCGCTCGAGAGGTACGCCGCTGCGGTGCGGATCGCGCGCACCGTCAAGAAGGCCCGCCAGTCCTCGATCGGGGTGTCGGCCAGGACCGTCTCGAGATGGGCGAGATAGGAGGGCTGCCGCACGACCGACTCCGCGATCGTCGCCTCGTTGCCGCCCAGCGCGGTGATCCAGGCGTCGAAGTCGAAGCTCGGAACGGTCGCCTTGAGGTCCTCGATCGCGGTGAGGTTGTAGGTCTTGATGACGTCTCGCGTCTCGGCACGCTCCCAGTGGCCCTTGGCCAGCAGGGTCTCCAGGGCGACCACGCGCGCCGCCGTGCCCTCGGGGTCGGGCCGTTCGGCGAGGGTGAGGATGCGAGCGAGGTAGGTGGAGTACTTCTCGCGGATCTCCGCGAACTTCTCCTCGCGGTAGTAGCTCTCGTCGGGCAGGCCGATGCCGCCCTGGAGCACGTTGACGATGTAGCGGTCGGAGTTGCGGTCGTCGGTGTCCACGAACGACCCGAACAGGCCGCCGCCGCCGCGACGCTCGAAGGTGCCCAGGAAGGAGGCCAGGCCGGCGAGGTCGGTGATCGCGTCGATCTGCTCGAGCAACGGGAGGATCGGCGTGTGGCCGAGCGCCTCGACCCGCTCCTCGTCCATGAAGCTCGCGAACAGGTCGCCGATCTTGCGGGCCTCGTCGGCGCTCTCCGCGGTGGAGCCGGACAGCGAGCCGTCGGCGCAGGCCTGGATGATCTCGCGGACATGCTCCTCCGCGGTGTCGGCGAGCATCACGAACGGTCCCCAGGACGAGCGGTCCTCGGGGATCGTGGCCGTGTCCAGCCAGCTGCCGTTCACGTGGCCGAAAAGGTCGTCCTGGATCCGGATGTCGGGGTTCATGCCCTCGCGGGCGTCGTCGAGAATCGTCACCCGGGCAATCTACCTGCGTGGTGGGACGCATCCACGCGGGCGGCGTCGGGACGCGCGAACCGACGTAGGATCTGACCCCATGACACCGACCGGCTCGGGCCACCCTGACGCGCAGGTCTGCATCATCGGGGCGGGCTCGTCCGGGATCACCATGGCCCAGGTGCTCGCCGCGCGCGGAGTGGCCTTCGACTGCTTCGAGGCCGGCAGCGGCATCGGTGGCAACTGGCGCTTCGGCAACGACAACGAGATGTCCTCGGCCTATGAGTCACTGCACATCAACACCTCGCGGCAGATGATGGAGTACGCCGCCTACCCGATGCCCGAGTCGCTTCCCGACTATCCCGACCACCGGCAGATCGCGGCCTACTTCGACGACTTCGTGGAGCACTTCGGCCTGCGCGAGAAGATCACCTTCCGCACCGAGGTGACCCGGGTGACGCCCGTCGGCGCCGGTCCGGACCCGCGCTGGGAGGTGACCTTCCGCTCGCGCGACGGCGGCGAGGCGGAGACCCGCACCTATCGCCACGTCGTGGTCGCCAACGGCCACCACTGGGACCCGCGCTGGCCCGAGCCGTCGTTCCCCGGAGCGAGCACCTTCCCGGGCGAGCAGCTCCACGCCCACTACTACCGCACGCCCGAGCCGCTGGCCGGCCAACGGGTGCTGGTCCTCGGCATCGGCAACTCCGCGTGTGACATCGCCGTCGAGTCGAGCCGTGTGGCCCGCTCGACCGACCTCGCCATGCGTCGCGGGGCGCACATCCTGCCCAAGTACATGTTCGGCATCCCGACCGACCGCCTCACCGACTCGCCGCTGGTGCGCGCGCCCCTGAAGGTGCAGCAGACCGTGATGGCCGGACTGCTGCGGCTCTCGCAGGGCAAGGTGACCGACTACGGCCTGCCCGAGCCCGACCACGACGTGCTCCACGCCCACCCCACCGTCAGCCAGGACCTGCTCAACCGGCTCGGGCACGGCGACATCGCCGTCCGGCCCAACATCGACCGCTTCGAGGGCGCCAAGGTGTTCTTCACCGACGGGACGGCGGGGGAGTACGACGTCGTCGTCTACTGCACCGGCTACAAGGTCAGCTTCCCGTTCCTCGGTGAGGAGGTCGTGAGCGCCGAGGACAACCACGTCTCGCTCTATCGTCGGGTCGTCGATCCCGACCATCCCGGGCTCTACTTCGTCGGGCTGATCCAGCCGCTCGGGGCGATCATGCCGCTCGCGGAGGCCCAGGCGGAGTGGATCGGTGACCTGGTGACGGGAGTCGGTGCGCTGCCGCCGGCCGCGGAGATGCGGTCGCAGATCGCGGCGTACGACGACAACCTGCGCAAGCGGTTCGTCGCCTCCAAGCGGCACACCATGGAGGTCGACTTCCACGCCTACCGCTCCGAGCTCGGCAGGGAGCGGAAGGCGTCGCGCAAGCGGGCTGGTCGCCGCTAGCACGAGCCACACACCACCGCCGGGCCCCGACCGTCCCGGGTGCCGTCAGTCGCCCGCGGTGGAGAAGCGGGGTTCGCCGGCCGTGCACCTGGCCTCGACCTCGACCTCCCCCTCGTCGTCCTGGTGGGTGGTGAACTTGACCTCGACCTTCTCGGGGCCACGCTCGCCGACCTCCACGCGCCAGCCCGAGTTGGGCTGGGCGCCACGGAAGTCGATGGTGGCGCCGCGGCACGAGGCCACGACGGCACCGGCAGCGCTCTGCCAGGTGCGTCGCACCTCGGGCGGACCCGGATCGGCGGCGGTGTCCTGACTCTTGTCCGAGGCATGTCCCTGGCTGCTCCCGTGGTCGTTCCCCTGGCCGGTGGTCGCGGCGGGTCCGTCGCCCGCGCTGTCGGGCGGCTGGTTCGTCGCGGCCGGGGCCCCGCGAGTGGGGGACGGGCGCGGTGTGGCCCGCTGGTGGGGGCGTTTGGACGCCGTCGGTGAGGCCGGCGGGGTGGCTCCGGGGCTGGTGGCGCGGGCGGTGCCCAGGACGGTGCTGGGGACCTCGGGGGAGGTGGTCACCCCGGTCCCGGCGGTGCGGATCACGCTCCAGACTCCGGCTGAGCAGATCAGCACGAGCAGCGTCCAGGCGACGACGGCGAGCAGCCGGCGTGGGTTCACGGCGACACCTCCGCACGCTGCCCGGAACCACCCACAGAACTCTCGGTTAGCGTGCCCGCATGACGCGGATCCTGATCGTGGAGGACGACCAGTCGATCCGTGACGCCCTGCGCCGCAGCCTTGCCGACAGGGGGCATGCCGTCAGTGTGGCAGCCACCGGGATGAGCGGTCTCGAGGCGACCCTGAGTGAGCAGCCCGAGGCGGTCCTCCTCGACCTCGGGCTCCCGGACGTCGACGGGTTGCAGCTGATCTCCATGATCCGCGCCGTGTCGACGGTGCCGATCCTGGTGATCACCGCACAGGACGACGACCCCACCCTCGTGCGGGCGCTCGACGCAGGCGCGGACGACTACGTGGTCAAACCGTTCGGCAGCGAGCAGATGGAGGCGCGCGTCCGGGCGGTGCTGCGACGCACCGTGGGCGAGGCTGTCCCGGAGACGTACGCCGTCGGTGGTCTGCTGCTCGACGCAGGGGCACGGACGGTGACGCTGGACGGGGGCTCGGTCGAGCTGTCGCGCAAGGAGTTCGACATGCTCCACCTGCTGTGCCGACGTGTCGGACAGGTGGTCACCCGGCGAGAGCTGCTCGCGGAGGTCTGGCAGCAGCCGTACGGCGGTTCGGACCGCACCGTCGACGTCCACCTGTCGTGGTTGCGCCGCAAGCTGGGGGAGTCGGCTGCTGAACCGAAGTACCTCCGCTCGGTCCGGGGCGTGGGGGTGCGCCTCGTCGAGCCGAGCTCCCTGCCGGATGCCGGCTGATGCGCAGCCGGATCTCGTGGTTGGTCGCGGCCACGACGTCGGCCGTGGTGATCTCATTCGTCGTCCCGCTCTGCCTGCTGGTGCGGATCCTCGCCGAGGACCGGGCCATGGCGTCGGCGGACCAGGAGGCGCGCAACGTGGCGATCCTGGTCTCCACCCTCGACAACGACCCCGAGCTCCCGGGCCTCGTGGAGGCCACCGACGAGCGTGGGTTCGCCCGGACCTCGGTGCTGCTCGAGGACGACCAGGTCCTCGGCGCCCCCGATGTCGACCTCGTCGACGACCCCGCCGTGCGTGCTGCCCGCAAGGGTGAGGCCAGCACGGTCAAGGACTCCCAGGGCGGCAGGGTGGTGCTGCCCGTGGTGGTGGCGGACGGCACCGAGGTCGTGGTCAGCCGGGTCAGCCCGGCCCAGCTGCACAACGGTGTGACGCGAGCCTGGGTGAGCATCATCCTGCTCGGCGTGGTGCTGCTCGCCCTGGCCCTGCTGGTGGCAGATCGGCTCGGACGGAGGATCAGCCGGCCGCTCGTGGGCCTGGCGGGGACGGCCCACCGCCTGCGGGGTGGGCGACTGGATGCTCGTGCGGAGGTCACCGGGACGCCGGAGACGCGAGACCTGGCGGAGGCGCTGAACGCGCTGGCCGAGCGGATCAGCGAGCTGCTCGCCGCCGAGCGCGCCGCGGTCGGTGACCTCAGTCATCGGCTGCGGACGCCGGTCACGGCGCTGCGCCTCGACGCCGAGGCCGTCACCGACCAGGCGCTGGCCGAGCGGCTCCAGGAGCACATCGCGACGCTCCAACGCGACGTCGACGCGATCGTGCACGACGCCCGTCGCCCGGTGCGTGAGGACATGACCTCGACCTGTGAGGCCTCCGCCGTCGTCACCGCCCGCGTCGCGTTCTGGCGGCCCCTGGCAGAGGATCAGGGCCGGCGGCTGGACGAGAGCATCGGTGCCCCGCCGCTCCCGCTCGCGATGGCGGCCCACGACCTGCGTGACGTCGTCGACATCCTCGTCGACAACGTCTTCGCCCACACCGACGAGGGAGTCGCGTTCGCGGTGGTGCTGCGCCGAGAGGGGGAGACGCTGCACCTCGAGGTGGCGGACGAGGGCGGGGGAGTGGATCCCGCCGCCCGCACGGGTGACCGTCCCGGCTCGACCGGGCTCGGGCTCGACATCGTGCGCCGCATGGCCTCCGGCGCCGGGGGCACCGTGGTCATGCTCAGCACCCCCGGCACCGGCACCCGGGTCGAGCTGACGCTGCCCGTGCACCGGCCCACTCCCTGACGCGGCGATCAGTCCTCGGTCTCGGGTCGGTCCTCGGACCCGTTGTCCTCCGCGCCCTCGGACTCCTCATGACCCTCGTGCTCGGCAGGCTCGGCGGCCTCGTGCCGGGTCTCCTGCGGGCGGTCTGCGCGCGACTTGTCCCGAGGCCCGCCGGAAGATCGGCCGGAGGAACCCCCCGGCGAGGATGTGCGCACCGCTGGCCTGGCTGGGGCGGGCTGGATCACCGTGTGCACCACGTGGTGCACACACCTGCCGTGCTCGAGCCGGGCTCCCGCGTGGCACGCGCGGAACTTCACCTTCACCTTCGCCCGTGGACGGTTGGCCACGGCTGCCTCCTGGCTCGGAGCCGGCGAGGAGATGGAAGGCACCTCGCTCGAACCGGGAGCGGTGCTCGCGTAGGCGATGGCCGCACCGGCGGTGCCGGTCGCCAGGGCCGCGAGCGAGAGGGCGGCAGTCAGTGTCTTCATGTCCGCAGGATGGACCGCGCCGTCCTATCCACGTGTCGCAGAACTGCTAAGAGTTCGTCAAGCATCGCCCCCGAGGTCGAGTGATGACGCGCGTGCTCCCGGTGGTCGGCCCGTGGTGTTCCGGGTGGTTCCTGACGTGGACTTAACAGTGCCGTGAGTCGCGCTTGGCATCCCCGCGGCCACTGTCGTCGCCATGACCTACAGCGCACGTACCCGTGACGGATATCGCCGAGCCCTGGCCGCGGTCACCGGTCTCACCACCGTGGGCGCCCTGACCGCCTGCGGCTGGCTCGCGGGCGTGGCTGCCCGGGACCATGGTGCCCAGCAGGACTCACAGGCCGCCGCGAAGCAGAAGGCGGAGCATCAAGCCCTGGCCCGATGGCAGCAGCAACGGGCGGACTGGGTGGCCGCCCAGGCGAGGCCCCGGGTGCGCACCGTGTGGAAGAAGCGTCCCGAAGTGACCGTCGTGGACACGCGTGTGGTCCAGGCGAGCAGTGTCGGCACCGGTGGCTCGCTCAGCAGCTCTGGATCAGGCTCGAGCTACTCCTCCTCGGGTGGCAGCTCGGGTGGCAGCTCGGGTGGCAGCTCTGGAGGCGGGGGCGGAGGCGGCGGAGGTCGACCCCCGGCAGCCCAGTCCGCCCCACCCCCGCCCCCGGCACCGGCACCGAGCTCGGGATCCTGAGATGACGGCGACCCAGCTCACCAGCAGCCTCGCGACGGCGCCGGCTGCCCGCTTCCGGGCACTCGGCACCTATGTCCACGTGGCGACGCACGAGGGCCGGCAGCTGTCCGACGCGGAACGCATCGTGCGCGGGGTCCTCGCGGAGGTCGACCGGACCTGCAGCCGCTTCAGGGCGGACAGCGACCTCAGCCGGGCCAACCGCGACCCCGGCCGACGGGTGAGGGTCGACCCCCTGCTGGTCAGTGCGGTCGAGTTCGCGCTCTTCGTGGCTCGCGACACCTCCGGACTGGTGACCCCGCTGCTCGGTCGCACCCTGGTCGACCTCGGCTACGACCGGGACTTCGACGTCCTCCGGACGGACGGCGAGACGACAGACACGACGGTGGATCCCGACGCGTGGCGTCGTCTGGAGGTCGGTGAGGACTGGGTGCGGGTCCCGGAGGGGGCGGCGCTCGACCTCGGCTCGGTCGGAAAGGCCTGGGCCAGCGACGTGGCCGCGGCCACGGTGCACTCCCTGCTGGGTGTCGGCGTCCTGACCAGCCTCGGAGGTGACGTCGCGGTGTCGGGCAGCGACAGCTGGCCGATCGAGGTCAGGGAGCGACCGGACGCGGAGCGCGCCGACGAGCTGCTGTGGCTCACCGGTGGTGGTCTGGCCACCTCCAGCACCCAGGTACGCCGCTGGCACCAGCGTGGTGCCCAGCGCCACCACGTCGTCGACCCGCGCACCGGGCTCCCCGCGGCGGAGGTCTGGCGCACCGTGACCGCCACCGGACCGACCTGTGTGGCGGCCAATGCAGCGGCCACCGCGGCGATCGTGCTCGGGGTGGAGGCCGTCGCCTGGCTCGAAGGGCGTGGCGTCGACGCGCGGCTCGTGGCCAGCGACGGGCACGTCGTCCGACTCGGGGTCTGGCCCGAGGGCCCACGATGACCGACTCCGCGCTGCTCTGGTACCTCAACCGCGCGACCGGAAGCGTGCTGGTGGTCCTGCTCACCCTGACGGTGGTGCTCGGCATCCTGGCCACCTTCGGACGGGCCGGCCGGGGCGTGCCCAGGTTCCTGACCCAGGCCTTCCATCGCCACCTCAGCCTGATCACCGTCCTCGTGCTCGCCGTGCACGTGCTCACGGCCGTGCTCGACACCTTCGTCGACATCCGCTGGTGGCAGGCGGTGGTGCCCTTCGGTGGCAGCTACCGGCCGGTCTGGCTCGCGATGGGAGCCCTCGCGCTCGACCTGATGGCAGTCGTGGTCCTCACCAGCCTGCTCCGGACGCGGATCGGCCACCGCACCTGGCGGGTCGTCCACCTGCTCGGGTACGCCGCCTGGGCCAGTGCCGTCGTCCACGGGATCGGCATCGGCACCGACTCCCACACCAGCTGGTCGCGGAACCTCACCCTGGGCTGTCTGGGCGCGGTGGGGCTGGTGGCGGCCGCACGCGCCGCGTCCCTGGTCACCCCCGCCCGGACCGACCGCGGGCTGGATGCCGCCCGATGAGGCAGGTGCTGGTGCGCGACACCCTGCGCCTGCTTGCCGGGTACGACGAAGGGCCGAGCCTCGAGGCCCACCGGGCACGGTTCGGCGACCTTCCGGTCCTCGACCGTGCGACCGTGCTGCGCCTGGCCCACGACTGGGGGCTGCGCGGCCGGGGCGGGGCCGGGTTCCCGTTCGCCACCAAGCTCGAGGCGGTGGCCGCTGGTCGTCGCCCGGTCGTGGTGGTCAACCTGAGTGAGGGCGAACCCGCCTCGCACAAGGACAGCGTGCTCGGCGTCGGCCGGCCGCACCTGGTCCTCGACGGGGCCGTCGTGGTTGCCCGCGCGCTCGGGACCCGGGAGGTCCACGTCGTGGTGCCCGGTGGGCGAGCACAGGTCGTCGAGTCGGTGCGTGGGGCCCTCGGTGAGCGTGGCGACAGGGCTCGCTTCTCCCTGCACGAGGCGGACGACCGCTTCGTGGCCGGGCAGGCGCGAGCCGTCCTCGAGCTGATGTCAGGTCGCCCGAACCTGCCCGTGACCGCCTGGGCGCCGGAGGCCCACCACGGTCATCGCGGCCGCCCGACCCTGCTGTCCAACGCAGAGACCTGGGCCCAGGTCGGCGCCCGGGTGCTTCCCGGTGCCGCCGACGCACCTCCGACCACGCTGCTCACCTGGGACGGTGAGGGCCGACCCGTCGTCTCCGAGGTGGCCGAGGGAACGCCCTGGCGGGGCCTCCTTCCGGAGGTCGACTCGCCCCTGCTCGTGGGCGGTTACCACGGGACGTGGACGACCCGGGACCGACTGGCCCGCCTGACGGTGGATCGCGAGCCGATGAAGGCAGCCGGTGTGCCCCTGGGGGCGGGGGCCGTGCTCCCGCTCCGCCCGCAGGAGTGTCCCGTGACCATGACCGCGCGGATCGCGGCCTACCTCGCCTCCCAGAGTGCCGGACGCTGCGGCCCCTGCCTCAACGGCCTGCCCGCGCTGGCCCGCGCCGTGCAGGCCGTGGCCGCCGGTGAGGCCGGCGTCGATCGTGTCGCACAGCTGGGGACGCTGGTCACCGGGCGCGGAGCCTGTGCCCACCCGGACGGCACCGCTCGCATGGTGGCCTCGCTGCTGGGCACCTTCCCCGAGGAGGTCGCCGCCCACACCCAGGGCGGATGTGCCAGGTCGCATACCCGCCGGCTGGACGAGGCGGTGAGCCGATGAGCGACGGGAGCCGCAGGTTGCGCGTCGACTGGCCGGCCTGTCGAGCCCGGGGGCTGTGCCACGAGCTGTTGCCGGAGGTCGTGGACCTCGACGAGTGGGGCTACCCGGTGGTGGTCCGGGAGGTCCCGGCCGCCCTGCTCACCGAGGCCGGGGCTGCCGTCCGGACCTGTCCGACGCTGGCGCTGCGTCTGGTCGACGCCCCACGCCAGTCGTAGGCGTCCCCTGGGCCCTCCTGGGGGTCGACGCGCGAGGAGGCCCGGAACCGCTCAAGGGAGGGGTGAGCTGGCCGCTGAGGCACGCACCCGTTTGAGGTAGCTCACCTTGATCTCGACCGAGGTGTAGCCCTTGCCCCTGGTCGCGGAGCCGATGCTCGACCTCGGCCTACTCCTCGCCCCCGCCTTCCTGGCGGCCACCCTCGGCGCCCTCGTGGTGGGGGTCGGGATCATTGGCATGACCTCCAACATGCCGACCTTGGTGCAGGTCGGGCTCGGCGGCTCGCTGTGGACCGGGACCCTGCTCGTGCTCGCCTGGTCGGCGACCAGCGTCCTCACCTCCCTGCTGGTGCGCCGGGTCCCGATCCCGGTCTTGCGACCGGCGTGCTCAACGCGACCCTCGGTCGAGAGGCTGTGGCCACGGTTCCGGCGGACCCGGGCCGCGAGGGGAGCGGCTCCAACAACACCGCACGCTACGTCGGCGCCGTCTGTGGGATCACCGTGTTCTCGGTGGTGCTGGGCCATGCCGGTGCGGCCGTGGGTGCAGCAGGGGGTGCGGCCGGGGGTGCGGCCGGGCTGGTCGCCGGGTGGGCGCTGGCGGTGCTGGTCGCGAGCCTGTGCCTCGCCGGAGCGGCACTGATCGCGACCATCGCCGCTTATAGCACGAGAAGTAGCAAAAGGGATAGGGATGTGACCGAACAATCTGACGCGGTCTGACGATTCACGCTCCGGTCTAGCCCGATAAGAGACGTTTCGGCCTGACAAGTCCGATTTGTTGGCTTACGTGGACCCTGTGTGTGAACGTTAAATCACCGGCCCACCAAGGAGGTCGGAGTGAATCTGCGAAGGAACACATCATGTCCGTTCGGAACCTCAGCAAGAAGAAGCTCGTCGCCGGCGCGGTCGTCCCGCTGGCCCTGGTCGCCAGCGGTGGCATGGTCTGGGCGTCGTCCTACTCGGCGTTCTCCGCCACCACCTCGAACCCCACCAACAACTGGACCGCCGGCACCGTGGCCCTCGCCGACGACGACAGCAACACCGCGCTGTTCACCGCCAGCAACCTCAAGCCCGGTGCGACCGGCAACAAGTGCATCGTGGTCACCTCGAGCGGCTCGCTGGCCGCCAGCGTGAAGCTCTACGGCACTTCCTACGCGAGCACCAAGTCGCTCGCCGACAACATCAACCTCAAGGTCGAGGAAGGCACCGGCGGCTCGTTCAGCAACTGCACCGGCTTCACCGCCGGCTCCACGATCTTCGACGGCACCGCCTCGGCATTCGGCGCCGGCAAGACCGACTTCGCCTCGGGTGTCGGCACCTGGGCCCCGGCCGGCGGCACCGCCACCAAGACCTACAAGGTGACCTACGCGCTGAGCTCCAGCACCCCGGACTCAGCCCAGGGCGGCACTGCTGCCCTCGGCTTCACCTGGGAGTCGCAGAACAGCTGATCCGGCTGCTCTCTGACCACCGCCCCACGAACAGAAAGCTTCATTTCGCAGATGAACATCCACATCCCAGCCCAGCGCCAGGCGCCGGACGAGGTCGCAGCCACCGCTGCGTCCACGCCGGTGTCCGTGGAGCTGGGCTGGGGGAGGGTGCTGCGGATCAGCGCGGCCCGTGCCTCGCTGGCGCTCATCGCATCCCTCGTGCTCTGGTCGGTCCTGCCCCTGCTGGTCGGCTTCACGCCGCGGGTGATCCTGTCGGGCTCCATGGAGCCCCGGATCCACGTCGGCGACATCATCGTGACCCGCACCGTGCCGGCCGCCACCCTGAGCGAGGGTCAGGTCATCACGGTCAAGGACCCCGACCACCCCGGCAGGACCCGCACCCACCGGCTGCAGGTCCGCGAGGCCGACGGCGTGCTCGTCACCAAGGGTGACGCGAACCGCGAGGCCGACTCGAGCAAGGTCTCGGTCGACGACGTGCTCGGCCTCGGAGTCATCCGGGTCCCCTTCGTCGGCCGCCCGGCGTACTGGCTGGCCGAGCACAACTGGCTCGCCCTCGGCGCCACCACACTCTTCCTCGGCTGGGCCATCCTCACCGCCCTTCCGGGATCGCGCCGGCCGGTGGAGGACGCCGACGACCAGGACGGTCCGACGACCGGGTCCGGGTCGTCGCGCCCCTCTGGCATCCCCTCGCGCACGCGTCGTGTCGCGGCAACCGTCGCCGTGGCTGCAGTCGCCGTCGGCGTCGGGGTGGGCCCGGCCGACGCCGCGTTCCGCACCACCGCCACCAGCAGCGGGAGCACCTGGTCGGCCGCCGCGTCGTTCGCGGTCAGCTACGCCCAGACCGTTCTCGGGGACTCTCCTGAGTTCTACTGGCGACTCGACGAGAGCAAGGGGTCGACGGCGACCGACGCCGCGAGCGGCCGCAACGGCCAGGTCTCCGGCTCGTGGTCCTGGGGTCAGGACGGGGCCCTGTCCGGCCAGGGGGCCGGCACCGCCCTACGCATCGACGGGGGCTACGTCTCCCAGCCGGTCTCGCTCACCAGCTCGAAGAACTTCTCGGTGGAGACCTGGTTCAGGACGAGCAGGACCTCGGGAGGAGCCCTGCTGTCCCTCATCACCGGCTCCGGTGTGGAGCGCTCGCTCTACCTCGGCTCGGACGGCAAGGTGCGCTTCGGGCTCGACGGCACTGCGATCGTCACCAGCGGCCAGGCGCTGAACGACGGCGCGTGGCACCAGGTGGCCTACACGAACGCCGGGTCAGGCGGCAGCCGTGCCAGGCTCTACGTCGACGGCAGCCGGGTCGACACCGCGTCCAAGGGCGTGACCTCCAGCGCGAGCGGCAACTGGCGTGCGGGTCAGGCGCAGTGGAACAGCAACTGGGACGGCAGGCCCGACCAGTTCTTCCGTGGAGACCTCGACGAGGTCGCGGTCTACGGCGCGACCCTGAGCGCTCAGCAGGTCAGTGACCACTACGCGGGAGCGAACTGAGAAAAAGTCAGTCTTGACTGTTTGTTCGTGACGGGTCACGATGCAGGGCGTGACCAGCGCCAAGGTGTCGCCCACGCGCGTGCCCCAGGAGGAGCGCACCCGTGCCATGCGGCAGCGCCTCCTGGAGGCCACCGTCGACTGCCTGGTCGAGCACGGCTGGAGCGGCACGTCGACCACCCTCGTCTCCCAGCGGGCCGGGGTGAGTCGTGGCGCACAGCTGCACCACTTCCCGACCAAGAACGACCTCGTCGTCGCCGCGGTCGAGCACCTCAGCGAGCTGCGGGGTGAGGAGCTGCGCGAGGCGGCTCGGCAGCTGCCGAGCGGCAAGAGGCGCACGCGTGCCGTCCTCGAGATGCTCGCCGACCACTTCACGAGTCCGGTGTTCACTGCCGCCCTCGAGCTCTGGGTCGCCGCGCGGACCGACGAGTCGTTGCACGGGGCCGTGGTGCCCCTGGAGCAGCGGGTGGGCCGCGAGGCGCACCTGATCGCGGTCGACGCCCTCGGCGTCGACGAGAGCCGGCCGCGCGTGCGCGAGCTGGTGCAGGCGACGCTCGACCTGGTCCGCGGACTCGGCCTGGCCAACACGATCACCGACGACCACGCGCGACGGCAGCGGATCCTCGCCGCCTGGGCGCACACCCTCGACACGGAGCTGAGGCAGGGCCGAACATGACCAACCTTCTCGAGCAGGTGCTCGACGACCTGGCCCAGGAGGGGGCGGCCCTCGACGCCTTGGTCGCGCCGCTCGACGACGCGGGCTGGCGTACGCCGACCCCGGCGGCCGGCTGGGACATCGCCACCCAGGTGGTGCACCTCGCCTGGACCGACGAGGTGGCCGTCCTCGCGGCCACCGACAAGGCGTCCTGGGACGAGGTCGTGCTGCAGGCGATCGCCGACCCGGAGGGGTTCGTCGACGCCGAGGCGCTCGCCGGCGCACAGGCCACCCCGGCCGAGATCCTGGCGCGCTGGCGGGCGGCCCGGCCGGCGTTGCAGGAGGCGCTGCGCACCTATCCGGCAGGGGAGAAGCTGCCGTGGTTCGGCCCCCCGATGAGTCCCGCGTCGATGGCCACGGCCCGGTTCATGGAGACCTGGGCGCACTCGCTCGACGTCGCCGAGGCACTGGGCGTGGGCCCCCGGCCGACCGACCGGATCCGGCACCTGGCCCACCTCGGCGTCCGCACGCGCAACTACGCCTACTCGGTGCAGGGCCTCGAGCCGCCGGGCGAGGAGTTCCGGATCGAGCTGCGTGCTCCGTCCGGCGAGCTGTGGGAGTGGGGTCCCGTCGACGCGGCCCAGTCCGTGCGCGGGTCGGCGTACGACTTCTGCCTGCGGGTGACCCAGCGCCGGCACCGTGCCGACCTCGACCTGGTCGCAGTCGGGCCCGACGCCGACCAGTGGCTCGACATCGCACAGGCGTTCGCGGGACCCGCGGGCGAGGGACGGAAACCCGGCTCATGACGTCCCTTCGCGTCGGCAACTGCAGCGGCTTCTACGGCGACCGCCTCTCCGCGATGCGCGAGCTCCTCGAGGGAGGCGACCTCGACGTCGTCACCGGTGACTACCTCGCCGAGCTGACCATGCTGATCCTGGGCAAGGACCAGCTCAAGGACCCCTCCCTCGGCTACGCGCGCACCTTCCTCACCCAGGTCTCCGACTGCCTGGCGCTGGCCCTGGAGAAGGGCGTGCGGATCGTCGCGAACGCCGGCGGCCTCAACCCGGCCGGTCTGGTCGAGAAGCTTCGCGAGGTCGCTGCCGAGCAAGGGCTCGCGCCGAAGATCGCGTGGGTGGACGGCGACAACCTGGCGCCCAGCGCATCGGAGCTCGGCCTGGGTGGGGCGCTCACGGCCAACGCCTATCTCGGCGCGTTCGGCATCGCCCGGGCACTCGAGGCCGGAGCCGACATCGTGGTCACGGGTCGGGTCACCGACGCCTCGGTCGTCGTCGGGCCGGCTGCGTGGCACTTCGGCTGGTCCCCCGCGGACCACGACGAGCTGGCCGGCGCCGTCGTCGCGGGCCACGTCATCGAGTGCGGCACCCAGGCGACCGGCGGCAACTTCTCCGGATTCCTCGATCTGCCCCGCGACGCCCGGCCACTGGGCTTCCCGATCGCCGAGATCGCCGCCGACGGCAGCAGCGTGATCACCAAGCATGCAGGCACCGGCGGACTGGTGTCGGTGGACACCGTGACCGCGCAGCTGATGTACGAGGTGCAGTCCCACCTCTATCTCGGTCCCGACGTCACCGTCGACCTCACCACCATCGCGCTCGCCCAGGAGGGGGAGGACCGGGTCCGGGTGAGCGGCACCCGTGGCCTCGCACCGCCGCCACAGCTGAAGGTCTGCGTCAACGAGCTCGGTGGCTTCCGCAACCAGATGGAGTTCGTCCTCACCGGGCTGGAGATCGAGGAGAAGGCCGCGTGGCTGCGGACCCAGCTCGACGGTCGGATCACGGCCGCATCGGTCACCTGGACGCTCGGTGGTGTCCCGGAGGTCGACTCGGCGACCGAGGAGGGCGCCTCGGTGCTGCTGCGGTGCGTGGTCAAGGACGACGACGCGGCCAGGGTCGGCAAGCCCTTCACGGCAGCCGCGGTCGAGCTCGCGCTGGCGTCCTATCCCGGCTTCACGCTCACCGCACCGCCCGGCCCGCCCTCGCCCTACGGCATCTACCGACCTGCCTACGTCGACCGCGACGCCGTCGATCACACCGTCCACCTGCCCGACGGCAGCACCGAGATCGTGCCCGACCCGCCTGTGGTCGACCCACGCGCTGCCGTGTCGGAGCCCGAGCACGTGCAGACCGGCTCGATCCCCGGCATCGCCGACGAGGCGACCACCCGACGCGTTCCCCTCGGCACGTTCGTGCACGCTCGCTCGGGCGACAAGGGCGGTGACGCCAACGTCGGGCTGTGGGTGCGTGCCGGTGACCGTCGGGCCGAGCGGTCCCATTGGTTGCGAGAGTTCGTCACCGTCGACCGGATCCGCTGGTTGGTCCCCGAGGCCGCAGACCTCGAGATCGAGGTCTTCGAACTGCCCAACCTGCACGGCGTCAACGTCCTCATCCACGGGCTGCTGGGTGACGGAGTCGCCGCCAGCACGCGCTTCGACCCCCAGGCCAAGGCTCTGGGTGAGTGGTTGCGTTCACGACTCGTCGACGTCCCGGAGGAGCTGTGGTGACCTGGAACGACGAGCAGCGGGCGCTGCAGGACACCACCCTTGAGTTCGTACGCCGCGAGGTGGTCCCGCACCTGCAGGAGTGGGAGGACACCTTCGAGGTCCCCACAGCGCTGCACCGGTCCGCCGCGAAGGCCGGGCTCCTGGGCGTCTCCTTCCCGGAGGAGGTCGGCGGCCAGGGCGGGACGCTGCTCGACTCGGTGGCACTGCAGGAGGCCTTCTTCGAGGCGGGTGGCTCCTCGGGCCTGGCGGCGGCGCTGTTCACCGGCGGGATCGCGCTGCCCCACATGGCTGCCCACGGGACCCCCGAGCAGATCGAGGCGTTCGTGCGTCCGACGCTGTCCGGCGAGAAGATCGGGTCCCTGGCGATCACCGAGCCCGGTGGTGGGTCCGACGTCGCGGGGATCACCACGACCGCCGTACGCGACGGGGACTCCTACGTCGTCAACGGCGCCAAGACCTTCATCACGAGCGGCGTGCGCGCCGACTTCGTGACCACCGCCGTGCGCACGGGACGGTCCGGCCACGCCGGGGTCAGTCTGCTCGTCGTCGAGAAGGGGACGCCCGGCTTCACCGTCGACCGCTCGCTGGCCAAGATGGGTTGGCACTGCTCCGACACAGCCGAGCTGTCCTTCGCGGACGTGCGCGTGCCGGCGGCCAACCTGGTGGGTGAGGAGAACAGCGGGTTCTACCTGATCGCCGAGCAGTTCGTCGTCGAGCGGATCGCGCTCGCCGTGCACGCCTACGGGATCGCCGCCCGGTCGCTCGCGCTCACGGCGGCGTACTGCCGCGAGCGGCAGACCTTCGGCAAACCGCTGATCGCCAACCAGGTGGTGCAGCACAAGCTCGTCGAGATGCACCGGCAGGTCGAGACCGCGCGCACCTACACGCGCGAGACAGCTGCCCGGCATGTCGCCGGGGCCGACGTCATCGCCGAGGCGTGCCTGGCGAAGCAGACCGCCGTCGAGGCGTGCACCCACGTCGTCGACCAGGCCGTGCAGCTGCACGGCGGCACCGGCTACATGCACGGGACCGAGGTGGAGCGGCACTACCGCGACGCCCGCATCCTGGGCATCGGAGGAGGAGCGACCGAAGTGCTCACCGACCTGTCCGCTCGACTGTTGGGATACACGCCATGAGTCCATTGCCTTCGCTGACCCGCGCCCTCGGTGGCGAGGTGTCGGTGCACGTCGATGCCCCACCGGCCGAGGTGTGGGCGCTGGTCAGCGACGTGACCCGCATCGGTGAGTTCTCGCCGGAGACGTTCGAGGCGCAGTGGACCCGCGGGTCGACCGGACCTGAGGTCGGAGCCTCCTTCAAGGGCCACGTGAAGCGCAACGGGGTCGGCCCGACGTACTGGTCGCCGTGCCAGGTCACGAAGTGCGTCCCCCAGCAGGTCTTCGAGTTCTCGGTCGGCACGGACGCCGTGACGCTGAACAACTGGGGCTACCGGATGGAGCCGGAGGGCTCAGGCACCAAGGTGACGGAGTACTTCCGGCTGGAGCCCTCGCTGCCGATGCGGGCCTACTGGCTCTTCCTCGGTCACCTGCGTGGTCGCAGCAACGAGCGCGGCATGCGCACGACGCTCGAGCGGATGAAGGCGGTGCTGGAGGCATGAGCGCCAACCGCGTGGCGATGCTGGAGAAGCTCGCCGAGCTCGACGAGCAGCACGCGATCGCCGTGGGCGGTGGTGGGGAGAGGTCCGTCAACCGCCACCACGACCGCGGCAAGCTGATGCCCCGCGAGCGGATCGAGCTGCTGATCGACCCCGGCAGCGCGTTCCTCGAGCTCTCGCCGCTGGCCGGATGGGGCTCGGACTTCACCGTCGGAGCGAGCGTGGTCACCGGCATCGGCGTGATCGAGGGTGTCGAGTGCATGATCACCGCCAACGATCCGTCCGTGAAGGGCGGCGCCAGCAACCCGTGGACGGTGAAGAAGATCTTCCGGGCCTCCCAGATCGCCGAGGAGAACCGGCTGCCGACGGTCGCGCTCGTCGAGTCCGGCGGCGCCGACCTGCCCACGCAGAAGGAGATCTTCATCCCGGGCGGCAAGCTCTTCCGCGACATCACGCGCTCGAGCGCGGCCAAGGTCCCGACGATCGCCCTGGTCTTCGGCAACTCCACGGCCGGGGGCGCCTACGTGCCCGGCATGAGCGACTACACGGTGATGGTCAAGGAGCAGGCCAAGGTCTTCCTCGGCGGTCCACCGCTGGTGAAGATGGCCACCGGTGAGGAGTCCGACGACGAGTCGCTGGGCGGTGCGGAGATGCACGCGCGCACCTCGGGCCTCGCGGACTACCTCGCCGTCGACGAGCACGACGCACTGCGGATCGGGCGCCGGATCGTGGCCCGGCTGAATCGTCAGGGAGCGCGTGGTTTCGAGACGCTCGCTGGCGCTCGCTCCTCAACCACCGAGGACTTCGCCGAGCCAGCGGGTGACGTCGAGACGTTGCTGGACCTGATCCCGACCGACCTCAAGGAGCCCTTCGACCCGCGCGAGGTGATCGCGCTGGTCGCCGACGGCGTCTCCGAGGACAACGGGGCGGTCTTCGACGAGTTCAAGCCGCTCTACGGGCCTTCGCTGGTGACCGGCTGGGCGAAGATCCACGGTCACCAGGTCGGGATCCTCGCCAACGCCCAGGGCGTGCTGTTCTCCGAGGAGGCGCAGAAGGCGACCCAGTTCATCCAGCTGGCCAACCAGATCGACTGCCCGCTGCTCTTCCTGCACAACACGACCGGCTACATGGTCGGCAAGGACTACGAGCAGGGCGGCATCATCAAGCACGGCGCCCAGATGATCAACGCGGTCAGCAACAGCACCGTGCCGCACATCTCGATCATCATGGGCGCCTCCTACGGCGCCGGCAACTACGGCATGAACGGCCGCGCCTACGACCCGCGCTTCCTGTTCACCTGGCCGAGCGCCAAGTCGGCGGTGATGGGGCCGGCCCAGCTCGCCGGCGTGCTCAGCATCGTGGCGCGGGCTGCCGCGGAGGCCAAGGGCAAGGACTACGACGACGAGGCCGACCAGGGCATGCGCGAGTTCGTCGAGGCCAGCGTCGAGGAGCAGAGCCTGCCGTTCTTCCTCTCCGGGATGCTCTACGACGACGGCGTGATCGACCCCCGCGACACCAGGACCATCCTCGGCATCTGCCTGTCCGTGATCACCGCCAACCGGCCCGTCGAGGGCACCAGCCGCTTCGGGGTGTTCCGCACATGATGCTTCACCCCACGACGTTCTTCGCTCCTCCGCTGCGCTCCTCCGCGAACAACGCCGCGGGGACCCCGAAAGGCTTCCAGTGATCCAGCGAGTATTAGTTGCTAACCGGGGCGAGATCGCGCGCCGGGTCTTCGCGACGTGTCGCCGGCTCGGCATCGAGACGGTGGCCGTGCACTCCGACGCGGACGCCGAGCTGCCGTTCGTGCGGGAGGCCGACGCCGCCGTCCGTCTGCCCGGCAACAGCCCGACCGACACCTATCTGCGTGCCGACCTGGTGCTCGAGGCGGCCCGACGCGCGGGTGCCGACGCGATCCACCCCGGCTACGGGTTCCTCTCCGAGAACGCCGACTTCGCCCGCGCGGTGATCGCTGCCGGGATCACCTGGGTGGGCCCGGCGCCGGAGTCGATCGAGCAGATGGGCTCCAAGATCGAGTCGAAGAAGCTGATGGAGGCGGCCGGCGTACCGGTCCTGACCAACCACAGCGTCGAGACCGCCACCGACGAGGACCTGCCGCTGCTGGTCAAGGCATCGGCCGGTGGCGGCGGCCGCGGGATGCGCGTCGTACGCACCCTCGCCGACCTGCCGACCGAGATCGCCGCGGCCGAGGCCGAGGCCGAGTCTGCCTTCGGCGAGGGCACCGTGTTCGTCGAGACCTACGTCGAGCACGGTCGCCACGTCGAGGTCCAGGTGCTCGGCCACCGCGACGGCGTGCTCGTCCTCGGAGAGCGGGACTGCTCGCTGCAGCGCCGGCACCAGAAGGTGGTCGAGGAGGCGCCGGCCCCCAACCTCGCCGACGGCACCCGCGCGGCTCTCCACGAGGCGGCGCGCGCTGCCGCGGCCGCGATCGACTACCGAGGTGCCGGGACCGTGGAGTTCCTCTACGACGCCGAGACCGAGCGCTTCTTCTTCCTGGAGATGAACACCCGCCTCCAGGTCGAGCACCCGGTCACCGAGCTGGTGCACGGGGTCGACCTGGTCGAGCAGCAGCTGGCCGTGGCGGAGGGGCGGGCGCTGGACGAGCGGGTGATCGGTCAGACCTACGGGCACGCGATCGAGGTGCGCCTCTATGCCGAGGATCCCGCCCACGACTGGCAGCCGCAGAGCGGTGTCCTCACGAGGTTCGAGGTCCCCGGCGTCAGCGGCGAGTTCGACCTGCTGAACCGGCCGGGCCTCCGGCTGGACGCCGGCTTCGAGTCGGGCAGCGAGGTCTCGACGCACTACGACGCGATGCTCGCCAAGGTGATCGCGTGGGCGCCGACGCGGGCAGAGGCTGCCCGCAAGCTGGCCGACGCGCTCGCGCGGGCGCGCCTGCACGGCGTCACGACCAACCGCGATCTTCTGGTGGCCAGCCTCCGGGACCAGGCCTTCCTCGAGGGTGACGTCAGCACCGACTTCTTCGACCGGCGCGGCATCGTGCCGACCGGGGACCGGCTGGCCCCCGACGAGCACCTGCTGTTCGCGGCGGCCGTGGCGATGGCCGAGCTGGACCGAGCCCATCGGCGTACCCAGGCCGGCATCCCGGTCGCCTGGCGCAACGTCGTGTCCCAGCCGCAACGCACGGTGTTCGCGGTCGGCGACGAGGAGCATGCCGTCCAGTGGTGGGGCGGACGCAACGGCTACTCCTCCTCGGCCGGCGACGTGAGGGTGGTGTCGGCGGCCCCCGACGGCGTCACGATCGAGGTCGACCGGATCGCCACCCGGGTCGACGTCGCAATCGGTGCGCCCACGTCCACAGGGATGCGCGAGGTCCATGTCGACTCGCGGATGGGGTCGCTGCAGCTGCGTGCCCTCCCGCGGTTCGTGGATCCCGCCGACGTGCTGGCCCAGGGCTCGCTGCTCGCCCCGATGCCCGGGACCGTGATCGGAGTCCCCGTCGACGACGGTGCCCAGGTCACCGCAGGCCAGCCGGTGCTGGTCCTGGAGGCGATGAAGATGCAGCACACGATCGGTGCACCCACCGACGGAGTCGTCACCGACCTCGTTGCCGTGGGTCAGCAAGTAGCGGCGGGCGACGTCCTGGCCGTGGTTTTGACAAGCTCAACCGACGATCAGCCCGAGGAGAACGAGTCATGAGCAGCTTCACCGAGTCCGAGGAACGCCAGACCCTGCGCCGTGAGGTGGCCAAGCTGGCCTCGTCCTACGGGCGGGAGTACTTCACCCGCCAGGCGCGGGCCGGAGAGAAGACCACCGACCTGTGGCTCGCGATCGGGAAGGCGGGCTATCTGGGGATCAACATCCCCGAGGAGTACGGCGGCGGTGGCGGCGGCATCGGTGACGTCGCGGCCGTCTGCGAGGAGCTCGCCGCCCAGGGCTGCCCGCTGCTGATGATGGTCGTCTCGCCCGCGATCTGCGGGACCGTGATCAGCCGCTACGGCACCGAGGAGCAGAAGCGCCGCTGGTTGCCCGGCATCTGCGACGGCACCGAGACGATGGCGTTCGCGATCACCGAACCGGACGCCGGCACCAACTCGCACAACATCACCACGACTGCACGCCGCGACGGCGACGAGTGGCTGCTCAAGGGGCAGAAGATCTACATCTCGGGCGTCGACGAGAGCAAGAACGTGCTGGTGGTGTCCCGCGCCGAGGACGCCAAGACCGGCAAGCTCAAGCCGTGCCTGTTCGTGGTGCCGACCGACGCCCCAGGCCTCTCCTTCACGCCGATCCCGATGGAGATCGTCAGCCCCGAGCAGCAGTTCCAGGTCTTCATCGACGACGTCCGCCTGCCCGCCGACGCGCTCGTGGGGGACGAGGACGGTGGCCTCGTGCAGCTGTTCGCCGGCCTCAACCCGGAGCGGATCATGGCCGCCTCCTTCTCGACCGGACTGGCCCGCTATGCGCTGGACCGGGCCACGGACTACGTCAAGGGCCGTGAGGTCTGGGGGTCGCCCATCGGCTCCCACCAGGGCATCGCGCACCCGCTGGCCCAGTCGAAGATCGAGATCGAGCTGGCCCGGCTGATGACCCAGAAGGCCTCCGCGCTCTATGAGGAGGGCGACGACATGGGCGCCGGCGAGGCGGCCAACATGGCCAAGTACGCCGCTGCCGAGGCCGCCTGCGACGCCGCCGACCGCGCCGTACAGAGCCACGGCGGCAACGGCATCACCCAGGAGTACGGCGTCGCCGGCCTCCTCGTCGCCGCGCGAGCCGGCCGGATCGCCCCGGTCAGCCGCGAGATGATCCTGAACTTCGTGGGGATGCACTCGCTGGGCCTGCCGAAGTCCTACTGAGACCGATCGATGGAAGGAACCACATGACCGAGCTGGTGCACTTCGGCCTGACCGACGGGGTCGCCACCATCACCCTGGACTCGCCGCACAACCGCAACGCGCTCTCGCGCCAGCTGCTCACCGAGCTGTTCGACGCGCTCGACCGGGCGGAGGAGGACCAGGACGCGCGGGTGGTGCTGATCCGGTCGGCCGACCGGGTGTTCTGCTCGGGCGCTGACCTGAGCGAGGCGGCCGGTGGCGGCATGGAGGAGGGGACCAAGGCCCTGGTCGCGTTGCAGCGACGCCTCGTCACCCACGACCGCCCGATCGTCACGCGGCTCGCCGGCCCGGTGCGCGCCGGTGGCCTCGGCATCGTGGCCTCGAGCGACGTGGTCCTGTGCAGCGACGAGGTCACCTTCGCGTTCACCGAGAGCCGGCTGGCCCTGGCACCGGCGGTGATCTCGCTGACCGTGGTGCCTCGCCTCACCAGCCGCGCCGCCGCGGAGACCTTCCTGACCGGACGCACCTTCGACGCGGTCGAGGCGGCGGCGATGGGGCTCGTCACCCGAGCCGTCCCCGCGGACGCGTTGGACGATGCCGTCGTCGAGGTCTGCACCGAGCTGAAGCAGGCGCACCCCCAGGGACTGCGCGAGACCAAGGCCCTGCTCGCTCGCGACCTGGTCGCCCGCATCGACAGCCAGGCCGACGACATGGCTGCCCTCAGCGCGCGGCTGTTCGGCTCCGACGAGGCCCGCGAGGCGATGACGGCCTTCCTGAACAGGAAGAAGTAGCGCACACCGCAGGAAGATGCCGAGTTCGTGGTGCGCCTGGGTGTGCTGGGTTCCCCTGCCCGCCCGCGCGACCCGTGTCGTGACATGAGGTCTTCTCGGTCGATGCCAGCCTGACGAGTGGTGACGGCCACGAGGCACTCGAGACGATGCCCCCCTTCTCTCGAAGAAGAAGGAGCCGGAGTTCGGGCGCTACGTAGACCTGCCAGGTGGAAGGTCTACGTAGCGCGCTGGACGCTGCTCCTGCGTACGACGCAGAGGTTCCGCGTGGCTCATCATCAGACGGCGAGAGGGTCATCCCCATGCTCCGCCTAGCGGCTCAGCGTCGCTTCGCTGCCGATCCCGTCGACCCGGACGCCGACGACCGGTTGACGACTGCCTGCGCGACCCCGCCACCATCGGCTACGAGTACGACGCCGGCCACGACCGATCTGTCACATCCGCTCTATCGCCCGCCAGCTCCGCCGTCGGCGGTCGACCACCCAGGGAGCGGACGACTCAGCCCAGCCAGCGCTCGACCCGGTCGAGGCCCTCGCTGATCTCCTCGGTGCTGCCGGCGAAGGAGAGGCGCACGAACTCGTTGCCCCGGCGGGTGTCGAAGTCGATCCCCGGGGCGGTGGCCACCCCGGTCTCGTCGAGCAGGCGCAGGCACCAGGCATAGGAGTCGTGGGTGAGGTGACCGATGTCGGCGTACACGTAGAACGCCCCGTCGGCCGGCGCGAGCCGGTCGATGCCCAGGCGCGGAAGGCGGTCGAGCAGGAGTGCTCGGTTGCTGGCGTAGCGGGCCACGTGGCCGTCGAGCTCGGCGTAGGACTCGGGAGTGAAGGCGGCGATGGCGGCGTACTGGCTCAGCACCGGCGGACAGATGGTGAAGTTGCCCGTGAGCACGTCCACCGGTCGACGCAGGTCCTCGGGCACGAGCATCCAGCCGAGTCGCCAGCCGGTCATCGAGAAGTACTTGCTGAACGAGCCGAACACGACGCCGGTCCGCGAGGTCTGCCAGGCGCTCGAGGTCGGCACTCCGTAGGTGATGCCGTGGTAGATCTCGTCGCTGACCAGCCGGACCAGGTTGTCCTCGCACCAGCGCGCGATCGCGGCCAGCTCGTCGGGCGGGACCATGGTGCCGGTCGGGTTGGCGGGTGAGGCCAGCACCACCCCGTGGATCATCCCCTCGACCGCGGCCAGCTGGTCGACGGTCGGCTGGAACCGGGTCTCGGGACCGCAGTCGATCTCCACGACCTCGCACCCGAGTGCGGTGAGCACGTTGCGGTAGCAGGCATAGCCGGGTCGGGCCATCACCACGCGGTCACCCGGCTCGAAGGCCGCGAGGAAGGCGAGCAGGAAACCGCCGGAGGATCCGGTCGTGATGACCACGTCGTCGAGGCCCACGTCGATCCCCGACGTGCGTCGGTGGTGCGCGGCCACCGCCTCGCGCAGGCCAGGGACGCCGGTCGCAACCGTGTAGCCCAGGACCTCCTCGTCGAGCAGGCGCTTCGCCTCCTCGCGCACGGCCTTCGGCGCGCCGGTCGACGGCTGGCCGGCCACGAAGTTCACCAGGTCGCCGTGCGTCAGCTGCCGTCGCTGCGCCGCTGCGAGCAGGTCCATCACGTGGAACGGGGGCACGTTCGCTCGCTGCGCCACCTGCATCCGGTCGTTCATCGCCCTCCCTCGGCCGCCGGTCCCCATTCTGCTGCAACGCGGTGTGCTGGTCGCCGAGTGGGCGGATCAAGAGGTCCGAACCGACCGCGGCCAGGAGGCGCGTCGCCGAGCCTGCCTGCCTGCCTAGGCGCCCATGACCACGTCGACGGAGATCTCCACGGCCACCGCCGTGCCCCTGTTCTCCAGCCAGTGCAGGGTGTCCTTGTCCTCGGGCCAGCCCGCACCCGGTCCGTAGTCGGTGGCGACCCCGCCGCGATGGTCGGTGATCGTCCCCTGCAGCACATAGACGGTGCCGGGTCTGCCCACGTGGTCGTGCACCGGGCCGAAGACCCCTCCTGGCTCGATGGTCACCCTGCGCATGCGCAGCTGGCGCCCTGCCATCCCCGGGATCTCTGCGCCGAGATCCACTGTGGTCAGCAGCTCCACCGTGACCCCCGTGGAATCGGGGGCGACCTCGTCTGTGCTCATCGCGCTGTCCTCTCCGTGCGGGGGCATGCACCGAGTGTCCACCCGCACGACGGAGATCAGGCTCCGGGTGAGGTCCTCGTTGCCGGTCCGGTGCCACTTCAGGTCAGCTGCGACGGGTCGCAGACTGGATGATGCCGCAGACGATCGCCGGGACGAAGACGAGTCCGGCCCAGAAGACGAGTCCGCCGGTCAGGTCGTGGCCGAACTCCGACCACGACCCGCCGTACCGCAGGTAGGAGTAGGCCGTCGTGCCGAGCGACACGAGCAGTCCCGTCACCACCCAGGTCACGCACAGCCGCACCGGGCCCTGGTGGAACCCGTCCCAGACGCCCCAGAGCGCCGCGGCGCAGACCAGGACGAACATGGCCGTGAGACCAGTGCCGAGGCCGTCGTCGTCGGGCTCCGCCGCGGAGTAGAGCGCGGCGACCACCTCGGTGAGCACGAGGAGGGCGACCGAGCGGAGCGCGATGTCGAGGACGACGCGCAGGGAGGAGTTCATGTCTCCACTCTGCGGCCCGTGGGCGCCCGCCGCATCGGCGTGCCTACTCAGGTCGACAGAAGACGGCTGAGTACGCCCACTCAGAACATGTCGGGGCAGTACGGCGCCCGGTGCCACCCGAACGCGGTCGAGGCGGCCGCCACGGCTCCCGATGTGTGCTCCGTGACACGGCCGGCCCGGTGCAGGTGGGTCAGGGCCGGACCACCCAGATAGATCGTGCCGAGCTCGAGGATCCCCATCGTGAGGTCGGGCTTCGACCGGACCCGCGTCACCTCGGCCGACGACCCGCGGGGGTCGCCATCGGTGACGAGGCGGTAGCGACCGGAGTTCGCGGAGAGGATCGGGTCGTCGATCTCGACGACCAGGTCGACACCGGCGGCGTACGTGCGGGCACGGAGCGCTGCCTCGACGTCGACGACGCGCAGGTAGAGGTTGTCGGTGACGCCGGTCTGGACGGCCCGCGCGTCCGCGACCAGGTGGCGCAGCGGCTCGTCGAGGGGAGCGCTCCAGAGCTTGAACGTGCGCGCGAGGTCGAGGTCGAGCAGGTAGCGCCACAGGCTGGCGTAGGCCGTCGTCTCCTCGGCCCACAGCTCCCTGACCCGCACCTCGCCCTCCGGACCCAGCTCCTTGAAGTCGTCCTTGAAGCGATAGGTCGCGTAGGCGTCGACGTCGCCGGCCTCGTCGTAGTGCAGGACGTAGCGCAGCTCCGAGGCGCCGCCGCGGGCGAACTCCTTGTCGAAGATCGCGAAGTCCCAGACGTCGTCGTCGCGGGCCATCGTGCCCGGCCGCTCCGGACGCATGGACTCGTGCAGGGCACGGGCGATCGGGAGGAACTCGTCCCGGGTCACCTCGTCGACCGAGCCCGACGTGCGCACCCCCGGCAGGAAGGCGAGGTTGCGGTTGGTCCCGGAGAGGACCAGGCGGCTGCTCGCCGGCCCGTAGCCGAACCTGCCGTAGATCAGCGACTCCGAGGCCCACAGGGCTGCCAGTGGCTCGCCCCGCTTCGCCACCTGCTCGAGCTGGTGGACCATCATCTTGCTGAGCAGGCCACGACGCCGGTAGGGCGGGTGCACCGTCACGACGGTGACGGCGGCGGTCGGGACGAGGTTGCCGCCCGGCACGGTCAGCCGACGGGCGAAGTCGCCGCACGTGGACACCCAGCGCCGTCCGACCTTGAAGCCGAACATCCTCTTCTTGTCGAAGATCTTGCGGTCCATGTCCTTGAGCTCGGCGTGCGGCTGCTCCTGGAAGCCACGGGCGATCGCCTGGTGGAACTCCGCGAACGTCGCGTCGGTGATGTTCTTCAGCTGGGGTTCGACGAGGTGGGGGGCGGTCGAGCGTTGCTTGGGACTCCGGGTGGCCATGGGGACATTTCAGCGGATGCCCCTCGCAGGACCAAGTGGTTAAGGCGACGCGTCCGCGTTACAGGCGCTCCCGTGCGGCGTGCCGACCCGCCCGCCGCCCGAAGTAGGACCCCTCGGCGAGCTGGGTGCCGGAGGCGTAGCCCTTCCCGTCCTGGGCGATGTTGACCGCGCAGGCGCCGGCGGCGTACAGGCCCGCGATCTCGGAGCCGTCCTCACGCTGCACCTGGCCGTCGAGGCCGACGCGCAGGCCGCCCATCGTGAAGCCGGCATACATCGCCTTGCCGAGCGTCAGGTCGTAGGCGCCCCACGGTCCGGTGTCCTGCGGCTCGAGCCAGTCCGGGTGCTTGTGGAAGTCGGGGTCCTCCTTGCGCTCCGCGTGCCGGTTGTACGCCGCGAGCGTCTCGGCGAGCGCACCGTCCGGGATGCCGAGTGCCTGCTCCATCTCCTCGACCGTCTCCCATCCGTCGATGAACGGGCACAGCGGAAAGCTCGGGTGCTCGATGTGGACCGAGTCGACGATGAGGAAGGCAGCCTGGTCGGTCTGGTCCATCACGAACCCGGACGTGCGCGAGTGGTAGGAGTCCTCGGCGACGAACCGCTTGCCCTCCTTGTTGACCACGATCCCCGTGACCAGCTGTGCGGGCGGGTAGAACGGAGCGGTGATGAAGGCCTGCTCCATGAACCGCAGCTGCGCGCCGGCCGAGGCGCCGAGCCGGATGCCGAGCCCGTCGTCGTAGGTCGAGGCGAGCGGGAACAGCTTGGAGCCGAGCTGGGGGGTGTACTCCGCGATCATCTTGTCGTTGCCGACATAGCCACCCGCGGCGATCACGACTGACCTCGCGCGGATCACACCGCGCTCGTCGTACTTGCGCCAGGCGAGCCCGACGACCGCGCCGCCACCCTCGGGCCCGACGTCCACGACCAGGCTGCTCGCGCCGGTCTCGTAGCGCACCTCGACGTCGGTCTCGGCGATGCGTTCGGCCAGGAGGTCGAGCACCAGCTTGGCTCCGCCGGTGTCGCCGGCCACGGGCACCTTGTGGCCGCGTGGCGCGGGCTTGGCGAGGTCGCGGAAGGGGTGGACCTTCTCGTTGCCGGTGAACATCAGCCCCTCGGTGCCGGGCTGGATCACCGCCTTCTCGGGATAGAACGAGCGCTCGAACTGCATCCCGAGCGCCTCGATCCAGTCGAAGTGCTCCACGCTGTCCTCGCTGAACGCGCGGATCTTCTCCTCGTCGGGGTCGAGGCTGACCGCCATCAGGTAGGTGAACATCTCCTCGGGCGAGTCCTCGATGCCGGTCGCCTGCTGCACCGCGGTGCCGCCACCGAGGTAGAAGTGACCGCCGGACATCGCACTGGTGCCGCCGTACGCCGCCGCGCGCTCCAGCAAGATGACGCTGGCGCCCGCCCGGGCCGCCTCCAGGGCCGCGCAGGCGCCGGCGATCCCGAAGCCGACCACGACGACATCGACCTCGTCGCTCCACACCTCGACGTCGGAGGCGTGCAGCAGCGCGGGGAGGTCCGTGGTCATGTCCGGGAGTCTACGAAGAAACTAGAACGAGTTCTAGTCTGCACGGCTCAGCGGGTGCGCAGCCACTTGATGTAGGGCAGGCCGGCGTAGACGACGCGCCAGCTCTTCACCGTGTAGGTGTGGTAACCGGCGGTGCCACCGGCACCGCCCCAGTTCTGCTCGAGGGCGCGCATCTTCCCGTTGCCCGCGGAGTTCACGGTTGAGGTCACGACGATGCCGGTGTGCCCGACGTCGCTGAAGGCCTTGTTGGCCGAGAGGCTGAGCACGTCGCCCTTGCGGGGCGCCTTGCCCCTGGTGCCGTTGGTGATCTTGACGAACTTGGCAGGGTAGGCGGCGGCGTACCTGTCCACGGCCTGGGCGCCGTTGGCCACGCCAGGGTCAGCGCCGTAGCGCACCTTCAGGAAGCGGGCGACCAGCTCGATGCACTGGTAGCCGCGGTAGTAGACCGTGGATCCGGCGAAGGGACGCACGACCGGGCCGCTGCCACTCCTGGCGCCGTCGAAGCTGGGGCGCTGACCACAGGCACTCACCCGGACGAGGGCGTCCGAGTAGTAGGCGCCGAGCGCCTTGGCGCCGGAGTAGGCGCCGCAGCCCGCCACGACCACCTTCGTGGTGGCCCGGCCGGATGCGATGGTCGAGTGGGTGGACGTGCTCGCCGCACCGGCACTGGAGGCCGAGAACGCGATCGCGACGAGGGGCAGCAGCAGGGCCAGGCAGAGTGCCCAGGGCGCGCTTCGAAGAGTCATGGTCGGGCGCATCGCGGTTGCTCCGTAAGTTCGAGGTGGGTGACCCGGGTGGGGGTTGCCGTAGCGCCCTGGACAACTACGACACTAGGCGCGTAAGCACGCATGTCGGGCATTGGTTGAAACGCGAACTAGTGGGCTACCGGCACCCACTTGACTTACCGCGGGATGCGTGTGGTCAGCCGATGCTCCCGCGCCTCATAGACTCAGGGGCCAACCCCCCGACCGCCGAGGGCCGCCATGACACTCGACGTGCACACGCTCGACCAGGTGCTCCTGGTCGGGGCGGCTGTGCTGCTGGTGGCGATCCTGGCGGTGCGCGTGAGTGTCGGCTTCGGTCTCCCGACGCTGCTGATCTACCTGATGATCGGCGTGGTGCTGGGCGAGGCCGGGGCGGGTCTGGAGTTCGACAACGCCGAGATCGCGCACGCCCTGGGCTTCGCGGCACTCATCTTGATCCTGGCCGAGGGAGGTCTGACCACCCCGTGGCCGGAGATCCGGCCGGTGATGCGGCTGGGGGTCTCGCTCGCGACGGTCGGCGTCGCCGTGAGCGTGCTGGTGATGGCGGTCTTCTGCCACTACGTGCTCGGGCTCAGCTGGGAGCTCGCCGTCCTGCTCGGGGCGGTCACCTCGCCGACCGACGCGGCCGCGGTGTTCTCGGTGCTGCGTCGGTTGCCGCTCCCACGCCGGCTGACGGGCTCGCTCGAGGCCGAGTCAGGTCTCAACGACGCCCCGACGGTCGTCCTGGTCACGCTCGTCAGCGCCGGCGGAAACCACAGCGTGCTCGGTTTCGCCGGCGAGATCGTCTGGGAGCTCGGCATCGGCGTCATCACCGGCGTCGTCGTCGGTTTCGGCGGTGCCTGGCTGCTGCGTCGCTCCGCGCTCCCGAGCTCCGGTCTCTACCCGCTGGCCGTCCTGTCCTTGACGGTGCTCGCCTACGGCAGCACGACCTCGGTCCACGGGTCCGGCTTCGCGGCGGTCTACGTCGCCGCGCTGATCCTCGGCAACGCCGACCTCCCGCACCGGGCGGCCACGCGGTCGTTCTCCGAAGGGGTGGCCTGGCTCGCGCAGATCGGGCTGTTCGTGATGCTCGGGCTGCTCCTGTCGCCGAGCCAGATCGACCTCACCTCCGTGGTGACGGCAGTCGTGGCCGGCCTGGCCCTGACCGTGCTCGCACGGCCGATCTCTGTCGCCGTGGCGTCGCTGGTGCAGCCGATGTCGTTGCCGGAGCTGGGGTTCCTGTCGTGGGCGGGCCTGCGCGGTGCCGTGCCGATCGTGCTCGCGACGATCCCGCTGGCCGAGAAGGTCGATGGCGCGCAGCAGCTCTTCGACATCGTCTTCGTGCTGGTCGTGATCGACACGCTCGTGACCGCGCCGACCCTGCCGTGGGTGGCGAAGGTGCTCCGGGTCACCCGGCGCAACGAGCCGCGCGACCTCGAGGTCGAGGCGGCCCCGCTGGAACGGATCGCCGCCGACCTGCTGCAGGTGACGATCTCGCCCAAGTCGCTGATGCACGGCGTCGAGGTCGGCGAGCTGCGGCTCCCGACCGGTTCGTCGGTCGCGTTGATCGTCCGGGACGGGAAGACGCTCGTGCCCGAGCGACGTACGGTCCTGCGCCGGGGTGACGAGATCCTGGTGGTCACGCCGCGCAAGGACCGGGAGGCGACCGAGCAGCGGCTCCGCGCGGTCTCGGTCGGGGGACGGCTGGCGCAGTGGCTCGGCCGGAAGGCGCCGAGCTGAGGCGCTGCCGATCCGGGCCGCGTCAGTCGACCTTGATGCAGGTCTCCACGGGCTGGGTCAGGCGGATCCGCGTGGGAGCCGACGCGTCCAGGCGCTTGAACTTGTTGCCGACCAGGACGTCGATCCCCGGGCCGAGGTCGGTCTCGGTGACCTGCACCCGGGTGCCCTTGCCGAAGGACAGCGCGACCAGCTTGGCCGACGTGTCGTTGGGCTCGGTCGTCCAGACCACGGCGCGGCGCACCACGGCGCTCTTGGGTGCGTTGCCGGCGTTGCCGGCCCTGAACCCCGCGGCCTCGACCTTGTCGAGGGTCTGACCTGCCAGTCCGTCACGGGTGCCGGCGTTGAAGACGCTGACCTGCACGTCGCTGCGCTTGAGGTATTCCTGGACCTGCTTCTCGGTGCCCGAGCAGGTCGGGTCGGAGGAACTGCTGCCGGGCAACGGTGCCAGCGCCGACTTGAAGCCGTAGACGGCCATGCCGCCCAGCACCACCAGGAGCACCACGAGGGTGACAGCGGTCGTGATCCTGCGCGCAGACAGGGCTCAGCCCTCGACGACGTGGACGCGGGCGTGCAGGACATGTCGCTGGTGGAGGGCTGCTCGCAGTGCGCGGTGCAACCCGTCCTCGAGGTAGAGGTCGTTGCGCCACTCGACCACGTGTGCGAACAGGTCGCCGAAGAACGTGGAGTCCTCGTCGAGCAGGGCGGCGAGCTGCAGGGTGTCCTTGGTGGTCACGAGCTCGTCGAGACGGACCGGGCGCGGGGGCAGCGCGGCCCAGTCCCGGGCCCCCAGCTGATGGTCGGGGTAGGGGCGTCCCTCGCCCACGCGCTTGAAGATCACGGCGCCATCATAGGGAGGCGCTGATCTGACACCCGTCTAGTCTGACCGGCATGACTGCCCCGGACCCTGCCCCGGACCCTGCCTCGGACCCGATCAGCACCGCCGTTGCTCCCGGCTATGCCTTCGAGGGCCCGGCACTCGAGCTCGGTGGGCTGTTGGTCGACGCGACGACCCTGTCCGGCGTACCGATCCGGATCCCGCTGGGCATGCTCAACCGGCACGGGCTCGTGGCCGGGGCGACCGGCACCGGCAAGACCAAGACGCTGCAGCTGCTCGCCGAACAGCTCTCCACCGCCGGCGTTCCGGTCTTCGCCGCGGACATCAAGGGCGATCTGTCCGGCCTGTCGGTCCCGGGTCAGGAGAACCCGAAGGTCACCGAGCGTGCGGCGTCGCTCGGGCAGCAGTGGGTGGGTCAGGGCTTCCCGGTGGAGTTCCTCGCGCTCGGCGGGCAGGGCATCGGTACGCCGCTGCGGGTCACCATGAGCGCCTTCGGTCCCACGCTGCTCGCCAAGGTGCTCGGGCTCAACGACACCCAGGAGTCCTCGCTGGGGCTGGTGTTCCACTACGCCGACAAGGCAGGCCTCCCGCTGCTCGACCTCGCTGATCTGCGCGAGGTCGTGAAGTACCTGACCTCCGACGAGGGCAAGGCCGACCTGAAGGACCTCGGCGGCCTGTCCACCGCGACGGCCGGAGTGATCCTGCGCGAGCTGATCGCCTTCTCCGACCAGGGCGCCGACGCGTTCTTCGGTGAGCCCGAGTTCGAGACCAGCGACTTCCTCCGGGTCTCTGCCGACGGCAAGGGGCTGATCTCGCTGGTCGAGCTGCCCAACCTGCAGGATCGTCCCGCCGTGTTCTCGACGTTCCTGATGTGGCTGCTCGCCGACCTGTTCCACGACCTGCCCGAGGTGGGCGACGTCGACCAGCCCAAGCTGGTCTTCTTCTTCGACGAGGCACATCTGCTCTTCAACGACGCGTCGAAGGCGTTCCTCGACGCGATCGCCCAGACCGTGCGCCTGATCCGGTCCAAGGGCGTGGGCGTCTTCTTCGTGACCCAGTCGCCGACCGACGTGCCCGACAACGTGCTGGCGCAGCTCGGGTCGCGCATCCAGCACCAGCTGCGCGCGGCCACGCCCAACGACGCGAAGGCGCTCAAGCAGACGGTGAACACCTACCCGCACGCGGCGTACGACGACCTCGGTGCGGTGATCCTCTCCCTGGGGATCGGCGAGGCGATCGTCACCGTGATGAACGAGCGTGGCGCGCCCACCCCTGTCGCCTGGACCCGTCTCCGCGCGCCGGAGTCGCTGATGGGTCCGGCCGACGCGACCGCGATGGAGCAGGCCGTGCAGGCCTCACCGCTCCATCCCAAGTACGCCGAGCCCATCGACCGTGAGTCCGCCCGGGAGATGCTCGCCGAGAAGCTGGCCGCCGGTGCTGCCAAGGCCCAGGCGGAGCAGGAGACCAAGGAGGCGGAGAAGCAGCAGACCGCCGAGGACAAGCTGCGCCGCGAGGGCGACCGGGCCGCCCGCAGCCGACCGCGCTCGCGGGCGAAGGAGAAGTCGGTCGTCGAGGAGGTCCTCACGTCCACGACGGCCCGCCAGCTGGGACGCACCGCCGTCCGCGAGATCTTCCGGGGGTTGTTCAAGACCGGTCGACGCTGACTGGGTCCCGCGCAACGTCATACGCCCTGGTCGCCATGGCAGCCACTTCGTATGACGTCCCGCGCAACGTCATACGCCCTGGTCGCTGGGACAAGGCAGTCGAGGACACCCGAGCTCGTATGACGGTTCCCGGCTGGCTCGATACTCCGATGCAGATCGACTCCGATGGCGGCTGGGCCAGCCTCCGATTGCATCGGGCGTACGAGATGCCAATGACGGTGCCGACGAAGCCGGCCACCGCAGAGCCAACCAAGCGGGACACACCCAGTGAGGCCGCGACTCCACTGGTCGACTACTCGAGCGAGGTGTCCTGGTGGGGTGCCTTCTCGTCCCCGTGACCTGGCCACCAGGCGGTGTGCCCGAGCAGGGCCGTCAGCGAGGGCGTGAAGAACATCGCCATCACGAACGCCGCGACGAAGATGCCGAAGGAGATGGAGAAGCCCATGGCGGTGAGCAAGGCGTTGCCTCCCAGCATCAGCGAGGCGAAGGTCCCGGCGAGGATGACGCCCGCGGCAGCCACCGTCGGGCCGGCGTGCTTGACCGCCTCGGCGGCCGCGTCGCGCCCACTCAGTCCGTCGCGCGCCTCCTCCCGGAGCCGGGCGATCATCAAGATGTTGTAGTCGGTGCCGAGCGCGACCACGAACAGGTAGATGTAGATCGGCAGCAGGAAGATCAGCCCGGAGTCCCCCTGGATGTGCTGGAAGACGATCACGGCCGCGCCGAGGGTCGCGCCGAACCCGAGACCGACCGAGATCATCAGGTAGATCGGTGCGACCAGGCTCCGCAGCAGCAGCGCCAGGATCAGCATGATGACGACGGCTGCGACCGGGAACACGACCGCGTAGTCGCGGTTCATCGCCTTCTGGAAGTCCACGAAGATCGAGGTCGTGCCGCCGACCAGAGCAGTGGTCCCGTCGGGCGCCGCATCGTGCGCAGCGGAGCGGATCGGTCCCTTGACGTTGGCCAGCGACGCGTCCGAGGTTGGGTCCTGGTCGAGCACGACGTTGAAGAGGGCCGTGTCCCCGCCGGGGTTGGGGACGGGTGGGGCGACCTGGGCAGCCCCCTTCGCCTTGCCCAGTGCGGTGGCGAAGGTGGCCAGCTCGGTCTTGTCCAGGGCTGACCCGTCGTCGGAGGTGAGCAGGACCTGCGTGGGGTCGGTCGTCCCCGCGGGCAGGCCCTTCTGGAGGGTCTCGAGGGCGACCGACGACTCGACGTCCGCCGGTGCGCCGGAGTCGCCGAGGTCGAAGTTGGGATTGAAGCCGAACGCGAACAGGGCGAGCACGGCGAGGAGGAGACCCGATGCGGTGGCGAACCTCGCGGGGTGCCGTCCCAACGAGCGGCCGACGGCGGCGAACCGGGCGGACTCGGGTTCCTTCTGCCAGGACTTCGAGGGCCAGAAGACCTTGGTGCCGAGCAGCGCGACGATGGCCGGCACCAGGGTCAGGGCGGCCAGCACGGTGACGAGGACCGCGATCGCGAGCGCCGGGCCGATCGAGCGGAAGATGCCCAGGGAGCTGAGCACCAGGGCCATGAAGGAGACGATCACCGCGCCACCGGCCGACGCGATCGCCTCACCCGCCCGCTCGACCGCGTGTGCCACGGCGGCCCGGGGTTCGTCCCCTTCGCGCAGTCGTTCCCGGAAGCGGAACAGGAAGAACAAGATGTAGTCGGTGCCGATGCCGTAGAGCACCACGATCAAGATGACCTGGATCGAGGAGTCGGTCTTGAGGTCGAAGAGGTCGTTCGCGAACGCGACCAGGCCGACGGCGACCTGGGAGATCAGCCCGATCACGATGATCGGCATCAGGGCGATGATGGCGCTGCGGAAGATGATGATCAGCAGCAGGAGGATCAGCAGCACCGTGGCGATGCCGACGATCGCCTCGGCGTTGGCCGACGCCTCCTGCGAGTCGAGCGCCTGGGCGGCCGGACCGGTGACCCCGAGCCGCAGCTCGGTGTCCTCGACGAGCGGCTTCGCGTCCTTGCGCAGCTGTTTCGCGGCGTCCATGGAGGGCTTGTCGTAGGCGTTCTTGTCCTTCGCCATCCCGACGACGGCGATCTCCACGAGCTTGTTCTCCGACGGCGGTTGGGCGGCGATCCCCTGGAACACCGGATCGAGCTTGCCGCCCAGCGACTTCACGACCGACTGCACGTCGGCCTGGTCGGCGGAGGTGAGCTCCTGGCCGTCCTGGCGGTCGAAGACGAGGATCGCGCCCGGCGTCGTCTGCTGCGGAAACGCCTTCTGCTGCAGTGTCGCGGCCTTGATCGACTCGTAGTGGCTCGGCAGGAACTCCGACTGGTCGCTCGTGGCCGCGAGCTTCGGCGCGGTGGCGACCACTACAGCCGAGACGATGATCCAGCCGAGGATGACGAACCAGGGATGACGTGCGGCCAGGCGGCCCAGGGAAGAGAACACGGACGAAATGTATCCACCTCACGAGTCGCGACGGTGTCGCCGCGGTTTCCGCGGCGTGTGAGCTGTGTGACCCCCGTGGCTAGGCTCGACAGGTGCCCGCCTCGCGACTGATCCCGTCCCCGTCCATGGCGTCCCGCGCCATGCAGCGGCGACTGGGCCTCGCGCTCCGCTCGAGGGTGGCCGGCGAGGACGCCCCCGAGCGGGCGAAGCGCATCTGGGGTGCCGAGGGCGAGCGCTGGTTCACCTCCGAGGACCCGATCTGGCGGGTCAACGCCGACGCCTCGATGTTCCCGGGGGGTCTGGCCGCACTCCTGCTCCAGTCCTTGCACCCGCTGGCGATGGCCGGCGTGGCCGGGCACAGCGGCTACAAGGGCGACCCCTGGGGCCGGCTGCAGCGCACCAGCCACTACCTCGCCGTCACCACGTTCGGCACCGTCGCCGACGCCGAGCAGGCGATCGCGCACGTGCGCTCGGTGCACCGCCGCATCCGCGGCACCGACCATCGCGGGCGGCCCTACGCCGCCGACGATCCCCACCTGCTGCGCTGGGTTCACGTCGCGGAGATCTGGTCGTTCCTCAACGCCTACCAGTCGTACGCCGCTACGCCCCTCGCGCCCGCGGAGGCCGACCTCTTCGTGACCCAGACGTCTCGCGCCGCCTCGCTGCTGGGCGCGACCGAGCTCCCGCACACGGTGCAGGAGCTCGACGAGGTCATCGAGGCCTACCGTCCCGAGCTGGAGAGCACGCCGGCTGCCCGCGAGGCGACTCGCTTCATGCTGCTGAACCCGCCGGTCCCGCTGGTGGTCCGGCCCGGCTACGCGCTGATCGCCGCAGGCGGGGTGGCCCTGCTGCCGGAGTGGGCACGGAAGTCCCTGCGCCTGCCCCTCTACGGTCCTGGCCTGGCGGTCGCCAACCGGGCCGGCGTGGTCTCGGCGTCGCTGGTGCGGTGGGGGATGGCCGGCCTCGAGGACCGCCGACCCGGCGACGAGAGGGAGGAGTCCGCATGAGCTCGTGGAGAGGGCTGCTCTCGCGTCGCGGGTTGCGCAACCTGGCGCTGACCGGTGCCGCTTCGGGCGTCAGCGCCGCGGTCGGTGCGATCGCCACGACCCCCGAGGCCGACTGGTATGCCCGGCTCGACAAGCCCGCGTGGCAGCCGCCGCCGATCGCGTTCCCCCTCGTGTGGACGCCGCTCTACGCCGACATCGCGGCCACGACGGCCGCCGCGCTGACCCGCCTCGAGGAGGAGGGCCGGGCCGACGAGGCCGAGGGGCTGCGCAGGTCGCTCGCGCTCAACCTGGTCCTCAACACCGGCTGGAGCGTGCTGTTCTGGCGGGTCCGTCACCCCTGGCTCTCGACCGCCTGGTGCGGCGTACTCACCTGGCAGTCGCTGTTCGTGGCCCGTCGTCTGCGGGAGGTCGACCCCGCGCTGCACAACGCCTGGGCGCCCTACCCGGCCTGGTGCGCCTTCGCCACCACGCTGAACGCCTCCATCGCCCGCCGCAACACCTGACGGCTCACCGGATCGGGGCGATCACGTGTTCTGGGGGAACCCCAGGTTGATCCCGCCGTGGCTGGGGTCGAGCCAGCGCGAGGTGATCACCTTGCCGCGGGTGAAGAAGTGCACGCCCTCCTCGCCATGTGCGTGGGTGTCTCCGAACAGCGAGCTCTTCCACCCGCCGAACGAGTAGTAGGCCATCGGCACGGGCACGGGCACGTTGATGCCGATCATCCCGACCTGGATCTCGTTCTGGAACCGGCGGGCGGCCCCGCCGTCATTGGTGAAGATGGCCGTTCCGTTGCCGTAGGGGTTGGCGTTCACCAGCGTCACGGCCTCGTCATAGGTGTCGACGCGCAGGACGCTGAGCACCGGGCCGAAGATCTCGTCGGTGTAGATCGACATCTCGGTGCCCACCTGGTCGAAGAGCGTCGGCCCCACGAAGAACCCGTTGCCCTCCGCGTCGGGCTGGACGCCGCGGCCGTCGACGACGAGCCTGGCCCCTGCATCCTCGCCGGCGTCGATGTAGCCGGACACCCGGTCCCGGGCGGCCGCTGTGACCAGCGGGCCCATGTCGCAGCCACGGGTCCCGTCGCCGGTGTGCAGCTTCTCCGCCCGGTCGGCGATCTTGGCCACCAGCTCGTCGGCGATCTCACCGACGGCGACGACCGCGGAGATGGCCATGCACCGCTCGCCGGCAGACCCGAACCCGGCGTTGACCGCCTGGTCGGCCGCCAGGTCGAGGTCGGCGTCGGGCAGCACGACCATGTGGTTCTTGGCGCCGCCGAGGGCCTGGACCCGCTTGCCGTGGGTGGTGCCGGTCTCGTAGACGTACTTCGCGATCGGCGTCGATCCCACGAAGGAGACAGAGGCGACGTCGGGGTGCGTGAGCAGTGCGTCGACGGCCTCCTTGTCGCCGTGCACGACGTTGAAGACACCGTCGGGCAGGCCGGCTTCCTTCCAGAGCTCCGCCATCCAGAGGGCGGCGGTGGGCACCTTCTCGCTCGGCTTGAGGATGACGGTGTTCCCCGTGGCGATCGCGATGGGGAAGAACCACATCGGCACCATCGCCGGGAAGTTGAACGGGCTGATGATGCCCACGACCCCGAGCGGTTGACGGACGGAGTGCACGTCGATCCCCGTCGAGGCGTTCTCGGTCATCGACCCCTTGACCAGGTGGGGGATCCCGCACGCGAACTCGACGACCTCCTGCCCGCGCGACACCTCGCCCAGGGCGTCGGAGAGCACCTTGCCGTGCTCCGAGGTGATGATGGCGGCGAGCTCGCCCTTGCGGGCGTTGAGCAGCTCGCGGAAGGCGAACATGATCTGGGTGCGCTTGGCCAGAGACGTGTCCCGCCAGTCCGCGAAGGCGGCCCTGGCCGCCGCGACCGCCTCGTCCATCTCGGCCGACGTCGCCAGCGGGAGCTGGGCGGTGACCTCCCCCGTGGCCGGGTTCGTCACCTCGGAGTGACGCTCGCCGGCACCCTGCTGCGGTGCTCCGCCCACCCAGTGGGTCAGGGTCGGGATGTTCGTGGTCGTCGATGTGGTGGTCATGGCTTCTCCTTTGACGCTCCCATCTTCGAGGCTGCGGGGTGCCAGGGGAAACCGGGGTCGGTTCCAGGCGTGGGGGCGAGTGCTGACCGGGATCAGTGACTGGATCGGACCAGCCCGACTGGGGTAACTTCGTGCGTCGCCTCGAGCAGTGGGGACGACCGATCTCGTCGCGTGCGCGCCGAGGAGGAGCTGGTCATGGATTGGCGGGACCGCGCTGCGTGCCTCAGAGAGGACCCTGAGCTCTTCTTCCCCATCGGCCAGGCGGGACCGGCCGTGGTGCAGGCGGAGGAGGCCAAACGGGTGTGCCGACGCTGCGAGGTCAGGGAGACGTGTCTCTCGTGGGCGCTCGAGGCGGGGCTGGACCACGGAGTGCTCGGCGGCATGACCGAGGTCGAACGGCGATCCCTGAGAGGGTCCCTCAAGGGAGCTCGGCCTCGATGAGCTCGCAGGCGTCTCGCAGTCGAGTGCCCAGGAACGTGCCCGGCACGTGGCGCCGGCTGCGCGGAGCCGTGAAGGCGTTGCCCGCGTAGAACACCCTGATCCCGTCACGGTCGGCCGCGCGCAGTGACTGGACCGCGCGTCCCCGCCCACTGCTCAGGTGGGAGACGATGACGACTGCCGTGGCTCCGCTGGCCCGCACGGCTGCGGCCAGGGCCGGCATCGTGGTCCGCGCTCCCAGCAGCCGGCAGTTCCACCCCTCGTGGCGGAGCAGGACGCCCAACGCCTCGAGGCCGATGGTGTGCAGGTCGGTCGGTCCGCAGGCCAGCACGATGGTCGACGTACGCCAGGCCGGCGGGGCCGACGAGCTCAGGGTCTCCAGCCACGCCCGAGCCGCCTCGGTGGTGAGGTGCTCCTCCTCGATGGTGCACCGACCGGTCTGCCACCACAGGCCGATCTGCTGCATCGCGGGCAGCAGGACGTCGTCGAGGCAGGGGGCGAGACCGAGGGCAGCGTGGGCGTTGCTCAGCTCGGTGCGGACGGCCACCGGGTCGGAGCGTTCGGACGCGTCGAGGATGGCGGCGATGTGCTCACTCGCCGGCCCGGTGCTGCCCAGCAGCTCACGCACCGCGTCGGCCGCCAGACTGGCTCGCTTCCCGCGGGCGATCTCGTCTCGCATCAGTCGCAGGACGTGCAGCTCCGACGGCGAGTACCTCCGGTGCTTGCCCGAGCCCCGATCGGTCGGTGGGATGCCGTAGCGAAGCTCCCAGGAGCGCAACGTGGGCATCGGTACGCCGAGCTGTCGCGAGACCTCCGCGATGGGCAGGCCGGGGAGTGCACCTGCGGAGGAGCCGTCTGCGCGCTCTGCCTGCGAGGGGTCCTCCTCGTGCACATCACTCATCTCGACTCAAGCCTCCGCACACCTGGCCGAAGGGTCACGACGGCACGATCGCAGCGCCGCGGCCGGTCGGGCTGATGCTCGCACCCTCGCACGCCGATGGCCTCTTCGGTGAGGGCCAAAGGGCTCGAGCAGCGGTGTCTCTCAGCCGTAGGCCCCGAGGATGACCTCGCACGCGCCCCTCAGGGTGGTGTCGAGATGGGTGCCAGGCAGGTCCCGACGTTGCCGCGCGGAAGCGAACGCGTCGCCGGCGTAGAACACCTCGGGTCCCAGGGCTGCGACCGCACGCAGCGACAACGTGGCGCTCGAGCGGTTGGCCGGAAGGTGGGAGGCGATCACGACGGCGCTCGGTCGGTTGGCGTGCACGGCAGTGACGAGCGCAGCGACGGGGGTCCTGGTGCCCAGGACGCGGCAGCGCCGGCGCTCGTTGCGGAGCAGCACACCCAGTGCCTCGAGACCGATCGAGTGTCGGTCCGCCGGTCCGCACGCGAGGATCAGCGGGGCTTCGTCGCTGGCCTCGGGTGCGCGAAGCGCCAGCACCTCCAACCAGCCACGGACGGTCTCGCTCGTGAGGCGCTCGGCCTCGATGTCGAGATCACCGAGCTGCCACAAGGACCCGATCTGACGCAGCGCGGGGAACAACACCTCGTCGAAGCACCCCCCGACCCCCACGGCCTCGACGGCCAGGTCCAGCTCCCCGCGCACTCGGGTTGGGTCGTAGGTGAGGCACGCGTCCACGATCTCCCGGACGAAGCCTGCCGGGTCAGGAACGGGAGAACGGTCGGTCACGGGCCCCTCGCCGGTCGGTGTCGTTCCATCTTGGGCAGCCGGAGGTGACCTGGGAAGGGCTGGGCAGTGGCGCCCCGACTTGCATAGTTTCCAGCGATGACACGGCGGCTCTCATGGGAGACGCTTTCTGCCCGACCCGGGTGCCAGGCGGTGCGACCACCGGTGCCATCCGGGTCTCCACGACGGGCCGAGTCAGCTGAGGAGTGCTCATGGTCGACGCGAACGGGCGGCACATCACCGTCGCTCCCGCGGTGGAGACGGCGACCGCGTCGTTGTCCGCCGTGCTGCAGGCGGCGGACCTGCTCGCCCGATCGGCCGAGCCGGACGTCGTCTTCGAGAGCCTGGTCCAGCGCTGCGCTCCGCGCCTGTGCGACGCGGCCACCGCCACGGTGGCGAGACCGGACGGCCGGATCTACGCGACCAGCTGGCCCGCGGGGGCACTGACCCACCGGTGGCAGCCCGAGAGCGTGGTCGCCGAGTTCAACGCGCCCGCGGCCGGTGACTACGCCGGCTACCACGGCCTCGTCTCGTTCCGTTTTCCGCTCCACGATGAGACCCGGCCGTTCATCGCGCAGCTGCTGGTGGAACGGGCGCTGGCCAACGTGGAGCGCGAGCGGCTCCACGAGGCTGCGGCGAGTCGCAAGGCGGCCAAGGAGCACCTCGAGCTGGCGCTCTCCTCCAACCGGGAGATCGGTGTCGCCGTCGGAGTGCTGATGGCCAACCACAAGCTGACCGACGAACAGGCCTTCGACCTGTTGAGCCGGGTCAGCCAGCGGACGAACCGCAAGCTCCGGGTGATCGCCGTCGAGGTCGCCAGAGCCGGCATGCTCGAGCTGCCGGACGGCGTGGACATCATCGACCGGGACGCCCGGCGACGCCGTCGACTCGCCTCGGTGCCTGCCCCCGGACGACAAGGCTGAGCACCTCGGCTCACGACGTTTCGTCGTCCTCGACACCGCACCAGACGCACGAAGCGGCCCCGACCAGGTGGTCGGGGCCGCTGTCCGTCGTGCTGCGGCACGAGGTGTGGCCGGAGAGCCGGGCCTCGTGGGCCGTCGAGTGGCGGAGGATATGGGATTCGAACCCCTGAGGGCTATTGACCCAACCCGCTCTCCAACTCTGGGATGGGCGGTTCTGGGGTGTTCGCCGTCCTTCCCTGAGCGTGAATCCAGCGTCGACGATCGGCCCCGGACTGGTGCGGACGAGAACAAAGGAGCCTAGAACTGAGACTAGGAGAGGCGGCCGGCGTCACGGCCACATGCGCTTAATCTTGCCGTCGCGGTAGACGTGCCAGAATCCGACGGGCTCCTCGCCGATCACCCGTTCGATCTTCGGCAGCGCATCCAGGAAAGCCTGGGTCATGGCATTGATGTCCATGTTGCCGCTGACCAGACAGAACAGGTGGCCCTCTTGCAGGGCTTCCAGTTCCTCGGCCCGGTAGCGGATCCGTTTGTCCTTGGTGAGCAGCACCCACCCACGCGAGCAGCCTTCCGCGATCCATTCCTCATCGGGAACGTCGCTCGCGTCGTCGGGGTAGTGATCCGCGATGAGATGTACGCCGTAACCGGCCGATCGCAGTCTCGAGGCCGTGATCCTTCCGAGACTGCGGTCCAGGAAGAACTCAGGCCGCTCGGCGGAGGACATCCTCGACGACGTCGACGGTCAGGCCGTACTCGTCGGCGATCGTCGCGAGCCGCTCGCCGTTTCGCCAGAGTGTCACGAGGTCCTCGACCTTGACCTTGGACTGACCCAACACGGGTGCACCCCACCCAAAACGCGGGTCGATGATGACGTCGGCAGCTGCCGGGAAGTCACGCAGATGGAGTCGCTTGGCGTTGCCATCGGGGCCCCAGTCAATCCGCTTCAGATGTTCCTCCAGAACATCCGAGATAGCGATCTGACGATCCCGAGCGTGCACGTAGGACTCATCGGCCAGCCTCACGAATAGCGCTACCCCATCGGTGACGATGCGACGGTGGGCCAGTGCGTAGGGGTCGTCGAACTCCTGGCGCACGAGCTCGCCGGCCCTCCTGACGTCATCCATTGGCAGCTTCAGGTCGCGAAGTGCGCGCAGCACGTACGCCTCGATCACGCCTACGAACGGAACGCGCGGCCAGCCTCGACGCTCGGGCTGCACGGCGTGGACGAGCGGAGGCTTGCCGGAGTCGAGAAGCCAGACGTCGAGGGTGCTTTCGGGCATGCCGAGGTAACGCGCGGTCTCCCGCGCAGTCAGGATCGGCTTCGAGTAGTAGTCGATCACCGCGTTCACCTCCTCGGTTGCTCGCCAAACGCTAGTGCGTCCGAGTGCTTCGATTCGGATCCCACGACGGTTGTCGGCCGCGGATCCTGGATCACTTCAGGCTAGACCCGACCGCCGACGTCCTGGTCCCGCACTGCATCGGCCACCCCGCTGCTCGGATGAGGCTGCGGGCCTCGTGGTAGTTCACGCCGACCCTCTCGGCGCTCTCGCAGACATTGAGGCCCTCGGCGATGAGCCTTCGCAACGCGTCCACGAGCCGCCCCGTGGCTTGCTCGCGCGACTTGTTGGCGGCCTTGCCGGCGCGGGTTGCTCCGCGGATTCGGGCACGCCTCTCGGAGGTTTCAGGGGACCGGCGTTCAGTCTCGCGGACCAGCCGTTCAATGCGACGGCGCTCCTCGCGGTACCGCGCCGCAATCCGATTGCCCTGACGCGAAAGCGCCCTATCTTCACGAAGCTTGTCCATGCCCCTTCAACCTGGCTGGCGGAGATCGCCCGCCCCAACATCCGGGACTCGAGCTACCAGGCGTACCGAACGGCGATCACCAAGCATCTCCTCCCCGTCATCGGGAGCCTGCGGCTGGACCGCCTCGAACCGGAGCACGTCGAGGCCGTCCATCGCCGGATGGCAGACGCAGGTGCCAAGCCGGCCACCGTCCACCAAGTCCACCGCACTCTTCGGACGGCTCTGGGCGAGGCCGAGCGTCGCTCGCACCTCGCCCGCAATCCCGCCCAGCTCGTCCGGCCTCCGAGGATCCAAACTGAGCTCGTCGAACCGTTCAACGTCGGAGAGGTCCAGCGACTCCTCGGAGCCGCACAGGAGCGGCGCAACGGGGCTCGTTGGGCCATCGCGCTGGCGCTCGGCCTGCGCCAGGGCGAGGCCCTCGCGCTGCAGTGGGAGGACATCGATCTGGAGGCCAGGTCGCTCCGGGTGCGCGCCGCGCGCCTGCGGCCTGTTTACGAGCACGGGTGCGACCGCGACTGTGGCAGGACGGCCGGCTACTGCCCACAACGACGACAGACCAACGGCATCGTCGGCGCCACCGAGTCCGCCGCGGGCAACCGAGTGGTCGGACTGCCCGACGCACTCGTGGCGCTGCTCAAAGACCATCGCAGGCAGCAGTTGGAGGAACGCATCCGCGCCGGGTCACTCTGGCAGGAGGGCGGCTGGGTGTTCACCACACTGCTCCGCCGGCCGATCGCACCGAACAGCGACTACCACGAGTGGGGGGTCCTGCTCGAGTGTGCCGGGGTGCGCCACGCCCGTCTCCACGAAGCACGCCACACCGCCGCCACCGTGCTCCTCGTACTGGGCGTCCCCGAGCGGACCGTCATGTCGATCATGGGCTGGTCGAGCACGTCCATGGCCGCGAGATACCAGCACGTCACCGACCCGATCCGCCGTGAAGTTGCCAACCGCGTGGGAGCGCTGCTCTTCGGTGACACCGGCCTTGGCAGCCGCGGCTAGTCCCCGACTGATGCCAAGGACTCGTCCCGTACCGACGATGTTCTCCGGCGGGTCATACAGGACGGTGGCGAGACATCCGCTTCGGCCACCTGCTGCGTTCCCGCATGAGGTTCGCGTTTCGGCACACTCCGCGTGCCTGTCGCGCCGACGGTGACCGTGCGACTCCCCACTCCAGCCGCCGTCGCTCGTGTGAGGCCGATATCGCGGTTCGTGTCGAATTCGGGCTTGTTCGTTCGCTGTCGCGGTGAAACGGTTTCCATGACGAAAGGACTCGACCGTGAAGTACGTCATCATGTTCACGACCACGCCCGACCTCGAGGCAGAGGTGTCGCCTGAGCACGTCGAGCGGGTCTACGGCCGCACCTACGAGTGGTTCGGCACGCACCGCGAGGTGATGACCGAGTCCGGTGCGCAGCTGCAGCCGGTCGATACCGCGACCACGGTCAGCTACGGCGGCGAGGGGCCAGTCGTGGCCGACGGGCCGTTCTCGGAGGCGAAGGAGGTCATCGGCGGATTCCAGGTGATCGACGTGCCCGACCTCGACGCGGCGATCGCCGTCGTCAAGACGTGGCCGCTGCTCGAGCTGCCCGGCGTGTCGGTCGAGATCCGCCCGATCGTCGTCTACTAAGGACACCTTGAGTCGTGGATGAATCGGACGGCGCGGCAGCGGAGTCAGGCCGGCCCCACGCCGCGGCGTCCGATCAACTCCTCGCCGAGGTGATCCGCGAGGAGTCCGCGCGAATCGTTGGGGCGCTCACGAGGTGGCTCGGGAGCCTGGATCTGGCGGAGGAGTCGGTCGCCGAGGCGATCGAGGAGGCCGTGCGCGAGTGGCGCACGCGCGGGGTGCCTCATAATCCCGGGGGATGGCTCACGCAGGCGGCCCGCAACAACGCCCTTGACCGCCTGCGGCGCGAGAAGCGGTACCGCGAGAAGGTGGCCCTGCTCCCGGATCCGACCGAGCCCGCACCGCTCGTCGGCGCCGGCGGGCCAGACGAGCGACTGCCGCTCCTGTTCGGCTGCTGTCACCCCGCTATCTCCCCGGACGCGCAGCTCGCGTTGACGCTCCGTGCCATCTGCGGCCTCACGACCGCGCAGATCGCACGTGCCACCCTGGCCGCGGAATCGACGGTCGCGCAGCGGATTGTGCGGGCCAAGCGAAAGATAGGTACGGCAGGCATCCCCCTGCGGATACCCGAGAGATCCGAGCGGGCCGCGCGCCTGGACATCGTCCTGACGGTCGTCTCCGTGATGTACAGCGAGGCCCACCTGGTCGCCGGCGGAGACGCGGCCGCGGACCGCGATCTCGCCGACGACGCCCTGTGGCTCGCACGCGTCGTCGCACACGAACTGCCGCGCGAGGCGGAGGCACAGGGACTGCTCGCACTGCTGCTGTTCCACCGAGCACGCGAAAGGGCACGCGCCGTCGATGGAGAGCTCGTCCTCCTCGCTGATCAGGACCGCGCCCGGTGGGATCGGCGACTGATCGACGAGGCACAAGACGTGCTGGAGAAAGCGGCGATGCTACGACGCCCAGGACGCTGGCAGTTGCACGCTGCGATCGCCGCGTGCCACTCCGACACGCGCGACGGCGGCGACACCGACTGGCTCCAGGTGCTCACGCTTTACAACATGCTGCTGGCGCACGACCGCTCGCCGGTCGTACGGCTGAACCGCGCGGTGGCGCTCGCTGAGGTCGACGGACCGCAGGCGGCACTGGAGGAGGTGGATGCTCTCCGGCACGCCCTCACCGGATACCACCTGTGGCACGCCGTTCGCGCGAGGATGCTGCGGCACCTTGGCCGCCGGGACGAGGCGATGGCCGAAGACCTGTTCGCCTTGGAACTCACCGCAAACGACGCCGAGCGGCGCCTGCTGGAGGCGCGGGTCGATCCGTGAAGCGGACCCCGCCTCGACGCGCGCCGCGAAAGCGCCACCCCACCCGGAGACGCCAGGCCCGGCGGCGTTGGCAACGAAAGATCATTGAAGAAAATTCAGATGCGCCTGTCGATCTGGCGACGCGCCGTTCGCTGTGACTAATGACGGAGCCGGACAGGCCGGCCCGCGACCATGTGCAGGAGGCAGTCCCATGACCAAGTACGCGATCCTCATCTACGAAGACCCGGCCTTCTACGAGAGCCTCTCGCCCGAGGAGTGGCCGGCGATCGTCGGCGCCCACGGCAAGTTCGTCGAGCAGGTCTCCGAGCTCGGTGGTTCCCTTGCGGGCGGGGACGCGCTGGCGCCCCCCACGGCTGCCACGACGATCAAGGGTGCCGGCACCGTGACGGACGGTCCGTTCGTCGAGACCAATGAGACCCTCAATGGCTACTACGTCGTCGAGGCGCGTGACCTCGACCACGCCATCGCGATCGCCAAGCTGTGTCCGGCCCCCGCCCCTGGCGGTGGCGTCGAGGTCCGCCCGGTCGTGGATCCGACGATGGTCAATCCGTTCTGATCGCCTCCCAGCGACGCTGCGACCGCGTCCGCCATGCAGGTGGACGCGGTCGCTGCTTGTTGAGCGGTTGGGTGCTCCAGGGCAGCAAGTTCGCTCAGGGGATCGACGTGTCACGTTGGTGGCCGGCCCGAAAGCCGAGTTCGGTTGCGCCGCAAGTTGGACCCGATCGAAGCGTGACCGGTACGGGATCGCCTTCTGGGACAAGAGTGGGCGCCCTGGCGGAAGCCAACTGAGACTAGAACTGAGACGACGAGTTCGGGAGACGATGAACGCCGACCTTCCCCCTGGCGGGCGACGGTCGGCGTTCTCGCAAGTCAGCCCCTGCGTCAGCGTGGCGGAGGATAGGGGATTCGAACCCCTGAGGGCTATTAACCCAACCCGCTTTCCAAGCGAGCGCCATAGGCCACTAGGCGAATCCTCCGCCGGAGAGGCTACCGGTTCGCCCTCCGGCCGAGAAATCGCTGGGGTCGCCCGCGTGCGTCATGCGTCCAGGTCGCTGGGACGACCACCTCGGATGACGTACGCCGAGACGTCATCCGACCCGGCTGCCCGAGCGACCAATTCGGATGACGTCCCGGAAGCCCACAGTCGCCCCACTCCCGATTGGCCCTGACGAAACCGACCTCCTAGACTCTGCGCCAACCCCCCATGCGGCGGTATCCCACTGAATCCCCCAGGGCCGGAAGGCAGCAAGGGCAGGTGGGCTCTTCCGGGTGCATGGGGGGCCTCTACGTCCCAGGACTCGAGGGCGGGGGGACTCGCGACGGGTCGCCCGGGTGCCCGAGGGCGAGCGACTCGGCCGCACGCCACAGGTCGTCGCGGACCTCGGGATGGGCCGCCTGGCTGATCAGGTTCGCCGCCTGGCGCTCCTGGTCGTGTCCCAGGATGTCGGCCGTGCCCTGCTCGGTGATCACCGCCGTCATCTGGAACGACGTGACCGGGGCGGAGACGAGCGGCACGATCGTCGAGGTGTTCGCCCGGGGATGCCACGAGCGCAGCCCGATCAGCGCCTGGCCGCCGGGGCTGTGGATGGCCCCCACGACGAAGTCGGCCTGGCCCCCGAGCCCGGAGTAGATCCGTCCCCGCACCCGCGAGGCGTTCGCCTGGGCGAACAGGTCGACCTCCAGGGAGGAGTTGATGCTGACCATCGCCGGGTTGAGCGAGATGCGCGAGGGGTCGTTGGTCACCTCGGTGCGGGTCATCTGCACGCGCTCGTTGCGGTGCAGCCACGAGTAGAGCTCCTCCGAGCCGAACACGAACGAGGTGGTGATCGGCACGTCCGTGTCCAGGGCACCCGCCCGTTCCAGGGCGAGCACGGTGTCGCTGAACATCTCGGTCCACACCCGCAGCGAGCGCCGGTCGGTCAGGCCCTGCAGCGCAGCGTCGGGCACCGCGCCGATCCCGGCCTGCAGGGTGGCGCCATCGGGCACGCGCGCGCCGACGGCGGTGCCGATCAGGACCGACGCCTCGTCCACGGGTCCGGGGTCGTGGACGCCGAGCGCCTCGTCGACCTCCACGAGCAGGTCCAGGTCGGCCACGGGGATCACCCCGTCGCCGTAGGTGAACGGCATCCGCGGGTTGGCCTGGGCGACCACGGCGCCGCCGGTGCGGCGTACGGCCTCGATCGCGGCCGGCAGCACGTTGACCTCCGTGCCGAGCGAGACCTTCCCCTCGTGGGGCATCGAGGTGTGGAGCGCGACGAGGTCGGGCGCCATGTTGCGCCGGAACAGCGCCGGCACCATGGACAGGCGGGAGGGCACGTAGCGCAGCCGCGGGCTCCGGCGCATCCCCGCTCCCACGAACGAGGTCTCGAGCACGACTCCTTCGCGGTCGGGAAGTCCGGGTTGCCCGTTGAGTGCCCAGAGCCGGTACGCCGGCAGCAGCCGGTCGATCTCGGAGACCAGGTGCCACGGTGTCGCGAAGTTGCCGGAGATCACGACCCGCGGCTCGGCCGGGAGGCGCTCGAGGACCGTGCGCAGCCGCAGCTCGCTCACTGGTTCCTCATGACCGGGTCACGACGGGGAGCCTATGCCCGCTGTCGTGGGCGGCGTCTAGGGTTCACGTGTGGAGCCATCTCTCGCGCTATACCGCCGCTACCGGCCGGAGACGTTCGCCGAGGTGATCGGGCAGGACCACGTCACCGAGCCGTTGCGGGCGGCGCTCGCGAACAACCGGGTCAACCACGCCTATCTGTTCTCCGGCCCCCGTGGCTGCGGCAAGACCACGAGCGCCCGCATCCTGGCTCGGGCGCTGAACTGTGAGAAGGCCCCGATCGCCGACCCCTGCGGCGAGTGCCAGTCGTGCCGCGACCTGGCTCGCGGTGGCCCCGGCTCGATCGACGTCATCGAGATCGACGCGGCCAGCCACGGTGGCGTCGACGACGCCCGCGACCTGCGCGAACGCGCGTTCTTCGCCCCGGTGGCCAGCCGCTACAAGGTCTACATCATCGACGAGGCCCACATGGTGAGCACGCAGGGCTTCAACGCCCTGCTCAAGCTGGTCGAGGAGCCACCGGAGCACCTGCGCTTCATCTTCGCGACCACCGAGCCCGAGAAGGTCATCCCGACCATCCGCTCGCGCACCCACCACTACCCCTTCCGGCTGATCCCCCCGCGGACGCTCTCGGACTACCTCGCCGAATTGTGCGAGAAGGAGGGAGTGAAGATCGACGCCGCGGCACTGCCGCTCGTCGTCCGCGCCGGTGCCGGATCCGCCCGTGACTCGCTCTCGGTCCTCGACCAGCTGCTCGGAGGCGCGGGTCCCGACGGGGTGACCTATGACGTGGCCACCAACCTGCTCGGCTACACCCCCGACAACCTGCTCGACGAGGTCGTGGACGCGTTCGCGGCAGCCGACGGTGCCGGGGTCTTCGGCGTGGTCGACAAGGTGATCGAGACCGGTCAGGACCCTCGCCGCTTCACCGAGGACGTCCTGCGCAGGCTGCGTGACCTCGTGATCATCGCGGCCGTCCCCGACGCACCGGCCTCCGGGCTGATCGATGCGCCCGAGGACCAGGCCGAACGGCTGGTCTCGCAGGCGGCCCGGTTCGGGAAGTCAGAGCTGGTGCGGGCCGCCGACATCGTCGCGTCGGGTCTCACCGAGATGCGGGGTGCCACGACTCCGCGGCTGCTGCTCGAGCTGATCTGCGCGCGGGTGTTGCTGCCGGGCGCAGACCATGACTCACTCGGGCTCGGGGCCCGGCTGGATCGGCTGGAGCGTCGCGTCTCGGTCTCGGGCCCCGCCCCCTCCGCCGCCCCGGTGGTCGAGGAGCGAGCGCAGCCAGCGTCGCGGCCCCACCAGGACTCGACCGCGGCGTCGGCCACCGTGCCGGCCGCAGAGCCCGCTCCCGCGCAGCCCGCCCCCGCGCAGCCCGCCCCGGCGGCCCCGGCGGCCCCGGTGGCAGAAGTCCCTGCTGCTCCGGCGACCCCCGAGCCAGTGGCCGAGCCGGCAGCCGAAGCATCCGCGGCGTCCACCGGGGCGCTCTCGCTGGCCGACGTACGCCGGATCTGGCCCGACCTGCTCGAGGCCGTCAAGAAGATGCGCCGGTTCACCTGGATCCTGCTCAGCCAGAACGCCCAGGTGATCGGGGTCGACGCGACCAGCCTGACCGTGGGCTTCAAGACCGCTGGCGCCCGCGACTCGTTCGTCGGGGGTGGCAGCGAGGAGATCCTGCGCCAGGCTGCGATCGACATGATCGGGGCCGACTGGAAGATCGAGACCGCCGTCGACCCGTCCGCCCAGCCGGGCCAGGAGACGGCACCCCGGGTGAGTCGACCCGCGGTCAGGTCCGAGGCACCGCCCCCGAGCGCGCCGCCGGACTGGGCCACCGACGAGGGTCCCGCCGAGCCGGAGCCGGCGCGGCCGGAGTCCAGGGCCCGCCCCGAGTCGATCGCGACGGCCCGCTCCAACATCGCGCCCACCCGCAACCGTGACGAGCAGGTGCTGCAGACTGGCCCCGACCCGGACGCCGACGCCCACCGCGACGACCCGGCGGCCGACGACAACGGGCTCGACAGCACCGAGCTGCTCCAGCGTGAGCTCGGAGCCACCGTCATCGAAGAGATCCCGCACGACTGACGATGTCCACCACCATGACCCGCACCCCGACCCGCACCCCGATCGGCACCCCACCACCAGGAGCGACGAGATGAGCGACACCAACCCCTTCGGCGGCCTCGGAGGCGAAGGCGGCTTCGACCTCAACGCCATGCTCGAGCAGGCCCAGCAGATGCAGTCCCAGCTCGTCGCCGCCCAGGAGGAGCTGGCCGCGACCACCGTCGAAGGTTCCGCCGGCGGTGTCACGGTCAAGCTGACCGGCACCGGCGAGCTGACCGAGGTGATCGTCTCGCCCGGCTCCTTCGACAGCAGCGACGCCGACTCGCTCGCCGACCTCGGTGACCTCGTCGTGGCGGCCTACCGCGACGGGAAGGCCAAGGTCGACGAGCTCGCCGCCCAGGCCCTGGGTCCCCTCGCGGGCGGCGGTCTCGGCGACGACAGTCCGGGTCTGCCTGGAGGTTTCGGTGTATGAAGGTGTCCTCCAGGACCTGATCGACGAGCTCGCCCAGCTCCCGGGCGTCGGCCCCAAGGGCGCCCAACGGATCGCCTTCCACCTGCTCGCAGCAGACCCGGTCGACGTGCGACGTCTCGCCGACACCCTGGTGGAGATGAAGGCCAAGGCCATGTTCTGCAAGGTCTGCGGCAACGTCTCCCAGGCCGAGCTGTGCCGCATCTGCAGCGACGAGCGCCGCGACCCGGCGCTGATCTGCGTGGTCGAGGAGCCCAAGGACGTCGTGGCGATCGAGCGCACCCGGGAGTTCCGGGGCCGCTACCACGTGCTCGGGGGTGCGATCTCGCCTCTCGAGGGCATCGGTCCGGAGCAGCTGCGCATCCGCGAGCTGATGGGCCGGCTCTCCGACGGGACCGTGACCGAGGTCATCCTGGCGACCGACCCCAACATCGAGGGCGACGCGACCGCGGCCTATCTCAGCAGATTCTTGAAAGACATGGACTTGCGCGTAACCCGTCTGGCGAGTGGACTGCCCGTAGGTGGTGACCTCGAGTACGCCGACGAGGTCACCTTGGGACGCGCATTCGCAGGAAGGCGAAACGCCGGTGAATGAACAACAGCTCGGGCCCGAGATCGAGGAGTTCGCCCAGCAGATAGCCGATGGGGTGGAGTCCTTCCTCGTCACGCTGCAGGCGATGTCGCGCGAGGAGAACCCCGGGACCGTCGTACCCCTGCTGCTGGTGGAGGTCAGCCAGATCCTGTTCGCCGGTGCGCGGCTCGGTGCGCAGCAGGACTTCACGCCGACGGTCGAATACCAGCCCGACGTCGGCCCCGACCCCGACCTCGACGCGATGCGCCTGCGCCTGGCCCGGCTGCTCGACAGCGTGGACACCTACACCTACAACTTCGACCCCTATGCGCCCGAGATCGTCCAGGGGCAGCTCTCCGACGACCTGGTCGCCGTGGCGACCGACCTGGCCAACGGGCTGCGGCACTACCGCGCGGGCGACGTGGCAGAGGCGCTCTGGTGGTGGCAGTACTCCTACGTCGCCGACTGGGGCATCCTGGCCAGCGCCGCGCTCCGCGCACTGCAGTCGGTGGTCGCCCACGACCGCCTCGACGCGGAGTTCGAGAGCGAGAGCGAGCAGATCGCCGCGGCGGAGGCCGTGCTGGACACGGGCGAGCCGGTTGCCTGAACCCACGTAGAATCGTCGGCGGTCCGCGAGGGAGCGGGCCGCACCGACTCTGGAGGAGGGCAGCGCCGTGGGCATCGTGGTGCAGAAGTACGGCGGCTCGTCCCTCTCCGACGCTTCCGCGGTCAAGCGGGTCGCCCGCCGGATCGTCGAGGTGAAGAAGGCCGGCCACGACGTGGTCGTCGCGGTCTCCGCGATGGGTGACAGCACCGACGAGCTGCTCGACCTGGCCCACGGCGTCAGCCCGCTGCCTCCTGCCCGCGAGCTCGACATGCTGCTCACCGCCGGCGAGCGGATCTCGATGGCGCTGGTCGCGATGGCGATCTCCGACCTCGGCTTCACCGCGCGCTCCTTCACCGGCTCGCAGGCCGGCGTGATCACCGACTCGGTCCACGGCAAGGCCAAGATCATCGACGTCACTCCCGGCCGCATCTCCGCGGCCATCGACGACGGACACATCGTGATCGTCGCCGGGTTCCAGGGCGTCAGCCAGGACACCAAGGAGATCACCACGCTCGGCCGTGGCGGCACCGACACCACCGCCGTGGCGCTGGCGGCAGCGCTCGACGCCGACGTCTGCGAGATCTACACCGACGTCGACGGCGTCTTCACCGCCGATCCACGGATCGTGCCGACCGCCCGCAAGCTCGACCGCGTCACCTACGAGGAGATGCTCGAGCTGGCTGCCGGCGGCGCGAAGATCCTGCACCTGCGGTGCGTGGAGTACGCCCGCCGCTACGACATCCCCATCCACGTGCGGTCGTCGTTCAGCCAGCTGAACGGGACCATCGTGGAGGGCAGCATCAACGACGAGGCCCACCAGGAGGCCACCATGGAAGCAGCGATCATCGCCGGCGTCGCCCACGACCGCAGCGAGGCCAAGATCACCGTCGTCGGCGTGCCCGACAAGGTGGGCGAGGCCGCCCGCATCTTCGACGCGCTCGCCCGTGCCCAGATCAACCTGGACATGATCGTGCAGAACGTGTCGGCCGCGGCGACGAACCTGACCGACATCTCCTTCACCCTGCCCCGCACCGACGGAGCCACCGCGATGACCGCGCTCGACGCGCTCAAGGACGAGATCGGCTTCGACTCGCTGCTCTATGACGACAAGGTCGGCAAGGTCTCCCTGATCGGCGCCGGCATGCGCTCGCACCCCGGCGTCACCGCGAAGTTCTTCACCGCGCTGGCCGGTGCCGGCGTCAACATCGGGATGATCTCCACCTCGGAGATCCGCATCTCGGTCATCGTCGACGAGGTCGACGTCGATGGCGCGGTCGCGGCGACGCACACCGCGTTCGACCTCGACTCCGACGAGGTCGAGGCGGTCGTCTACGGCGGGACCGGTCGATAGACACCCCACGACGTTCTTCGTTCCCCCGCTTCGCTCCTCCACGACAACGCCGCGGGGACCCCGGAAAGGAACACTGATGGTCAAGCTAGGAATTGTCGGCGCCACCGGCCAGGTGGGTGTCGCCATGCGCCAGATCCTGCTCGAGCGGAACTTTCCTGCCGACGAGATCCGTTTCTTCGCCTCCGCACGCTCGGCCGGCAGCGTGCTGTCCTACGGCGACCGCGAGATCACCGTCGAGGACGCCTCCACCGCCGACCCGAGTGGGCTGGACATCGCGCTGTTCTCGGCCGGCGCCACCACCTCGCGCGCCCAGGCCCCTCGGTTCGCCGGGGCGGGCGTGAGCGTGGTCGACAACTCCTCGGCCTGGCGGATGGACCCGGACGTCCCGCTGGTCGTCAGCGAGGTCAACCCGCACGCCATCGCCGAGGCACGCAAGGGCATCATCGCCAACCCCAACTGCACGACGATGGCCGCGATGCCCGTGCTCAAGCCGCTGCACGACGAGGCCGGGCTGGTGCGGTTGATCGCCTCCACCTACCAGGCCGTCTCCGGCTCCGGCGTGGCCGGCGTCGAGGAGCTGGCCACCCAGATCGAGGCGGCGGGCGACAAGGCACGCGAGCTGTCCTACGACGGATCGGCGATCGCCTTCCCACCGCCGGTGAAGTACGAGCGCACCATCGCCTACAACGTGGTCCCCCTCGCCGGGTCGATCGTGGACGACGGCCTCGACGAGACCGACGAGGAGAAGAAGCTGCGCAACGAGTCGCGCAAGATCCTCGGCCTCCCCGAGCTGCTCGTCTCCGGCATCTGCGTGCGCGTGCCCGTCTTCACCGGCCACTCGCTGGCCATCAACGCCGAGTTCGCCGCGTCGCTGCCGGTGGCACGCGCCCGCGAGATCCTGGCGTCCGCCCCAGGGGTCGAGCTCAGCGACATCCCGACCCCGCTCCAGGCGGCCGGCAAGGACCCGTCGTACGTCGGCCGGCTGCGTCACGACCCGGGCGTCCCCGACGAGCGTGGGCTGGCGCTGTTCGTCAGCAACGACAACCTGCGCAAGGGCGCGGCCCTGAACACCGTCCAGATCGCGGAGCTGCTGGCATCAGCCACAGGCTGAGGTGAGCCGACCGGGCTGAACGCACCGGAGGAGCGCAGACCGCGGATCAGCGGAAGGCTCAGCGATGCAGGTCGTCGTTGGCGACCGGGTCCACGAAGGTCTCCGTGACCCACCAGGAGATCAGGAACGTGATCGCGGTGAGCAACGGGAGCACGAGCAGCATCCACACCGAGTCCAGCGCGTTCAGGAAGAAGAGCAGCGCCAGCACGGCGACCAGCCCGACACCGAGGAAGCTGGTGCTGATGGGGTCGGCCAGCCCGAAGGCCCGGAGCAGGGCCGCCCCGAGCAGGACTTCGACCACCAGGACGGCGAGCAGGGCGAACAGGCCGATGCCGCCGCAGCTGCCGACGCCCCGCACCGACTCACAACCCTGGCTGGCGCCGAAGGACAGCACCACGCCCACCAGCCCGACGACGAGTCCGGTGAGGGTGGCCGCGATCCGCGCGTTGAGCGCGGGCAGCGTCCGGCGCGGTCGGGCCGCCTGCTCCTCGGGCTCTGGCTCGGCGGGTGCGATCTGCGGAGCGGGTCCGGCGGCTGCGCCGGCCCCTTCGGCAAACAGGGGCGCTCCCACCTGTCCTGTGGGGGTGGCCGCCGGCCGTGGCTCTGGCTCGTCCATCGGCACCGGGCCGGGGATCACGGCGGTGTCCTCGACCTCGGAGGCCGGTGCGGCTGCGGGCTCGGGCTCGGGCTCTGGCTCGGGGACCGGCTCCGGTTCGGGGACCGGCTCCGGTTCGGGGGTGGGCTCGGCGACGACGGGCGCGGGTTCCTGCACCGGCTCCGGCACAGGCTCCGGGGTCGGCTCCGGTTCGGGGGTGAGCTCGGGCGCCGGGGTGGGCTCGGCTGCCGGGGGCGGGGTGCTCGGCACCTGGATCGGAGTTGTGTCCTCGACGGCGTCGGTGCGCGCCGGCGGGGGCGGCGTGGGTGGGCGTCGCCGGGCCGCACCCCCCACGGGGGCAGGTCCGGGACGGTGCGGCGCCTCGGTCGGCGGTGCAGACTCCGCGGTCGGCTCGCTCACCGGCTCCTCGGAGGGGAACCCGAGCGACTCCGCCTCGGTGGCCTCCGCTGCGGTGGAGGCAGTCTCGTCGACGGCTCCCTCGGACGGCTGACGCTTCTTCTTCCGGCGGGAGAACAGGGAGGGGAGTTCCAGGTTCGGCTCGCCTGGCTTCTCGGGATCCTCTGGCATGTGGCGAATAGTGCCACGGATGGCCCGGTGCCACCCGGCCTTCGTGGCCGCCGTCTCAGGTGCGTCCCGAGGACGCCCAGCGGGCCGCACGCCCGGCGCCGTGCGCCGATGAGTGCCCGGAAACGACGACTGCCGGACCCGCGCGAGGCGGATCCGGCAGTCGATCTGTCCTGAGACATCACACGGTCGGGGTGACAGGATTTGAACCTGCGGCCTCGTCGTCCCGAACGACGCGCGCTACCAAGCTGCGCCACACCCCGAAGGCGTGGCGAGTCTACTAGAGCGAATTGGGTGCTCCGACCCGGGTTTCCCCAGGCGGTCAGCGAGGGTCAGGAAGCCTTCGGCAGGAGGGTCAGCAGGGTCGCCTCCGGCCGGCAGCACAGCCTGATCGGGGCGTACGGCGAGGTGCCTGCGCCGGCCGACACGTGCAGCCACGACGAGCCCGGTTCGCCGGGGCGCGAGTCGGCCGGGTGTCGGTGCAGCCCCTTGGCGCGCCGGGTGTCGAGGTCGCAGTTGGTGACGATGGCCCCCTTGACCGGCAGGCAGACCTGGCCGCCGTGCGTGTGGCCGGCCAGGGTGAGGTCGTAGCCGTCGCGCGCGTAGGCATCGAGTACCCGCAGATAGGGCGCGTGAGTGACACCGATGCGCACGTCGGCATCCGCCGGGGCAGGTCCGGCGACCGCGTCGAGGTCGTCGTAGGAGAGGTGGGGGTCGTCGACGCCGACGAACGCGATCTCGGTGCCGCCGACAGTGAGTCGCCCGTGGGTGTTGGTCAGGTCGGTCCACCCGTGCCGCTCGAACTCGGCGCGCAGGTCCTGCCACGGCAGCTTGGGGGTGTTCGTGCTGCGCTCGCCGTTGTCGGGCAGGAGATACCAGAGCGGGTTGCGCATCGTCGGCGCGAAGTAGTCGTTGGACCCGAAGACGAACACCCCCGGGACGTCGAGCAGGCGGCCGAGTCCCTCGACCAGCGGAGCCACCGACTCCATGTGGGCGAGGTTGTCGCCGGTGTCGACGACCAGGTCGGGCTCGAGGTCGGCCAGCGAGGCCAGCCACCGCAGCTTGACGCCCTGGGTCGGCGTCAGGTGCAGGTCGCTGAGGTGGAGGATCTTCAGCGGCGCGTGCCCGGGTGGGAGCACGGCGACCTCTGCGCGGCGTACGACGAAGTTGCGCACCTCGATCCCCGCGGAGTAGGCGAGCGTGCCGAGACCGGCGACCGCACCCAGCCCGACGCCCCATCCGAGAGTGCGCAGACCGCGAGAAACTGGCTGCGAAGACATGACCACAGGCTGCCACAATGGCGGTCATGAGCGACTTGAAGCAGCGGCTGCGCAGCGACCTCACCACCTCGATCAAGGCGCGTGACGCGGTGAGGTCCTCGACCCTGCGCATGGTCCTGACCTCGATCACCAATGCCGAGGTCGCGGGCAAGGAGTCCAGGGAGCTCACCGACGAGGACGTCCTCGGGGTGCTGACCAGTGAGGCCAAGAAGCGGCGCGAGGCCGCCGAGGCGTTCGGGGACGCCGGTCGGGAGGAGCAGGCCGCCAAGGAGCTCGAGGAGGCGGCGGTGATCGCCGACTACCTGCCCGAGCAGCTGAGCCCCGAGGAGATCGGCACCCTCGTGACGCAGACCATCGACGAGCTCGGGGTGCGCGAGGACGGCATGCGCGCCATGGGCCGCGTGATGGGCGTGCTCACGCCGAAGACCAAGGGACGAGCCGACGGGGGTGCGGTCGCCGCCATCGTGCGCGCGCAGCTCGGGGCTGGCTGACGTTCAGCGCCCGTGGCCCCCGTTGCCGCCGCCGCCGCCTGGCCTCCATGGTTGCGGTGCCCTTGCTTGGGCGGTGCCGGGGCCTTGGGCACGTAAGGCCGGGGCTCGGGCGCGATCGGGGGAGTGAACGTCGTCGCGGGAATGAGGTCCTGCACCCGGCGCATCGCGAGGGCCCACATCGGTCCTGCCACCGTCGAGCCGTGCGCCACGTCGATGTAGCGCCCACCGACCGACTGGCCGTTCAGCGTGATCGGGGTTCCGGTGCTGTTGGCGCCTGCGATCATCGCAGCGGTGGCCAGCTCGGGGGTGTAGCCGTCGAACCAGACGGCCTTGTTGTTCTGGATGGTGCCGGTCTTCCCGGCTGACTCCTTGTCGATGTTCAGGGCCTGGCCGAACCCGCCCGGCTCCATCACGCCGTGCAGGATGTCGTTGATGGTGTCCGCGGTGTCCTGCTTCATCACCTGCCGGCACTCGGGCTGGTAGTCCTTGAACACCTTCCCGGAGCTGTTCAGGATCTGGGTGACGGGCTGGGTGGCGCAGTACTTCCCGCGCGCGGCGACCGTCGCGTAGGCGCCGGCCATCTCGAGCGGGCTGACGTCGGCGACGCCGAGGGTGAAGGACGGGACTCGCTCGCTGCGCGGATGATCGAGCTCGACGCCCATCGACTTGGCCATCGCGAACGGCTTGCACAGCCCCGTCTTCTTCTCCAGCTGGGCGAAGTAGGTGTTCACCGAGAGCTGGGTGCCCTTGTACATGTTGAAGTAGCCGCTGTCGGTGGAGTTGTGCGGCTCCCAGAGCTCCGTCGACGGGTAGTTGCCCTCGCAGTCGGCGAACTCGTTCTGCGGGATGTGCACCTGGGCGGGCGAGTTGAAGCTCGTGGAGGCGGGCAGGCCCTGCTCCAAGGCGGCCGCCAGCACGAACATCTTGAAGGTCGAGCCGGCCTGGAACCCGTTGGAGTCGCCGTACTTGCTGTTGACGATGTAGTTGAGGAACGTCTCGCCCTTCTTGCGGTCGCGTCCCATCGGGCGTGACTGCGCGATCGCCAGCACCGCACCCGTGCCGGGCTTCACCATGGCGAGGGCGCCGATCGCCTGGTCCTGCGGCTTGACCGACTCTCGGGCCGCGGCGTCGGCGGCGCGCTGGAAGCGCAGGTCGACGGTGGTCTTGATGGTCAGGCCGCCGCTGTTGATCAGCTGGGCCCGGTCGGCCGGGGTGCGGCCGAGGGCCGGGTCGGCCATCAGGTAGCGGCGTACGTAGTCGCAGAAGAAGGCTGCGTCAGTGCCCACGCACCCGTTGCGGCTCTTGCTGAGCTTGAGGCCCAGCGGCTGCTTGGCCATGCTGGTGGCGGCCACGTCACGGACCACGTTGAGCTCCGCCATCCGGTTGAGCACGACGTTGCGTCGGGCGATCGCGCGGTCCTTGAACCGCGTCGGGTCGAAGCCCGCCGGGTTCTTGACCAGGCCGGCGAGCGTGGCCGACTGGATGGTGTTGAGCTGGCTGGCGTTGACCGAGAAGAAGTGGCGGGCCGCGGCCTGGATGCCGTAGGCCCCGTCGCCGAAGTAGGCGAGGTTGAGGTAGCGCTCCAGGATCCAGTCCTTGGAGTAGTTCTGCTCGAAGGCGATCGCGTGCCTGAGCTCCTGGATCTTGCGCTGGTAGGTGTTCTCGGTCGCTGCCTTGCGCTCGGCCGGGGTCTTGGCCTGGGTCAGCAGGGTCATCTTGGCCATCTGCTGGGTGATGGACGACCCGCCCTGGGTGCCGCTGCCGGAGGTCTGGTTGTTCACGAACGCGCGCAGGGTGCCCTTCACGTCGAGGGCGCCGTGCTCGTAGAAGCGGTAGTCCTCGATCGCGATGATCGCCCGCTTCATGATCGGCGAGACCCGGGCCAGCGGCACGTTGACGCGGTTCTCGTCGTAGAACGTGGCGATCGGCTTGCCCCGGCGGTCCAGGACGCGGGTGCGCTCGGCGAGGGGCATCGCCTTCAGCTCTGCCGGGAGGTTCTGCATCGACCGTGCGGTAGCGCTTGCGCCGTACCCGAGGGTGCCGACGACCGGGATCACGAGTCCGGCGGCGAGCACGCCGAGGACGGCGGAGACGACCACGATCACGCCCAGATGGGAGACAACCGTGCCGAACGTGACGTGGGGACGGCGTCGAGGCATAGCACAATCCTAGAGGGAGTGCGGGCAAACCCGGTCACGCGGACGGACACAACTAGTCATTTCGGACTATAAGAGATTGCCCCACTCGGGTCTGTTACGAGTCCCCATCTCTCTCTAATCTTTAGATGGGTTGAAAACGGACGTATCGGGACGAGCCGGAAGTTAGCCCGGGACTTGAAACTTGGAGGGGACATGTCCTGGAATGAAATGTGGGCCAGTGCGGCCTTGTGCCAGCAGTCGGCGCCGGACGAGCTTTTCGTCCGTGGAGCAGAACAACACAAGGCCAAGGCCGTGTGTGGTGCCTGCCCCGTGCGAGCCGAATGCCTGGCAGAGGCCCTTGACAACGAGATCGAGTGGGGCGTCTGGGGCGGCCTCACCGAGCGTGAGCGGCGAGCTCTGCTGCGCAAGCGACCGAACGTGACGTCGTGGCGCCAGCTGCTCGAGACTGCGAAGTCCGAGCACGAAGAGGCGACCGCGAGCGCGACTGCGTGACTCCTGCTGTCTGGCCCGTCGTGATCGACGGGTCAGCCGGTGGGGCGGTGCTCGACCTGGGCCGCCAGCAGGTCGCCGATGCGGCGCAGGCCCCCGAGGTCGTGCACGTCGGTGGACAGGGCGGGCAGGATCGCCGTCGCCACGTCGGGATGGCTGGTCGCGAACCGGCCGGTGAGCCGCTTCTCGCGGTCCACCACCGTCAGGCGGTCGGCATGGAGCCGCAGCAGTCCGGCGGCCAGCCCGTGGTCCTCGCCTGAGGTCCGCAGCCGTTCGACACCGGTCATCGCCGCATGGGCGGTCAGGTCGCCGGCAGGCTTGTTGCTGACACGGTTCACGACCAGTCCCGCCAGTGGCATCTGCTCTGCACGCAGCCGCTCGACGAAGTACGCCGCCTCGCGCAACGCGTCCGGCTCCGGTGCGGCGACGACCAGGAACGCCGTACGACGGTCCTGGAGCAGCTCGAAGGTGCGCAACGCCCGTTGGCGGAACCCGCCGAAGAGGGTGTCGAACGCGGACACGAACGCCTTCATGTCCTGGAGCACCTGGGCGCCGATGATCTTGGTGATCGCGTTGGTCACCAACCCGAAGCCGGCGGTCATCAGCCGGGCGGGGCCACGTGCGGGGGCGAGCAGAAGCTTCATGAACCGGCCGTCCAGGAAGCTCGACAACCGCTCGGGCGCGTCGAGGAAGTCCAGTGCGTTGCGAGAGGGCGGGGTGTCGACCACGATCAGGTCCCAGCGGCCGGTCTTGCGTGCGTCCTTGTCGAGCTGGCCGAGCTTCTCCATCGCCATGTATTCCTGCGTGCCCGCGAACGAGCTCGACACCGCGATGTAGAAGGGGTTGTTCAGGATCTGCTCGGCCTTCTCGGGGCTGGCCTGGCTCTGCACCACCTCGTCGAAGGTGCGCTTCATGTCGAGCATCATCGCGTCGAGAGAGCCGCCACCGCTCGAGCCCACCCCGGGGACCGGCCGTGGAGTGTTGTCCAGGGCCTCGATCCCCATCGACTGCGCCAGCCTGCGGGCCGGATCGATGGTGAGCACCACGACCTTGCGGCCCCGCTCGGCCGCACGCAGCGCGAGGGCGGCGGAGGTCGTGGTCTTGCCGACGCCGCCCGAGCCACAGCAGACGATGATGCTGCGGTCGCGGTCGTCGAGCAGCGCGTCGACGTCGAGCACCTGCAACGGGTCGTGGGTGGCCACCAGCGGGCCGACGCGGGCGCTGGCGCGGCTGTTCCGGTGGGTCGCCGCCCTGCTCTTGCGCTCGGGACTCATGCGAGCCCCTCCGCGCAGATGACCTCGGCGAGCTCGTAGAGGCCGGCGAGGTCGACGCCGCCAGGCATCAGCGGGAGCTCGTACGACGGGACGGCCATCGCCTCGACCAGGGCTCGCTGGCTGTCCTCGAGACGGCGTCGCTCCGCGTGGTGGCGACCCTCCTCGAGGAGGCCTTCGACCAGCTCGTCGTCACCGGTGATGCCGGCCTTCTCCAGGCTGGCCTTGAGCCGGCTCCGGTCGACGGTCCCGTCGATCAGCTGCTGACGCTCCTCGGCATCGAGGTCCTGGGGGCGCACCATGTTCACGATCACGCCACCGACCGGGAGGCCCGCTCCGCTCAGCTCGGCGATCCCGTCGCCCGTCTCCTGGACCGGCATCTCCTCGAGGACGGTGACGAGGTGGATCGCCGTACGGCTGGAGCGGAGGAGGGTCGTGACCGTGTCGGCCTGTGCCTTGATCGGCCCGACCTTGGCCAGCCCGGCGAGCTCGTTGTTGACGTTGAGGAACTGCGCGATCCGGCCGGTCGGCGGTGCGTCCAGCACGATCGCGTCATAGCTGCGGGCCCCCTTGTTGCGCCGGTTGCGCTTGGCGGCCTCGTAGACCTTGCCGGTCAGCAGCACGTCGCGGACACCGGGCGCGATGGTCGTGGCGAACTCGACGACGCCGAAGCGGTCGAGCGCCTTCCCGGCGCGACCGAGGCGGTAGTACATGTCGAGGTACTCCAGCAGCGCCGACTCCGCGTCGATCGCGAGCGCGTAGACGTCGCCGGCACCCGTCGTGCCGCGGGCGACGAGTCGCTCCTCGTAGGGCAACGGCGGCACGTCGAACAGCTGCGCGATCCCCTGGCGTCCCTCGACCTCGCAGAGCAGCACGGTCTTGCCGCGCGCGGCAAGGGCCAGGGCGAGCGAGGCGGCCACGGTCGACTTCCCGGTGCCGCCCTTGCCCGTGACGATGTGCAGCTGGACGCCGGACCAGTCGGGGGAGTCGATCTGCCCCGGACCGGGCGTGGCAGCGCGCTGGGCAGGCATGCGACGAGGGTAGTCCGGCCGGGGGTGCCGCCTGGGGTGACCTCGGGCACACCAATCGTGGCAGGATCGCGGCCGGAGGTGGCTTGCGTGGACAAGGTTGTGGCTGGTGCAGCCGAGGCGGTTGCGGACATTCCCGACGGGGCGCGGTTGTCGGTGGGTGGGTTCGGGTTGTGCGGGATCCCGTCGGTGCTGATCGAGGCGTTGCTGGAGGCCGGCACCACCGACCTCGAGGCGGTCTCGAACAACTGCGGGGTCGACGACTGGGGTCTGGGCCGGTTGCTGGCCGAGAAGCGGTTGCGGCGGATGATCTCCTCCTACGTGGGGGAGAACAAGGAGTTCGCGCGGCAGTACCTCTCCGGCGAGCTGGAGGTCGAGCTGACCCCGCAGGGCACGCTGGCCGAGCGGATGCGGGCGGGTGGTTCGGGGATCGCGGCGTTCTTCACCGCGACCGGTGGCGGCACCCAGGTCGCCGAGGGCGGCCTGCCGTGGAAGTACGACGCCGAGGGCAACGTGATCCTCTCCTCGCCGCCGAAGGAGACCCGGGAGTTCGACGTGAACGGCGAGAGCCGCGAGTTCGTCCTCGAGGAGGCCATCGTCGCCGACTTCGGTCTGGTGCGCGCCTGGAAGGGCGACCGGCACGGCAACCTCGTCTATCGCGACTCCGCCCGCAACTTCAACCCGCTGGCCGCGATGTGCGGCCGGGTCACGATCGCGGAGGTCGAGGAGCTGGTGGAGCCCGGTGAGCTGGACCCCAACCACGTGCACACGCCGGGTGTGTTCGTCCAGCGGGTGGTCGCGCTGAGCCCGGAGCAGGCGGCCGAGAAGCGGATCGAGAAGCGCACGGTCAGACCGCGTCCCTCTGCTGGGGAGGAGGCCCGATGAGCTGGAGCCGCGAGGAGATGGCCGCCCGGGCCGCGAGCGAGCTGACCGACGGGTCCTACGTCAACCTCGGCATCGGGCTGCCCACGCTGGTGCCCAACTATGTCGATGACGACGTGGAGCTGGTGCTGCAGAGCGAGAACGGCATCCTCGGTGTGGGTGCCTATCCCTACGAGGGGGAGGAGGACGCCGACCTGATCAACGCGGGCAAGGAGACCGTCACGCTGCGCAAGGGGGCCTCGTTCTTCGACTCCGCGACCAGCTTCGGGATGATCCGTGGGGGCAAGATCGACGCCGCGATCCTGGGGGCGATGCAGGTCTCGGCTGCCGGTGACATCGCCAACTGGATGATCCCGGGGAAGATGGTCAAGGGCATGGGTGGGGCGATGGACCTGGTCCACGGCGCCAAGCGGGTGATCGTGCTGATGGAGCACGTCGCCCGAGACGGTTCCTACAAGATCGTCGAGGAGTGCTCGCTGCCCTACACCGGCCGCGGTGTCGTGCAGCGCATCATCACCGACCTGTGCGTCCTCGACATCACCCCGCCGTCAGACGGAGGGGGCCTGACGCTGGTCGAGCTCGCCCCCGACGTCACCGAGGACGAGGTCCGGGAGAAGACCGAGCCGGAGATCCTCGCCTGACCGACGGCGACGTGACCCATCCCACGATGGGGCCGCGAACGGAATGCCTCGGGTGTGGGGCCAGTTGGGGAAAGTGATCCCACTTTCCACTATCTGCGAGGTTCTGCCCTGATGGCACGCGCTTTCTCCCCGGTCAAGATCGGCTCCTGGAGCCTTCCCCAGTCCTTCGTGATGGCTCCGCTGACGCGGAACCGCGCCGGGGCGGGCAACGCCCCGACCCAGCTCAACGCGACCTACTACGGTCAGCGGGCCGGCGCCGGACTGATCATCACCGAGGGGACCGCGCCGAGCGCGGTGGGCCAGGGCTACCTGAACGTGCCCGGTCTCTACACCGCCGGGCAGGTCGAGGGCTGGCGCCTCGTCGCGGACGCGGTGCACGAGCGCGGCGGGCACATCGTGGCCCAGCTGATGCACGCCGGCCGAATCGCCCACGCCGACAACAAGGACGGCGTCGAGACCATCTCCGCGAGCGCCGTGCGCGCGCCGGGCGAGATGGTCACCGCCGACGGCCCCAAGCCGCACGACGAGCCGCGGGCGCTGGAGTCCGACGAGCTGGCCGGCGTGGTCGAGGACTACGTCACCGCGGCCCGCAACGCGGTCGAGGCGGGTCTCGACGGCGTGGAGATCCACGCCGCCAACGGCTACCTGCTCCACCAGTTCCTGGACCCGACGATCAACCTGCGCGAGGACGCCCACGGTGGCTCGCCGGCGAACCGGGCGCGGATGGTCATCGACGTCGTGACCGCTGTCGCCGAGGCGATCGGGGCCGAGAAGGTCGGTCTGCGGATCTCTCCCGGACACCAGTTCAACGGGGTCGGCGAGGAGGCCGGCGACGACCTCGACGCGACCTACACCGCGCTCATCGACGCGGTGGCGCCTCTGGGCATCGCCTACCTCAGCGTGCTGGCCAGCCCGCTCGAGCCGCTGAAGGACCTCGTCACAGACCTGCGCCAGCGCTTCGGCGGCCCGGTTCTGCTCAACGACGGCTTCGGTGACGTGACCAGCCTGGACACGGTCGAGGAGCTCCTCGCCACGGGTCTGGCCGACGCGGTCGTGGTGGGTCGCCCGTTCCTGGCCAACCCCGACCTGGACGCCAGGTGGGAGCAGGGCGCCGAGCTCAACGAGCCCGACGCTGCCACCTTCTACGGCGGCGGGGCCGAGGGCTACACGGACTACCCGACCCTCGAAGCCTCCTGACCTGATCGCACGAACCGGATAGTCCCGAGTGAATGGACCCTTCCTGATGTCCGACGGGGGTCCGGACACTCGGGACCATCCGTCCCCACGGTCAGCTCAGGCGGCCGCCTTGTCGAGCCGCCAGACGTTCTTCGACGCCTTGGCCGGGGCGTGGGTCACGCGCTGGTAGCTCTTCCACGCGTTCTCGTAGTTGCACACGCTGGGTGCGCCGTTGAACCGCTTCTTCATCACCGAGAAGTTGGCGGTGTAGTGGTAGGCGTGCAGGCGGTACTTGTGCTTGGTGTCGGCCGGCACGTTGGCGCTGTAGCTCCACTGCTGGGTCCAGGACTTGGATCCACCGACCGTGACACCGAGGCTCGTGGACGCCTTCGCGAAGACCACCCCGGCCTCGGCCGAGACGGTGGCCGTCATCGACGCGCTGACCTGCATCGTCTTGGTCTGGCTGTAGGTGATGCTCCCGCCCTTGCGGAACACGGCCCAGTCGCTGTGGACGTTGGTCGGGTAGTAGGTGAACGACTTGTTGGTGAACACATAGATCACCTCGTTGCCGGGAGGGGCGCAGCGTGCGCTCGCCGGGGCGGCGGTGAGCAGGGGTACGACGAGCGTGCTGGCGAACAGGGCAAGCACGGTTGCGATCTTCTTCATGGGACTCCCTCGATGAGTTGGACACGAGGGCTGCTCCACGTGGACGTCGTCCCCCGAGTCGTGGTGGGGGATATGTCCCACTTCGCGGGCGGTCCCAAACCTGCAGAACCCGGCTCAGCCCGCCTCCAAGGCCTCGAGCACGCTCGGCCACGCCACCGAGCCGGGTTCCGTGGGTTCCATGTGGCCCCCGGGCACCTCGCGCAGGTCGATCCACGGGTGCCGCTCCACCAGGCGGCGGCTGAGGGACACCGGCACGTCGGCGTCGTCGACCCCGTGGACGACCGCGATCGTGCATCGCGGTCGCGCGTCGAGGAGCGTCATCGGGTCGGCCACCGCCGGGTCGGTGTCGCCGAGCAGGGCCCGGGTCGCGTCGTCACCGAGTCCGAGGCGCATCGCCTCCTGCAGGTCGCAGACGGGGGCAAGGGCCACCACCCGCGAGAGGGGAAGGTCCTGCGTGGCGAGCCAGAGCGCGAGGTGCCCACCGGCTGAGTGACCGGTGACCAGGGTCCGGCCGGTCGAGATGCCGAGACCGGCGAGGAGCTCTGGCAACCGGCGTACGCCGAGGGCCACGTCGTCGCCCGTCGTCGGCCAGCCGCCACCGCCTCGCACCCGGCGATATTCCGGGGTCGCGACCACGAACCCCCGGTCGCTCAACGCCCGCGCCATCGGGCGGGTGTGCCGGCGGTCCCACTCCTGCTTCCAGAAGCCGCCGTGCAGCAGGACGAGCAGCGCGGTGTCCGGCCCGGGCGGACGTGAGCCCCCCGGGAGGTGCAGGTCGACGACGGCGTCCTCGTGCGCGGCGTAGCGGACCGTCGCGTCGGGCAGCCCCGGATCTGGGAGCCCGGGGAGTGCGTCAGGCGGCATGGTGGCCACGCTAGCGACCCGTCTAGGGTGACGAGCATGACCAAGTGGGAATACCTGACCGCGCCCGTGCTGGTGCACTCGACCAAGCAGATCCTCGACAACTTCGGCTCCGACGGGTGGGAGCTCGTGCAGATGGTGCCGGGGATGAACCCGGAGAACCTGGTCGCCTACTTCAAGCGTCCACTGGCATGAACACCCCAACGAACCACTCGCTGCGCTCGCGCTTCGCCGGGGACCCCGCATGAGCACCCCGGAGGAGCGCCTGGCCGAGCTGGGCCTGAGCGTGCCAGAGGTGGCCAAGCCGGTGGCGGCCTACATCCCGGCCGTGCGCAGCGGCAACCACGTCTTCACCTCCGGCCAGCTGCCGATGCGCGACGGGCAGCTGATCGTCACCGGCAAGGTCGGCGGCGAGGTGAGCCAGGAGGAAGCCGTCGAGTGTGCGCGCCAGTGCGCGCTCAACGCGCTCGCTGCGGTGAAGGCCGAGATCGGCGACCTGTCGGCGATCAAGCGCATCGTCAAGGTGGTCGCCTTCGTCGCCTCGACGCCCGACTTCACCGCCCAGCCCCAGGTCGCCAACGGGGTCTCCGAGCTGCTCGGCGAGGTCTTCGGCGACATCGGGCGGCACGCGCGGTCCGCGGTCGGCGTCAGCGTCCTCCCGCTCGATGCCCCGGTCGAGGTCGAGCTGCTCGTCGAGGTCTGAGCATGTCGATCCGGGTGCAGCTGCCACCGCAGCTGGTCGCCGATGCTCGCGCGTTCGCCGACGGGACGCGCGAGCCTGTGGAACCGCGCAACGCCGCGACCGTGGTGCTCCTGCGTCCGGGACCGGCGGGACCGGAGGTCTATCTCCTGCGGCGGCAGACCTCGATGGCCTTCGCCGGGGGGATGTGTGTCTTCCCCGGTGGCGGCGTGGACCCGCGCGACTTCGACCACGCCACCGGGTGGGCCGGGCCGACTCCGCAGGAATGGGCCGCACAGCTGGGCACCGACGACGCGACCGCCCGGGCCCTGGTGTGCGCGGCGGTGCGCGAGACCTTCGAGGAGTCAGGTGTGCTGCTGGCCGGGGACGCGGCCGACACCGTCGTCGCCGACACCACCGGCGACGACTGGGAGCACGACCGAGCCGCCCTCGAGGCGCGCGAGCTGTCCTTCACCGACTTCCTGGACCGTCGCGGGCTGGTGCTGCGCACCGACCTGCTGGGCGTGTGGGCCGCCTGGCTGACACCGGTCTTCGAGCCGCGGCGCTACCGCACCTGGTTCTTCGCCGCCGACCTGCCCGAGGGACAGCTGACCCGTGACGTCTCCACCGAGTCGGACCACGTGACCTGGCTGCCGGCGATGCAGGCGGTCCAGGACGTCGAGCAGGAGCAGATGTTCATGCTGCCGCCGACCTACCTGACCTGCCTGGACGTGGGCCAGTACGCCGACCCGGCCGGCGTGCTCGAGGCGGCCCGCGGACGCCGCGTCGAGATGTTCACCCCGGAGGTCGAGGAGAACGACGAGGGCGGCACCCTCTCCGTCCCGTCCCGGTACGAGACGCTGCTCGGGTCTCGCCCATGACGTGGGCTGGGGGCTCCTTCGGCGAGAGGGGCCGGTGCGTGCTCGCCCCGAACGCCAACATGATGACCCTCGACGGCACCAACACCTGGGTCCTGCGCGAGCCGGGGGCACGGCGCTCGATCGTGGTCGACCCCGGTCCTCCCGACGAGCCGCATCTCGAGGCCGTCGCGGAGCTGGCCGGCGAGGTGGGCGTCGTGCTGCTGACCCACCACCACCTCGACCACTCCGAGGCGGCCAAGGAGTTCGCGCAGCGGATGGGCTGCGGCGTCCGCGCGCTCGACCCGGCGCACCGCCTCGGCTCGGAGGGCCTGGGCGGTGGTGACGTGGTCGAGCTCGACGGGCTCGAGGTGCACGTCGTCGCCACGCCCGGTCACACGGCCGACTCGCTGTCGTTCGTGCTGCCGGCGGAGCGTGCGGTCCTCACCGGTGACACCGTGCTCGGTCGAGGCACCACGGTCGTCGCCCACCCCGACGGCCAGCTCGGTGCCTATCTCGACTCCCTCGACCGCCTGCACCGGCTGGCGGCGGAGAACGAGATCGGCACCATCTGGCCGGGGCACGGCCCCGTGATCGACGACGCGCTGGGCGCGCTCGACTTCTACATCGCCCACCGGGCCGAGCGGCTCCAACAGGTGGAGTCGGCGCTGGCCGACCTGCGGGCCGAGCCCCATCCCGAGGGGATCGCCGAGGACGAGGTCCCGCGGCGGGTCGTCGAGGTCGTCTACGCCGACGTCGACCCGGTGCTGTGGGGTGCCGCAGAGCTCTCGGTCCGTGCGCAGCTCCAGCACCTGGCCCAACGATCGACGCAGGGATCGACGCAGGGATCGACGCAGGGATAGGCAGATCCACCGCGCCGAAGACCTCAGGAGACCCTGTCTGCGGCCGATGACTCTCCTCGATGCTGGAGAAATGGCTGGTGACCGTCGGCGCGGTCACTCTTTCGTGCGTGTGGGGCGCTGGGTTCGTGTGGGCCCAGGGCGGCTTCCCGACCCCCGACGACACCGCGGTCGTCTCCCAGGAGACTGCTGCCACCCGTCCGCCCGGTCCGGCCGGCTACGGCAACGCGACCCCGCTCCCCAAGGCGTCCCCGGCCCCGATCAGGCTCAAGCCGAGGCCGAGCCAGACCCCGCAACCGCTGCGCCAGGTGCCGGCCGCGTCGGTGCCGCTGCAGTCGGGCGCGAACCTCACCGCCGCCGGCACGTCCGCCGGCACGTCCACCGACACTTCCGGCGACACGTCCGCGGCCACCGCTGACTCGGCTCACCAGGGGACAGTGCCCGCGCCGACGCAGACCGCGCCGGGCGGCTCCGGCACGGGGTTCACGATGGCCAGCTTCAACCTGCTCGGCAGCTCGCACACGGCCAAGGGCGGCCACAGTCCGCGAATGGCGTCCGGCCCCGACCGGATGCCCGGGGCCCTGCAGATCCTCGCGCAGCACCAGGTCAGTGTGGCGGGGCTGCAGGAGTTCCAGCCCGACCAGCGCCAGGCCTTCCAACGCCTGGCCACCGGCTGGGCGATGTATCCCGGTCTCTCGATGGGCCGCAAGGCAGGGGAGAACTCGGTCGCCTGGCGCACCGACACCTGGGAGCTGGTCAAGCCGGGGCTGGTCGACATCACCTACTTCAACGGTCGCCAGCGGCCGATGCCCTACGTCCTGCTGAAGAACCGGCAGACCGGCAAGCAGGCCTACTTCTCGACCTTCCACAACCCCGCCAACATCGGCGGCAACATGGCTCGCTGGCGGACCGAGGCGACCAACCGGGAGATCAGGCTGTTCAACCAGCTCGAGGCGACCGGCATCCCGCAGTTCGTCACCGGTGACATGAACGAGCGAGACGTGTACTTCTGCCGCGTCACCGGCGCGACCCGGCTCGTCGCCGCCGCCGGAGGCAGCAACAACGGTTCGTGCCGCCCGCCGAAGCCGATCCAGATCGACTGGATCTTCGGCAGTCCGAGCGTGAGATTCAGCGGCTACACCGTCGACAAGAGTCCGCTCGTGCGGCGTACGACGGACCACCCCGTCGTGGTTGCCCACGTCACCATGTGACTCCGCCGGTCCGGCCAGTCTCGAAATCGGGCATACCGCCACCACGTCCACCGTCCGCGGGTTACCTTTCAAGCGTGCGCGAGAAGTTGGGGATGGCAGCCTTCGTGGTGCTGCTGATCGCGGTCTGGGGATTCGGCTTCCTCTGGTTCCGCGGTGACCTGAGCTCGGCCTCCGACAAGCTCCCCGAAGCGAGGGGCAAGGACCAGCCGAGCGCCAGCGCGACGCCCAGTGGCACCCCCTCGGCGGTCCCCCAGGCCAGGGCGACCTACAGCGGCAAGGTGACCCCGCGCGAGGAGCGCCAGCCGGTCGACATCAACCCCGCCGCCTCGCGTCCCAAGCCGATCGCCCTGCCGCCCGTGGCCACCTTCAAGATGGCGACCTTCAACCTGCTCGGCAGCTCGCACACCAAGAAGGGCGGATCCGCCGCCCGTCTCGGTCCGGGCAGCCAGCGGATGGGTGGGGCGCTCCAGATCCTGGGCCAGCACCAGATCTCCGTGGTCGGCTTCCAGGAGTTCCAGCCCGACCAGAGGTCGGCGTTCCTGCGGCGGGCGACCGGGTGGGAGATGTATCCCGGCCTCACGATGGGTCGCCGTGCCGGCGAGAACTCCGTGGCGTGGCGCTCGGACACCTGGGAGATGGTCAAGCCCGGCCTGATCCCGATCCCCTACTTCAACGGCCGGATCCGGCCGATGCCCTACGTCCTGCTCCGCAACAAGCAGACCGGCGTGCAGGCCTACTTCTCGACCTTCCACAACCCCGCCAACATCGGCGGCAACATGCAGCGGTTCCGCACCGAGGCGACCAACCGGGAGATCAAGCTGTTCAACCAGCTCGAGGCGACCGGCACGCCGCAGTTCGTCACCGGTGACATGAACGAGCGTGACGAGTACTTCTGCCGCGTCACCGGCGCGACCCCGCTCACCGCCGCCGCCGGAGGGAGCAACAGCGGAGGCTGCCGCCCGCCCAAGCCCACGCAGATCGACTGGATCCTGGGCAGTCCCGGGGTGGTGTGGAGCAACTACGTCGTGGACCGCAGCCCACTCGTGCGGCGCACGACGGACCACCCCGTGGTGGTCGCCACGGTCACGCTCGACGCGATGAAGTTCGAGAACGGCTACGACCCCGACGCACCGCTCAGCCCGGCCCCGGTCAGCTAGTCGCTGACTCGCGAAGGGCGCGGACGCTCGTCAGCGGGCGCGACGGCGCAGGCGCTCCACGTCGTGGATCACCACCGAGCGCGGCTCGAGCCGCAGCCAGCCGCGCGAGGCGAAGTCGGCCAGGGCCTTGTTGACCGTCTCGCGGGAGGCGCCGACCAGCTGGGCCAGCTCCTCCTGCGTGAGGTCGTGGTGGACGTGCACGCCGTCGTCGGCCGTGCGACCGAAGCGGTCGGCAAGGTCGAGCAGCGCCTTGGCCACGCGACCCGGGACGTCGGAGAAGACCAGGTCGGCGACGACCTCGTTGGTCTTGCGCAGCCGGCCGGCCAGCTGGGTGAGCAGGCCGAGGGACACCCCGGGGCGTCCCTCGAGCCAGCGCAGCAGGTCGTCGTGGGACAGGGACAAGAACGTGGTCTCGGTGACCGCGGTGACGGTGGCCGAGCGCGGACCGGGGTCGAACAACGAGAGCTCGCCGAACATCTGGCCCGGGCCGAGGATCGCCAGCAGGTTCTCCCGGCCGTCGGACGAGGTGCGGCCGAGCTTCACCTTGCCCTCGGTGACGATGTAGAGCTTGTCGCCCGGGTCGCCCTCATGGAACAGCACCTCTCCGCGACGCAGACGGTTCTCGCTCATCGACGAGCGCAGGGCCGCGGCGGCCTCGTCGTCGAGGGCACTGAACAGCGGCGCCTGCCGGAGTACGTCGTTCTCCACGTGATGTCCCTTTCTGCGTGGGGCCACTCTGACCGGTCAGATCCGGTCGTGCTGCAGGTCACAGTCTGTCCCATTGCCCCCACAATCGCCACGCGACCCCGGCCCGTCCCACGGGTCGACCGGCCGCTGCGGGGCCTCGGGAGCACGCTCCACCCGGCGGGGCTGGATGTCTGCGCACCGCCGTACTCTGGTCGGCGTGCCTGCCCCCAGCCCAGCGACGAACCCAGCCACCACCCGGGGACCCGCTCCTGACACCTCCCTGGTCCGCCGGGCCCGCAAGGTCAACCGGGTGCTCGCCGACACCTACCCCGACGCGCGCTGCGAGCTGGACTTCGCGAATCCCTTCGAGCTGCTCGTGGTGACGGTGCTCAGTGCCCAGACCACGGATCGCCGGGTCAACGCCGTGCGCCCGACCCTGTTCGCGGCCTATCCCGACGCCAGGGCGATGGCGGCCGCCCCGCGCGAGGACCTCGAGCGCATCATCGGGCCGCTTGGTTTCTTCCGCGCCAAGACCGAGTCGCTGCTCAAGCTGTCGGCCGCGCTCGTCGCCGAGCACAACGGGGCGGTGCCGCCGCGGCTCGACGACCTCGTCAAGCTGCCGGGAGTGGGCCGAAAGACCGCCAACGTGGTGCTCGGCAACGCCTTCGACATCCCCGGCATCACCGTGGACACCCACTTCGGACGACTGATCCGTCGCCTCGACTGGACTCAGGAGACCGACCCGGTGAAGGCCGAGCACGCGATCGGTGCCCTGTTCCCCAAGCGCGACTGGACCCTGCTCAGCCATCACCTGATCTGGCACGGCCGCCGGGTCTGTCATGCCAAGAAGCCGGCCTGCGGTGCCTGCACCATCGCCCGCTGGTGCCCGTCCTACGGCGAGGGGCCGACCGACCCGGAGATCGCCGCGAAGCTGGTCAAGACCCAGGGACCCGCATGAGGCGTGCGGCTCTCCTCGCGGCTGCGCTGCTCCTGCTCACGGGCTGCTCCACGGCGACCGAGCCAGGGGCCAAGAAGCAGGACGAGAGACTTCCCGACGTCACTCTCCAGCCGCTCGGCGACGGGAAGCCGGTCGACCTCGCCGACCTGCGCGGGCCGATGGTGGTCAACCTGTGGGCCAGCTGGTGCGCGCCGTGCCGGGAGGAGCTGCCCCACTACCAGGCCTTCGCGAAGAAGTACGCCGGCACCGTGGACGTGCTCGGCGTCGACTGGCAGGAGACCCGCACCGACGCGGCGCGCAAGCTGGCCCGCCAGACCGGGGTGCGCTACCCGCTCGTGACCGACCCCGACGGCAAGCTGCGCACCCAGGTGCTGCCCAAGCTGATCCTGATCGACGCGGAAGGCAGGGTCGCCTACCAGGAATACGTCAAGATCACTTCTGTGGCCCAGCTCGAGAAGATCGTGGAGAAGCACCTCGAGGTGACCCCCCGTTGAGCTTTCCCGACTGGCTCGAGCCGATCCGCGAGGGTGCGCGCTCCATCACGGCCGAGGACATCAGCCGGTTCGTCCCGCCCGAAGGCTCCCGCACCCGCAAGGGCGCGGTGCTGATGCTCTTCGGGGAGGGCACGCAGGGGCCCGACCTGCTGCTGACCGAGCGCGCCCACGACATGCGGTCCCACCCCGGCCAGGTGAGCTTCCCGGGCGGCTCGATCGACGACACCGACCCGTCGCCCGAGGCGGCCGCCCTGCGGGAGGCGGAGGAGGAGACGGGGCTCCGGCCGGACGGCGTCGAGGTCTTCGCCTCGCTGCCCGAGCTGTGGCTGCCGCCGAGCAACTTCGCGGTCACCGCGGTCCTGGGCTGGTGGAAGGAGCCGACCGAGGTCTCCGTGGTCGACCCCGCCGAGGTCCATGCGGTGCTCCGGGTGCCCATCGAGGAGCTGCTCGATCCGCAGCACCGCGTCACGGTGGTGCACCCCATGGGTTACAGCAGCCCTGGTTTCATGATCGGTGACGACAAGGACCTGATCCTGTGGGGCTTCACCGCAGGTCTGGTCAACAAGCTCTTCGACCACGTCGGGTGGACACGGCCCTGGGACGCGTCCGTGGAGCAGGAATTGCCCGACTACATGTTCGGCCTGCGTCAAGATTGATCCTGTCCCCGGCCATGTCGGCCGACCTCCGCGAAGGGCCTGCATGAACTTCCTCGACTGGTGCCTGGTCGTGCTGACCCTCGCCTATGCCGTGTCCGGCTACTGGCAGGGCTTCATCGCCGGCGCCTTCGCGACGGCCGGGTTGCTGCTCGGCGGTCTCGCCGGGATCTGGCTGGCCCCCTTGCTGCTGGGCGATGCAGCTCCGTCGCTGTGGGTCTCGCTGGGTGCACTGTTCGTCGTACTCATCTGCGCGTCGCTGGGCCAGGCGATCCTGCAGTTCGCCGGCACCCGCATCCGCGCGCGCCTGACCTGGCAGCCCATCCGCGCCGTCGACGCCGTCGGAGGCGCGGCGCTGAGCGTGGTCGCGGTGCTGCTCGTCGCGTGGATGCTGGGCGTGGCCATCAGCGGCTCGCGGATCCCCGGCATCAGTCCCCAGGTCCGCGAGTCCCGGGTCCTGATCGCGGTCAACGACGTGATGCCGGTCCAGGCCCAGCAGGCCCTGCGGTCCTTCGACCAGGTCGTCGGCTCCAGCTTCTTCCCGCGCTACCTCGAGCCGTTCGCGCCCGAGCGCATCATCAACGTCTCGCCGGCCAACCCGCGGGTGATCCGTGACCCCGACATCCGCAACGCGCGGCGGTCGGTGTTCAAGATCCGCAGCACCAACCGGTGCGGCAGCGGCGTCGAGGGCACCGGCTTCCTCTACGCCCCCCACCGGGTGATGACCAACGCCCACGTGGTCGCGGGCGTGACCGAGCCGCTGATCAAGAACGGCGACGACTCGGTGCGCGGCACGGTCGTCTACTACAACCCCGACGTCGACGTCGCCGTGATCGACGTCCCCGACCTCGACGGGCCCACGCTGAGGCTCGACTTCACCGGCAAGGAGCAGCAGCAGGCGGCCGTGCTCGGCTACCCCCAGGACGGTCCCTACGACGCCCAGCCGGCGCGGATCCGCGGCGACCAGCGCCTGCGCTCACCCGACATCTACGGCAACGGCAGCGTCACCCGGCACGTCTTCTCGCTGCGCGGCATGATCCGTCCCGGCAACTCCGGTGGCCCGCTCGTCTCCTCCGCCGGCCGCGCCCTCGGGGTCGTCTTCGCCGCGTCGGTCAGCGACAAGGACACCGGCTACGCCCTCACCGCCGATCAGGTGCGCCGGGCCGCTGCCCTGGGGCTGGAGTCGCAGGACAAGGTGTCGAGCGGGAACTGCGCGTCGTAGGGGGTCGTCGGTTTCCTGCTGACCGGGGAAACCGGCACCTGTCGAGGGAACAACAATCACAGAGCGGAGCGCATGGAAGCCTCGACAAGTCCGCCCGACTTGTCCGTGCGCCGGTCGGCCGGCGCCGGGGTCAGCTGCTGCGCTTGAAGGCCGAGGGGATCTCCTTGGCCTGCTCGATCGCGCGCTCGGGGGGCTTGACCTGCTTGATCTTCTTGACCCCGACGAAGGCCAGCAGGCCGGCGATCAGCACGTAGGCGAAGAAGACGATCAGGAAGCACCACGCCAGGTCGAGTCCGGTGAAGGCGATGAAGTAGGCGAAGGCCACCGACAGCATGATGATCGCCAGCAGGCCGAGGAAGCCCGCGACGGCGAACAGCGCGATGCTGATCCCGCCCGCCTTCACCGAGACCTTCAGCTCGGACTTCGCCAGCTCGATCTCGTGCCGGACCAGGGCCGAGACGTCGCGACTGGCGTCGACGACCAGCTTGCCGATCGTGGGCTCTTCCTGGCCGCTGGGGACGGGCTCACGGTGTGCCATGGCAGTTGGTTTCCCTTCGGTTCTGACGTCGCGTCGAACCTTATCCTCACGCGTCGCGGTGTCGGCGGTTGCGGCGTCCCAGCACGGCCGCGGCGGCGAGCCCGGCGATCAGCGAAGCGAGGAGCACAGCGGTCTTCGCCTGTTCCTGGTCCGCCCCGGTGAAGGCGAGCTCGCTGACCAGCAAGGAGACGGTGAAGCCCACCCCGGCGACGATGGCGACTCCGAAGAGATCGCGCCACATCAGATCGTCGTTGAGCTCGGCCCGGGTGAACCGGGTGAGCAGCCACGAGCCCCCCAGGATGCCGAGCGGCTTGCCCAGCACCAGGCCGAGCACCACGCCGAGCACGATCGGCTCCTTGAACAGGGCCGTCCCACCCGTGAGCTGGACGCCCGCACTCATCAGCGCGAAGAAGGGCACTGCGACCAGGGCGCTGATCGGGGAGATCCGGTGCTCGAGGCGCTCGGCGGGCGACGTGGCCTCGTCCTCGTCCGGGAGCACCCGCGTCAGCAGGCCGAGCACCACACCGGCGATCGTGGCGTGCACGCCGCTCTCGTGCAGTCCGGTCCAGGCGATCACGACGACGGGCACGTAGAGCAGGCTGCTGCGGACGCGCATCCGCTGCAGGACGGCGTACGCCGCGAAGGCGGTCAGAGCCACGAGCAGTCCGGTGAGGTGGATCGTCGAGGTGTAGAAGACCGCGATCACCACGATCACGATCAGGTCGTCGACCACCGCGAGGGTGAGCAGGAACGCGCGGAGCTGCGAGGGCAGTGCCGAGCCCACCACCGCCAGGATCGCCAGCGCGAACGCGATGTCGGTGGCCGCGGGCACGGCCCAGCCTCCGAGGTTGTCGGTGCCCCGGTTGACCACCACGAAGATCAGGGCAGGGACGGCGACGCCGCAGAAGGCGGCCACCACCGGCACCGCCGCGTCGGCCGGCCGGCGCAGGGAGCCGACCAGGAGCTCGCGCTTGAGCTCGAGCCCGGCGACGAAGAAGAAGACGGCGAGCGCTCCGTCGGCCGCCCAGTGCTCGACGTCGAGCAGTCCGAGGTCCCAGGAGCGGAGGTGCTCGTAGGAGGTGAAGTCGACGTTGGCCCACACCAGCGCCACCAGTGCGGCGATCAGGGCGATGGAGCCGCCCAGGGTCTCCGAACGGAGCAGGGAGCCGACGAACGTGCTCTCGCCCGGCTCGGGGTCGGGCAGCCATCGGCGACGGCGTGAGGTCGTGGTCATGCGGCAGCTCCAGCGGGGTCGGGTCGAAGAGATGCCGACCAGACTTCCCGGCTCACCATCGCCAACCCTACCGGTCCTGCCCGGATCGAACGGGTTTGGCCGTCGGCGACCGGGGATGGGAGACTGTCGGGCGTTGGAGGGGAGTATTCCTTCGCGGCGATCTCGTCATCACGGTCAGGCCCACTGCTGAGCAGTCCTGACCCGGGGTCGTCGGTCGCGACGAAGCGGCGGAAGAGACCTCCGGACAGATCACACGCCCCGGTCGCAGAGCGGGCGCGCGCAACCGAGTCCGGAGGAACAGAACATGGACGTATCCCCCCTGGCGTGGTGGCTCACGATCGGCATCACCAGCGTGGTGCTGCTCTTCGACATCGTGGTCATCGGCCGACGCCCGCACGAACCCTCCCGCAGGGAGGTCAGCGTCGCCCTCGCGGTCTTCGTCGGGATGGCGGTCGCCTTCGGGATCGGGATCTGGGTCTTCGCCGGGCACCGCTACGGCACCGAGTTCTTCGCCGGCTGGCTGACGGAGTACTCCCTCTCGGTCGACAACCTGTTCATCTTCTTGATCATCATGAACAAGTTCGCCGTCCCCAAGAAGCTCCAGCAGAGTGCGCTCCTCGTCGGCATCGTGCTCGCCCTGATCATGCGCGGCATCTTCATCGCCGTCGGTGCGGCCGCGATCAACAACTTCAGCTGGATCTTCTACATCTTCGGCTTCTTCCTCGTGTGGACCGCGTTCAAGCTGGCCAGGGAGGGCCAGGAGGACGAGGACGACTTCGAGGAGAACCGGCTGATCAAGCTGATCGAGCGCAAGTTCCCCGCCACCGCCGAGTGGCACGGCAGCAAGCTGCTGACCAAGGAGAACGGCAAGCGGGTGATCACGCCGATGTTCATCGTGATCGTGGCTCTCGGCACGACCGACCTGCTCTTCGCCCTGGACTCGATCCCGGCGATCTACGGCCTCACCAACGAGCCCTACATCGTGCTGACCGCCAACATCTTCGCCCTGATGGGTCTGCGTCAGCTCTACTTCCTGATCGGCGGCCTGCTGGAGCGGCTGATCTATCTCTCCTACGGGCTGGCGTTCCTGCTCGGCTTCATCGGCGTCAAGCTGATCCTGCACGCCCTGCACGAGAACGAGCTGCCGTTCGTCAACGGTGGCGAGCACGTCTCGTGGGCGCCGGACATCCCGATCTGGCTCTCCCTGGTCGTCATCGTGGGGACCTTGGTCATCACGACCGTCGCCAGCCTCGCGAAGACCGGGTTGCCGTCGAAGCAGGAGGACGAGGTGTGAGCGGTCAGGTGTGACCCGGTGTGACACACCCCTCGCGTCCTGGCGGAATCGGCGCGTGACCTCCGATGTTGTTGAAGGTTGAACCACTACCGATCACGTCGACCGAGGAGTCGCATGAACATCCTGATGCTCGTGGGCAGCCTGAGGGCTGACTCGTGGACCGCCCAGCTGGTGGCGTCGGCCGCGGACCTGCTGCCGGACGGAGCCGAGGCGCAGGTCTACGACGGACTCGGGGACCTGCCGCACTACGACCAGGACCTCGACACCGACCAGCCGCCGACGCCGGTGGTGGCCTTCCGGGACGCCGTGCACCGCGCCGATGCGCTGGTCGTGGCCACCCCGGAGTACAACGGGTCGATGCCGGGTGTGCTCAAGAACGCGATCGACTGGGCCTCGCGACCACGCGGTGCCTCCGCGCTGGTGGGGCTGCCGGTGGCCGTGATCTCGGTGAGCCCCTCGCCCCGCGGCGCCCAGTGGGCCCGTGAGGAGGCCGAGAAGGTGCTCCGCGTCGCGGGCGCCGTACCCCTCGAGGAGAGCCTGGGCGTCCCCTCCGTGCACGCCGCCGTGGTCGACGGCCACCTCGCCGACGCCGACGTCGAGCGTGCCCTGCGCACCCTGATGCAGGCCCTGGTCAGCGCCGACGAGGAGCGCCAGGCCGCCTGAGCCAGTTCCGGTTTCCCAGGTTAAGAACGGAAACTGCCTCTTCACACACGTTGCCCTGTGTGTGAAGAGGCAGTTCGGGTTCTTAACCTGGGAAACCGCCGGCCGCAAGGAACCTCAGCCGTCGTCCTTGTCGCCCTTCATGCCCTTGCCGATCAGGTCCATGACCGTGGAGTCGGCGAGCGTGGTCACGTCGCCGACCTCGCGGTGCTCGGCGACGTCCTTGAGCAGGCGACGCATGATCTTGCCCGAGCGGGTCTTCGGCAGCTCGGGGACGACCATGATCTGGCGCGGCTTGGCGATCGCGCCGATCTCCTTCTGCACGTGCTGGCGCAGCTCCTGGATCAGCGAGTCGGGGGCCTCCTCGCCCTCCTCGAGCGCCGACTCCTTGAGGATCACGAAGGCGCAGACGGCCTGGCCGGTCGTCTCGTCGGCCGCCCCGACGACGGCCGCCTCGGCGACCTTGGGGTGCGAGACCAGTGCGGACTCGATCTCGGTCGTCGAGAGCCGGTGCCCGGAGACGTTCATGACGTCGTCGACCCGGCCCAGCAGCCAGATGTCACCGTCGTCGTCCTTCTTCGCGCCGTCACCGGCGAAGTAGTAGCCCTGCTTCTCGAAGCGCGACCAGTAGGTGTCCTTGAAGCGCTCGTCGTCGCCCCACAGGGTGCGCAGCATCGAGGGCCACGGCTCCTTGACGACGAGGAAGCCGCCGGACCCGTTGGGAACGGACTCGCCCTCCTCGGTCACCACGTCGACCACGATGCCGGGGATCGACTTCATCGCCGATCCCGGCTTGCCGGCGGTCACACCGGGCAGCGGGCTGATCATGATCGAGCCGGTCTCGGTCTGCCACCAGGTGTCGACGACCGGTGTCTTGTCGGCGCCGATGGTCTTGCGATACCAGACGTAGGCCTCGGGGTTGATCGACTCACCGACCGAGCCGAGGAGCCGGATCTTGGAGAGGTCGTTCTTGGTGGGGATGTCGTCGCCCCACTTCATGAACGTCCGGATCGCCGTGGGTGCGGTGTAGAAGATCGTGACGCCGTACTTCTCGCAGATCTGCCACCAGCGGCCCTTGTCCGGGGTGTCCGGGGTGCCTTCGTACATCACGGAGGTGGCCTGGTTGGCGAGCGGGCCGTAGACGCCGTAGGAGTGCCCGGTCACCCACCCGACGTCGGCGGTGCACCAGTAGACGTCGTCGTCGGGCTTGAGGTCGAAGATCCCCCAGTGGGTGTAGGCGCAGCCGACCAGGTAGCCGCCGGTCGTGTGCAGGATGCCCTTGGGCTTCCCGGTGGTCCCGGAGGTGTACATGACGTAGAGCGGGTGCTCGCTGTCGAAGAACTCGCACTCGTGCTCGGACGAGGCCTTGTCCACGACCTCGTGCCACCACACGTCGCGGTCGTCGTTCCACTCCACGTCCTCACCCGTACGACGGACCACCAGCACGTTGCGCACGTCGTGACCCTTGTCGGCCGCCTTCTCGCAGGCCGCGTCGACCGCCGGCTTGAGGGCGGACGGGGCGCCTCGCCGGTAGCCGCCGTCGGAGGTGACGATCACCTTCGCGTCGCAGTCCTCGAGCCGGTTGGCGAGCGCGTCGGAGGAGAACCCGCCGAACACCACGGTGTGCGGTGCGCCGATCCGGGCGCAGGCCAGCATCGCGACGACCGTCTCGGGGATCATCGGCATGTAGATCGCGACCCGGTCGCCGGTCTCGACGCCGAGGTCGATCAGGGCGTTGGCGGCCTGGCAGACCTCGTCCTTCAGCTCGGCGTAGGTGATGTCGCGGGTGTCGTCCTCGGGCTCACCGACCCAGTGGAAGGCGACCTTGTCGCCGGCGCCGCTCTCGACGTGGCGGTCGACGCAGTTGTAGGCCGCGTTGAGCTTGCCGCCCACGAACCACTTGGCGAACGGCGGGTTGTCCCAGTCGAGGACCTGGTCCCACTTGGTGTCCCAGTCGAGGCGCTCGGCCTGCTTCTCCCAGAAGCCGAGCCGGTCCTTCTCGGCCTCGGCGTAGGCGTCCTCGGTGAGGTTGGCCTCTCTCGCGAAGTCCTCGGGAGGCTCGAAGCGGCGCTCCTCGGTGGCTAGGTTGGCCAGGGTCTCGCTGGACTCGTCGCTCATCGATCTCTCCTCGTCGGACATCGGGATGTCGTGCGTCAGGCGTTTTCGAACCTACCTCCCGGACGGCGTCCGGACGACCCCGGCTGGGGCCGCCCGGAAACGCCTTCCGCAGGTGGATCAGTGGTGCACGGCAGCCTCGGCGCCTGCCCCGGTGAAGGCACGGACCTCCAGCTCGGTGTAGCGGTCCTCCGCCGTCGGCTCCCTGGAGGTGATCGTTCCCAGGAACCCGAACAGGAATCCCGCCGGGATCGAGATGATGCCCGGGTTGCTCAGCGGGAACCACGACCAGTCCGCCCCGGTGACCAGGGCCGTCTCCGACCCCGACACCACCGGTGAGAAGAACACCAGCACCAGGCAGGTGATCAGACCGCCGTAGATGGCCCACACCGCCCCTCGGGTGTTGAACCGTCGCCAGAAGAGGTTGTAGAGCAGCGACGGCAGGTTCGCCGAGGCCGCGACCGCGAACGCGAGCGCCACCAGGAAGGCGATGTTGAGCTTCTGCGCCGGGATGGCCAGCACGATCGCGATCCCGCCGATGACGAACGCCGCGATCTTGGCCACCTTGACCTCGTCCGCCTCCGAGGCGCTGCCTCGCTTGAAGACGGTCGCGTAGAGGTCGTGCGCCACCGACGATGCCGACGTCAGGGTCAGTCCCGCCACGACCGCGAGGATGGTCGCGAACGCCACCGCCGAGATCAGCGCCAGCAGGATGGCACCCCCGGTGGAACCGTCACCCCCGCCCACGGCTTCCGCGAGGAGTGGCGAGGCGAGGTTGCCGCCCGAGGCGGCGACCTTGCTGTCCGGGCCGGTGTCGAGCAGAGCCGCCGCACCGAAGCCCAGCACGAGGGTCATCAGGTAGAACGTGCCGATCAGGCCGATGGCCCACAGCACCGACTTGCGCGCTGCGTTGGCCGTCGGCACGGTGTAGAAGCGGATCAGGATGTGCGGCAGGCCGGCCGTGCCCAGCACCAGCGCCAGGCCGAGCGAGACGAAGTCGAGCCTGGAGGTGGTGTCGATGCCGTACTTGAGGCCCGGCTGGAGGAAGGCATCGCCCTTGCCGGTCTTCTCCGCGGCCGCGCCGAGCAGCTCGGAGAGGTTGAACCCGAACTTGGCGAGCACCAGGACCGTGATCAGGACGGTGCCCGTCATCAGCAGCACCGCCTTGACGATCTGCACCCAGGTGGTGCCCTTCATGCCACCGACGGTCACGTAGAAGACCATCAGCAGGCCCACGGCCACGATCGTCATCGCCTTGAGGAACTCACCCTCGATGCCCAGGAGGAGGGTGACCAGCGCACCCGCACCGACCATCTGCGCGAGCAGGTAGAAGATCGAGACCACGACGGTCGACGTGGCTGCGGCGGTGCGCACCGGGCGCTGGCGCATCCGGAAGGCCAGCTGGTCGGCCATGGTGTAGCGGCCCGAGTTGCGGAGCAGCTCGGCGACCAGCAGCAGTGCGACCAGCCATGCCACGAGGAAGCCGATCGAGTAGAGGAACCCGTCGTAGCCGTTGAGTGCGATCAGCCCGGAGATGCCGAGGAACGAAGCCGCAGACATGTAGTCGCCGGAGACGGCCATGCCGTTCTGGAAGCCGCTGAAGTTGCGCCCTCCCGAGTAGAAGTCGGTGGTGCCGGAGCCCTGGCGGCTGGCCCAGAAAGTGATGCCGACCGTGACCAGGACGACGGCGACGAACAAGACACCGGTGAGAACCTGCGAGCTCATCGCCCGACCTCCTTGACGTACTCCTGCTCGAGCTGGCGGGCGATCGGGTCGACCTCGCGGTTCATGTAGCGGGCGTAGAGCGCCGCGATCACGAACGTGGTCACGAACTGCAGCAGGCCGAAGACGAGGGCGACGTTGATGTTCCCGAAGAGCTTGTGGCTCATGAAGTCGCTCGCCCAGTTCGACATGACCACGTAGAGCAGGTACCACGCGAGGAAGATCGCGGTGGCGGGCCAGACGAAGTTCCGGAAGCGGGTCCGGAGCTCCTTGAACTCTGCGGTCTCGATGAGCCGGTCGTAGACCGGGTCGTGTCGTGCTGCCTGTGGCTCGTCAGTGGATGGTTCAGCCATGGGAGGGGCCCTTCTCGAGAGGCTGTGATGCCCGTCACCGTGGCAGCGGTCCGGGCGAGTGGCCATCGCTGCGCGCCGATGTGTCGCCGGGTGGACGGGCCGAATCGCCCAGCGGTCGAAGGAGTACGACGAACGGTCGGCGACTCCGCCCGACCCGGCATCGGGCTGAGCCACTCTCAGCCCCGGTCGAGCGAGACCGCCTCGGGCGTGTGCAGCCGGACCATGAAGCGCGCGGCGTGTGCCGGGAGCCGGTGCCGAGTCATCCTCGACACCGCGACCATCGTCGCGAACGACAACGGCACCGCCCAGGCGGCCGGTTGCGTGACGAGTGCGGCGTACCAGCCCTCGCTGCGGTCGGTCAGCAGGTTGTCGAGGACCGCGCCACCGGTCAGGAGGCCGCCGACGACCAGCCCGGCGAACGCGCCCACGTCGGTCAGGCCGCGCCACCAGATCCCCAGCAGGAGCAGTGGGCAGAACGTGGCAGCGGCCATCGCGAACGCCAGGCCGACGACGGTCGCCACGGCCACGTCGCGAGTGACCAGCGCGAGCAGGAACGGGACCACGACGGAGACCACGGCCGACAGGCGGAAGGCCGTCACGCCCTCGACGCGCTTGCTCATCACGTCCTGGGTGATCACGCCGGCCACGGCGATGGTGAGCCCGGAGGAGGTGGCCAGGAACGCGGCGAAGGCGCCGGCGGTGAGCAGCGCGGTCAGGAGATCGCCGCCCAGGTCGCCGACCATCCGCCCGGGCAGCTCGAGCACCACCCCGTCGGTGCGACCGCTGCCGACGAGGTCCGGGGCATAGAGACGGCCGAGGGCGGCGTACACCGGTGGCAGCACGTAGAAGAGGCCGAGCAGTGCCAGCACCGCCACGGTCGTCTGCCGCGCGGCCTTGCCGTCGGGGTTGGTGTAGAAGCGCACGACCACGTGCGGCAGGCCCATCGTGCCGAGGAAGGTCGCGACCATCAGCGAGTACGTCGAGTAGAGCGGATGTCCGCCCGCGAAGTCGATCGGGTTCGCCCACGCCGTCCCGGACTCGCCGCCGACGAGCAGGGACGGGTCCGCCGGTGACCGCCCGCCGTCGCCGAGCCAGACGATCACCAGGAACGCGAGCGGCACGAGGAGGGCGGACAGCTTGAGCCAGTACTGGAAGGCCTGCACGAAGGTGATCGAGCGCATCCCGCCCGAGAGCACGTTGAGGAGCACCACGACCGCGACCACCAGCCCGCCCGCCCACGGGGGAAGGCCTGTCGCCGTCTCGAGCGCGACTCCGGCGCCCTGCAGCTGCGGCATCACGTAGAGCCAGCCGATCGCCACCACCATCACCGACGCCAGCGTGCGCACCGCCCGGGAGTCGAGCCGCGCCTCAGCGAAGTCGGGCAGCGTGTAGGCGCCCGAGCGACGCAGCGGAGCGGCGACGAACACGAGCAGCACCAGGAAGCCGGCGGTCCAGCCGATCGGGTACCAGAGCATCTCGGCGCCATAGCTGAGCACCAGCCCGGCGATGCCGAGGAAGGAGGCCGCCGAGAGGTACTCCCCGCTGATGGCGGAGGCGTTCAGCCCGGGTCGGACCGACCGGGAGGCGACGAAGAAGTCGGAGGTCGTGCGACTGAAACGCAGTCCCCAGGTGCCGATCGCCAGGGTCGCCAGCGTGACCACCAGGACAGCGACGATGCCGGCCGCGTGGTTCACGACAACCGTTCCACGACCCGGGCGAAGGCACGCTCGTTGCGTTCGGCCAGGCGCACGTAGCGCCAGGCGAGGAGCACGAGCACCGGGTAGCACCCGAAGGCCAGCACACCCCACGACACCGGCATCCCGAGGACGTTGTGGGTGCTCAGGCCGGGCGCGACCGTGAAGAGCAGGGGGAGCGAGCCGATGGTCACGCCGAGCGCGACCATGATGCTCAGCGCGAGCCGGAGCTGGGCGCGGAGCAGGGTGCGCAGATAGATCTCGCCGACCTCGCTCTGGGCGTCGATCTCCGAGGTCGCCGAGGGACGCGGGTGGACCCGGGGACGATCCGTCCAGGGACTCGTGACCCGGACCCGCTCGGGCGGCTGCTGCTGGCTCACGTCTCCGCCCCGGGCCGCGCGCTGCGCACGAGCAGGTCACGCAGCTCGCGGGTGTGCCGCCGGCTGACCTGGAGGTGCTGGTCGCCGATCACGACCGAGCAGCGGCCGCTGTCCACGTGCACCTCGTCGACGTGGGCCGTCGCGATCAGCAGCGACCGGTGGATGCGCACGAATCCGGCCCCCGCCCACTCCTGCTCGAGCTGGGCCAGCGGCACCCGGACCAGATGGCTGTCGTCGGCCGTGTGCAGGCGCGCGTAGTCGCCCTCGGCCTCGACGTAGCGGATCGCGGAGACCGGCACGAAGCGGGTGACGCCGCCCCGCTCGACGGGGACCATCTCCTCGGCCTGCTCGGTGCGGGTGGCGGCCAGCACCCGGCGTACGGCCTCGGCGATGCGGGCCTCGCGCACCGGCTTGAGCACGTAGTCGACGGCGTTGAGCTCGAAGGCGTCCACGGCGTGCTCGTCATGGGCGGTGACGAAGACGGCCACGGGCGGGGTCTTGAAGCGGGCCAGCACCTGGGCCAGCTCGATGCCGGTGAGTCCGGGCATCTGCACGTCGAGGAACACCGCGTCCACCTCGAGCTGCTGGAGCAGCCGCAACGCATCGGTGGGTGAGTCGGTCGCGTGGACCTCGGTGACGCGGTGGTCCTTCTCGAGCAGGAAGGTGAGCTCGTCGAGCGCCGGGCGCTCGTCGTCGATGACCAGCACCCGCAGCCCGCCCTGGGGGCCGCCGGGGTGGCCCGTCACGTCGAGACCCCGGGAGCGAACTTGGGCACGCGGACGATGACCTTGGTCCCTGCTCCGGGTGCGGTCTCCACGACGAGACCGTATTCGTCGCCGAAGCTCGCGCGCAGCCGCTCGTCAACGTTGGCGAGACCGACCGACTCCCCGCCCGTCTCCCCGGCGAGCACGGCGCGGATCCGTTCGGGGTCCTGGCCGACCCCGTTGTCCTCGATCGCGATGACGCACTCGCGGTCGACGTCGCGGGCCTCGATCGAGATCAGCCCGGCTCCGGTGGCGGCCTCGAGACCGTGCTGGACGGCGTTCTCGACCAGCGGCTGGAGGCACAGGAAGGGGATGTTCACGCCGAGCACCTCCGGGGCGACCTGCAGGGTGACCCGCAGCCGGTCGCCGAACCGGGCCTGCTCGAGCAGCAGGTAGCGCTCGATCGACCTGAGCTCCTCGGCGAGCGTGGTGAACTCACCGTGCTGCCGGAAGGAGTAGCGGGTGAAGTCGGCGAACTCGAGCAGCAGCTCTCGCGCCCGGTCGGGGTCGGTGCGCACGAAGGACGCGATCGCGCCGAGGGAGTTGTAGATGAAGTGCGGGCTGATCTGCGCGCGGAGGGCCCGGACCTCCGCCAGCATCAGGCGGTGTCTCGACTCGTCGAGCTCGCCGAGGGCCAGCTGGCTGGAGACCCAGCCGGCGACCTCCTCGGTGGCGCGCAGCAGGCTCGCGGAGGGCTGGTCGGTCAGCGCGACGAGTGCGCCGGCGACGCGCTCCTCGATCACGAGCGGGCTGGCGATCGCGTGCTGCACGAGGCACCCCGGGGTCTCGCAGCTGAGCTCGGCCCTCCCGGCGACGACCGTGCCCATCGCCTCGACGGCCCTGGCGGCGAGCAGCTGGGCCTGCTCGGAGTGGTGGGTGGAGAGCCCGTCGTACCCGAGGAGGCGGTGGGTGTCGGCGATCGCGACGGCGGCGGTGCCGAGCAGGCTGCGCAGGTGCCGGAGGCTGCGCTCGACCGACTCCGGCGTGAGTCCCTGCCGCAGGGCCGGCGCGGCGAGCGAGGCGGTGTGCAGCGTGCGGAAGGTGGCGAGGTCGGCGTCGCTGCCGAGCTGACGGGCATACCAGCGGCTGCGGAGGCCCTCGAACGCCATCTCGACCTCTACTTGAAGTCGATGAGCTGCATGCCGGGATCCTCCGGCGGCTGGCGCGGGCCGGGTCGCACGACGGGTCCGGTCTCCTCGACGTCGGAGTCGTCGACATCGGACTCCTCGAGCCCGGGCGGGTCGACGGCCGAGGGGGCTGCCACCTCGGGCGGCAGCTCCTGGTGGCGTACGACGGCCCGGAAGCAGCGCGTGATGTAGGGGACCTGCATGCCGTCGTGACCGCGGCCGTACTCCGCGTAGAGGGCGTCGATCTTGGCCAGCACGTCGGCCCGCGCCGCCTCGCTCATCGTGGCGACGTGGGAGACCGAGCGGGCCAGGTCGGCCAGGCTCCTGGCCGTGTGCGGCTGCCACACGCGGAACTGCTTCTCCTCGACGAACCCGAAGTAGGGCGTCTCCATCAGGGGAGTCGTCCTCCCGGCCACGTCGAGTCCGGGGGAGATCAGCCGCTTGAGCCGCTTCACCCACGGGATCCCCTCGTCGTAGGTGTTCCAGGCAACGGCGAGCACGCCCCCGGGACGCAGGACGCGAGCGATCTCGGCCATCGCCAGCGAGTGGTCGAACCAGTGGAAGGACTGGCCGCAGACGACCACGTCCACCGATCGGGAGCGCACCGGGATGTGCTCCGCGGTGGCCACGACGTGGTGGACGTCGAGCCGGGCGCCGAGCACGGCCAGCATCTCCGGGAGCGGGTCGGTCGCGAGGATCTCGTGCCCGGCGCGGTGCAGCACCTCGGTCAGCTTGCCGGTGCCGGCACCGAGCTCGAGCACCATCGAGTGTCCGGATCCGGTCAGCCAGGCGGCGGCGTCGTCGGGGTACGACGGACGGGCTCGGTCGTAGGCATCGGCCACGGGGCCGAATGACCGTTCGGGGGGAGGGCTGTGCTTGCCCTGGGGCTCGCTCATCGTGCGTTCGAAGTTACCCGATAGCGTTCGCGCCGTGCCGCACGCATCGACCGAGTCCCACCCCGATCCACTGGCCTGGCTGACCGGTCTCGAGGGCGTGCCCTCCGCGTTCGCAGCGACCCGTGACGGGATCGACGTGATGCTGCGCGACCGCGGGCTGCGCAGGACCAGCCCCGAGCAGACCGCGGAGTCGCTCTTGAGGGGCGCGCACGCGAGCGCCGTGCTCGAGGGTTCGGCCTCCTCCCTCCAGGAGGTCCGCGAGGGGGGTGGCGACGGCGTGGCCCGGTCCGCGGTGCGGGTGAGCAGCGAGCTGCTCTCCCTCGTGCCGGTCGTCGGCCGCTCGCCGCTGCAGGCCTTCGCGCGGCTGCACGTGCTGACCGGGGGCGCCGGCCAGCCCTCGTCGGAGGAGGGGGCGGCGAGGCTCCGCGCGCTCTCGCAGACCCTGCTCGCCACGACGGCGCCGGCGCTGATGGTCGCAGCGCTGGTGCACGCGGAGCTGGCCGGCGCGATGCCGTTCGCCTCCCACGACGGGATCGTCGCCCGGGCGGCCGAACGGCTGGTGCTGGTCGCTCGGGGAGTCGACCCGGCGTCGCTCGTCGTACCCGAAGCGGGGCACCTGGCCCTGCGCGCGCAGTACGAGTCGAACCTGCGCGGCTATCGCGACGGTGGGCAGCGCGGGCTGCACGCGTGGCTGCTCTATGCCGCCGAGGCACAGACGAAGGGTGCCGACGCGAGTCCCCTGCGCTCCGCTGGCTGAGCCTCCCGCACAGATGAGCGGCACCGGGATGCTCCAGACAGAACCTGGAGAGTCTCGATGCCGCTCGACACACGGGTTTGGCTACCAGGCGTGCATTTTCTAAGTGTGGCCCCCGGCAGATCCGGGTCTGACCAACGCCCTGTAGGAAGGGCAGATCGCCGCGTGGGTACCGCAACCGTGTGGGTCTGTGGAGTTGTCGTGCCTCCTTTGTACGCCGCCCCCCGGAGCACTACAAGGGTTGACTTTTCAGTCGCCTGCGCGACGCCTCCGGAGGTTCAGCCAGAGTGCCGCGCCGATCGCGGTGGCACCACCGATGGTGAGCACCGCGATCGTCTGCCTGGCCGGCGGGAGCTTCAGCCGGGTCCGGAGGGCGACCGGCTTGTCGAAGACGAGGATGGGCCAGCCCCGGTCGCGCGCGACCCGGCGGAGGTCCTTGTCGGGGTTGACGGCGTGCGGGTGGCCGACGGCCTCGAGCATGGCGACGTCGGTGACCGAGTCGCTGTAGGCATAGCAGCGGTCGAGGTCGTATCCGCGCCGTGCGGCGAGGTCGCGGATCGCAGTGGCCTTGTTCTCGGCGTAGGCATAGAAGCTGATGCCGCCGGTGTACTTGCCGTCCGCGACCTCCATCCGCGTCGCGATCACCTTGTCGGCGCCGAGCATGTCCCCGATCGGCTCGACGACCTCGGAGCCGCTGGTGGAGACGATGATGACGTCGCGGCCGGCGAGCTTGTGGTCCTCGATCAGGCTCACGGCCTCGTCGTACACCAGGGGGTCGACGATGTTGTGCAGGGTGTCACCGACGATCTCCTTGACGGTCTCCACGTCCCAGCCGGCGCACAGCTGCGACATGAACTGCCGCATCTTCTCCATCTGGTCGTGGTCGGCGCCGCCCACGAGGTAGACGAACTGGGCGTACGCCGACCGCAGCACCGCGCCGCGCGAGATCAGCCCACCCGCCTGGAACTCGCGGGAGAACGCGAGCGTGCTCGACTTCGCGATGATGGTCTTGTCGAGGTCGAAGAAGGCTGCCGTCGGTCGGGGCACCGGGCTCATGACCTGAAGTGTAGGCAGCCTGTCGGATTTGCCCGGGACACGGGCCGTTTCGCGTCCACAGGCCCTGTCGTCGGTGGCCGCGTCCACAGGTCCCGGAGCGGCACTCGCCCGGAGCCACCGACGTGCGCAGCATCGGGGCATGGATGCGACCGCCCCACTGCTGATCTCCTCCGACCCGTTGCTCGTCGCCGACGTGCAACGGCTGAGCGCCGCGGCAGGGGTGGTGCCCCAGGTCGTGCACGATCCGGCTCAGGCGCTGCGGTGGTGGAGCGGTGCGCCCGTCGTGCTCGTGGGTTCCGACTGCGCCGGGGTGCTGGCGATGGCGAGCCCGCCGCGACGTCCACGGGTCTTCGTGCTCGGTCGGGTGCCGATCGGTGACGCACTGTTCCGGGACGCTCTCGGCGTCGGTGCGGAGACGGTGGCGGGCCTGCCCGAGTCGGAGACCTGGCTGGTGGAGCTGCTCACCGACGTCGGTGACGGCGGCGCCGCGCCCGGGGTGGTGATCGGCGTGATCGGCGGCTCGGGTGGCTCCGGCGCCACGGTGTTCGCGGCAGCCCTGGCGCAGACGACCGCCTCCGTCGGACCGACCCTGCTCGTCGACGCCGACCCGATCGGTGCCGGCATCGACCGCGTGCTCGGTCTGGAGGCGACCGACGGCATCCGGTGGGACTCGATGCTGCAGACCACGGGACGGCTCAGCTCCCGGTCGCTGCGGGAGGCGCTGCCCCGTGCAGGCGCCCTCTCCGTGCTGACCTGGCCCACGGACCGACCGGCGTCGCTCCAGGCGTTCGCGATGAGGGAGGTGCTCTCGGCCGGACGGCGGGGGTTCGAGACCGTGGTCATCGACCTGCCGCGGCACCGCGACACGGTGGTCGAGGAGACCATCAGCCGGTGCGACCACGTCGTGCTGGTCTCCACGTTGACGGTTCCCGGGGTCAGCTCCGCTGCGCGGGTGGCCAGCAGGCTGCCGGAGTTCACGCCCGAGCGACACCTGGTCACGCGGGGCAGCCGCGCCGGGGTGACGCCGGAGTCGGTGAGCCGGCTGCTCCGGATGCCGTTGCTCGCGTCCATGGGTGACCAGCGAGGACTCGACGAGGCGATCAACCTCGGTGCCGGTCCGGCCCGTTCGCGTCGCGGCACCCTGGCCAGGGCCGCGCGCTCGTGCGCAGCGGCTCTCCTGCCCGAGCGGACTGCGGCGGCGGCATGAGGGCCCCGGGGACACCTTCATGAGCGAGGTCCCGGTCGAGCTGCTGGACGGGGTGCGCGAGCGGCTGGCACGCGATGCGGCCCCGCTGACGCCGCAGCTGGTGGCCCAGGCGTTGCGCGAGCAGGGTCGCCCGGTGGGGGACGCCACCGTCCTCGCCGTGCACGACGCCCTGCACCGCGACGTGGTCGGCGCCGGTCCGCTCGAGCCCCTGCTGCGGTTGGACGGCGTCACCGACGTCCTTGTCAACGGCGCCTCCCAGGTCTGGATCGACCGTGGTGCCGGGCTCGAGCTGACCGGCGTCGGCTTCCCCGACGACCAGGCAGTGCGCCGACTGGCGCAGCGCCTGGCCGCCGCGGGCGGGCGTCGTCTCGACGACGCCTCGCCCTACGTCGACCTCCGGCTGCCCGACGGGACCCGGTTCCACGCTGTGCTGGCGCCCCTGTCCCGCCCGGGCACCGTGCTCTCGCTGCGAGTCCCCCGCCAACGTGTGTTCACGATGGACGAGCTCGTCGGGGCCGGTGCGGTCCCGTCAGCCGGAGTCGGCCTGCTCGAGGCGGTGGTCCGGCGTCGGTTGGCGCTCCTGATCAGTGGCGGCACGGGCTCGGGCAAGACCACCCTGCTCAACGCGCTGCTGTCGATGGTCGGCGCCGAGGAGCGCCTCGTCCTCGTCGAGGACGCCTCGGAGCTCCGGCCCGAGCACGCTCACGTGGTGGCGCTGGAGTCGCGACCGGCCAACATCGAGGGCGCCGGTGAGGTCACCCTGCGCACCCTGGTCAGGCAGGCGCTCCGGATGCGGCCCGACCGGCTCGTCGTCGGGGAGGTCCGGGGCGGCGAGGTCGTCGACATGCTGGCGGCGATGAACACCGGGCACGAGGGTGGGTGCGCCACGATCCACGCCAACTCCGCTGCCGACGTGCCGAGCCGGATCGAAGGTCTGGCGCTCGCCGCCGGGCTGACCCGGGAAGCGGCGCACAGCCAGCTCTGCTCGGCCGTCGACGTGGTGCTCCATCTCGGTCGTGGGCCTGACCGCGTCCGTCGCCTGCGGGAGATCGGGGTCGTGACCCGTGGTCGGGACGGTGGCGTCGAGGTGGTCACCGGGGTGGCGTTCGCGACCGACGGGACCCTGCAGCCGGGGCCGGCCGTGGACGCCCTCTCGGCTCTGGTCGAGCCGTGAGCCTGGTGGTGGTGGCGGTGGTGCTGGCGATGACCGCGGTGGGTCTGGCGGTGCCGGGCCCGGTCCGGTTGTCGGCCGGCCCGTCGCAGGTCGACCGGGTGGTTCCGCGCGCCCTCGTGCTGCTCGCGGTGGCCGCCGTGGGGCTCGGGCTCTGGTCCTGGCTGGACGTGCACCAGTTCGCGCTGGCCGTGCTGCTCAGCCTGGTGGCCCTCGCGGTCGCGCGGCTGGTTCGTCGCGGTCGGGAGGCACGTGCCGCGGACCGAACCGCCGACCGGGTCCTCGCGGTCTGCGATGCGATGGCCTCCGACCTGTCGGCCGGACAGCCCCCGCTCGCCAGTCTCGACCGCGCCGCGCAGGAGTGGCCCGACTTCGCGCCGGTCGCCGTCGCCGGACAGATGGGCGCGGATGTGCCGAGCGCGTTGCGTGCGCTCGCTCGGAGACCCGGCGCCGGGCAGCTGCGGACGCTGGCCGCCACCTGGCACGTGGCCCACGACACCGGATCCGGACTCGCCGCGGCCATCGGGCAGGCGGCGGAGGCGATCCGTGCCGACCGGCGCACGGCTCGCTTGGTCGGTGCCGAGCTGGCCGCGGCCAACGCGACCGCGCGGATGCTCGCGGTGCTGCCCCTGGGGGTGCTGCTCCTCGGCGCCGGGATCGGCGGTGATCCGGTGGGGTTCTTGACGCACACCACTGCGGGCCTGGTGTGCCTGGCGGTCGGCCTGGGGCTCTCCTACGCCGGCCTGCTCTGGCTCGGGCGGATCGCCGACGGCGTGCTGCGGCGATGAGCGCCTCGTGGCTGGGGGCCGGTCTCGCTGCCGGTCTCGCTGCCGGTCTCGCTGCCCTCGCCGTGGCGCTGCTGTTCCGGCCACGGGACCGACTGGGCCAGGTTCCCGGCTCCCGGGCCGTCACAGGGCCGGCTCCCGTGCCGGAGAGCTCCTTGCTGCGACGGCTGCGGCCCCTGCTCGCGTTGGTGGGGTTCGCCGGCGGGTGGTCGATGCTGGGTGGGGTGCTCGGGTGGATCGGCGGTGCTGCCGGTGCGGCGGCGGTGTGGATCGTGCTCGGACGCACCGAGGACCCGTCCGTCGTACGCCGTCGGGAGCAGCTGGTCGAGGACCTGCCGACGGGAGTCGACCTGCTCGCCTCCTGTCTGGACGCCGGGTCCGCACCCGAGTCGGCCCTGGTGACCGTGAGCCGCGCCCTGGGAGGTCCGGTCGGCGAGGAGTTCCTGGCGATCCACCACCGCCTCGAGGTGGGGGTCGACCCACGACAGGTGTGGAGGTCCGTGGCCGGGCACGACGAGCTCGGGCCGCTCGGTCGTGCCGTGGGTCGTGCCCACGAGACGGGAGCGCCCGTCGGACGAGCGGTGCACCAGCTCGCCGAGGAGCTGCGCGAACGAGCCCGTGCCGACGTGGAGGCGCGCGCCCGAAGCATCGAGGTGAAGGCGGCAGCTCCGCTCGGGCTCTGTCTGCTGCCCGCGTTCGTGGTGCTCGGCGTGGTGCCGCTCGTGGCCGGTGTCTTCGGTTCGATGCGGCTCTTCCAATGACCAGCACGCATCCACAGGCCACCCGCGCGCCGAGGTTCTCCACCGCCCGCGAAGCCGTGATCGCGCCCGAGGCGCAGGTCGAGAAACCTCGAAGCGTCAACACATCCACCCCCGACCTCCACGGGCCGGGTCAGCAGTCAGGAGAAGTCATGAGCCACACGGCACTCGCCGTCGTCCGGGACGTTCCCAGGGGCGAGATCGGCGCCACCACGGCGGAATACGCCACCGTCACCGGATGCGGCGTCGGTTTCGCCGCGGTCCTCTTCAAGTTCCTCACCAGCTCGGCGGGACAGGACCTGTTGAAGCTGATCTTCAACGCCATCAAGGCCCTGCTGCCCTTCTAGGGCGCGGCTCCGCAGACCGGCCGGCGGGACGGGCAGAGGGCTCCCGTCCCGCCGGCCGCACCAAGAGCTCAGCCCGCAGCTGCCGCACGAGGAGGAGGAGAGTCGTGGGACGACACGAGGTCCGAAGAGGCGAGGCAGGAGACGAACAGGGAGCGGTGACCGCGGAGACGGCCATGGCACTCCCGCTGATCACCGTCTTCACCCTGTCGATGGCCTGGCTGGTGACGATCGGCATCACCGAGGTCAGAGCGCTCGACGCCGCCCGCGAGACGGCCCGGGCGGCTGCCCGGTCTGACGGCGCCGGCGAGGCCACCTCGCTCGGTCGGCGGGTGGCGCCCGAGGGGTCGAGGATCAGCGTCAGCCGGTCCGGCGGCGCCGTGCTCGTCCGGGTGAGCAGCCCCGTGAACGGGCCGGCAGGCCTGTTCGGTCGATGGGCCTCCTTCCGGGTGAGCGCGGAGGCCGTGGCCGCGGAGGAGCCGTCGTGGTGAGCCGGGCCCGACGGGGATGCGAGGGCGCCGGGTCGGTGCTCGCCGTGTCGATGATGGGCGTGCTGGTCACGGTCACGCTCGCCGCGGCCGGTGTGGTCGGTGTCGTGGCGGCGCACCGCGTCGCCCAGTCAGCAGCAGACCTGGCCGCTCTCGCGGGCGCTGCCGCACTCCAGGACGGAGGCGACGCCTGTGGCCGTGCAGCAGCGGTCGCGGACCGCAACCAGGCCAGGCTGACGGGCTGCGAGGTCGCTGGTTGGAACGTGTCGGTGGTCGTGACGGCGGACACCGCGCGCCTGCCGGGAGGTGTCCTCGACCTCAGCGCGCGCGGTCGGGCCGGGCCGGTGGTCGGCGCAGCAGGGCAGTGAGCCCGCCTCGGACGGTGGTGCTCAGGGGTCGTCGCGCTGCGGGCTGGTGTCGCGCTCCTCGCGCTTGTACTCGTCGAGCTCGCTGCTCAGCTCGCTGACCCTCTTGCGGTCCGCTCGGCGCGCGGCGGCACGCTTGGCGCCGCTGCGGAACATGCCGAGGCTCATCACGAAGAGCAGCAGGGTCAGCATGCCGAGGAAGAAGATCATGGTGGCGTTGGTCTCGAGGTTGAACGAGCCGAGGTCGAGGGTGGCGTCCGCACCCCCGCCGAAGAGTGCGGCGATCACCAGCAGGACGGCGGCGATCAAGACGATGAGTGCTGCGACGAACACGGGGAGTTCCTCTCCGGGGGGCCAACTGTGCACGACACTAGTCGGCCGGAGCGCCCTCGAGCAGGAGGTCGAGCAGGGCGATCGCACCGGGTTTGTCGAGCGGGTTGTTCTGGTTGCCGCACTTGGGTGACTGCACGCAGGACGGGCAGCCCTCGGTGCAGGCGCAGGAGGCGATCGCCTCCCGAGTGGCACGGAGCCAGGCCGAGGCGGCCCGGAAGCCGCGTTCGGCGAAGCCCGCGCCGCCCGGGTGGCCGTCGTGGACGAAGACCGTGAGCACGCCGGTATCGGCGTGCCGAGCCGTGGAGACACCGCCGATGTCCCAGCGGTCACAGGTCGCGAACAGCGGGAGCAGGCCGATGGAGGCGTGCTCGGCGGCGTGGGCGGAGCCCGGGAGGTCGGCCTCGGCCAGCCCGGACTCCGCGAGCACATGGTCCGGGAGGGTCCACCAGACGGCGGTCGTCTGCAGCACGCGTTCGGGCAGGTCGAGCGGTTCCTCGCCGATCACCTCGCCCGAGGGCACTCGACGCTTGAGGAACGACACGACCTGGTGGGAGACCCTGACGTTGCCGAGGGTCAGCCGTGCCTGGCCCCACGTGGCCGTCTCGCGCTCGCCGAGGATCTCGATGTCCGTGACCTCGCGCGCCGAGGTCGAGTAGTCAGGGTCCGCTCGCACCACCACCGCGACGGACTCCTCGAGGTCGAGCTCCGTGACCAGCCAGGTCTCTCCCTGGTGGAGATAGACCGCTCCGGCGTGGGCACTGCCGTGGGCCGAGGAGTGGTCGACCGTCCCGAGCACGCGCCCGGTCTCGTCCTCGACGAGCCGCACCGGCGGGCCGCCGGTGGAACGGATGTCGGCGAGGTCGCTCGCCCGGCGCCGGTCGGTCCAGAACCAGCCCTGCGGCCGGCGGCGCAGCAGCCCGCCCTCGGTCAGGGCATCGACAGCCGCGCGGGCGCCCGGCCCGAAGAGGGGCAGGTCGGCGAGTGTCAGCGGGGACTCCGCCGCCGCCGCGCACAGGTGCGGCCCGAGGACATAGGGGTTGTCGGGGTCGAAGACGTTGGCCTCGACCGGCTGGCCGAGCAGTGCCTCGGGGTGGTTGACCAGGTAGGTGTCGAGCGGGTCGTCGCGGGCGACCAGCACGCCCAGGGCGTCTCGGGCGCCTCGTCCGGCTCGGCCGACCTGCTGCCACAGCGCCGCCCGAGTGCCCGGGAACCCAGCCAGGAGTACGGCGTCGAGACCGCTGATGTCGATGCCGAGCTCGAGGGCGTTGGTCGCCGCGAGGCCGAGCAACCGACCGTCGCGCAGCGCCTGCTCGAGCTCGCGGCGCTCCTCGGGCAGGTAGCCGCCCCGGTAGGCCGCCACCTGCTCGACCAGGCTCCGGTCGACCTCGGCGAGGTTTCGCCGGGCCGTCATCGCCACGATCTCGGCGCCTCGACGCGACCGGACGAAGGCGAGCGTGCGGATCCGATCGACCACGAGGTCGGTCAACAGGTCGGCCACCTCGCTGGCCGCGGAGCGGCGGGTGGGGGCACCGTTCTCGCCCGCGCCGGGCACGAACGGAGGCTCCCACAGCGCCAGGGCGGTGCGTCCGCGCGGCGACCCGTCGTCGGTGACGGCACCGACCTCGAGGCCCGTCAGTCGACCGGCCGACACCTCCGGCTCCGCCACCGTGGCCGACGCCAGGACGAACGTCGGGTGGGCGCCGTAGAGCGCGGCCACCCTCCTGAGCCGGCGGAGGATCTGCGCGACGTGAGCGCCGAACACGCCGCGGTAGTGGTGGCACTCGTCGACCACCACATAGCGCAGCGAGCCGAAGAACCGCGACCAGCGAGCATGGCCCGGCAGCAGCGAACGGTGCAGCATGTCGGGGTTGGTGAGGACGTACTCGGCGTGGTCGCGCGTCCACTCCCGCATCTCCGGGGTCGAGTCGCCGTCGTGGGTCGAGCACCGCAGGTCAGGCAGTCCTGCCTGACCGACACGCCGCAAGGTCGCCAGCTGATCCTGCGCGAGTGCCTTGGTCGGAGCGAGGTAGAGCACGCCGGCGCCGCGCTGACCCTTCGGGCCCCTGGCGGACTCGATCGCGTGCAGCGCGGGCAGCAGGTAGGCCAGCGACTTGCCCGACGCGGTGCTGGTGGAGATCACGGTGTGCCGGCCCTGGTGGACGAGGTCGGCGGCGGCGAGCTGATGTGACCACGGGGTGGGGACACCGAGCCGCTCGAACGCCTCGCGCACAGGCGGATGGAGCCAGTCGGGCCAGCTCACCTCGCGCGCAGGCCGGGCCTCGACGACCTCGAGGTGGGTCAGGCTCTCGCTGCGGCCGGGACCACCGGCCAGCCGCCCCACGAGCGTTTCGAGATCCACCACCTGCACCCGATCAGTGTCTCAGCGGACCCTGACGGTCTGCCCACGGCGGTGGCCCGAGCGTGGTTCAATACATTTCAGGCAAGTGCAGGCGTAGGAGTGGGGGACCGGGGTAGGCCCCTGGCTCGGAGGAGAGACAGTGGATCTTTCGCTACAGACCCGTGAGGTGGACAGTCGCACGATTGTCTCCGTCGGCGGGGAGATCGACGTCTACACGGCGCCGAAGCTGCGCGACAAGATCACCGAGCTCGTCGGCGAGGGCCATCACCAGCTGGTGATCGACATGGAGAACGTCGACTTCCTGGACTCCACCGGCCTCGGCGTACTCGTGGGAGGCCTGAAGAAGGTCCGGGCCCACGAAGGCTCGATGGAGCTGATCTGCTCCCAGGACCGCCTGCTGAAGATCTTCCGCATCACCGGTCTCGCCAAGGTCTTCACCATCCACGAGTCGGAGTCAGCGGCGCTCGGCGCCTGATCCGACCCAGCGCGACACGCGCGTGCCCGGTGTGTGAACCCGGTCACTGCGACACCCCCTGTCACACGTAGACTCCGCGCCTGTCATCCCCAGACAGATCCCCGAGGAGAATCATGACCGGGCTTCACCCCGCAGTCGTGCAACTCGACGGCTCCAACCTCGTGCTGGTCATCATCGTCGCCGTGATCGCGCTCGCCGCGCTCGGCATGGCCGTGATGTTCCGCAAGGAGGTCCTGGCAGCCGCCGAGGGCACCGACAACATGAAGAACATCGCTCACGCGGTGCAGGAGGGCGCCAGCGCCTACCTGGCGCGCCAGTTCCGCACGCTGGGCATCTTCGCCGCGGTGGCCTTCGTGGCCCTGCTGGCGCTGCCCGCTGACGACGTCGCAGTCCGCATCTTCCGCTCCGTGTTCTTCCTGGTCGGTGCCGGGTTCTCCGCGCTGGTCGGCTACCTGGGCATGTCCCTGGCCGTGCAGGCCAACCTGCGCGTCGCCGCGGCAGCCAACACCGTGGGCCGTGAGCCGGCGATGAAGGTCGGGTTCCGCACCGGCGCCATGGTGGGCATGCTCACCGTCGGCCTCGGCCTCCTCGGGGCCAGCGTCGTGGTCATCGCCTTCAAGGACGAGGCACCCCACGTCCTCGAGGGCTTCGGCTTCGGCGCCGCACTGCTCGCCATGTTCATGCGTGTCGGCGGCGGCATCTTCACCAAGGCCGCTGACGTCGGCGCGGACCTGGTCGGCAAGGTCGAGCAGAACATCCCCGAGGACGACCCGCGCAACGCGGCGACCATCGCGGACAACGTGGGCGACAACGTGGGTGACTGCGCCGGCATGGCCGCTGACCTGTTCGAGTCGTACGCCGTGACGCTGGTCGCCGCGCTGATCCTCGGCTCCCAGGCCTTCGGCGACAAGGGCCTCGTGTTCCCGCTGCTGATCCCCGCCGTGGGTGCGCTCACCGCCGTGCTCGGTGTCTACCTGTGCAAGCCTCGCGCCGAGGAGAACGGCCTGAAGACGATCAACCGGGCCTTCTACATCTCCGCCGCGGTCGGTGCCGTCGCCTCGACGGTGGTGGCCTTCGTCTACCTGCCCAGCAACTTCGGTGACTTCGCCAACAAGACCGGCCTGGACATGTCCGGCGCCGACGGCGACCCCCGGCTGATCGCCTCGGCCGCGGTGGTCATCGGCATCGTGATGGCCGCCGGCATCCTGGCGCTCACCGGCTACTTCACCGGCACCGAGTACAAGCCGGTCAAGGACGTCGGCAAGACCTCCCTGACCGGTGCGGCCACCGTGATCCTCAGTGGTCTCTCGGTCGGTTTCGAGTCGGCCGTCTACACGACCCTGGTCATCGGTGCAGCCGTGTTCGGCGCCTTCCTGCTCGGTGGCGCCACTGTCACCGTGTCGCTGTTCGCCGTGGCCCTCGCCGGATGTGGTCTGCTGACCACCGTCGGCGTGATCGTGGCCATGGACACCTTCGGCCCGGTCTCCGACAACGCCCAGGGCATCGCGGAGATGTCCGGCGACGTGAGCCCGGCGGGGGCACAGATCCTCACCGAGCTCGACGCGGTGGGCAACACCACGAAGGCGATCACCAAGGGCATCGCGATCGCGACCGCCGTGCTGGCCGCCACGGCCCTGTTCGGGTCCTACTCGACCTCGGTGATCGAGGCGGTGCGCAACGCCGGCGACCTCAGCAGCGCCGACGAGACCGCGCTGAACTTCTTCGTCTACAACCCCGCCGTGCTCGTCGGGGTGCTCCTCGGTGCCGCAGTGGTCTTCCTGTTCTCCGGCCTGGCCATCAACGCCGTCGGCCGCGCCGCTGGCGCGGTGGTCTTCGAGGTGCGTCGTCAGTTCCGCGAGATCCCCGGGATCATGGAGGGCACCGGCCGTCCGGAGTACGGCAAGGTCGTCGACATCGTCACCAAGGACTCCCTGCGTGAGCTCGTGACTCCGGGTCTGCTCGCCGTGCTCGCCCCGATCGCAGTCGGCTTCGGCCTCGGTGTGGCCCCGCTCGCCGGGTTCCTCGCTGGAGCGATCGGTGCCGGCACGCTGATGGCGATCTTCCTGGCCAACTCGGGTGGAGCCTGGGACAACGCCAAGAAGCTCGTCGAGGACGGCCACCACGGTGGCAAGGGCTCGTCGGCCCACGAGGCGACGATCATCGGCGACACCGTCGGTGACCCGTTCAAGGACACCGCCGGTCCGGCGATCAACCCGCTGATCAAGGTGATGAACCTGGTCTCGCTGCTGATCGCCAGCGCCGTGGTGTCGATGAGCGTGGGCGAGGACCAGAACGACGTCCTGCGCATCGTGATCGCCCTGGTGGCGGTGGCGGTGATCGCTGTGGCGATCTACATCTCCAAGCAGCGTGAGGTCGCGATCAGCGACGACCACGACGACGCAGGTTCCTCGTCGTTGACGCCGCACGGCTCCCACCCGCCGGCTGGAAGCTGACGGCACCCGCTTCACCACGCCGACCGGGCGCTCGGTGCACACTTCGTGCATCGGGTGCCCGGTCGGTGCATTCGCGCCAACCAGTCCTGCCCGGTCGGCGCACTTGTGCCAACCAAGACTGCCCGGTCGGCGAATTGCAGGTGACCGCTAGCGTGCCGGTGTGAGTGCTGAGGATCAGGGTGGGTTGGCGAGCAGGCTGCGGGGGGCGCTGGTCGGCGCGGGGTTCACCTACGACGGCGTGGCCGCGGCTCTGGGCGCGACGGCGCACGCTGCCCTCTCGCGCAACGAGACCCTGCCCGGGCTGCGCGCGACCACCGGCGGGAGCCCGGTCGAGACGCTGGCCCGCCTGTGGCTCCTGCAGGCGCCCGTCGCGGTGGCACGGATCGAGGAGGCGTTGCCCGGTCTGCTCGACCCGCTGTGCAACGCGGGTCTGCTCGAGCGCTCGGTGGGCGAGGTCCGTGCCCGGGTCGACGTACGCCCCTATGCCGCCGACGACCTCGACCTGTGGGTCGCCAGCGACCTCACGCCCGGACTCGACGGGGGCACCTCCCGCGTGGCCCCCGACCACGTCCTCGGGATCAGCTCCGCCGCGACCTCGCTGGCTCAGCTGACCGTCCGTGAGCCCGTCGCCCGGGCCCTCGACCTCGGCACCGGCTGCGGGGTGCAGGCGCTCCACCTCGCCGCCCACGCCCGGCACGTGGTGGCCACCGACGTGAACCAGCGCGCGCTGCGCCTGACTCGCTTCAACGCCGAGCTGAACGCGGTCGCGGAGCACATCGAGGTCCGGGAGGGCAGCTTCTTCGAGCCGGTGGCCGGTGAGCTCTTCGACCTCGTGGCCACCAACCCGCCGTTCGTGATCTCGCCCGGCACCGGCGAGCGCCTCGTCTACCGGGACTCCGGACTTCCCGGTGACCGCGTGGTCGAGCACATCGTGCGGGGCGCGCCGGGCGTGCTCGCCGAGGGCGGCACCGCCCAGGTGCTGGCCAACTGGATGGTCCACCGTGACCAGCCCTGGGACGAGCGGCTGGCGGGCTGGGTCGACGGCTGCGACGCGTGGGTCGTGCAGCGCGAGGTCGTGGACCTGCCCACCTACGTCGAGCTGTGGCTCAAGGACGCGGGGGTGCACGGCGGGCCGGACTACCACCAGCGCTACGACACCTGGCTCGCCTGGTTCGAGGAGCAGGGTGCGGAGGCCGTCGGCTTCGGCTGGATCAACCTGCGCCGCGTGGAGACCGACGAGACCACGGTCCGCCTGGAGGACTGGCCCTACGACGTCGAGCAGCCGATCGGCCCCGAGGTCAGCGGCTTCTTCGCGCGGGTCGCGGCGCTGCGCGGGCTCTCCGACGACCAGCTCGGCGCGGCCCGGCTCGTCGCCCGGCCCGACCTGCGCCAGGAGACCTACGGCGCTCCCGGGGCCGCCGACCCGGAGGAGGTCGTGCTCCGCCAGCAGCGGTTCACCCGTCGTGCCCGCCGGGCCGACACCGTCGAAGCGGCGCTGGTCGGCGCCTGCGACGGCGAGCTCACCGTCGACCAGATCCTGGCGGCGCTCGGCCAGATCCTCGACAGCGACGTGGCCGAGCTGCGAGCGGCGTACCTCCCCGTCGTGCGTGATCTCGTCGTGGAAGGCTTCCTCGCCCTGGAGGAGTGATGTCCGACCCTCGCCAACCGGGAAAACCGGTCGCGTCGGGCACCTCCGATCCCTAACGTGGGGCGGTGCGCGTCCTTCCCCTCGACCATCCCGGCGTCGCCGACCACCGGTCGGCGGGGCGGCTGCTGTGGTGGCTGGCGAAGGGGCAGTGGCGCACGCTGGTCATGGGGATGCTCTACGGCATCGCGTGGATGAGCGCGCAGGCCGTGATGCCCGCGGTCATCGGCCGGGCCATCGACCTCGGGGTCTCGGCCAAGGACTCCGGTGAGCTGCTGAAGTACGCCGGCCTGATGTTCGCGATCGGACTCGTCCAGGCGGCCAGCGGCATCATGCGGCACCGCTTCGCCGTCACGAACTGGCTGACCGCCGCCTATCGCACGGTGCAGCTGATCGGCCGCCAGGCCGTCACGCTCGGGGGCACCCTGCCGCGCAAGGTCTCGACCGGTGAGGTCGTCGCGATCGGGACCTCCGACCTCGAGCACCTCGGAAACCTGATGGACGTGAGCGCGCGGTTCGCCGGCGCCATCGTCTCGTTCGTGATCGTCGCGGTGATCCTGCTGCAGACCTCGGTCACGCTCGGCCTGATCGTGCTCATCGGGGTGCCCCTGCTGACCCTGCTGGTCGGCCCGCTGCTCAAGCCGCTCCAGGTGCGCAGCACCCACCAGCGCGAGCTGATGGGGTCCCTGTCCAACACCGCCAACGACATCGTCGCCGGGTTGCGGGTGCTGCGCGGGATCGGCGGGGAGTCGGTCTTCCTCGACCGCTACCGTCGCCAGTCCCAGGAGACGCGGCGGGCCGGCGTCGGGGTCGCGCGCGTGCAGTCGCTGCTCGACGCCCTCCAGGTGCTCCTGCCGGGCGTGTTCGTGGTGCTCGTCGTGTGGATCGGTGCCCGCTATGCCGTGCAGGGCCAGATCACGCCCGGCGAGCTGGTCGCGTTCTACGGCTACTCCGCCTTCTTGATGATCCCGCTGCGCACGGCGACCGAGTACGCCAACAAGCTGATCCGGGCCCGCGTGGCCGCCACCCGGGTCAGCCGCGTCCTGGCCCTCACCACTGACCACACCGACCCGGAGCACCCGGCTCCTTCGCCGCCGGTCGGTTCGCCCCTGAGCGACCTGCGCACCGGCCTCGCCGTCGAGCCGGGCCAGCTCGTCGCGGTGGTCAGCGAGAGTCCCGACGAGTCGGCCGCCCTCGCCGAGCGGCTCGGCCTGATGGCGGCCGTCGTCGACGACCAGGTGCTGCTGGGCGGCGTACCCCTCGCGTCGCTCACCCGCGCCGAGGTGCGTCGCCGCGTCGTGGTCTCGGACACCGCCGCGGCCCTCTTCTCCGGTCGTCTGGGTGAGCGGATCGACGTCGGCGGCCACGGGGACCTCGAGCGCGCGATGGAGACGGCGTCGGCAGCGGACATCATGGAAGGGCTGCCCGAGGGCTTCGACACCTGGGTCGCGGAGCGGGGACGGACCTTCTCCGGCGGCCAGCGCCAGCGACTCGTGCTCGCCCGTGCCCTGGCGCTCGACCCGGAGGTCCTCGTCCTCGTCGAGCCGACCTCCGCGGTCGACGCCCACACCGAGGCACGGATCGCGGCTCGGCTGCGCGCCCAGCGCCGGGGACGGATCACGGTGGTCACCTCGAGCAGCCCGCTGGTGCTGGGCGCGGTCGACCAGGTGGCGTTCCTGCACGAGGGCCGGATCGTGGCCACCGGACGCCACGACGACCTGCTCGACGAGGTGCCGGCCTACCGGATGGTCGTCACCCGCGAGTCGCAGGCGGTGGGCTCGTGAGCAACGCCCAGGGAACCGCCCTGCCCGTCGCCAACGGTCGTTCCGTACGCCGCTACGCCGGATCCATCGCCCGGCAGTACCCCCGGATGCTCTGGGGCGCCCTGGCGCTGCACGTCCTCGCCGCACTGGCCGGGCTGGCCGCCCCGCGACTGATCGGCGACCTCGTCGAGGCCGTGCAGCAGGGGACGACGGTCGGCCACGTGGACCGGATCATCGTCGTGCTCGCGGGGTTCCTGGTCGCCCAGACGGTGCTGACCCGCTATGCGCGCTACGTCAGCCAGGTGCTCGGCGAGCGGGTCCTGGCCGAGCTCCGTGAGGACTTCGTGGCCAACACCCTCGCCCTGCCGGTGGGTGTCGTCGAGTCGGCAGGATCCGGCGACCTGCTCACCCGCACCGGCCGCGACGTCGACCAGCTGGGCTGGTCGGTGCGCTGGGCGCTGCCGGAGTGGACGATCGCCCTGGTCACCGCGGTCGTCACGTTCGTCGCGGCGCTCAGCGTGGGCCTGTGGGTCGCGATCCCGTGCCTGCTCGGCGTCCCGCCACTGGTGATCGGTCTGCGGTGGTACCTCGCCCGCGCCAAGGACGGCTACCTGCGCGAGGGGGCGTCGTACTCCCGCATCAACGCCACCCTCACCGAGACCGTCGACGGCGCGCGCACGGTCGAGGCACTCGGGCTGGGTCAGGAGCGGATCGACACGATCGACGGCGACATCCGGGAGTCCTACGCCGCGGAGCGCTACACCCTCTATCTGCGCACGGTGTTCTTCCCGAGCATGGAGCTGAGCTATCTGATCCCCACGGTCTCGACGCTCCTGCTGGGCGGCTACCTCTACATGCAGGGCACCGTCTCGCTCGGCGACGTCACCGCGGCCACGCTCTACGTGCAGATGCTGATCGACCCCGTCGACCGCATCGTGTCCATCCTCGACGAGCTCCAGCTCGGTGCCGCGTCGCTGGCCCGGCTGCTCGGGGTGTCCGAGGTGCCCGACGACCGCGAGGTCACCGGACACCTGCCGGACGGCGAGGACCTGCGCGCCCAGGACGTCCGCTTCGCCTACGTCGAGGGGCGTGACGTGCTGCACGGCGTCGACCTCGAGGTGGCGCCCGGCGAGCGGATCGCGATGGTCGGGCCGTCGGGTGCCGGCAAGTCGACCCTCGGACGGTTGCTCGCGGGCATCCACCCGCCGCGCACCGGCACCGTGGACATCGGAGGCGTCGGACTCGTCGAGATGGCGCTGCCGGCCCTGCGCGGGCACGTCGCGCTCGTCACCCAGGAGCACCACGTCTTCGTCGGCACGCTGCGGGAGAACCTCGCGCTCGCGGCGCCGCCCGGCGCCACCGACGACGACATCCGCTCCGCGCTGGACGCCGTCGACGCCCTGGTGTGGGTGGATGCGTTGCCGGCGGGACTCGACACCATCGTGGGATCCGGCGGTCGCGCGCTGAGCGACGCCCAGGCCCAGCAGGTCGCCCTGGCGCGGCTGGTGCTCGCCGACCCGCACACGCTCGTCCTCGACGAGGCGACGTCGCTGATCGACCCTCGGTCCGCGCGCCACCTCGAGCGGTCGATGGGTGCCGTGCTGGAGGGTCGCACGGTGATCGCCATCGCCCACCGGCTCTTCTCCGCCCACGACGCCGACCGGGTGGCCGTGGTCGAGGGCGGCCGCATCTCCGAGCTGGGCTCGCACGACGAGCTCGTGGCCGCGGGTGGCTCCTACGCCGCCCTGTGGGACAGCTGGAGCGGGAAGCACTGAGCCCGCGGGACGGCGCCGGGCCGGCAGTAGACCAGTCGGGAGGACCCGGCCCCCTTCGGGGGCCACGAGGGACCCACTCTGGACGGGTTTGCATTCCCGTTGCGGCGACGCGCTACCTTGACGGGGCCGCAGAGGCATGCAGCAGCACCGGCAGCGCAAAGGATGAGTAACCAAGAAGTGGCACACAAGCTCGTCATCGTCGAGTCCCCGGCCAAGGCCCGCACCATCGCGGGCTACCTCGGCCGGGGCTACGTCGTGGAGTCCTCCATCGGACACATCCGCGACCTCCCCCAGAGTGCCGCCGACATCCCCGCCAAGCTGAAGGGGGAGTCCTGGGCACGCCTGGGCGTCGACGTGGACAACGGCTTCGAGCCGGTCTACGTGGTCTCGCGCGACAAGAAGTCCCACATGACCAAGCTCAAGGGCCTGCTCAAGGACGCCGACGAGCTCTACCTCGCCACTGACGAGGACCGCGAGGGCGAGGCGATCGCCTGGCACCTCCTCGACGAGCTCAAGCCCAAGGTGCCCGTGCACCGGATGGTCTTCCACGAGATCACGCCGGCTGCCATCAACGCGGCGGTCGAGAGCCCTCGCGAGATCGACATGGACCTCGTCGAGGCCCAGGAGGCACGCCGGATCCTGGACCGCCTCTACGGCTACGAGGTCAGTCCGGTCCTGTGGCGCAAGGTGATGTCCGGTCTCTCCGCCGGTCGCGTGCAGTCGGTGGCCACCCGGCTCGTCGTGGACCGGGAACGGGAGCGGATGAAGTTCCGCGTCGCGTCGTACTGGGACCTCGAGGGCACCTTCGACGCCGGCGAGAAGCACGACCAGCGGATGTTCCCGGCCCGGCTGCACTCCGTCGACGAGACCCGCGTCGCTCGCGGCTCCGACTTCGGCCAGGACGGCGAGCTCAAGCCGAACGCCAAGGTCGTGCACCTGACCAAGAGTCGCGCCGAGGCGTTGGCCGAGGCGCTGCACAACACCGACTTCGAGATCCGGTCGGTCGAGTCCAAGCCCTACACCCGCCGCCCCTACGCGCCGTTCCGCACGACGACCCTGCAGCAGGAGGCCAGCCGCAAGCTCGGCTTCAGCGCCTCCTCGACCATGTCGGTGGCGCAGCGTCTCTACGAGAACGGCTTCATCACCTACATGCGCACCGACTCCACGACGCTCTCGGAGACCGCCATCTCCGCGGCCCGGAGCCAGGCGCGCGACCTCTACGGCGCTGAATACATCCCCGACGCCCCCCGCGTCTATGCCTCCAAGGTGAAGAACGCCCAGGAGGCGCACGAGGCGATCCGTCCCGCCGGTGACCAGTTCCGTACGCCGGCACAGACCGGCCTCACCGGTGACCAGTTCCGGCTCTACGAGCTGATCTGGATGCGCACCATCGCCTCGCAGATGAAGGACGCGGTCGGCAACTCGGTGACGATCCGCCTCGGTGGCGCCGCCAGCACCGGCGAGGATGTCGTGTTCTCCGCCAGCGGCCGCGTGATCACCTTCCACGGGTTCCTCAAGGCCTATGTCGAGGGCAGCGACGACGACAGCGCCACCGACGACCAGGAGACCCGCCTGCCCAACGTGACCCAGGGCGACTCCGTCAGCGCGGCGGCGATCAGGGCCGAGGGCCACCAGACCAAGCCACCGGCCCGCTACACCGAGGCGACGCTGATCAAGGAGCTCGAGGAGCGGGAGATCGGCCGACCCTCGACGTACGCCTCGATCATGGGCACGATCCTCAACCGCGGCTACGTCTACAAGAAGGGCACGGCGCTCGTCCCTGCGTGGCTGGCGTTCTCGGTGATCCGGCTGCTGGAGGAGCACTTCGCCCGGCTGGTGTCCTACGAGTTCACCGCGAGCATGGAGGACGTGCTCGACGAGATCGCCGGCGGGCGCCGCGACCGCAACACCGAGCTGGCCGAGTTCTACTTCGGCAGCGGCGAGGTGGAGGGGCTCAAGAAGCTCGTCTCCGAGCTGGGTGACATCGACGCCAAGGAGCTCGCGACGTTCCCGATCGGTGGGCCGGACAGCGGGGTCTCCCTGCGCGTGGGCAAGTACGGCCCCTATCTGGAGGGGCCAGGCGACGACGGCACCCCGGCGGCCAAGAAGGCCAACGTGCCCGACGACCTGCCGCCCGACGAGCTCACCATGGAGAAGGCCAAGGAGCTGCTCGCCAACCCGGCCGGTGAGGAGATCCCCCTGGGCACCCACCCGGAGACGGGTCTGGAGGTCGTGGCCAAGAACGGCCGCTACGGCCCCTACGTCACCGAGCTGTTGCCCGAGGACGCCCCCAAGAAGGCGAAGCCGCGGACCGGCTCGCTGTTCAAGGACATGTCGCTGGACACGATCAACCTCGAGCAGGCGGTCAGGCTGCTCTCGCTGCCGCGCGTGGTCGGCACCGACTCCGAGGGTGAGGAGATCACCGCTCAGAACGGCCGCTACGGGCCCTACCTGAAGAAGGGCACCGACTCGCGGTCGCTGGAGACCGAGCAGCAGCTCTTCGACATCACCCTCGACCAGGCGCTGGCGATCTACGCCCAGCCCAAGCAGCGCGGTCGCGCTGCCGCGGCGGCACCGCTCAAGGAGCTCGGCAACGACCCGGTCTCGGGCGCGCCGGTCGTGGTCAAGGCGGGTCGCTTCGGCGAGTACGTCACCGACGGTGAGTACAACGCCACCCTCCGCAAGGACGACTCGGTCGAGGCGATCACCCTCGAGCGGGCCGCGGAACTGCTCGCTGAGCGTCGCGCGAAGGGCCCGGCGAAGAAGGCCGCCAAGCGGGGCGCGAAGAAGACCGGTGCGAAGAAGACCGGCGCCAAGAAGACCAGCGCCAAGAAGACGGCGAAGAAGTCGACCAAGAAGGCCGCGAAGAAGGGCTGAGCCCTCGATGGTCGTCCTGAGGCCGCTGGCTCTGCTTCCCGTGCTCCTGCTGTTCGTCCTCGGGTGTGGCGAGCACACGCCCGGCCGGACTGCCGCGCCGTCGCCGAGCGCCCCGTCCTCTTCCGGGTCGTCTTCTGGGCCCTCCTCCGGCTGCCGCAGCGTCACGCTGCTCGGCTTCCGTGGACAGGGGCAACCGACGCGGGGTCACCGCGGGGTCGGGCGCGAGGTCGACCAGGTGGCCCGGGCCCTCGACGCCGCGCTCGGGTCAGCCCCGGTGCGGCTGCAGCGGGTGCGCTTCCCGGCGACGACCGGTGCCGCGGCGTACGACGCGGACGTCGCGACGGCGGTCCAGGAGGCCGGCCGGGCGATCAGGACGGCCTGCGGCCGGGTGGTGCTGGTGGGCTACAGCCAGGGTGCCGAGGTCGTCCACCGCGTGGCGGTCGCCCACCCGGGACGGGTCGCGCTCGCCGTGCTGATGGGTGATCCGTTGCGCAACCCGACCGACCAGGTCGCCACCCTCACCCTGGGCACCGGGGCACTCGGTGGGCGTGGAAATGCCGGTCCCGGGGAGCGGTTCCCCGACGAGGTCCGGCGCCGGGTGCTGGAGGTGTGCGTCCGGGGCGACGACGTCTGCAACGCACCGCTGACGGGCCGGGTCGGGCCGCCGGCCGCCGCGCACCACACGGGCTACCAGGACCTCGCCACCGCGCGGGGGATCGCAGCCCGGGCTGCCCTGCTTGTTGCCGGGTCGTGAGTGCGGGCGTCGGCGGGTCGGTCGGCGTCGGCCGGTTTCCCAGGTGATGAACCCAAACCGCCTCTTCACACACAGTGCGCCGTGTGTGAAGAGGCAGCTTCCCTTCATAACCTGGGAAACCGGATGCTCGCCCGACCCCGTCACCGCAGCCCTCTAGGGTGAAGCCGTGTCCGATCGGTTCCCCGGCGTCTACGCCTCGAGCGGTGTGTTCGTCTGCTTCGAGGGCGGTGAGGGAGCCGGCAAGTCGACCCAGGCCCGGCTGCTCCAGCAGCGGCTCGAGGCCGACGGCCACGTGACGCTCCTGACGCACGAGCCCGGCGACACCCCGGTGGGCGCGAAAGTACGCCGCATCGTGCTCGACCCCGCGACCGGCGAGCTGGCCGACCGCACCGAGGCGCTGCTCTATGCCGCCGACAAGGCCGAGCACATCCACGCCGTCGTGGGCCCTGCCCTCGAGCGGGGTGAGGTGGTGATCACCGACCGCTACGTCGACTCGACCCTCGCCTACCAGGGGGCCGGCCGCTCGCTCGACGGCGCCGACCTCGAGTGGGTCGCCCGCTGGGCCACCGACGACCTGCGTCCCCACCTGACCGTGCTGCTCGACCTCGAACCCAGCCACGGACTCACCCGCTTCGAGGAGCGTGACCGCATCGAGGGCGAGTCGATCGACTTCCACCAGCGCGTCCGCGCCGAGTTCCTGCGTCTCGCCGAGGCCGACCCCGAGCACTACCTCGTCCTCGACGCCCGCGCCGACGTCGGGGAGATCGCGGAGGACGTGCACGCCCGGCTGGTCCCACTGCTCGGCCTGGTGGCGCCATGACCGAGGTGATCCCGACATGACGGTCTGGGACCGGCTCGTCGGTCAGGGGCCGGTCATCGAGCGGCTCCAGGGTGCTGTGGCCGGACGGACCACGGGGGAGATGACCCACGCCTGGCTGTTCACCGGGCCTCCCGGATCGGGCCGTTCCAACACCGCGATCGCGTTCGCCGCCGCGCTGCAGTGCGAGCTCGGTGGGTGCGGTGAGTGCCACTCCTGCCACGAGGTCTCGGTCGGCTCCCACCCCGACGTGCGCGTGACCCGCACCGAGAAGCTCTCGATCGGTGTCGAGGAGGTCCGCGAGCTCGTCCGCGCCTCAGCGCTCGCCCCGGTCGGCCGCCGCTGGCAGGTGATGGTCGTCGAGGACGCCGACCGGCTGACCGACCAGGCGGCCAACGCGCTGCTCAAGGCGATCGAGGAGCCCACCGACCGCACCGTCTGGCTGCTGTGCGCGCCGACGGTCGAGGACGTCCTGCCGACGATCCGGTCGCGCACGCGGCTCGTGGTGCTCGCGACTCCGTCCGTCGAGGACGTCACCGACTTCCTGGTGCGGAGCGAGGGGCTCAGCGTCGAGACAGCGTCGTACGCCGCCCGCGCCAGCCAGGGCCACATCGGGCGGGCCAGGGCGCTCGCCCGTGACGAGGACACCCGGCGGCGCCGGATGGAGGTCGTCGCGCTGCCCGGCCGACTCTCCTCGCTCGGTGCGTGCATCGCCTCCGCCGCTGACCTCCACGACCTGGCCAAGGAGGAGGCCGACTCCCTGACCACCGAGCACGACCGGCGCGAGAAGTCCGAGCTCGACCGGGCCTACGGCGTGGTCGAGCGTGGTCGGCGCCCGCGGGAATACGCCCCTGCCCTGCGCGACATGGAGAAGTCGCAGAAGACCCGGGCCAAGCGACGCGTGCTCGACGTCGTCGACCGTGGCCTGATGGACCTCGTCTCGGTCTACCGCGACGTGCTCACGCTCCAGCTCCAGACCGGGGTCGACCTGGTCAACGAGGAGGTGCGCGGCGACATCGTCGCGCTGGCCAACGCCTCCTCCGCCGAGCAGAGCCTGAGCCGCATCGAGGCGGTCTTCGAGGCGCGCGAGCAGATGCTGGAGTTCAACGTCCCGCCGCTGCTCGCCCTCGAGTCGATGATGGTCGCCCTGCAGGTCGTCCGCGTCTGACCGATCGGCCCCGGTTCCTCCCGCGGTCCGCCTACCCTTGCCGCATGTCCGGAGCCGAGCCGCCGCCGTTCCCCCAGCGACGGCGCTCGACGAGAGCCATCGCGGCGGCCGTGGCGCTGGCCCTGGTGGTCGCCATCGGTGGCGTCGGCCTGGCCTCGTGGGCGGCACTGACCTTCCTCGGAGGCGACGACGGGGATGGATCGACGGCGACGCCACCGGCTCCCAGCAGCACGGTGGAGCCCTCGCCCAGCCCGCCCGAGCTCGCGCGCTACTACGACCAGAAGCTCGACTGGCGAAGGTGCGGCTCCAACCAGTGCGCCCGGCTCGAGGTGCCCCTCGACTACGCCAAACCCGACGGCAAGACCATCGAGCTTGCGGTGCTCCGCTCGCTGGCCACCCGGCGCGGCGAGCGCGTGGGGCAGCTGGTGGTCAACCCGGGAGGCCCGGGCGGCTCAGGAGTCGACTACGCCGCGTCGGGGGCCTTCACCTTCGGCGACGAGCTCAGCCGCTACTTCGACATCGTCGGGTTCGACCCGCGCGGCGTCGGCCAGAGCACGCCCGTGGAGTGCGGCGACACCGCGCTGACCGACGAGTTCGCCGGTGTCGACCCGGACCCCGACACCCCGGCGGAGGTCTCCGAGTTCGAGCGGGTCAACAAGGCCTTCGGCGAGGGTTGCCTGGCCGAGTCCGGAGAGCTGGCCCGCCACATCTCCACCCTCGAGGCCGCGAAGGACATGGACATCCTCCGCGCGGCGTTGGGGGAGCGGCAGCTGGACTACCTCGGTGCGTCGTACGGCACCCTGCTCGGCGCCACCTACGCGGAGGAGTTCCCGCGCAACGTCCGCCGGATGGTCCTCGACGGGGCCCTCGACCCGACGCTGTCCAACGAGCAGGTCAACGTCGGTCAGGCGGGCGGTTTCGAGACCGCGCTGGACGCCTACGTGAAGTACTGCATCGACCAGGGCAGCTGCATCCTCGGCACCGAGGTCGGCCAGGCGAAGCGACGGATCCGGCAGCTGCTCGACGACCTCGACTCCAATCCGTTGCCCACGACCAGCGGCCGCGAGCTGACCGAGGGCCAGGCGAGGTACGGCGTCGTGCTGCCGCTCTACCTCAAGGCCTACTGGCCGCTGTTGACGGTCGCGCTGACCCAGGCCATCCAGTCCGGCAACGGCGACCGGCTGCTCGCACTCGCGGACCAGTACACCTCGCGTGGCGCCAAGCGCTACCAGGACAACTCGTTCGCGTCGTTCTGGGCGGTGAGCTGCCTCGACTACCCCGACACGTTCGACGCCGACGAGATCCCCGGCAAGTTCAAGGAGTTCGACGACGCCTCACCGACCTTCGGGCGCCTCTTCGTCTACGACATGGCCAAGTGCCACGACTGGCCGGTGAAGAGCACCCGCACCCCGGCCCCGATCCATGCCGCGGGAGCGCCGCCGATCGTGGTGATCGGCACGACGCGCGACCCCGCCACGCCGTACAAGTGGGCCAGGGCGCTTGCCTCGCAGCTCGACTCGGGTCGGCTGATCACCCGCGACGGCGACGGCCACACCGGCTTCCGCCAGGGCAACCAGTGCGTCGACGACGCGGTCGAGCGCTGGCTGGTCGGCGGCACCGTCCCCCAGGACAACCTCTCCTGCTGAGGGCTCTGACCCGGTTTGGAACGACCCCCGCACCCGGCCCTATACTCGTCCGGCGTGCCCGGCTGACCGGTCGGGCACTGCGCCGCCTTAGCTCAGTCGGTAGAGCGTCTCACTCGTAATGAGAAGGTCGTCGGTTCGATTCCGACAGGCGGCTCCCAGTTCCTTGTGTTACTTCTCCCCATCGCTGCCGGTCCCACCAAAGTCCCACTCAACGGGACGGCTCAAGGATGCGTCGAACATCGACCGCGCCCCGGCATACGGGACCCGCGGACGCCGTGCATCATCGTGTTGGTCGACGAAAATACAGTCGGCTGCGTGGTGGTCACCGACATCGGTTGGACCGACCAGGCGGCGAGGCCCGACGAAAGACGACGCCCATGCGCCGAGGACCGTCCTCGGCGAACGCGACCGCTCACCCCGGCTGATCGAGGCCTGAGGCTTGGTAAGCGTCCAGCAAGCGTCGTATCGCTGTCCGGACGTACAGGAGGTCATCGGCATTCAGACCGGAGTTCGCGAGAAGCTGCTCACGAGATTCGGCCGACGCCGCCCAGAGCCGGGCGAGTACCTCACCGCCCGATGATGTCAGGGTGAACAATGGAGCCCGTCGATCGGCTGGATTGGGCCGTGAGCTGAGGATCCCCTGCCCGAGAAGGTCGTTGGCGACGCGTTGGACTGCTTGGCGTGAAAGGCCGAGTCGACGGGCTGCGACAGCCACCGTGAGCTCGTGCTCGCTCACCACGCTCATCAGGTGCCACTGAGCTGCCGTGCAACCCTCGGTTCGAGCAAGCATCTCGCTCGTGGAGCGTGAGACGCCCGCCAGTTCATAGACGTCCGCCACGAGAAGTCTGTAGGTCTCGATGAGGGCTTGCGGCATGGCCAATATTGACACGATACTGTCGACAACATGTTGTCGACCTGGGGACGAGCAATGATTCTGAGAATGTGGAGCGGCTTCACGACGCCTGACCTGGCCGCTGACTACGACCGAATCCTCAACACCGACGTCGCGCCTGGGATCGTCGCACGCACACTGCCCGGGCTGGAACGGTTCGAGGTATGGCGGCGACTTGCGGGTGAGGAGACCGTCGAGCGGGAGTTCTTGACTGCGATGTGGTTCACAGACCTCGACGCGGTGGCCCGTTTCGCCGGCGGAGATCATCAGGGTTCAGTGGTGCCGCCCCAGGCTCGTGCTGTGCTCGAGCACTTCGACGCGCACTCGCGTCACTACGAACTGCGACACCGCCACCTTCCCGGCCCCGCCTAGATGTATCCGCAGCCCAGGTCATCAGTCACCACAGGCCTACAACGAAGCGAGGACCCACCTCTCAATGAGCGTGCGAAGGCCCAAAGCCTCGTCTCTGGCCATAGAACGGTGCGCCTCGGCGCCCTCGCACCGCTGACGCGACCGGGTTGGGTCGACGCGGGCCAACACCTGCTCGCAGGACTGGAGTTGGCCGTGGATGAGGTCAACGACTCCGGGGGAATCGGCGGAACTCCATTAGAGCTAGTCGTCCGAGACACCGCGGCTGATCCAGAGCGGGGTATGGCCGCTGTCACCGAGTTCGCCAACATGGGCGTGGCAGCCGTGGTGGGCGAATACCACAGCGTCGTGGCCCGTGCCGCCGCCATCCGAGCAGACATCCTTGAAGTGCCCTACCTCTGCTCATCCGCAGTGCTCGACGCGCTGACGCCTCACACGACGAACTGGGTCGCACGCCTCGCGCCGCCCCAGTCCCGCGGATGGAGCATCTACGCCCAACATCTACTCGACTCGCGACGGGACCGGATCGCCGTGGCGACGCAGCCGAGCGTCTACTGGGCATCGGGCGTCCGCGTGCTGCGAGACCACGTCGTTCGCCGGGGCGGCACAGTCGTCGAGTTTGACGCAGACTCGTGGACCCCTGCGGAGTTGTGCGACTCGCTCGTCGAACACGACATGACGGCGCTCCTCCTGTTGGTCGGCTTTCCAGAGCCTGCGGCGTCGATCGTCACCGCCGTCCGGAACGACCAACGCCTTGACGGAGTTTTGCTGGGCACACCGGCGGGGCAGGCGGAGTTCAGCAGCTGGGCCGAGGAGGTAGGCGATCCAGGCGCTGGATATCCGTTCTTGCGTTATCTGCCGGAACGACTCGGCGCGCTCGGCGAGCGGGTCAGACGGGATTTGAGCAGGCGGCTGGGCGAGGCTCCCTCGTTCGTCGCCTTCGAAGGCTGGGACTCAATCGCCGTCCTTGCCCACATGCTGCGCACTCACGGCATAGACCGGGCGGTTCTTGCTCAGTCATGGCCGCACGTGAGGGTGGAAGGGACGCGCGGGCTCATCCGGTTTGGCCGGGCGCCGGGAATCACCATCTGGCAATGGACTCAGGCACCCATTCAGGTCGTTGAGCGGGACGCGGCACGACCCGAAGAGTTCCGGTCTCTAGCAGCGTCTGAGCCGTGTGACGACTGAAGCTGCACGCGGCGCACCGATGGGGCGGCCCCCATCAACGCTGCTGGCGCTGACGTCTAGGCAATAGGCAGGCCCGAGAGCAGGAGTGCTCCGAGCCATTCCGTCATCTCGCTCACAATCGCTACGTAGTCAGGAGACAACGGCTGCAGGCGCCCGGCGTACTCACCCGTCACCATCAAGGAAGTCCGGCGACAACCAAGCACACCGACCTGGTGATGACCCCGCTGCGGACCGCGAGCAGCCACCGCGATGCGGAACTTCATCCGTGAGTTGACGGAGTGGCCCAACGATGCGGTTCGAAAAGAGGTCCTCGATCGCGCAGACCAAACTTGCCTGGGGGCCGGACACAGCCACAAGTCAGGATTGGATTCCAGTCGCGGTCGTGAGGTTCTGGGTCTCGTACGTCCCATGGCCTCGAACGACAACGTCGCCTCGGAAGTGCAGGACCTCGCTGACGTGGGCGCCGGCCTGGTTCTCGTAGTTGACGACGAGGCAGTCGATTCCGGTGAAGACCTGTCGGACCCGAAAGTGGAGATCTGGAATACGGTCCAGGCCGAGTTGCCAATAGCTCCGAATGGCATCCTTCCCAGTCAGAGTCCCATGGGTCTCAGGTACCAGGGACGCGGCGATCGGTGACGTGAAGACGGCATCGTCCGCGAAGTGGGCGAGGACCCGCTCCAGATCGTGACTGTTCCAGGCGGAAGCCCATGACGCGACGAACGTTTCGGCGTGTGCTTGATCCATGTCTTGAGCATGGCAAGGTGCGCCGGTCTGCTGCTGACGACCCGGCGGCCAGCGCGTAGGCATGCGTGCAGCTGACCCCTGTTCAGGCTCCTAGCGCGAATGGTCACGCATCTGTCGCTCGTGCCTTCCGCGCGACTGTGGAGGGTCGTCCTGCACGATTCGGGGGCCGTCAGCACCCGCGCGTCCGTGAGATCCAAACTGGCACTGACTCGAATCGTCGTCATCCTTCGGAGCCAGAGCGGCGTCTCTCCCGGAGATTGACAGGAACCTGTCGATAGGTGAATCTGCAGCAATGGACGTCGACGAAACTGCGAACGCTCCCGGTCCGGGTGCTCACGTACGACGACTCATCGTGTCCGTCTCTGACATTGCGGGGGCGTTGAGGCTCTATGTCGATGTCCTCGGGCTGCAGCTTCGTTCGCGCCACGGGGAGTTCGCTGACCTGGTCAGTGGCGACGGCCTGGAGGTGCTTCTGCACGAGCGGCCCGTCGATACTGGTGCCCATGGAGTCGCGATCGGGTTCGAAGTTAGTGGGTTGGACGCTCTCGTTGCCGGCTGGGCCAGCGCCGGAGGTTCCGTCATCGATCCGCCTGGTGCCCAGCCCTGGGGCGAAGTGATGGCGACCCTGACGGATCTGGACGGGCATGTCGTATGCGTGAGTGAGGCGGGCGACGGCCTAGGTGACCGGTGACAGGAAAGTCGGGCAGCGAGCGCGATTCCGAGGCCGAGCTCAGCACCCAGCTCGTCAGTCTCGTCTTCGTTCTGGCCCACGCCCTGCGGCGCGAGGGCGACGCACTGGTTGCGCCATTCGGACTCACCACCTCGCGTTGGCTCATCTTGGGCGCGCTGGAGGATGGGCCGAAGTCTGTCGCCGCGGTCGCGCGCGGCCGCGGTCTCAGTCGACAGTCAGTGCGGGAAAGCGCAGCCGCCCTCGAGCGCGATGGTTTGATCTTTCGCTATGAGGATCCCCGCGACGCCCGAGCGCCGCTGGTGGAGCTGACGACTCGTGGTCACGCCACCCTCGTCGATATCGAGCCCAGTCGTCGTCGGTGGGCGGCGCGGACGGACGGCGTCCTGGAGGAGCTCCAGTGGCGAGTGGTGCTCAGGTCCGTGGGCGCGCTTCTGAGCCACCTGGAAGATCCGTCGCTCACGGCAGATTAGCGGGGCACGTTGGCAACTGCGCTGACGTTTGTACGCACGGATTGTGAGCGCATGCCGAAGGCTGGTCACCGCGCACAGAGAGCGCGGGTGAGCTCGCCATGGGGGTGGCGGCAACAGTCGGCGGGGTGGGTCCAAACTAGGGGTCGGGTCCGCCGGCTACGAGATGCTCGCTCTGGTCGGGTTGCGAGCCTTCGGTCATGGCCCGAACCTGCCACCGGCGTTGCGCTCCTGATCCGGCTGGCCCTGCAGCCAGGCCAGAACGGCGAGAACGCGGCGGTTGTCGTCGTGTGCAGGGGGCAGGCCGAGCTTCGTGAAGATGTTGTTCGTGTGCTTCTCGACCGCCTTCTCTGTCACCACCAATCGAGCTGCGATGGCGAGGTTCGAACGGCCCTCGGCCATCAGGGTCAGCACGGCACGTTCTCGAGGGGTCAATCGTTCGATCGGGTGCTCATGGCCGACGCCGCGGATCAGTCCCGCGACCACCTCGGCGTCGAGCACGGTTCCGCCCGCCGCCACGCGGCGTACGGAGGACACGAACCCGTCGACGTCCGCGACCCGATCCTTGAGGAGATAGCCGACCGCGCCCTCGCCGGTTGCCAGCAGCTCGCGGGCGTAGAGCGGTTCGACGTACTGGCTCAACACGAGCACGGGGAAGGCCGGTCTGGAGCGACGGGCGGCGATGGCAGCGTGCAGACCCTCCGTGGTGAATGTCGGCGGCATGCGGACGTCGACGACAGCGATGTCGACATCGGGGGAGGCCAGCTCGCGGGTCAGGTCCAAGGCGTTGTCGACAGCCGCGACCACAGCGAAGCCGCTGGCTTCGAGGATGCGGGTCAGGCCCACCCGGAGCAGTGCCTGGTCCTCGGCGACCACCGCGCGGAGTCGGGCGACTACGTCGATCTCATCCGACACGGAAGCTCCATCGTGATGATCGTCGGTCCGCCCGGCGGACTGCTCAGGCTCATGGCTCCGTCGAACGCAGCCAGCCGCCGCGCTATCCCCGACAAGCCACTGCCGTCGGGGTCCGCTCCTCCGACGCCGTCATCGCCGACGACTAGATGAAGGACGCCATCGGTGCAGGAGCCCGCGACCCAGGCGTGCGTCGCGCCAGCATGCTTGACGGTGTTGGCGAGGCATTCGGCCACGGCGAAGTACGCCGCGGACTCGACCGGCTCCGGGAGCAGGTCCGGGAGCTCGATCGCGACGGTGACAGGGAGGGGGATCGGGAGCGCGAGTGCCTCGATCCCGCCGGCCAAGCCTCGGTCGGCCAGCGCAGGGGGATGAATGCCGCGGACCACGGAGCGCAGATCCTCCAGGGCCGTGATCGTGGTCTCCCGCGCTTCGCGGAGCAGATCGGCAGCCGCGGCGGGGTCGGTCGGCAGGAGCTTCTCAGCCAGCCCGACATTCATTCCGACCGCGACGATGCGGGCTTGGGCCCCGTCATGGAGGTCGCGCTCGATGCGGCGCACCTCGGCCGCAGAATGATCAAGCGTCTCGGCGCGGGAGGCCGTGACCGCCTCCACGCGCCGCTCGAGACGCTCGACCCGCGAGTGGCCCAGGATGTTGCGCTCGACAAGCGCTCGACCGCGGACGAGTGCTGGTGTGGCCCACCACCAGGCCACCAGCAACGGCCCGTCGGCAACGACGAGCAGCCACCACCACAGGCCACCGTCGACGATGGCCCCGACGAGGTGGACGAACGGGGACACCAGCGTGGCGACCACCAGGAGCGACATGACGAAGCCGCCGGTCGCGGAGAACCAGAGGAACCCGACATCGCGCCAGCGCGCGCCGTCGGTCAACCAGCGAACCGGCCGGGTCACCAGGTTGGTCCCCTCGGTGGCGGCGTAGTCCGCGAGGATGGGCTCGTCGAGCAGGGCGGCGCTGACTCGTCGATGCACCGCGGTCAACGCACCCGTGGCTGGCACCACCGCCCATGCGAGCGCGAATCCAACGGTGATCAGGCCGAGTGGAATGCACAGCACAGACGCGATCGCGAGGGCCAGCGCGGGCGCCATCAGCAAGGCGTTGAGCAACGCGACGACCGTCAACCTGAGCCGCGTCGCCAAGGCTTCCCCGTCGACGGGAACGGGTCGCAGCGTTCGGAGCGACACGGCTGGGATGCCTGCCCGGTGACTCATCGGACTCCTACGGTCTGGAGTCCGGCGCGACGGACGGCCGTTTGTGCTGACCCCAGGGTGATCGCCACAGCGGCTACCACCAGTAGCGGTGGCATCCACAGCTGACCATCCGGCACGACGCCCTCGTGGCGTGCCACGGCGAAAGGAATGATCGTCGCCAGCGAGGCGAGCAACCCGAGCACGACCCCGATCCCCGCGACGATGCCAGCCTCAGCGAGGACGGAGCGCTCGACCTGTACTGGTGTGGCGCCCAGCAGCCGCAGCCGGTTCAGCTCCTGGCGACGCCCGGCGACGACTGCGGCGAAGGCGTTGACCACCATCAGTGCCGCGAACACGGACAGCATCCCGGTGATGAGGTTGTTGAGGAGGTTGATGGTCTCGCCCTCCGGCGCACCGGCGCCGATCGTTCGATGGTCGATGCCCACGAGGGTGAGGACGCCGACGGAACCGGCAACCAGAACGATGACCGGTGCCAACACGCTCCCGAGCAGATGCGAACGCCGTGAGGTGTTGTAGCCGGCCAGCCAGCCGACGACGCCTCCACGGCCGACAACTGGAGTGAGCAGCGTCGATCCCCAGCGCAGCAGCGTGGGGGAGAGCACGGCCAGACCGACGCCCACCATGACCGAGCTCGATCCGCTGGTGCTCATCGCGGCGTAGGGGTCGTCATCGTGGGCGGTCACGGTGATGGTCACGATCGCCATGACGATGCCGTGGGTGACCAGCAGGAGACCGATCGCGATGCGCCACCAAGGCATCCGTCCAATACCCGCGCGGCCCTCGGTGAGGGACAGCGTGGCCGGTCCGCGCGTCGCCCGTCGTGCGGTGACGGCTGCGGCGATCATGCTCGTGACCACGACGGCAGCGACGGTGGCGCCCAGGGACGCCACGCCCCCGCCGTAGGCGACGGAGTCGGCGATCATGTCGCCGCTGCGCAGCAGACCGAGCAGCACCCCGCCCACTGGCCAGGCGACCAGTGCGCCCAGTAGGGCGGCGACCGTCGAGACCGCGACTGCCTCGGCGAGGACCAGGCGACGCGCCTGGCGTGGAGTCGCGCCGACGACGCGGAGAAGGCCGACCTCCTCCGAACGCTGCCCGACGGTGATCGAGAGCGCCGAGGCGACTGAGAACAGCACCGTCAGGCTTCCCCAGCCACCGACGACGGCGCCCATGATGACCAAGGTCTTGGCATCTGCCGACGAGACGTCACCGGTCGACGTCTGCAGGAGGGTCGCGAACGCCCCGATGAGCGCGGCTCCGAGGAAGACCGAGAGGAACGTCGCCGTGAACGTGGTCGCCCGATGCCGGAGCGAAGCGATGGCCAGACCGGTCATGACTCCCCTCCCGTGAGGACCAGATCGTCCAGATGGGCCATCTGACTGGCGACGGCCGCGGCCGTGGGTTGGTCCATGCGGCCAGCGACCCGGCCGTCGACCAAGAAGATCGCGGCGTCGGCGTACGACGCGGCGACCGGGTCGTGAGTGACCATCACAACCGTCTGCCCGAGGGTATCGACGCTGGTGCGCAGAAGCTCGAGGACTTCGTGGGCGGTGGTGGAGTCGAGTGCGCCGGTCGGTTCGTCGGCGAGCAGCACCGCTGGATCGGCCACCAAGGCTCGCGCGATCGCGACCCGCTGCTGCTGGCCACCGGAGAGTGCATCGGGCAGATGCCTGCTGCGGTCACCGAGGCCCACCTGGGCCAGCAGACCGCGGATGCGTTCCCGGTCATGGCGCCGGCCAGCGAGGCGAAGCGGAAGTCCCACGTTCTGCTCGGCGGTGAGGTAGGACATGAGGTGGAAGTGCTGGAAGACGAAGCCGATCTGCTCACGGCGCAGGCGGGTGCGGTCGTCCTCGTCCAGGTCGGTGATGTCCCGCCCATCGACGAGGACCCGCCCTCCGGTCGGACGCTCGAGCCCGGCAGCGCAGTTGAGGAACGTCGACTTCCCGGAGCCGGACGGTCCCATGATCGCGGTGAAGGTTCGTGGTGCGAAGGTGAGGTCGACACCGGCCAGTGCTTCGACGGCGTTGGCCCCGTCCCCGTAGGTGCGGACCAGGTCACGAACCTCGAGGGCGGGGGTGGATGAGTTGGCGGCGATATTCATGGCGACGACGCTAGGAGCACGCGAATCCACCCTCAATGGGGCTGGACCGCCTGTTGGGGGTAGGGGCGTCCCTACCCCCGCGTGCCCGTGAACCTCCAGTGCCGCCGCAGTTGCCGGCTTCCCAGCGTCGACGATCTCGTCCCAGTGCTCCGCTATCCACGAACTGACCTCGAGCACAAGCGGGAGAAGGTTCTGGCCGAGGGGGGTGAGGCCGCAGCCGGTCTTCTCCTCTCGGGGCGGGGTTACGAATCTGTCGCGCTCCGAGGTCCGCAGGGCCCGGGTGAGCTCCTTCGGTCCGACCCCGGGGAGCTCGCCGTGCAGGGCGTTGAGGGACAGTGCGTCGTGGGCGAGAAGTCGCAGGACGAGGGTCGCCCACATGTGCTGCATCCGGACGGGGAGAAGGGACGACGCACAAAGCTCGGTGTCGAACGTCAACGGCGTGGGGCACATGGGGTGAGCCTAGGTACCTGATCGGCAACTGGATGTCTGCCCACGGTCGGACACATGACGCGGATCGTGATCTTTGGAGCCGCCGGGGCCCTGCTCCCAGCGACCTCGGGTGTCGCTCCGGTCGACGACGACCACTCCCCCCGACGTACCGGCCCTTCTCCACCCACCGTGCGGCACTGACGAGGTTCGCTGTCTCCGAGCTGATCTGGATCGCCCTGACTCCTGCGGGAGATTTCGACCGCGACGGTGTGACCCTGACCGGCTACCGACTGACGGGTATCGGGGATCCAGACGCGCGCATCACGTACGCCGACCACGCCCGCGCCCCGGTCGACTCGCCGAACGGCCGGGGATGCATGCCCGCGAGCATGTCGGTGTCGTGGCCAACCCACTCAAAATCCGATCGGGGTTCTGAGCAGCAGCACCACACCTCGCCCGGGCTGGGGCTCGGCGTTCAAAATGAGTACCCGGCTTACAGCGCTGGGGTACCCGTAGACGGCGAGCGCACGCTCGTTCTCCAGAGGCAGGCAATGGCGCTCGACGCGTTCCAGGGCGGCATTCACGTCCGGCACCACCTTCTGCGCCCCGACCACCCAGATGGCCTGCGAGGCGCCACCCGCGTAGCCAGGCAGCTGGCTCCCGGTCGCGGATGCGATGACCAGGGACCCAGACTCCGTCACGGCTGCGACGCTTCCGATGATCGTGTCAGGGCACGCGAACATCCGGCGGATCTCGTCCAGCTGAGTTGCCCGGTCCATCGCGAGGCCGATCGGCTTGAGAGCCCAATAGCGAGCGGAGGTGTTGACGTCGTTCTCGATCCCCGACAGCCGCAAAGTCTCCGAGGCTCCAGTGAAGACGCGGGCGCCTTCCGGGATCAGAGCGGGGATCCGCGCGCGCGCAGCCTCGGCATCGTCCAGCACCTCTACGACGAACCCGTTGTCGGCCAGGGCCTGTGCCGTCCGTTCGATCTGGTCCGCCGAGGCCGGTTGGTCGAAGTCGTGGGTCTGGTGCGGTGCGGCCATCTGATCCTCCGGTGCGAGCTCGTGACTGGTCTGTGCGCCCTGCGCACTCACGGACTCCGACACCGCGGCGCGCGAGAATGTGAGGTCAGTCGAGTCCTCACACATCGGGCGACTGCGGGGTCGAAGAGTGAGTGAGGACAAGAGCTGGACTGCAGGAGTTGCGATGACCGACGAGAAGCACGAGGAGAACCTCGACTCGGTGCTGGGCGAGCGCAGGCACCTCATCGGCGTGGCCTACCGCCTGCTCGGATCGTTGAGTGAGGCCGAGGACGCGGTGCAAGAGACCTACGCGCGGTGGTACCGGATGAGCGAGTCCGATCGTCGCGATATCCAGTCGCCAGGAGCATGGCTCACCACCGTCGTCACCCGGGTGTGCCTCAACGTGCTCCGCTCCGCCCGAGCACGACGCGAGCTCTATGTCGGGTCATGGCTTCCAGAACCTGTTCCCGATGGCACCGGCGGCCTGCACCCCACTGGCGCCACCCCGGAGACTGCTGATCCCGCCGATCGCGTCACCCTGGACGAATCAGTCACGATGGCGTTCCTCGTGGTCCTAGATTCGATGCGTCCCGCTGAGCGCGTCGCGCTGATCCTGCACGACGTGTTCGGCTATCCCTTCGCTGAGGTCGCGCGGATCGTCGGTCGAAGTCCTGCCGCCTGCCGCCAGCTCGCGACCTCCGCCCGCCGCAGGCTGCGCAAGACCGAGGGCTCCACCGCGTCTGCCATCAGGCACTCCGGTGTGATCCGGAGCTTTCGCGACGCATGGCTCGCCCGGGATGTCGAGGCTCTCGTCGCGCTGCTCGATCCGGACGCGGAAGCAACGGCCGACGGTGGAGGACGGGCGCTGACCTTCGCCGGCCCGATTGTCGGTAGCGCTGCGATCGCACGCACGTGGGTCGATCTGGTCGAGGTGATGCCCGCCGACACCACGATCCTCGAACGCACGGTCAACGGGCTCCCGGGACTCGCCATCCGCATCGGCGCGACAGTGGTGACGGTCCTGTCCTTCGATGTGCACGGGGATCGCATCCGACGCATCTGGGTGGCGCGCAACCCGGACAAGCTCCGAGCCTGGCAACGGGAGGTGAGTGCACCCCCGCCCGTCACCCCGGCCAACTGACCGCTGACATCGAGGAGGAAGGCAGGACGCTGAGTGGCCCCACGGGGCTCACAGCAAACCGTAGGCCGGGCGCCAAACGTGCAGCCATTGAAAGCGACAGCCCTCGGAGACGAGGCAGGGGTGCACTCTTGGAGCCGTCGCGCCGGCTGGCGGCTGGCCCGCGCCGCCGGGCACTGGGACCGAGTCGCGGCCGACCTCCGCGCCACAACCGGTTTAGGCCCAGGCCTGGCGTCGCTCGGCGTCTCGGGAGTACGCAACTGGCTCGAGACCAGCGCCGCCGCGACATGGGCGGTGCTGTCCAACGAGCAGGCGGACGCCTCGAGGCCCTGCTGCTAGTGGCACCCCTAGACGTCGAGATGCGCAGAACAGGGCGTTCCACGCCCGCATCCCGGTCGAGCCGACACCGCACCCCACCCCTGATGCTGACGAAGGTGGGCTGCAGCGACCGGAACGGAGACGAAGGTGGCTGCGTGTGGTCCGGCGCCGCACCTAGCACCGGGGACACTCCTATCCCGGGCACCGCTGGCCGGCCCGGATGCAACGCCGGCGTCGTGAGCGCGTAACGCGGCTACCCGAGCTCGCGCGGAATTGCAGGTCAGACCCTGGTGTAGTCACCCCTCCGAGTTCCCGTGCTACCTGCATGGGAGTGCCAGTCGGGGGACCAGGCGTAGGGGCGATCGTCGGGCTGGAGACGAACGGCCCTGGCGGAGGTGCTGTGCGTACGCTCTTCTCCATGCCGACACAGACAATCGCCAACGGCGTCGATGACTCTGCCCTGCTCGGACTTCGCCGCTGGAACCTTGGCCTGGCAGTCCTGCACGTGGCGCAGGCCCTGGCCGTGGTGGTCTTGGCCAATGGCTTCGCGATCACCGTCATCGCGTCGTATGCCCAAGGGCCGCCCGGCACCGATCTCGCGAACCCCGAGTCGGTCGTCGATGTGCGTATCGGTGTGGCGATCGCGGCCTTCCTGGCCCTCGCAGCCCTCGACCACCTCGTGACAGCGACCCTGGGGCGCCGTCGCTACGAAGCGGATTTGCGGCGCGGCCTCAACGCTTTCCGGTGGATCGAGTACTCCTTCAGCGCCACCATCATGATCCTCCTGATCGCCTTCTACAACGGCATCGTCGAGATCTCAGCTGTCTTTGCGATCATGGGCGCCAACGTCGCGATGATCCTGTTCGGCTGGCTGCAAGAACTCATGAACCCGCCCGGACGGACATCGACGACCATGCTCCCGTTCTGGTTCGGCTGTGTGGCCGGTGCCGCGCCCTGGGTGGCCATCACCTGGAACCTGGTGGCAGCCAGAGAGGACGTGCCCGGTTTCGTCTTCGGCATCTTCGTGTCCCTGTTCGTTTTCTTCATGAGCTTCGCGGTGAACCAATGGCTGCAGTACCGCGAGGTGGGACCGTGGCGAAGCTACGCCTTTGGCGAGCGGAGTTATCTCGTCCTCAGCCTCGTGGCCAAGTCCGCTCTGGCCTGGCAGATCTTCGCGGGCTCGCTCGCCTGACCTGACCTGGAGGTTCCCTCCACCGTCGTTGGCAGGACAGCCGCATTCTCGACCAGCTCTGTCGCAGATGATCAGGCGTGCGCGAGGCAGAGCGTGCGTGAAGGATCCAGGCCGACGCCAAGTGCTGGCACTCTTCCCGACGGATCCGCAACGGCAGTCAAGAACCTGCTTCACTTCGCGGGGATCCTGGTGGCCGCAACTTCGTCCACCGCCGCTTTCCTGTGATCGACGTACCAAGCAAAGGGATCATCCCGTTCGCCGAGGACATCGGCGATGACTTGTTCTGCTTCAACTACCGCAAGGACCCCGACCACGCGTCCGTTGTGTACTGGAGCGTTGACACGGGGTCCATGCACCTCGCAGCCGATTGCCATGCGTCCATGGCAAAGCTTCACGACTGAGACGGCGGGTCGTGGGGTCGTCGGTCCTCGGCGAACGCTTGTCTCCGCTTGTTCTGGACCCGACCTCATGCTCGAACACGGTTGGTGCGAAACGTGCCGCCACCGTGCCCTCCCGCCGGCGCCATGTCCGGTTCACCCAGCACGCCAGGCAAGTGACCAGGGCGACTCTGTCGGGCGCCAGTGCTGAGCACCGCTCAGCCACAGCCACCTCGCGTCCGGGGTTGCAGAGTGGTGCGGTTCGGTGGCAGTTGCTGCAGCTCCGCAGCCGTCACAAGGCCCCTCCCTTGGTGCGTTTCCGCAGTTCAGGGGGCTGCCGTGGAGTCGTGTGAAACCTGGGGTTTTCGTCACGAGAACGTCGTCGGTTCGATTCCGACCGGCGGTTCCACTACTGCATCCTTCCCACAGGACTGGTGGTCAGGCGCGCGCGAGCCGGCAGCTCACGCAGCCGGGTCAGCCGGTGGCCCGCGGCAGGCACAGCAGCAGGAAGGCCGTCGTGGCGGACGCTGTGCGGATGGCGTGCCAGACGAGCCAGGGCGTCTCGAACGCCTGCCGGTCACCGGTGGAGGCGAGGGCGTCGTTCAACGGGATGTTGGCGAACGCGGTGATCAGCACCGCAGCCACGGCTGCGACCAGGCCGCCGACCACGACGGGGTTCCGGTGCCACCACAGGGTCGCCGCGGCGAGGGCGGGTGCGCCGAGGAAGAGCGCGAGGAACGCCGGGTTCACGATCACCACGTTGATGCGGTTCATCACCTTGACGAACACGTCGTCGGGCTGGTCGTGCAGCGCGGGCATGACGGCGACCAGGAACGCGACGTAGGTGCCCGCGAGCAGCCCGTTGAGCACGCGCGCGCCGGCCAGGACGACGTCATCCACGACGGGCACCGTCTGTCGCCGTCTCCGCGGCCAGGAAGGTGCCGAAGTCGCGTGGTGCGCGCCCGAGCACGGACTCCAGGTCGCCGTCGACGTGGGCGTTGCGGCCGTCGAGCACCTCGCGGAAGAGATGGGCCAGCCCGAGGGCGTCTCCCTCCGGCAGCCCCGCCCCGACCAGGGCGGCGGCGTAGTCGTCCACCGCCAGCTCGCGGTAGGAGATGGCGTCTCCGCCGACCGACGAGATCTCCCGGGCCACCTGCTCGAAGGTCAGCAGCGCCGGACCGGTCAGCTCGAGCACGCGTCCGACGTACGCCGGGTCGAGCAGTGTCCTCACCGCCGCCTCGGCGAGATCGTCAGCGTCGACGAACGGCTCGGCGGCGGCGCCCGCGACCATCGTCAGCGAGCCGTGCGCGATCTCCTCGGCGAAGAACGACTCGGTGAAGTTCTGCATGAAGAACGCGCTGCGCAGCACCGTCGCCTGCGCCCCGGAGGCGAACACTGCTGCCTCGGCCAGTCGCGCCCCGTCCTCCCCGCGGCCGGAGAGCAGGACCAGCCGTCGGCAGTCCAGCTCGACGGCCTGTCGTGCGAAAGCCGCGATGACGTCGTCCGCACCAGGGAGGCCGAGGTCGGGCTGGAAGGTCAGGTAGGCAGCGGCGCAGCCCGCGAGGACCTCGTCCCAGGTGTCCTGGTCGTGCCAGTCGAAGTGTGGCGTGCTGTGTCTGGTGGCGACCCGGACGGGGTGGCCAGCGGCGGTCAGGAGCTGGGAGACGCGGCTGCCGGTCTTGCCGGTGCCGCCGGTGACGAGAATGTTCATGGCCTCAGCCTGTGCGCTGAGTGCGACGCAGAGAATGCTTGTCACGCTCAGTTACATGTGTCATCGTCTCATCATGTCCTCGCTCGACGTCCTGCTCGACGGTCCCCGTGCCGAGCGGGCCTTCCTGCTGAAGGCGGTGTTCGCGGGGACGTGGTCGATCACCGTCGAGGACCGCGCGCCGCTGACCGTGGTCGTCGTGGCCAGGGGCGAGGCGACCTTCACCGACTCCTCCGGGGACCAGCGGGTCGGCCCGGGCGACGTCGTCCTGGCGCGTGGTCCGGCGAGCTACACCGTCGCCGACTCCGCCGAGACCCCCACCGACATCCGGATCCTCCCGGGCCAGGTGTGCATCGACCCGACCGGCGCGATCCTGTCGGAGTCGATGTCCTTGGGCGTCCGCACGTGGGGCAACACCCGGTCGGAGGAGTCGACCGTGATGCTGATCGGCACCTACGAGCGGGAGACCTCGGTGGGCGCCCTGCTGCTCGCGCGCCTCCCGGAGAGCGTGGTGCTGCGCGGCTTCGACCCGTCCCTGGTGGAGATGCTGAGCCGCGAGCTGGTCAGCGACGCTGCCGGCCAGGTCGCCGTACTCGATCGACTCCTCGACCTCGTCCTCGTCCACGCCGTCCGTGAGGTGATCGACGTGTCCCCCGCCCCCAGCGACCCGGCCATCGCCGAGGCGGTGCGAGCGATGGAGGAGCACCCCGAGCACCCGTGGACGGTGGAGTCGCTCGGGACGCACGTCGGGCTCTCCCGTGCCGCGCTGGCTCGCCGGTTCAGCGGGCACGTCGGCGAGTCACCCCTGTCCTATCTCACCCGTTGGCGCCTCGCGCTCGCCGCCGACCTCCTCGCCGGCACCGAGCTGACCCTCGCCGCGATCGCGAGTCGCGTCGGCTACGCCAACCCGTTCGCGCTGAGCGCTGCCTTCAAGCGGGTCCACGGAGTCGCACCGTCGCGCTACCGCGCCGAGCACGCCGCCTGACCGGCGGCGCTTGCCGGCCCACCGGGATCCGCCGATGACTTTCGCCGCCGGGCCGGGTCCAACAGGTGTGACCATCCACTCCTCGTCGGCGGGCTCTCGCCGGCTGCGGCAGTCCCTGCTCGTCTCGATCAACGGCGTGACCAGCCAGCCGATGAGCTGGGCGGGTCCCTACTTCGGTTCCGGGAGCGCGGCCGCGTCCCTGGCGACGCTGCGCGACAGCGGCGCGATGCTGATGGGCCGCGTGACCTACGAGATCTTCTCCCAGCAGTGGCCAGGTGCCTCGGGTGAGTACGCCGACTTCCTGAACGCGATGCCGAAGTACGTGTTCTCGTCGACTCTCGCGGAAGCGCACTGGTCCAACACGCAGATCGTCTCCGGCGAGGTGGCGGCAGCAGTCGCCGAGCTGAAGCGGACACCCGGCCAGGACCTGGTGGTCTACGGGCACGGCCGGTTCGGCCAGACCCTGGTCGACGCCGGGCTGGTGGACGAGCTGACGCTCATGGTCGTCCCGGTGTTCGTGGCCGACGGCTCGTCGATGTACCGACCGGGCGGTCTGGCGCACGCCTGGGAGCTGGTCAGTGCCGGGCCGGGACCCGACCCGGGTCTGGCCTCGTTGACCTATCGACCGGCGACGCACGTGCCGTGAGGCCGGCCGTCACTGGAGCGAGGCGCGGTGCGAACCCACGACCGCGCCAGCAACGTCGCCGAGACACACGTCCGATTCCGCTGCAGCCTGCGTGAGCAGCATGAACGCCGATCGCCCGGAGATCCGACGAGCGACGCTGATGATCTCCACCGCCAAGGTGATGTCGCTGCCGAGCACGCCGGAGGACACCTGGCCGTGACATCGAACCGTCTCTGCCTGGATGCGATCTGCCTGCTGGGTCACCGCGGTCCTCGGACTCTCCTGTGCTGGCACAGGGCGGCGTTGGCTCACGAGACGCTGTGGCTCCACGGGGATCGTCTGCATGGTCCGGCCGGAGATACCGCTCGAGCGTACGTCGACCCGGGCCGGATTGACCCGCCGCGCGCCAACTACCGGGCGAAACGTTCCCACCCCGTCGGCGTGCTCGTCACAGGACGCTGAGCATCCCGCCGTCGACATAGAGCACGTGACCGTTGACGAAGGCGGAAGCCTCGGAGGCGAGGAAGATCAACGGCCCCACCAGGTCTTCCACGGCGCCCCATCGTCCAGCAGGAGTTCGCTGGGCTATCCACGCCGAGAAGTCGGAGTCGGCCACCAGCTCGGCGGTGAGCTCGGTGGCGAAGTACCCCGGACCCAGCCCGTTGACCTGGATGCCGTGGGGAGCAAGGTCCGCGCACATGCCCTTCGTCAGCTGCTTGAGGGCCCCCTTGGTCGCGGAGTAGGCAGCGATGCCCGGCCTGACCGTCTCGGCCTGCACCGAGCAGACGTTGATGATCTTGCCGCGGCCGCGGGTGACCATTCGTCGTGACACGGCACGTCCCACGTAGAACGCGCTGCTCAGGTTGAGGGCCAGCAACTGGTCCCAGTCGTCGGTGGTGAACTCGGTCAGTGGCGCCCGGCGCTGGCCACCTGCGTTGTTGACGGCGATGTCGATCGGCCCCACCTCGGTCTCGACGCGGGCGATGCTGTCCTCGACCGACTCCGGGTCGGTGACGTCGAAGCTGGCGACGTGCGGGCGCCGACCCGTGGCACGTTCCAGGCTGTCAGCGGCTGCGTTCAGGGTCCCGGAGCTGCGACCGTTGATCACCACCTCGGCCCCCGCGTCCAGGAGGCCCTTGGCGAGGGCGTGCCCGATGCCCTTGCTCGATCCGGTCACCAAGGCAATTCGACCGGTGAGGTCGAACAGGTCGCTCATCTGGATGCTCCGTTCGTCGTCGTGGCCGGCCCACCACCGATCCTGACCCAGCCGGTGCTCACGCGAAGTCGCGCAACACCCTGCCACCATCTCGCGGACGTCGTCGTCGATCCCCGACGTCCAGACGTGTCCTTCACCGGGCAGGACGGATCCGATAACATCGCCGGATGACGATGCTGAGGTCTACGGACGACGTTTCCCGAGTGCCCGAGGAGCTGGCCCTGACGGCCGCCGCGTGCCTCTTCCACGGATTCGGGGACCGCTCCAGGCTGGCCATCGTGCAGCACCTGGCCCTCGGCGAGCACCGCGTCGTGGACCTCACCGCCCACCTGGGACTCGCCCAGAGCACGGTCAGCAAGCACTGTGCGTGCCTGCTGGACTGCGGAGTCCTGAAGGTGCGCGCGCAGGGACGATCCTCGGTCTACTCACTGGCGCACCCCGAGGCCACGATGGACTTGCTGGCCGCCGCCGAGAAGCTCCTCGCTCTCACCGGCGACGCGGTCGTGCTCTGCCCCCACCACGGGGACGCCCCCGCACACGGTCGAGGGGAGTCCTGATGGGGCACTCGCACCAGCACGGGGGCGCCGAGTCCACCGACCACCGCGGCCGTCTGGCCGTGGTGCTGGCCATCACCGTGGGCGTCCTGGTCCTCGAGGTGATCGGCTCGATCATCTCCGGCAGCCTGGCACTGCTCGCCGACGCGGGGCACATGCTGACCGACGTCGCCGGCCTCACTCTCGGCCTGGTTGCCGCCGTGCTGGCCCGCAGGCCGGCGACCGAGGCGCGCACCTGGGGCTATCGCCGGGCCGAGGTCCTCGGCGCGGCCGCCCAGGCCGCGGTGCTGCTGGCGGTCGGGGTGTTCATCCTCGTCGAGGGGGTGCGACGGCTGTTCGACCCGCCGGAGGTCACCTCCGGAGTGATGCTCGTCTTCGGTGCGGTCGGCCTGGTCGCCAACATCGTCGGGCTGGCCGTCCTGGCCGGCGGCCGCGGCGACAACCTGAACATGAAGGCGGCGTTCCTCGAGGTCCTCAACGACGCCCTGGGGTCGGTCGCGGTCCTCGCGGCCGGCGCGATCATCGCCACGACCGGCTGGCTGCGCGCGGATGCGCTCGCGTCCCTGCTCATCGGTGTCCTGATCATCCCGCGCACCGTCGGACTCCTGCGCGAGACCGTCGACGTGCTGCTCGAGTCCACCCCGAAGGGCCTGGACCTCACCCGCGTCCGCGAGCACATCATGGGCCTGCCGCACGTCCGCGACGTCCACGACCTGCACGCCACGCAGGTGGCGACCGGGCTGCCGGTGTTCACCGCCCACGTCGTCGTCGACGACTCCTGCTTCCACGACGGGCACCTCGGCCCGATGCTCGACGAGGTCCAGTCGTGCCTGGCCCAGGACTTCGACGTCGAGCACTCCACCATCCAGTTCGAGGCGGCGGCCCACGCCGACCACGAGCACGAGACCCACGCCTGAGCGGTCACCCCCGGGTCAGTGGTTCCACAGGCCGTGGGTGCGCAGGCGGCTCGCCACCTGGTCCTCGAGGAACAAGGCGTCGCCGCGGTCGGCGCACACGGTCCAGCTCACCTCCAGCCCCAGGCGCAGCACCGCGTCGCGGGCCCAGTCCTTGGCTCGCTGGGGGCCACGCCGGCGCAGGTCGTCCAGCTGCCGGGCTATCCAGTCAGGATCGGCGAGCGCGCGGTCGAGGGCGGCCTCGCCGAAGCCGCTGACCGCCCCCTTGCCGGTCCAGTACGCCGCCAGCCGTCCGCGCAGCCCCTGGGGGCGACCGCCGCCGGCCCGCTCACCGGCCATGCCGACGTGGCGGATCACCCCGGTCACGGGCTCCCGCAGCAGATAGACGCCGGGCTCCCGGGGTGCGGCGACCCGCGCGGTCTCGAAGGACAGCCACGGCGACCAGTCGGCCAGCGCGCGGACCTCGGCGTACGACGCCCGGAGCTCCGCATCGTGTGGCCCCGGATCCATCCAGCTCATGGGGTGCATCGTGCCCGTCCCCGCCGACACCTTCAGGTTGTCCCTAGCTCGCCGAGAGGGCAGTTTCGGTTGGCCGTACGCCGCCCAGAGGGCGGGTCTGGTTGGCCAGAACTGCCCTCTCGCCGCGGTTCAGCCAACCAAGTTCGCCCGGTCGGCGTGCTCCCCGGGGGGCCGCGGATCTGCAAGGGTGTCCCGCATGCAGGTCGGGATGACGTTGCCGGTCATGGAGCCCGACCTCGACGCGGCCGTGCTCGAGGCGTGGTCGCGAGCCATCGACGACGGCCCCTTCTCCTCACTCTGCTTCGGCGAGCGGATGGCCTTCGACAATCCCGAGACGCTCACCCTCCTCGGTGCCGTCGCGGCGTGGACCCGGCGGGTTCGGCTCGTGACGACGGTCGTCGTACCCCAGCTGCACGACCCGGTGATGCTCGCCAAGGCGCTTGCCACCGGCGACCTGCTCAGCAGCGGCCGCCTCACCGTCGGTGTGGGTGTCGGTGGACGCGAGGAGGACTACCGCGCCGTCGGCGCCGACCTCGACACCCAGACGATGCGCGAGATGGGGCGCCGGGTCGAGGTGATGCGGCGGGTCTGGTCCGGGGAGAAGGTGACCGAGGCGGTCCGGCCCGTCGGCCCTCCGCCGGTCCAGCCGGGCGGGCCCGAGATCCTCGTGGGCACGATGGGTCCGCGCACGGTGGAGTACGCCGCACGCTGGGCCGACGGCCTGGCCGGGGTCACGCTCGACCTGGACCTCGACGCGGTCGGCGAGCTGTTCGCCCTCGCGCGGAAGTCGTGGGGCGAGGCCGGTCGCAGCAGCCCGCGTCTGACCACGTCCTTCTTCTTCGCCCTCGGAGAGCAGACGTCCGCGCGGGCGCAGGTGCACCGACACCTGCGGCACTACATGAACTGGCTCCCCGCCGACCTGGTGGACGCGATCGCCCCGACGACCGGCTTCGCCGGCTCGCAGCGGGACCTGGCCGAGCTGCTCGGCCGGTTCGCCGAGATCGGCACCGACGAGGTGCACCTGATCCCGACGTCCGCCGACCTCGGTCAGGTCGATCAGGCAGCCGACGTGGCCGCGTCCTTCCTCGCCTGACTCGAGGACGGCGGTCGCTCACGAAGGCGGCCGCCCGAGCACCTGGTCGGCCAGGTGCGGCGGATAGACGATGGACTGCGCCAGCTCGCTCAGCTTGAGGTTGTTGCTGCGCGCATAGGAACGCAGCACCGCGAAGGTCTGCTCCATCGGGATGTTGCCTCGTTCGGAGAGCACGCCCTTGGCCTGCTCGACGACGATGCGCGTGTTCAGGGCGCGTTGCAGGTTCTCGGCCAGGAGCGAGGAGCGGTGCAGCGAGCGTTGCTGGATGATGCCGATCGTGGCGACGTCGGCCAGCGCCTTGGCGATCACCCGGCTCTCGACGTCGAGCGTGTGCCTGCGGACGCCGAAGAGGTTGAGGCCACCGACCGTGGCGTCACGGAGCTTCATCGGGAAGGCGTAGACCGAGCGGAAGCCGTCCGCCAGGGCACGTTCGGCAAACACGGGCCACCGCGCGCGGGTGGCGGCGATGTCCTCGACGACGATCGGTTCTCCCGTCGCCACCGCCTCGAAGCACGGACCCTCACGGGTCTGGACCTGGAGCAGCTCGAGCAACCGCGCCTCCTCGCTGGACGAGGCGACTCGCTGCAACCCACCACGCGGATCGGTGAGCAGCAGCCCGGCCTCATCGACGTCGAGCAGCTCGAGGCAGGTCGACATCAGCCCGTCGAGCACCTCCACGACGTCGTAGTCGTCGACGAGCGTGTCGGCCAGCGTCACGAAGCGCTCGGACAGCAGTGCCTGTCGCTCGAGCTTCTTCTCGGGTGTCATGCGTCCTCCTGAGATAGTCGTCGGCGCCTGAGCAGGATCGAGTCGGCCATCTGGTCGACGGTCTGCCCTTCCGCGTAGGCGATGGCGCGCATGCGCAGCAACGCCTGGTCGATGGGTACGCCGAGCTGGACCATCGCCATGCCGGCCGCCTGGTGGACGCGCATGGGGTCGGGGTAGTCGCTCCTGGAAGGCAGGCCGTCGCCCTTCTCCGCAAGGGTCAGTGCGACCGAGTCGGCCGCGACCAGGCCCTGCGACAGCTGCTGGGGGGTCAGGCCCCCCGGGGCGGTGCGATAGAGGCTGAGGGCTCCGATGCGTGCGGTGCCGAGCAGCAGCGGGAACGCGAACGCCGCCAGGACTCCCAGCTCCACCGCGTCACGGGCGAAGACCGGCCAACGCTGCAGCGAGGCATCGGTGCCGTCGCGCAGGTCCGGGACCAGGACTGCCGCTCCGGACTCGGAGGAGGCCACGCCCGGGCCCTCGCCCAGGGTGTGCTGCAGGTCCTCGACCGCCCTGGCCCGGGCATCCGAGACGTGGGCGGTGACGCTCTGGCCACCCTGCGTCACGATCATGACCCCACAACAACTCACCTCCGTGACCGCGACGGTTGTCTCGCACAGCCACTCCATCTGGTCGTCGACCGAGCTCGTCATGCGGCGGCACCGGTCAGGGGGCCGTCACGTCGCTCGCCGTGATCCGCAAGGCCAACCAATGCCGTCTCCTGTGTCCGTGTGGCCGGTCAGCGGTTGGACAACTGGCGAACATCCGGCTTCGAGGTCGCATGCTGGTCCCGACCTGGGTCTGCGCCACTTTACGCGCCTTCGTCGACCTGGCGGTGCCGCAGGCGCCGGCCTCAGGCAGGGGCGGCAGCACTCAGCTGGGAGGCCAGTCGGACAAACGTGTTCGCGCTGCCGTAGCCGTCGTAGCCCCCGCGACGCTCGAGCAGCTCCACGTGGAAGCCGGTGCCGAGCTCCTCGGTGAAGGCGTGCAGGAGCTCGCCGTCGCCGAGGCGGTCGTAGAGGAGCTGGTGCTCGCGCAGATGCTCGACCAGGTCGCGGGGCAGACCGAACCTCGCGTCGAGGTCGACGTAGTAGTTGTCGGGCACCTGCATCAGGCGTACGCCGCTGGACCGCAACGCGGCCACCGCCGAGGCAACGTCGTCGCAGCGGATCGCCACCTGCGTGACGCCCTGGGGATGCGCGGCACCAGCGGGGGCCTCGGTCACGTTGAGGACGATCCGGAGATCGCCACGAGGAGGGCGAAGCGCGACGCTCCTCAACCGGCCGTGCGGCTCCATGAACTCCTCGGGCGGCCCCGACGCGAGCCCGAACACGCTCCGGAAGAACGCCAGCTCCTCGTTGAGCTGCAGTGCCGAGACCGAGATGACCACGTGGTCGAGGCCGCCCGCCGTGCCTGTCCCGGCCTCGCCCGTGGGCTCGAAGTCGCCCTGCCAGTGGTCGGGCCGACCGGGCGTGTCACTGACGAAGACGTGCAGACCCGAGGGCGAGGTGATCCCCGGCAGCATCGCCTCGCCGGATCCGCGGACGTTGTCGAGGGTGGGCCACAGGAGCGCGGACGCGCGGGCTGCCACGGCCTCGACCGGCCCCGCCGTGACGCCGATCGCGGAGGCGTGAGGCGGGTCTGCTGCCTCGGGCTCCTCGTTGACGACGACGTGCGCATCCCCGTTGCGCCACCACGAGACGCTCTTGGACCGATGCTTCCCGGCCGCGCCGAAGCCGAGGGTGCGGAGCACGTGCGCGGCCGTCCGGTCGCCCGAAAGGGCCGCGATCTCCAGGAAGGCTCCGTCGGCCCGTGCTGCTGCCGGGGCGACGCGTTCGACGACACCCGCCTCGAGGCCGGGGGCAAGCGTGGCCACCGCGTCCTCGAGGTGGACCAGCGACCTCATCGCGTCGCGTGCCGTGACGCGCGGATCGGTCTCGCGCACGACGTCGCTGAAGACCTCGAGCGAGAGCGGACCGCGATAGCCGGCCACGAGCGCGGCGGCCACGACTCCGGTGACGTCGAGGGTGCCCTGGCCCGGGAAGCAGCGGTGGTGCCGGCTCCACTCGAGCAGGTTCATGTCCAGCAGGGGTGCGTCCGCGACCTGCAGGAAGCCGATCCGGTCCCCGGGCACGTCCGCGAGGGCGCCCCCGTCGTCCCCGCGCGCAAGCATGTGGAAGGTGTCGACCGCCAGCGTGACGGCCGGGTGGTCGGCGCGGCTCACGACCTCCCACGCCTGCCCGACGCGGTTGACGTGTCGGCCCCAGGCCAGGGCCTCGAAGGCCACCGTGGCACCCGACTCGGCCGCGACCTCGCCGACCCGGTGGAGCTGTTCGGCGCTCAGGTCCAGGTCGTCGACGGCGCCCTGCTGCGCGTTGGAACAGGCCAGCAGCGTCGTGGTGCCCAGCTCCTCCATCACGCCGAGCTTGGTCCGCAGCCGGTGCAGCACCGCGTCGAACCGCTGGGGTCGGACTCCCTCGATGTCGCGGATGGGCTGGAAGAGCGCGATCTCGAGGCCGAGGTCCGCGCACCGGGACGCGACCTCCTGGGGGGACAGCGGCGAGGCGATCAGGTCGTTGTCGAAGAGCTCGACGGTGTCGAAGCCGGCAGCCGCGGCAGCGGCGAGCTTGTCCTCCAGCACGCCGCTCAGGGAGACGGTCGCGATGCCCGTCCGCATCAAGCGGTCAGCTCCCCGAAGTGTCGAGCCATCCGCTCGGAGTCAGCGGGCCGCCCGGTGAAGGCCTCGAAGGCACCGACCGCCTGCTGCACGGCCATCCCGCCGCCGGGAAGGACCCGGCAGCCGCGTGCGTGTGCGGCGAGGACCAGCTCGGTCCGGAGCGGGAAGTAGACGACGTCGCTGACCCACAGGTCCGGGCGCAGCAACCGAGGCTGGACGGCCGTGCCCGGGTGGCCCCACATGCCCACGGGGGTCGCGTTCACCAGCCCCTGGGCGTCGGCCAGGGCGTCCTCCAGATCCTCGGCGATGGCGACGCGGTGGTCGCCGAACCTCCCGGCCAGTCGTTCCGCACAGGCTTTCGCCATGTCGGGGTCGTGGTCGACGACCGCGACGTGCTCCGCGCCCTGGCGCAGGAGTCCGTAGCCGACCGCCACCCCCGCACCACCGGCACCGATCAGCACCGCCCGGTCGTTGACGGCCTCCGGGAGCACCTGCTGGAACGCGCGCGTGTAGCCGGACCAGTCGGTGTTGCGACCGGACAGGCCGTCGTCGCGGATGATCACGGTGTTGACCGCGCCGAGGTCGCGGGCATCCGTCGAGAGTTCGTCGAGCAGGGGAACCACGGCCTGCTTGAACGGGTGCGTGATGTTCAGGCCGTCGAAGCCGAGGCGGCGCGCCCAGGCGAGCACGTCCGGCAGGTCAGCGCGGGTCATCGCCCAACGGTCGAGGTCGATCAGCCGATAGGTCAGCGACAGACCGGCCTCCCGGCCCTCACGCTCCTGCATCGCGGGCGTGAGCGAGGCGCCGATGCCCGCACCCACCAGGCCGAGGGTGAACGAGTGGTCGCTCACGCTTCGCTCGCCACGCTCTGTCGCAGGGCGACGCGGGGGACCGCGCCGATCTTCCTGGTCGGGACCAGGTGCGTGTCCGAGGGTCCGGTGATGACGGCGACCGCGGAGATCACGCAGGCGCCCACGGCAAACATCGCCACCTTGACCCAGTTGCCGGTCTCGCCGGCCATCAGCCACCCGGCGATGGTCGGGGTGAACCCGGCGAGCGCGAAGCCGAACTGCGTGCCGATGGCCATCCCGGACAGGCGCACGCGCGTCGGGAAGTACTCGGCGTACGTCGCCGGCCAGACGGCGTTGGGCATGCTGTAGACCACACCGGCCAGCAGCACGCCGAGGACGAACGTCAGGACGTGGCTCCCGGCGGCGATGGCTCCGAGGAACGCCGTGACCAGCACCGCGCTGCCGAGCACGCCCGTGACGAAGACGGGCTTGCGACCCACCCGGTCCGAGAGCCGTGCCCAGAAGGGGATCGTCGCGATCGCGACCAGGTTCGCCACGATGGCGAGCCAGAGCATGAAGGTGTTCCCGAACCCGACGCTGAAGTCGTCGGAGGTGGCGAAGTTGAGTGCGAAGACCTGGAACATCGTGTTGACCATGGCGATGAACGCGGCGAAGAAGACGCGCAGCACGTTGCCCCAGTGGTCACGGAAGAGCACGCCGAGCGGGGCCTTGGAGACCTCGGCGTCCTGCTCCTCGGCACGGAACTCGGGCGTCTCGTCGAGCTTCAGCCGGATGACGAGACCGAGGCCCACGACGAGGGCACTCAGCAGGAAGGGCACCCGCCACCCCCAGGACAGCAGCTGGTCCTCGGGCAGGACCGCGGCCAGCGGCAAGAAGATGGCGGGCGCGAGCACCTGCCCGCCCTGGGTGCCACTGAGCGTGAAGCTGGTGAAGAAGCCACGGCGGTCGTCGGGTGCGTGCTCGAACGACATCGAGTTCGCCCCCGCCTGCTCACCGGCGGCCGAGAGGCCCTGGAGCAGGCGCAGGGCGACGAGCAGCGTCGGCGCGAGCAGCCCCACCTGGTGGTAGGTCGGCAGGCACCCGACCAGGAAGGTCGAGATGCCCATGAGCAGGAGCGTGCCGACCATGATCGTCTTGCGGCCGAGCCGGTCGCCGATGTGGCCCATCAGGAACGACCCGATCGGGCGGGCGACGTAGGCCACCCCGAAGGTGGCGAAGGCCGCGATCGTGGCCGCGGAGTCGTTGCCGTCCGGGAAGAAGATCTTCGGGAAGACCAGGGCGGCGGCGGTGCCGTAGATGGCGAGGTCGTAGTACTCCAGCGCGCTGCCGCTCCAGGCGGCCACAGCGGCCCGCCCGGGGGTCCTGGGGAGGTCGGATGGTGAGTTCATGTGAGCCCTGCTCCTGTCACGACCGGGTGCTCTGCGGCCCGATCCGTCTGGGTGTTCCCGGGAACCTAGGAGTGGCTCGCGTCACATGGCAAGCGTTTGCCATTTCTTGCCATATCGTGGGTCCATGCCCCCCTCCTCCCCCGACCGGCCCACCCACCACCGGCCGACACTGGCCGATGTCGCGGAGGCCGCGGGGGTGGCCTCCTCGACCGTCTCGCGCGCCTTCTCCCGGCCGCAACGGGTCAACCACCGCACCCGCGAGCACGTCCTCGAGGTCGCGCAGGAGCTGGGCTATGTGCCCAACCCGACCGCCCAGGCCCTGGGTTCCGGCCGCACCCGGACGATCGCGCTGCTCGTCCCCGACATCACCAACCCCTTCTTCGCCGGGGTGATCAAGGGCGCCGAGCGTGGGGCTGCCGCGGCGGGACTGACCCTGGTCCTCGGGGACACCGCCGAGAACCCCACGGCCGAGGCAGAGCTCGTACGCCGCCTCGAACGTGCCGTGGACGGGTTCGTGATCAGTGCCTCGCGACTCACCGACGAGGAGCTGCGCAGCGCCGCCGACCGGAGCCCGATCGCCCTGGTCAACCGAGCCACGCCCGGCCTCGGGTGCGTGGTGGCCGACTACGACTCGGGCACCCGGCAGATCGTCGACCACCTCGCGTCCTACGGGCACCGCTCGTTCGTCTTTGCCGGCGGCCCGGCCGAGTCGTGGTCCGGTGCGCGTCGCTGGCAGGGCCTCCAGGCGGCGGCCGCGGACAAGGGCATGGACGCGCGCCGGTTCGGTCCCTACCTGCCCACGCTGGGCGGTGGCCCCGCCGCCGCCGACGCTGCCGTGGCATCGGGTGCGACCGCCATCGTGTGCCACAACGACATGCTCGCCATCGGTGTGATGCGCCGCCTCGACGAGCGGGGCATCCGGATCCCCGAGGACGTCAGCGTGATCGGCTTCGACGACGTCTTCGGTGCCGACTTCTGCCATCCGACCCTCACGACGCTGGCCGAGCGCACCGAGGACGCCGGCTCCCGGGCGGTCGACCTCCTCGTGCAGCAGATCCCGCACGGGCAGACCGAGGGGCCGACCCGGATCCTGCCCACCCACCTCGTCGTGCGGTCGTCGACCGGTCCGGCGGCGGCCTGATCCGCTCGTCACGACCGGAGATCGGACTGCCTTGTCCCGCTCTGTCCGGGTTTGAAGCGAGTGCAGGTCGGAGGGCGTGGACAAGGTCGTGTGGTCGCTCCGGAGTCGCCCTACCATGCCAGCATGAAGGCCGCCTGGGAGTCCCCTGCCCTCAGCCGCGTCGCCTCCCAGCCGCTCGCGCTCGCCGAGGACGTGGCCACCCGCCTGGGCCTGCTCTCCTCGTCCGTGATCGACGTCGTCCGGCTCCACCTCGAGGCGCTCGACTGCGCCCTCGCGATGGAGGCGCCCGAGCTCCTCGCAGACCAGCTTCGCTGGCAGCAGGTGCGGCTCGAGGAGGCCGGGGCCACCTTCGGCCCGGACGACGTCGCCCGGACCATCCGTGAGGTCCTGTCCCGCCACCTCGACGCCTCTGGGCGGACGACGGTCGAGGACGTCCAGAACGCCGCCGCGGTCCTCGGCGAGAGCGGCGCCTACGCCGACTCCCTCGTGGAGCTCGGCGAGGGCCCGGCGCGCGACTACCTCCAGGCGGCTCTCGGAGGCCGGCGTGACGAGGCGATCGGGATCGTCCGAGACGCGCTCCTCGACGACGTCGACGTCGCCGAGATCATGCTCGGCATCCTCCAGCCCGCCCAGATCGAGCTGGGTCGGCTGTGGGAGCGCGGCGACATCTCGATCGCCCACGAGCACTACACGACCGCCATCACGCAGCTCTCGCTCTCGCTGCTCTACCCGCGGCTGCTGCTCAACCGGACCCTGCTGGGACGCAGTCTCGTCGCGACGGCCGTCGGCACCGAGGCCCACGAGGTCGGGATCCGGATGATCGCGGACCTGATGGAGCAGGCCGGCTGGCGCACGACCTATCTCGGCGCCGACGTGCCGCACGCCGACGTCATCGAGAGCGTGTGCATGCACCGCGCCGACGTGCTCGCCGTCTCGGCCACGATGGCCGGTCACGTGGCGGGCGTGCGCGACCTGGTCGCACAGCTGCGCGCGGACCCACGGTGCCGCAAGGTGCGGGTGCTCGTGGGTGGACGACCCTTCACGATCAACCCGCGGCTCGCCTCGGACGTCGGTGCCGACGGGTGGGCGCCGGGTGCGCGGGAGGCACTCGAGCTGTGCCGGACCTGGACGGAGGAACGAGTAGTTGCAGGCTGACCGACCCGACGAGCTGCTCCTCAAGGAGCTCGGACGCATCAACAGCGAGCTGGCCGCCCAGCGCCGACTCAACGCCATGACCGTGCACGATCTCTCCAACCCCGCGCAGGTGATCCTGGGGTTGAGCGAGGTGCTGCTCGAGCACCAGGTGCTGGACCCGATGGTCCGTCGCCAGCTCGAGCAGCTGCACCGCTCAGCGCTCACGATGACCGCGCTGATCACCGACCTCAACCACGGTTTCGCGCTCGACGACAACGCTCGCCTCGAGCTCGAGCGGCTCGACATCGTCGAGCTGGTGTCCTCGGTGGTCGACCGCACCCGGATGCTGGCCGAGGCCAAGGACATGCAGCTGCTGCTCCTCGCCGACCAGGCCCGTGCCCAGGGCTGCATGGTCGATGGTGACCCGGTCCGCCTGGAGCGCGCCCTGGTCAACCTGATCGGCAACGCGATCAAGTTCTCACCCCAGGGGTCCCGCATCACGGTCGGCGTCGACCGCGGTGCCCACTTCGCCAAGGTCTCGGTCAGTGACGAGGGCCCGGGGGTCAGTGACGACGGCAAGGCCCGGATCTTCGAGGTCTTCCAGCGCGAGGAGGACACCGCCCACCTCCCGGGCCTGGGCCTCGGGCTGTTCATCACCAAGCAGATCGCGGAGAGCCACGGCGGCACGGTCAGTGTCGAGTCCCAGCGAGGCGCCGGAGCGACGTTCCTGCTGCAGGTGCCGCTCGCGGTGCACGCGTTGGCCGACCCGGCGTAGCGAGCTCGCCCCGCGTGGGCTCCGGCTCGGGGCTCCGGGCTGGGGCTGCTTCTCGGCTCACTGGGTTTCGAGACGCGTCGCTCGCCCCTCGCTTCGCTTCGGTGCTAGCCGACGCTCCTCAACCTCCCGCCGTCTCGAAGCCCTTCGCGAGCTCAGGCTTCGCGGCTCACTGTTTCGAGACGCGTCGCTCGCCCCTCGCTTCGCTTCGGTGCTAGCCGACGCTCCTCAACCTCCCGCCGTCTCGAAGCCCTTCGCGAGCTCAGGCTTCGCGGCGTGACGTGAAAACTAGAACCTGTTACATTTCCGGAATGATTCTGGACCGCTTCAAGGTGGACGGGAAGGTCGCGGTCGTCACCGGTGCCGGACGGGGGATCGGCGCCGCCAGCGCCCTGGCCCTCGCCGAGGCGGGTGCCGACGTCGTCTTGTCAGCGCGCAGTGCCGACCAGCTCGAGCAGGTCGCCAAGGATGTCGAGGCGCTCGGTCGCCGGGCCCATGTGGTGCCGGCCGACCTGATGGACCTCGAGGCGGTGGCCGGGCTCGCGGACGCGGCGTACGACGAGTTCGGTCGTCTCGACATCGTGGTCAACAACGTCGGCGGGACGATCCCCAACGCCCTGCTCGACACGAGTCCGCGCTACCTCGAGGAGGCCTTCCACTTCAACGTCTCCACGGCCCACGCGCTGACCCGGGCGGCGGTGCCCCAGATGCTGAAGAACGACGGTGGCTCGATCGTCAACATCTCCAGCGTGGTCGGTCGGGTCGCGGGTCGTGGCTACCTCGCCTACGGCACCGCCAAGGCAGCCCTCGCCCACTACACCAAGCTCGCCGCGCAGGACCTCAGCCCGACGATCCGGGTCAACGCCATCGCCGTCGGCAGCGTGATGACCAGCGCGCTGGAGTTCGTGGCCAGTGACGCGGCGACCATGGACGAGATGACCTCGAAGACCCCGCTGGGACGGGTGGGTGAGGTCGAGGACATCTCGGCGGCGGTGCTCTATCTGGCCAGTCCCGCCGGTGGGTTCGTCACCGGCAAGATCCTCGAGGTCGACGGAGGACTGCAGGTGCCGAACCTCGACCTGCGGTTGCCCGACCTGGTCGCGGGCTCCGAGACGGAGACGTCCCGATGAGTGTGCCGATGAGTGCGCCGATGAGTGCGCCGGTGAAGAGGGTCGTCGCCTGGTCGACCGGCACCGTCGGTCGGCACGCGATCGCCGGGATCGACGCGCGACCCGATCTCGAGCTGGTCGGGCTCTGGGTGTCCAACCCGGACAAGGTCGGCAAGGACGCGGGAGAGCTGGCGGGAATGGGACGCCGGCTCGGTGTGACCGCGACCGACGACAAGGAGGCGCTCTTCGCGCTGGAGCCCGACTGCATCGTGCACACCGCGATGGTCGACGACCGCATCTTCGAGGCGATCGCCGACCTGACCGAGATGGTGGAGCGCGGCATCAACGTCGTCTCCAGCGGACCCGTGCTGCTGTGCTACCCGCAGGGCCTGGGCCTCGACAACCTCGTCGAGGCGATCGACGTCGCCGGCGAGAAGACCGGGGCCAGCCTGCACGTCAACGGGATCGACCCGGGGTGGGCCAACGACGTGCTGCCGCTCGCGCTCACCTCGCTGTCGCAGCGGATCGACCTCGTGCGGGTCAGCGAGATCGCCGACTACTCGACGTACTTCCAGCCCGTCGTGATGCGCGACATCTACGGCTTCGGCAACCCGATGGAAGACGTCGCGATGCTCTGGCAGCCGGGGATCCTGACCACGGCCTGGGGTCCCGTCGTACGCCAGATCGCTGCGGGTCTCGACCTCGAGCTCGACCCGGAGCTCGAGGAGGTCGTCGAGCGCGTGCCGGCCGACCGCGACCTGAGCACGGTGAGCGTCGACATCGCCGAGGGCACCATGGGGGCCGTCCGCTTCCAGGTGGTCGGCAAGGTCGACGGTGTGCCGCGGGTGATCCTCGACCACGTGACGCGCACCAGCGTCGACCAGATGCCCGACTGGCCGCAGCCGCCCGAGGGCGGCGGGTGCTACCGCGTCGAGGTGGAGGGCGAGCCGGTGATGCGCCTCGACTTCACCCACCACGGCGAGGACGGTGACCACAACGTCTCGGGGATGATCGTCACCGCCATGCGCCTCGTCAACGCCGTGCACGCGGTCTGCGACGCAGCGCCCGGCCTCGTCTTCGCCAAGGACCTGCCGCCGGTCACCGGTCGCGGGCTAGTAGCGTCACGGACCTGAGGGGTCCCGACCCGTGCGCTCCTCGTCCGGGAGGTGAGCGCGTGACCGAGCGAGTCGTGGACCGTGCGGGACGCGGTGAGTGGACCGAGCCCGGCGCCTTCGAGGTCGCGCCCGGCGTGCACCGGATGCCGCTGCCGTTGCCGATGGACGGCCTGCGAGCCGTCAACGTCTACGTCATCGAGACCGACGACGGGCTGGTGCTGGTCGACGGCGGCTGGGCGATCCCTGAGTCCAGGAAGGTCTTCGACGCCGGGCTCAAGCAGCTCGGCTACACCGTGAGGGACATCCGTCGGTTCCTGGTCACCCACATGCACCGCGACCACTACACGCAGGCCTCCGTGGTGGGCCGTGAGGTCGGCGCCCAGGTGGCCCTCGGGCTCGGCGACAAGGCGACGATGGACCTGATGCACAGCGACGCCCTCAACGCCGACCCGAACCTCGCGCGGCTGAGGGCCGCGGGTGCCGAGGAGCTCGCCGAGGGCTGGCGCGCGATGATGCCCGACAAGCCGCCGTCCATGGACGACTACGGCATGCCCGACGAGTGGCTCGACCGAGACCTGGTCATCGACCTCGGCCCGCGCCGCCTGGGCGCGATCTCCACACCCGGCCACACCCAGGGTCACTACGTCTTCGCCGACGAGGACGCGTCGCTCCTCTTCGCCGGCGACCACGTGCTCTCCACGATCACCCCGTCGATCGGCTTCGAACCGGCCTACGTCCAGCAGCCGTTGCGCGACTACCTCGCCTCCCTGGCCAAGGTGCGCGCCCTGCCGGACCTGAAGCTGCTGCCGGCCCACGGGCCGGTGACCGAGTCGTCGCACACCCGGATCGACGAGCTGGTGGCGTTCCACGAGACCCGGCTCGCGCAGTCGTTGCGGGCGGTCGAGGGTGGGGCACGGACCTCGTGGGACGTGGCCGGCGAAGTGCCCTGGACCCGACGCGAACGCCACCGCGACGACCTGAACGCGTTCGACGGTGTGCTCGCCGCCTTCGAGACGATGGCCCACCTCGAGCTGCTCGCGCTGCAGGGCAAGCTGCGTCGGATCGACGGGCCCACGGTCCGTTTCGAGCCGCTCCACGGCGTTTGACCCCTGCCGCTGGTCTCGACCAGGGCTGCGCCCGGCCGCCCCGCGATGCACGATCGAATCCCTGCCCCTCGAAGGAGTCGACGTGTCCGCTCCCGACCCGCTGCCCGCCAGCGACTCGGTCCACCTCACCGACGGCGGCCTGGAGACCACGCTGGTCTTCCTCGACGGCATCGACCTGCCCGACTTCGCCTCCTTCCCGCTGCTCGGCTCGGAGGATGGCAAGGCCCACCTCGACCGCTACTTCGCTCCCTACCTCGACGTCGCCGAACGCGCCGGTGCCGGGTTCGTGGTCGACACGGCGACCTGGCGTGCCAACGCTGACTGGGGTGCCCGGCTCGGCTGCGACGCCCGCACCCTGGCCGAGGTCAACCGGCGTGCTGTGGACTACGCGGCGCAGCTCACCCGGTCGCGGCCCGGCCTGGACACCGTGGTCAACGGCGTGGTCGGACCACGCGGCGACGGCTACGTGGTCGGCCAGACGATGAGCGCCGACGAGGCGGCGAGCTACCACTCCCTGCAGGCCCAGGCGTTCGCGCGGGCCGGGGCCCAGATGATGAGCGCGGTCACCATGACCTACGTCGACGAGGCGATCGGGGTCCTCGACGCGGCAGCCGCGGTCGGACTGCCGGCAGTGGTGTCCTTCACCGTCGAGACGGACGGCCGGCTGCCGTCGGGCCAGGAGCTGGGTGAGGCGATCGACGAGGTCGACCGGGCGACCGACGGGGCTGCGGCGTACTTCATGGTCAACTGCGCCCACCCCACCCACTTCGCCTCGGTCCTGGAGACCGGTCTCCAAGCGGGCGAGCCGTGGGTGGCGCGGGTGCAGGCGATCCGGGCCAACTCCTCGACCATGAGCCATGCCGAGCTCGACGAGGCAACCGCCCTGGACCGGGGTGACGTCCAGGGGCTGGCTCACCACTACGTCGAGCTGCACGACCTGCTGCCCGACCTGAGGGTGGTCGGTGGCTGCTGTGGCACCGACCACGAGCACATCTCCGCGATCGCCGACCTGCTGGTGCGCTGAGGCACCGACCTCGGCGAGCGGGGCTGCCGCCGCAGGCTAGGGTGGAGGAGTCCGACAGGGGAGCGCCCGGGAACACATCGGGGGCGCTGAGAGTGCGGTGAGCCGCAGACCCTTGAACCTGCTCCGGTTAGTACCGGCGAAGGAAGTCGAAGGAGATGACCCACATGCGGTCTCGACTGCTGCCCACCGTCCTCTGCGCCATCGTTGCGCTCGCCTCGCTCGTCGGCTGCGGAGCCGACTCGAAGGAGAGCCCGAAGACCCTCGTCGTCGCCACCCACGACAGCTGGGCGATGTCGAAGGAGGTGCTCGCGAAGTTCAAGGCGGAGACCGGCATCACCGTGAAGGTGCGGCCGCAGGGGGATGCCGGCGAGCTCACCAACAAGCTGGTGCTCACCAAGGACTCCCCGCTGGCCGACGGCGTCTACGGGATCGACAACACCTTCGGCTCACGGGCGGTCGACGAGGGCGTGCTCACGGCGTACGCCGCCAAGGGACTGCCCAAGTCGGCGCAGCAGTACCGCCTGCCGGGTGCCGCCGCCGACCGCCTCACGCCCATCGACTACAGCGATGTGTGCGTCAACGTCGACGACACGTGGTTCGCCAGGAAGAAGCTGGCCCCGCCGAGGACGATCGAGGACCTGACGAAGCCGGAGTACAAGAACCTCTTCGTCACCCCGGGCGCGACCACCTCCTCGCCCGGGCTCGCCTTCCTGGTCGCGACGATCGTCGCCGAGGGCGAGGACGGCTGGCAGGACTACTGGAAGAAGCTGATCGCCAACGGCGCCAAGGTCACCTCAGGTTGGACCGACGCCTACGAGGTCGACTTCACCGCAGGTGGGGGCAACGGCGACCGGCCGATCGTCACGTCCTACTCCTCCTCGCCGCCCTTCACCATCCCCGAGGGCGGCTCCGAGCCGACCACGAGTGCCCTGCTCGACACCTGCTTCCGCCAGGTGGAGTACGCCGGGGTGCTCGAGGGATCAGACAACCCGGCAGGCATGAAGAAGTTCATCGACTTCATGTTGAAGGGGGACTTCCAGTCCGCCCTGCCGGACAACATGTACGTCTACCCGATCGACGCCGCCGTCAAGCTGCCCGACTCGTGGGCGGCGTACGCGAAGACGGCGCCGGAGCCGCTGAGCATGGACCCCGGAGAGATCCAGACCAAGCTCACCCAGTGGCTCCGCGACTGGAGGGACGTCACCTCGCAGTGACGAGCGTCGACGGGGTCCGTCCATCGAGGCGAGCGCAGCGCGACGTCCACTGGGGAACAGTGGCCGTCGCGGCGGTGCCGCTGGCGGCGCTGACCCTGTTCTTCGCCTATCCCGTCGCGGGCATGCTCGCTCGCGGGTTGTGGCCGGACGGCAGCTTCGATCCCGGCGGGGTGGTCGAGGTGCTCGGCCGGCCGCGGGTGCATCGGGTGCTGTGGTTCACGGTCTGGTCGGCGGGGGCTGCGACCATCGTGTCCGTGGTCGCCGGGCTCCCGGTCGCCTTCGTCCTGCACCGGCTGCGCTTCCCCGGGCGCGACCTGCTGCGGGCCCTCGTGGTGGTGCCGTTCGTGCTGCCGACGGTGGTCGTCGGCGTCGCGTTCCGGCAGCTGATCGCGCCATCAGGCCCTGTGGGATGGATGGGGCTCGACGGCACGGCCGCCGCGATCGTCGCTGCGCTCGTGTTCTTCAACATCAGCGTCGTGGTGCGCACGGTCGGTGCCTTCTGGGAGGCCGTCGACCCGCGGCGCGAGGAGGCCGCGGCGGTGCTGGGCGCCAGCCCCTGGCAGGTCATCCGCACCGTGACGTTGCCAGCGCTGCTGCCCGGCATCGTGTCCGCGGCCAGCGTGGTCTTCCTCTTCTGCGCGACGTCGTTCGGCGTCGTGCTCACCATGGGTGGCCTGCGCTACGCCAACGTCGAGACCGAGATCTACCTGCTCACCACCCAGGAGCTCGACCTGACCGGCGCCGCGGCCCTCTCGGTGCTCCAGCTGCTGGTGATCACCGCGTTGCTGGCCATCACGGCCAGGGCGCGGCGCAGCCCTGGCCCGGTCGACCGCACCACCCGGAAGCAGCCGCGCCCGCGGCCGGCGCACCTGCCGGCGCTGCTCTGGACCGCGGGGGTGCTCGTCTTCCTGATGGCACCGATCGCCTCCCTGGTGGTGTCCTCGCTGCGGCGAGGCGACCGCTGGGGTCTGGAGAACTACCGCGCGCTCGCCACGACCGGTGCCCGCAACGCGCTCCTGGTGCCGGCGACCGAGGGCCTCGCCAACTCCCTGCTGATCGCTCTGGTGGCCAGTGCCATCGCCCTGGTGCTCGGCTCCGCCGTGGCCTACCTGGTCTCGCGCCCGGTGGGCGGCCGGGGCGTGACGGTGCTCGACGGCCTGTTCATGCTGCCGTTGGGGGTCTCGGCCGTGACGGTCGGGTTCGGGTTCCTGATCACCCTCGACCGTCCACCGATCGACCTGCGCAGCTCCGCGCTGCTGATCCCGATCGCCCAGGCGATGGTGGCGCTCCCGCTAGTCGTCCGCACGGTGGCGCCGGTGCTCCGCTCCATCGACGACCGCCAGCGGCAGGCCGCCGCCTCGCTCGGCGCGGGGCCGGTGCGCGTCCTGCTGACCGTCGACGTGCCGGTGAGCTGGCGGGCGCTCCTGGCCGCGGCCGGGTTCGCGTTCGCCGTCTCGCTCGGCGAGTTCGGCGCGACCAGCTTCCTGGCTCGCGACGACAGGCCGACGCTGCCGGTGGTGATCTACCGGCTGATCGGTCGACCGGGCGCGGAGAACTTCGGGATGGCGATGGCTGCCTCCGTCGTGCTCGCCGCCACGACCGCCGCGGTGATGTTCGCCGTCCAGCGGCTCCGCGTCGGTTCCGTGGGGGCGTTCTGATGTCCGGGGGGCTCGACGTGCGCGACCTCACCGTCAGGTTCGGGGCGACCGTGGCCGTGGACCACGTCGACCTCGCGGTCCCTGCCGGCTCGGTGGTCGCGGTCCTCGGTCCTTCCGGGTGCGGGAAGTCGACCCTGCTGCGCGCGGTCGCGGGACTGGAGCACCCGGCCTCCGGCGCGATCTCCTACGACGGGCGCGACCTCGGCGCCACCCCGACCCACAAGCGCGGCTTCGCGCTGATGTTCCAGGACGGCCAGCTCTTCGAGCACCTCGACGTCGCGGCCAACATCGCCTACCCGCTGCGCCTGCGGCACCGCAGCCGTGCCGACCAGCGCTCGAAGGTGGGCGAGCTCCTCGCGCTGGTCGGTCTCGAGGGGTACGCCGACCGGGTGCCCGCCACGCTCTCCGGGGGCGAGCGACAGCGGGTCGCCCTGGCCCGGGCGCTGGCCGTCGAGCCACGGCTGCTGCTGCTCGACGAGCCGCTGAGCGCCCTGGACCGCGGGCTGCGCGAACGGCTCGCCGGCGAGATCCACGACATCCTGCGCGCCGCGGGTGCCACGGCGATGCTCGTGACCCACGACCACGAGGAGGCCTTCGCCGTGGCCGACCGGATGGCCGTCATGCGCGACGGCCGGATCGTGCAGTCGGGCACCCTCGAGGAGGTGTGGGGCCGGCCGGCCGACGGGTGGACCGCCGCCTTCCTCGGCTACGCCACGGTGCTCACCGGTCAGGCGGCGGCCCGGCTCCGCGAGCTGGTGGCCCCGGGCCAGGACTGGGAGTCCGTGGCGTTGCGGCGCTCGGCGCTGCGCGTCGACCCGGCCGGCCCGCTGACGGCGCGGGTCGAGGAGGCCCGGGTCACGCCCGACCAGATCCGGGTGCAGCTCGACGTCGACGGGGCGGGATCCCTGCCCGGAGTGGCCGACCCGGGGAGCGACGTACGGCTGGGTGCGAGGGTGCGTGTGTCCATCGACACGTCGAGGATCGCGCTGGTGCCTTCGGGCCTGTAGGCGCTCGACCCTAGACTGACCCCTTGTGAAGCGGCGCGCCTATGCAGCACTGGTGACGATCGCCGTGGTCATGGGAACGCTGGCCTTCATCACGGGCCAGGCGGTGGGGTATCCCTTGCGCGATCCCGACGGCTTCCTGGGCCCGGCGTGGGTGCGCCTTCCCCTGCTCTGCCTCGGTGCGTTCGTCGCCGACATCCTGCCTCGCACCATCTGGCGAGCCCGTGGCAAGCCGGCTCAGTTCAAGGCCGAGGCCCAGCTGCTCATCCGGCAGCACTGGACCCGCGAGCGCATCACCCTGGTGGTCGTCGGGCTGGTCTGCTTCTACGTGACCTACGTCAGCTATCGCAACCTGAAGAACTTCCTGCCGTTCATCCGGGCCGGCGAGAGCCGGGTGAAGGGCGACTACGAGCTGCACAAGCTCGACCACTGGATCCTCCTCGGTCACGACCCGGCCGTGCTGCTGCACGACCTGCTCGGAACGACGGTCGCGGCGCACACGCTCTCGTGGTTCTACCTGCTCTTCCTGCCCATGGTGCCGGTCTCGGTGACGGTCTGGGCCGTGTGGTCGCGCAACGTCAGCTACGGCTACTGGTTCATCACCGGCCAGTGCATGTGCTGGGCCCTGGGCACCGCGAGCTACTACATGATCCCCACGCTCGGCCCGAACTTCGCGTTCCCCTGGCTCTACAGCGACCTCGCCCAGACCGGGGTCACGGCCCTCCAGAACTCCCTGTTCTACGGCAGGACCTCCGTGCGTTTCGATCCGTTCGCCAGCGGTGTCCAGTCGGTGGCCGGGTTCGCGTCCCTGCACGTGGCCATCACCTTGTTGATGGCGCTGGTGGCGCAGTACACCGTGCGCACCAAGGCCATCCGGGTCTCACTCTGGGCATTCATGGGCATCACCGTCTTCTCCACGACGTACTTCGGCTGGCACTACATCGCCGATGACATCGCCGGCGCCATCATCGCCTTCGTCTCCTTCTATCTCAGCGGCATCGCGACCGGGCAACGCTTCGACGAGCACGGGCGGCACTCCCACCCGACGACGACGACCAGCGAGGTCCCCGTCGACAGCGTCGAGAGCGACCAGGGCGCCGACGTACGCAGCTGAACGCCCCTCGGTGGGGCTCCGTTCCGGGACTGCTGGGACGGGTGTGACAGGTGTGTTCTGAGAACTACATCGATGTGATTGTCAAGGCGACACGCGTATTACAGGCCTGTAATTATGTGAAAAGTGTTTCATGAGTGACGTGTGAGCCCTAACGTCTGTTTTGTCTCCCGTGGTCGAAACGCCCGGGAGACCTCCGACGAAAGGGACTTATCCGGTGCGACCCGTCGCTCGCATGGCCATTGCGGCCGCAACGACCTTGGCCATCACCCTCCCTCTCGGCGGAGTCGCCCACGCGAACCCGAAGCCCGGGCAGTCGGTCCCCAGCAAGGCCCAGGTGGACCGGGCCCAGGCAGACGTCGCGTCCAAGAAGCGCAGCGTCGCCCAGATCGAAGCCTCCCTCGCCGCGGCCGCCGCCCGGATGCAGGCCGCGACCACGGCGGCGGAGATGGCCTTCGAGAAGGCCAACGGGGCCAAGTGGGAGCTCGAGCAGGCCCGTCAGGCCAGCGTGCAGGCCCAGGCCCGCTCGCGGCAGGCGGCTGCCAACGTGGCGGTCCAGCGCACGGGCATCGTCTCGCTGGTCACCGAGAGCTATCAGAACGGCACCGAGCTCAACTCCGCCAGCGCCCTGCTCAGCGACGAGGGCCCCACGGGCATGATGAACCGCTACGGCGTGGTGCAGAGCGCCGGCGACTCCATGCAGGCCCGCTACGACGACTTCAAGGTGGCCTCGGCCCAGGCGAGGGTCTATGCCGCACGGGCCGCGAAGGCCGAGAAGCGACAGGCCTCGCTCGCCGCGGAGGCGAAGAAGCTGGCCGAGCAGGCGGGCCAGGCCGCGGCTGCGGCGAGTGCCGCCGCCAACCAGATCGCCGCCCAGAAGCAGCAGCTGATGGAGGAGCTGGCCACGGCCCAGGACATCTCGGTCACCCTGGCCACCCGCCGCCACGACGCCCTCGAGCGGATCGCCCGTCAGAAGGCAGCAGCTGCCGCGAAGGCCCAGCAGGCAGCTCAGCAGGCGGCACTGAAGAAGGCGGCCGCGAAGGCCAAGAAGGACGCGGCCCACGCCAAGCAGGACCAGAAGAGCTCCGACAGCCAGGGGGGTGGCAGCACCGGCTCCTCGACGGCACCATCGGACTCGGCTCCGCCGCCGGTGATCAACCCCGCGCCGAACGCCGCCGTCGCCGTCCAACGCGCCATCGCCTACGCCAAGGCGCAGCTGGGCAAGCCCTACCAGTGGGGCGCTGCGGGACCGGCCACCTTCGACTGCTCCGGCCTGACGCTGCAGGCGTGGGCCCGTGGCGGGAAGGCCCTGCCGCACTACTCCGTCGCCCAGTTCGCCCAGAGCACCCGGGTCTCGATGGCCGACGCCCGCGCCGGCGACCTGCTCTTCTGGAGCAGCAACGGCGCCCCGAGCGGCATCCACCACGTCGCGCTCTACCTCGGCGGCGGGCAGTTCATCGAGGCTCCCTACACCGGGGCGAGCGTGCGCTACAACTCGATCTACAACTGGTACCCCGACTTCGTCGCGCGGCCCTGAACCGGCCCAACGCACGCCCCTGTCTCGCCCGTGCCAGGTTCTGTCCCGCGGCGCTGGGTGATGCGGCAGAGTGACGCCATGCCCGATCGTGCCCGACCCGAAGTCGATGTCCCTGCCCTGACCGCGCTCCTCGACGGCAAGTACGCCGAGATCCGGCAGCTGACCCGCAAGAACCTCGCGGAGTACGCCGATGTGCTCGACGACGCGATCGAGATGCCGCGCGAGGAGTTCCGCGACCGCGTGCTCGAGCTGGTCCGGATGATGGCCCAGACCGGCGCCACGGGCCTCGGGTTCCCCACCGAGTACGGCGGCGGCGGTGACATCGGCGCGTCGGTCGCGGCCTTCGAGACGCTCGGCTTCGGCGACCTCTCGATCCTGGTGAAGGTCGGTGTCCAGTTCGGGCTCTTCGGCGGGGCGATCCTGCAGCTCGGCTCGAAGGAGCACCACGACGCCTATCTCGCCGATCTGGTGAAGGCCGACCTGCTGGGCTGCTTCGCCATGACCGAGACGGGTCACGGCTCCAACGTGCAGGCCCTCGGCACCGTGGCGGCCTACGACCCCGAGGCGAAGGAGTTCGTGATCACGACTCCCGACGACCGCTCCCGCAAGGACTACATCGGCAACGCCGCGGCACACGCCTCGATGGCGGTGGTGTTCGCCCAGCTCGAGATCCACGGCGGCTCCGAGGGCGTGCACGCGTTCGTCGTACCGATCCGCGACAGCTCGGGCAAGCCGCTGGACGGCGTCCGCATCGAGGACGACGGACCGAAGATCGGTCTCAACGGCGTCGACAACGGCCGCCTCTGGTTCGACCACGTCCGGGTGCCCCGCACCAACCTGCTCAACCGCTACGCCGACGTGACCGAGGACGGTCGCTACGTGTCTGCCATCGAGAACCAGGACCGGCGGTTCTTCACCATGCTCGGCACCCTGATCCAGGGCCGCGTGTGCGTGGGTGGGGCCGGCATCACGGCCAGCAAGGTCGCCCTCGCGCTCGCGGTGAAGTATGCCAACAAGCGGCGCCAGTTCGGCGCGCCCGACAGCAGCGAGGAGGAGCTGCTCCTCGACTACGGGATGCACCAGCGCCGGCTGCTGCCGCTGCTGGCGAAGACCTACGCCCTCCACTTCACCCAGGAGAACCTGCTCACGGAGCTGCACAACGTGCTCTCCACGACCGAGGCGCCGGACCGGCAGCGGCGCGCGCTGGAGTCCCTCGCGGCCGGGACCAAGGCGATCGGCACCTGGCACGCCAGCCGCACCATCCAGGAGTGCCGCGAGGCCTGTGGCGGGGCGGGCTACCTGATGTCCAACCGCCTCGGTGCGCTGCGGGCCGACACCGACGTGTTCACCACCTTCGAGGGTGACAACCACATCCTGCTGCAGCTCGTCGCCAAGGGCCTGCTCACCGACTACTCCTCGAGCTTCGGTGACCTCGACCAGCTCGGGATGGTGCGGTTCGTGGCCGGCCTGGCGGTGGAGACGGTGGTCGAGCGGACCAGCGCGCACAAGCTGCTCGAGCGGATCAAGGACGTGCTCCCGGGCGGCCGCGAGGACAGCTGGGACCAGGAGGCCGGGCTGCTCGACCCGGAGTACCAGCTCGCGATGTTCCGCTGGCGCGAGGAGCACATCCTGTCCGGCGTCGCGCGTCGGCTCAAGCGCGGCATGGACGACGGGATGGACACCGTCGAGGTGTTCAGCCGCGTCCAGGACCACGTGATCGCAGCCGGGCGCGCGCACGTCGAGCGGCTGGTGCTCGAGGGCTTCGTCGAGAAGACCAAGGCCATGGTCGACAGCGACAACAAGGTCGCGCTGAACATGCTCTGCGACCTCTACGCGCTCTCCACCATCGAGGCCGACCGCGGCTGGTGGATGGAGCACGGTCGGCTCTCCAGCAGCCGCTCCAAGGCGATCAGCCGGGAGATCTCCTCGCTGTGCCGCCAGCTGCGCCCGATCGCCGAGGACCTCGTCGACGGCTTCGGCATCCCGGCGGAGATGCTGAGGGCCGAGATGCTCGAGTCCTACTGATGCTCGAGCGGCTGCGGATCCCCGGCCTCGGCGGCTGGGGCGACGACCCGCTCTGGGCAACGTTCTACGACTGGAGCGTGGAGCACCCGCAGGCAGGCGGGCTGCTCTGGAAGGCCGGCATCGGCAGCGACCTGCGCCGCCTCTACTCGGCCGCGGCCGAGATCGGTCGTCAGCCCGCCGGGTCCTCGATCCTCGACGTCCCGGTCGGCGGTGGCGTCGCGCTGCGCGGCCTGCGGCCCGGTCAGGGGGTGCGCTACGTCGCCGCAGACATCTCCCAGGCGATGCTCGACCGGACCCTGCGGGTGGCCCGGCAGCGCCAGGTCGTGGCGCAGGTGGAGCCGGTGCTGGCAGACGTCGGGTCGCTGCCCTTCGCCGACGGCGAGTTCGACCTCGTGGTCTCCTTCACCGGCCTGCACTGCTTCCCCGACCCGCACCTGGCGGTCCTCGAGATGGCCCGGGTGCTGCACCCGGGCGGGGTCCTCACCGGCAGCGCGCTGCTCGACGACACCGGCGTGCGCTACCTCCCACTTCGGCGCGCGGGACGCCTGGCCGGCCTGCTCGGCCCCGGCGCCAGCTCCACCGACGTCCGCTCCTGGCTCGCCGAGGGCGGCTTCGAGGACGTCAGCCTGGAGCTGTCGGGGGCGATCGGGTACTTCCGGGGGCGGAAGGCGTAGGGACCGGTGGTTTCCCCGGGCGCCCGGGGAAACCGCCGGTGGGCGGGCGAAGCATCGCCCGCCAGCGTCCAGGATTGCCCGCCAGGCCCACCCGTTATGTCCGCCGCCGGCTCCACGGCTCAAGTCAGCGTCAAGCCCGATCCAAGACCGTACGGCGAGGCTCGGTCCACCAGCCGAACGGAGACCACCATGTCCATGACCACCACCATCACCTCGACGAGCAGGACGAGCCGCCGCGTCGAGCCGATCGTCCCGGCCCTGGTCGCCCTGCTCGCTGCAGATCTGGTCGGGGGGCTGCTCGCCGTCTCCGCGGGTGTGAACACCTGGGGCCAGGCGTGGGGGAGCAAGGCGCTGCTGGCGGCTCCGGTGCCGATGATCGCCGTCCAGCTCCTGCTCACCGTGCTCGCCGTCCGGTCGACCAGGTGGAAGGCGGCTGTCCCGGCCGGCCTGCTCGCGGCGGCCTGCCTGGTCAGCGTCGTCTCGGGGTTCTTCGACGGCGGGATCGGCAACGACGAGCTGACCCCGGCCCTGGCGGTCTACCAGCTCTTCCTGCTGGCCGTCACCGCCGTGGTCGGCGTGCTCGCGGCACGACGCGCGGCGGCGGCGCTGCGCAGCTGACCCGGGTCAGTTCTCGGGCGTGCGGCCCGCGTCCGGGGTGGCGTCCTCCTGGGTCGTCGCCTCGTGCGGGTGCTCCTTGAACCGCTCGAACGACGCCCGCACCTCGGCCTCGGCGTCCGTGCGGCCGACCCAGTTGGCGCCCTCCACCGACTTGCCGGGCTCGAGGTCCTTGTAGACCTCGAAGAAGTGCTGGATCTCGAGCCGGTCGAACTTCGAGACGTGGTTGATGTCGCGCAGGTGCTCGAGGCGGGGGTCGTGCGAGGGCACGCAGAGCACCTTGTCGTCGCCGCCGGCCTCGTCCTTCATCCGGAACATGCCGATCGCGCGGCAGCGGATCAGGCACCCCGGGAACGTGGGCTGCTGCAGGATCACCAGCGCGTCGAGGGGGTCGCCGTCCTGACCGAGGGTGTCCTCGATGAAGCCGTAGTCGGCCGGGTAGGCCGTCGAGGTGAAGAGCGTGCGGTCGAGCCGGATCCGCCCGGACTCGTGGTCGACCTCGTACTTGTTGCGCTCACCCTTCGGGATCTCCACCAGTACGTCGAACTCCACCGACTCTTCCTTCCGCCAGACACCTGTGCGTCCCGTCCTGGGCGCGCCGGGGGCTAGTCTCGCAGCACTTTCGCCCGAACGGCACATCGAAGGGGGCCTGACCAGATCGTGGGTGAGCAACGCCACTGGCTGGCCCGTTTCCCGACGCGCTTCCTCGCCGAGGTCGTCGTCCTCCTCCTGCTCGCTGCAGGGGTCGCCAGCTATCGCTTCGACCTGGGCGATCGCTGGTTCGGGTGGGGAGCGGCGGACCCGGCGACCGAGCCGGCCGCCGTGGAACCACCCGAGGGGCTCAAGCTGCCCGCCACCGGGGCGGCGGGGACGGTCGCAGCTCAGCCGACGACGGTCAAGGCGGTGCCGTCACGCGTGGCGGCAGCCGTGCAGCCGATGCTGCGCAAGCGCGTTCTCGGCAAGCACGTGGGCGTCCTGGTCACCGACCTCACCACGGGACGTCCGTTGTTCCGGTCCGGAGCGCTGAGGATCACCCCGGCCTCGACGACCAAGCTGATGACCTCCACGGCTGCGCTCGAGTCGCTCGGTCCGATGGTGCGGTTCCGGACGTCGGTGCGCTACGTGTCCGGCACCCACCAGCTCGTGCTCGTCGGCGGCGGCGACCCGTTCCTCGCCAGCACGCCGACCAAGGCCCGCTCCAGCTATCCCGACCGTGCCGACGTCGTGACGCTGGCGAAGGCGGTGGTCCGCAAGCTGCGCTCACAGAAGGTGTCGCGCGTGAAGCTCGGCTTCGACGACTCCTACTTCAGCGGTCCCTCGGTCAACCCGGCCTGGCCGGCCAGCTACATCCCCGAGGGCGTGGTGCCGCCGATCAGCTCGCTGTGGGTGGACGAGGGACACGACTCCGACGGCTTCGGCTTCGTCTCCGACCCGGCTGCCAGCGCGGCCGACACCTTCGCCTCCGCGTTGCGGTCGGCAGGTCTCAAGGTCGGCCCCCAGGTGCGCCGGATGCCGACGCCCGCGGGCGCGACCGAGGTGGCGTCGGTCTCGAGCGCACCGCTGGGTCAGATCGTCGAGCGCACGCTGGAGGTCAGCGACAACCAGGCCGCCGAGGTCCTGGCCCGCCACGTGGGTCTCGCGGAGAAGCAGGAGGGGTCCTTCCAGGCCGGCGCCGCCTCGGTCCTCGAGGTGCTCCGGCGTCTCGGCGTCCGCGTCGCCGGGGACCAGCTGTACGACGGCAGCGGGCTCTCGCGCCAGAACAGGCTGAGCACCGACTCCCTGGCCGGGGTGCTCCGGCTCGCGGCCTCGGACGGTCATCCCGAGCTGCGCCACGTGGTCACGGGCCTCCCGGTAGCGGGGTTCACCGGCTCGTTGGCCTACCGCTTCGACAAGGGCCCCGACGCGGCCCGAGGCCGGGTCCGGGCCAAGACCGGGACCCTGACCGGGGTCCACGGACTGGCCGGCGTGGCCGACGACGCCAGCGGAGCCCGGATGGTCTTCGTGCTGGTCGCCGACCGGGTCGCGCTGCTGAAGAACCTCGAGGCCCAGACCCTGATCGACCGGATCGCGGGTGCCTTGGGCGCATGCACCTGCGGCGTAGGGTCTCCGTCATGAGCGAACAGCGGCCGAACCGGCCCGGAATGGTCGACTGGGACCTCGCCGTCAGGGTCGGATCCCGTCTCGTCGGCGAGGGGCCGCAGGTCAGCCGCCGGGAGGCCGTCGACGCCGTCGAGGAGCTCCGCGCCGGCGCCGACCGCTCGACCCCGCTGGTCCGCGAATACACAGGTCTCGTGGCCAGCGACCGCACCGCGCCCGTCCTCGTCGTCGACCGCCCCGGCTGGGTGCAGGCCAACGCCGACGGCTTCGCCACGGTGATCGCACCCCTGATCGACAAGCTCCAGGAGAAGAAGGGCAGCCCCGGCCCGCTCACCGAGGCGATCGGCTCGCGGATCACCGGCGTCGAGCTCGGCGCGATGCTCGGCTTCCTCGGCTCCAAGGTCCTCGGCCAGTTCGACCCGTTCCACGACAAGCCCGGCGAGCAGGGGCGCCTCCTCCTCGTCGCGCCCAACATCGTGCACGTCGAGCGCGAGCTCCAGGCCGACCCTCACGACTTCCGGCTCTGGGTCTGCCTGCACGAGGAGACCCACCGGGTGCAGTTCACCGCGGTCCCGTGGATGACCGACCACCTGCGCTCGGAGATGAGCTCGATCGTCGGCTCGGTGCAGACCGACCCCTCCGAGCTGATCGGCGACGCGGCCCGCAAGATCGGCGACCTCGTCACCGGCAAGACCGAGGGCAGCCTGCTCGACCTGTTCTCCAGCCCCGAGCAGAAGGCCGTCATCGAACGGGTCACCGGGGTGATGAGCCTGCTCGAGGGTCACGCCGACGTGGTCATGGACGGCGTCGGGCCCGAGGTCATCCCCAGCGTGGCCGAGATCCGCAGCAAGTTCACCCAGCGCCGCAAGGGCGTCGGCGGTCTCGACCGGCTGCTGCGCAGGTTGCTCGGGCTCGACCAGAAGATGGCCCAATACCGCGACGGCGCGGTCTTCGTGCGCGCCGCGGTCGACAAGGTCGGCATGGAGGGCTTCAACGCCGTGTGGGCCGAGCCCGCCAACCTGCCCTCGAAGAGCGAGATCCTCGACCCGGCGCTCTGGATCGCCCGGGTCCACGGCTGAGCCGCTTGGTCGGCTGATGACGCTCGACCCCTCGGTGGCCGCGGTCCGGCTCGCCGTACGCCGCACCCTGGCTGATGTCACCTCCACCGGTGACCCCGTGCTCGTGGCCTGCTCCGGCGGTGCCGACTCGCTGGCCCTGCTCGCCGCGGCCGTCTTCGAGGCGCGCCCGGACTCCCTGCGCGTGATCGGGGTGACCGTGGACCACGGACTGCAGGAGGGCTCGGCCGAGCACGCGCTCCAGGTCGTCGCCCAGATGGCCCTGCTCGGCGCCGACGAGACCGCGACGATCTCGGTGAGCGTCGACCCGGGAGGCCAGGGGATCGAGGCGGGTGCGCGCGAGGCGAGGTATGCCGCCCTGGCCGAGATCGCGACCCACTTCGGCTCCGCGGTCGTGCTCCTCGGTCACACCCTCGACGACCAGGCGGAGACGGTGCTGCTCGGGCTGGCCCGTGGGTCCGGCGGTCGCTCGCTGGCGGGCATGCGCCGGTCGATCGACGGCCTGTTCCACCGGCCGTTGCTCGAGGTGACCCGCGCCCAGACCGAAGCCGCCTGCGCGGCAGAGGGCATCGAGTTCTGGACCGACCCGCACAACAGCGACCCGCGGTTCACCAGGTCGCGGGTCCGCCACGACGTGCTGCCGGTGCTGGAGCGCGAGCTCGGGCCCGGCGTCGCTTCCGCCCTGGCACGGACGGCCGACCAGGTCCGCGCCGACGTCGACCACCTCGACGACGAGGCGGAACGGGCCCTGGCGACGCTGGGTCAGGGACCCGGCCTCGCGGTCGACGCGCTGTCGGCCCTCTCGCCCGCGATCCGCACCCGCGTCCTCCGCCTCGCCGCCCTCGGGGCCGGTGCCCTCGGCGCCGAGCTGTTCCACGGCCACGTGCTCGAGATGCAGCGCCTGGTCACCGACTGGCACGGACAGAAGTGGGTCGACCTCCCCGGCCACGTCCGGGTGAGGCGGGAGCAGGGTGTGCTCGTGTTCGGACCCGCCCGGGACTAGCCGGAAGGCGCGCTCAGCTCAGCGCACCCGCCAGCAACGCGAGCGTCGTCTCGCGGGCCGGCGCCACGTCGGCGGGCGTGCCGAGGAAGGCGCTGGCGACCGGGTGCACCATCACCTCGTCCACGGCGTAGGTCGCGGCCAGCGACCGGATCTGCTCGGCCGCAGCCGCCGGTGTGCCGATGACCCAACGACGCGACATCGACTCCAGCAGGTCCTGGTGCGCGGGCGGCATGGTCTCCTTCTCCGCCTCCTCGACCAGGCGTTGCGGCTGCAGGGACTGGCCGGTGCGCAGGGCGACCATCGCCTGGAGCTGCGGCAGCGCGAGCCGGTCTGCGTCCTCCTGCGTCTCGGCGACCACGACGTTGACGGTCAGGAACGTGCGCGGCGCGGGGTTGTCCTCGGAGGGCTGGAAGCTGGTCCGGTAGAGCTCCAGCGCTTCGGCGGTGCCCTGCCCGGAGAAGTGGTGGGCGAAGACGTAGGGCAGGCCACGGGAGGCAGCGAGCCTGGCCGAGTAGTCGGAGGACCCGAGCAGCCAGACCGGTGGCACCGAGGTCGCGGCCGGCGTCGCGGTGAGCGCATGCATCCGGCCGCCGACCTGGAGGCCGACCCCGCCTGGGCTCATCATCGAGATCACGTTGTCGACGTACTCCGGGAAGCGCGAGACCGCCTCGTCATCCACACCGCCGGCGCCGTGGCGCAGGGCCCAGCTGGTGATCGGGTCCGAGCCGGGAGCGCGACCGATGCCGAGGTCGATGCGCCCGGGGTACGCCGCCTCGAGCAGCGCGAACTGCTCCGCCACCACCAGCGGAGCATGGTTGGGCAGCATCACACCGCCGGAGCCGACCCTGATCCGCGAGGTGGCGCCGGCCACCATCGAGATCAGCAGTGGCGGGTTGGTGGCCGCGACGGCGGGCATGTTGTGGTGCTCGGCGAGCCAGTAGCGGTGGTAACCGTGCTCCTCGGCCGCACGTGCCAGGCTCCTGGTCGCCGCGAGGGCGTCACCGGTCGTCTGGTCGTTGCGGACGGGCACGAGGTCGAGAACGGACAGCTGCATGTCCTGCCCAACGCACGGAGGCCGCCGAGACTTCCCGGCCGGCGCCGTGACAGGCTGCACCCCATGGACGCAGCCCACGTCGACGGTGACCTGGTCAACATCTTGTTCACCGAGGAGCAGATCCACGAGCGCCTCGAGGAGATGGCCCGCGAGATCGAGCAGGACTACGAGGGCCACGACCTGCTCATCGTGGGAGTCCTGCGCGGCGCGGTGATGGTGATGGCCGATCTCGCCAGGTCGTTCAACCGGCACCTGGAGATGGACTGGATGGCGGTCTCGTCCTACGGCTCGGGCACCAAGAGCTCCGGCGTGGTCCGCATCCTCAAGGACCTCGACACCGACATCACCGGGCGCCACGTGCTGATCGTCGACGAGATCATCGACACCGGCCTGACACTGAGCTGGCTGACCGCCAACCTGGCCTCCCGCAACGCCGCCTCCGTCGAGATCTGCACGCTGCTGCGCAAGCCCGAGGCGCTGCGCATGGACGTCGACGTGAAGTACGTCGGCTGGGACATTCCGAACGAGTTCGTCGTCGGCTACGGCCTCGACTACAACGAGGAGTACCGCAACCTGCGCGACATCGGGACGCTGGCTCCGCACGTCTACTCCTGAGGTGCGGGGGAGTGCGTCGGCTGGGACCGCTGTGTCGTCGCCTGGTAACGAGTTCGTACGTCGGCTGGGACGCTGTGTCGTCGCCTGGCAACGAGTTCGTCGTCGGCTACGGCCTCGACTACAACGAGGAGTACCGCAACCTGCGCGACATCGGGACGCTGGCTCCGCACGTCTACTCCTGACACAGCGGAGGCACGTGGGGCCGCGGGAGGCCGTGCGAGGTACGTCGGCTGGGACGCTGTGTCGTCGCCTGGCAACGAGTTCGTCGTCGGCTACGGCCTCGACTACAACGAGGAGTACCGCAACCTGCGCGACATCGGGACGCTGGCTCCGCACGTCTACTCCTGACACAGCGGAGGCACGTGGGGCCGCGGGAGGCCGTGCGAGGTACGTCGGCTGGGACGCTGTGTCGTCGCCTGGGAACGAGTTCGTCGTCGGCTACGGCCTCGACTACAACGAGGAGTACCGCAACCTGCGCGACATCGGGACGCTGGCTCCGCACGTCTGCTCCTGACGCGCTGTCCACACTGTGTTAGTGCCCGGTTGTCTCACCTGAGAGGATTGCGCGCGTGAAGAGATTCGTGCGTAGTCCGTGGGTGTGGATCGTCCTGGCGGCGGTCGGTGTCCTGATCGCCCTGCAGTACCTCGTGCCCAACGGGGGCTACAAGGAGATCGAGACCTCCCAGATGGTCGACAACATCAGCTCGGGCGACGTCAAGGAGATCACCTTCGTCGACGGTGGCGACCAGCAGATCCGCGCGACGCTCGACAACGGCAAGAAGGTCATGGCCACCTGGGTCACCGGCCAGCAGCGCTCCCTGGTCAACCAGGTCGAGAAGCAGGTCCAGGACGGCAAGATCGAGAAGTACAACGTCAAGAACCCCAAGCCCAGCCTCCTCGGCTCGATCCTGGCCACGCTGCTCCCGTTCGTGCTGATCATCGGACTGTTCCTGTTCTTGATGAACCAGGTGCAAGGTGGCGGCGGCCGGGTGATGCAGTTCGCCAAGTCCAAGGCCAAGCTGATCAGCAAGGACATGCCCAAGACCACGTTCTCCGACGTCGCCGGCTGCGAGGAGGCGATCGAGGAGCTCGGCGAGATCAAGGAGTTCCTCCAGGAGCCCGCCAAGTTCCAGGCGGTCGGGGCCAAGATCCCCAAGGGCGTGCTGCTCTACGGCCAGCCCGGCACCGGCAAGACCCTGCTCGCCCGCGCGGTCGCGGGTGAGGCGGGCGTCCCCTTCTACTCCATCTCCGGCTCCGACTTCGTCGAGATGTTCGTCGGCGTCGGTGCCTCCCGGGTGCGCGACCTGTTCGAGCAGGCCAAGGAGAACGCCCCGGCCATCGTGTTCATCGACGAGATCGACGCCGTCGGTCGCCACCGCGGCGCCGGCATGGGCGGCGGCCACGACGAGCGAGAGCAGACCCTCAACCAGCTGCTCGTGGAGATGGACGGCTTCGACGTGCGCGGCGGGGTCATCCTGATCGCGGCGACCAACCGTCCCGACATCCTCGACCCCGCGCTGCTGCGCCCGGGTCGCTTCGACCGCCAGATCAGCGTCGACGCCCCCGACCTCCGTGGCCGCGAGCAGATCCTCAAGGTGCACGCCCGCGGCAAGCCGATGGGCTCCGACGTCGACCTCCTCTCGGTGGCCCGCCGCACGCCGGGCTTCACCGGCGCCGACCTCGCCAACGTGCTCAACGAGGCCGCCCTGCTGACGGCCCGCCAGAACGCCAAGATGATCGACAACGACGCCCTCGACGAGGCGATCGACCGTGTCATCGCCGGTCCGCAGAAGCGCACCCGCCTGATGAGCGAGAAGGAGCGGATGATCACGGCCTACCACGAGGGCGGACACGCCCTGGTCGCCGCGGCGCTCCCGGGCACCGACCCCGTGCACAAGGTCACGATCCTGCCGCGCGGCCGTGCGCTGGGCTACACGATGGTGCTGCCCGACGAGGACAAGTACTCCCAGACCCGCTCGGAGATGCTCGACAAGCTCGCCTACATGATGGGCGGCCGGGCCGCGGAGGAGATGGTCTTCCACGACCCGACCACCGGTGCGGGCAACGACATCGAGAAGGCCACGTCGCTGGCCCGCGCGATGGTCACGCAGTACGGCATGACCGAGCGGCTCGGTGCGATCAAGCTCGGCGAGGCGCAGGGCGAGCCCTTCCTCGGCCGCGACATGGGTCACCAGCGCAACTACTCCGAGGACGTCGCCGCGGTCGTCGACGAGGAGACCAAGAAGCTGCTCGCGACCGCGCACCAGGAGGCCTTCGACATCCTCGAGGAGAACCGCGACGTCCTCGACGCCCTGGTCCTCGCCCTGATGGAGCACGAGACCCTGGACAAGGCCGAGGTCGCCGCTGTCTTCGAGCCGCTGCGGCGCCGCCCCGTCCGCCCCGCGTGGACCGGGTCGCCCGACCGCAACCCCTCCGACATCCCGCCGGTGGTCATCCCCGAGAAGATCCGCAAGGCGGCCGCCGAGGGTGCCGTCCCCGACGAGTCGCAGGGCGCGGTCATCCTCACGCCTCCCGGTTCCGGCGGCGACGTCCACGGCGACCCCGGTGTCGTCGGCCCGTCGGCGCCGACCCGACCGACCCCGGGTGGCCAGGGATACGACTCGTGAGCACGACGGCGCGCGCCTGATGGGCGTGGACCCGGTCGGCCCGGGGCAGGACGCCATCGCCGAGTTCGACCACGACCGCGCCGCTGCAGCGATCCGCGAGCTGCTGATCGCCATCGGCGAGGACCCCGAGCGCGACGGTCTGCGCGACACCCCGCAGCGGGTGGCCAGGGCGTACGCCGAGCTGACGGCCGGCCTGCACCAGACCCCGGAGCAGGTGCTCACCACGACCTTCGACATCGGTCACGACGAGATGGTCCTGGTGCGCGACATCGAGCTCTGGTCGATGTGCGAGCACCACCTGGTGCCGTTCACCGGCGTGGCCCACGTGGGCTACATCCCCAACGAGAGCGGCAAGATCACCGGCCTGTCCAAGCTGGCCCGGCTGGTCGACGTGTTCGCCAAGCGGCCCCAGGTCCAGGAGCGCCTGACCACGCAGGTCGCCGATGCGCTGGTGCGTCTCCTCGAGCCGCGCGGAGTGATCGTGGTGATCGAGGCCGAGCACCTGTGCATGACCATGCGGGGGGTCCGCAAGGCAGGCGCCCGCACGATCACCTCCGCGGTCCGCGGCATCATGCACAAGCCCGCCACCCGGGCCGAGGCGATGTCGCTGATCAACGCGTCCCGCGGCCACCGCTGAACCACTGCATGATGTGTCCATGAGGGACCCACGATGAACAGGGACTCGTGGAGCGGTGGCCTGCCGACGCTGCCCCGCCCCCTGGTGATGGGTGTCGTGAACGTCACCCCCGACTCCTTCTCCGACGGTGGGCTCCATGCGACCACCGAGGCCGCGATCGCCCACGGGGCCGAGCTCAGCCGGCAGGGCGCCGACCTCCTCGACATCGGCGGTGAGTCCACCAGGCCCGGTGCGACGCGACCGCTCGTGGCCGAGGAGCTCGGCCGGGTCGTCCCCGTCATCCGGGCGCTGGCCGAGGACGGCATCGCCGTCTCGGTGGACACGATGCGCCACGAGGTGGCCTCGGCCGCCCTCGAGGCGGGGGCCGTCCTCGTCAACGACGTCTCCGGCGGGCTGGCCGACCCGCGCATCCTCGACGTCGTGGCCGACCGTGGTGCGGCCTACGTCGCGATGCACTGGCGGGCGCACTCGGCGGTGATGCGCGAGCACGCGACCTACGACGACGTGCTGGTCGACGTCCGCACCGAGCTGGCCCAACGCCTCGAGGACGCCGTGCGTGCGGGCATCGCGGAGGACCGGCTCGTCGTCGACCCGGGGCTCGGGTTCGCGAAGACCGCCGACCACAACTGGGAGCTGCTGCAACGGCTCTCGGAGCTCGAGCCGCTCGGCGTCCCGATCCTGGTCGGGTCGAGCCGCAAGTCCTTCCTGGGCACCCTGCTGGCTGCTCCGGACGGGACGCCGCGCCCGGTGCTGGACCGCGAGGACGCCAACGTGGCCCTGACGACCATCGCGGCGATCCAGGGGGTGTGGGGGGTCCGGGTGCACGAGGTCCGGGCGAGCCTGGACGCCCTCCGCGTCGTCAGCCGGTGGCTGGGGGACTGACCCCGGTCGATGCCGTGGGCCGGTGGCCCGTCGGCGTCCTCGCAGGTCAGCGGCCTGTCTGGGTCACCGGCGCTGGACGGCCGTTTCCGTCGCTCGGACCCGCCGGTAGTGTCGTGGCACCATGACCAACCAGCTCCCAACCCTCGCCGGGGACCGTCTGGCCGTGAGCGGCATCGCCGTCCACGGGCACCACGGGGTCCTCGACTTCGAGCGTCGGGACGGTCAGGAGTTCCTCATCGACCTGGTGCTGGGCATGGACACCCGCGCGGCGGCCCGCAGCGACGACTTGCAGGACACCGTCGACTACGGAACCCTCGTGGACCAGGTCGCGTCAGCCGTCGCCAACGACCCGGTTGACCTGATCGAGACCCTGGCCCAGCGCATCGCGGACATCTGCCTGCGCCACGACCAGGTGGCCAACGTGGAGGTCACCGTGCACAAGCCCCACGCCCCGATCCAGGCGACGTTCGAAGACGTCGCCGTGACCATCAACCGGACCCGTACGTGAGACCGGGAGACGCACCACCTCCCGACCCGAACGCCCCGACCAACACCCGGAGCCAGACGTGACCGAATCCCCCAACCCGAACATCGTCGACACCGACACCATCACCGGCGAGATGCACCCCATCCGCCGCGCGGTGATCTCGATCGGCTCCAACCTCGGTGAGCGCCGCGTCAACCTGCAGGGCGCGATCGACTCGCTCGCCGACACCCCCGAGGTGTGGGTCACAGCTGTGTCGTCGGTCTACGAGACCGAGCCGATCGACTCTCCGGAGGACTCCAAGCAGTTCCTCAACGCGATCGTGCTGCTCGACACCACGCTCTCGGCCCGCACGCTGCTCGACCGCGCGCAAGCGGTCGAGTCGGCCTACGGACGCGACCACGGCAGCGAGCGCAACGCTCCCCGCACCCTGGACGTCGACCTGATCGTGGTGGGCGACCGGCGTGCCGACGAGGACGACCTCACCCTGCCGCACCCGCGCGCAGGCGAGCGCGCGTTCGTGCTCGCGCCGTGGTTCGAGCTCGAGCCGGAGGCCGAGATCCCGGGCGTCGGTGCTGTGGCCGAGCTGCTGGAGAAGACGGGACGCGACGGCGTCGCGCTCCGCTCGGACATCGAGCTCGAGTTCAGCTGACGAGTCGGCACAGGTGAGCCTGCCCGACCCGGAGCCCGGTCAGGAACCGGACCAGCCGCCGGGAACCATCCAGACCACCGGTCCCGGGCCGCTCGTCGTGGCCGGCGTCATCGGGCTCGTGGTCGGTTGGGCCGTCCGGCCGCTCTCGCTGCAGCTCGGGTACGCCGAGCCGACCGTGTCGTTCACGGCGATCGGCGGGCTGGTGTTCGTGGCCGCGATCATCGGCGGGACGGCGTACGTCACCAGGCGCACGGTCCGCCGCAACCGGTTCGACCTGGCTCATCATCAGGCGGTGAACCGGCTCGTGCTCGGCAAGGCCTGTGCCCTCGTGGGGGCCCTGGTGCTGGGTGGCTACCTCGGCTACGCGCTGGCCCAGCTCGGTGTCGGCGACCCCGCCTCCGACCTCCGGCTCTGGCGTTCGCTGCTCGCCGCCCTGGCCGCGCTCGCCGTGACCGTGGCCGCGCTGCTGCTCGAGCTCGCGTGTCGCGTCCCTGACCACGACAAGTAGAGTCCTACGCTGCGATCATGGCAGCGTCCCGATCTTCCATGCGTCGTCGGCAACGCAGCGTCCGCGTCACTGTCGCGGTCTCCCTGCTCACGGCGGCCTCGGTCGTCGTCCTCGTCTCCCTGACCACCCAGTCGACCCTGTGGCTCAGCCTCGGCTCCGTCACCGCGGTCGCCCTCTCGTGGGCGGCGCTGCGGATGATGTGGACCGAGGTGCTGCAGTCGCGGCGTGAGAACGCTGCCGACCGCGCCGCTGCGGCCGCCGCCTACCGCAACCTGTTCACCGTCCGTGCCGCCGAGCACGCCGAGTTCACGACCGCGATGACCGAGCGTCTCGCGCAGGCACACCTCTCCCAGCGCGAGCTCGAGGGTCTGATCGTGCAGCACGAGACCCGGGCCCAACGCGCCGAGTCCAGGCTCTCGGCGGAGATGAAGGCCCACACCGAGACCCGTGGCCGGGTGCAGCAGCTCGAGCTCGCGCTGGCCTCGATGCGCAGCGACGACGGCTCGGTCGTCGACCTGGTCGCGTGGGACGAGGACGCGCAGAAGAAGACCGCGCGCAAGACGGCCCAGAAGAACCGCCCGCTCAAGCAGGCCTAGACGACCCGGCCGGCGGCGCGCTGCACCGGCGCGACGTGTGCGGGCAGTGCGTCGACCAGCTCCTCGGCGAGGAGCAGGTCGGAGGTCAGGTCGCGGTCGTGCATGTCCGGCACCCCTCCGTCGCGCTCGTCGAGATAGGCCATCGCGCTGCTCAGCGACGGCGGGTGGGCGCCTTGCATCCGCAGGCACCGCAGCGACGCGACCAGCTCGGCGGCCAGGACGGCCCGGAACCGGGACACCGCCTCGAGCGCCTGCCGCGCCGCGAGCGTGGCGAACGACGCGTCCTCCTCGACCCCGCGCGAGAGGGTCACGGCCTGGATGCCGGCCGGGGTCGCGAGCGCCCTCAGCTCCGCCAAGGCCGACGCGGCGCTGTACTCCACGATCATCACGCCCGAGGCGGCCGGGGTGCCGTCGCCGAGGAACGGGTGCAGACCGGTGTACGCCGGCTCCGCGAGCATCGTGAGCCTCGCCAGGCTGAGCTGGGCCGACTGGGCAGCGGCGAGAACGAGCGAGTCCAACGACTGGACGAGATAGGCCGCGTGGAAGGCCCCGTGGTGCGCCACGCCGAGGCGGGCCGAGACGATCGGGTTCTCCGAAGGGCTGTTGGCCATCGTCACGATGACCTCCTCCGCGAACGCGAGGCGGTCCATCAGCGCCCCGTGCACCTGGGGGAAGGTGCGCAGGCTGAACGGGTCCTGGATCCGGGCCGGCACGCTCTCGGGACCGATCAGCTCCCGCATCGTGCGGCAGACCCAGCGCGAGCCGGGGAACGGGGTGGCGACCTCGACGGCCGGACTGAAGGCCTCGGCGTTGCCGCGGACGGCGGCGAAGTCCATGGCGGCGATGACCGCGGCGCTCCGGGCGAGGCGGTCGAGGTCGGCGACGGCCAGTGCCGCGTCGGCGAGGACCGCGGCGTTGCTCGACATGAAGGTCAGCGCGTCGCCGGGACCGAAGCCGGTGGTCTCCTGCAGCGGCGGGCTGCTGGGCACCTCCCCGCAGAGCACGAGCGCGGTGGTCGCGAGCGCGGCGAGGTCCGCCGTACCCACGCTGCCGCCCTCGCGCACCGGAGGCAACGCGTCGGCGGTCAGCATCGACTCCAGCGCATCGAGCACCGCGGGGCCGATCCCGTTGCCGTCGGTGGCGAGCTGGTTGAGCCGGATCACCAGCATCGCCCGCACACGCTGCGCGGAGCGGAGCTCGCCCGAGCTGGTGGCGTGCGACCGGAGCAGCTGGAGCGCCTGGGAGTCGGGGTCGGGCAGGACGTGGTCCTTGTTGGCGCCCACCCCGGTCGAGCGGCCGTAGATGGGCCGGTTCTCGGCGACCGCGTCGGCGAAGGAGTGCGACGCCGCGACCCGGTCACGAGCGGAAGGGTCCACCTGGACGGCCTCGCCACGCCGGGAGACGGCCACGATCTCGTCCAGCGAGAGGTGGTTCCCGTCGAGTGTGGGCAATACGGACTCCTCAGCCAGATCGTCGGGAACGCACGGCGTGAAGCCTTCCGGATGCGCGGGCAATGATGCAATAGTCTCAGCCAGCGGCAACGCCCTGCTGCACAGTGAAACAACACTATTTGCATCGCCTATCCCGCATCCCAGGCCCGCGAGGGGGCACCGATGACGCCGCAGATCACCTCCGGCACGCGCGCGGCCGGCGCGCCCGCGGTCGAGGCCGTGGGGGTCGACGAGGGGATCGCGCCGGGGCGGGGCAGCTCCACCCGCACCGTCGAGCGCGCGCTCGCGCTGCTCTCGGAGGTCTGCACCCGCGAGGCCGTCACGCTGACCGAGTGCGCTCGCCACACCGGGCTCCCGGCCAGCACCGCCCTCAGGCTGCTGCGCACGCTGGAGCACGCCGGCTTCATCAGCCGCGAGGACGACGGCGGCACCTTCCGCGCCGGTCCCCGGATGATCCAGCTGGGCGCGACGGCGCTGGGGCGCAACGAGCTGGCCCGTCTCGCCCGGCCGGCTCTCGACCGGATCGGCACCGCGACGGGGGAGTCGGCGTACCTCTCCATCGAGGGCGTCGACGACACGGCCGTCTACATCGCCCAGGTCGAGGGCACGCACGCGGTCCGGCACCGCAGCTGGATCGGCCGCGCGGTCCCGATGGTCGGGCTGGCGGTCGGCCAGGTGCTCCGAGGCGACGTCCCGAAGGAGGGGTACGTCGCCGGACGCGACCGTCTCGAGCCCGACGTGACGGCGATCGTCGCGCCCGTGCGCTACCCCGGTGGAATAGCCGGCGCGCTCAGCGTGCTGGGTCCGACGTACCGGATCGACCCGGACACGATGCACGCCTACGGCCGGATCGTGGCCACCGAGGCCGCACAGCTCAGCGCGCAGCTGGGCGCGGTCCCCGACGAGGAAGAGGCCCGAGGATGATCCGCTTCGACGGCGCGACCAAGCGCTACCCCGACGGCACCGTGGCCGTCAACGAGCTCGACCTGGAGGCGCCGTCGGGCAAGATCACCGTGCTGGTGGGGCCGTCGGGGTGCGGGAAGACCACCTCGCTGCGGATGATCAACCGGATGATCGAGCCGACCTCCGGCACGATCTGGCTCGACGACACCGACACCGCGAGCATGCCGGCGCACGAGCTGCGTCGCCAGATCGGCTACGTGATCCAGCACGCCGGGCTGTTCCCGCACCGCACCATCGTCGACAACGTCGCCACGGTCCCCTTCCTGCTGGGCACCGACAAGAAGCAGGCGCGGGCTCGGGCGATGGAGCTGCTCGAGCGGGTGGGGCTCGACCCGGCGTTCGCCAAGCGCTACCCGGCCCAGCTGAGCGGCGGCCAGCAGCAGCGCGTCGGTGTTGCCAGGGCGCTGGCGGCCGACCCACCCGTGATGCTGATGGACGAGCCGTTCTCGGCCGTCGACCCGGTGGTGCGTGACCAGCTCCAGGACGAGTTCCTGCGACTCCAGGACGAGCTCGGCAAGACGATCGTGTTCGTCACCCACGACATCGACGAGGCGATCAAGCTCGGCGACCAGGTCGCCGTGCTCCGCGTCGGCGGCACGCTGGCCCAGCTCGCCCCGCCGGCCGAGCTGCTCTCCCGTCCCGTCGACGCCTTCGTCGCCGGCTTCGTCGGGCGCGACCGCGGCTACCGGGCGCTGGGCTTCACCACGGCCGGCACGATCGCGACCCACGAGGAGCGCACGGTCGCGATGGGCGAGTCGCTGCCACCCCGTGAGGGACACGACTGGCTCCTGGCCGTCGACGGGTCCGGTGCTCCGCAGGGCTGGCTCAACCTCGGCGACGAGCCGCACGGCGCCGTCGTCGAGGACCGGATGCTCTATCGCGGCGGCACCCTCGCCACCCAGGGCGGCACCCTGCGCAGCGCCCTCGACGCCTGCCTCTCCTCCCCGTCGGGCCGGGGGATCGTCGTCGACGAGTCGGGTCGCCTGGTCGGGTCGACGACCGCACGTGAGGTGCTGGCGCTGATCGAGGCGCTCCCCGGGGCCTCGGCGGTCTCCTCGTGATCCCGCTCGACGCGGCCAGCTCGTCGCCCTGGCACTTCTTCGGCTACTTCCTCGACCATCGCGAGGCGGTCCTGGGCTACCTGTGGGACCACACCTGGCTCTCCGTCGTGCCGGTCGTGGTGGGCCTGCTGCTCGCGCTCCCCCTGGGCTGGCTGTCACGCCGCTACGGCTGGGTCTACCCGCCGATGATGTCGATCAGCGGGCTGCTCTACACGATCCCCTCGATCGCGCTGTTCGTGCTGGTGCCACCGGTGCTCGGGCTCGACCCGCTCAGCCCGCTGCAGGTGCCGATCGCGCTGAGCCTCTACTCGCTCGCGCTGCTGGTGCGGGTCGTCGCCGACGGCCTGGGCGCCGTGTCGACCGAGACGCTGCAGGCCGCCACCGCGGTCGGCTACAAGCCCCTGGGCCGGTTCTTCCGCGTCGAGCTGCCGATCGCGGTGCCGGTGATCACTGCCGGCCTGCGGGTGGCCGTGGTGGCGAACGTCAGCATCGTCACCGTCGCTGGCACCATCGGCTTCGACAACCTCGGCCGCCTCTTCGACGAGGGCTTCAAGCTCTCGACCGACACCCCCTACTACCCGCCGATCGTGCTCGGCATCCTGCTGTGCGTGCTGCTCGCCCTCGTGCTCGACGGGCTGGTGCTGCTGATCGACCGGATGCTCACTCCCTGGCGACGGGCGGTCTCATCATGATCGGCGACGTCTTCGGCTGGCTCTCCGACCCGGCCCACTGGCAGAGCACCAACTTCGACACCGGCATCTGGGACCAGCTGTTCGCGCACATCGAGTACTCCGTGATCGCCCTCGCCATCGCGCTGCTGATCGCACTGCCGACCGGTCTGTGGATCGGCCACACCCACAAGGCGACCTGGGTGGTCAGCGCGGCCAACGCCTTGCGCGCGGTGCCGAGCGTCGGGCTGCTGGTGCTGCTCGTGGTGATCATCGCGCCGCACTTCTACGGCCGCACCGACACCGGCTACGTGATCCCGACCGAGATCGTGCTGGTGCTGCTGGCGGTGCCGTCGGTCCTGTCCAACACGGTGGCCGGGGTGCAGAACGTCGACGGGGCGGCCCGCGACGCGGCGTACGGCATGGGCATGACGGGTCCGCAGGTGCTGTTCCGGGTCGAGCTGCCCAACGCGCTGCCCCTGATCTTCTCCGGCTTCCGCTCCGCCACCCTGCAGGTGATCGCGACGGCGACCATCGCCTCCTACGTGACCCTCGGTGGCCTCGGCCGGTTCATCTACGACGGGCTCGCGCAGCAGGACTACCCCCAGATGATCAGCGGCGGCCTGCTGGTCGCCGCGCTGGCCCTGCTCGCCGACCTGCTGCTCGCACTGGCGCAGCGCTACACCGTCTCGCGCGGCATCACCGGTCGCCTGCACCGCGGCGAGCGTGGCCAGCGCGCCGGAGGCACCCCGGACGGCCGCGAGGGTGCGCTCACCGAAGAGCTCACGTCGGAGGCCGCGTGACCCAAGTTTTCGAAGAGACCCCAGGCAACACCACAGTGGATAGAACCCAGGAGAGAACATGAAAACCAAGCTCGTCGCTCTCGCCGCAGCCGCCACCGCCCTCACGATGGGGCTGAGCGGTTGTGGGTCGAGCTCGTCCTCGGACGACGACTCCTCCAAGGGGGGCGGCACCATCGCCTCCCAGATGATCTTCGGCGGCCCGCCGGAGTTCAAGACCCGTCCCGACGGCATCCCCGGCCTGAAGAAGAACTACGGGGTCGAGTTCGGCAAGTACAAGGTCACCGACGTCGGCGGACCCGTCACGGTGAACGCGCTCAAGCGCGGCCAGGTGGACGCGGTCGACCTGTTCACCACCGACCCGTCCATCGCGGCGAACGACTTCGTGATCCTCGAGGACCCGAAGAGCAACTTCGCGGCGCAGAACGTGGTGCCCCTGATCACCAAGTCGAAGGCCACCGACGGGGTCAAGACGGTCATCAACGGGATCCAGGCCAAGCTCACCACCGAGAACCTCGGCGGGCTGCTCAGCCAGGTGGTCAACGACAAGGCCGACCCGGCCGACGTCGCCAAGGGTTTCCTGACCGACAACGGCCTCGACGCGGCCGGCACCTCGGCCAAGGGCGTGAGCCTGACGGTGGGCTCCGCGAACTTCCCGGAGAACGTCATCCTGGGTGAGATCTACGCGCAGGCGCTCGAGGCGCAGGGCGCGACCGTGGCGAAGAAGATGAACATCGGTGCGCGGCCGAAGTACTGGGAGTCGCTCAAGCAGGGGTCCATCGACCTCTTCCCCGAGTACACCGGCTCGATCCTCGTCTTCCTCGACCAGAACTCCACCGCGACCAGCCCCGACGACGTCTACGCCTCCCTCGGCAAGACACTGCCGGCCAACCTGGTCGCGCTCGACAAGGCGGAGGCGCAGGACAGCGACGCCGTGGTGGTCACCAAGGAGACTGCGGACAAGTTCAACCTCAAGACGATCGCCGACCTGGCCAAGAAGGGCTGACCCGGTCACACCCCGACGCGCACCGGGCCTTCGGGTCCGGTGCGCGGTCGCGTCCGGGTCGCGTCTGCGGCAGTGGCTAGAGTCGTTGGCTCACACGGCTCGGGCAGCGAAGGTGGACCAGATGAGAGGCGTACGGCGCACCCTCGTCGCCGTCGCGGCCCTTCCTCTCCTGCTCGGTGCGGCGGCCTGCGGCGACGACTCTCCCGCCACGAAGCAGCAGCCTCAGCAGGCCGTCACGATCGTCGGCCAGAAGTTCACCGAGGCCGACATCCTCAGCCAGCTCTACCGGCTGCTCCTGGACCAGGACGGCTATCGCACCCGGGTCGAGGACCTCGGCGCCCGCGACCTCTACCTCGAGCCGCTGCAGAAGGGCGAGGTCCAGGTGGCCGTCGACTACCTCTCCTCGTTCACCGAGGCGCTGAACCGCAGCGTCAACGGAGCGGAGGCCGGGCCGGTGGCCTCCGCCGACGTGGGCAGCACGCTCACCCAGCTGATCAGCCTGGGCGCGGAGCACGACCTCACCCCCCTGACGCCGGCGAAGGCGGAGAACGGCAAGGCCTACGCGGTGACGAAGGCCTTCGCCCAGCGGTTCCACCTCCAGACGCTCAGCGACCTCGGCCGGCTCGGCCGGCCGATCGCCCTGGCCGCCGACCCGGACTGCTCCGAGCGCCCTGACTGCGGGGAGGGTCTCAAGAGCGTCTACGGGATCCAGCTCTCCCGGGTCGAGCCGCTCGGTCGTGGGTCGGGTGACACCGCGAGCGCCCTGAGCCAGGGGGAGGTGCAGCTGGCCCAGGTCGGCACCACCAACGGCACCCTGGAAAGCCTCGGTGTCGTCGTGCTGCGCGATGACCGGGACTGGCAGAATGCCGAGAACGTCGTCCCGGTCGTCAACAGCACGTGGCTCGAGGACAACCCCCAGGCCAAGGCAGCCATGAACAAGCTCTCCGCCGTACTCACCACCGCCGACCTCAAGGCCCTCAACGCCGAGGTGGACGGCGAGCGGCTCGAGCCGAGCAAGGTCGCCGAGGACTACCTCACCGAGAAGGGACTCCTCTAGCACCGTGGCTGACAGGGTCTACCTACACATCGGCGCCGCCAAGACAGGCACCAGCTACCTCCAGCAGATGCTCTGGCGCAACGAGGAGGTGCTCGCGGAGCAGGGCGTCTTCCTGCCCCTGGGTCGCCGCCGGGCGCACTTCGACGCCGTCGCCGACCTGCGCGGTGGCATCTGGACCGACGGGTCGCTCTCGGCCCGGTGGGAGGAGCTGGTCACCGACGTGAAGGCGCGTCCCGGGGTCGCACTGGTGAGCGAGGAGCTGCTGTGCGGTTCGCCGCCCGACGTGATCGAGCGGGTGCTCGCGTCCCTGGCTCCGGTCCCGGTGCACGTCATCGTCGCTGCCCGCGACATCGGACGTCAGGTGCCGGCCGAGTGGCAGCAGTCGCTGCGGGCGCGGTCGGCGATGACCTACGACGAGTGGTTCCGTCGGCTGCGCGACGAGCCGGACCGCAGCTTCTGGAACACCCAGAACCCCGTGCGCGTCCACGAGCGCTGGGGTCCGGGCCTGGAGCCCGGCCACTTCCACGTCCTCACCGTGCCGCAGCGTGGTGCCCCCACCACGATGCTCTGGGAACGCTTCTGCTCGATCTTCGGAGCCGATCCCAACCTGGCGACGCCGCTGGACGGCCGGCAGAACGAGTCGCTCGGCGTGCTGGAGTCAGAGCTCCTGCGCCGCTTCAACGCCCAGCTCGGCCCGCTGTTCCCGATGCGTGACGCCTACATCAAGGTGGTGCGGAACCACCTGATGCGCCCCGCCCTCCAGGGCTCGCCGACGGCGGCTCGCATCGGCGTACCCGAGGAGTGGGTGGACTGGATCACCGGTCGCGCCGACGAGCTGGTCCGGGACCTGACGGCGCTCGGGGACCAGGTCGACGTCGTCGGCTCGGTCGACGACCTGCGGGCGCAGGTCGAGGCGGCCACGGTCGCCCCCGACAAGGTCAGCGACGGCGAGCTCCTCGAGGCGGCGCTCCAGGCCTGGACGCGCCAGCTGCAGGCCATCGAGGTCGAGGTCGACGAGCGCATCGCGACCCGGGTGCGACGACGCGAGGAGCGCATCCGCGCCCGGGAGCTGGAGGCGGCCGCCGAGCGGACCCTGCCGCGGCGGGTGCGACGCAAGCTCGGCGCGGTGAAGCGACGTGTGCTCCGCCGGTCCTGAGCCCGGCCCCGGCGGGCCGGCCGGCCTGGCCTCGCTGCGCGCGCTGGCCACGTCGTACGCCCGGGTGCCGGCAGATGACCCGGTGCGGACGGTGGCGGTGGTCGGCAACGCCCCGCTGGAGCCCTCGGAGCAGCGCGCGGCCCAGATCGACGGCAGCGACCTGGTCATCCGGGTGAACTCCTTCGTGCTCGACACCGACGACGCGCCACCTGCCCAGGGCCGTCGGACAGACGTCGTGGTGTGGAGCAGGCTGGTCAAGGCGACACCGTTCTTGTTCCAGCGCTACCGCGAGCGCCTCTACGTCCTGCTCGAGCCGATGCGGATGTTCGGCCGCCGCGAGATGTGGCCCGCCTCCTGGCCCAGGGACCTCGGCTTCGTCCCGGCCCGCAACGACGAGGTCGTGATCCCGCTGAGCGAGGAGCTGGGCCTGCCCTGGCGCGAGGAGAAGCTGGCGGCGACCACGGGCACGACGGCCGCGTGGTTGGCGGTGCGTCTCTTCCCCGACGCCGAGGTGCTGCTCACCGGGCTCTCCTTCCTGGACCAGCCCGACCAGGTGAAGTGGGACCACCAGTGGGGCGACTCCGTGCGGGTGGGACCCGAGCACCGGATTGCCGCCGAGGCGGCGTTGCTGCGTCGGTGGCGCGACGACGGTCGTGTGAGGATGCTGCCCATGACGGAGACGGCATGAGACTCCCGACCTCCGGCCGGGTGCGCGAGCTGGAGAAGCGGGCGGTCAGGCAGCACGAGCGGATCGCCGACCTCGAGCGCGAGCTGAAGCGGATCTCACCCCAGCTCGCCGCTCTCGAGGAGCGCTTCGAGGACCTGCGCCAGCGGCTCGAGCTGCCCGACCTCGACGCCTCCGACGCCGACCGCGCCGAGGCGCGTTCCCTGGTCGAGGAGATCCGCCGCGAGCACGCGCAGGTCCGTGCCCGGATCAGCGCCGCGACCGTCTTCGAGGAGCGGCTCCGGGTCCTCGAAGGGCGGGCCGGGATCAACTCGGCGACCGGGAGACCGCTGTCGTCGTGAGGGCTTGTCGGTTTCCCTGCTGACCGGGGAAACCGTCACCCACCTACCAGGCCGTCCAGCCCCCGTCGACGGTGACGTTGGAGCCCGTGACGAAGGACGAGGCGGGGGAGGCGAGGAAGAGCAGCGCGGTGGCCACCTCGGCTGGTTGACCGACCCGGCCGACCATGGTCCTCGAGGCGATCCGTTCGAAGAGGGCCTCGGTCTCGGGGGTGGGCGAGCCCGGGAACGGGCCCAGGGTGATCGAGTTGACCCGGATGCCCTCCGGCGCGAGCTCGGCGGCGGCGTACCTCGTGAGCTGGAGCATGGCGGCCTTGGCGGCGCCGTACGCCGGCGGGTTGCGGCCCTCCTCGGAGTCGTAGACCCGCGGGTCGGGTGCCACCACGCCGTACATCGAGGCGATGTTGACCACCGAGGCTGGTCCTCCGGCCTCGGCAGAGGCGCGCAGGCCGGCGTGCGCCGCGTTGATCCCGTCGGCGGTCGCCGTCACCGCGAGGGCGAACGCCTCGGCGAAGTCGGCGGCGGACGCGAGCCGGAGCGAGCCGCCGCGTCCGACGTGCGCGTTGTTGACGAGTACGTCGATCCGCCCGCGCTCCTCGAGCACCGAAGCGAGCACGGCCGGCCACTCGGGCGAGGTGATGTCGCAGGTGCGCAGCTCGGCCGGCAGACCCTGGAGCGCGTGCTCGAGGCGGGACACGTCGCGCGCGACGGCGACCACGTGCGCGCCCGCGTCGAGCAGGGTGCGCACCATCGACGGCCCGAGTCGCCCCGAGGCCCCGCTCACCACCGCGGTGCAGCCGGAGAGGTCGAAGAGATCGTTCATGGGTTCCTCCATCGCGAGGGGTCGACGAGGTCGTCGCCACCGGCGGGAAGGACCTCGACGACGCGGGCGAGCTGCGCAGGTGAGAGGGGTGGCTTGGCCGCCAGCCGGGCGTTCTCGCGCACCTGCTCGGCGGTCTCGGCACCGACCACGACCGAGGTGACCCAGGGGTGGCCGAGCACCCAGCCCAGGCACAGGTCGGCGGCGGACTCGCGGCCCAGCTCCTCCACGAGTCCGAGGATGCGCCCTCCCACGTCGGCCCGGTCGAGGCCGGCGTTGAGGGGCCATCGAGCGTCGGGGCTGACCAGCAGGCCCTGGAGGTAGGCGCTCCGGACGGTGACCACGACGTCGCGACGCGCCTCGAGCGTGGAGGTCACCTCGTCGGCGAGCCAGCGGCGGTCGAGCAGGTTGAAGGGCAGCTGGACGTAGCCGACCTCGGGGTCCGCGAGCAGCGCCAGGAGCTCCTCGGGCGAGGAGAGCGAGGCCCCGATCAGGCGGGTCTGGCCCTCGTCGCGGAGCCGCACCAGGCCCTCGCGCACGCCGGGTCGGTGCCAGTCCGCGGCCCGGTGGAGCAGCAGCGCGTCCACCGAGGGGGCGTCGAGGAGGCGCAGGCTGGTCTGGGCGGAGGCGAGCACGGCCTCGTGGCCCCAGCCGCCGGGGGCGTCGGGCGGCACGTCGTCGAGCGGGCGGATCTTGGTGACCACCCGCAGGTGCTCGGAGAGCCCGCGCCCCAGGGACCTGCCGATCCGGCGCTCGGAGTCGCCGTAGGCCCGCGCGGTGTCGAGATGGGTGACCCCCGCCGAGGCGGCGGCGCCGAGGACCTCGACGGCCGAGGCCTCGTCGGGCATCCCGGTCTGGTTGGCGGCCCCGTAGGCGAGGCCGAGCTGCACCGTGCCCAGCACGAGCGGTCCCTGGCCCAGGGTGTTCTCGCGCCGGGGCGGCACGCTCGGGACCCGCGGCGCGAGCCTCGCCAGCCGCGCGCACAGCTCGCGCCAGCCGGTGCCGACGGCGTCGTCGACCCCGGTCAGCACGTTGCCCAGCGCGACGTAGTCGTCGAAGGTGTCCACCGTGCAGCGCAGGCCGCCCCACTCGTCCGGGATGTCGCTCACGGTGGCGCGCCGGTCGCCGTGCGTCCTCCGGACCCAGGGCGTGACGTGCTCGCGGTCGGCCTGGTCGGTGGCCTCTGTGTCGGCCTCCCGCAAGGCCCCGACGCGGAAGGCCTCGCCCGCGACGCCGTAGGGGAGCGCGGGGTCGTCACCGCCCACCCTGACGTACGCCGAACCGGCCGGTCCGCGTCCCAGCTCGCCGGCCAGCAGGGCGACGATCTCGCCGTCGGGCACCACGTTGTCGGCCGTCAGCCGGACCACCACGTCGTCGTCGTCGAGGTCGGCGGTCGCCATCGCGAACCGGCGCAGCGGGTCGTCCAGCGGGCCGCGCACCACGCCGATCCCCGCCTCTGCCACGGCCGCCGCGATCACGTCGTCCTCGGGGCGGTCGCTGGTCGCCACCACCACCTCGGCTCCGGACGTGCCGGCGCGCTGGGCGGCCAGGACCACCATGGGGCGCCCGGCGGCGGTCAGCATCGCCTTGCCCGGCAGGCGGGTGGAGCTCAGGCGCGACTGGAGCACGACGCGGACGCGCTGGTCGTCCCGGGTCGGCGTCACCGGGCTACCCGACCACGTCGAGCAGGGTCTCGATGACCTCGTCGACCTGGTCGTCGGTCAGGTCGGGGTAGAGCGGGAGGGAGAGCTCCTCGGCGTAGAAGGCCTCGGCGTGGGGGCACATCCCGCGGCGGTAGCCGAGCTCGGCGTAGACCGGGTGCCAGTAGACCGGGATGTAGTTGACCTGCACCCCGATGTCGCGGGCCCGCATCTTCTCGAAGACCTCGCGCCGGCGGCCGTCGAGGACCCGGAGCGGGTAGAGGTGCCAGGCGGGGTCGACGTCGGCTCGCTGGGGCGGCGTACGCAGCCCGTCGACCCCCGAGAGCGCGGCGTTGTAGCGCGCGGTGATGTCGGCGCGACGCTGCTTGAACGCCTCGAGCCGGCTGAGCTGGGCGAGCCCGAGAGCACAGGCGATGTCGGTGAGGCGGTAGTTGAGGCCGAGCTCGTGCACCTCCTGGTGCCACGGTCCCTCGTCCTTCATCGCGAAGCGGTCCGGGTCGCGCATCAGCCCGATGAAGTGGAACTCGTGCGCCTTCTGCGCCAGCTCCGGGTCGCGGTAGACGACAGCGCCACCCTCGCCGGTGGTCAGGTTCTTGGTCGGGAAGAACGACAGCGTGGTGATGTCGGCCAGGTCGCCGACCGGGCGCCCCTTGTAGGTGCCGCCGACGGAGTGGGCCGCGTCGTCGAGGGTGAGAGCACCCACGCGGTCGGCGATGGGCTGCAGCGCGTCGTAGTCGGCCGGGTGACCGGCGTAGTCGACCGCCGCGACCACCCGGGTGCGCTCGGTGACCGCGGCCTCCACCGTGGTGGGGTCGAGCAGCGCCGTGTCCTCCTCGACGTCGGCGAAGACCACCTCGGCGCCGAGGATCGAGGCACACGAAGCCGTGGCCACGAAGGTCATCGGGGTGGTGACGACCTGGTCGCCGGGACCGAGCCGGAGGGCGGAGTAGGCGATGTGCAGGGCGGCAGTGCCGGACGTGCAGCTGACGGCACGGTGTCCGCCGGCGACCTGCGCCGACGGCCTCCTCGAACGCGTGACCGTCGGCCCGGTGGTCAGCCAGTCGCCGCGCAGGATCGCGGAGACTGCCTCGATGTCCTCCTCGGAGATGGACTGGCGACCGTACGGCAGCACGCCCTAGATCCCCGCCTCGATGATCGCGCGGATCTCCTCCTCGGAGTACCACTGGTCGTTGCTGTCGGAGCGGAAGAAGAACCCGTCCTCGACGGGCTTGCCGTCCGGCGGCGGCTGGTAGCCCCAGGAGGCGAGGTCGGGCTGGATCACGTAGTACTTGCCGTCCGCGACGATCACGGCGCGGCGTCCCTCCTCGGGGCTGATCATCTCCTCGTGGAGCTTCTCGCCGGGGCGCAGGCCCACGTCGTGCATCTCCGCGCCGGGCGCGATCGCCTGGGCGAGGTCGGTGACCTTCATCGACGGGATCCGGGGGACCAGGAGCTCGCCGCCCTGCATCATGTCGAAGGTGTCGACCACCATCTGCACGGCCTGCGGCAGCGTGATGAAGAACCGGGTGCAGCGCAGGTCGGTGATCGGCAGCGACTCGCCCGCCTCACCGAGACGGCGGAAGAACGGGATCACCGAGCCGCGGCTGCCCATCACGTTGCCGTAGCGCACGACCGCGAAACGGGTCTCGTAGGCGGCGGCGTAGTGGTTGCCGGTGATGAACAGCTTGTCGGCGGTCAGCTTGGTCGCGCCGTAGAGGTTGATCGGGCTCGACGCCTTGTCCGTGGACAGCGCGACGACCTTCTTGACCCCGGTGTCGATGGCCGCCTCGATCACGTTCTGGCTGCCGAGGACGTTGGTCTTCACGAACTCGTAGGGGTTGTACTCGGCGGTGTCGACCTGCTTGAGCGCCGCTGCGTGCACGACGTAGTCGACGTTGTGCATCGCGCGGAGCAGGCGGCGCTCGTCGCGGATGTCACCGATGAAGAAGCGCAGGCGCGGGTCGTCCTTGAACAGCTGGCGGACCTCGTACTGCTTGAGCTCGTCACGGGAGAACACCACGAGCCGCTTGGGGTCGAGGTGCTCGAGGGCGTAGGTGATGAACGCCTTCCCGAAGGATCCCGTCCCTCCGGTGATCAGGATGCTGGAACCGCTCAGTTCTGACACTGTGTCGTGGCCTTCCCGTCCGAGCACATGAGCGGGTCGGTACCCGCCGTTGACAACCGGCTTGACGATACCGTGGGCCGACCCTGTCCCAGTGACCCACGGCGAGGAGGCAGCGGGTTGTCGAGACTGCTGGTGCGGTGCGACGTCGGACCGGCGTACGGCGTGGGCCACCTGATGCGCTGCGTCGCCCTGTCCGAGGAGTTCGCGTCCAGGGGCTTCGAGGTCGTCTTCTCCGCGGACGTCGACACCCTCTCCTTCGCCCAGGACCAGCTGCGCAGCCGGGGGTTCACCTGGGTCGAGCCGCCCCGCACGGTCGCCGGCTTCGTCGAGCAGGCGAGCGACGCGGACGTCGTGGCGATCGACTCCTACTCCCTGCCGCTCGAGTTCTACTCCGCCGTACGCCGGGTCCGGCCGACCCTGGCGATCGTCGACGGTGACCCCGCGGGGCGGGACGGGCAGGTGATCCTCGACCAGAACATCGGGGCCGAGGACGACGAGTGGCCCCTGCCCGAGGGCTCGCTCCGGCTGGCCGGGCTCGACTACGCCCTGATGCGGGACGAGATCAGGCAGGCTCGCTCCCTCGGGCACCCCGCCCCGGGGGCTGCCGTGCGGGTGTTCGCGTTCTTCGGTGGCACCGACGCGTTCGGCGCCGCGCCGGTGCTCGCCCGCTCCCTGGTCGCCACCGGCATCCCCTTCGACCTCCGCGTGGTCGGCGCGACCGAGGAGCTGCTGGATGCTCTCGTCGGCATCGGCACGGCACCTGACCAGCGCATCACCGCGATCAGCCCGACCTCCGAGCTGGCGAGCGAGGTGACCTCCGCCGACGTGGTGGTGAGCGCCGCCGGCACCTCCTCGTGGGAGCTGCTCTGCCTCGGCGCCGCCTGCGCCTTCGTCTGCGTGGCCGACAACCAGGAGACGTCCTACGAGCGGGTGGTCGCGCTGGGCGCCGTCGCGGGCGTCGGTCACCTGAGCCGGCTTCGTGCCGACCCGGCCGAGGGCGTCCGGGTGCTCGCGACGCTCCTCGGCGACCCGTCCGAGCGGGACCGGCTCCGCGCAGTGGCGAGCAGCCTGGTCGACGGCCGCGGTCGCGAGCGTGTGGTCGATGCCGTGACCGGGCAGGTCACGGGTGCGGAGAGTGGGCACGTGCAGTCGGAGTGAGGCCTGCTCCGGTTGATATAACTGCGACGTGCGCGAACTGACCGACTTCACTCCTTTCTGCGAGACGGCCAGCGCGTTCTGGAGGGTGAACGTCCTTCCTGCCGGCGAGCGGATCATCCTGGTCGAGGCGATGAGCCAGGACCTCCGCGTCACGCTGCGCAACCTGACCGTGGCCAACGCCCTCCGCCGCATCGAGCCGGCACGCCTGATCGTCTACAGCGGAGCCGACGAGGACTGGAACCAGATCGTCTGGACCTACTTCAACCTCGACGAGATCCGCCAGATGGCCGTGGCCTACGGCGCCGAGGCGGTCTTCGACGCTCACGAGCTCGTCGACAAGCGCGTCGCCGGCACCGCCGACGAGCTGGTCGTCGCCGGGGTCGACCTCGGGGGAGAGCTGCCCGAGTCCGGCATCTCCGAGAAGGCGTTCGACGACATGGTCTACGCCACGGCCTGCCGGATGGTCCGGGTGGCGCGGCTCGACGACACCCCCGAGCACCACGCCAAGAGTGCCCAGGTGGCGGCGCGCAGCCGCGAGTTCGCCCGCATCTACGACGCGCTGATCACCCGCAACGACGTCGTCGCACTGGTCTCCAGCCACGTCGACTACAACAACTTCGGCCTCGCGGTCGAGGCGGCGATCCGCAACGACGTGCCCGTGCTCTTCCCGCAGTCCACCGGCGGCTTCAAGGCCTACGCGCTGTTCCCCGAGCAGGTGCTCGAGGGCGAGCCGATCCGGGCGGGCCTCACCAACGAGATCGGCACCTTCTTCGAGAAGCACATCTGGGCCAACCGCGAGATCCTCCAGCGCAGCCGTGAGCTGACCATGTGGCGCGCCAAGGCCACGCTGGGCCGGCCGGCCTGGTGGCGGGCCGGACGCAGCTACTCCAGCGTCGACCTGCGCGGGGCCGAGGACCGCTCGGTGGTCCGCACGTACGCCGCCCGCCGGATCGAGCTCGACGCCTCCAAGCCGGTGCTCACGGTCTTCAACCACGCGGTCTCCGACGCGCTCGGCACCAACGTCGAGGCGTTCGGCGACCTCGGTGAGTGGTTCGAGCGCACCGCCGAGTTCGCCGCCGAGCACGACGAGGTCAACTGGCTCTTCCTCGACCACCCGCACCAGCCGATGTACGACGCCTCGGACTTCTTCAACCGCTGCGGCGCGCGCTACACCGAGCAGGGGCACATGCGCTTCATGCGCAGCCTCGACCTCTCCAAGAACTTCCTGACGGCGCTGACCGACCTGGTCCTCACCGTCCGGGGCAGTGTCAGCAACGAGTACCCCGCGCTCGGCATCCCTGCCCTCCAGTCGGGCTGGTCGGAGTGGAGCAAGTGCGGCTTCACGGAGGTGGCGGAGACCACGGAGGACTACTGGCGCATGCTCGAGGAGCACATCGACGGCCTGATCGCGGGCAAGGTGCTGATCACCCCCGAGCAGGTCGAGCGCGCCCGCCTCTGGGCCTGGTTCTACCGCTCCGGCAGCGACGTCGCCTCGGGCCTGGTGCAGCAGTGGCAGGTCGGCGAGGGCGACGAGCTCTTCGACCTGCTGCACACCAACATGCTCCAGACCGAGGTCGACGCGGAGCCGGCGTTCACCGCCGTACGCCGGATGTGGCGGCGTCGTGACCCGTTCCTGACCCGCATCGACTGGCGGGCCGACCCCGAGTCGATCGCCGACCAGCTCGCCCCGGTGGGAGCCCTGTGAGTCCCGAGAGCGCCCCGGACGGCGACGTGTTCCGCCTGCCGAGCCTGCACCTCGGCACCGAGTTCGACGACCCGATCGTCCCGCTCGAGGTGCCCGGCACGCTCGGCCGCGGCAGTGACTCGGCCCTGTGCATCCTCGACGGCGCCAACCGGGCGCCGCACCGGCTCTCCCGGATGGTCCGCCCGGTCGGGCTGCTGGGGATCAAGCTCGCCGACCCGTCTGCCGGCGTACGCATCACGATGCGCCTGCTGGTCGACGACCTCGCCACGTCCAACTGGGACCGCCACATGTTCGCGCTGCGGGGCGAGCCGATGCCCGAGGAGGAGGAATACGTCCCGAGCGACGTCTCCACCCGGCACCGCCTCGTCGAGGTGACGGCCCAGGGACGATCGCGCGCCCTCGCGGTGATGGCCCTGCGGCCCACCGACGACGACCACATCGTGCGGCAGCACCTCAGCTTCGAGCTCTCGGCCGAGGAGGTCGGTGACTCGGGGCTGGTGATGATCGGCCTGGACCACCCGCGGCACGCCCCCGGCTGGAGCCGGGCGAACGAGCTGGAGGACTCGCTGGTCGGGGTCTGCGTCGCCAGGCTGATCGTCGACCCGCTCGAGGAGCGGGTGCGCGCCCACGCACTCACCGGACGTCCGGGTGTCGAGCACACGCCCGTGGCGGACGCGAACCCCGGGTTCTTCGTCGTCAACCCGCCCGGGGACGGCGGCCCCTCCGAGGTGGCGATCACTCCGCGTGGAGGCGGTGGAGACCGGCTCCTGGGCCGGCGCGCCAAGGTCAAGCACCCGGTGCGCTATGCCCGCGAGCTGGCGGAGGACCGCCGCGTCGCGACCTCGACCCCGGCCGTCGTGGAGGTCGTGGACCTCCAGGGCGAGACAGTGCTCGACACCACGCTCGAGGCGTCGGGAGGCCGACACACCTTCACGGTCCCGGCCGGCGCCGGGCCGGTCTACGTGCGGGCCCGCAAGGTCCTCGACGGCCAGCCCCGCAGCGTGAGCTGGGCCGTGCGGGTCAAGAAGGCCTGAGCGCGTCGCCTCCCGGGGACGTCATGCGCCCTGGTCGCCCTGGTCGCCTGTGCGCATGACGTCTCGCCGGACGTCATGCGTCCTGGTCGCCCTGGCCGCCACTGCGGATGACGTCCGGGGCAGCGTCATACGTTCTGGTTGCGCTGGCCGCCACTGCGCATGACGTCTCGCGCAGCGTCATGCCTTCACTCCTGCTCCAGGGCACGCGGTCAGAGCAGGTCGAGCGACATCGGCGTGCCCTTGGCGGCGTCGACGCTGAAGGTGCGGCCCTCGATCTCGCGGAACGAGTCCGGGGGCATGCCGTCGGCTGGTCGGACCGAGCGCACGTTGTCCGCGCTGACCTGCTCGCCCGCCTTGACGTCGCGGCTGACGAACAGCGAGCGGCGGAAGCGCAGGCCCTCGGCCTCGATCTTCTTCGGGCCGATGCGGGCCTCGCCCATCGCCTGCCAGGCGATCCGGCTCTCCGCGACCAGCGAGGCGAACTCGCCGGGGACCAGTGAGAAGTCGGCGTCCACCCCGCCCTCGTCGCGCGAGAGGGTCAGGTGCTTCTCGATCACGGTGGCACCCATCGCTACGGCCGCCACGGAGGCGCCGATGCCGAGGGTGTGGTCGGAGAGCCCGACCTGCACGTCGAGCGCGTCGCGCAGCACCGGGATGCCGCGCAGGTTGGAGCTCTCGGGAGGAGCGGGATAGGACGCCGTGCACGAGAGCACGATCACGTCCTCGTTGCCGGTCTCACGGGCAGCGCGGACCGCCTGGTCGATCTCGCCGAGAGTCGCCGTCCCGGTGGAGATGATCGTGGGCAGGCCGGTCCCTGCGATGGCGCGGATCAGCGGCAGGTCGGTGATCTCGCTGGAGGCGGACTTGATCAGGGGCACGCCGAGCCCGACCAGGAAGTCCACCGCGGTCGGGTCGAACGGCGCCGAGAAGGCGACCATGCCGAGCTCCCGGGCGAGCGCGAAGATCGGCTCGTGCCAGTCCCACGGCGTGTGCGCCTCGGTGTAGAGGTCGTAGAGCCGGCGGTCGGGCCACAGCGGGTGGTCCTTGCTCAGCCGGAACATCGGGGAGTCGACGTCGAGGGTGATCGTGTCGGCGGTGTAGGTCTGGATCTTCAGTGCACTCGCCCCGGCCTCACCTGCTGCACGCACGAGGTCGAGCGCCCGCTCGAGGTCGCCGTTGTGGTTGCCCGACATCTCCGCGATCACGAACGGCTCGTGGTCGGGTCCGATCGAGCGGTCGCCCACCTCGATGGTGCGCGTCGCCGCGCCCGCGCGGGGGTCGGTCATGAGCGTGCTCCCTTCTTCTGGCGTCGGTTCTCGCGGCGCAGCGAGATGGGGTGGACGGTGATCGTGCGACCGTCCACCTCGCGCTGCTCGGGCTCACCCTCGGCGAACCGGAACCGCCTGTTCATGGCGCGTACGGCGTCGTTGCCCTCGAGCACCTCACCGGTGAGTACGTCGAGCCGGGGACCGTCCTCGTCGTCGAAGGCATAGCGGGTCGCCTCCTTCATCACCTGCATCCAGGCCATCATCGTGGTCCCCTCGGCGCTGGTGGTGTCGCTGTCGAGGTAGAAGCCCCACGCGCCGGTGCGCTCGGGACCAGCCAGGTCCAGGTCGAAGAAGCTGACCACGCCGAGCGCGCGCCCGTCGTACTCGAAGACCAGGACCTGCCGCGTCGGGTCCTCCGTGACCCGTGACCACCAGGCCCGGTGCTCCTCGGCGCCGATCTCGTGGTGGTTGATGCTCACCTCGCGGTTCACGGGCTGGTTGCGCCACGCACGCATGCTCTCCAGGTCGGCCTCACCTGCCGGGCGCAGCATGTGGTCCTCCTCGCATCGGGACGGGCTCGGGTCGGGCCCGGCCCAACGGTAGTCTGCCGCCATGAGTGCCGTGTCCCGTGAGCAGCTGCGCGCCCTGATGAGCGAGGTCCTCGAGGCCCAGGGCAAGTCATTGCCCTCCGACGAGTCCGCGGACCTCCAGCAGATCGGCTTCCGGTCGCTGGACTTCTCCGAGCTCGCGCTGCGCGTCGAGGACGAGATCGACGAGGAGCTCAACTTCGACGCGGCCGGGCTTCGTCAGATCACCACCGTCGGCGACGTGCTCAACCTCCTGACCGAGATCCAGGACGCCTAGAGGGTGTCCCCCCAACTCCCCGGAGCGGGCAACGCCCTGGTCGACGCCCGCACCGGTGTGACGACCACCTGGGCCGAGCTGCCCGACCTCGAGCTGCCGGCACCGGCCGCCGTGGTCGCTCCTTCCTCGTTCGACGCGCTGCCGGCGGTGTGGGCCCACGCCCGACTCGGCACGGAGTTCCTCGTCGTCGCGCGTGGCCGGATGGAGCAGAACCTGCGCACCGAGCTGCTCGACGCCGGTTTCAACATCGTCGACGGCGAGGAGACGCAGACCACCGGCTCGCCGCGCGGCACGCATCCCGGCCGCCTCTGGCTGCTGACGTCGGGCTCGACCGGCCGCCCCAAGCGCATCGGGCACACCCTCCAGTCGCTGACCACCGTCTCCGGCGAGATGGCGCCGCGGCGCTGGCTGTGTCCCTACTCCCCGGGCACCTACGCCTGGTGGCAGGTGGTCACGCTCGGACTCGGCAGCGCGGGCCAGGACCTCGTCGTCGTCGACCCCTCGGAGCTCGACGGCTGGGTCGAGGCGGGGATCGAGCACCGCGTCACCGCCGCGTCCGGTACCCCGACGTTCTGGCGCCAGACGATCATGAGCCACGGCGACCGGCTGGCCGAGGTGCCGCTGCAGCAGGTCAGCCTCGGGGGCGAGCCGGTCGACCAGGCGGTCCTCGACCAGCTGGCCGGCCTGTTCCCACAGGCCCGGGTCTCGTGGATCTATGCGTCCTCCGAGCTCGGAGCCTCGATCGTCGTGCACGACGGCCGGGCCGGCTTCCCGGTGGAGTGGCTCGAGCGCGACGCGCCGGACCGGCCGAAGCTCTCCGTCGAGGACGGCGAGCTCGTGATCGCCTCGCCCCACCACGGCGAGGGCCTCGAGGGCGCCGTACGCACCGGTGACGCGGTGGTCATCGAGGACGGGCGCGTCCTGATCACCGGGCGCACCAGCGCCGACGAGATCAACGTCGGCGGGTCGAAGGTCTCGGCCGGCGTCGTGCGCTCGGTGCTGCAGTCACACCCCGAAGTGGTCTGGGCGCACGTGCGCGGCCGCAAGGCACCGCTCGTCGGCACGATGGTGGTCGCCGAGGTGGTGCTGAGGTCCGGCGAGACCTCCGCGCCCGACACGGTGTCGGCCATCAGCCGGTGGTGCCAGGAGCGGCTGCCGGAGTACGGCGTTCCCCGCCGCATCAAGCTGCTCGACTCGATCCCCCAGAAGGAGACGCTGAAGAGCGATGTCTGAGAACCCCTCATCCGGTGCCGAGCTCACCGCTGTCCCCGCCGCCACGGTCGTGCTGATCTCCGGAGCCTCACGCGGCCTCGGGCTCGCGATGGTCACCGACCTGCTCGAGCAGGGCGTCAAGGTGGCCGCGTTCGCACGCACGGTCACCCCGGAGCTGGAGGCGCTCGCCGAACGGTTCCCCGAGGCCTCGCACTTCGGCTCGGTGGACATCACCGACGCCAAGGCCTGCCAGGCGTTCGTCAAGGAGGTCGAGGAGAAGCTCGGCGTCATCGACGCGCTGGTGAACAACGCGGCCATCGGCCAGGACTCGCTGCACGTGCACACGCCCGCCGACCGCATCGAGCAGATCATCAACACCAACCTGACCGCGCCACTGGTGCTCACCCGCTTCTGGCTGCGCCGGCTGCTCGGCAAGGGCCGTCGCGGACGCCTGGTCAACGTGACCTCGATCTGCGGACAGCGCGGCTACCCCGGGCTGGTCGCCTACTCCTCGACCAAGGGAGGCCTCGACGCGGCCACCCGGTCGCTCGCACGCGAGTTCTCCGGACGGGTCCTGGCCAACGCGGTGGCGCCCGGCTTCTTCGCCTCGGAGATGTCGGCCGTGCTGGGGCAGACCCAGCTCGCGGCGATCCTGCGTCGTACGCCGACGGGCCGGCTGACCACGCCGGAGGAGGTCGTGCCCGTCGTACGCATGCTGCTGCTCGAGGACACCAACATCAACGGCCAGTCGATCGTGATCGACGGTGGCGGCTCCATCTGACCTGCGGGTCGGGAGCGCCGCCGAGATGAGCGACGCGGTCTCCCGCTCACATCTCTCCGACGGCCGCGTCGTGGGCTGGTACGGCGCTCCGGGGACCGTGGTCGACGCCGAGATCAAGGGTGTCGAGCCGCCCCACCTGGTCGCCCGCTTCGGGGCGGAGGACTTCCTCGGGCGCTGGACCCGGGCGGAGTGCGCCGCCAAGCTCGCCGACGTCCCGATGCAGGTCTGGATCGTCCGGCACGGGCTCACCGCGCCGGGGATCGAGGTCGAGACGTTCGAGCTGGACGACCTCGTGGTCAGCGTCGGCTCTGTGAGATAACCCACCAGCCCGTTTCCTATCCGTGACCTTCACGCCCCGCGTACCGTTGAACTGCACGAGTCATTGAGTAGTCCGGTACCCACCCTGGGACTGGAACGAAAGGCGATGAGTTCTGATGGCCCGAATCGGGGTTGTCGGTGCCGGCCGGGTCGGCGCCGTACTGTCCGCAGCTTTCCGCGCAGCCGGTCACGAGATCGTGGCCGCCGCGGGTGACTCCGCTGCCTCCCTGCACCGCATCGAGACGCTGCTGCCGGGCGTCCGGCACGCGAAGCCGACCGACGTCGCTCGTGCGGCCGACCTGTTGCTGCTGACCGTGCCCGACGACATGCTCGAGAACGTCGTCACCCAGCTCGTCGGTGCCGGCGCGATCCGCGAGGGCCAGGTCGTCGTCCACACCTCGGGCCGCCACGGCCTCGCCGTGCTCGAGTCCGCGACCGCCGTCGGCGCCCGGCCGATCGCGATGCACCCCGCGATGACCTTCACCGGCACCGAGCTCGACCTCGACCGCCTCGAGGGCTGCGTGTTCGGCATGACCGCCGGGGACGCGGAGCGGGCGTACGCCGAGGGCCTCGTCGCCGACCTGCGCGGCATCGCGCTGTGGGTGCCCGAGTCCAAGCGGACGCTCTACCACGCCGGTCTCGCGCACGGCGCCAACCACCTCGTCACGCTGGTCAGCCAGGCGATGGAGCTGCTCGCCGCCTCCGGCGCCGAGGACCCCGCCGCGACCCTGCGCCCGCTGCTCTCCGCGGCGCTCGACAACGCCCTCGCCCAGGGCGATGCCGCGCTGACCGGCCCGATCGTGCGCGGCGACGTGAAGACCGTGCAGGCCCACCTCCACGACATCGCCGAGAACGCGCCGGCCACGATCCCTTCCTACGTCGCCATGGCGAAGGCCACCGCAGACCGGGCAGTGCTCGACGGCAGGCTGCTGCCGATCCGTGCGGCGCGCCTGGTGTCCATGCTCGACGAGGCGCTCGTCCGCGTGGGTGAGACCGGCCCGATCAGCGGTCCGATCGCCGGTCAGGCCACCGGTCAGGCCACCGGTCAGGCAGCTCGTCGCCGGACCCGGAGCGACCTGCGATGACCGTTGCACCCCTCCTCGCGAACACTCGCGAGGAGCTTCGCGATGCCCTGAACGGGCGGGCGAGACCGCTCGGACTGGTCCCGACGATGGGCGCCCTGCACGCAGGGCACGCCTCCCTGATCGACCGGGCCCGCAAGGAGGTCGGCTCGGAGGCGCCGGTGGTGGTCTCGATCTTCGTCAACCCGATGCAGTTCGCCCCGGGAGAGGACCTCGACCGCTATCCCCGCACGTTCGACGCCGATCTCGCGCTGTGCGCCGAGCACGGCGCCGACATCGTCTTCGCCCCGTCGGTGGATGAGGTCTACCCAGGTGGTGACCCCCAGGTGAGCGTCGATCCCGGACCGCTGGCGTCAGTCCTCGAGGGTGCCTCCCGGCCCACTCATTTCCGGGGCGTGCTCACGGTGGTGGCCAAGCTCTTCGGCCTGGTCCGGCCCGACGTGGCCGTCTTCGGTGAGAAGGACTACCAGCAGCTCGTGCTGATCCGGCGGATGGTGTCAGACCTCTGCATGGGCGTGGACGTGGTCGGTGGTGAGATCGTCCGCGAGGAGGGTGGGCTCGCCCTGTCCAGCCGCAACCGCTACCTCGACGAGGACCAGCTGTGGCGGGCCAAGGCGCTCGCGCGCACGCTCTTCGCCGCCCGCCACGCTGCGAAGTACGGCCCCGACGCAGCCTTCGGCGCCGCCCGCCACGAGCTCCGGCACGCGCGCGGCGTCGACCTGGAGTACCTCGAGCTGACCGGCCCCGAGCTCGGCCCCGCACCGGAGACCGGCGCGGCCCGGATGCTCATCGCCGCCCGCGTCGGCAGCACCCGGCTGATCGACAACGTGGCCCTGACCCTGGGCACGCCCGCCTGAACCTCCCTGACTCCCCGAACGGAGCACCCGATGTTGCGCACGATGATGAAGAGCAAGATCCACCGCGCGACCGTGACGCAGGCCGACCTGCACTACGTCGGCTCGGTGACCGTCGATGAGGACCTGCTCGAGGCGGCCGACCTGCTGCCGGGCGAGCTGGTGCACATCGTCGACGTGACCAACGGCGCCCGCCTGGAGACCTACACGATCGCGGGCGAGCGCGGGTCCGGCGTACTCGGGATCAACGGCGCCGCCGCCCACCTGGTCCACCCCGGTGACCTGGTCATCCTGATCGCCTACGCGCAGCTGGAGACCGCCGAGGCGAGGACCTTCGCACCCAGCGTCGTGTTCGTCGACGCCGACAACCGGATCGTCGCGACCGGCACCGACCCCGCCGAGGTGGTCCCCGGCACCGACCTCGTCCGTGGTGACCTGCACACCTTCGCCCCGTCCGACCTCGTGGGTGGTCGGGCCCTGTGACGGTTTGGCCGGGCGCCCGGCCAATTGTTCAGTGGAGGGGCGAAGTTTCACCCCTCCACTCACAGTTTGGCCGGGCGCCCGGCCAAACTGCGGGGCGGATGACCCTCACCAGCAGCACCGATAACCTGCCCGGATGACCTACTCGGTGCCCGGCCGCCTCTCCGCCGGTGAGCCCGGCTGGACCACCGACGCCGACGTGGTCGTGGTCGGCTCCGGGATCGCGGGGCTCACGGCGGCACTGCGGCTGCGCCACCAGGTCGAGAAGATCCTCGTCGTCACCAAGGACGTCCTGGCAGCCGGATCCACCCAGTGGGCCCAGGGCGGGATCGCGGCGGCCCTCGGTCCCGGCGACACCCCCGACCAGCACGAGCGCGACACGCTCGTCGCCGGCGCCGGAGCGTGTACGCCGGCCGCGGTGCGCGTGCTCGTCAACGAGGGCCCCGAGGCTGTTCGCGAGCTGATCGCCCTCGGCGCCAACTTCGACCACTCGCCCGACGGAGTGCTCTCCCTGACCCGCGAGGGCGGTCACCACCGCGACCGGATCGCGCACGCCGGCGGTGACGCCACCGGCGCGGAGATCCAGCGCGCCCTGGTCGCGGCGATCCACGCCGCCCCGGACATCGAGGTCATCGAGCACGCCCTGGCCGTCGACCTGCTGCTCGCGTCCGACGGAGGGGTCGCCGGGATCACCCTGCACGTGATGGGGGAGGGCCAGCGCGACGGGGTCGGGGCGGTGCGCTGCCGGTCCGTCGTACTCGCCGCGGGCGGGCTCGGCCAGGTGTTCTCCCAGACCACCAACCCCGCTGTGTCGACCGGCGACGGGATGGCGCTGGCCCTGCGGGGCGGCGCGGTGCTGCGGGACCTGGAGTTCGTGCAGTTCCACCCGACGGTGATGTATCTCGGTCCCGACTCCCGCGGACAGCAGCCGTTGATCAGCGAGGCCGTGCGAGGTGAGGGCGCCTTCCTCGTCGACTTCGAGGGTGTGCGGTTCATGCAGGGACAGCACGAGCTCGCCGACCTCGCCCCCCGCGACGTGGTCGCCAAGGCGATCACGCGTCGGATGCACGAGTCCGGGCACCCGCACATGTGGCTCGACGCGCGTCACCTCGGCCGCGAGTTCTGGGAGCGGCGTTTCCCCACGATCCTGGTCACCTGTCGCGAGCACGGGGTCGACCCGGTGACCGAGCTGATCCCGGTCGCACCGGCCTGCCACTACGCCTCCGGCGGCGTCGCCACCGACCTGTGGGGCCGCTCCGGCGTCCCGGGCCTCTACGCGACGGGCGAGGTGGCCTGCTCGGGGGTGCACGGCGCCAACCGGCTCGCCTCCAACTCGCTGCTCGAGGGGCTCGTCTTCTCCCGGCGGATCGCGCAGGTGCTGCCTGACGAGCTGCGGCCCTACGCCGACCCGGTGCCCGACGAGCGCCCTGACGGCCTGGTCGCGGCCGACATCCGCCCCGACCTGCAGGCCGTGATGACCGAGGAGGTCGGCGTGCTGCGATCGGCGAGCGGGCTCGAGCACGCGCTCACCGAGCTCTCCGCGCTGTCCGCGAAGGCCGGCGAGGTCGGCACCCGCGCCTGGGAGGCGACCAACCTGCTCACGCTCAGCACCGCCCTCGCCGAGTCCGCCCGCCGGCGCGAGGAGACCCGCGGGTCCCACTGGCGCGAGGACTTCCCGGACCGCGACGACGCGCGGTGGTCCGGCCACTTCGACGTACGCCTCGACGGCGACGCCCTCGCCGTCACGTTCACTCCCGCCGCCCCGTCGGACGGCGGTGTCGGATGAAGTTCGCGCTCTGGCGGGACCTGCCCCGCGCACTCTGCGACGAGCTGGAGGCCGCGGGACTCGATCTGCGCGAGACCTACGAGCTCGTCGTGCGCGCGCTCGAGGAGGACCTTCCCGGTGAGGACGCAGCCGGGGTCGCAGCATTCGACGGGACGGTCCAGGGCACGGCCGACTTCGTCGCCCGTGAGAGCGGCACCGTGGCCGGGCTCGCGATCGCGGAGCTCGTCTTCTACTGCGTGATGGAGCTCGACCTCGTGGTGGTCGATCGGGTTCCTGACGGCACCCGGGTCTCCGGGGGAGACGTCGTGCTGAGCGTCCGTGGCCCGGTGTCCGAGTTGTTGGCGGCCGAGCGCACGGCGCTGAACTTCGCCTGCCACCTCTCCGGGGTGGCGACCGCGACCGCGGCGTGGGTGGAGGCGGTCGACGGCACGAAGGCGCGCATCCTCGACACCCGCAAGACGCTGCCAGGACTGCGGGCGCTGCAGAAGTACGCCGTCCGCTGCGGCGGCGGCGTCAACCACCGTTTCTCGCTCTCCGACATGGCGATGGTGAAGGACAACCACGTCATCGCGGCGGGAGGTGTGGTCCCGGCCTACGAAGGTGTCAAGCGACGTTGGCCCGGGCTTCCGGTCGAGGTCGAGGTGACTGACCTCGACCAGCTGCGTGAGCTCCTCGACGCCGGCTGCGAGCGGATCCTGCTCGACAACATGAGCGACGACCTGATGGCCGAGGCGGTCCGCATCCGGGACGAGCACCCGCGGTCCGAGGCGACCCTCGAGGCCTCCGGCGGCCTGACCCTCGACCGGGCTCGCGACGTGGCGGGGACCGGCGTCGACTTCATCTCGGTCGGCGCGCTGACCCACTCGGTGAAGGTCTTCGACATCGGCATGGACCTGAGCGAGGCCCGATGACCCTCCTGTGCGCCGACATCGGCAACTCCCACACCGTCATCGGGCTGCTCTCCGAGGGACAGGTGCTCGACCACTGGCGGGTCGCGACCGACGAGCGTCGTACGGCGGACGAGTGGGCGGTCCTGCTCAAGGGCCTGCTGCGCGAGAGCAACATCTCCGACCACATCCAGGGCATCTCGGTCTGCGCGACCGTGCCCGCGGTGCTGCACGAGTGGCGCGACATGCTGGTGCGCCACTACGGCACCCTGCCCAACGTCGTGGTCGAGCCGGGTGTGCGCACCGGCGTGCCGGTCCTGATGGACAACCCCCGCGAGGTGGGCGCCGACCGGGTGATGAACGCCCTCGCGGCGGCCAGCCTCTACGACGGCCCGGCGATCGTCGTCGACTTCGGCACCGCGACCACCTTCGACGTGGTCAGCCCGCGCGGGGAGTACATCGGCGGCGCGATCTCTCCCGGCATCGACATCTCGCTCGAGGCCCTCGGCCGCCGGGGGGCCCAGCTGCGCAAGGTCGAGCTGCTCCGGCCGCGCTCGGTGATCGCGAAGAACACCGTAGAGGCGCTCCAGTCGGGGATGGTCTTCGGCTTCGCCAGCCAGGTCGACGGCATCGTGAGCCGGATGATCGAGGAGCTCGGCGTGCCGACCGAGACGGTCCACGTCATCGCCACCGGCGGCCTCGCCCCGATCGTGGTCGAGGAGTGCCGCTCCTTCACGGTGCACCAGCCCTGGCTGACCCTGCTCGGCCTCGAGCTGGTCTTCGGCCGGAACACCTGAATCGGCTAGACGCCTGACACCGAGCTCGCCGGGTCGATCAGGATCTTCGCGTGCCGCTCCGGGTCGCCGAGCACCTCGAACGCGGTCGCGACGCCGTCCAGCCCGACCGTCCCGGTGATCAGCGGGGTCGGGTCGACCTTGCCGTCGGCGATCAGGTGCAGGGTCTCGTGGAACTCGTGCGGCTGGTAGGCGAAGACGAACCGCAGGTCGATCTCCTTGTTGATGGCCATCGCCGGCTGGAAGGTGTCCGGCTCCATGCACACCCCCACCACGACCACGCGTGCGGCGAGCGGGGCGTGGTTGACGATCTCATCGATGATCCCCGGGACACCGACGCACTCGAACACCACCGGACCCTTGGGGGTGGCGCCCGCGGCCTCGGCGGCGCGCAGCACCTGCCACCAGGGCAGCTTGGGCACTCTCCGGAGCTTGCCCATCGTGTCGAGCGCGAGGTCGAAGAGGTCGTTGGCATCGGTGAGATAGCTGCTCTGCTCGAAGCTGGTCCACGGCGAGCCGGCCCCCGGGTCGATCACCACGTCGGCACCGCACCGCTCGGCGAGAGCGCGGCGGCCCGGCGAGAAGTCGCTGGCGATCACCTGCCGCACACCACGCGCCTTGAGCATCAAGATGACGGCCAGCCCGATCGGGCCACATCCCACGACCACGGCGGTCTCGCGCTTGCGCACCCCGCTGCGGCGTACGGCGTGCCACGCGACCGCCATCGGCTCGGTCAGCGCAGCCGTCTCGGGGGCCAGCCCGTTGGTGACCTCCATGGTCAGGGACTCCTGGACGAGCACCCGTTCGGCGTACGCCCCGGGCGCCTTGGCCGACAGGCCGGTCATCTGCACCTTCTCGCCCATCCGGATCATCGGCAGCGACACCACCGGGGTCCCGGTCGCCCAGGCCTTGCGGGTGCCGGGGCCGTAGTCGAGGACACGGCCGCTGAACTCGTGGCCCATCACCACCGACTCGTGCGGGCGCATCACGTCGGGATAGCCCACTGCGGCGGCCAGGTCGGCGAGCTGGTCGGCGTGCTTGCGCGCGTGCAGGTCCGAGCCGCAGATGCCGCCCCGGACCACCTCCAGCAGCACCTGGCCGGGCCCCGGGACAGGGTCCGGGAGCTCCGCGACCTCGAGCCTCGTCTCGTGACAGACCACAGCCTTCATCGCCCTGCTCCTCCTTCGCGGCCGCCGTCTGGGCCGCCGGTGGCAGCAAAGTAGCCTGTGCGCCATGGTTGACCAGCCCGAGGCCCCAGCGCAGACCCAGGGCGGCGACGATCTGCCCGAGCAGGTGCAGGTGCGCCTGGAGAAGCGCCAGCGGGTGCTGGACTCCGGCCGGCAGCCCTACCCGGTCACCGTCGAGCGGACCCACACGATCAGGGAGATCCGCGAGAAGTACGACGGGCAGGAGCTCGAGCCCGACACCCACACCGGCGAGCACGTCGCGATCACGGGCAGGGTGATCTTCCAGCGCAACACCGGGAAGCTCTGCTTCGCCCGGCTGCGCGAGGGTGACGGCTCGGAGATCCAGGTGATGCTCAGCCTGGCCGAGGTGGGCGAGGAGTCGCTGGCGGAGTTCAAGGCCCTGGTCGACATCGGCGACCTGCTGGCGGTCCGGGGCGAGGTGGTCACCAGCCGTCGCGGCGAGCTCAGCGTCCAGGCCGGCGACTGGGAGCTGGCCGCCAAGACGCTGCGCCCACTGCCCAACGAGCACCGGCCACTCTCCGACGAGGCGCGCATCCGGATGCGCTACGTCGACATGATGATCCGGCCCGAGGCCCGCGAGATGGTCCGCACCAAGGCGACCGTCCTGAAGAGCCTGCGCCAGACGCTCGACGAGCGTGGCTACCTCGAGGTCGAGACGCCGATCCTCCAGCTGACCAACGGCGGGGCCGCCGCGCGTCCGTTCAGGACCCACCTCAATGCCCTCGACCAGGACATGCTGCTGCGGATCGCGCTCGAGCTCGACCTCAAGCGGGCGATGATCGGCGGGGTCGACAAGGTCTACGAGATCGGTCGCACGTTCCGCAACGAGGGCCTCGACTCCACTCATGCGGCGGAGTTCTCGATGCTCGAGGCCTACGAGGCCTACGGCGACCAGTTCACGATGATGGAGCTGGTCAAGGCGCTGGTCGTCAATGCGGCCAAGGCGGTCGGGCGGACCGTCGTACCCGCCCGCGACGGCAGCGAGATCGACCTCGAGGGGGAGTGGCGCCAGGCCTCGATCCTCGACCTCGTCAGTGAAGCGGTGGGCGAGCAGGTCACGGTGGAAACCACCGCGGAAACACTGCGAAAGTATTCCGAGACCCATGGCGTGGAGCTGCAGCCGAAATGGGGGGCTGCGGAAATAGTTGTCGAGCTCTACGAACAGCTCGTCGAGGACCATCTGATCAATCCCACATTCGTGATGGATTATCCGTCCTCGGTCAAGCCGCTGGCCAAGTCGCACCGCAGCGCGCCGGGCCTCAACGAGGCGTGGGACCTGATCATCAACGGCGTCGAGCTGGCTCCGGCCTATTCAGAGCTCAACGACCCCATCGAGCAGCGGCGCCGGCTCGAGGAGCAGTCCAGGTTGGCCGCGCAGGGCGATCCCGAGGCGATGGAGCTCGACGAGGTGTTCCTCAAGGCGATGGAGTACGGCATGCCGCCTGCCGGGGGAATGGGAATGGGTGTCGACCGGCTGGTCATGCTGCTCACCGGAGCCGGCATTCGGGAAACTATTCTTTTCCCGCTGCTCCGACCCGAGTGAGCCTTGGGTCTCACATAGTGGCCTGTTAGTGTCCTCACTGGGAAATACCCGAAAAGGCATTCTGTGAGGATGGCAAATCCAATGGCTCAGAAGGTGCACATCGTGCTCATCGACGACATCGACCAGAGTGATGCCGAGGAGACGGTGACGTTCGGGTTGGACGGCAAGGACTTTGCCATCGACCTGAACAAGAAGAACGCGCGTTCGCTGCGCGACGCGCTCGCGCCCTACGTCGCCCACGCCAGGCCGGTCAGCGGCCGCAGCGGTCGGCGCAGCACGGCCAAGGCCGCCGGCGGCACTGCCCCCTCGGAGATCCGCGCCTGGGCCCGGGAGAACGGCTTCGACGTCCCCGAGCGGGGCCGCGTCTCGGCCGAGGTCCGCGAGGCGTACGCCGCCGCGCACTGACCCGCACCAACGACAACACCCTCACGACGGCGCTCACCCGCCGCGTGGGGGTGTTTCCGCGCCGGGCGGCGTGCGCCCCGCCCCGGTGCCTAGGCTGGCCGGGTGTCCGAGCCCACGCCCCGCACCGTCTTCGACCCCGCCGACCCCGAGGTCAACCCCTACCGCCTGCTGACCGGCCTGGTGGTGCCACGCCCCATCGCGTGGGTCTCCACGGTCGATGCCGACGGGCACGGCAACCTCGCCCCGCACTCCTTCTTCACCGTGGCGAGCGGTCGGCCCCCGGTGGTGCTGTTCAGCTCGCTGGGCCGCAAGGACACCGTGCGCAACATCGAGTCGACCGGTGAGTTCGTGATCAGCTTCACCTCGGAGTCGCTGCTCGAGCAGGTCAACGCCAGCAGCGCTCCCTTCGAGCACGGCGACGACGAGGCCGAGCAGCTCGGCATCGCCACCGAGCCGTCCGAGACGGTGGCGCCGCACCGGGTCTCGGACTCCCCGGCGTCCATCGAGTGCCGGCTCGAACGCATCGTGGAGGTCGGCCACGCGTTCGTCGTCTTCGGCCTGGTCACGGCCATCACGGTGGTCGACGACGCCCTGGTCGACGGGCTCCCCGCCTTCGACCGGCTGCGACCCGTCTCACGCCTCGGGGGCGCTGAGTGGGGTCGCCCGCCCGAGGCCTTCGAGCTGGTCCGCCCGGCCACCACCGACGACGTGCTCTGAGCAGAGGGCGAATTCGCAGGCCACCGGCTTGTTCGCTGAGAGCGAAGCGATGCCGTGGCCGGAACACGTAGGCTGTCGGCAGGGTTAATCAGGCCGTGTGGGACGCGCGTGCCGACCCCGCAGAGTTTGAGGAGATGCCCATGTTCGAGCGGTTCACCGACCGAGCCCGACGAGTCGTCGTGCTGGCCCAGGAAGAGGCCCGCATGCTCTCGCACAACTACATCGGAACCGAGCACATCCTGCTGGGGCTGATCCACGAGGGTGACGGCATCGCCGCCAAGGCCCTCGAGAGCCTCGGGGTCTCGCTGGAGGCCGTCCGTGCCCAGGTCGAGGAGATCATCGGCCAGGGCCAGCAGGCGCCCAGCGGCCACATCCCGTTCACCCCTCGCGCCAAGAAGGTGCTCGAGCTGTCCCTGCGCGAGGCGCTGCAGCTCGGCCACAACTACATCGGCACCGAGCACATCCTGCTCGGCCTGATCCGCGAGGGCGAGGGCGTCGCCGCCCAGGTGCTGCACAAGCTCGGCGCCGACCTCAACCGGGTCCGCCAGCAGGTCATCCAGCTCCTGTCCGGCTACCAGGGCAAGGAGCAGCAGACGGCCGGCACGGCACCCGAGGCGGCTCCGTCGAGCTCGCTGGTGCTCGACCAGTTCGGGCGCAACCTGACCCAGGCCGCCAAGGAGGGCAAGCTCGACCCGGTCATCGGCCGGGAGCAGGAGATCGAGCGGGTCATGCAGATCCTGTCCCGGCGTACGAAGAACAACCCGGTGCTGATCGGTGAGCCCGGCGTCGGCAAGACCACGATCGTGGAGGGCCTCGCCCAGGACATCGTCCGTGGCGACGTGCCCGAGACGCTCAAGGACAAGCAGATCTACACCCTCGACCTCGGTGCCCTGGTGGCCGGTTCGCGCTACCGCGGTGACTTCGAGGAGCGCCTGAAGAAGGTCCTCAAGGAGATCCGCACCCGCGGCGACATCGTGCTGTTCATCGACGAGATCCACACCCTCGTCGGGGCCGGCGCGGCCGAGGGCGCGATCGACGCCGCCAGCATCCTCAAGCCGATGCTGGCCCGCGGCGAGCTCCAGACCATCGGGGCGACCACGCTCGACGAATACCGCAAGCACCTCGAGAAGGACGCAGCCCTCGAGCGCCGCTTCCAGCCGATCCAGGTCAACGAGCCCTCGATCGCGCACACCATCGAGATGCTCAAGGGCCTGCGTGACCGCTACGAGGCACACCACCGCGTGACGATCACCGACGAGGCACTGGTCTCGGCAGCGACGCTGGCCGACCGCTACATCTCCGACCGGTTCCTGCCCGACAAGGCGATCGACCTGATCGACGAGGCGGGTTCCCGGCTGCGCATCCGCCGGATGACCGCGCCGCCGGACCTGCGGGAGTTCGACGAGAAGATCGCCGACGTACGCCGCCGCAAGGAGGGTGCGATCGACGGTCAGGACTTCGAGGCCGCCGCCCGTCTGCGTGACGAGGAGAAGCAGCTGATCCTGGCCAAGGGTGAGCGTGAGAAGCAGTGGCGTGCAGGCGACATGGACGTCGTGGCCGAGGTCGACGAGGAGCTCATCGCCGAGGTCCTCGCCGTGGCCACCGGCATCCCGATCGTGAAGCTCTCCGAGGAGGAGTCGACCCGGCTGCTCAAGATGGAGGACGAGCTGCACAAGCGCGTCATCGGCCAGGAAGAGGCCGTCAAGGCGCTCAGCCGGGCGATCCGTCGTACTCGTGCCGGCCTGAAGGACCCCAAGCGTCCCGGTGGCTCGTTCATCTTCGCCGGCCCCTCGGGCGTCGGCAAGACCTGGCTGTCCAAGACGCTCGCCGAGTTCCTCTTCGGCGACGAGGACGCGTTGATCCAGCTCGACATGTCGGAGTTCAGCGAGAAGCACACCGTCTCGCGGCTGTTCGGCTCGCCTCCCGGCTACGTCGGCTACGAGGAGGGCGGCCAGCTCACCGAGAAGGTGCGCCGCAAGCCGTTCTCGGTGGTGCTCTTCGACGAGGTCGAGAAGGCCCACCCCGACATCTTCAACAGCCTGTTGCAGATCCTGGAGGAAGGTCGCCTGACCGACAGCCAGGGCCGGGTCGTGGACTTCAAGAACACCGTGATCATCATGACCACCAACCTCGGCACCCGCGACATCAGCAAGGGCGTCAGCCTCGGCTTCAACCAGGCCGGGGAGGCAGGCGACTACGACCGGATGAAGAACAAGGTGTCGGAGGAGCTCAAGCAGCACTTCCGCCCGGAGTTCCTCAACCGTGTCGACGAGATCATCGTGTTCCCGCCGCTCACCAAGGAGCAGATCATCTCGATGGTGGACAACATGATCGCCTTCGTCGAGCTGCGCCTGAAGGACCGCGACATGTCGCTGGAGCTGACGCAGGACGCGAAGGACCTGTTGGCCACGCGCGGGTTCGACCCCGTGCTGGGCGCCAGGCCGCTGCGTCGCACCGTGCAGCGCGAGATCGAGGACGTGCTCGCCGAGAAGATGCTCTACGGCGAGGTCGGCCCCGGCCAGATCGTGCTCGTCGGTGTCGAGGGCGAGGGCGCCGCGGCGCAGTTCACCTTCGAGGGCAGCCACAAGGGCAGCCCCCTGCCCGACAGCCCGCCGCTGGAGCCCGTCGGTGGCCCCGACGACAGCGAGGGCCCGGTCGACATCCCGAAGAACGACTGAACCAACCAGCTCACCAGACGGCGCACCCGGGTTCCGGGTGCGCCGTTTGGCTGTGGTGGGGGCTGCCGGTTTCCCAGGTTAAGAACCCGAACTGCCTCTTCACACACGATGCGCGGTGTGTGAAGAGGAGGTTTGGGTTCATCACCTGGGAAACCGGATCACACCCTCAGCCCGGCAAGGCGTAGCGCCCGTCGGCCGCCTCGACCACCAGGCCGTCGGTGAGCAGGCTCTGCAGCGCGCGCTCGCGCTGGACATCGTCGGACCACACCTCGTCCAGTCGCGGACGGCCCACGCTGCCCTCGGCGTCGCGCAGCACGGCCATCAGCCGGCCGCGGACCATCCGGTCGGTGCCGGCCCAGGCCTGGCCACGCCGCGGCGGTCCGTCGTACGCCGGACGGCCCGCCAGCGTCCACGCGCACCGGTCGCTGACCGGGCAGGCGCCGCACTTCGGGTTCGCGGCCGTGCAGACCAGCGCGCCGAGCTCCATCACGGCGACCGCCCAGGTGGCCGGGTCCTCGTCGGGCACGAGTGACTCGGCGAGGTCCTTCTCGGCGCGGTTGACCGACGTCGAGGGGAACTCGACCCCACTGACGGCCCGGGCGAACACGCGGCGCACGTTGGTGTCGAGGACCGCGTGGCTGCCACCGAAGGCGAACGACGCGACCGCGCTCGCGGTGTAGTCGCCGACACCGGGCAGCGCCAGCAGGTCGTCGTACGCCGGCGGCACCTCGCCGCCGTGCCGCTCGACGATCGCCTGGGCCGCTGCGTGCAGCCGCAGGGCCCGGCGGGGATAGCCCAGTCGACCCCAGGCTCGCACCGCCTCCCCGCTCGGGGCATCGGCGAGTGCGCCAGGGGTCGGCCACGTCCTCATCCAGCTCTCGAAGACCGGCAGCACCCGGGCGACCGGTGTCTGCTGGAGCATGAACTCCGAGACCATCACGGCCCACGGGGTCGCGTCGGGTCTGCGCCAGGGGAGGTCGCGCGCGTGGTCGGCGTACCAGCGCAGGATGGGGGAGTGCAGGTCGCTCATGTCGGCCACCATTAGTGCCCGATCGAGGCCGATTGTCCAACCAGAAGAGCCCTTTCGGCGTCTTGGGGGCAACCGCGAGCGCCCTCTCGGCGTTGCACCCACGATCGGGCGGGGGCGCTGACTACGGTGGCGCGCATGGGCTCGGTCAGGCATCCGCGGGGAAGGCTGCCCCGGCGCGTCTACTGGACGCGACGGGCAGCGGTGCTCGCCGTCGCGGCGCTGCTGGTCTTCGGGATCGGCAAGGTCGTGGGCGGCAACGGCTCCGATCCCGCCGGTTCGGACCTGCAGGCGAGCACCAGCTCGGCCCAGGAGCAGGAGCAGGAGCAGCCGGGCGCGAGCCAAGGGCCGGTCGCGCCCTCGAAGGCACCGCACGCGAAGGCGAGCCCGCCGCTGCTGCCGCCCAGCGGTGAGTGCCGCGACGACGAGGTGAGCGTGCTGCCCTCGGTGCCGCGGGCCTGGGGGGCACAGCCGATCGTGATCAAGCTGGGCCTGCAGAGCCTGCAGGCCGCCTGCACCTTCAAGGTCTCACCGGAGACCCTGGTCGTGAAGATCACCAGCGGCAACGACCGGATCTGGTCGAGCCAGGACTGCCCCAAGTCCATCCCGACACGGGACGTCGTCGTCCGCAGCGGAGCTGCGACCAACATCGACGTGACCTGGAACGGGAAGCGCTCCGAGGCGGGCTGCCCGAGCCCCACCGACTGGGCGCTCGCGGGTTTCTACCACGTCTATGCCGCGGCGATGGGGTCCACGCCGACCGACGTGCAGTTCGAGGTGACCCGCGCGCCGACCTCCACGGTCACCAAGACCGCCAAGCCCAGGCCCAGCAAGTCCGCGTCACCGACCGCCAAGCCCACCGCGAAGAGCAGGCCCAAGGCGAAGCCCTCGCCGAGTGTGACCGTCTCGGGCAAGGGGTCGAAGTGCGGTGGCGACAACGCGGCTGACAGCTGCTGACTCAGACGTATCTCTCGAGGATGCTGGACTCGGCGAGCCGGGAAAGACCTTCGCGGACGCTCCGGGCGCGGAGCTCGCCGACGCCTTCGACCGCCTGGAGGTCCTCGACGCTCGCGGAGAGCAGCTTCTGCAGTGTCTCGAAGTGCTCGACGAGCCGGTCGACCACGGCGGTCGGGAGGCGGGGGACCTTGGCGAGCAGGCGATAGCCGCGCGGGGTGACCGCGCCGTCGAGGTGCTCGCCCTGACCGAGGCCCACCGCGCGGGCGACGCAGGCGATGTCGACCAGGTCGGCGGGGGAGAGGGCCTCGATGTCGGCCAGGACCTCCTCGGCCGGTTTCGTACGACGGCCGCCCGACTGGTAGTCGCGGACCACGAGGTGTCGCTCGATCTCGACCCCGGTGACCAGCTCCTCGAGCTGGAGGGAGAGCAGCCGGCCGTCGGTGCCGAGCTCGTTGACGTAGTCGTCGATCTCGCGGGCGATCCGGCTGACCATCTCCAGCCGCTGGGCGACCACCGCGACGTCGCGGACCGTCACGAGGTCCTCGATCTCCAGGGCGGAGAGCGTGCTCGAGACCTCGTCGAGCCGCACCTTGTAGCGCTCCAGGGTGGCCAGCGCCTGGTTGGCGCGGGCCAGGATCGAGCCGGCGTCCTCGAGCACGTAGCGGATGCCGCCGACATAGATCGCGATGATCTGCATCGACTGCGACACCGAGATCACGGGGGCGCCGGTCTGCTTGGCCACCCGGTCGGCGGTGCGGTGCCGGGTGCCGGTCTCCTCGGAGGGGATGGTGTGGTCGGGCATCAGGTGCACGTTGGCGCGGTGGATCCGGGAGATGTCGCGGTCGAGCACGAGCGCGCCGTCCATCTTGGCCAGCTCGCGCAACGCCGTCGGGGTGAAGGGGACGTCGAGGGTGAACCCGCCCGTGAGGATGCCCTCCACCTGCGCGTCATGGCCCAGCACGATCAGAGCGCCGGTGCGGCCGCGGAGGATCCGCTCGAGCCCGTCACGCAGGGAGGTGCCCGGGGCGATGACCGCCAGGGTCGCGCGCAGACGGGTCGCGTCATCGTCAAGGCGCTCTGGGGAAGCCACGGGAGGAGTCTAGGGCGTGTTGCGCAGGACGCAGTAGTGCACTAGGAGAGCCCCGCCTGCTGGTTGCCCTCCTTCTCCAGACCGAGCAGGCTCAGGGCGCGCGCGATGTTGTCCACGTCGACCACGCGCATGCCGTCGAGCACCCGGCTGCTGCCGGCGCTGTCGGGGGCCAGGGCGGGGACGAGGGCCGACCGGAATCCCATCCGGCCCGCCTCGGCCAGCCGGACCCCGATGTCGCGCGCCCGGCGCAGCTCGCCGGACAGCCCGAGCTCCCCGATGGCCACGACGTTGCGGGCCAGGGGACGCCCGAGCCACGCGGACGCGAGGGCCAGCGCGATGGCGACGTCGTTGCTCGGCTCGGTGAGCCGTGCGCCGCCGACGCTGGAGACGAACACGTCGAAGCTCTGCAGCCGGATGCCGGCATGCTGCTGGAGCACCGCGATGATCATCGCCACGCGGGCGGAGTCGACGCCTGAGGTCGTGCGCCGAGGACGCTCGCCGGCGCTGTGCGTGACCAGCGCCTGCACCTCGCTCAGCAGCGGGCGGCGACCCTCGAGGGCGACCGCCACGCAGGTGCCGGGCACCGGCCCGTGGCGGGTGTCCAGGAAGAGGCCCGTCGGGTCGGTGATCGCCTCGATGCCCTCGGCGGACAGGTCGAAGCAGCCGACCTCGTCGACCGGGCCGTAGCGGTTCTTGACCGCGCGCACCATCCGCAGCCGTGAGGTGCGCTCGCCCTCGAAGTGCAGCACGACGTCGACGAGGTGCTCGAGCACCCGTGGGCCGGCGATGCTGCCGTCCTTGGTGACGTGGCCGATGATCACCAGGGTGATGTTGCGCAGCTTGGCCATCCGGATCAGGGCGGCGGAGACCTCCTTGACCTGGGTCACGCCGCCGGGGACGCCGTCGACGTCGCCGGCACTGATCGTCTGCACCGAGTCGATGACCAGCAGCGTGGGCTTCACGGCCTCGACGTGGCCGAGCACGGCACCCAGATCGGTCTCGGCGGCGAGGTAGAGCTCGTCCTGGATCCCGCCGGTCCGGTCGGCGCGCATCCGGACCTGCGCGGCGGACTCCTCGCCGGTCACGTAGAGCACCCGGTGGCGCAGTCGCGCCGTCTGCGCCGCGACCTCGAGGAGCAGCGTCGACTTGCCGACGCCCGGCTCACCTGCGATCAGGATCGCGGCGCCGGGGACCAGGCCGCCGCCCAGCACCCGGTCGAGCTCGGGCACGCCGCTGGTGCGCGAGTGGGAGTCCTCGATCGGCACCTCGCCGATCGGCAGGGCCGGCGAGGTGACCGGTCCGGCCTGGACCCGGCTGCTCGGTGCGGCGCGCTCGACGACCGTCCCCCATGCCTGGCACTCGCCGCAGCGCCCGACCCACTTGACCGTCTCCCAGCCGCACTCGTGGCAGTGGTAGCTGGGGCGGGAGGGCTTCGCGGTCGGTTTGGCCATGGACCGAACGCTAGGTGAGCACACCGACAGATCCTGGGTACGACGTGCTCTCGGACTCCGGTCCCGACTAGCATTGGAACGATCAAGAGCCACGGGGAGATCATGAGCCAGTCCACGAGCCGCTCGGGCATGGAGCGCGGACGCCGGTTGCCGACGAGTGCGGTGACGCCGCAGACACCGCCGACGCTCGCCACGGTGGCCGACGAGGCCGGGGTCTCGCGCCAGACCGTCTCCAACGCCCTGAACAACCCCGAGCTCCTCCGGCCCGAGACGCTGCTGCGGGTCCAGTCGGTGATCGAACGGCTCGGCTACTCGCCCAACCGGGCCGCGCGTCAGCTGCGCACCCGCTCCTCGCACCTGATCGGACTCCGCTTCGAGGCTGCCCAGGAGGGCTCCAGCAACGCGCTGATGGACCGGTTCCTGCACAGCCTCACCGAGGCGGCCTCGCGCACCGGTCACCACCTGCTGCTGTTCTCGGGTGACCCCACGGACCCGCTGGACGGCTACGACGACCTGCTGCGCTCGACCGCCGTGGATGCGTTCGTGGTGACCGACACCTATGCCGGGACGCCCCAGGCCGGCTTCCTCTCCGAGCGGGGCGCTCCGTTCGTCGCGTTCGGCCGGCCGTGGGACGACCCGACGGCCGACCACGCCTGGACCGACGTCGACGGTGCCTACGGCGCCCGGCTCGCCACCGAGCACCTGCTCGAGCAGGGACATCGGCGGATCGCGTGGCTCGGCTGGGAGAAGACCTCCCGGATCGGCCAGGACCGCCGCAGTGGCTGGGAGGCCGCCATGCACGCTGCCGGTCAGGACATCGGCGGGCTCGGTCGCCGCATCACCGACAACGTCGACGCAGCCCGGATGGCGGCCCACGAGGTCCTCGAGGACTCCTCGGTCACGGCCTTCGCCTGCGCGAGCGACACCCTCGCGATCGGCGTGCTCCATGCGTGCGCGGAGCGCGGCCTGCAACCCGGCAGGGACCTCGGCGTGGTCGGGTTCGACGACTCGCTGCCGGCGCAGGTGATCTGGCCGGGACTCACCTCGGTGCGACAGCCGCTGGAGCAGGTGGCCGTCGAGCTGGTCCGGATCCTGCACCTCGTGCTCGCCCACAAGCCGATCGGCGACAAGGGCCGGATGCTGCGCCCCTCCCTCGTCGTACGCCGCTCCAGCCAGTGGTCCTGACCTCCCGGACGGTCACCAGGTCCGGGTCCAGACGCTGACCGCGTAGTCGACGCTGGTCCCCTCGTGCCCGGCGAGGATCTCCTCGGCGACGTCCGCGGCGAACTCGATGCGTACGACGGACTCGAGGTCGTCTCGAGAGTCGAAGGTCCACGCCATCTCGACGCGGTGCCGGTCCCAGCCCTGCTCGGCCCAGAAGGCTGCCGTCTCGCGCCAGTCGACCTGGGGATAGCCCAGCCGGAACCACTCCCCGAACGTCGAGCGGCTCGGGTCGTTGTCGATCACGAAGGCCCGCGATCCTGGTCGCATCACCCGGTCGAGCTCGGCCAGCCCCGGCTCGCAGCCCGGCCCGAAGAAGTAGGCCCAGCGCGCGTGCATGACGTCGACCGATGCCTCCGGCAGGGGCAGCGCCTCTGCGGAGCCGTGGAGCACGGTCACGTTCTCGAGGCGGCGCACCCGCCTGCGCGCGATCGCGGCCAGGTCGCCATGGGGCTCGACCCCGGTCACGGTCGCGGCGGTCCGCGCGAACAGCGGGAGGTGGAAGCCCGTGCCACAGCCGACGTCGAGGAGGTCGCGTCCCTCCCAGGGGGCCAGCGACTGCATCAACGAGGTGATCGCACCGACGCGGTCGACCGCTCGGTTCTCGATCTCGTAGACCTGCGGGTGGTGCCAGATGTTGGGGCTGGGGATCGCTCCCGGCGCGAGGTCCGGGTCCGGCATCAGATCCGGACGAGTCCGTTGGGGGTCTGGAACTTCGCGGCGACGATCCCGGGCGTGCCGTGGGGGGCGACCCACTCGACCTTGACGGCCTCGAGCGGCGCGTCGACGGACTGGCCCAGCCACTCCGAGACCCGGGCGGGGTCGCCGGCGATCTCCAGGCACTCCAGCGAGACCTCGCCGGTGGCACCGGCGCTGGGGTGGAGCGACTCGGGGACGTCCCACTCGAGGAAGAACGGCAGCTGCGGGTCGGCCTGGAGCCCCCTGACGCCGAGCTGCTTCCAGAGCAGCTCGGTGCCGTCGGGGCGGTGCCGGTTGCCGTTGACCGCTTCGCGGCCGAGCCGGGCCTCGTGGGGCCGGATGTCGTCGACCGCCACCGCCCAGCCGAGCCAGCCGCCCCCGAGCTCGGAGCGAGCCCGGACGGCCTGGCCGAACGGGGCCTTGTCGGAGGCGGGGTGGTCGAGGACCTCGACGACCTCGAAGTAGGTGCCGTGGGTCAGCGGCAGGATCGAGTTGCGAGTGCCGAAACGGGGGTGGATGCCGCCCGTGACGAACTGCTCGCCCAAGAGTGCCGAGAGGCGTGAGGTGGTTCCCGCAAGTCCCCCGGGTCCGGCCGCAAAGACGATGTGGTCGAGACGCATGGCTCGATTCTCACCCCGCCGCGATGTGCGCCGAACACCGGGGGTCGAGGTGCCGCGTCAGCGACGATCAGGTCGGAGACGATGCCGGGTGCAGTGCCAGGGCCGACCGCGAGCGCAGATGGGCCTCGCACCTGGCCGCCAGCACGTCGTAGGCCGGCTGCCCCATCAGCGCGATCAGCTCGGTCGCGCTGGAGAGATAGACGGGCTCTGCGCCGACGTGGGCCTCGGTGTTTCCCGAGCAGTACCAGTCGAGGTCGTGACCGCCCGGACCCCAGCCCCGGCGGTCGTACTCGCCGATCGAGACCTCCGTGTAGGTGGTGCCGTCCTGGCGCTCGACGTCGCGGAACGTACGCCGCAGCGGCAGCTGCCAGCACACGTCCGGCTTGGTCTCGACGAAGTGCACGCCCTCGCGCAGGGCCAGACCGTGCAGCGCGCAGCCGTAGCCACCCGGGAACTCGCGTGAGTTGTGGAAGATGCAGGCGCCGTCGACGACGCGGGTCTTCCGCTCGCCCTCCTCGTCGGTCTCGGTCCAACCCTTGCGGGTCACCTTCCCCCGCTTGCCGAGGGCCTCGCGCCGGTGCTCCCAGCCGTCGTCGTCGAGGCGCTCGACCCACTCTGCGACGCGGTCCTCGTCGTCCTTGTCGGAGAAGTGCGCGCCGAGGGTGCAGCACCCCGCCTCGGGGGCGGAGTCGTAGATGCCCGGGCAGCCGTTGCCGAAGATGCAGGTCCAGTTGGACGTCAGCCAGGTGAGGTCGCAGCGGAACATCTGTTCGGCGTCGGCGGGGTCCTGGAACTCGATCCAGGCACGTGGGAAGACGAGATCGACCTCAGGCACGGGACAGAGCCTATGGCCTGGTGCTCGTCGACTGCAGGGCGCCGTGACGTGGACCCCGGTAGCCTCGACCCATGCGCCTCGGTGTGCTCGACATCGGCTCCAACACGGGTCATCTGCTCGTGGTCGACGCCTACCGCGGCGCGGCTCCGATGCCGGCGTCCTCCTACAAGGAGGAGCTGCGTCTCGCCGAGCACCTCGAGAAGGACGGCACGGTCAGCCGGCGGGGGATCGACGCGCTCACGGAGTTCGTCGGCAACGCGCTCGCGCTCGCCGAGGACAAGGGCTGCGAGGAGATCTACTCCTTCGCCACCTCGGCCGTGCGCGACGCCGGCAACTGCGACGCGGTGCTCGGTCATGTCGAGGACCGTGCCGGTGTGCAGATCAAGGTCCTGCCCGGCGAGGACGAGGCCCGGCTGACGTTCCTCGCCGTACGCCGCTGGTTCGGCTGGTCCTCGGGCCGCCTCGCCGTCTTCGACATCGGCGGGGGCTCCCTCGAGATCGCCGGCGGCGACGACGAGTCGCCCGACGTGGCGTGGTCGCTGCCGCTCGGTGCCGGTCGGCTGACCCGTGAGCACTTCGCCGACGGGCCGCTCGAGGAGAAGGCGATGCGCAGGCTCCGCAAGCGCATCCGCGCCGAGATCGCCCACGACGCGGGGACACTGCTGCGCCGGGGCGCGCCCGACCACGCGGTGGCGACCTCCAAGACCTTCCGCTCGCTCGCCCGGATCTGCGGCTCGGCGCCGTCCAGCGAGGGCCTGTTCGTACGCCGCATCCTCCCCGCCGCCGATCTCGACGAGTGGATCCCCAAGCTGCTCGGCATGAGTCAGGGCGAGATCGCCGACCTCCCGGGCGTCTCGAGCGGGCGCGCCCACCAGGTGCTCGCCGGTGCCCTCGTGGCCGCCGCGGTGATGGACGTCTTCGACCTGCCCGAGCTCGAGCTGTGCCCGTGGGCCCTGCGCGAGGGCGTGATCCTGGACCGCCTCGACCAGCTCAGCGCCCGCGGTTAGGTCGGGCCCGGTGCCCCCGCTCTTCGCCCTGTCCACGGCCTCGGTCTACCCCGAGAACACGACCCACGCCTTCGACTACGCCGACAAGCTCGGCTACGACGCGGTCGAGGTGATGGTCGGGATCGACGTGGTCAGCCAGAGCATCGAGAAGGTCCGGTCGTTGCGCGACTACCACCAGGTGCCGGTGTGTGCAGTGCATGCGCCGTGCCTGCTGATCACCCAGCGCGTCTGGGGCACCGACCCCTGGGTCAAGCTCGAGCGCAGCGCCGAGATGGCCAAGGAGCTCGACGCCGACGTGGTGGTCGTGCACCCACCCTTCAGGTGGCAGCGCGACTACGCGAGCGGGTTCGTCGAGGGGATCGCCGACCTGGAGCGGCGTACGGGCATCGCCTTCGCCGTCGAGAACATGTATCCCTGGCGGGCCACCTCGCGTCGTGAGATGAAGGTCTACCAACCCGGGTGGGACCCCTCCGAGGAGTCTTATGCCAACACCACGGTCGACCTGTCCCACGCCGCCACCGCCCACTCCGACCCGATCGCGATGGCCGAGCGGCTCGGCGACCGGCTGCGCCACGTCCACATGACTGACGGCAGCGGGTCGGCGAAGGACGAGCACCTCGTGCCGGGCCACGGCAAGCAGCCGTGCGGGCCGTTCCTCGAGCTCCTGGCCAACCGCGGGTTCGACGGCCACATCGTCGTGGAGATCAACACCCGCAAGGCAGGTGACCGCGAGGCCCGTGAGGCCGACCTGCTCGAGGCGCTCGCCTTCAGCCGGCTGCACTTCGCCGCCACCGACGCCTGACCGGTTCACTGCCCGCCGTGGTGGGTAGGTTCGCGCCATGTCGATGCGACTCGCCGTCTCGGGGATGGCTGCAGCCGTGCTCGTCCTGGCAGGTTGCGGTGGGCAGGAGCCGAAGGTCGATCCGGGACCCACGTCGAGCCCGAGCCCGTCGGTGCCGCCGGGCCTGGACGCGACCCTGCCGGAGGAGCCAGACGGGCAGGCGGAGACTCCGGCGAGCGCGATCGAGTACGCCGGCTGGTTCGCGCAGCTCGTCCACTACGCCATCGAGGCGCGCGATGCGCGACCTGTCGCGGGCGAGGCCTTCGACCAGGCCGGCTGCACCACCTGCCGCAAGCTCGCCACCTTCGTCGCCGACCTGAAGTCGGGCGGCTACTGGCAGCTCTCCGACGACCTCGAGCTCGGCCGGCTCACGTCGAGCCGCAAGGCGAAGGGCACCCGGGTCGCGGGCAGCTTCGTCTACCCGAAGCTGCGCGACGTCGAGGTCGACGGGTCGGTCGCGAAGACGATCCCCGCCACGACCTATCGCTACTCCGTGGACCTCACCTGGGACGACTCGTCGAGCAGCTGGAGGGTCCTCGACTACGTCTTCGAGCCCGAGCAGGGCTGACGACGAGGTTTGAGCCCGGCGGCGAGCGGGCAGGGAGACCCCGTCACCGCCCCCACCGCCTCGAGGGACCTCCATGCGCCCGATCGTCCGACTGCTCCTCGCCGGAGGCCTGGTCGTCTCCGCGCCGTGGAGCCTCTCCGCCGGAGCTGCCGCCGCAGGCGACGGTGACGGCCCTCCGCCGGCGTTCAGCAGCGGCAGTGACGGTCCGAGCTCGGCGACCCTCGGTGGCAGCCAGACCACGACCCAGGTCACCCCCGGGTCCAACGGCAGCACGGGCAACGACAGCTCCGGCAGCGGGATCCCGACCAGCAACGTGCTGGGCGGTGGGCTCACCGCCGAGACGAGCCCGCTCGGGTCCTGCGACCCGGCGCTCTACCCGGGCGGCTACAGCGACACCCTCGCGCTCCCGGCCCCCTGCATCCAGCCGACCCCGGGCGAGCCGCAGGCCCCGGTGGCGCCGGTCGCTCCCGTGATCACCGTGCAGATGGTCACCGACGCTGCCCGGGTGACGGCCCCCACGACGCCGCCCAACGTGGAGCCCGGCAACCGGTCCTTCGTCAACATCCCCAACAACTACTGGGCCGACGTCGACACGGTCCAGACCTCGGTGACGGTGCTCGGCCGCGCGATCCCGCTGACCTGGACGCCGACCGGCACCACCTGGAGCTTCGGCGACGGCTCGACGGCCACCGGCAACGGCGTCGAGGGCGCCGAGCTCGGTGCGCCCGGCGCCGTCGAGCACGCCTACGCCCGGCAGGGCAGCTATGACATCACCACCACGACGACCTACGACCTCTCCTTCGTGCTGCCGGGGCAGGGAGCCCAGACGATCGCCCTCACCTCGCCGCCGAGCCCGGCCGTGACGCTGCCGGTCGGCGAGATCGCCACCCGCGTCAGCTACGCGCGCTGATCCACGTGGCCTGACCGGCCGGTGCCGTCGGGTGCGACACTGCCCGCGTGACTGATCGACCGAGTGGTGGCCGCGGACGCAGACCTGGAGCCCCCGACACCCGCGCCGAGATCCTCGCCTCGGCCAGGTCCCTCTTCGCCGCCCGCGGGTTCAAGAGCGCCTCCGTCCGAGCCATCGCCGCCGACGCGGGTGTCGACCCCGCGCTGGTGCACCACTACTTCGGCACCAAGGACGACCTGTTCGTGGCGGCGCTGCAGCTCCCGGTGGACCCGCGCGAGCTGTTGGCCCCTGTGCTGGCGGGCGGCGCTGAGAATGCCGCGCCCGGACTGCTCCGCACGTTCCTCGGGGTCTGGGACGACCCGGACAACCAGCTGGCCTTCCTCGGCCTGTTCCGCAGCGTGCTGGACCCGCCGGGGGAGCGCCTGCTCAGCGAGGGGTTCATCCCGGTGGTGCTGGGTCCCGTGGGGCAGGCCCTCGGCATCGACCACCCGGAGGTGCGGATGCCGCTCGTGGCCAGCCAGATGATCGGGCTGATCATGTGCCGCTACGTGCTCCGGCTGGCGCCTCTCGCGACGATGGACGGCGACACGCTCGTGGCGGCGTACGCCCCCACGATCCAGCGCTACCTCACCGGCGACCTGTCGGCAGGCTCTTGACGCCTCGGCCTGACCGGCGGTTTAATTCATCGCATGATGAATAATGCCGTCTCGGTACGCCGCCTCAGCGTCATCCGCGGAGGCAACGAGGTCCTTCGCGACCTCGACTTCAGCGTCTCGTCGGGGCAGGTCACCGGACTGCTCGGCCCGTCGGGATGCGGCAAGACCACGCTGATGCGCTCGATCGTGGGCGTCCAGCGGATCACCAGCGGCGAGGTCGAGGTCTTCGGCTCGCGCGCCGGGGACGCGTCGCTGCGCGACCGGATCGGCTACGTCACCCAGCAGGCCAGCGTGTACGCCGACCTCACCGTCACCGAGAACCTGCGCTTCTTCGCCCGGATCCTGGGGGTCGCACCCACCCGCGTCGAGGAGTGCATCGAGACCGTCGACCTCGTCAGCCACCGCCACCAGCTCGTCAGCAGGCTCTCGGGCGGACAGAGCTCGCGGGTCTCGCTGGCCGTCGCCCTGCTGGGGGAGCCGCCGCTGCTGGTCCTCGACGAGCCGACCGTCGGACTCGACCCGGTGCTGCGGGTGGAGCTCTGGCAGACCTTCCACCGCCTGGCCGACGCCGGAGCCGCGGTGCTCGTCTCGAGCCACGTGATGGACGAGGCCTCCCGCTGCGAACGGCTGCTGCTGATGCGCGAGGGCCGGCTGATCGCCGACGACTCCCCGGCCGGCCTGCTCGCCGGCACCTCGACCGAGGACATCGAGCAGGCGTTCCTCTCCCTCGTCGGTGACCAGGAGCCGGCGGCATGACCACCACCCCGACGGGCGTCAACAGCACCCTGAGCATCCGGTCGACCGGCGCCGTGACCACCCGTGTGCTGACCCAGCTGCGCCGGGACCACCGCACGGTGGCGATGCTGCTCGCGCTGCCCTGCGTGGTGATGTCGCTGCTGTGGTGGATGTTCAAGGACCTGCCCGGCAACGGGTTCTCCTCGCTCGGCCCGGCGTTGCTGGCCCTGATCCCGTTCATCGTGATGTTCCTGGTCACCTCGGTGACCACTCTGCGTGAGCGCACGTCCGGCACCCTCGAGCGGCTGCTGGCGATGCCGATGGGCAAGCTCGACTTCCTGCTCGGCTACGCGATCGCCTTCGGCCTGGTGGCCGCGGTCCAGTCGGTGCTGGCGGTCGGTCTGTGCGTGTGGGTGCTCGACCTCGGCATCGTGGGGCCGGTGTGGCTGCTGCTCGTCGTGGCCGTGGTCGACGCCATCCTCGGCACCACCATGGGCCTGTTCGTCTCCGCCTTCGCGCGCACCGAGTTCCAGGCGGTCCAGTTCATGCCGGTCGTGGTGATCCCGCAGATCCTGCTGTGTGGCCTGTTCGTGCCGCGGGACGCGCTGCCGCGGGTGCTCGAGGTGATCTCCGACGTGCTCCCGCTCTCCTATGCCGTCGACGCGATGCAGCAGGTCGCCTCCTCGACGGTCACCGGTGACGTCTGGGGCGACATCGCGATCGTCGCGGCGTACGTCGTGGCCGGGCTCGCCCTGGGTGCGCTGACGCTGCGGAGGCAGAGCGCCTGAGGGGTGTCGGTCTCCCCGGTCCGCCAGGGGAAACCGACGCCCCACCCCCAACCCCCGCGTCGCTCCCCGGAACACCCCCACCAGCGTGGCAAGGTGCGCACATCACGTGCTGACACTTCCCCTGGAGTCACATGTCCGCGAGATCGGTCCCGAAGCGCTGCGTCCTCTCCGTCCTGGTGGCGGTCGTGGCGACCCTGACCTTCGTCCCGTCGGCCCGCGCCGCCGGCCCGGGCGTCTGCGCCGGGGTCAACCGGTGCCGCGTGGTCGCCCACGTCGACGTGGACGGCAACGGCGCTGCGGATGCGGTGGCGCTCGCCCGGCGTGGCCGGAACGGTGGCGCCAAGGGCTTCGTCCGCGTGCGCGTCAAGACGGCTCCGCACCGCATCGTGACCGTACGCCGGGACCTGCCGTACTGGTACGGGTCGGCCTGGCAGGGCGCCGCCCTCCTCGACGGGCGCAAGGGTCGTGACCTGGTGATCGGCCACACCGCCGGGGCCCACACCCAGTTCTTCCGGGCGTTGACCTGGCGCTCGGGAACGCTGGTCGACCTCGGTGCCCCCGGCGGGGGGCGCGACTGGGTCGTGGACGGCGCCTACCGGATCTCCCTCGGCTTCCTGCGCCGCGCGGGCAAGCCGGCCGGCACCCTGACCACCCTGAACGCCGAGCGCAACGGCGAGACGCGCACCTTCACCGGGACGGCGACCGACTACCGGTGGTCCGGGGGCGCCTGGAAGCGCGTCCGGCGCTCCACCGACAAGGACCTCCCCGAGAAGACGGCGGCACGCTGGGGTGGCTTCCGCGTTCCTGGTCTCGCCCGCTTCTGAGCCCGCTCGCCGGCGATTTCGACCCTGATCGGGGCGGCGGTACCGTGGCCGGGACCCGATTCCCCATGGAGGATCCCTGTGCTGCGACAAGCACTCCTGATGCTGGCCCGGAGCCACCAGGTCAAGGAAGTCGTCACCCGGATGCCGGTGAGCAGCGGCATCGTGAACCGCTACGTCCCCGGCGAGGGCACCGACGACGCGGTCGGCGCGACCCACGACCTGATCGACGACGGCCTGCACGTCACCCTCGACTTCCTGGGTGAGGACACCCTCGACGAGGCCCAGGCCGAGCACACCGTGAACGCCTACCTCGAGCTGCTCGAGGGTCTCGGCCAGGCAGGCCTGGCCCGCAACGCCGAGGTGAGCGTCAAGCTCTCCGCGATCGGGCAGGCCCTGCCCGACATCGGTCCCAAGCTGGCCACCGAGAACGCGCGGCGGATCTGCCGGGCAGCGCGCAACGCCGGCACCACCGTGACGCTCGACATGGAGGACCACACCACCACCGACCTCACGCTGGGCGCGCTGCGGGAGCTCCGCAAGGACTTCCCCGAGACCGGCGCTGTGCTCCAGGCCTACCTGCACCGCACCGAGGACGACTGCCGCTCGCTCGCCTACGAGGGCAGCCGGGTGCGGCTGTGCAAGGGCGCCTACAACGAGCCCGAGGAGGTGGCCTTCCAGGACCGGCACGACGTCGACAAGTCCTACGTGCGCTGCCTGAAGGTGCTGATGGCGGGCGAGGGCTACCCGATGGTGGCCACCCACGACCCGCGCCTGGTCAAGATCGCCTCGGCGCTGGCCACCCGCAACGGCCGGATGCCCGGCACCTACGAGTTCCAGATGCTCTTCGGCATCCGCAGCGAGGAGCAGAAGCGCCTCGCGCGGGCCGGGGAGAAGGTGCGCGTCTACCTGCCCTACGGCGAGGAGTGGTACGGCTACCTGATGAGAAGGCTCGCCGAGCGACCGCAGAACCTGACATTCTTCTTGCGCTCGCTGATCTCGCAGAAGTAGGTCTCCCCGGGGAGGCCGGAAAGGGACTCCCATGACCGTCGCGATCATCGGAGCCGGCGTGATGGGCGAGACCCTGCTCTCCGGCCTGATCCGTGGTGGCCACGCCACCGCCGACCTGATGGTGGGGGAGAAGCGCGCCGAGCGCGCCACCGAGCTGCGTGAGAAGTACGCCGTGCGCGTGGTCGCCAACACCGAGGCAGCAGCCGCCGCCGACACCGTGGCGCTGGTCGTCAAGCCGCAGGACATGGGCGACGTCCTCACCGAGATCGCCCCGCACCTCCGCCCCGGCCAGGTGATCATCTCCCTGGCCGCCGGCATCACCACCGCCTACATCGAGAAGCACATCCCCGACGGCATCGCGGTCGTCCGGGTCATGCCGAACACTCCTGCCCTGGTCGACGAGGGGATGGCCGCCATCTCACCCGGCACCCACTGCGACGAGGAGCACCTCGCCCTCGCCGAGGGGATGCTGTCGGTCACGGGCCGCGTGGTCCGGGTGCCGGAGAAGCAGCAGGACGCGGTGACCGCGATCTCCGGGTCCGGTCCGGCCTACCTGTTCTTCGTGGTCGAGGCGATGATCGAGGCCGGCGTACACCTGGGCCTGCCGCGGAGCACCGCCACCGAGCTCGTCGTGCAGACCGTCGTCGGGTCGGCCAAGCTCCTGCGCGAGACCGGCACCCACCCCACCGTGCTGCGCGAGCAGGTCACCTCACCGGGCGGCACGACCGCCGCCGCGATCCGGCAGCTCGAGGACCACAAGGTGCGGGCCGCGTTCATCACGGCCATGGAGGCTGCCCGGGATCGCTCGGTGGCGCTTGCCGCCAGCGATGACTGAGCCTGCCCTCAGCCACCGGCTCGACCGGGCGCCGGCCTGGCAGGTCGCGCTGGTCTTCGTGTTCCTCGCGGCGCTCTATGCGTCGGTCTCCATCCAGCAGTACCACCGGATGGACTCCTTCGTCTTCGACCTCGGCTTCTTCGAGTCGGTGGTGCGCGACTACGCGCACGGTCACTGGCCCGAGCTCCCGGTCACCGACACGACGGTGGCGACGCTCCACTTCAGCCCTGCCCTCGCGCTGCTCGCGCCGCTCGTGATCATCTGGAGCTCGCCGATCGCGATGCTGGTCGCGCAGGCCGTGTTCGTCGCCCTGGGCGTGATCCCCCTGATGCGCGCGGCCGTCCCCGGCGCGATGGCCTGGGCGGTCGCGGTGAGCTATGGGCTGTCGCCCGGCTTCGGGGCGCTGATCGGGTTCGACTTCCACGAGGTGGCGCTCGCCGTCCCGCTGCTCGCGTTCAGCATGGCCGCGATGGTGCGTGGCCGGCACCGGGCCGCGGTGCTGTGGGCGCTGCCGCTGGTCCTCGTCAAGGAGGACCTGGCCATGACGGTGGCCGCCCTCGGGTTCGTGGTGTTCCTGCGCGGCTCGCGCCGCTGGGGCGGGTTCGCGATGGGGTTCGGGGTGGTGGCGTCCGCCGTGCTGATCGGGTGGCTGCCGCACGTGACTGCGGGCAACGGCACCTTCGCGGACAACTACGCGCCGGGGAGCCTCGGCGAGGCGTGGCGGATCCTCGGCGACGGTGCCGGCAACAAGCTCAGGACCGTGCTGTTCCTGCTCCTCCCCACGGGGCTGCTCGCCCTGCGGTCGCCGATGCTGCTGCTGATCACCCTGCCGACGTTCGCCTGGCGGTTCCTCTCCGACCGGCCGACCTACTGGGACCCGTGGTACCAGTACGACGCGATCCTCGTCCCGATCGCGGTCGCCGCCATGATCGAGGGAGCCGTCCTGCTCCACGGCTGGGTCCGCCGGATCGGCCTCGGGGCAGCGGTCCTCGCCACGGTGTTCCTGCTTCCCCAGCAGGCGTTCTCGCAGGCCTGGCACTCCGACTTCTGGCACACCCCTGCCCGCACCGCGGCGGTCGACCGCGTGCTCGAGAAGATCCCGGACGGTGCCCGGGTCGCGGCCTCCGACAGCGTCGGTTCCCGGATCGCGCTGCGCACCGAGCTCTACCTGGTCGGGGACACCTACGGCGTCGACGGCCCGCCCGCACCGGCCTCGGAGCTCGACGACGTCGACTGGGTCGCGCTCGACACCCGCGTCGCGCCGGCGCCGGTGCCGGCCTGGCGTGGGTTCGCCCGGCTGATCGAGAGCGGCGACTTCGAGGTGGTCGCGCAGGGAGGCGGAGTCGTCGTCGCCCGGCGCGTCGGGAGTGACTAGGGGCGAGTAGCGTCCCGGCCATGGACGACCCGACCTGCCGCGCCTGCCTGGTGTACGACGAGTCGCTGACCTCCTACGACTTCGGGTCCACCCACCCGATGAACCCGGTCCGGGTCGACCTGACCGTGGCGCTCGCGGGCCATCTCGGCGTGCTCGACCGGCTGCCACGCGTAGGTGCCCCGGACGCGACCGACGACGACGTGGCCACGGTGCACGATCCCGCCCTGATGGAGGCGGTGATGCGGGCGGGGAAGGACCCGACGCGGATCGACCTGTCCCACGGGCTCGGGAGCGACGACACCCCGACCTTCCCGCACATGCACGAGGCCTCCCGGCACATCGTCGGTGCGAGCATCGAGGCCGCCCGGCAGGTGTGGACGGGGCAGGTCGACCACGCTGCCAACATCGCCGGCGGCCTGCACCACGCGATGCCCGACCGGGCCAGTGGCTTCTGCGTCTACAACGACGTGGCGGTGGCGATCCGGTGGCTGCTCGCGCAGGGGGCGAAGAAGGTCGCCTACGTCGATGTCGACGTGCACCACGGCGACGGTGTCGAGCGGGTCTTCTGGGACGACCCGCGGGTGCTGACCATCTCCCTGCACGAGACCGGCCAGATGCTCTTCCCCGGCACCGGCTTCCCCGCCGACTCCGGCGGGCCGGACGCCGTCGGCTCGGCGGCGAACATCGCTCTGCCCCCGGGCACCTCGGACGCCGGCTGGCTGCGGGCCTTCCATGCGACCGTGCCGCCCCTGGTGCGGGAGTTCGCCCCGGACGTGCTGGTCACCCAGCAGGGTTGCGACAGTCACCGCGACGACCCCCTGGCCCACCTCGCCCTCAGCGTCGACGGCCAGCGGGCCAGCTACGTGGCGCTGCACGAGCTCGCGCACGAGGCGGCCGGTGGTCGCTGGGTGGCCTTCGGTGGCGGCGGCTACTCGGTGGTCGACGTGGTCCCGCGGGCGTGGACCCACCTGCTCTCCGTGGTCGCGGGCAGCCCGCTCAGCCCGGCCCTGGAGACACCGACGGCCTGGCGCGACGAGGTCAACGAGCGGCTCGGCGTACGCGCTCCCTCGCGGATGACCGACGGGCGCACCCCGGCCTACCGCGACTGGTCCGAGGGCTACGACCCCGACACCTGGCTCGACCGGGCGGTGCAGGCCACGCGCGACTCGGTCTTCCCGTGGAACGGCCTCGATCCGCAGATGTGAGCCCCCGGGGCGGATGTCGCGCAAGCGGACACGCCGATACCTCACTAGTCACTTTGGGGAATCTCTGGCACATTGGCCACATCTGGCCCTATATTTCTCCCAGACCGCACGTAGGGTCCGCAACGGGGAAGTTGCGGAGCGTGCGACAGAAAGTGCGGTGCGCCATGCCCACGAACATTCCCGGAGACATCTCCGACGTGAGGTTCCTGACCGTTGCCGAGGTGGCGGCCGTCATGCGCGTCTCCAAGATGACCGTCTATCGACTGGTGCACAGCGGCGAGCTCCCTGCCGTGCGGGTCGGACGCTCCTTCCGCGTCAGCGAGAACGACGTCAACGACTACCTCAAGAGCAGCTTCTTCGACGCCGGCTGAGCGGCAGCCCGGTCGTTGGCTGAGGGTCCGCGGACCGATTCGTTACCACCGCAGGTGGGCGGATAGGCTGTGTCCTTCGACGGGGATGCCGTGCCGGCGCCCCGGGTTCAGCAACGGATGGGTCAAACGTGGGTTCTGTCATCAAGAAGCGCCGCAAGCGCATGGCGAAGAAGAAGCACCGCAAGCTGTTGAAGAAGACGCGCGTGCAACGTCGTCGTCTCGGCAAGTAGGCACAACCCCCAACGGACCGTCATGGGCCAGGTAGTCCTCGTCACCGGCGTCGCCGGCGATCTCGGGCGTCGCTTCGCGGCACAGCTCTCGAAGTCGTCGGCCGTCGAGCGCGTCATCGGCATCGACACGGTGCCGCCGCGCGGTGACCTCGGCCGGGCCGACTTCGTCCGGGCGGACATCCGCAACCCGGTGATCGCGAAGGTGATCGTGCGCGAGCGCGTCGACACCGTCGTGCACACGAGCGTGGCCGCCACCCCGGCCGCGGCCGGTGGGCGCACCTCGATGAAGGAGCTCAACGTCATCGGGACGATGCAGCTGCTGGCCGCGTGCCAGCAGGCTCCCGACGTGCGCAAGCTGGTGCTGAAGTCGAGCGCCGCCGTCTACGGCGCGTCCAACCGCGACCCGGCGATGTTCACCGAGGGCATGAACGCCAAGCGCCTCGCGACCGGCGGGTTCGCCAAGGACATCGCCGAGGTCGAGTCCTACACCCGCGGCTTCGCCCGTCGTCGCCCCGACGTGGCGGTCACGACCCTGCGGATCGCCAACGTCATCGGGCCGCAGATCACCACCGCGATGACCGGCTACTTCCGGATGCCCGTGATCCCGACCGTGCTCGGCTTCAACCCCCGGCTGCAGTTGCTGCACGAGCAGGACGCCCTCGACGTCCTCGAGCACGCCACCGTCTCCGAGGTCGCCGGCACCTTCAACGTCGCCGGCGACGGGATCATCACGCTCGCCCAGGCCGTACGCCGCATCGGCCGGCCGTCGCTGCCGCTCCCCGGCTTCGCCGTCCCGGCCTTCGGGTCAGCCATCCGGCAGACCCGCAGGGCGGACTTCTCGCCCGAGCAGGTGGCCTTCTTGACCTTCGGTCGCGGGCTCGACACCACCCGGATGCGCTCGATGCTGGGGTTCGAGCCGAGCTTCACCACGGCCGAGGCCTTCGACGACTTCGCCGCCTCGCTGAGCCCCGGCGTCTTCGGCCCCGAGCGCGTGCAGGCCACGGAGTCGGCCCTGGTGGGCGCTCTCACCTCTGGAAGGGGCAGCCGTGGGTGACGCAGAGATCATCCCGATCGGCACGCGTGGCAAGCCGGGCCGTGGCACCGGCGACGAGAAGCCCTCCTCCAACAGCCGCAGCCTCGCGGCCAAGGCGCCCGCCCAGCGGGCCCCGCGGCCCAACGCTCCTGACGCCCCGAAGCCGACCAGGGCCCCGAAGGCGCCCCGGGCCACCGAAGCCCACTGAGCCCCCCGAAGCCACGGAGCCCCCCGAAGCCACTGAGCCCACTGGGCCCCTGGCCCCGAGCCCGTCGAGGCCGTGGGTCCCCAGGAGACCGCGCCGGTGTCGCGTCCCGCGGTGACCACCGACCACCGTCATCCCCGTCCGGGCATCCCACCGCTGGAGTGGCTCGCTGCGTTGACGTCGGCGTCCAAGGAGCTCTTCGGTGACAGCTGGGAGCCGCGCCTCGCGGAGTTCCTGGCGTTCCTGCGTCGTCGGCTCACGGGCGACTACACCGTCGACGACTACGGGTTCGACCAGGAGGTCACCGAGCGGTTCCTCCTGACAGCGCTGCGCCCGATCGCCCAGAAGTGGTTCCGGGTCGAGGTGCGCGGGGCGGAGAACATCCCCACCGAGGGCGGCGCCCTCGTGGTCTCCAACCACTCCGGCACCCTGCCGGTCGACGGCCTGGTCACCGCGGTGACCGTCCGCGACCACTCGGGGAGGTTCCTGCGTCCCCTCGGGGCCGACCTCGTCTTCCGGCTGCCCTTCGTCAGCGACCTGGCCCGCAAGGGCGGCGCGACCCTGGCCTCCAACGACGACGCCGAGCGGATGCTGCGCGGCGGTGAGCTCGTCGGCGTCTGGCCGGAGGGCTTCAAGGGCATCGGCAAGCCGTTCAGCGAGCGCTACAAGCTCCAGCGGTTCGGCCGCGGGGGCTTCGTGTCGGCGGCGATCCGGACCGGCGTACCCATCATCCCGACGTCGGTCGTGGGCGCCGAGGAGATCTATCCGCTGGTGGGCAACATCCCCTCGCTCGCCCGCCTCCTGGGCATTCCCTACCTGCCGATCACGCCACTGTTCCCCTGGCTGGGTCCGCTGGGGCTGGTCCCGCTGCCCTCCAAGTGGCTGATCGAGTTCGGTGACCCGATCCGCACCGACGACTACGACGTGGGCGCGGCAGACGACCCGATGCTGGTGTTCAACGTGACCGACCAGGTCCGCGAGTCGATCCAGCAGACGCTCTACTCACTGCTGATGAAGCGGACCTCGGTCTTCTCCTGACCGCAGGTCGACCGCAACGCAGAAAGGCCCGCCCCAGGTCAGGGCAGGAGCTTCTCGGTGGTCTCGCCGAGGGTGTCCCCGAGCTTCTTGGTGGCGTCGTCGAGGGGCTTGGTCAACGGGGCCGTGGCGCCGCCGGTGGCCTGGTCGAGCGTGCCGGTCACCCCGGTGACGAGGTCCTTGACCGCGACGCCGCTGGTGACGGTGGGGAGCAGCTTGCCGTCGGAGGTGATCGTGCTCCTCAGGGGCTCGCTCGGGTCCTTGGAGGTGCCCGTGAGCCCGGAGCCGGTGGCACCGGCCGCACCGGCCGGGGTGACCGGGATCTTCGGGATCTCGCTGGCACTCGTCTCGGCATCACCACGCAGCGCCCTGATCTGCCTGGCCACGGCAGCGCTGATGTCGCTCTGGGCCTGGGCGACCGGCCTGGCGATCAGGTTGGACATGGTCGCGGCCCCGGCTCCCGAGCTCAGGGCCTCCGGAGGAGTGAGCGGCTTGCTCGGGCTGCAGTCGCCGCACAGGGCGCTGGCCTGCTGGTCGATGTCGGCGAGGGTGTCGGCCGCGAAGACGAGCAGGTCGTCGGTGGCGGTGTCGGCGACCGAGGTCATGTCGGCAACGTCAGCCATCTGGGTCGCAGTGAAGTCGCGGACGGTGGTGATGTCGGCCTGGTTGCCGCCCGCCTGATAGCTGGCGAACAGCTTCTCGGAGCCCGAGCCGGCGGCGTCGTTGAAGGCCTCGAGGGTCTGCGCGACGAGGTCGGGGTCGGCAGAGCCCTGGGCCTGCAGGGCACGCACCTCCCCCAGACGGGTGGCGGCCTGGTCGAGCAGGGCCTTGCCCTCGCTCGCGTCGCCGATCCGAACAGCGGTCGTGACCTGCTCGATGCCGCGCTTGACCGGGTAGAGCGTGTCACCGGGAAGGGCGCCGGACGCCGCTGCCGCCATCCCGGCGGTGCCGCCGACCACGACGAGCGAGGCCGCGAGGGTGCCCAGACGACGGTTGCGGCGGCGCTGGCGCTCCTCGGGGAGCGAGCGCACGGTGGCCGGAGCGGTGGCCGGAGCGGTGGCCGGGGCGCGGACCAGGTCGGTCTCGGCGGCGGTCATCAGGCGAGATCGCAGATCGTCGACGAACTCGGCGCGAGGCGTGACCTCAGGCAGCGCACGCAGCTGCTCGATGGAGTCGAGCAGCTCGGCGTATCGGGCGGCTACGGCAGGGTCTGCACTGCCGTTGAGGACCTGGTCGAACTCCTCGGCCGCACGCTGGGCGGGGAAGAGGGGTGTCATGGGTGCGTTCCTGAGATGTGGGAGTTGGTGTCGTGTCGATCAGCGGTCTTGCCACTGAGGGGCGTGCACTCTGACACCCGACCCAACGACCGCTTCGGCGCGGAGGTTATGGGCTGGAGAAGCGTGTCCACGCTGTGGTCTACACCATCTCGCATTCTGACAATTCGGACGCTCGCCAGGCGGTTCATCGCATCCCCTCGGGGAGGATCTTGGCCAGGTTGCGGACACCGCGGAGCTGCAGCTGCTTGACCGCCCCGCCGCTGCGGCCGAGCACGTCGGCGGTCTCGGCGATCGAGAGGCCCTGGAGGAAGCGCATCACCAGGCAGTCACGCTGCTCGGTGGGCAGCTGGGCGAGGGCCTCGAGGAGGGCCTCGTTGGTCAGCGACGCGAGTACGGCGCCCTCGGGACCCTCGGTGCTGCTGTCGAGGGTGCTCATGTCCTCGGTGGTGGACTCAAGACGAGTGCGCCCGGCCTTGAAGTGGTCGGTCGTCAGGTTGCGGGCGATCGTCATCAGCCACGCGCCGAAGTCCTTGCCCTGCCAGCGGAAGGAGCTCATCGAGCGCAGCGCGCGGAAGAAGGTCTCGGCGGTGAGGTCCTCGGCGAGCGGGACCGAGCCCACCCGGTAGTAGAGGAACCGGTAGACGCTCGCGTGGTAGTGGTCGTAGAGCTGTCCGAACGCCTCGGAGTCACCCGTGCGGGCGAGCTCGACGAGTGCGATCAGCCGGCTGCCCTCGGCCTCGTCCTGCGAGGAGGACGCGGCCAGGGCGGAGTCGTCCGCGGTGCCGGGGCGGGTGGAGGTCGCGGGAGCAGAGGAGCTGGTCTGGGTCAGCAGCCACGGGAGGTCAGCGGCGCGCTCACGCCAGCCGGTTGGCGCGCGCGTGGCCGCGACGGGAAGCGGCCCCTGAGCGTCGAGGCCGGTCTCGAAGAGCTCTGCCAGGGCACGACGCAGCGCGTTGAGACCGCGCTGCAGATCGTGTGCGTCCATGTAGTTCCCCCACCGACCGGGCACGTCGGTAGCCCCTCCTGACATCGATCGATGCTACGCGTCAGTAGTGGAGTTGTGAACCGGTTCGTGAGCCAACCCATGCCTTCGGGCCGATATGACCGGCTCAGCTCACCTTGCGCCGGATGGCCGCCCCGGCAGCCACGGTTCCGGCGAGTGCCCCGGCCACCGCAGCGGTGAAGACGCCGGCCCGGGCGGCCTTGCGACCGGTGCGGTAGTCGCGGATCCGCCAGCCGTTGGCACGGGCGTGCTCGCGCAGCCGATGGTCGGGATTGATGGCGCAGGGGTCGCCGACGGCGTTGAGCATGGGCAGGTCGTTGTAGGAGTCGGAGTAGGCCGAGCACCGCTCGAGGTCGAGCCCGAAGCGCTCCGCGAGCTCCTTGACCGCCACGGCCTTGGCCGACCCGTGCAGCAGCTCGCCGACCAGCTCACCGGTGTAGACGCCGTCGACGTGCTCGGCCACGGTGCCGAGGGCGCCGGTCAGCCCGAGACGTCGGGCGATGATCGTGGCGATCTCGATCGGAGCCGCGGTGACCAGCCAGACCCGCTGCCCCTGGTCCAGGTGCAGCTGCGCCAGGGCGCGCGTGCCGGGCCAGATCCGGTGGGCCATCCGCTCGTCGAAGATCTCCTCGCCGAGCGACTCGAGCTCGCTGACGGTGTGCCCCGCGATGAACGACAGGGCCGAGGCGCGAGCGTCGGCGACGTGCTCGGGGTCCTCGACCCCGATGATGCGGAAGTACGCCTGCTTCCAGGCAGCGCCGACGATGTCGCGCGTCGTGAAGAACTCCCGGCGGTGCAGGCCCCGGGCGAGGTGGAAGATCGAGGCACCCTGCATCACGGTGTTGTCGACGTCGAAGAACGCCGCGGCGCCCGGGTCGGCCTCGACGCTGAGGGCACTCTCCACCTCGGCGATCGCTGCCGCCGCCTCACCCGCCATCTGCGAGCGACGTTGGAGGTTCGCCGGCCTTCGCGCGGGCTTGCGTCCGGGCTTCTGGCCCGGCTTGCTGCTCGGCGGAGGCGGGGTCACATCCCCAGCCTAGGTGGTCGGAGGAGGCCGCAGGAGGCACGATGCGGATGTGCGAGACTCGCCCGATGGAGTCCAACGTCGCCGAGCTGTTGAGCCGGGCGGCCACACGGGAGCCTGACAAGACAGCCCTCTCGGAGGCGACCTCCGGACGCACCATCACCTGGTCAGGGCTGGACGATCTCGTCGGACGCGTGGTGCAGGGACTCTCCGATGCCGGCATGGTCGCCGGTTATCGGGTCATGGTCGCGGCCGGCAACAGCATCGAGTTCGTGGCGGCCTACCTCGGAGCGCTGCGGGCCGGCATGGTCGTCGTACCCGTCAACCCGCGCAGCGCCACCGGTGAGCTGATGCGCACCATCGTCGACTCCGGGTCGCGGATGGTGATCGCCGACAGCGGCACCATCTCGACGGTCCGTGAGGCCGTCGGCGGCCTCAACGACGCGCTGGAGTCCGTCGGCATGGAGCCGGCCGCCCGGCCGCGGATCGTGACCGTCGGCACCACCCTCGCCCCGGGCGAGCGTGGCTGGGACCAGCTGGTCGCGAGCAGGGGACGGCCGGTCCCGTTCCGGGTCGACCCCGAGGCGCTGGCGGTGCTGCTCTACACGAGCGGCACGTCAGGGCGTCCGCGGGCGGCGATGCTGTCCCACCGGGCGCTGCTGGCCAACGTCGAGCAGGTCGCGCAGGTCGATCCGCCGATGATCACCGGCCGCGACGTCGTGCTCGGGGTGCTCCCGCTCTTCCACGTCTACGGCCTCAACGCCGTGCTCGGGCAGGCGCTGCACCAGTGCGCGCGGCTGGTGCTCGTGGACGGGTTCGACCCCGAGGGCTCGCTCGACATCATCGAGGACGAGGCGATCTCCGTGGTCCCGGTGGCGCCCCCCGTCTTCGCCTACTGGATGGGCGTGCCCGGCCTCGAGGAGCGCCTCGGCCCCGTGCGGCTGGTGCTCAGCGGCTCGGCCCCGCTCTCCCCGGAGCTCACCGACGCCTTCACCGAGCGCACCCACGTCGCGGTCCACCAGGGCTACGGCCTGACCGAGGCCGCCCCCGTCGTCACCTCCACGCTGTGCAGCCAGAACCCCAGCCCGCGGTCGGTGGGCGCTGCCCTGCCGGGCATCGAGATCCGGCTGGTCGACGAGTTCGGCCACGAGCCGAGTGCCGAGGACGACGGGGAGATCCACATCCGCGGCGCCAACCTCTTCTCCGGCTACTGGCCCGACGGGTCCGACGGCCCCGACGACGAGGGCTGGTGGGCCACGGGCGATGTCGGCTTCCTGGACCCCAGCGGCGACCTCTACCTCGTCGACCGGGTCAAGGAGCTCGTGATCGTCTCCGGCTTCAACGTCTATCCGAGCGAGGTCGAGGACGTCATCGTCGAGCTCCCCGAGGTGGCGGAGGCGGCCGTGATCGGCGTCGAGGACGAGCACACCGGCGAGGCGGTCGTCGCCTACGTGAAGGCCACGGTCGCCGGGTCGAGCGACGGCCTGGTCGACGTCGTACGCCGGCACTGCGAGCAGCGCCTCGCCCGGTTCAAGCAGCCCAGCGTGATCCACGTGGTCGACGAGCTGCCCTACACGATCACCGGCAAGGTCCAGAAGGGTCGGCTCCGCGCCACCGAGCGCCGCCGGGCCCTCGGACTGCTGGAGTAGCACCCGTGGACGTGCGGATCACCCTCTACTCCAAGCCGGGCTGCCACCTGTGCGACGACGCCCGCCAGATCATCGAACGTGTCTGCGCCGAGGTGGGCACCTCCTACGACGAGATCGACATCACCACCTCGCCCGAGCTGGCCAGCGCCTACGGCGAGCAGATCCCGGTCACCTTCGTCGACGGCCGCCAGCACGACTTCTGGCGGGTCGACCCGGAGCGCTTGCGGGGCGCTTTGGGGTGAGGTTGGGCGCTGTCGGTTTCACAGCCGCCGCTGTGAAACTGTCACGATCCGACCAAAACTTCACTCGGATGGCGCAGGTTTCACAGCGGGCGCTGTGAAACCGCCGGCCCCCCGGGGCACCCCCGCACCGTGGGACTTCTCACATGTGGTAGCCAGCGGCCGGACTGTATTTGTTCGCGAGTTCACAAACTCCTACAGTGACCAAGGTTCCCCACCTGTGGAGAGTGTCTGAGCAGTGAGCAGTTCCCGCATCCCCGAGGCGACGGTGGCCCGGCTCCCGGTCTACCTGCGGGCGCTCAATTCCATGAGCGACGCAGGCACCACGACCTGCTCGAGCCTGGAGCTCGCCACCGCGGCCGGGGTCAACAGCGCCAAGCTGCGCAAGGACCTCTCGCACCTCGGTTCCTACGGCACCCGCGGCGTCGGCTACGACGTGGCCTACCTCCGCTACCAGATCTCCCGTGAGATCGGCCTGACCCAGGACTGGCCCGTCGTCGTGGTCGGCATCGGCAACCTGGGGCACGCGCTGGCCAACTACTCCGGGTTCTCCTCGCGCGGCTTCCGCACGGTCGCCCTGCTCGACGCCGACGGCAGCCGCCACGGTGAGGTGGTCGCCGGGCTCGAGATCCGCTCGTTCGACGACCTCGAGGAGGTCGTCGCCGAGCACGGTGTCGGCATCGGCGTGATCGCCACCCCCGCCATCGCCGCCCAGGCCGTCTGCGACCGGATGGTCCAGGCCGGGCTCCGCAGCATCTTGAACTTCGCGCCGACGATCCTCTCGGTGCCCGAGGGTGTCGACGTACGCCGCGTCGACCTCTCCAGCGAGCTGCAGATCCTCGCCTACCACGAGCAGCGCAAGAACGCCGACAGTGCGCTCCCGCCGAGGGTGGAGGAGGCCGGATGACCTTCACCCCACGAAAGCGCGGTCTCCCCCCGCTGCGCTCCTTCCGCCCACGCTTCCGCGGGGGCCCCGAATGAGCGTCCTCGTGGTGGGGATCTCCCACAAGACCGCCCCCGTCTCCGTCCTCGAGCGGGTCGCGCTCGACTCCGACGGCGCGATGAAGCTGGTCCGGCACGTCTCCGACATCGAGCACGTCACCGAGGCCACCGTGCTCTCGACCTGCAACCGCACCGAGGTCTACACCGACGTCGACCGCTTCCACGGCAGCGTCGAGACCATCTCCCGGCTGATCGGGGAGCTGGCCGGGCCGTCGCCCGACGACGTGCTCTCGCACCTCTACGTCCACTACGACGACGCGGCCGTCTCCCACCTGTTCCACGTCGCCGCCGGCCTGGACTCGATGGTCCCGGGCGAGAGCCAGATCCTCGGCCAGGCCCGCGAGGCGCTGCGGATGGGCCAGGAGAACGGCACCATCGGGCCGGCCCTGAACGTGCTGTTCCAGCAGGCCCTGCGGGTCGGCAAGCGCTCGCACGCGGAGACCGACATCGACCGTGTCGCCCCCAGCCTGGTGGCCGCGGCCCTGGACCGTGCCGCCGAGCACGTCGGCGACCTGAGCGGGAAGCACGTCGTCATCGTCGGTGCCGGCTCGATGGCGGCGCTGACCGCGGCGACCGCCGCGCGTGCCGGTGCCGGCTCGATCGTGGTCGCCAACCGCACCCCGGAGCGGGCCACCCGCCTCGCCGCCCAGTACGACGCCACGGCGATCGCGCTCGCCGACCTGGCCACGTTCACCGGCCCGGTCGACGTGCTCGTCTCGTGCACCGGATCGGCCGGTGTCCTCATCGACTTCGACGCGGTCGCCACCCGGCGCCACGACGACCGCCCGCTCGCCGTGGTCGACCTGGCGCTGCCTCGCGACGTCGACCCCGACGTGGCCCACCTGCCCGGCATCCGCCTGATCGCCCTGGACACCCTCGCTGCCGAGCTCGAGGACACCCAGGGACCCGGCGACGTCGAGGGCGTGCGCACGATCGTCGCCCAGGAGCTGTCCGCCTTCCTCACCGCGCGCCGCAGCCAGAGCGTCACGCCGACCGTGGTCGCCCTGCGCACGATGGCGACCGGCGTGGTCGAGGCCGAGCTGGCCCGGCTGATCTCGCGGATGCCCGACCTCGACGACACCTCCCGCGCCGAGGTCGAGAAGACCCTGCGCCGCGTTGCGGAGAAGCTGCTGCACCAGCCCACGGTGCGCGTGAAGGAGCTCGCCAACGACTCCGGTGCCGTCTCCTACGCCGCCGCGCTGGCCGAGCTGTTCGCGCTCGATCCCGAGGCCGTCGAGGCCGTCACCAGGGTCGAGGGGGTCACGTGACTGCGAGGACCATCCGCATCGGCACCCGCGCCTCCATGCTGGCGCGCACCCAGAGCACCCAGGTCGCCGAGGCGTTGACCGCCGCGACCGGGCTCGAGACCGAGCTGGTCGACATCCGCACCGAGGGCGACGTCTCCCGGGAGCCGCTCGCCCAGATCGGCGGCACCGGCGTGTTCGTCAGCGCGCTCCGCGACGCGCTGCTGCGCGGCGACGTCGACCTGGCCGTGCACTCCCTCAAGGACCTGCCCACAGCGCCGCCCGAGGGCATCACGCTGGCCGCCGTGCCGCTGCGCGAGGACCCCCGCGACGTCGTGATCGCCCGCGACGGGCTCACCCTCGGCGAGCTCCCGGTGGGATCGCGCGTCGGCACCGGCGCCCCTCGCCGCATCTCCCAGCTGGCGGCGCTCGGCCTCGGGATCGAGCTGGTCGACGTCCGCGGCAACGTGGACACCCGCCTGGGCAAGGTCGCCTCGGGCGAGCTCGACGCGGTGGTGCTCGCTCGTGCCGGGCTCGCGCGGCTTGGTCGTGTCGACGACGCGACCGAGGTGCTCGACCCGCTGCAGATGCTGCCGTCGCCGGGCCAGGGGGCCCTCGCGGTGGAGTGCCGGGCCGACGACGACCTGGGTGACGTAGTCCACAGTGCGCTCGACGACGCGCGCTCGCGCTCCTGCGTCGAGGCCGAGCGGGCACTGCTCGCGGAGCTCGAAGCGGGGTGCTCGGCACCGGTCGGCGCCCTGGCTGAAGTTGCGGAAGGGGACCTCGGTGACGAACTGTGGGTACGAGCAGTTGCGCTCTCGCCCGACGGCGCACTCTCCGTACGACGATCCGCCTCCGGTCCTCTCGACGATCCCGTCGGGTTGGGCCAGAAGCTGGCCGCAGAAATGCTCGCCGATGGCGCAGCCGAACTGATCAACGAAACAGCGAAGTAGCAAGAAGGCGATTGTGACCAAGCAGAAGACGTCCAGCACCCCAGCAAACGGTGCAGCCCGCCCCCCGGTGAAGTGGGTCTCCTTCGTGGGCAGCGGCCCCGGCGACCCGGGGCTGCTCACGCTCCGTGCCGTCGAGCTCCTCCGCGAGGCCGAGGTCGTCATCACCGAGGTGCCCGGCCACGAGCAGCTGGTCCGCACGCTGCTCGACCTGCCTGAGCCGGTCGTCGAGGACGAGGGCGCCGAGGTGTCCGAGCCCGCCGAGCAGGTCGGGCCCGTCTTCGTCGACGGCGGCTTCGGCGAGGACGGACAGCAGCTCACCCACGCCTCGCGCGCCAAGCTGATCGTGCGCCAGGGCAAGAGCGGCAAGCGCGTCGTGCGCCTGATGGAGGGTGACCCCTTCGTCTACGCCTCCGGTCCCGAGGAGGCGCAGGCCTGCTCCAAGGCCGGCATCGGCTTCGAGATCGTCCCGGGCGTCTCGTCGGTGACGGCGGTCCCGGCGTACGCCGGCATCCCGCTGACCACCAAGACGCACCGCGAGGTGGCCGTGGTGACCTGCAACGAGACCAAGATCGACTGGGCCTCCTACGCCTCCCACCCGACGCTGGTGCTGCTCTCCGCGGTCGGTTCGATCGGCGACATCGCGGCCCAGCTGATCGAGGCCGGTCGCAGCGCGGACACCCCGGTGTCGATGACCCGCACGGGCACGCTGACCTCGCAGGAGACCATCGTCTCCACGCTCGCCGACATCGCCGGTGACTCACGTGCGGCCGGCATGACGCCGCCCGCCATCATCGTCGTCGGCCCGGTCGTGGACCTGCGCGAGACGCTGTCCTGGTTCGAGACCAAGCCGCTGTTCGGCTGGCGCGTCCTGGTGCCGCGCACCAAGGAGCAGGCCGGCATCCTCTCCTCGCGGCTGCGGGGCTTCGGTGCGGTGCCGCAGGAGGTGCCGACGATCTCCGTCGAGCCGCCGCGCAACCCGCAGCAGATGGACAAGGCGGTCCGCGGCCTGGTCGAGGGTCGCTACGAGTGGATCGCGTTCACCTCGGTCAACGCGGTGCGTGCCGTGCGCGAGAAGTTCGAGGAGTACGGCCTCGACGCCCGGGCGTTCTCCGGCCTGAAGATCGCCGCGGTCGGCGACAAGACCGCAGCGGCCCTGGCCCACTGGGGTCTCAACTCCGACCTGGTCCCCTCCGGTGAGCAGTCCGCGCGCGGACTGCTCGAGGACTGGCCGCCCTACGACGACGTGCTGGACCCCATCAACCGGGTCTTCCTGCCGCGCGCCGACATCGCCACCGAGACCCTCGTCGCCGGCCTGGTCGACCTGGGCTGGGAGGTCGACGACGTGACCGCCTACCGCACGGTGCGCGCCGCCCCGCCGCCCGCCGCGACCCGCGAGGCGATCAAGACCGGCAAGTTCGACGCCGTCGTGTTCACCTCGTCCTCGACGGTGCGCAACCTGGTCGGCATCGCCGGCAAGCCGCACACCTCGACGATCATCGCCGTGATCGGCCCGGCCACCGCGAAGACCGCGGAGGAGCACGGCCTGCGCGTGGACGTGCTCGCGCCCGAGCCGTCGGTGGAGGCGGTCGTGGACGCCCTCGCCGACTTCGGTGCCGCGCGGCGCTCGTCGCTGCTCGAGTCGGGCCAGCCGGTCACCCGCCCCTCCGAGCGTCGGCCGACCACCCGGCGCAAGGTCCGGACGCAGTAGTCCCGTGCCCGGCTTTCCCGTGTCCCGCCCGCGCCGGCTGCGGCGTACGCCCGCGCTGCGCCGCCTCGTCGCCGAGACGGGCGTGCGGCCCAGCCAGCTGGTGCTGCCGCTGTTCGTCGCCGAGGACGCCACCGAGCCGCGCGAGATCTCGAGCATGCCCGGCGTCGTCCAGCACACCCGGGACTCGTTGAAGAAGGCCGCCACCGAGGCGGTCGAGGCGGGTCTGGGCGGGGTGATGCTCTTCGGGCTGCCGGCCGAGAAGGACGCCGTCGGCTCCGGTGCGATCGACCCCCACGGGATCCTCAACCTCGCGATCACCGACGTGGTGGCCGAGGTGGGCGAGCAGCTCACGGTGATGTCCGACCTGTGCCTCGACGAGTTCACCGACCACGGCCACTGCGGTGTCCTCGACCCCGACGGGTGGGTCGACAACGACCGCACCCTGGAGCTCTACGGCCAGATGGCGATCGCGCAGGCGGCCGCCGGCGTCGACCTCGTCGCCCCCAGCGGGATGATGGACGGCCAGGTCGGCGAGATCCGCAAGGCGCTCGACGCCGAGGAGCACGCGGGCGTGGGCATCCTGGCCTACTCCGCGAAGTACTCCTCCGCCTTCTTCGGCCCCTTCCGCGAGGCCGTGAACTCCTCGCTCAAGGGCGACCGCAAGACCTATCAGCAGGATCCCGCCAATGGTCGCGAGGGCGTCCGCGAGGCGCTGCTCGACGTCGCCGAAGGTGCCGACATCGTGATGGTGAAGCCGGCCCTGGCCTACCTCGACGTGGTCTCCGCGGTCCGGGCGGCGGTCGACGTGCCGGTGGCGGCCTACAACATCTCCGGTGAGTACTCCATGGTCGAGGCCGCCGCCGCCAACGGCTGGATCGACCGCGACGCCGCGGTCCTCGAGGTGCTCACCTCGATCCGTCGTGCCGGCGCCGACATCATCCTCAGCTACTGGGCCCTCGACGCGGCCCGGATGCTCACCCGCTGATCCGCTCGAGCCTCGTCCAGCCGCGCCAGCCGCTCTCCTCGAGCAGCTCCAGCAGTCGCTGGGCGACAGGGACCGAGTCGAGGAAGACGGAGTCGAGGAGAGCGACGAGGTCGTCGGTCATCTCGTCCGCGTGACCCTCCCACGCTGCCACCGCCTCCTCGTCGGCCTGCTCGGCCTCGAGCATGGTGACGAGCAGGTCGCGCAGGTCCAGGAGACGCGGGTCGTCCGGCTCCCAGGTGAGCGCGTCGGCGAGATCGCGGTAGAGCTGGAGCGCTGCCGGGTCGTCGAGCTGCTGCTGCTTCATCGCCATGTAGAACGCCATCTGCTCCGGGAGCTGGGCGGCCACCAGGATCCAGGCGTCGCGCTCGCCCTGCACCATCGGCTCCGGGAAGCCGAGCGCGCGCATCCGGTCGAGGTAGGCGACCGCCTCCGGCGGCAGGGCGAGGCTGTCCCCGACCGCCAGCTGTGCGATCCGCTCCCGGTGCCGCTGCCGTTCCCTGATCTCCGCGCGCAGGCGCACGTCGATCTCGGCGACGGCGGCGTGGAACTCCGCGGCACTCGCCCCGAGGAGCTCGCGGACCCGGGCGAGTGGCACCCCGGCGTCGGCGAGCGTGCGGATCTTGATCAGGTCGACGACCGCGTGCGCGTCGTAGCGCCGGTAGCCGGAGTGGTCACGCTCCGGCTCGGCCAGCAGCCCGGTGGAGTGGTAGTGCCGCACCGCACGCACCGTGACGCCGGCGTACGACGCCAGCTGACCGATCGTGAGCATCGCCCCAGTCTCCTACTTCGCCGGCACGCGGAGGAACAGCCGACGCGACCAGAGGTGGCCGACCAACGAGATCAGCACGCACCAGCCGATCGCGAGCCACAGGTCGGAGTCCGTCGACGTGCCTGTGACGAGGTCGCGGAGCGTGTTGATCATCGGGGTGAACGGCTGGTTCTCCGCAAACTGGCGCAGCCCCGCGGGCATCGCGTCGGTGGGCACGAAGGCGCTGCTGATGAACGGGAGGATCATCAAGAACAGCGGGGTGTTGCTGGCCGTCTCGACGCTGTCCGCCGCGAGACCCATCCCGACGGTCAACCACGTCAGCGCGAACGCGATCAGCATCAGGAGCCCGATCGCCCCGAGCCAGCCGAGCGGACCGGCCCCGGAGCGGAACCCGAGCAGGAACGCGAACGCCGTCACGACGACCACGGCGAAGGCGGTCTTGATGACCGCGCCGAGCACATGACCCGTCAGCACCGAGACGCGTGCGATGTCCATGGTGCGGAACCGCGCGATGATGCCCGTCGTCATGTCGGTCGCGGTGGAGATCGCGGTGCCGAGCGCGACGCTGGCCACCGTCATGATCAGGATGCCCGGCGTGATGTAGACGAGGTAGTCGGTGCGGTCACCGGCGCCGTGCTGCCCGGGGAGACCAGCGCCCATGGTGCCGCCGAAGACGTAGACGAACAGCAGCAGGAACAGGATCGGCTGGGCGACCAGCATGATCGACAGCGAGGGGTAGCGGCGGATGTGCAGCAGGTTGCGCCGCAACATCGTCGCCGAGTCGCGGACGGTCAGGGCGGTGCTCATGCGGAGACCTCCTCGCAGGCAGGCGCCTCGGCCGCGTGGCCGGTGAGCGCGAGGAACACGTCGTCGAGATCGGCGGACTCGACCGTCAGAGCGGCCACGCCGTCGTCGTCGAGGCCGTCCAGCAGACGGCGCAGCCCGGCGACCGTGCCGTCGTTGGGCACGTGCAGGGTGAGCGCCTCGTCGTCGGCGCTGGCGTCCGGGTGTGCGGCCGCCGCCGCGGCCAGCATCGCGGGGTCGGTGAACTGCACCGACACGCGCCCGCCGGGCACCTGTCGCTTCAGCTCGGCGGCCGTGCCCTCGGCCACGAGCCGGCCGCCGTCGAGGACGCCGATCCGGTCTGCGAGGTGGTCGGCCTCGTCGAGGTACTGCGTCGTCAGCAGCACCGTCACGCCGTCGGCGACCTGTTCGCGCACGATCGCCCACAGCTCGCGGCGGCTGCGCGGGTCGAGCCCGGTCGTCGGTTCGTCGAGGAAGATCAGCCGGGGGCGGGCGATGAGCGTCATCGCCAGGTCGAGCCGCCTCTTCATGCCGCCCGAGTAGGTCTGCGCTCGCCGGTCCGCAGCGTCGTGGAGCTCGAAACGCTCCAGCATCCCGGTCACGGTGGTGGCCACGGTCGCCCGGTCCAGGTGCGCCAGCTCAGCCATCAGGCGCAGGTTCTCCCGGCCGGTGAGCAGCTCGTCGATGGCCGAGAACTGCCCGGTGACACCGATCGTGGCGCGCACCCCGGCGGACTCGTGGCGCACGTCGAAGCCGGCGACGCGGATCTCGCCCCCGTCGGGCGTGAGCAGGGTGGCCAGGATGTTGACGATGGTCGTCTTGCCGGCGCCGTTGGGTCCGAGCAGTGCATAGACGGTGCCTTCCGGAACGGTCAGGTCGACGCCGTCCAGCACCGTGGTGCCGCCGAAGGCCTTGGTCAGGCCGGCGACCTCGATCGCGGGATTCGTGGGGGTCATGCGCCCATCGTGGAACCCTGACGCAGGGTCAAGGTCAAGCGGGCGCGTTCACCCGTCCCGGAGCGCGGGGGAGAAGGCGGCGCGGACGTCGTCGGGCCACGGTGCCTTCGTCCACGACCCGGTCGAGGACGTGTCGACGCAGACGTGGCGGATCCGCCCCTCGACGAGGAGCCGGTCGCCGTGGCGGAAGGTGTGCACGGTCGTCATCGCGGTGGTCGACATCGACTCCAGGCGGACCTCGACGTCGATCTCCTGGTCGTAGCGCGCCGAGGCGAAGTAGCGCGCGGAGGACTCCGCGACCATCACGTCGACCCCGTGGCCGTGCAGCACCGAGATCGGCCCGAGGAGCTCCCGGATCCACTCGGTGTGCGCGTCGTCGATCCAGGTGTAGTAGTGGCTGTTGAACACGATGCCCTGCATGTCGCACTCGTGGTAGCGCACCCGGAGCCGGTGCACGAAGGGGCGGGGCGCCCCGGGAGGTTCAGGAGTCACGGCTCGAATGTACGGGGCCCGTCCGGGACGGCGCCCCCTCCGGACCGGAGGTCGGTCCGCCCACGCTCCTCCAGGACCTTCAACGACTGCTCGATCGAGTCGAGCCTGCTGGAGAGCCGCTCGAGGAGCATCCGGTTGCTCGTCTCGAACTCTCGCTCGGCGAGCACGTCGGGAGCCTCCTCCTGCTTGACGAACAGCGAGGCGATGGAGGCCGTGGTCACGGTCATCAGCCCGAACCCGGCGACCATCATCACCGCGGACAGCAGGCGCCCCGCGACGGTTTCCGGGGTCTCGCCGACGAAGCCCACGGTCGTCATCAGGGACAGGGCCCACCACACGCCCTCCCAGTAGTTGGCGACCACCCGGCTCTCGAAGGCCGCGAAGCCGCCTCCGGCGAGCAGCACGAGGAGCGCGCCGGCGATCAGCAGCGCGCCGAGCCGGTGCCGGAGTCCGGTCGCGAGGCGGGCGATGGAGGTCATCTCGCCAGTATCTGCCGGTCGACCTGTCGGCAGGCTGACCGAGTGTGGGCCGGAAACGACAGGACCCCCGGCCGATGGCCGGGGGTCCTGGTTGAGTCGGTCAGGTGAGGTGCATGCAGGGACGACTTGGAGCCGAGCGGATCGGACGCGTGCTGCACGAGCTTCGTTGCAGGCTTCGTCAGCACCACCGCCACCGGCCGCCGCCGTGGCGTGCCGGGGTCGTCGGGTTCGGTGCCGGGCTGGGCCTGGGCTTCGGAACCGGGAGGTTGTCGACGGTCTCCTTGACGGTGTCGCCCAACTGCTTGACCACATTGCTGCCCGATCCAGAGCCGCTGCTGCCCGAGCCGCTGCCGTGCCCGGGATGATGCCGCTGCCGGTGCCGGTGCCGGTGCCGGTGCCGGTGTCACACCGCCACCGCTGCCACCCCGTGCCACCACCGGAGCCGCCGGCCGAGGAGCCGGAGCCACCATGCGGCGGTCTGCCTTCTGCTGCTGGCGGATCTTCTTCTGCTTGGCCTTGCGTTGCTTGGCGACCTTGTAGGACTTGTCGATGGCTGAGGAGTAGGAGGGGGAGTAGGAGGTGCCGCCGTAGGTGCCGGAGGGCACTGCGGTGTAGTCCCCGGAGGAGTAGGCCTCCATGATCCGCAGGACGAGGTTGACGTAGTCGCGGGAGTGGTTGTAGCGGTAGACGGCTGCTTCCTGGCCGGTGCGGGTCGAGAGGTTGTCCTTGCCCGAGCACAGGTAGACCGCGGTGGCCAGGGCGGCGTCGTCCATGTCCTGGGGGTTGCGCTGGTCATCGCCGTCGGCGTCGACCTTGACGACCTGCCAGGTCGAGGGGATGAACTGCATCGGCCCGACCGCGCGGTCATAGACGGGGTCCTTGTCGAGCTGGCCGCCGTCGGTGTCGTTGATGGCCTGGGTGCCGTTCTTGCCGTTCAGCGCGATGCCGTAGATGCCGGGCTTGGAGACCCCGGACTCGGTCAGGGTGTTGCCGCCGTAGCGGCCGTGGTCAGACTCCACCCGCCCGATCGCGGCGATCAGCTCCCAGGGGATGTTGCAGGTCTTGTCGGCGGCGTTGATGATCTGCGCGCCGCGCTGGTAGGCCGCCAGCGCCGGGGCCGGGATCCCGTTGGAGGAGGCACCCGAGACCACCGAGTCCGCCGACCCCTCGGGCACCGCCGGAGCGATCACACCCGGCGTGGGGACCGAGGCCGGTGCCTCGATCGCCGCGGAGGGGACCTGGGTGCCATCGGGCAGCGCACCCCGGGTCTCGGCACTGGTCGCCGTCGCACTGGCCGTCACCAGGCTCGCCGTCCACACCCCCGACATCAGTGCGATGGGGACAAGGGCGATGGCCTTGCTCCGGCGGGACAACGGCGTGCTGGTCATGTGCGGACTCTCTCCCCTGGGTCATCACGGTGTCGGTGGGCTCCCCGTTACCTGCCCGACACGTCTTCAACGACCTTTCCCGGCGAGGGTCACGCACAAACGCATCGTGTGACCCACGCCACAAACGGCCATCAAGCCCGGCTCCCGAGGGCGCGGCCTTGGGTCAGATTAAGCGTGGAACGGCCGAAGTTGAACACCTTTATCAACATTTAAGAACCGCACGCTCCGGGCGGGGGGCAGGCGGTTCGCCCCGGCTTCGGGTGGTCGGGGAGAATGCAGGAGTGTCCGAGACCGTCAGCCCTGCCGAGACCAGTCTCAGCGTCATCTCCGCCGACTGGTTCGAGCGCGCCCACCGGGTCACCCCCGGCGGCGTGAACTCGCCCGTCCGCGCCTTCAACGCCGTCGGCGGCACCCCCCGGTTCATGGCGTCGGGCCGAGGAGCCTGGCTGCGCGACGTCGACGGCAACGACTACGTCGACCTGATCTGCTCGTGGGGTCCGCTCCTGCTCGGCCACGCCCACCCCGAGGTCGAGGCCGCCGTCGTCGAGGCGGTCTCCCGCGGCACGTCCTACGGCACCCCCACGCGCAGCGAGGTCGAGCTCGCCGAGGCGATCGTGGAGCGTACGCCGATCGAGCAGGTTCGCCTGGTCTCCTCGGGCACCGAGGCCACCATGTCGGCGATCCGGCTGGCGCGCGGGTTCACCGGCCGCGACGTCGTGGTGAAGTTCGCCGGGTGCTACCACGGTCACGTCGACTCGCTGCTCGCGGAGGCCGGCTCCGGCCTGGCCACCCACCGCATCGAGGGCGCCGTGCCCGGCAGCCCCGGGGTCCCGGCCGCCACGACCGCGGCGACGCTGGTGCTGCCCTACAACGACCGCGACGCGGTCGAGGCGGCGTTCGCCGAGCGGGGATCGGAGATCGCCTGCCTGGTCACGGAGGCCTCGCCCGGCAACATGGGCGTGGTCCCTCCCGAGCCCGGCTTCAACCAGTTCCTCGCCGAGACCTGCGCACGGCACGGTGCGCTCTTCGTCTCCGACGAGGTGATGACCGGCTTCCGCGTCTCGCGGCAGGGCCAGTGGGGCCTCGACGGTGCCCGCGAGGGCTGGCGGCCCGACCTGGTCACCTTCGGCAAGGTGATGGGCGGCGGCTTCCCCGCCGCGGCGTTCGGTGGCCGCGCGGACGTGATGGCGATGCTCTCTCCGGAGGGCCCGGTCTATCAGGCCGGCACGCTCTCGGGGAACCCGGTGGCGACCACGGCCGGGCTGGCCACGCTGCGGCTGGCGACCGACGAGGTCTACGCACACATCGACTCGGCGGCGAAGACACTCTCGTCCGCCGCTGGTGAGGCGTTGACCCGGGCCGGCGTACCCCACGTGGTGCAGTCGGGCGGCAACATGTTCAGCGTCTTCTTCACCGCCGACGGAGAGCCGGTGCGCGACTACGCGCAGGCCTCGACCCAGGACACCGAGGTCTACAAGGCGTTCTTCCACGCGATGCTCGACCGTGGCGTCTACCTGCCGCCGAGCGCCTACGAGGCCTGGTTCCTCTCCGCCGCCCACGACGACCGGGCCCTCCAGCACGTGATCGACGCGCTGCCCGCTGCTGCCGCTGCTGCTGCGGAGGTGGCGAAGTGAAGACGACCGTGCACCTGCTGCGGCACGGCGAGGTGCACAACCCGCAGGGCATCCTCTACGGCCGGTCGGGCGGCTACCACCTCTCCGAGCGTGGCCGGGCGATGGCCGACCGGGTCGCCGACCGCATCGGTGACCGCGACATCACCCACATCATGAGCTCCCCGCTGGAGCGGGCGCAGGAGACCGCGATGCCGCTGGCGGCCGCGCGAGGGCTGACCGTCGAGCTCGACGAGCGGGTCATCGAGTCGGGCAACATCTTCGAGGGCAAGCCGTTCGACGTGCGCGACTCGATCCTGAGCCAGCCACGGGTGTGGTGGGCCCTGCGCAACCCGCTGCAGCCCTCGTGGGGCGAGCCCTACAAGGACGTCGTCGCACGGATGTGGCCGGCGGTGACGGACGCTCGCGACGCGGCGGCCGGGCACGAGGCCGTCATCGTCTCCCACCAGCTCCCGATCTGGGTGACCCGCCTCAAGGCCGAGGGCCGGCGCTTCCTGCACGACCCCCGCAAGCGCAACTGCACGCTGTGCAGCCTCACGTCGTTCTCCTTCGAGGACGACCGCCTGGTCGGCATCGGCTACTCCGAGCCGGCGGGCGACCTGATCCCGGTCGCCGACCGCAACGCCCCCTTCTCGGCCGGCGGCGCCGAAGACGACGACAAGCCACCGTCCTGAGCCACGTGACCAAACCCCTCTCCCTCCTGCTCGCCGTGCTGCTCCTGGGTGCGGTGACGTCGGCCTGCGGGAGCTCGGCCGACACCGGCGACAAGGGCTACGTCGACGGCGCCGGCGTGATCACCCGGCTCGAGGCGGACCAGCGCAAGCAGCCCGGCGAGGTGTCGGGCGAGACCCTCGGCGGCGACAACGTCTCCCTGGAGCAGTACGCCGGCAAGGTGGTCGTGCTCAACGTCTGGGGCTCCTGGTGCCCGCCGTGCCGCAAGGAGGCGCCCGCCCTCGCCGCAGCCGCCCGCGACCTCGCGAAGGACGACGTGGTCTTCCTCGGCGTGAACACCAAGGACTCGAGCGCGGACCTCGGCCGGGCCTTCGAACGCCGCTACGACATCCCCTACGACTCGCTCTTCGACCCCTCGGGCCGCTCGTTGCTCGCCTTCCACGGCACCCTCAACCCCAGCGCCATCCCGAGCACGCTCGTGATCGACCAGCAGGGCCGGGTGGCGGCCAGCATCCTGGGTGAGGTGCCGAGCCGGCAGACGCTGGTCGACCTGGTCCGCGACGTGGCCTCGGGGTCGGCGAAGTGACTCCGCAGGACCTCGGTGACTGGTTCGCCAGCACGGTCCACGACGGCTCGCTGGTCCTGGCCGTGCCGGTGGCGATGGTCGCCGGACTCGTCTCGTTCTTCTCGCCGTGCGTGGTGCCGCTGCTGCCCGGCTACCTGTCCTACGCGACCGGACTCTCGGGTGCCGACCTCGCCGACGCCAAGCGCGGCCGGATGCTGGCCGGGTCGCTGCTGTTCGTCCTCGGGTTCTCGTTCGTGTTCGTCTCCTTCGGCGCGCTCTTCGGCGCCGTGGGCACCTGGCTGTTCACCTACGAGCGCCCGATCACGATCGCGCTCGGCTGCCTCACGATCGTGCTGGGGCTGGTCTTCCTCGGCGTGGTCCCGTGGATGCAGCGCGACTGGCGCATCCACAAGGTGCCGTCGGTCGGCCTGGCCGCGGCCCCGCTGCTCGGGGTGCTGTTCGGGCTCGGCTGGGCGCCGTGCATCGGCCCCACGCTGGTGGCCGTGACCAGCCTGGCCCTCAACGAGGCGAGCGCCGGCCGCGGCGCCTTCTTGACCTTCGCCTACTGCCTGGGCCTCGGGCTGCCGTTCATCGCCGCGGCGCTGGCCTACCGCCGGATGCTCGGCACGATCGGGTGGGTGCGCCGCCACCAGCGCTGGGTCACCGCCCTCGGCGGACTGATGCTGATCGCCGTGGGCCTGCTGCTCGTCACCGGCTGGTGGGGCGCGATGGTCGACTGGATCCGCACCTGGTTCTTCCCGGGCTTCGAGTCAGGCATCTGATGCTCACCCCAACAAAGCACTCGCTGCGCTCCTGCTTCGCCGGGGACCCCAGCTGATGCCCGCCACCGGATACGAGGCGCCACCGCTGCGCCCCAGGGAGCTCGCCCGCTGGTCGTGGCGCCAGCTCACCTCGATGCGCACCGCGCTGATCCTGCTGTTCCTGCTCGCGCTGGCGGCGATCCCCGGGTCGGTCGTCCCGCAGGAGGCCGTCGACTCGGTGCGCGCGTCCCAGTGGCGCGACCAGCACCCCCAGCTGACACCGATCTACGAGAGGCTCGGGCTGTTCTCGGTCTACGACTCGGCCTGGTTCTCGGCGATCTACATCCTCTTGATGGTCTCGCTGGTGGGCTGCATCGTCCCCCGGCTGCGGGTCTACTGGCGCGGCGTACGAGCCCGGCCGCCGAAGGCCCCCAAGAACCTGTCCCGGCTCCCGGAGCACCGCGAGACCGAGGCCGACGACTCCGCGATCGACACCGCGGCGGCGTGGCTCCGGCGCAAGCGCTATCGGGTGGTCGTGGACGACGGCGTCATCTCGGCGGAGCGCGGCTACCTGCGCGAGGCCGGCAACTTGTTGTTCCACCTGTCCGTGCTGGTGGTCCTCGTCGGCTTCGCCGTCGGCGGGCTGTTCGGCTTCAAGGGCGGGGTCATCGTGGTCACCAAGGACGGGTTCGCCAACACCCTGAGCCAGTACGACGACTTCCGCGCCGGCGCGTTCTTCGAGCCCTCCGAGCTCCAGCCGTTCGACTTCACCGTGAACGACTTCGACGTCACCTTCATCCGCGAGGGTCGCGAGGCCGGGATGGCGCACAAGTTCGCCGCCGACCTCACCTACCGCACCTCACCGGGAGCCGCCGAGAAGACCAAGCAGATCTCGGTCAACCACCCGCTGAGCATCGACGGCACCGACGTCTTCCTGCTCAGCCACGGCTACGCACCACACATCACCGTGCGCAACGCGGACAAGAGCGTGGCGTTCTCGGGGCCGGTCGTGTTCCTCCCGGAGGACAGCACCTTCCGCTCCTTCGGGGTGGTGAAGGTGCCGGACGCCCAGAATCCGGCCGGGCCGGGAAAGGGCGCCACCCAGATCGGGTTGGAGGGCGAGTTCTACCCGACGTACGCCTTCACCCCGGCCAGCGGGCCCTTCTCGGCCTTCCCCGACGACCGCAACCCGGCGATCTCGATGCTCGCCTACACCGGCGACCTCGGCCTGGACAGCGGGGTGCCGCAGTCGGTCTACGCGCTGCAGAAGAAGAACCTCACCCCGATCAAGAAGGCCGACGGCAAGCCGCTGCGCATCGACCTCGCGATGGGGCGCTCCGCGTCGCTGCCGGACGGTCTCGGCACGGTCACCTTCGACGGGGTCAGCCGCTACGTGAAGCTGCAGGTCAGCCACACCCCGGGTCAGCTGATCGCGCTGACCGGCGTGGTCCTGGCACTGATCGGACTGCTCGCCTCGTTGTTCATCCGGCCCCGCCGGGTCTGGGTCCGGACCCGTCGCGAGGGCGGGCGTACGCTCGTCGAGGTCGGCGGACTCGACCGGAGTGCCGGTGGCGACCTCTCCGGTGAGATCGAGGGACTCGTCGCCGCGCTGCAGCCAACCACCGGCCCGACCACAGGCCCGACCACAGGCCAGACATCAGGCCAGCCAACAGGCCAGACATCAGGGGAGTCGTCGTGACCCACGACCAGTTCGAGGTCCTCAGCAACCAGGCCGTCGCGGCGTGCGCGGTGGTCTACTTCCTGGCCGTCCTCGCGCACCTCGCGCAGTGGGCGGCGGGCCGCAAGGTCGAGGACGTGGTCCCCGAGCCGGTGACGGTCGGAGCCGGCGACTCCGGCGCCCCGGCGCCACCCGCGGAGAGGCTCGAGGAGACGGTCCCCGAGGAGTCCGAGCGGATGCAGCTCTTCGGACGGATGGGGGTCGCGCTCACCGTCGTGGCCGCGTTCGTCCAGTTCATCGCGCTGGTCTCACGCGGGCTCGCGGCCGACCCGGTGCGGGTGCCGTGGGGAAACATGTATGAGTTCACCCTGATGGGGACCTGGGTCGTCGTCGTCGGCTACCTGCTGCTCTACAAGCGCTTCTCGCTGTCGTGGCTCTCGCCGGTGGTCACCAGCTTCGTGCTGGTCACCCTGATGGTCGACGTGCTGGTGCTCTACACCCCGGTCGTGCCGCTGCGTGACGCGCTCCAGTCACCCTGGCTGGTGATCCACGTGGTCGCCGCGATCATCGCGACGGGCGCGTTCACCCTCGGCGGGATGTGCTCGGCGCTGTTCCTGGTCAAGTCGCGCTGGGAGGAGAAGCAGGCCGCGGGGGCCCGCTCGGGCGGCTACCTGGCCCGGCTCCCGAAGCTCGAGGTGCTCGACCGGATCGCCTACCGCACGCACGCCTTCGCGTTCCCGATCTGGACCTTCGCCGCGCTCATCGCCGGCCCGATCTGGGCGCACTACGCGTGGGGACGCTACTGGGGCTGGGACCCCAAGGAGGTGTGGGCCTTCATCACCTGGGTGGTCTACGCCGCCTACCTGCACGCCCGGGCCACCTCGGGCTGGAAGGGCCGTCAGGCCGCGATGGTCGCGCTCGTCGGCCTGGCCACGTTGTGGTTCAACTTCGTGGGGATCAACTTCTTCTTCGGCAGCGGCAGCCAGCACTCCTACGCGGCGCCCGAGCCGATCGCGGTCGTCCGGACGCTGTAGGCCCGGACCGTTCGTCAGGTCTCCTCGTCACCCGGGTGACGCGTGCGGCGCTGCTCCCAGTCGAGCTTGCGCAGGAAGTCCTCGTCGTCGTCGGGACCGACCGGGCCGCGCGGGGCCGGGCGAGTGCCGTTTCCCCCACCGTGGTTGCGTCTTTCGAGCAGCCAGAAGAACGCGTAGACCACCGCCGCGAAGAGGGCGAGGAAGACCACGAAGCGGAGCATGCTCCCAAGAGTAAGCGGTGGCCGGTTATGGTCGTCATGTGAAGGCCTTCGCGATCTACACCGCCCTCCGTCTGGGCATGTTCGTGGCCTGCTACGCGGTCCTCGGCTGGGTCTACGTGGGGCTGTTCGGGAAGACCGGTGCGCTGCTCTGGCCGTTCCTGATCGCGATCGTGCTGTCGTCGGTCCTGTCCTGGAAGTTCCTGGCCCCGCAGCGGGAGCGGTTCGCCGCCTCCGTGCAGGCGCGCGCCGAGCGGGCGTCGGCGAGGTTCGAGGAGATGCGGTCCAAGGAGGACGCGGACTGACGGGTCCGGTCAGGGCTGGCGCGGCTTGCGCTTGAGCTGACGGTTGATCCGGGTCTCGCTCTGCCCGAGGATCTTGGCGAGCAACGTGACGCGGTTCTTGTAGGCCACTGCGCACACGGCCACGATCGCCACCAGGATGAGGAACCACATGCCCCCAGTGTGTCACTGGGGTGGGTGTCTCACACGCTCGAGATGACGACGTCGACGGTCAGGCCCACGAACAGGCCAGCGGCGTACACCAGCCCGGCGATGCCCGTCTGCTGGAGCACCGGCACGAGCGCGGGGCCCGTGGCCCGGTCGCCGAGCACCGTGGTCAGGGCCCGCAGCGCCATCGGGCCGGCCGCCAGCGCGAGCAGCGCCCACCACGTGGTGGTCAGCGCGACGCCGATCAGCGCGACCAGGGTGGCGTCGACCAGCAGGCCGTAGAGGTGGCGGGTGCGGTCCTCGCCGAGGGCCACGGCCAGGGTGCGCTTGCCGGCGACCTTGTCGGTGGGGATGTCCCGGAGGTTGTTGGCGACCAGGATCGCGCAGGCGAAGCAGCCGACGCCGATGGCGGCGTACAGCGCAGGGAGCTCGAAGCTCTCGGTCTGGACGTACGTCGTGCCGAGCACCGCCACCAGCCCGAAGAACACGAACACCATCACCTCGCCGAGCCCCATGTAGCCGTAGGGCCGTGAGCCGCCGGTGTAGAACCACGCCGCGAGGATGCAGAGCAGCCCCACCCCGACCAGCCACCACGCGGTGGTCGCGGCGAGCACGAGGCCGACCAGCCCCGCCCCACCGAGCGCGGCGAAGGCGGCGATCTTGACCGCGCGCGGGCTGGCCACGCCGCTGCCGACCAGGCGCATCGGGCCGACCCGGTTGTCGTCGGTGCCCCGCACGCCGTCGGAGTAGTCGTTGGCGTAGTTCACGCCGATCTGCAGCAGCAGCGAGACCACCAGCGCCAGCAGCGCCTTCCACCAGACCTCCTCGCGGGCCCAGACCGCCACGGCGGTGCCGGCCAGGACGGGGGACACCGCGGCCGGGAGCGTGCGCGGGCGAGCGCCGGCGATCCACTGGCTGATCGTCGGGGAGGGGCCGGGAGAGGGTCTGGCCATGGCGGGGATTCTCGCAGGACTAGTTTGGCGGGCGTGAGCAGCCTGCGTCCGGTGAGCGGCACCGCCGAGGAGATCCTGGCCCTGCTCCGTGACTGGGACGCCGCCGCCGACCCCGAGCCGCTGGTGATCGCGACGTCCGGCTCGACCGGGGAGCCCAAGCGGGTGGTGCTGTCGCGGGAGGCCATGCGCGCCTCCGCGCTGGCGACCCAGGAGCGACTGGGGGGACCGGGACAGTGGGTCCTGAACCTGCCGCCGACCTATGTCGCCGGCGTGCAGGTGCTCTATCGGTCGGTCGTCGCGGGCACCGAGCCGGTGGTCCACCAGCACGACCTGTCCTCGCTGCCGCAGCTGGCCGGGGAGAGGCACTACATCTCGCTCGTCGCGACCCAGCTGGTGCGCCTGCTCAACGACACCGGGCGGGCCCACGACCGGCGTGCGCTGGCCGGCTTCGACGCGGTGCTGGTCGGTGGTGGTCCCCTCGACCCCGCTGTCCGCCGGCACGCGGAGATCCGGGGACTGCGCGTCGTCCAGACCTACGGCATGAGCGAGACCTGTGGTGGCTGTGTCTACGACGGGGTCCCGCTCGCGGGCGTCGAGCTGCGGATCGGCGAGGACGACGAGGTGCTGCTGCGGGGGCCGATGCTCTTCGACGGCTACGAGGGCGACCCCGACCGGACCGCGCGGGTGCTGCGCGATGGCTGGTTCCACACCAGCGACGCCGGCCGGATCGACGACGGGCGCCTCCGGGTGACGGGCCGGCTCGACGACGTGATCATCAGCGGTGGGGTCAAGGTGCCGGGCACGGCAGTCGCGGCAGCGATCGCGGGCGAGGAGGGTGTCGCGGCGGTCGAGGTGCTCGGCGTACCCGACGAGGAGTGGGGTGAGCGCGTGGTCGCCTTCGTCGTGGCCGACCGGACGGTCGCGCTGGAGGAGGTCCGCGACCTCGTGGCCCCGCGCGAGTGGGCGCCGCGCCAGCTCGTCCTGGTCGAGGAGCTTCCCCTGCTGGCCAACGGCAAGGTCGACCGGGTGCGTCTGCGGGGGCTGGCGTGAAGGTCTTCGCGATCCCGCTGCGCACACGCTTCCGCGGCATCACCGTCCGCGAAGGGGTGCTCCTCGAGGGAGCCGCCGGGTGGGGCGAGTTCAGCCCGTTCCTGGAGTACGACGCCCCGACGTCCGCGCCGTGGCTGGCCTGCGCCCGGGAGGCGGCCGACCTCGGGTGGCCCGCGCCGGTGCGTCGGTCGGTGCCCGTCAACGTGACGGTGCCCGCCTGCTCGCCGGAGCTGGCCCGGGAGATCGTGCTCGCCTCCGCGGGCTGTCGCACGGCCAAGGTCAAGGTCGCCGAGGCCGGTCAGCGGCCCGGCGAGGACGAGGCGAGGCTGGAGGCGGTGCGCGACGCGCTCGGGCCCGACGGGCTCGTGCGGATCGACGTCAACGGCGGCTGGTCCGTCGAGGAGTCGGTCGCGCGCATCCCCGTGCTGGCACGGGCCGCGGGTGGTCTGGAGTACGTCGAGCAGCCGGTCGCCACGGTCGAGGACCTGGCCCTGGTCCGTCGGCGGGTGTCGGTGCCGATCGCGGCGGACGAGTCGATCCGTCGCGCGGCCGACCCCTACCGGGTGCGCGACCTCGAGGCGGCCGACATCGCCGTGCTCAAGGTGCAGCCGCTGGGCGGCGTACGTGCCTGCCTGCGGATCGCCGAGGACATCGGACTGCCCGTCGTCGTCTCGAGTGCGGTCGAGTCGAGCATCGGCATCGCCGCCGGCCTGGCCCTGGCGGCGGCCCTCCCGGAGCTGCCCCACGCGTGCGGGCTCGCGACGGTGCAGCTGCTCTCCGACGACGTGGTGTCCGACCCGTTGCTGCCCGTCGACGGCGCCCTGCCCGTACGCCGCCCAGCGGTCGACCCCGCACGGCTGGAGGCCCTGGCCGCCTCGCCGGAACGGGAGGAGCACTGGCGCCGCCGGATGGCCGAGGTCGAGGCCGTGCGGCAGGATCGTCGCTCGTGACCGCCTCGAGCCTCCTCGCCACGTGGATCGTGGACCACCTGGTCGAGCGCGGCCTGACCGACGCGGTGCTGTGCCCCGGCTCCCGCAACGCCCCGCTGTCCTTCGCGCTGGCCGCCGACGAGCGGGTCACCCTGCACACCCGCATCGACGAGCGGACCGCCGCCTTCGTCGCGCTCGGGCTCGCCAGGTCCTCGCACCGTCCGACCGCCGTGGTCACCACGTCGGGCACGGCGACGGCCAACCTGCACCCGGCCGTCCTCGAGGCCGCGCATGCCGGAGTGCCCCTGGTCGCGATCACCGCCGATCGCCCCGCCCGCCTGCGCGGCACCGGCGCCAACCAGACCACCGACCAGGTGCGCCTGTTCGGTGACGCGGCCAGCTTCGCCGACCTCGCCGCCCCCTCCCCGGACGCCTTCGACGCTGCCTGGCTCCCCGACGGCCCGGTCCACCTCAACGTCCAGCTCGACGATCCGCTGGTCCCCGACGCGGATAGTCCCGATCGAACGGACCCTCCCGACCCGCGTGTCGGGGGTCCGATCACCCGGGACCACCCGTGGCGCCGGTCGCAGGTCGCCGACCCGCACCACCTCGAGCTCGGTCCGCGCACGGTCGTGGTGGCGGGCGACGACGCGGGTCCACCGGCGCGCGGGCTGGCCGAGAGGTCCAACTGGCCCCTCCTCGCCGAGCCGAGCAGCGGGTCGCGGACGGGGGCGAACCCGATCCGCACCTATCGCCTCCTGCTCGGCACCGATCTCGGCGCGCGTGTCGAGCGGGTCGTCGTCTTCGGGCACCCCACGCTCTCCCGCCCGGTGATGCAGCTGCTGGCCCGAGCCGACGTCGAGGTCGTCTCCGTGCGGGCGCAGGGGCGCTGGCCCGACCGCCCCTCGCCGGTCACCTCCGAGCACGACGCCGTCGCCGCCGAGCCGGACGACCCGGCGTGGCTCGAGGAGTGGCGCGAGGCCGACCGGGCGCTCGGCCGGCGGATCGACGCCTTCGTGGCGGCCCAGCCCGGCCTCACGCCGTACGACGTCGCAGCCGTGGTCAACGCGGCCAACCCACCCGGCGGGCTCCTCTTCGTCGGGGCCAGCAACCCGATCCGCGACCTCGACCTGATGGCGACCGCGCACCCGGTCGGCGAGCGGCGGATGGTGCTGGCCAACCGGGGCCTGGCCGGCATCGATGGCACCGTGTCGAGCGCGATCGGCGCGGCCCTGGGCCGTCCACGCAGCACCCGCGCGATCGCCTACCTCGGCGACGTCACCTTCCTGCACGACGCGACCGCCCTGGTGCTCGGTCCCGCCGAGGCTCGGCCCGACCTGACCATCGTGGTCGCCAACGACGACGGTGGCTCGATCTTCGCGACCCTCGAGCAGGGAGCACCGGAGCACGCCTCGTCCTACGACCGGCTCTTCGGCACCCCTCACGGCGTCGACCTCGCGGCGCTGTGCGCGGCCACCGGCACTCCGCACTGGCGGGTCACCGAGCGCGCCGAGCTCGAGCACGCGCTGGCCAGCCCCAACGGCGGCATCGAGGTCATCGAGGCGGTCGTCCGACGCGACAACCGCCGCGAGCTCGACGCGGCGATCCGGGCGCTCGCGGACTGACCCACCCGGCAGCGATGGAATGCCGGAGGCCTGATTCGCGATGATGGGGACATGCATCTGGTCCTCACGCTGGTCGGGATCGTCGCGACCGTCATCGTCGTCGCCGGCGTCTGCGCCAAGCTCGACCTCCCGTCGCCCCTGGTCCTGATCGTCGTCGGGGTGATCGGCTCCTACCTGCCGTTCGTGCCCGACATCGCCCTCGAGCCCGAGGTGGTCCTCTTCGGCCTGCTCCCTCCGCTGCTGTACGCCGCTGCGCTGCAGACGAGCCTGGTCGACTTCAACGCCCATCGCCGCGCGATCCTGCTGCTCGCGGTCGGCCTGGTCGCGTTCACCGCCGTGGGCGTCGCCGTCCTGGTGCACGCCCTCCTGCCCGACCTCGGCTGGTGGCCCGCCTTCGCCATCGGAGCAGTCGTGGCGCCACCCGACGCCGTCGCCGCGACCGCGATCGGCCGCCGGATCGGGCTGCCGCGCCGCATCGTCACGCTTCTCGAGGGCGAGTCACTGCTCAACGACGCCACCGCCCTGGTCGCGCTCAACACGGCCATCGGTGCCGCAACGGTGACGGTGACGTGGAAGGTCGTCGGACTCGACTTCGTGATCGCCGCGGGCGGCGGCGTGCTCGTCGGCCTGGTCTTCTTCCTCGGCATCGGCTTCATCCGCAAGCACGTCACGGACCCCGTGATCGACACGGGGCTCAGCTTCCTGACCCCCTTCGCGGCCTACGTCGCCGCCGAGGAGATCCAAGCCTCGGGAGTGATCAGCGTCGTCGTGGCCGGGCTCCTGCTCGGGCACAGGTCGCCGATCCTGCAGACCGCGCAGTCGCGGATCTCCGAACGGCTGACCTGGCGGAGCATCGCCTTCCTGCTCGAGAGCTCGGTCTTCTTGCTGATCGGCCTGCAGGCGCGCACGATCATCGGCGACGCGTTCGGCGGTGACGTCACGACGGCCACGATCTTCGCCGTGTGCAGCGCCACCCTCGTGGGCGTGATCGTGATCCGCCTGGTGTGGGTCTTCTTCTCCCGCTACTTCCTGGTGCGGCCACGCGACGCCGGCGGCGCACGACCGCCGTGGACCTACACGTTCCTCGTCGGGTGGGCCGGCATGCGCGGGGTCGTCACCCTGGCGGCTGCCTTCGTCATCCCCGAGGACACCCCGCACCGCGACGTACTCCTGCTGATCGCGTTCACCGTCACCGCCGGCACCCTGTTCATCCAGGGCCTGTCCCTGCCCTGGCTGGCCCGCCGCCTGCACGTGCCCTCGCCCGACCCGGCGGCCGACGCCCTCGCCCGGGCCAACCTGCTGCACCAGGCGGGCCAGGCCGGGCTGAACGAGCTGGACCAGCTCGACGAGCCCGACCCCCACGGCGTCAGCGACCAGATCCGCGATCGCGTGAACCGGCGCGACAACGCGGCGTGGGAGCGCTTCGGCGGCACCGACGAGGAGACGCCGAGCGACACCTACGCCCGTCGCCGCAAGCTGATGATCGACGCCGAGCGCTCGCGCGTGCTCGAGGTGCGCAGCACCGGCGCAGTCGCCCACGAGGTCATCGACCAGGTGCTCTCGATGCTCGACATCGAGGAGTCGATGCTCGACTACTCCGCCGACGAGCGGGAGCGGGTCCGGGCTGGAGGCACGGCGATGGTGCTCGAAGGCGGCTGCGAGCACCTGCAGCAGGTGCGTCAGCCGGTGGAGCCGGACACCCCGGGCGAGTGCGGCGACTGCCTGCGTGCGGGCACGCAGTGGGTGCACCTGCGGATGTGCACGCTCTGCGGCCACATCGCCTGCTGCGACTCCTCACCCGAGCGGCACGCGAGCGCGCACTACAGCGGGAGCGGTCACGAGGTGATGCGCTCGGCCGAGGCCGGCGAGGACTGGCGCTGGTGCTTCGTCGACCAGCTGACCGGGTGATCGCTCAGGCGCCGTTCAACAGGGGAGGACCCCTACTGTGGGAGCCATGCGAATCACGAAGTTCGGACATGCGTGCGTGCGACTCGAGAGCGACGGTCACGTGATCGTCCTGGACCCCGGAGGGTTCTCCGAGCCGGAGGCCGTCGACGGCGCCACTGCGGTGCTGATCACCCATGAGCACGGCGACCACTACTCCGCCGACCACCTGCGGCGCACCGACGCGCCGATCTTCACGATCGGAGCGGTGGCGCGGGTGATCGGCGACGAGGCGCCCGACGTGGCCGAGCGGGTCACGGTGGTCGAGCCGGGCCAGTCCTTCGATCCTGGAGTCGCGACCACCGTGGTCGGCAAGGAGCACGCGATCATCCATCCCGATCTGGACCGGCTCGACAACAGCGGCTACCTGATCGAGGTGGAGGGGATGAAGATCTATCACCCGGGTGACTCGCTGACGGTTCCCGGCACCGACGTCGACCTGCTGCTGCTGCCGGTGAGCGCGCCCTGGCTCAAGATCGGTGAGTGCATCGACTTCGCGCGTGACGTGGGTGCCCCGCGGTCGCTGGCGATCCACGACAAGATCTACAGCGACCTCGGGCTCGGGTTCGCCGCGAGCCTGCTGGAGCCGATGCTCGGCGAGCGCAACCAGGAATACGTGCGGATCAATCCGGGAGACGATCTCTGAGCCACGTGCGAGGATCCTCCTGTGATCCCGCGCTTCCTGCTGCTTCCGCCCCCGGTCTGCTGACCGGAGCGCCTCGCGGTCCCTGACGGATCGCGTTCGAGGGCTGCTCCAGACGACTCCGTCGCCCGTCCTCCCGGAAGCAGTCACGCATGTCCTCCTCCTCGTCCTCCTCACCCTCGGCCCGCCTCGGGCTGATCCAGATCTCCCTCGCGGGTGTCCTGTGGGGCACCGGCGGCCTGGCCGTCCAGCTCATCCGCGAGCGCGTCCCGATGTCGGTCCTGACCATCAGCGCCTGGCGGATGGGACTCGCCGCCGTGGTCCTGCTCTTCACCCTGCTCGTGCTGCGCCGGGTGCCGGACCTGCGCCGACTGCTGCGCGAGCGGCCGTGGACCGCCGTGCTGGTCGGGCTGTGCACGGGTGCCTACCAGGCGTTGTACTTCGCCGCGGTGGTCGCCGTCGGCGTGACCGTCTCGACCGTGGTGGCCCTGGGACTGGCGCCGGTGCTGCTGACCGTCGCCGAGAGCATCTCGGCCAGGCGGCTCCCCAGCAGGATCCGGCTCCTGGTCCTGGCTGCTGCGCTCGGCGGCCTCGTCCTGGTGAGCACAGCGGCCGGGCTCTCCGTGACCGGGCCCCATCCCGTCCTCGGGGTGGCGCTGGCGACCGCGTCGGGAGCGACGTACGCCCTGGCAACGGCGCTCGGCCGACCGCTCGCCGAGTCGACGAGCCCGCTCGCGCTCGCGACGGTGACCTCGACGGCCGGTGCGCTGGGACTGCTGCCCCTCGGCCTGCTGGCGAGCGGTCCGCACACCAGCAGCGACCCGGCCGTCGTGGGACTGATGGTCTACCTCGGCGTGATGACGCTCGCGGTGGCCTACGGGCTGATGTATGCCGGACTGCGCACCGTCGTCGGCAGTGCTGCCGTCGTCGCGACCCTCCTCGAGCCCGTCACGGCCGCCGTCCTCGCCGCCGTGGTGCTCGGTGAGCGGCTGGGGGTGCTCGGCATCCTCGGGGCCGCGTTGATCCTCGTCGCTGTCGCCGGCCTCGAGGAGGAGGGCGACGACGGGGTGCTGCCGGAGGGTCCGACGCCGCTCTAGGCGGGCGCACCTCGTTGCACGGCCGCTAGCTGGCCAGCGCCAGGTCCAGGAGGCGTGCTTCGAGCAGAGAGGAACGCTGCGACGGCGTCGTGGGGATGCGGCGGGTGCCGGTGTGGTCGACGAGGTAGGTCACGCCGTAGGGATCGCGCCACACGTAGACACCCGGGAAAGGTTGTCGCACCGCCCAGCCGCCATGGGTCTTGATGCGGTGGTGGAAGGCGATCATCGGCCCGTAGTTGCCGATGCGTGACTGCCTCTCTCCGGATGCCGCCCGATGTCGCGACCAGGCGACGGTGTGGTCGATCTGAAGACCACGGCCGGTGTTGGCCGCGTAGGGGAAGGTGTCGGCCGGCGTCAGCACCCGCACGGCCTGCTGATGTCGCACCGGGATCTCGTAGGAGTCGACCGGGACCTGGTCGAGCGGGTCGAGGACCGGGGTGATCTTGAACCGGCAACGTTCCCCGAGGTGGGTGCGGACCCACTCGGCGGTGACCGGGTCGGCTCCCTCGACCCGAGCCACGTCCGCCTCCCTGTCCGTCCCGGTGTGGTCGGCTGCGAGGTGGACGAAGAGCCACACCGTGGGCAGCAGCTTCTCGGTGTCGAGCAGCTCCGCGACCTCGGTGGGGTCGAACCGCACCGGCTCGATCGACACGTCGTCGGGGGTGTCGTCGGGTTGGGCGGCGACCCAGCTGGCGTAGGCGGCGAGGATCTTCACCGCCTGGGTGGGGTTGGCCAGGATCAGCATCGCCTTGACCCGGCGCTGGTCCAGGGTCGAGGCGTCGCCCATCGTCAACAGCGCCTGGGCCACGAACGCCACGGTCGCATCGAGGCGGGCGATGCCGGCGAAGTCGGCACGCACGTAGAACCCACGGATTCCGCAGACGGTGGAACGGGTGGGCTTGGCGAAGGTGTTCCGCGCGGCTTCTTCCTCGCGGGCCTTCGCGCCCTCGGGGTCCGCAGCCACGATGGCCGCCTCGACCAGCGTCTCGAACCGGCTCCACGAGACCCGTCCGTCCGCCGACGGCGCCACCCGGGCATCGACACAGGCAGCCTCCTCGGAACCGAGGTGGCGGGTCTTGGTCGCGACGTAGCGAGCGTGCTGCTCACTCACCTCCAACGCCCGGAGCCGCGCCCAGTGCTGCGGGAGCCGGTGCTCGAGGTCCAGGACGTCGGCCACCAAACGGCCACCGGCGTACGCCGAGAGCCCCAACCGCGCAGCCAGCACGGCGGGCGCGAACTCCGCGACCAGCGGGGTGCCCTCACCTCCGAGCCGCACCGCGCGCTCACGTCCGGGGAGCCTGGCCGCGACCGCGTCGACGGTGCTCGGCGCCGTGCTGCCGGGCAAACTCCGAGACCAGCCCCAGCAACGCGACTCCGGTCTCCAGCTGGCGCCGGCGCAGCACCTCGACCTCCTCGAGGAGGTCACGCTCCGAGAGCTCCGCGGTGTCGGCCATACCAGAATTCAAGCACCCACCACCGACAGGTTCTGATCGAGAATCCCCTTGCAGACAAAGGGATTCCGTACACCCTCGGCCGCTGCTAGTCTCCGAAGAGCCGCGCAGGACAACGAGGAGGTGGGTTCCGTGAACGTTTCGACATGGGTGCTCCCCTCCGGGGTCACGGTCGGGCGATAGGTCGTCCGGGAGTGCCGTTCAAGCACTCCCGAAAGGCACGACCATGCAGTTCACTTCCGAGCACCACCTCGGCGACGGTGTCGTCGAACGCGAGTTCAGCCTCGGCGAGATCCCCGGCATCCTGTGGACGCCCGCATCCGCCCCGGCTCCCTTGATCCTGGTCGGTCACCCCGGCGGGCTCCGGCAGCTTCATCCCCGGCTCGTGGGGCGCGCCCGGCACTACGCCGCGGAGTGGGGGTTCGCCGCAGTGGCCATCGAGCTCCCCGGCAGCGGAGACCGGCCCCGCCTGGCGGCCGCCGAGGCAGCGCGCGCCGACCTGCGCCGGGCGTTGAGGGACGGCGACCCGGTCGACGAGATCGTCGACGCCCTCGTCCTCCCGCTGGTCGAGCAGGCGGTCCCCGAGTGGCGCTCCACCCTCGACGCGGTGATGTCGCTTCCCGAGATCGGGGGGCCGGTCGGCTGCGACGGGGGAGTGATCTCGATCGGCGTACGGCTGGCCGTGGTCGAGCCACGACTCTCGTGCGGTGTTCTCTTCGCGGGGAGCCTCGTGCCGCGCGCGATCATCGAGGAAGCCCGACAGGTCACCGTCCCGCTGCAGGTCCTGCTGCAGTGGGACGACGAGGGCAACGACCGGCAGCAGGCCCTGGACCTGTTCGACGCGATCGGCTCCAGGGAGAAGACGCTGCACGCCAACCTGGGCGGGCACACCGGCGTCCCGGCCTACGAGCTGGACTCCGCGGCCCGGTTCTTCGACCGGCACCTGTGGTCCTCGGCCACAGCCACCTGAACCCGGCCGAGACCGAGGGAGGGATATCCCGTGGCCGCGCCTCCTACCTCAGCCCCACACTGGGGGGCGGAGGAGGAGAACCATGATCGAGCCGCCGGTCACGACCGAGGAGGAGCGCGCCCGCGAGGTGCCGAGCGTCCGGCAGCTGCCGCGGATGCTCACGCCGTTCGCGATCCCGGCCTACCGCAAGATGGCCGTGGCACTGTCCTGCGGCGCCTTTGCCTACGGCGTCTGGACCGTGGCCCTCGTCTGGGAGGTGATCCGCCTCGGTGGCGGACCGGCTCAGCTCTCCATCGTCTCGACCGCCGGCGCGGTCGGCGTGCTGCTGCCCGCACTGCTCGCCGGTGTCGTCGCCGACCGGGTCCCGCAGAAGCTGATCGTGATGACGGTGGCGACCGCGGAGGTCGTCAGCTACACCGTCGTCACCGTGCTCTCGCTCGTCGACGCCACCCGGTTGTGGCACCTGGCGGTGGTCTCGCTGTTCATCGGGATCGGGATGGCGTTCTACTACGCGGCCTACTCCGCGTGGTTGCCGGCCATCGTCCCCGAGTCGGACCTCCTCGCCGTGAACGGCTTCGAGGGGATGGTGCGCCCGCTCGTCGCGCAGGCCATCGGCCCAGGTGTTGCCGGAGTCGTGGTGGGGATCGCCTCGCCCGGCTGGGCGTGCCTGGTGGCGGCTGCGGTGGCCGGGATCGGGGTCGTCGTACAGATCTTCATCCCGCGTACGCCGGTCCGCCGCGACCTCTCGACCGTCGACCAGCACGCGGTGCGCGGCGCGCTGAGCGACATGCGCGAAGGCCTCTCCTACATGGTGCGTACACCCTGGCTGCTCGCCACGCTCCTGTTCGCCTCGGTGATGGTGCTTGCCACGATGGGGCCCTTCGAGGTCCTCGTGCCGTTCGTGGTCAAGGACCAGCTCGGTGGTGACGCCGGGGACCACGCGATGGTGCTCGCCGCCTTCGGCATCGGTGGCGCGGTCGGTTCGATGGCGCAGGCGTCGTTGCCGATGCCGCGTCGCTACCTGACCTACATGAACCTGATGTTCGGCGCCGGCTGCCTGCCGATGGTGGTGATGGGGTTCGCGCCGGCCATCTGGGTGCTCGTGGTCGCCTCCTTCCTGCTCGGTGTGCTCTTCAGCGCTCCCATGGTCATCTGGGGGACGCTGCTCCAGCGTCGCGTCCCGCCGCACCTGCTGGGCCGGGTGGCCTCGCTGGACTTCTTCGTGTCGGTCAGCCTGATGCCGGTGTCGATGGCCCTCGCCGGGCCGGTCTCCGACGCGATCGGGGTCGCGAACACCTTCCTGGTCGCCGGGGCGACACCGGTCGTGTTCGCCGTCGTGGCGATCATGTGGGCGAAGCTGCCCGCGGACGAGATCGCGCACCCGCTCGACTGAACTCGCCCTGATGACGCGCGGACAGGGCAGGATGTCTCTGTGATCGACTGGCTGCGCGGCCTCTCCGTCACCCAGTTCGTGCTCCTGACGATCGGCGTGCTGTTCCTGCTCTCGATCGTGTCGGCGCTGCTCACCTGGGTGCTGGTCCGGCGCGGGCTGCACACGCCGTGGGCCATCCGTCGGGTGAACCGGATGACCGAGTGGTTCGTCGACCTGATCAAGCGCCCGATCACGATCGCCGTGCTCGACGAGGTCAGCGAGGTGATGAAGACCGGCCACTACACGAAGAACATCTCCGACGCGCTCGTGGAGAACCGGGACGAGCTCGTCGCCCTGGTGGCGGAGAAGGTGCGCCATGATCCGTCGTCGCGCGTGGTGAACCGGCTGCCGGGCTACGACACGATCGTCCACCAGGTCAGCGAGACCACGCTGCGCGTGGTGATCGAGATGCTCGGCGACCCGCGGATGGACGAGCTCGTCTCCGACCTGCTGCGCAACAACCTCGACCAGATCAAGGAGGCGGTCCGGCGCGACGAGCACGACCGGAAGTCACCGCCGCCCGCTCCGCCGCCGTCCACCCGGGTCTCGCCGATGGCCCGCCGGTCGCGTTAGTCGGTCAGCGCGTCCCGCACCGGCAGGAACTTCGCCTGCGCCTCGGCGAGCTCCGCCTCCGGGTCGGAGTCGGCGACGATGCCGCAGCCGGCGAACAGCCGCACCTGGTGGCCCTCCACCTCCGCCGACCGCAGGGCGATCCCGAACTCGCCGTCGCCGTCGGCGTCGATCCAGCCGACCGGGCCGGCATAGCGTCCCCGGTCCATGCCCTCGATCTCCGCGATCAGCTCGACGGCCACCTTGGTCGGCGTGCCACCGACGGCCGCGGACGGGTGCAGTGCCGCGGCGAGCTCGAGCACGCTCGCCCCGTCGGAGTCGTGCACGACCCCGGCCACGTCGGTGGCCAGGTGCATCACGTTGGGCAGGTGGAGGACGAAGGGGACCTCGGGCACGTTCGTCGAGGAGCAGTACGGCGCCAGTGAGTCGGCGACCGAGCGGACGGCGTACTCGTGCTCCTCGAGGTCCTTCGAGGACCGGGCCAGCTGGCCGGCCAGACCGGCGTCGCGCTCGTCGTCACCCGTACGCCGGATCGTGCCGGCCAGCACCCGTGAGGTGACCAGGCCGCGCTCGCGCCGCACGAGCAGCTCGGGGGTGGCGCCGAAGAGGCGGTCGACGTGGAAGGTCCAGCACATGCCATAGCTCTCGGCCAGCTCGCGCAACGGCCAGCGGACGTCGACGTCCGCGTCGGCCGTGGCCACCAGGTCGCGGGCCAGCACGACCTTCTCGAGCTCGCCCGCGCCGATGCGGGAGACGGCGTCGGCGACGACGGTCTCCCAGGCGGCTCCGCTCATGGCCCCGTCGGCGAAGGTGACGTTGCGTGGGGCGGGGGGAGCGGCCTGCGGCACGAGGTCCGGCACGGCGGCGAGCTCGTCCTGGCCGATGACCGTGATCCACGAGCGGCCGCGGCGGGTGCCGACGACGACTCGTGGCACCACGAGGACGCTGTCGCCCGAGTCGTCGGCGAAGCCGAAGCTTCCGAAGCTCACCAGTCCGGTGCCCGGCGTGCGCACCTCGTCGCGGACCACGGCCGATCCGGAGACCTGCCGCCACCAGTCGACGGCGTCGGCGAACCGGTCGGCTCCCGAGGTCCGGCACCGCGCGGCCACACCCCAGGCGACCATGCCCTCGCCGCGGCGGAGCCAGGCCATCGGCTCGTCGGAGGGCAGCAGGTCGAGCAGGTTGGCGGGAAGCGTGTCGGGGTCGATCACCTCGACCGTGCGGGCCACGAGACGGCCGACCGGCGCGTCGGTGGTGGCACGGGGGCTGGTCACGACCAAGGACTCTACGTGGTGACCGAAGCCACTCTGAGTCCGGATCCGCCGGTCGGTCACGACCAGTAGATGACCACCTTGTCCCCGACGTCGACCTGGTCGAAGAGCCACATGATGCCCGCGTGGTCGCGGACGTTGACGCATCCGTGTGACGCTCCGGCATAGCCGCGGGCGGCGAAGTCAGAGGAGTAGTGCACCGCCTGGCCGCCCGAGAAGAACATCGCGAACGGCATCGAGGAGCCGTAGAGGTGCGAGACGTGGTCGCGCGACTTCCAGCCCACGTGGAAGAGGCCCTCGCGGGTGGGGGTGTACGACGCACCGAAGCGCACCGCCATCGTCCGCAGCACCTTGCCGTCGACGACCCAGCGGATCGTGCTGCTGAACTTGTCGATGCACAGCGCGCGCCCCGTGACGCAGCGCGGGTCGAGCCGCGCGTCGGTGTCGAGGTCGCCGGGCAGGCGGTTGGCCAGCTCGTCGGCGGTCGGCGTGCGGGTCATCTCGCGCAGGCGGGCCAGGGTGCGCGCATCGACCTCACCGGTGACCGCGATCCGCCGCTTCTCCTGGAAACCCTTCACCGCGGCGGTGGTGCTCGCGGCGTAGTCGTCGGTGACGTTGCCGAAGTACCACGCGAGCATCCGCAGCCGCGCCTGCAGGTCGCGGACCTTCGGCCCGTGGTCGCCCGGGCCCAGAAGACGAGGACCTGGTGGCGGCACCGCGCGGGGACGCGCCGCCGGCAGGGGAGCGGTCACCTGTCGACGCGGCGGGGCGGGCCGCGGGGTCGCTGAGGGGGTCGCTGACGGGGTCGCTGACGGGCCGGTGACCACGACCGCCGGGGTGGCGACGTCCGGTGTCCCGGGTGACTGGGTGAGCCGGGTGACGCCGTACCCCAGGGCGCAGGTGCCGGCCAGCACCCCCGAGATCATGGCCACACCGGCCACTTTGTTCACTCCTGCACCCATGTGGAGCATTTTCGCCCCGGAGCGGGCTTCCGGCCGCGCGACGCACCGCAACGCCGCGTGCATAGGGTGTCCCCGATGACTCGCGCCGACCTTGAGAAGAAGCCTGCCGAGGTGCAGGCGATGTTCGACGACGTCGCCGCGCGCTACGACCTCACCAACGACGTGCTGTCCCTCGGGCAGGACCGACGCTGGCGGCACGCGGTCACCCGTGCGGTCGACCCGAAGCCCGGCGAGCTGGTCCTCGACCTGGCGGCCGGCACCGGCACGTCGTCCCAGCCGTTCCTCGACCGCGGGCGCCGAGGTGGTGCCGTGCGACTTCTCGGTCGGCATGCTCCGGGTCGGCAAGCAGCACCGCCCGCACCTGCCGTTCACCGCGGGCGACGCGACCCGGCTCCCGTTCGCCGACGACACCTTCGACGCGGTGACGATCTCCTTCGGGCTGCGCAACGTCGTCGACCCCGACGCCGGCCTGCGCGAGATGCTGCGCGTGACCCGCCCCGGCGGGCGCCTGGTGGTCTGCGAGTTCAGCTCGCCGACGTGGTCACCGTTCCGCACGGTCTACATCGAGTACCTGATGCGCGCCCTGCCCTCCGTCGCCCGCGCCGTGTCCTCGAGCCCCGACGCCTACGTCTACCTCGCCGAGTCGATCCGCGCGTGGCCCAACCAGCCCGGCCTCGCCGCCCGCATCGAGCACGGCCGGCTGGACCAACCCGGAGTGGCGCAACCTCTCCGGCGGGATCGTCGCCCTGCACCGCGCCTGGGCCTGATCAGCGGTCCGCAGTTTGGCCGGGCGCCCGGCCATTCCTCCAGTGGAGGGGTGAAGTTTCACCCCTCCACTCACAGTTTGGCCGGGCGCCCGGCCAAACTGCTGGCCTCAGGAGCACCTCAAATAGGCAACAGGAATGTTGGCTAAATCCGCTGGTCAGAGCCGGAATTCGTGGGCGCGGGGGAGGGTTCGCGCGATGTGATCCAGACCTCTATGCTGATGCCCGTCACGAGTTCGTGAAGAGATTCACATGTTCACGAATGCGGTGCCGATTTCGAGGAGGATCATGTCGCTCTACACGCCCGTCCTGGCACTGATGATCCTCGCCGCAGGGTTCGCGATCTTCTCGGTCGTGGTCAGCTCGCTGACCGGCCCCAAGCGCTACAACCGCGCCAAGCTCGACTCCTACGAGTGCGGCATCGAGCCGACCCCCCAGCCGGTCGGCGGCGGTCGGTTCCCGGTCCGCTACTACATCACCGCGATGATGTTCATCGTCTTCGACATCGAGATCGTCTTCCTCTACCCGATCGCGGTCGCCTTCGACCAGATGGAGCTGTTCGGGCTGATCGAGATGGTGCTGTTCATCGTGCCGGTCTTCGTCGCCTACGTGTACGTCTGGCGCCGCGGGGGGCTCGAGTGGGACTGACGGCGCGACGACACCTTCTGACCAACAGGGACTGACCAAGCATGGGCATTGAAGAGAAGCTCCCCAGCGGCGTACTCCTGACCACCGTCGAGGGCGTGGCCGGCTACATGCGCAAGGCGTCCTTCTGGCCGGCGACCTTCGGCCTGGCCTGCTGCGCCATCGAGATGATGACCAGCGGCGGACCGAAGTACGACCTCGCCCGCTTCGGCATGGAGGTCTTCCGGGCCAGCCCCCGCCAGGCCGACCTGATGATCGTGGCCGGGCGGGTGAGCCAGAAGATGGCCCCGGTGCTGCGCCAGATCTACGACCAGATGGCCGAGCCCAAGTGGGTCCTCGCCATGGGCGTCTGCGCCAGCTCCGGCGGGATGTTCAACAACTACGCGATCGTCCAGGGCGTCGACCACGTCGTGCCGGTCGACATGTACCTCCCCGGCTGCCCGCCCCGCCCCGAGATGCTGATCGACGCGATCCTCAAGCTGCACGACCAGGTCCAGCACACCAAGCTCGGCGCCAACCGCCTCGCGCAGATCGAGGAGCTCGAGGAGGCCGGCCTCAGCGCCCTGCCCACCAGCCAGATGAAGGGCCTGATGCGCTAATGGCGGACGACAAGGACGACAAGGACGAGAAGACCGAGCCCGAGGGCACGCAGGTCATCGCCGGCACCCAGGACCACTCGCTCGACACGGTCCGCGAGACCTCTGACGAGGTCATCGCCCGCCGCCAGGGCATGTTCGGGGTCCACGGCTCCGGCGACACCTCGGGGTACGGCGGCCTCACCCGCGCCGTCGAGATGCCCGGCGCCACCGAGCCGCCCTTCGGCGGCTGGATGGACGACGTGGCCACCGCGCTCACCGAGGCGACCGGCTCGGCCGGCCTGGAGAGCGCCGTCGAGAAGATCGTCGTGCACCGCGGCGAGATCACCTTCTTCGTACGCCGCGAGGACCTGCCCGTCACGGCCAAGGTCCTCCGCGACGACGCCAGGCTGCGCTTCGAGTTCTGCTCGGGCGTCAGCGGGGTGCACTACCCCGACGACACGGGACGCGAGCTGCACGCGGTCTACCACCTGCTCTCGATGACCCACAACCGCCGGATCCGCCTCGAGGTCACCTGCCCCGACGCCGACCCGCACATCCCCAGCGTGGTCGAGACCTACCCGACCAACGACTGGCACGAGCGCGAGGCCTTCGACTTCTTCGGCATCGTCTTCGACGGCCACCCCGCACTCACCCGCATCCAGATGCCCGACGACTGGCCCGGCCACCCCCAGCGCAAGGACTACCCGCTCGGGCGGCATCCCGGTCGAGTACAAGGGCGGCACCATCCCACCCCCGGACCAGCGGAGGTCCTACTCATGACCGAAACGACCGACGCCTACGCCCCCGCCGCGGAGACCAGCCAGGGACGGGTCTTCACCGTCACCGGCCAGGACTGGGACTCGATCACCGAGGGCATCAACGACGAGCACGACAACAAGGTCGTCGTGAACATGGGGCCCCAGCACCCCTCGACCCACGGCGTGCTGCGGCTGATCCTCGAGCTCGAGGGCGAGACGGTCACCGAGGCCCGCTGCGGCATCGGCTACCTGCACACCGGCATCGAGAAGAACATGGAGTTCCGCTCCTGGGTGCAGGGCGTCACCTTCTGCACCCGGATGGACTACCTGAGCCCCTTCTACAACGAGATGACCTACGTGCTCGGTGTGGAGCGGCTGCTCGACATCGAGGACGACATCCCGGAGAAGGCGCAGGTCATGCGCGTCCTCCTGATGGAGCTCAACCGGATCTCCTCCCACCTGGTCTGCATCGCCACCGGGGGCATGGAGATCGGTGCCCTGACCGTGATGACGATCGGCTTCCGCGAGCGTGAGCTGGTGCTCGACCTCTTCGAGCTGATCACCGGCCTCCGGATGAACCACGCGTTCATCCGTCCCGGCGGCGTCGCCCAGGACATGCCGGCCGGCGCGATCGACCAGATCCGCGACTTCATCACGCTGATGAAGAAGCGCCTGCCCGAGTACGCCGCCCTCTGCAACGCCAACCCGATCTTCAAGGCGCGCCTCGTCGACGTGGGACACCTCGACCTCGCCGGCTGCCTGGCCCTCGGCATCTCCGGTCCGCCGCTGCGCGCGACCGGCTATCCCTGGGACCTGCGCAAGAGCCAGCCCTACTCCGGCTACGAGGACTACGAGTTCGACGTACAGACCTGGGACACCGCCGACGCCTACGGCCGCTTCCGGATCCGCCTCAACGAGATGTGGGAGTCGCTGCGCATCGTCGAGCAGGCCGTGGACCGCCTCGCCGGCCTCGAGGGCGCGCCGGTGATGATCGGCGACAAGAAGATCGCCTGGCCGAGCCAGCTCGCCATCGGCAGTGACGGCATGGGCAACAGCCTCGACCACATCAAGCACATCATGGGCGAGTCCATGGAGGCCCTGATCCACCACTTCAAGCTGGTCACCGAGGGCTTCCGCGTCCCCGCCGGCCAGGCCTACGTCCCGATCGAGTCGCCGCGCGGCGAGCTCGGCGCCCACGTCGTCTCCGACGGCGGCACCCGCCCGTTCCGGGCCCACTTCCGCGACCCGTCGTTCACCAACCTCCAGGCCACCTCGGTGATGAGCGAGGGCGGCATGGTCGCCGACGTGATCGTCGCCATCGCCTCCATCGACCCCGTGATGGGTGGTGTGGACAGGTGAGCGAGCGTAGCGAGCGAACAATCCAACACAGCGCGTCAGGAGTCTCATGCGCGTTGTCCCGCCCCGGCGAAGCTCCCACAGGAGAACGCGCATGAGCGAAGAGAACATTCCGGGGATCGACGACGGCACCAACGCCTCCGGCGTCTCGACCACCCAGGTGGCACAGGAGACCCCGCTCGACGTGGCGACCTACGCCGAGCTCGAGGAGATCGCCGCCCGCTACCCACAGGCGCGGTCCGGCCTGCTGCCGATGCTCCACCTCGTGCAGAGCGTCGAGGGACGGGTGACCGCGCGCGGCATCGAGGCCTGCGCCGAGATCCTGGGCATCAGCGCCGCCGAGGTGAGCGGTGTCGCGACCTTCTACACGATGTACAAGCGCCGCCCCGTCGGTGACTTCCACGTCGGCGTCTGCACCAACACGCTCTGCGCGATCATGGGCGGCGACCTGATCTTCGAGCGGCTCAAGGACCACCTCGACATCGGCAACGACGAGACCACCGAGGACGGCAAGATCACCCTCGAGCACGTCGAGTGCAACGCGGCCTGCGACTACGCCCCGGTGATGATGGTCAACTGGGAGTTCATGGACAACATGACCCCCGAGTCGGCCACCACGCTCGTCGACGACCTGCGGTCGGGCACCGAGGTCCACTCCACGCGCGGCCCCCGGCTGGTCACCTGGCGCGAGGCCGAGCGCGTGCTCGCCGGCTTCCCCGACGACCTCGCCGACGAAGGGCCCTCCGCCGGACCGGCGTCACTGGTCGGGCTGAAGATCGCGCGTGAGCAGGGCTGGACCGCCCCCACGGCCAGGCAGGCCAAGGAGTCCTCCCGCGAGGCCGACGCGGCCGAGGGGGACACCACCGCCGACAAGGCCGAGGGCAGCCACGAGGCCGAGCACACCGAGTCCGAGGCCGAGGTCGAGGAGTCCGGCGCCGACGCCAAGCACGAGGACAACCCCGACAAACCCGGGAGGGGATGAGAAGTGACCGACGTGCTCACACCGGTCCTCACCGACAACTGGGGCGCCGACCGCTCGTGGACGCTGAAGGCCTACGAGGACCAGGGCGGTTACGCCGCCCTGAAGACCGCGCTCGCGATGCCGCAGGACGAGGTCATCGAGGCGGTCAAGGCCTCCAACCTCCGTGGTCGTGGCGGTGCGGGGTTCCCGACCGGCATGAAGTGGGGCTTCATCCCGCAGGACAACCCGAACCCGAAGTACCTCGTCGTCAACGCCGACGAGTCGGAGCCGGGCACCTGCAAGGACATCCCGCTGATGATGGCGAGCCCGCACACCCTGATCGAGGGCGTGATCATCAGCTCCTACGCGATCCGCGCCAACCACGCGTTCATCTACGTCCGCGGCGAGGTGCTCCACGTCGTACGCCGGCTGCAGCGCGCCGTCCAGGAGGCCTATCTCGCCGGCCACCTCGGCAAGGACATCCACGGCTCGGGCTACGACCTCGACCTGATCGTCCACGCCGGTGCCGGCGCCTACATCTGTGGGGAGGAGACCGCCCTGCTCGACTCGCTCGAGGGGCGCCGCGGCCAACCCCGCCTGCGCCCGCCGTTCCCCGCAGTCGCCGGCCTCTACGCCAGCCCGACGGTGATCAACAACGTCGAGTCGATCGCCTCCGTGCCGAGCATCATCGACCGCGGTGCCGAGTGGTTCGCCTCGATGGGCACCGAGAAGTCCAAGGGCTTCGGGATCTTCTCGCTCTCGGGCCACGTCACCAACCCCGGCCAGTTCGAGGCCCCGCTCGGCATCACCCTGCGCGAGCTGATCGACCTCGCCGGTGGGATGCGTGAGGGACACGAGCTGAAGTTCTGGACGCCCGGCGGTTCCAGCACCCCGATCCTGACCGCCGAGCACCTCGACGTCCCGCTCGACTTCGAGGCCGTCGGCGAGGCCGGCTCGATGCTCGGCACCCGCGCGCTGCAGATCTTCGACGAGACCACCTGCGTGGTGCGCGCGGTGCTGCGCTGGACCGAGTTCTACAAGCACGAGTCCTGCGGCAAGTGCACTCCCTGCCGCGAGGGCACCTGGTGGCTGACCCAGACGCTGGCCAACCTCGAGCAGGGTCGCGGCACGGAGTCCGACCTCGACATGCTGCTCGACCTGTGCGAGAACATCCTGGGCCGCTCGTTCTGCGCGCTCGGTGACGGCGCGACCAGCCCGATCAGCTCCTCGATCCAGTACTTCCGCGAGGAGTACCTCGCGCACCTCAGCCACGGCGGCTGCCCGTTCGACCGCGCGGCGTCCTCGATCTTCGAGCCCGAAGGTGCAAGCGCATGACGACGACTCCCGAGAAGAGTCGAGCAGAAGACCCCGGAGAAGTCCGACGAGGTCACGCTGACCATCGACGGCGTCGAGGTCTCGGTCCCCAAGAACACCCTGGTCATCCGTGCGGCCGAGCAGATCGGCGTGCAGATCCCGCGCTTCTGCGACCACCCGCTGCTGGCTCCCGTGGGCGCCTGCCGCCAGTGCCTGGTCGACGTGCCCGACGCCGGCAACGGCCGGGGCATGCCCAAGCCGCAGGCCTCCTGCACGATCACGGTGGCCGAGGGCATGGTGGTCAACACCCAGGCCACGTCGCCGGTCGCGGACAAGGCCCAGCAGGGGCAGATGGAGTTCCTGCTGATCAACCACCCGCTCGACTGCCCCGTCTGCGACAAGGGTGGCGAGTGCCCCCTGCAGAACCAGGCGATGAGCAACGGGCGGGGCGAGACCCGGTTCACCGAGCACAAGCGGCTCTACCCCAAGCCGATCAACATCTCCGCCCAGGTCCTGCTCGACCGCGAGCGCTGCGTGCTGTGCGCGCGCTGCACCCGCTTCTCCGAGCAGATCGCCGGTGACCCGTTCATCACGCTGATCGAGCGGGGTGCCCTCCAGCAGGTCGGCATCTACGAGAAGGAGCCCTTCGAGAGCTACTTCTCCGGCAACACGATCCAGATCTGCCCGGTCGGGGCGCTCACCTCCTCGGCGTACCGCTTCCGCTCGCGGCCCTTCGACCTCGTCTCCACCCCGTCGGTCGCCGAGATCGACGCCTGCGGCTCGGCGATCCGCGTCGACCACCGCCGCGGCAAGGTGATGCGGCGCCTCTCCGGCGACGACCCCGAGGTCAACGAGGAGTGGATCACCGACAAGGACCGCTTCTCCCACCGCTACGCCAGCCTCGAGGATCGGCTCGGCCACCCGATGGTGCGCGACGACGAGTCGGGTGAGCTGCGTGCCGCGAGCTGGCCCGAGGCGTTCGTCGTGGCCGCCCGCGGGCTCGCGGCCGCTCGTGACGCCGGCGGCGTCGGGGTGCTCACCGGTGGCCGGCTGACCGTCGAGGACGCCTACGCCTACGCGAAGTTCGCCCGCGTCGCCCTCGGCACGAACGACATCGACTTCCGGGCCCGTCCGCACTCCGCCGAGGAGGCGGAGTTCCTGGCTGCCCACGTCGCGCTGACCGGCCCGGCCGGCGGCTCCGTGACGTACGCCGACCTCGAGTCGGCCCGGTCGGTCGTGCTCGTCGGCTTCGAGCCGGAGGACGAGGCCGGCACCGTCTTCCTGCGGCTGCGCAAGGCAGCGCGGGGACGGATGCTGCCGATCTACTCGATCGCACCGTTCACCTCGCGCGGCCTGCACAAGATGTCCGGCACCCTGATCCCGACCCGGCCCGGAGACGAGCCCGCGGCGATCGAGGCGCTCGCGCACGACGGCAGCGTCGCCCTCGACAGTGGTGGGCTGATCCTGGTCGGCGAGCGGCTGGCGGCGGTCCCCGGCGCCCTGTCGGCGGTATCGAAGCTCGCGATGACCACCGGTGCCCGCGTGGCCTGGATCCCGCGCCGTGCCGGTGACCGCGGTGCCATCGAGGCAGGCGCCCTGCCCACGCTGCTGCCGGGCGGCCGTCCGGTCAGCGAGGCTGGTGCCCGCGTCGACCTCGCCGCAGCCTGGGGTGTCGAGCACCTGCCCGATTCCGCGGGCCGCGACGGCGACGCCATCGTGGCCGCGGCGGCCGCAGGCGAGCTGGCCGGCCTGGTCGTCGGTGGCGTCGACCCCGGCGACCTCCCCGACCCGGCGCTCGCCCGCCAGGCGATCGAGCAGGCCGGATTCGTCGTCGCCCTGGAGGTGCGCGAGTCCGAGGTGACCCGCGCCGCCGACGTGGTCTTCCCCGTCGCGCCGGTGACCGACCGGTCCGGCACGTTCGTCAACTGGGAGGGCCGGGTCCGCCCGTTCGGCAAGGTGCTGCACAACCCCTCGTCGCTGCCCGACCTGCGCGTGCTGGCCGGCATCGCCGAGGAGCTCGGCACGGGCCTGACCCACGGTCTCGGCTTCCGCACCCCCGAGCAGGTCTGGGACGAGATCACCCAGGTGGGCCCGTGGGACGGTGAGCGGCCCCTCTCGATGGGCAGTGTCGTCGAGACCACCGAGGTCCGCGGCGATCTCGTGCTCGCGTCCTGGAAGCAGTCGATCGACGACGGCCGGATGCAGGACGGTGACGAGGCGATGCGCCAGACCGCCCGCAAGCCGGTGCTGCTGGTCGGCCTGGCCACGCTCGAGGCGCTGGGCGCGAGCCTCGGTGAGACCGTCACCCTGACCGGGCCCCTCGGGTCGATCGACCTCCCGATCGGCGTGGCCGACCTCGCGGAGGGCACCGTCTGGGCGCCGGCGAGCGCACCAGGCGCCTCGGTCAGACACCTCGTCGGTCCCGCGGGCAGCCCGGTCTCCATCACCACCATCGTGGGAGGCGGCAAGTGAGCACCCTGATCCCCTGGGTCACCCCGTTGGCCACCACCGAGTCGCTCGGTGCGTTCGGCAAGGACCCCGTGTGGCTGGTGATCATCAAGGCCGTGCTGATCTTCGTGGTCCTGGTGCTGCTGACCCTGTTCAACATCTGGTGGGAGCGCCGGGTGGTGGCCCGGATGCAGCACCGCATCGGCCCCAACGTCCACGGGCCGTTCGGCCTGCTGCAGAGCCTCGCCGACGGCGTGAAGCTGGCGCTCAAGGAAGACATCATCCCCAAGGCCGCGGACAAGCTGGTCTTCGTGCTGGCGCCGGTCATCGCCACCGTGCCGGCGTTCGTCACCTTCGCGGTGATCCCGTTCGGGCCCGAGGTGAAGGTGCCCTTCACCGACCGGACGACCCCGCTGCAGCTCACCGACATGCCGGTGGCCGTGATCTTCGTGATGGCGATCGCCTCGATCGGCATCTACGGGATCGTGCTCGGCGGCTGGTCGAGCGGATCGACGTACTCCCTGCTCGGGGGGCTGCGCTCGAGCGCCCAGATGATCTCCTACGAGGTCGCGATGGGCCTCGCGCTCGTCGCGGTGTTCCTGCACGCCGGCTCGATGTCGACCTCGGAGATCGTCGAGTCGCAGAAGGACGTCTGGTTCGCGTTCACGCTGATCCCGTCCTTCGTGATCTACGTGATCGCGATGATCGGCGAGACCAACCGCGCCCCGTTCGACCTCCCCGAGGCCGAGGGGGAGCTGGTCGGCGGGTTCCACACGGAGTACTCCTCGCTGAAGTTCGCCCTGTTCTTCCTGGCGGAATACATCAACATGGCCACCGTCTCCGCACTCGCCACCACCCTGTTCCTGGGTGGCTGGCGCGCTCCGTGGCCGATCTCGATCTGGGACGGCGCCAACGAGGGCTACTGGCCGTTCTTCTGGTTCATGGGCAAGGTCCTGTTCTTCATCTTCATCTTCATCTGGCTGCGCGGCTCGCTGCCGCGGCTGCGCTACGACCAGTTCATGGCCTTCGGCTGGAAGGTCCTGATCCCGATCTCGGTGGTCTGGATCGTCGCGGTGGCCGCGATCCGCGTCGTGGACCTGCGCGGTGGGTTCGACCGCTCCTGGCTGATCGGGATCGCGGCCGTGCTGGCTGTCGTGCTCATCGGCCTGATGTTCGTTCCCGACCGCGAGCCGGCCGTCGCCGAGCCGGACGACGTGGAGTTCGACGCGTTCGCGGGCGGCTACCCGGTGCCCCCGATGCCGGTCCCAGCCGAGCGCGGCTCGGCCGGGGCCGAGACCGACCACCTTGGAGGAAAGTCCTGATGGCGTCCCTGAAAGAACAGCTCTGGGACCCGGTCGCCGGGTTCGGAGTGACCTTCCGGACGATGTTCCGCAAGGTCGTCACCGAGCAGTACCCCTTCGAGAAGTTCCCGACCGCACCCCGCTTCCACGGTCGTCACCAGCTCAACCGCTGGCCCGACGGCCTCGAGAAGTGCATCGGCTGCGAGCTGTGCGCGTGGGCCTGCCCGGCCGACGCGATCTATGTCGAGGGTGCCTCCAACACCGAGGACGAGCGGTTCAGCCCCGGTGAGCGCTACGGCCGCGTCTACCAGATCAACTACCTGCGCTGCATCCTGTGCGGGCTGTGCATCGAGGCCTGCCCGACCCGTGCGCTGACGATGACCAACGAGTACGAGCTGGCCGACAACAACCGCGCCGACCTGATCTATGAGAAGACCGACCTGCTCGCGCCGCTGCTGCCCGGCATGGAGCAGCCTCCGCACCCGATGCGGCTCGGCGAGGACGAGGGCGACTACTACCGCGGCACGCTGCGTCGCCAGGACGACGTGGCCCCCGAGGCGACGGCCCCGGGAGGCGACGCATGATCGCCTTCTGGATCCTCGCCCCGGTGATGGTGGTCTGCGCGCTGGGCCTGCTGTTCGCCCGCAAGGCCGTGCACTGCGCGCTGCTGCTGGCGGTCGTGATGATCAGCCTCGCGGTGCTGTACGCCGTGCAGGACGCGCCCTTCCTCTTCGCGGTGCAGATCATCGTCTACACCGGCGCCATCTTGATGCTCTTCCTGTTCGTGCTGATGCTGGTCGGTGTCGACGCCTCCGACTCGATCGTCGAGACGATCCGGGGCCAGCGCCTCTTCGCCGCCGTGATCGGCCTGGTCTTCGGGGCCACCCTGGTGATCGCCGTCGCCCAGGTCTCGGTGGGCGCGGTCACCGGCCTGACGTCGGCCAACGAGGCGGGCAACGTCCCCGGCGATCGCGAAGGTGCTCTTCACCACCTACGTGTTCGCCTTCGAGGTCACCTCGGCGCTGCTGATCACCGCTGCCCTGGGCGCGATGGTGCTCGCCCACCGCGAGCGGCTCACGCCCAAGATCACCCAGCGCACCGCCGCCGCCCAGCGGATGCGCGACTACGCCGACCACGGCAAGCACCTCGGACCGCTGCCCTCGCCCGGTGTGTTCGCCCGTCACAACGCGGTCGACACCCCGGCGCTGCTGCCCGACGGCAGCACGGCGGAGGGCTCCATCTCCCGGGTCCTCGCGGCCCGCGGCTCGGTCAACCGGGCCCCCGGCAGCGCCGACCAGGTCGAGAGCATCGGCGGGACCGACGAGTCCATCCCGCCCCGTGACGACTCCTCGCAGGGAGGTGCCGGGCGATGAACCCCACCCCCTTCATCGTGCTGTCCGCGATCCTGTTCACGATCGGCTCGGTCGGCGTGCTGACCCGACGCAACGCGATCGTGGTGTTCATGTGCGTCGAGCTGATGCTCAACGCCGGCAACCTCGCGCTCGTCACCTTCTCGCGGGTCAACGGCAACCTCGACGGTCAGATCGCGGCGTTCTTCGTGATGGTCGTCGCGGCGGCCGAGGTCGTCGTCGGGCTCGCCATCATCATGACCATCTTCCGCACCCGCCGATCGGCCTCGGTCGACGACGCCAGCCTGCTGAAGTACTGAGGGGCTCACCTTGAATTTCTCTGCCATCAGCGTCCTCACCGAGGCGGGTCACGAGGGCCACGTGCCCGTCGTCGACCCGAGCTCGGCCGGGTCGCTGGCGCTGCCGCTCGTGCTCGTGCTGGTCTTCCCGGCCGTGGGTGCCGCCGTGCTGCTCATCGGCGGTCGCCGCACCGACAGGTGGGGCCACCTGCTCGGCTGCGCGACCGTGATCGGCTCCTTCATCTGCTCGCTCTACCTGTTCGTCTCGCTCCTGGGTCGTGACGCCGACAACCGTCAGGTCACCACCACGCTGTGGACCTGGATCAGCACCGGCACCTGGGAGGTGAAGCTCGGGCTGCTCTACGACCCGCTGTCCGCGCTGTTCCTGCTGCTGATCACCGGGGTCGGCGGGCTGATCCACATCTACTCGATCGGCTACATGGAGCACGACGCCCGGCGCCGTCGCTTCTTCGGCTACCTCAACCTGTTCGTCGCGGCGATGCTGATGCTGGTGCTCGCCTCCGACTACGTGGGCGTGTTCCTGGGGTGGGAAGGGGTCGGCCTCGCGTCGTACCTCCTGATCGGCTTCTGGCAGTACAAGCCCACCGCCGCTGCCGCCGCCAAGAAGGCCTTCGTGATCAACCGCGTCGGTGACATCGGACTCTCGCTCGGCATCGGCCTGATCTTCGCCACCTTCGGCACCACTTCCTTCGCCAAGGTCTCGGAGCTGACCAGCGGCGCCTCGCAGGGCGTGATGACCGCGATCGGCCTGCTCCTGCTGCTGGCCGCCTGCGGAAAGTCGGCGCAGTTCCCGCTCCAGACCTGGCTGCTGGACGCGATGGAGGGCCCGACCCCCGTCTCCGCCCTGATCCACGCGGCAACCATGGTGACCGCGGGCGTCTACCTGATCGTGCGCTCGCAGTTCATCTTCGAGTACTCCGCCGACGCTCGCCTGACCGTCGCGATCATCGGCACCATCACGCTGCTGATGGGTGCCTGGATCGGGTGTGCCAAGGACGACATCAAGAAGGTCCTCGCCGGATCGACGATGAGCCAGATCGGCTACATGATCCTGGCCTCCGGGCTCGGTGTCGCCGGCTATGCGTTCGCGATCTTCCACCTGCTCACCCACGGCGCCTTCAAGGCCAACATGTTCCTCGGGGCCGGGTCGGTGATGCACGGCACCAACGACGACGTCGACATGCGCCACTACGGCGCCCTGCGCAAGGTCATGCCGGTGACCTTCATGACCTTCGCGATGGGCTATCTCGCGATCATCGGCTTCCCCGGGTTCGCGGGCTTCTGGTCGAAGGACAAGATCATCGAGGTCGCCCTGGCCCAGAACGGCTGGCTCGGCATCTGCGCCCTGCTGGGCGCCGGCGTCACCGGTTTCTACATGACCCGGCTGATGCTGATGACCTTCTTCAGCAAGGAGCGCTGGGAGGAGGGCGTGCACCCGCACGAGTCGCCCAAGGTGATGACCTTCCCCCTGATCGCGCTGGCGGCGCTGTCGGTGCTGGGCGGCCTGCTGCTGCTCAACGACTGGATCGTCGACTTCCTCGCGCCCGTCACCGGTGTCGCGCCGCACGAGGAGCCGCCGCTGCCGGCGATCGCGATCAGCGTGATCGCCGTGGTCGTGGTGGCGCTCGGCGTCGGCCTCGCCTGGATGCTCTTCGAGCGTCGCGAGGTGCCGCGCGAGGCGCCGACCAAGGTGTCGGTGTTCACCACCGCGGGTCGCAACGAGCTCTGGGGTGACGCCGCCAACAACGCGCTCATCGTCGAGCCCGGCAAGCGGTTCAACGAAGGCCTGGCGGTCTTCGACAGCACGGTCGTCGACGGCGGGGCCATGGGCACCGCCGGGGCGTTCCGGAGCATCTCGGGCTGGCTGAGGCTCGCCCAGAACGGCTTCGTCCGCTCCTACGCGCTCTCGGTGCTCGCCGGCGCTGCCCTCGTCCTCCTCGCACTCGTGGTGGTGAACCTCGGATGAATCTCCCCTGGCTGACCATCCTGCTGCTGCTGCCGATCCTCGGGTCGGTGCTCCTGGTGCTGCTGCCCGCCCGCGCGGCGTCGGCCGCCCCCAAGCAGATCGCCCTCGGCTTCTCCGTCGTGACGTTGGCCCTCGGCGCCGCCCTCGCCATCGGCTACGAGGCCGGCGGTGGCTACCAGTACGAAGAGGACGTCGAGTGGATCAAGCTCTTCGGCGCCCACTACGCCCTGGGGCTCGACGGCATCGGCCTCTCGCTGGTGCTGCTCACGGTGATCCTCACCCCGGTCGTGATGCTGGCGTCGTGGAACGACGGTGACCACGGCTCGTGGGGCGCCAAGGGGTTCTTCGCCTGGATCCTCGCGCTCGAGGGACTCTCGATCGGCGTCTTCGCCGCGACCGACGTGTTCTTGTTCTACGTCTTCTTCGAGGCGACCCTGATCCCGGTCTACTTCCTGGTGGCCGGCTACGGCGGACCCGACCGGATCCGCGCGGCCGTGAAGTTCCTGCTCTACTCGCTCTTCGGCGGGCTGGTCATGCTCGCCTCGGTGATCGGCCTCTACGTGGAGTCGGCGAAGACCGAGGGCGGTCCGACGTACCTCGTCTCGGAGCTGTCCAAGATCGACTTCGGCACCGACGTCGGCCGCTGGATGTTCCTCGGGTTCTTCATCGCCTTCGCGATCAAGGCCCCGATGTTCCCGGTGCACACCTGGCTGCCCGACACCACGGCGAGCGCGACCCCCGGCACCTCGGTGCTGCTGGTCAGCGTGCTCGACAAGATCGGCACCTTCGGGATGATCCGGTTCTGCCTCGAGCTGTTCCCCGAGGCCTCGCGCTGGGCGACGCCGGTGGTCATCGTGCTGGCGATCTTCAGCATCCTCTACGGCGCGATGATGGCGATCGGGTCGAAGAACATCCCTCGCCTGATCGCCTACTCCTCGGTGAGCCACTTCGGCTTCATCGTGCTGGGCATCTTCGTGATGAACAGCCAGGGCCTCTCCGGCGCCAACCTCTACATGTTCAACCACGGGCTCTCGACAGCCGCGCTGTTCCTGGTCACGGGCTACCTGATCAAGCGGCGGGGGTCGGCGGAGATCGCCGACTTCGGCGGGGTGGAGAACGTCGCACCGGTGCTGGCCGGGCTGTTCCTGGTCTCAGGTCTCTCCGCGCTCTCCCTGCCGGGGCTCTCGCCGTTCGTCTCCGAGATGCTCGTCATGGTCGGGGCGTTCGTGCACTCTCCGTGGGCCGCGTCCTTCGCGGTCCTCGGCATCGTGCTGGTCGCGATCTACATCCTGTGGATGTACCAACGCACCATGACCGGCCCGGTCCGCGAGGGAGTCGTCGGCATGAAGGACCTCAACGTGCGTGAGGTCTCTGCCGTGGTGCCGCTGCTGGTGCTGATCGTGGTGCTCGGCTTCTATCCCAAGCCGCTGCTCGACGTGATCAACCCGGCGGTCGACCACACGATGGCGCAGGTCGACAAGCAAGATCCGCAACCGACCGTGACTGAAGGGGAGGCGAGCAAGTGAACGGGTTCGAGGCTCCGACGATCGAGTACTTCACGGTCTCCCCGATCCTGATCGTCCTCGGCGTCGCCGTGGTCGGTGTGCTCATCGAGGCGTTCGTCCCGCGCAGCCGTCGCTACGGCGTGCAGGTGGTGCTCTCGCTGGCCGGCGTCATCGCCGCGATCGTGACCTCGGTGATGGTCTTCGCCGACCTCAACCCGGGCTCGGACAAGCCGAAGTCCGGCGACGTCGTGGCGATGGGGGCCCTGGCCGTCGACGGTCCTGCCCTGATCTGCTGGCTGCTGATCCTGGTGCTGGCCCTGTTGAGCATCCTGCTCTTCGCCGAGCGGCACCTCGAGGGTGGCGTCACCTCCTTCGCCGGGCAGGCTGCTGCGCTTCCCGGCACCGAGGCGGAGCGCGAGGCCTCGACCAAGGGTCTCGAGCACACCGAGGTCTTCCCGCTGCTGATGTTCGCGGTCTCGGGCATGTTGATGTTCCCGGCGTCCAACGACCTGCTGATCATGTTCGTGGCGCTCGAGGTCCTCTCGCTCCCGCTCTACCTGCTCTGCGGGCTGGCCCGTCGGCGCCGCCTGCTGAGCCAGGAAGCGGCGATGAAGTACTTCCTGCTCGGCGCCTTCAGCTCGGGCTTCTTCGTCTACGGCATCGCGCTGGTCTACGGGTACGCCGGCTCGATGGGCTTCGCGCAGATCGCCGACGCCGTGGCCGGCCAGGCCGGGAGCCAGGGTCTCCTGCTCGGCGGCATCGCGATGCTGTCGGTGGGTCTGCTGTTCAAGATCGGTGCCGCGCCGTTCCACGCGTGGACTCCCGACGTCTACCAGGGTGCGCCGACGGCGGTGACCGCGTTCATGGCCGCCAGCACCAAGGTGGCGGCATTCGGCGCGCTGCTGCGGTTGTTCTACGTCGCCTTCGGCGCCAACCGGACCGACTGGACCCCGATGATCTGGGTCGTCGCGATCCTGACCATGGTGGTCGGCTCGGTGCTCGCGCTGACCCAGACCGACATCAAGCGTCTGCTCGCCTACTCCTCGATCGCCCACGCCGGCTTCATCCTCACCGGGTTCCTCGGCATCCGGTCGCTCAACGAGATCACCGGCGGCAGCCTGACCGGCATCTCGGCGGTGCTGTTCTACCTGACCACCTACGGCTTCTCGACCCTCGCGGCGTTCGCGCTCGTGACGGTCGTCCGCGATGCCGGTGGCGAGGCCACGCACCTGTCCCGCTGGCAGGGGCTGGGCAAGGAGTCGCCGCTCGTGGCCGGCCTGTTCGCCTTCCTGCTGCTCGCGATGGCCGGCATCCCGCTGACGAGCGGCTTCACCGGCAAGTGGGCCGTCTTCGCGGTGGCCCTGGCGGCCGGCGCATGGCCCGTGGTCATCGTGGCAGTGATCATGTCGGCCGTGGCGGCGTACTTCTATGTCCGGGTGATCGTGCTGATGTTCTTCTCCGAGCCCATCGGTGAGGGTCCGAGCGTGACCACCCCGAGCGTGCTGACCGGGAGCGTCATCGCTGTGGGGGTCACCATGACGCTGCTGCTGGGTCTCGTCCCGGGCGCGTTGATCGACCTCCTCGGCCGCGTGGGAGTATTCATCAGGTGAGCCACTCCCTACGACGCCTTCCCGTGTCGTACCCGACCACCCGGGCCTCCGCATGACCTCCGCACTCGCCGTGCCGATCCTCGACGACGAGCTCGAGGCGCGCCTGCGCGCCCGGATGGCCGAGGTCGAGGACGCGCTCCTGCGCCACGTCGAGAGCGAGGCGCCGTTCGTGACCCGGGCGGCGCGGCACCTGATGGAGGCCGGCGGCCGGCGGTTCCGGCCGTTGCTCGTGCTCCTGGCCGCTGGGACCGGGGACGCGGATGCTCCTGGCGTGCTCACCTCGGCGTGCGTGGTCGAGCTCACCCATCTGGCCTCGCTCTACCACGACGACGTGATGGACGAGGCCGACCTGCGTCGCGGGGCCGCCTCGGCCAACGCGCGCTGGGACAACCACGTCGCGATCCTGACCGGCGACTTCCTGTTCTCCAAGTCCTCCGAGCTGACCGCCGACCTCGGGCCCGAGGCTGTGCGGCTCCAGGCCCAGACGTTCACCCGGCTCGTCGAGGGGCAGATCCTCGAGACCCTCGGCCCGTCCGAGGGCCAGGACCCGCTGGAGCACTACCTGCGCGTGGTGGCGGGCAAGACCGGCTCGCTGATCTCCACCTCGGCCCGCTACGGCGCCATGTTCGCCGGTGCGCCGCGCGACGTCGTCGAGGCGCTCACGGAGTACGGCGAGAAGGTCGGCGTGGCCTTCCAGCTCTCCGACGACATCCTCGACATCGCCTCGGTGACCGAAGAGTCCGGCAAGACACCGGGCACCGACCTCCGCGAGGGAGTGCCCACCCTGCCTGTGCTGATCGCGCAGCGTTCCACCGACCCGGCCGACGCCCGCCTGCTCGAGCTGCTCGACTCGGACCTCTCCGCGGACGACCCGCACAGCGAGGCGCTCGCCCTGCTTCGAGAGCACGGCTCGATGGCCGAGGCGCGGGCCTACGTGGTCGGCCTCGCTGCCGAGGCCAAGGAGCTGCTCAAGGTGCTCCCGGAGGGGTCGGTCCGCACCGCCCTCGAGGCGTTCGCCGACGCGGTGGCCACCCGCACCAGCTGAGCCGTCGCGCCCTCACGCGCAAATGCCGGGGTGCGGTCGTCCGATTTCGGTACCCTTCCGGCACTCGCACGCACGGTTCGGATGCGCGCACGAGCGAAGGGAATGATGGCGATGTCCGGAAGCATGCCGCCGCCGGACGGCGGGGGATACGGCTCGGCACCACCACCTCCGCCGGGCTACGGTCCGGGGCCGGGCGGCTACGGCGCCCCGGTGGGCAACAACAGCAAGGCGATCTGGGCCCTGGTCCTCGGCATCCTCGGCCTGCTGTGCTGCGGCATCCTCGGGATCCCCGCGATCATCCTCGGCAAGCAGGCCCAGAACGAGATCGACGGCACCGGCGGAGCCCAGGGCGGACGCGGGATGGCGACGGCCGGCTTCGTGCTCGGCATCATCGCCTGCGTCTGGCTGGTCGTCTCGATCATCCTCGTCTTCACCGGGGTGCTGGACCTCAACTTCAGCACGAGCTGACCGGCGGCTGAGGCGTCACAGGGCGACGCGGAAGCCCTGGTGCCCGGTCGAGGAGTCGGGCGTGCTCATCGTCCTCGCGGAGACCCGGTAGCGGTTGCAGTACGACGCGTGGCACAGGTAGGAGCCTCCCCGGATCACCCGGGCCCCGTGGTCGGTGGCACCGCCCACCGACCACGGGTCGGCCGTCCACTCCCAGACGTTGCCAGCGACGTTGAACAGGCCGTGGCCGTTGGGCTCGAACGCGTTCACCGGCGCCGTCCCGAACCAGCCGTCCTCCACGGTGTTGGTGTCGGGGAAGCTGCCCTGCCAGATGTTGCAGGCATGCCGGCCCTCCGGCAGCAGGTCGTCACCCCAGGCGTAGCGGGCCTGGTGCAGGCCGCCGCGGGCGGCGTACTCCCACTCGGTCTCGGTCGGCAGCCGCACTCCGGCCCACCGGCAGTAGGCGACCGCGTCCTGCCAGGAGACGTGGACCACGGGGTGGTCCCCGCGCTCCTCCAGGCTGCTCCCCGGCCCCTCCGGGTGTCGCCAGCAGGCACCGCCGACGGCCGCCCACCAGGGCGCGCCGACCACCCGGTCGACGTCGAGGCCCGGCGGGAGGAAGCCCTCGAAGACGAAGGACCATCCGTAGCGCTCGGCGTCGGTGACGTGCCCGGTGGCCTCGACGAAGACCGCGAACCGGTCGTTGCTGACGCAGTGGGCGTCGATCGCGAACGGCTCCACCTCGACGTCACGGACCGGGCCCTCTCCGTCTGCGCGCACCGCCTCGGAGTCCTCGGAGCCCATCGCGAAGGTGCCGCCACGCAGCGGCACGAGCCGCAGTCCGGCGTCGGGCGACCAGTCGATCCCGCGCGGCGCTGCAGGCGCAGGGTCGTGCACCGTGGTGTCGGCACCACGTCGTTCGGCTCCGGGCGAGCAGCAGGCGCTCACGGCACACCTCCGGGCGGGTTCAGGAGACATCCTTCGCCGCAGCGGCGACGAGGGGAAGCCCCAGGTAGCACAGGTCACGCTGCTGCCGGTCGACGAGGAAGTCGTCGTAGGGCCACAGCGAGGTCTTCAGGACCGCCACCTCGAGGTCACGATCGACGTAGCCGAACTGCCCGCGGCTGCCGTCGGAGGTCACCCGGGTGCCCTCGGCGTTCAGCGGCCACCAGTGGTAGCCGAAGCCCGCGTGCGTGGTGATCGCGCTGGGCAGCCGACCGGGTTCCAGCCAGGGCTGCAGGGGGGTGCAGGAGCGGCGCACCCACTCGACGTCGAGCACGCGGGCGGCGTACGCCGTGCCGGTGAGCTGCAGCGCGGCCAGTCGGAGCCAGTCCTCCGCGCAGGCCGCCAGCCCGCCTCCTGCCAGGGCCACCCCCTCGGCGTCGATCGCCACGACCGCGTCACGGACGCAGCCGAGGACCCGCCACAGCTCGGTCAGCGCTGCAGCGTAGGTCGTGCCCGTGGCCCGCTCCCGCACCCAGTCGAGGACCTGGGAGTCGGCGGTGCTGTAGTCCCAGCGGGAGCCGGGCGGGTCCATCGGCGCGACCCCGGCGAGCAGCTCGCGAGAGCCGCCACCCGCGCCCGAGAAGCAGGAGAGCAGCCGGCTCGCCGGTCCGGACGGGTCGCGGTGGTCCTCGACCCAGCCGGTCCCGGTGGTCATGGTGAGCAGGTGCCCGACGCTGCACTCCGCGAAGCCGGACCCCCGGAGCTCGGGCAGGTGGCGGGTGACCGGGGTGTCGAGCCGCAGCGAGCCGGCAGCGATCGCGTTGCCGACCAGGTGGGCGAGCACGGACTTGGTCATCGAGGCCCCGAGCAGCAGCGACTCGGGGGTGACGTCGTCGGCGTACCACTCGTGCACGACCTTGCCCGGCCCGAGCGGTCCGTCGAGGACCAGCAGCGCCGTGGTGTGGGTCTCGGTCACCCACGCCCCGAGGTCGCGGCTGCGTCCGGCGCCGGGGATCTGCGCCTCGAGCGCGGCGTACGTCGCGGAGCAGCGGGCGTGGCCTCGAGGCCGGGACCGTGACGTGGCGCCGGCCGGGGTCGTGCTGTGGATCGATGAAGCGCATCGTGGAGAGCTGGGGTCGCCCACTCTCCCGGCCGTCGTGGGTGGGAGCCACCGGGTCAGTCGATGCGCGGACTGTTCGCGAGGAGCTTCTTGGTGTACTCCTGCTGCGGGTTGTCCATCACCTCGACGACGGAGCCGGCCTCGACCACGCGGCCCGCGTTCAGGATCTGCACGCGGTCGGCGATCGAACGCACCAGTGCCAGGTTGTGCGTCACGAACAGCATGCTGATGCCGCGCGAGAGCCGCAGCGACTCCAGCAGGGAGACGATCGAGCCCTGCACCGACACGTCGAGGGCCGAGGTGATCTCGTCACAGACCAGCACGTCGGGCTCGGCAGCGAGCGCACGGGCGATGGCGACCCGCTGGCGCTCACCACCGGAGAGCCGGTTGGCTTGGTACTTCAGCACGGCGGGGCCGAGGGCGACCTGGTCGAGCAGCTCGACGACCCGCTCGGTGGCGGCCTTGCCGGAGGCGATGCCGAACAGCTCCATCGGCCGCTTCACGATCTGCTCGATGGTCAGACGAGGGTTCAGCGACAGGTAGGGGTTCTGGAAGATGTACTGGATCCGCTTGCGGTCGGCGGCGCTGCGCTTGCGGGACCCGTGGCCGAGCTGGGTGCCCTCGAAGGCGATCCCGCCGGTCCACTCCTTGTGCAGTCCGCCGACGCACCGGGAGATGGTGGTCTTGCCCGAGCCGGACTCACCCACCAGGGCGACGACCTCGGCCTTCCCGAGGTCGAAGGTGACGTCGAAGACGACCTGCTTGCGCCCGTAGAAGACGCCGAGGTCCTCGATGCTCAAGATGATGTCGCGCGCCTTGCCGGGATCGGTGTCGGGCACGGCGCCGCGCGAGATGTCCCAGCTGCCGATGTCACCCACGCGGATGCAGCGCACGGAGTGGTCAGGCGACACGTCGCGCAGCTCGGGCACGGCCCGGGCGCACTCGTCGATCGCGAACTCGCACCGGTCGTGGAAGCGGCAGCCGCCGGGGCGCGCCCCGGGGGCCGGTGTCCGGCCCGGGATGCCGCTGAGTGCGCGGGCCTGGCTGAGGTGGGGGATGGAGTCGAGCAGTGCCCGGGTGTAGGGGTGCGAGGGATGGGCGAAGATGTCGTCGCGCTGACCGAGCTCGGCGATCTGACCGGCGTACATCACCGCGACCCGGTCGGCGATGTTGGCGATCACGGCGAGGTCGTGGGTGACGTAGAGGGCGGCGACGCCGTGGGCACGGCACAGCTCACTCATCGTCCGCAGCACCATGCCCTGGGTCGTGACGTCGAGCCCGGTCGTGGGCTCGTCGAGCACCAGCACCTTGGGCTTGGGCAGGAAGGCCATCGCGAGCGCGACCCGTTGCACCTGTCCACCGGAGAGCTGGTGGGCGTAGCGGCGCAGGAACTCGTCGTCGTTGGGCAGTCCCACCTCGGCGAGTCCGTCACGAGCGCCCTGCATCCGGCTCTCGGTGGTGCCGAGACCGCGCAGCTCCATCAGCTCGACGATCTGCCTGCCGATGCGGATGCTGGGGTTCAGGGCCGATGCCGGGTCCTGCGGGACGTAGGCGATCTCCTCGCCACGCAGCTGGCGCACCTGTTGCCAGGGGAGATCGAGGACGTCCCTGTCCTCGAAGAGGATCTTGCCGCGCTCGATCTCCGCGCCCGGGCGGGTGTAGCCGAGCAGTGCGGTGCCGACCGTCGTCTTGCCGCTGCCGGACTCCCCGACCAGGCCGACCACCTCTCCGGGCCGCAGCACCAGGTCGATGTCGTCGACGACGTCGACGTTGTGGCGGCTGGTCAGCACGATGCGGAGGTCCTGCATGGTGATGCCGCTGCCGGTGCGTGTCACCGTGGGCTCCTGGGCCGGGGCGCTCATCAGTCGTCACTTCCGCGGTCGTTGAGCTGGGCGATGCCGTCGGCTGTCAGGTTGGTGCCGATGGTGAACAGGCCGATCGTGAGCACGGGGGCCAGCACTGCCCAGACCTGGGTGGCCAGCCCCAGCCGGTTCTCGTTGATCATCTGCCCCCAGTTGGCCGCACTCGGATCCGTGGTGATGCCGAGGAACCCGATGGCGGCGACCAGGCCGATGGAGAAGGTCAGGCGCAGGCCGGCTTCGGCGAGCAGGGGGGCGTTCATGTTGGGCAGCACCTCGGCGACGATCACCCGGGACCGTTTCTCGCCAAGCGCCTCGGCGGAGTGCACGAAGTCGCGGGAGACGAGCCCGAGGGCGACGCCTCGGGCGATCCGGGCGGTCCGGGGGGCGTTGGAGAGCCCGACGAGGATGACCAGCATCCACGCCTTGGGCTGGGTGATGGAGGTCAGCACGACCAGCGCCAGCAGAATCTGCGGGAAGGAGAGCAACACGTCGTTGAGACGCATGATCACCTCGTCCCACCAACCACCGCCGTAGGCCGCGACCACGCCGATCAACGTCCCGAAGACCGTGCTGAGGATGGTGGCGAGCAGTGCGATGACCAGGACCGTGGTGCCGCCGTACATCAGCCTGGAGAGCACGTCCTGGCCGAGGTAGTCGGTGCCGAACAGGCCCTTGGCGGAGTACGGCGCGCCGACGACCTCGTTCTCGCCGTGCGGGGCGAACAACGGGCCGAACAGGGCGAACAGGGCCACCAGGATGGTGATGATCCCGCCGAACACGAACCGCTTCTGCTTCAGCGCCTTCTGCCACGTCGAGCGCTCGGCAGGGGCGGGGGTGGGGGTGGCGGGGCTGACTTCGGTGCTCATGAGGAGATCGCCGTCCTCGCTCGAGGGGTGAGCAGGATCGAGAGCAGGTCGGCGACGAGGTTCACCACGACGTAGACCCCGGCGATGATCAAGGTCAGCGCCTGCACCATCGGCACGTCGTGGTTCTGCACCGAGTCGACCAGCTGGTTGCCGACCCCGGGATAGTTGAACACCTTCTCGACCAGGACGACGCCACCGGCCAGCCAGGCCAGCTGGAGGGCGATCACCTGGATGCCCGGAACGATCGCGTTGAGCAGGGCGTGCTTGCGCATCACGACTCGCTCGGGGATGCCCTTGAGCCGCGCCAGCTCGACGTAGTCGCTGTCGAGCACTTCGAGCAGGGTGGATCGCACGATGCGCGACACATAAGGCGCCACGGCCAGCACGAGTGTGGCCACCGGCAGGATCATCGTCTTCGGCTCGTTCCAGGGGTGCTGCCCCGGGGAGGAGAGCGTCACCGCGGGAAGCAGGTGGAGCACCGTGGTGGAGAAGAGGGCCACCAGCAGGATGCCGATCACGAACTCGGGCAGAGCTGCGAGCATGAGCAGCACGGTCTGGATGATCGTGTCCGGGCGGCGACGGCGGTAGTTGGTCGAGATCATCGCGATGCCGAACGCCACCGGGATCATCACGATCGCGGCGAGGAGCACGAGCACCAGGGTGTTGACGACGTTGTCGGTGATCAGCTGGGAGACCGGGAGCTGGTTGGCGATCGAGGTGCCGAGATCGCCGGTGAGCAGGTTGCCGAGCCAGTGGAAGTAGCGGGTGACCAGCGACTCGTCGAGGTTCAGCTGGGTGGTCAACTCGGCCACGCGGGCCTTGTCGGAGCCGTAGTCCTTGCCGAGGATGGCGCGGACCGGGTCACCGAGCGCCGTGGTGGCGACGAAGACCAGGACCGAGACCAGCCACAAGGTGAGCACCGCCAGCCCGAGCCGTCTGGCCAGCCATGACGCCCAGGCTCCGGCGCCGTGCCTGTTCTTCGGCGGCGCGACCTCCGCCAGCGCGTCCGGGACTGTCGCGGCGTCGGCGGCCATGGTCAGGACGAGAGCGAAACGGACTTGAAGTTGTAGTTGCCCAGCGGTTGGAACTTGCTGGGCTTGAGACCCTGGACCTTCTGCGAGACGGCATCGACCTGGGTGCGGAAGCCCCAGATGATGTAGCCGCCCTCGTCGTACTCGATCTTCTGGGCGTCCTGGAGGATCGAGTTGCGCTTGGCCTCGTCGATCTCGCGCGCGGCCGCGGCGATGAGGCCGGCGAACTTCGGGTAGGACTCCGACTGGTCCCAGTGGGTCTCGTTGTAGGTGCCGCCCTTGAGCACACCCACCGCTGCCTGCGGCAGGTAGTTGCGGGTGTTCCAGAAGTCCTGGCCGAAGGGGTAGGAGAGGTAGTCGTCGCCGTAGAAGGGGTTCTTCTTGACCACCTTCACGTCGACACCGGCCTTCTTGGCCTGCTCGACGAAGAGCGCCGCGCTCGCGGGTGCCACCGAGCCGATGTCGTCACCGGTGAACAGCTGGACCTGCAGCCCTTCCTGGCCGGCCGCCTTGAGCAAGGACTTGGCCTGGTCGATGTCCTGCTCGCGCTGGGGCAGGTCCTTGGCGTATCCCGGGTCGAACGGGGCGTAGAGGTCGTTGCCGATCCGACCCTTGCCGCTCAGCGCGTTGTCGATCATCTGCTGGCGGTCGCAGATCAGCCGCATCGCCTGGCGGACGCGCACGTCGGTGAACGGCTTGGCGTCGACCCGCATCGTGAAGGGCACCCAGGCGCCGGACTCGGCCTCGATGATCTGGCTGGACTGGCCCTTGACGGTGTCGATCAGGTTGTAGGGCAGGTTGTCGATCGTCTGCACCTGGCCGGCCTGCAGCGCGTTGACCTGCGCACTGGGGTCCGAGAAGTCCTGGATGTGCACCTCGTCGACCTTGGCCTTGTCGCCCCAGTAGTCGGCGTACTTCTCGAAGACGCTGTTCTTGCCGGGGCTGAAGGACTTGTACTTGAACGGGCCGGTGCCGACCGGGTTCTTCGGGTCGTAGTCGGCCGGGACGACGCCCAGGGTGTATTCGGCCAAGAGGTACTGCAGCACGGCGTACGGCGTCTTGAGCTTGATGACCACCGTCGACTCGTCGACCTTCTTGGTGCCGTCGAAGTCGATGATCGGTGCCAGCGCGACACCGGCGGAGGTCGGCTCCTTGCCGGCCACACGCTGGAGCGTGAACAGCACGTCCTCCGGAGTGACGTCCTTGCCGTTGTGGAAGGTGACTCCCTGGCGCAGCTTGATCGTCCAGGTCTTGGCATCCGCCGAGGGCTCGACGGACTCGGCGACAGCCGACTGGACCTTGTAGTCGTTGTCCCAGTAGAGCAGCGGCTCGTAGAGCTGGAAGCAGCGCGCGATGTCGGCGTTCTGCACCGGGCGGTGCGCGTCCAGGGTGTCCTTGTTGCTGCCACCCGTGGCGCCGTGGACGAGAATGCCGCCGGAGGAGGAACCACCGCCGCCGCCGCCGGAGTCGGACCCGCAGGCCTCGAGCAGCTGGGCAGCACCCACGGCCGCCGCGGCGACGCCGGAGTACTTGAAGACCTGTCGGCGCGAGAAACGTGCGCCTTCGGGGCTGGAACCATTGTTGCTCGTCATCCGAACACCTCCGTCTATGATGCGAACATAAAGTGGCACACATTCCACGTCAAGGAGTGATGGGCGTGAGAGCAGAAGTGTCGACAAAGAAGTCGACTGGAAACTCCGCTGGTCCAGACAACTCGGGCACAGTTGGGTCTGCATCGCGCGTTCAGTCGGTGGACCGGGCGGTTTCCCTGCTAAGGGCAGTCGCCGACGCCGGTTCGGCCGGCGCTGCGACGGTCGCGTTGAGTGACGCCTGCGGGCTCAACCGGGCGACGGCCTGGCGGATCCTGTCCACGCTGGAGACCCACGGCCTCGTGGTCAGCGACCGGGCTTCGGGCACGTGGAGCCTGGGACCGGGACTGGTGGACATCGCCCGCTCGGCCGGTTCGGAGGTGGTGCTGCGTGACGTGCACGAGGGTCTCGAGCGGCTCGCCATGCGGACCGGCGAGACCGCGGCGCTCGCGGTGGTGCGCAACGGGGCGTTGACCTACATCGACGAGGTGGCGCCGTCCGCGATCGTCTCGGCCAGCTGGGCCGGACAGCCCGTCAGCCTGCACGCGACCTCCACCGGCAAGGTGCTGCTGGCGTGGTCGACCGAGGAGGAGCTCGCCCGGCTGATGCCGCGGAGGCTGAAGCGCTACACCGACACCACCATCACCGAGCGTGCGGGCCTGCGTGCCGATCTCGACCTCGCTCGCGAGCGGGGCTATGCCACCTGCCACGGCGAGTTCGACGTCTCTGCGTGGGGCGTCTCGGCTCCGGTCCTCGACCGCATGGGTCGGCTGCTCGCGGTGCTGAGCATCTGGGGTCCCCCGCCACGGGTGGTCGCAGAGCGCCTGCCGGCACTGGGGGCGATGACCGTCGAGGCAGCCGAACGGATGGCGCCCCGCTGACCGGTGCTAGTCGGCCGCCTTGCTGGCCAGCAAGGCGTTGGCTGCCGGGTCGAGCACGGTGCCGTGGTCGAGGTCCACGACGACTCCTCGGATCTCGCCGGTGAACCGGTTGCGCAGCGGCGGGTAGTCGTCCACCACCGGGCTGCCGCGGTCGATGCCGACGTTGAAGGTCTCGTCGAAGGCGAAGTAGTAGGCCGTGGTCGCCTCGATCCGCTCCCGGCCCACGGCTCCGCCGTCGAGCAGGATCGTGGCCTCCCCGCCGCTTCCGGGTGGGCCACCGTCGTACTGGAAGTCGAGGACCACCTGGTGCTCGCCCGGCCAGAGGACCGAGTTGGCGCGCACCACGGTGAGGTCCTTGCCGTAGCGGTTGTAGGCGTAGTGCGGACGACCAGCGACGACGTAGAGCGACCAGCCGCCGAAGCGGCCGCCCTGGGCGACCAGCACGCCGTTGGTCGACTGCGGCGGATGGTCGGCCGGGATGTCGAGGTCGACCGTGATCCGGTGCGAGCGGTTCTTGATGTTGGGCGCCGCCTCTTCCGAGAGCCGGCCGGTGTGGCGGCCCAGCACCATCCGGGTGCGTCCGTGGTGCAGGTCGTAGCGCCCGGCCAGCTCCGGGTTCTCGCGCTCGGTGACCCGGTCGTCGAGGGGGAACACCTGGTGCTTCTCGGCCTCCTCGTCGAAGAGCGTCTGCAACCTCGCCAGCCGGGTGGGGTCGTCGGTCGCGAGGTCGTTGGCCTGCGACCAGTCCACGGTGGTGTCGTAGAGCTCCCAGGTGTCGTCGTCGAAGGGGCGCGGTTCCTCGGTCATCTTCCACGGGACCCCGTGACGGGTCACCGCGGTCCAGCCCTCGTGGTAGATGCCGCGGTTGCCCACCATCTCGAAGTACTGCGTCTGCCGCCGCTCGTCAGCGGCCGGGTCGTCGAAGCTGTAGCGCATCGAGGTGCCCTCCACCCGCTGCTGGGGGATCCCCTCGACCGTCTCCGGAACGGGGACTCCCGCGGCGTCGAGGATCGTGGGCAGCAGGTCGATGACGTGGTGGAACTGGTGGCGGATCTCGCCGCGCGCCTCGATGCCCGCCGGCCAGTGCACGACGAGGCCGTCGCGGGTGCCGCCGAAGTGCGAGGCGACCTGCTTCGTCCACTGGTACGGCGTGTTCATGGCCATCGCCCAGCCGACCGGATACATGGCGTACGTCGTCGGCCCGCCGATCTCGTCGATCCGGGAGGCCATGTCGGCCACGTCGTCGGGGATGCCGTGACCGACGAGATGCTCGCGGATGGTGCCCTCCGGACCGCCCTCCCCGGAGGCGCCGTTGTCGCCGAGCAGGTAGACGACCAACGTGTTGTCGAGCACGTCCAGCTCGGCGAGGGTGTCGATCAGCCGGCCGACCTGCACGTCGGCGTGCTCGGCGAACCCGGCATAGGTCTCCATCAGCCGGATGGCCACCCGCTTCGCGTTCTCGTCCAGCTCGTCCCAGTGGGGCACGTCGTCGGCCCAGGGGGACAGCTCGGCGTCGGCAGGAACGATGCCGAGCCGCTGCTGGCGTTCGAGGATCTCCTCGCGCATGGCGTCCCAGCCGGCGTCGAACCGGCCCTCGTAGCGCTCGATCCACTCGTTGGCGACGTGGAAAGGTGCGTGGGTGGCGCCGAGCGCGACATAGGTGAAGAACGGCCGGTCCGGGGTCAACGACTGCTGGGTGCGCACCCAGTCCACGGCGTGGTCGAGCAGGTCCTCGGTGAGGTGGTAGCCCTCCTCGGGAAGCAGGTCGGGCTCGACGGGGGTGGTGCCGGAGTAGAGCTGCGGATACCAGTGGTTCATCTCCGCGCCCATGAACCCGTAGAACGTGTCGAACCCCTCGCCGGTCGGCCACCGGGTGAACGGGCCGGATGCCGTGACCTCGACCGAGGGGGTCTGGTGCCACTTGCCGAACGCTGCGGTGCTCCAGCCGTTGCCGCGCAGGATCTGGGCGAGGGTGCCGGCGCTCGCCGGCCGGTAGCCGGAGTAGCCGGGGTGGCTGGTGGCCATCTCGGAGGTGACCCCCATGCCGACCGAGTGGTGGTTGCGGCCGGTCATCAGCGCCTGGCGGGTCGGGGAGCACAGTGCCGTGACGTGGAAGCGGCTGAAGCGCAGTCCGTTGTCGGCCAGTCGCTCGGCCGTCGGGAGGTTGCACGGCCCGCCGTACGGACTGGGCGCGCCGAAGCCCATGTCGTCCATGACGACCACGACGACGTTGGGGGCACCGGCCGGGGGCTTGACGGGTTCGACGGGGAGTCCACGGACGTCGAGGGGCAGGTGGCGGCGATCTGGCACGGGTGCATCGTGGACCCCGCGACGCCTCGCCGTCGAATCGCACCCCCCGACCGGGCCTCTTCTCGGTCCGGCCTCTCACTGGGTATGTCCCATTTCTCAGGCGCACTCCAGCTCCTGGCGGACCACGTCACTCTCATGCCGAGGTCCGGGCGGTTGGTGACGGGACGTCATACGCCCTGGTCGTCCCACCCGCCACCTCGGATGACGTCCCGAGCAACGTCGTAGGACATGGTCGCCTGGACGACCGATCGGTATGACGTCCCACGAACCGAAGGGCCGCAGCGCACTCAGCGGCGACGGGTGCGGTTCTGGCGCCGCACTGAATGGGACGGGCCCTGTCAGACCGCGCTGGCAGTGGCGACCAGCTGGAACTGGCGGCGGTGGTTCCGCAAGGCCTCGACGGTGAAGATCGCCAGGGCGACCCACACGAGCGCGAAGCCGACCCACTTCACGGTGGTCATCGCCTCGTCGAAGACGACCAGCCCGAGCACGAACTGGATGGTCGGGGCGAGGTACTGCAGCAGCCCGATCGTGGTCATCGGGATCCTGATCGCGGCAGCGCCGAAGCAGATCAGCGGGACGGCCGTGATGATGCCGGTCGTGGTCAGCAGCAGCGCATGACCGGAGCCGTGGGAGCCGAAGTTGGAGCGCCCGGTCGCCGAGAGCCAGATGATGAAGCCGAGCGCGAGCGGCGTGAGCAGCACGGTCTCGAACGTCAGGCTCTCGACCGCACCCACGTCGGCCTTCTTCTTGGCCAGGCCGTAGGTGCCGAACGAGCCGGCCAGCAGCAGCGCGATCCACGGTGGGTGCCCGTAGTCGACGGTCAGGACGACCACCGCCACCGCTGCGATCCCGATGGCGCACCACTGCAGGACCCGCAGGCGTTCGCCCAGCACCACGACGCCCAGCAGCACGGTGACCAGCGGGTTGATGAAGTAGCCCAGGGAGACCTCGACGACCCGGTCGTGGTTGACGCCGTAGATGAAGCCGCCCCAGTTGAAGCAGATCACCACGGCTGCCACGGCCAGCAGCGCCAGGACCCGTCGGTCGCGGAAGATGGCCCGGAAGTACGCCGTACGTCGCAGCGCCACGGTCAGCACGAGCATCGTGACCAGCGACCAGCAGATCCGGTGCGCGAGGATCTCGATCGCCCCGGCCGGCTCGAGCAGGGGCCAGTAGACGGGAAACAGGCCCCACATCGCGTACGCCGCGGCGCCCAGCAGGAAGCCGCGGCGTTGCTCTGACACGTCATCACCGTACGCCCAGACACTCCTGACACACGCTCGGGTGTGACGTCGGGTGGGCTGCAGTTTGGCCGGGCGCCCGGCCAAACTGTCACTGGAGGGGTGAAACTTCACCCCTCCACTGCAAGATCAGCCGGGCGCCCGGCCAAACTGCAGCAGTGGAAGGCCGAGCTGAGGAAGGCCGAGTCACCCGCCCTCGGGGGGCGGCGCCGGCACGCCGAGGTCACGCACCAGGTAGACCCACGGGAAGGCCGTCACCGCGACCTGCCAGCCGTCCTTCTCCAGCCTCCGGGCGGGGCCGGACCAGATCGTGCGGCGTACCTCCCACTGGGTCGGCGTGTGCTCCACGAGGTGGTAGAACATCTTCGCCTCGACCGTGCGCCAGCCCAGTCGTCCCGCCAGCTCGAGCTCGACCATCTCGTCGAAGGCCGTCACCGGGCCCAGCCAGCGTCGCGGTGCCCCGGGCTCGGTCGCGTCGGGCCGGGTCTCCTTGCCGAAGCGCTGCTGCACGGCCTGGCGCGACATGCCCAGCTCCGCGCCGATGGCACCCCAGCTGTGACCGACCGAGCGCGCCGAGTTGACCGCCTGTTGCAGCAGCGCGCGGACCTCGACCTCCGCGTCGCGCACCCGTGCGACCAGGGCCAGCTGCGCTCCGGCGTCGTCCAGATCGGTCCTCGACCAGTCGCCGAGGATCGCCTCGGCCAGAGCGGTGCGAAGGTCCGCGTCCGCGTTCATCGGTCCTGCTGCTCGCCGGACTCCTCCTGGCTGTCCGCCCCCCGGCTGGGCAACCACCCGGGACTGCCGTCCGCGGTCCGGAGGCGGGCGATCCCGATGATGGCCAGCGCCAGCAGCGCGATCCCGCCGGCGAAGCACAGACCACGCCACACGGAGTCGAGCCCGGCGCTGGCGGAGAACAGCATCGTGGCACCCACGGCGCACAGGACGGGGATGAAGTTGGACATCGATCCGGGACGTGAAGGCATGCGTCAACGCTAGGTTGACGCTCAGGTCCTTGTCAACTCAGTGTTGACGCACCTGATTCAGACGACGGTCCAGGTGTCGCCGCCGCTGATCAGGCTGGCGAGTGCGTCGCGCTGGTCGCCCTGGCCGGCCGAGGCGGTGACGATCTGGTCGCGGGCCTGGTCGTCGTACGTCGCCCGCTGGACCTGCCGGAAGATGCCGATCGGGGACTGGTGCAGCACGCCGGCATCGGTGAGCCGGGAGAGCGAGAACGCGGTCGACGGGTCGTCGGCGTGGGCGTCGTGGACCAGCAGGTCGGCGTGGGCGACGTCGGCCGTCTCGACGACCTCGACCCCTCCGGCGGCGGAGCGGACGATGCCCAGGCTCGGCTGGCCGTCCTCGCGCGGGTTGCCGAACGTGATCGGCTCACCCTGGACGAGCGGGATGATCGCGTCGGCCTTGGTGTCGGGGTTCTTGATCGCGTCGAACGCGCCGTCGTTGAAGATCGGGCAGTTCTGGTAGATCTCGACCAGCGCGGTGCCGCGGTGGGCGGCTGCCGCCGAGAGCACCGAGGTGAGGTGCTTGCGGTCGGAGTCGATCGTGCGGGCCACGAAGGTCGCCTCGGCACCCAGGGCGAGCGAGACCGGGTTGAACGGGTGGTCGACGGATCCGGCGGGGGTCGACTTGGTGACCTTGCCGGGCTCGGAGGTGGGGGAGTACTGCCCCTTGGTGAGGCCGTAGATGCGGTTGTTGAACAGCAGGATCGTCATGTTCACGTTGCGACGCATGGCGTGGATCAGGTGGTTGCCGCCGATGGAGAGCGCGTCGCCGTCGCCGGTGACGACCCACACCGAGAGGTCCTCGCGGGAGGTCGCGATGCCCGTGGCGATGGCGGGGGCACGGCCGTGGATCGAGTGCATCCCGTAGGTCTCGAGGTAGTAGGGGAACCGCGAGGAGCAGCCGATGCCGGAGACGAACACGATGTTCTCGCGGCGCAGGCCGAGGCCGGGGAGGAACGACTGCACGGCCTTGAGCACGGCGTAGTCGCCGCAGCCGGGGCACCAGCGCACCTCCTGGTCGGAGGTGAAGTCCTTCCCGGTCTGCAGCTCGTCGCTGGTCGGCACCCCGGTCAGTCCGGGGAAGGGCAGCTCGGCAGTGGTCACTTCACGCTCTCCTTGCTCTCGGCGCCCTCGCCCGTGCTCCCGTGCAGGGCGTGGGCATCGACGTCGCCGGTGGTGGTGCTGATCAGGTCGGTGATCGCCTCGGCGAGCTCGGCCGCCTTCAGCGGCAGGCCACGCACGTGGTTGTAGCCGACCACGTCGACGAGGTATTTCGCGCGGATCAGCAGCGAGAGCTGGCCGAGGTTCATCTCGGGGACCATCACGGCGTCGTACCCCTTGAGGATCTCGCCGAGGTCGTTGGGGAACGGGTTGAGGTGGCGCAGGTGCACCTGCGCGACCTCGTGGCCGGCCTTGCGGACGCGACGGCAGGCCGCGCCGATGGGACCGTACGTCGAGCCCCAGCCCAGCACGAGGACCCTCGCCTTCCCGGAGGGGTCGTCGACCTGCAGCGGCGGCAGCGACTCGGCGATCCGGTCGACCTTGGCCTGACGGATGCGGACCATGTAGTCGTGGTTGCCGGGGTCGTAGGAGATGTTCCCGTGGCCGTCGCCCTTCTCCAGACCGCCGATGCGGTGCTCGAGCCCGGGGGTGCCGGGGATGGCCCACGGCCGCGCCAGGGTCTCCTCGTCGCGCAGGTAGGGCCAGAAGTCGGGCTTGGTCTCGCCCTGCTTGTCGAGGGACTCGTGGTTGGTGCTCGTCGCGAAGCCGGGGTCGATCGCGGGGAGCTCGTCGAGCTCGGGGATCCGCCACGGCTCGGAGCCGTTGGCCAGGTAGCCGTCGGAGAGCAGCATCACCGGGGTTCGGTAGGTGACCGCGATCCGCACGGCCTCGACGGCGGCGTCGAAGCAGTCGCCGGGAGACTGCGGGGCCACGATCGGGACCGGTGCCTCACCGTTGCGGCCGAACATCGCCTGGAGGAGGTCGGCCTGCTCGGTCTTGGTGGGCAGGCCGGTCGAGGGGCCGCCGCGCTGCACGTCGATGACCACCAGCGGCAGCTCGGTCATCACCGCGAGCCCGATGGTCTCCGACTTCAGCGCGATGCCGGGTCCCGAGGTCGAGGTGACACCGAGCGATCCGGCGAAGGAGGCGCCGAGTGCGGCACCGATGCCGGCGATCTCGTCCTCGGCCTGGAAGGTGGTGATCCCGAACCGCTTGTGCTTGCTCAGCTCGTGGAGGATGTCGGAGGCCGGGGTGATCGGGTAGGTGCCGAGGAAGATCGAGAGCCCGGACTGCACGCCGCCCGCCACCAGCCCGTAGGCCAGGGCGAGGTTGCCGCTGATGTTGCGGTAGGTACCGGCCGACATCGGGGCCGGCTTGATCTCGTACTGCACCGCGAAGGCCTCGGTGGTCTCCCCGAAGTTCCACCCCGACTTGAACGCGGTCAGGTTGGCGTCACGGATGTCGGGGGCCTTGGCGAACCGCTTCTCCAGGAACGCGATCGTGGTCTCGATCGGCCGGCCGTACATCCACGACAGCAACCCCAGCGCGAACATGTTCTTCGCCCGCGCGGCGTCCTTGCGGGACAGGCCGAACTCCTTGACCGCCTCGACCGTCATCCCGGTCAGGTCGAGCACGTTGAGGGTGAAGTCGGCCAGGGAGTCGTCCTCGAGCGGGTTCTCGGCGTAGCCGGCCTTGGTCAGGTTGCGGGCGGTGAAGTCGTGGCTGTCCACGATCAGGGTCGTGCCCGGCTTCATGTCGGTCAGGTTGGCCTTCAGTGCCGCCGGGTTCATCGCGACCAGCACGTCGGGGGAGTCCCCGGCGGTCAGGATGTCGTGGTCGGCGAAGTGCACCTGGAAGGACGAGACGCCCGGCAGCGTCCCCTGGGGCGCACGGATCTCGGCGGGGAAGTTGGGCAGCGTCATCAAGTCGTTGCCGAACGCCGCCGACTCCTGGGTGAACCGGTCACCCGTCAGCTGCATGCCGTCACCGGAGTCACCGGCGAACCGGATGATCACGCGATCGAGCTGCTTGACCTGCTTGGCCACCTTCGCTGTCCTTCTCTTCTCGACGTCGGGCGGGGCCCCGTCAACCTTTCGCATACTTTCGGTACGGAACGATTGTACGCCGCGAACTAGAACACGTTCTACGCCCGGTAGCCGGGCTGTCGTTGCGCGGTCGAGACGGAGCCCGACACAAGGAGCAACGATAGTCGGCCGCGCCTCACCAGACACGACGTCTCACGCGCTGGGAGTGGTCTGTGCAGGTGATCCGGCTCACCGTCTGAAAAGACAGTCAGATTACTAAGTTGTAGTAAGTTAGGCTACTAACACTGGCGATCGTGCCGGTGTGCCCCAGTCGAACGAAAGGCCCTGCCCATGACTCGCACGACGCCACTGAAGTGGTTCGGCGCAGCCGCCCTCACCTTCTCCCTGCTGGCCAGCACTGCTGCCTGCACCGACCCCGCGAGCGGCGGTGGTGGCGGCAAGCAGACGGTCAGCATCGTCGGCTTCTCCATCCTCAAGACCGCCAACAAGCAGCTGATCGCGGACTTCCAGAAGACGGACGCCGGCAAGGACGTGGAGTTCAAGGAGTCCTACGGCGCCTCCGGCGACCAGGCCCGCGCCGTCATCGCGGGTCTCGAGGCCGACGAGGTGCACCTCTCCCTCGAGCCCGACATGACCAAGCTCACCGACGAGGGTCTGGTCGCCGCCGACTGGAAGGACGGCGAGAGCAAGGGCATCCTCACGCAGTCCGTGGTGGCGATCGTGGTCCGCAAGGGAAACCCCAAGGGCATCCAGGGCTGGGACGACCTCGCCAAGCCCGGCATCAAGATCGTCACGCCCAACCCGGGCTCCTCCGGCTCGGCGAAGTGGAACATCCTCGCGGCCTACGGCCACGTCCTCGCCGGCGGCGGCAGTGACGCCGACGCCCAGGCCTACCTGAAGAAGTTCCTGGGCAACGTCGCGTCCTTCCCGGGCAGCGGCAAGGACGCGACGACGGCCTTCGAGGGCGGCACCGGAGACGTGCTGCTGTCGTATGAGAACGAGGCGATCCAGGCCCGGGCGGCCGGCGCCGACTTCGACTACATCGTCCCGGACCAGACCCTGCTCATCCAGAACCCGGGCGCGGTCACCAAGGATGCGAGCAAGGCCGCCCAGGCGTTCCTCGACTACCAGCTGGGCAAGGACGGTCAGACCGACTACGCCAAGCAGGGCTTCCGTCCGCTGGACGACAGCATCAAGGTCGACGTCGCGGGGGCCAACGACCCCACCGACGCCTTCCCCGCGCCGCAGACCCTGCTGACCATCGACCAGGACTTCGGTGGGTGGGCTGAGGCGAACAAGAAGTACTTCGACGAGAAGGGCGGCATCGTCACCAAGCTGATCGCTGCCTCCGGCAAGTCGTGATGGCAACGGTAGGAATCCCTTCGGCTCCGGGTGCGACGCGCACGCGTCGCACCCGGAACCGGCGTGCCCTCACTGCTGGGTCGTCGCTTTCCCTGGGCATCTCGGTGGTCTGGCTCAGCCTGCTCGTGCTGATCCCGCTGGCAGCCGTGCTCTTCTCGGCTGCAGACCTCGGCGTCGCCGGGTTCTGGGACGTCGTCACCCAGCCCCAGACGTACGCCGCCTTGAAGCTGACCGTCCTGGAGTCCCTCGCCGTCACCCTGCTCAACGTGGTGATGGGGACGATGCTGGCGTGGGTCCTGGTGCGCGACCGGTTCCCGGGCAAGCGATTGCTCGATCTCTTCATCGACGTGCCGTTCGCGCTGCCGACGATCGTGGCCGGCCTGGTGCTGCTGACGCTCTACGGCCCGAAGTCCCCGGTCGGCCTCCACGCAGCCAACACCCGCTGGGCGGTCTTCCTGGCCCTGGCGTTCGTGACCCTGCCGTTCGTCGTGCGCACGGTGCAGCCGGTGCTCGAGTCTCTCGAGCGTGACGTCGAGGAGGCAGCGGCCTCCCTCGGAGCGGGCCGGCTGACGACGTTCCGGCGCGTGATCCTGCCCTCGCTCATCCCGGCCATCGCTGCGGGTGCGGCGCTGGCCTTCGCCCGTGCGATCAGCGAGTACGGCTCGCTGGTGCTGCTCTCGGGCAACCTGCAGTACCGCACCGAGGTCGCCTCCGTGCGCATCTACGGCTTCAGCCAGGACGGCAACCGCGCCTCGGCCTCCGCCATCGCGGCCATCCTGCTGGTCGTGGCACTCGTGGTGATCGTGCTGCTCGACATCATCCAGCGAAGGTTGCACACCCCGCGAAGCGCCTCGCTTCGCTCCCCGCTCCGCAGGGACCCCGAAAAGGACGGCCCGTCGTGGCGACTGACACCCTGACTCCGCCTCCGTCCGAGCCGGCGACGTCCTCGCGACGGCGCAAGCCCGCGACGCGCACCGGCTACACGCGCGAGCCCGCCGGGGTTCGGTGGACCTTGAGGGTGGTGACCATCACCTACGTCGTGATGCTGGTCGCCTGGCCGACGTACCTCGTCTTCCAGCGCGCCCTCGAGCCGGGACTCGGCGCGGTGATCGACTCGCTCCGGGACCCCGAGGTCGGTCACGCGCTCTACCTGACCGTCTACATCACGTTCTTCTCGGTGCTGATCAACCTGGTCTTCGGCCTGACGGCCTCGATCCTGCTGGTGCGCTACGACTTCTGGGGCAAGCGGATCCTGAGCACGTTGCTCGACGTCCCCCTCGCGATCTCGCCGGTGGTCGTGGGCCTCGCGCTGGTGCTCGTCTACAACGGTCGCGACGGCTGGTTCGGCCCGTCTCTGGAGAGTGCCGGCTTCCAGGTGATCTTCGCCTCGCCGGGCATGATCATGGCGACCGTCTTCGTGGCTCTGCCCCTCGTCATCCGCGAGGTGGTGCCGGTGCTCGAGGAGATCGGCGACGACCAGGAGCAGGCCGCGCAGAGCCTGGGTGCCAGCTGGGGCCAGACCTTCCGCCGCATCACCCTGCCCAGCATCAAGTGGGCCGTGGTCTACGGCGTGGTGCTGTCCCTGGCCCGGTCCATCGGCGAGTTCGGCGCCGTGAAGATCGTCTCCGGCAACATCGCCGGCCAGACGATGACCGCGTCCCAGCAGGTCGAGGACGCCTACCAGAACTTCCAGCAGGGCACCTCCTACGCGGTCGCCGCACTGCTTGCCCTGATCGCGATGGTCTGCCTCGTGATCGTCTCGCTCCTCCGTCCGAAGGATGAGAACTGAATGAGCATCAACGTCAAGAACGTCAACAAGTTGTTCGGCGACTTCGTCGCGCTGGACAACGTGAGCGTCGACCTGCCGACCGGCCAGCTGACCGCGCTGCTCGGACCCAGCGGGGGCGGCAAGTCCACCCTGCTGCGAATCATCGCCGGCCTCGAGGACGCCGACAGCGGCACCGTCACGATCGAGGGCCACGAGGCGACCCACCTGCCGCCGCAGAAGCGCAACGTGGGCTTCGTCTTCCAGCACTACGCCGCCTTCAAGCACATGACCGTGGCCAAGAACGTCGCGTTCGGCCTCGAGATCCGCAAGCGCTCCAAGGCGGACACAGAGAAGCGGGTGGCCGAGCTGCTCGAGCTGGTCCACCTCTCACCGTTCGGGCACCGGCTCCCGTCCCAGCTCTCCGGCGGCCAGCGCCAGCGGATGGCGCTGGCGCGCGCGCTCGCCGTCGAGCCGACGGTGCTGCTGCTCGACGAGCCCTTCGGTGCTCTCGACGCCAAGGTGCGCAAGGAGCTGCGCGACTGGCTGCGACGACTGCACGACGAGGTCCATGTGACGACGGTGTTCGTCACCCACGACCAGGAGGAGGCCCTCGAGGTCGCCGACGAGATCGTGGTCATCAACGACGGCCGGATCGAGCAGATCGGCACGCCCGACCAGCTCTACGACGAGCCCGCCAGCGACTTCGTGATGAGCTTCCTGGGCCCGGTCACCAAGCTCAACGACCGCCTGGTGCGCCCTCACGACATCGACGTCCACACGACGCCGGAGGACTCACAGGGCAAGCCCGGCACGATCGTCCGGCTGCTCCGCGTGGGCTTCGAGGTGCGGTTGACCGTCCGGCTCGAGGAGGACGGCCAGCCCGACGTCGAGGTCACGGTGACCCGCGCGACGCAGCGCCACCTGGACCTCGAGCAGGGACTGCGCATCTGGGTCTCGCCGACCAACGGCGCCCGGACCCAGTCGCCGGTCCGAGCGGTCTCTGGCTGAGTGCAGATAGCCTCGCTGAGGGAGTCAGTCCACCGAGCGAGGAGCCGACGCATGGCCGAGGAGAACAGCACCGGAGACAGCCTGGAGAACAAGGCGGCTGAGCTGCTGCGCCTGCACCAGGACCCCACCCTGTTGACGGTCGTCAACGTGTGGGACTCGATCAGCACCAAGGTCGTGGCCGACACCCCGGGCACCGCGGCGATCGCGACGGCCAGCCACTCGATCGCCGCGTCGCTGGGCTACGAGGACGGTGAGCAGATCCCCGTAGACCTGATGATCGAGGCGGTCGGACGCATCGTCGCTGCGACCACCCTGCCGGTGACGGCCGACCTCGAGGGTGGGTACGGCGACCCCGCCGGCACCATCCGCAAGGCCATCGGGGTCGGTGTCGTCGGCGCCAACCTCGAGGACCAGATGCGGCCGGTCGAGGAGGCAGCCGGCAACGTCGCCGCGATCATGGACGCCGCCATCGCCGAGGGAGTGCCGGACTTCGTGCTCAACGCTCGCACGGACGCCTTCGTGAAGGGCCGCGACCGCGACCCCGCGGCCGTGCTGGCCGATGCCGTCGAGCGGGGCAGGGCGTTCCTCGACGCCGGGGCGCCGGCAGTCTTCGTCCCGGGGCAGCTCGACGAGGAGCAGATCACCACGCTGGTCGACGCCTTCGGCCCGCAGAGGCTGACCGTGATCGGCGTGCCGGGTGTCCCGTCGCTGGCGCGGCTCGAGGAGCTCGGTGTCGCTCGCGTCTCCTACGGGCCGATGTCCCAGCGGGTGGCGCTCACGGCCCTCCAGGAGCTGGTCGAGGAGATCCACCGCGGCGGTGGCGTGCCCTCGTCGATGAGGGCACTCAACTAGGACTGGCCGGCTGCTCGCACCGCAGCTTCAGTGCCTCGGCGTGCCGGCGGAAACCCTCCTCGACACGTCTCGGGCCGGCGAGCCGCACCAGCGGGCCGGTGAACTCCTCGACGGTCTCGTAGTGCGTGTGGCCGCCGGGCTGCTGCCAGAGCCGTTGGTAGCGAGTGCCCTTGACCAGGCCCAGCCTCGCGGGGAGTCCTTCGTAGACGTAGGCCAGCGTGGCCCGACGTACGCCACCCTCCTCGTGGGGTGGGACGACGACGGTGATCCGCTCCGGGCTGGTCGCAGTGCGCCCGTTGGCCCAGCGCACGTGCAGCACGATCGGGTCACCGGCCTTCGGGGGCAACGTCGCCTCGGCCTTCTCGATGAACGGGTTCCAGTCGCCGTAGGACGACGTGTCGACCATCACCTCCCAGACCCGCGCGATGGGCGCGTCGATCTCAACCGAGGCCTTCGGGTCGAGCATCAGCGGTAGTTGGTGAACTGCACCGCGAACTCGTAGTCCTGGCTCTTCACCAGCTGCTGGACCGCCTGCAGGTCGTCGCGCTTCTTGCTGCTCACGCGCAGCTCGTCGCCCTGCACCTGCACCTTGACGCCCTTGGGGCCCTCGTCGCGGATCAGCTTGCCGATCTTCTTGGCGTCCTCGGAGCTGATGCCCTCCTTGAGGGCGATGCTGATCTTGGACTCGCGGCCCGACGCGCGGGGCTCGCCCGCGTCGAGGATCTTCAGCGACTGCTGCCGCTTGATCAGCTTCTCCTTGAAGACGTCGAGCACGGCGGTCGCCCGGTCGTCGGCGTTGGCGGAGATCTCGATCCCGGTGTCGCCGGACCACTTGATCTCGGCTCCGGTGCCCTTGAAGTCGTATCGCTGCGCGATCTCACGGGCCGCCTGGGAGAGGGCGTTGTCGACCTCCTGGTGGTCGAGCTTGCTGACGATGTCGAACGACGAGTCGGCCATGGTGCGGGGGACCTCCATCCGATTTAAGACTTGCGTCGGTGCTGCGCTATCCTCGCTTGCGCTGCTGGGCCACACACTATGTGGTCCACGAGCACGGCAGGTTGTCCGAGCGGCCAATGGAAACGGACTGTAAATCCGTCGGTGTATACCTACGCAGGTTCGAATCCTGCACCTGCCACCAGCGTGAACCGCCCTTCGGGCGTGAGAACGCGCTCTGAATCCGGCACTTGGCCATGTCACCCGCGACGATGAGGCGCTACGGCACCGCGGGCGTGGCGCTCCTGCACGGTCGCGAGCAGTCGCCGGTGGGACCCAGTCGTGACCGCCGAGCGCGGGTCAGCTGAACAGGTCGACGGTCGAGCCGCGCTCGACCAGGCGGAGCGTCTCGGCGAAGCCCGCGTCGCGTGCGCGCCGGACGAAGTTCTCCAGCGGATCCCGGAAGGCCCGGTAGTCGTCGTAGTGCACGGGGATCGCCCGGTCCGGGCGGATCCGCTGCAGGAAGTCCACGCCCTGGGCGCCGTCCATGGTGACGGTGTGGAACAGCACCCGGGTGCCGCCCAGGTGAACGATGGCGACGTCGATCTCCGGGTAGCGCTCCGAGATCGCGCTCAGGTGGTCGCCGGTGAGGGTGTCGCCGCTGATGTAGACCCGCCTGGTCGGCTGGCCCGGGCGACTCAGCTCCAGCATCGAGCCCATCACCGGAGGCAGCAGCGGCCGCACGAACCCGCGGGCGTGGATCCCGGGCAACGCGCGAACGGTCAGGGTCTGGTCACCGCGCGTCAGGGTCTCGTGCTCCCAGGTCGACAGCCCCCGTGTCTCGAACCCCCAGGACCCCAGCCGGCGTGCTGCAGGCGGTGTGGTGATCACCGGCTGGGAACGGGACAACCCTCGCCGGGCGACCCGGTCGAAGTGGTCCCCGTGGAGATGGCTCAGGACCACCGCGTCGAGATCGGGGAGCGCGTCCGGGCCGAGAGCGGGATCTGTCAGGCGTCTGCTCCACAGTCCCTTGCCCAGGTAGGCGCGCTGGCCCCGGTGCAGGAAGTTCGGGTCGGTCAGCAGGGTGAAGTCGCCCAGACGGATCAGCGTGGTCGCCGTACCGATGAAGCCGAGTGTGTCCATCAGATCTCCTGGCCTCGACGGGTCGGCACCGGCCGTCGCATGGCGGGGCCCAGGTCCGAGGTACCCGCCTGGTCTGACCGCTATCGGTCTGGAAGCAGGATCAAGTGACGGGGAAGATCCGCGCCGAGAGCAGCTCGCCGTCCTCGATCAAGAGCTCGCCCATGGTGCCGCGCGGCTGGCGTCGCTTGTCCGTGGGGGAGCCGGGGTTGAAGGCGCGCTGTCCCTCGTGGAGCTCGTCCCAGGGGATGTGGGAGTGCCCGAAGACCACGAGCGACGCATCGGGAAACCTCCGCTTCAGACGCGCTCCCCGGCCTTTGGCCGGTCCGCTGTCGTGCAGCATCGCGATCGGCAGGTCGGCGAGGTCGGTCTCCAGCACGTCGACAGCTCCCCAGGCCGCGACGTCCTCACCGTCGTTGTTGCCGCGGACCGCCAGGACCGGTGCGAAGGTGACCAGCTCGTCGAGCGTCTCGACCCGGCACACGTCGCCTGCGTGCAGGATCAGGTCGACCCCGTCGAGCGCGGCGGCCACCGCTGGTGGGCACCGCTTCCAGTAGCGCGGTGAGTGGGTGTCAGCGAGTACGGCGATACGCACCGCGCCAGTCTGGCTCATGCGCGGCTGCCGTCGGCGGGCAGTAACGTCGAAGGGTGACCGGGAAGCGCAGGGTGCTGCTCATCCACGGCATGGCGTCGAGCCGGCGGACCTGGTGGCGCGTGGCGCGCGAGCTCGAGGCCCGGGACTGGGTCGTGGAGACGGTCGACCTGGCCGGGCACGACGGACGACCTGTCGGTGCGGCGCGGTCGGTGTCGGACCTGGCCGAGGACGTCAGGGCTCAACGACCGACCGGATGCACCCTGGTCGCCGGGCACTCGCTGGGGGCGATCGTGGCGCTCGAGCTCGTCACCGCAGCGCCGTCGTACGCCGCTGGCGTGCTGCTCGAGGACCCGCCCGGCAAGAGCGACCGTCGCGCCGCACGCGTCTCCGCCGCCGACGCACAGCGCGAGACGGACGAGACGCACGAGGACCCCAGCACCGCGATCGACTCCTTGCTGCGCGGCCACCCGACCTGGAGCCGACGCGATGCGCGCACTGTCGTCGAGGGACGACTCCTGACGGATCCCCGGATCGCGCACCTGCCCCCCGGCGCCCTCGCCTGGGACCTGCCCACGCTGGTCTCGGGGAGCCCGGTGCCGGTGGCGCTGGTGGCGGCCGTCGGTGCCTACTCCGTGCTCGCCCAACCGGAGCGCGACGCGGTGCTGCGGCAGCTGCCGAGCCAGCGGGTGACCGAGCTCCCGACGAGTCACCACGTGCACCTCGACGATCCGACGAGCTGGGTCGACGCGGTGGATGCGTTCGGCGCCTCGCTGCCGGAGGCGTCCACGACCTAGCTCCTCTCACTGGGTTGTCCTATTTGGTTGGGGCACTGCGATGGTCGGGTTCGTCGGCACGTCGGTGGCATGCCGTACACAAGTGACTTGGCCGATGGGCAATCGGCACTGCTGAACCGGTCTTCAACAGGCCCAGCAAGCGCGGGCCCAAGCACGCACCAGACCTCCGGCGCGCGCAACGCCTCGACCCTGCGCCACCTGTCGCGTGCTCAGGCAGGCAGGCGCGCGCTCCCTGCCGCAGCGTGACCGTGCACGGATCGCGGCTGCGGACGTTCGCGCGCGATAGTGGGGCGGTGACCAACGACTTCCAGCACTTGCCCCAGGAGTTGGCCGACAGCATCAGGTTGGGTTACGAGACTGAGGCAAACGACCCGAACCTTGATTTCGAGCCACGGCCTGATGACGAAGTTCATTGGCTCGCAGGCTGGCTCGTGAGCGAGGGCTGGACCCGCTCGCCTGGCTGGCCGCGCGACGGAGGTTGGTCGTCCGCTCGTCGGCTTGACGAGCGGATCGCGGCAGTTCCGGATGTAGTCCCGGGGAGCAGCTGCACAGGGACGATCAGTTCGCGCCACGAGGGGGAGCCGTCCGCGGGAGCGCTGTGCGAAGGACGTCGAGCTGATCGTCCCTTGTGCAGCCTGAGTCGATGGCCAGCCTCGACATGTTCGAAACGACGGGCATGACCCGCTGAGGGGGTTGCGTGTTCGCCGTAGGACCCACGCGATCGCACGCCGCGGGTTCCACTCACGCGGTTGTTGTCACACCAGCGCTGTCATGGGTCCCTGGCGACAACCCTGATGTGACAAGGATGGCCAGCATGTCGAGGATCGGCTCCCAGGACCACAGACGAGGGACCGCGGACGACGGGGTGCCGGCGCGATCCAACGTGGTCCCGACACGAAGCGACCGGAACTCGGCATCACCGCGCACCATCAGCGGCAGATGCGTGCACTCCCAAGCCGAACATTGCGTACCCTCCTCGCGTGAGTCAGAGCACCGACGTGGATCGAACCCGTGAGACCGCAGGCAAGCGCTCAGTGAAGCAGCTCGTGCTGCTGTCAGGGGTCTTCCTCGTGTTGCAGGTTGCGAGCACCGACTACGGGCGCGGGCCTGAGGAGCCGACGGCGGCCATCGTTTGGCTCGCGCTTGGTGCTGTCCTGCTATGGCTTGTCTACCGTCGGCGCAGCCGCGTTGCCCGAGCGATCATCATCTTCACTTCGTTTCTAGGTGCTGTGATCTACGCACTGGCGTCGATTGACGAGGCTCACGCGGGTCTATTGGCTGTGTTTTATGTCGGCCAGGCACTACCGCTGTTAGCCACGCCAATTCGGCGGCACGTTCAGGTTGCACACCGACAGGGCTAGCAGTAACTGCGGCGTGGCCGAATGGCCGCAACGCACGCTATCTGCGGCATGGTCGGATGCTTCGCACCGACAGCGGCAGAGTCGGACTTGGGGTGGGGATTGCCGACGGGGCGCGGTCGGCGATCTCAGCCATCAGGGCAGGAGGTCCAGATAGGTCTTGCGGGCCGGCATGGCGTGGATGATCAGCTCGTCACCGTCCTCGAAGATCAGGACCACGGTCTCGAGCAGCCGGGCACTGGTGTCGAAACCCAGGCGCAGCTCGCGGTTGGGCGGGCCGTTCTCATCGAGGGGCTCGATCCACAGCGACCACTCTGCCGCCTGGACGGCATCCTCCGGGGAGACACCGTGCTTGAGCGCACTCTGGTGAACCCTCACGCAGCGAAGTGGGCAAGCGCAGCCCGGATCGCCTCGGACCTGCTCATGTCGCTCTTGGCCGCCGCAACGTCAAGAGCCTCGAGCTCCTCGATGGTCAGCCGCACCGCCACGACCTGCATTGGTTCAGCCCCGCGACCGGGACGCCCACGACCTCGGCGCTTGAGCGCATCAACGTCATATCCCGCTTCGGCCTCGTCGGCCCACTGCTGGATCTGCTCCTCGTTCACCACATGCATATCGTATAACGAAAATAGAGACAGCTCCAGAAACTGACTCATGCCACCCCCATGGCCGGCGGCAGGTTTGTCCGAAAGATCACGTGCATAACCCCGATGAGCGGACGTCCGCTCATCGGCCATGAGAGTGCGTTCGCAGCCCGGACCGCTCGCAGCAGAAATGGGACACACCCAGTCAGACCACCCCGAGGGCCAGCATCGCGTCGGAGACCTTGATGAACCCGGCGATGTTGGCGCCGACCGAGTAGTTGCCCGGGGCGCCGTAGTCCTCGGCGGTCTCCAGGCAGCGCTCGTGGATCCCGCTCATGATCCGCGAGAGCCTCTTCTCAGTACTGGCGAAGTCCCAGGAGTCACGCGAGGCGTTCTGCTGCATCTCCAGGGCGCTGGTCGCGACCCCGCCGGCGTTGGCCGCCTTGCCCGGGGCATAGGCGACGTCGGCGTCGAGGAAGACCTGCACCGCCTCCGGCGTCGCGGGCATGTTGGCGCCCTCGGCCACGATCGTGCAGCCGTTCTTCACCAGGCGCGCGGCGAGGTCCTCGTCGATCTCGTTCTGCGTGGCAGCCGGGATGGCGATGTCGCACGCCGTGTCCCAGACCGAGCCCTGGTCCACGAACTCGGCCGAGTCACGCTGCTCGGCGTACTCCTCGATGCGGCCGCGCTGGACCTCCTTGACCTCCTTGAGCAGGTCGAGGTCGATGCCGTCCTCGTCGGTGACGAAGCCGCTGGAGTCCGAGCACGCCACGACGCGGCCGCCGAGCTCGTGCACCTTCTCGATCGCGTAGATGGCGACGTTGCCGGAGCCCGAGACGACGACCTTCTTGCCGTCGAAGGAGTCGCCTCGGTGGTCGAGCATCCGCTCGACGAAGAAGACCGTGCCGTAGCCCGTGGCCTCGGTCCGCACCAGCGAACCGCCCCAGGACGTCCCCTTGCCGGTCAGCACCCCGGACTCGTAGCGGTTGGTGATCCGCTTGTACTGCCCGAACAGGTAGCCGATCTCCCGGCCTCCCACGCCGATGTCACCGGCCGGCACGTCGGTGTACTCCCCGATGTGCCGATAGAGCTCGGTCATGAACGACTGGCAGAACCGCATCACCTCGCCCTCGGAGCGGCCCTTGGGGTCGAAGTCCGATCCGCCCTTGCCGCCACCGATCGGCAGCCCGGTGAGCGCGTTCTTGAAGATCTGCTCGTAGCCCAGGAACTTCACGGTCCCGAGGTAGACGCTGGGATGGAACCGCAGACCGCCCTTGTAGGGGCCGAGGGCGGAGCTGAACTCGACCCGGAAGCCACGGTTGACCTGCACGTCGCCCGCGTCGTCGACCCACGGGACCCGGAAGATGATCTGCCGCTCGGGCTCGCAGAGCCGACGGATCACGGCGGTGTCGGTGTACTCCGGATGCTTGTCCACCACCGGGCCCAGGCTGCCCAGCACCTCGTGCACGGCCTGGTGGAACTCGGACTCGCCGGGGTTTCGTTGCAGGACCTCGTCGTAGACGTCGCGCAGCTTCTCGTGCAGGTCAGCCATGGGTGAGTGCTTCTCCTCGCAGTGGGTGAGCGTCTCGGCGTACGCCGGGACCGGTCGGCCCGGTGCGTGTACCCCGGGCCGACCAGCACACTCAGGCGAGGTCGAAGCGGTCCAGCTCCATGACCTTGGTCCATGCGGCGACGAAGTCGGCCACGAACTTGTCGTGGGCGTCCTCGCTGGCGTAGACCTCGGCCAGCGCCCGCAGCTGCGAGTTGGAGCCGAACACCAGGTCGACCGCGGTGGCCGTCCACCTCGCCGCGTCCGTGCCGACGTCGCGGATCTCGTAGACGTTCTCCTCCGACTCCGACGTCTTCCACACCGAGCCCGGCGCCAACAGGTTGGCGAAGAAGTCGTTGGTGAGCACACCCGGACGTTCGGTGAGCACCCCGTGGGGGCTGTCGCCGACGTTGGTCCCGAGGGCGCGCAGCCCGCCGACCAGGACGGTCATCTCCGGCGCGGTCAGGCCCAGCATGTAGGCACGCTCCACCAGAAGCGTCTCCGGCTGCAGCTTCTCGCCCGCCCGCAGGAAGTTGCGGAACCCGTCGGCCCGCGGCTCGAGCACCGCGAAGGAGTCGACGTCGGTCTGCTCCTGGGTCGCGTCCGTGCGCCCCGGCCGGAACGGCACGGTCACCTCGGAGCCGGCGTGCTTGGCCGCCTTCTCGACCGCGGCGGACCCCGCCAGCACGATCAGGTCGGCCAGCGAGACCTGCGCGCCACCGGCGTCGTTGAACTCACGCTGGATGCCCTCGAGTGCCTCCAGGACCGTGGCGAGCTGCTCGGGCTGGTTGACCTCCCAGCTGCGCTGCGGCTCCAGGCGGATCCGGGCGCCGTTGGCGCCACCGCGCTTGTCGGTGGACCGGAAGCTGGCCGCCGAGGCCCACGCCGTGCTGACCAGCTGCGCCACCGACAGTCCCGAGTCGAGCACCTTGGCCTTCAGGGCAGCGACGTCCGACTCGTCGACCAGCTCGTGGTCGACGGCGGGCAGCGGGTCCTGCCACAGCTGGGGCTCGGCGACCCAGGGGCCGAGGAAGCGCGAGACCGGACCCATGTCGCGGTGCAGCAGCTTGTACCAGGCCTTGGCGTAGGCGAGTGCGAACTCGTCCGGGTTCTCCAGGAAGCGGCGCGAGATCTGCTCGTACGTCGGGTCGACCCGCAGCGCGAGGTCGGTCGTGAGCATGGTCGGCAGGTGGCGCTTCTCGGGGTCGAAGGCGTCCGGGATGATCGCCTCGGCGTCCTTGGCCACCCACTGCTTGGCGCCGCCGGGGCTCGCGGTGAGCTCCCACTCGTAGCCGAAGAGGATCTCGAAGAACCGGTTGCTCCACTGCGTCGGCTTGTCGGTCCAGGTGACCTCGAGACCGCTGGTGATGGTGTCGGCAGCCTTGCCGCTGCCGTAGGTGCTGAGCCAGCCCAGACCCTGCGTCTCGATCGGGGCGCCCTCCGGCTCGGGACCGACATGGTCGTCGGCCACGCCGGCGCCGTGGGTCTTGCCGAACGTGTGACCACCGGCGATGAGCGCCACGGTCTCCTCGTCGTTCATCGCCATCCGGGCGAAGGTCTCGCGGATGAAGTGGGCGGCAGCGGCCGGGTCGCCGCTGCCCCGCGGCCCCTCGGGGTTGACGTAGATGAGCCCCATCTCGGTCGCGCCGACCTCGGGTGCCATCTCGTCGTCGCTGACGTAGCGCTCGTCGCCCAGCCAGTCGTCCTCGGGACCCCAGAAGATCTCCTCGGGCTCCCAGACGTCCTCACGGCCGAAGCCGAAGCCGAAGGTCTCGAAGCCCATCGACTCCATCGCCACGTTGCCCGCGAGGACGAGCAGGTCGGCCCACGAGACCTGCTGGCCGTACTTCTGCTTGACCGGCCACAGCAGTCGGCGGGCCTTGTCGAGGTTGGCGTTGTCGGGCCAGCTGTTCAGCGGCGCGAACCGCTGACCGCCGTCTCCTGCGCCGCCACGACCGTCGTGGATCCGGTAGGTGCCGGCGGCGTGCCAGCTCATCCGGATCATCAGGCCGCCGTAGTGACCGAAGTCGGCGGGCCACCACTCCTGCGAGGTGGTCAGGACCTCGACGACGTCCTGCTTGAGCGCCTCGACGTCGAGCTTGGCGAACTCCTTGGCGTAGTCGAAGTCCGCGCCCAGCGGGTTGCTCTTGGACGAGTGCGCGTGGAGGACCGAGAGGTCCAGCTGGTTGGGCCACCAGTCCTTGTTCGTGCGCGGGCGGCCACCGGTCTTGGGGGTCGGCGAGTCGATCGCCGGGTTCTCGCTCTCGCTGCCGTGGCTCGTCACGCCCTCGCCGCCAACGGGGCAACCACCCTCCTCCATGCGGTCGACGCCCTGCGCGCTCTGAGGGGTCTTGTCGTCCTGGCTGTCGGTCATCTCGTTCCTTTCGGACCTGGCGGTCACTGAGGGGGCACTGAGGGGGCACTGAGGGGTGGTCGCTGAAGGGTGGTCACGCAGTGGTGCGGCTGGCCGTGCAGTCGGGGCAGGTGCCCCAGAAGACGACCTCCGCCTCGTCGACCACGAAACCTTGGTCGCCGGAGGTGGTGAGACAGGGAGCGTGCCCGACGACGCAGTCGACGTCGGCGATGGCGCCGCAGGAGCGGCACACGACATGGTGGTGGTTGTCCTCGACCCTGGCCTCGTAGCGTGCCGTCGCACCGGCCGGCTGGATCCGGCGCACCAGGCCGGCCCGGGTGAGGGCGCGCAGGACGTCGTAGACCGCCTGCGGGGAGACGGCGCCGAGGTCGGCCCGGACCAGGCCGATCACGGCATCGGTGTCGACGTGGGGGTGCTCGTGCAGCGCCGCCAGCACCGCCACTCGCGGACGGGTCACTCGCAAGGAAGCGCCGCGCAACACCGCTGTGAAGTCCGGGGTCTGCACGGGATGAGCATGGACCACAATCTGGAACAGATCAAGTCTGGCGGAATGCACCCAGACTCCGTCCGCGTTCACGCGAGCCACATGTCGTCGCTGCCGGTGGGTACGAACCCGATCTGTCGTCGAACCCAGGAGGACCCATGCGCATCGGCTACTTCCTCTCCACCGAGGAGTACTCACCGGCCGAGCTGGTCGAGCAGGCCAAGGCCGCCGAGCAGGCCGGCTTCGAAGGCCTGTGGATCAGCGACCACTTCCACCCGTGGAACAACGAGCAGGGCAACAGTCCGTTCGTGTGGAGCGTCATCGGTGCGATCAGCCAGGTCTGCGACCTGCCGGTCACCACGGCGGTCACCTGTCCGATGATCCGCACCCACCCAGCGGTGATCGCCCAGGCGGCTGCCACGAGCGCCGAGATGCTGGACGGGAAGTTCATCCTCGGCGTCGGGTCCGGCGAGGCGCTCAACGAGCACATCCTCGGGACGGTCTGGCCCTCGGCCGACGTACGACTGGAGATGCTCGAGGAGGCGGTCGCGCTGATCCGCGAGCTGTGGACAGGCAAGGTCGTGACCACCGAGGGCAAGCACTACCGGGTCGACCACGCGCGCATCTACAACCTCCCGGACACGCCACCGGAGATCTACGTCTCGGGCTTCGGGTCCAAGGCCACCGACCTGGCGGCCCGCATCGGCGACGGCTACATCAACACCGCCCCTGACGGCGAGCTGCTCGAGGTGTTCAAGGAGAAGTCCGGCGGCAAGCCGGCGCAGGCCGGTGCCAAGGTCGCCTACGCCCCCACGGCCGAGGAGGGGTGGGAGCATGCCCACCGGCTCTGGCCCAACGCCGGACTCCCCGGTGAGATGGCCCAGATCCTGCCCACGCCGGAGCACTTCGAGCAGGCCACCGAGCTGGTGACGATGGACGCGATGCGAGAGTCGGTCGTGGCGGGCAACGACCCGGACCAGCACGTCCAGCAGGTCCAGCAGTACGCCGACGCAGGGTACGACGAGCTGTACGTCGCGAACATGGGTCCGCACTTCGCCGACATGATCGCCTTCTACGGCGACAAGGTGCTCCCGCAGGTCCGCTGAGCACGACCGCACTCTGCCGAAAGGGTGAGACCGCCCGCACTTCCTTCGGGGGGATAGGAAGTGCGGGCGGCAGTCGAGGGCCGGCACCTGGTGCCGGCGGCGAGAGTGGACCGTGCCGCCGAGATCCCGCCCGTGACTGCTGCCCTGTCGACAAACGGATAGCCCGTGACGCGGCAGGCCGCGGCACGGGCTTCAGCAAATCCGTCCTCAGGTTGCCCTGAGATTCCCCCGTCTTGCGTTCGTCAGAATACGAGTGCGGAGAGCGCCGTGCCAGCGCCTGGCGAGAACCCGGTCGCGCGGTCTAGTTGTCCTGGAAACGAGGTGGCTACTGGAGCCCGGCGCGGACCGAGGTGATGCGCTGGGTGTTGAAGCCGAGCCAGTGCATCCGGCCCACGTAGCGCGCGTGCTCGACCTTGAGGCAGCGGTCCATGACCACGGTGACGCCCCCGTCCTCGGCGATCTTCGCCCCCTCCTCGTTGATCACCCCGAACTGGCACCAGATCGCATCTGCCCCGACGGCCACGGCCTCGCGGGCGATGCCGGGCAGGGCGTCGGGTGCGCGGAAGACGTTCACGATGTCCACGTGCTCGGGGACGTCGCTCAGGCTCGGGTAGGAGGTCTCGCCGAGGATCTCGCTCTCGCGGGGGTTGACCGGGATCACCTGGTAGCCGTGCCGCTTGAGGTAGTAGCCGACGAAGTAGCTGGCGCGCAGGGGGTTGTTCGACAGGCCGACGATCGCGATCGTCTTCGCCGAGTGCAGCACGCGCTGGATCGTCAACGGGTCCTGGTAGTGCGCGAGGTCGGTCATGCGGTCGCCACCTTCTCACCCAGGGCTTCGCGGACGCGTTCGAAGCCCTGCTCGAGGTCCCACAGCAGGTCCTCGACGGACTCGGTGCCGACCGAGAGCCGCACCGTCCCTGCTCCGACGCCGCCTGCCTGCAGCTCCTCGTCGCTCAGCTGACGGTGGGTCGTGCTGGCCGGGTGGATGATCAGGCTCTTGGCGTCACCCACGTTGGCCAGGTGGGACCAGAGGGTGACGCCGCCGATCAGGGCAAGGCCACCGGCCCGGTCGCCGGCACAGTCGAAGGAGAACACCGCGCCGGCCCCGCGCGGCAGGTATTTCTCCGCCAGCTGCCGGTGCCTGCTCGAGGGAAGGTCCGGATAGGTCACGTTCGTCGCCAGGTCGTGCGACTCGAGGAACGCCGCGACCGCTCGCGCGTTGGTGACGTGGCGGTCCATCCGCAGCGACAGCGTCTCCAGCCCTTGCAGCAGCAGGAACGCGTTGAAGGGGGAGAGCGCCGCCCCGAGGTCACGCAGGGTCTCGGCCCGCAGCTTCATCAGGTAGCCGTAGGTCCCGAACGTCTCGTGGAACTGCAGCCCGTGGTACGCCGGAGACGGATCGGCCACGACGGGGAAGCGGCCGTTCGACCAGTTGAAGGTGCCGGCCTCGACGACCACGCCACCGATGGTGGTGCCGTGCCCGCCGATGAACTTGGTCGCCGAGTGGATCACGATGTCGGCGCCCCACTCGATCGGGCGGCAGAGGTAGGGCGTCGCGAAGGTGTTGTCCACGACCAGCGGCAGGTCGTGCTCGTGCGCGATCCTCGCCAGGGTCTCGATGTCCAGCACGTTGCCGCCGGGGTTGCCGATCGTCTCGCCGAAGAACGCCTTCGTGTGGGGCCTGACGGCCCGGCGCCACGCCTCCGGGTCGTCGGGATCGACCCAGCTCACCTCGATGCTCAGCTTGCGGAGCAGGTGCTTGAACTGGTTCACCGTCCCGCCGTACAACGCGGTCGACGAGACCACGTGGTCACCCGGCTCGAGCAGCGTGAAGAGCGCGGCTGCCTGCGCCGCGAGGCCGCTCGCGAACGCCACGGCGCCGGCGCCGCCCTCGAGGTTGGCCACCCGCTCCTCGAACACCGCAACAGTCGGGTTCATGATGCGCGAGTAGGTGTTGCCGTACTCCTGCAGGTTGAAGTAGGCCGCCGCCGACTCCGGGTCCTCGAAGACATAGCTGGTCGTCTGGAAGATCGGCACCGCCCGGGCGCCGGTGTTCGGATCGGGGCGTTGCCCGGCGTGCAGCTGGCGAGTCTCGAACCCGAAGTCGTGGTCGTCCTCGGCGCGGGCAGGCTGGTCGGTCACGTGGTCCTCTTCCGTGGGGGTCGTTCGGCGGCCGCGCCCGCGGTCAGGAACCGGCGGATCAGCGGCGTCTGTCGGGCCTCCTCGAGCAGGAAGCAGTCATGGCCGTAGGGGGCGTCGATGACGTGCAGCTCGACCGGCTTGCCGAGCTCGCGGAGCGCCTCGTCGACCTCGCTCGACGCCTTCGGCGGATAGAGCCAGTCGGAGCTGAAGGCGATCAGCAGCGTGCGCGCCGAGACGCCCTCGAGTGCCTTCACCAGCGAGCCGTCGCCGTGCTGCCGGGCCAGGTCGAAGTAGGTCAGGGCGCGCGAGGTGTAGAGGTAGGTGTTGGCGTCGAAACGCTTCACGAACGACTCCGCCTGGTGGTCGAGATAGCTCTCCACCTCGAACTCCGGCTCGCTGATCGTGTAGCGGAGGTCGTCGGCGAACTGCAGCCGCCGGCCGAACTTGTCCTCCAGCGCCGGCGCGGACAGGTAGGTGATGTGGCCGACCATGCGCGCCACCCCCATGCCGGCGTCGGGCCTGCTCCCGGTGCCGTAGTAGTGGCCGTCCTGCCAGGCGGGGTCGCGCCGGATCGCCTCGCGCGCGATCGCGTTCCACGCCATCCCCTGCGGGTGGAGGGCGTGCGTGCTGGCGATCGCCACGACGGCATCGACCTGGTCGGGGTAGAGCACCGCCCACTCCATCGCCTGCATGCCGCCGAGCGAGCCGCCGGCCACCGCGGCGAGGCGCTCGATGCCGAGGGCGTCCAGGAAGGCGCGCTCGGTCCGCACCATGTCGGCGACGGTGATCACCGGGAAGCTCGAGCCGTACGGCGCTCCCGTCGCCGGATCGATCGACGACGGTCCGGTCGTGCCTCGACACCCGCCCAGCAGGTTCGTGCTCACCACGAAGAAGTGGTCGGTGTCGAAGGCCTTGCCGGGGCCGATCATGCCGTCCCACCAGCCGAGCCCCGTGACCGCGGAGCCGTCGCGCTCCTCGGCGGCGAACCCGTCGCGGGTGCTCTCACCGGTCGGGGTCGCGGAGACACCCGCCGCATGGGCGTCGCCGCTGAGCGCGTGGCAGACCAGGATGACGTTGTCACGCTGCGGGGAGAGGGTGCCGTAGGTCTCGTAGGCGACCCGGACCTGGTGCAGCTCGCGACCGCAGTCGAGCCGCACCGCGTCCGGGAGGTCGAGGTAGCGCGTCTCGACACTGCCGACCGAGCCCGTCATGCTCGTCGGGATGGGCACCATGTGCGCGATCGTATCCGGCCCGTCGGTATATTCTGCGGTAACCCTCTAGGGTTAATAGATAAAAGGGCGAAAAGGGGTATCAGGCGACATGACCACCACCGACAACGGCGTCAACGTACAAGCGCTGCTCGATGCGCGCGAGGTGTTGAAGGGTGCGCCGGAAGCCGCCCAGTTCACCTGGAGGGCCACCTCCGAGTGGCAGCAGGGTGTGCACACCACCACCAAGATCCAGAACTTCTTCGGACTCGGCGCCGAGCAGAGCCACAAGGCCGAGACCGTGCTCGACGCCGACCACCCCGAGGTCTTCGCTGCTCCGGACGACGCGATCACGCCGATCGAGTACCTCCTCGTGGGGCTGACCAGCTGCCTGACCGCCGGGGTGGCGTCGGTGGCCCAGAACCGGGGGATCCAGCTGCGGTCGGTCAAGGCGACCGTCGAGGGCAACCACGACATCCGCGGGATCCTCGGCGCCGACAGCGACGTGCGCAACGGGTTCAACGACATCAAGGTGAGCTTCGACATCGATGCGGACGCGACTCCGGAGGAGATCGAGGCACTGGTGGCCCAGTCCCAGAAGCGCTCGGCCGTGTTCGACGCGCTCACGAACCCCACGGACGTGACCGTCGAGGTTGTCTGAGCACTCGCAGCCGGACGGGGCCGTCGAGCAGGTCTCGACGGTCGTCATCGGGGCCGGCCACGCAGGCCTGGCCGCCAGCCACTTCCTCGGCGAGCGGTCGATCGACCACGTCGTCCTGGAGCGTGGGGAGGTGGCGAACTCCTGGCGCACCGAGCGCTGGGAGTCGCTGCGGCTGCTCACGCCCAACTGGCAGAGCCGGCTTCCGGGCCTTCGCTACGAGGGCCCGGACCCCGACGGCTACATGAGCATGGGCGAGGTGGTCGAGTTCATCGAGCGCTTCGCCAAGGACTCGGGCGCCCCCGTCAGGACCGGTGAGGAGGTCACGTCGGTCCGGCGTACGGACGAGGGATATGCCGTGACGACGACCAGCGGCGAGATCCGTTGCCGTGCGGTCGTGGTCGCCAGTGGCGCGTTCAACCGGCCCAGCGTGCCGGGGTTCCGCGACGCCGTGCCCTCGTCGCTCGAGCAGCTGACGACGCTGGACTACCGCAGCCCGGAGTCGCTCCCGGACGGAGGCGTCCTGGTCGTCGGCGCGTCTGCGACCGGCGTCCAGCTGGCGGCCGAGATCCAGCGGTCGGGACGCCCCGTGACTCTCTCGGTGGGCGAGCACGTGCGGTTGCCGCGCACTTATCGCGGACGCGACGTGCTCTGGTGGATGGACGCGTCCGGGGTGTGGGACGAGCGTTACGACGAGGTCGACGACCTCACCCGCGCCCGGCGGCTGCCGTCGCCCCAGCTGGTCGGGACCCCCGAGCGGGCGACGCTCGACCTCAACGCCCTGATGTACCTGGGGGTCGAGCTCGTGGGCCGTTGGGCGACCGTGCGCGACGGGAAGGCGTTGTTCTCCGGCGGGCTGCGCAACGTGTTCTCGCTCGCCGACCTCAAGCTGGCGCGCCTGCTGGGCAACTTCGACGAGTGGGCGACCGAGCAGGGGCTCGACACCGAGCTCGACCCTCCCGAGCGCCCCGAGCCGACCCGCGTGCCTGCCTCGACGCGCTGGCAGATCGACCTGGACAGCGGCGAGATCGGCTCGGTGGTCTGGGCGACGGGCCACCGGCCCGACTACACCTGGCTCCACGTGCCGGTCCTCGACGCGAAGGGCCACCTGGTCCACGACGGCGGCGCGGTCGACAGCCCCGGCCTCTACGCGCTCGGGCTGCCCGTCCTGCGGCGCCGGAAGTCGACGTTCATCCACGGCATCGAGGACGACGCGCGTGAGGTGATCGAGCACCTCGCCGGCTACCTCGACCAACGACCGTGATCCCCGCCCCGCGCGAGTGCGCTTCGACCTGCGTCCGCTACAACTGAGGCATGCATCTCGGGCACCCTGAGCCCCGGGTCGGCTCTCGAAGGGACAGGCGGCGATGACACGCAGGCGGCAGGCAGCCATCGCGCTGGTGGCCACCGCGACGCTCGTGCTGGCTGGATGCGGGTCCGCGGAGAAGGACACGCCTCGCGCCAGCACCAAGGTGGTCGAGGTGCCCGCCGACGCCGAGACTCAGCCGATGCAGCACACCGGCGACTCGGCCGACGACCCGGCGATCTGGGTGAACCAGGCCGACCCCGCCGAGTCGCTGGTGATCGGCAACGACAAGCAGGGTGCGCTGGAGACCTACGACCTCGACGGGTCGCTGGTGCAGCGGCTGACCGCCCCGGCCAAGTTCTGGGGCAACGTCGACGTCAGGCAGGGCGTCAGGCTCGGCACCGGGACCGGCGACGTGGTGGCGGTCGCCAACGCGGGCGTGCGGTTGTACGCCGTCGACCAGGCCACCCGGAAGCTCAACCCGATCACTGCTGGCGGCGAGCCGCTGGCGACGGCCGGCGGCGAGGGAGTGTGCCTCTACAACAGCCCCACCGGCGACCTGTCGGTGTTCATGGTCTTCATCTCAGGTGCGGTCGGGCAGTTCGCCCTCCAGGACGACGGCACCGGCCACTTCAGCGCGAAGAAGGTCCGCGCCTTCCGGGTCGGGTCCGAGGCCGAGGGCTGCGTGGTCGACGACGAGACCGGGGCGCTCTACATCGACGAGGAGAACGTCGGCACCTGGAAGTACGCCGCCGACCCCGCCGGCGGGGAGGAACGCACGATGATCGACGAGGTCAAGCCCAAGGGGCACCAGGTCAACGACATCGAGGGGATCACCCTGGTCGACGACGGCGCGGGCACCGGCCTGCTGATCGCCTCGTCCCAGGGCACCGGCGACGAGCCGTCGTACTTCACCGTCTTCGACCGCAAGACCGGCGACTACCGGTCCTCGTTCCGCATCGTCGACGGTCAGGGCGCCGACGGTTGCTCGCACACTGACGGGATCACGGCCACCTCCGAGCCGCTGGGACCCGACTTCCCGCACGGCGTCTTCATCTGCCAGGACGACAAGAACACTGCCCCCGGCACGGCAGGCAACCAGGACTTCAAGCTGACCCGCCTCGAGAAGGTCAGGCCCTAGACCGCCGTCTCGGCCGCCGAGAGCAAGGCGCGCTTCTCGAGCGCGAGCTCCCTGGTCCTCGCGAAGTCCTCCGGGGTGAAGACGCCGTTGACGCCGGAGATCGCGGCGAGCTTCATCCCGTGCTTGAGGCCGAGTCGGTAGATCTCCTTGACCTTCTCCCACTCGATGTTGCGGCCCACGGTGAACGTCTCGTAGCGGCCCTCCAGGGCGAGCACGACCGTCTCGGCCATGCAGGCGTAGACGACGCCCGACGGCAGCCCGATGCTCTTCATGCTGACCTCGCCTGGCACCTCGATCTCTCCGCTCTCGATGACGAGGACGTCGGGACGGCTGGCGACATCTTCCGCGGACAGGTCGAGCGGGCGGGCGACGTCGGTGATCACGCAGCCCGGCTTCACCTCCGAGATGTCGAGCACCCGCTTGCCGGCGCCGGAGGTCGCGGTGACGATCAGGTCCATGTCGCCGAGGTGGTGTCCCGGTGTCGCTGCGACGTGGACCTCGGCGCGCGGGTGCTCCAGCTCGATCTCGTGCTTGAGCGCCAGCAGCTTCGCGGACTCGGGGGAGACCAGCCAGATCTCGTCGCTGGCCAGCGCCAGGAGACGGGCGCACACCGAGCCGATGGCTCCGGTGGCGCCGACGACCATGGCCCGGCCCCTGATCCGGCCGTCGTCGCCGGTCTCGGCCAGGCCGAGCTCCAGCATCGCCTCGTGCGCCGCCCACAGAGCGGCGGAGGCGCTGTAGCTGTTGCCGGTGGTGATCGGCAGCGGGGCCTTCTTGGCCACTGTCACGCCGGCGTCGCCGATCACCTTGGTGAAGGCGCCGAGCCCCATCACCTGGGCACCGAGCTTCCGGGCCGTGTCGGCGGCCATCAGCAGCCGGGCGTAGGTGAACTCCGGGCTGTGCGCCATCAGCTCCTTGGGGGTTCCGCCCACGCTGATCAACCAGCCCTCGGCCTCGGCGCCGGTGGGTGACCTGATGCCGGTGACGTGGCTGTAGACGAACGGCGGGGCGTAGGCCACCGCCTTCTCCACCACGTCCATCAGCGCCGACGGGGTCACCTTGGAGATGGTCGCGAGCGGTTCCACCTTGGAGAAGAAGCTCTGGGACAGGGGATGGATGACGAAGGCGAACCGACTCTTCCGCCGAGGGCCGTTCGGGTGCAGGATCCGGGGCTCGAGGCCGGCGGAGATGATCATGTCCAGGAGGTCGTCGTTGGTCAGCGGCCCCGATCCGCTCACGACGGCCAGCATCATCGCCTCGAGCACCGCTGAGTTGACCGTGACGCCGAAGGGTTGCGGGGTGGCGTCGAGCACCATGTCCACGCCACGCTCGGCGAGCTCGGCCAACCGCTCCTCGGAGATCGCGGAGGTGACCAGGGTCTTGCCGGCGAGGTCCTCCAGACCGAAGCCCGCGAGCTCGTCGTAGGTCGCGACGACGACGTCGCAGTCCCGGGCGGCCTTGCGCGCCAGGGCGGTGCTGAGCTGCTGCCCGGGCGCGGAGATCTGGCCCTTGAGCTGACGGGGCAGGTGCTGGAGCGGCCACAACCCCACGCCGGCGGCGATGCCGAGGAGCGGGACGGAGTCCACCCTCGCCGGCAGGTCGAGGCGGAGCAGCGGATCGGCGAACTCCAGGTTGGCGGTGAACTCGCGCAGGATCCTGGTGGTCCGGTCGTGGTTGAGGCCGCCCAGGATCACTGTGCGCGCGTTGTTGAAGAACCCCGGCATCTCGGTCTGGACGTGGCGGATGGCCCACTCCTGAAGGACGTCGCGCAGACCGTGCCCGTCGGTGACCGGCACCCTGCTGGTGGCCCGCTTGACGCGCTCGATCGCGTCGAGCTCGCCGTCGTAGAGACCTGCCGCGCGTGCTTCCCGGAGACCGGTCACGGCGATCGCGTCGACCTTCCCGGCCCACCTGCTCACGAGCTCGGTCGCGAGGTGCACGTCCCCTCCGGTGCCGAGCCGCATCACCCGGAACTCGTGCTGCAGGAAGCTCACGTGCTCGTCGTAGTCGCGGTCGGGACGGGCCAGGCTCACGTTGAGAACGGTCATGGCACGTGCGTTGTGCGTCATCGGCACTCCTCTGGTTCCTGGGCTCGCCGGCTCAGACCATCGCCGCGGAGCTGATCTCCGGATGGCCGGTCATGAACTCCATGAGCCGACCGCCGTAGCTGGTGAACCGGGGGCAGGCGACGCCCGTGCCGGCCAGGGCAGCGTCGGTGTTGGTCGTGGAGTAGGTCGTGGGCGAGGCGAAGTAGTCCAGCGCCTCGGCCGGCAGGCCGAGCAGGCGCTCCATGCCCGGGACCGACCCGACGAGGGCGCGGGTGAGCCCCAGGGGGAGTGGCACCCACACGGCCCGCTTGCCGAGCTGCCCGGCGAACTCCTCGACGAGCTCGCGGACGGTGGGCGGGTCCGGGTCGGTCAGGGCGAAGGTCTGGCCGATGGTCGTGTTTGAGGCCGCGAGCTCGTCCATGGCATCGACCACGAAGTCACGCGGCACGAGGCACACCTTCACGGTGTCGGCATCGCCGACGGCCGGGACCACCGCCACGCCCAGCTGCCGGCGCAGGAAGGTGGCCAGGAAGTAGGGGCCGTCGTACTTCTGCGTCTCGCCGGTCCGGGAGTCGCCGACGACGATGCCGGGGCGGTAGATCGTGGCCGGCACCCCGTCGGCCATGGCCTTGCGGACGAGCATCTCGGCGTCGTACTTGGTCTGCTCGTAGTGGTTGCGGAAGCACTGGCCCTCGTCGAGACCGTCCTCGCTGAACTCCCCGGCGAAATCCCCGCTGACGTAGCACGTGCTGACGTAGTGGAGGCGTTCGAGATCAGGCAGGCTCCGGCACAGTTCCAGGACCCGTTCGGTCCCCCCGACGTTGACGGCGCGCGCGACGTCCTCGTGGACGGCCAGGTCGTAGATCGCCGCCAGGTGCCAGACCTGGCTGACCTTCGCCAGCGCTGCGCGGCCCTCAGGCGAGACCCCGAGGTCGCGCGCGGTGAGGTCACCCGTCACCAGCTCCACGCGACCGGCCGTGTGCGGGTGGGCAGCCCCCATCTCGCGGACCTTGAGCTGGGCGGTGTGCAGGTGCTGAGGCTGGACCAGGCAGAGGGCTCGTAGCCCGGCGCGGCGCTCGAGGAGACGGGGAAGCAGCGCGGAGGCGAGGAAACCGGGAAAGCCGGTCATCAGGAGGACGGTCACGGTTCCATGCGAACACCCCGGCTCGCGCGCGGGTAGTGACGAAGGTCCGCAGCAGTCCCGACCTTGTGCCGGGTCCACCAGCCCGGGTCAGGTGTGGATCTTCACCCCGTCCGCGTCGTACGGCGGGCGCAGGGACGTGCTCACCGGCCAGCGGGAGCCGCTGACGTCGACCTCGAAGCCATCCTCGCGAGCCCAGTCGCGACTGACCGTCGAGCCGTCGGGGGACCACACGTAGGCCAGCCCGACGCACGAGCCGAGCGTCTCGCCCCAGGCCGCCGAGATCACCTGACCCGACGCGACGCCGTCGCGCAGCACCAGCTCGCCGCCCCACAGCATCGGCTCGGGGCTCTCGAGGACGAACGAGACCAGCCGTCGCAGCGGCCCGGTCTCGCGCGCACGCTCGACGGCCTCGCGACCCAGGAAGGGGATGTCGGTCTTGAGCTTGCAGGTGAACATCAGCCCGGCCTCGAGCGGCCCGTAGTCGGGAGTGAGCTCGCGACCGAAGGCGCGGTAGCCCTTCTCCAGCCGCATCTGCTCGATCGTGTAGTAACCGCCGTCGACAACCCCGAGATCGGCACCCGCTGAGATGAGGTCCTCGTAGACACCGACCGCGAACTCGACCGGCACGTAGAGCTCCCACCCCAGCTCGCCCACGTAGGTGATCCGGGTGGCGCGCACGGTCGAGTAGCCGAGCGGGATCTCCTGACTGGTCCCGAACGGGAACGCCTCGTTCGAGAGGTCGGCCCGCGTCAGGCGCGAGAGCAGGTCCCGCGACCGGGGCCCCATCACCCCGAACACCGCGTAGGCAGACGTGACGTCGACGAGCGTCGCCCGGTGCTCACCGATCCGTCGGCCGATGTGGTCCTTGTCGCGCTCGGTCGTGGCGGCACTGCTGACGATGAGGTAGTCGTCCTCAGCGACCCGGGTGAGGGTGACGTCGGACTCGTAGGTCCCGCGCTCGTTGAGCATGCCGGTGTAGACGGTCCGCCCCACCGGCACGGCGACGTCGGCGGTGCACAGCCACTGCAGGACTGCCTCCGCGTCAGGACCGGCGAGGCGATACTTCGAGAACGAGGTCTGGTCGAAGACGGTGACGTTGGACCGGGTGTTCGCGTGCTCGGCGGCGGTCCAGGGCAGCCAGTTCTGCTTGCCCCACGAGTACTCGATCTCGGGCGACGACCCAGCCGGCGCGAAGAAGTTGGCGCGCTCCCAGCCCATCCGGCTGCCGAAGTTGGCATTGGCCGCGACGAGGTGGGCATAGACCGGCGATCGGCGGAACGGCCGTGCGGTCGCCATCTCGCGGTTGGGCCAGGGCACCGCGTAGTGCAGGCCGAGCACCTCGGCCACCCGGTCGTGCAGCCACTGGCTGTTGCCGTTGAACGGCGCGAACCGGCGCACGTCCACGCTGGTCAGGTCCATGGTCGGCTCGCCGCCCACGATCCACTCGGCCAGCGCCCGGCCGGCTCCTCCGGCGCACGCGATGCCGACGGAGTTGAAGCCGGCCCCGACGAAGAAGTTCCGCACCTCCGGCGCCTCGCCGAGGATGAACTGGTTGTCCGGCGTGAAGCTCTCCGGGCCGTTGTAGAACTTCCGGATCCCGGTCTCCTCCAGCGCCGGCACGCGATGGACGGCACTCTCCATCAGCGGCGAGAAGTGCTCCCAGTCCTCGTCGAGCAGGGAGAACTCGAACGGGTAGGGGATCGCGTCCGGTGCCACCCACGGCTTGGCGTCGGGCTCGAAGCCCCCGACCACCAGGCCGCCGACCTCCTCCTTGAAGTAGGTGTAGCCGTCGGGGTCGCGCAGCACCGGCAGGTCGGAGTGGACACCCTCGAACGGGTCGGTGACGACGTAGAAGTGCTCGGCCGAGTGCAGCGGCACGTTGACCCCGGCCAGGGCACCGACCGCCTTGGCCCACTGCCCGGCGCAGTTGACGACGATCTCGGCCTCGATGTCCCCGGCATCGGTGCGTACGCCGGTGACGCGTCCGGCTTCGACGAGCACGTCGAGCACCCGCGTGCGCTCGACGATCCGGGCGCCCCGCTGGCGGGCCCCCTTGGCCAGGGCCGAGGTCAGGTCGGTCGGGTTCGCCTTGCCGTCGCCGGGGAGCCAGATCGCACCGACCAGGTCGTCTGTCCGGATGATCGGGTAGCGCTCCAGTGCCTCCCCGGGCGAGAGCAGCTCGCACTCGAGGTCGAAGGCAGCAGCCGTTGCCGCCGTACGACGCAGCTGGGTCATCCGGTCCTCGGTGCGTGCGACCGTCACGCCGCCGCACCGCTTGAACCCGGTGGCCAGCCCGACCTCGGCCTCGAGCTCGGAGTAGAGCTCGGTGGAGTACTGCACCAGCCGGGTGCCGCTCTGGTTGGCGCGCAGCTGGCCGACGAGCCCTGCGGCGTGCCAGGTGGTGCCGGACGAGAGCTGGCCCTGCTCCAGCAGGACGACGTCGGTCCGGCCGAGCCTGGTCAGGTGATAGGCGACGCTGGTGCCGATCACGCCGCCGCCGATGACGACGACCTCGGCCCGCGCGGGCAGCTGGGTGGTCATGGCCTCACTCTCGTCAGTCGTCCCGGGTGGCCTGCTCGAGCAGCCGCTCGAACTCCGGGCTGTCGAACTCTGCGACGGCCCGGTCGTACTTCTCCATCGCCCAGCCCCAGAAGTCGAAGTCGATCTTGCTGACCGAGCTCTGGATCGAGCCCCAGAGGGTCCAGCCGTACTTCGACATCAGGCCCCAGAGCCGGGCGCGCGCGACCCGGTGCTGCAGCAGCTCCCCGTCGTACGCCGCCATCAGCTCCTCGAGCTGCTCCCCGGTGAGGTCGGCCTCGCTCCAGAGGTTGCCGAGCTCGAAGCAGGGGTCGTTGTTGCCGCCGTACTCGTAGTCGATCAGCCAGATCTTCGAGCCGTCGTCGATGAAGTTGCCGGCGAGCAGGTCGTTGTTGCACGGCACCGTGGGTGACGGCTTCGCCTCGAACGCCCGCTTGATCCGCTGCGCCTTCCCGGCGAACTCCTCGTAGCGGTCGGGCAGCCGGAAGCCGTGCTCGTGCACGATGTCGAGGTAGCGCGGCTGGATCGCGAACATGTCGAAGTCGCTGACGAAGCGAGGACCCTCGTGGAGCTGACGGCAGGCCGCGGCCACCCGGGAGAGGTGGTCACCGCTGCGCAGGTCGTCGTCGGTGAAGGTGTGGCCGTCGATGTAGCCCACGACGAGCAGGCCCGGGTCCTCGACGTACTCGATGACCGGTGCACCCACGCCCGCCTCGGCGGCGGCCTCGGAGTTGCGCCGCTCCGCTTCCCGGTCGATGGCCAGCAGCTCGCTGCCCTCCTGCCCGATCCGCACGACCACGGTCTGCTCCGAGGTGGTCACCTTGAGGTTGACGTTGGTCAGTCCTCCGGGGAGCTCCTCGACCGCACGCTCGCGCCCGCGGAGGCACTCGACCGCGTCCAGCACCGCTGAGTGGTCGGTCACGAAACGCCCTCCTCCCGGCCTGCGCAACACCAGCCTGCGACGAGACTAGGGGTTGGGCCTAAGTTGGGACCATGAACGAGCGCGAGACCCTGGACAAGGTGCCCACCGGACTCTTCATCGGTGGCGAGTGGCGAGACTCCTCGGACGGGTCGACGACCGAGGTGGAGGATCCCGCCACCGGCGAGACCCTCACGACGGTGGCGTCGGCGACGGCGGAGGACGGGAAGGCCGCGCTCGACGCGGCGGTGGCGGCGCAGCACGACTGGGCGGCCACGGCTCCCCGTGAGCGAGCCGAGCTCCTGCGCTCGGCCTTCGACCTGATCACCGAGCGTGCGGACTACTTCGCGATGCTGATGACCCTGGAGATGGGCAAGCCGCTGGCGCAGTCCAAGGGCGAGGTGACCTACGGCGCCGAGTTCTTCCGCTGGTTCTCCGAGGAGGTCGTGCGCATCGCCGGCCGCTGGGCGACGTCCCCCGACGGCAACACCCGACTGATGACGATGAAGCAGCCCGTCGGCCCGGTGCTGATGATCACGCCGTGGAACTTCCCGCTGGCGATGGGGACCCGCAAGATCGGCCCGGCCATCGCGGCTGGCTGCACGATGGTGGTCAAGCCGGCCCAGCAGACCCCGCTCACCATGCTCGCGCTGGCCGACCTGCTCCATGAGGTCGGCCTGCCCAAGGGCGTGCTCAACGTGGTCTCCACACACAGCACCGGTGAGGTGATGGAGCCCTTGATCGGTGACTCCCGGCTGCGCAAGCTGACCTTCACCGGGTCGACTCCCGTCGGGAAGATGCTGGTCAAGCAGTCGGCCGACCAGCTGCTGCGGGTCTCGATGGAGCTCGGCGGCAACGCGCCGTTCCTGGTGTTCGCGGACGCCGACCTCGACGCTGCGGTGGACGGCGCGATGCTGGCCAAGATGCGCAACATGGGGGAGGCCTGCACGGCCGCCAACCGCTTCCTGGTCCACGAGTCGATCGCCGACGACTTCGCCTCGAAGTTCGCCGAGCGGATGGCCGCCGAGGTGGTCGGCCGGGGCACCGAGGACGGCGTCACAGTGGGGCCGCTGATCGACGCCAAGCAGCGCGACAAGGTCGCCGAGCTGGTCGACGACGCCACCAGCCGAGGCGCGTCGGTCGTGACCGGCGGCTCGACGACCGGCGACAAGGGCTACTTCTTCCAGCCGACGGTGCTCACCGACGTCGACGAGGGCGCCGACATGTTCCGCGAGGAGATCTTCGGGCCGGTCGCGCCCATCACCACCTTCTCCGAGGACGAGAAGGCGGTGGCAATGGCCAACGACACCGAGTACGGCCTGGTCGCCTACGCCTTCACCACCGACCTGGGGCGGATGATCCGGGTCAGCGAGGGGCTGGAGTTCGGCATGGTCGGCATCAACCAGGGGATCGTGTCCAACCCGGCCGCGCCGTTCGGCGGCGTCAAGCAGTCCGGCTTCGGCCGCGAGGGCGGGCCCGAGGGCATCGAGGAGTACCTCTCGGTCAAGTACGTCGGGATCGCTCCCTGACCTGACCATCAACCAGGTCTCCTGAACCCGGCCCTTGCTGTGACGCTGCGTCACAGGGTCATGCTGGCCGGGTGCAGGCCAAGGAGATAGCAGAGCTCACCGGGACCACCGTCCGGACCATTCGCCACTACCACGCCATCGGCCTGGTGCCGGTGCCTGCGGTTCGATACGGCCGGCGGGACTACGACGTGTCCCACGTGGCCCGGGTGAGCCGGATCCGCTGGCTCGCAGAGTCGGGGCTGCCCCTCGCCAGGATCGCGTCGGTCCTGGCTGCAGATCCCGCCGCTGGGGGCCCGGACGACCGCGCCCGGGTCCTCGCCGACCTCCGAGCCACTCTCGACGTGCTGGCCGAGAGGATCGACGTCCTCGCCGACCAGCGAGACCGGCTCGTTGGGCTCGTCGCCACGCTCGAGCGGGGCGAGTCGCTCTCTCCGCTTCCCCCGCCGGTCGCCGCGTTCTACGTCGTGCTCGAGGAGGGGGCGCAGGACGAAGCGACCCGGCACGGCGTGCGCAGGGAGCGGGAGTTCCTGGAGCTTGCCTACCTGCGTGGGAGCGTCCCGCCGGAGGCCGATCTCCTCTTCGCAGGCATCGACGAGGACGTCGCCTCCGCCAGCCTCGAAGCCTTCCGGAGCACGTTGACCGGCGAGCTGACCGACGAGATGGTCGAGGAGGCCGCCGCCGGCAACGTGGAGCGGATGAAGGATCGCTTCGGGGACCAGCTTGCCGAGGTCGCGCGCACCGTCGACCCAGATGCGCTTCGCGGCCTCTACGAGCTGTTCTCCGCGACCGGTGATGACCGCGACCGCCGACTCGGTGAGGCAGTCCTGCGCCATCTGCTGCTTGCGCTGGAGGAGGCCAGGGCCAAGTGACCGCGGCCGTGGATGCGATCGAGGTCCACGACCTCGTCAAGGAGTTCGACGGATTCCGGGCGGTGGACGGGCTCGAGCTCGTGGTTCGGAACGGGGAGGTCCACGGCTTCCTCGGGCCGAATGGCGCGGGTAAGTCGACCACGCTGCGGGTCCTGCTGGGGCTCTACCGGCCCACCGCGGGGACGGTCTCTGTACTCGGTCTGGATCCGGCCGCCAATCCCGCCGACGTGACCCGGCGGGTGTCCTACGTCCCCGGTGAGGTCGCCCTGTGGCCCAACCTCACCGGCCAGGAGGTTCTCGACGCGCTTGCCGGCATCCGGGGGGCCTACGACCGCGGCGCCGAGAAGCGTCTGGTCGACGATTTCTCCCTCGACACCGGCCGAAGGATCCGGACGTATTCCAAGGGCAACCGGCAGAAGGTGCTGCTCGTCGCGGCCTTCGCCGCCCGGACAGACCTGCTCGTGCTCGATGAGCCGACCGCGGGACTGGATCCCCTCATGGAGGAGCGTTTCCATCAGTGCGTCCGGGAGGCTGCCACCCAGGGACGCACCGTCCTGCTCTCCAGCCACATCCTGCGCGAGGTGGAGCAGCTCTGCGGCGCGGTCACGATCATCAAGGACGGGCGCCTGGTCGAGTCGGGCCGCGTCGCGGACATGCGGCACCTGGCCGCCTCCACGATCACCGCGACGATCCCGCCCGAGGGTCGGGACCCGCTGCGCGCAGGCTTGGCACGACTGGGACTCAAGGAGGCGGTGACGACCGGCGGTGCCGTCGAGACCAGGGCCTCCGGGAGCGAGGTCAACGCGGTGCTCGGGCTGCTCGTCGGTGCTGGCGCTGCCGACGTCACCTGCACCCCGGCGAGCCTCGAAGACCTGTTCCTCCGGCACTACCGAGTCGTGGCCCGGTGACTTCATTGCTGCGTCTGTTGGTCCGCGGGCATGCCGCCTGGGTCGGGGTGTGGGTGGCCGTCGTCGCTGTGCTCGTGGTGGTCACGCTGCCCGCCTACGTCTCCACCTACGCCGACGCTGCGACCCGCGCGACCGCGGTTGCGCAGGCCCAGCAGGAGGTCGCGACCACGCTCCTCTACGGAACGCTGCCCGATCCCGGGAGTCCAGCTCAGATGTTCAGCTGGGAGGTCGGCACCTTCATCACCCTGCTGGTCTCGACCATGGGGGTGCTGCTCGCGGTCCGGTTGACGCGGGCCGCCGAGCAGGACGGCACGGTCGAGCTGGTGCGGGCGGCCGGCCTCGGCCGCAGCGGTCCGCTGGTTGCCGGTCTGGTCGTCATCAGCGCAGTGGCGGCGCTCCTGGCAGTCGTGGTCGGCGCGGGACTCGGGTTGCGTGCGGGTCGCGTCGAGGGCGTCGACGTTTCGGGCGTGTGTGCGTTCGCCCTCGTCGTTGCCGCCACCTTCACCCTGGTGGCACTGCTCACCATCGTCGTCGCACAGGTGGTGCCCACGCCCTGGTCGGCGCGCGTGGCGGGCATGATGGCCCTGGCCTGCTGCTTCGCCATGCGCGCCGCGGCCGACACTCGCGGGCACGGGTGGCTCGCCTGGTTCACGCCTCTCGGCCTGCGCTCCACCGTGCAGCCGTTCACGGCGGACCGCTGGCCACCGCTGTTGGTCGCCATGGTCACGGCCGCGCTGATGGCCGGCGCCGCGCTGGTGCTCGACTCGCGTCGCGACCTGGGCGGCAGCCTGCTTCGGGTGCCGACCCGGCCGGGTCGTCGCCTCCGCGTGCGCACCCTGGGCGGCCTCGCCTGGCGCCTCCACCGTTCGACGGTGCTCGCGTGGGGCGTCGCGACGGCGGTCGGGGCGGCGGTGTTCACGGCCATGGGGGCAGGCGTGATCGCGACGGCCCGCCGGGGGGACCTCTCGGGCGGCTTCCTGGAGGCGCAGCTCAGTGGTCGGGATCCTCAGGTGGCGTACCTCGGCTACATCGGCGCCGTCATCGGCATCGTGGTTGCGATCTTCGCGCTCCTCGTCACGCTGCAGGCTGTCGCGGAGGAAGCTCACGGAGCCGGCGAGTATCTGCGCACCACGGGAGTCACGCCGGCCGGTGTCGTGGGCGCGCACGGCTTCACGGCCCTCATCGGTTCGGGCCTGGTCCTCGGCCTCGCGGCCGCATTCACGGCGGTGGTCGGGCACCAGGCCATCGGTGGTGAGGGCATCGCCGCCGAGGCGCTGGAGCAGGTGGCCGGTCAGTGGTCCTCGGTGCTGGTGCTCCTCGGTCCGGCCGTGCTGCTCGCAGGCTGGCGCCCCAGGCTGGCCCGGCTGGCGTGGGTGCCGTTCGGCGTCAGCGTCGGGCTGGCCCTGCTGGGCAGGCTGCTCGGGGCGCCGGCGTGGCTGATCGACATCGGTGCCTTCGACCATGCCGAGGGCCTCGGGACACCGGTGGTCCGGGTGACGGCGTTCGCGTGCCTGGCGGGGCTCGGGTTGGTGGCCGCGGGACGGCGCGACCTGCAGCTCGGCTGAGCCGGGTCTACTGCTGGTAGTGCTCGACCGTGTCGACGGAGCGAGCCTCGGCCTCGCCGGGGTTCTCGCCGTACTCACGCCGGGCGCGACGCTGGCGCAGCAGGTCCCAGCACTGATCGAGCTGTTCCTCGAGGTGGCGGACCCGGTTGGCGTCGGCGTCGCCGCTCTCGCGCAGCGCGTGCTCCTCCTCGACGAGGCCCTTGATCCGGCTGAAGACGTCGCTGTCGGTTTCGCTCATCCCGTCAGCATCATGCGTGCCGGGTGCTGGCACAAGGCGTCGGTCACTGGTGGATGTGGGACATCCAGTCATCGGGGACCCGGCCGCGAGGTCCGGGCGTGCCCTGGTCTTCGGGGTGCGAGTCAGGCGCCGCCAGGCTCGGCCCGTCGAAGCCCTGCCCGGACCCGTAGTCGAAGAACCAGTCCTCCCCGGGCTCGAAGCTCTGGATGACGGGGTGCCCACTCGCCCTGGCATGCGCAGTCGCGTGCTGCGAGGGTGAGCTGTCGCAGCAACCGACGTGGCCGCACGCCGCGCACCGCCGCAGGTGCACCCACCAGCCCGGGGGAGCGGCGGCCTCGCAGTCGGCGCAGCCGGTGCCGCTGGGTGGCACGTCGACGTCGATGCCCTCCGGCAGGTCGCTGTCTGTCATCTCGTCTCCCCGATCCCCGCTGCAGCGGTCGTGTCGGACCCCAGTCTCACCCGCGGACGAAGAGGAGACCAGCCGCAGCTGGGCCGACGACGGTCACGGGCGTGCGCACGAGTGCCGACGGCTCGGATATCGACCCGTTGCTGGCGCGTCTTGGCGAGGTGAGCGTCGCTGCTGGCAAGGTGCGCACCATGGACGAGGTCTATGAGTGGGACCAGACCCTCGATGAGCACGGCCCGGCGATCCGGGACTGGCTCCGCAGGAAGGGCTCATGAGCCAGCGCTGGTCGGCCCGCGAGCTGATCGACCTGGTGGTCGATCCCGGGTCCTTCGAGTCCTGGGACCAGCCGATCGACATCAGCGGGCAGTCCGCGTCCTATCAGGCCGAGCTCGTCGCCGCGGCCACGAGGGCGGGCACCGACGAGTCGGTGCTCACCGGCCGCGGCCTGGTGCGCGGGCGACCTGTGGCCGCCGTGGTCAACGAGTTCGCCTTCCTGGGCGGGTCGATCGGGCAGGCGGCGGCGTCCCGGATCGTCGCGTGCGTGCGCCGCGCCACCGCCGAGGGCCTTCCGCTCCTGGCCACGACCGCCTCGGGAGGCACCCGGATGCAGGAGGGGACGCCGGCCTTCTTCGAGATGGTCGCGATCTCCCGCGCGGTGATGGACCACCGGGCCGCCGGGCTGCCCTATCTCGTGCACCTGCGCCACCCGACGACCGGCGGTGTCTATGCGTCGTGGGGGTCACTGGGTCACGTGACCGTGGCCGAGCCGGGAGCGCTCGTGGGCTTCCTGGGGCCGAAGGTCTATGCAGCGCTCGAGGGGAAGCCGTTCCCGTCAGGCGTCCAGCAGGCCGAGAACCTCGCCGACAAGGGCGTGATCGACGCGGTCGTGTCGACCGAGGACCTGCCCGTGCTGATCGACATGATGCTCGCGGTGCTGGTCGACCCGCCGTCGACGCCCGCTCTACCCCTCCGTTCCGGCGAGCTCTCGCCATCGCGCCCGGTGTGGGAGTCCGTGGAGCTGACGCGATCGGCCGAGAGGCTCGGCGTACGCGACGTGCTGAGGTACGGCGCCCGCGGCACCATCGGGCTGAACGGGACCGAGGAGGGCGAGCAGGATGCCGCCGTGCTCGTCACGCTGACCCGGCTCGACGGACAGCCGTGCGTGCTCGTCGGCCAGGACCGGGTCAAGCAGACCCGGGCCAAGCCGCTCGGTGCGGCCGCCCTGCGCGAGGCGCGTCGCGGGATGCGGCTGGCCGAGGAGCTCGGACTGCCGCTCGTCACGATCATCGACACCCCCGGCGCCGAGCTCTCGGCCGAGGCCGAGGAGGGTGCGATCGCCGGTGAGATCGCTCGCTGCATCGCGGCCCTGACCACGATGACGGTGCCCACCGTCTCGGTGATCCTCGGCCAGGGTTGTGGTGGGGGAGCCCTGGCGCTGCTCCCGGCGCAGGTCGTGATCGCCACCCAGAACGCCTGGCTCTCACCGCTGCCTCCCGAGGGCGCCAGCGTGATCCGCCACGGGGACCTGTCCCACGCCGCCGAGATGGCCGAGTCGCAGGGGATCGGCGCGGCCGCGCTGCTGCAGAGCGGGATCGTCCAGCACGTCGTGCCCGAGCTCACCGAGGACGATCCCGAGTCGCTGGCCGTGGCCGTGTCGGCTGCCGTGGCCTCCGCCCTGGTGCGCATCGGGACGAGGTGACCGTTTGCGGGCAGACTCGGGACCTTTGCCCCCCGCCCGGTAGCCCCCCACTGTCCTAGCCTGCGAGCGTGACCAGTGAGGCAGGTGGAGCAGCGCGTGACGAACGGCCTTGGGCCGCGAGCTACGCGCCCGGTGTCCCCGTGGAGATCGAGGTGCCCGAGGAGTCGCTCGTCGACCTCCTCGACTCCTCGGTCGCTCGGTTCGGTCCGCTCGTCGCGCTCGACTTCTTCGGCGCGGAGACGACCTACACCCAGCTCGGCGAGCAGGTGGCCAGGGCCGCGGAGGGATTGCGCCGGCTCGGTCTGGGCGCCGGCGACCGGGTGGCACTCGTGCTGCCCAACTGCCCCCAGCACGTGGTCGCGTTCTATGCAGTCCTCCGTCTCGGCGCGGTCGTGGTCGAGCACAACCCGCTCTACACCGAGGACGAGATGTCCCACCAGCTCCGGGACCACCGACCCACGGTGATCGTCGCCTGGGACAAGGTGGCGCCGATGGTGCAGGGGATCGCCGAGGAGCTGGGGAACGCCACGGTGCTGTCGGTGAACCTGCCGGCTGCGCTTCCACGGACCAGGCGGTGGGCCCTGAGGCTGCCTGTGGCGAGGGCTCGGCAGACCCGCCGGGCCATGACCGCCCCAGCGCCCGGTGTACGGACCTGGGAAGACCTGGTGTCGCACAGCCCTGCGCTGGCGAGCGATCACCCGCATCCGGCTGTCGGGGACGTCGCGCTGCTGCAGTACACCGGCGGAACGACGGGCCGGCCCAAGGCGGCCGTGCTCACCCATCGCAACCTGCGCGCCAACGCGGCGCAGGGGCGGGCGTGGATGCCCGAGCTGGTGGACGGGCAAGAGGTGGTCTACGCAGTGCTCCCGCTGTTCCATGCCTACGGCCTGACGCTGTGCCTCACGTTCTCGATCAGCATCGGTGCCACCCTCGTCCTGCTGCCGCGGTTCGACGTCGACCTGGTGCTGGACGCGATGCGCCGGCGGCCGGCCACGTTCCTCCCGGGTGTGCCACCGATCTACGAGCGCCTGGCGGCGGCCGCCCGCAGGAAGGGCGTCGACCTGAGCTCCATCCGCTTCTCGATCTCCGGGGCGATGCCACTGCCGCGAACCACCGCTGAGCTGTGGGAGTCGGTCTCCGGCGGGATCCTCGTCGAGGGATACGGCATGACCGAGACCTCGCCGGTCGCCATGGGCAACCCGGCAGGACCCTCGCGCAGGATCGGCAAGGTCGGCGTCCCGTTCCCGTCGACGGAGGTGCGAGTGGTGGACCGCGACGACCACACCCAGGTGGTGGCCCCCGGGGAGCCGGGGGAGCTCCTCCTGCGCGGCCCGCAGGTCTTCGGCGGCTACTGGGAGCGCCCGGAGGAGACCGCGAAGGTGCTGGTCGAGGACGGTTGGCTCCGCACGGGAGATGTCGTCGTGATGGACGAGGACGGCTTCTTCAGCATCGTGGACAGGATCAAGGAGCTGATCATCACCGGGGGCTTCAACGTCTATCCGAGCGAGGTCGAGGACGTCCTGTGCGAGGTTCCCGGCATCGCCGGCGCCGCGGTCGTGGGCCTTCCCGCTGCCGACGGCGGTGAGCAGGTGGTCGCTGCCGTGGTGCTCGAGACGGGTGAGACGTTGGACGAAGACGCTGTCCGGGCGACCTGCAAGGAACGTCTGACGCCCTACAAGGTGCCGCGGCAGATCTTCGTCCTCGACGAGCTGCCGCTCTCGATGATCGGCAAGGTCCTCCGGCGGCAGGTGCGCGAACAGCTGCTCGCCCGCACGTCCCCGGAGCACCCGGCATGAGTGCGCCTCTCGAGGAGGACCACGTCCTGCTGAGCGACGGGTCGGCCGTGGTCATCCGCCAGGTCCACCGCGAGGATGCTCCTCTTCTGGCCGACGGCTTCGCCCGGTTCAGTGCCGAGTCGCGGCGACTGCGGTTCCTCGCCGACAAGCCCCGGCTCACCGAGCACGAGCTGGAGTACTTCACCCGCATCGACCACCACGACCACGAAGCGCTCGGCGCCCTCTCCGTGACCGACGGCCGGGCCCTGGGCATCGCGCGCTACGTTCGCGACACCGCCAACCCGGAGGTGGCCGAGATCGCCGTGGCCGTGGTGGACGACTGGCAGGGGCGGGGGCTCGGCACCGAGCTTCTGATCCGGCTGATCCGCCGTGCCCGGGCCGAGGGGATCCGTCGCTTCACGGCTCTGGTCGCCGTCGACAACGAGGTCATGGTCAACCTGCTCCACGACCTCGGCGGCGAGCTGCGCGCCACCCCCGACCGGGCCGGTGCCGTCGAGTACGAGCTCACGCCGGCACCCGAAGGCCCCGGTCGCGAGGTCGTCGACCTGTTGCGAGCCTTCGGTCACCGCCAGCTCAAGGCCCCTGCTTCGCTGCGGGAGGCGTTCGCGGCCCTGGTGCCCGAACGGTTCCACTCCGGAGCCTGACTCCGTCGGGCAGGCAGGCACCGGGGTCACGCCGAGGCAGCGGCCGGGACGGTCACTGGCGCGTAGGTCTCTCGGCGGAGCTCGACGAGCGGCGGCACCCTCTCCCAGCCCGGCCACCGGTTGACGGCGTAAGCATGGCTGCGTTGACGAGCAGCGCCACGAGGACATGGAGTCCTCCCGGAGCCGTCCGGGTCAGGAGCTGATCTTGGCCTTGCTCTCCATCAGCGCCTTCTGCACGTCGCGCACGGCACTGTGCAGCCCCTCGCGCAGGATGGCGCCCACGTCGGTGGCGGTCGATGAACGGTGGTCGAGCTGTTGGCGGGCCTCGGCCCAGCGGTTGGTCAGCGTGTCCATGAGCGGGCGGATGCCGTCGTTGCCCTCCATGGCTGCGAGGTGGAGCTGCACCTCGAGGTCGTCGACGTAGCCCTGCCACCGGTCGCGCTCGGCCTGGGCCAGCTGCTGGTGGAGCTCGGACTGTTGGGCGCTCAGCTCGATGATCTGGGCTTCCAGTTGGGCGATGCGGTCTTCGGTAGTCATGCTTCCACCGTGTCAGCGGAGCACAGGCCCGCGTAGGGCCGTTCGTCCCTGCCGCACGGGCCGTGGCCCGACGGCAGCACCTCAGAAGACCAGCGGAGCCAGATAACGCCGCGCGTAGTCCCGCACGGCCGTCTCGTCGTCGACGTCGAGCCCGCCGCGCGGGTTGAGCAGATAGGTCCAGGCGACCCGGAGCATCAGCTCGGCGACGGTCAGCAGCTCGTCACCGGGCATCGTCGCGCCGGCCCTGCGCAAGGTGCCGGCGACGCGTTCGGCCGAGCCGAGCACGAGCGAGCTGTGCGAGGCCGCACCAGCAGCGGTGATCAGGTCGGGCTCGGTCTCGGCGAGCCGGGCGAGCAGCGGGATCTCCCGGGTGAGTCGCAGGCCCTGGGTGAAGCACTCGACGACCGCCTCGCGCGGAGGCAGGTCGGTGGCGACGCGGTCGAGCTCGACCAGGAACGCGTCGAGCTCGGCGACGAGGACCGCCTCGAGCAGCACGTCCTTGTTGGGGTAGGCGCGGTAGAGGGTGCTGCGACTGACGCCGGCTGCCCTGGCGACGTCCTCGACGTTGGCGCGCCGGGCGCCGTACTGCTCGAAGACGGTGCGTGCGGCGTCGAGGATCGCGACGGTCATGCCGAGATCCTCGACAAGGTGACGGGCACACCGTCTCGCGGGAACGGCAGCGCCGTCAGGTCGATCGGCCACACGTAGTCGGAGGGCACCGACCAACGGTAGTGGCGCAGCAGCTCGTGGAAGATCGCGCGCACCTGCATCCCGGCGAAGTGCATCCCGATGCACTTGTGCACCCCGCCACCGAACGGCTCGAACGCCATCCGGTGCGAGCGGTCCTCGCGCCGGTCGGGCGCGAACCGGTCGGGGTCGAAGCGGGTGGGGTCGTTCCAGAGCTCGGGCAGGTAGTGGTTCATGTACGGCGACACGGTCACGAACGAGCCGGCCGGGACGTGGAACCCGGCGATCTCGGTGTCGCGCACGGCCACCCGAGGCAACGACGGCACCGGCGAGCAGAGCCGCATCGACTCCTTCATCACCCGGTCGAGCACCTCGAGCCCCAGCACGCCGTCGTGGTCGAGCTCGCCAGCGGCCATCGACTCCTCGCGCGCCCGCTCCTGCCACTCGGGGTTCTTGGCGAGGTGGTAGGCCATCGAGCTCATCGTGATCGTCGTCGTGTCGTGCGCGGCCATCAGCAGGAAGATCATGTGGTTGACGATGTCGTCGTCGCCGAACTGCTCGCCGTCGTCCTGCGCGCGACACAGCTGCGCGAACAGGTCGTCGCCCCCGTCGCGCCTCTTGGCCGGGATGTGCGAGCGGAAGAACTCCTCGAGGAACGCGCGGGCCTGCAGTCCCTTCGCCCAGGGGGTCCCCGGGATCGGCTTGCGGATGATCGAGGTGCCGGCGCGGACGGCCGCGACGAAGGCCCGGTTGACCTCCTCCTGCTCCCCGCGGCTCAGCTCCACTCCGACGAAGGTCTCCAGGGCCAGGTCGAGGGTGAGGGCCTTGAACAGGTGGTGCATCCGCACCGGCTGGTCGGCCGTGTCTCGCTCGGGGGTCTCCCACTCGGACAGGTTGCCCTTGATGTGGGGCGACATCACCGAGTGGTAGCGGCGCAGGGCATCGTTGGTGAACGCGTGCTGGAGGATCCGTCGGTGGTGCAGGTGCTCGTCGAAGTCGAGCAGCATCAGCCCGCGGTGGAAGAACGGCCCGATGAAGTGTGACCACGCCGGCCCGTTGGCGAAGCTGCGGTCACGGTTGACCAGCACCTGCTCGGCCATGTCGGCCCCAGCCGTCACGAAGAGCCGGATCCCGAAAACGTTGAGCCGGTAGACCTCGCCGTAGGCCTCCCGCAGCCACTGGTTGTGGTCGATCGGGTGGAAGCGGAGCTGCAGCAGGTGGGGCAGCCCGAGCACCGGTCCGCGCGCCTGCTTCAGCCCCACCGGTGTCGTCACCGCCATCGCTTCGGCCCTCCACCCATTGGAATGATGAGACAAATCTGTTTCAATGTATCACCATGACGACGGCCCAGCGAGAACCCGAGGACGGCAGTCATGCGCTCCCGCTCGGTCCGGACTCGCTGACCTGGCGCCACTTCGGCGACCACCGGATGGCCCTGCTCGGTCCGCGCGCCGCCGTGCTCCAGAACATGCTGCCCGCCCTCGGTCAGGGGGTGGAGGACCACTCCGTCTGGTTCGCGGAGACGCTCGCCCGGCTGCAGCGCAGCATCCCGCCGATCTACAACACGGTCTACGGCGCCGACCCCGAGGCCAGCGGTCACGAGGTGCGCGACTTCCACAAGCCGATCAGGGGCAGGCTCCCGGACGGGTCGCCCTACAGCGCGCTCAACCCGGACACCTACTACTGGGCCCACGCCTGCTTCGTCGAGCACCTGATCACCGCGACCGACACCTTCATCCGCCGGCTCAGCCGAGCGGAGAAGGAGCAGCTCTTCGCTGAGTCGATCACCTGGTTCGAGAGATACGGCGTGAGCTCGCGCGGCACCCCGCAGACCTACGACGAGTTCGTCGACTACATCGAGCACGCGCTCGAGGAGCGACTGGTCGCGCACCGGACCGCGTCGTACGGCGTGGGCTACGCGACCAAGGGCTGGCCCCGCCCGGAGCGGATCCCCCGGCCGGTGTGGTGGTTGGTGCAGCGACCGATCAACGCGGTCAGCTCCTCGATCACCATCGGCGGGATGCCGTCGAGGGGCCGCGAGATCCTGGGCCTGCCGTGGGACGACACGAGGGAGCGCCGCTACCAACGGTTCGCGGCCGCCAGTCGTGCGCTGAACTGGCTCTACCGCCGACTCCCCGGTCGCTTCCGGATGCACCCGATCCCGCTGCGCGCCTACCGGCGCGAGGGCCGCCGGGCCTGACCGAGAGGTGACAGGGACCTAGATTGGGACCATGGCAGATCGCTCTCCCCTGGGACTCCTCGACACCGACTCGCTCGTCAACGAGGAGGACCGCGCGATCCAGCAGACGGTCCGCGCGTTCGTCGACGACCGGATCCGGCCCCACATCGCCGAGTGGTACGAGCAGGGCAACACCCCGGTTCGTGACCTCGCCCTCGAGCTCGGCAAGATCGGCGCGCTCGGGATGCACCTCGAGGGTTACGGCTGCGCGGGCACCAGCACGACGGCCTACGGACTGGCGTGCCTGGAGGTCGAGGCCGGCGACTCCGGTGTCCGCTCGCTGGTGTCGGTGCAGGGCAGCCTCGCCATGTTCGCGATCCACGCCCACGGCTCGGAGGAGCAGAAGAACGAGTGGCTGCCGCAGATGGCGACCGGTGAGAAGGTCGGCTGCTTCGGCCTGACCGAGTCGGACTTCGGTTCCAACCCCGCCGGCATGCGCACCCGCGCCAAGCAGGACGTCGGTGCCCATGGTGGCGGCGACTGGGTGCTCGACGGGTCGAAGATGTGGATCACCAACGGGTCGATCGCCGACGTGGCCGTGGTGTGGGCCCAGACGGACGACGGCATCCGCGGGTTCGTCGTACCCACGCAGACGGAGGGGTTCTCCGCCCCCGAGATCAAGCACAAGATGTCGATGCGCGCGTCGGTCACGAGCGAGCTGGTCCTCGACGGGGTGCGGCTCCCGGCCGACGCGATGCTGCCGGACGTGAAGGGTCTTCGTGGTCCGCTGAGCTGTCTGACCGAGGCCAGGTTCGGCATCATCTTCGGCTCGATCGGCGCCGCGCGCGACTGCCTGGAGGCGACGCTGCGCTATGTGGGTGAGCGCGAGATCTTCGACAAGCCGCTCGGCGGGTTCCAGCTCACCCAGGCCAAGCTGGCCGACATGACCGTCGAGCTCGGCAAGTCGATGCTGCTGGCCCTGCACCTCGGCCGGCTCAAGGACGACGGGCGGATCACCCCCGAGCAGGTCAGCTTCGGCAAGCTCAACAACATCCGGGAGTCCCTGGCGATCGCGCGCGAGTGCCGCACGATCATGGGTGCGGCCGGCATCACGCTGGAGTGGCCGATGATGCGGCACGCCAACAACCTGGAGTCGGTGCTCACCTACGAGGGCACCTCGGAGGTCCACCAGCTTGTGCTCGGCAAGGCGCTGACCGGGCAGGACGCCTTCCGCTGAGTCGAGGGTCACAGGGGCGTTGGTGCCGATAATGCGGAGGATTCACCCCCGATGCCCTACGCTTGAGGCACAAGGATCGTCCAGTCTTGCCTCGATCCTGATGCGTGTCGCAGCACTTCTAGCAACAGGGCTCCACGCGGTCCGATCTTTTCGACGAACCTGTTCGTCACGGCTGTTGGTGAGACATTCACACAGTTAGCGATTCCCCACCCCATGTCTGCAACTTCTTTCATCGAGCTCGGCGTGCCCGCGGACCTCTCCGACGTCCTCGCCTCGCAGAGCATCACCGAACCCACTCCCATCCAGGCGGCCACGCTGCCTGACTCGTTGCGCGGTCGTGACGTCCTCGGTCGGGGCCGCACCGGCTCGGGCAAGACGCTCGCGTTCCTGCTTCCCCTGGTGGCCCGGCTCGACGCGTCCGGCTCCCGCCGAGCCGCGAAGCGCCCGCGTGCGCTGATCCTCGCGCCGACCCGTGAGCTGGTCTCGCAGATCGACGCCGCCCTGGCGCCGCTCGCGGCCGTCCACGGTCTCCGGACCCGCACCGTCTTCGGCGGCGTCGGCCAGAACCCCCAGGTCCAGGCGCTCCGCCAGGGTGTCGACATCGTCGTCGCCTGCCCCGGCCGCCTCGAGGACCTGATCAACCAGGGTCACTGCGACCTGGGCCAGGTCGAGGTGACGATCCTCGACGAGGCCGACCACATGGCCGACCTCGGCTTCCTCCCCGCCGTACGCCGCATCCTCGAGCAGACTCCCCGCGGCGGACAGCGGATGCTGTTCTCCGCGACCCTCGACTCGGGCGTGAACGTCCTGGTCAAGCGCTTCCTCGACAACCCGGCCACCCACGAGGCCGACTCGGCCCAGTCGCCGGTCTCCTCGATGGACCACCACGTGCTGCACGTGCACCGCGACCACCGGGTCGCCGTGCTGGCGGACCTCGCCAGCGCTCCCGGGCGGATGATCGTGTTCACCCGCACCAAGCACGGCGCGAAGAACCTGGCCCGCCAGCTCAACCAGCGCGGCGTCCCCACGGTCGAGCTGCACGGAAACCTCGCGCAGAACGCCCGCACCCGCAACATGGAGGCCTTCCACTCCGGCCGCGCCACCACCCTGGTGGCCACGGACATCGCTGCCCGCGGGATCCACGTCGACGACGTGGCCCTGGTCGTGCACGCCGACCCGCCGGCCGAGCACAAGGCCTACCTGCACCGCTCGGGCCGCACGGCTCGTGCCGGTGCCGCCGGAACGGTCGTCACCTTGATGACCGACCAGCAGGTCAAGGACGTGCGTGACCTGACCCGCGCCGCGAAGATCTCCCCGACCACGACGAAGATCTCCGGTCCGACCCACCCCCTGCTCGCGCAGCTCGCGCCGGGTGAGCGCGTGCTCGTGGCCGGTGGCCTCAAGGACGACCGGCCCGAGCGTCCGCAGAACGGTGGCGGGGGTGGCGGCGGTCGTCGTCGCTCCGGTGGTCGTGGCGGGTCGGGCGGTTCTGGCCGCTCGTCCAACCAGTCGCGCTCCGGTCAGCAGGGCCGTTCCCGCGGACGTGGCAACGGGCCCGGTGCCGCTGCGCCGAAGAGCGGCGGCCACAGCGCCGCCTCCTTCAGCAGCAGCCGTCGCGGGCGCTGACCCTCAGTACCAGCCGGTGACTCGGCGCCGCGCGGCCTCGTTCGACGCCGCGTTGAGCGCCGAGTAGCCGAGCGACACCAGGTGCAGGAAGTCCGCGAGGCGGCGCATGCGCACCGGCGGGTACCCGTTGCTGCGGAGGAAGTCGCGACCCGCGAGGACGAACAGGGTCGCGGCGGCGAGAAGCAGGACGGCGATGGCGGCGAAGAAGGTCATGACTCCACTCTGTGGCGCCCCGGTGGCGGCCACGAGTGGCAGAAATGACCATCTGCGCAAAGATCGCGCCAATGCCTCTGCCGGCCGTCGGGTGGCGTGGCACGCTTGGGTGTCATGGAGGTCCTGACCCCGCGTGACGTGCCGCTCGGCGGGCTCCGCGCGATGACCGTCCGGCGGACTCTCCCGCAGCGGCAGCGCTCGCTGATCGGCGCCTGGTGCTTCCTGGACCACTACGGCCCGGACGAGGTCCCTACGACGGGCTCAGGACAAGCAGGGCGCGAAGGGATGGTCGTCCCGCCCCACCCGCACACCGGCCTGCAGACGGTCAGCTGGCTGTTCACCGGCGAGATCGAGCACCGCGACTCCGCCGGGCACCACGCGTACGTGCGGCCGGGCGAGCTCAACCTGATGACGGCGGGCCGGGGGATCAGCCACAGCGAGTACTCCACCCCGGCCACGACAACCCTGCACGGGGCCCAGCTCTGGCTGGCCCTGCCCGACAGCGAGCGTCAGGTCGCGCCGACCTTCGAGCACTTCGCGCCCGAGCCGGTGTCTGGCGAGGGGTGGGAGGCCAGGGTGTTCATCGGCTCGCTGCTCGGCTCGACGTCCCCGGTGACGACGTACACCCCGCTGCTCGGCGCGGAGCTCACGCTTCGGGCCGGCACCTCGTTGTCGGTGCCCGTCGATCCGTCCTTCGAGCTGGGCCTGCTGGTGGACACCGGCGCCGCCCGCGTCGACGGCAAGCCGCTGACCGCCCACGAGCTCGGTTTCGTCGAGCCGGGCACGGAGAGCCTCGAGCTGAGTGCCGACGAGGACACCCGCCTCCTGCTCATCGGCGGTCCGCCGTTCGGCGAGCGGATCGTCATGTGGTGGAACTTCATCGGGCGCGAGCACGAGGAGGTGGTCGGCTACCGCGCGCAGTGGGAGGCCCTCCTCGCCGAGGGCGACCACGCCCGCTTCGACCTGCCAGAGAACGACCCGCTCGAGGCCCTGCACGCCCCGCCGCTGCCCAACGCCCGGATGGTCAAGCGCGGCCCGTGACGGTCCTGTCGCACCCCGCACCTAGGCTCGTGCCGTGAGCGAACAACAGACCCAGCAGCGCAGCACCCTCGTGGACCTCGCCGCCGCCGGACCGGTCGTGATCGACGGCGGCATGGGCACCCTGCTCCAGGACCGCGGACTCGACGACGGCGGTTCGGGTGAGCTGTGGAACATCGAGCGTCCCGAGGTGATCCGCGAGGCGCACCAGGCCTATGCGGTGGCAGGGGCCCGGGTCCTCACGACCAACACCTTCGGGGGCAGCCGTCCTCGGCTCGACATGCACGGCCTCGGGAGCCGCGTGCACGAGCTCAACGAGGCAGCCGCGCGGCTCGCGCGCGAGGTGGCCGACGAGCACGGGGTCCTCGTGGCCGGCGACCTCGGGCCGACAGGTGAGCTGCTCGCGCCGCTCGGGACGATGGACTCCGACGAGGCGCAGGCGATCTTCGCCGAGCAGCTGGCCGGCCTGCGCGACGGCGGCATCGACCTCGTCCTGATCGAGACGATGAGCGACCTCGCCGAGGTGGAGGCTGCGGTCGCGGCTGCCCGGGAGGTGGTCCCCGACCTGCCGATCATCGCGACGCTGAGCTTCGACACCAACCTGCGCTCGATGATGGGCGTCCGGCCCGCCGACGCCGTGACCGCCCTGGGTGCGCTGGGGGTGGACGCTGTCGGTGCCAACTGTGGCCGCGGGCCTGGCGAGATGGCCCAGATCGCCGCCCAGATGGCGGCCGCGCGCCCCGAGGGGCTGCTGCTGGTCGCGCAGTCCAACGCCGGCCTGCCCCAGGTGGTGGGCGACCACTTCGAATACGACGCGACCCCCGAGGACATGGCCCGCCACGCGGTGGAGCTGCGCGCTCTCGGCATCGACCTGATCGGCGCCTGCTGCGGCTCCACCCCCACGCACACCGATGCCATCAGCCGCGCGCTGGGGACGCGCGAGTGACCCAGGACGCTGTCGACGCGACGGCCGACGCGACGGCCGACGGGACTGCCGACGGGGCAGCGGTCGGGGAGGACGGCATCGCGCGCTGCTCCTGGGCCAGTCGGCCGGGGACCATGCGCGACTACCACGACACCGAGTGGGGCGTGCCCGTGCGCGGCGAGCGCGGCCTCTTCGAGCGGCTGAGCCTCGAGGGCTTCCAGGCCGGCCTGTCCTGGTCGACCATCCTGAACAAGCGCGAGCGGTTCCGCGAGGTGTTCCACCACTTCGACGTGGACCGCGTGGCCGCGATGACCGACGCCGACGTCGAGCGACTGCTCACCGACACCGGCATCGTGCGCAACCGCGCCAAGGTCGAGGCGACCCGCAAGAACGCCGTCGCCACGATCGCCCTGCGCGACGACGGCGGGCTCGAGACGTTCGTCGAGTCGTTCCGCCCCGAGCGCGACCCGGAGCCACGGGTCCCGGCGGACGTGCCTGCGACGTCACCCGAGTCGGTGGCCCTGTCCAAGGCGCTGCGCAAGCGAGGCTTCGGCTTCGTGGGACCCACCACGGTGCATGCCCTGATGGAGGCGACCGGGCTGGTCGACACCCATCTGGTGGGCTGCCACCGCCGCGGCATCGCGCGCTAACGAGGGTCCGGCGCCTCGTCGGCGGTCGCAGGACCGGCATGCCGACCGCCGTCATCGGTGCCGACGGGTTCGCCCACCACTGGTTCGACCGGCGCACGGTGCGCGCCCTCGTCGGGGGCGGGGCCGTCGACCGCAGCGTTGCGCGCCACGGTGTCCTCCGCCCGGGCAGCCGCGCTCGCGGAGGTCGTGCGCAGCTCGACCGGCGGCATCAGCAGGAGGATGAGGAAGGCCACCAGCATGATGGCCCCGCCACAGAGCAGCACCAGGCTCATCGAGTCGGAGAAGCCGACCTGGAACGGGTGCGCAAGCACCTTGCTCATCTTGCCGATGATGGACGAGTCGTCCTGCACCGAGGTGAACACACCGCCCTGGCCGGGGTTGTCCAGCCCGGCGAGCACCTGGTCGTTGATCGTGGAGTGCGGGATCTGGCCGGCGCTGGCGGCCTGCTGGATCCCGGGCGCGGCGCTCTTGAAGGCGCTCTTGATGTTCTCGCCCAGCGTGCTGAACAGCAGCGAGAGGAAGACCGCGACGCCGATGGTGCCGCCCAGCTGCCGGAAGAAGGTGGCCGAGCTGGTGGCGACGCCGATCTCGCGCGGAGGTACGGCGTTCTGCACGATGATCGTCAGCGGCTGCATGCACTGGCCGATGCCGAGACCGAGGACCAGCATCCCGCCCATCACCACGAGCAGGCTGGTGTCGGCGCTGACGAAGGAGAGCCCGATCATCGCGCAACCGGCGATGAACGACCCGAAGATCGGGAACATCCGGATCTTGCCGGTGCGCGAGGTGAACTGGCCGACGCCGATCCCGGCGGCCATCATGCCGACCACCATCGGGAGCATCATCAGCCCGGCCTTGGTCGGCGAGGCACCGTGCACGATCTGCATGTACTGCGGGAGCACCGTGATCGCGCCGAACATCGCGGCGCCGACGATCACGCTTGCGCCGATGACCACGGCGACGGTGCGCATCTTGAAGATGCGCAGGGGGATCAGGGCGTCGTCGCCCATCGCGCGCTCGGCGAGGAAGAAGGCGAGCACGCCCAGAGCCCCGATGGCGTAGCAGGTCAGTGACCGCGGCGAGCTCCAGCCCCAGGAGCGCCCCTGCTCGGCGACAGTCAGCAACGGGACCAGCGCGACGACCAGCGAGAGCGCCCCCCACCAGTCGATCCGAGCCTCGCGGCGGACGTGGTGCAGGTGCAGGTTCCTGGTCACCACGAACAGCGCTGCGATCCCGATCGGCACGTTGACGAGGAAGACCCAGCGCCAGCCGGTGACGCCGAGGATCTCGTCCTGGCCGGCGAAGAGACCTCCCGCGACGGGTCCGAGGACACTGGAGGTGGCAAAGACCGACATGAAGTAGCCGGTGTACTTCGCACGCTCCCGCGGCGAGACGATGTCGCCGATGATCGCGAGCACCAGCGTGAACAACCCGCCGGCGCCGAGTCCCTGGAGCGCCCGGAGGGCGGCGAGCTGATACATCGACTGGGCGAACGAGCAGGCGGCGGACCCGATGATGAACAGGGTGATGGCGAACAGGAAGAGCTTCTTGCGGCCGTAGAGGTCGCCGAGCTTGCCGTAGATCGGCGTGGTGATCGTCGAGGTGATCAGGTAGGCCGTGGTGGCCCAGGCCTGGATGGACAGCCCGTTGAGGTCGTCGGCGATGGTGCGGATCGCCGTACCCACGATCGACTGGTCGAGTGCGGCCAGGAACATGCCGAGGAGCAGACCCGACAGGATGGTCAGGATCTGCGCGTGCGTGTAGTCGCCGGTCTCAGCACCCGTGTCAGGTGCGGTGGTGGTCGCCACGGAGGAGGTGCCTCGAATCACTGGGTCTGCGGGTGGGTTCCGACCGGGTGCGGTCGACCTGACCACGGTAGTTGACGATCGCAAGCACACGCACATCCTTTGACCTGGATCACCCTTCCGAGGCCCTGATCGCGCGGATAGGTTGTCCGCCATGACGGCCCGCGCGCGAGTCCATGCCTTCCGCGACGACGCTCTCGGCGACCACGATGCCGTCGGGCTCGCAGCGGAGATCAGGTCCGGACGGGTCTCGCGTCAGCAGGCCGTCGAGGCGGCCGTCGCCCGCACCCAGGAGGTCGATGCGGTCCTCGCCGGGCTGGCGGCCGACCGATTCTCCGGAGCCGTCGCCGAGTCCACCATCCCGCACGACGGCTTCTTCGCCGGTCTGCCGTCGTTCGTCAAGGACAACAGCGACGTCGCCGGTCTGCCGACCCAGCAGGGCACGCACGCCTACGTCGCCGAACCGGCCACCGCCGACGGCGACTACGCCCGCATGCTCGGCCTGATCGGCTGCACCGTGCTCGGCAAGACCAGGCTCTCGGAGTACGGCTTCAGCCCGAGCGCGGAGTTCAGGGACGACGTGCCCGTGCGCAACCCGTGGCACACCGGCCACACCTCGGGCGCATCCTCGGCCGGTTCGGCCGCCTTCGTCGCCGCCGGAGCCGTGCCGATCGCCCACGCCAACGACGGCGGCGGCTCGATCCGGATCCCGGCGGCGTGCAACGGGCTGGTCGGCCTCAAGGCCACTCGGGGACGGATCCCGGGCGACAAGCTCAACCGCGAGATGCCGGTGCAGATCGTCCACGACGGTGTGGTCACCCGGTCGGTGCGCGACACGGCTGCGTTCGTCAGGGAGTCGGAGCGGGTCTACCGCAACCTGAAGCTCCCGCCCGTCGGCGACGTGACCCACCCGGGCAAGGCCCGGCTGCGGATCGCGCTCGTGACCAACTCGATCGGCGGTCGTACGACGGACGACGAGACCACCCAGACCGTCGAGAAGACGGCCGCCCTGCTCGAGGAGCTCGGCCACCACGTCGAGCCGGTCGAGGCGCCCGTGCCGGACTCCTTCGAGGGCGACTTCCTGCTCTACTGGGCCAGCCTCGCGCTCGCGCTGAGCCTCGGCGGCAAGCACACGTTCAACCGCACCTACGACCGCAGCAGGAACGACAACCTGACCCAGGGTCTGGCCCGCCACGCCGCCAGGAACGCCTGGCGGCTCCCGCTGGCGATCACGCGGCTGAAGCGTTCGCACCGCACCAGCAGGGAGTTCTTCGGCCGTCACGACGTCGTGCTCACCCCGACGCTGTCACTGACCACGCCCGAGCTCGGCTGGCTGGATCCGACGCTGTCCTACGAGACGGTGATGGGCCGGATCCTGGAGTGGGTCTCGTTCACACCGCTCCAGAACGCGACCGGCGACCCGGCGATCTCGGTGCCGATGGGCACCAGCACCAGGGGCCTCCCGATCGGCGTACAGCTCGCCGCGGCCCAGGGCTACGACCGCCGGCTGATCGAGGTCGCCTACGAGCTCGAGGAAGCCCAGCCGTTCGCGCGGATCCAGGACTGAGCGCGTGACCCGTTCGTCGGCGAGGACCTGAGGTGAGGGTCGGCGTCATACGAGCTGGTGACCCGGGGGACCACCTCGGCTGACGTTGTGCGAGACGTCATGCACGGCGGTTGCTCCGGCGACGACCACGGATGACGTCCCGACCTCAGGCCGGCCGGAAGATCCCCGCGACCAGCACCGGCACCAACGCGCTGGTGTCGAGCTCGGCGGCGATCTGCACGTCCTCCGCGAAGCCGTTCCCCACCAGCTCGACGCCGCTGGTGCTCGGGTGCAGCCGGTCCGACAGGTCGCCTCGCGCCTCGCGGAACGCCGCCCGGGCGGCACTGGCCTCCGGGGCCAGGTCGGTCTGGCGGCGTGATGCCAGCGCGTCGATGACCGCGCCCGCTCCGAGCAGGTCCTCGACGGCGGGTCGCAGCGAGCCATCGGGCCATCGCTCCCCGGCAGGGATGAGGAGCACGTCCACGTCCTCGCGGGCGGCCAGCCAGGCGCCGACCGCAGTGGCGTTGCGGAGGCAGGCGCCCACCACGACCGGGTGGTCCGTCGCGCTCCACGGGGTGTTCCCGAGCTGATGGGCGATCGACGAGCCGTTCGGCGAGGGCAGCACGAGGCGGCGCACGCCGACGGCGCGTCGCAGTCCGGCGGGGGAGAGGCTCACCCCACCGGTCTCACGAGCCTCGCTGCGTCCGACCGCCACGGTGGCGCCGACCTCCCGAGCGAGCTCTGCTGCCGAAGGTCCGTCCCACGGATGGGGCAGCACGTCGACTCCGAGGTCCATCGCCACGCTGAGCGTCGTGGTGAAGCTGAGCACGTCGACGACCACCGTCACCGGCAACCGAGCAATGTCACGATCGGGGATCGCCCGCGGCCCCCACTCGAGTCCGACCCGGGTCATGGGCTCGGCGTCACCAGCAGTGCCTGCGCTGACCTGGCGACCAGCCCGCGACCGTCGTACACCTCCGACGCGGCGAGCCCCACCGCGCCGCCACCGAGCGTGGTCCGTGCCTTCAGGCAGACCCACTCGCCCTCGGGCGGTCGGACGAGGTGGACGGTGAGCTCGGTGTTCATGAAGCTCCACTGCGCCGGGTCGAGCTCCGCGGAGGCGCCGGAGGCCGAGTCGACGCAGGTGAGCAGCCGCTGGAGCGGGGACATCTCCTCACCCGGCACCAGCGGGACGAGCGGACGCATCCAGACGACCGCCGGCCCGGGTCGCGTGACCGCGCCCTCGATCCACTTCCACGCGACCGAGTCGAGGTAACCGGTGTGCCAGGACGCTGGCAGGTCCTCGTGGCGGCCGTCCTCAGGCCCGTGCTCGAGACGTACGTCGGACCCCGTCCCCGGCCCGCCACCGGACCCCACTCGTGGGAACGCCCACCCCTGGGCCCTCGCCAGCACCCGGCCGGACTCGTCGCGGAGCTCGGCCTGGCGCAACGAGACGGTGCGGCCAGGTCGGGGCACCGACGACGTGACCGAGACGGTGCCCACCGGCACCGGACCGAGCAGGTCCATGGTGAACCGGCCGATCACCCGTGGCGTGCCCTCGTCGATGCGTTCGAGGGCCCGCCCGAGCAGCGCCGCGGGAGGTCCACCGTGCTGCGCCCGGGGGCTCCACGGCCCTGCGGTCGCGGGTGTCGAGGCGAAGACGTCGCCGCCGAGGGGGTGGTAGAAGCAGGCGCCGGGTGAGGTCACCGTGCGATCATCTCGACCCCGGGGGCGACGCGGTCAACCGCCCCTGCCAACCGATTTCAGGTATCACCCCGGCCCTGTGTATTCTGCTCGCTGGCCCACGGAGCACGATCTGGGTCGCGCCCCTTTAGCTCAGTCGGCAGAGCGTCTCCATGGTAAGGAGAAGGTCTACGGTTCGATTCCGTAAAGGGGCTCTGGGAAGTGCCTCCCGATCTCAGCCGGAATGGATGAGTGGTGGGTTGCGTTCTCAATGGCGGGGTAGCTCAGGTGGTTAGAGCACACGGCTCATAATCGTGGTGTCGCGGGTTCGAGTCCCGCCCCCGCTACTCAGCACCAGGCATCACTCACGAGGCTAGGAAGAGGCACGAACGTGGCCAGCAAGAGCTCCGATGTCCGCCCCAAGATCACCTTGGCGTGCGTTGACTGCAAGGAACGCAACTACATCACCAAGAAGAACCGTCGCAACGACCCCGACCGGATGGAGCTGAAGAAGTTCTGCCCGAGGTGTCGCACACACACCGAGCACCGCGAGACCCGCTGAGCCCGGTCCAGCACCACACGCACGAAGCGGCCTCCGGCTCTGCCGGGGCCGTTTCTGCGTCTCCAGAACCAGTAGCGTCGTGACCGTGCCCGAAACGCCACTCCCCACTCTCGCCGAGCTGACCACGCTGCGCCTCGGCGGCCCGGCCGCGGAGCTGGTCGAGGCCCACGACGAGGCCACCCTGGTCGAGGCGGTCCGCTCCGCCGACGAGCAGGGCATCCCCGTCCTCGTCGTCGGTGGTGGCAGCAACCTGGTGGTCGCCGACGAGGGCTACGCCGGCCGGGTGGTCGTCGTGGGCAACACGGGAATCAGCGTCGAGCCGGACACCTGTGGCGGTGCCTTCGTCGAGATCGGGGCGGGGGAGAGCTGGGACGACGTCGTCGCCACGGCCGTCGAGCGCGGCTGGGTCGGCATCGAGGCCCTCTCCGGCATCCCGGGCACCACGGGCGCGACCCCGATCCAGAACGTCGGCGCCTACGGCCAGGAGGTCAGCCAGACGCTCGCCCGGGTGCGCACCTGGGACCGCCTGCTGCGCGGCTTTCGCACCTTCGCCGCCGCCGACTGCAGCTTCGGCTACCGCACCAGCCGGTTCAAGCAGGACCCCGGCCGCCACGTCGTGCTCAGCGCGAGCTTCCAGTTCCCCCTCGGCGACCTCGGCGCGCCCGTCCAGTACGCCGAGCTGGCGAGCGTCCTGGGTGTCCAGATCGGCGACCGGGCACCGGCGCGAGCGGTGCGCGAGGCGGTGCTCGACCTGCGCCGCGGCAAGGCGATGGTGCTCGACCCGGACGACCACGACACCTGGAGCACCGGCTCCTTCTTCACCAACCCGATCATCCCGGCCGAGCAGGTCCCGGACGGCGCACCCACGTGGCCTCACGACGATGGCCTGGTCAAGACGAGCGCTGCCTGGCTGATCGAGCGGGCCGGCTTCGCCAGGGGCTACGGCAACGACCGGGTCCGGCTGTCCTCACGCCACACCCTCGCGATCACCAACCGCGGCGGTGCCACGACCGCCGAGCTGCTGTCGCTGGCCCGGGAGGTCCGGGACGGGGTCGAGGAACGCTTCGCCATCACCCTCGTCAACGAGCCCGTCCTGGTGAACTGCTCGCTCTGAGCCGGCTAGATGCTGCTGCCGTTCGTGTCGCCCACGGCGATCAGGACCGCGAACCCGATCAGCAGAAGCACCCCGAGGAGCAGCAGCACCGTCCCGACGATGCCGGTGATCATCCCGGCCTTCGCGCTGCCCTCCCCACCGAGCCGGCCCTGGGAGGCCCGGATCTCCTTGACGGCGTTGCGGCCGAGTGCCCACGCGAATGGCGAGAGGACGAAGCCGAGCCCGCACAGGAATCCGCCGACGAGCCCGACGATCCCCAGGATCAAGGAGAGGTTCGCCTGCGGGTGGTCGGGCCGGGGTGCCGAGAACGCGGCGTACGGCGGATAGGGGTGCCCGGGCTGATGACCGGGCTGATGACCGGGCTGCCCACCGGGTTGTCCCGCGGGGGGCGGGTAGCCGTAGGACGGCTGCCCGTAGGCCGGCTGCCCGTAGGCCGGCTGCTGGTAGGGCTGCTGCCCGTAGCCGGGCTGGGCGTAGGGCTGTTGCCCGTACGCCGGCTGGCCGTAGGGCTGCTGCTGCCCGTAGCCGGGCTGGGCTGGTGGAGCGTAGGGGTTCTGCTCGTAGGGCCGGGTGGTGTCCTGCTGCCAGCCGGCCGGTGCCTGGGTGCCGGCGGGGTCGAAGGCCGGTCCGCTCGGGGAGGTGTAGGTCCCCGGCCCGGCCTGCTCACGCGCCCGCTCGGCGGCCTGGCGCTCCCAGTAACCCACGGGCTGGGTCGGCTCGGTGCCGGCCTCCGGCCCGGGGGCGTCCTCCCCGGCGGAGTCTTCGGGCCGCTCGGGCTCTCCGTCAGGCGGCTGCGGGTTCTCCCCGGGATAGGTCGTCATGAGTCCATTGTCCCCAACCAGTCGTCGATCTCGCGGACCCATCGCGCCTTGTCCTCGTCCGGTGCCCGCGAGGCGCGGAACGACGAGCGTGCCAGGTCGGCCAGCTGGGCGTCGGTGAGGTCGTGGGCCGCCCGCATCGTGGCGTACTGGCCGGCCAGCCGAGAGCCGAACAGCAGGGGGTCGTCGGCACCGAGCGCGATCGTCGCGCCGGCCGCCATCAGGTCCGGGAGCGGCACCGAGCTGAGGTCGGTGTAGACGCCCAGCGCCACGTTGGAGACCGGGCAGATCTCCAGCGCGATCCCGCGCGCGACGATCAGGTCCAGCAGATCGGGGTCCTCGACGGCCCGGACACCGTGACCGAGCCGGCCGGCGTGCAGCTCCTCGACGCACACCCGGACCGAGTCGGGGCCGAGCAGCTCGCCACCGTGCGGGTCGAGGAGCAGCCCGGCCCGCTCGGCGATCCGGAAGGCCGGTGCGAAGTCGCGGGTGGATCCGCGGCGCTCGTCGTTGGAGAGCCCGAAACCGACCACGCCGCGATCGGCGTACTGCGCAGCGAGCCGGGCCAGCGTGCGCGCGTCCAGCGGGTGCCGCGTGCGGTTGGCCGCGATCACCACGGCCATCCCGATCCCGACCTCGCGCGAGGACTCGCGTACGGCGTCGAGCACCAGGTCGGTGAACTCGGTGATCCCGCCGAACTTGGCGGCGTACCCGCTCGGGTCGACCTGGATCTCCAGCCACCGGCCGCCGTCGCGCTTGTCGTCCTCGGCCGCCTCGCGCACCAAGCGGCGCACGTCGTCCTCGGTCCGCAGCACCGACCGGGCCACGTCGTAGAGCCGCTGGAAGCGGAACCAGCCCTTCTCGTCCGCGGCCGAGAGCACCGGTGGCCACTCCTCGACCAGCGCGTCGGGCAGGTGGTGCCCGTCGCGCTCGGCGAGCTCGAGCAGGGTGGAGTGCCGCATGGAGCCAGTGAAATGGAGATGGAGGTGGGCTTTCGGGAGCTCTTCGAGCGAGCGAACCATGGACTCTCGGGCTTCGCCCTCGTCGTGGTTGGGCACCACAGCGCGGGTCGCGCTGGACTCTCGGGCTTCGCCCTCGTCATGGTCCCTGTCGGTGCCGGCGGTCACTGGTGTTCAGCCGTGGACCTTTTCGGCAGCGGCGAGGAGCACGCAGGTGGCGACGCCCTCCATGGCCTCCTCGACCTCGGCCGGCTCCGGAAAGGTCGGGGCCAGCCTGATGTTGCGGTCGCGGGGGTCGCCGTCGGGGAAGGCCGCGCCGGCGGGGGTCAGCGCGATGCCGGCCTCCTTGGCGAGCTGGATGACGCGCGTGGCGGTCCCGTCGAGCACGTCGAGGCTCACGAAGTAGCCACCCACCGGCCGGGTCCACGTGGCGACGCCGAGTCCCTCGAGCCGCTCGGTGAGGATCCGGTCCACCGCCTCGAACTTCGGGGCGATGATCTCGCGGTGCTTGACCATGTGGTCGCGCACGCCCTGGGGCGACCCGAAGAACTGTGCGTGTCGCAGCTGGTTGAGCTTGTCCGGGCCGATGGCGCCCTGGCTGAGGTGGCCGGCGTACCACTTCACCGTCTCGACCGAGCCGGCCATGAAGGCCACGCCGGCGCCGGCGTAGGTGATCTTGGAGGTCGAGGCGAACATGATCGGCCGGTGCGGGTGCCCGGCCGCCGCCGCGAGGGTCAAGATGTCGGCGCTCTTGGCCTCGTCCTCGGTGAGGTGGTGGAAGGCGTAGGCGTTGTCCCAGAAGATCTTGAAGTCCGGAGCGGCCGTCTCCATCGAGGCGAGCCGGGAGGCGATCTCCTGGGAGACCACCGAGCCGGTCGGGTTGGCGTAGGTCGGCACCACCCACATGCCCTTGATGCTCGGGTCCGCGGCCGCCAGCCTGGCCACCGCCTCGGCGTCGGGGCCGTCGTCGTTCATGGGCACGGTGACGGTGTCGATGCCGAACCACTTGAGCAGCGTGAAGTGCCGGTCGTACCCCGGGACCGGGCAGATGAAGGTGACCTTCTCCTCCGCACCCCAGGGGCGGACGCTGTCGACCCCGCCCTTGAGCCACAGGTCGGTCAGGACCTCACGCATCATCACCAGGCTGGAGTTGCCTCCTGCGACGACCTGCTCGGGCTCGACCCAGAGGAGGTCGGCGAACATGGTGCGGAGCGCCTTGATGCCCTCGAGACCGCCGTAGTTGCGGGTGTCGACCCCGTCCGGGTCCTTGACGCCGCGGGGGAGGGTGAGCAGCGCGTCGGAGAGGTCGAGCTGCGCCGTCGAAGGCTTCCCGCGGGTGAGGTCCAGCGTGAGCCCGCGGCCCTGGAGGGCGTCGTAGGCTGCCTGCTGGTCACGCAGGAACGCCTCGATCTCCTCGGGGCTTCGGTCGGTGAGGGGTCGGGTCTGCTGGCTCTGCTCGGTCACGCGCTCCATGTTCGCAGAGGGGCAAGGGCTCGCGGGAGCCGAGTCCGGGTGAGGCTGGCCGTCGGTTCGACTTTGCGTGGACGCGACCCGTAGACTCCTCGTTTGGTGATTCCGGCCAATGTTTTGCCATGCCCGGAATGCGCCGTAGGGCACTAGCTCAACTGGCAGAGCATCGGTCTCCAAAACCGAAGGTTGGGGGTTCAAGTCCCTCGTGCCCTGCGAGAAGTCGCCAGAGGATTGGCGAGAGGATTCACCAGAGAATTCGCCAGGAATGAAGACCCGCACAGCAGGCAACGGGAAGTAGGGAACCACGTGTCGGAGAGGTCACCGGTCCGCTCGGAGAAGAACCGCGAGCGCACCAGCCCGGTCACGTTCTACCGCCAGGTCGTCGCCGAGCTGCGCAAGGTGGTGTGGCCGACCCAGCAGCAGCTGGTCACCTACCTGATCGTGGTGATCGTGTTCGTGATCGCGATGATCACCTACGTGTCGTTGCTCGACGTGGCGTTCGGCAAGGCCGTGTTCGCCCTCTTCGGCGGCAAATAGCGCTGGTCGCACGGCCCGGAGACGGGCACGACCGGCTTTGAGCAAGACGAGATGACGGAGTAACAGTGTCTGAGCAGTACGACGAGCAGCCGCTCGAGCAGGAGGCAGCGCCCACCGAGGCCCAGCCCGAGGACGCCGACCAGGTCCTCACCGACCCGGAGACCGGTGAGACCGTGGCGACCCCGTCCGAGTCCGTGGAGCTCGCCGAGGACCTCGACGACCTCAGCGACCCCCAGGAGCCCTCGGACGGTGCCGACGAGACCGATGCGGCCGACGAGTCCCCCGCTGAGCCGGGGGAGACCACGGACGAGGCTGACTCCGAGGAGCCCGTCGAGGAGCCCGCTGAGGAGCCCGTGGCCGACCCGATGGAGGAGTTCCGGACCTCCCTGCGCGAGAAGGAGGGCGACTGGTTCGTCGTCCACACCTACTCCGGCATGGAGAACCGGGTGAAGGCCAACCTCGAGAACCGCATCACCTCGCTGAACATGGAGCACTTCATCCACGAGGTGATCGTGCCGACCGAGGAGGTCGCGGAGATCAAGAACGGCCAGCGCAAGCTGGTCAAGCGCACCGTGCTCCCCGGCTACGTGCTGGTCCGGATGGACCTGACCGACGAGTCCTGGTCCGCCGTACGCCACACGCCGTCGGTCACCGGGTTCGTGGGCCACAGCCACCAGCCGGTGCCGCTGAGCCTCGATGAGGTGGAGAACATGCTCGCCCCTGCGATCCAGGCGCAGGTCGACGCCGCCGCCACCGCGGAGACCCCCGGTGGCGCGCCCAAGCAGGCCGCCTCGCGCCAGCAGGTCGCCGTCGCCGACTTCGACGTGTCCGACTCGGTCATGGTCGTGGACGGACCGTTCGCCACGCTGCACGCGACGATCACCGAGATCAACGCCGAGGCGCAGAGGGTCAAGGCCCTCGTCGAGATCTTCGGCCGGGAGACCCCGGTCGAGCTGAGCTTCACCCAGATCCAGAAGGTCTGAGCTCACTGCCCCGAGCTTGCGAGGGGCAGTGGTTGCGAAGAGGTTGAGGAGCGACAGGCACACTCGAAGCGAAGCGAGAGAGTGCGTGGAGCGTCTCGAAACCCGGCGAGACGAGAGACAACGTCTCGGCCGGATCACAGGAAACAACATGTGGCAGGGGCAGCAAGCCCCGTCATGACCACGAGAGAGAGATAGAAGAGAAATGCCTCCCAAGAAGAAGATCGCTGCGCTCGTCAAGGTGCAGCTCCAGGCTGGTGCCGCTACCCCGGCGCCGCCCGTCGGTACCGCTCTCGGTCCGCACGGTGTCAACATCATGGACTTCTGCAAGGCCTACAACGCCCAGACCGAAGCCATGCGCGGAAACGTCATCCCCGTCGAGATCACCATCTACGAGGACCGGTCGTTCACCTTCATCACGAAGACCCCTCCGGCCGCCGAGCTGATCAAGAAGGCTGCCGGCGTCGCCAAGGGCTCAGGTGTCCCGCAGAAGGACAAGGTCGGCAAGCTGACGAAGGACCAGATCCGCGAGATCGCGACCACCAAGCTGCCGGACCTGAACGCCAACGACATCGACGCAGCAATGAAGATCGTCGAGGGGACCGCCCGCTCCATGGGCATCACCACCGACTGACTCGACACCCCGTGGCAGAGCCGCGCTGGCTCACGTAGACCACAAACTTTCGAAGGAACAGAGGAAAGAACATGCAGCGCAGCAAGACTTACCGCGCGACCGCGGAGGCGTTCGACCAGGACGAGCTCCACGCCCCGCTGGTCGCCATCAAGATCGCCAAGGACGGCGCCAAGAAGAAGTTCGACGAGACCGTCGACGTGGCCATGCGCCTGGGTGTCGACCCGCGCAAGGCCGACCAGATGGTGCGCGGCACCGTCAACCTCCCGCACGGCACCGGCAAGACCGCTCGGGTCCTGGTGTTCGCCAACGGCGACAAGGCCGAGGCGGCGCGTGAGGCCGGCGCCGACATCGTCGGTGGCGACGAGCTGATCGAGAAGGTCAACGGCGGCTGGATCGACTTCGACGCCGTGGTCGCGACTCCGGACATGATGGGCAAGGTCGGTCGTCTCGGCCGCGTCCTCGGTCCCCGTGGCCTGATGCCCAACCCGAAGACCGGCACCGTGACCCCTGACGTGGTCAAGGCCGTCACGGACATCAAGGGCGGCAAGATCGAGTTCCGCGTCGACCGCCACGCCAACCTGCACTTCATCATCGGCAAGGCGTCCTTCGACGAGGTCAAGCTCGCGGAGAACTACGCCGCCGCTCTCGAGGAGGTGCTGCGGCTCAAGCCGTCCAGCTCCAAGGGTCGCTACATCAAGAAGATCACCCTCTCCACGACCATGGGCCCCGGCGTCCAGGTCGACCCCAACCGCATCAAGAACGTGGCCTCGGACGAGGTCTGAGGGTCACAGACCAAGGTGAGGAAGGCCCGGCACCTCGGTGGTGCCGGGCCTTCGTCCGCCCCGGGCCCGGATGTCTCGGATTTGGCGGGGACGGCCGTACGCCGTATCGTTCGTCCCCGAAGCCAAAGACCGCCGGTCGGTCATGCTGCCCCCAGGGCAGGTTGACCCGAAGGTTCGCACGAGCGGACGACCTGCGCAGGTGACACCGAGTGAGACGTTGCGACGTCAGACGCCCTGTGCACCTGCACGGGGCGTTTTGCTTGTGGTCCGGTCCCAGGCTCGGGCGACACACATCCGTGTGTTGTCCCCCGAAGTTGGAAGGAGACCCATGGCGCGGCCAGACAAGGCAGCAGCCGTCGCGGAGATCGTCGACTCGTTCAACGACTCCACGGGCGCTGTGCTGACCGAGTACCGCGGTCTCACCGTGAAGCAGCTGCAGGACCTGCGGCGAGCCCTCGGCGAGAACGCCAACTACGCCGTGGTCAAGAACACGCTGACCAAGATCGCCGCCAAGGAGGCGGGCGTCGAGGGTTTCGACGACCTGCTCACCGGCCCGACCGCCATCGCCTTCATCAACGGCGACATGGTCGAGGCAGCGAAGGGTCTGCGTGACTTTGCCAAGGCGAACCCCGCCCTTGTGATCAAGGGTGGCTATGTCGACGGTGCCCCGATGGACGCCAACGAGATCGCCAAGCTGGCCGATCTCGAGTCCCGCGAGGTCCTCCTGGGCAAGCTGGCGGGCGCGATGCTCGCTTCGCTCAGCCAGGCCGTCTACCTGCTCAACGCCCCGCTCTCCCAGGCTGCCCGGCTCGCCGGCGCCCTGCAGGCGAAGGCCGAGCAGGACCCCACGATCCTCAAGGGCGGTGCCGGCGAGCCGGCTGCAGCAGCCCCCGAGGCAACTGAGGACACCGCAGCAGACGAGGCACCCGCAGCAGACGAGGCACCGGACGCATCCGGGGCCGAGGACGCTGCAGCCGACGACGCGCCCGCGTCGGAGGAGACCGAGGCGGGTGACGGAGCCTCCGAGGCCGCCGGCTCGTCTGACACCACCGAGGCCATCGAAAGCACCGAGGCCTGATCCGAAAGCCGTGCGGCAGCTGCCGCACCGATTGAAAGGAACGCCACCATGGCGAAGCTCAGCACCGACGAGCTGCTCGACGCTTTCAAGGAGATGACCCTCCTGGAGCTCAGCGAGTTCGTGAAGCAGTTCGAAGAGACCTTCGGCGTCACCGCGGCCGCTCCGGTCGCCGTCGCCGCCGCCCCCGCTGCCGGCGGTGCCGGCGCCGGTGCCGAAGAGGCCGCCGAGCAGGACGAGTTCGACGTCGTCCTCGAGGCTGCCGGCGAGAAGAAGATCAACGTCATCAAGGAGGTCCGTGCCCTCACGAGCCTCGGCCTGAAGGAGGCCAAGGACCTCGTCGAGGCGGCCCCCAAGGCTGTGCTCGAGAAGGTCACCAAGGAGGCCGCTGAGAAGGCGAAGGAGTCCCTCGAGGGCGCCGGCGCCACCGTCACGCTCAAGTGACCCAGCAGCTCCACCAGGCCATCTGATGGCCTCGACGGCCGCTCCGGACCATGGGTCCGGAGCGGCCGTTCGCTGCCCACGCACGACGCGAACCCACTTCGTGAGACGACTGACGTAGAACGTGACGAGCGCGACAATGTGTGCGTAACTTAGCCGTCTGCTACTCGTTGGTACGCGTGGATGGGGAGATCCGCGCGTACGTCGCTGTGAGCCCGAGCCGACGAAGTGTTGTGAGAGGGAGGCCCTGGATGGGTGTCGAGATCGAGATCAAGGACTTGACCAAGAGCTTCGGCAAGCAATTGATCTGGGGCGACGTCACCCTCACGGTGCCCGCCGGCGAGATCTGCGTCATGCTCGGCCCTTCGGGCACCGGCAAGTCGGTCCTGCTCAAGACCATCATCGGCCTGCTCAAGCCCGACAAGGGCAGTGTCGTGATCAGCGGGGTCGACATCGCCTCGTGTCCCGAGAAGGAGCTCTACGAGATCCGCAAGCTCTTCGGGGTGCTGTTCCAGGACGGCGCGATGTTCGGCTCGATGAACCTCTACGACAACATCGCCTTCCCGCTGCGCGAGCACACCAAGAAGAGCGAGTCGGAGATCCGCGACATCGTGATGGAGAAGCTCGACCTCACCGGTCTGATCGGCACCGAGGACAAGCTCCCCGGCGAGATCTCCGGCGGAATGCGCAAGCGCGCCGGCCTGGCCCGCGCCCTCGTCCTCGACCCCGAGATCGTTCTCTTCGACGAGCCGGACTCCGGCCTCGACCCGGTCCGCACCTCGTTCCTGAACCAGCTGATCGTCGACCTGAACGCCCAGATCGACGCGACGTTCCTGATCGTCACCCACGACATCAACACGGCTCGCACCGTGCCTGACAACATCGGCCTGCTCTACCACAAGCACCTCGCGATGTTCGGTCCGCGCGAGATGCTCCTGTCCTCCGAGGAGCCGGTCGTGCGCCAGTTCCTGAACGCCCAGATGGTCGGCCCGATCGGGATGTCCGAGGAGAAGGACGCCGACGAGCTGGAGTCCGAGAAGGACATGGAGCTGCCTCCGCTCCCGCCGATCCCGCCACAGATCGAGCCCAGCAGCGGCCAGCCCCGCCGTAGCCAGCGGGAGCCCGGTGCGTGGTGCAAGGAGAACGGCGTGACGCCGCCCCCGGGCTCCTTCGAGGAGAACATGTCCATGACGATCGGGTCGTGATTCGCTGATGGCCTCAGTCACGGCCGACCGCGTCCTGGCACCGATCGGGACCGCGGGGAAGCTGTTCGCCTTCGGGCTGGATGTCGGGCGCAACCTGTTCAAGCGCCCCTTCCAGACCCGTGAGTTCATCCAGCAGGCATGGTTCATCGCCTCGGTGACGATCATCCCGACCGCCCTGGTCGCGATCCCCTTCGGTGCGGTCATCGCGCTCCAGGTGGGCAGCCTGATCAAGCAGTTCGGTGCCCAGTCGTTCACCGGCTCTGCCTCGGTGCTCGCCGTCGTGCAGCAGGCAGCGCCCATCGCGACCGCCCTGCTGATCGCCGGTGCCGGCGGTTCGGCGATCGCCGCCGATCTCGGCGCCCGCAAGATCCGTGAAGAGCTCGACGCGATGATGGTGCTGGGCATCGACCCGATCCAGCGGCTCGTCGTGCCACGGGTGCTCGCCTGCATGATGGTCGCGGTCTTCCTCAACGGCCTCGTCACCGTCGTCGGCGTGGCCGGTGGCTACGTGTTCAACGTGATCCTCCAGGACGGCACGCCCGGGGCCTACCTGGCCAGCTTCACCGCGCTGGCCCAGCTCCCCGACCTGTGGGTCGGTCTGATCAAGGCGCTCGTGTTCGGGATGATCGCCGCCATCGTGGCCTCCTACAAGGGAGTCAGCGCAGGCGGAGGTCCCAAGGGCGTCGGTGACGCCGTGAACGAGTCCGTGGTCATCACGTTCTTGCTGCTGTTCGTCGTCAACCTGGTGATCAGCGCGATCTACCTCCAGATCATCCCGCCGAAGACGGGTTGACCGACATGGCAGACCTCAAGCAGATCTACCAGAAGCCGCTCTCCTCCCTGGACACCATGGGGGAGGAGCTGGCCTTCTATGTGCGCGCGATCCGCGTCACCCCTCGTTCGGTCACGCGCTACCCCAAGGAGATCCTGCGGCTGCTCGCCGAGGTGACGCTGGGTTCGGGCGCCCTGGCGGTCATCGGCGGCACCATCGGCGTCATCACCGCGATGACCTTCTTCACCGGCGCGCAGGTCGGCCTCTCCGGCTACGCCGCGCTGAACCAGATCGGGACGGCAGCGTTCTCCGGCTTCGTCTCGGCGTACTTCAACACCCGTGAGATCGCCCCGCTGGTGGCCGGAATCGCGCTGGCGGCGACGGTCGGCTGTGGCTTCACCGCACAGCTCGGTGCCATGCGGATCTCCGAGGAGGTCGACGCCCTCGAGGTGATGGCGATCCCCTCGATGCCGTTCCTGGTGACCACCCGCATCGTGGCCGGACTGATCGCCATCATCCCGCTCTACGTCGTGGGACTGCTCTCGTCCTACTTCGCCACACGGCTCACCGTGACCCAGTTCTACGGCCAGAGCTCTGGCACCTACGACCACTACTTCAACCAGTTCCTGCCACCGGGCGACGTCTTGTGGTCCTTCGGCAAGGTGCTCGTCTTCGCCGTGGTGGTCATCTTGATCCACTGCTACCACGGTTACACCGCCAGCGGCGGCCCCGCGGGTGTGGGCGTCGCCGTGGGACGCGCGGTGCGGACCTCGATCGTGGTCGTCAACGTGATCGACCTGTTCCTCTCGATGGCGATCTGGGGCTCCTCGACCACCGTCAGGTTGGCGGGTTAGGCATGGACAAGCTCCTGGACCACCACCGGTCACTCGGTGTCTTCTTCGTCGGCCTGCTCGTCCTCGCGGTGTGGCTGGTCAACGCCGTCTTCACCCAGAAGTTCACCTCGTTCGACACGGTGACGCTGAAGACCAGCACCGCCGGCCTGAACCTCCCGGCCAAGGCCGACGTGAAGGTGCGCGGCGTGATCGTCGGACAGGTGAACAAGGCGGAGTCCGACGGCGAGGACGCCACGCTGACGCTCGGAATCAAGCCCGACAAGATCAAGTCGATCCCCAAGAACGTCACGGCGGCCCTGGTGCCCAAGACGCTCTTCGGCGAGAAGTACGTCGACCTCAACATCCCCAAGGACGCGTCCTCCACCTCCCTCGCGGACGGGGACAAGATCACCCAGACGAAGCTGCCGATCGAGGTCGAGCGGGTGCTCAACGACCTCTACCCGCTGCTGCGCACGGTTCAGCCCGCGGAGCTCAACTACACGCTCAACGCGCTGGCGACGGCTCTGGAGGGACGCGGCGACAAGATCGGCGAGAGCCTGGTCACCCTCGACGGCTACCTCAAGCGGCTCAACCCCCAGATCCCGGCCCTGATCGACGACCTCAAGCTGCTGTCCACGGTCACCAGCACCTATGCCGACGTGGTGCCCGCCCTCGCGGCGACGCTGCGCAACACCGTGAAGACCGGCAACACCCTGGTGACCAAGGAACAGAAGCTCAACGCGTTCCTCACCGACCTCGCGTCGTTCTCGGACACGACCAAGACGTTCCTCGACGACAACGGGGACAACATCATCCGGCTCGGCCAGCTCAGCGAGCCGATCCTGGGACTGCTGGAGCGCTACTCGCCGGAGTTCCCGTGCCTGCTCGACGGCATCGTGCGTCAGGCCCCACGGTTGGGTGAGACCTTCCGCGGCTTCATCTTCCACATCAACCTGGTGGTCCTGCCCACGCAGCCTCGGGGTTACAAGGCCTCGGACCGCCAGGTCTACGGCGCGAGCAACGCCCCCAACTGCGCCGGCCTGCCGACACCCGCGATCCCCTACTACCCGGCCCAGGGCGAGTTCCCCAACCTGAACGACGGAGTGAACGGCCTCGGCAAGGGCGACAACCAGCGGACCGCCACCGGCTTCGCGAACAGCGCGGCCCGCAAGCAGGCGCCCGGGCTGACCACGAGCGCCTCCGGCACGGCCCCGCAGAAGGCACTGATCAACTCGCTGACCGCTCCCTCCCTCGGCGTTCCGGCCGACCAGATGTCTGACCTCGCCTCCTTGCTCTTCGGCCCGGCGATGGCCGGCACGGAGGTGAGCGTCAGGTGAGTCACCCCACGAAACTGCTCGCTCAGTCCCGGACGCTTTCGCAGTCCCGGGCAGACGTGTCGCTCACACTTCCGTGGGGGCCCCGATGAGCATCCTGGACAAGAAGACCCGGGGCGACCTCGTCAAGCTCCTGATCTTCATCATCGTGACCACCCTTTCCACGGGTGTGCTGGTCGTCCTGATCGGCAACATCAGCTTCCAGACCAACCGCAACTACAAGGCCGTCTTCTCCGACGCCACCGGTGTGGTCAAGGGTGACGACATCCGCATCGCCGGGGTGAAGGTCGGCAGCGTCAAGAAGGTCGAGATCAAGGACCGCACGCGCGCGCTGGTGTCCTTCACCGTGGCCAAGAGCTCCATCGTCACGAAGAGCTCCACGGCCACGATCCGCTACCGCAACCTCGTGGGTCAGCGCTACATCTCCCTCACCCAGGGGGTCGGAGACCTCGACCGGATGCCGTCGGACTCCACCATCCCCATGGACCGCACCCAACCGGCCCTCGACCTGACCGTCCTGTTCAACGGCTTCAAGCCGCTGTTCGCCGCACTCTCGCCGGCCGACATCAACAAGCTCTCCGGCGAGGTGATCTCGGTCTTCCAGGGCGAAGGCGGCAACTTCAACGCCCTGCTGCAGAGCACGGCCTCGATCACGAACACGCTGGCCGACCGGGACCAGGTCATCGGCAGCGTGATCGACAACCTCAACGACGTCCTGGCCACGCTCGCGGGGCGCGACAAGGAGCTCAGCGAGCTGATCGTCGACTTCAAGACCTTCATGGCCGGACTGGTCAAGGACAAGGACGCGATCCTCGGCTCGCTCGAGTCGATCTCCAGCCTGGCCGACGAGACCTCTGACCTGGCCGTCGGGATCCGGCCGTCGCTGGTCAAGGACGTCAAGGGCCTGCGCAAGGTCGCGACCAACCTGAACGCAGGCCGGTCCGAGCTCGACCGGGCGATGCAGGTCCTGCCGATCAAGCTGGAGAAGATCGGGCGCACGGCGATCTATGGCTCGTTCTTCAACTTCTACCTGTGCCAGTTCAACGGCAACGTCACCCTGCCCGGCGGCGTGAAGACCAAGATCACCTATCCGCCGGGCGGCCTGAAGGTCGCCGACAGGTGTGATCTGCCATGAGTACACCCTTCCGCGAACGCAACCCGGTCCCGATCGGCGCCATCAGCATCGCCGTGCTCATCGTGCTGCTCATCGCGGCCTTCCGCGCGGGCGACCTGCCGTTGATCGGAGGCGGTGACACCTACCACGCCTCGTTCGCCGAGTCCGGTGGCCTCAAGGCCAACGACGAGGTCCGGATCGCCGGCGTCCGGGTCGGCAAGGTCACCGGCATCGAGCTGAAGGGGAACAAGGTCGACGTCACCTTCAAGGTCGACACCCCTTCCAAGTTCGGCACCGAGACCGAGGCCGCCATCAGGGTCAAGACCCTGCTCGGCGCCATGTACGTCGCGCTCGTCCCCAAGGGGTCGGGTCAGCTGGAGAAGGACACGACGATCCCGACCTCCCGGACGTCCTCCCCCTACAACGTGATCGACGCGTTCTCCGGTCTTGCCGACCGGGCGGAGCGGATCGACACCGACCAGCTGGCCACCTCGATCAACACCCTCGCCGACCTCACCAAGGACACCCCGGCGGCCTTCCAGGGCACCCTGCGCGGTCTCTCGCGTCTCTCGGAGACCGTGGCCAGCCGCAACGACCAGATCAACGAGCTGCTCAAGAACCTCGACACGGTCTCCGGCACCCTGTCCGAGCGCGACCAGGACATCGTGACCCTGATGAAGGACAGCGACGTGCTGCTCCGGGCCCTGGTGGCCCGACGTCAGGCCGTGCACCAGCTGCTGGTCTCCACCAGCCGGCTCTCCACCGAGCTGACGTTGCTCGTCCAGCAGACCCGGGCTGACCTCAAGCCGGCGCTGAGCAACCTCCAGGGCGTGGTCAACCTGCTGCTGAAGAACCAGTCCAACCTCGACGAGAGCCTGCGACTGATGGCGCCCTTCTATCGCGTCTTCGCCAACACTCTGGGCTCCGGCCCCTGGTTCGACACCTGGATCCAGAACCTGCCCCCCGTCCCCGATCTCAACGTTGGTGGATGATGAAGATCCTGGGAAAGGTCAACCCGCTCATCGCGATCCTGGTCGTCGTGGCCCTGCTGGCTGCCCTGGTGGTCGTCTTCTGGCCCGGGTCGGAGAAGAAGTACGTCAACGCGGAGTTCCCGCGCACCGTCTCCCTCTACGAGGGTTCGGACGTGAAGATCCTCGGTGTGCCCGTCGGCAAGGTCGAGACGGTCGTGCCCGCCGGCACCAAGGTCAAGGTGCGCTTCTCCTACGACGCCAAGTACAAGGTCCCGGCCGACGCCAAGGCGGCCGTGATCTCCCCCTCGATCGTGGGCGACCGGTTCGTGCAGCTGACCCCGGCGTACACCAAGGGCGCCGTGATGGCTGACAACGCCAAGCTCGGCGTCGACCGCACGGCCACCCCGCTCGAGCTCGACGAGATCTTCGGCAGCATCAACGACCTCGACATCGCCCTGGGGCCCGACGGAGCCAACAAGGCCGACCCGGGCAAGGTGGGTCCGCTGACCCGCCTGCTGGACTCGACGGCTCGCAACTTCGGCGGTCAGGGCGTGCAGTTCAACAAGACGCTCAAGGACCTCGGGGCCTTCACCAAGACCCTCTCCGACAACAAGGACGAGCTCTTCGGCACGCTCGCCCAGGTCGAGGACTTCACCAACACCCTGGCGAAGAACGACGGCACGGTGCGCAAGTTCAACGACTCCCTGGCGAGCGGTGCGAACCTGCTCGCCGGCGAGCGCCAGGAGCTCGCCGCAGTGCTGAAGAACCTCAGCATCGCCATGACCCAGGTGCGGAGCTTCGTGAAGGAGAACCGCAGCTCGCTGACCAAGAACATCTCCGGCCTCAACAAGATCTCCAAGACGCTGGTCAAGCGGCGCGATGCCCTGGACAAGACGCTGCAGTACGCGCCGGCCGCGCTGAACAACCTGTTCCTGGCCGGCAACGTGAAGCAGGGCACCCTGGACGTCCGGGACAACATCGGTCAGCTGTTCACCCAGCTGCAGAAGAGCCCGGCCGCCGTCCTCTGCTCGCTGGTCGAGCAGTCGCCGGGCGGGGCCGCGGGCTGTGACGCCATCAAGGGGGCGCTGGGAGACAAGCCGCTCGGTCGCACGACTCCTTTCGCCGGCGACCCCTCGGCCAAGCCGCGGGTCACCGAACCCATCGATCGATCGCTGGGCGGCCTGACGGGGGTGACCCCGTGAGGAGCTTCACGATGCGCGCCACCGCGCGTCGCCAGCGCGGTCGCCGTCCTGCGGCGCTGGTGGCTGCCCTCATCTCGGCGGTGCTGGTCCTCTCGGGATGCTCGATCTACGACGCACCGCTTCCCGGGGGGAAGTCCACCGGCAAGAACCCGATGACGATCACGGTGATGTTCCGCGACGTGCTCGACCTCGTCCCGCAGTCGACGGTGAAGGTCAACGACGTCACCGTCGGCAAGGTCAAGAAGGTCGAGCTCCAGGGCTACGTCGCCAAGGTGACCGTCGAGATCCCCGGCGACGTGAAGCTCCCCGACAACGCCAGGGCCGAGATCCGGCAGACCAGCCTGCTCGGCGAGAAGTTCGTCCAGCTGATGCCCCCTGCCCGGCCCGGGAGCGGCAAGCTGTCCAACCACGACACCATCGGGCTCGACCGCACCGGCCGCAACCCCGAGGTCGAAGAGGTCTTCGGCGCGCTCTCGCTGCTCCTGAACGGCGGCGGCGTCGGGCAGCTCAAGACGATCGTCTCCGAGCTCAACAACGCCTTCGACGGTCGCGAGTCCGAGGTGCGCTCGGTGCTCGACCAGATCCGCAGCTTCATGAGCCAGCTGGACGCCAACAAGGGCTCGATCGTCGCGGCGCTGGAGAACACCAACCGGCTGGCCGTCCAGCTGAAGAAGCAGGACGCGACGATCAAGAGCGCGCTGGACAACATCCCCGGCACGCTGCGCTCGGTGAACCGCCAGCGGGCCGACCTCGTCAAGCTCCTGCAGGCACTGAACCGTCTCAGCGGCGTGGGGGTGCGGGTGATCCAGGCCTCCAAGGAGTCGACGATCAACAGCCTCCGCTCGCTCGCCCCGGTGCTGGACAAGTTCGCCGAGGCGGGGGAGAACCTCCCCAAGTCCTTCCAGGTCTTCTTGACCTACCCGTTCGTCGACGAGGCGATCGGTCGCGACCCGCAGGTCGCCCGCAACCTGCACATGGGCGACTACACCAACCTCGACGTCAACCTCGACCTCGACGTCCTCAAGCTGCCGATCGGCGACCTCCCGGGCCTGCCGCCCGAGGTCTGCGACGCCCTGAGCGTGCTCGAGGACCGGGCCCAGACGGCGGCCGACGCCGTCGTCGAGGCGCTTCCGGTGCCGCCGTTCACCGAGGGGCAGAAGACCAAGGTGCGTGACGAGATCGTCGACCGACTGGTCAAGCAGTTCAAGGACCAGTGCAAGGCGCCCAACGTCAACGACCTGACCCAGACCGGGACCGGGCTCCTGCAGACCGTGCTCGAGCTGTTCAACCTCGACGGGCTGCTCGACCAGCTTCCCGGAGGCCTCGGCGGCATCGTGGACGACGTGACCGGCGGGCTCACCGGCGGCCTGACCGGCGGGCTGACGGGCGGCACCGGCGGCCTGCTGCCGCGCGCCGACCTGGGCAAGGGCTACCAGACCCCCCAGCCGATGGACCCCTTCGACCTCGCGGCGCGCGGGCTCGATCCCGGCATCGGCACCATGCTCTACCAGGGGGTGGCCGTCGGATGATCACCGCACGCACCAAGAAGCAGCTGATCGCGTTCGTCATCCTGACGCTCGTGGGCGTCACGTTCGTCGGCGCCCGCTATGCCCGGCTCGACCGCCTGTTCTACGACTCGGCCTACACCGTGAACGCACACTTCGACCAGTCCGGTGGCATCTTCACCGGCGCCGAGGTGACCTACCGCGGGGTGAAGATCGGTCAGGTCTCGGGCATGAAGCTGACCAGCAAGGGCGTCGACGTGCTGCTCTCGATCGACAAGAGCAGCGAGAAGATCCCCAAGGACTCCTTCGCCCTGGTCGGCAACAAGTCGGCCGTCGGCGAGCAGTACGTCGAGCTCCAGCCCAAGACCGACGACGGCCCCTACCTCAAGGACGGGTCGAGCATCGCCACGCCGGACACCGGGGTGCCGGTGTCGACGACCGAGATCCTGACCAACCTCAGCCGGCTGGTCGAGTCCGTGCCGCAGGCCGACCTGCGCACGGTGGTCGCAGAGTCGGGGGCGGCGTTCAAGGACTCCGGCCCCAGCATCGGCCAGATCATCGACACGTCGAGCTCGTTCATCGAGACCGCCAACCAGAACTTCGACGTCACCACCGCGTTGATCCGCGACGCTCGCGTCGTGCTGCAGACGCAGGCCGACAAGGGCTCGGCCATCCGCAGCTTCTCCAAGAACCTGGCCCTGTTCAGCGGCACCGTGGCGGCCAACGACAAGTACCTCCGCTCCCTGATCGACAACGGCTCCGCGACCGCCAACGAGCTGCGCACCTTCCTGGAGCAGAACCGCGTCGACCTCGGCTCCCTCATCAACAACCTGGTCACCACCAACCAGGTGGTGGTCAAGCACCTCAAGGGGATCCGGCAGCTGCTGGTGATCTACCCCTACGTGGTCGCCGGCGGCTTCACCGTCGCCCAGAAGGGTGCCGACGACAAGTACAACGCCAGGTTCGGGCTGATCCTCCAGCAGGACAGCCCCACCTGCGACGCCGGATATGAGTCCACCGACCGGCGTGAGCCCCAGAACACCGGCGACCGTCCGATGAACACCAAGGCCGGCTGCACCGACTCCGGCAAGAACTTCCGCGGTGCCGAGAAGAGCCCGTCGGGCCGCACAGGGACCGCCTACCGGTCACCCGTCGCGACGTACGATGCCAAGACCGGCAAGACGACCTGGGCCGACCAGGACCACAGCGCCAAGATCGCCTACGACGGCGGTGCCGCCCAGCTCTTCGGTGACGACTCCTGGAAATGGATGTTGCTCCAGCCGGCGCTGGCAGACAAGCAGGAGTAGTTCTTGAGTGAGGACACCACCACCGGGATCCAGGATCCCGGTGCACCAGAGCGCCCCGGCCTGCGCATCCGCGCCAGAGGGGTGCGGATCGTCAGTGCCGTGCTCGCCCTCGTGCTCGTCGTGGCGGCGGCAGCAGCGGTGTTCTTCGCGCTCAAGGCCGGCGACGACGAGGACGCCCAGAAGGAGCGGGCCACGGCCTCCAACGTCGCCTCACAGTTCGCCCTCCGCATGGACAACGTCGACGGGACCGACTTCGACGGCTACATCAAGGGTGTGAACGCGCTGCTGACCACGAAGGCCAAGACCAAGAACGAGCAGACCTTCGACGTGCTCAAGCAGAGCTACCAGACGGCCAAGGTCAAGGGCACCGGCAAGGTGCTGCTGACCGCCGTCGGTGACTCCGACTCCGACTCGGCGACCGTCCTGGTGGTGCACGACGCCGACGTGACCACGACCCAGGGCAAGATCGAGCACCACTACCGCTGGACCGTCGACGTGGTGAAGGTCGGCGGGTCCTGGCTGGTCGACGACTTCAGCCCGGTCAGCTGATGACGAGCGCACCCAGCCCCACCTGGTACGAGGTCCTCGGTGTCCCGCGGGACGCGACACCGGACCAGATCAAGGCCGCCTGGCGCAACGCCACCGACAGGTTCGAGCCTGGCTCCGGCTCTGGCCAGTTCCGGCTGTTCAACGAGGCCGCCGACGTCCTGCTCGACCCACCCCGCCGCGCCGCGTACGACGCCTCGCTGGCGCCCGAGGAGGAGCCCGACGACGCCGCCGGCCCGGCCGCCGCGGCCGCCGACGGCTCGGAGGAGGTCGAGACCCTGACCTCGACCGCGGCAGCGAGCGACGCGACCTCGCAGGCACCGAAGCAGAAGCGTGTGCGGAGACCCAGGCGGAAGCAGAGGACCGGCGCGGCTGCCCCCACCGGTGAGCCGGCGTCTCGAGCCGCCCTGGTCCTGGCGCTGGTGCTCACCGTGCTGGCCGTGGCGGCCGTGGTGGCGGCCGTGTTCTTCGGGCTCAAGGTCCGCACCGACGCCCGGGTCGCCGATGCCCGCGACCAGGCGCCGGCGGCCGCGGAGCGAGCCGCCAAGGCCGTGCTCGCCTACGACTACCGGCACCTGCCGACCGACCGGAAGCGGGCCTCGGCCTTCCTCAGCGACAGCTTCCGCAAGACCTACCTGAAGAACTTCTCGCTCCTGGAGAAGCAGAAGGACGGCTCTCCCGGTGCCGCTGTGCAGACCAAGACCGTGGTCACCGCCTCGGTGCTGGGCTCGGGCGTGATGGACGCCGAGCCGGGAGTCGTGCGCGTGCTCGTCTATGTCAACCAGACCTCCACGAAGCCCGGCAAGGATCCGCAGATCTTCCAGAACCGGGTGGCGATGACCATGGAGAAGGACGGCGACCGGTGGCTCGTCGACGACCTGAAGAGCTACTGACAGGCTGCTCGACAATCCTGTTCAGGTGGCCCTCGACGGGGTAGCGTGTCCCGCCAGAGGAGCCCTGTCAGACCCGGCAGCAGCCGGACTTGTCCAGGGCTTGGGTCTTGCTGTAATCTGAATCTTTGCGCCCTCCCTCAAATGCTTCCTGCCTGCCCGGTTGGCTTGGTCTGTGGTGGGACGGCGCCGCCACACATGTGAGCCTCGGAAGGACCACTCTTGGCCGCCTCGCGCAGCAAGAACAGCACCAACAACAGTCCCCGCCGCATTTCCTTCGCAAAGATCTCCGAGCCGCTCGAGGTTCCGCAGCTTCTTGCGCTCCAGACAGACAGCTTCGACTGGCTGATCGGGAACGAGAAGTGGGAGAACAAGGTCGCAGAGCGCCGTAGCGCCGGCGAGGAGCTGTCCCAGAAGTCGGGTCTCCACGAGATCTTCGAGGAGATCTCCCCGATCGAGGACTTCTCCGAGACGATGTCGCTCTCGTTCGAGAACCCCGTCTTCCTCGACCCGAAGTACACCGAGGAGGAGTGCAAGGAGAAGGACTTCACCTACTCCCGCCCGCTCTACGTCTCCGCCGAGTTCACCAACGGCGAGACCGGTGAGATCAAGGGCCAGACGGTCTTCATGGGCGACTTCCCGATGATGACCCGCAAGGGCACCTTCATCATCAACGGCACCGAGCGTGTCGTGGTCTCCCAGCTGGTCCGTTCGCCGGGTGTCTACTTCGAGCGGTCGGCCGACAAGACCTCCGACAAGGACATCTTCACCGCCAAGGTGATCCCGTCGCGCGGCGCCTGGCTGGAGTTCGAGATCGACAAGCGCGACATGGTCGGCGTACGCCTCGACCGCAAGCGCAAGCAGAACGTCACCGTCCTGCTCAAGGCCCTCGGGTGGACCAACGAGCAGATCCGTGAAGAGTTCGGCGAGTACGAGTCGATGATGCTGACCCTCGAGAAGGACCACACCGAGGCCCAGGACGACGCTCTGCTCGACATCTACCGCAAGCTGCGCCCGGGCGAACCGCCCACGCGTGAGGCTGCGCAGACGCTGCTGCAGAACTACTACTTCAACCCCAAGCGCTACGACCTGGCCAAGGTCGGTCGCTACAAGATCAACAAGAAGCTCGGCACCCACGAGGCCTTCGACCAGTCGACGCTGACCATCGACGACATCGTGGCCACGATCCGCTACATCGTGCAGCTCCACGCCGAGAAGCAGAACCTGGTCGACGCCAAGGGCAAGGACATCAAGAACGCCCACGACGAGCCGATCGAGGTCCGCGCGGACGACATCGACCACTTCGGCAACCGGCGCATGCGCACGGTGGGCGAGCTGATCCAGAACCAGCTCCGCACGGGCCTGGCCCGCATGGAGCGCGTGGTTCGCGAGCGGATGACGACCCAGGACGTCGAGGCCATCACGCCGCAGTCCCTGATCAACATCCGGCCCGTGGTGGCGGCGCTGAAGGAGTTCTTCGGAACCTCCCAGCTCTCGCAGTTCATGGACCAGACCAACCCGATCGCCGGGCTGACGCACAAGCGTCGTCTGTCCGCGCTCGGCCCGGGCGGCATCTCCCGTGACCGTGCACAGATGGACGTCCGCGACGTCCACCCGTCGCACTACGGCCGGATGTGCCCGATCGAGACTCCTGAGGGCCCGAACATCGGCCTGATCGGCTCGCTGGCCTCCTACGGACGGATCAACCCGTTCGGCTTCGTGGAGACGCCCTACCGGGTGGTCAAGAACGGCAACGTCACCAACGAGATCCACCACCTGACCGCCGACGAGGAGGACTCCCGCGTCATCGCGCAGGCCAACGCCACGCTCGACGACAACGACCGGTTCGTCGACGACCGCGTGCTGGTGCGCACCCGTGGTGGTGAGACCGTCGACATCCCGCGCGACGAGGTCGAGTACATGGACGTCTCGCCGCGCCAGATGGTGTCGGTGGCGACCGCGCTGATCCCGTTCCTCGAGCACGACGACGCCAACCGTGCGCTCATGGGCGCCAACATGCAGCGTCAGGCGGTGCCGCTCATCAAGAGCGACGCCCCGCTCGTGGGCACCGGCATGGAGTACCGCGCTGCGGTCGACGCCGGCGACGTGGTCACCTCCGACGTGGCCGGTGTGGTCAAGTCGGTCTCGGCCGACGAGGTCGTCATCATGACCGACGAGGGCGGCGACAAGTCCTACCGTCTGCTGAAGTTCACGCGCTCCAACCAGGGCACCTGCATCAACCAGCGTCCGCTGGTGAGCGAGGGTGACCGGATCGAGGTCGGCTCGCCGATCGCCGACGGGCCGTGCACCGACGAGGGCGAGATGGCGCTGGGCACCAACCTGCTCGTCGCCTTCATGCCCTGGCAGGGACACAACTACGAGGACGCGATCATCCTGAGCCAGCGACTGGTGCAGGAGGACGTGCTCACCTCGATCCACATCGAGGAGCACGAGGTCGACGCCCGGGACACCAAGCTGGGTCCCGAGGAGATCACCCGCGACATCCCCAACGTCAGCGACGACCTGCTCGCCGACCTGGACGAGCGGGGCATCATCCGCGTCGGCGCTGAGGTCACCACCGGTGACATCCTCGTCGGCAAGGTGACCCCCAAGGGTGAGACCGAGCTGACCCCCGAGGAGCGGCTGCTCCGCGCGATCTTCGGTGAGAAGGCGCGCGAGGTCCGCGACACCTCGATGAAGGTGCCCCACGGTGAGTCGGGCACGGTCATCGGCGTACGCGAGTTCAACCGTGAGGACGGCGACGAGCTGCCCCCGGGCGTGAACCAGCTGGTCCGTGTCTACGTGGCCCAGAAGCGCAAGATCTCCGTGGGTGACAAGCTCGCCGGCCGTCACGGCAACAAGGGCGTCATCGCGAAGATCCTGCCGATCGAGGACATGCCGTTCACCGAGGACGGCACCCCGGTCGACGTGATCCTGAACCCGCTCGGTGTCCCGCGCCGGATGAACATCGGCCAGATCCTCGAGCTCCACCTCGGCTGGTTGGCCAAGCAGGGCTGGGACGTCGACCTCCACGCGGACAAGTCCGACTCGGACTGGAAGAAGCGTCTGATCAAGATCCACGCGGAGAAGTCCGAGCCGGACACCAACGTCGCCACTCCGGTGTTCGACGGTGCCCGTGAGGACGAGATCGTGGGTCTGCTCGGCTCCAGCCTCCCCAACCGTGACGGTGTCCGCATCGTCGGGGAGAACGGCAAGGCCAACCTGTTCGACGGTCGCTCCGGCGAGCCGTTCCCCGAGCCGGTGGCCATGGGCTACATGTACATCCTCAAGCTCCACCACCTGGTCGACGACAAGATCCACGCTCGTTCGACCGGTCCCTACTCCATGATCACCCAGCAGCCGCTCGGCGGTAAGGCCCAGTTCGGTGGCCAGCGCTTCGGTGAGATGGAGGTGTGGGCGATGGAGGCCTACGGAGCGGCGTACGCCCTCCAGGAGCTGCTCACCATCAAGTCCGACGACGTGCCTGGTCGCGTCAAGGTCTACGAGGCCATCGTGAAGGGCGAGAACATCCCCGACTCCGGCATCCCCGAGTCGTTCAAGGTTCTCGTCAAGGAGATGCAGTCGCTCTGCCTCAACGTCGAGGTGCTGTCGCAAGACGGCAGCGCGATCGAGATGCGCGACGCGGAGGAAGACGTCTTCCGTGCCGCCGAGGAGCTCGGCATCGACCTGTCCCGCCGCGAGCCCAGCTCGGTTGAAGAGGTCTGAGGTGGGAGGCGGTACGCCGCAACCGGCGTACCGCCCCACCTCAGCCCCAGCCCCAAGCCACACAATTTCTAACGAGGGAAAGCAGCCACCGTGCTCGATGTGAATTTCTTCGACCAGCTGAAGATCGGCCTGGCGACAGCGGACGAGATCCGCGCCTGGAGCCATGGCGAGGTCAAGAAGCCCGAAACCATCAACTACCGCACGCTCAAGCCCGAGCGTGACGGACTCTTCTGCGAGAAGATCTTCGGTCCCACCCGGGACTGGGAGTGCTACTGCGGCAAGTACAAGCGCGTGCGCTTCAAGGGCATCATCTGCGAGCGGTGTGGCGTCGAGGTCACCCGCTCCAAGGTTCGCCGCGAGCGGATGGGCCACATCGAGCTCGCCGCGCCCGTGACGCACATCTGGTACTTCAAGGGTGTGCCCAGCCGGCTCGGCTACCTGCTCGACCTGGCTCCGAAGGACCTCGAGAAGGTCATCTACTTCGCTGCCTACATGATCACCAGCGTCGACGAGGACGCGCGCCACAAGGACCTCTCGGACCTCGAGGGCAAGATCGGCCTGCAGCGCAAGAGCCTCGAGAACCGTCGCGACGTCCAGATCGAGGAGCGGGCCCACAAGCTCGAGACCGACCTGGCGGCGCTGGAGGAGGAGGGCGCGAAGGCCGACGCCAAGCGCAAGGTCAAGGACGGCGCCGAGCGCGAGATGGCTGCCATCCGCAAGCGCTCCGACGCCGAGCTCGCCCGCCTCGAGGAGGTCTGGAACACCTTCAAGACCCTCAAGGTCCAGGACCTGATGGGCGACGAGCTGCTCTACCGCGAGATGAAGAACTGGTTCGGCAAGTACTTCGAGGGCCACATGGGCGCCACGGCGATCCAGAAGCGCCTCGAGAGCTTCGACATCCCGCTCGAGGTCGAGTCCCTGCGCGACACCATCGCCAACGGCAAGGGCCAGAAGAAGGTCCGGGCGCTCAAGCGGCTCAAGGTCGTCGACGCGTTCCGCAAGACCGGCAACAGCCCGATGGGCATGGTGCTCGACGCCGTTCCGGTGATCCCGCCGGACCTGCGTCCGATGGTGCAGCTCGACGGTGGCCGCTTCGCGACCTCCGACCTCAACGATCTCTACCGTCGCGTGATCAACCGGAACAACCGGCTCAAGCGCCTGCTCGACCTCGGTGCCCCCGAGATCATCGTCAACAACGAGAAGCGGATGCTCCAGGAGGCCGTCGACTCGCTGTTCGACAACGGTCGTCGTGGCCGTCCGGTCACCGGCCCGGGCAACCGGCCGCTGAAGTCGCTCTCCGACATGCTCAAGGGCAAGCAGGGTCGCTTCCGTCAGAACCTGCTCGGCAAGCGCGTGGACTACTCGGGCCGTTCGGTCATCGTGTCCGGCCCGCAGCTCAAGCTGCACCAGTGCGGTCTGCCCAAGTACATGGCGATCGAGCTGTTCAAGCCGTTCGTGATGAAGCGTCTGGTCGACCTCTCGCACGCGCAGAACATCAAGTCCGCCAAGCGGATGGTGGAGCGCGCCGTACGCCCCGAGGTCTGGGACGTGCTGGAAGAGGTCATCGCCGAGCACCCGGTGCTGCTCAACCGCGCACCGACGCTGCACCGCCTCGGCATCCAGGCCTTCGAGCCGCAGCTGATCGAGGGCAAGGCCATCCAGATCCACCCGCTCGTCTGCTCGGCGTTCAACGCCGACTTCGACGGTGACCAGATGGCCGTGCACCTGCCGCTCTCCGCGGAGGCGCAGGCCGAGGCCCGCATCCTGATGCTGTCGACGAACAACATCCTCAAGCCGTCGGACGGTCGCCCCGTGACCATGCCGACCCAGGACATGATCATCGGCATCTTCTTCCTGACCCGCGCCGACGAGGGTGCGGTCGGCGAAGGCCGGGCGTTCTCCTCCATCGGTGAGGCGATCATGGCCCTCGACAAGAAGGAGATCACTCTCCAGTCGAAGGTCCGGATCCGCCTCGTGGGCGTCGTGCCGCCTGCCGGCACGGAGCTTCCCGAGGGTTGGGAGGCCGGTGACCCGATCACGCTCGAGACCACCCTGGGCCGCGCGCTCTTCAACGAGACGCTCCCGTGGAACTACGAGTACGTCGAGTTCGGCGTCGGCAAGCGTGAGCTGGGCCGGATCGTGAACAACCTCGCCGAGCGCTACACCAAGGTCGAGGTGGCGCACAGCCTGGACGCCCTCAAGGACGCCGGCTTCGTGTGGGCGACCTACTCGGGCGTGACGGTCTCGATCGAGGACGTCGTGACCCCGGCCAACAAGCCGGAGATCCTCGCGAAGTACGACGCCAAGGCGGCCAAGGTCCAGCAGCAGGCAGAGCTGGGTCTGATCACCGACGACGAGCGCCGTCAGGAGCTCATCGAGATCTGGACGCAGGCCTCCAACGAGGTCGCGAAGGCCATGGAGGCCAACTTCGACAAGAAGAACCCGATCTACATGATGGTGGACTCGGGTGCCTCCGGAAACATGATGCAGATGCGTCAGGTGGCGGCCATGCGCGGTCTGGTGGCCAACCCGAAGGGCGACATCATCCCGCGTCCGATCAAGGCGAACTTCCGTGAGGGCCTCTCGGTCCTGGAGTACTTCATCTCCACCCACGGTGCCCGCAAGGGTCTCGCCGACACCGCGCTGCGCACCGCTGACTCGGGTTACCTGACCCGTCGTCTGGTGGACGTGTCGCAGGACGTGATCATCCGCGAGGACGACTGCGGCACCGAGCGCGGCATGCCCAAGGTCATCGGTGTGCGTGGCGAGGACGGCGTGGTCCGCAAGGACGAGAACGCCGAGACCTCGGCGTACGCCCGTGCCGCGGCGATCGACATCACCCACCCGGAGACCGGGGAGGTGCTCGCCGGTGCCGGTGAGGACCTCGGTGACATCAAGATCGAGGAGCTCGTCGCTGCCGGCATCGAGGAGGTCAAGGTCCGCTCCGTGCTGACCTGTGACGCCAAGACCGGCACCTGCGCCAAGTGCTACGGCCGCTCGCTGGCCACCGGCAAGCTGGTCGACATCGGTGAGGCGGTCGGCATCATCGCCGCGCAGTCCATCGGTGAGCCCGGCACGCAGCTGACGATGCGTACCTTCCACACCGGTGGTGTGGCTTCGGCGGACGACATCACGCAGGGTCTGCCCCGCGTGGTCGAGCTCTTCGAGGCGCGCCAGCCCAAGGGTCGTGCTCCGATCTCGGAGTCGGCCGGTCGGATCGAGATCGAGGACACCGACAAGGCCCGCAAGGTCCTGGTCACCCCCGACGACGGTTCCGAGGTCCAGGAGTACCCCGTCAGCAAGCGCTCGCGCCTGCTGGTGGCTGACGGCGACCACATCGAGGTCGGCCAGCAGCTCACCCAGGGAACCCCTGACCCGCAGGAGGTGCTGCGCATCCTCGGTGTCCGCAAGGCCCAGGAGCACCTGGTCGCCGAGGTCCAGCAGGTCTACCGCAGCCAGGGCGTGTCGATCCACGACAAGCACATCGAGATCATCGTGCGGCAGATGCTGCGCCGCGTCACGGTGATCGAGTCCGGTGACACCAAGCTGCTCCCGTCCGACCTCGTCGACCGGGTGCGCTACGAGGAGGAGAACCGCCGTGCGGTCTCCGAGGGCTCCAAGCCCGCCTCGGGTCGTCCGGTGCTGATGGGCATCACCAAGGCCTCGCTCGCGACCGAGTCGTGGCTCTCGGCGGCCTCCTTCCAGGAGACCACCCGGGTGCTGACCGACGCTGCCATCAACGGCAAGTCGGACTCGCTGCTGGGTCTGAAGGAGAACGTGATCATCGGCAAGCTGATCCCGGCTGGTACCGGCCTCGAGCGGTACCGCAACATCCGGGTGGAGCCGACCGAGGAGGCCCGCGCTGCGGCGTACGCCGTCACCGGCTACGACAGCTACGGAGACGACTACTTCGGCTCCGGCACCGGTCAGACGGTGGCGCTGGACGACTTCGACTTCGGGTCCTACCAGCAGCGCTGATCGATCTCTCGCACCACAGCTGAACGACCCCCGGCACTGCGCCGGGGGTCGTTCTGCGTTCCGGGGGGGGGCTTGCGTCATACGAAGTGGCTGCCTGGGCGACCTGCTCGGATGACGTCGCGCGAGACGTCATCCGAACTGGCGGCCCGGGCGACCACCTCGGATGACGTCGTGCCCGGCCCCCTGAGCCGCGGCGGCCGGCCAGCCCTCGTCGTACGTCGTCAGCATCCTTCCTGGATGCCCGAACCCCGATCGGCCTAGCATCGCGTGGTGCCGACTGCCGAGGAGATCACCCGCCACCACGAGCGTCGCGCCACCGCCCGGCGAGTCGGCCTGGCTGCCCGGCAAGGAGCCGCGCCCAGAGGTCGAGGTCGTCGATCCCGACCCACGGTGGCCGCAAGCGTTCGAGGAGCTCGCGAGCCGGATCCGGTCGGCCCTCGGCGACCGGGCGCTGCGCGTGGACCACATCGGGTCCACCGCCGTCCGCGGCCTCCCGGCCAAGCCCGTCATCGACATCGATCTGGTCGTCGCCGACTCCGCCGACGAGCGGGCCTGGCTGCCCCCGCTGGAGGCGCTCGGGTTCGACCTGGTGATCCGCGAACCCTGGTGGCACCAGCACCGCTGCCTCACGATGGACGATCCCCGGTGCAACCTGCACGTGTTCTCACCTGACTGCC